>NZ_JBIPAS010000001.1:2867500-3863653 GCF_050499065.1 Enterococcus sp. AZ071
TCCAAGAGCAAAGCAAATTTTGATTTTTGCTGATGATGAAGCGAAACGGTTCAATGCGAAATTAGTTGGAACAGAACATATTTTATTAGGATTATTAAGAGATGATGAGATTCTTGCTTCGCATATTTTAGTGAATTTAGGCTTGAGTTTGCCTAAAATGCGACAATTGTTATTAAAAAAGATGGGAGTAACAGAGAATGTTTCCCAGAATCAACAAGGAATGGGTCGCCGCAAGCCAGTAGCAAAAAATCAGCAAAATACTTCTCAAGGTACACCAACATTAGACAGTCTTGCCAGAGACTTAACTAAATTGGCTCGGGAAAAGAGATTAGATCCGGTTGTTGGCCGGGAAAGTGAAGTTCGCCGCGTTGTTCAAATTTTAAGTCGTAGAACGAAAAATAACCCTGTACTAGTGGGGGAACCAGGTGTAGGTAAGACTGCTATTGTTGAAGGGTTAGCACAGCGGATTATTTCAAATGATGTTCCAGAAGATATGCGAGGCAAACGCTTAATGATGATGGACATGGGTGCTTTAGTTGCTGGCACGAAGTATCGAGGTGAGTTTGAAGACCGATTGAAAAAAGTTATCGATGAAATTTATCATGATGGAAAAATTATTCTGTTTATTGATGAGTTGCATACATTAATTGGTGCTGGTGGGGCAGAAGGGGCAATTGATGCTTCGAATATCTTGAAACCTGCTTTGGCAAGAGGCGAGTTACAAACAATTGGCGCAACGACTCTTGATGAATATCAGAAATATATTGAAAAAGATTCTGCTTTGGAGCGGCGTTTTGCACGTGTACAAGTTGATGAGCCTACTCCTGAGGAAGCTGAGCAAATATTAAAAGGTTTGCGTCCACGTTATGAAGAACATCACAGCGTTGAAATTACGGATGAAGCTTTACATGCAGCAGTTTCTCTATCTGTTCGTTACATTAATTCACGTCAACTGCCAGACAAAGCGATTGATCTTATGGATGAATCCGCTGCGAAGGTTCGGTTAGATACAACGGATGAGATTTCGGAATTAGATGAATTACAGCGAGAAATTTACGATTTGACTGAAGAGAAAGAAAAAGCAATTCAAAATCAAGACTTTGAATCTGCTGCTCGTTTGCGTATGAAAGAAAAACAGTTGAATCAAGAGTTGGAACGTGCGGCTATTACTGAAGCAAAACAAGAGAATGGCTATATTAATCGGGTTACAGATGAAGATGTTGCGTCGGTCGTTTCTCAATGGACAGGTGTGCCTTTGCAACAGTTGGAGAAGAAAGAAAGTCAGCGTTTGCTCGATCTAGAAAATGTACTGCATAAACGAGTAGTGGGACAAGATACCGCTGTAAAAGCTATTTCTCGAGCAATTCGTCGCGCTCGCAGTGGATTAAAAGATCCCAATCGCCCAATAGGTTCTTTTATGTTTTTGGGACCTACTGGTGTTGGTAAAACTGAATTAGCGAAAGCTTTGGCTGAGGCAATGTTTGGTAGTGAGGAAGCGTTAATTCGGGTCGACATGTCCGAGTTTATGGAAAAATACAGTACGAGTCGACTAATTGGCTCGCCTCCGGGCTATGTGGGTTATGAAGAAGGTGGTCAATTGACCGAAAAGATTCGTCAGAAACCTTATTCAGTGATTTTGCTTGATGAAGTTGAAAAAGCTCATCCGGATGTATTCAATATTTTACTGCAAGTTTTGGATGACGGTCATTTAACTGATTCTAAGGGACGTAAAGTTGATTTCCGTAATACTATTTTAATCATGACGTCTAACATTGGTGCTACCGAGATTCGCGAAGAAAAAAATGTAGGCTTTAATGTTAAGGATATTACGAAAGATCATGATGCAATGGAGAAACGTATTTTGGAAGAGTTGAAAAAAGCGTTTCGTCCTGAATTCTTGAACCGGATTGATGAAACAGTAGTGTTCCAGTCATTGGATCAGGAACAAATTCATGAAATTGTGAAAATTATGAGTCGTTCGATTGTTGAACGTATGACTGAGCATGAGATTAAGGTAAAGATTACAGCTTCGGCCTTTGATGTTATTGGGAAAGTTGGATTTGATCCTGAATATGGTGCACGTCCAATCAGAAGGGCGTTACAAAAAGAAGTGGAAGATCGTTTAGCAGAAGCGTTGCTTTCTGGTCAAATTCAATTGGGAGATGCGGTTACTATTGGTGCCAGTAAAGGTAAGATAACGTTAACCGTTCGAGCATCAAAAGAAGACAAAATTCCCCAAGAAGTTTAGTAATTATATGAGAAGTTTTCCTCTTAGGAGGGGAGCTTCTTTTTTCTAAAGCTGGTTGGAAACTTCTTAGAGCTGTGATAGTATGAAACAGTCATAAAGGAGGATAAAGAATGATTGAAATCATTGCTACCGTAGAATCTATCGATCAGGCAAAAGCGTTGTTAAATGTCGGAATTGATACATTATATATAGGAGAAGAGGAGTTTGGTTTACGTTTGCCGGCTTCTTTCTCTCGAGTGGAACAAAAAGAAGTGATTGAGTATGCACATCAGCATGGGAAAAAAGTGAATATTGCACTCAATGCTATTATGCACCCGGACAAAATGAAACAAGTACCAGAATATTTAGATTTTCTAGTGGAGTGTCAACCGGACCGGATTGTTGTTGGTGATACAGGGGTAATCCAAGTATTGCGTAAAGGAAATTATCCGTTGCCGTTTATTTATGATGCAGAGATTTTAGTGACTAATGCCCGGCAAATCAATTTCTGGCAGAAAAAGGGGGCAGTTGGAGCATTGTTGGCCCGAGAAGTTCCATTTGAGGAAATGAAGGTTTTGGCTCAGCAGGTAAACATTCCAGTTGAGGTACTGGTGTATGGTGCAACGTGTATTCATCAGTCTAAACGGCCATTATTGAAAAATTACTTTAAGTATACTGAACAAGATGAAGCTATCGATCGCAAACGCAGGTTATTTTTGTCCGAGCCTAAGAAGGAAGATACTCATTATTCAATTTATGAAGATCAACATGGCACGCATATTTTTGCGGATAATGATCTTAATTTAATCAATGAATTGAGTGAATTATATACCCAAGGGTTTACTACTTGGAAGCTAGATGGATTATTTACACCAGGAGAAACTTTTGTAAAAGTTGCTCAATTATTTGCTGCAGCGAAAGAAGCACTGGAAGCTGGAAATTGGTCAGAGGAACAAGCTAAAGCAGTGGAAGAAACGATTCAGCAGTTTCATCCAGCAGAACGTGGGTTGGATACAGGTTTTTATCATTTAGACCCAGAGGCGATTAAATAAAGGAGCAAAACAATGGGACAAAAACAATTAAAACGTCCGGAGGTTTTAGCACCTGCCGGAACATTAGAAAAATTGAAAACTGCTATCCATTATGGAGCAGATGCGGTATACATAGGCGGAGATGCTTACGGATTGCGCTCAAGAGCTGGAAACTTCTCTTTTGAGGAAATGGAAGAAGGCGTTGCTTTTGCAAAAAAATATAATGCTAAGGTCTATGTAGCAGCTAATATGGTAACTCATGAAGGTAACGAGAAAGGTGCGGGAGATTTTTTCCGTAAATTACGGGATATTGGAATATCAGCAGTTATTATCTCAGATCCGGCCTTAATTGAAATTTGCTCGACTGAGGCACCTGGATTAGAAATTCACCTATCAACCCAAGCTTCAGCTACCAATTATGAAACGCTGGAGTTTTGGAAGGAAGAGGGATTGGAACGGGTGGTATTAGCTCGTGAAGTATCCATGGATGAATTGGCGGAAATTCGTCGACATACAGATATTCAAATTGAGGCCTTTGTACACGGGGCTATGTGTATTTCTTATTCTGGTCGTTGTACACTTTCTAATCATATGTCTATGAGAGATGCTAATCGTGGAGGCTGCTCACAGTCTTGTCGTTGGAAATATGAACTCTTTGATATACCATACGCTCAAGAGCACCGTTCCCTGACTGCTAATGGCGATGTGACAGAAGAATTCTCAATGAGTGCTGTAGATATGTCAATGATTGAACATATTCCTGATTTAATTGAAAATGGTGTAGACAGCTTGAAAATTGAAGGTCGCATGAAATCTATTCATTATGTATCAACGGTATCCAATGTCTATAAAGCGGCAGTTGACAGTTACATGGCTGATCCAGACAATTATATTTGCAAGCCGGAATGGATTGATGAGTTGTGGAAAGTCGCACAACGTGAATTATCTACTGGTTTCTATTATCATATACCTACTGAGAATGATCAATTATTTGGTGCACGTCGAAAAATACCGGTTTATAAATTCATTGGCGAAGTGTTAAGTTATGATGAAGCAGCGGGAATAGCTACTATTCGGCAACGGAATCATTTCCGTATAGGAGATGAGATCGAATTTTATGGGCCCAACTTCCAACACTTTCACCAAACTGTGGATGAGATGAAAAATGAAGAGGGTGAATCGATTGATCGAGCACCGAACCCGATGATGATTCTTACGATGCCGATAGCACAACCGGTAAAAGCCGGTGATATGATTCGCAAGAAAAAAGATTAACCCCCAAATATATTAAGTATAGGATGGTCTGGGCGGCTGTCTGGTTTAGGAGGAACATTAATGGAACAATATGATTACATTGTAATTGGTGGTGGAAGCGGCGGAATTGCTTCAGCAAATCGTGCGGGTATGCATGGCGCTAAGGTTTTACTGATTGAAGGTCATGAAATTGGCGGAACGTGTGTGAATGTGGGATGCGTCCCTAAGAAAGTGATGTGGCAAGCTAGTTCTATGCTGGAAATGATTGAACGTGATGCTGAAAGCTATGGAATATCCGTTGATGTAAAAAACTTCAATTTCGAACAATTAGTGGATCGTCGAGAAAAATATATTGAATTCTTGCATGGTGCTTACAATCGTGGATTAGACAGCAATCATGTCAAACGTATCCATGGTTACGCGGCTTTTAAATCAGACCATGTAGTAGAAGTAAATGATCTGGAATATACTGCTCCACATATTTTGATTGCAACAGGTGGCCAACCATCACAAATGCAGATACCTGGTGGTGAACTAGCGATTGATTCTAATGGTTTCTTTGCCTTGAAGAAACAGCCGCGAGAAGCAATTATGCTAGGTGCCGGTTATATTGCAGCAGAATTGGGTGGTGTTTTACAGGGAATGGGTACGAAAGTTCATTGGGCTTTTCGTTATGGTCAACCCTTGCGTACTTTCGACAAAATGCTGGCTGAGAACTTAATGGAGATTTATCGCGATAACAATATGGACTTGCATCCTTATTTTGTGGCTGAAAAGATAGAAAAAGATGAGCAAGGCAATTTTACGGTCTATTTCGAGAATGGTGAAACGTTAACAGGTGATTGTGTCATTTTCGCAGGAGGTCGTCAGCCTAATACAGACAAGTTAGGCATTGAAAATACGACTGTTGAATTGAATGAGAAAGGCTTTGTTAACGTAGATAAATACCAAAATACGACTGCTGAAGGTATTTATGCTATTGGAGATGTGATCGGCAAGGTTGATTTAACGCCAGTTGCGATTGCAGCAGGCCGACGTTTGTCTGAACGTTTATTCAATGGTAAGAAAGATGAGTATCTGGATTATGACAATATTCCAACAGTTATCTTTACTCATCCAACGATTGCAACAATTGGTTTGTCTGAAGAACAAGCAATCGAACGGTATGATTCAAAGGATATCAAAATTTACCATTCCCGTTTTACACCAATGTATTTTGCTCTAAGTGACTATCGGCAAAAATGCGATATGAAGTTGATTTGCTTAGGTGAAGAGGAGCGAATTATTGGTTTGCATGGCATTGGTATGGGTGTGGATGAAATGCTGCAGGGATTTGCAGTAGCGATCAAAATGGGTGCTACTAAAAAGGATTTCGATAATACTGTGGCTATCCACCCTACTGGCAGCGAAGAATTTGTAACGATGCGTTAGTCGAACGCTTTAATAATGATAAAAATGTCACTATGCTCATTAAACTAATTGATGAGTATAGTGGTATTTTTTAACCTCATAATACTATTTTTTTGATAAACGGAAGCCAAATGAAAGATAACTTATATTTCTTCTTGAAATCTCATTTTACTAAAGATAGAATGAACGTGGCTGTGTGGGTTAAGCAGCAAATGGCTTTGTTCAATATGGCAAATGAGGTAGAGAGAAGGAAATGGTTTGTTGGAATTTTTTAAGAATTTATCCCTAATTAAAAGAATTGTTATTGGTATTATTATCGGGGCAATACTAGGTATTGTCGTTCCACAATGGACATTCATTGCTATTTTAGGAGACTTGTTTGTAGGCGCATTAAAAGCAATTGCACCAATTCTGGTATTTGTATTGATTTTAGCTTCGGTAGCAAAACATCAGACAGGAACAAAAACTTTTATTAAGCCGATTATTGCGTTGTATTTATTTACCACCCTATTGGCTGGAGCGATTGCTGTGGTAGCCAGCTTTATTTTTCCAGTAAAAATTACCTTGCAGGAGGTATCTGGTATGCAAGAAGCACCTCAAGCATTAAGTGAAGTGATGAATACAATTTTGACCAATATCGTACAAAATCCCATTCAAGCAATGGCGGAAGGCAATTATCTAGCTCTACTGTTTTGGGCAGCTTTAATTGGTTTTGCTTTACGGACACGTGATCAACGGACGAAGGACTTGGCAGATGATTTGGCGACTGCTATTACTCATGTTGTGCAATTGATTATTGCTCTAGCACCTTTTGGTATTTTAGGATTGGTGTACCAATCGGTTGCAACTACAGGTGTAAAGGGATTGGCCCAATATGGACAGTTATTATTACTGTTAGTTGGAACCATGTTAGTGGTAGCCTTGATTGCTTATCCACTCGTTGCATTTATCTTGATTCGTCAAAATCCTTACACGTTAGTCTTTTTCTGTTTAAAAGAGAGTGCTATTCCAGCCTTCTTTACCCGAAGCTCTGCGGCGAACATTCCGATTAATATGATGTTGGCAAAACATTTAGGATTAAGTGAAGAGTCTTATTCTATTTCTTTACCGTTAGGTGCCACTATTAATATGGGAGGAGCAGCTGTAACCATTTCGATTATGACTTTGGCTACGGTAAACACCTTGGGAATCGAAGTGGGTTTGGGCTTATCTTTGATACTTTGTGTATTATCTGCACTATCAGCTTGTGGGGCTTCAGGCATTGCCGGCGGATCACTGTTACTGATTCCGTTAGCTTGTAGTCTGTTCGGGATTCCCAATGATATTGCGATGCAAGTAGTAGGTGTAGGATTTATCATTGGTGTCGTTCAGGATTCAGTGGAAACAGCCGTTAATTCATCCAATGATCTATTTTTCACAGCAGTGGCGGAATTAGCTGATTTGCGAAAAAAAGGCAAAGATTTAAAATTGAAGGAACGTTTAGCAAATTAAAAAGGAGCTCTTCTCATTGACGAGAGGAGCTTTCTTTTTTTATTGAATACTGCTTAAACTGATTTCGCCGGAGGAAAGTGCAGTAATTTCACCATCTAAGTCGACTAGTAGTTCACCAGTGTCGCTGATCCCTACCGCTTTACCAGAAAATTGCTGATTTTTTTGTTGAAAAGTTACCCTCTTACCTAAAACAAAAGATTTTTTACGATAAATGGATAGATACGTAGAATCTTTTTGTTCAAGCAATTGAAAGAACTGATTCCAAATTTCGATAATCAGCTGATTTCTAGTAATGGTTGGTTTCCCATCAGCAAATAGCGAGGTCGCTTTTTCTTGCAGCTCGGGTGGAAATTTTTCTTGAGGTACAGAAAAATTAATCCCCATACCAATGATAACATGTTTAAGTCTGTTGATTTCTACATCCATCATTGCTTCTGAGAGAATTCCTACGAGCTTTTTCCCATTTAAATAGATATCATTTACCCACTTAATTTGAGTATCGACTCCGGCAAGAGTATCAATAGCCTGAGTGACAGCTACAGCCATCAAAACGGTATATTGTGGTAATTCATGTAACTGAGTGTCAGGTTTTAACAGAATGCTCATATAAATACCTGCTTTTTCCAGAGCAAAAAACGGTCGGTTGAAACGGCCCCGTGGTGCTTCCTGCATATCAGCAACTACTAAAATTGGTGGCTCCTCACCATTTAGTACCGCCAATTGGGCATCTTTCATAGTGGAAACCGATGTATCTAAAATACGTATTGTCAATGGTTCCTGAATACCGGCTGCTATTTCCGCTGCGTCTAATACATCTGAAGCTTGGTAACGGTAACCGGTTGAATGATGCTCAATCTGATAGCCGGATTTTTCTAATTCCTTAATTGCTTTCCAGATAGCCGTGCGAGAAAGCTGTAGTTCTTGTGCTAGTTGTTCGCCGGATACAAAGCCAGTCGTATTTTTTAGTTTTTGTAATACTTTTTCTTTTGTCGACAACAAGATGGCCTCCTTTTTGGTCAGTGTATCAAAAAAAGCAGACTACCGCAAAGTAGTCTGCCAAGAAGGATGAATAGTTGATTTTTAGCTAAGCAATAATGCGTCATCTTTTAATTCAGCACCTGAGTTTTGATGGAATAATTCCATTAATTTCGGTACGGTTAAATGTTCTTTTTCCTCTTGTCGGATATCGATCGCAATTTGTCCTTGGTGAAGCATAATCAAACGATTTCCGTAGTGGATAGCATCTTCCATATCATGGGTAACCATGAAGGCTGTTAATTGATGTTCACGAATTAATTTTTCGGTTAAGTGCATCACTGTGATGGATGTTTTTGGATCCAACGCTGCAGTATGCTCATCCAGCAGAATTAATTCAGGACGCTGCAAGGTAGCCATTAACAAGGTAATTGCTTGCCGCTGCCCACCAGACAGTAATCCAATTTCAGCATCCAAGCGGTTTTCTAAGTTTAAATCTAGAGTGGCCAGCTGTTCTCGGAAGAATTCACGGTCCTTGCTGCGAACACCTAAACCGAACCCTCGTTGGAAGCCGCGTTTCATCGCCAAGGCTAGATTTTCTTCAACTGTTAAACGTACGGCGGTTCCCATACGCGGATCTTGGAATACACGACTGATTTTCTTGGCACGTTTGGTAACCGATTGTTTAGTAATGTCTGTATCGTTTAGAAAGACTTTGCCTTCTTCGATTGGCAAGGTGCCTGCGATACTATTTAGCAAAGTTGATTTTCCGGCTCCGTTTCCACCGATGATCGTAACAAAGTCTCCTGGTTCCAGCGCTAAGTCAATGCCGCGCAGTACATGATTTTCGTTAATCGTTCCTCTTTCAAAGTATTGATGAAGATTACTGATTTTTAAGACTGGTTGCATTGTTCTCAACTCCTTTCTTACGATCTTTTTTTGGGATATTCAATCCTAGCTTTTGACGAATTTGCGGTAAGGATAGACAAACCACTAAAACGATGGCCGAAGCAAGTTTTGAGTCCGTTGGCTGAACGTTCATTTCGAATACTAAAGCCAAAATGAAACGGTAAATGATGGCACCTGCGACAATAGTAATGAGACGAGTCGCAATGGGGCGATTGTGCAGCAGTACTTCAGCGATAATGATAGAAGCCAAGCCGATAACGATTGTTCCCACACCGGAGTTTAAATCAGCAAAGCCGTTGTTTTGCGCCAATAGCGCACCAGACAATGCGATACAACCGTTAGAGATCATGTAGCCTAAAAGCTTCATATTCTCAGTTTTGATCCCGTTTGCTTCACTCATATCTGGATTGTCGCCAGTAGCCCGGATAGCTAAACCGATCTCGGTACGGAAAAACAAAACGAGCAGAACAATCACTAAAACAGCGATTAAAGCGCCGACAGCAATCACAGCATTGTTTTTCATTAATCCCATGCTTTGAATTGGGGTAAAAACAGTGTCTTCACCTAACAAAGCAATGTTTGGAGCGCCCATAACTCGAGAAGTTATGGAGTACAAACCGGTCATAGTAATGATACCGGCTAGCAAAGCTGGAACACGAAATTTTGTATTCAAAATTCCTGTAATCAACCCCGCCAGCATGCCGCCGAAAAAGGCAGCAATTGTAGCTAACACTGGGTGGGTACCGTTGACAATCATAACTGCCGCGATCCCGCCGCCTAGAGGAAAACTTCCTTCAGCGGTTAGATCGGCAATATCCAAGATACGAAAGGTCAGGTAAACACCGATCGCAAGTAAAGACCATAAGAGTCCTTGTGACGTAGCTGAGAGTAATAGTGACAAAATATTCATCCTTCATCCTTCTTTCTGGGTGCGCATATTACGCTGGTTCTTTAATGCTATCTGGATCGATTCCTAAATCTTTGGCCATTTCTTTGTTGACAACTAATTCAAGGCTGTCAGCACTTTCAACGGGCATAGTAGCTGGTTCAGCGTCGCCATCTAAGATTTTAGCTGCCATCAAGCCAGTTTGTTTTCCTAATTTTTTGTAGTTGATTCCGACAGTCGCTAACCCACCTGCTTCTACTTGGTCAGTTGATCCAGCAACTAAAGGAATTTTTTTCTCTTTAACAACTTCACCAACGATTGATGCAGCACTAGCGAACGTGTTATCTGTTGGAACATAGATGCCATCTACTTCGTTAGCTAAAGATTCAGTTACTTGTTGTACATCGTTAGTTGTGTTAGCAGTTTTAGTGATTACTTCAACACCAGCTTTTTCTAAAGCTTCTTGTGCTAAATCTGCTTGTATTTTAGAGTTTGCTTCACCAGCATTGTACATAATGCCGATTTTTTTAGCGTCTGGAGTTAAAGACAGAAGCAAGTCTGTTTGTTTATCGATTGGCACCATATCTGTAGTACCTGTTACATTGCCGCCAGGTTCTTTGTTGCTTTTAACTAATTTCGCTTCTTCTAAATCAGTTACTGCAGTTACAACGATTGGAATATCAGTTGTTGAATTTAGTAGTGATTGTGCTGAAGGAGTCGCAATTCCCAATAACAAATCATTTTTGTCTTTGACTAATTTTTCACTCATACTCTTCAGGTTGTCTTGGTTATTCTGTGCGTTTTGATAATCAATAACTAAGTTTTCGCCTTCAGTATAGCCCCCCTCTTTCAGCCCTTCTTTGAATCCTTCGTAGGCACCATCTAATGAGGCATGTTGTACCAATTGCAATACTCCTACATGTTTGGCATCGCTGTTCGCTGCACTGCCAGTGCTATCTGTTGTGTCGTTGTTTCCGCCTCCGCAAGCCCCAAGTGCTACTAAGGCAAGTACGCTAATTCCTGCTAATAAAGTTTTTTTCATCTTTTTTTCTCTCCTTTTATAATACAAAAAATCACCCACTCAGAATGCTAAGTGGATGATTGTACATACGAGATAATCATTTTATTATCCTCAGCCACTTAGTATTTCCTCTACGTGGCTGGTGGTACGTGAAATTGCTCTAGCCATCATAGATACAAACTTGCGTTTTGCCCTGTTTGCATCCAGTGATGAATACAAACATTATCTAAAATAGCTAAAGTAGCGATTATTCAGTTGTGGTTTTTTCATCGTCATCATATTCATAAGAAAAACCTCCACTTCTGGTTGTTCATTAGTATAAGGTAAGAAAAATGAGATGTCAATAATAAAAACGAAAAGTTCAGAAAATTAAGAGAGTTTATATATTAACTTTATTGGAAGGAGTAGAGTTAATTTGTTTAAGAAAACCTGCATCAAGAACTCGATTATTTCCAGAAGCTATTGACATTCTTGCTGGATTCATGTATTATATGAAGTTGCTAAAACTATCTGAAATGATCTAAGACAGGAACGAAATATTGTCCGTTTCGGTTTAAAATAAAGGAAACAAAAGTAGAAGCTCACGAAAATTTTTCAAGAGAACGTTCTATTTTTGGTTTTTTTTTGCCTAAAAGCCGTAAAAAATGTCTCTTGTTACACGAACTTAACGTTCGTAACAAAAATGTCATGAATCTTCGGATCGGTTTTCAGACTTTTAACAAGGAGTGAAGAACTTGGCTGGATATGACGTGAAATACGGGAAACACCGCACACGTAGAAGCTTTGCCCGCATCAGTGAAGTATTGGAATTACCGAACTTGATCGAAATTCAAACAGATTCTTATCAATGGTTCTTAGATGAAGGTCTAAGAGAAATGTTTGAAGACATTTTGCCAATTGAAGACTTTACCGGAAACCTGTCATTGGAATTTGTTGACTATGAATTGAAGGAACCAAAATACACCGTCGCAGAAGCACGCCAACACGATGCAAATTATTCTGCCCCTCTACATGTTATCTTACGCTTAGTAAACCGCGAAACTGGCGAAATTAAATCCCAAGAAGTATTCTTTGGTGATTTCCCATTAATGACTGAACAAGGAACCTTTATTATCAATGGTGCCGAACGGGTAATCGTTTCGCAGCTGGTACGTTCTCCTGGTGTTTATTTCCATGGGAAAGTAGATAAAAATGGAAAAGAAGGCTTTGGCTCAACAGTCATTCCTAACCGTGGTGCATGGTTGGAAATGGAAACAGATGCGAAAGATATTTCATATGTACGGATTGACCGTACTCGGAAAATTCCTTTGTCTACTCTAGTTCGTGCGTTAGGCTTTGGCTCAGATGATACTATTATGGAATTGTTTGGCGAAAGCGAATCATTGCGTAACACGATTGAAAAAGACTTGCATAAAAACCCAAGTGATTCTAGAACCGAAGAAGGCTTGAAGGATGTTTACGAACGTCTTCGTCCGGGTGAGCCAAAAACAGCCGACAGCTCTCGAAGCTTGCTGACAGCTCGTTTCTTCGATCCAAAACGTTACGACTTAGCAAATGTTGGTCGTTACAAAGTAAATAAAAAATTAGATTTAAGAACTCGTCTGTTGAATTTAACCTTAGCTGAAACCTTAGTGGATTCAGAAACTGGCGAAATCATCGTGGAAAAAGGAACAGTTTTAACCCACCAAGTGATGGAAGAATTAGGCCCTCATTTGGAAAAAGGATTGAACTCAGTGACTTACTACCCTTCAGATGATGCGGTAGTTACTGAACCAATGACGGTTCAACCAATCAAAGTTTATTCACCGAAAGATCCAGAGCGTGAAGTAACAGTTATTGGTAATGGCTATCCGCCTGCGGAAATACGTACCGTACGCCCAGCAGATATCATTGCTTCAATGAGTTATTTCTTGAACTTAATGGAAAACATCGGCAACGTGGATGATATTGACCACTTAGGGAACCGTCGTATTCGTTCCGTAGGTGAATTACTGCAAAACCAATTCCGGATCGGGCTGGCTCGTATGGAACGTGTGGTTCGGGAACGGATGTCGATTCAAGACACTGAAACTTTAACACCACAACAATTAATTAACATTCGTCCGGTTGTAGCAAGTATCAAAGAATTCTTTGGTTCTTCACAGCTGTCACAGTTCATGGACCAAACCAACCCACTGGGTGAGTTGACGCATAAACGTCGTCTATCTGCCTTAGGACCTGGTGGTTTGACTCGTGACCGTGCCGGATATGAAGTTCGAGACGTTCACTATTCTCACTATGGCCGTATGTGTCCGATTGAAACACCGGAAGGTCCGAATATCGGGTTGATTAACAGTTTGGCTTCTTATGCAAAAGTGAATACATTCGGTTTTATCGAAACACCTTACCGCCGGGTAGACCGGGCAACTGGCCGAGTAACTGAACATATTGATTACTTGACTGCCGACACAGAGGATCATTACGTTGTGGCCCAAGCCAACAGCAAATTAAACGATGACGGGACATTTGTTGAAGAACTAGTTATGGCTCGAGCAACTAGTGAAAACTTGGAAGTAACTATCGATAAAGTGGATTATATGGATGTATCGCCTAAACAAGTAGTTGCGGTAGCGACTGCATGTATTCCGTTCTTGGAAAATGATGACTCCAACCGTGCCTTGATGGGTGCCAACATGCAGCGGCAAGCTGTACCGTTGATCCAACCGCGTTCTCCATGGGTTGGTACTGGTATGGAATATACAGCTGCTCATGACTCAGGTGCTGCTTTATTATGTAAAAACGATGGTGTTGTTGAATTTGTAGACGCAACTGAAGTACGGGTTCGTCGCGACAATGGCGCCTTGGATAAATACGATATTACTAAATTCCGTCGTTCCAACTCTGGTACCAGCTATAACCAGCGTCCGTTAGTAGGCTTAGGCGAAATCGTCGAAGTTGGGGACATTTTGGCTGATGGTCCATCAATGGAAAACGGAGAATTAGCATTAGGTCAAAACGTAGTAGTTGCCTTCATGACTTGGGAAGGTTACAACTATGAAGATGCGATTATCATGAGCCGTCGTTTGGTTAAAGACGACGTGTATACTTCGATTCATATTGAAGAATACGAATCAGAAGCTCGTGATACGAAATTAGGACCTGAAGAAATCACTCGCGAAATCCCGAACGTTGGGGAAGACGCATTGAAGAACTTGGACGAAATGGGAATTATCCGCATTGGTGCTGAAGTTCATGATGGCGATCTATTAGTAGGTAAAGTAACACCAAAAGGAGTTACTGAGCTTTCTGCTGAAGAACGTCTATTGCATGCTATCTTTGGTGAAAAAGCCCGTGAAGTGCGTGATACATCATTACGTGTTCCTCACGGCGGCGGCGGAATCGTTCACGATGTGAAAATCTTTACTCGTGAAGCCGGCGACGAATTATCACCAGGTGTTAACATGCTGGTACGGGTATACATTGTTCAAAAACGTAAAATCCATGAAGGGGACAAAATGGCCGGCCGTCACGGAAACAAAGGGGTCGTTTCTCGCATTATGCCAGAAGAAGACATGCCTTACCTGCCAGACGGCACACCAGTTGATGTCATGTTGAACCCACTAGGGGTACCTTCTCGGATGAATATCGGACAAGTATTGGAATTGCACTTAGGTATGGCTGCTCGTTATTTAGGCATCCACGTAGCCTCTCCAGTATTTGATGGAGCTGCCGATACAGATGTATGGGAAACTGTACGTGAATCAGGTATGGCTGGCGATGCTAAAACCGTTCTTTATGATGGACGTACAGGTGAACCATTTGATAACCGTATTTCGGTTGGTGTTATGTACATGATCAAATTGGCCCACATGGTTGATGATAAGCTGCATGCTCGTTCAATTGGACCTTACTCTCTTGTTACGCAACAACCATTAGGTGGTAAAGCGCAATTCGGTGGACAACGTTTTGGGGAAATGGAAGTTTGGGCACTGGAAGCATACGGTGCTGCTTATACCTTGCAAGAAATCTTGACTTACAAGTCAGATGACGTTGTAGGTCGTGTGAAGACTTACGAAGCGATTGTCAAAGGTGAACCAATTCCAAAACCAGGCGTTCCGGAATCCTTCCGCGTATTGGTGAAAGAATTACAAGCTCTTGGTTTAGATATGCAAGTATTGGATATCGACGACAAAGAAATTGAATTGCGTGACATGGATGATGATGACGACGACTTGATCACAGTTGATGCTTTAACCAAGTTTGCTGAACAACAATCAGCTAAAGCCTTGGAACAAAAAGCCGCTGCTGAACGTGAAAGCCAGGCCGCAGATTTAATCCAGGAAATTGAAACAGCAGAAGACTTATAAGAGTCCGTTTGACGCAAGTCATCTAGTGGTTTAGATGGCTTGCGGAGTATAAGAAATGGAGGGAAACCCTTTTGATCGATGTTAATAAGTTCGAAAGTATGCAAATAGGTTTAGCTTCTCCCGAAAAAATCAGAAGCTGGTCTTACGGTGAAGTTAAAAAACCGGAAACCATTAATTACCGTACCTTAAAGCCAGAACGCGAAGGGTTATTTGATGAACGGATCTTTGGTCCTACCAAAGACTGGGAATGTGCCTGCGGAAAGTACAAACGTATTCGTTATAAAGGCATCGTTTGTGACCGTTGTGGTGTAGAAGTTACTCGCTCAAAAGTTCGTCGTGAACGCATGGGACACATCGAATTAGCTGCTCCTGTGACACACATTTGGTATTTCAAAGGTATTCCTTCTCGTATGGGTCTTATTTTAGACATGAGTCCTCGTGCCTTGGAAGAAATTATCTACTTTGCTTCTTACGTAGTTATTGAACCTGGTAATACAAGCTTGGAAAGAAAGCAACTACTAACAGAACGTGAATACCGTGAAAAGCGTGATCAATACGGTCAAGAATTCCACGCTGCCATGGGTGCAGAAGCGATCAAACAACTGTTAGACCAAGTTGATTTAGAAGGCGAATCTGCCGAACTAAAAGAAGAATTGAAGACTGCTCAAGGACAAAAACGGACTCGTGCTATCCGTCGTTTAGACGTATTGGAAGCTTTCCGTTCTTCTGGTAACCGACCAAGCTGGATGGTTATGGATGTTATTCCAGTTATCCCGCCAGATTTGCGTCCAATGGTTCAATTAGAAGGTGGTCGTTTTGCGACTTCTGACTTAAATGACTTATACCGTCGGGTAATCAACCGTAATAATCGGTTAAAACGTCTATTAGACTTGAATGCGCCCAATATCATTGTTCAAAATGAAAAACGGATGCTGCAAGAGGCAGTGGATGCGTTGATCGATAATGGTCGTCGCGGCCGTCCAGTTACTGGACCAGGTAACCGACCATTGAAATCTCTTTCTCACATGTTGAAGGGGAAACAAGGTCGTTTCCGTCAAAACTTGCTGGGTAAACGGGTTGACTACTCTGCACGTTCAGTTATCGTTGTTGGACCGTTCTTGAAGATGTATCAATGTGGTTTACCAAAAGAAATGGCAATCGAATTGTTCAAGCCTTTCGTAATGAAAGAGTTGGTACAACGGGAAATTGCTTCAAACATCAAAAATGCAAAACGTAAAATTGAACGCCAAGAAGATGTTGTTTGGGATATCTTAGAAGAAGTTATTCGTGAACATCCTGTTCTGCTGAACCGGGCGCCTACTTTGCATAGACTTGGTATCCAAGCCTTTGAACCAATCTTGGTTGAAGGTCGGGCAATTCGTCTTCACCCACTTGTGTGTGAAGCCTACAATGCCGATTTCGATGGAGACCAAATGGCGGTGCATTTACCATTAGGTGAAGAAGCACAAGCAGAAGCACGTATGCTGATGCTGGCTGCAACTCATATTTTGAATCCAAAAGATGGTAAACCAGTTGTTACACCATCTCAGGATATGGTCTTGGGTAACTATTACCTGACTATGGAAGAAGACGGCCGTGAAGGGGAAGGCATGATTTTCCGCGACATGAACGAAGCTGTTTTGGCATGGCGTAATGGCTATGTGCATTTACATTCTCGTGTAGCTGTTGATCCAAATACTTTAGGCGACAAACCATTTACCGAATGGCAAAAGGAACGTCTAATGATTACGACTGTTGGTAAGATTATTTTCAATGATATCATGCCTCAGGAGTTCCCATATTTGAATGAACCAACTGATTTCAACTTGACGCAGCATACCCCTGACAAATACTTTGTCGAAAGAGGTTCTGATATTCCTTCGATCATCAAGGAACAAGAAATCATTTTACCGTTCAAGAAGAAAAACCTAGGAAACATTATTTCTGAAGTCTTCAAGCGTTTCAAAGTAACCGATACATCCATGATGTTGGACCGTATGAAGGATTTAGGATACAAGCATTCAACCATGGCGGGTATGACTGTTGGGATAGCCGACATCATGGCCTTGGCTGAAAAACAAGAAATCATCGATGCAGCTCACGAGCAAGTCGGTGTCATTACCAAACAATTCCGTCGAGGTTTGATTACCGATGATGAACGTTATGAACGCGTAATTGGTGTTTGGAACGCAGCTAAAGATGCCATCCAACAAAAACTGATGGAATCATTAGACGCGAAAAACCCGATCTTCATGATGTCTGATTCTGGTGCCCGTGGTAACATCTCCAACTTTACTCAGCTTGCTGGTATGCGTGGATTGATGGCCGCTCCGAATGGACAAATCATGGAATTGCCGATTATTTCAAACTTCCGTGAAGGTTTGTCTGTCTTGGAAATGTTTATCTCTACTCACGGTGCTCGTAAAGGGATGACCGATACTGCCTTGAAAACAGCCGATTCAGGTTACCTGACTCGTCGTTTGGTTGACGTTGCTCAAGATGTTATCGTTCGTGAAGACGACTGTGGAACTGACCGAGGCTTGGAAATTTCTGCGATTCGTGAAGGTAATGAAATTATTGAATCACTGGAAGAACGTTTAGTTGGACGTTATACGCAAAAAACGGTGAGACATCCTGAAACGAACGAAATCTTAATGGGTGGCGATACGCTGATCACTGAAGCAGATGCAAAACGTTTGCTTGATGCTGGTGTTGAAACAGTAACCATCCGTTCAGTCTTTACATGTAATACAAAACATGGGGTATGTAAACATTGCTACGGCCGCAACTTGGCTACTGGTGATGACGTTGAAGTCGGTGAAGCAGTTGGTACCATCGCTGCCCAATCAATCGGTGAACCCGGTACTCAGTTGACCATGCGTACGTTCCATACCGGCGGGGTTGCTGGAGACGATATTACTCAAGGTCTTCCTCGTGTCCAAGAAATTTTTGAAGCACGTAATCCAAAAGGTTTGGCGGTTATTACTGAGGTAACTGGTGAAGTATCTGAAATCGTTGAAGATGCTGCCACCCGTTCGAAAGAAGTAACAGTCAAAGGTGAAACCGATACTCGGACATATACTATTCCTTATACTTCTCGTATGAAAGTTGTAGAAGGAGACATTGTTCACCGTGGTGCACCACTAACAGAAGGTTCAATTGATCCGAAACACTTATTACAAGTGCGTGACGTAATCTCCGTTGAAACTTACCTGTTGCGTGAAGTACAACGAGTATACCGGATGCAAGGGGTAGAAATCGGTGATAAACATATCGAAGTAATGGTTCGTCAAATGTTGCGTAAAGTCCGCGTAATGGACCCAGGTGACTCAGATATCTTACCAGGTACATTATTGGATATTGCCGACTTTAAAGACCGTAACTACAATACTTTAGTAGCTGGTGGCTCACCTGCGACATCTCGTCCAGTCTTGCTTGGTATTACCAAAGCTTCACTAGAAACGAACAGCTTCTTGTCAGCTGCGTCATTCCAGGAAACTACCCGGGTCTTGACGGATGCTGCCATTCGCGGTAAGAAAGATCCATTACTTGGATTGAAAGAGAATGTTATTATCGGTAAGATTATTCCTGCCGGTACTGGTATGGCTCGTTACCGCAATATGGAACCAAAAGAAGTCGTTGTGGCCAGTGAAAATGTCTACAGTATCTCTGATATTGAAGCACAATTAGCTGCCGAAGATGCTTTGAACAATCCATTAGGATAAAAGATTAAGGACCTGCTCAATTTATTATTGAGCAGGTTTTTTTGCCATTCCAACTTTTGGCAGTGATAGTAAAATAGAAGGAAGTTACTGATTAATAACAAATAATCGAATAGAAAGGTTTAGTTGGATGGTATGCGTACGAAAATGAATCCCTTAAAAAGAGCTAGCTGTCAGTCTAACTTTCATATTTTTGTTAAAGCAAAAATAAATAGTTGAACATATTTACGAAATCTTTCCTTTTATGAGCAAATTTGTTTCAATTCAGGCAAAAGCGACTATGATAGAGTCAAAGGGGATGAATGCAATGGCAGAAGAAAAAGCAATTTTTGCAGGTGGCTGTTTTTGGTGTATGGTGAAGCCGTTTGATCAAATGCCAGGAATCAAAACAGTTGTTTCTGGTTACACCGGCGGACATGTACCTAATCCAACTTATGAACAGGTCGGCTCTGGCTTAACAGGGCATACTGAAGCCGTAGAAATTACCTTCGATCCTGATGTGATTTCCTATGAACAATTAGTAGAAATTTACTGGCAGCAGACCGATCCAACTGACGCTTTTGGACAATTTGCTGATCGAGGAGATTCCTATCGCCCGGTCATCTTTTACAATTCTCCTGAGCAAAAAGCAGTTGCTGAACGTTCAAAGGAACGTTTGCAGGCAAGTGGACATTTTGACAAACCAATCGTAACTTCGATTGAGCCAGCCAAAACCTTCTATCCAGCCGAAGATTATCACCAAGATTACTATAAGAAGAATAAATTGCATTACAAGATGTACAGTGAAGGGTCCGGCCGTGCTGGATTTATTCGCAAAAATTGGAGATAGAAGGAAGCCTAGAGCAAATTGTTCTAGGCTTTTTTCAGGAGCAGCAATACTAAAAGAGCAAAGAAGAGAAAAGGTACAAAAGGAATTTCCACCAAAACTTTTTCGCGCAGCCGCTGCACAGCGTAAAAAAGAATTCCGCTGCCAGAAGCTATTATTAAAACCATCAATAATTCATCAATTTGCAAAAATAGACTCCACAAGGCAATAATCCATAGATCTCCGCTTCCCATACTGTTTGGCAGCAGCTTTTGCAGCAGGTAAAAACCGGCAATCATAATGAGGGGATAAGTCCAGTGCAGCGGCCAACCAAGAAAAAGGGCACCGATAATGAGGGAACAACCGCTGAAAATTAAAATCCTCCCCTCTATTAAGAACGTATCGTAATCAATCATTGCCAATACATAGCTGCTTAACAACCAAAAGAGCAGCCAGCCGTTTTTCCAGCTTAGTTCTGGAAGAAAGAGCACAAAGAGGCAGCCGGTGAATACTTCGCAAAACAAATAACGAAGAGACAGCTTGTGCTGGCAATCTGAACAACGAAAATCTTGCAGAATAATCGAAAAGACCGGAATCAATTCTTGTGGTCGCAAGGGCTGACCGCAAAAAGTGCAATGGGAGCCAGGGTAGAGTATAGATTGGTGTTTAGGCAGGCGATCAGCAATCAAACAAAGAAACGAACCAACGATCGTACCGAGTAGAAACAAAAGAAATTGCATAACGAAAATCCTCCTTTAAAGAAAGATACGCAAAATACAAAAAAAATTATCGAATTCTTTGTACTTTTGGTCAAAGTGTACTATGCTTTTATTGAGACAAACTTTAGGAGGAATGCACTTATGAAATTTGAAAAAACAAAAGAAGTATTGAATCAACTGGTAGCGGATCTTAGTCAATTTTCAGTAGTTATTCATCAAACACACTGGTACATGCGCGGACCTGAATTTTTAACGCTGCACCCATTAATGGATGACTACATGGATGAAATCAATGATCAATTGGATGTCATTTCAGAACGCCTGATTACTTTGGATGGTTCTCCTTTTTCAACTTTAAGCGAATGGGCAGAACACACTGGAATTGAAGATGAAAAAGGTCGTTGGGACCGTACAATTCCTGAACGGATGGAAAATTTAGTTAAAGGCTATCGTTACTTGGCAGATCTTTACCAAAAAGGAATCGATGTAACTGGTGAAGAAGGCGACGATTGTACACAAGATATCTTCATTGAATACAAGACAGATGTAGAAAAGAAAATTTGGATGCTGCAAGCGAAATTAGGCAAAGCACCCGAAATTGATGCATAATTAGAAAAAACCTGAGCGGTTGTCAGAATATTGACGGCTGCTCAGGTTTTTCCTTTTTTATTCTTATCTATTTAATGCTTTCTTTGCTTCTTGGACCTGCCACTCTACCTGTTCAAAACTGGTACCGCCTAATGAAGTCCGGCGAACCACGGCGGTTTTAGAGGCTAAAGTATCGTAAATATCCTCCTTGATTAATTCCGAGATCGCCTGGTATTCATTCAACGGAACATCCTGCAGGTAAATCCCTTGTTGGGTACAGCTTAAAACCAGCTTGCCAACAATTTCGTGGGCTTGACGGAAAGGAATGCCTTTAGTTGCCAGGTAATCAGCCAATTCAGTGGCATTGGAAAAATCTTTTTCTGTAGCATCGTGCATGGTTTTAGTGTGAACCTTCATGGTGTCTACCATGCCGGTCATAATCTCTAGGCTGGTAGCTACGGTATGAACGGTATCAAACATGCCTTCCTTATCTTCCTGCAGATCTTTGTTATAAGCCAACGGCAACCCCTTCATAACGGTTAATAGGCCGACTAAATCGCCAATCACACGTCCCGACTTGCCGCGAATTAATTCTGCCATGTCAGGGTTTTTCTTTTGCGGCATAATTGAGCTGCCAGTAGAAAAGGTATCCGTCAGTTCCACGAATTTAAATTCATGACTGCACCACAAAATGATTTCTTCACAGAAACGAGACAAATGCATCATTAAAATTGAACTGTTGCTTAGAAATTCTAAAATGAAGTCGCGGTCACTGACTCCATCCAAGCTATTACTGTAAATCCCGCCAAAGTCCAATTCATCAGCTGTCATTTGACGATCAATTGGAAAGGTTGTACCAGCTAAAGCTGCACAGCCTAAAGGGGATAAGTCAATCCGTTTCAAGCTCTCTTCTAAACGTTCCTGATCTCGGGTAAGCATATTGTAATAAGCCATCAAGTGATGTCCGAAAGAAATTGGCTGAGCATGCTGCAGGTGAGTATAACCTGGCATAATCGTTTCAGTATGTTCTTCGGCTTTAGCTACTAAAACTTCACGGAAGTCCGTAATCTTTTCAACGATGCCTTGTACATGTTCTTTCAGATATAAATGCATATCGGTTGCTACCTGGTCATTCCGGCTGCGGGCTGTATGCAGTTTGCCGGCTACAGGACCAATTTCATCGTGAAGCATTTTCTCCAAGTTTAAGTGGATATCTTCGTTTTCAATCGTGAAAACTAATTCATTTTTGGCTAATTTTTCAGCTAAAGTATGCAAGCCAGCAGTAATAGCTGCCGCATCTTCCTCAGAAATGATGCCAGTTTTACCTAACATTTTGACGTGAGCCAAACTTCCCGTAATATCCTGTTTCGCTAATTGCTGATCAAAAGGAATGGATGCACCAAATGCATCGATCCACGCTTCATTTTTGCCATCAAAACGACCGCCCCAAAGCTTTGCCATAATTGTTCCTCCGCTTCCTGATAAAATTCCTGCTATCTATTAGACTAGCTGCTTTCGGTCTAAATGAAAACAGACTTTTTACATTTTTATTCAAAAAAGCTTCATGAACTAGAAGGCCAGTTCATGAAGCCAAAGACCGCAGAAACGGTCTTGATTGCTTGGGAGGAGGCATCTTCTCAGATACCTCAGGATGAAACACACTGCTGGTTTCCTTATTTCCTTTACAGGAAAAGAAACTCACCTAAGAGCAATGGCAAGATGTGAACCGGACAGCCTTATTTACCGGCAAGTAAAAGCTGTCTCACATCAGGTTCACCTTGCAAGTTCTTATAAACTAGGTTGTTTAGTGCTTGCTTGTACTTCAGCGTTTACCTTAGTTGGTAGTCCCCATAATTTAATGAAGCCGATTGCCGCATCTTGATCAAAGGTATCCGCAGAGGTATAAGTCGCCAAGTTTTCATTATATAAGCTGTTGGTAGACTTCCGTCCTTCAACAATGACATTGCCTTTAAATAATTTTACCCGTAGAACACCGTTTACCACTTTTTGTGATTCAGCCAAGAAAGCTTTCAAGGCATCCATGATTGGGTTGAACCATAAACCATCGTAAATCATTTGACCTAATTTTTGCTCGATAATTGGTTTAAAATGCGCCATTTCCCGGACAAAAGTCAAATCTTCCAGTTCTTTATGGGCAGCCATTAATACCGTTGCGGCTGGACATTCGTAGACTTCCCGTGATTTGATCCCGACTAAACGGTTCTCAATATGGTCGATCCGGCCAATCCCATGTTTGCCAGCTTCGGCATTCAGATTCATGATCAAATCTGACAACAGCATTTCTTCGCCGTCTAAAGCAACGGGCACGCCTTTTTCAAAGCTGATTTCCATAATTGTCGCAACGTCAGGTGTTTCTTCTAGTTCAGCTGTGATGTCGTAAGCACCTTTTGGCGGTGTTGCCCAAGGATCTTCTAGGATTCCGCACTCACAAGCCCGACCCCATAAGTTTTGGTCGATAGAGTAAGGATTGTCCAAGTCAGCTGGAATCGGCACGCCTTTTTCCGCTGCATAATTGATTTCTTCTTCCCGTGACCATTTCCATTCCCGAACTGGAGCGATGATTTTTAAGTTCGGATCAAGTGCTGCGATTGAAACTTCAAAACGTACTTGATCGTTTCCTTTACCGGTACAGCCATGAGCGATCGTAGTAGCTCCTGTTTGGTGAGCCAGCTCAACCAATTTTTTCGAAATTAAAGGACGAGAGAGAGCCGAAACCAATGGATAAGAATTTTCATAGTAAGTATTTCCTTGCAATGCGACTAAAACGAAATCTTGTGCGAATTCTTCTCTGGCATCAATCGCATAAGAGGCAGAAGCACCTACCTGCAAGGCTTTGTTTTTGATGAATTCAGTATCTCTGCCTTCACCAATATCCAAACAACAAGCCACTACATCGTAGCCTTCGTCAACTAACCATTTGATAGAAACTGAAGTGTCTAAACCACCTGAATAAGCTAAAATTACTTTTTCTTTCATCCTGAAAACTCCCTTTTTCATTGAAATCTAATTTTGTGTTGAAGTTATCTTAGCATCATAAAATACAAAAATCAAGCACTTTTTAAATATTTATACAAAAATATTTTGTAATACTGTCTTTTTATGCATTTTTGTTCAGAAAAGTTTGTATAGTAAATGAAGAAAAAGATTGGAAAAAAATTGTAAAGACAACAGAAAAACGTTGACAGGACGGGCATTAGGAAGTATTATGGTAAATGGTATTGTTTGCCCCACGAGAGCCCCGGAAACTCAAGTGTTTGTCAAACATTCGAAATTGAAATTGGAGGAAGAAATCGTGCGCACAACATATATGGCTAAGCCAGGCGAAGTAGAACGTAAATGGTACGTAGTAGACGCAACCGATGTTCCTATGGGACGTCTTTCAACTGTAGTTGCTTCTATCTTACGTGGTAAAAATAAACCAACATTCACACCACATGTAGATACTGGAGATTTTGTAATCGTAATTAATGCTGACAAGGTGAAATTAACAGGTAATAAGGCTTCAGACAAGATGTACTACCGTCACTCAATGTACCCAGGCGGATTGAAATCAGTCTCTGCAGGCGAATTACGTGCTAAAAATTCTCGCCGTTTGATTGAAACTTCTGTTAAAGGGATGCTGCCTAAGAACACTCTAGGACGCAAACAAGGCATGAAACTTCACGTTTATGGTGAAGCTACTCATCCACATGAAGCGCAACAACCAGAAGTTTTAGATATCACAAACTTAATTTAACAGGAGGGAAATTCATTGGCACAAGTACAATATAACGGCACAGGCCGTCGTAAAAATGCAGTTGCTCGCGTACGTTTAGTACCAGGAACTGGTAAAATTACTGTAAATAAAAAAGACGTTGAAGAATATATTCCACATGCTGACCTACGTTTAGTTATCAACCAACCATTTGGCGTAACTGAAACAACAGGTTCATACGATGTATTCGTAAATGTAGACGGCGGAGGCTACGCTGGACAATCAGGCGCTATCCGTCATGGTATCGCTCGTGCGTTACTAGAAGTTGATCCTGACTTCCGTCTTCCATTAAAACGCGCTGGATTGCTTACTCGTGATTCACGTATGGTTGAACGTAAGAAACCAGGTCTTAAGAAAGCTCGTAAAGCTTCACAGTTCTCAAAACGTTAATCAATTCCTTATTGTATCAACGTTTACAAGAGTTTTTTGGTTCAAGTTGGTTCAAATCAACGCGACAAAGAATTTAACAAGTCTAAAGCATCGGCATCTTGCTGGTGCTTTTTTTCTGGCATCAATTCAAGATAGTAATTTTGCGTTGTTTGGATATTAACGTGACCTAAGCGCTTTGACACATAGGCAATATCAATATCTTGAGAGAATAGAAATGAAGCGTGAGTATCTCGTAGACCATGAAAAGTCGTTTTAGGAATATCTATCTTCTTTAACAATTGTGCTAGTTTAGCAGATTGATTAAAGCCGTTAGGATCGAAATAGTAGCCATTCTCTTTAACAGGAATGGCCAGTAAAATTTCATAGACCTCCTTGTTGATGGAGACATCTCGCTTAGAGTTTTTTGTCTTTAATGAAGTATCCTCAGAAGTAGGACTTATAGATCGCCGAACCTCAATACCGTATTTGAAAACATTCTCTGGTCGAATGCCAAAAAGCTCCCCACGGCGCATCCCAGTTTCTAAAGCTAGCAGCACAAGTACATTAAATTCATTATCTGGATTTTCAATAACATAAGTCCGTAGCTTTTTTAATTCAGTAATAGACAAAGCTCTATTGCGCTTGTCTAAAACTTTTCCCCGTGTTTTAATTAAACTAGCAAAATCTGTAGCGAGATAGCCACGCGCGTAAGCATCACGTAAGGCCGTTTTGATTTTCAGCAATACTTCATGAGTAGTCTTACGAGAGTGTGTTTTTGCGTATTCATCAATCTTTCTTTGAACAACAATATCATTCAAATCCTTCAGTTGAATATCCTCAAACAGTTTCTTTACAATCTTAGATGTACGCTGATAGTTTTGGAAAGTTGTCTCTTTCACATCATTTTTCTTGATAACATACATCCAATTCTCAAAGAAATCAGCAAATGTAGTTGTACGTTCTGCTAACTGTTTTCCATTTCCTTTCTCTAGTTCATTTTCTAAAGCCCAACGCGTCGCTTCTTTTTTCGAATCAAAGGTTTTAGTCAGTTTTTTATGTTGGCCGTGTTTATAAAGCGAAATTTGCGCTCTAAATTTTTTTCCTCTTTTTACAATACTAGGCAAGTCTATCAATTCCTTTCAAGAAAGATGGTTGATAGATGCTAGTTGAATACAAAGTCAATTGTATACAGCAACAAGCAATCTAGCAACCATCAACTATTTAAATAGAATGAGTTTTAACGAATTTGGATAGAGAAGAAATGGTATAACGTTCTTGTCTTCCAATCATGAAACGTTCCAAATCATCGCTTGCTCGAATATATTTATCGAATGATTTCGGATCAATTCCAAGAAATTTTGAAGCTTGTTCTCTAGTAAGTAAATAAGGAAGTTCATAAGTCATATCTTGCAATATATGGGTCCTTTCATCTTTTTGGCTTACACCACACAATATGCTATACTCAACTTGTCTAGGGTGGAGTATTGTAAGCATCATTGTTTGCGATGCTCTGCTTTTTCTTCTAGTTTTCTTTGTATTGTTCTTTTGTAGTACTTGATCTCTCCCTTGAACCATTCTGGATTTTCCTTCGCGTTAGCTAGAATTTTTTCCCCCTCTTCATTTAAATCTGCTATTTCCATAATTAATTCAATCAAATTTACATGAAAAATAGCTCCGAACTCTTTGAGAAGTTTCATAGTAGGCGAAACGCTTTTTAGTAACCAATGAAAACTTTTTTCTAAGCTCATTGGGTTGCTGTTTAGAGTAAGAGTAAGTTCACCATGATTTCCGATAAAATTTTGCCACTTTTTATCAACTTCTGCGTTAGGTTGACTTGGTTTTCGATCGTAAAAACAAATGGAGTGGTTGATTAACGCGAAAATTACTGGGTCTATTTTGTCTGCCTTTAAAAGTTGTTGTACGAGTTTATCTGCTTTTTCGTGTCTAGTTCGTAACTCATACCGATTAATGATAGAGGATTCTTCTAAAGGAATGTTCTTTTTTCGCCGCTGCTCATAATTCTTTTGATAGAAGCAAAAATACAACATGCTTTTTCGTGAACCGAAATAAAGGGTTACTCCGTGAGAGTCACGATTAGCAAAATCCTTTGATTCATAAATATCCCCAATTCGAAAGGTAGATTCGTATTCCTCTTTTTTGATTTTTTTCGCTAATGTAGGAATGTCTAAAATCCCTGTACGATCATTTAATGCTAAATCAACTCGAGTAAAGTTCCCACCGTACTCTAAAACTTTCTTAAAAAAATCATTCCAAGTTTCTTTACTTGCTCTTAACCATCCCGATAAATATTGACAACCTGTTCCTTTTAGTTCAAACAGAGTTCCTTTGACAGGATCGTCAGAAATACGGATATCAATGGCTTTTAATAAGTTAAAACGACCAGTGTAACCTAAAGTAGCAGATTCATGGTAGACCATATGTCTCATGCTGACTCCTAAAACTTCTTTGACTAATAATTCGTGATCGTTAGAGAAAAAATGAATTGTTAAATAATCGATGATCCCTTCTAAACCAGCATTATCTTTCTCGCTGAGCAGACAATCCAGAATTTGTTTGATTTTCTTTTCTGATAAATTCCTATTGCCATTTTCAAATTTGGAAAGTAAGGAACGAGAAATACCAACTTTGTCTGCTAATATTTGTTGCGTCCAACCCTTTTGTTCGCGAGTTTCTTTGATTGATTTTCCTATTTTTTCTAGAGTCATTCCATTTATAGCACCTCTTCATGTATTAAGTTTTCAAAGAACCGATAAGTACTTAAATAAGTACAAATACATAATAAAATATATCTGCAGCCTTGTCAAGATTTTTAAGTACTAAAATAAGTATTTTTGCATTGCCGTTTTTAGGCTTATTTGGTATGATATGAGTAGTTTAAAAGTTTGAGGTGATAAGGTAATGAAGCCGGATACTGTTGAAGTAGGGAAAAGAATACGATTAATAAGAACGAATTTAGGATACAGTATGTCGCAATTTGGAGAGTTAGTTAGCAATTCTCCCAAAACGACCGTTAACAATTGGGAACGCGGAATTAATTTACCTAAAGGAGATAAGTTAAAGAAAATTGCCCTTTTAGGTAAAACTACTGCAAACGAAATCCTTTATGGGTTACCTGAAGAATTTATTTCAAAAATAGGGATAGAATATTTTCGAGTGCAATTAAATCCGCTGATTATTAAACAAATTATTACTTTTTTAAAACAACGTAAAATTGATTTATACGATGAAATGTCAATCATTGAGTTTCTTCAAGGAATTTTAAATTCAGATACGCTAGTTGAGCAGGAGAGCACTTACTTAACCTATACAGCTATGATAGGTTCTGATAATTTATATCTTGCTTTGGTAAATGATAAGGGGATAGAGAAACCTGTTTTCTATGTTTATGTAGAAAAGGAGCTGCATCGCATTCACTATTTGCCTTATACATTTGCGGAACGTCAAGAAGAATTATATTATGATTGGCCTGCACTGAAAACACAATTAAGCATTGATTACTACGCACGTCAATTTTCTTTATTAGGTATCGAGTTAAAGAAATCAGTAATTGTATATTACGGAATCTTTAAACAGAAAAAAGATTTAAATATAATGGAGTACATTTACGATGATTCTACAAAGATTTTTGAAAAAAATGGGCGACCAGACCAAACAATTGTCTATGATCCATTTATAAAGGAAACTGAGAAAATGCTCTTGTATCTAAAGTGGGAGGATAGGTAAATGGGACCGATATTTCATCATATTTGTATCCAAACCAATGATTACAAACAATCTTTATCCTTTTATCAAAAATTAGGCTTTGTTCTAGAAAATGAAAGCAGAGATTTTCATGGTCGAAGCCATAACTCATGGTTGCAATTAGGAGATTTTTATATTGAATTACAAACAGGAAAAACGCATCTTAGTGACAGTATAAACACTGAAAAAAGTGTTGGGATTGTCCATTTTTGTCTATGGGTTAGAGATGTGCAAAAATTTATAAACGAAATAGAGATTGAAGAAGATAGATTTAAACGCAAAAATGGTAATGTCATCTATCAAGTTGCTGGGGGAAATCTTTGTAAAATGTCAGCTCCAGAAGGAACAATTGTTGAAATACGTGACAAGAAGAGTTTTTAGAAAATGTGACAAAAAGCAAACTAAAGTGACATGAAAAACATTGATGTATTGGGCTGAATCGGGTATTTTCAACTTATTTCAGTTTATAGCTAGCCCCCTGTTAGAATCAGGGGCTTAAAAGCATGCATAGCGGCTGCGCCGCTATGCAATAGGCAAAATCACCACAAAGGGTAGTTCGCCTTGGGGCGAAACCCTTCGTGGTGATTGCCTAGTAGCAGAAGATTATCAATAGTGTAAGTTTTTAAGAAAATGACTACTTCAATATAGATTCGGAATTTATGATAAAATAAGGTTTATTAAAACCGTTCAGGAATCAAGGAGATTGATTATGGGAAATTTAGTTGCTATAGATTTGTTCAGTGGGGCAGGAGGTACTACGGCTGGACTAAAAAAGGCTGGTGTAAAAGTTAAATTGGCAGTTGAACTTGATGAAGTCGCTGTGCAAACATATAAAAATAATAATCCTGAAGTTGAAGTTTTCTGTGAAGACATAAGAGAGATACCAAGCAGCCTTTTTATTAAAAAATTAATGAAGCAGCCAGAGGATAAGTTACTTTTAGTAGCATGTCCGCCTTGTCAAGGATTCTCTAGTATTAGAAAAAATGGATTTAATGATGAGAGAAATCAACTAATCTTTGAATTCGTAAGATGTGTTAACGATTTGAACCCAGAATTTTTGTTGATGGAAAATGTTGCTGGAATGACTAGAGGTATTGGTAAGGAGATTTTTAATAAATTCAAAAAAGAGATATCTAAAAAATATGAGATAGTATATGACGTCCTAAATTCAGCTGATTACGGTGTTCCTCAAAGTAGAAAACGCTTAGTTTTACATGGAGTGAGAAAAGATATATCGAAAAAATTGGAACGAAAAAAGAGAAATCTAAGTCTCCCAACTCCTACCCATTGTCAAGATGGTGAAAGACTTCCTTTATGGTTATCAGCAGATGTTATTTTGGGCTTGCCAGCTATTGAAGCAGGTATGGAATACGAAGGAGAAGGGGTCTATAATCATATCACAAATAATCTTTCTGATTTGAACATTCAACGTATGAGGTATATTAGAGAACATGGAGGAAGTCGGAAGGCTTTACCTGAGAATTTAAGCTTGAATTGCCATAAAAACACCAGTGGACATGGGGATGTTTATGGTATTTTAGACATTACTAAACCTGCAATAACAATTACTGGTGGGTGTATGACTTTTTCAAAAGGAAGATTTGGACACCCTTTTCAAGATAGAGCTTTGAGTGCACGAGAAGCTGCTAGATTACAGTCTTTTGATGATGATTATATTTTTTCAGGTAATAAAGGTGATTTAGCGAAACAAATTGGAAATGCTGTGCCTGTAAATTTAGCTAGAGCAAGCGGGAACTATTTTAGCGACTTGTTCGAATTGTTAAAAGGAGAATAGTTGCAATGAAAATAGAAGATGAAATTGTTGAGTTGATTGGAAAAATTGAGAACAGCTATAGTAAACAACCTAAGTCGTATCAACCATATATAAATCATATTAGGTTTCCTAAGTATAAGGCTCTGGTTAAAGATACGCGTATTAATTTTGACTTTCCAGTTACTGTTTTAGTTGGTAAAAATGGGTGCAATAAGACCTCTATTTTGCAAGCCCTTTATGGTGCACCTCATGGGACAAGTGTCGGAGAGTATTGGTTTAGTACAAATGTTGATAAGATTGAAGAAGCGAAAAAATCTATTGATAGGCACTGCTTTGTTTATGGTTATAAGCCTGATAAAGTTGACAGAGTAGTGGAAGTTTTAAAGACACGTATTAAAAAAAGTGGAGATCCAGATTATTGGGAGCCTGCGAGACCAAAAAAACAGTATGGGATGGAACCAACTAACAAAAAGGAACTTAAAAAAGCTAATAATAGAGCAATAACAAGGTGGGACCCAATAAAAAAGAACATAGTTTATTGTGATTGTAAAGAGTATGTTTCAGCCTATGACCTGTTTTTTTATCATTTTGATTTTCAAAAGACGGATACTCAACAAAAAAAGCAAGACTTTATAAGGCAGCGTTCAACTAAACTAGCAGATGTGATTGAATCTGGTGCAGAAAGCTATAGTTATTATGGAACAGAAAGAGTGGAAAAAAACGAAGTAGTTTCAGATGCTGTTTGTAAAATCATCAGCAATATAATGGGAGAAGAATATTCTGAAATTCGAATAATAACACATAGTTTTTATACAAAATCAGGTGGTAATAAAGCTTCTAAAACAATATGGATGAAAAAGAATGCTCAAGAATATTCTGAAGCATTTGCTGGTACTGGAGAGTCAAGGGTCATACTGTTAGTCAATGATATATACCATGCTAAAGAAAAATCACTAATATTGATTGATGAACCTGAAATATCTTTACATCCAAGCGCTATTTACGGGTTAAAAAAATTTTTATTAGAACAAACTTTAAAGAAAAAACATCAGATGGTTATAACGACTCATTCAACGCATATAGTTAAAAGTTTTCCTAAAAAGGCTATAAAATTGATGGCAATTAAAAATGATGAAGTTGATATTATAGAAGATATAGAATATCAAGAAGCTTTTTATGGTCTAGGCGAGCAAATTGATGCTGAAAAGACTATCTTTGTCGAAGATAAATTAACTAAGTGGATTGTTGAGCATGTCATTGAAAAATGTGGAAGTCAGCATATTCGTGACAATGTTAGTGTAGAATTTCTACCAGGTGGAGCAAGTACGATTATCAATAAAAATATTGTTAATTCATCGCTTCAACATCAGAAAGATACTTACTATTTACTCGATGGTGATCAGTATCACCCTATTGAAGAGATAGAAAGAGATATACTGCCTATCGAATGGATTGATGAAGAAACGAGAAAAATAGATTTAGATTTAATACCCAAAGGGCACTACAATAAATTGCAACCATTAATAGATAAATTATCTGGAAATAGGATAAAGTTCAATCCTTCTGGAAGTGTTGGGAAAGTAAACGAAGATGAATTGATTCAAATGAAGTTTGATTATTTAAAATATTGGAATTCGAATGTTTTATTTTTACCGACGGCGACACCCGAAATTGCCTTGATAGAAATTGTTGAGTCGGAATATGATTTTTCAAAAGATGAAAATGGAAAGCTCTATTTTGTTGATAAAGCTAAAAGAGCATTAGATAAAGAGGAAGTATCTTCTGATGATATTTTTTATGAGCAAAAAAGATGTGTTGGATGTATGAATAAGGAAAATGATCTTTACAAATGCATTACGGAACTGCTTAACAAAATATCTTTTGAGTGAATTTAAACTGTATTTTTCTCGTCATATTTTACAGCGCTTAATTTTTCATAAGATAATCTATATGAGTGGGCGAGGCAAATTAGTACAATAGATATCTATAAGAAAGAAGCTGTTCTGGGTGAGCATGTATTTAACGAATGGTGAAATTTCATCAATTCAACTTTACCTTGAAACAATAATTGATGATTTAAATCAAGTAGAATGGTTCGAGATTAGTTTAGAGTATACGATTCCGTTATTCTCAGATTTGATTGTATGGCTATGGATAATTCATCCGTTTAGAGAAGGAAATACTCGAACAGTTATGCGTTTTGCTGGTCTATTTGCAAAAGCTAAAGGATTTCTGTTGAATTCAAAACTTTTACGTGATCACGCCAATTATGTAAGAAAATCATTGGTTTTATATTGTTTTGAAGAAGTATCAGAGAAAGACTACTTCCTACAAATTATGACAGATGCGATCAATGATTTTTAAGTATGATTGCTATTTTCTGTGCGAAAATAGATTTTGAAATTTACATGAATTTTTATCTTAACTAAAAAGTAGAGATTCGAGATATACTCGTGATCTTGTCTATTGAATTTTATTAAGCTTTGTGGTGGTTTTATCACTTAATATTTGTAGTGAGTCAAGTTTAAGTTAACTAAAAAATCGTATTCAACTACCATCTATCGTGGTTCAAATTGGTTCAAATACTGTCTATCGGAATCCTTTTTTATCGACTTTGATGTAACATTAATACTGCTGAATCCTTGATATAAAAGGATTCCAATAGATTGAGAATCTTAAAATTTACGTTTGTCTCTTCTCAAAACGTTAATCTTTGTTATATCAAAGATTTCAAGGCACTTTCCATTTTTTGGAAGGTGTCTTTTTTGTATTACTATCGATTCCCCAGTATTCTTGCATGTCAAATGTAAAAATACTTTATGGTAGCTCCTGAAAATCCAATGTGTTTAACGAAGCTGTAGTTTCAGAGAGACGATCAAAAGAGGAAGGAGATTCTTTAGATATAGAAGAGAAATAATTTATTTGAGGTATTTCTCCTAACGCAGAGAAAGCCTTATCGGAAAATAGTTCCATTCCAGGTGTATTCATTGAATGAGCTTAACGTAAAATAAGTTGTATGTCATTATTTGAAGTTCCATGCAAAAATTTTCTAGTGCAAAAAAACATAAAGGATCTGAGCAAAATTAATTGGCTCTGAACCTTTATGTTTTTTTCTTTTAATGGGTGACAAATTTATTAATCATTTGACTCATCTCTTGAAGAGAGGTTGGAAAATCATTTAGAACCCACCACTGGATAGTGCAGCTGATGCCACCTGTTAAAAATACGGCATGGACCGTTAAAGAACTTTCAGTTTGCTGGTCAGCTAATGTAGTTTTTTTCCATAGAAAATTTTTGATATTTTCATAAAGGGAGCTCTCCAAAAGGCGGCGTAATTCACTGCCATTTTGATACGAAATCAAGGAACGGAAAAACTCACGGTGTGTATAAATATGGATTAAAAATTCATCAAAGATCATATGGGTTTCAGTAAAGTCTAATTTACTTTGGAGATCCAGATGGAGAGTTTTAAGATAAAACAATAATAAATGATATTTATCTTCAAAATGATTGTAAAAATTGGAGCGGCTAACACCTGCTTCTTTGCAAATATCCTTAACAGAAATACTGTCAAAAGAGTGTTTACTTACTAATGTGTAGAGGGCCCTTACTAAATGCTTATGACTGTTAGTTTGCTTTTCGTTTAAATTATACGAATGATTTGTGTACAGTTTATCGTGTGTGTCCAAATTTACACCATAGCCCCTTTTTGTACATTCTTTTTTGTCTAGTCATATTGTACTATAAAGCATACAAGGAACCAATACTAATTTTAAGGACGTGGCAACAATGAAAAATGTAGTAATTGCAATCTTTAATGAAGAGAGTCAAACCTACGAAAGTCTATCTGAATTGAAACAGGACAGTCAATCACTAGGTATTATTGCAGCTGGAATTATTAAGAATACAGGTAAGTCATTAGAAATAAAAGATGGCTTTGACTTAAGTCAATACGAAGAGAATTGGGCGACTGGCGGATTAATAGGTGGGTTAATTGGTATCTTAGGTGGACCTGTTGGTATCCTTTTAGGAAGTGGTTTGGGTATGACAATTGGTTCTGGTTTTGATTTGGACGAACTGGATGACAACCAAAGTATTTTAAAGCAAGTAGGAAAAGAATTAGAAGCAGATAAATTGGCTTTGATTAGCATTATTGACGAGACTAATACTGAGCTATTGGACCATCAATTAATGAAAAATGGTGCAGTAAGAATTATTAGAAAAAGTTATGTTGATGTTCAAACAGAAATCTATGAAAATCAAGAACTTGAAAAACATTTAGCCAAAGAAGCTCATGCTCAAATGAAAAAAGAAAAAAAGGCTAAGTGGAAAGCTATGGCAGAAGCGAAGCAACAGGAACTGGTTGATAGATTGAAACATTTAAAACCATCAAAATAAATGAAAAGGAGCAATCAACATGACTAATAAAGAATGACTTAGTAGTTTATAAGCGCGTCAATAATGGCAACGAAAAGACGTTTACTTTGTAGTTGCTAAAATTATTGTCAGAGCAGGGGAGTAAGTTCAAGCACAATCGATTATGAAAAAAATTGAAGTAATTTAGTAGTTGAAATTGGCAAACTAGAAGCAGAACAATGGATCAATTGACTTTAGAGAAAGACAAACAAGTACAGTGATAATTGATTGTAATAAAATCCCCATTAAATCAGTTGAAGATTCTCGGTTAAATAAGACAATTCAAGAGACTCAACAACAGAAAATAGGTAATAACATGTCTCTTCTAAGAGTTGTGAGAACTACGGAGGCGGCTAAATTTACCAAGAGTAAGCCATTTGATTTTGTTATGTTTGGTCTTAGGCAACCAGATTTGCTACATAAGGTTGATGAGTATGCCAAACTTAATAATTATTTGGATAGATTGATACGTATAAGCTGGTCATTGGAAAACATCTATAAATACTGAAAGAAGGAAAATAAAATGTCAAAAATTGAAGAAAAAGAAGTAAATGTATTAACTAAGATTAATCGTACGATAAATGAATTAGAGCTAACTTTAGAAAAAATGGACGAAACAGAGAGCAAGATCAACTATTTTTATGAACAAGAAAAGGCTATCCATGAAATAAGAGTCATTATCAGAAAAGCAAAAAAAGTAGCGAAATTAGTAGATAAAGAGGTTACAAGAGATGTTGACGAAGTAGTTTATGCAACGGAAGACGAATTGACTCTCGCTCAAGAAATTGATGAGGAGTTTAACAAATTAGATCAAACTTTGACAAACATGAATGAAACTGATGGTAAAGCTAAGAGTTATTTAGAACAACAAAAAGCCTTACACGAAGCCAAAAAAATTCTTAAAAAAGCTGAAAAATTAGAACAGAAATAAATGAAAATATTTTGACAGGATAAGAGGAATTTTCTAGAGAGTTTAATGATAAACAAACACCTAAGCCTGGAACGAAAACTAAGGGCTTAGGCGTTTTTAAATATTTGCGGGAGAATAGTTTAGGTTCTTTGTCAATAAGTAACTAACGAAATAACTACGTAAAATAAACAATAGGTCAGCTAATGGAATTAAGTGAAGGATAATGTACTTAATTAACGTTAGTAAAACGAAAAGGACAGATAAAATTTGGTAATTTAAACACCCTATTCCTTTGAATTGTAGTAAGACTGTAAAAAATTGATTGAATGAAAAAGATTCAATGGCTAAATTTTTTCTAGAAGGAGCAGCTATCCTTTTAATAGCAATAGCAGCTTTTAATTTTTTTAGACAGGGTATTTATAGTTAGTAGAAATCTGTAAAATTTTATGATGCATCTGTTGGAAATTAAGAAGATAAATAGGAGTTATTTAGAAATGAATGCGAGTTGGACAAGTGACAATTATCAAAAGCTGATTGAATGGCAAAATACTTTAAATAATTTCCCTCCGAGATTGACTGGTAGTAAAGGCCACCAACAATTTATTTCGTGGTTAAAAAATGAAATTAATGATCTTGGCTTTAGTCCGGTATCAGAAACGCATTATTTTAACTATTGGGAGCCTGAAAAATATAACGTATATGTTGCGGGAGAGAGTATTGAGGTAAGTGGATACTTTCCTTATTCAGGATTAACACCAGAGGCAGGCATTACAAAGGACATTGTTTTTTTGGACAGGACATTTACTCAAGATATATCTGATAAAATTGTTGTTTTTGATATTTCGATGCGCAAGGATGGGGAAATTGAGTTGTTAGACCGAGTGATAAGCCATCCACTTATTGCTTCAAGAATGGCTCTGTCACTTATTAAGAAAGCCAAGGAGAAAGGAGCAGCGGGAGTTATATTTGTTTGGGATGAAGTCAGTTCTGAATTAACAGAAAATGAAGTATTACCATTTACGAATGCATACCTAGATATACCGGCAGTCTGGATATCTGCAGCAAATAAGCAAGTTTTGAAGAAATTGACTAAAAAAGAACCTGTTACTTTATGTTTGACAGGGACGTATGCATTAGACAGCCCGACTGAAACCTTTTACGTAACAATACCAGGAACTTCGTCAGAAAAAAAAGAGTCTATACTAATCACAACGCATACTGACGGTCCTAATGCAATTGAAGAAAATGGTCCAATTGCCCTATTGAGTATGCTATCTTTTTTCAAAAAAAATGGCATTGAATTGCCGCAAACACTCGTCTTTTCGTTTGTCAGCGGACACTTTCAACAAGACCAAATTGGTGGACCTAAAAACAAAGCAACCGGTCGTTGGCTGGATAAATTTCCAGAATTATGGGATGGAAAAGAAGGACATTTGAAAGCTATCTTTTCTTTAACGTTAGAACATTTGGGGTGTTTAGCATCATATGATAATAGCAAAAATGAATATATTCAAACTGACTCCCCGGAAACGAATTACTTATATACTTCTAATCAACACCAACAAGTAATCGTTTCTGAAATTTTAAAAAAAAGCCAAACAAAAGATATTATTCAATTTTTAGATGCTAATGAAACTCCTTATTTTGGTGAAGGAATGCCGATTTTTAAACGGAATATTCCTAATGTATCAATGATTACTATGCCTGAATTCTTATTTCAAGTACATCGTGAGTACATAAAGCCTGAAATGGAATTAATGTATGAGCAAATTCAGTATTCAACAGAAATTATTTTAACTGTCTCTAAGCATGGAGGGGCAGTTACTTAGATGGTGAAATCGAAAAGTGAGGATTATTTTTCGGGGGAAATTGTCTATTGTGCGTCACGTACAATAGAAAGTAGCTCAGATGTGAGTATTGGTAAAAATATTTTCTGATTTACTTTATGTAATGTTTTTTTTCACTCTAAGGGGTTGGATAGTGTACTAGTTTAGTAAGAACTAGTACCGACGTATTGTTTTGTTCAATTTCGTGCTGGCAAATAGAATAGTATCATCAGTGTCAGTCGATTTAAAAAGAAAACATAAGGTTTTGAGAATGATCATTAGATACCGTATAGAACGTAAAATATTTATTTTGAAAAATGAATAAATGAGTTGCTAAGTCTCTTTTTTTAAATGTAGGAGGAATTATTATGTGTACTAGTTTTACAAGCGAGTCAACCGAAAAAAAACATTTCTTAGCGAGAACGATGGATTTTGGATTTGAATTAGAAGGCAACCCAGTTGTGTGCCCTAGAAATTATAAATGGCAAAGTGATTTTGAAAGAACTGTCAGAGTTGGAAAATATGGATTTGTTGGGGCAGGCAGAAAGTTAGGGCAATATTTTTTTGCAGATGGTGTAAATGAACATGGGCTAAGCTGTGCATCTTTGTATTTTCCGGATGAAGTTAACTATAGTAAAGTGGCTATTGAAGGAAAAGTGTCTGTTGCACCACATGAAATACCTTTATTAATTTTGACTGAATACAAAAATATTGCTGAACTAGAAAAAAACATCAATAATATTTGTATTGTAGAAGCTGATGTTCCGTTATTAGGTATAGTGACTCCGTTACATTGGATTCTGACAGATACCACTGGTCGTTCTGTAGTGATTGAACCAACTGACTTAAATTTGAAAATTCAAGAAAATCCAGTCGGAGTTATGACAAATAGTCCTGAATTAAATTGGCATCTCAAGAATTTAAATAACTATGTCAACATAGCTCCGGAGCAAGTAGAAAATAAGCATGTGGCGAATCGAGAAATTCATCCTTTTGGGCAAGGATCAGGATCAATTGGTCTACCTGGAGATTTTACCCCTCCTTCTCGTTTTGTACGTGCTGTGTTTTTCAAGTATGCAATTGAAAAGGCTGCGGGTGAGGAACAAGCTGTATCCAACTGTTGGCATGTTCTAAACACTGTTAGGATACCAAAGGGTGTAGTCATTCAAAGAGATGGTGATGCTGACTATACCCAATATGTAGCAGCCATGTGCAGTGAAAGTCGTACCTATTATTTTTCTAATTATGAAAATAATCGAATTCAAAAGATTGAATTGACTGATACATTACTTGATCATTTGACTGAACCAGCAGAGTTTAAAGTGTTATCTGAGCAAGACATGAACATTGTTTCAGAAAAATAGTTTAATCTATTTGAAATGTTTTATATAGATGCAGGGACTGTTTTAAATACCAAATTGAATTAGGTAAGAGATATTCACCTATTTTTGTCTAGATCGAGGAACAGAGGTAAAACTTTTTTAGGATTTGTAATCAATGTCAGCTATTGAATAGATCATATTTAGTTATGACCTCGAAATGCCTACAGACATAGCATGAGATTTTTAAACCATTAATTTGTTTATACAGAAGGTTAAAGGCACTGGAAAGTGTCTTTTTTGTTTGTAAGGTCAAAATAGAGTAATTGCACTCAGTATTAGCGGACTGCAGCTTTGGGTTGTCCTTCATTACTTCCTTTTATTGTCGTAAAAAAAGCTACCATGTTTCCTCTATTAAAAAAGAGCGAACAGAATAAGTGTTTTTAAAACAAAGAGATAGAAACCTCCACTTTTTTCACAGTCGTCTGAAATTATCGACCATTATCAGTCGTCAATTGCCCCTATACTTAGATTATCAACAAAAGAGGGGGCATGTCTCATGAAGTGGTATCAAGTAAAAAGTACGGACATCATGAAACAGATAAATACAACGACAGCTGGATTATCTCCAGAGGAAAGAAGTCAGCGGCTGGAAGAACATGGCTATAACAAAATGCAGGAGCGTCAGCAGCTGAAGCCGTGGCAAAAGTTTTTGAAGCATTTTACAGATTTATTGATGCTGGTCTTGTTGGCAGCGGCAATATTGAAATTTGTGACTGGTGAGTATGTCGAAGGTGGAATTATTTTTCTAGTGGTTATCGTGAATGGCTTTGTCGGATACTGGCAGGAGCGTAAGGCGGAGGAATCGCTGGATGGCTTGAAGCAGATGATGGGCCAAGAAGCGGTGGTCCTGATTGATGGAACCAAACAGACGGTTGCAACTGAGGAGCTGGTTCAAGGAGATATTGTGGCATTGAAGGCTGGTGATGTGGTACCGGCGGATCTTCGCTTGATTGAAGTTCATGATTTGCTGATTGAAGAGTCGATCTTAACGGGTGAGTCAGAAGCGGCTGAGAAAAATACAGCTCTGCTGTCAGATGATGTGCCTGCTGGGGACCAGAAGAATATGGCTTTTTCAGGAACCATGGTTCAAACGGGTTCGGCTTTTGGGGTTGTGGTTGAGACGGGGGATGCGACGGAGATTGGGAAAATCAATCAGGCCTTGCAGTCCGTTCAGCAGCAAACGACACCGCTAGTGAAGAAGATCCATCAATTGAACCGGCAGATTTTTCGGGGCATTATTGTGCTGATTATCTTCCTGCTGTTTTTTACCACCTTCCGTTATGGGATGGAGTGGCAGTTGATGTTCTCGGCGATGATCGCATTGATTGTGGCAATGATTCCTGAGGGATTACCAGCCGTATTGACGATGATTTTGTCGATGGGTGTTAAGGAAATGTCTGAGGAAAACGCGATTATCAAGAGTATGCCATCCGTAGAAACACTGGGTTCTATGACGGTAATTTGTTCAGATAAAACTGGAACCCTGACTAAAAATGAAATGACTGTGGTAAATGTAGCCACTCATGAGCAGGCAAGAGTAGTGGAAATCATGAATAATTGCCAAGAACTAAAGCTGACGGATAATCAAACAGTTGCAGAATTAAAAGGAAATCCGACTGAGCTGGCTTTACTACATTACGTGGAAGACCAAGATCAGACAGAAGCATTGAAGACAGTTAAAAGTAAAATTCCTTTTAGTTCCAGCTATAAATACATGGCGACGCTTCATTCAGAAGGTGATCAGGCAGTGATGTTTGTCAAAGGAGCGCCGGAGGTTTTACTGGATAAGGCGAATTTAACGACAGAAGAAAGACAAAAATGGCAGAAGAAGGCTTCGCAATTTGCGCAACAAGGACAACGGGTTTTGGGCTTTGCTTTTAAACAGGTGTCAGAAAGACAGGAACTGACGCATGAAGCCTTGACGGACCTAAGCTTTGCCGGCTTAGCCGGAATCATTGATCCGCCAAAAGCTAGTGCAATTCAAGCAGTAAAAGAATGTCAAACCGCTGGTATTGCTGTGAAGATGATTACGGGAGATCACAAGGATACTGCTAAAGCCATTGGGAAAGAAATCGGATTGAAGCATACCGATACAGTTTTAGAGGGAATTGAAATCGATCTTTTGAGTGATAAGGAATTGGCAAAAAAGGTTCAAAAGGTGGATGTCTTCGCTCGAACAACACCAGAGCACAAGCTAAGAATTGTTAGTGCTCTGCAGGACAACGGTGAAGTTGTTGGAATGACTGGTGACGGTGTGAATGACGCGCCGGCGCTGAAGAAAGCCGATATTGGTATTGCGATGGGCATTAAAGGCAGCGAGGTCAGCAAGCAGGCGGCAGATATGGTCTTAGCGGATGATAATTTCCATACCATTGCTAAAGCCGTCAAGGAAGGCCGGAAGATTTTTGACAATCTGAAGAAAACGATTAATTTCTTTCTGCCGACAGCTTTAGCACAGGGATTGATAGTCATCTTTGCTCTATTGATGAACCGGCCTTTGCCATTAACTCCCATTCAAATTTTGTGGGTAAACATGGTCACAACTATTACGCTTTCCTATGCTCTAGGCTTCGAAAAGGCGGCCAAGGATAGTATGAACCAGCCGCCAAGGGATGCCAGTGAAGGAATCTTAACTGGTTACAGCTTGTTTAGAGTTATTTATGTTTCGCTGTTGATCATGCTGCCAGCTTACTTCTTGGCGATGCGATTTGAAGGGCAAGCATTACAGCAGACGATTCTCCTGCAAAATATTGTGTTGGCCCAAGCAGTTTACATGATTAATTGTCGGGAATTGACCAATCCTTCAATCAATAAAGGCTTGTTCCAGAATCGGCCATTGTTTATTTCATTGGGCATCTTAACAGTCCTGCAATCGGCCGTATTATTTCTGCCAATTATGCAGCAGTGGGTTGGAACGACTACTTTAAGCGGCACACAGCAGTTAATTATTTTTGCCAATGCAGCGCTGCTGTTCCTGATTGTTGAAGTGGAAAAAGGCCTGACTAAACGAATTATCCGCAGTCAGAGCCAAACCTCCAGTGATCTTAGCTGATTATAGATAGTGTTCTAAAGTGAGCTCGGTTAATTGCCGCAGCTCATTTTTTGTGGGAATCGTCGAGATATAAACAACGGGCACCGGCATAGCTTCCAAAGGAATATTGGAAACAATGATATCCTGCGGTTCGAAGGCAGTATTCTGCACCTGCAAGGCTTCAAGATTTTGCAAATGAACCCGGCGGCCCAACAGGTCAGTTAATTCCTGCTGGAGAAAAACCTTCCAGGCTGGTTCGCCTTGAAAAATAAAATAAACGGTCATAATTTGTGGCTGAAGGGCAAACAAGGCTTGCTGCTCCAGAAGCGAGATCAAGTTTAGTAAATAAACCGGATTATCCAACTGCAGGACGGGTTGAAGAATCGGCAAAAGCTCCTCGTCACTCCGGTAGCGATCATCGTCTTTTCGCTCTGTCAGCAGTTCCTGGTATTCCAATTGGAATTGTTCTGACAGCCAGGTGGATTCATTGTATTTTAACAAGAGCAGCAAAAGATTTTCCGCCAGCTGTGATTGCTGCAGGGAAATTCGAGTTTGGTTGGCAACCTGTTCCGTCAATTGATTAGCGACAGCAGCTAACGTCGGATAATGCTGGGCCAAGTCAATTGCTTCACCAAAGGAATTGTTGTAATTCCAGCTTTCCAGGAAACAGAAAAAGGCAAAAAAGCTTTCTTCTTCTTTTAAATAGACCCCTTCTTTTTGATACAACTCAGTCAGGGACATCTGATAAAGCTGATACAAAGGATCATTTTCATTGAAGGTAAAATCGTCCATTCGGCAATTAATTTTAATGCGAATGGTGTTAATAAAAAACCAGCAGGTGCCAAAAATTTGCTCGGTTTCTACCGCTAAGGGCGACTGCGTAAGCTGCTTCAAATAGTGCGAATAGTGTTCTTCGTGAATCGCATAGTCTTCAAAGAAATAGTTATTATGCGTAAAGGGCGTCAGCAGGCGATGGAAAAAGATGCGAATGGCACTTTCATTGCCTAGCAGCTGAGCAGTTTTAGCTGTTAGTTTGATTTGAATATGATAGGGCTTCAAATGCTGATTAATCTTTGCTGTATGCCGTTTTAAGGTTTCCAGTGAAAGACCATTTTCCTGCAGGAATCTGGCTGTAGCCAATTCTTTGGTGAAAAATAAGGACTTAATAAATTGAACACTGACCGATTGCGGGAGAAATAACGACCATAAATCATTGGCCAGCTGTTGTTGCTCATTAATCAGCTGAATACCTTGACTGCTAGAATCAATTTGCCAGCCAGGCGGCAGCTGGTCACGAATAAGCTGCAGATCGGAGAAAATTGTCCGTTGGGTTGTATGGATTTTCTGAGAAAGCTCCTTTGCCGTGATGTTTGGATGATTGAGGAGCTGCTCCAATAAGGAAACCTGTCGGTGGATATCTTTTTCAGTGATAATTTTTTTCAGTAATGAATACATGAAAACACATCCTTCTGATATAAGAATACGAATAAACCGGAGAAGGGTCAATTTTCAACAACATAGTTTAGTGCAATTTATGATAAGGCCAAAACAACCTAGCCATCTTCCAAGAGGGGGCTAGGTTGTTTTTTAAGTTACTGATTATTCTTTCTTCTATAAATAAACACACCTGCAAAAATCAAAATTACTAATCCTAACAAAGTAAGAACAATGGATTTATTCTCACCAGTTTTTGGGAGCAGTGTATTTGAATAAGTGGACAGTGTTTCTTTACCAGTAGGAGTGTGGGTAGTTTTGTCAGTGATTACTGGTTTTTGCTGCTTGGCATAGACGTAAGTGACTGTAATCGGCTTTTCAGTAAAGAAGCCGTCAGCATTTTCGGGAAGCTTGCTTTGGATTAGCTCGTAACCATCAATACTTTTTGCTTTAGTAGTATACTTTTCGCCTAGCGATCCACTTTGAGCTTCCTCTGGAATGAGTGGCGTACCTGTTTCATCGATATATTGAGCAATTACAGTCCCTTTTTTAGCTGGAACTGGATCATCTATTTTTTTGTAGACAAAGGTAACGGACTGTTCTTTATCCGAAAAGAATCCTTTGATATTTTGTGGCAGTTTTTTCTCATCTAATGAATAACCGGTAATGGCTAATTTGTACTTGTCCACAGAAGCATCATAGCTATCTCCGATAGAACCACTGATCGTTTGTGGATCGTGAATTTGTTTGCCTTTTGAATCGACGTAATGAACAGTGATATCTTTAGCTTTTGCTTGGTTTTTAGCGTAGACAAAGGTGACAGATTGCTCTTTATCAGAGAAAGTACCCTTGATATTTTGTGGTAGTTTTTTCTCATCCAGTGAATAACCGCTGATGGCTAATTTGTATTTCTCAGAAGAAGCATCATAGCTATTGCCGACAAAACCGCTGATTGTTTGTGGATCGTGAAGTTGCTTACCTTGTTGATCGACATAACGAACAGTGACATCTTTAGCCTTCACTTGATTTTTAGTGTAGACAAAGGTAACAGTCTGATCTTGGTCGGAAAGGACTCCGTTAATGTTCTCTGGCAGCTTAGTTTCATCCAATGCATACCCATCAATAGCTAATTTATATTCATCGCTGGAAGCATCGTAGCTGTCCCCGACAAAACCGCTGATTGTTTGTGGATCGTGAAGTTGCTTACCTTGTTGATCGACATAACGAACAGTGACATCTTTAGCCTTCACTTGGTTTTTAGCGTAGACAAAGGTAACAGTTTGATCTTGGTCGGAGAGGGCTCCGCTGATATTCTCTGGCAGCTTAGTCTCGTCCAGTGTGTACCCATCGATAGCTAATTTGTATACATCGCCGGAAGCATCGTAGCTGTCCCCAACGAAACCGCTGATTGTTTGCGGATCATGAATTTGATTCCCTTCCTGATCGACATAACGAATAGTGACATCCTTAGCTGCAGCCTTATTTTTTGTATAATTATAGGTAACAATTTGTCCGTTGGAAGTGAATGTTCCTAAGGCATTTGCAGGCAGCTTGCTCTCATCTAAAGAATACCTGTCAATCGTTAATTTGTATTCATCAGTTGAAGCATCGTAAGGATTTCCAACTAGGCCATAAACTTTTTTTTCGTCATGGATGGGTTGTTGATTTTCATCAAGATAACGTACAGTAACCGGACCTGCGGGTGCTTTTGTCTTTTTACTGCTAATCACAGCAGAGTCTTTAATATAAACACCATTATTAGGAATGCCGGGTTCGGTCACTCTGGTAAGACCGTACATACCGTCGCTAGGCCATGTGATTGGACCGCCAAGCACATAACCAGTCATATCGTAGGTAGATAGATCTGAATGAAGATAAGGAGTACCAGCGTTATACAAAGTATATTCGTGACCATTTAGGGTGGCAGTCCTTAGTACAGTTATTTGCGGTCTTTTAGTTAGATCTACGCTTCCAAATTGCAGGTAGTAAGAAACATTTGACTCGATAGTGATGTTTTCGTAAGTTTGTACTAACTCTGCGTTGGGACTATCAAATTTAGCTATCTGTGTAAAGCCGAGGTTGGAATAGGTTGTGTACACATGACCGATCAAAGAATTGTCGAGCATTATATCTTTACTCGTAGTATAGCTGAAGTCAGCCTCCATGGGGGTATAACCGGCTCCAGCAAAGGTAAAGGCAATCAGCGGATAGTCTTCTCCAGGTTGTGGATTGGTAATTGCTGTTTTCTTAGGATTATTCAAATAAGCAAATACCTGGACAGTATCAAACTCATATAGAGCTGTATGCCAGCCATTTCTGCGCTGGTTTGATCCAGTGGAAAGCTCAGTATCACCAATATAATAGTATTTCCATCCATCTGCATGTGCTGAGAGGGTGTTTATTAAGCTTAAAGCAAGTAGAAAAATCGTGATAATAAGGTATTTCCTCTTTATAAATATACACTTCATTTGTATCTTCTCCTTTTGAATAATCCAGACTACACAAACTACCAATAATTCAGTACCTGTTCTAGTGAAGTCAGTCCTATGGGGATAGTTTATTTTGGCTATTAAATAAAGCAAATAATTTTATGAGTATATTATGAGAATAGCCGGAGTTTATTTTAACAGCTTTTTTCCGTGAAGGCAACAGAAAATAATGTTGAAAATAACAAAGAAATAACAAAATGCGTTAAAAACAACTTTGGGTGTTTCCAAACGGAGAAGAAAATCTTTCGTGGGCCATACTCAAGAACGTTCATTTGAGTGAACAAATTTTTTTCAATAATGAAAAGCGCGTCTATTTATAAAAATGAATCGGATGGTTGTCATGATAGTCAGTAAGCCAAAGATCTGTTAAGTGTTCAAAAAGAAGGTTTAGCTAAAGTCACCTGCGTCTATAGCTAAACGATTCAATGTTATGTAAAATAAATAGAAGGGGAGGGGAATAAAATGAATAGGAAGAATAAAATATTTTTTACTTTATCTAAAATGTGTGAGACTGTGACCCTAACTGACATCGAACAGGGTTTTTCCGGCTATGAAACAACAGAGATTGCGGAACAAGCCTCGGTTGATCGGAGTAATACGAGTCGTGATTTGAATAGCTTAGTCAGTGAGAAAACGGTAATCAAAATCAAAGGACGACCCGTGCGCTATTTTACCGTGAAACAATTGCAAGCATTGTATGGAGAGGATCAAGTTATTGATCACCAGCTGAGCAGTTTAAATTTAACGGTCTCGACACAGACTGAATCAGAACTTGAAAAAAAATACATGACCTTTTCTCGGATGATTGGCAATGATCGCAGTCTCTCTTTACCGATAAAGCAAGCACAGGCTGGGATTATTTATCCGCCAAACGGGCTACATATTTTGTTGTCAGGACCTAGTGGATCGGGGAAATCCAGCTTTGCAGAGGCCACCTATACATACGCAGTTGAGCATAAAATGATTAACAGAAAGGCCTCATTTGTTACCTTCAACTGTGCTGAATATTCAGATAATCCTCAGCTGCTACTGGGTCAATTGTTTGGTTATGTCAAAGGAGCATATACTGGAGCACAGGAGGATAAAGCGGGAATTATCGATAAAGCAAGCGGCGGAGTTTTGTTTTTAGATGAGGTACATCGCTTACCGCCGCAGGGACAAGAAATTCTTTTCACGCTGCTGGATAAGGGTGTTTATAATCGGTTAGGCGATACCAGCCCTCCAATTAAGGCCGCAGTCAGGATTATTTGTGCAACGACTGAGGACACCGAGTCTACGCTGCTTCGAACATTTTTACGACGAATTCCCCTCTCGATCCATCTTCCTGCATTAAAGGAGCGGTCAATCAAAGAAAAGTTCCAATTAATCAAAGCGTTTTTTAATTCTGAATCGAAGGTTTTAGAAAAGGACATCTATGTAGCAAAGGATGTTATTCAAGGACTTTTATTATATGAAGCAAAGGGCAATGTTGGCCAGCTGAAGGCTGATATTCAGCTAATGTGTGCTCGTGCTTATCTAGACTATTCCATTCAAGACAGAAAACATTTGGAAGTAGAGTTTTCTGACATTCCCCAATATATTCAAGAAGGTACACTTGATCACAAGGATTATCGGGAGCCGCTGCATGCGATTTTTCGTGATCATTCCTCGGATTATTTTATTTTTTCAGGTAAAAATAGCAGGAATAAGCTTCAAGACTACTCTGTCAATCAGCATTTGTATCAACAGATGAAAAATCTATATCTGAAAAGTGAGGATAAGAAAAAGGATCGGCAGCGAACAATCGAAGAGATTACGTTGTTTATTGACGATTATGCGGAATTTTTAAATGAGAAATACCAGTTGAATGAAATCGATATTGGCAATGATGAATTATATAAATTGGTTAGTAAAAAAATTTATCACGCAGTATACCATGCCCTAAAAGCAGCAGAAAATCGGTTAGCCAAGGAATTTGATCGCAAAGTCTATGTCTCGCTAACACTGCACATTAGTTCATTGTTAGAGCGTGTGTCTAACGGTACCAGCTTGGACACGGCTCCTGCTGAATTGCGAGAAATTTTAAGTCAAGACCCTCAAATCTATGCAACTGCGACGATGGTCAAGGAAATGCTGGAGGAGTATTTGTCGGTCAAAATTCCCGAAGAGGAAATGATTTTTTTGACAGCTTTTCTAGCAAGTGATTATGAAGAAAAACGACTCAATGGAAAAGTCGCGATTTTGATTTTATGTCATGGGAATGGAACGGCCAAATACATGGCACAGACGGTTAATCAGCTGCTGAACATTGATTATGTTCATGGAATGGACATGGATCTAAACGAATCGGTTAAATCATTTTTTGAAAAGGTGGTTAGTAAAGCTAAGGAGATCAATGAAGGTAAGGGAATTTTGATTTTTGCGGACATGGGCTCCTTGCTGGCTTTTCCTAAGATGATTACCCGAGCGACCAGTATTCCGACAAAGTGTATTGAGATTTATGGCACACCGTTAATTTTAGAAGCAGCCAGAAAAAGTGCAGTTAATCCAGTAGATGTAGCAGCACTAAAAAATAGTGTTAGTCGCTTTCTTCCCTTCGTTGGCGAATCTGTTGGCAGCGAAACAGAAGAGGAGCTTTTCCATGAGAAAAGAACCAAAATTGTAACTACTTGTATCAGTGGAGTGGGCACCGCAAAGCGGATCTGCAAAATCATTGAAGACTATTTGTTGAAGAATAATTATCTGGGGATTCAAGTGATTTCTCACGATAATCGAATCAAGGCTGAGGAATATGAAACGGAATACTCAAGTGAAGTGCTGGCAGTAGTGGGGACGGTTGATTTGGCTTTACCAGCTGTACCGTATATTCCGGTAGATGAATTGATTATCGGCAATGGCTTCTCAAGGCTGGAAGCCATTGTAAATAAATCGCATGTTTCGGAACCCAAGAGAGAGCTTCCCAATTATATGGTTCGCGATTTCTTAACGGATTATCTGGATTTTTTAGACCCGCAAAAGGCCTATGATGTACTATGCAGTGTCTTTGAACTGCTGAAGGATCTCGTGCCGGCTGAGCTGGAAAGTCACAAAAAAATTAATTTCATTTTGCATACAAGCTGTATGATTGAACGGTTGATTTTGAATGAGCCCTTCTCCTTTGCTGAAGCAACGTCTTCAGAAGAATTAAGCTCAGAGCTGTTCCACCGAGTAAAGCAAGCATTGCAGCTGATTGAAGACGCTTTTCCGCTTCAGATTCCCGAAGCCGAGGTTCGTTTGATCATGGGAATTTTTGACACAGATTAACACAGAAAAAGAAGCGATATAACTAGTGTGTTTTAGAAAAGGCTTTTCCTAAAGGGGAAAAGCCTTTTCTTTTTTGGCACAGCGCTTGCTTATATAAAAGTAGAGAGAGGAAAGGAGCGAACGAGTTGAATAGTTGGATTTTCGTCGTCAGTCATGGACGGTTATGTGAAGCAATTGTAGAAAGTACAGAGATGATTTATGGAAAAATCGAAAAGATAAAAACGTTCCCTTTATTGAAGGAGGTGGCTCCGGAAGACTATCTGGATACAATTGAACAGCAATTAAAGGAGGTAGACGGGCCAGTCATTTTTTTAGCGGATTTGTATGGTGGGACACCTGCAAATGTTTCTAGTGTTTTAATCAAAAAGTATGGCTGTATAGGATTTACCGGTGCAAATATTCCATTGTTGATTACATTATTGGAGGCTCGAGGACAAGGAATGGAGGAAGCGGAGCTTTCGGCGATCTGTAAAACAAATTATGAACAAAATTTTTGTGTACTGCAGGAAAAGCTGTTGAGAAGGTAGGAAGCTGTTAAAAAGGGGGAAAGTTGAAATGGATATCAAGCTAATTAGAATGGATTACCGCTTAATACATGGACAAGTCGTTACTAAATGGGTAAAGCAAATGATGATTAATCGAATCATTATTGTAAATGACGAGCTGGCTAGCAATGATTTTTTAGCCGAGGTTTATGAAATGGCTGCACCAGCTGGCATCAAGGTCGATATTTATGGGGTAAACGAAATCTGTCAAAAACAAGCGGATGGGACACTGGGTGAGGGAAATGTATTGCTGCTGCTAAAGGATGTTGGGACAGCCTTGGAGTTAGCGAAGCTAGGATTTCCACTAAAAGAAATTCAAATTGGCGGATTAGGGGGCAAACGAGGAGGTACGACCATCTTACCAGGCATTTCCTTTAGCAAGGAGGATGTCGCTGTTTTAGAAGAATTAAAGAAAAGAGAGCTGGTTATCTATCTGAATGTCTTGCCTTCAGAGCCAACGATGTCGTTAGAAAAAGCCTTAGAAAAATTCTACAGTTAAACAGGAGGATGAGTGATGGATAAGATTATTTTCGTTGCCTTAGTTTGTGCAACTTTACAATTTTTAGCATTTTCAGAATTAGGCTACACCTTCTCAGAAATTATTACAACACCGATTCTTTCTGGAATTATTGTAGGTTTTATCATGGGAGATACCAGCAAAGGATTGCTGATTGGGGCGCAAATCCAGCTGATGTATATCGGTATGATTTATCCAGGGGGCATTGTACCTGCAGATGGCGGATTGGCGGCACTGATTGCGATCCCTATCGCGATTCAAAATGGACTAGAGCCTGGTGCTGCTGTGGCCATTGGTATTCCTTTTGGAGTTATCGGCGGTTTGTTGTATGAAGTGAAGAAAACCATCAATATTTTTGGTATTCACAAGCTGGATGACATGATTGAGAAAAATCCAGCACAAATGGTTCGAAAATATCAACTGATTTTCCCGGTAGCCGTCGCCTTTTTGCTCTCCTTCCCGATTGTGCTGCTGGCTGTAGCAACTGGACCAACGATCATTGGAAAAATTATTACAGCCATTCCAGAATGGGTTATGCATGGGATGGAAGTCGCTGGGGGGATTTTGCCGGCCTTAGGGTTTGCAATTGCTATTTCCGTTATTATGAAACGTAAATATATGCCATTATTTTTCATTGCTTTCTTTTTGGTACAGTACTTTGAACTGAATGCAATGGGTGCGTCTATCTTTGGTGCGTGTGTCGCAATTTTCATTTTCTTAAATACCAACAAAAACGAAACGGTGGCGAATGAATCTTAGGAGGACAACATGGATAAAAAAGAAATTAAACTGACTAAACAAGATTTGAATAAAAGCTTTTTCCGCTACTATACCTTTGCGGAGCTGGGCAGCAACTATGAACGTATGCAGGCAGTGCCTTTTGCTTCTAGTATCAGCTATTGCATTGAAAAATTATATCCGGAAAGAGATGAACAGGTGGAGGCAATCGAACGGCATCTGCAATTTTTCAATACAGAAGCGACGTTTGGCGGAATGATTTTAGGCGTAATTATCTCAATGGAGGAACAAAAGGCCAACGGTGTGACTATTCCTAGTGAAACCATTACCAGCTTGAAGACTGGTTTAATGGGACCGATTGCTGGAATTGGCGATACTCTGATTTGGGGTACGTTGAAAACGGTAGTTCTTTCAATGGCTTTAACCTTGGCGCTTCAAGGAAATGTGTTAAGTGGGGTAATTGTTTTCTTATTCCCAATTGCCGGCTACCTGATCTGTAACCGTCTATTCAGCTTAGGCTACAACTTGGGAACAAAATCAATTAATAAAGTGTTGAAGGATGGACTGATTAATCAACTGATTGATGCTTCTTCAGCTATGGGATTATTTATGATGGGTGCTTTGTCAGCAAGCTATATCACCTTTGAGATCATTACTGAAATCAAGGTGAAGAATACGGATCCGATTGTGATCCAAAACGTTTTAGATGAGATTGTTCCAGGCTTGCTGCCTTTACTGGCAATTTTTTCAGTATATTTCTATTTGAAGAAAAAAGACAATTACATTGCGATTGTGGTCGCAATTCTGATTTTTTCACTAATCGGATCCTATTTCAACATCTTATAAAAAGGGAGAGAAAGCGATGGAGGCTGTAACAATCAAGAAAGAAGCCGAGCAGGTTATTGATCAGGCGGAGGAAGAGCTGTTAGCGATTAGCCGTTACATTCACGAGAATCCTGAACTAGCTTTTACAGAATTCAAGGCACAAAAGGTATTAACGGATTTTTTGGCAAAGCATGGCTTTAGTAAGATCGAAAAAGGTGTTTCGGAGATGGAAACTTCCTTTGTTGCAGAGTGCTGTCCAACGGGTGTGAAGGATCCAGTCATTGCGATTTGTGGCGAATATGATGCATTGCCGATTGGACATGCCTGTGGGCACAACTTAATTGCGGTCTCCTCAATCGGCTCTGCACTAGCAGTAAAAGAAGTAATGGAAAAGCACGAGCTTGAAGGAACCCTGCGCTTGGTGGGCTGCCCAGCTGAAGAATCTGGTGGAGGAAAAATCATCCACATTGCCCATGGCGTGTTTGATGATGTCGCCATTGCCTTGTTAATGCATCCGACCTCTGGGGTTTCAAGAATTGCCGGTAAGTGTAAGTCTGAATTTGAATTGGACGTCACCTTCACAGGGAAAACAGCCCATGCGGAAGCTCATCCCGAGGACGGAATTAATGCACTAGATGCCATGACCCTATTTTTTAACGCGATTGGGTTAGTACGGCAGCAGCTGCCAAAAGAAATCGGAGTCAGCTACTTTCTGCAGGAGGGTGGAATCTCAGAATGCTTGATTCCTGAGCAAACAACTGCAAAATGTTTGATTACCAGCTTTGGTTCCTTGGCACTGACAAACGCTGTTGAAAAAATTAAGCGCTGTGCGGAGGGAGCGGCCATTGCTACTGGCTGCACCTGCAGCATTAATGAAATGCCCGGTTATTTAGGAAGAATAGACAATGACGTTCTCGAAAAAGTCGGCAAGCAAAATATGGCTCTGCTAGGTGAACCAGTGATGGCTGGAGCACCAGCTGATAATGGTGCCACAGACTTTGGCAATGTTCAGCGGATTGTTCCTGGATTGAATCCATATATTTCTTTATTAACCGAGGAAAAAATTTCCAACCATACGGAACAGTTCAAACAACTGGCTATCTCCAAACGCTCTGAATATGTGGGCATTTTTTCAAGCAAGCTGTTGGCTTATTGTGCCATTGACTGCCTGTTAGATTCGCAGCTGATTGAGGATGCTTGGGCGGAACTGAGAGAACGGCAGCAATCACCGGAATTCTAAAGTGAGACTGCTTTGCGAACACGTTCCAGCTTGATTCATCCTATTCAAAAAAAGAGTACACATCCGTTTAGGTATCTCCCGCTTTCTTGACAAAAATAAAATAACCTGTAGCATAACCTATGAAAGCGTGACCTGGGGATGGTGATGTGAGTTGCTTAGAATAAAAAAGATTTTTAACAACAATGTCGTGTTGGTAATTGATACCAAAGGGTTAGAACGTATTCTAATTGGACGAGGAATTGCTTTTCGGAAAAAGGTGGGTGAAACCGTCCAAAAGGAAAAGATTGAAAAGACCTTTGTGGTGGATTCTCCGAATGTGACGGATCGCTTTGTTCAGCTAATTGAAGAGGTTCCGGTGAACCGATTAGAGATGGTTACGGTGATTATCAAGAATGCTGAAGTTGAATTGAAGAAGAATTTCGACGGCAATACCTACATCGGTTTGGCGGATCACATTAATTATGCGGTTAATCGCTTCCGTAAGGGGGAGACCATTCGCAATGCACTGCTGCTGGAGATCAAGAAATTTTATCCGAAGGAGTACGCAGCGGGATTGCAGGCACTGGAAACCATTGCTTATTATGAAGGCATTGAGCTGAATGAAGACGAGGTTGGTTTTATTGCGCTGCACTTTATCAACGGTGGATTAGGGAATGATACGACTCAGACTTTATTGACGGCTGAGACGCTGCAAAAAATTGTTTTGATCGTGGAGGATTGCTTGGGCATTCAGCTGGATATGGATTCTTTGAATTATATTCGCTTTGTGACCCACTTGAAATTCTTCATCCAACGTGTCATAATAAATGAACCAAGACGAGAAGCGGTACCCGAGATGTTCGATCAGGTGGTACAGTTTTATCCGAAGGCTACAGAGAGCGTCGGGATTATTAAGAGCTATCTGCAGGACAAATTACATTGTCAGATTTACCCGGAGGAAGAAATGTATTTAATTCTACATGTCCAACGGCTAATTAAATAAACGGGATTGTAACTGATAAAGCAGGCAACACCCAAGCAAGAGATGTACAGCGTCTCTTGTTTGAGTGTTGCCTTTTTTGATACCCCAAAAAAAGAAAGGAAGAGACAGGATGGAAAAGTATCAAGAGCTGGTAACGTTCATTTTGAAAAATGTAGGAGGTAAGGATAACGTACTAAGTGTGACGCACTGTATGACTCGACTGCGTTTTACCTTGAAGGATGATTCGCTGGTCAAAAAGGAAGAAATTGTTCAATCACCGGATGTGATGAGTGCGCAATTTGCCAGCGGACGTTTCCAAGTCGTCATTGGAACGCATGTAGCAGAAGTTTTTCAGGTGGTTCAGGAGAATTTGAATGGCAATGCAACAGCTGCGGTGGCAGAAGAAAAGAAAGGGATGCTTAGTACTTTAGTTGATACGATTACCAAAGTGATCACACCGGTTCTGGGCATTTTGACTGCTTCTGGTTTGCTGCAGGGGATTTTGGCTTTGCTGACGGCTACTCAGGTGTTGTCTGTAACCGATGGTGCCTACATCATTCTGCATGCGATGGGGCAAGCAGTGTTCTACTTTTTACCAGTTACCTTAGGCTATACCAGTGCCAAGGCGTTCAAAATGAATCCCTTTGTCGGTATGATGCTGGGGGCGACATTGATTATTCCAGAATTGATGACCGGCTTATCGGATGGCAATGTTTTGTATACGTTGTTTAAGGGTACGTTGTTCCAAACACCGGTTTACAATACCTTTTTTGGTATTCCGATTCTGTTCCCGGCTACTGGCTATCAATATACCGTCATTCCGATTATCTTTATCGTCTATGTTGGTTCAAAGGTGGAAAAATGGTTAAAGAAGGTTGTGCCCGCTGTAATTGCTCATAATGTGAATTCTTTTTTGACGATTTTAATTACCGTTCCTTTAGCAATTTTAATTGTTGGACCAATTACCAATGTACTTAGCTCGTTAATCAGTGCTGGAGTGTCAGGCTTGTATGACATCTCACCAATCGTGACTTCCTTGGTCGTTGCATTACTGTATCAACCGTTAGTCATCTTCGGTTTGCACTGGCCAATTTCAGCGATTGGGATTACCAACCTGGCACAATCAGGAGTGGACTACATTTTCCCAATGTCCTTTACTGCCAACTTTGCGCAAACAGCTGTGGTGCTGGCAGTGTTCCTGCGAACACGCTCGAAGGATCAAAAAGCCTTAGCAATCCCAGCGATGGTATCGGGTCTGTTTTGTATTATTGAGCCGGCCATTTATGGATTCAGTCTGCCAGTGAAGAAACGCTTTGCCTTTTCAATGATCGGTGGGGCAGTAGGCTCCTTGATTATGGCTTTTTCCGCTACGAAAATGTATGCTATGTCCTTTGGTATTTTAGGCTTTGCAGCCTTTATCAATCCTGAAACTGGCAGCATGAATGGCTTGATTATGGCAATTATCGCAACGATTGCGACCTCAGTAGTGGCCTTTATGTTAACCTACATGACCTTTAAAAAAGAAGATGATGTGGTGGATGAGCCGAAGAAGGAATTAGTAAAAACGGAAGTAATTGTGGCTCCGGTCACTGGTGAATTAAAACCTATCGAAAGCTCCGCTGACGAAACGTTTGCTTCAAAAGCCTTAGGCAATGGCATCGTAATTGTGCCGAAAAATGGCGAAATCATCTCACCGGTAACTGGTACGATCGAAACTGTTTTTCCCAGCGGACACGCAATCGGAATTGTCAGCGATACGGGAATCGAAATCTTAATTCATATTGGAATTGATACCGTCGAATTGGAAGGGGAAGGCTTTAAACCACTAGTGAAGAAGGGCCAAACCGTCGTTCAAGGTGAAAAAATTCTTGAGGTAGATTTAGAAAAAATCAAAGCAGCTGGTTATTCGGTAGAATCGCTGATTGCTGTAACGAATACCGATCAGTTTTTAGATGTAATGAGTGAACAGGCTGGCAACATCAAAGCTGGAGAGAAAATTTTGACGGTGATTCCTTTTAACAATCAAACGGAATTCAACAACTTAGCGGAGGTAAATTAAATGCGAGAAAAAATATGGGGCGTATTAGCCGGCGGTGCTTTAGGAGATGCATTGGGCATGCCCACCGAGTGCTGGTCACAGCAAAAAATCCGCCAACAATTTCCTAAGGGTGTAACAGAGCTGGTTGCCTCCAACGAAAATGATGTCTTTGGCCGCAAACTGGCAGCTGGAGCAATCACGGATGACACCATCAATGTCCTGATGATTCTATCGATGATTAAGAAGAACAAAGGCCGCATTCAGGTGGCCGACTATGTGGCAGAATTACGGGAATGGAATGATAACTCACCTGTCTCAGCTTTTGTTTCCGGACCGTCGACCTTGAAGGCTCTGGACAAAATTGCTCAGGGGGTGCCTATTGAAGAAACGGGAGTAACTGGTACAACCAATGGCGCCTCTATGAAGATTGCCCCCATCGGCTTAATCAGTGATTACCGCAAGCTTCCCGAGCTGATAAAAAATGTTGCTGAAATCTGCCTGCCAACCCACAACACAAAAATTGCTATTGCAGGTGCCAGTGCTGTCGCGGCCGCAGTAAGCTATACTGTTCGTGGCGGTCAATCGATCGAAGCAATTTGGCAGCTTGCTTTTGCCGCAATCGATGCTGCCAAAGAGTATGGTCATGATTTTCCAGCCGCTTCCCTGGCCTTCCGCATGAAGCAGGCTCGAAAAATTCTGCAAGAAGAATCCGATGAATCGATCATTCTGCAACGCTTGTACGAAGAAATTGGGACCGGAATGGAAACGATCGAGACGATCCCCAGCACTTTTGCAATCGTTGAGTTAGCAGCTGGTAATCCACTGAAGGCAGCACAATTAAGTGCTTCAGTCGGCTGGGATACGGATACCATTGGCGCTATCAGTGCTGCAATTTGCGGCGGTATGCAGCCAGATTTGCCGAAAGAAATGATCCGTCAAATCGAAGAGGTTAATGAGCTGGATTTTGAACAGCTGACTGACGAGCTTTTGCCGTTTGTTAGGTAGAAAACCACTTTATAGCGGTCCGCACGAGTGAGCTGCGGACCGCTTTTTCATTGACTAAACCAATGGCAATTAACTACTAATGCGAGTATTATAAAAGAAAAAACAAGGCAGTTATTGAAAGGAGATAAGCTCATGATTCAACTTATCCTGGGAGACATTACCAAACTAGATTTCCATGTGGATGCAATCGTAAATGCGGCAAATGCTCAGCTGATTCCCGGTGGTGGAGTAGATGGTGCAATCAATCGTGCAGCAGGTCCAGAGCTGGGTAAGGCGATGACTCAGATCGGCGGAACGCCTACAGGGACAGCTGTGATTACTCCAGCCTACAAGCTGAATGCCGAATACGTCATACATGCGGTTGGCCCAATCTACAGAGATGGCGAGCATGGAGAGGAAGACCAGTTGTACGCAGCTTATGAAGCTGTTTTTGCCCTTGCTCATGAGAAGGGAATTCATTCTCTGGCAACTCCGATAATCAGTGCGGGTGTTTATCATTATCCCAAAGAGGAAGCAGCACGAATTCTTTATGAGGTAGCTTCCCGCGAGGAAAACGAAGACCTGCAGGTGAATATTGTCGTGATTCGGGAAAGCTGGCTGCCGATTTTTGAGCAGTTAATGGAATAGCTAGTAAGAAAGCATCCTATGATTGAAGAAAAAAATCAATCATAAGATGCTTTCTCTTATCTAAGAATAAATCGCGCTTCTTTTCTGCAGCAAACCTGCTGCTGATTGGATAAAAGAAAATCTACGCAGGCCTGACCAATTTCCTTAGAAGAAAAATCGATGGTAGAGAAATTTAGCAGTTTACTATAGGATGAATTGCCTTCACCAACCAAATAAAAGTCCTTTTTATGCACGAAGCCGGACTCCTGAAAGGCTGATAGAATTCCGGCTGCAGTAGTGTCTCCGTTGGTGTAAAGATAGGTAGGAATGATTCCTTTAGCTGCATGCTCCTTTGCCCATGAATAACCACTCTCATAGTCATCAATTCCTACAAAATAGTTTTCTCCTTCGACTGCTGGGCCGAAATATCGTTCAAAAGCCTTAATTTTATTTTGAGTGGTGATACTTTGATCAGCACTTCTTTTCGTCACAAATACAACGTCTTGAATTTTCTTAGCGCGTAACTGTGAGAATAGCTGGTCATAGGCTTGTTCCCGGTCCGCATAGATCATGGGCAGTTCTGTATCATCTAACTTCTCAGTCGAAACTAGCTTGCCCTTCGCCATCAGTCGGCTCCAATTAATCGGATGCGGCGTTCGTGAAGTCAGGATTAAACCATCAAATAATTTTTGCTCCAGCATGGAATAGTAGTAGTTCTCGGTTTCTTGTTCATAATAGGTAGGCAGCAATTGCACTTGATAGCCTTTTTCTTTGGTTGCCAGTAAAACACTATCGATTAAGTGGTCATAACAGGAATTATTATAAGGAATTTGTACGCCGATTACGCCACTTTTACCGGTACTCAATTTTACGGCATTGCCGTTTTTGGTATAGCCGGTTTTTTTGATGACCTCTTGAACCAATTTTCTTTTTTCATCAGACACATATTGTTCCTCGTTAATAACTCTTGAGACCGTGGACAGTGAAACATTTGCCATCCTAGCAATATCACGAATATTCACTATTCAGTCGCACCCCTTTTTTATAGCAGTGCTTCAATCATATCAAGCACACTCTCCTGATTGTTTGTTCCAATAATTTTGTCGGCAGCTTCTTTGACTGCAGGCTGTGCATTTTCCACCGCGAAGCTGAAGTTGGCATATTCCAACATTTCGATATCATTTCCACTGTCTCCGAAGGCCGCTAGTTCGGCAGGAGAAATATTCCACGCCGTGCACAGCTTTGATAGTCCATAGGCTTTGTGAACACCGGGAATAATCAAATCAATATCGCCGTGACCGCTGGAAACAGGGACCAAGTCTCCCTCTAAGAGAGTCGTTAAGGCCGCTACTTTCCCGGGAATATTGATGTTAGGGAAGGATAGTGCGAATTTGAAGATTTCATCCTGTTCAGCTCTGATATCTTCAAAACGTTCCAAACGCTTAATACTAGGATAATAAAATTGTACACCTTCAAAGCGATCCTCCGGCAATTGCTCGGACACATACGCACTATTTCGGCCGCATAGAACGACAGCGGTTGGGTCCAAGGTTTCGATTTTCGCTAGTGCATTTAACACAACTTCTGTATCTAAGCGGGCATTATAAAAGTGCTCCCCCTCTAAAATAATATTCGCGCCATTCTCAGCAACGAAGGACATTTCTTTATGGTTGTCAGGAAAGAAGCTTTTCAATTGGTCATATTGATTTCCACTGGCAACAACAAATTTTATACCTTTTTCCTGCATTTGGTGGAACAGCTGCTGAAATCGTTCCTGGTTGTATTTCTTTTGATCATCTAGAAATGTTCCATCCATATCTACAGCAATCATTTTAATCCCCATTTTTCCAACTCCTTTTTAATATCTATATGAATATAATACCCTCTGAAACGCATCCCAGGTCAAGAACTTTTTGGCAGCGAGGGTTACTGATAATAAGTTTGATTGGAAAGAAACACGATACTACAGATTGATCTTTTTGAGCATCAATAATTTTGCTATAATGAAGCGCGAATAGTTGCAGTGTTTACAACTTGGCAACATCTTACCTTTATCCTAAAGACAACAAAGGAGGAATGCAAGATGAAGCATTTATGGAAAAAGCTGGTAGGAATTAGTTTGATCGTGGTAGCGGTATTTGTCTTTGGGCTCTTAGGTTATCAAAGAATGGTTGAAAAGGCCTTCGCCAATAATGAAACAATCGAAATACAAAAGGAAAACGACAGCAATTATCAACCGGCAGATGAAAAGACCTTGACCGTATTTTATGAAAACGAGCTAGCATTTGATGCGCGAATTATAACTGACCTGACCCAAAAGTATCAGCTAGACAAGAATCAAACAACAGTAGGGGAATTAACGAAAGAACAGTTTGATTATCTTCAGGCTTCCTATTATTTACACAGTGAAGCAGAAGCACCTATTTTAGCTAAAAATGAAAAACCGTCAACTGCTGAAGATTTTACCTATTCACTGGAGTCGATGGAAGGAGACGTAATGGCTATGGGGGAAGAGGATGATTCGGAGACCCCCATTTTAGCAATTTTGGAGAAGTATCAGGTGGATCCTGAGGGAAAAATTAAGGACTTGAACGTCGAAATAATCATGGAGATTTCTGCTGCATTGTTTCAAGCGTCAAGTCATCCTAAAGAGTAAGGAAGAATATGGCAAAGATATTAGTTGTAGAAGATGAAAAAAAGATTAATCAGCTGGTTACTATGAGTTTGGAAACCAATGGTCATCAATGCCTGCAAGCTTTTTTTGGGATGGAGGCTCTCACTGTAATCGAAAAAAATCTGCTTGATTTGATTATTTTAGACGTTCAATTACCCGATAAGGATGGTTTTCAGTTGATGCCTATGATCAACAAGTATCAAATTCCGGTGATTTTTTTGACCGCCCGCAGTGAAATTTCTGATCGGGTAAAGGGGTTGAATTTAGGCGGTGAAGACTATTTGGTAAAGCCATTTGCGATTGCTGAGCTTTTGGCACGGGTAGAGGTTGTATTAAGAAGATTCCAAGGTCCCAAGGAACGATTCACCTTGGATCAGCTGGAGGTTTTGCTGGAGGAACGAAGGGTTTATTTACAGGGAGGTTTAATCGAATTAACCCCGCAGGAATTCGCCCTGCTGGAAACCTTTATTCAATATAAAAATATTGCGCTGACTAGAGAACAGCTGCTGCAGCAGGCTTGGGGGATGGACTATGACGGGGATGAGCGAACCGTCGATGTTCATGTCCAGCGCTTGCGAAAGAAGCTGGCGTTAAATCAAAGGCTAGTCACTGTGTTTAAATTGGGTTATCGTTTGGAGGTTTCTTAAATGGAATTATGGAAGAAAAATTTCCTTTTTGTCTTTTCTCTATTGGAGATCATCCTGTTTGCTTTCTTGTTCCTGTTTCTGACCACGGATTTTTACCAGGAATTAAAGCAGGAGCAGCAAAACCTTCAGCTGACTACAGAAAATCTGGATAGCTATTTAGTGGATCAGGATAGCAGTATCCTCCATGTGCTGCAGCAAGTTCATCAGTCGCAAGAATTGTATTTTAAAGTGACCCGGCAGGATGGAACGGTAAAAATTTCCTCGCTTCCATCTGTTACACAGCACCAGTTGGACAGTTCAAGCGGCGTAGTATCAGCTGGCAGTTTCCATTATTTATTTTTGGAAAAGCAAGGAACTAGTAATGACGGAACGGTAAAAATCACTTATGTTCAAGATATCAGTCGGGTATATAAAAGCTTCCATCAGCAAATTCTGTTGACTGTTGCTTCAGGACTAGGGTTGTCTGTGGCGGTGGGGGCTTTGCTTTATTGGCAACTAAAAAAATTGTATCGGCCCATTCAAAACCTGTCGCATGAACTACGAACGCCCTTAACCTTGATTTCCGGCTATTCAGAGCTGCTTTTGCGGACGAAGCAGTCAGAGGAAAATCAGCTGAAAATGGCTCAAAATATTTTAGATGAGTCTAAATCACTGCAAAAAACCATCGAAGAACTATTGATTATGGGAGATTTGAAAGGACAGGAACCAAAGAAAACAGCCCTTCGTTTATCTGACTTAGTTAATGCACTACTGCCTAATTATCTAACGGTGATGCTGAAGGTTGAGAATGAAGAAATGGTCCAAGGCAATGAGGTTTTGTTGAATCGGCTCCTTGTCAATCTGCTGGATAATGCTATTCGGGATAACAACTCAGCGGAGCTTCATATTAGTCAAAAAAAACTCATCATTAAAAATCCTGCCAAAGAGCCTCTTGCAGCTAGTACGCTAAAAAAAATGAACAAAGGACGTAAGCTCGCTCCCCATGAATACCAAGGAACCGGGCAAGGCTTCTTAATTGCCAGAGAAATTGTATTGCTTCATGGAGGTACCCTGACGATCGAAAATAAAGCTGGCTTTGTCGAGGTGACAGCAGCTTTTTAGAAGACAGGAGTCACATTTCGGTAAGCGTAGAGAAGTTCCCTGACAAGAAATCAATCAACGTAAAAATAGTGCCAAGGAGAACACGACTAGTTGTGTTCCTTGGCACTATTTTTTAAGCTGTCGAAGCAACAAGGCCGCTAAAATCAGGGCATAAAGAATCGTAAAAAATGGAAAAGGTGCATACAAGCTTTTGCTCCTGGTAAGAACTTGAATGAACTGCATAGCAGAAGGTGCAAGCAGCCCGCCTAAATTGAACCCAACAACCATTAGAGAGGTTGAAAAGTTCAACTGCGTGCTGGTTTTAGAAATACTGCCAATATAATTGAAAATATGAGGAACCATCCAAGCAACAGGAACCCCCGATAGAAACAAGGCCAAAACAAGTAACGTAAAGTGATGATCCGCTAAGCTTACAAGAAGATTTACAGTAAACAGCAGTATAAGGTATAAATAAACTGTTTTATCTCTAAATACTCGATTCATTGTGCCAAACAACAAGCCGGCCATAATGCCAAAAAGAGGCATGATAGCTAAAAAAATACTTGAATTAACGTTCGCCCCTTTAAGCGCTACAGCCATAGAAGGAAAACGAACAATGATGGCAAAATAACTTATCATCATCAAGACTGCAAACAGGAAGAGACTATAAATGGAGGGATCAATTTTTTCTTTAGCTGAGGGCTTCTTCCGCTCCTCAACTGCTGCTTTTGGCACCTTTGTTTCAGGAACAAAGAAGTGAAGAATCAAGATTAATGGAAAAGCCAGCAGATAAACGGAGAAGGAATAACGCCATCCAAAGGTTAACAATAAACCAGCTAATAAGGTTAAGCTCGCCTGACCAATATTTTCAAAAGCATTTCGAATGCCTAGTAAGGAGGCCCGCAACTGACCTTCATAAAAAATACTAATAAAACTAATTGCCAGTGAATTAAAGAGTCCCAACCCAGCTCCTAAAATCAAACGGGAAAGAATGACAGCCGGATAACTATTGATTAGGATAGGTAAGCTGCCGCCGACACCAACCAACAATAAGCCTAACGTGACCGTTCTTTTCATCCCGATTTTGTCTGCAATAAGGCTGGATAGTAGGATAGAAAGGATGACAAATAGATTAGGCAAGGTACTTAAGATTTCCGTTTGTGCTTGCGAGATCCGCAAGTCACTTTTCATAATGGGCAAAGCACCATTGATAGCCGATGCACTCGTCAGCATTAGGGAAATGGCTAATATTGCCAACTTGGTTCTTAATTTGTGGATGTGGTTCACGTTTTCTCCTCCTTAGAAGCCAATCAATTCATTTTACTCTAAAAAGAGGAACAGGTGTATTAAAGTTTGATGGCGGTTTCAAAATTGGTAGGATAGATTACTTATGAAAAGGCTAAACATGTCCAGAAGTATAATAGTCAATTAATCTGATCATGAACAACTTTACTTTAACAGGCCATACAGACAAAATAATAAACCAACCCAATCATTAGAAGTCAGCTTCTAGTAATTGAGTTGATTTTATCGAGCTATTTAGCAGTTTTTCGTTTATAGATAAGCAAACCAGCTAAGGACAAGAGGCTCAAGCCTGTCAGTGTCAGAACAAGTGACGTATGCTCCCCAGTTTTGGGGTAGGTTGTACTTGAATGATTAGCTCCTGTCTGTTTATTGGAAGGGACAGGTGTAGCTTTATCTGTGACTGCTGAATTTTGCTGCTTGGCATAGATATAATTTACAGTAATTGGTTCCTTAGTAAAGCTGCCTGCAGCATTCTCTGGCAGCTTAGTCTGCATTAATTCATATCCGCTGATGTTTTTTTCAGTAGTTGTGTATTCCTGTCCTATCTGTCCAGTTTGAGTGTTTGAAGGAGCTAAAGATTCGCCATTTTCGTCAAGATAGTTAGTAGTTACGGTGCCTTCATCTACTACAATAGGATGATCAATTTTTTTGTATATGAAGGTCACGGTTTGTTCTTGCGCAGTGAAGGCTCCCTTCATGTTATTCGGCAGCTTTTCTTCAACGAGCACATAACCATCAATGCTTAATTTATATTGATCAGAGGAAACATCGTAGCCTTCCCCGATCGGTCCGTTAAGCGTTTGACTCTGTTGAATCTCTTTCCCATTTTCATCAACATATCTAATTAAAAGATTCCCCAATTGAACATTCGGCAGCTTGGAATAAACGAAGGTCACCGATTGAGGTTCAGCAGAGAATTGCCCCTGCGCAGGATCGCTATCAGCTTGGATCTCTTTGAAGGTAAAGCCTTCGATAGCAGTCGGTTCAACTAAGTACTCACTACTAACTAATCCATGGATGGTTTCTCGCTGTTGAATCTCATTTCCGTTTTCATCAACGTATCTAATTAAAAGGTTTCCTAATTGAACATTTGGCAGTTTGGAATAAACGAAGGTCACCGATTGAGGTTCAGTGGAGAATTGCCCTTGTGCCGGATCGCTATCAGCTTGTACTTCTTTAAAGGCAAAGCCATCGATCGTAGCTGGTTCAGCGAGGTAATCACTGCCAACTAATCCATGAATGGTTTGTCGTTGCTGAATTTCGTTGCCATCTTCATCAACATATTTAATTAAGAGATGTCCCAATTGAACATTCGGCAGCTTAGCATAAACAAAGGTTACCGTTTGAAATTCAGTACCAAATCGCCCTTGAACTGGATCGCTGCCTGACTGTACTTCTTTAAAAGCAAAACCATCGATCGCAGTCGGTTCGACTAAATAGTCGCTACTAACTAGCCCATGAATCGTTTCTCGTTGCTGAATCTCATTGCCCTCTTCATCCACATAACGGATTAAAAGATGTCCCAGTTGAACATTTGGCAATTTGGAATAAACAAAGGTCACCGATTGAGGTTCAGCAGAGAATTGCCCTTGAGCCGAATCGCTATCGGCTTGTACTTCTTTAAAAGCAAAGCCATCAATCACAGCAGGGTCAACCAGATAATCACTGCCAACTAATCCGTGAATGGTTTCTCGCTGCTGAATCTCGTTGCCCTCTTCATCAACATATCTAATTAAGAGGTGCCCTAATTGAACATTCGGCAACTTGGAGTAAACCAAGGTAACAACCTGTGGCTCAGCAGAAAATTTCCCTCGAATTGGCTCACTGTCGGCTTGAATCTCTTTAAAAGCAAAGCCGTCAATAGCAGCTGGCTCAACCAGATAGTCATTGCCAACCAGACCTTGAACCGTTTGTCTTTGTTGAATCTCATTGCCGTTTTCATCTACATAACGGATAGTAATAGAGCTTTCCATGTATATTTTCTTATAAACATAGGTAATAACCTTGGTTCCTTCTCCTAGGCTTCCAGATAGAGGGGCACTGCCAGCTTTAACCGCACTAAACGCATAGCCAGAAATATCTTTTGGTGTTTCGCCAGATAAATCGTACCAAAACCATGAGGGTTCTTCATGCTTAATCTCATCGGGAGATATCGCTTCACCCGCTTCGTTTTCATACCGTAAAATCAAATTTCCATAGGAAGTAATATTAAAGTTAAATTGGTCTCGGTCTTGGCTATTGCCTTGTTCTTCAAATATCAGGCTAACGTTTCCGCCTTTGATAAAAGATAGAGAAATTTCTGTTCTTCCAACATCACCTGAGGAAGGGGATACGGAAACTTCCCCATCCGCAGAGGCAGAATTGACCACTGTCCAAGGATAATTGCTAACTACAACGATTTTCTTTTCACTGCCAGATTTAATGACCTGACCGTCAAAGATTGACCCGGGTAAAAATTCCTGACCATCAATCTCCAGTCGAATATCTCCATATGCCTGAGGCTGGGTTTCGGCAGCTAGAGCACTTACCGGAAACAAAGCAGCAAGTAAAAATACCGTTATAATTTTAGTTACTATTTTCATGATGTGCCTCCTTGTCAGTAAATACTATCTACAAAAGAGGGATTGTTCAACTTATTTGATTGGTATAGCTTTTCTATAAAATCAAAGCAGAAAAGCAACAAACTAGCAGGCTCAGACATCATACGAATTTTAAGCATCTGATTTTTGACAGCTAGCTCGATTAACAATGCTTCCGTACAGTTAGTTTTGAAATAGACTTAATTGCAAAGAAACCGCAGCAGTTTTTGAGTCGATAAGCACATCTGCCTGTGCTTATCGACTTTTTTTCGTTAACGTAAACAATTTAGCCTATTTCCGCTTTTTCTTCTTGCCGCGCTTTTTGTCTGCTCGCCTTTTCAACCGCAGCTGTTCCCACCGTTCTTTTTTCTTACGAAGCTCTTCCGGACTTTCAAAGGAGGTTTGCTTTTTGGTTTCATTTTTTTTAGCACTTTTTTTGTCTTTCTTGTTCTCAGGAAGTTCTTTCGTGGCCACTTTTTTACTGAAATTCTTGTCGGGTTTATAATCAGGCTGATTCTCTGGTTCATCGTCCGTAAAGAATTCGGCCTGGGCATCCTTCAGCTTAATCCCACGTACAAAGGCTGTCAGAATCCGATCCACCAGCTCTGTGTCATCTGCCTCGGGAGGCACTATAAAGCCATCCAGTAAGAATTCAATCGATTCTTCTGGAGTCTTGTCTGCGTAGACATTATTTTTCGAATTGTCGCTAGACTCCATGGATATAGCAGGTGCTGGTGAGCCATCCGCTTCACCAATTTCTGATAGATTTTCCAAATATTTTAGGGCTTCTGAGATTCGTGGCAGCATAATTCTCATCATGTCAACATTCGGTTCTGTTTCTATTGATGCTTCACGCTCACTATCGTAAACGGGCTCAGTCGGCAAATAAATGTAGCGGACCAATTCCGTGAAGCGTCTTACGCCGTCTTTTTCAAGTATGGTTAGTGTGTTTAAGATGGATAATAGGGCAGTGGTTTCTTCGATCGTGTAGCAAGGATCAGCATCCTTTAGGGTAAAGCGATGCTTTTTGCCATTGGCGTCTTTATAGACAGTGGAAATGTTCATAAGTTCTGTTACTTCGCGGCTGCCAGAGTGCAGCATCTTATGTAGATGATCGGTTTTTTCGCGAGTCGCTTGCGTAACTGTTAAATACTCTTCGTGGTTTTCAAATAATCGGGAAAGGACCTGTTCCCATTCTTCAGGGGTGAAAAATTCTTTAAAATAGACGCAAAAATGGCGGACAGAGGCTAGCTCCTGCACATCGCTTTCTAAAAATAAACGACAAATTAAGTCTTGAGCTAAGAAGGAAAAATCAACGGGTGAAAAAGCATTGCGAACAAGTACAAAAACGGAGCTTTCCACTATGTGCTGAATTGCGTGATGCTCTGCGAAATACTCGAAAAAGCGGCGCTCGAGTCCTGGTCTTTTCATAGATAGAAGCTGGGTTTGCTGAAGTTTTTTTACGGTCATGGCGATATCTCCTCATATATAATTGTAAGTGTAGTGAATTTTTTCATGTTGTTTTGGTATCCGCTTCCATTGTAATGTATTCCAATAAAAAATCAAGTGTTTTTTTAAAAAAGGAACAAATATGCTAACATAAACCCTGCGAGTTAGCATATTTGTTCCTGCCTGTAAATATAATTGTAACGATTATTATTAAATGTATTGTTATTTTTTCTAGGGCTTTTTCGTGATATTATAGCGAGTTATTAAGGAGTTTTAGTCGGATTTTCGATTAATAAGTTTAAGAAATACTTAAGGGAAGTATGAATGGGAAGGAATAAATTTTTTTAGGTTTCAATTATAATTTTGAAGAATAAGAAGCTAAATGATTTTTTTGCTCGCCGATTTAGAGTGGAATGGCATAAGTTCAGAGATATAGGCAGTATCCAAAAACTTGTATGCGCTCATTTCAAAATAGAAGTGATGGTTTTTGGTTATCTTGGATAGTAAAATAAACGAAACAGCTATTTTATTTGGTCTAAACAACAAGGCCTCAGCATAAGAATGAATAGGAAAGGAGAGAGCAGATGTATTCTGTAGAGGAATTTTTTGATCATTGCCAAGCAAGGCAAGAAAAACCGTGGGAATGGGACTTTAAAAAGTGCTACTGTGATGAAGCAACGATCAACCACACAGATCCCATTACCTGCATGTTGAAGTATAAAAATTCTGAATTTAAGGAAAGACCAAGGTTTAATGTGTCAGGCAAAGCTGGGGCAAAGGCTGATTGTGACAAAGAGGCTTTTCCGCTATATAAAGCATTAGATTGGCAAGAAAACCAAACGGATATTATACGTGGAGAAGCGATGAACACCTTCATTACGACGTTCAACCGAGCTATAGTGAATTCTTCCAACAAAGATGAGGTGTATGCTGAAATTGGTATCGATCCGGAGAAGCAGCTTTCAGAACAAAAACCAATCCTATATCAGAATCAAAACTATCAACAGTTTGATCTGGTCGCAAAGAACTTTTCAGCCTTCGAACGATTCGCTATAATGTCTCACACCTTCGGAAATTTTACCGTGTTGCCGCATTGGATGAATACCGGCAGATATCTTTTCTCAAAAGACTATTGGGATATTACGCTACAATCCTTATATGAATTTCTGGAACCGCTGAATGCTTGGAAACGATTTGTCGATATCTATTTTCTTCACGTATTTGTAAATGAAGACTATACGCCGGCAGAGCTATGGGAAAATCATTTTTCAGGCACGATCCAACCTTCAGATGAGCAAATCGGAGAATTTCTAGAAAAGGCAAATGCTAGAATTGAACATCGTGGAAAACAGTTAACCAAGATTTTGTGTAGCAAAATTGAGAAAACCGATTATGCTTTCTATGAAGAGATCCGTGAAGTGAAGGGAAAATTTTCTAATCATTTTTGAACGAAGAAAGAAATCGTGTGAGTCCTCAGAAGAGTGCACGATTTCATTCGCTCATTGCTCCTTAGCTTCACTCATTCAAAAAGTGAGCGATCATCGTAAAAGAAGCGAAGTTAGGTAAAACAGTTAATAGCTTAATTATACAAAATAGAGATTTAGAGAAAATGCTTACCAGCTAAACTCTCGGTCAACATATTTGATAGATAACAAACTAAAATACTAAAAATGGAGTATTGACAAAAAATAATAACGATGCTATCATAATTTGTGTAAACGGTCACAACTGAATACAAGGATTGTTACTGGTGAGGCAGGCGATACCACAAATAATTGTGTGTATTTGCGTGTTCTTTTTTGTTTTTTAGGAGGTGAATTTTCTTAAGGATGATTATCAAGAAGAAATTTAATAACAATGTACTGATGACGACAGATGAAGAAGGCAACGAAATTGTCCTTATTGGAAACGGCTTAGCCTTTCATTCTCGACCAGGCGAATCAGTTGATGAAACCAAAATAGAAAAAGTTTTCCGCATGGAATCTGGCAAAAATTCCGAGCTGTTTGCAGACTTTTTAGCCAATACCTCAAAATCACAGCTGGAGCTGATTGAGAAAATCATCATTTATGGCGAGAAAAAGCTAGACATTAAATTAAACAAATATTTGTACCTGAGCTTAAGCGACCATATTGAGAACGCCATCCAGCGTCACGAAGAGCAGCTGGATTTAACCAACCCATTGCTGTGGGAAGTAAAGAAAATTTATCCAAAGGAATTTGAAGTGGCTTCTCATGCACTTACCTTGATCAAAAATCAGTTAGGTACGGACTTGTTGGAGGACGAAGCAGGGTTCATTGCGCTTCATTTTGTGAATGCACAGCAAAAGCAGGAAAAAATGCATCAAACCATGCAGATTCCCAAGATAGTCAAAGACATTTTAAACATTGTTTCTTATCACTTTTCGATCGAATTAAGTACAGAGGATATTTCCTACGAGCGCTTTTTGGTTCATTTGAAGTTTTTCGCTCATCGGGCAGTAACCAATGCCGATTTTCCGAAGTCCAATATTTCAATGCTGAAGCAGCTGGCTGCCTCATGGCCGAAAACCTATGCCTGTGTTGAGAAAATTGATCAATACATGCAGGAAACACAAGACATAGCAATCAATGACGATGAGAAGTTCTACCTGATGGTGCATCTTCAACGAGTCACTGAAAAATAAAACAGGATTGTTACTGGTAAAGCAGGCGATACCTTAAACGAGCTTTTTTAGGCTGGTTTTAGGTATCGCCTTTTTTATTTTTGAAAGGAGCAAAAAGCAATGAGAGAAAGCAGTTTTCCAAAAGATTTTTTATGGGGAGGAGCCATTGCGGCAAATCAAATTGAAGGTGCGTGGAAGGAGGACGGCAAGGGAATCGGGATTGCGGATTTGTTTGTCTATGATCCTGAGGTAGACACCTCGCAGCTTCATGTATCCAATATGACGAAGGCCCAAGTGCTGACGGCGATGCAAGATGAAGAGCATTATTATCCAAAACGGCACGGGATTGATTTTTATCACAGCTACAAAGAAGATTTGCGCTATCTAAAAGAAATGGGCTTCAAAACCTTTCGATTATCGATAAATTGGGCCCGCATCTTTCCTAATGGCGATGAGGCTGAACCTAATAAAAAAGGACTGGCATTCTATGATCGTCTGCTGGATGAAATTATTGAGAACGGGATGGAGCCGATTGTGACGATGCTTCACTATGAAATTCCCGTCAACATCACCTTAAAATACGGCGGCTTTCACAACAGAGAGGTGATTGATCTATTTGTAAAGTATGGAGAAACTTTGCTGGAGCACTTTGGCCAAAAGGTCACCTATTGGATTGCCATCAATCAAATCAATTTGCTGCACATCGAAACCTTTAATTCAATCGGTACCTGCATTGATCAGGTGGAGAATATGGAGGAAGCCAAATTTCAAGCCGTTCATAATCAAATGGTAGCCAGTGCTCGAATCGTCAAAAAGGCTCGACAGTTAAACAAAAAGCTGCAAATAGGCACGATGCTGGCGGATCTGACTGCTTACCCAGAAGACAGCAATCCAGAAAACGTTGTGTTGGCGCTCCAGCACAATCGCATGAGCTATTATATGACCGATGTTCAGTTTCGTGGCAAATACCCAGGCTACATTTTACGTTTCTTCGAGGATAATCAGTACCGTATTCAGCAGACCGAAGAAGACAAGGAGCTTTTGAAGGAAAATACGATGGATTTTCTAGCAGTCTCCTATTACTTTTCTCAGATGGTTTCGATTGAAAAAAATGGCAAGGATTATTTTGCCAGCAGTCCAAATCCCTATTTGAAGGCAAACCCATGGGGCTGGTCGATTGATCCAAAGGGCTTGTACAACTGTATTTCTCAGTATTGGGATCGTTACGAAAAGCCAATCATGATTGCAGAAAATGGCTTAGGAATGTATGACAAGCTGGAAGGAACTACTGTTAATGATGAGTACCGGATCACTTACTTAAGCAAACATATTGAGCAGCTGGAAGAATGTATCAGGGATGGCGTAGAGCTATTTGCCTATTGTGCTTGGGGGCCGATTGATCTAGTTAGTGCCTCCTCACAGGAAATGGAGAAGCGCTATGGTTTTGTCTATGTCGATTACGACAATTTCGGCAAAGGCACTGGGCAAAGATATAAGAAGAAATCCTTTGAATGGTACAAAAAAGTCATCGCAACCAATGGAGCAGAACGATAAAAAGAGGAGGAAGAAATATGGCAGGATTTGACGAAACATTTTTATGGGGTGGAGCAATTGCCGCAAATCAGTACGAAGGAGGATATCGAGAAGGCGGAAAGGGGCTTGGACCAGTCGATTATTTACCTACCAAGGCAGAGGACCGGGTGCATGTCATGTATCATCCGAGCTTGGCAGTGAGCCAGACCTTTGACTATTACCCAAGCCATAAAGCGATTGACGGCTATCATTTTTTCAAAGAAGACATCGCGATGTTTGCGGAAATGGGCTTCAAGTGCCTGCGGCTGTCGGTCAGCTGGCCGCGTATTTTTCCAAATGGAGATGAAGAAGAGCCGAATGAAGCCGGGTTAAGGTTTTATGACGAATTATTTGATGAATGCCTAACCTATGGTATTGAGCCGGTAGTAACGCTGAATCACTTTGACACACCTATGTATTTATACGAAAATTATGATGGATGGACCAATCGAAAGCTGGTGGATTTTTTCGTAAGATACGCTTCAGTGATGTTTAACCGCTACAAAGGAAAGGTCAAGTATTGGCTGACCTTTAATGAGATCAACATCCTGCAAGTACTGCCCTTTTTAGGCGGCAGCTTTGATCCAGAAAAATTCGAGAACAGCTTGCAGGCCAAATATCAGGCGGCACATCACCAACTGATTGCCTCAGCACTGGCAACCAAGCTAGCCAGAGAAATTGATCCAGAAAATAAAATCGGCTGTATGCTGGCTGCCGGTGAGGCTTACCCTAATACCTGCAATCCTAACGATATCTGGGCAGCAAAAATGCTGGATCGAGAAGGCTTCTTCTTTATTGATGTTCAAGTGCGAGGAAAATACCCTAGCTACAGTCAGCGCTTTTTTGAAGAAAATCAGTTAGTCATTCACCAAGAAAAAGAAGACGAAGAAATTTTAAAGCATACCGTTGATTTTATCGGCTTCAGCTATTATTCAACCAAGGTTGTTTCAGCCGATGATCAGGTACTTTCTAGTGCAGAGAAGACCGATGGAAATATTTTCTCAAGTCTGGAAAATCCTTATCTGCCAAAAAGCGAATGGGGGTGGATCATTGATCCGATGGGCTTAAGAATCACCATGAATACGTTGTATGACCGCTATCAGATACCGCTTTTTGTCGTAGAAAATGGTTTAGGTGCACTGGATGAGCCAAATGAGCAAGGGATAATTGACGATGAGTACCGCATCGATTATCTAAGAAAGCATGTCCTCGCTCTAGAGGAAGCAGTCAAGGATGGAGTAGAAGTACTGGGCTATACACCTTGGGGCTGCATTGATATTATCAGTGCCGGGACAGGTCAAATGTCTAAGCGTTATGGCTTTATTCATGTGGATTTAGATGATCAAGGCCAAGGAACCTTCAAGCGCAGCAGGAAGAAATCATTCAATTGGTATAAGCAAGTAATCGCCAGTAACGGTGAAAACGTATAGGGAGGGATCACAATGAATTTCAATGAAATGGCTAATCAGATTATTCAAGCGGTCGGTGGCACTGAAAATATTGATCAAGCTTGGAATTGTACCACACGACTTAGATTTAATCTTATCAATCCGGCTCTGGTTGATGATGAAAAGGTACAAGCAATTAAGGGCGTGTTAGGAACCCAAAATCGAAAAAATCAGTATCAAATTATTATTGGCAATGATGTCGCCGAGGTTTACAAAGAAGTAGAAAAACAAATCGGTCAGCCGGCAATGAAGCCTGCAACTGAACAAAAGAAAGCAGAAACCAATCCCTTCAGTACGATACTTGAAGTCATTTCAGGAATCTTCACGCCGATCTTACCAGCTATCATCGGTGCCGGTATGATGAAATGTATTTTAACTGTCCTTTCTCTGACTGGATTAGTTACTGCCGATTCTGGTATTTATACCGTGTTCTACATGATTTCAGATGCCGCCTTTTACTTTCTGCCTTTCTTGATTGCTGTCTCTGCTTCAAGAAAATTCAGAGTCAATGAATTTATCGGATTATCTGCTGCTGGAGTCCTACTGTATCCGACACTGATTAATGGCGCAGCTGAAGGCTTGGCACCCTTGAAATTTTTCGGTCTGGATGTTCCTTACTTAGGCTATAGTTCATCGGTTGTTCCAATCATCTTGACCATTTGGCTCATGAGTTACGTGTATCATTTTGCCGATAAATATATACCAAATGTATTTCGATTTATTTTAACACCGGTAGTCACGTTGATTATTACGATCCCCATTGCATTGATTGTTCTGGCTCCTTTAGGAAATTATATCGGAACCTATCTTTCAGCTGCATTGGATTGGCTGTTCTCTACAGCTGGACCTATAGCCGGATTTGCTCTGTCAGGATTAAATCCATTGTTGGTAATGACCGGAATGCACTTTGCAATCATGCCGATCGCCATTCAAAACTTAGCAAATACGGGATATGACAATTTTTGGCTGCCGTTTTGCTTAATTAGTAACGTTGCCCAAGCCGGTGCTATTTTCGCAGTTCTGCTGAAAACGAAAAATAAAGAACAAAAATCCATTGCTGCTTCTACCGGAATTTCAGCCTTGTTTGGAATTACCGAACCAGGGATGTTCGCGGTCACTTTTAAACTGAAAAAGCCTTTTTATGCAGCGATGCTGGCCGGTGGAATTGCCGGTTTAGTAGGTGTGCTTTTAGGCGTTCGGACCTATTCATTTAGTGCACCGAATATTCTAGTCCTACCAACCTATATAGCACCAGATGGCAATACACAGGGCTTAATAGCTATCGTTATCGCCTTGATCATCAGCTTTGTCCTTTCATTTGGACTAACCATGTTCTTGAAATTTAGTCCATTAGGTGAGGAAGACGCAGCACAAAAACAAGAATTTGAGGAAGTTGAGGTCGGCGATGCACTGATTGAGACGGAGACTAGTACGGTTTCTGAAGAAGTTTCAAGTCCCTTGAGAGGTGCTTTATTAGATATTCAAATGGTTCCGGATAAAACATTTTCTGACGAAATCGTTGGCAAAGGCGTAGCAATCGAACCGATCGAGGGCAAACTGTATGCTCCTTTTGATGGCGAAATTACCATGGTTTTTCGGACAAAGCATGCCATTGCGTTCAAATCAAACAAAGGTTTGGAGCTGCTGATTCATATCGGAATCGATACTGTCGAATTAGACGGAAAAGGATTTACCCTTTTAAAAGAAGCTGGTGCTGCCGTGAAAAAAGGTGAGCTGGTGATGGAGTTTGATTTAGAGGGCTTGAAGAAGGCTGGCTACAACGTCATTACTCCCGTTGTTGTGACAAATTATCAAGAATTTCAACAGATTAACAAGAACAGCTTTGACTGTCCAGTGGATGAAGAATCTGTTTTGTTGCAGGTGATGGGATAAGGTAGGATGAGTACGCGAATTATTGTTGCAAGTCAATAGCTGAAAAGGCAGTGGTTGAGAGTGTTTGACTCTTTCATTCCTTTTGGCTGTAAAGAAGCATTAGAATTTACCAGAGAGTAGTATTTTAGCCTTTGGTAGTTGGTTCAATGTAGAAATGTTGAAGATGAGTATGGAGAAAGCGAACTCAATTAAGTAAAGCAACGATAATAAAAGTGATGAAGCAGCCTATGATTGCGGAAAGACCAATCATAGGCTGCCATTTTTATTTCATCATCCGATCCAGCAGCCAGTCCACACCATAAGTACATGTCTTCTGTGCTTCATTATTGCCGCAATGAATATTGCCTTTAATCTCATAATATTCTTTATCGGTACTGGAAGCATTGCGATGAATGGTTTTCGCACCCTCCACACCGATGACTGGATCTTCTTCTGTATGCTCTACCAAGATGGGACAGGTAATATTTTTCAGCACATCATCCAAGTTCATGCGATGGGAAATTTCTGCTGCTTCATCCAAGGTTTCCACGTTGAACTTATTCAAGAAGTTGTATAGGTAAAAACGCTCAACCCCCGCAAAGGTGTGCATCGTCAATTGATCCAGCTGTGAACAGCCTCCTCGAACCACTAATCCAGCGAATTTATCCGGATAACGGCAAACGGCACTGGTAGCTAGATAGCCGCCAAAGCTTACTCCCATAATCCCAATTGTATTGCCAACCGTTGGATTTTCCAAAATATAATCAACTACTGCCAAGACAGCCTCATCATAATTATCTTCAGTCAAATACAGCTCACGATTCAAATTGCATTCACCCTGACCAGGCCCATCAAAAATCAGCGCTGCACAACCACGATCCACTACCGTTTTGGCGATCACAAAATTTTCTTCCTTGAAGCCAGTCGCTCCAACCACACAGATGATTACTGGAACGTCCTTCGGTGCATTGTTAGGCAGTGCAAGATAAGCGGGCATCATTTTGCCTTCAAAAGGAATCTCAACATATTGAACGCTTTCATTTTGTGACAATTGCTTGTGCCGCTTAAAGCTCTCCACCAGCTTGCCATAAATTCGATACTTCTCTTCGTCAAAGGCCTTGATCCCGTGATCCCCTAAACGATACATTGCATTGGCATTGAAGTAGTATTCACTAGCTGTTTCCTTATGCCCAGCTTTCTCGTTCTGCTTGGCATAGCTGTAAGCTTCATCCCCTAAACGTTCACACACTTCTACGAAATCCCGGGCATCCTCTGGGGCAACCTTTTCAAAGGTCTCCAGGTTCATCTCAGTTTCCGCCATCATTTTAAGAAAATCCTCCGGCGACATACCGCCTCCTAAAATCCGTCCAATATCTTGTGCAGGTGGTCTTTTTCTATTCTCCATTCGAATCGCTCCTTTTTTAGTACAGTGTACTGTTTGTAATTTAATAGTACACTGTACTATTCGAGATGTCAATAGCCTTTTTTCTGGTGTATACTATAAACAGAAGAAAACCTGTGCTGATTTTTAACCAGCAGCGAAAGAAAAAACGAGGTGACTTGTGTGACAGATACCAAAACCAAAATCTATTTAAGTGCCAAAGAATTATTCCAGGAGCGCGGCTACAGCGACGTTTCTTTACGAGATATCGCCGAACATGCCGGCACCACCATCGGCAACCTAACCTATCACTTTCCCAAAAAAGAAGCGATCATGCTGCGGCTTCAGGAAGAGCTCTACAGCACCTTCTTTAATTTCGTCGATGCCGAAATCACTGACGAAAATGCCCTAGACCTGTTAAAAAATTCAATTCAAGAAATTCAAGAAATCCGAAAGACCAATATGTATTACTACAAATATATCGTCAATATCCATGAAGAATTTCCTTCCATGAAGGAAGAGCTGCTGAAGTTCAGAAAACGGCTGACTGATTTTTATTTGAAGATCTTTTTGACGTTGAAGAAGACAGGGGTCATGCGCGATGATATTGAAGATAGTGAATATGAGAAGCTGACTGTGCTGGTTTCCCATTTGACTTATAGCTGGTACCAGATGACGAGTCCTTATTATGATAGGGAGGATGAGTTGGAGTTGAGTGAGGGGATGGGGGTGCTGGTGAAGGCTTATTTGACAGAGATTAAGGATGGATACAAGTAGATTTAGACTAATAGAATATTTCAAAATAGATATAAGGATAAACGCTAGTAATTCTTTCTGGAGAATCCAAATTTAAAAGTATAGTGCATACTAGTAGTTGTAAGTTCAAAAAAAGTGAAAAAGTTCGAGATAAAAAATGAAGCCCTCTTTTTTGCGTATTTTAAGTATAAAGGAGGGATCTATTATGCATTTAAAGCTTGTTGAGAATAGTACTTTTGAAATTTATGCTAGTAAAACCATAGAGTTTTTACTCAAAATGCATAATGAAAGTCTAAAGACACTATGCCAATTGCTTTTGTTTCTTAGAATTTTCGTCATTCATTGTAAAGTAAGAGATAGGAGGTTGTTACTGATAACAATATTTATAATGAAGTTTCGAAATAGCGTCCCGCATTAGTATGCGGGACGCTTTTTTTGCATTGCAAAATGCAATGCATATTTAATTGCCTTTATGCCATACGATGAATTTATGTATAAAAGGGAGGAATGGGTCATGGTTGAAAAGTTCAAAATAAAGCCTGATCGAAAAGAGACTGAAAATAAAACAATTAGATTTCCTTTGCCATTAATTGAACAAATTGAAAAAGCGATTGAAGGAGAAGATGCAACCTTTTCTTCTTTTGTCATTCAAGCTTGCAGATATGCGATTAAAAATATGGATAAAGAGGGAAATGACTAGCAGTAGTTTGTCTTGAGAAAAAATTCAATAACTATTGGAGTGATGAGAAATGCAGCTATTTTTTCAAGCATGTTCATTGAAAGATAAAAAAAGCGATAATTATAAAAATTACCAAAAATCTATAGTAAACGGTATTCCACTTGAACAATTTAGGGAGTGGCTTTCTATAGGGGAAACTGAAATTTCTTATGAGGAATTAGAAGCTTTATACCCTGAAGGTACAGTTTACTTATGGGGATTAATTGAGGGCAGCAAAAAACAGTGGGGAAAGCTAGATAACGATACAACAGTATTGTTTTATTTAGGGGATAATAAAATTGGATCTACATGTAATGTTTTGAAAACAGCAACCAACGATGAAATTGCTAAGGAAGTCTGGGGATTCAAAGAAGGAACCAATCAATTATTTAGACATCTATACTTTGTAGATAAGCCTAAGGACGTTGATATTAGCAGCTATGAGTTATTGAAAGATTTAGGATACACAAGTGGGAATGAACATTTACAATCATCAATCATACTAAAAAGTGTTGAGAAACATACCAAAGTATACAACAAAATTATAAATGGTAAGTACAAAGGTTCTCTGGAATTAAGATCGCCGAAAAAAAGCATCAGTGCAAAAGAAGGCAATCAAAAGAACAGTAATTCAAAGTTTTATATTTTCCATCAAGAACTCAAATATGGTTTTGATGAAAATGAGGAAATTCTCTGGTTTCCACAAATGAATAAAGAATCTATGGATGTACTTTCTTCAATAAAAAACAGGGATATTCTGTTGCTTTCATATAGCAATAGCATATATGCAGCTGTCAAAGCCAATTCCTCAGTTCACAAGGATGAAAGTGAAGAAAAATACAGTGTTAAAGTTGAAGGCTTACTTCTGGGAAAACAGGTAGATCTAAATGAATATTTAGAATTTTTTGAGAAAAGTTATTTTAAATATCTAAATAGTGTATTTATGAATCCTAATGAGCAAAACCAACTACATTTACTAAACCAATACCATGCTGCTTTTATTATGAACGAGGTACAGGCAAAGAGCAAAAATGCAAAGAAAAAAGAAAAACTTTTTTCTTGGAAAAAACAAGAAGTATTTGAAAGTCTTGCGGAGACTATTTCTGATGATGAAGTAGGATGGAAGAATATAGCAGATAATAAGTTCCAACTAGATAAATTTTCTGGTAAAGAGTCCTCTGAATTATTAGGAGAGTTGTCAGTATCTAAAACAAAAAGGTCTAACTTAATTAAGAATGTAGATTATGATAAGAACAATAGAATAAAAGGTGTTACTGGAAAAGTCGGTGAACAACTTGCCTATGAAATATTGAAGCAAAAGTATTCTGGTAAAGAGTATATTGTAAGACATGTATCAAGTAATTCAATGATCAAAGAGGACATGCTTGGAGATGGTTTAGGATATGATATCGTAGTTATTAATCAGAAGACAAAAAAAGAAATTTGTTTTGAAGTGAAATCGACAACTAGATCCAATGGTCCATTTGATATTACTGCAAGAGAAGTAGAAAAAATGAATGAAGTAATTGAATCAGACGACAAAGAGTATAAAATATTCCGCATTTTCAATTTGAATAAGGAAAAATTCTCTTTTGATTGGTGTGTATTTGACATCAACGAAGACTTTGAGAATGAGTTTGAGATGATTCCCACGAGTTTCAAATTCGGAAAAAAACAAGGTTTACAAAAGTGAATATTTAATAATTACTTTTTCTTTTTATGGAATGGCAACCTCTTTTTTGACATAAATTATGTAGTGTATATTTAACTGCTTGGTGCCTAGTCCGACTGCCCTTGACAACGAGCCTCCCTAGATGTGGTTGCCTCGGCGCGTGGCATACATTCAGGAATCTTGTCCCTACCCAGCGCAAACACATCCAGGCTCATTGTCAAGGGGAGGTTGCGTCAATCTCAGGTTTCGGTAGCCGATTGGTGTTTCATAACCAAGTGATCCATGGATTCGTAAATGATTCCACCAGTTTACGTAGTCAAAAACTTTCAGTTGTAGCTCAGCCGAACTTATTTGGATAAATAAACTCTACCTTAAATGATTTGTAGGTAGATTCGGCGACAGCGTTATCATAAGGACATCCTTTTTTACTTAAGGATCGTTTAATCTTAAATGTGTCTAGAATCTCATCAATTAGTCGGTTATCAAACTCTTTTCCACGGTCTGTGTGAAATAACTAGACGCTTGTTAGCGGGTAACGGATACGTTGAAATGCCTACTTCACTAACGGTGCATCCTTGTTGGGCCCGCAGGAGTGTCCAATAATTTCAAGGTTGAATAAGTCGATGATAAAGCACACATAATGCCACTTTGTACCCACACGTATGTAGGTTAAATCGGTGATAATTGCCTCCAATGGCTTACGATTGGCAAATAGACGATTTAACTGATTGCCAATCGGCGAATGCTTCACTGAAGCCGTGTGATGACGAAATTTGGCTTTCGTATAATTAGACTTCAAGCCACGTAAAGTCATGATACGTCCGATTTTTCTCCGGCTGACAATCATTCCCCGTCGAGCCAATGCGATCTTGATTTTTCGTGTGCCATAGTTTTTCCACTATGCTCAAATTCTTCTGTAATGGCTTCTTGCAGCTCCGCCTCGAAAGGTTGCTCTTTTGGTTGGTAGTAGTATGTTTGTCGAGAAATGTTAAAGACTTTGCACATCTCTGATATCGAGTGTTTGTGCTTGTTGGCATCAGTTACTTGTCTTTTCGTCCGAATATCAGCGCTGCTTGCCTTAAAATATCATTTTCCAGTTTCAACTGTTGGTTTCGTTTGCGAAGAGCAATCAGTTCCTTTTCAGCAGGTGTTAAGTTATCTGCTTCTTTAAACGAGCCGCTTTGTTTCGCTTGGCGTAACCATTTATCAAATGACGAGGGGGTTAAATCGTATTCTCGGATGATTTCAACTCTTATTTTTCCTGAGTTGTACAGGTCAATCATTTGTTGCTTAAACGGTAAATGTTCGTCGCTGTCTGTTTGACATAAGATGTTTCCTCCAGTGTGTTTACTTCTAGTTTACACACCACATTTTTTCTGTCTAGTCTAGTGTAGTCTATCCACCCGATTTTTTTATGTTTAGCATTCATTCTTTAAGAGAGTAAATTAATAGGAAAATAAAGAAATGATTGAGTTTTTTGTTTTATTAAATAGACTTTTGAGTACAAGAAAGCTTATTCAAAAGAGGGGAGGTTGACTTTTTTTCGTTATTTGCTAAAATAAGATGTAATAAAATGGATGATTGGAGTGTGAGTATATTGAATGAAGCTGAGAAAAGAAGAATAGTAGCTGCTTTTTCTGAAGAATGTCAAACAGATCAAAAGCGAATCAAGGATGATAATGGATTTATCACATATAATTCACGTGCAATGACTGCTTGGGATTTAAGATTCAAGCGAATCAGTCAAGTTGCTGACTCATTAGGTTTTGTGATAATTAGAGCGTCAAGATCAATTTTGTGGGAATTTATTGGTGTTTTTTCAGAAGGAGAACTATATTTATTTTTTAAGGATAAAAATATCAAACTTATTCTTAAAAATTGTGAAGATAATCCATATCATTATGTACTATGCGCTTTGGGGTTTAATGAATCTGCAAATGATAAAAGTAATAATGTGCAATTAGAACTCCTTGAAGATGAGTTTAAGGAAAAACGAAATGAAATAAACACAAAATTATTTGGTGCATATTGTGAAAAAATTAAAGAAGTACGAATTTTTACCATTGACGAATTTAATGGTAAAGCAGTTAGAGCTGAAGAGCTATTTCTAGATAGTAAAGGCAATTACGTAGAAGTAACAGACTATAGCGATGCTATAAGTACTGATTACACAAGCATTATAAATCAAGAAGCAGTAGACAAAAAAGGCTTACTTGTAGGACTTAAACCAGGAATTAAGAAAACAGACATGTCTGTAGTAGATTTAAAAGAGAGCAATGATGAGATTACAGAAAATAGAAATTAGTAAGTAATAATTTAAATTAAATATTGGAGGAATTAAGATGGTTTTAGGCAGCAATTTTAATGGGAGTCGTTTACGAGAAGCTAGACGATATAGAGGATTGTCTATTACGAATCTTGCTAGAGAACTAGGTGTTACTAAACAAATGATTTCAAAATATGAGAATGATAAGGCTACTCCTCCGCTAGAGTCAACATTCACATTAATGAAAACGTTAGGGTTTCCAAGAGAGTTTTTCTTTTCAAAAGATTTGTTTGAATATAAAGATGAAGGAACTTATTTCCGTAGCCAATTAACAGCAATTCAAGGTGAAAAAGAAGTTGCAACATATGATAAGAAATATGCTGCAATAATTCGAGATTATTTTGAAGCATTTATTTCTTTTCCAGAGCTTATAGAAAGCCATAATATTTCAGATTTAGATGATGTAGAGTCAATTACTTGGAGTCTTCGTAAAAACTGGGGATTAGAGGATACACCTATTGTCGATATTATGAGGTTAATGGAAGAGAAAGGGTTTGTTATTTCAGTCGTAAAAAATGAGTATAACAAAGTCGATGCCTCAGGCGGAAGTGCCAATATAAATGGTCGTGAATACTATATTGTTATGATTGAAGGAGACGATTATTCATTCTATAGGCAACAATTTAGTTTAGCTCATGAACTAGGACATTGGGTTTTAGATAAAGGGAACAACGATCCTGAAGAATTAGAAAAAGATGAGTACAAGGAAATGGAACAACGTGCGAATAACTTTGCTTCTTCATTTCTACTACCAAAAGATGCATTTATTAAAAGCATTCAAGGTCTAGATTTAGCTAAAATTGAATCGTATTTAGGTTTGAAACGAATATGGTTTGTCTCTATAGGTACATTAATTATGCGAGCTAGAGCACTCAAACTAATTTCTTCTGATGAGTTTGTAAAGCTTCAAAAACAAATTAATTATCGGAAATGGAGAAAAAATGAACCATATGATGATACTAAGCAAGCTATGCGACCAGTGGCATTAAAGCAGTCACTAGATCTTCTAGTAGATAACGACATTATCAATCGAGAAGCTATTTCAAGCGAGATATTTAGGAAATATGGTGTTTTTTTGTCCAATGAGATTATAGAAAAAATTTGTGGTCTAGAAAAAGGTTATTTAGTAAACTCTGCTAGCGTTGGAGTAAAAATGGATTTGAAGTAAAATACAGGTATGACTATTTAAAAATGAAGTTAGTATTGAAGAAGGAGTAACTATTTTGAATGAAAAAGGCGGTCAAATTTATATTTTTGAAGGAATTGACGATGTTGGTAAGTCATCAGTAATGGATAAAGTTTCAGAGAAGTTAGAGCTAAAGGGTTATGACATTTCTAAATACAGTTTTCCCGGTAAAGAAGAGGGGACTTTAGGTGAGCTTGTCTACGATATACATCATGAACAAGGTAAGTATTTTAAAGAGGAGCTCAATCCTATCAGCTTACAAATGTTACATGTCGCTGCTCATATTGAGTTACTTCAAAAGAAACTTATTCCAGATTTGAAAAATGGGAAATTAATTTTATTAGATAGATTTTGGTGGTCGACTTTTTGCTATGGTGTAGCTTCTGGGATTGACAAAGAAGAACTAAATAACTTGTTAATCCCAGAGCTTAAATATTGGGAAAATATACACATAAGCAAGGTATTTTATTTGGAGAGGAAGCAATCTGAACAAGTTGTTACCGATGAAAATAAACGATTAATAGATGAATATAGAAAAATTGCAAGTAACTCTCAAGAATATTTGGTTCATAATATAACTAATAATTCTACGATAATGCAGACTTCGAATAAAATTGTGAGTGAGATTTTGAAAAATTGTAAAGGGTTACAGATGGTTCTCTTTGATGATAGTACTCCCAAAAAAAGTAAGACCATTAAGAAAATTAATACTTCTTCTACTTTAATTAAATCACCAATCTACTCGGAATATTGGAAATTTACTGCAGAAAGACAAAAAATTTTTTTTGCTCGATTTAACAATGAAAATTTTCCTTGGTCGCAAGATTATATCTTGAGTAAATATAAATTTACCAATGTGTATAGAGCTTCAGATAGAGTAAGTCAGTATCTAATTAGAAATGTTATATACCAAACTGGACAGGCACATGATGAAAAGGACATCTTGTTTAGAATATTGCTATTTAAATTGTTTAATAAGATTGAAACTTGGGAAACTTTAGAAGAAAAATTAGGTAAAGTTTCATACAAAACATACTCATTCGACGTTTATGATAAAATTTTTCTGGATGAATTGGAACAAAATAAGAAAATATACTCCGCAGCATATATTATGCCATCGGGAGTTAGTTCTTTTAATCATTCTAAAAAGCATCAAAATAATCTTAAACTATTAGAATATATGCTAAAGGATAATTTGTTAAATAAAATTAAAGAATGTAATTCTTTGGAAGCGCTGTATCATTTACTGTTAGAATACCCTACTTTGGGAAGTTTTCTTGCCTTTCAGCTAGCAATTGATATAAATTATAGTCCAGTTTGTGATTTTGATGAGATGTCTTTTGTAGTAGCAGGACCAGGTGCCAAGAGAGGTATTGATAAGTGTTTCGAATCTCGAGGTAAGTATACCTACGAAGATGTCATTAAGTGGATGGCAGATAAACAAGAAAAAGAAATAAGTAGGTTAAACCTTGAGTTTTCAAATTTATGGGGACGAAAATTACAATTGATTGATTGTCAGAATATATTTTGTGAAACTGATAAATATACTCGAGTGAAACATCCAGAATATAACCAAGGAAAAAATACTCGTATTAAACAAATGTTCAGAACTAGTAATAGAGATAATATTGAATACTTTTTCCCGCCTAAATGGGGGATTAATGAAAGTATAAAAAGGGAGAGGATAGATCGGTGAATTCTTATCAAGGGAAGACGGTAGATGATGTGTGGATTCAAGCAGAAAAAGAATTGAAAGAGACTCATAATAGTGTGAAAAGTCGTACTGGTGAGACAGCCGAACTTTTACATGTAATCATGCAAGTTGACAATCCGAAACAAAGATGGGTATCTAGTCGAGTGCCTGCTGTAAGTATTGGATTTGCTTTAGCAGAAGTGATTTGGATACTGGCTGGCAGCAACGATTCACAGGTTATTAATTATTGGAATCCTGCTTTGAAACAATACGCCGGTATGGGAGATACTTATTATGGAGCATATGGCGAAAGAATTAGGAAATCCTATGGTTTTGATCAGTTGAATAGCGCATATGAAGCACTAAAAAATAATCCAGAAAGCAGACAAACAGTAATTTCCATATGGAACCCTGATAGAGACTTTCCAGATTCTGATGGACAACCCAGAGCTGAGGATATTCCGTGTAATGTTTGTTCTCTATTGAAGGTGAGAAATGGAAAGCTGGAGTGGACTCAGATTATGAGAAGTAATGATCTCTTACTTGGATTACCATATAATTTTGTTCAGTTTACAAGTATTCAAGAAATAATGGCTGGATGGTTAGGCTTGGAAATTGGATCATATTGTCACTTTAGTGATAGTTTGCATTTGTATGATAGAGATAAAGAGAAGATTGGTGCACAGATTCCTCTAGATGTAAAAAATACAGATGACCTAAGAGTAACAAAAGAAAAATCAGATAAATTAATTTCACAAATTTTTGATAATATGAGACTTCTTACTCAAAAAAAACTAAGTAAGGAAAAGTTGCTAGAACTTTCTGAACTAAATCAATCTGAAGAAGGATACTGTAATATGATGCGCATTATAAGTTTATATGTAGCTGATAAACTCGGATATAGAGAAATATGTGAGCAAATTTTATCTAATTGCTCGAATGAATTGTATGTAAAACTTTGGGAAAATTGGAGCCAAGAAAAAAAGGAGATAAGAGAAGATGGGAAATAAAATTTTTGTAGCATATAGCAGAGAAGATAAAAAGAGTATTAATCAGTTGCCAAGAACTTTAGGCGTTGAACATACTTTTCGTAACAGTGATGAAGTGTACAGAATTTTTTCTTCAAACAGTAATATTTCAGAACAAATGAAAAAAGTTATTGAAGAAAATGTTAAATGGTCTGATATTGTTGTAGTGCTGGTGGGTAAAGATACAGCCCAAGTTAAATGGATTGATTGGTGTGTCGAAAAGGCTGGTATGCTGGGTAAAAGAGTAGTTTTTATTTACTTGGAAGAAGCAGGCTCATTACCAGATAGTGGTGGAATTTTCGGATCAGCAGCAGTTGGAATGGATAAGGCTGCTGAAGCTGTTAATGGAGCTGTTCCAATTTGGGATGACCCTACTGGAGCACCTTTGCCAAATGATAGTATTCATAGATCGAGCTGCTAATTTGAATGGAGGATAGATAATAAATGAAACTATCACATTATATTGTAAAAAGAGATTATGGTTTCGCTCCAAATCCATTTTATGGTGTGTGTACACTAGCTACGTGCAAATCTAAGCTGAGAAAACGTGCGGAAGTTGGAGATTGGGTAGTTGGTATAGGATCAGCTTCAAGTATCTATAAAGGAAAGATAATTTGTGCTATGCAAGTAGATGAAATCCTAACTTTCGATCAGTATTGGAAGGATAGTCGATTTCAAATAAAAAAGCCAGTAATGAATGGTAGTATACAACAAAAATATGGTGATAATATATATCACACTAATGAGAGTGGAAAAATAGAACAACTTGATTCTCATCATAGCTATGAGAATGGTGAACCCAATATGCACAATCTAAACAGAGATACTGGTGGAGAAAAAGTTTTGATCTCAAATAAATTTTGGTATTTTGGTAAAAATGCTGTTAAGCTTCCACCAAACTTAGAAAGATTAACTAATGTCCGAATGAATTATAAAAATATTAAGGAAAATGATGATAAGGAATTTATTGATGAATTTATAAATTGGATACATCAATTTGATAGCAATCAATTAATAGGATATCCAGAAAAATTTACTTCTGGATTCCAAAGATATGATGGTACAAGCTAACTTTTTTATTAATATAGGTGATACAAAAAAGTAATTTTTATAAAATTAGTCAATTAAAGGAAATCATACAAGAAAACGAGCTAACCTACGGGAATTTAAGTCTCTAGTGGAAGTTGGCTGGTCTGATGAAAAGGATATCGGATTTATTGCACCCTATAATAATCAAGTCGATTTAGTAGGAAAGTATTTACCGGAGGAGTTTGCTAGGGTGACAATTCACAAATTCCAAGGTAGAGAATGTAAAGAGATTATTTTTTCAACAGTGTTGGATAAGAAAAAAAGTAGCCAAGATTCTATTGATTTTGTTGATGATCCGCATTTGGTGAATGTAGCTGTTTCAAGAGCTATCAATAAATTTACTTTAGTAACTGGCAATGAAGTGTTTACAAGAAACAATCAAAGTTTGGCAGCTTTAGTTAATTAAGTACTATGCTTCTAATGACTATATTCATGATAGCCCGGTAACCTCTGCATTTGATTTATTATATAAGGAATATGATCGCTCTCTGGAAAAGTTAAATTCTCGATTGATTTTAAAGGATTCACATTTCAAATCTGAGCAGATTATGGCTTCCTTGTTAAAGGATATTTTAATGACAGCTGATTTTGTTTCTTTGACATTTCATATGCAGATTAATTTGATTCAACTTGTCTCAATTAAAAATAATTCATTTACTGATAGAGAAATAGAAATTATGAAGCAAAAAGCGAGCTGTGACTTCGTCATTTATTATAAGGTCGGGAAAAATCCTATAGGCGTGATTGAAGTAGGTGGAGGCAGCCATGATGAAAAGGTGCAGCAAGAACGTGATACGCTTAAAAATATTATTCTAGAAAAGGCTGAGATTCCTTTACTTAGATTGAAGACAACTGAGGGGAATATTGAGAGAAAAACAAAAGTATTTTTAAATGAATGTATTATTAAGAGTGGTATCCAAGATGGTGAAGAAAGTTAGTTTAGAAGTTTTCACATTTTTAAAACGGTGATTTCTGTTAAGAGTATTATGATGCATTTGAAATAATTAGTCGCGGATTTTACAGAAAAACTATTGAAGTGAACCCCCCTTATCACTAAAAATAATGAAGTTAGGAACTATTTTTTATTTGATAACTAGCACCAATCCCGAAAAATCATCAGAATTCCATGGCACCTCCCAAAACAACGGATGTTGATCTAACAGCATTTATAAGCTGTTGAAACTTGTAGAAAACACCATCCCTTTGCTGAAAGGGTCAGTCGGTTAATCGGTAAAAAAAGTTCTAGATACTGGAAATAATCAGTATTTAGAATCTTTTATTTCATTTAAAACTAAAGTGTAAATACTTTATGTAAGAGAAATGAGTTCTACGCTCTTTTTAATAGATATTTTTTTGATAAAACTAATTTCTAAAGCAGAGCAACCCCGCTCTGCTTTTTTTCCATTCTCTCCCCCCTGAAACAAATACCACCCCAAACCCAAACTCCGATACTAATACCAGAAAGCGGGAAACCGCTTTATTTTTCGTCTTGAATAGTTTAATTTCTTAAAGAAGACATTTAGTATGGAGGGAACAACATGGAAAAAAGAATTGTTGCGGTAACCGCTTGTGCGGCGGGAATTGCTCATACCTACATGGCGGCGGAATCGATTGAACAGGCTGCCAAGAAGATGGGCTATCAGGTAAAGGTAGAAACGAACGGGGCAATTGGCGCAGAGAATGTGCTAACTGCTGCTGATATTGAGCAGGCTGATTTAGTCTTAGTGGCTTCGGATATTAAGATTGATCCGATTCGCTTTAGTGGAAAACGATTGTATGTGACGAAATCCATCCCGGCGATTGAGGATGCTGAAGCGTTGATTAACCGGGCATTTGACGAGGCGGAGGTCTTTGGGAAGAAAGGCTCCAAGGTCGGGAAGATCCAAGTTGGGAATGATAAGGACAAGGTTAATTTCTTCACTCACATTATGAGCGGGATTTCCTACATGGTACCGATGGTTATTGCGGCGGGATTGATTTTAACGATTGCGAACTTGTATGCGTTTCAAAGGGATGATTTAGGCCGTATCGTGGAATGGGGCTTCGACACGAAAACACAGATGGGCTTCTTGATGTCTAAGCTGTTCTATGTTGGTCAAATCGGGTTCAAGCTAATGATTCCATTATTTGCCGGTTTTGTTGCTAATTCGATTGCTGATAAGCCAGCGATTGCTCCGGCGATGATTGGCGCTTACTTGGTAAATGATCCAGAATTTCTGAACACAGAAGCTGGCGGCGGATTTATTGGTGCGATTGTTGTTGCATTCATTGTTGGCTACATGGTTAAAGGTCTGAAGAAGATTAAATGGCCGCGGTTGTTGATGCCGATTGTACCGATTATGATTATTCCATTTGTAGCGACTGCTATTATTACCTTGATTGTGCTCTATATTATTGGAAACCCAATCGCTATTGGAATGGATGCAATGTACGAAGGGCTAACGAACTTGAATAACAGCTATGCGGGGGCACCGATCTTAATTGGCGCTATCTGTGGTGCGATGATTGGGTTTGACTTAGGCGGTCCAATTAATAAAACGGCGTTGGTATTTGGTACAGCGATTTTCACCGACACCTTAGCTAAATATGGAATTGATGGAGCGAACTTTGTTCCGGGAACTGCGACACAAGCAGCGATTTCAGTAGCGCCTCTGGGTGTGTGGTTGGCAACAATTATTTTCAAGAAGAAATTTTCAAAGGACGAAAAAGTGGCCGCAACGGCAGCCTTTGGTATGGGAATTGTCGGCGTTACAGAAGGTGCGATTCCCTTTGTAGCAGCTGATCCGCTTCGCATGATTTTCTCCAATGTGGTGGGTTCAGCAGTAGCTGGCGGACTAGCTGCAGCGACCGGCTGTAAATTCTATGGCGGGATTGGTTCGCCGTTAGGAACCTTTATCGGCTACATTGAACAGCCAGTTCCTTTCATTACTTGGATATTATGTGTTTGTGCTGGGATTTTGACTACGGCACTGCTGATCGGCTTTACTCGAAAGCAGACCGTGGAGACAGCAATTATGGAACAAGAGGAAAAAGACGAGGCTGAGCAAGGTTTTATTGAGACGGCCCACGACTAAACTAGTTAGGATGATGAATGATGAATGCAGAAGTATTTAACCAAGAACATATTTTAGTGGATCAAACAGCCACTACTCAAGAGGAAGCTTTTCAAGTGATTGCGAATTTCGCAGATCAGTTAGGCTTCGTCCAAGATAAACAGACTTATCTTGAAGGACTAAAGGAACGGGAAAAGGAGGCAACGACTGGTTTTAAGGACCACATTGCCATTCCCCATTGCAAAAGCACCACTAATTTAAGGCCGGGTATGTTTTTAGTGAAATTTGAACAGGATATTCCCTGGAATGCATTGGATGGCAAGCCAGTAAATGTGGCGTTTGCCTTAACGATTCCTGAGGAGGGTTCCGCGGAGCATTTGAAGCTGTTGAGCTTGATTGCTCGCAAATTAATTGATCAAAACTTTAGAGAAGGCGTCTTAAACGAGAATGATCCGGAAAAATTAACGGAAATTATCGATCAGATTGCTTTTTAATCGGAAACTGGGGCAGCTGCTGCTCCAGTTTTATTTAAAAATTGCTTGTTAGGACTGAGAGTATGAAGAAAAAAGTTCACGTAATCCACCACACCCATTGGGATTTTGAATGGTACTTTACCAATAATGAGTCGTTTGTCCAATTAACCTATCATTTGGACGAGGTGATGACGGCTTTGGAGGAAAACAAAATTGATCAATACCTGCTGGATGGTCAAATGAGTATTCTGGATGAGTACCTGCAAAGCTTCCCGGAACAAAAGGAGCGGCTGCGAAAGCTAGTGACTGAGGGCAAATTGAAAATTGGTCCTTGGTATACGCAAACCGACGAGCTGATTGTTCGTGGGGAATCAATTGTTAGAAATCTGCAGCTGGGGATGGAGCTGGCCGAAGAGCTGGGTGGAGCTATGAAAATTGGCTACCTGCCGGACTCCTTTGGTCAAAGCAAAGACATGCCGAAAATTTATAATGGCTTTGGCATCGATCAAACCGTTTTTTGGCGCGGAGTTCCTAATGATGTTACCACCAAGCGGGAATTTTACTGGCAGGCGGAGGATGGCTCGCAGGTGCTGGCTTCCAATATTAAGAATGGTTATTTTGTAGGTGTCGGCTTGATTTATACCGATGAGTATCAGGAGCTGATCGAGACCATCGGGGAAGGAGCGACGGGCAATGAGTTGGTCTTGCCGGTAGGCGGCGATCAGCGGTATGTCGATTTTAACCTGCGGGAACGAATCCAGCGGTACAATCAGGCACTGCCTGAGGTTGAGTTGGTGGAGAGCAGCTATGAAGATTTCTTTGAAGCGATTGAGGAAAACGACCTGCCAACGGTAGAAGGCGAGTTTATTTCCAGCTCGGTATCGAAAATTCATCGCTCGATTTATTCCTCCCGCTACGATCATAAATACCTGAATGACAAGATCGAGCGGCGGATGATTTATCAGCTGGAGCCGTTAATGGTGATGGCAGAGTCCTATGGCATTCCTTACAAAAAAGGGCTTCTTGATCGGATTTGGAAGCTGTTGAACAAAAACCAAGCCCATGATTCAGCAGGCGGCTGCAACAGCGACAAAACCAATCAAATCATTTTGGATCGCTTTGTTGAAGCGGATCAGCTGTCCTATTCTTTAGTTGATTATCTGACTCGGAAAATTGCGGAGTCGCGAGGGGCAGCAGCCAACGATGATCTAGTGATTTTCAACACGGTTCCTTGGCCAGTGAAAAAGGTAATGCATTGTGAGCTGTCTACTACCTATGAGCAGTTCACCATCGAAAAAGACGGACAGTCTATTCCCTACGATTTACTGGAAACGAAGAAAGAATATGCCGGCTCCATACGTCGGTTGGAAAAGGATCAGAACCCAGAGCAATACTATTTCATTCATCGAATTGCGCTAGAGGTAGAGCTGCCTTCCTTGAGCTTTGAAACCTATCAGGTAGTTGAAGCACAAAGCAGTTTGCCTGAAACGGATCAAACGCAAGCTGGAAAACCTTTGATTGAAAATGACTACTACCGGCTGTTTTTCGAAGCGGGTCAACTGTCTCTAATTACCAAACAGGACAATCAGCAGTATGAAAATATTCTGACCTTTGAGGATAGTGGAGACGAAGGAGATACCTATGATTATTCTCCACCGTATGAGGACGATCAGTATCTATTGAGCTTAGCGGATGCCGACTGTCAGGTTAATGAACGTCCGCTTTTATCAGAGCTTAAATTTACTGGAAAGTGGTATGTTGCGAAGGATTTAACCGAGAGAAAAAATAAACAACGCAGCCAATCAGTAGACTATGAACTGGTGCTTTCGTTGAAAAAGGGCAGTCGTCAGCTTGAGTGCCATTTGGAAATTGATAACACAGCCTGTGATCATCGGATGCGGGTATTGATCAACACCCCTCATCAAAATAAGTTCTCTTATACCGATACGCCCTTTGGAACAATTGAGCGTGAGGTAGAGGATCAGCACATTGTGGACTGGCAGGAGCTGGGATGGCGCGAGGAACCGACGGCGATTTTTCCAATGCTGAGCTATGTTAACAGTCACAATGAAGCCTCCAGCTGGACGGTGTTCACCAAAGGCATGAAGGAATATCAATTTATAGGGGAAGCTTTCGGAACGATAGCTTTGACTCTGTTCCGTTCTGTCGGTTTCTTAGGACGACCTGATTTAATTCGTCGGCCAGGAGTTGCTTCTGGTAATGAGTTTAAGTACATTGCAACACCTGATAGTCAGCTGCAGAAAAAAATGACCTTCAAATTCGCGCTGCAATTGGAGCAAACATATTGCCCAGCCAAACTGGCAAAGGACTATCTGAATTATGCTCTGTCCTGTCCGTTTTATCAGCTGCAGGAAATGAATCGCTTCACCTCGACACTGAAATATTTTGTTTCCAATCCTTTACCGGAGAAGCTGGTTCAAAAAGAGCAGCTTACCTTGGTGAGCGAAAAGCTGGTGTTCAGCTCATTGGCAAAATCAAAGGCAGGTGCGGGCTTTGAGCTGAGAGTGTTTAATCCAAGTACCCGCGAAGCAGTGGAGGGTGGCTACATTCTTGGTCCTACCGAAATGAGCTATACCTTTGAGGATCTTAAAGGAACTCCCATTTTACCAGTCGAAAAAAATGATAAGATTACTATTGGAACAGTCAAACCTGGCGAAATAAAAACGATTCAGATCGTGAACTGAGGAGAAGAACATGCAAGAAGATATTTTCATTTTAATTGAGTCCTGTCGGTTGAATTTTACAGCGGTGGAGCAAGTGATCGCCGATTATTTTTTGAGTAAGCAGCAGGCCCCTAAAAATATAGACCAGCTGTCTGAACATTTGGCGGTCTCAAAAGCGTCAATTACTAGATTTTGTAAAAAAATCGGCTTGAACAATTACAAGGAACTGATCTTCTTGTACAAGCTTTCGCTGGATAAGGATGAGTCGGATCTGTCGGTAGCTTCTAAAGTGACGGCGGCCTATCATTCCTTGGCAACGCGCAGTGACAGTACGTATTCGAAAGAAATAGTCGATGCTTTTTGCGGCTATTTGCATCAGCACAAAATTATTCATTTCTTCGGCAAAGGGTTCAATTCCTATGCCGGAGCGGATTTTCAATTTAAGTTTTCCCGAGTCGGCAAATATGTACGGGTCATTGCTGATGAGAATTCGATTTTAATGTCGGCTAATTTTGCCAATCAGGATGAATTAATTGTGGTCTCAACCTTGCGGGGGGATGATGAGGAACTGCTGGAGGCGATGAAGATCGCGAAAGTTCGCGGGGTACCAATCCTGTTGATTACCTCCAATCAGTTTTCTCAGCTGATTCCTTACGCCAATGTAGTGCTAATCGCAGCCAGCTTTACCCGAGAAGAATCGCTGGGGAACATTTCCCCGCAAATTCCTATCCTCATTCAGCTGGATATGGTTTATGAACGCTACATTCATCTGTACTCCGATTCTCTCAAGCAGTGGCTGGAATCGGAGCAAATATTACACAAATAAAGGATCGATGAACCAATGAAAAAATTTCCTGAGCATTTTTTATGGGGAGCAGCCATGTCGGCTCCTCAAACAGAGGGACAAAGCTTAAGTCATGGCAAATCAGCCTCTACCTGGGATTACTGGTTTGCGGAGGCACCAGAAAAATTCAATCAGAATCAAGGACCCGCAGATACGTCTAAGATGTACGATAAGTACGCAGCTGATTGCCAGCGAATGCAGGCAATTGGCATGAATTCGGTACGAACCTCGATTGCCTGGACACGCTTATTACCAGATGGAAAAACGGTCAATCAAGAAGCGGCTATCTTCTATCGTAAGTATTTTCAAGCAATGCTGGATCATGGCGTTGAGCCGATTATTAACCTGTTTCACTTTGACCTGCCGATGTGGCTGATGGATCAAGGAGGCTGGGAAAGCCGGGATTCAGTGGCAGCTTTTGCTTATTATGCTGAAACAGCTTTTGAATTATTTGGCGACTTGGTAAAAAAATGGACGACCTTTAATGAGCCGATGGTCCATGTGGAGTGTGGCTATTTGTATCAATACCATTATCCGGCGATTGTTGATTTTAAGCGGGCAGTTCAAGTCGGCTATCATACCTTATTGGCTCATGCTCAAGCAGTGGAAGCCTTTAGGAAGGTCCTGCCAAAGGGTGAAATCGGGATTATCTTGAATATCTCTCCTAGTTATCCCCGAAGCGACTCGGCGGAAGACCAATTGGCAGCTCAGCGTTCTGACCTGTTGAACACGCGCAGTTTCTTAGATCCGGCTGTACTGGGAAATGTTCCAGAGGAGCTGGTGACTCTTTTAGCGGAGAATGATTTGCTTCCAGCTGTAAAAGCTGGCGATGTAGCACTGCTTGAAGAAAATACAGTGGACTTCATTGGGTTAAATTATTACCAGCCGCGGCGAGTGCAGGCGCCTGAACATGCCGAGTCTCCAGCCAAAATGCCTCATGATTTTTACGCAGCCTATGATTGGCCGGAAAAGAGGATCAATCCTTATCGGGGATGGGAAATTTACCCTAAAGCGCTTTATGATGTAGCAATAATGATGAAGGAAACGTATAACAATATTCCTTGGTACGTCAGTGAAAATGGGATGGGCGTAGCCGACGAGGAACGTTTCATGAATGCGTCTGGGATGATTGAGGACGATTACCGGATTGAATTTATGCAGGAGCATTTAGACTATTTGTATCAGGGGATTAGCGAAGGCAGCAACTGCTTCGGTTATCATGCGTGGACCTTTGTTGACTGCTGGTCCTGGTTAAACGGCTATCGGAATCGTTATGGTTTTTATTCCATGGACTTAGCGACCTATGAACGTTCAGTGAAGAAGAGCGGTTTGTGGTTTAAAGCAACCGCAGAAAAAAATGGATTTTAGGTGAAGAGAATGAGCTTAGCAGTATTTGATATTGGCGGTACGGCAGTAAAGCATGGCTTATGGACCAACGGGCGTTTAACAAAGGTAGATTCTTTTGCGACGCCGCAAAATTATGAAGCATTATTAAATAAGTTTCGCCAAACGATTCAGCAATATGATCAACCCATCGAAGGGGCAGCAATCAGCTCACCCGGTGCAGTGGATGTTGCCAAAAGACAGATCTTGGGAATCAGCGCGGTTGAGTACATTCACCACCGACCGATTTTTGACGAACTGGAAAGCTGCTTAAATCTGCCAGTAGCGATTGAAAATGATGCCAACTGTGCCGGGATTGCGGAAGTAGAACTGGGAGCCGGCCGAGATGCCCAAAACATGGTATTTGTGGTTTTAGGTACCGGGGTTGGTGGCGCAATTTTTATTCAACGCCAGCTTTATAAAGGCAGCAATCTTTTTGGCGGCGAATTTGGTTTAATGAAGAGTATGGATACACAGACCTTCAGTAAAAATGGCACCTTAGTGAAGGCTGCAAATTTCTATACGAAGCAAACCGCTAAAGCAGTTGAAGGAAAGGACCTCTTTTGGTTAAGTGAAGCAGGAGATCAACTGGCTGCTAACTATTTAGATGATATGTATCAAAGGATCGCCAATAATCTGTACAATATTCAAGTAACTCTGGATCCTGAGCTGATCATTTTAGGCGGCGGTGTTTCAAAACGACCAGAACTGGCAGAAGAGATTGCCAGTCGGCTCAAGCATTTGTTGAAAGAGGAGCAGGTGGAAGAAATCATGCCTCAGGTTCGCTGCTGTGCGTTTCAAAATGATGCCAATTTAGTTGGGGCGGCGTTAAATTTTGAACGAACCTTTGCGAAGAACGAAAAATAGCGGTTACTATGAAAAAAGACAAGCAAATTCGATCTTATGAAGATCAAGTTTGCTTGTCTTTTAATTTAGGACTCACTCAGCTTTTTCTTGAGCCAAACGGCTAGTATAACCAGCAGCAGGCCCAAGAAAGAGAAAAGAAATAGTTGATTGGTATCACCGGTTTTAGGATACGATTGCTGCTGCACCACATAGTGAGGAACAAGCTGCTCATTTTTTTCAGGCGGCTGTTCTGATTCAGCGGGTGCTTCAGGAGCAGGAGCTTCAAGTCCTAATTGACCGTAAACCTCGATATCCGTATCCATGTAATCACCTCATCCAGCAGGAAATGCTTAGTTCCATTTCACTGCATCGAATTTTAGGTTCAAGGTGTATTTTAGCTGTTGTTGTGACTCAGCTGTTGCACTTCCAGAGTAAGTAAAGGTTGCTTTGTTTTTCTCAGGTGTTGCTGCAGTATCCGCAGCAGCTAATTGATTTTTGCTGTTCGCCAAAGTGATTAATTCTGAGTTCAATGGCGTTGCCAATGAACCGTTAGTAACCAAGCTGGTAGAAGCAGTTGTAGCAGTAACGCCTGCTGCTCCTGTTACGTCAAGCTTCAAGTTAAAGTCTGACGGTAATGTTTGGTTACCAGCATCTCCAGTGAAGCCATTTGCTGAAACGGTAACTGGTCGTCCAGAGTTGTTAACGATTGAATAGTTTGGCGCTTTAATGCTAGTGTCGCTTGCAGTATTGTAGAAGATGGTTGTAGTAGGGACGGTAACGTTGATCCAGTTTACATCACCTTCTGGGATTGTTGCATCTGGATCAGTGTTATCGGCACCTAATGTTCCGTTGATCTCAATATCTGCAGTCGATTGACCGTTAACTGTTTGTTGACTGGCACTTTCGGTACCATCTGCGGCAAAGACAAGCGGCGCTGCTCCTAAAGCGATGCCGGTTGTTAATAATATAGCTAATAATTTTTTCATTCTGTTTTCCTCCTAAGTATATATATATAAACAAAATTAATTGTGTAGCCCAAATTTAGTTCACTAAAATTGTGACACCTGCTGAGACCTCGCCCTGTTTTTTCTTCGTTTGAGCATCATACAGGCTAAAGGTTGCCGTAGTTTGATGTGTTCCCTTGGCTAACGGCTTATCCAAGTGAACTTGATCAATTTCCTCCCCGGGAAGAATTGCTCCTGAGGTGTAAATGATGTCACCGGTTTGATCGTCTTTGATTTCGACATTGACCGGATAGGCATTACTTTCAGGATTCTTGATCGGTAATTGCCCTTGCTGTGTTTCGCTATTGATGGTTGCTTCTGAAGCAATCATCATATTAAAGTTGCTTTCGTCTGCTTTCTGCTGAGCAAGATCAGCCAGCTCTTTATCCGACATTTTCTTCGCATCTTTTCCTTCGGGTAAAAAGTCACCGCTGATCACCGACATTGCTTGCGGCTTCGGTGCGAAAAAGAAGTGGTAAATGCCGTAGCCGCCAATAAGCAGCAGCAAAAGAGCTAAAAGCAGCAACCATTTTTTGCGTTTCTTTTTTTCTTCCATGATTGCCTCCTTCTAATTTGTCGTAATTTCTGAAATAGCAAAAGAAAAACGATAGCTGAATTTTTGTGGTCCAATCATTGGACCGGAATAATCTCCAGCCAAATACAGGTCAGCCTGAGCATCGGTATCCCAAAAAGGATTCAATGTAACAGCATCTAGATTCAAGGGATCCTGCTCACTTAAAGGGCCCAAGGTTATTTTTTCGCCACTGTCTGCTTTTTCAGCAATCAGTGATAAAATCAGCTCCTGATCGTGAGTATCAAATTGATCAACTAAGGAAAGCTTTTCAGAGCTGTCGCTGTTGCGAGTAATCTTGGTTAAGCGCGTTTCTGTTGGAACATTGCCAGCATTGCGCACGGTATAGCTGTCTAGATTTTGCTGTTTACCAAATTGCCCAGGGATCGGACTGTCGAATGCCATCGCATTAGTTGAAAATAAGATCTGCACGTAGGGCGGTACTTCCGCTGAAGTTTCCTTCCACAAAGTATCGAAGGTATAACCTGCAATGCGTTGATCGTTAGCCTTGGCATACAAATAATAATTTTGGGCAGGCAACTGAGTAAATGCGTGCTTCGAATCTGCTCCAGCTGGTGTCGTATTTCCTGGCAGAACAGTGTCAGCTGTCTGAGCGACTCCTTCTGCTGTTCCAGCCTGTTCGATACTGGTTTGAGCAGCATCAGCAGTAATATCCCCACTATAGAGCTGCTTGGTTGCTAGCTTATACTGAACCTTGCTGCTTACAGCAGTTGCTGGTGCAGCACTGTTTATTTGTGCATCGATAGTACTAATGTCTTGTCCAGTAGTTGGAGTCGCTGACACATCTTCAATGGTAGGCATTTTGGCGTATGCGACTGAATAACCACTGCCAATATTGCCGGATGTAACAGTGTAGCTTGAACCCGTAGCTACTCTAGGAACGTAATCCTTTTGTCCACTCGCAGTTAAATAGGCGATCTTATACAAAGACGTATCTGAATCTGCTCGTCTAAAGATGGGATTCATTGAACCCAGAACTTGTCTAGATGAGCTTGTTGAATCAAAAACAACGTAATCTGGTGAGTTCAGATTGATAATCGGATTGGAACCAGAAAAGCCGTTAACATCCGTTGTGAAATGTCCAATTGAGTCCTTAGCAAAGTTAGCAGTCAGTGTTCCTGTAGATAAGGTTGCTGTACTTGACGTAGAGTTGACTCCGTAAATATTTTTATAGGAGAAATTCCCTTGTTCTTGGACATTTAAGGCAGCACCGCCATAAAAAAGATACGTCTTGCTGGATTCAATGGCTAGTGACGCGTTTTTTTCTACCGTGACTGATTGGCTGGTACTATAGAAAATAGCGGTAGCATCAGTTGAATCATTGTAGATAGTAGTGTCGCTGCCTTCAGCGAAGGTAACAGAACGATAGCCCTCAACAAATTCACCACCGTAAGAATTACCAGAGGAACTAAAATTATTTTTTCCCTTGAAGGTTAAGGTATTCCCAGCATTATTGTTTCCCCAAAAAGGTTGACTGCCCCTTTGGATAGTATAATTAACATTCTCAACGGTGAATGAAACATTGCTATTCGAGGTATAGAGAATCCCATACCAAGAACTGTTGGGATAAGTACTGTTGCCAAAAGTTAAATTCTTATATGTAACACTTATATTGTTTGCACCTGTACCAAAGTGAGCCGTACCGTAAGCTGTCCCATCGTACAAAAGAGCATAACCATTGCCGTCAATTACTGTATTTTGCTTGATAGAAGTACCAGTAGTATTATAAACAATGTCATTTTGCAGCTGAATATATTGTGTTTGTCCAGACGCTACTGAGGTGGCTAGGGCATCCTTCAATTCCTGAAAGTTTGTTACCCGGTACGGATTCGTTTCAGTGCCATCTCCAGCTGCGGCCAGCGCTGCCACTTTAGCTGTGGGTGCTTCCTGTACTTCTTGTTCAGCTTCACTAGAGCTCTCGGTTGAATTATCCGTGGAGTCTTCATGAGTTATGGACTCTTCTGTACTAGTGCTTGAAGACTCGGCTTCGTGCTCCGTAGATGCTATTTCAGTTGTGCTTTCTTGTTCTATACTCGTCGTTTGGCTTGTTTGTTCGGTGGAAGAGGTATCGATAGTGGATGTTTCTTCCGCCCAGGCAGGTAGCTGAGCAGCATTCATAAACAAAAAAAGCGTAGCTAGGAATGTGATCTTCCTTTTCATTCTAACCACCCCTTTCGGTTTGTTGCTATTTTAAGGAAAATAACTATTTTATAATACATTTCATATTTTATCCAAAAAAAAGGAGGAGATAAATATTTTTTTCTCTTTTTAAGATAAAATTAATGTCTTGTTTTCTTGTAGAAATAAATTATAATATTTCTTGTCGCTCACTTATCAACTGAATACATTTTAATTACAAAATCATTATCCGTTGTTTTTGTTATATAATAATTAGGATAAATAAGGAAGATTTTGATTAACTTATTGTAAGGGAGAAGTTCAAATAAGACAAATTTACTGCTTCATTTTGAACAAAAGCTTGATCTGGAGGTGTTTGATTGAGGATTGGATGGAGAAAAATAACGTGCGTTATCATTTTTTGAGAGGGCAAAAGAAAAAAGAGTGGATTCACTCTTTTTTCTTTTGATTATTTGTGATTTGAGTGGAATAGAATAGTAATGGCGAGAAATCCTTCTATTCTTTATTTTGAGCATTCTTTTGTTTAATAAATTCAATATAATTAATGATATCTTCGATTTGTTCCTCAATAATATCTTCATCGATATGGGCGGCAATTAGTTCGGCCGGCTTCAGCTGGTCATCATCAAAATAGGAAATAGACACTCCTAACGCCTTCGATAATTTTTTTACCGTTTCAAGAGTCGGGCCTTTCCTTTGACCGTTTTCAAAACGCGAGATGTTCGAGGCACTTACGCCAGATTTAAGTGCCAGCTGATTCACACCTAATCCCTTCGATTCACGCAGGTCTTTTAATTTTTTTCCGAAGTCCATAAGAAATCCCCTCTCTTCATTATTACTATATAGCCAATTGGCAACAATTACAAAAGGCAATTGTATAATAAATAGTAAAACTATTGCCTTTTGTCAATATTTGATTTATCTTATTGACATAAGGCAACGGAGGTGGACCAATGAAAATTAGACTAAATAAACTGGAATTGGAGCGCATGATGAGGCAAAACGGGGATGATGTTTATTCGTTGGCAGGGAGAATGGAGGTTGCACCCTCAACCATTTATCGGATTTTGAATGGAGATAGAGGTGTTGGGAGTCAATTAATAGCGAAATTGCTGTTGGCATTCGAATTATCTGAAAAAGATTTTGACAAATTGTTTGTTTTGAGTCAATAATTTATTTATAGAATTAAAAAATTTAAATGAGTTTTAGCGTACTTTTCTATGATTGGTTACACGATGTATCCGAGTAATTGCCGCAATAGAGGAAAAGTAAAGACAGGAAGAAGGTATATTGTTGTGAAAGCCGCAGTACTAAATGAATTTAACAGCTTTAACCTGCGTAAAATGAACCGGCCAGCTCCCAGAGGAAGTGAGGTGCTTGTTAAAGTGAAAGCTGTTGGTATTTGTGATTCAGATATTCGTCAAGTGGAAAGCGGAGGAAGGCATAAAACTGCGAAAATCATTGGTCATGAGTTTGCCGGAGTTGTAGAAGAGATCGGAAGTGAGGTTTCATCACTGCAAGTAGGTACCCGAGTAACTGCTGTCCCGTTCATTCCATGTGGTGAGTGCTCAGATTGTCAGAGAGGACATCAGCATTGGTGTGAAGAGGGAAAGAAGCTTGGCACTCATCTTAATGGATGTTTTGCTGAATATGTACTTGTACCTGAAGAAAGCGTACTTCCAATAGGAGAAACAATTGCCTTTGAGGAGGCGGTAATGCTGGAACCAATTGCTGAAATAGTCCATGGCATGGAAAAACTGGCGATCAAAGCAAGTGATACGGTTGCAGTATTTGGACTGAACACCTTTGGTTTATTGAATGTTCAATGGCTGCGCCAAGCGGGGGTAAAAAGAATTATTGGCTTGGATACCGATCGAAACAATTTATGGGAAGCCAAGCTTCATGGCGTGACGGATACCATTGATTTGCTGCGTGATTCGATCGAGGAGCAGATTTCACAGCTGACGGAGGGAAGAGGTGTAGACGTTGCAATCGAATGTATTGGTTTATCTATTGCAGAAGAGCAATGCCTGCTGATTACCAAAAAAGGCGGAACAATAGGATTTTATGGGCAAGCTCCCTCAAATGTAATGCTTCGTCAGCAAGCCTTTACTAATATATTTCTTCGAGAATATACGATAATGGGACTCTCAAGTGCTTACTCCGCTCCTTTTCCTGGAAATGAATGGGAAGCTGCCCTTTCGTTGATTGAGCAAAAAAAACTGGAGCCAGGGACCTTAATTTCTCACCGTTTTACGTTAGATGATATTATGCTGGCTTTTGATTTGGCGAGGAATAAGGATATTGCCAGCTGGCAGGTTTTGCTTGTCCCTAAAACTTAATCATGACAAAAAAGGACAACTACCATGGGCAGTTGTCCTTAAAACTAGTTTTTAGGCTTTTTTTGTCGATTTTTTCCAGTAGATGAAGGCTGCTGCAGCGGCAATCCCTATACCCAACACAATCAAAACATTCGAGGAAGTACTCCCCGTTTTAGGCAGATTTTTCGCCTGAGTGGTAGGGTAGGTTTTTGCTGTGGTCGTTTGTCTGGTATTGTTTACCGGTGTGGTGATTGGTTCTTGTTCGGCCTTCACTTCACCAATCGTAATCACACTAGTGACGGTGGTTTGACCGTCTGTATAAGTTACGCGATATTTTCCTGGCAGTGAACGATCAATCGTATCGATTCCGCCCTTATCATTGTTCTCGGTCGCTAAGCGCAGGCCTTGATTGATGGCCTCCTGCTCAGTCATCACAGTGATTGTTTCTAAATTCGCTTTGCTTAATAATTCGTGCAGATCAATATGATAAACTTCAGCATTAGGTGTAACGTATACATAGTCTGTAGCAATTGAAACTTTCAGCTTGCTTTTATCACCATTATAAGTGGCCAAACTTAACAAGGCCGTTTCATCCAAATATTTACCAACCTCGACTGGATACGTATGATCCTTGACCTCGATTTTTAGTGGTTGAGGCTCTGGGGTTGGAGTAGGAATCGGCTCAGGGATTGTGTCATTTTTGCCTTCAACCTTGAGAACAGCAGTAACTCCAGCTGTTTGAGTTTTTAAAGTAATTGTATATTGACCAGGCAGGGATAGATTAATCTTTGTCAGTTGATTGGATTCATTTGGAGCTGAAACCAAACCTTTTGCAAGAGCATCTTCTTCGGACAAAACACTAATCTTATCTACTGTGGTCACGGCTAATAAACTATTTAAATCATGGTAATAAGCGGTATTGTTCTGAGCAGCATAAACCATCTTAGAAGAAATTTCGATGGAAATATCACTCTTGTCACCTTCGTAGGTTACTTTCTCAAGAAGATCAGCTTTAGTTAAGACCTTATTATTTTCTACTTTATAGGTCAGTTCCTTTAATTCAGGAGCAGCCGGTTGATTCGAACTTTGAGTGACAGGTTCCGCTACATCAGCTGTTGCTAAAACTGGCAGCATCTCGGGAACATTTTCACTAATAAAGAATTTAGCAGGCTCGGCAATTTCGTCAGGCATCTCAACCTTAGGGATTCTTACTTGGTGGCTCCCTTGTTCGTCGGTGTAAGCAACCAGCATACTTTCGTCTTCTGTTAAATGATCAAAGACTTCAGCATCCTCTTTTACTTCGGCGATATAGCCCTGCTGCAATTCCTCTGCTTGTTTCCGCGCTTCTTTGTTTGGCGCGACTACTTTTTCAAGATAGTCTTCTCTGGCTGCGCTTCTTCTTTTTGACGTACTTTCAAAAGGTACCCAATGCCCATTTTCGTACTTGAAGGTATCAATGCCGTCACCGACATCTCTGTTCCAAATACTTGCATCTTCAATTGCCTCGTTTGGTTTTTCTCTAGTGTTGTAGGTTGCCGCTAAGGATGAAGCGGAGCCCGTCAGAAAAAATGAGGCGATAATCAATAAACCAACAAACTTTTTCAATGATTCTCCTCCTTACAGTTTCACATCGTTTCTTCCCGATAAGTTTTTATTAAACAAATAGGGAAGATGCTTTATTCTTCAGTTAATAGTATATACATAAAGACTAATAAATACAAAATAAATTAAAAATAAACAGAAATCCATACATAAAAAGCACCTCTTGATGATTAGAACGATTGCCTAATCATCAAGAGGTGCCCTAATTGTTTAAGTCTAAATTAGCGTTTTACCAAACGGTACCAGTAACAAGGGTCACCTGTACGTCCAGCGATCAGTGTTTCTGAAATGCCATTGTCCTTGTAGTTGCAATGAATGATTCTGCTGTTGCTGGTTGCAACACCGGTATGGCCAAAAGCACCTGCAGAATTGCCTTTTTTACCAGCAATAAAGATATCTCCACGTCTTACTTGGTCTCTTGAAATTGGCATAAGAATTTTGTTCTCCAAAGCAAACAAGCTATCTGTATTCCCAACCCAGGTTCCCATAGGCAGGTAAGTGGCTTCCATTAAAGCATAAAAGACAGCGCTAGAACAATCATAGGAATTTGGACCGTTCCGATTGGTCATGGAGTAGGTTACTTGTCCTTGACGGGCGTAGAACCAGTCCATTAGAATTTCCTGCGGCTGCTTAGTCCCCGCTGAAAACCAAGAGATGCCTTCATTTCTCCAGCCGGAGCGAATCAGTGTATCTCTTTCGTTGGCATCCATTGTGTAATGGTGTGCACCGGCTCCGCGGGTATTAGGATTATAAACACGATAGATTGATACGCCAGTAGCTGGGGTATGCCATGCGATCCCTTCATAACGCCAGCCTGCTCGTTTCAGCATATTAATTTCATTCATGTTCAATGTATAGTGATGTTCGCCAGAATTTGGGTTATAAATTCTGTGTAGCTGATGCCCAGTTGGAGTAACTAGCATACTGACACCTTCATAACGCCAACCCAGGTTGACTAGAAAGTTCCGTTCATTGGCATTCATCGTGTGCAGGTGTTCCCCTGAATTCGGATTGTACACGCGATAGATTTGAATGGTTGCTTGTTCCGCAGCCTTTGCGCTAGCAGGCGCTGCAGCAGCTTTTGCTTGCGCTTTTACTGGTTGAGCTGGAGCTTTTGGAGCTGTCTCTTTGTTCTTGTCAGGAACAGCAGCTTCAGTTACCGTATTCTTGTCCGTTGTTGTTTCCGTAGGCTTATTAGCCTCTGTAGAATCAACAGGGTCTGTTTTAGGTTGTTCTTCGGTTTCCTCAACAGGATTTTCTGTTTCAGTTGAAGAATCCTCCTCTGTAGGAGCAGGATCTTTATCCTCAGCAGAAGTATCTTCACCCGGATCAACAGCTGGATCTTTGACCTCGGTCGACGGGTCTTCAAACGGATCAACTACTGGTTCTTCCGTTTGATTGTTCTCACCGGGATCAGTAGCAGGTGGTGTAATGTTACTTTGGTTATCCTCAGGCAAAACTGCGGACTCATCAGGTTTCACAGGAGTCACATCGGCCTGGGGAGTTTCGACTTGAATATATTCTGAACTAGGAGAGGCGGGTGCTTCATCAGCGTAGGCTGTAGTTCCACCAGTCGCCATTCCAACAGCACTTAACAAACCTATAAAAACGATAGGAGCAACCAACCATTGTTTCCCTTTTTTGTACATTTTAAATCGTTTCTTTTCCATCTAATCCCCCTAAATTAAAAAACAATCATTCTATTCTAATTGATATTCTACGTGATTATTTTTGTAACGTAAACAGTTTTCTGCAAGCTTAAGCTTTAAAATTAAGCAAGCGCATTGCAGCGGGCTTTAAAAATTACAAACACACTCAAAGGCTTCTCATGAACCAATGTTTTACTATTAATCTTTCTAATTCTCTGTTCAACCTGTTTATTCTATAGGATAATAAGAAAAACTAGATTATGACGAGGGCTTTATGAATCTAGAACTATTTATTATTGAATGACTATCCTCCAAGGAGAAAATCAATGCCGATGACAAAGAAAATCGGTAATGAAACCAGTGTACCTCAGCCGGTTCAATATGTCAGTTTTGTGAATCCAATCTTGGGCTTTTATCGATTTGGGAAAAGCTGTTTTATACCAGCAATTGCGGTAGTTCCTTTAAAGAGCGGGAGGGGGATTAGACAGGCAGTTTGGCTCTGTTCCAGTCACCTAACGCGGTTTATCAAACAGAGACCCATCAATTGGAAACGACAGCTTATCTGCTGAAAAACAACAGCATTGACCACTGGAAGATGTTTACTTGTCTGTATCGTTGCTCGAACAATAGAGAAACCTGGCAATTTGCAGAATAGCTTTCCCAAATGGAGCATACGGCTGCCCACTTAGCTGCTTAAGTATTCTGTTGTACTGCAAACTGTCGTAAAGTTGCCAAGTGCTGCAAGAAAAGCTGCTTGAACTGCTTGAGCCGGGGCAGCTTCACCGCAAAAGGTCAACGCTTTAGTTGCTGTTGCATCAGAGATGACAATGGGACGAAAGCCAAGCTCGCAAGCGGCTCTGGTGGTAGAGTCTACGCACATGTGGGTCATCATTCCAGTGACGACCAGCTGGTTGACTCCTAGTTCCTTCAAGATTTTTTCCAGCTTGGTTCTATGAAAACTGTTGGGAAACAGCTTCTTGATTAGAATAGATTCAGCACTCAGCTGCAGATCTGAATGCAGCTGGACACCTGTGGTACAAGGCTGAAAGAAAGTCGCATTCTTTTTGAAATTGACGTGCTGAATATAAATAATCGGCCAGCTCTTTTGTTGGAAATATGCCTCTAAAAGGTTAACCTGGTGCAGTGCAGCTTCCGGTTGAGCTAAGGGCATTTTGCCTCTGGAAAAATAATCATTTTGAACATCAATAACGAGTAATCCTTGTTTCATCTGTCTTCTCCTTTGTAGTTGGTACATTTAGTATAGGAAAAAGCAGTGACGCAAGACAGAACCCGGTGAAAAAGAATTCAGGGAAAAACTTTCAACATGAAAAAGGTGAGGGTATGGATCAATTAGATGAAGCAATTTTGCAGATTTTAGCGGCAGACAGCCGTCTTAGCAATAAGGAAATCGGGGAGCAGGTTCACTTAACTGGACAAGCAGTGGGGAATCGGATCACCAAGCTGAAAGAGCAAGGCATGCTTAAAAAGTTTACAGTTGCGATCAATTATTCGGATAAGCAGTTTATTCGTCTGTTTATGAAGTCAGCCAATTTTGCAGCCGTCGAAGCGGCAGTTAATCAATTTAAGGAAGTTGAGGAGTTCTACAAGGTGAGCGGTCAAGCTTGCTATGTAGTGGTTGCTCATTTTACCAAGGATCAGTTGAATCAGTTTGTCGAGGACATTTCTAAATGGGCTCGCTACAGCGTGGAAACTGTACTAATCGACAAAAGAAAATAGATCAAAAGTACGAAGAGACTACTGCTCTTGGTGCTTTTGATCTATTTTTCGCGCTTGTCCGTCACTGCCCTTTTCGCAGGTAGCTTAGAGGTAGCTTAAAGATGGCTTAGCTCCTTCTGCCGAATCAACCGTTCCTTAATCAACTGGACAAAATGATCGGGCTCAACGACCTTCATCCGAGCACCAAAGGAGAGGACATTAATCAATAATTCCGTCTCGTCCTTCTTCTCATAGAAAACCGTCAAGCGATACTGATTATCCCCTAAACGTTCTACCGTTTTGCGATAGTTGGAGAAATGGAAGGTTGCGCGCTCTAAAGCACTTCGTTCGTCGATCAGATGGCAAACAATTTTGCAGAGTCTAGGCGGAGACCAAACCATTCCTTCAATCGAGCTGTCTTTGGCAGGCTCAAGAGACTGGATGTCTGAACAATTAAAGGTCACTGTTTTCCAGCTGCGACCGTTTTTCCGCTTGCCCAGTACGCGAAACTTATTATTTTTTGCCGAGTATTCTAACTTTAAAGGTTGGAAAAGGTGACGGGTTGCTTGCTGCTTGCCTGCAGCCTGATAGTCTAACTGCACTACCTGCTGTTCGTCGATACTTTGCAGCAGCTTGCGAACAATTTGCGCGTATGCGCCAGTAAAGCTGTCCTCGCTGACAAATTGATCAAAGTAATGAATGTCCTGCCAGCTAAACAAAGGCTCACATTCTTCAAGATCAAAGGGCTCGCTGAAGCAGGAAAATTTCTGCTCCTGTTGAATGGCAGCCAACCAAGCTTTTTCCAGCTTCGTTAGGGGAAAAGACTTAGGTGAATGCTTTAAAATGGTATGCTTGTCCTTGGTTAAGTGCCAGCCATCTTTGTCCTCAGTTAAATAGGCAGACATCTCAAAGGGTGTTTCCTTAAACCCATTTTGTTCTAGCAGCTCCTGCTGTTCGTCCGCTGTTTTAGTCTGCAGCAGCTGGGCCATCAACTGGTAATATAAACTGTGAATTTCCGAAAAAAGCTCCATACTATTCCTCCAACCCGTATAAGTGTTTCATCGCGGATACATCCTTCCAAAACTGGTTCTCCCAGGTTCGATTAGGCGAATTGATTTGTACAATTCGTCCGATCCAAGTACGCAGCCAAGGCTCCATGCCTTTGGGATCAATCAAATCAATTGAAAATTCATACAAGGAATCGCCTAGTGGTGTCACGCTCCCCTGGCGTTTTTCCCGGAGCAGCCGCTGATACAAATAAGGCTCAGGCAGGTGCAGTAGAATTCGATAGTTGACTGTTCGGGTCATCGTAAAGGAGCAGTTCCAGGCTGTTTTTTCTGCAGCAGCCAACTTGTCTAAGCCTTGCTGGTAATTTTCTGTCTTACCCAACAGACGACCTTTTTCCAAATAGTCTAAGCGTAAAGAATATAGTTTTCCCGAATGAGTACCTACTAAATACTGACGTCCACTTTCGCAACTGGAATAAACCTTCAACGGTGTCAGGCTCAGCTCCACACCATTAACTTTGGTTAGCTGGACTCTTTGCTGCTGCTTAATTGCTTGCAGCAAAGTAAGCAATAGTTCGCTGTCTAATGTTTGACTGTCATACTTATGTTTAAAGCAAAAGGGAGAGTCTGGATGGGGAATTCGTTTCAACAATAAATCCCCAATTACCCCCATAGGAGCTGTTTCTTTATAAAATTGAATGGCTCGCAGCTGTTGAGGGCTGAAGTTGATTTCTTCCTCTAAAGAGTAAAACCACTGTTTGCCCTCTTTGGTTTTGGATAAAATTCCTAGCTCAGCATACTCATTGAGTTTGTTGCGAATCGTCAGACTGTCGATCAGATAGTCGTCTTCAAAGACCTCCAAGTAGCTGTCCACCTGTTGAACCAGCTCATTTACGGTCAATTTTTTTTGTGAAGCTAGAATATCCAGCAAAACAAAATGCAGAAAAATATCATTTCGAGTAAAAGATTTGGTTTGCCACAAACAGTGCAGCGGATTGTCTGCCTGATTTGCGGGTAAGACTAAGCGATAAATCTTTTTATTGTTAACTGTTTGGACCTCTACATAGTCCTGCAGCAGGCTTTCCAAACGGCGTCGTTCATTGTCGTAGGTTCGCGGGCTGGACAACGTAATTTCTTCTCGACTTTTAAAGCCGTAAATTAAGAATTCTCGTGTGTAGCTGCGCAACGTACTGAATTGCTTTACCAGCTCTTGAAATTTTTTCGCCAATGCCTCTCCACCTCCTGGGACTGATTTATCTTTCATTGTATCAAGTTCGCACCCTTTTTTAAAAGAACTATTTTGAGTGATTGGGTAAGATGAAGACAGTTAAACAACAGGAGGACAAAAAAATGGCAATCATGACAGTAACTTCCAACCATCCGGAATTTACCCAATTAATCAAAAAGCATCCAGAAGGGGGATTGCTGTTGCGAGGTATTCGTAACGGCACTAGCTTTGGTTGGTATGAGACACCACAAACTTATTGCTTGTATTTTCAGGATTATGGTACAGTGCTTTCGTTTCGGTCCACCCGCGAAGAGCAGCAGCATTATCTGAATGTTAAGCAGTATTCTGCACCGCAGGCTTATCTGGCATTAATGACAGAATTCTTAAAGTCTGCGATGAAGGAGCCGGAAGCAGGGAAATCTGACAACCAGCTGACGATTACGATGGTTGAAATAAAAAAGCTCGAGCTTTTTCACTCCCTTCAACGAGTATTGTCAGATTTTGACATTCAGGAGGAGCTGCTGTTAACTGGATTTTATCGGATCACGATAGCAGCGGATTCCCTTTATAAGCTGCTTCATGGGAGCTATATACTTCTCTTATTGCTGGCAAAAGAGAGCAGCACGTTTTTAGATGAGAGTGATACGCTCATTCAGCGCTGCATTCAATCTTTACACGCCATCAAAGCACCTTATTATGTTCGCAATTTATTTGTACGAAAATTTTTGTATAGTAAACAGTCTTTTATTAAGTATCAAGCAGAACTAGAGGCAAACAGCCAGGAGCAGATTTCCTTTACTTACCGCGGGACCAGCTATTCCCGAATCGAGAAGGTAAAAGAACTGCTGGATCTAAACCATGCAATTTTAGATGTTGGCTGTGGTGGAGGTGCGTATTTTCACCTTGCTAAGAAGGTCAATCAGTATATCGGAATTGATATTGATCCAGATGTCTTGGCCTATGCCAAGGAGCGAAGTGAGCGCATGGAGCTAACCAATATCCAGCTATTTGCATCACTTGAAGAGGCCGATGTGCCTGCTTCGATGGACATCTTATTAATGGAAGTCATCGAACATATGTCAAAAGATGAAGCGAAGAAGCTGCTGCAAAAATTACTTCAGCTGCCCTTTCATCAACTGATCCTTTCAACACCCAATAAGGATTTTAATTCCTTTTATGGACTGTCAGCGGATCGAAAACGACACGAGGATCATCAATTTGAGTTTACTGAAGTAGAATTTAAGCAGTGGTTGACGGAAATTGTTGGCAACACTGATACACTTGAATTTTTCACTACCGGTGATCAAGTTAACGGAATTGCCACTACCCAAGGAGCACGGATTAAAAAGGAGCAAACAGCATGAAAATAACCACCCAAGTTCATACGATTTTTCTATTAATTGGGCCGACTGAATCGGGGAAGACAACCTTTACGAAAGAAGTCTTACTGCCCCAGCTGTCCTTCCAAGCAGCCGAAAAAAATTTCCAAACCAATAGTCATCATTTGTCTTCAGATGACATGCGTCGCGAATTGTTGGGGCGAGACTATGACAAATATGCAGCTAGTATGATGGAGGCATCAGGAATTGCCTTTCCCTATCTAAAATCAAAACTGGATTTTTTAACTAGCTATCCTGTGAATGCAGAGTTCGTTGTTGTCGATACCATCGGGTTGGCCGAAGAATTTCGGCAGGAGGTTCGGGAAATTGCTGAGAAAAATCATTACCGCGTAGAAGCAGTAGTCTTCGATTATGCCAGAGAAGAATTCTATGCCTCCGAGCGATCCAAAGTGCTAATTACGAAGCATGTAGACCGCTTAAAAAAAGAGGTACTGCCTAAGCTATCAAAGGAAAACTATGCTGCGGTGCATCGAATTAAACATAAAAATTTTCAAGAGATCACTGTTGAAGTAGAAAATAAGTCTGCGTATCTAGCTACATTACTATCCAACCAAAAAGATTATGCCGTAATTGGTGATGTCCACGAGTCGGTCGCAGATTTAAAAAGATTGGTTTCAAAGCTGGGGTATCAAGTAGACAAAAATAAATTGGAAATTGCCAGCAAGGAGCCGTTGGATTTAATTTTACTGGGCGATTGGATTGATAAAGGGGAACAGACAGCAGAAATGATTGAGTTCCTGTTTCAAAATCGGGCCTATTTTCAATTGATAGTCGGAAATCATGAACATTTTGTATACCAGTATTTAAAAGGGGAAATAAAGGGCGCCGAGCAGACAGTCATTGATCAGCATTTTACTTCGATTCATACCTTAAAAGCTCAGCCGCAGCTTCTGGCAAAATTTAATCAGCTAGTGGAGCAAAGTCAGCCGTTTCTTCGTCGAATTGGCGATGAAAAGCAGTCTTTCATCGTGACCCATGCGCCATGTCACCAACAATTTTTAGGTAAAATGGACAGTGCTGCGCTGCGCAATCAGCGAAACTTCCGCTTGAATCGTGACAAGCCGGTGCAGGAGCAGCTGCAATGGTTGGAAGAAGAAAGTATGTATAATTTGCCCATTCACATTTTTGGCCATATTGCTGCTAAAGATATTTTCCGGGTGAAAAATAAATATGGGATCGATACAGGGACTGTTTATGGCAACAAGCTAAGTGCTCTTAAAATTTTTGCTAAAGGCAATGCAAAAACAGCGGTAGGTTCTATCAATGAACAAACTGAAGAGCTGCCAGTTCTTTTCGGTCGTCCCAAACTACAATCATGGGAAAGATTGACTGAAAAGGAACAAAAAAGAGTGCTGCGTATGGCTAATAATCAGGTGCAGTATCTCTCAGGAACAATGGCGCCTGCAGCAGCAAACAGCGAACAAAATGATCTGGAATCTTTGCAAGAAGCACTGGCTTATTATCGTCAGCAAGGCGTGCAACAAGTTGTACTGGAGCCAAAATATATGGGATCCAGAGCCAACGTTTATCTTCATGAAAAGCTAGAGGACTGCTATGCAATTTCGCGCAAGGGCTACAAGATTCATCTACCCGAAATGGGTCAGGTTTTTGCCCAGTTGCAGCAGCAATTTGCTTCGTATATGAAAAAAAATCAAATAAAAATGCTTCTATTAGATGGAGAACTGCTGCCATGGCGTGCCTTAGGCGAAAATCTAATCGACCAAGAATATTGGCCAGTAGCCAAAGGAATTGAGGGTGAACTGGATTTTCTAAAGAGCAGTCAATTCTCAGAACACTTCCAGCAGCTGACAGCCAAGCTAAACGCCTCTGACTTTACGGCTGACAGTTATCATTTATCAAAAAAACAGCTGACTGAAAAGTACGGGGAACATGCTGCCAGACAATTTCGTGAATTATTGAAGGTATTGCCCAACCAAGTTTCGTTTGCTGAACAGGAAGAGGCCCTGCACCTGTATCAACAACAAATTGAGTTGTACGGTAAAGATGCGCCACTGAGCTTCAAAGCCTTTGATCTGTTGAAGGTTGTGTATCAAGATAGAGAAGAGGTTGTCAACAAGCCTACTTCAGAAATTTATCAGCTTCTAAATAGAGACCAATTTTTACTGCTGGATCTAACAGCAGCCAATGCCGAAGAACAAGCTCAAAGCTATTTTGATCAAATGACGCTGGAGCAGCAAATGGAAGGTATCGTAATTAAGCCGGAAACGCAGAAGAAGGGAGCGGCTCCTTTCTTAAAGGTTCGAAATAAAGCCTATCTAACACTAATCTATGGTTTTACTTATCACAGCGCCCATTATTATCAAAAGCTGATTAAGGGGAAAAATATTTCCCATAAGCTGCGAACCTCGATCAAGGAATATGAGCTGGCTCGAGAACTCTTGCAGCTGCCAAAAGCTGAGCTGACAAAGGAAAACACAGAATACCTGAATCTTTTAGCCAATCTTTTGTTTGAGATGGAGAAGGAATCAGCCTTCGATCCAAGACTATAAATTATAAATAAGGGAGGAAAGAAAATGGAACAAAAAATTCAACAAGCTCTGCGTAGAATTGAACAGCAGGAACAGCTTGATATCTTATACGCTGTTGAAAGCGGCAGTCGTGCATGGGGATTTCCCTCCAAAGACAGCGATTTTGATGTGCGATTCATTTATCGACGTCCCAAAAATTGGTACTTAAAACTGGAAAAGACAGCAGACCATTTGGAAATCCCCATTAGTGATCAGTTGGATATTTGCGGCTGGGATTTAGATAAAACCTTAAAGCTGCTGCAAAAAAGCAATCCGGCTTTATTGGAGTGGTTGAACTCGCCGTTAGTTTATTGCGAAAACCCACAATTCATTGCTGAACTTCGGCAATTGAGTGAAGAAAATCTCAACGAACAACGTTTGATTTATCATTACTTGCATATGGCAGAGGGCAACTATCGAGAGTATTTGAAAAAGGAGCAGGTGCGGATCAAGAAATATTTTTATGTTTTGCGTCCAGTATTGGCTTGTATGTGGATTCAGACGTATCATCAGCGGCCGCCAGTTTTATTTGAAGAGCTGCTGACACTGCTTGATTTACCTGCAGACTTGCTGCAGATCATAAATGACCTGCTTGCTAGAAAGAAACAGGGGGATGAGCTGGATTTGGAAACCTGTATTCCTCAGTTGAATCAATTTTTAGAAGAAAAGCTGACCTTCTTTAGTGCCTATGTGCAGGGGTTGGATAAAGGCCCAGCCATCTCTTCAGATAAGCTCAATGCTTTCTTTTTAAGCTGGCTGAAAGCATAAAAAGGAGAAGCGCTGTATACTAAAGCAGCGTTTCTCCTTTTTCAACTAATCCGAGCTAAAAAGCGTTGCGTACGTTCTTCCTTTGGTGCCGCAAAGAATTCCTCAGGGGGTCCCTCTTCAATGATTCGACCTTCATCCATAAAAACTACATGGCTGGCAATGTCACGAGCAAAGCCCATTTCATGAGTAACTACCACCATCGTGATGCCTTCTTCCGCCAGCTGACGCATCACCTGCAGTACATCGCCGATCAATTCGGGATCCAATGCCGAAGTCGGTTCATCAAACAACAACACATCCGGCTTTACAGCAATTGCTCGCGCGATTCCGATCCGCTGCTGCTGCCCACCAGATAATTCATGAGGATAGTAATTTTCATGACTAGACAATCCCACTTTGGCGATGGCTTCGTGGGCAGTTTTCAAAGCCTCCGCTTTAGGAATCTTACGTGCGATAATTAAGCCCTCTAAGACATTTTCCAAAGCGGTTTTATTGGCAAACAGATTGTAGTGTTGAAAAACAAAGGCAGTTTTTTTCCGGAGGGTTAAAATTTCTTTATTGGAAATTTTGGCTAAGTCATAAGCATTGTCGGCAAGTGATAATTCACCGCTGTCCGCCTTCTCTAAGCCGTTTAGACAACGCAAGAAGGTAGTTTTTCCTGATCCGCTAGGGCCGAGGATAACGATGACATCTCCTTGATTTACCTGCAAACTAACGTCTTTTAAAACTGATTGCTGCTGAAAGCTTTTGTGAATATGAGTAGCGTTTAGCATGGGAAAGCTCCTTTCGAACGTTTTTACTAGTACGTTGGGAATTTCGATGCTGGAGCAACGAAAACACGCCTTGAATTGCTCCGCATAGCAGTAAATACACAACAAAGATGACAAAATAAGCCTCAAAATAATGGTAACCATAAGCAGCCTGTACGCGGGCGATAGCGGTAATATCCTGCACCGTCATGACAAAGACCAAAGAGGTCCCTTTGACTAAGTTAATCATCAGGTTGCATAAATTCGGCAATGCCGAAACCAAAGCTTGAGGAAAAATAATCCGCCGGTAGGTTTGAAAATTACTTAGGCCAATGGCCTGACCGGCTTCCAGTTGGCCTCTGTTTACGGTCATTAAGGCCGAACGAAATACTTCCGATAAGCTGGCAGTGGTTAAAAAGCCAAAAACGATAAAGGCATAGAAAATTGGATTAAAGTCAAAGACATTTACCGAGCTTCCAATCCGCTGCATGAAAACATTTAAGACACTAGGCAGCAAGCTGTAAAAGAATAAAATCAGTAAAATCGGCGGTGTCGCCCGCACAAAAGCGAGGTAAACCATGGAAAAACCAGTTATTCCTTTAACCCTGTGGATTCGTGCCAAGGCAAGCAGTAAAGCTGGCAAAAAACTCAGAGCAAAGGCTACTGCCATAATAGCCAAAGTAGTAGGAACCCCTCTTAAGGTTAAGAAAAAGGTTTCGATGATAAATTGCCAATCCATTTCATTCACTCCCTCTTTATATCAAGGCAATCATTTTTCCTTGAAAAATCAGTTTGGTGCTCAGACTGGATACCCTTCCTCTTAACTCGCATGCTTCGTTTGATTTATTTTCTGTGGAAACGAAGCTGGGAATAGTGGAACTAGTATCCTTTAGGTGTCAGAAGGTGTTCAGCAGCTTGAGTGGCTAAGGTCAGTACGAAAGCCAAGCCCCAATAAATAATCGCAGCCGCTGTATAAGTTTCCAGCGAAAAGTTGCCGAAGTTGCGATTAATCAAAAGGTTTGCACCGCCTAACACATCAATTAAGCCGATGGTGTAGGCCAAAGCGGCATCCTTCATCAAATTAAGTAAAGCAGTAGAAAAGTTGGGCAAAGCAATACGGGCTGCCTGCGGCAATAAGATACGATAAAATGTTTGAAAAGGGGACAGCCCAATACTCAATCCGGCTTCCAGTTGTCCTTTAGGTACCGACAAGTAGGCCGAAGTAAAGACTTTGGAAATAATAGCTGCAAACAATAAAGTCATGGCGATTATCACGAAGACTCCCCGAGACCAGCGATCGCTTTGGATACCCAGCCACCAATTAAGGAAGCGGGGAAAGCCATAAAAAACGATAAACAATAGGACAATCGGCGGTGTACAACGCAGAACAAAAACATAGCTCTCCGCAATTTTTCTCAAATAGTTATCTGAAGCAAGCAGCCCCCAGGCGACGATTCCGCCTAGAAGTGTTCCTAAAAGAACCGTAATGCCTACAACTGCCAGCGTAACGGGTAAATACGTCAGCAGCTTAGGCAGCACCTGAAGGATATGTGCCGGATCAAAAGAGACCATCGAATTCCTCCTTAGTCATTCTTGTCAATAAATTGAAAAACATCTTCACCAAAATATTTTTTCGACAGCGCTTGAAGAGTACCATCGGCTTCTAATTCACGAATTGCTCCTTCGTAAGCTTTAGCAAATTCCTTATTCTGTTCATTACGATGCACTAGCGGGTAAGTTGGAATTCCTTTGTAAGGAACATAAGTGAGCTGATCAGCATATTGATGATAAGCCCCTTCTTCATTTTGAATCGCCTCCTCATAGGAAAGCTTGATATCAAAAAAGGCGTCATACCGTTTCTCTAGTACCCAGGCATAGGCATCAGCTACGTTAAAGGCTTCTGCAGCTGTTAACTGGATTGGTTGATCGGTATGTTCTTTGTTGTATTCCTCAATCACATTCCATTGCGCATTTTGTGGGGAGATCGGGACTAGTTTGCCTCCTGTTTTTGCAAACGAGTCAATATCTGTGATGGTTCCAGCATCTTCTTTACGAATGGTAAAACCAATGATACTGGCGCCGATCTTTTCTTCCGGCAGAATAAATTTTTTCGCCCGTTCAGCGGTGTACCAAGCACCCTTAACCCCCACGTCATATTTTCCTGACTCTAATCCAATGAGCAAATCATCGTCACTAGTACCAGTGTATTCCAGCTTATACTGGGGGAGTTTTTTATCGACGGCCTTTAATACCTGAACTTCATACCCATCGGATTCGCCGTTTTCATTAATGAAATCATAAGGAACGTAATTTTGAGTGTGGGCGACTTTGATGGTTGTCACCTGTTCATCGGCGGCTTCCTGCTGGTTGCTTTGCCTGACCCAGAAGGTCCCTCCGGCCAGTACCAAGATGATTCCTAAACCAATAACTAGTTTTTTCATTTTGCTGCCTCCTTGTTCATATGATGGGACGTATTTTTCATAGAAGAATACGTTTGATGTTAACGCTGAATACTATTTTACTGATAAGTAACTTCCCGAACCCATTGCAAATGCTCCAGTGGAGTATCGCTGGGTACTGTGCAATCTGCTCCTAGAATGATACCAACTTCACCGGCTTCTTCCAGCAAAGCTTGCGTTGCTTGTTGAATGTCCGTTTGATTCCCATGGTAAAGGATACTGTTCGCTGTATTATCAAATCCGCCAATTACTGTTCGGTCAAATAAGTTCTTTCCTTCAATTAAGGAAACCTGCTCAGGACCAACAGCCCAATTGACAGCTGCGGAAGGATAATCTTTATAAAGGGACAGATCATTTGTAGCTCCTTCGTATCCGCAAATATGCAGGATGTTGTTGGCTGAGCTTCGATTGGCTGCCTCAAGAACAATTAAGTCGGAGCTGCGAATAAATCGTGCGTAAATGTCAGAAGAAATTCGCTGATCCTGCACATTTTGGACACTTAAGTAAATTCCGTCAATATCGGTTTGACTCAAAACAGCCGTTACCAAGTGTGAGATGTCTTCGGCAATCACATTTAATACGTGCTGTGTCAGTTCAGGATTCTCTAGCAAGAATTCTGCAAACTGAGCTTCACCTCCAGGCAGCTGCCATTTAAAGTAGGTAGCTGGTGCAAAAATATTGTAAAAAGCTGCAATATCCTCTAAAAAGTGCTTCTTTTGTTCCTTTACTAATGCCACCTGCTGCTGAATCCAAGGATGCTCCTTGCCAATCGATTGAATGTCCTTCAAGTCATCAATTGTTCTAGCTTGGGCAATTTGTTCATTAGGGTAATAAAAGAACCCATCGCTCATTAATTTGACAAAGTCTGGTTGGAACTCAGCGATAAATGTTTGATGACCTGCAATGTTTCGTTCGATTATTTCAGGAATCGGCTGTCGAAGCTCCTCTTCATTAGTAATAAAATGAAACCAAAAACCAACCGGAACTCTTTCCACTTTTTGTTGATGCAGTGCACGTAAAACCAACTCTCTTTTTGACATGTAAACACTCCTTTTTTTGTTTTGAAGTTGATGCAAGTAATGGACAGATTGTGACAAGGACAGGGCAAATAGCTTCTTAGGGTTAATGGACTTGTGAATGTTTTCTCAACTAAACCAAAGAAAAAAGGACTTGATTCGGCATCAAGTCCTTTAGTGCACCATTTAGAATGAGCTTCATTCCTTTAAGGGTACGCTAAAGAACACGGCATGCATTGACAAGCCATGTTCTTTGATTCAGTTGTCATTACAGAACTAGTGACTGTTAACATACGTGTTCTCCTCCTTGTTTTAACTTTTTCTAACTATACCAAGAGAAAGGTCATTTGGATAATTGTTGTTATTGATGGTCAGCCATTGGATTTTTCAATAGATACAATGGACTGGTCTACGGCGTTTTGAACTTCTTCGATGAAAAGCTCAGCCATTTCACTCAGGGAGCGCTGTTGATGATAAACAACGCCTAAGGTATGAATATCGGAATCGGCTAAAGGAATCAAAGCAATTTGTTCCTTGGCGAAGCCTTCTACAATGCCCAAACCGGAGGCGTAAGCATCTGAGCCGCACAACAGATTCAACAGAGTACCGCGATCATTGGCATAAATCACAGCTTGTTCCGTAGGGATTTCCAGAGGATCCTCTTCAAAATGAGAAAATTCATATTCCTCCTGGTTGAAACGAATTTGTGGATAGTCAGCCAAATCCTGAACGGTAATCTGTACTTTGTCAGCCAATGGGTGGTCTTTGCGCAGGAAAATCTGAGTGACAAATTTTCCTAAAGGCTGAAAGGTTAACTGTTCTTGTGCAAAATGCCGTTCTAAAGAACGTTTATTTGTCGGTGTTAGGTATAGGATTCCCAATTCACTGCGAAAGCTTTGCAAGCCTTCAATAATCTTTTGAGTCGTTGTCTCAATTAAATGAAAGTGCTGGCATTCGGTTTGAAACTGTTGAAAGACAGTTAAAAAAGGTTGCGATAAAAAATCATAATGCTGAGCGGCTACGATAAAATCTTTTTTCTTATTCGGCTGATATTGATTCTCCAATAATTCGACCTGAGCCAAAATCCGGCGTGCGGCCACTAAAAACTCGCTGCCATCTTCAGTTAAGCGAGTACCTGATTTAGATCGATGAAACAAACGGATACCTAGAGAGGTCTCCAACTCTTTAATGGCAGTAGAAAGACTAGACTGGGTAACAAATAGATCCTTTGCGGCTTGACTAAAGCTGCCTGCTTCAGCAATTGCCACGGCATAACGGCATTGTTGAAAATTCATAATAAGACTCCCTTTCTGGGTAAAAGAAAAGGGGACTTGATTTCCATCAAGTCCCCTGGCTGGATCGCCTATGGCAATCTAAACGTACGCCAAAGAACACGATGCGCATCGACACATCATGTTCTGACAGTTCATGGGAAAGAAACGGGTTGGCCGATTGATACGCATCACATCCACTCCTTTGTTAAAATATTATGAATAAGAATAGCATATTTTTAATGATAGTCAAATAAAATAAGGTTAAGCAGAACCAAAAGGCTATGCATTATTTTGCAATATTTTGCATATTTATGTTGAAAAAGAATGCAAAAGGTGGTATGGTAGGAAAGAAGGAGAGAACAACAATGTTGATAGAAGAGCGGTTGAGTAAAATTAAGAGCATTTTGGAGCAGCAAAAGAGTGCATCTCTGGAAGCTTTGGCTGAAGAGCTAGCAGTTTCTAAAGATACCATTCGGCGCGATTTAATTAAGCTAGAACAAAAAAATATCGTCAAGCGAATTCATGGTGGCGCCATGTTGGTTAGTCGAGATGCATTGATCTTTGACTATCAGGAAAGATCCAGTCGTGATCAGCAGCTTAAAAATCAAATGGGACGGTTGGCAGCTGAGCAAATCGCAAACAATTCCTCACTGATTTTGGATTCATCTACTACTGTTGAGGCGACAATCCCTTATTTAGAAGGGAAAGGGCTATTAGCAATTACTAACTCTTTGACTCATGCAACCTTGCTGGCTCAGCTGGACAACAATGAAATCAGTATTTTGCCCGGTAAGCTTCATAAGCAGCAGCTCTTTATTTACGGAGCAGAAACGGTCCAGAAAATCAGCGAATACTCGGTGGATTATACTTTGTTAGGGGTTTTTGCAATCAATTCAGAAGGTATGTTTATCCATACGGAGGAAGAAGGACTGGTTAAACGTCAGATGATTCGTCAAAGTAAAAAGGTCATTGCTCTAGCCGATCACACCAAACTTGGAACCACGGGACTGTTCAAGATTTGTGGACTAAGTGAAATTGATGTTTTGGTAACCGATCAAGCGCCTGCAGCTGAATTTATTACTGCTTTAGCAGAAAACAATGTTGAACTAATTATTCCTTAAGGAGAAGATTAAATGAAAACGATCGAACTAACTACTGTCAAGCAACCCACAATTCATGAAGATGTTGCACCTGTATTTTTAAGCGATGAAACGATGAAGCAGCGCCAATTAAAAATTTTGGAGCAGATGACGGCTGCTGGATATGACTATTTGGTTGTCTACGCCGACAAGGAGCATGGCTCAAACTTTGAATACTTAACTGGTTTTTATCCTCGTTTTGAAGAGGGATTACTAATCATCCATCAGACTGGGGAAGCTGCTCTAGTTCTAGGAAATGAAAATTTGAAGATGTCTAAATACACTCGTATCGATGCGAAGCTCTATCATACACCGTATTTTTCATTGCCTAATCAGCCAATGGACAATGAGCGTCCAATAAGTGAAATTTTTACAGAGATAGGACTTGGTGAGGCTAAAAAGATCGGCGTAGCCGGCTGGAAAATGTTTACACCTAAAATGGCCGATGGTAAACGAATGCTGGATGTTCCTTATTTCATCATTCAGGCGTTAGAGGAAGCAGCTGGGGCTGCTGAATTGTGGAATGCCTGCGATCTATTTATTCATGGCAGTTATGGTGCTCGAACCGTTAATAATCCCAACGAGCTGGCTCATTATGAATACGGCGCAAATTTGGCTTCTACGAGAATGCTGCAAGCGATGAATGCGGTGCAACCGGGCATTAAGGAAAGTGAATTAGGCGAAATTTTAAACGGTGAAGGTCAGTTGAATTCAGTAGTAACGATTGCTGCAGCAGGGGTCCGTTTTGAAAAAGCCAATTTTTATCCTACCCATAAAGAGGTTCAGACAGGCCAGTCGCTTTCACTGACGATTGGCTACAAAGGCGGCTTATCCAGCCGTTCTGGTTTTGTCATTGAACAGACGAATCAATTGCCAGAAAATCAGACTGACTATTTAGATCAAGTAGTCTATCCTTACTTTAAGGCGATGGCAACTTGGCTGGAAGAAACCAGTGTTGGCCGAACAGGTGGCGAACTTTATCAAGTAATCGAACAAGTGCTGCCAAAAGAGACTTACGGCTGGGAACTGAATCCGGGCCATTTAGTTGCCGATGAAGAATGGATGTCTTCACCCGTTTATCCAGAATCCAATGAAGTTTTAAAGAGCGGAATGATTTTCCAGATTGATATTATTCCTTCGATCGCTGGTTATCAAGGAACCAGTGCAGAAGAATGTGTTGCTTTAGCTGATGAAGCCTTGCAGACGGAAATTAAAACCCAGTACCCAGAATTATGGGCTCGAATTCAAACTCGCCGCAACTACCTTCGCAGCGAATTGAATATTTCGTTATCTGAAGAGGTGCTGCCGCTATCCAACACGGTAGCCTACTTACGACCTTTCTTCTTAGCGAAAGATCAAGCGTTAGTTGTGAAATAAACGGTAGAAGCATTGCCCGGCAAAAGCTCTGGGCAGTGCTTTTCTTTGTGCTGGCATACGATGAATGAATGCCCAAATCACCAAACTTAATGAACTTGGAAGGTAAACAATTCATTAAAGGTTTTGATCCGCTCAGGTGCTGTCAAAAAACTTCGCTATAATGAGAGCATACTGAGAAAAATACAGGTGAACAAATGAAAAAGAATCTTCTATCAGGAACTTTTTGGCTGTCTTCGGCTAATTTATTGTGTAAGATTTTAGGGATTGTCTATTTAATCCCTTGGTTGATGATGATGGGCTCGCAGGATGCCGGACAACAAGCACAGGCACTATACAATGTAGCCTATTTGCCCTATGCCTTGTTTTTAACTTTAGGAACTGCAGGATTTCCTAGTGGAATTGCAAAAAAAATCGCGGCGGAAAAGGATGATACGCCAAAGGTTCAGCTGCTCTTCAAGAGTTCTTTAGGAATTATGGAAGGAATCGGGATTGTTTCGGCGGTAATGATGTTCATTTTTGCGCCTCTATTGAGCCGCATCAGTCCAGTTAGTGATGTGCAGGAAGCTGTCTGGGCGATTCGCAGTTTGTGTCCATCGCTAATGATAATTCCCATACTGAGTGCCTTAAGAGGTTATTTCCAAGGTGTCAGTGATGTGATTCCTTACAGTATATCGCACGCTTTAGAGCAGCTGATCCGAGTAATTGTTATTTTAGCGGGAACATTCTATATCCGTATGATTCTGCAGGGCAGCATTTTTTCTGCTGTGGTGATCAGTACGATGGCCTCTTGTGTTGGCGGACTAGTGAGTATTGTTTATCTTATTCTTATTGGAAAACGCAAAAACTATTTTCGATTGCGTTTCTTTATTTTTCGGCCAAGTGTCTTTTTACAGGGACAGCGTCCAATGGTCCTTTCTGTGATTCGTGAATCACTGCCATTTATTTATGTAGGCTCAGCAATTTCCTTGGCCCAGTTGATTGATCAGGTAACGTTGAAAGGAATTTTGCATACGATAACTCATCAACTAAGCCTGGCTCAGATTGAAGTACTCTTCACTCAAGCCTCAGCCAATCCTAACAAGCTAACGGTGCTGCTGATTACCATTATCGGGTCCATTTCGGTTACTTCGCTGCCTTTATTGACCAAATTGCGAGAAAAAGACGATTTGTTGGTAGGAATTGCCGATGTGTTGCGTCTAGCACTAACGTTTTTACTACCGGCTACGCTGGGAATGCTTATATTGGCAGAACCGATGTATACGGTATTCTTCGGATATGATCCTGCGACGACAGGCTACATGCGAGTAGCAATCGCGACTACTGCGATTCTGAGTATCTGTTCAATTTTGTTGTCAATCATGCAGGCCGTGGGGTTGCATCGTGCAGCGGTCACGTTGGTAACGAGAGCTTTAGTGATTAAGCTGATCCTGCAATTTCCGTTGGTTTGGCTGACTAAAGGCTATGGTCTAAATCTAGCAACAGGGCTTGCTTTTCTAATAATAACTATGCAATGCTACCAAACGATTTGTCAAAACTACCAAATTCAGCCGTTACACTATGTTAGGAATTACCTGAAGCAGTTGCTCTTAGCAGCTGGCGGAATGAGCGTGCTGTGCTTGATTGCCTATTTACAGCTAAAAAACATTATTATAGTAGAAACGAGAGTGGGCGCCTTGCTTATTTCTATCCTTATTGCTGGGCTTGGCACAATTATTTATACGTTTGTGGGCTTGCCCCGACAAATCCAAAAGGTAAAACAACGATTTTTAAGTCACTAATTACCAACACTGTTTGACTTTCTTGTATACTGGTAGGGAAGAAATAGAAGGGAAGAAGAAGCAATGCCAACTTGTAAAGAAACACGGTCAGTTCAGACCCATTTGATTATGTATCCCCACATGAACATGCACAAAGCTCTCTACGGCGGTCAACTGATGCATTGGATGGATGAAACTGCCGGAATTGCAGCAGCACGTTTTGCTAGGACCAGTTTAGTTACGGCTTCACTGGATCATTTAGACTTTTTGCTGCCATTGCATGAGGGACATTCTGTTTGTTTAGAGGCCTATGTTTCCGGCTCTGGCAAGCGGTCTATGGAAGTGTTCGTCAAGGTGATCGGCGAAGATTTGTTAAAAAGTCAGCGCTATTTAGCAGCTACCAGCTTTTTAACCTTTACCAGCCTGGATAGAAAGATTACTTTGCCGGACATTACCCCAGAATCTGAGGAGGAAAAGTATATTTGTGCAGGGTATGAAGAACGTCGAGCCGTTCGTAATGAAAAACGCCAAGAAAGTATGGAATTAACCCAGCATGTGGATACACGTTTGCCGTGGTAAAAATAACGCAAACAGCAGCCTCAACATTATCAAAATGAGGCTGCTGTTTTTGTTTATTTTGGTTCTTTGATGCTAGCAGGATCAATGCCTAATGCTTTTGCCATGTCTTCATTAACATAGAACGCCAAATTCTTCGCGCTTTCCACAGGCATTGTTTGAGGTTCTGCTTCACCATCTAAAATTTTTGCAGCCATTTCCCCAGTTTGCTTGCCTAGAGAAACATAATCCACGCCTAAAGTGACCAATCCGCCTTCTTTTACTTGATCGACTGAACCTGCGACTAAAGGAACTTTATGTTCTTTTACCACTTCGCCAACCACTGTTGCTGCACTGGCAAAGGTGCTGTCAGTTGGAATATAAATTGCATCTACTTCGCTGGCTACGGAGGTTGTTGCTTGTTGAACATCGTTGGTTGAAGTTGCATTTCTAACCATGATTTCCAAACCAAGCTCTTCCAAATATTCTGTTGCTACGTCAATTTGAATTTGTGAGTTTACTTCCCCAGCGTTGTATAATAAACCGATTTTTTTAGCATCCGGTGCAACTGACAACAGCAAATCAATTTGTTTCTTGATTGGTGAAAGGTTCGTTGTCCCTGACATATTTGTACCGGGTTTATCATAGCTTTTTACTAATTTTGCCGCTTTCAAGTCAGTCACAGCAGTAACTAGAGCCGGAATATCAGTTGTTCCGTTGGCAATGGATTGTCCAGCAGGTGTACCGACCCCTAATAATAAATCCGGTTGATCCTTGATTAATTTTTCACTCATACTTTTTAGATTGTCTTGATTATTTTGAGCATTTTGATAAGAAATTTCCAGATTTTCTCCTTCAACATAACCGTTTTCTGCTAAGCCCTCTTTGAATCCTTCGTAGGCTTCATCAAAAGAACCATGCTGTACCGTTTGCAGAACGCCAACCTTTTTCACGTTATCATCTGTTGCTGCATCCCCTTTACCACAGGCCCCTAATACCAATAAGCTAACTAAACCTAATCCTAACAATACATTCTTTTTCATTTTATTTTCCCCTTTTCCATAAAAAAATCATCCACTCAGTAAACTAAGTGGATGATGGGAATACGAGAATAGAATTCTTCAGCCACTTCGATTACTTCTACGTGGCTGGTGGTACGTCAAAACTCTTTAGCCATCATAGATAGATACAAAACGTAGGTCGTTTGCATCCATCTTGATGAATACAAACCTATCTAAAAAAGCTAAAGAAAAAGCTGTTATTCAGTTGTGAGTGATTTCTGTTCATCATAAGGATGACCTCCAACTTCTAATTGAAGATTAGTATACACTGAGAAAAATGAGATGTAAATAAGAAATTTAAATATTTTTTATTTTCTTGGCTAAATACCTGCTTTTTTTGACAACTAACGAAGCATCGCTTATTATAAGAACATACGTTCGTATAGTTTAGGAGGGATTCCATGGAACTGACAAGAAAGATTGAAATTCTAGCCGAATCAGCCAAGTATGATGTGTCGTGTTCCAGCAGTGGAGTGACCAACAATACTCGTGAAGGAAAAGTAGGCAGTACAGCTGTATCAGGAATTTGTCACTCATTTACTCCTGATGGTCGGTGTGTCTCATTATTAAAATTATTATTTACGAATGCCTGTATTTTTGATTGTCATTATTGCATTAATCGGAAATCCAATGCGATTCCACGTGCTACCTTTACACCGCAGGAGGTAGCTGATTTGACGATGGATTTTTATATGCGGAACTATATCGAGGGATTGTTCCTTAGTTCAGCTATTATCAAAAATGTCGATTACACCTGCGAATTGCTGATCAAAACCTTAAAGATTTTACGGGAGGAAAAGGGATTTCGCGGCTATATTCATGTTAAAGCCATTCCAGGTGCTGATGAGAAATTGATTGAAGAGCTGGGCTTTTTAGCGGATCGGATGAGCGTTAATGTAGAATTACCTTCTAGAGAAAGTTTGAAGCTGCTGGCACCGGACAAAGATCCTTACGCTTTATACAAACCTATGAAGCAGATTACTACAAAGAAAAAGGAAGAAGCCTTTTTGCCTGCTGTTAGAAAAGGTCCGAGCTTTGTCCCTGCTGGTCAGTCAACACAAATGATTATTGGAGCCAGCCCAGAAAGTGACCGCTCGATTGTAAAAATTGCTGAAAATTTGTATCAACGTTATGAGCTGAAGCGAGTTTATTACTCTGCTTATATTCCAGTAAATCAGGATTCTTTGCTCCCGGCTGTTACGACCGAGCCACCGTTGTTGCGGGAACATCGCCTATATCAAGCAGACTGGCTGATGCGTTTTTATCGATTCTCAGCAGATGAGATTTTGTCGGATGACAAGCCCAATTTCAACCTGTATCTTGATCCTAAAGCCAATTGGGCTGTGCAAAATTATGATCGTTTTCCGGTAGATGTCCAAACAGCTTCTTATGATATGCTGCTTCGAGTACCTGGTATTGGTCCTAAGAGTGCTCAAAATATCGTAAAAGCCCGGAAATATTATCGCCTGCATTTGAGTGATTTGAAGAAGCTGGGGATTGTTATAAAAAGGGCGCAGTATTTTATTGCCTGCAATCACGAAACCCCTGCTGGACTGATTCGTGATCCTGAGTGGGTCATTACCTCGTTGATTTCTTCCAAGCAATATCAGACTTTGAAGCAGCTAAATACTCAAAATAAAGCAGAGCAGTTATCATTGTTCGACGTTGAACGCTTTGAACATGCTAAAGAAAGTTGGTGAGTAGATGGAGGAAATAACAGAAACCTGGGAGTATGATGGCAGTTTTTATGGCTTCCTGTGCTTAGTGGATCAGGCCTTTTCCCGTAAAGCCTTTCCAGTCTTGATTCTCACACCAGAGACCGCTTCAGAAAGCCTGTTCATGGGTGAATGGACAACGACTAACGAAGCCAGGGCTCAAAAAATCTACCGTCGACTGCAACAACGCTTAACTGCTGAAAACCTTCAATTTATTCAAACCGGTTTTTATGCTACTTTAGCCAACAAGGAGCGTTCCTTATTGGATGCTATTGAAATTGCTTTAGGAACTAAAGATTCGTTGGAAAACTATATAGGTCATCCTGCAGTTTTGGCTGTGCGAAAGGCCATCAAAACATTATTGGGGGAAGTCCATCTATTTACGGGCTTTGTTCGTTTTGAATATGTCGGCAATATTCTATTTAGTAAGATCGCACCAAAACACTATTCATTACCATTTTTATGTCCGCATTTTGCGGAGCGTTACCCTAACGAACAAATGATGATCTATGATGAAACCCACCGTTTACTGGCAATGATTGATCATGGAGCAGTCACTCTCATTGAAGATAGTGACTGTCCAAATATAAAAGAAACGGTGGAAGAACAAGAGATTCAAAGTCAATGGCGGGCTTTTTTATCCGCAGTGACCATTAATGAACGGACCAATTCGAAGGTTCAAATGGGTCATTTACCATTAAGATTTCGCGGAAATATGGTGGAGTTTGATTAGTAAGCAAAAACAAGGTCGAATTCTCCCTAAAAATAACAAAAAAGACCTCGCTGATAATTTAGCGAGGTCTTTTGCTGTTGTCTTAGCGAACAACTACAGCAAACTTTTTCAAGTTATAGCTGGCTTCAAATTTTGCTCCAGAAATCCAATATTTTCCAGCGTTAGGATCAGATACATGGTACGTATTATTACTTTCATTAAATCCGTCTAAGGTCATGATATGAGCATTATTTATTCCTGTTCCCCAGAAATAATTACCATAGCGAGGGCTCTCAAAATTTAATGTTACGTAAACAACAACTGGATTCCCATTACGCAGCTCTTGCTTAAGGCTTCCAACAGAAGAACCTGAGATGTTTGCAACCTTACCATAACGGCTGCCCCAGTTAGTTAGCGGTGCTGGGTAAATGGATTGATAGACATTGTTCATAAGTTTATCTGGTTGACCTGCAAATCCATTATTGGGATTATTGTCACTAGCCAACGGCATTTCCTTGATGAAGGATTTTAGATTGTAATTTTTAGCGTACCCTTTCAGCTGTAAGGCTTGCAGCAGGGAGGCTGCTTCACAACCCATCGGCATCCCAGCCGTATTTTGATTGATATAAGGAGCATTAAGCAGAACATTGTTGCTGACACCAACGGCTCCACCAACAGCATACCATGAGATTCCTTCATAACGCCATCCAGCTCGCTGCAGATTATCCCTTTCAGCACCATTCAAGGTATAGTGGTGAGATCCAGCCTTTGCATTAGGATTATACAGCCGATAAAGAGGCTGTCCGCTAGCGGGTGAGTACCAGCTGATTCCTTCATAACGCCAACCAACCCCTTTTAGATGATCCCGTTCATTCGCATCTAAAGTATAATGATGATCTCCTGCATTTGCATTGTAAAGTCGGTAAACGGGTTGGCCGCCAGTCGGAGCGGACCATCCAATTCCTTCATAATACCAGCCAGCGTTGACTATTTGATCTCTTTCGATCCCATTCGCTGTGTAGAAATGCTCCCCGCTATTGGGATTATACAGCCGATACATGGGAATTCCGGTTGTCGTTTGGGCTGCAGCAAAAGTAGTAGGTGTCATTGCCATAGAGGGTTCAGCCATATCTGTTGACTGATCAGCAGTTGCATTGACTTCTACGGAAGGCGCTGCCTGTGCTGGAGAGGCAACGGGGTTCTCAGAAGTTTCTGATTCGCTGGAAACTTGGGTTTCTGCAACAGTTGATTCAGTTGTTGAAGAATCTTCAATAGCTAGGCTTTCCGTTCCTGCCCAAAAGATTGAAGAAAGAAAAGCAGTACAAAATAACAAACAAACACTCTTTTTCATCGTATGATCTCCTCCGTAATCTATTGAAACATAAATTATAAGTAACAGAAGTACTTTGTTTATTTTATCATCAGCAGTTTTAAAATGCTATAGATTACTCTGTAAAACCAATAGAAAAAAATGTTATCATAAATGATCAAGATTCTTTGACAAGAGTAAATCAAATAGTTTAAAATTTATTCAAGATAAGAATTATTTTTTTGAAAAATTAGGAGGTGTAGGAATGGATTTTAGAATGCAGAAGAAAGGCAATAAGAAATATTTGCTGATCGTAGGAGGATTGTTATTTTCCGCAGTATTATATACGCAAGAAAACGAAACTGTTTTTGCTTCTGAGGTTGTAAGTGAAGCGACGGTTATCGAAAACAGCCCGGTATATCCTTCAGCAGAAATGGAAACGCCTTCAAGTGTTGCGGAGAATAACCAAGAGACAGATACAAAGGGAGAAGAAATTATTACCCCAGAAGTACCTGCTGAAAATGTGGAACCTTCGACTCCACCACTGAATGAAGGGGAAAATGATTCAACTGAAGCGGGAGCCCCGATTGAGGAAAATCAATCAAATCAAAATAGCCAAGAGGAGAATCAAGAAAAAGTACCCGCTGTAAACGAAGAACAAACCAATCAAGTGGACACAACAAATAATAATCAACCAGTTGAAAAAGCACCTGAAGCCAACAGACAAGAGCCGGTTAAACCTGTTCAGACACCAGTAAAAGTGCCGCAGCAGATGAAAGCAGCTGCTCAAACAACAGAAGTACCAACCAAAGCTAGAGCAGCTGAACAACGAGCAGTCGTACAAGATGTACCCGTGTATAGAATTTATAATCCTAATTCAGGCGAACATTTTTACACGATGAACGGTTACGAGCGGGATATGCTTAAGGGGGTAGGCTGGCGCTATGAAGGAATCGGTTGGCGCTCGATATTATCCGGGCTTGAAGTATATCGCTTGTATAAGCCTAACTCAGGTGAACATTTTTATACAATGAACGGCAATGAACGCAATATGCTTAAAGGAATCGGGTGGCGTTATGAAGGAATTGGTTGGCACACACTAGATTCAGGAATGCCAGTTTATCGTGTATACAATCCTAATGGGGGCGTCGGAGCCCATCACTACACCGTAAACGGTAATGAACGAGACAATTTAAGAAATCAGGGCTGGCGTTATGAAGGAATTGGCTGGTATAGTACTCCTTTTCAACCAGAAAGTGTTATTCAGTGGGCTTCAGGCTTCTTTGGACTCACTCGTGACCAAATTGTCAGTGAATTGGCTAAACATGAAAATGATCGTTATTATTTATATACCCCTTTCAAGGGTTTGACAGGCAATGCCAGTACTTCTATGAGTCCTAACGGTGATCCTAATGGCAATGGACCTGGTATGAACTGTACCGGTTTTATCGCAAGTGTAATTAAAAGAGCTGGTGGTAATCTGGCTGCTATTACCAATGTTGCTAATGCTTGGGGTGGAGTCGCTAACGGCTACAACTGGCGAGATGCCTTGACTAAAAATGTTCAGTACGAAACATTTACTTCAGTAGGATCATTGCTGCAAAGCGGGTTAGCTAAAAAAGGAGATATTTTGTATTTTGAACCAGATTATTCTAAACCAAACTATGATTGTCATCTTGGCTTTTTCTGGGGAAATACTCCGAATCATGATAGAATCTGGCATAGCACATTCCCACATAATAATATGTCCAACATTAAGTCTATGACTCCTTGGACAAAGATTTACTTATTCCGCCAAGGCTAGGAATTGAAGAAACCGCTGGCCAATTGTTGTCTGAGAATGATGACAATTGGTCTTTTTGAGGTTTCCTGATAGTTTCTTAAAGCAACTTTTGCAAAATTTTCTGCATCCGATGGTATTATGGAATGGAAATGAAAGAAAGGAACGATTGCAGTGAAAAAATGGAAAAAGATTCTTCTAATAGTGCTCATTGGACTGGTTGTCGTGTTAACAGGTGGGTTTGTTTATTTGCAAACACAAACGTATTCTCCTACTAGCAGCGCACAGCAGGTAACGAATCAAGCGGAGGATGACAGTGACTGGTTGTATTTTCCCTCAGAGGATGAAACGAAGCCGATAATTATTTTTTATCCCGGCGCTTTGGTTGATCCAGGGAGCTATAGTCCTTGGGCTCAAAAAGTAGCACAAGCGGGCTATCCGGTTTACATAGTAAAGATGCCGTTAGATTTAGCGGTATTAGCACCGAATCGCGGAGATAAGGTGTTAACTGAGCAGCCAGATCGCAAATATGTACTTGGGGGACATTCTTTGGGCGGCGTAATGGCTAGTCGTTTTGCAGTCGAGCACCAACAGGATTTAGCAGGAGTGTTTTTCTTAGCTAGTTATCCTGATGAAAAAGGAAGTTTAGCTGATGTTAAGGTACCAGTACTGTCTCTGACTGGGGAAAATGATAAGGTATTGAATCAGAAAGCTTATCAAGAGGCGAAAGAGGAATTGCCAGCAAACGCAGACTATCAAGAAATTCCCGGAGGCAATCATGCAGGATTTGGTTCTTATGGACCTCAAAAGGGTGATGGAAAGGCAACGATTGATGACCAAAATCTGCAAGTATCCCAACGATTAATTAGTTGGCTCAAAGAAAAAGTAGACTAGATAAAAGGCTGATTATGCTAAGTAATCAGCTTTTTTATGTTCCTGGAGACCATTGGTGGACATATTTTTCAGTTATATATTTTTACTTATCAATTGATAAGTTATAAAATGATAAAAGGAGGAGAATGACAATGAAGAAGGTAATAGTAATAGGTGCAGGAGTCGCAGGACTTACTGCTGCGGTAAGATTGCAAAAAATGGGCTATGCTGTTCAGCTCTATGAGAAAGATAGCCAAGTCGGCGGAAAAATGAATCAGATCAAAAAGGATGGTTTTACCTTTGATGTAGGCCCCACCATTGTTATGATGCCAGATATTTATCAAGAAGTGTTTGAATTTTGCGGCAAAAATCCTGACGATTATATTCCAATGGAAAAAATTGATCCGATGCTGAAATTGTATTTTTCAGATGATGATCCGTTATTATTTTCATCTGACTTAATTGAATTAACAAAGATGCTTGAAGGGATTTCTGAAGAAGATGCTCAGGGCTATTTTGCCTTTTTAGCGGATATATATAAACGCTACCTTATTGCTAAGGATGCCTTTATTATGCGCTCTTTCCGTTCGTTTTGGGATTTTTACAATCCTAAATCACTTTTAAATGGTTTAAGATTAAAAACCTTCGGGGATGCTTATAGTTCGATTTCTAAATTTGTAAAAGATGATCGACTGCGCAAATCGCTGGCCTTCCAAACGTTATATATTGGGATTTCACCTTATCAGGGCCCATCACTTTATACCATCATTCCGATGATTGAGCTGTTGTATGGCATTCATTTTATGAAGGGCGGTATGTATACTTTAGCCCAAGGGTTGAAACGGTTGTTTGAGGAACTGGGTGGAGAGATTTATTGTGACACGGAAGTACAGGAAATTATAATAGAAAATAAAGAGGCAGTAGGCATACTGGTGAATGGAGAACGGATTTTAGCAGATGCAATTGTCTGTGGTGCTGATTTTCCTTATGCCATGAAGCATTTATTGCCTAATGAAAAAGACCGTGGCAAATACACGGATCAAAAAATTGATAAAATGGAATATTCTTGTTCCTGCTTCTTGCTTTATCTAGGTTTGGATAAAAAATATGATGTAGAAGCACTGCATTCCATCCATTTTGCTAGAGATTTCGAGAAAAATATTACCGATATCTTTGATCAAGGTGTTCTGCCAGAGGATCCTTCCTACTATTTATACGTGCCAAGTCTATTAGATCCCGAAATGGCTAGGGAAGGTCATGAAGCGTTATATGTTCTGATTCCAGTACCAGAATTGTCTAAGTTTTCGGATTGGAGTGAGGAATCCAGCACCATTTACCGCAATCATGTGATAAATAAAATCAAGCAGGAAACCGTCTTTTCAGATATTGATGAGCATATTGTCTTTGAGGAGCAGTATACACCAAGAGATTTCGCCGATAATTTTAATGCCTATCGAGGCGCGACGTTTGGCTTAAAACCAACGTTAAAACAGAGTAACTATTATCGTCCTCACAATAAGTTTGATTATGCAGACCGTTTATATTTTTGCGGCAGCAGTACCCATCCAGGTGCGGGAGTACCAATTGTGATGCAGAGTGCCAAGTTAGCAGTAGAGGAGCTGGTTCGTGATGACCGATAAACTGGTTGCTGATTTTCTACGCTACCAAGCAGATTTTGATTACTGTGAGCGTATCATTGAGCATCACTCAAAAAGTTTTTATGCTGCCTTTTCAAAATTGCCGGAGCAAAAAGCTATGAGCGTGTATGCTATTTATGCTTTTTGCCGACGGGCAGATGATGCAATTGATGTTGAAAAAAATCCAGAAAAGCTGGCTGAATTGAAGGCGCAATTAGGGGCGTTTCAAAAAGGGGAGCGTCCAGACGAGCCTATGTGGCGGGCATTGGCTGTTGTATTTGAACATTATCCGTTAGATATACAGGCTTTTTATGACATGTTGGAAGGGCAACGTAGAGACGTGAACTTCACCCAGCCTGAAACGCAACAAGAGCTGGAAGAGTACAGTTATTATGTGGCTGGTTCAGTAGGTCTGATGTTATTGCCGATCCTTTCAAAGGATTGGGTGAAAATTGTTGAAGAGGCCAAGGAATTAGGCGAAGCTATGCAAATTACCAATATTTTGCGAGACGTTGGCGAGGATGAAGCCGAGGGACGGATTTACTTACCAAAAGATAAAATGGCCGAATATGGCGTGACGCAAGAGGACCTCAAAGAGCATCGTCAAACGCAGGCGTTCGCCAGATTATGGGAATACGAAGCCAAGCGGGCTGAAGAAAGCTATCAAAAGGGACTGACAATGATGCCTTGGATTGATGAAGATTGCCGAGGACCGCTGTTGGCTGCCAGTTATTTTTATCGTGAAATTCTGCAGGTGATTCGGGAAAACGACTACCAAGTATTCACTCAGCGGCATGTAGTAAAGCAGGCTAGAAAATTGCGTATTTTTCAAGCGATTCGCAAAGAACTGCAAAAAATTAGTCGGCAGAAGGAGTCGATTAAATCGTGAACCCAACCATGTACCAAAAAATTTTGGAAACGGCTGAGCGGCTGTTTATGAATCAAGGTTACGAGGCTACTTCGACCCGACAAATTGCTGACGCACTGGGAATTACGCAGCCTAATTTATATTATCATTTTAAAAAGAAGGAAGATATTTATGTTGCTGTGATGCGTTCCTTGTCAGAAGAGGTTGGTTTGCAGCTGCGAGAGTTAGCTAAGGAAAACGATTCGACGTTAACCGAAAAGCTGACAGAAATGATGGTTTATTTGCGGCAGCGGCATCCCTTCGACTTTTACATGATGATGCACGACATGCATTATGCTTTATCACAGGCGTCAGCAGAAGAACTATATCTGTTGTGGCAGGGTTCTTATGAAGCACCTTTTATTGAAGTGTTGAAAAAAGAAGGAGTTGCCTTACGTCCAGAACTTCAGGTAGAACTTGCAGTGAAGCAGTTGTTCATTTTGTTAGCAGCCTATTTGCAGCCTGATACATATGATAAGCAGGGAAATTCTTTTCCTGCAGCGATTGATATGTTTTTATACGGAATTGTAAACGAGTAAGCTGAGCGCCGATTTGCGGGTTCAGCTTCTTTCTGTTATATACTGAGGGCAAGAATTGAAATAGAAGGAAGATGAGAGTATGGATAAGCAGCGACCAACAGCTATTTTAGCAGCCTTGATTGCGAATATTTTAGTGGCTATTAGTAAATTTGTAGGCTATGCGATCAGCGGCAGTGCTGCGATGTTGAATGAAAGTATTCATAGTATAGTCGACTGCAGCAATCAAATTCTGCTGCTTTTTGGTGATAAAAGAGCGGAACGTGGGCAAAGTGACCTGCATCAATTTGGTGAAGGGCGTGCAAAATATTTTTTTAGCACGATTGTAGCTACTATGTTGTTTTTTGGCGGGGGCGCATTAGGTGTAATGGAGGCCTTGGAGAAATTATTCCATCCGAATCATCAAGTAGAGAATTCATGGATTGTCTTAGTCATTTTAGTCTTTGGTATTTTAGTTGAAGGAAGCTCGCTGCGTGTTGCTTTAAAGGAAATTCATGAGTTAAATACCGAAAAGTTACCGTTATTTCGGTTTTTGCATGAGAGCCGTCACAGTGAAATATTGATTATTTTTACAGAAGATTTTTGTGCTGTGATCGGATTGGTTTTGGCGATCATTGGTACACTGCTGACTACTTTTACCGGCAACCCGATGTTTGATGCTTTAAGTGGATTATTGATTGGGCTGTTATTGATGTTTGCTTCAATCTTTTTGGCACGAGAATTTTACAGTTTAATTGTGGGGGAAAGTGTTTCTCAAAACGATTTAGCGAAGATCCAACAGGCCTTCCAGCGCCCTGAAGTGAAACGATTAATTGATGTAAAAACGGTCCATTTAAGTCCTGAAGAAGTACTGATTGCAGCTAAGATGGATATTAACGATGATTATGAGGGAATCAGTTACAAATTAATTAATGAAATTGAACGGCAGATTCGCAGTTTGTTGCCAGACAAGAAGGCGTATATTTATATTGAAATTGATGAATTTGATCCGAATTATTCCCTACGAGAGCAGAACGAATAGACTTGCTCTTTTTCACTTGAGAGTAAATCCCTAAGATTCACTAAATTTCCATATAGTTTTCGCAAAACATTTTCATAAACGTACGTTCTCTATGGTAGAATAACACTATGATTTTTAAAGGAGCGTCTTATGAAAAAAAGAGGATTTGAAGTAGTTACGAACTATCAAGCTAAAGGTATTAATTTGCCAGAGCGAGCAACTAAAAATGCGGCTGGTTACGATTTTGAATCGGCTGAAGATATTGTTATTCCGACATTTTGGAAAAAACTAGTGGCTCAGGTTACTGGAAAAGCAGATGCAGAAGAAAAACTGGTTAAGCCAGTACTGGTACCGACAGGAATTAAGGCGTATATGGGAGAGGACGAATACCTGCAATTAGCTAATCGCTCGAGTAATCCTTTGAAGCGCTTTTTAAGTTTAAGTAATGGGGTAGGCGTGATTGACAGCGACTACTACAATAACCCAGATAACGAAGGGCATATTATGTTCCAATTTACGAATTTTGGTTTAACAGATGTGACGATTAAAAAAGGTGAACGAATTGGCCAAGGAATTTTTCTGCCTTTCTTGAAAGCAGACAATGACCGTGCAGTAAATGAACGAACAGGCGGATTCGGCTCTTCTGATCAGCATCCAAAAAAATAGTTTTATGTTAAAATTAAAGAGGTGTGAACCATGGCGAAAAAGGCCAAAACACAGTTTATTTGCCAAGAGTGCGGCTATGTATCGCCAAAATATTTAGGTCGTTGTCCCAACTGTGGCCGTTGGAATACGATGGTGGAAGAAGTCGTTCAAGATACTGAGGATCGGCGCAATCGAGTTAGCTTAACCGGTGAAAAGGCCCAGCCAACCTTGTTAAAAGATGTTGTTTTCAAAAAGGAAACGAGAATTGAGACCCAATTAGCTGAGTTAAACCGGGTGCTCGGTGGTGGTGTGGTGCCAGGTTCGTTGGTATTAATCGGTGGTGATCCTGGAATAGGGAAGTCGACCTTGCTGCTGCAGGTTTCTCATCAGCTGGCAGCTACGGGTGGAAAAGTTTTGTATGTTTCAGGAGAAGAAAGTGCGCAGCAAATCAAACTGCGAGCAGAACGCTTAGGTTCTAGTGATACAGACTTTTATTTATATCCGGAAACAGACATGGGTGAAATTAGTCGTGTGATTGAAAAGATCAAACCAGAATTTGTTATTATTGACTCAATTCAAACGATGACGCAACCAGACATTTCCAGCGTAGCAGGATCAGTCAGTCAGGTGCGGGAGACCACCGCGGAATTGCTGAAATTGGCCAAAACAAATGGTATTGCGATTTTTATCGTAGGTCACGTAACCAAAGAGGGTAATATTGCTGGTCCACGAATGCTGGAGCATATGGTGGATACCGTTTTGTATTTTGAAGGGGAAAAGCATCACAGCTTCCGTATTTTGCGCGCGGTAAAAAACCGCTTCGGATCAACCAATGAGATTGGCATTTTTGAAATGCGAGAAACCGGACTGGTTGAGGTAGCTAATCCTTCTCAAGTTTTCTTGGAGGAACGGCTGGAAGGAGCAACTGGATCGGCGATAGTGGTAGCAATGGAAGGTAGTCGTCCGATTTTAGTGGAGGTTCAGGCATTAGTCACGCCGACTGTATTCGGGAATGCCAAACGTACGACGACTGGGTTAGATTTTAACCGAATCTCCTTAATCATGGCGGTTTTGGAAAAACGAGCGGGCTTGTTGCTGCAAAATCAAGATGCTTTCTTAAAGGCAGCTGGCGGGGTAAAATTAAACGAACCCGCAATTGATTTGGCAGTAGCGGTAGCGATTTCTTCCAGCTATAAAGAAAAAGGTACTGAGGCTACAGAATGTTTCATCGGTGAAATCGGTTTGACTGGTGAAATACGCCGAGTGAATAGTATAGAGCAACGAATAAAAGAAGCTGAGAAACTGGGCTTCAAAAGAGTTTATCTGCCTAAAAATAACATGGGTGACTGGAAAGCACCTAAAGGGGTCGAATTGATCCCGGTTGCTACTTTAGGAGAAACACTGCGAAAAGTATTTAAATAAAACAACAATTTATCTGCCTAGACTGTTGGCAATACAAGTCATCAGTCCAGGTGTTAAAGTGAATTTCTTAACAGACCTTGATACAGAATAACAGGGTTTGCTAGAAAAAATGACTACTTAGGAGGGAAGTTATGCAAAAACGTGTATTAACTGTCATTATCGTTTTAGTTGGAATCAGCATGGGGATTACTTTGCTGCCGGCAGCTTGGATGGCAATTGGACAAACAAACAACTTCTGGTTAAATAATTCTTTGACGAACGGCTTGATTGGCGCAATTATTTTTTCATTATTATCTTTAGCCCTCGTTGAACCAATTACAACTGGAGTAAAAAAAATCGAGAAACAATTAAACGAATTCAGCTTAACTTATTTACTGTTTGGAACGGTAGGGGCAATCATTGGTCTGACTTTAGGCCTGTTTGTAACTAACCCGCTTTATAATCTGGCGGTTCCATTTGTAAATAGTGCGCTGCCGATTTTAATCATGATTCTTTTAGGTTATTTGGGCTTTCGGGTGGGAACTACCCGGATTGATGAGTGGAAGAAAATATTTACCCCACGAACGAAAAAAACGGAAAACCCTGAAGGTGAAGTACTGGATCGTAAGGCCGATGATCATTTCCATAAATATAAAATTTTGGATACGAGTGTGATTATTGATGGCCGGATTTACGATATTGCAAAGAGTGGATTTTTAGAAGGCGTATTGATGATCCCTAATTTTGTCTTATATGAATTGCAATACATTGCTGATTCTGGGGACAGTTTGAAACGAGTAAGAGGACGCCGTGGATTAGATATTTTGAATTCTTTGCAAAAAGAAGACGGTATTGTAGTAGAAATGTACGATGGTGATTTTGAGGATATTAATGAAGTCGACAGTAAACTGATTAAATTGGCGAAGCTGCTAGACGGTGTCATTGTCACAAACGATTACAACTTAAATAAGGTTTCAGAATTTCAAAATGTGGCTGTGCTGAACATTAATGCCTTAGCTAATGCAGTGAAGCCAGTAGTAATCCCTGGCGAGAACATGAATGTCCTACTAGTAAAAGCTGGTACGGAGCGTCAGCAAGGGGTAGCTTATCTGGATGATGGAACGATGGTTGTAGTTGAAGATGGACAGCATTACATGAATGAACATATTGAAGTTGTAGTGACGAGTGCCCTACAAACAGCGGCTGGTCGTATGATCTTTGCCAAGCCGGCCCATTCCAATCGCAACATTAAGGATGATTCTCCTGAAAAGAAAATTGAGTATCAAGAGGGGAAAAAGGATTGACCCTTTACTAAACAGCCGATTGATTGTACAATTTGAGCAGTAAAGCAGGCGCAATTATCTGCTTAATTATGCGGGAAAGAGGAGTTCACATGTCAAAAATTCGTGTGCGTTATGCACCAAGCCCAACTGGACATTTACACATTGGAAATGCCCGGACAGCGTTATTCAACTATTTATTTGCCCGTCACAATGATGGTGAATTTATCATTCGTATTGAGGATACCGATCAAAAGCGCAACATTGCAGATGGTGAAAAAAGCCAGCTAGAAAACTTGGCTTGGTTGGGAATGGATTGGGATGAATCTCCTGACAAGCCTGGAGAATACGGCCCTTATCGTCAGTCGGAGCGTAAAGAAATTTACCAACCGCTGATTGATCAATTATTAGCCAGCAATTTAGCTTACAAATGCTATTGCACAGAAGAAGAATTAGAAGTAGAAAGAGAAGCACAGCGTGCCCGCGGCGAAATGCCTCATTATGGCGGCAAATGTGCAAGCTTGACTCCTGAGCAGCAAGCGGAAAAAGAAGCACAGGGCTTAGAGCCAGTTATCCGTTTCCGTGTACCGCGCAATACAACCTACAGCTTTGAAGATATGGTAAAAGGCGAAATCAACTTTGAATCAGATAATGTTGGTGGCGACTTTGTTATTCAAAAACGTGATGGTATGCCAACCTACAACTTCGCGGTAGCAGTAGATGATCACATGATGAAAATCACCCACGTCTTGCGGGGAGATGATCATATTGCCAATACACCAAAACAATTAATGATCTACGATGCCTTTGGCTGGTCTCGACCAACATTTGGGCATATGACTTTGATTATTAATAGTGAAACAGGCAAAAAATTGAGCAAACGTGATGAATCAATTCTGCAATTTATCGAACAGTACCGCGAATTAGGCTACCTGCCAGAAGCAATGTTCAATTTTATTGCGTTATTAGGCTGGTCGCCAGTTGGTGAAGACGAAATTTTCTCTCAAGCAGAATTGGTTAAAATGTTTGATACTAAACGTTTAAGCAAATCTCCAGCTGCCTTTGACCAAAAGAAATTAGAATGGGTAAATAACCATTACATCAAAGAGATGGACTTAACTGCGTTGACTGAATTGTGTCTGCCGTTTTTAATTAAAGCAGGTAAAGTAGAAGAAAATCCAAGTGAAGAGCGTAAAAACTGGGTGAAGCGTGTAGTTGGTTTGTATCAGCCGCAAATGAGCTTTGCTGCAGAAATCGTAGAAGTTTCTCAATTATTCTTTGAGGAACATCCGGCACTAGATGAAGCTGCTCAAGAAGTCTTGGCACAAGAATCAGTACCAATGGTTTTAAGTGCTTTTAAAGAGCAGTTGGAAGACATGCAAACTGTAGATGCTGCAAGTGTCTTGGCAGCCATTAAAGCTGTTCAAAAAGAAACAGGTATCAAAGGCAAGAACCTTTGGATGCCGATTCGCGTCGCAGTTAGCGGTGTGACACATGGACCTGAATTACCTGAAACCGTCGAATTGTTAGGTAAGGAAAAGGCTTTGGCACATTTAAATCAAGTAATGTAAACACATCGAAAAGAAGAAGTAGCAGAAAAAATCCTTTTTAGAGAGTCTGTGGGTGGTGCAAACAGACAGGGATTAGCCTGTGAAATGCATCTTGGAGTGGTTTTGACGAAAGAATGGTAGTCAAAAACGTAAAAACGGACGTTACCCGTTAGAGGCAGCAAAGCTGCGAACAAAAGTGGGACCACGTGAACACGCGTCTTTTGAGGAAACTCAAATGATGCGTGTTTTTTGTTGTTACTGCTCGAACATATTAACGGTCGTTCTCTTGGTAGTTGCAAGTAAGGGAATTTCGTTGTCTGAGTATAAAGGAGCGATTAAAATGGGATGGTGGAAAGAAGCAATAGATGCTGCCAAACGAAATGATCCTGCCATTAAGTCAAGTGTGGAAGTCGTGTTAACATACCCTGGGATACATGCTTTATTTTTCCATAAGCTGTCCCATTTTTTCTATCGACAAAACCTGTTCTTGTTGGCGCGGATTCATTCTCAGTTTTGGCGATTTTTAACTGGAATTGAAATTCATCCTGGCGCCAAAATTGCCTCGGGAGTTTTCATCGACCATGGTGCTGGGGTAGTGATTGGTGAAACAGCAGAAGTCGAAGAAGGGGTTGTTATGTTCCATGGTGTAACATTAGGTGGAACAGGTAAAGATACAGGGAAACGACACCCAACAGTTCGTAAGGGAGCCTTTGTTTCGGCCAATGCCCAAATATTAGGGCCCATTGAAATAGGAGCTGGCGCAAAAATAGGAGCGGGTGCTGTTGTTTTAGCCAATGTCCCTGATCAAGCTACGGCAGTTGGAGTACCAGCTAAAGTAGTTAAAATTAATGGAAAGAAGGTTCAACATGATTGAAATATATAATACCTTGACCCGAGAAAAAGAAGTGTTTCATCCAATTGAAGAAGGAAAAATTCGCATGTATGTTTGCGGACCAACCGTTTACAATTACATTCATATTGGAAATGCACGCAGTACAATTGCTTTTGATACTATTCGTCGCTATTTTGAATATCGGGGCTATGAAGTTAACTATGTATCAAATTTTACCGATGTTGATGACAAAATTATCAAAGCTGCGAAAGAATTATCAATTACTGCTCCTGAAGTAGCGGATCGTTTTATTGCGGCTTTTGAAGAGGATACGGCTGCGTTAAATGTTAAACCGGCAACTTTGCATCCACGAGTAATCAATCATATTCCTGATATCATTGACTTTATCGCGGCATTGATTGAAAAAGACTATGCGTACGAATCAAATGGAGATGTGTATTACCGTACGCGCAAGTTTAAAGACTACGGTGAATTAAGTGATCAATCAATTAATGAATTAGAGATCGGAGCCAGTCAACGAACTGGAGCAGAGCAGTTGCAAAAAGAAGATCCATTAGATTTTGCACTTTGGAAAACAGCCAAGCCAGATGAGATTTCTTGGGAATCCCCTTGGGGTAAAGGTCGTCCAGGCTGGCATATTGAATGCTCAGTCATGGCAACCAAGCATTTAGGTGATACCATTGATATCCATGGTGGCGGACAAGATTTGGAATTTCCTCACCATGAAAATGAGATTGCTCAAAGTGAAGCAAAAACGGGCAAAAAGTTTGCCAATTACTGGATGCACAACGGGTATGTAACTATTGGCGAAGATGATGAAAAAATGAGTAAATCGTTGGGAAACTTTGTAACTGTTCATGATATGGTGAAGGAAATTGATCCGCAGGTGTTGCGCTTTTTTATGGCAACTACTCAATATCGCCGTCCAATTCGTTACAGTGAGGCGACAGTAAGGGATGCACAAGCTAATCTGCAACGGCTGCGGAATACAGTTGAGAATGTTAACTTCCGTAAAGAAACTGCAGTAGACACATTAGCAGATGATGAACAAAATATTCAAGCAATCCAGACTTTGGAAGCAAGGTTTATTGGAGAAATGGATGATGATTTCAATGCAGCCAATGGAATTACGGTGGTCTATGAATTGGCTAAATGGTTGAATCAATACATTGAAAAGGCTGAGGTTTCTGCTGTTGTCATACAGCATGGTCTGGAAATGTTTCTGCAATTGTTGGCTGTTTTTGGTATTACCTTTGAGACAGCTGAACTGTTAGACGAAGAAGTGGACCAACTTATTGCTGAACGTAATCAAGCCCGTAAAGACAAAAATTTTGCCCGCAGCGATGAAATCCGTGATCAACTGAAAGATCAAGGAATTATACTAGAGGATACACCGCAGGGTACGCGTTGGAGAAGAGCCTAATGATTGATGTAAAACAACTAAGCGGATTAACCTTAGCCTATGTAGGAGATGCTATTTATGAGAGCTATGTGCGAGATTTTCTAGTCCTTTCTGGACAAACTCGCCCCAACAAACTACATCATATGGCTACTCGTTACGTTTCGGCTAAAGCCCAAGCAATGCTGATTCATGAAATGGAAGAGGTCAATCTGTTAACCGAGGAAGAGCACGGCGTTTATCGTCGAGGTCGGAATGCGAAAAGCTATACATCAGCGAAAAATACCGATAAAATGACCTATCGTATGTCAACCGGTTTTGAAGCGGTAATGGGGTATCTGCATTTACTGGGAGAAAAAGAGCGTTTAGAAGAATTAATGAGTTGGTGTATTAAGAAAGTAGGTGAACTGGATGAAAGAGAAACGTAAACGTAAGCCGCAAAAAGCGGTAAATTTACCAGAAGAAAACAATAACGAAGAGAAAAATTTTGTCTTCGGACACCACGCTACGGTAGAAGCATTGCAGGCAGGTCGGGGAAACAAATTATTTTTACAAGAAGATGCCCGTGGAGAAAAAATCGAACAGTTGAAAGGATTGGCTCAGACTCAGTCAGTTCCAGTCAAATGGGTGCCTAAGCAAAAGCTGGACACCTTAAGTGATCACGGAGTCCATCAAGGAATATTGTTAGCTATCACACCTTATCAGTACTTAACCTTAGATGAGCTGATGGAACAGGCCGCAGCTGTTGAAGCACCCTTCTTATTGATATTGGATAGCTTAGAGGACCCCCATAACTTTGGCTCAATTTTGCGAACAGCAGATGCCAGCGGAGTAAATGGCGTTGTGATTCCGAAGCATCGTTCCGTTGGGATTACGCCAGTGGTAACTAAGGCTTCGACGGGTGCAGTAGAATATGTGCCGATCGCTCGAGTAACAAATCTAAGTCAGACCATCAAGCAGCTGAAGGATGCAGGCTACTGGATTTTCGGAACAGACATGAACGGAACGGCTTATCATCAATGGAAGGTGGACGGTCCCATTGCTTTGATCATTGGAAATGAAGGCAGGGGCATGAGCGCAGGTCTGAAGAAAGAAGTTGACGAAATGTTGACTATTCCAATGACGGGACATGTTCAAAGTTTAAATGCTGGGGTTGCTGCGGGTCTTTTAATGTACGAAGTACTCAGAAAGCGAAGTGGCTACTAATGAAAAAGCAACTGCTGTTAGTGGATGGCTACAATATGATCGGTGCCTGGCCTGAACTCTCCACCCTAAAAAAACAGGATCATTTGGAAGAAGCTCGTGAGGAATTGCTGAATCGTCTGTCCAACTATGCTAAATACCAAGGATTAGAAATAATTGTAGTATTTGATGCCCAGCTGGTTCCTGGTATTCAGAAAAGCTATCAAAAGTATCAACTGACAGTGGTCTTTACCAAAGAGGATGAAACTGCTGACAGCTATATCGAACGTACTGCAGGCGAACTGAATGATCGCTTGACTCAGGTTACAGTGGCAACTAGTGATTTAGCTGAGCAGTGGACTGTTTTTTCGCAGGGGGCTTTGCGGACCTCTGCTCGTGAATTGTACAAGGATCTCAAAAAAACGGAAGAAACTATTTTAGGCGATGCAAAAGACACGCAATTTACTGATTTTCGCCGGAATTCTCCTTGGAACGAGCGACAATTACAAGATTTGTCCCAAAAAAGGGACGAATTGAGTCAAAAATAAAAAGTATTTCTCTAACCACTTCTAATCTGAAAAAAATCAGGTATCCTTTTATTCAGGAGGGAGTGGTTAAATGGAATTGGAAGAATTAAAAGATTGGTTGGCAAAAGCAAAACTGGGTGATGAAGAAGCGTTTGAAAAACTGTTTTCCGCTTATAAGGGTGTTGTGTATGCGATGCAACAGGTTTACTACATACGAATCTTTGATGAGGATGATTGGCTGCAAGAAGGAAGGCTGGCTATGCATGATTCAATCATGAATTATCAGCATGGCAGCCATGCAACCTTCGGACTCTACTTTAAACGAGTTTTAAAAAACCGGATTGTTTGTGAACTGCGCAAACAAGAGGCGGAAAAAAGACGAAGTAATAAAAATACGATTTCGGTAGAAGGAGAAGGTGTAGGGTATCTTGCCCAACGGTTAGTTTACAATGAGCAAATAGAGGAAAGGATGATTGTTCGAGAAATACTCAATAATCTTACGATTGAGTACTCTTTACTTGAAGCAAGAATGCTTGATGCTTACATAAATGATAGTGATATTGCAATGGTTGCAAAGGAGTTAGAAATAGACCTTGCAAAAGCCGAGAGTGCTTTAGGGCGTGCCAAAAGAAAACTTAAAAAAGAGTTATATTATCAAAAAGATTGTTTGTAACCGGATACAAAGCGGGCGGGTGTTGATAAGGCTTGCAAAGCAATTTCTTTTATGATAACATTGTAAAATTCATCTTTTTCTGTTATACTGTAGGTTGAGGTGAACTGTATGCCAACAACTTTAGCAACCATCAAGCAGAGCTTAGAAGATCGCTTAGGCAGTCCGATTTTACTAGTCGCTCAAACAGGCAGAAAACGTCAAACACAACGCAGAGGAATTCTAACAGAGATCTATCCATCTGTGTTTGTAGTCGATTTGGATCCTGAAGAAAATTCTTTTGAACGGGTATCTTATAGTTATTCCGATGTATTAACACGTACAGTAGAAATTGAATTTTTAACTGAAGCAGTCTAAGAGCCATGGAGCAGAAATGCTCCGTGGTTTTTACTTTGCCTAAAATGTTAGAAAGCAGCGAGCTTTGGTGTGATCCCAAGCTCGCTTTTTAGGTGCTTATTCCATTTTATCTTTGTCGCTGGTATTTTCTTGGAGATGCTTTTGCTCAGCTAACATGTCGCGGATATCTGCCAAATAGTCTTCTGCTGTTGGTGCTGCTAATTCTTCTTCTGCTTCTTCTTTGGTGCCTAATTTTTTTGCTCTATTGGCTGTTTTGACAATTAAGAACAAGACAAAACCAGTAATCAAGAAAGTAATAATAGCACTAACGACATCGCCAAAAGCAAAGGTTACACCCTTGACTGGTGACCAGTCTAAGACTGAAACGGCATCCTCCAAATTTTGACCTCGTGTAAATAACGAAACGACTAAGCCGACCAATGGGGTAATCAGACCCTCAACAACTTTATTTACAATAGCGGTAAATGCACTCCCGATAACGACCCCAACAGCTAAATCAAGCACGCTGCCGCGCATTAGGAAGTCTTTGAATTCTTTAATCATGTTATTCCTCCTTACCTTTACATTAACTAGTATAGCGAACTCCCTAAAAAAGATGAAACAAAAGGCTTGCTATAGCAAATGCCAGCTTTACCCATTTTCCTGTGCTATAATTGAAGGTAATGACAATTAAAGGAGCTTGTATATGATTCGAATAAAAAAAGGCATTCGGCTTCACGTCTTACCGACGAAAAAATATAAAACGATTCAAATTTACGGACGCTTTACAACGCGGCTGCACAGAGAAAAAATGACGACCCGGACACTATTAGCGAACTTATTAGAGACAAATTCACTGAATTATCCTGATCAAACGAAACTGAGTGCTCATTTAGCGGAGCTTTATGGAGCAGGTTTTGGCTTGAGTGTTGGACGTAAAGGAAATCTGCACTGGATGAATCTTGGAATCAGTGTTGTAAATGGAAAGTATGTAGATGACCCAACGATATTGGCTCAAGCGGTGGACCTGTTTAAAGAGGTTCTTTTTTATCCTAATATTAAAGATGGCCAATTTGACGAGCAGACCTTCCAACTAGAAAAGGAAAACCTAAAGGGCTATTTAGAAAGCCTGGAGGAAGACAAGCAAACCTTGGCTTCTTTAAAATTACAGGAGACTTATTTTACTGATGAAGCACAACAGATCCCTAGTTTTGGCACAGTGGCTGATTTGAAGCAGGAGACTGCTAAAACCTTGGCCGACTATTATCAAGAGGTAGTAACCAAAGATCAATTGGATCTTTTTGTGGTAGGAGATGTGACCGAAACGGAAGTTGCAGACTTGTTTGAGGCCTTGCCATTTACGGATCGTGAAGAAAGCTCGCCAGAAATTTATTATGATCAAACAGTCAGCAATGTTATTCGTGAACAACAGCTGCAGGAAGCTGTAATCCAGGGCAAACTAAATTTGGCTTATTCAACGGGCATCTACTACGAAGATGCGCAACGTTTTCCATTATTGGTCTTCAATGGTTTATTCGGAGGCTTTCCTCATTCGAAATTGTTTATGAATGTACGAGAAAAAGAGAGCTTGGCCTACTATGCGTCTAGCAGCTTTGATACTTTTCGAGGGTACATGAGTGTTCAGACAGGGATTAACAGCGAAAATCGCAATAAAGTACTGCGTTTAGTTTCAGAACAGCTAGAGGCTTTACAGCTAGGTGATTTTACCGATCTAGCCTTCCAGCAAACAAAGGCAATGCTGAAAAACCAGTATTTATTAGGTCTGGATCGTCCGCAAAATACAATTGAAATTGCCTATTTGGATCAATGGCTGCCTGGCAGTCAATTATCGGATGAAAATTGGCTGAAACGCTTAGAGAAGGTGACTAAAGAAGAGGTGCAGCAGGTTGCTAAACAGTTACAGCTGCAAGCGATCTTCTTTTTAGACGGAGGAAAGCAAAATGGATAAGCAAGTCTATGAAAAAATCAATGAAACCTTATATAAAGAAATTTTGCCTAACGGTTTAACCGTTTATTTGCTGCCAAAGGAAGGGTATCACAAAACTTATGGGCTGTTTAGCACTAATTACGGTTCTATTGATAATACCTTTATTCCTCGTGGTGGTGAAGAATTTGTGACGGTTCCTGATGGAATTGCACATTTTTTAGAGCATAAAATGTTTGAAAAAGAGGAAGGCGATGTTTTCCAAAAATTTGGTGAACAGGGGGCTTCCGCCAATGCGTTTACCAGCTTCACTCGCACGAGTTATCTATTCTCAACGACCGATCAGCTAGAGCTGAATTTGGCTACGTTGCTGAATTTTGTGCAGGAGCCATATTTTACGGAGGAATCCGTTCAAAAGGAACAAGGGATTATTGGCCAAGAAATTCAAATGTACCAGGACGATCCCAACTGGCAGCAGTTTTTCGGTATTTTGAAAAATATGTATCCTAAACATCCGCTGCACATTGATATTGCTGGCACGATAGAGTCTATTGCAGAAATTACAGCAGAGGATTTGTATACATGCTATCGTACTTTTTACCATCCTAGTAACATGACGTTATTTGTAGTCGGCAACTTGGAACCGAAAGCATTAATGGATTTTATTCGAGAAAATCAAGCGCAAAAAGAATTTGAAGCGCCAGAACCGATTCAACGCCAGTTTCCAGCAGAAGCCTTGGAGGATATCGTGAAGGTGAGCGAGCAGTCAATGCCAATTGCGATGCCGAAATCAATTTTAGGTGTTAAAGGAGTTGCTTCTTTGCCAGAAAACGACAAGGAACGCTTGATTTTTAAGTTGTCAGTTGATTTACTGCTTCAGCTTTTAGTTGGAAATACCTCTCAAAACTATTTACGTCTATACAACGAAGGAATCATTGATGATAGCTTTGGGTATGAATTTTCTCTAGATCGCAGCTTTTACTTTGCCGATTTTGGTGGAGACACAGATAAGCCTGAGCTCCTGGCTGAAGAAGTGACGAAAATTTTATTGAATTTTGAACAAGACACAGAGATCAATGAAGAGAACTTAGCATTGCTGAAGAAAAAAATGCTAGGTAAGTATTTCCAGTCGTTGAACGCATTAGAGTATGTAGCGAACCAGTTTACTCAATCTCTATTTGGTGAATGGACGTTGTTTGACATGCCAGAATTGATTCAAAGTGTACAGCTGGAGGATATTTTGGCAGCTGGACAGCTGTTAATTAAGGAAGAGGCTTTCAGTCGTTTTTATATGCGTAAGGAGGGATAAGCATGCCTTACGGTCTTGTGATGGGTGCCAGTGGAGATATTGGACAGGCGATTTGCTATGCGCTAGCAGAGGAAGGCTGGTCGCTTTACTGTCACTATCATCGCAATCAGGAAAAAGTATTAAGTTTAGTTTCAGACTTGCGGCAACGTTATCCTCAGCAAGATTTTTTTGTGGTATCCTTAAACATGCTAGAGGAATCTGCAATCTCAACTTTTGTGAGTCAGTTATTTCAAGTCGATGGCATCATTTTTGCTTCAGGGTTTACGGTGTATGAATTATTACCGGAGATAACGAGTCAGCAAATGGACAGCCTATGGCAGATTCATGTGAAAACCCCGCTTTTATTACTGCAGCAGCTGCAAGTAAAACTAGCCCAAAATAGTAGAGGACGAGTCGTTTTTATCAGCTCGGTCTACGGTCAGCACGGCAGTAGTATGGAGACAGTCTACAGTGCCGTTAAAGGGGCGCAGGAAGGCTTTGTTAAAGCGTATGCTAAAGAGGTAGCTACCTTAGGCATTACGGTTAATGCTATAGCTCCTGGAGCGGTTAACACTCAAATGAATCAAAACTGGTCAACAACTGAAAAAGTGAGCTTAGCAGCAGATATTCCTTTAGGTCGAATGGCCGAACCCAAAGAAGTGGCAGCGGCATGTAAATATGTATGTTCAAAGGAAGCCAGCTATACAACAGGCACTACATTGGTGGTTGCCGGTGGCTGGATGGATTAAGGAGTAGAAAACGAGTGGCTAGTATAAATATAGGTGAAACATTACGAAAAGCCCGAATCGATCAAAGGATTAGTCTGGATGAGCTGCAGCAAAAAACGAAAATTCAAAAACGTTATTTGATAGCTTTAGAAGACAATGACTTTCACTTGCTGCCAAGTGATTATTATTTGCGAGCATTTATCCGCCAGTATGCCGAAGAGGTTAAACTGGATGGCAACTATTTATTAGATGTTTATGACGGAAAAGACCAGCCTAAGCCGGTCTACCCTGAAATTGAACCCGTAGAAGGCTCCCGCAAAAATAAGCATGCTGAGCATCCCACCAAAAGACGCGTCAAGGCGAGTTTGCCGGCGGTGCTTTTAGGCTTGGTTGCATTATCGATTATTGTGGTAGTAGGATATATGATGTGGTTGGATAATCAAGGTGAACCAATTATAGCTCCAAACAACTCAATGGCTGTAGAGGGATCAGTGAGTTCAAGCGCAGCAAAAAGTACCAGCGAAAGCAGTTCGACGGTGGAAAGCACGAGTGAATCGTCCTCTGAGCCGAAAGAACCCAAAATGGCAATTACAATGGAAAACAATACCGCCAGTGAAGCTCAAATGAAGGTTGATCAAATTAAAGCTCCGGTTAAGTTAACCTTTACTGGCAAGGAACGTGTCTGGATTGGTGTTCAAGTAAATGGCGCATTGATTTATCAGTACACCCTGCAGCCAAACGAAACGCAATCCACTGAACTACCTGCTGACACAGCAGAAGCGTTGATTACTGTTGGGATTGCTCGTTATGCAGATGTGCAAATAAACGATGAACCGTTGGATTATCAACCTAATAATTCAGCAAGCCAAAAGAATATTCGCTTAAAAATGAATTATGCGGAATGATAAGGAAGGAGCAAGACAGTGAACTTACCAAATAAATTAACGGTTATCCGAATTTTTATGATTCCGTTATTTATGATTATTGTGTTGGCCCCGTGGGATTGGGGTACGATTATGGCTGGAGACACAGCGTTGCCGATTACACAGCTAGTTGGAGCAATCGTTTTTGCGATAGCCAGTTATACCGACCATTTAGATGGTAAAATTGCGCGCGCCAGAGGGTTAGTGACCAACTTCGGTAAATTTGCCGATCCGTTAGCGGATAAAATGTTGGTGATGACTGCTTTTATTATTTTAGTAGAACAAGGCAAAGCACCTGCTTGGGTTATTGCAATTATTGTTTGCCGTGAATTAGCAGTAACGGGATTACGTTTACTGATTGTTGAACAAGGTGGCGGAGTGATGGCAGCAGCTATGCCGGGTAAAATCAAAACTGCTACCCAAATGATTGGGATTGTGTTGCTGTATTTGAATAATGTGCCGTTTAATTACATAGGCATTCCCGTGGATCAAATTATGTTGTATGTCTGCTTATTCTTTACAGTCTATTCAGGATACGATTATTTTGCTAAAAATACAGGCTTATTCAAAGGCTCAATGTAAAAATGTGGAAACTGCGAAGTGCGCTTCGCAGTTTTTTTGCGTCCTAAAAATCCGCGATGCCTGCAAGTCATTGAAATTCCTGCAAAAAAGTCCCGAAATTTTATTTTTTCTGGTATAGTTGAAGGGAAATTGCGTATCTTAAGAAAGAAGTGAATGAAATGAAAGCAGAAATCATTGCTGTCGGAACAGAATTATTAATGGGTCAAGTAGTCAATACCAATGCAACCTTTTTATCAGAGCAATTGGCGGATTTAGGAATCGAGGTGTATTACCACACAGTCGTCGGAGATAATCCGAGACGCTTGGAGGAATTACTGCAGCTGGCGGATACTCGCAGTGATCTAATCATCTTAGGCGGCGGCTTAGGACCGACTGACGATGATTTAACAAAGAATGTATTAGCTGACCATGTGGGGGTCCCCTTGGTTCAAGATGCTGAAGGATACGCACACATGATGACCTTCTTTAAAAATCGTCAGCATCCAATGACTCCAAATAATTTACGGCAAGTAGAAACATTAAAGGACGGTATTCCTTTGAAAAACCGGACTGGACTTGCGATCGGATGTCTTTACAAAGGCGAAAAGAACAATTACATCTTATTGCCTGGACCTCCTAGTGAATTAAAGCCAATGTTTCTAGAACAAGCAAAACCATTATTACAAAAAGAATTTCCAACACAAGAAGTATTGACTTCTCGTGTCCTGCGTTTTTATGGTATTGGCGAGTCACTGTTAGTAACTGAGCTGGCTGAAATGATTAAAAATCAATCCAATCCAACTATAGCGCCGTATGCCAAACCAAATGAAGTTACCTTGCGAATTACAGCCAATACAGCAGATGATACTTCGGCAACGGTATTATTGGATCAGGCAGAAGCCGAAATTATGGCTAAGGTTGGCGAATATTTCTATGGCTATGGCGACACTAATAGTCTGGAAGAAGTAACTGTTGATTTATTGAAGGAGCACCAGTTAACAGTTACAGCAGCTGAAAGTCTGACTGCTGGTGAGTTCCAAGCGACCTTAGGACAAATTCCGGGAGTTTCAGAGGTTTTCCCTGGTGGTTTTGTTACTTACTCGAAAGCGACTAAGGAAGCATTCTTGGGTATTGATCCAGTCTTATTGGACACATATGGTGTAGTGAGTCCAGAATGTGCGCAAGCGATGGCAGAACAGGCTTTAGCTAAAGTAGGAACAGATTTTGCAGTTTCCTTCACCGGTGTAGCAGGTCCAGATGAGTTGGAAGGGAAAATACCGGGTACTGTCTACATTGCCTTGGCACAGAAGGGTAAAGAAACTCTTGTAACGGAAAATCATTTTTCTCGTGATCGTTCATATGTGCGTCATAGCGCGGTTATGAAGGGACTAGATTTAATCCGTCACGCAATTTTAAATAAAGATTAAAATGCGAATGTTTGTTCGTTTTTTGCTTGCTTTTTTGACTGCAAACCGATAAACTAATACTACTGACCCGAAGAAAACCATTCACTGAAATGTTTTTATTATAAGGAGGATTCGCGCTTGGCAGATGATCGTAAAGCAGCCTTAGAAGCTGCAATGAAGAAGATTGAAAAGAACTACGGAAAAGGCTCCATCATGAAACTAGGGGATAAGATTGACCAACAAATTTCAACTATTCCTAGTGGTTCGCTGGCTCTAGACGTCGCGTTAGGTGTAGGCGGATATCCGCGTGGACGTATTATCGAAATTTACGGACCAGAAAGTTCTGGTAAAACAACAGTTGCATTACATGCGATTGCTGAAGTACAAAAACAAGGCGGTACTGCAGCCTTTATCGATGCGGAGCATGCATTAGATCCGCAATACGCACAACACTTGGGTGTTAATATTGATGAATTACTGCTTTCTCAGCCAGATACTGGTGAGCAGGGCTTGGAAATTGCTGATGCATTGGTATCCAGTGGTGCAGTAGATATTATTGTTATCGACTCGGTAGCAGCATTAGTACCTCGTGCTGAAATTGATGGCGAAATGGGTGCATCCCACGTGGGACTGCAAGCTCGTTTGATGTCTCAAGCACTGCGGAAATTGTCTGGTTCTATCAACAAAACCAAAACGATTGCCGTATTTATTAACCAAATCCGTGAAAAGGTTGGTATCATGTTTGGTAATCCAGAGACAACTCCTGGTGGACGTGCGTTGAAGTTCTATGCAACTGTTCGTTTAGAAGTGCGTCGTGCTGAACAGCTGAAAAACGGTACAGATATCGTTGGTAACCGTACTAAGATTAAAGTAGTCAAAAATAAAGTTGCTCCGCCTTTCAAAGTAGCGGAAGTTGATATCATGTACGGCTTAGGAATTTCACAAGAAGGTGAACTTCTGGATATGGCAGCTGAACAAGACATCATCGACAAGAGTGGTGCTTGGTACAGCTACAAGGAAGAACGAATCGGTCAAGGTCGGGAAAATGCAAAGAAATATTTAGCAGAACATCCTGATATGATTGCGGAAGTTTCTACTCGTGTACGTGCTGCCTATGGTATCGGTGAACCAATCGAGGTTCCTGAGGATGCAGAAGAGCCTGGACAAGAAGAACTGCCTCTAGAAGATTAAATGAGAGCACGGACGAGAGCTATTTTATCTCGTTCGTGTTTTTTTGTGCTCGGAAGCTCTCAAGGCCTACTATGGCAGCTTAAATCACTGATAGAAAAGATTGAAAGGATTTAAAAAGATTCTGCAGGTATTTTATTTATGCTAAAAACAATGGCATCCGTCAAATAAAGTTGACACCCTATCTTTCAAACATTAGAATAAAGTTGTGTGACTATACACACGCATGCAAGTAGGCATATTGATAATTTTAACCACGTTTATCAAAAAACTACACATAAAAAAAATAAGATAGTACGGAGGTGGATTCAATGACAGTTCCTATTCTCCTCGCTATCATCGGTTTAATTGTCGGTCTTGGTTTAGGATTCATGGTTGCCAAATCACGTCATGAAAAAGAAATTGATGGGGCACAAAACTCAGCTAGAGGGATTATTATTCAAGCAAGAAAAGAAGCTGAAACCTTAAAAAAAGAAGCTTTGTTGGAAGCCAAAGAAGAAAACCAGCAGTATCGAGCACAAATTGAAAGTGAGTTGAAAGAAAGCAAACAAGAACTAAAAACGCAAGAAAATCGCTTGCTTCAAAGAGAACAGACTTTAGATCGTAAAGATGATTCTCTAGAGAAGCGTGAAAACTCACTGGAAGACAAGGAAACAAAACTCAGTGCTAGACAGCAATTAATTGACGAGCGAGAAAAAGAAGTAGAGCAACTAATTGAAGAACAACAAACAAAACTAGAACAAGTCGCATCATTATCTAAAGATGAAGCGAAAGATATCATCATGAGAACAACAGAGGAAGAACTAAACCATGAATTAACAGTCATGGTGAAGGAATCTGAACAGCGGGCAAAAGAAGAGGTTGATCGTAAAGCGAAAAACCTTTTGGCAATGGCTATTCAACGCTGTGGAGCCGATGCTGTTTCTGAGACAACTGTTTCTGTTGTCACACTGCCAAACGATGAGATGAAAGGTCGAATCATTGGACGTGAGGGGCGGAACATCCGCACATTAGAAACATTGACTGGAATTGACTTAATCATTGATGATACACCTGAAGCAGTCGTATTGTCAGGGTTTGATCCGATTAGACGGGAAATTGCCCGCATGACCTTAGAGAAGTTGATTCAAGATGGACGGATTCATCCAGCCCGGATTGAAGAAATGGTCGAAAAATCTCGTAAGGAAATGGATGAACGCATTCGCGAATACGGTGAACAAGCCGCATTCGAGGTTGGGGCGCATACCCTGCATCCTGATTTGATTAAGATTTTGGGTCGTCTGCATTTCAGAACAAGCTATGGTCAAAATGTTCTAGACCATTCCGTAGAAGTTGCCAAGCTGACGGGTGTCTTAGCTGCCGAATTAGGAGAAGATATCCAAATGGCGCAGCGTGCAGGCTTACTGCATGATATCGGGAAAGCCTTGGATCACGAAATTGAAGGTTCTCACGTTGAGATTGGCGCCGAATTGGCAGCTAAATACCGCGAAAACTCAATTGTGATCAATGCGATTGCTTCTCACCATGGCGACACAGAAGCAACTTCAGTGATTTCGGTGCTGGTGGCAGCAGCTGATGCAGTATCGGCAGCTCGTCCAGGAGCCCGCAGTGAATCATTGGAAAATTACATTCGACGACTAGAAAACTTGGAGAATATCTCCAACAGTTTTGAAGGAGTTGAATCTAGTTTCGCCGTACAAGCTGGACGTGAAGTTCGCGTAATGGTTAAACCAGAAGAAATTTCTGACTTGGAAGCGGTTCGCTTGGTTCGCGACATTCGTCGCAAAATTGAAGACGAACTGGATTATCCAGGCCATATCAAAGTAACAGTTATCCGTGAAACACGCGCAACTGATTACGCCAAATAGTAATTGATAAGACAAAAATCCTTCGTGATTTTTGTCTTATTTTGTTTTTAAAAAGTTTTTTTATAGTCTGTCAATTTTTTTATCAAAAAGTTCGTAAAATTAGGCAGTTTGAAGTTGGCAAATGAGGTAGAATAAGCTACGATAATAGAAAAGATGAGTAGGAGAAATCAAGTGAAAAAACGTATGACGCCCATGAGCGAATGGTTTAAACGTCATGCTACCTTATTGAAGATTCTTTTCTTTGGTGTTGTTTTATTTTTCGTGGCCAATCAAGTAACCCATATTGCCCAGGGGATGAGCTGGCATGAGGTTTGGCAGACGATTCAGCAGCAGGATCAGTGGTCTTTACTAGGGATGCTAGGAGCCGGTTTGGCTGGTGTAGTCCCGATGCTCCTATATGACTATGTAGCGATTAGAACATTAGAAGATGAAGGTCGTCCCCGGATGGATGTCAGTGATTGGCTGATTGCCGCTTGGACGACAAATACGATAAATAACTTAGCTGGATTTGGCGGGGTCGTAGGAGCAAGCCTGCGGGCGAGTTTTTATGGCAAAAATATGGAAAGAAAAAAAGTTTTGGCAACCGTCTCAAAAATTGCTTTGTTTATGTTGAGCGGACTGTCGATACTAGCCTTCATTACTGCCTTGGATTTATTTCTATTTCGCCAGGATAACCCCTTTGTAAGATACCGCATTTGGCTATTATTAGGTGGTGTTTTTGCGCCACTTTTAGGAGCACTGGTTTATTCTCGCCGAAAGACCTTATTTAAGGAGTTTAAGCTCAAACGAATTGCGATTCTCTTTTTGGCCTCATTAGGTCAATGGCTGGGGGCTTTGGCTGTATTTTTAACAGTGGGCCACCTGATGGGGATTGAATTGGCGATCAGTGCAGTATATCCGATGTTTATTATCGCCACCGGCTTTGGGATGCTTACCATGATTCCTGGAGGAGCTGGTACCTTTGATGTCATGATGATTCTAGGGTTAGGACATCTAGGATTAAGTCAAAGTCAGGCAGTCGTTTGGATTCTGTTTTATCGGGTATTTTATTATTTACTGCCATTCTTATCAGGTATTCTGATCTTCTTGACCAGTACCAGTGTACGAATGAACCGTTATTTTGATAATTTGCCTCGTATTTTATCACAAAAGGCAGCTCATGCGGTGTTAGTGTGTGCCGTGTATTTTGCCGGAATCATGATGATTCTATTATCAACCTTTACCAACCTCTCGAATTTAAGCCGTCTATTTGAAGTACTGCTGCCTTATTCCTTCGATTTTTTGGATCAAACCTTGAATCTGCTAGTTGGCTTCCTGCTATTGGGATTGGCCCGTGGGATTGCTGAGAAAGTACGTAAAGCATTTTGGCCGACAATTGTACTGTTGGTCTTTGGGATTGTTAATACGGTTTCTAAGACCGCTTCTTTGCGTTTAATTGTTGCTTATCTGATTGTCCTTCTGATTGTCTGGGCATCGCGTAAGGAATTTTCACGAAAACGTTTTGTTTATTCATGGGGAGCGCTGATTGTCGATGGTTTGATTTTTGGAATCTTGTTTATTTTCTATGCAGTAGCTGGTTATCACAGTGGACAATTTTGGCGAGCGGAAGCTATTCCTAATCGTTACTTCGCCTTTCCTTCAGAGGAAATCTGGGTTTCAGGAATTGTTGGCTTGATTCTTTCAATTTTGTGTCTGGCACTTTTGTACCAGTACCTGACTCAAGGCAAGGAAGAATTGGGAACAACTTGGGATGAGAAACGGTTCAGTTACTTAATTAACCGTTATGGTGGAACTGCGGCAGGCCATTATTTGCGCTTACCAGGCTATACGTACTATTATTATCAGGAAAATGGCAACGATCAGATTGTTTTTGGGTTTCAAACGAAAGCGAATAAGTGTTTTGTCTTAGGAAATCCTATCGGTAATCGGGAAAAGTGGCAGGCTGCAACGATTGCTTTTCTGGAGCATGCAGATCGTTTAGGTTACCAGTTAGCCTTTTATAAGATTTCCGATGACTATGTTTTGCTGCTGCATGATTTAGGCTTCCATTTTGATAAAATTGGAGAAAATGGTGTGACTGATTTTCGTTCTCATCCGAGGGAAGTCTTTTCTGACCGTTTCGAATTTAAACGGTTGACGAATGAAGGTTACCAGTTCATTTATTTCAAAACAATTCCAGATGAAGTCTATGAAGAAATGCGGGAGATCTCAGAGGAATGGTTAAACGGAGAAAAGGAAAAGCATTTTTCTGTCGGACGCTTTGACCGTGCTTATCTTGACGCGAGTCAGGTGGGGATCGTCAGAGACCCAGCTAATCGGATTGTGGGGTTCATTTCCAAACAGCCGATCGATGCTAACCGCAGCTCGTATGATTTGCTGCGTTATCGTAATGATGTTCCTAAAGAGCTGCCCACCTTCCTGAAGCTTCAGCTGATGGACGAAATGAAACGGCAGGGAGTTCAACAGGTCTATCAAGGGATGGCTCCTTTGGCTAAGGTGGGGGAAACCTCCTATTCCTTCTTAGGTGAGCGGATTATGAATTTGATTTATAAATATGGGAATTCCTTCTACGCTTTCCAACAAGTAACGGAGGAGAAAACCTTGTACGTAGATTATTGGCGGCCGCGCTATTTTGCCTACATGAAATCCAGCAGCTTCTTATTTTCAGCATTGCAGCTGCTGCTGTTGATTGGACGGGGCAAAAACAAGGGTGTCGCCTTAACCGATGAGATGATTGAAGTATAAAAATACGACCTGAATTCCAAAGGAGTTCAGGTCGTATTTTTTATTGGATATCAATTTTTTTACGGGGTGGGCGATCGGCTTCAATTTTAGGTAACGTTAGGGTGAGCACGCCATTTTCAAAAGCCGCAGCGATTTGATCTTCCGCCACATTCTTTACAACAAATTGACGACGCAGAGCCGTGGTGGATCGTTCCTTTCGTAAATAGCGGCCAGTATCCTCTTCTTTGCTAATCGAGTGTTCAGCTGAAATAGCTAAGATTTCGCTGTCGTACTCAACCGTAATCTCTTCTTTAGTAAAGCCAGGTAAGTCTGCGGTCACTTCATAGCGCTCAGGAAACTCTTTTACGTCCACGTTTAACTTTCGATCATCGCCAAAGCTGTTCAACAATCGTCCGACTAACTCTTCTCCGTCTAACCAGTCTTTTCTTGGAAATAGTCCTGCCATAATGCTCTCCTTCTTTCCTTTTTCTTTAATCGTAAGCGTTCCTGAGAAAATATTCAACCGATAATATCGAAAGCATGATAAAATGGAGTAACTATACTTTTACGAGGAGCTATGATAGAATTTCCTAGTGAAAAATTTGAATAGGTGAGAAAATGGAAATCATGGAAAAAGCGCCGGCTAAGATTAATCTTGGCTTGGACATTCTTGGTAAACGTCCAGATGGCTTGCATGAATTATCAATGGTTATGGCAAGTATTGATCTGGCGGATCGTTTGCATCTAGAGGAAATTCCTAAAAATAAAATTATCATTGAAACCAATAAGGCTTTCTTACCCACTGACAAGAAGAATCATGTGTATGAAGCATTGGAGCTGGTGAAGGATCGTTATCAGATCGACACTGGATTGAAGGTGCATATCCATAAGCAGATTCCGGTTGCAGCTGGTTTAGGCGGTGGCTCGACGGATTCTGCTGCTGCCTTGCGGGCAGTGAATCGTCTGTGGCAGCTTGGCTTATCGATTGAAGAGCTGGCGGCTTTAGGAGCTGAAGTGGGCTCGGATGTTCCTTATTGTGTATATAGTCAGACCGCATTGGTTGAAGGCTTTGGCGAAAAGGTAACACTGCTGCCATCGATGCCCCAGTGCTGGGTAGTGGTGGTGAAGCCGCGAATGAGTGTTTCAACCCGCAGTATTTTTTCGCAGATTGTTATGGAGGACTTATACCATCCTGACATCTCGGCTTTAATCAAGGCGATTGAAACGCAGGACTATCAGATGATGACTGAAAACTTGGGAAATTCGATGGAAGTAGTAACGATCAAGAAACACCCGATTATTCAAAGAATCAAAGACCGAATGCTGAAATATGGAGCGGATGCCGCGATGATGAGCGGCAGCGGTCCCACGGTTTATGGGTTATGCCACAAGCGTTCACGGGCACAACATATTTACAATGCATTAAAAGGGTTCTGTGATGAAGTCTATCTTGTTCGAACCTTAAAGTAAGATCCACTTGTGGGTCTTTTTTTCTGTTTTTGACAGCTGAAGCTAACAAAAAATAACGCTATTCAAATATATTTATTTTTCGTCATATGAATAAATTGACATGTATTTTACGGTTTGATAAGCTTTTTATTTATTAAAACGTAAAATTTACGCTTTGAGTTGACGGATAGAAAAACATCTGTTAGATTGTTTTAGATCAAAAGCATTTGAAAGGTGTGAAATAAAATGAAAAAAAGTATTCTTTTCATAGTAGCAATAGCTGCGGCAGGTCTGCTGGCTGCATGCGGCAATCAGAAGCAAGACACTGTAAAAAACGATAAACTGCAAGTCATGACGACTTTTTACCCCATGTATGAATTCACAAAAGAGGTAGTCGGTGATAAAGGCGATGTGAAGCTGTTAATTCCAGCTGGTACGGAACCTCACGACTATGAACCCTCTGCTAAGGATCTAGCGAAAATAGCAGAATCGGATGTCTTTGTTTATAACAGTCCGGAATTAGAAACATGGGTGAAAAACCTGACAGACACTGTCGACACCAAAAAGACGGCAATTGTTGAAGCCTCTAAGGGCATTTCTTTAATGGAAGGTTCTGAAGAAGAGGGCGAAGAAGAACACGACCATAGCCATGTGTTAGACCCTCATGTATGGTTAGATCCTGTCTTAGCAATCAAAGAGGTAGAGACTATTCGTGATGATTTAAGTAAGAAGTATCCTGATGATAAAGACGTTTTTGAAAAAAATGCAGCAAACTACATTAAAAAGCTGCAAGACTTGGATCAGAAGTACCAAGCAGCCTTCACGGATGCCTCCAACAAAACATTTGTGACGCAGCATGCGGCCTTTGGCTATTTAGCTAAGCAATATGGCCTAACACAAGAAGCGATTGCAGGAGTTTCACCAGATCAGGAGCCTTCACCTGCTCGTTTGAGTGAATTGAAGCACTACGTTGATGATAACCATGTCAGCGTGATTTATTTTGAAGAAAATGCTTCTTCTAAAGTAGCTGAAACCTTATCACAGGAAACAGGGGTTAAATTGGAAGTGCTAAATCCGCTGGAAAGCTTAACGAATCAACAAATGAAAGACGGCGAGAGCTATTTGACTGTGATGGAAGAAAACCTAGCCGCACTGAAAGAAAGTATTAAGTAAGAAATAAGGAGAAATGACAATGTCTTATATACAAGTAGAAAATCTTTCTTTTTACTACGATGATGAGCCTGTATTGGAAAATGTTTCCTACCATGTAGACCCGGGGGAGTTTGTCATTTTAACTGGTGAAAACGGAGCAGCCAAATCCACACTGATTAAGGCTACGCTTGGCCTTTTAAAGCCCAGCAGTGGTCAAGTGACGATTGCCAAACAAAATACGGCGGGGGGTAAATTACAGATGGGGTACATTCCCCAGCAGGTTGCTTCCTTTAATGCTGGCTTTCCCAGCACAGTGTTGGAATTGGTCAACTCAGGGCGCTATCCTAAGGGGAAATGGTTCAAAAAATTAACGGAGCGGGACCACGCACATGTAAAAAAAGCTTTGGAGGCCGTAGGTATGTGGAATATGCGGCATAAACGAGTGGGTGAGCTGTCTGGTGGACAAAAACAGCGGATCAGCTTGGCCCGGATTTTTGCTAATGATCCTGATTTGTTTATCCTGGATGAACCAACAACCGGGATGGATGAACATTCTCGGAACAATTTTTACGAATTGCTGCAGCACAGTGCTCATGAGCATGGAAAAAGTATTTTAATGATCACCCATGATCACGATGATATTAAGGGCTATGTGGATCGGCAAATCCGTTTAGTGCGGAAGGAGGATTCTCAATGGCGCTGCTTTCATATGAATTCATGATCCGAGCCTTCTTGGCAGGGATTTTTATTGCGGGGATTGCACCGATGCTGGGAGTCTTTCTAGTGATTCGTCGGCAGTCGCTAATGGCTGATACCTTGTCTCATGTTTCGCTGGCAGGGGTAGCCTTAGGATTTTTCTTAAATTTGAATCCAACTTTGACGACCTTGCTGGTTGTGGTCGTAGCAGCAATTATGATGGAGTACTTGCAGAATATGTACAGCTCTTACTCAGAGATCTCAATTGCGATTTTGATGGCCGCTGGCTTAGCGATTGCTTTAGTATTGATGAAGTTGGCTCCGGGCAGCTCAGCTATCAGTATCCAGTCTTATTTGTTCGGCTCGATCATTACGGTTACTTGGCCGCAGGTTGGCTTTTTAGGCGCCTTATTCGTCCTAGTTGCTATTTTGTTCTTCCTATTCAGACGGCCAATGTATGTGTTGACCTTTGATGAAGACATTGCAGCAGTTGATGGATTGCCAGTCCGGCTAATGTCTATGATTTTTAACGTGGTAACCGGTGTGGCAATTGCAGTGATGATTCCAATTGCAGGTGCTCTGCTGATTTCAGCAATTATGATCGTTCCGGCAGCAACAGGAATGCGTGCGGGCAAGAGCTTTAATGTGGTTATTCTAATTAGTGTGATCATCGGATTGATTGGAATTATCATCGGATTGACCAGTACCTTCTATATGGATATTCCACCAGGAGCAACGATTACGCTGTGCTTTATTGGTCTATTCTTGCTGATGAACGTATTTCGTCGGCTGAAAATGCTGTTTCAACGAAAAAGAAACCAAAATGATTAGAGGAAAGCGAAGGCTTCTCCTCTCTTTTTATGCAATTTATTAGAAAAGCCGAACTTTTTCCGTCAAAAACCAGAAAATGCTCGAATTTTTCGGGCTAAACCCTTATAATGAGTAACGATAGATTAGGATAGGAGTGAAAATGACGTGAAAATTCGTCGCAGTGAGCGTTTGATCGATACAACGCAGTATTTACTAGACCACCCTCATACGTTAATTCCGCTGACTTTTTTTGCTGCCCGTTACCGTTCAGCGAAATCATCCATCAGTGAAGATTTAGCAATTGTGAAAAAGACCTTTAAGGAACGAGGGACTGGTTTTTTAGAAACAATTCCTGGAGCAGCCGGAGGTGTGGTTTACACACCGAGCATTACTAAAGAAGCCGCGAAGGAATATATTGAATCATTAGCCGATCGCTTATCAGAAGAAGATCGTTTGTTGCCAGGCGGATACGTATATTTATCTGACATGCTGGGTCAACCTGACCTGCTGCGGATGGTGGGAAGAATTATCGCTGCGCAATATTTAGATAAAGAAATCGATGCTGTAATGACAGTAGCAACCAAGGGGGTACCGATCGCTCAAGCGGTGTCCTACTACTTAAACGTACCTTTTGTCATTGTTCGTCGTGACTCAAAGATTACTGAAGGCTCTACAGTAAGTGTAAATTATGTTTCTGGCTCCTCTGAACGGATTGAAAAAATGGAACTGTCTAAGCGCAGTTTAAAACGTGGCTCAAGAGTCTTGATCGTGGATGACTTTATGAAGGGCGGCGGCACCGTCAACGGAATGAAGAGTCTAATCGAAGAATTCGAGGCTGAATTGGTAGGGATTACTGTATTTGCTGAATCACGTTTTAAGGGTGAACGAGCAATTACTGATTACCGTTCCTTGCTTTATGTAAAAGACGTCGATACCAGTACAAAGACCATTACAGTGGTACCAGGGAATTGTTTCAACGAATAAGCAAGGGTTCCTTGCTTATTTTATTGCCAATTGAAAATGGATACGCAGTGAGCTACACTTAATCAGAGAAGGATTACGAAAGTAGGAGTGACTATTTTGGAAAATCGATACGCCATTATTTTGGCTGCGGGTAAAGGAACTCGCATGAAATCAAAACTGTACAAGGTGCTGCATCCAGTAGCGGGCAAACCGATGGTGGAACACATCATTGAACGGGTAATTGAAACCAGCCCGAAAGAAATTGTAACTATTGTGGGACATGGCGCAGAAAAAGTGAAGGCCCAATTAGGTGAACGCAGTCAGTATGCGTTGCAGGCAGAGCAGCTGGGAACGGGCCATGCAGTATTGCAGGCAGCTGAATTTCTAAAAGACAAAAAGGGTACGACCCTAGTTATCAGTGGCGACACACCACTATTAACAACACAAACCTTAGACAACTTATTTGATTATCATCAAGGGAAAAAGGCAAGTGCTACGATTTTAACGGCTCATGCAGAAGATCCAACCGGCTATGGTCGGATTTTGCGAGATCATGTAGGCATCGTTGAGAAAATTGTTGAACAAAAGGATGCAACCCTGGAAGAAGCACGGGTACAAGAGATCAACACAGGAACTTATTGCTTCGATAACCAGGCTTTGTTCGAAGCTTTGGCAAAAATCGGTACCGACAATGTTCAAGGTGAATATTACTTAACTGATATCGTTGAAATTTTAAAGGGCGAAGACAAAACCGTGGCTGCGTACCAAACGGAAGACTTTGAAGAGTCTTTAGGTGTAAATGATCGCATTGCCTTGGCAAAAGCAAATCAAATCATGCGGGAACGAATTAACAAAATGCACATGGTTAATGGTGTCAGCTTTATTGATCCAGCCAGCACTTATATTGATGCCGGCATAGAAATCGGATCAGATACAATCATTGAGCCTGGTGTGCAAATACAAGGCAAGACAGTGATTGGTGCGGATTGTGTAATTGGTGCCCATTCGAAAATTGTCGACAGCACGATCGAAGACAATGTTGAAATTAAATCTTCAGTAGTTGAGGAAAGTATTGTTCGCAAAAATGCGGATGTAGGACCGTATGCTCATTTACGCCCTCAATCAGATATCGGTGAGCATGCGCATATCGGAAACTTTGTAGAAACCAAAAAAGCTACCATCGGTGAACAAACTAAAGTTGGCCACCTAACGTATGTTGGAGATGCCACCTTAGGTCAAGATATTAATGTCGGCTGCGGAGTTGTTTTTGTTAACTATGATGGTAAGAACAAGCACCATACAACGGTTGGTGACCATGTATTTATCGGCTCTGGATCTAATTTGGTTGCACCGCTTAATATAGAGGATCACAGTGTAATGGCTGCCGGATCGACGATTACCGAAGACGTAAAACGTGGAGATATGGCAATCGCACGAGCTAGACAAGTGAACAAGGAAGGCTACGCATCCCATATTCCTTTCTAAATTTTGAGCTGGATAGCTTGATTTCCTTTAGAAAAATGACTAGTATTTTACTTGAAATAGTATATAATCGGTAACGTATGCAAAAAGAAAGTGGAGGGACCCATGTCAAAACAGTATTTTGATCCAAGATTGAAAATCTTTGCCTTGAACTCGAATCGTCCGTTAGCAGAAAAAATTGCTGATGCTGTAGGTGTGCAGTTAGGAAAAAGCTCAGTAACGCAATTTAGCGATGGCGAAATTCAGGTCAATATCGAAGAAAGTATTCGTGGTGCGCATGTCTATGTTATTCAGTCAACCAGTAGTCCGGTAAATGATAATTTGATGGAACTATTAATCATGATTGATGCTCTAAAACGTGCAAGTGCAAAAACTATTAACGTAGTAATGCCTTATTATGGCTACGCACGTCAAGATCGAAAAGCTCGTGCTCGTGAACCGATTACAGCGAAGCTAGTTGCAAACATGATCCAAAAAGCAGGAGCAACTCGCCTGTTAACATTGGACCTGCATGCTTCACAGATCCAAGGATTCTTTGATATTCCAGTGGATCATTTGATGGGGGCACCTTTAATCGCTAATTACTTTATTGAACAAGGTGTTTGCGGCGATGATGTAGTTGTTGTCTCTCCTGACCATGGCGGCGTAACTCGTGCGCGTAAATTGGCCGAATTTTTGAAAGCGCCGATTGCGATTATCGACAAACGACGACCAAAAGCGAACGTAGCGGAAGTAATGAACATCATCGGAAACGTTGATGGTAAAACTTGTGTGATTATCGATGATATGATCGATACAGCCGGTACCATTACCTTAGCAGCCAATGCTTTAAAAGAAGCAGGAGCAAAACAAGTTTATGCATCTTGTACGCACCCTGTGTTATCCGGCCCTGCTATGCAACGTATCCAAGACTCTGCAATTGAACATTTAGTAGTAACTGATTCAATCTATTTGTCAGATGATCGCAAAATCGATAAAATTGACGAAATCAGTGTAGGTGAATTGATGGGGGATGCAATTAAACGTATTCATGAAAACAAACCAGTCAGTCCACTTTTCGAAACTAAAAAATAAATAAGTCAGACAAAATGGAATCAGAAAACTGGTTCCATTTTTTTGTGCTGAAATGGTTTTTTAGATAAAAAAATAAGGCCTGAGCCTTCTAAACTGAAAATAATATCGAACGCCTACCATCCAACTAAACAGCATGAAGCTGAGATGATGGAATATTTTTAGAATTTGCATCGAGCAGGATAAGCTGTAAAAAGTTGGACTGGCAAAAAAACAACCCGTCGGTGGGTGGCCGACGGGAAAAGGAGTTAAAAAAATGAAAAAGTGTTAGGGTTGTTTGTTGGTATGCTTATATACTACAAGATAAATGTGAAAAAGTCATGAATTTAGTCTTGACAAACGTTGAAAAATCGTATAGGCAAGAAAAACTTTAGAAACACCTAAAAAAACCTGTCAGTGGGTGGCTGACAGGCAAGGAGTTAAAAATGAAAAAGTGTTAGGGTTGTTTGTTGGTATACTTATATAATACAAGCAAGATGTGAAAGAACTATGAATGAAGTGTTGGAAAACTTTAAAAATGTTTCTATGACATAGTTGCTGTTTTTCTTTAACTGAAAGATGTTATCAATTTTTCTGCATATATTGAAATCAAATTAATAAAAATACAAAAAAGCCTGTCAGTGGGTGGCTGACAGGCAAGGAGTTAAAAATGAAAAAGTGTTAGGGTTGTTTGTTGGTATATTTATATAATACAAGCAAGATGTGAAAGAATTGTGAATGAAGTATGGGAAAACCATAAAACTTGCAAAAAAATCGTGCTATGCAATTTTCACGATATAATTGTGCTCTTGGCTTGCAAACAGACACTTAATGATCCCTTGTATTTCTAGATTATTTCCTGTGAGAGTAAGATAGCTAAAAAAAGAGCCTGTCGGTGGGTGGCCGACAGGCAAGGAGTTAAAAATGAAAAAGTGTTAGGGTTGTTTGTTGGTATACATATACAATACAAGAAAAATGTGAAAGAATTGTGAACGAAGTATTGGAAAATCATAAAACTTGAAAAGAGTTTAACTATATAGGTTCTGAAAAACTCATTTTTCCTCAGAATGATAAGAAATAGAGTCAATATCAAAAAAACGCTCTAATAAACTTCATCATATATCTTTAAGTTTCTGGAAAATTGACTTTTCTTCCGAATTTTAACAAGCCCAGCCAATGGATTAATCTGACCTAATAATCTGCAAAAAACAGAATCGACAACAAGAAAGCCTGCCGGTGGGTGGCCGGCAGGCAAGGAGTTAAAAAATGAAAAAGTGTTAGGGTTGTTTGTTGGTATGTCTATATAATACAAGCTAAATGTGACAGAATCATGATCAAAGAATAGGAAATCGATGAATTTTGTTCGTTGAATTTTTCTTTTTCTTTAACGATTTCTTATGACTTCGCATTTGCCCGGTTTTTCTGACCATAAATTTCTCGCAGCTTCGTGTATAGAGGGATGAGATCTTTTTCTTTGTAATTATGATCGAGAACATAAATCGGCAGCTTCGTTTTTTCGCTTCTTAACAGCATGGAAGAGCTGATGATTAAATCATAGTCCTCCTTCAAGGAAGCATCATAAGGTTCTGCCTGAACAAAGCGCAGGTCCTCCAAGAAGTGGTACAGTTCCTGAACAAACATGGCATTATGCTCCATAGCAATTCCAAGCCTTAAATTCTGAGCATAAGGAAATTGATTGAAGCTGGGCATCAGTAAGTGTTTGAAGGATTTTCCTAGCAGTACACCCACGGGACGTATGAACTGATAGTCAGGATTTTCACCGACTATTTGCATGAAATTCATAATGTTTTGTTCTATTACATGTTCACCATAAGACTGATTTTGACTCGGCTTAAACACCATACTCATGATATTTGGAAAGGGTTGCCGGAAGATATAGTAGGCAAAAGTTATATTTAACAGATTGCCGATAATCAATGGATCATCCAAAATCTCTGGCTTGTCTGGAAATAGAGCCTTTTTGCCAAAACGGCGAAATTCAGTTACAAAAGCATTCACCGGGTTTGGCCGAGTATCAAAATCATGGATCGTTTGCTTCAGACTGCTGTCATCACGAACAGTATAAAAAGGAGCATAATGAGCCAGAAAATAAATGAAACTGGTCTCACCCTTTAATTGTCTAGTGGTTAATGGCACGTCAATAATTTTTCCTAGTGAAGTAAAATCGTAGTAAGGATTGTCCTTCATCAAGAAATTGTAGCGTGAATCGTATTTAGTGAAATGTTGTTTGTTTAGACGCAGTAGGGAAATTCCCGCGAATAAACGTAATTCCCGCACGCCGAAATAGGTACGAGACAGCGGAAAATAGGATTGAAAGGTTTCAACAGATTGATCTACTAATTGTTGATTGACTTCCAGAGGATAATCTAACCCTCGAGTTCCTAACCATAAAATATCAAACAGCGCAATTCGAATCAGTCGTTCATCTCCAGACATTCCTGCTTCGGTGTATGTAAAACGTAAGTTAAAGGTTTTTAAATAGCGTTTTAACCGATTGATCTTACGGGAAATAGTGGAGCGGCTGACAAAATATTCATCGCAAAAAGCTTTAATTGTAGGTATCTCTTCATTTAAAAAATATAAGATGAATTGGAATGGCACAGACTGTTTCAATAAATGATAACGGTACTCATCAACAGTAGCTGAGAGATTATCTAAATTAATCTTCCCGGCCCGCATCATAATACTTTCGTGCTCTGGATGGATATCTTTTAATTCTTGATCAATTTCATTTAATTCAATTACTGTTTGCTGGTAGTTCAAATCCATTACATCAGATAATTGGTTGACTGGAAAAATTTGCATACTGGATTGATTCAAATAGTGGAAAATTTTAAAACGTAGAAGGAGCGATGAATCAAGCATCAGTTCTTCATAAAGCATCTTATTTTCCTCCTTTACAGGCTTAATAGCCGAGACTTGTCTACATTGTACTTTATTTGTTAAAAACTGTCAGTTTATAGGTACGAAACCGCTATAAAAGTTTAAATTTATGCAGGAAATGTTTTTTTCGTGTATGCTGTGCATGAAGGTGATAAACATGACAAAATCAAGACTCGAAGCATTCACTGATGGAGTGGTCGCAATTGTTTTGACCGTCCTGGTCTTAGATATTCAGATTCCAGATCCGCCGACATTTGCATCTCTTTATAGTATATTTAACACACTATTAGCCTACGTAGTTAGTTTTATCTTTGTAGCGGTGATTTGGGTGAATCATCATCGCGTTATGCAGATGGCAGAGAAAATAAATTATGGAGTGATTTGGGCCAATATTTTCTGGCTGTTTTGGCTGACGCTGTGTCCAGCAGTTACCAGCTGGGTAGGTCGTAATCCCAATCAATTTTGGCCTGAGCTGGCTTATGTAGTGGTTTATGGGATGTGGAGTTTTTCATTCGGCATATTTTCAAAAAAAGTGATTCAAGCCAATGATCCCAATAGTCATGTAGTGAAGGTTTTAAGCCGCGATAAACGTAGCCGCTTGTCAATGATTATTAATTTAATTTTATTGGCTGGCGTGTTTATTTATCCGGCAGTCGGCATGCTGGGACGCTTTTTGGTATCTGGCTTGTGGGTCGTTTCATATCGCAAGGCGGATGAGTATTATCATAAGATACTTCCTGCAAAAAAAGGAGCCTGATCGAATGATCAAGCTCCTTTTAACTTTATGGTTCTGGATGAAGTACCCGACGCAGGAATTCTTTGGTACGGGCTTCCTTTGGTCGAACGAAGATGTCCTCTGGTGAGCCTTCTTCAGCAATCAAGCCTTGATCCATAAAGATGACCCGGTCAGAAACTTCTTTGGCAAAGGCCATTTCGTGAGTTACCACGACCATGGTTAAGCCAGATTCTGCCAAGTTTTTCATGATGCTTAACACATCACCAACCATCTCTGGATCTAGGGCAGAGGTTGGTTCATCAAACAACATTACTTCAGGATTCATTGACAATGCACGAGCGATGGCCACCCGTTGTTTTTGACCACCGGATAATTGAGCTGGTTTAGCATCAATGAAACGAGCCATTCCAACTTTTTCCAGGTTTTCAGTCGCTACCTTGCGAGCTTCCTCCTCGTTGCGTTTCAGCACCGTTAATTGGCCGCTCATACAGTTTTGTAAAACATTCATGTTGTTAAACAGGTTAAAGGATTGGAAAACCATGCCTAAATGAGTACGATATTTTGGCAGGTTATAGCCATCCGCTAAGACGTTTTCACCTTTATAAAGGATTTTCCCGCCAGTCGGTGCTTCTAGTAAATTAATGCAACGCAGGAATGTTGATTTACCAGAACCGGATGCCCCGATAATGGTCACAACTTCGCCTTTATTCACGGTCATATTAATATCTTTTAAGACGAGGTTATCGCCAAAGCTTTTTTTCAAGTGTTCGATTTGAATAATGCTGTCCATAAGAATACCTCCTAAAATTATTTGTCTGCTTCAATTGCAACGTCGGTTTCTTCTAAACGTGCGTAAGCATCTGGGCCATCCATTTTCTTCTCGACAAGGCGCAATAGACGAGTGGCTGAGAAGGTTAAGACAAAATAAATTACACAGATAATGAAGTAGGTTTGGAAGAACAGATAGTTGGTTCCAGCCGCGGATTTCCCTTGGAAGAACAACTCAGAAACAGAAATAATACTTAAAACAGAAGTATCCTTGATATTGATTACCAATTCATTACCAGTTGCCGGTAAAATGTTGCGCAATACTTGTGGCAATACCACTTTACTCATGGTTTGTCCATGAGTCATCCCAATCGCGTGAGCTGCTTCAAACTGGCCTTTATCAACCGAGTAGATACCACCACGGACAATTTCAGACATATACGCTCCGGTGTTAATTGAAACGATAAACAAAGCAGCGGCGGTTCGGTTCAAGTCGATTCCGAAAGCCATCGCAATTCCATAGTAGATAACGGCTGATTGAACGATCATTGGTGTACCGCGGAAAATTTCGATATATGCATTCAGCAGCCAGCCAACCACCTTTTGCATACCGCGTTTGGCGCTATTTTTTGATTCAGGTATAGTCCGAAAGACCCCGATTAACAAGCCGATTCCAGTACCAACAGTCGTACCAACAATTGCTAACAACAGAGTCATACCTGTTCCTCGTAAGAACATCATGCCATTTTGTTTCAAGATACGGACAAATACATTTTCTTGCTTGCCGCTTTCTGTAGTAGATTCTTCGCTAGCCGGCTGATTTTTAATCGCCTGATCCATAATATCCGTACGTTCATCAGCAGAAATAGTGCTTAAAACCTGATTTACTTCGGATAATACAGGATCACCTTTACGCATACCTACAGATACCTGCACGTCCTCTGGGTTAGTCTGGAATCCTTGACCCTCTGGAAACTCTACCATGTTCAAATCTGGATTTACTGATTCAACGGTGACCCCTTCAGGACGTTCACCGACATACCCATCAATCGTACCTGATTCTAGGGCAACTCGCATAGCAGGGAAATTATCCATGGCCTGCTGTTTGTTTACATTGGGAATTTGATCAATAACGCCATAATGGAACGTACTTAGCTGGGCAGTAATTTTTGCTCCAGAGAAGTCTTTTAAGGAAGTAGCTTTTGCATATTTGGAATCCTTGCGAGTAATAATAACTAGCTGTGATTCATAATAATCATCAGAGAAGTCAATTTCCTTACGTCGTTCCTCCGTCGGTGACATCCCTGCAATAACGGCATCAATTTTGCCTGATTGTAAGGCTGGCAACAGGCCATCCCATTCAGTCTTAACGATGACCAGCTTACGATTCATTTTATCAGCGATTCTCTTTGCAATCTCGACGTCGTAACCACCCGCATAGGATTTATCTCCTTGGATTTGGACCGCGCCGTTGCGATCATCCTTTTGCGTCCAGTTAAATGGAGCATAGCCGGCTTCCATGCCGACCCGCAGTTCTCCTTCTGGTGTTTTATCATCTGCCTGTGACACCAGCGGCAGACCTAGAAATGATACAAACAAAGCGATAAATGCGATAACTGAAAAAAATCTTTTGTTCATGTTTTTCTCCCCTTTACTATGATAAACGAGACAGGTGCCTGTTCTTGCGAAGTAAATCCAACAAAAAGAAAAAAGCCGCCAGAAAACAAAGGCCGCTTGCAACTATAAGATGTTCCTCTCACAAAACATAGCGCAACTTAGCATCACTGCTAAGACAGTCCGCAAGTTATTCGCTTGCGTCCCAACATACAGAACAAAAAGAGAATTCTGTACATTTCGGCGAAACTTCCTAGACCTGCTTCTTCATGTCTCTTGCACTCCACAGGATTAATAAGCTTCGCGACCTCTACCTCATTGATTGAGGCATCTCGTATTTAGTTATTGTAGGTTACAGTCTAAAGGCTAGCTGAATAAATGTCAATGGGAAGGAAATAGAAAACGAAGGTTATTTAAACCTGTTTGAAAATCAGGTATGTTTTCTGGAAAATTGTTTGTTCAAAAAGTAGATTTTCAAGAAATTAAGCAATACAAAAGTACTTTTGATACTTCTGACTTGTACGAGTTTTCCAAAAGATTGAATAAGTGCAGGCAAGTTATATGTGATTTATTTATATACTATTTTTGTACAGCAAAAACTTCTAATCTTTATTTTTAGTGTTGAATAATTTCATCTGAACCTCGTAGTTGAGAGGGAGAAGAATCTCATTATACTACCGATTATGAACCAAAAAGAGTCTTTTATGATGAAAAACCTCTTCTTATTCCCAAATATTTTATACTTTTATTAATATGCCCTTTTTATTAATATTTTACTTTTTTTAATGAAGAGTGGCAGGTCTACTGATTTCACAAAAAATGAGGCTGTGTTTGAGTAGATATTTCAGCGTTTATGACGCAAATAACTTGCGGGTGTGAGAAAAAGCAAAAGAAATCAATGAGTTATATTTTTGTACAGATTGTTTCGTGCATAGTGAGTAAATTGAAAGAGGTGGGAGATGAAGTTTGTTGGTAGTTACTATATTTTTTCGTTTTGAAAATAAGCTGCATTATTTTAATGGTTACTGGTGAAATGACGAAAAGTGAAGAGCTATTTGTTGGTCTCTTCGCAAATGAACTTTGAAGGAGAGGTGATTAATTGAAGCGATTCCTTACTTTTATTTTAATACTAGGCATTCTATGTTTCTGTTGGGTTAAGGTGACTCACTTAAATGAGTTGTCAATGGAGGCAGCTTCTGAAAAAACGCTTAGTTCTCTCAGCAACGACAAAGAAGTCTATGCATACTTGCATGTTGAGGATACGAATATTGATTATCCTGTTGCACAGCATCCAACTGATGACAGCTACTATCTTAGCCATGATGTCGATCATAACGAATCGATCTATGGCGCAATTTTTACAGAACGAGTAAATGCAAAGGATTTCAATGATTTGGCAACTATTATTTATGGTCATGCCACACAGGATGGGACTATGTTTGGCACACTATCATACTTTGCGGATCCTGAATTTTTTAACAAAAATAAGCGAGTTACCGTCCAAACACAGCAGGAAAAGATCTCTTATGAGGTTTTTGCGGCATACAGTTTTACCGATGAACACATTTATCATACGTTTCATCTAGAAAATAAGAATGCCGTAAATGCTTATTTTGGGCAAATCAAAGAGCTTTCTGTAGAGCTAGGTGGGAATTATCGTGAATTAAAGAGAAAAACTACTGACAGGTTATTAATTTTATCTACTTGTGATGCGGAAGATGGGGGGAGAAGATTTGTTGTTCACGCGATTGAAAGAGAAAGAAGACCAGTTTAAAAATCAATTAAAGATAGCGCCAAAAAGACTCTATTTTTTTATGTATGTTTTAGGTTTGATGTTTTATGGAATGGGCAATTACTTATTTTTAAATGAGCTGTTGGTTTCTATGTTTGATGCTAACAGGAACGCCAATCTATTTTATGTTTTAGGTGTTTTAACGATAAGTGTAGGCTTAGGCCTGTTGCTGATTTTGTTTTACCAGTTCTATAAACGCGTTTCTTCCAAGGACAAGGCACGCGTAGCAATTAGAAATTACGTACTGGTGGTTCTAATTTCTGGAGTTGCCCTTGGATTAATTGGAGAGGGGATTTATCGGTCCACAGCCATGAGCTATGAATGGGTGAAGAGCTTCATTTGGGTTGTGACCACTTATATACAAGGAATTTTACGGTTTGCTTTTATCTATTATTGTCTCACTCTCCTGTTAGAGAAACCCTTTAGTTGGAAAAATCCATTATTAAAAAAAATGTTACTGGGTGTATTTCTACTATTAAGTATATCTATAGGGATTAGTCTGGCCTTCCCAATGATGGGTTCGTTAGCGATGTTCATTGCTGACTTAGTTATTGCGATAGGAGTTGTTTATAAGGAATTGATCCGATCTTAAAAATTTTGTTAGGGGTAGAAGATATGAAGAAGAACTTAGGGAAGTTTGTTAAATATGTCATGTTGGTAAGCTTGATAATGGGAAGTATGCCTATTGCATATGCGGAGGATATTAAAGAAGCAGTTGATCAAAGCAAGGCAGAAAATTATTACAAGGATACGATTGAAAGTGTTCAAGAATCTGTTGTTCCTGATGCAGGAAATTCAGTTGAGGTTCCTTCTACTGAAGAGGTAAAGGAAACAGGTCAGTCTTCTAGTGAGCAGTCGGAAGAGGAAGGTAAGACCCAACCGGAAGAGTCAACGGAAAATAAAGCTGAAGAACCCAAAGACTATGAGGTTCGTTTACCCGAAGTAGAAGAGAAAAAGAATAGTATTGAAGAAGAAGCTTTAAGAGAAAAGTATGGCGAACCGATCTTAGTAGATGGACAAGAACAAATTTATAAAGTGGATGAAACACATTTCATCACTTATATTAGCGGAGATGTAAAAACGTACAAAGATGACGAGGGGACGGAAACACCTGTTGATTTAAGTCTGATAACCGATAATCAAAGTGATGGAACAGTCTTTAAACCCAACAGCAGTCCAGTAGATGTTGTGCTGCCTAGTAAAGTAGATAAAAATCAAGGGATTCAAGTTTCTAAAGGAAAAGATACATTAGAGCTAATTCCTAAAGATGTGACCTATGAAAATGCCACAGTAAAAGAAAATGCTCTTTTGTACAACAATGTCGATGAAGCAGATGATGTCCAGTATACAATTACTGATAATGGCGTTAAAGAAGAAATTATTTTGGAGGAATGGCGAGAGAAGCATCAGTTTACTTACTATTTTTCTTCTGATAAATACTCAGCAACTGTAGAAAACAATCAGGTCATTATTACCAGAAAAGGAAAAAAGGAAGTTCTGTTTGTATTGTCTGCTCCTGTAATGATCGATAGTGCTGGGGAAACGAGTGATGAGATTCAATTAAGCTTAAAAGAACAAAAAGATAAGTATGAACTGACAATTGATGCAAGTGAAGAGTGGCTTAAGGACACAAATCGAGCATATCCTGTTCGAATCGATCCTACAGTAACAGTTCCAACTGAAAACCTGATTGATACGGTAACCAGTTCTGTTCATGGAACTTATCAAGGACGTGGCTATGGGTATGTTGGATATATCACACAAGCAATGACCGGTATATGGAATGCCAAGGATGTGGGTCGTACCAGGATCTATACCAAAGTAAACTATGATTTTTCGAAGATTCCGAAAGAAGCAAAAATCGATAATGCTACCTATAATTTGTACCAATATATCCAATATCCACAAACAACTGCGACTTTTTCTAGCTACAAACTAACACAGGATTATGATATTAACGCTTTAACCTGGGATAACTCTGTGGGTCTGTCACAAGAGCCTACAGGCGAAAAAGCTATTAGTCCTGCTAAACATGGAATGCACAATTTTGATATTCGAGATGCGGTAAACAGCTGGGTTCAAGGAACAAGTCCAAACTATGGAATCGTTGTTCAAGCAACTAATGAAAATGATTATGGTGGAGCCTTCTATACAACTTATTCAACTGGCGGCCCAGGACAGGTAGACTTCACTCCGGACAAACGACCAAGTATGACGATTAATTGGTCGATTCCTGATCCGGTTGATGCAAATTATCCACTTAAGGATACTTCTGTTGCACTTCGTTCTATGATGCTAACAGACAAAAGCGGGAAGCTGCAATTTCAAGGGGTGTTTTCAGATGGGTTAACTACTCCTGGAGCGATTGTCGATTACGAATTGAGTGATGCAGGAAAGAGCTATAGCGGACAGTCTTATGCAAGTTATTCCTACAAGTATCCTAATTCAAGTTTGTTTGATTCATATTTTCCAAAGGGAACAACCAAATATAGAGACAAATTATCCAATTGGCAAACTGGAATCCCTTTTACTAGTCCTGATTTTAATAAAGTTTATACGATAGATGCTGAGAGTAAAAAGGATGGAAATAGCAGCGGAAAGAAGAATAGCGAAAAATTCGTTGTTTATAAGGTTACTCAATATGATACTCTGCCTAAAATAGCAGCTTATTATGGCGTTCCGTTGGCACAAATTGTTTATGATAACCGTGTGCAGGATATGCTTCTTTTGAGTAATAATACACTCTTTATTCGTAATCCGAAAAAGAATGCGGATAAACCTTATAATCCACCAAAGCTTTCTGATGGAACAAAAGAGGATATTGACAGCTTATTAATGGGGCGAGGACTGCATTGTGAGTTTGGATTTGAACCAATCAACCTTAATACTGGGAATTTTTATCTAGATCGTACAGATGTATCGATTCCGAGTTTTACTAGCGACTTCGAGATAACCCGTTCATACAATTCTAAAGGGGCAGATTATAATAGTCTCTTTGGTCGAGGATGGTCGTTTGCCTACAACGAGCAGGTAACCAGTGATGAAAAAGGCAATCTTTATTATACGCGGACCGATGGCAGTATCTTAAAGTTAAAAAAAGAGGGCAACAAGTATGTGGCGCCTGAAGGGTACGACTTAACTCTGTCAGTGAAAGATAAAGAAACAAAAGAAGCCGATTTTGGCAATGGAAAAGAAAAATACACTGTCAAAGAATACCATATTACAGATAGTGAAAATCAAGAAAAAATCTTTAATTATTTTGGTCTTCTGGCGAGTCAGAAAGACGAAAAAGGGAACGTTACTAAGCTTGATTATAATAAGAATGCACAATTAACAGCAATCACTGATCCTACAGGAGCTCTTTACAATGTTTCTATGAACGAAGAAGGGTATATCGGAAGTATTACTGTGCCTAATGGGTCCAAATTAACCTATGAATATGATGGCACTGGACATTTAACTGGCTTTACTGATTCAACGGGTGTAAAAACTCGGTACGAATATGATAACGAAGGTCTTATGACTGCTTGGTATGACGGAAATGGAACCAAGATTATTGAAAATACGTATGACAAAGAAGGACGCGTTGTAAAGCAGGTAGATGGTACAGGAGCAGTATCCACTCTTGAGTATAGCAATGGACAAACACATACAACGGATGGGAACGGAAACAGTACCACCTATCATTATGATAAGCAATACAGGACAACGGGAATCGATTATCCTGATGGAACAAGTGTCTCTAACACCTATGATGCAGCTAACAGGCTGACGAGTGAGACAAATGAAGCAGGTCAGACCACCAGCTATACCTACGATGACAATGGAAATATCCTAACCGAAACACGATTTGATGGTGCTGTAAAACAAGCAACCTATGATGCAAAAAATCATATTACCAGTGAAGTTGACTTTGATGGCAAGAGAACTCTCTATACCTACGATGGCTCTGGTAATTTAAAAGCTATTCAAATCAATGATCGTCCGAGTACAGCTTTTGAAGTAGATAAACAAGGACGTGTGACTAGCACGACCGATTCTGAAGGAAATACAACATCTTATGGTTATTCCGGGGCATTCCTAAATAAAATAGTGAATCCCCTTAAAGGGACAACAACTATTGACTATAATTCTCATGGTCTTCCAGTTAGCATGACGAATCCTCTAGGTGGAGTTACAACGCTAACCTATGACAATGAGGGACGGAAAACCAGTGAAACTACACCAGATGGGCAGAAGACCGCTTATACCTTTGATGGTGCTGGTCAAGTAATCGCTCAAACTGACGGAAATGGCTTTACTTCGAGCTATACCTATAATGCAGTTGGAAACCCCTTGACCAAGACAAATGGCGAAGGCGGCAGCTATTCGTACGTCTATGACGGTGTCGGCAATAGAATCCAAATGACCGATGCTGAAGGGAATAGCACCACTTATGTCTATGATCAGCGGAACCGTCTATTAAGTGAAACAGATGCTGCTAGTCAAACGTTGACCTATCAAAGAGATGCACTAGGACGACTGCTAAGCGATACTAATGAAGCTGGAAATAACAGCACATATACCTATGACGAAGTAGCTAATCAAATCGCAACCATCACGGATCCATTAAATCAGATAACCAGCAATACCTATGATGCCTCCGGTAATATCATTAAAACGGAACATCCTGATGGAACCCAAGTGATCATGGAATATGATGATCTAGGTCAAGTGATTAAGAGTACTGATGAGGCCGGAGTAGTCTCTACTTATGAGTATGATGCTAATGGGAATAAGCTAAGTGAAACAGTAGACGGGCGAACTACCAGCTATACCTATGACTCATTGGGAAATGTAACTCAAGTGACTCATCCCAACCAAGAAATAAATACGTACACCTATGATTCAATGGGAAATATTTTATCTTTCACTGATGCTCGAGGGAAGAAAACTTCTTATACGTATACAAAAGGCGGCGCATTGGAAACAATTACTGACGCACTTGGGAACAAATCATCGATTTCTTATGATGGTAACGGCAACCAGGCGAGTGTTACCGATGCAGCAGGTTACACAACCAGCACTGCGTATAACGGTCACAATCTCCCAGCAATTGTAACGGATGGATTAGGAAATAAAACAACCTATTCCTATAATCAGATAGAACAAATAACCAGTTCCACAGATGCTCTTGGCAACCAAAAGACTTATTCCTATAACGAACTCGGTTATCCAACAGCTATCACAGATGAGAATGGGAATGTTCACAAGCTATCCTACACCCCAACAGCTCAAACAGAAAAGATCGAGAAACCAGATGGGACAACCTTAACTAACAGCTACGATGCTCTGGACCGATTGGTGAAAGAAACACATTCGAACGGTTTAGTCACTGAGTACGACTATGATGCAAGTGATCGAGTGGTTCATGTGAAGGACAATCAGGGGTTAGATGAGACATATACCTACAATAATCACGGCAAACGTCTCACAGAAACTAATAGTCTAGGTGAAACCACTACGTATGCTTATGACACTCAAGGTAACTTACTCAAGGTAGAATATGTCGATAAAACAAGTGAAGCCTTCACCTATGATGACATGGGGAATATGTTAACCTCGACAGATGTTGAAGGAAAACTAACGACGTACAGCTACGATAAAAATGGCAATCTCAAAGAAGCAACAGATGACAAAGGACGGATAACCTCTTACACTTATGATGATATTAATCAAATTGTGACAGAAACGAATCCAGCCGGAGGAGTCATTACCTATACGTATGATGTACTGGGAAATGTATCGAGCATAACCGATGAAAAGGGTGAAAAAACCAGTTATGGATACGACGCCAATCAAAACTTAATCCTTTATACAGATGCAAAAGAAAATACAACAGCATTAAAATACGATCCATTGAATCATCTAATGGAGAAAGTCAGTCCAACAGGAGCCGTACAAAGTTATTCGTATGACAATCTGGGCAATCCACTGACAGAAACAAGTGGAGAAGGAAATACGACCAGCTATACCTATGACGAAATGAACCGCTTGGCAAGTGTTACAAAACCAACGGGTGGTGTAAGTCAATATACCTATGACCAAACGGGCAGTCTTCTGTCGGAAACTGATGAGAATGGGCACCAAACAACCTATGAAAACGACCTTTATGGACAAGCGATGAGTCGTACTTTGCCAACTGGTGCCAAATATAGCTATGCCTATGACAAGCTTGGGCGCTTAAGTCAACAGACAGCACCTAAAGGATTGTCTCAAAGTTATAGCTATGATGTGTCTGGCAATTTGATTCAGCAAGAAGATCAATCAAAACGTACCACCAAGTACACCTATGATGAAGCTGGACGACTGCTTACCACCACTGATCCTGCTGATTTAACCACTACTTTTGACTATGATGAAGCTGGGAATTTAGTTGAAGCAGTAAGCCCTAGCGGTATAAAAACAAATTATAGCTATGATGTGCTAGATCGCTTGGAAACAGTGACCCAGCCAACCGGTCGTCAAACAGCTTACGAGTATGATCCTGTAGGACAATTAACCACAAGAACAATTAATGGCAAACGTAAAGAAACCTACAAATACGATCCAAATGGGAATCTTACAGAAACCGTTAATCCATTAGGACAGGTAACCACTAACAGTTATGACGAAGAAAACCGTTTAATCGCTGAGACAGATACAGCCGGACGAATCACAACGTACAATTATGATAAAGACAATCGACTAACAAAGGTAACCTCCAGTGAAGGAGCCTTCAACGAATTTGCTTACGATGGGAACAATAATTTAACCAATGTTACTTCCGGTGGACAGCGGGTAAACAGCTATAGCTATGATAAGGCTGACCAATTAATCGAAGCAACTACTGGATCAGGAGATAAAGCCTCTAAAACCAGCTATGCCTACGATTCAGTCGGAAATGTAACTGAAATCACCAACGGAAATGGCAAAGTGACAAAGTACAAATATGACGAGTTGTCCAATGTAGTCGAAAAAGTGAACAGCTTAGGAGACACGACGAAATATACCTACGACGTAGACAATCGTCTGGACAGTGTTCAGCAAGCCAACGGGAAAACGATCAAGTACGATTACAATAAGTTAGATCAACTTCTGCAGGTGAACTATTCAGAAAAATCGGATGGTACGGTCATGTATACCTATGATGCAGAAGGTCGTCGGGTATCCATGAATGATTTAACCGGTCAAACGAATTATGAGTACAATGAGGAAGATGAAATCACTGGTGTTCGTCAAGGCGATGGTAGTCTAATCAAGTACGACTACGATGATTATGGAAATATCGAGAAACTAACCTATGCGGATGGATCAGAAGTTAAATACAACTACGATGAATTAGATCGTCTAACAAAGGTAACTGATAGCGATAATAAAACGACCACTTATGAATACGACGAAGCAGGAAACATGACGAAGATCAAACGTAAGGATGGAACAGTCTCAACGCTAAGTTATCGTTTGGATAATCGAGTGGAGAAAATCGTCCATCAAGATAAGAAAGGAAAAACAATTGCCTCTTATCAGTACGCTTACGATGCAGATAATTATGTTTCTGAAGAAACGATTACTCAAGATGGCAAGATCATCGTTCAAACCTATGAGTATGATAGTCTTGGTCAAGTTGCTCAAATGACGGTCTCTGATAAGAAGAAAAAGAATGAGTTAGCCAGCTACGCATATTCTTATGATCTAGCTGGAAACAAACTAAGCAGCACGGAAACCATCGATGGGAAAGAACAAACGACTAATTTTACGTATGATGACAATAATCGATTGATCAGTATGGAAAATTCTGAACAAACCATCCGTTATGAGTACGATAAGAATGGTAATCGGATTAAACAAAGCGGTACCGACGAAGTATTAGATTATATCTATGATACGGAAAATCGTTTGCTTGCGGTAAAAGATAATCAAGGTCTCCTGATGGCAGCTCTGTATGATGGGGATGACAATCGCGTGTTCACAGCCAGTCGAACAGAAGACGAAACAACCTATCAGCTCTTCAAACGGAAAGAAAAGGATGCAAAGAAATCTTCTGCAGGTGAATCGGACTCTTCATCAAACTCGGTTCCTAACACTGGTGGCAGAAAATCACCGAAAACAAGTCCGAATGGGGAAGAAAATTCACTCTTCTGGTACGGATTTAGCGAGAATGTTATTCAAGGAATTTCAAGTCTGCCAGAAACAGTTGGTAATCTGTGGATGGATGTCTTTGACACGGTCTCACATGCTTATCATCAAAAAATTGCGAAGGATCGGGCAAATGAGGAAGGAATTGTTGTTAATCCGCCAAGCTTAGGCAACCTGCCAGGTGAAGGCGAAGTGACCTACTCTTCTGAGGTACAGGAAGTATTGATTCCTTATACCACTCGAGAGGACAGCTATAACTATTACGAAGTACGAAACTACGTAAATGATGTCAATCAAGAAAATACGCAAGTACTTCAAACCTATGACGATGAGCTAAAAGCACGTGAAACTTATACCTATGGGAACGAACGGCTCAGCTACATGAATGAACAAACGAAGGAAGAGTATCAATATCTGACGGATGCCAGAGGTAGTGTGACAGGCATGACGCAGGATGGAGAGATTAACAGTACAAACAGCTATTCAGTATTCGGAATGCCAGAAGAAGTAGATGATACTGGAAATCCGTACGGTTATACAGGTGAAGTACAAGACATAACAGGGTATAATTATCTAAGGGCACGATACTACGATAGTCAAACCGGAACCTTCCTTACTCAAGATAGTTACGAAGGTGAAGAAGACAATCCACTTAGTCAGAATGGGTATACCTATGTCGAGAATAATCCGATCAACTATACAGATCCGACTGGGCATAAGAAGAATATCTTCCAGCGTGCATGGTCCAATGTGAAGAAAAAAGCAAGCAATGCGTGGAACAGCACGAAAAAATTCGTAAGTAATGCATGGAACAGTACCAAAAAATTTGTAAGTAACGCATGGAACAGTGCTAAAAAGTTTGTTGGTAATGTTTTTAACGGTGCTAAAAATGTTGTCAGCAAAACTTTGACTGGGGTACAAAATTTCTTTTCACCAGCGGTAGCCAGAAACTATGCAGCGGGATACAGTTCTTCTTTCGGAGGTTACTATCCAACTGCAGCTGGAGCACCAATTAGTTACGGTCATAATAGTTATGCTCAGCAAGTAGCGTTTCAAACTTCTCAGCGTCAACAATATGTTAGCAGTGCCTATGCTAAGGCTACTGGAAATAAGGGTATTCCAAAGACTAAGGAAGGGCAGAACCTGCTTAAAAACTGGGGAGATTCTTTTAAAAATACGTTGACGAATTTCTGTACTAACGCTAAAAAAACTGGAAAAGATATTGTTAAAACAGGAGTTTCGTTTGGTGTAGGTTTTATTAAACAAGTAGCAGAAAATAACGGAATAACCATTTCACCAACTTCTAGATTTGCAATGTGGACTGATAAAGATTGGATTAAAGAAAACGCAGGACACAATACAGGAGTTTTTGTAGGAAAACTATCAGGTTTCTTTCAGGCAGCAGTGGAATATAATGCTGCTGCGGCGATGTTTGCCGGTGGAAATGGCGTAAGTGTTTCTGCATCACCATTTACAGGTGGAGCAAGTTTATCTTTATCTCCTGTCGCTACAGCTGCATCAGCAGCAACAGTCACACATGCAACTATGGTTTTAGGACAGTCTATTCAAAGTATGATGAATGGTAGTAATTATAGTTCTGGCTCAGGTATAAAAAATGTTTATAATGGAATAAAAGATGCACCAAAATATCCTGAAGGATTCACACCAAGGAAAAATGGTCTTCAAAAAAATAAGGTTACAAATAGAGAAGCATTAGAAGATTTGAGGAAAATTGAATCAGGAGAATGGAAAAAAGTATACAAAGATGGGTATGATAAAAACGGTAATAAAGTTTCAATACATTATTTTGAAAGTAAGTCAGGAAAGGTTTTTGATGTAAAAGTTAAAAATAAGTGGAGTAATGGATTAAATAAATAGTAGGAGGAAAAGATGAGAACAAAAATGAAGCTATCTACACGTAATAAAACAGATTCTGGCATAATGTTGTTGGTGTGTATTATTGGATTATTAGACTCTTTAAAAAGTGGCATACTGGCAATAGAAGAGTGTGAACAATACCTATTTAGTCCATACACTTTAAATATTTTACGAAGAAAAGGTGTAGATAAAAGAATCATTGATATTGTGCATTTGGGAACTGAATTAGAAGATATAGAGTCATTGTTACCAGACAGACTAGAAGCTAATATACAAGAGCTGTATGATGCAGCAAAAGAATTATTGAAGGAAATTAAACCAGAAGGAATCTATTATGGTGAAGAAAAATGGTTAAATAAAAAATGAGTAATAGGATGCTCTAACAAGAAGTAGTTTGAGTCAATAGTAATCTCAAATTAACAAACGAAGGTACAACTATTATATAAATTTTTTCGTCAATTAAAATGCTGTTTTAGTGTACAGAAAATGACCCTTTTCTGTACACCTTTTTTTGTTAGTTTTTTATCGTAAGGAATCTTTTTCGTGTTCAACATCCCGTATCAGAATCTATGTTCAAAAAAACTATGAAGATGAAGTTAGGGCACAATAGTTTTTGAAATAGATTTTTTTAAAATCGGATACACTCGGGTCTCTACCGGATTACAACATTTGGATTTACAAGAAGACCGTTTAAGTAAATTTGATTGTGAGAAAATATTTACAGAAGATGAAACAGCCTATCAGCTCTTCAAACGGAAAGAAAAGGATGCAAAGAAATCTTCTTCAGGTAAATCATCGTCTTCGTCTAACAAGATACCAAACACTGGTGGCTGAAAATCACCGAAAACATGTCCGAATGGGGAAGAAAATTCCCTCTTCTGGTACGGATTTAGCGAGAATGTTATTCAAGGAATTTCAAGTCTACCGGAAACAGTCGGTAATCTTTGGATGGATGTCTTTGACACTGTCTCGCATGCCTATCATCAAAAAATTGCGAAGGATCGAGCGAATGAGGAAGGAATTGTTGTTAATCCGCCAAGCTTAGGCAACCTGCCAGGTGAAGGCGAAGTGACCTACTCTTCTGAGGTACAGGAAGTATTGATTCCTTATACCACTCGAGAGGACAGCTATAACTATTACGAAGTACGAAACTACGTAAATGATGTTAACCAAGAAAATACGCAAGTACTTCAAACGTATGATGATGAACTAAAGGCTCGCGAAACCTATACCTATGGGAACGAACGGCTCAGCTACATGAATGAACAAACGAAGGAAGAGTATCAATATCTGACGGATGCTAGAGGCAGTGTGACAGGCATGACACAGGATGGAGAGCTTAACAGCACGAATAGCTATTCAGTATTCGGAATGTCAGAAGAAGTAGATGATACTGGAAATCCGTACGGTTATACAGGTGAAGCACAAGACATAACAGGGTATAATTATCTAAGGGCACGCTACTACGATAGTCAAACTGGAACCTTCCTTACTCAAGATAGTTACGAAGGCGAAGAAGACAATCCACTTAGTCAAAATGGGTATACCTATGTTGAGAATAATCCGATTAATTATACGGATCCGACTGGGCATAAGAAGAATATTTTCCAACGTGCATGGTCTAGTGTGAAGAAAAAGGCTAGCAGCGCATGGAATAGTACTAAGAAATTCGTAAGTAATGCATGGAACAGTACCAAAAAATTTGTAAGTAACGCATGGAACAGTGCTAAAAAGTTTGTTGGTAATGTTTTTAACGGTGCTAAAAATGTTGTCAGCAAAGCTTTGACTGGGGTACAAAATTTCCTTTCACCAGCGGTAGCCAGAAACTATGCAGCGGGATATAGTTCTTCTTTCGGAGGCTACTATCCAACTGCAGCTGGAGCACCAATTAGTTACGGTCATAATAGTTATGCGCAGCAAGTAGCGTTTCAAACTTCTCAGCGTCAACAATATGTTAGCAGTGCCTATGCTAAGGCTACTGGAAATAAGGGTATTCCAAAGACTAAGGAAGGGCAGAACCTGCTTAAAAACTGGGGAGATTCTTTAAATAATACATTGACCAATTTCTGTACTAAGGCTAAAAAGGCTGGAAAAAATATTATTGAAACAGGAGCTTCATTTGGTGCTGGATATATCAAGCAGACGCTACACAATAATAATATAGTACTTCCTATAAATTCAAGACTAGCAATGTGGTTAGATCAAGATTGGATTAAGGAAAATCCAGCATACAATAATGGTATATTCTTTGGGAAACTAGCTGGTTTAGCTCAAGCAATGACAGAGTATGTTGCAGCAGGATTAACGTTTGCAGCAGGTACTGTTGGAAGCGGAACATTCGATTTGTTTGTGGAAGTTGGTAGTGGTGGAACTGCAACTCCAGCGATACCAAGTATGATTGCAGCAGAAATGGCATTAGTAACAGCAGCCACTGCAGCAATTGGAGCACATGCGAACATGGTGATGCAAAATAGTCTGAATGGGAATAATTATAGTGAGTCTAAATATTCTGATTGGGGTGGTAAGAATAAACAGTCGGATGCGGAATACCACTACAATGAACACGGAAATGAAGTTGGAGCTAAAGATTTTAATGATTATACGAGAAAAGCAGATGCCTTCAAAGACACTGTATTGAAAAAAGGTACCAAACCTAAAAAAATGGTTCAAGGAAAAACTCCTAATGTATATAGGTATGAACACAATGGTAAATATATTGATTTAGAACACGTCATGGGAACGGATTTACTTGGACAACCTAAAATTTTAGATTACAAAATCATTTCACACGGAACGATCAAGTAACTGAATTAAAGTTTTATAAGATAGAGTCTATCCAATTATTTGGAAATGTTTTTTGGAGGTAAATATGTTAAATCATAAATTTTATAAGTATGATGAAAATTTTCAAATTCAATTTTTTCAAAAGGATGATTACATTCAAATATCGAATCGTTTAATAGAAGATTTAGGTAATTGCTTGAATAAGCATCAATTCACTGAATATAATTCGGAAAAGAAAGTTTACGGACTTAGTGGAAATGATACTTTACTCGATAGGGAAGATATCTTGTATGTTCAAAATTGTATTAGTTTAAAAAGTAGCATTTCACCAGAGTATGCGAAATTCAGGTCATTTTTGGAAGACTGCCTTTCTAATGGAAAGCAAGTTTTGCACATAGATGGAAGTCCCCTGACAGGAAGTCTTATTCATGATTTTATTTTATGCAAAGAAATACCCAAAGATCTTAATCCAAGAAAGTACAAAAGTACTAGTATTAAAATTCAAGATCAATTTATTGAAGAGAATTATAATGTTTTCAAGGATGTGAAAATGTATTGGAATAACCTAGATACTAAAGATCAAGGGTTCAATTATTATGGAATAACTATTATCACTCCTGAGATTGCTGAAAAACTACTTCAAACGGTGGAAGCATTTTTGGCGGGGAATGAATCAGAGCAAGCGAAATATTTCGTAGGTGATGAATGGGATACTTTAAAGCAAATTTTGGAAACGGCTATAGCTGAAGATAAATTTGTTATTCATTTCGGGATTTAGTATCAAGCTGAAATAGGTAAATCCAGATAAAAGATAGTCAAGAAGAAATAGAGTGGATCAGAGTCAATAGATGAGACACTTTCTGCGAGAGATAACTTCATGTTGAGTATCCTGTATCTCTTAATGAAATACAGGATACTCAACATAAAGTCATCTCTCACAAAAATATGTCCTAGCTATTGAATCTGATCCTGTTGACATATCGGTGACTAAATGCTACTATTTTAAAAAAACCGACCGGTCGGTATTAAGGAGTTTTATATGGCAAAAAAATATGACTCGCAAGGTACAATCAATGAGATTCTGTCTCACGCCGCAAATCTTTTTTTAGAAAAAGGTTTTAGTAATACAAGTATGAATGATATTGCTACGGCTGCTGGAATTTCAAAAGGTGCTATTTATCATCATTTCAAATCAAAAGAAGAAATTGTCGAGGCTGTCACAACTCAGCAGGAGGTAACTATTCGGGAAATAATGGAAAGATGGCTGTTAGAAGCTGAGACACTTAATGGAAAAGAAAAATTGCAATTCATACTTGAGAAAAACATTGATAGTCAGGAGGTCCATTGCTTAGATGACGTGATGTCTGCTCGCATGAAAAGTGCTGAATTTGTTTTAAGATACATGAAAGATTCTGTACATAATGGGGCACCTTTTATTGCAGAAATAATCAAGAAGGGCATTGAAGATGGCTCGTTAACAACAGATTTCCCTGATGAAATCGCGGAAACTTTTCTATTGTTGTTAAATGTTTGGTGTGATCCTGCAGTTTTCAATGGAACAATTGAAAAATTAGATGCGCGTTTAAAATTTTTGCAAACCATGATGATAAAAATGGGAGTTGATGTACTGAGTGATGTATTAATTAAAAAAACAGTCAATTTATTGCAAAAATTGTATTTTGAAGGAGAACAAAGAAATGAATAGTAATTTAGCAGTTGAAACCGATAATATCACCAAAACTTTCCTCACTCATGAGGTACTAAAAAATTGTAGTATACACATTGAAAAAGGCACTATTTACGGATTTTTAGGAACAAACGGTGCTGGCAAAACAACCCTCTTCAAGATTTTATCAGGATTATTAATTCCCACAGCAGGAAGTGCTCAGGTCTTAGGGATAAACGTGGTATCTGAATCTAAAAGTGTCTTAGGGGAAATTGGAACAATCATTGATACACCTATCTTCTATGAACATTTATCAGCCACTGAAAATTTGAAAATTCATCTTGAATATATGGGGAAAAAAAATGAGGATATTGAAGCTGTATTATCCCAAGTAGGACTAAAATACAGTAATGAGCAACCGGTATCCAAATTTTCTTTGGGAATGAGGCAACGACTAGCCATCGCAAGAGCAATCGTTCATAAACCTAAGTTGCTTATCTTAGATGAACCTATTAATGGACTGGATCCAATGGGAATTAAAGAAATTCGAAATTTATTTGTAACGTTAGTAAAGGAACAAAAAATGACATTGTTAATTTCAAGTCATATTTTGACAGAAATCGAATATATTGCCGATACTATTGGGGTAATTGTTGATGGAACAATCATCAAAGAAGTTCCTATGATGGGAATAAGAGCTCAATATCCTTCTGGTTTAGAGGACTATTTTATAGATATTATGAATGGAGTCAATGTACATGAGAACACTTATTAAATTAGAGTTTAGAAAAACCAATTTTCATACGTATTTTATTTCGACGTTGCTTGTTACTGTAACTATGTTAGTTTTTTTATATCTATTTGCTTATGCTCCCCTATTGGAGCCAAAAGATGAAGACATGCTCATTTTTTCTGGATATAGAAACCTTATTCCACTATTTGAGGTGTTGAATATGGCAGTGTACGGTGTACTAGCAGCTGTCATGTATTCCAAATTGATCATTGAAGAATATTCTGGTAAGAAAACTATTTTACTCTTTTCTTACCCTTTGAGCAGAAAAAAAATTATATTATCCAAAATATGCGTAGTATCAATTTTTACAATTCTATCAATGTTGGTAAGCAATCTGATCATCTTCGGACTATTTGGAATAAGCGAACAATTTGTAAACTTGGTCAATGAAAAGTTTACGATTTCACTGATGCTTCAAACAGTTCAAAAAATTTGTGTAATGTCATTTACTGCTGCTAGCATTGGAGTTATCTCGGTCGGAATAGGCTTTATTAAGAAATCCGTTCCAGCCACCATTATTTCGGCAGTCCTTATTGCATCATTATTGTGTAATGTTATGGTAAACACTACTACAAGCATGATTATTATGTACTTATTTGCAGTAATTATTCTAATCGTTGGGATCCTTAGTACATTAATATTGATGAGAGCAGTTGTAAAAATGGAGGTTGAGTAAATGGAAAAAGTCATAGAAAATGCAATCGATAATAAATTGCAAAGTTTATCTTCAGAGTTATATTTCTTTAGTGTAGGAGTAGGGATTGTTCTCGTGATAACAGGGATTGTCCTAATCTTGAGTAGTAGAAAGAAAAAGGAAAAAAATTGTAGGGGCTACGGCGGTATAATATGCTTATTCCTTGGTGTAGTGGCGATTATAAGCGGATTTATACAGATATAGAATCTCAAGGTGGATCAGAGTCACTAGCTGAGACACTTTTTACGAGAGGCTTTTCATGTAGATAAAATAGGAAGATAAATAGGTCTTTGTTACACATGTTCTTTCTTTAATGACGTGCTAAAGGACATTAAAATTCTTACAGCTTTTTTCATACTCATTTCTTGTATATTGTTAGCCTAAATCAGTATGCAAAATGGTAGACGATGATTTTCCTCGAATGAAGATCCATGATAGTTAAAAGAAAACACCAACCATCTTCGAAATTTAATGGACATAATTGTAACATAAAAAAATGGAGTCATTTTTCAATTGAACATATCGTTGTCAATATAGATTATATTAAGAGAATAGAAGATGCTCACTCAACGGTTTATAACCCGAAAGTTCAATTTATTCAAACTGAGGATAACACTGAGGACAATGATACTTTGATATTGTTTAAACAGGTGAGATATAAGTTAAATAAGTAAGTTGAGAGGAAATCACTATAGGAATTCTTCTCAGCTTACTTTTAAATACGAATAGTCACTACAATAATGACTATACAACAAATAGTCAACTCACAATTTTTTTCGTTAGATTTTGGATTGCCTGTTACTGTACATGGTCTTACTCTTTGCATTTGTTTCCAACTCTGTTAAAATCAAGCAAAGGTATTGGCTATCACATATGATTAGCTCTTAGTCAGTTCCCTGAATACAATTTTACAAGGAGAACAAATGGAAAAAGATTACGGAAAACTACTTTTTAAGAGACAAACAATCAGTTTACCAATTAGAGTGTTGATTATACTATTAATTTTATTTTGTCTACTACTGATAGTTGGAATTCCAACTATTATGGGGAAAATCATAATTGGAGGATTCTTACTTTATTTAATGTACTATTATGTATCCAAAAGAAAAGAATCTGTTTCGATTTATGAAAAAGTGATTCAAGTGACTGGGCATACTAATATGATTATACGAAGATCCGATGTCTATAACCTAAATTTTAGAACGTTGGAAGTAACCGCAGCTGCGGGACAATTAAAACTAACTAGACACCACTATCCAGTTCTTACACTTTTAAATGATGGAAAAAACACGGTGATAGTACTTCCGTTACCATTGAATAAAAGATTTGAGAAAAAAGCAAAGAAAGCTTTGGAAGAGTTTTTAACTGTGGATTTGATATTAGATTAGTAACTCACTTAGCAAAGAAATAATAATAAAACTACTTTTTTACTCTCGTTAATTAATACGGGAGTTTTTGTTTAGGCATATTTTTACCGATTATGGGTCTCTGGAATTAGATTCATCTATTTTATTAATAATAAAAATAAACAAAATTCTTCCGCCACAGAAATTGTTTTAAATTTATGAGAGATATATGGATATTGTTGTAGTAGCATTACTTCAAAAAAGTATTTTACATCTAATTTGTTTAAAAGACTGATCGAAGTTTTGATCACTGCCGGAGATCCTGATGAGATTTTGAGTATCATTGATGATAATCAGTTAGTTCCACCTGCCAAAACTACTGCTGATAAAAGTGGATATCACTCTAATAATACTCGAAAAGTCAAACCGGTCGTTGTTGCAATGAAAGAAACTGATTATCACCATGATGTTGTTCAATTTTTCCAAACGCTTCAGAATAATTTGACATTTAGTGAACATCATTCACCACAATAAACTCAATATCATTAAGTATTCATGTATTCAAAATCTATGACAGAGAAGGGTAACCTTCTCATTTTTTTGTAGGTGTGAATACAGTCGTGTAAATATAACAAAAATACGCCGCAGCATAGGTTATGTTGCGTTCAAAATGAACGAACAAAAAAGCGACTGAAAGAAAAATGATTTTTCCTTAGAGCCGCAAGGGTTTGAGCTATTTAAAACAATGGGAAACTTGAAACATCTAATTTGTTTGCTAGCTAGCAAATTTGTTTCATTCGTGAGATCTATATAAACCATAAATACCTGTTTCACCTATAGTTCTAAATCTTCTGGCAACTGTTGGAAGTACTAGGTAATACAGTACTCCTTGGACCGTTTGGTTTTTCAATTATTTCTTGGCTCGGAGAAAGAATATCTTCAAATGGAGCAAATAAGTCACTTGAAATTCCTCCACATGCGACACTTCCCTCAGAGAGTAGAATAGCAAGTATACCAAGAATGAACTTAATCTATTTCTTTTTTCAATTACGCACCATTCATTTTGTACATTAGCGAACTACTACAGCGTATTTACGGGCATTGTAGATATTCTCAAAAGTATTCCGATTAATCCAATAAGAACCGCTTATTGGGTCAGATACATGTACTTGATTCCCTGCTTTGTTGAATCCATCGAGTGTTACGGCATGATTATTGTTTACTGCCACTCCAAAATTCCAATTACCCCACCTGATTGGTTGGAAATTGATCGTTACCCATGCTACTACAGGATTACCGTTTTTCACCTCATTGATTAACGTATCCATCGAGCTACCCGAGATATTTTGAACGTTTCCATAATTTTTTCCCCACGAAGTTAAAGGTGCCGGATAAATTGCAGAATACGTCCAGGAATTTTCTACGAACGGTGATCCTACGAACCCATTGTTCGGATTTCCATCAAGCGACTTAGGAATAGTATTTAAAAAAGATCTTAAACTCCAACCGGTTAGTTTTCCTTTGTATTGTAGAGCTTGTAAGAGAGATGCCCCTTCACATCCGCTTGGTGCCCCTAGAGCATATTGGTTATAGTTTTTAACTCCTAGCAACCTATAATCTTCATTACTTTGCTCTCCGCCTCCAACAGCATACCACGCGATGCCTTCGTCCCGCCAACCGACTTTCTTTAAATGGTCTCGTTCATTGGCATCTAAAGTATAGTGGTGCGATCCAGATTTAGCATTCGGATTGTACAATCTGTATAGCGGTGTTCCCTTGGCAGGGGAATACCATGATATCCCCTCATCCTTCCATCCGACCTTCTTTAAATGATCCCTCTCGTTAGCATCTAATGTATAGTGATGATCTCCAGCGTTCGGATTATATAGCCTATACACAGGGTTGCCGCTCGCGGGTGCCTGCCAACCTATTCCTTCGTACCGCCACCCAACTCCTCTTAAGTGATCACGTTCTCCAGTGGTCTTGGTATAAAAATGTTCTCCACTGTTTGGATTATATATACGATAGAGTGGAATTGACTCGACTGAAGCCCGAGATGCTCGACTAAATCCTTGATTAAGTTCCTCTTTTGGAGCTGTAGTTCGATTAGCTTCGTCGTGACCTTCTTTTATTGCAGGTTCAAGTTCTACTATTTCCCCATTAATTATTGCTGTTTCAGGATCTTGGCTCTCAGAATTCTGATCATCTCTTGGTACTGGGGGTTCTTCTCCCTTATCTGTATTATTGATGTTATCATTCTCGTCACTGTGAATCGTACCTTCTGAAGAACTTTCTATAATACTTGTTTCCTGTAATTCGGTTGAACTTACATCATTCTCAGCCGCAAGAACAATCTCTTGAATCGGACCTGTTAACAGGGATACTGAAAAAAGACTTACAGCTACCAACTTTATTCGCGTCATATTACTCTCCTTTTAAAAGTTTATTGGGTATTCCAGCTTAATCCGGACGTTGAGCTAACTTCCAAAACATCCAAACAACTGGATTTTTATAGGTTACATAAAAATTAAAAAAATATCTAAAATTATATTCACTCCAATCAATAATTTTATAGCTAATCGGAATGTCTTAATTCTGCTAAGAAAAGGGATACTACAAATAGATATTATAGCCCCGAATGGGGACAATAAACTAAGTACATTTAGACATAATAACAAGCTATCACTAACTTTACGGTCAATTTTTTTGTTAAATTAGACATTGTATTCCCAGAAAAAAATAAACAAATTTATCCTACTAATACCGAACTTTTTGATATAGCCCATTAGTTCTCCCTGTAGCATTTTTTAAACAACGGACCGGATACGTCTTTCAAAGCCTCTTGCATATCTTCCGCAGATTCTGGCCGGTAAGTATTTGGGATGGGTTCAGCTAACTTCACAGATTTAGGGTTTCTTTTCTTCTTAGCCATTGCCATTGTGTAATCACCTCTTCGCCTTATTTTAGAAAAAGAAAAACCATGAAGCAACCCCATACCTAGGATAATGGTTACTTACACGGTTTATATTGCACTCTCGGTTATTTAGTATAAAAAGAGACTAGTTTCCTTTCGTTCTACAAAAAAATTGGGATAAGCTAATCAAATTTCTGTTTTAATTCAATATCTTTTTTTCTGAATGTAACAAAAACTGATTGCGTTACTTTCGTAATCGTCAATTTTTTCATTCGCTTCTTTAAAGAGAAAAGCCAGTCTAAACAGGCTCACATTGTATTATCTATAACCCCAACCTGGAGTTTCCATTTCGGCACCATTGGGTGCTTCATTGCCCATAATACCATTACTATTTGGAGCATCATTCCCTTCAAAGCTAGGTGCTTTCGCTTGATCCCCACCTGAATACATGGTTACCCCTTCATACTTCCAGCCAGATTTGACTAAAGCGTCCTTTTCATTTGCATCAATCGTAAAATGATGAGTCCCTGTTTTCGCATTCGGGTTATACAACCGGTGGACTGGAATGCTACCACCTGATTGCCAAGCAACACCTTCATAACGCCAGCCAGCCGATTTCAACATGTTTACTTCTGCTTGATTTGGGGTGTAGTGATGGTCACCACCATTGTTCGGGTTGAACATTCTATAAATAGGCGTACCGTTTGATGGGACTTGCCAAGCTGTCCCCTCGTTCTTCCATCCAGCTGCTACTACCGAAGGAATCTCATTGCCGTTAGTCGTGTACAAATGCTCTCCAGTATTCGGGTTGTACGCTCTGTAAAGCGTTGCTGCACCTGCACTCTCTGCTTGTATAAATGCTGTACTACTTAAGCCTATTGTTACTGCTAAACCAAACAACACTCTGGCTAGACTTATTTTTTTCATGTGGCTAGTCTCCTTTTGTCTAATTTTTATTTTTCTATTCTTAGTATAAAGTAATTCTGCTCTTATGGAAAATATGGACTAGATGTTTTTTTGATTTTGGAAAATTACTTACTGAGCTGAATAGGCACACTCTTCACACTATCTTCTTTATAAAAATCTCCTACAATCATTCGCTCATTTTCTACCTGCAAATTTTTTATTGTTCCACTGGTACTGTTTGGACTTTTCTGCATAAACAAGATCATCATTTCTGTTTGACTCTCATTAATGTCAAAGGTAGCTTGTCCATTGACATCGCCATCTTTGAATTCTGCAAGTCCATTCGGAGAAAAGGTCATCTGATAGCTTTGCTGATCAGTCGATACTTTCCAAGATTGTTGATCAGTTGATAAGAGTTCTCCTACTTGGACTTTTTCATTCCCACAAGAGCCTAGGAGGAATAGAGACAGGGTAGCTATTCCGACAAACAAAACAAGCCATATTAAGGTCGTTAATCGTTGCTGCATAAAGGTCTCCTTTCGCTGTTTATTATAGTTATGATCGATAAGAAGATTTTTTATACAATGTATTTATCTTCTTAAAATTCACGCTGTTTATTATAGTTATGATCGATAAGAAGATTTTTTATACAATGTATTTATCTTCTTAAAATTCACTAGGAAGTTTATCTAATGAGGATACTCGGTTCGCAGGCGAAGGGTTTCCTGAAGGGAAATCATAGGATATATACCACTCTCCAGGCTGAGCATCACTGTTACTAATCTTGTAATCACTTAACAATTGTTTGAATTCTAGACTTTCACTATCCTCTGGTAGCATAAATATGTCTGCGGTATCATCAGAGTTCTTTTTGCTGCTTATTCGAAAATGAGTATCAGATATTTTAAAGGTTGTTCCTGCCATTCCAGTAACTTCGTTTACCATATAGCCAGAAGCTCCTAGTTGTTTAAGAACATTCTCATTGGTCATTGGTGTTGATTTAATTTCTTCTGCTTTTTCTTGCTCTATTTGCTCTTCTTTAGCAACTTTATCTTGTTGCTTTGCTAGACGAGTTTCTCCATTTACAGGAAAATCGAAATAGCTTTTTAAAGCACCGATGGACAATGGAACGGTTATTGAGAAAAAACCTATGAGGAAAACAAAAACAATTTTTGAAAGTACGCTTCTCTTTTCCATGAGTCTTGCTATAGCCAGTAAAAATAATGATAGTAAGACAAAAAGTACTGAATATCCACCTAAAGCACTAAATAGATTGGTTATTGAAGGTTTTGTCTCATAAACACTATTCAGTCCTATGACTAATATTCCAATGGAAGATATAGTGAATAGTATGGAAGATATCAAAATGAAACTTTCAGAATACTTATGAAGTTTTGGAAACATCCTCCTTTTATACAGACAAAAATAAATGGTAATCGGGTTAAATAATAAAATAGGTAATAAAATAGCTATTATTGTCACAACAATTATGCCTTTTGCGGCACCGCCAGCTGCTTCGCCCATTTCACTCGAAAATTGTTGCGTAAAGGATGGCTCTTCAGATACATATGGTTGCGTGGCTCCACAAATAGGGCAGATCGTATATGAAGAATTTAAAGGTTCACCACAATTAAAACAAGTCATTTTTTTCACTCACTTTCAAAATTTGGGATCATTAAATTTTTAGTAACATTAAACTATAATTAATAAAAGATCTATCCAAAAAAGACCATAAAACAGAACTGATTTTTACTGATTTTGGATACAACATTCAACATAGTATACTATATTGTGTACAAACAGGAGAATAATAATTTCAAATTACTTAGTCTAAAAAAGCTTACAATATTTTTGTATGCTGCTTTCTAATACGAACTGGATTTCCTATATTTATAGAGAATTATCGACTTTTCTTCTTAAGGTCACGTTTAGTCTTCAATTAAGATAGAATAAAATTAATGGATAAATACATACTTGATAATTTCTGTAAGGGTTGCACTCAATTTTGAAACGTGAATACATAAATTTCCAAGAATTTAAAACAATAAAGGATGCCATAGTTGGGATTAGACAGATACAATAGGGATCAGCTTTTATAAGTTACTCAATTTATTTGCAAATACTTTTTTTACTGAAAATAACTATTTCTCTTTTTCTGTTTTGATTCTTGACATAGAAAACCAAAATATCTGTCGGAATATCCGTCATAAACACCCTAATTTTACCCAAAAATGTACGGTATTCTAGTTTTAACAGAAAGGCGAAGTGCTTTGACGAGACTATTGAATTGGATTAAAAACGTTAGCCCAATAGAAAGGATTGGTATCGGTACAGTCAACATTGAGTGCATTTAACGCATTATATTTAGCAGATCATAATGTAGGTTAGGATAATTGAAATAGTAAACGATAGATCCTGGTACTATTACTGCAATATAAATAGACATTTCACAAATGATCTTCGAATTTTCCAGTGGAAGAATATCTGAAATCCCAACGAAAGAACAGGTAGCTTATTCATTACCCTAACTTCTCTCTGTTGCTAATTTACACACGAAGTAAGGGATTACTCTGACACGCCTTTAGCTCTCAAATCATCAGTTGCCATCAAAAGAACTTGTGTCGTTACTCATTTTAAGTAGGAACGTGTGAATTAACCAATAAAATATTCCCGTCATGCGATATCCAAAATGCAGTTCTGTTGCAAAGTTAAAAATAAGTCGTACTTGGATATTCTTGACGATAGATTAGGCAGGGAATTCTACTAACATCTTTACTTCTGTACAGACTGAAAAGCCAAAAAGAGTTTCGTCTTTTTGGCTTTTTTGTATACTCCTTGAAAAGTTTCCAAGACCCTCAAACGTAGACAAAGCTGTTCGAATATCTTGGTAAAATTTACTCCGACGCTTAATTTCGTCCAAGTCTTGGACGAGTATTCAGCAGTCTGTCGTAGTATAGGAGACATTTTTTTATTTTTTAAAGTATTACTAATAGAGAGGGCTGTCTTGGCTACTAGAACGTATGGTTCTCTGAATTGTTTCTTCAGCCGTTTCAAGAATGTATGTGCAGCTTATGTATCAGTTTTTTTGTAGCCAACTAACTAAAATTAATCCGTTTGTGTCAATCACACAATATTAATAGTACTGTTTTCCTTTTAACCTAAATATGAGCTTGTTAAGAGTCTTTGTAACAGAACCTGTATTGTTTCTGCGAAAAACAAGAAAAAAATAAGAGAAACATGAAAAAAAGGATCAGAAAAGAAGTTTCTTTTCTAGTATATCCTGAGTATACAACAAGTCAAATAGAGATTCAACATGATAATCGCCTATTATAAATAAATAAAAATAAAATAGTAGGAGAAATTGACAAAGAAATGACGAAAAATTGTTTTTAATTCGTGGTCACAATTTCTCGTCAAACCTAAGAAAGGAGTTTGTTATTTTTATGGCACGAAGTGGAGAGAACATCTATTTCAGAAAAGATAATCGTTGGGAGGGACGATACCCTGTCGGAAGAAAAAAAAATGGGCGATTAAAATACCGGTCTATTTATGGGAAATCTTATATAGAAGTCAAATCAGCACTGCAGATTCTAAAAGATCAGTTACCGCCGATTCTAGATAAGAGATCGAAAAATGTAACCTTTCAACAATGGTCCACACAATTTCTGAAGATTCGTGATAAACAAATTAAAGAGTCTACACTAGCTAGTTATAGCTATAAAATTGATCATTATCTGCTTCCCCATTTTTCTTCCACTTTTCTTGAACACATTACCGCTAAAGAAATTCAAGAGAGTTTAGAACGCTGGAAGGACTACGGGTTGTCAACAAGCAGTATTAAAGTTGTCATGCGATTATTGAGCAGTATGCTAAATCAAGCATTTAAACAAGGATTAATCACTAAGAATCCTTGTTTGACTATTCAATTGCCAAAGGAAGGAAGGAACAAAGTAGGTGCCTTATCACAGAAGCAACAGGCTCTCCTAGAAAAAAATGTTGAGTTGGATTCAAATAACAACAGTAGAGCGGTTATTTTGGCATTGCACACAGGATTGAGAATTGGAGAGATTGCTGCTCTAAAATGGGCGGACATTGATTTTGAGGATTCTCTAATTCATGTGAAATCTACTTTTCAACGAATTATGGTGCCTAATACGAACCATACGAAGCTGCACTATGGGACCGTGAAAAGTATTGCTTCCCAACGGATTATTCCGTTATCCAATAAGGTTAAGAAATTGTTGCTGAGACTAAAAAAACAAACAACTAGTGACTATGTATTCTCAGTAAATAATAAGCCTTGTGAACCAAGAGTACTTACCTATCATTTTCAACGGATGAAAGAAAAGTCTAATCTGTTAGACATTCATTTTCATCAACTGAGACATACCTTTGCGACACGTTGCTTAGAAGCAAAAGCAGATATCGCTTCTTTAAGCTCCTTATTAGGTCATTCGTCTACACAAATGACTTTAGATATTTATGCAGATTCGATGTTGGAGCAACGTGTCTGGATTATCTCATCGATGGAAAACTTAATAAAAGCCTAGTGCATCGCTGAAGAGATTAAAAAAAAAAAAGTAAATATTTTTATGGGGTGGCTTTTTTTCTTTTTTTTAAAGAAAGCGCTATCTTTTCCAGCTGCTTAAAGAGACTTTTTTTGAGGACAAGGATAATAGATTAAGGGAGTAATAGGACTAATAGCTGTTATTTATTTATCTATTAAATCAAGAGCATTACCCGTCAGTATTTCTGGTCACAATGAAAAATGTTGATATGACAAGGATTTTGATCGGATTCTTGTTTTTCGCAGAAACAAGTAGAGGATGTCTCTGATAGATGTAATCGATTAGCTGCTTATCAAGCTTAATACTGCATCTTATCGAAATGCCTTTTTTAATAAACCGTTAGAAAAAAAGGTTGCGCCGCCTAAAAAAATTTTTTAGGGAAAGAGGCACCCTCCTAGATAGACACACCGTTAGTCAACAGAAAAAGAAAAACAAGATGACCATCGATATGGAGGTGAAAGGAAAAGTTCCAGAAAGTACACCTACAGTTTCATAACAGAATATTTCGATTCTTTATAAACAATTGAATCTTTTGAAGGAGGGTGATAGATATATATCAGATTTTAGTCTTAACTGAAAATATTCTGGCAACTAAGAGTTTACAGAACAAGTTGCAATCATTAAACAATGAAGTCTGGTGTTCCTCGCAATTATTAGGTCAGCTGCAAAGAGAAAATATAGTCAGTTTGATTTGCCAACAATTTCAGGTAGTCATATTTAGCAACACAATTGGTGATAAGCAAACGCAACTATTACTAGAGATCTTCTCCGATCATTCGCTCGTTTTATTACGAGAAACAGACACTAAATTGGAAGAAGAAGAAAAGCTTTACTGGCTAGAACAAGGAATACATGACTGGATAGACCCTGAAGCATTAGCTTCGGAAATTCGAGAAAAAATGTTTCGAGCATACACAAATATTGAAAATGAAGATAGCTTGAAGAGTACGAAATTCTTTTCTTTTGAGTTTTTTGAGGATGAATTGGAAACCTACCACATCCGTTTGTCTAAGAAAGAAAAAGAAGTACTACATACATTAGTTCAAGCGAAAGGGAATATTGTCAGTCGTCAAGAATTATGCGAACAACTTTGGACAGACGGAGAGACATTTTCAAATATGAGTCAACTTTCCTGTATTATCAAACGAATTAAACAAAAATTCAAGGCTAAAGGTATTGAAAACTTATTAATTTCTACTTGTTGGGGTAAAGGATACCAATTAGAAATGATTGGACGAGAGTTGAGGGGAAAGCAGCAAGCTTTAGGAAATAACACAGCCTTCATGCATTGAAGGTTTGTGAGATTGTTGGCTGAAGTTCATGTTTAAAAAGTGTTGCCATTTCCAAAGAGGCATTCTTATGGATAAACGGGTTATACCAGACATTACAAAGAATTAGCTGCTGGTCCAAAAGTTATTTAAAGGTTTTTATAAAATCGGTATTTATAAACAACGTACATCAAGAAATAACAGTAGGTTGTATTATCAATATAAAAAACAAAAGGGGTATGAAGATGAATAGAAAGATTCGTTTCACAAAAAAATTAGTAGTGACAACAGCTGCACTGGTGATGTTAGGTGGTGGATTACCTATAGGATTGGGTGCAAGTGCTTATGCAGAACAAACCATTAGTAGTAATGCCAGTTCAGATACGACAACAGATCGGACAGTTACCGTTTGGAAGTATGAAATCAAAAGTACTTCTGAATTAGGTGGGCGAGGAGATGGAGAAACCTTAGATCCTAGTTCAGCGCCTGATTTGGCTGGAAAGAAAGTCATGAAGGATGTCAACTTTGAATTGATTCGTGTGATACCTAAAGATGGCGTGTCATTAACAGATCCGTTAAAACAAAAAGAGGGAACCGATTATACAGTTGATTCAAGTTTCACGAAAATGACAGGTAAGACAGGTGCCGATGGTAGTTTAACTTTTAATGTAAGCAAAGACTTAACTAATAAAAAAGAGGCAGATGGCATTTATCTGGTACGAGAAGTGAAAGATTCTAGCGGTAAATATAGTTACACAGATACAGAAGGCAAAACTGGTGAAGTAGCGAAACCGATGGATCCATTTTTCGTGTGGTTACCACAAACAAAACGAGATGATACAAGCAAACTTATCTACGACGTGAATGTCTATCCAAAAAATATTGTGACAGACGCTGAATTAGATAAGACCATTGAAGAAGGGCAAGGGTACTCGATTAAAGCTGGAAATAACTTCCAATGGGAAGCAACGACTAAGCTTCCAGACGGTTTATATTTTAAAGCAGATAAAGAAATGATTATTACGGATGTGTATGATCCAACTTCAGGAACGACTGCAGATAAACCAGTAGCTGCAGGAGATGAAGTATATGCCAACTATGTTACTGTAACCGATGATTTAAACACTGCCTTATTACTAGATGATATCGAAGTACAGTCTTCTACCGATGGTTCTTCATGGACCACGTTAACAAATGATAAACAGTATACAGTCACTCTGAATGGTACAAAAGTGGTAGCTGGAAATCCTGTGACCAACACAACGGCAGGAGACGCTAAAAAGGTAGTTGTAGATTTAACACAAGCAGGAATGAAAGAATTAACTGAGAAGAAAATGCCTTATTTACGAGTAGTGTATAAGACCCACGTAAATAAAGACTTTAACGGAACAATTTCAAATAAATACAATTTGAATTATTTAATACCTGGACAAAAACCAGTGGAAAAAGAAAGTAATGAACCAGAATCTTATAATGGTGGATTCAAGATTAATAAAACAGCAGAATCGAAAGATACAAAATTAGAAGGCGCTGAATTTTATATTGCAGATAGTGAAGCGAATGCGAATGCGAAGAAGTATTTAGCTTCCGATGGTAAATCTTACACATTAAAAGATGATGGATCTTCAGATCCTGTTTTGCCTAGTGGTGTTACTTATCTTACTTCAACTTCTAATGCCAGTGGTGTAGCACAATTTGACGGATTAGCTCTTAATTGGTTTACAGATTCCAATGGCGACGGCAAACAAGATCCGAGTATCACTAGTGAAGCCACTTGGACAAAAGACAAAATTCAAAAAGATTACTGGATCGTGGAAACAAAAGCACCATCTGGATATGAATTATTGAAAAAACCAGTACAAGTCACAGTTAAATTAGATACAGATACGAATCTTGTCGTAGATGTAGAAAATAAAAAGAAAAGTGATTTACCATTTACTGGGGGTGCGGGAATGACTTTACTAATTGTGATCGCCCTGGGAGCAATTACAATAGGTACTGCAGCAGTAGTGATTGAGAAAAAACGCCGCGCTGCATAATTGAAAAACTGAAAGGAAAAGTAAAAAGAATATTTTTCTTATTCCTAAATCATACCTTTTAGGGATAGTGAGTAAGTATATTCACTATCCCTAAAAGTTTGTGTCACTAAAACTATGAAAGATACTATACAAAGTTAAACAGTACTATAAACAGCTCAATCAACTATATTATCCTTCTTAAACAAATAGTTCGTGAGTAATATTTTCGCCAGCAAGTAACAAAAAAAATTGTATTGATTCAGTCACGATATCTATTAAGTTAGTCAACAAACGATCGTAAATAATTAATGAAAATATTCGTCTTTTCATTTTGGATCATCTAACACTAGAGAACCAATGAATGACGAGGCGTCATTATAAAAAAAGGTATGTAATTAGTGGTTTATTTATTGAAATCTCTCAAGCCTCTATAGAAAGAATGGTTGTCATAGTGGTTAAGGAAATAATGTTACCTAAAGTTTCTCTTTAGGAAGGAAGAAAGGTAGGAAAATGATGCGGAAGAAATTAAATCTTAAAAGAGTAGGAGTAATTGTCTTCCCCCTCCTGTTGATTATAGGGATACTGGTAGTAATGATTCCTCGAGGGGACCGACTAAAAGCCTCTAATGAAAATCCTTTTGTATCCATTACTACAGGAGAAGAAGCTGCTCCTGCGACAGGGTTTGAAACACAAGAAGAGTCAGCAGAGTTGACTTTAAAATCTACTACAACAACAGTAGTAAAGATTCCAATGAATAGTCAATTTGAAGTCCTTCCTATTGGTGAGTCAGGAAACGAGGTTTCTCTTCCTGAAATGAGTCAAGAGGAGTTTACACAAAAAGAGACTCTTAAAAGTTGGCAGTCTCAATTAACTGAAGCAAGCGCTGAAGTAACCGAAGAGACAGAACAAACAGAGGAAACAACGACTTCTTCTGAAATCCCTAAAGTGGAATTGGTCCCTTATTTACAAGTAGACATTGGGAATGGCAACAAAGATCTTTATCTAAAATTAGAGGCCAATCAAGGACAAAAGATTCGAGTGACAAAACATACTGAGGAAGGAATAGAACTATTTGTTCAGGAAGCCTTTGCGCCTGAGAATCAACAAACCTTAATGAAGTTTGTTAAAAATGAACCAATAGATACTAATCCTGTAGTCCCTGAAGCAACTCCTGAAAATCCTTCAGAAGAAACAGAGGGAGAAAACCAAGAAGCTGTTATTCCTGAAGAAACAGAAGGAACTGCCCTACCTGAGGAAGAAACGGATGAAGGGATATCTAGCGACTCATTATTGGAATCACGGGCAGTTAGTAAAGACGCTCCTTTTAAAGTGACTGTAGATGTAGGAAAAGAAACAGGTGTTGCCCCCTTTGATACAAAAAGTGGGGATGGATATGACAGTGGGAAAGACAATGATTTGGTTCGTACCTTCGATGCAGTCCAATATACGATTAATTATGGTATTCCAGTTAGTTCAGATTATGAATCGTTAGAGGTTCGTTTAGATACGGTCTTACCGAATGCATGGAGAAAAGATTCCTCTGGTAAGTTAAGGCAAACAGCAGAAATTACCAATGGGACCGTCACAACAGAAGCAAATGGTTCAAAAACTTCTAAGTATGGTGTGACGACAACTTTAGCAGGGACCGGACAGGGATGGTTCACGGTAAATATCGACACCTATGGAGGCGTTAATGGAGACTTGCTTCAACCAAAGTTTGCTTTAACGATTATTAGTGCAAAGAAAACGGATGGGACAACGGTAGCTGTTAACCAAGTAGTAGATAGTAGTGTGATTCCAGAGATGGCTACAGGGGCTGAGGCTGAGATTACTGCGAAGCCTTATGTGGATGTCAAATTAGTATGGAACAGTTCTAAAAAAACTAGTTTTGAACAGGCAACAAATGGCAATAAAGATAAACCTAACACAATGATTAGTACTGTGGCTGCTTATGCACAACTAAAACCTTTGGAAGGAAGAACGGGAACGGCCAAAGATAGTATCAAAGGAAGCACTTATCCAGTGGGTGGGATAGAATATTCTGTTGATCAAAAGATGGTATACCGAGCAGGAGCAACTAGTAAAAATTTAACTATTGGAACAGACACAGATCCTATGGAAGTGATCATGTATGATGGTTTACCTTCAACTTCAGCAAATAATCCTAAATATACTTCTGAATATAGTGCTTACGCCTCTATTTATAAACCAATTTCTCGTCAAGGCTTACTAGCACCTGTAGGTTATACTCGGAAAACGTATCCGCCCACTCAAAAACCGGAAGCCAATATGGGTATTTATGATACTGGGAATCCAAAAGCAGAAAATATTGCTTCAAATAATACTATAAAAATTACAAATACAGATTACACACCAGCTAGTATAGGAAAAAATAAAATGTTTTTGGGTGGTAAACAAATGGATTCCAAAGATGAACCATTCTCTGTTGTAGCCATGCAAGTACTTTTTCCTTATGAATATTTAGAAAAACAAACGGGGACAGGCGCAACTTCAGTTAGTATGGACTATACCTTAAGCGTATCAAAAGTAAAATACGAAGGTATCGAACAAGATGTAGAATCTAGTTTATTAATGTCTTGGAATAAACAATGGCCAGGAAGTTTTATCACTTATAGTGCTTTTCTTAATACTGCAGCAGTAGGTCTAAGCACTAATACGACTAGCAGTGGGCAATATGCATCATATGGAGATGGTTCAGTGACTCAAGGGAGTAAGTTGCTTGGTAGTGTGTATACTAGTTTAATTGATTATCGTGCCAAAAAAGTTGTTCAGTATGGTAGATGGAATAGCAATAGTCTTAAATACGACTCCAGCAGGTATTATATGCCCAATGATTGGACCGGTGGTTCGCAGTTAACAAAACTATACTATGGAGTGGGAGGGGTTCCTGATGTAACTTACCGTAATCAGAACCAGATCGACAACGAATATACATGGTATCCAGATGTAGCTACTGCACAGGCTAATGGGGAAATTTCTGCTGTAAAAATGGTTTGGGAGGTTGTAGATCCTAGTGGAACTACAATGCCAAGATTATATGTTCCGTTAATTGCTAGTGGAAAAGTAGGCATTCAAGATGCTTCTGGTAATCCAAATGGGTTATTTACGAATGCATTTGTCTATGATTCAGAAGACAAACAAATTAGGTATGCCCCAGGGACCTCCAGTGATTTAAACTATCAAGCGCCTACGTATACAGACCAAGGGGGGATAAAAACAGGGATGTCACCAAAAGAAAATTGGACAGATTCCTTATACATTCGATCAATGACTATTCGTCCCACTATTAGTGCCAATAAAACCGCTTATATCCCATCAGAGCCGATTCGATGGACGGTTGACGGGAATGTAAATAGTGGTGCAGATTCAAATCATAAGGTTCAGTTTAAAGTGACGATTCCCAAAGAAGTTCAATATACCAATGGTACAGCGGTAGACTATCAAGGAAATCCCTTACCAGACCCCAGTGGCATGGAAAAAAATTCCGACGGTAGTTGGACGCTGAATTGGGTATTAGATTATGCAGCAGGGAGTACCTATAATCCTAAGATAACCTTTGACACATCGATTGTGCCTTCTCAGTTGAATTTTGTATTAAATTCTGCCACGTTAAAAGCTTCTGTGGTCAGTGATATTTGGCTAGAAAAGGATGATACCATTCGAGATTCTTCTGCAGAAAGTCAACGAACGGCTGGGACGAGTGTGATTGTCACCAACTCAGGGACGATAACCGTCGATAAAGTAGTGGATAAACCGTATATCGAATCAGGAAATCAAGTGGATCCTGCCAATAGTAGTGATACCCACCCAACAGACTTTACGTATACGGTCTCCTTTAAAAATCATTCAACCGTGGCCATGAGTGATATACGGGTATTGGATGTTTTACCTTTTATAGGGGACGACCGTGGGACGAATTATAATGGTACTTATTCTGTAGTGAATGTCGATCAAGTGTCCGGCAGTACGACAGGGACAAAACGATATACCAATAACGCCGTAGCTGTAGATAGAGATCCTAATAGCCTTGCCTTGAATTCCGGTTGGTATACCATTGGCAGTGATTTATCTGTCGTAAAAAATGCGAAAGCCATCATGTTTACCTATGATAAATTGGACCCTGGAGAGACACTCTCTTTCAAAATCACTTTACGACCAGATAAACAACAGGCGGGAGATATTTACGTGAACTCTCCATCATTAAACTCTAGTTTGAATCAATTTGTTCAAGGGGTGAACCGAGGAGTTCGCGTGGTAGGTCGAGATATCTCTGGCGTCGCTTGGTATGACGATAGTTTAGATGGATTAATTGGGAATAAAACTTCTAGTACCGCACCAGAAGATTATGCCAAAGATATTCCAGTCAAGCTTTATCGTACTAGTAAAGACAATACTAGTTACAAAGATGAGCTAGTGAAGGAAAGTCTTACAGGTGAGAAGTTTGTGGATGCTTCTGGCGATTCCTTAATTAAAACAGATGCCAACGGGAAATATACCTTTAAAAATTTACCAGAAGGAGACTATGTCGCAGAATTTATAGTAGACGGCATGGTTACTAAAAAAGAAGTAAAAGTCACCAAACAATTAGTAGGAAATGATCCAAAGTTAAATTCAAAAGCCAGTCCAACAGATTATAAGACACCCGAATATCTGTTACCTACGGTCAATGATTTAGCGTCAATCTATGGGACAGATGATTCCATTTATCATGTAAAAGATATAAATATTGGTTTGATTCGTCCAGGAAATGTTCGTTTATTCAAATATATTGAAGGAACCGCAATAGATGCCAATAAAGATGGCAAGTTGAGTGATACGGAAAAGGCTAGTGGCACACCACTATCAGGTGCTGTGTTTGATATTTACACAGGAAATCAAGAAGAAAAAATTGATACGGCTACGACGAATGCTGACGGATTGATTGCCTTCGATAAACTTTTTCCTGGAGACTATACGTTGGTAGAAACAAAAGCGCCTAGTGGGTACGAAAAATTAAAAGACCCAATTAAGATAACCGTAAACCAAGGAAACCAAACGATTCCCTTATATGTTTCTAATAATGAAAAAACTACCTTACCATTTACCGGGGGAAATAGTGTATTCATGCTTCTTCTCATTGTCGCCACAAGTATCACCTTGCTAGGTTTTCTAGTGGTGATGTTGTATTACCGTCCCAGAAAAGTGAAAGGAAGAAAATAAGATGATAAAAAAAATACTGTTCGGGTTACTGATGATCTTGCTTCTTCCAATCAGTTTTCTGACCTTTTCTTCGGACAAGGTACAGGCTGAGGAGACTGACTTGTCTATTACCATTGTCAAATATAAAATTACGGACAGTAAACAGACAGAGACCTTTCCTGTAGATGGGACGAAAGCAGAGGTCGGATCAGACGGCCTCACCCCTTTAGCAGGAATCAGTTATGTCATTACTCGGGTTTCCCCAGTACAGGAAACGACAGATTTCCAACCAGTAGAAGGAGCAGATGCATTTTCAACAACCATTACGACAGATGGGAATGGACTCGCTAAGGTGAGCCATTTGGCGCAAGGAACTTACAGGGTTGAAGAACAAAGCAACAGTCTCTTATCTAAAGTGATGGAGCCAGTTATTTTAGAACTTCCTTTGCCGCAACGGTCAGGACCGGCATTAAATGAAGTATATCTCTATCCAAAATCCAGTGTCATTGATACAAAGGTTCCTTCTACAGGAACAAAAACTGGAGGAGGAAATACTGCTTCTGGTCGACTGCCTCAAACAAGTGGCAATATAGGTACTTACTTATCATTAATAATGATCTTAGGATTTCTTATGATTATGGGAATGTTAGGATTGTGGACCCTCAGAAAAAAAAATCATTACAAATAGTAACAATAGGAGTAACCGAACGGTTACTCCTGATTTTCTAAAAAGTGAGGAGACCGTCTGTGGCTAAGCAAGAAAAAACGAAACCTAAAAAGAAAATTTCTGGATTAATGGTGTTTGCCATTATTATGATTGTTTCTGGTGTACTGGTCTTATTGTATCCAATTGTTGGAAATATATTGGCTAATCGAGAACGCAGTTCTGCCTCAAGTTCATATAATGAAGAGTTGAAACATCTAACCGTGGAAGAAAGAGAACAACAATATCAATTGGCACAACAATATAACCAATACATATTTCAAAAGCAACAAGGAAATGAAGTGCCGAAAATTGATTACCAGCAAGTCATTAAACAATCTTCTAAAGTGATGGGAACTATCGATATTCCAGCAATATCTATCAAACAAATGCCTTTTTATCATGGCACTTCTTATAAGACCTTAGATAAAGGCTTGGGTCACTATGAAGAGAGTTCCATTCCCATCGGTGGAGAAAATACGCGATCGGTGATTACTGGTCACAGTGGCGTGAAAAACCAAGTGCTTTTTAGTGATATTAAAAGCTTAGAAAAAGGGGATATCTTCTACATTAATATTTTAGGAAAAAAGCTAGCTTATAAAATTGACTCATTTGAGGAGATTTTGCCAAATGAAGTTGAGAAGGTGCATATTAATCCGGGAAAGGATCAAGTTACTTTATTAACGTGCACGCCGCCAGGGATAAACACCTATCGCTTATTGGTAACCGGTCATCGTATTCCTTATCAAAAAGCGTTAAAACAGCAGGTTAAAAAGAGAAATTTGTGGAGTTACCAAAATATTGTCTTATTCGCTCTTCTATTTAATTTCTTACTATTTTTACTTTTATTGCTTCTCTATCGTCATTACTTAAAACAATTCCGCTCAATAGATCCAGAGAAGATGGATAAAGGTCGAAAACGGTTGAAACGTTTATTTTTGATAACAAAGTCATACTTTATTATTATCTTTCTATTTATGTTAACGATCTTAGGAATTGCGACGTATGGGTATCTTACAATGCAAGAAGACACGGCAGTTGCGCCTATAGAGATTGGTGAAACTGAGAGTTTGAGTAATTATAATTTGGACAAAATTCAACGGGCAAACTATGAAGAGCGACAAATTGCCAGTGTCAATGTATCAGATTACGCAAAAGCCAAAAGTATGTTAATGGAATCGACAAATAATTGGGGAGTAGGTAAGTTAGCGATCCCTCAGGTATCCATTGATTTACCTATTCTGGCGGGGTTGACTAATGAAAATCTTTTGACAGGTGCAGCTACCTATCGTTCGGACCAACAGTTAGGGAAGGATAATTATGTTTTACTTGCCCATAATATTTATGATCAGGATGTTTTACTTCATCGTATTAAGCAGTTAAATGACGGAGATTTGATTTATGCCACTGATTTTCAAGATGTCTATACGTATAAAGTAGTTCGTAATGAAGTAATCGAGGATACAGAAGTAGGTGTAGTGGAAAAGCAGGTCAATGGCAGACCATTGATTACATTACTTCGCTGCGAAGGAAACATAGGGACACCCTACCGTGAGGTCGTCCAAGGGGAATTAGTTACCCAAGAATCTGTGAACGAGGCGCCTAAAGAAAGATTGAAGGAATTAGGTCTTCAGAAAAAAAAGGGAGCAAGCCCTCAAAAGTTAGTAAAGAAACAACCGATTCCTCCTTTTCAGCAATTTGCCATGATGATTGCTGGAAAATTTGTGTCAGAGCCCCTTCAAACAATGGTACCAATGTTTATTTTCTTAGTTTTACCCATACTATTTTTTGCACTAATAAGATAGGAGAAAGAAATGAAAAAACTAATTTTAGGAAGTAGTTTAGTGGTACTCGCTTTAGGAGGGGTTATTTACATGGCCCAGGGAGAGAGTCTTAAGGCAAGTGATGAGATAACTATGAGTGAAAGCAGCCAAACAAGTGTAGAGACGACGCAGGCTTCTATTGTGGAGGATACTGTTGAACCAACGACACCTGCAGACAATAGTCAGCTGCAGGATAGTCCTGACTTCCCTTCTGAAGTAGTGGAAGCCCCTGCAGAACCGGAACAATTAGTGTCACAATCCAGTGACGAGAGTACGACAAAGCCAAGCAGCAGTTCTAGTGCTGCGGAGAATACAACGGAGCCAAGTAGTAGCTTCAGCTCCACAGAGAGTACAACCGAACCAAGTAGTAGCAGCTCTAGTGTTACAGAAAGTACAACAAGGCCAAGCAGCAGCTCAAGCTCCACAGAGAGTACAACCAAACCCAGCAGTAGTAGCTCTAGTGCTACAGAGAGTACGACAAAGCCAAGCAACAGTTCAAACTCCACAGAGAGTACAACCAAACCTGGCAGTGGTAGCTTTAGTACTACAGAGAGTACGACAAAACCTAATCAAGAAAGTGGGAAAAATGAACCAGCGACTGTCCCGAGCGTGCGACAACCGAATATCGTTCCTTATCCGTCTCAACGATCAGTATCAACAAATTATTCACCCTTACCTACTATTGGAAATACAAATCCCTTAGGAGAACATGAGGTGACATTAGATGAAGATTTAAAAGTGAGTCAAGTGGCAGAATCTGATTTAAACGGTTATGAACTACCCTTACTTTCTTCTTTTGGCAACGAGAATCAAGGGCTTCTTGTGTATGAAGGATTGAGAAAATTGGGAGAAAAAGAAGAAACCTATACAAATGAACAGTTATTGTCAGAAATGTATCTTCAATTATTTGATCAAGAGTTTACGGCTATGGAGAGCCAATCGATCGATCATTTAGAAGGATTACAACCTGGAGACACTTTACTAGTAAAAAATAAACCTATAGGGATGTATTTAGGAGAAGATCACTATTTAACTGTTAAAAAAGAAAAGTCCAAAGAGAACGATGAAACAGAAAACAGTGTGAAGGTCGCCTTACTATCTGAAAGAAAATCTGGGGAAACGATTATCGGGAAACGGACAGACAATTTCACTAAAACAACGTATGGGAAAGAGATATTATCAACGTACCCCTCAAATATAAAAATAGATATTTCAGAAAACACGCAGCAATTTATTGACCAAATAGGGAAAGATGCGCAAAAATTGGGATTAAAATATGATGTTTTTGCCTCCGTTATGATCGCACAAGCAATTCTAGAAAGTGGGTCTGGATCAAGTGGTTTATCCTCCGCACCTAATTACAATCTATTTGGTGTAAAAGGAAGCTACGAAGGGCAGAGCGTTAACTTGGCGACACAAGAAGATAATGGATCGGGCGAACTTTACACAATCTCTGCAGCATTTCGAAAATATCCTAGTTATGCAGAGTCTCTTGGGGACTACGTAACGCTTATTAGAGAAGGGATTTCTGGAAATTCGGAGTACTATCAAGAAGCTTGGCGGTCAGAAGCCAAAAATTATTTAAGAGCTGCCCAATCGCTCACTGGAAAGTATGCGACAGATACCTTATATCATCACAAGATTAGCTCTATTATTTCAGCGTATCATTTAACAAAGTATGATGAAAAGCTACCAGCAGAAGGAGCAGCCACGAGCGTTGTCTTGCAGAGTAAAGACAGCATTCCTGAAGCCTATCGGAAGAAAATGACATTTCCAGACTACGATGGAAAGAACTATAATCTTTCAGGATCATACCCTGTGGGGCAATGTACCTGGTACGCTTATAATCGTGTCGCTCAGTTAGGCGGTCATGTAGATGATTACATGGGAAATGGGGGAGAATGGGTAATGAAAGGTCGTTCGTTAGGCTATGAAGTCACTCAGACACCTAAAGCAGGTTATCTAATATCCTTTAGTCCTGGTACAGCGGGTTCAGATGCTCGCTATGGACATGTTGCTTTTGTGGAGGCCGTAACAGACCAAGGTATTTTAATTTCTGAAGGGAATGTTGTAGGGGGGACAGTTATCTCCTATCGAGTGATTCCAAATGATTTAGCAAAATCTCAGCTAGTTTCCTATATAAGACCGCAATGAAACGAACAAGAAAGAAAAAGACTAACCCTTTAAAAGAAATACTTTTAGCCATTTTTAGTTGTTGTATGGTTGCTTTTGTTTTGTTATGGGTGCATACAAATTATTTAATTCATCCTGTGGCAGGAACTTCTATGGAAGGCTCTCTGCAGGATGGAGATTATGTATTAGTGAATAAGAAATCACCAATTAGTCGGTATTCAATTATTGGTTTTTCTATGCCAAAGGAATCCGGAATGTTTGTCAAACGGATTATAGGGTTACCTGGAGATGCTATGCTCATCCAAGGGAATCGTTTAATTTTAAGTATAGGAGATAAGGAGTTTTCAACAACGTATATCTTTGAGATAGATCCTAGAGTGGCGCATCAACTTTCAGGAAAAACAACAATTCCTAAGGATTATTATTTTGTTTTAGGAGATCATACAGCGGTATCAAAGGATAGCCGTTCTTTCGGACTCGTTCAATTATCAGATATAGAAGGAAAAGTCCAGTACAGTCTTTATCCATTTTATAAGTTACGACCGATTAACTAAGAAAGGAGGTTCCGCATGCTTCTATCGATTATTCTAAAAGTAGCTATAGTGTCTTTGATTTTGATTATATTAAGTTTGAATGGTTATCGATTTTATATTAATTTACGTATTCGAAAAGTGGAACAACAGGGAGTTGTCTCGCACCAAGCAAAGAGAAAACTGCGATATATTAAGGAAAAAGAGCAATCAAAACATATCCAAGTATTTTTAGTCAACGGATTTCTTATTGGATTAGTCATCTTATGTGTGTCTATGTACTCCTTTCAGACAGAGAAAAATGTAGAAGTATTACAAGCAGAAAGTAGACGTTTAAATGACGAAACTTATGCATTAAAAAAGGAACAAAAGCAGCTTATTACAAAAATCCCTGTGGAGACCTATCCCAAAAAAGGGCTTAATTTAGTAGATTACTCATGGGAGAAATTATTTCAGGAAGAAAAGAAAACTGATTTACAATCAAGTATTGAAAATGATTTAAGTGAACGATTAGTTCCGTATTTTGGTTACTCTACATGTATATTATCGATAGATATTCCCACTAAAACGCTTAGTTTATCCCTAGTTGGTGATTCAAATCAGTCATCCAGTAAAGAGATCATTGAGGAAAATATTAAAAAGTTTGTAGTAGAAGCAAAGGATGTTCCTAAATTAACACAGGTACATTTTCAGATTAATAATAGTTCCGAAAAAAATACGACAGTTTATAGCTGCACCTATGATCGTAAGGATGATAAACAATCGTTTAAATTAGTTGATGAAACATCAAATAAGTAAAGGAGTATTGATATGGATATGACAAGAAAACAGAAGAAACGAGAAAAAGATAGTTGGTTTTTTAGTAAGAGTCTATTGCAAGAGATAAATGAATTATCTGAGGAAGTGGATGACGAGCTAGAAAAGGTAAAAAATGGGCCTCAGAAAAGAATAGAAGAAGAGCCTACTTCTATCGCAGCTGTAAGCAATTCTAAAGAAGAAAAGAGTCGGCAAGGGAGCGTAGCGCCAAAAATATTACCTATGAAAATAAAAGAAGAAATAAGTGATAGTCAAAAACTAAAAGATGAGAATCAGCAATTACGAAAGCAATTAGAGTTGTTAGAAAAGATACAACAAGACATGTTGAATAACCAGTCTGAAGTCACAGCTATTACAAAGAAACTAACGGTACAAAATGAGCAGCTAGAAAGAGAGAACAAGAAACTATCGGACAAAATTTCAGAGGAAGAAAAAGATGAATTGATGAATCAAGAATTGATCTATGAAAGGCAGCAATTAAAAGATAAGGTTCTACTGTTATCAAGAAAAATAGAAGAGTTAAAACCAAAAATGCAGCAATTATTAAGTGAAAAAGAAGCGCTCATTTCACAAAATAATACCTTAACAAAAAAAATAGAAGGATTGATACCTTCTACAGAAAGTACGTCAAATGAAGCAGATGAAAAAGAATTCAGTCAATTAAAAGAAGCCTTATATGCCGCACATGGAAATATTATTCACTTACAGGAACAAGCCACAGAGGAACATCATAAGTTTGAAATCTTAGAGAAAGAGAATATGGAATTAACGAGTACTGTAGAATCTTTACACAAAAAAATTCTGGAAAAAAAAGATATAGAGCACGAGCAAAGTAAACGACTGGCAATTCAAAACAATCAGTTGATCGCTACTGCTGAACAAGTCAATGAATTAAATAAAAAAATAGCAGAACTACAAGGTACTTATGATGTGGAAAAACAAAAAACACAACGATTGGAAAAGAAAATAGAACAACAAGAAAAGGATAAATTATTCCACCAAGAAGAAGTCAGTAAAATTTTAATTTCTGCCAGAAAGCAAGGAGACGGTATCATTCAGGATGCACAAAAACAGGCAGAGAAAATCATGTTGGTTGCGGAAGAAAAAATACAAAAACAGAAGGACGAGTCAAAAGAATTATATCGAAGCCTGGTAGCCTCACAACAGGAGTATCAAATAATCTACGAAAAAATGGAAAAACAGTTGTTACACTTTGTTAAAGAAGATTAGAAAAAACAAGCGTATAGAATAAACTGTGTAAGCCACTCGACTTAGTTGAGCAACTTACACAGTTTGTTCTACCTATCGGTTAGAATCGAGAATATCAATGCGAAAGAGAAGTGAAGTTAGCTGAATTCGATCAGACCATTTATGACTGGGTAGGCTGCTGATAGATCCTTACTTGTAAAAAGACTATTAGTTAGATAATTTCCACAGTTTAGTTGACAAACCCACAGTTGTTTCACTGATTTCAATTAAAGTATTCATTACAATAAGGTAACTAGCAGCCAGAAGTTTGCCCTTAGCATTAATACAATTCGCGTAAAAGTTTATCCACTCTTTTTTCAATGATTAAAAAATCTTTTTGACGCAAAGGTGGGTCTACCACACAAATATTGCCAGTATTTGTATCGTTAATAGACGGCATATTAGTCACGACCAAACAGTTTCTTTTGAGAGAGGGGTTTGAAATGATCACCTCTAAATTGTATCTTCTGTCAAAATGATTTTGAATCATTTTCCTCATTCGTTCTCTTACTAGAAAAGAGAGATCTGCATCAATAGCAATTTCGACTTTTGGTTCAAAGCTTGACCAGTATTCAAAATATGAGAAAAGCAACAGATACCGTTTTAATAATAATTCTTCTTCGTCAAAAATCTCGAGCTGGGATAAGACCTTCATTTCTCGAATAAATTCTTTTAACTTCATCGTCAAATTTTTAGGAAAACCAGACTCGCCCAAGGAGGTAAAGTCATCCAAATCGAAGTAGATACCAGGAAAAATCCTACTTTGTAGATGAGTACAAAAGAAGAAGGTGTAAAAAATTTCCTGCATCCCATTAGGAATCTCAAAAAAGTCTTTCTGAAATTTTTTAAATGCGAGATTTGTTGCTACATACACATCTGTGTTTCTTGTTTGGTGATGCTCCAAGATAAGATCCTTTACTTTGCCAGGCCGGTACATCCAGTGGGTCATCTCCAGAATGACGAAAATATACATAAATTCATTTTCTTCAAACACTTGATGGTCTCGTTCGACTGTCTTAACTAGCTCTTTTCTTCGAAAGGCACTGAAATTAATATATTGATCCCAATTCTCTGTATCAACGATAAAGAACTTCTTTTTACTTCGCAGCAAACAGACAGCTATAAAATAGGCAATTTTTTTTCTATGAACAGCCGTAAAACAATATCCGAATCCGTCTTCTACATGATCAACCGTTCGGTGCAATCGATCTTCATCTATGTATTCAAAGGGCCAATTCCCATTTTTGAAAAGCGTCCATAAGAAAATGTAACAGAAGAAACGCACCGTTTTTTCCTCCCCTACAAATTCCAGTTTATTGGCATCAACGATCAGGTTAAATGAAGACAATAGTTGATTAATTTTTTTAACCGACTGTTTAATAGAGTAAATACTGATAAATTTTTTTTCGGAGTATTTCTTGATATAATCGGTTTTCAAAAGGCATAAATCAAGTAAGAGTTGCAAGTTTTCGTCATTGCATGCTAAATGAATTTTTAGTTGTTCAACTGAGGAATCCGAAAACTCTAGTTTTATTCCTTTGAATTTTTCGTAAAAGAATTTGACGTGCTTGTTGTTTGTTTGATTATACTCCTCTATGGTTTCATCGAGATAGTGAAAATAACGTTGGACGCTGCGTTCACTAATTTCTAAATTCGTACTTACCGTTTGGACTTCTACCCAATCCTGCTCAACTTGAAATAGTTCAATTATCTTGTAACAAAATTTGTTTCGATTTTCTAGTAATTTGAATAATTCTACTTGCAATAGAAGAAACCTCCCTTTTTTTATTAACCTCAGCCTTGACTCAAGAGCCTGGTTCGAAATCATGTGGGTCAGTCCCTGACAATTCATACTCTATTTCCCTTACAAATCTAAGCTTGTAATTATAGAAATAGCTTTTTTCCACTACTTTCTTATTAGCATCTTCTGAGGATTCTTTCTTTGGGTCTTCGTTTGGAATGGTAGTATAAGCAGCTTCAGTTTTATATATTTCTGAGTGGTATTCGTATCCAAAATAACTTACACCTATCATTGCTATAACTATCATTATTCCAATATTTTTTAGATATCTAATCTAGTGTGTAAGCATAGCAAAAGTATGTGCCTTTATCCATTTATTTATCTAACACTTTTGTTAGATTCTGGATTTTACATACCTGCACTCCGACGGTTACGAGCAGGATACTCTACCAACTGAGTAAGGGAATATTTAGCCATCACTTGCTTGTAGACAGAGGATTTTGTCGTAGTCTATAATAAACAAAAAAGAAACAGGAGTATCTCCGATATTCCAATAATTTTTTTGGGGAAACGTGGCTATTTATTGGTTTTTCTTCACTAATTTTATTTTTGTTAAGCCTTTTTACAAGTATCAACATTCCTCTTCGATGGTTTTTTATTTTGTATATGGTCTTTCTTTTATTAATGAGATTTTTGCTCGAAATTAATTGGCGTAAGATTGTAGCTATCTTTTTTATAGTTACACTGAATCTCCGTTGTTTGTACAATCGGTCTTTTGTGGAAAAAGTAACTTCAAGAGGTGATGTTCTGTTTTTTCTTCAAGAGAATGCGACATAATTAGATTGAAGCATCGCCCGATACTTAGGTCACCTTGGTAAGACTATTTAATTCGATGATCTTCTGCAAAACATTATATTTATACTGACTACTGACACTACAAAGATAAGTAAAAAAGGAGTGATTCGTACATGAAATTATTTACTGCAATGGGAGATTAACCTATATTTAATCAAAGTTACAAACATTTTTTTATGAACTAGCTAGAACCTGTGTAGCGTTAAAAAATGACCTTAACTATTCTTTGTGAAGTTGAGCTCATTGTCTGTACTTTCTCAGGAAAAGGAGTGTAAAAACATGAAACAATATATTGTCGATGCCTTCGCAGAAAAACTATTTGAAGGTAATCCTGCCGCAGTTTGTATCTTAGAAGAATGGTTATCCGAAGAGTTAATGTTAAAAATCACGCAAGAAAATAATCTTTCAGAGACTGCCTTTACTGTCAAAGAAGGCAATCACTACCATTTGCGGTGGTTTACACCCGGTGGTGAGATTGACTTATGTGGTCATGCGACTCTGGCTACTGCTTTTGTTCTGATGAATTATATTGATAAAAATTTAAAGACTGTCATTTTTGATACGCTAAGTGGGGAATTAATCGTAAGACGTGAGCAGCTACTCTATCAAATGCAGTTCCCAAGTTATGCTTTGACACCAGTAGAAATCACACAAGAAATGGCAGAAGTCATTGGTTTTAAACCACTAGAAGCCTACATGGGGCGTGATTTAGTCTGTGTCTTAACTGACGAAAAAACGGTAAGAATGGTTCAACCTGATTTAGAAAAAGCAAAAGAGCTCCCTGGACTTCTTTTACATGTGACTGCAGCTGGTCAAGAATTTGATTGTGTTAGCAGAAGCTTTGCACCAAAACTTGGCGTTTCTGAAGACCCTGTCTGTGGTTCTGGGCACTGTCATATTTCCCCACTTTGGGCACAAAAACTGAATAAAAAGACATTAGTCGCAAGGCAAGCCTCTGCTCGTGGAGGAACCCTCCAATGCACAGTAACAAAGGACAAGGTTGAGTTAGCTGGACAAGCAATTTTATATGCAATTAGTGAATTAACTATTGATCAAATTTAATTAGGAGGATCAATACAATGGATATAAATCTAAAATGAACAAACTGAAAAAAGTTCTGTAAAAAATAGAGACTAAAAACAGGATCTAATTAATAAACGAAACAGTAGCAACGATCAACTGCAATCAAATTTTAAGTGTACAGAAAATGACTCGTGTCGGCTCAGATAGTAGTATGATGTGCAGTCGAATTAACATAGTAAGGGCTATCCATTTAATAGATAAATCTGGTGAGGAGGAAAACACTAGAGAGATTTTTATAAATATATTGATTGAATCATTGTTGATGAAAGTGATCGATTGAAGTTGCAGCATTTAGAAAAGTTTCGTGCTATGTATGACGAAAATGAGTTATCTATGATTTTTGTAGGAATATCTAGTATAGAGAAACACTTTTCTCGTTATCCTCCACTTTATTTACGAATAGGGTTTGCATATGAATTTGATAATTTAAGCAAAGACGAGATGCATCCTATTATTGAATATGAATGGTCAGATCTGGGGCTTGATTCAAAACTGGAAGATTTTTCTGATTAAGAAGTAGTAACTAGCAGCATGAAGATCACTAAAGGAAACTTCTGGAGAACAATCACTAGAAGTTTTTGTAAAAACTAAAAATGTAGAAGTGGCAATCACGATTTTATAAAAGTGTCAAACTAAGGATGTTAGGAGAGCAAGAATGAAAAAATGGGTTATTTTGGTAGTGATGGCAGGTATTTTAGCAGGGTGTAGTTCTGGTGGAACAGAGGAAACTACTAAGTCAGAAAGTACTACAGAATCGACTGCTGTAACGGAAATTTCTTCTTCTACTTCCGACTCTGAGAAAAAGGTTGAGCTAAAGGATACGGAGTTTCAAATTGAAGGAACGACTTATACAATCAAAATCTTAGACAAGTGGGAAGTTCAACCAGAAGAGGAAAATATTCCGTTTAGTGCCAGAGAAGAATTAGGTGTGCAGGGAATAATGGTTTACGGGATGAAAAAGATCGATGTAGATGGGTTTGAGACCTTCAAAAATGGCATGAAGGATCAGATCGTTTCAACCGAGGACTTTCAAATCGAAGAGGGAAGTGCTGCGGAAGCAGATTATCAAACAGCGCATTATTCAGGAAGCGAATATAGTTTTACTGGTGTTACAGAAGGGATAAAGATTGAAATTCGTTACTATTTCTTAGAGACGGAGACAGACTATATTGTTGTTAATCTTATGGGAGTTCCGTCATTCTTTGAAAAGAATGCTGATCTTATTACTGAGATGCTGAATTCTTTTGTTACGGCATAAATAGATAAAAGATCAATTAGACAACATACAAACAAAACTTTCTCTTAAGAGATTGCTAAACTAATCCAAACTATATAAGCTTAAGATAAGTGAAAATATACACAATATTAAGTAAAGCAGGTGCAGTAATGAAGAGCAACCTATTTGAAGGCAAAGCGGCAGAAATAAAGTTTGACTCAGGATTACAATTTCGAATTGATTTTTTACCAGACAACAAATTACGCTGGACATCCATTCGAGAAGAAGATGCTGGAGCAACAGATGTGGAGACGATTCACTTTGAAGAGTATCCTGGCGGTATTTATTCCATTGACTGGGTAGAAGAATCTGGACTTTGTGTTTCTTACACAGTCGATGTACCCAACAATTTTGTCAAAAGCTTTATGACCTTTACCGATGAGAATTACCGTGGTGGACGAAGACCATTTACTCATGAGGGACCGTTCCACTTTATTTCTTAAAATAGTTAATTAATGACTCCAGTCAAAGCAGCAATAGCTACTAGCAAATTAGTAGGTATTGCTGCTTCTTTTTGTATTTCTCGAAATCTTGATACGGATATCCTATTAGGTATAAATAAAATTTTTATACCCTAAATAAACTGCCAGTATCACTAAACCAAACGATAATAAAAAAACTATTTTACGTTGTTCGCAACAAAGAATCAAAATTTTCTTCATTGGAGAAAATTTTGATTTATTGTTATGAACAAAAACAACGGTGTTATCAAAAGGGTAGGCAGTAACTATTATGCCGCATTTTTACTGCAAAAAGTAAGAGTTTATCTCTTTCTGGTTTCGAAACAACGTTATTTTAAATGTGGAACATGAATTGACAATAGAGTAAAATTGGAAAAATAAAAAACTAATTATTTAACAAAATAAAAGGGAAATGGTAAATTTATCTCATCAAAGAGTTATTCCTATTAAATAAAAAAGAAAGGTTGAAGTCAAAATGATTAAATTGTACGTTTCTCCAAGCTGCACTTCATGTAGAAAAGCTAAAGCATGGTTAACTGAAGCTGGATTAGATTTTATAGAACGTAATATTTTTTCTGAACCTCTCACTAAAAATGAAATTAAAGAGATACTTTCATTGACAGAAACGGGAACAGAAGAAATTATTTCCACTCGATCAAAGGTTTATGAAAAGCTGGCTATCGATTTCGATGACCTAAGCTTTAATGAACTTGTGGCACTCATTGAAAAAAATCCTGGCTTATTGAGACGGCCAATTATGACTGATGGCAAGCGACTACAAGTAGGATACAATGAGGAAGATATTCATCAGTTTGTCCCTCGAAAAGTTCGTCTTTACGATGCAAAGGACAAAGCAAGACAATTAATGTATTTAGAAATGAGACAGCAACAGCTCGTTTAAAAAATTCAGGTGAGTGAAGCCAATTCAATCCTTTCTAATAAAAAAGAGGCCAGTGAAATGATAACTATTCATTTCACTGGCCTTTTAAGCAAGTCTTGGGTGTGAAAGCTGAAGTTCATGTTACATGTGAACTTCAATGCTTTACGGAAATGGGAATAGGTAAAACATTTCAGATGTCTTTTCATCAAAGAATTTATCTAAGCATCAGTCAAACCGACTCTTTTTGCGAAATTTCGCATGTTAACCGGAAGAATTTCTTTTTTTACTGTATACTAAAATATAGTTTAGTAAAATACGTTTTAGTAGTGGAAGGAGATATTTTTGTGAAGAATGTGTTAGACATTTTTTTAAAACAGAATCAGATGACCAGGTATGATCTGTCTAAGAAGGTTGGTATTTCAGAGCAAACACTGTCGAAGGCTGCCAAACGTGATCCAAAAACCTATTCAGTAAAGACACTGGTTGCTATTGCCTCAGGAACCGGTTATTCTCCTGGTGAGGTGTTAGATAAATTATTGGCTATAAGAGATAGTGAGGCTGTCTATATTGCTTCAACTTTAAAAGAAATACGACAGAAAGTTAAAGAAAAAGAAGATGTCTTTATTATTCAAGGTGAATTCAGTTCCTTGGCGAAAGAGATAAAGCAGAGTTCATTGTCCGAATCGGCAGAACTAGGATTTCAGCTAGGCATGGGTGGGAGTGGTTCATATGTAGTTTGTGCAATCAACAGAGTGATTAATTCCTTTGGCGGCAAGAAAGAAGAAGAAAATTTAAAGGACGATATTATGACACTGTATACCATCAAGTTCCTGAATTCTTCTGAGGCCATGCTGCGGTTAAAGCAGCTTGACTACTAGCAGGGGCAAATGCGAGAAGAATTTTATTGCTTTTGCTGACTGTGATCTTGTCTTGCTTACAATAGTGGACGTTGAAAGATTTCAATTACATTTGGGCTTCATTCACACCTAATCTTCTATTCTCTCCTTAAAACGCACATGCTATAATTAAGTAAGGCCAGCCTCAACAAGTAGGCGGCCTTTTTTTGTTCTCGAGGTGAATAGAATAGCTAGTTGCACTATCCAGAAAAGAGGGATTAATGGTGAAAAAGCTGCGAACGAAGATCAGAGATTTTTTCTTGAAGGAAAAGAAGAAAGACTCAGTAGTAAAGACACCCACCAATCAACCTTTTGCAAACGCTGAAGTCACGAATAAATTGAAGAAATTGGATCGGGAGCAAAAAAAGAAAAAACGCTAACTATATGAAAATACAGTCAATAAAAATGAAAAAGGGGTTATCCACATGTGGTTTGTTCATGCCATGCTGACGGTGCTAGCGTGGGGGAGTGCAGATTTATTCTATAAAAAGGGCAATGATCCGAAAGATCGGTATAGTGCTGTGAAGACGACAATCATTGTTGGACTGGTTATGGGGATGCACGCAATTGTTTATTATGGGGTTATTGAAAGAATTTCTTATGATTGGATGAATTTGATCCGCTACCTGCCAGTTTCTTCAATGTACATTGGTTCGATGGCTGTGGGCTATTTTGGCTTACGGTATATTGAAGTATCTATTTCTTCACCGATCTCCAATTCTTCTGGAGCGGTCACTGCGATGCTGGGAGTTATCTTGTTAGGCAACCGGATCAATGGAGGCCAGCTGTTTGCAGTAGTGCTTATTTTGATTGGGATTTTGCTGCTGTCAGTTTTGGAAAAACAGGCGGAGGATGAAGAGCTGAAGCAAGCAGGTGTTCAGCCAGAAGAAAAGTATCGGTTTGGCGCGTTAGCAATCATCTTTCCCATTATTTATATGCTTATTGATGGCATGGGAACCTTTTTAGACAGCTATTATTTGGAGTATAAGCAGCTTATGTCAGAGGATCAGGCCAATATGAGTTATGAATTGACCTTCTTATTTGTGGCGATTTTTTTAATGGGGTATCTGTACTTCCGAAAAAATGAAAAGATTCATTTTTTTCAGGAGCAGAATCGTGGATTAGCTGCTCTCTTTGAAACAGTTGGGCAATTCTTTTATGTTGGAGCGATTGCTGGCAAGCAGGCCGTGATTGCGGCACCCTTGATTTCATCATATGCAATTATATCTGTGCTGCTGGGCCGGATTTTCTTAAAGGAAAAGCTGAATTGGAAGCAATATGTAGTGATTGCGATCGTTATGATAGGGATTATTATTTTGGGCTTTTACGATGGATAAAGAGCAGGTTTATCTGTTTGCTGTTTCCTTCTTCTGAAGCTGTCCATGTTATACTAAAAACAATTGTTAAAGGAGGAATGATTTTTGTCTGAAATTACAATCACCCCATTTAAAAAGCAGTATGAAAGCGAAGTTGTTGACCTGATTATTTCGATCCAGAATGATTTTGGCGTTGACGTTACATTAGAAGACCAACCCGATTTGTTGCAAATCGAGGAAGAATATATTCATACCGGCGGTAATTTTTGGGTTGCATTATCTGAGAATCATGTGGTGGGGACGATTGCTTTAGTTAAGCTAGGAAATGGTAATGGAGCAATCAAAAAGATGTTTTCGGCACCGGCTTTCCGTGGCGAAAAGCAATTAGGAAAAAAACTGCTGGATACACTGATTTCTTACTGCAAAGATCAAGGGTATAAAGAGCTGTATTTAGGTACCGTGAATGTTCTAATTGCTGCACAAAAATTTTATAAAAAGAATGGGTTTGTTGAATGTTCGAAGGCTGGCATGCCCAAAGACTATCACATAATGGATGTCGATAACGTCTTCTTCAAAAAAACGATCTGATTAACAAAAAAGGTAGCATCGATAAACTTGTAGAGCTGCTGACTAGCATTTACTTGCAGTAGTGTATTGGATAGAATAGCTATTTTTTAGTTATCTTATTCAAAGGTCTGGCTGACTAAAAGGCTTATTAGATGCTGATTTAATGATCATTTTATTTTTTAACAGATAAGAGCAAGCGCACGCGTTTGTTCTTTTTTTATGGCTTGAAAAGAGATGCACCGCAGGCTTCGGTACAATGAAATCAATTTTTGAAACGTATTTTGTACTGAACGACAATCGAAAATGAATCGTTTTCATCCTATACTAAAGTCAGGAGGTGGCGGAGATGAATTACAAATTGAGTTATCTCCTATCCCAAAAACCCGATTGCTTGATTACACTGGACCAAGCGCAAACTCAGACAGGCCTGTCTGCCAAAGAAGTTCAGCAGCAATTAGGGGAATTGCAAACAAGCAAGCAAAAAACGAAAAGGACTTCTGCAGGAGCCTTTTACGTGCCGAAGATTTCGGCGAAGCAATGGGCTAGCTGGTTAACCCATGAGAATGAAGTTATTTATTCTGAGGAAGAACGGCGCGCCTTAATTTATCTGTTAAGCTACTCGCAATTTGAAGTGCTCTCCTTGTTTCATTTTCAGGATTTTCTAGAAATCTCAAAGGGCACCGCAATTGCCGATATCAAAAAACTGCGTAATGAATTGTCTGACTTTGATATTCGTTTGGAGTACACACGGAAAACAGGTTTTCTAGTTGAAGGAGAAGAGGCAAGTGCGCGACGCTTGGCCAAAAACTTTGTCGCTGAGCTGCTGCAAAGCAATACTGGAAAATTTGGCCTGCTGCATTGGATCAATCAGCAAAATCTAGACAGGTATGCTACCTGGCGGGATACCATCCAGGAGCAAACCAAGAAAGCCGGACTAGAAATTGTACCTAGCCGAATTGATGAGGTTGCTCTGTTCTTGGCTTTCTCGGCAGATCGAATGATTACTCGTCCGCTGCAAAAGCTAGAAGATGTTGACTTGATGTGTTCCTTAACAGCTTATCAAGCAGGTCAGCTGATTTACCAGCAATTCTTTGCTGATGACAATCAAAACGAAGCAGCCTATTTAACCATCATTTTGATGACCATAGTACAAGGAGAAATTCAGGATATCCAATTGGATCAGCTGCTGAGCTGCTCTGCCGAAATTATTCATCGGATGGAAAACCTGTCAGCGATTGAATTTTCTAACTTCCGAGAGCTGCTGATGAACCTGTTTTATCATCTAGTACCAGCTTATTTTCGGATCAAATACGGCTTTTATCTGCCGAATGTTTTAATAGGCAACATCCAAATGGAATATGCGGAAATTTATCGTTTTACCAAGGATGCCTTGTTGCCGTTGGAGAAATTGACTGGTGAAACAATTCCAGAAGAAGAAGTGGGCTTCTTTTCTATTCTGTTTGGTGGCGAAATAGCCCGTCAAAAGGAAGAGGCTGCACAGGAAGAAGTTCGAGCCCTGATTGTTTGTCCGAACGGTATTAGCTCCTCGCTGATTTTACAGACCGAGCTGAAGAAAATATTTCCGACCATTCACTTTGAGGAAGCGAGTTCAGTCGATCAGCTGCAAAGTATCTCAGAAGAAAGCTACGACGTTATATTTTCTACGATTCAAGTAGAAACTGCGAAACGGGCCTACCTAGTGAAACCACTCATGTCACAGCTAGAAAAGAACCAATTGATCAATCGCGTTCAACAGGAGCTATTGATTCCAGGCTTCTCATTGCCAAGTGCCGAAGAAATCGTAGATGCGCTTTTGCCTTATATTACTGTCAAAACAGGTGTGACTAAGGAAAAGCTGTACAAAACCTTAAATAAAAAAATGAATCGATTGATTGAAAAAAAGGAGGACCGCCGCCCAATGTTAACAGAACTTATAACCCCAGAGATGATTCAATTGAGCGATCAGCCACTGGAATGGGAAGAAGCCATTCGCTTAACTGCCCAGCCGTTAGTGACTCAAGGGAAAATTGAGGACCAATATATCGACGCGATGATCAATAAGGTAAAGCAATACGGACCATTTATTCATATCGGAAAAGGGATTGCCTTGCCTCATGCCCGCCCGGAAGATGGCGTGAACGAATTAGGCATGTCGCTGTTAAAAGTCCAAGAACCAGTGTTGCTGGTAGATGATGAGAAGCATGCCATTCGACTATTTGTTTGTTTAGCTGCTGTCGACAACGAAGCACATTTGCGGGCATTATCCAGCTTAACCAAACTATTATCCAATAAAGAAAATTTAGAGAATTTGTTAAACGCAACAACTAAAGAAGAAATCTTATCAATTTTATCTAAAGGAGAGAATGAATAATGAAATTTGCAGCAGTGTGCGGGTCCGGCTTAGGATCAAGCTTTATGGTAGAAATGAATATCAACACAGTATTGAAGGATTTAGGAGTCAACGATGTTGAGGTATCACATTATGATATGGGAAGTGCCTCTCCAGATTTGGCAGATGTCTTCTTTGTTGGCATCGACTTGGCCGACAGCGCGACACATTTGGGTGAAGTAGTAGTCCTAGACAGCATCATTGATATGGATGAATTGAAAGAAAAAGTACAAGCCGTTTGTGTAGAAAAAGGCTTGTTATAGACTCAACGCCCTTTCCTAGGAGAGGGCAAGACGGTTAACAAATAGGAGGAAAAAACAAAATGAATGGAATTTTAGATTTACTAGTCGATATCGCTAGTACCCCGGCATTGTTGGTTGCCTTAATCGCCATTTTAGGAAATGTTTTGCAGAAAAAAGATTTAGCTTCCACAGTAAAAGGTGGAATCAAAACGTTTGTCGGCTTCTTAGTTGTAACGGCGGGGGCCGGTGTAGTTGAGAACTCCTTGGCACCCTTTGGCGAAATGTTCCAAGCTGCCTTCAACATGCAAGGGGTTGTCCCGAATAATGAGGCGATTGTTGCCTTGGCCTTAACCACCTTTGGAACGTATACCGCACTTATTATGCTGGTTGGTATGGCCTTCAATATTTTGATTGCCCGCATCACACGCTTCAAATATATCTATTTAACAGGTCATGCTACCTTGTACATGGCTTGTATGATCGCTGTGATTTTAAGTGTTACTGACATGAGCCCAGTGCTATTAGTATTGTTCGGTGGCCTGGCGTTAGGATTAGCCAATACCATTTTCCCGGCAATTGCTCAGCCATTCACTCGTCAAATCACTAAAAACGATACGGTTGCTCTAGGACATACTGGTAACTTCGGCTATGCTTTGAGCGGTTTAATCGGAAAATACGTCGGCGACAAAGAAAAATCGACCGAAGACATCAACTTTCCAAAAGGGTTGTCTTTCCTACGTGATTCTACTGTAAGTATCACGATCACAATGGCTGTCGTTTACGTAATCGTGGCTTTATTTGCTGGAAATGCCTTTGTAACTGAAAACTTAAGCAACGGTACGAACTATATTATCTATTCATTGCAGCAAGCAGGATCATTTGCGGCCGGCGTTTTCGTTATCCTAGCAGGTGTTCGTTTGATCTTAGCTGAAATTGTCCCTGCCTTCAAAGGAATCTCAGAAAAATTGGTACCAAATTCTATCCCAGCTTTGGACTGCCCAATCGTATTTCCATATGCACCAAATGCTGTATTAATTGGCTTTCTAACCAGCTTTGTTGGTGGAATTGTCAGTTTGGTTATCATGGTTGTCACTGGAACAACCGTAATTATCCCAGGTGTCGTACCTCATTTCTTCTGTGGTGCAACAGCCGGTGTTTACGGGAATGCGACTGGTGGCTTGCGCGGCGCAGTAGTAGGTTCCTTTGTCCACGGTGTTATCATCAGCTTCATGCCAATTCTGTTAATGCCCGTTATGGGAGATCTGGGCTTCCAAGGCTCAACCTTCTCAGATACCGACTATGGTGTAACCGGCCTGTTCCTAGGAAATCTAGCGAACTTCGGGGGACAAATTGCGGCTATTGCTGGAATTCTCGCAGTCTTAGCTGTTCTTATTGGTTTGACTGTCGCTTCAAAAGGGAAAAAATCAAAAGCAGTTTCTGAATAATGGAGGAAAAACACAAGATGGAAAAAGATACGCTTGTTAAGCTAGAAGCACTTGCTGCTGAAATTCGCATCGACAGTATTGAAGCCATCCGCAGGGTAGGAGCCGGCCACATCGGCGGCTCCCTATCGATTGCTGATTTGTTGGCTGTTTTATATGGAAAACAAATGAACTACGATCCTAAAAATCCCGAGTGGGAAGAGCGGGATCGCCTCGTCCTATCGAAGGGACATGCTGGACCAGCTTGGTACAGTGCACTTGCGGCAGTTGGTTTCTTTGATAAAGAATGGCTAAGCACCTTGAACGAAGGAGGGACTCGGCTTCCTTCTCATCCTGACCGGACCAAAACTCCAGGAGTCGATGCTACTACCGGTTCGCTTGGTCAAGGGACGTCAGTTGCAGCCGGAATCGCTACCGGTTTGAAGATGCAGAAAAAAGACAGCTATGTGTACTTGATCGTCGGCGATGGTGAGTTGAACGAAGGCCAATGCTGGGAAGCTTTCCAGTACTTAGCCCATTTCAAGTTAAGCAATTGCATCGTTATTATCGATGAAAATAAAAAGCAATTAGATGGCACGACAGTGGATATTTTGAATCCTTTTGATATCGCAGAGAAAATGCGTGCATTCGGCTTCCATACAACTAAGGTGAAGGGTGACGACTTAGCAGCCATTGATGAAGCCATTGATCAATGCAAAGCGGTCACTAACCAAGCTGTTTGTATCGTGTTAGACACCATCAAAGGCCAAGGGGTTAAATTCTTCGAAGAGATGGATGCCAATCACTCCGTAAAATTCGACAGTGAAGCGGTCCAAATCGCTACTGACCAAGCCTTACAGGAACTAAAAGCAAAGGAGCGTGCCTAGATGTTTACACTTGCAGAGAATAAAGAAGTTGGTAAAGAACTGCGCGCGACCGTTGTTGATGCCTTGAAGGCGGTTATGGAAGAAAATGACAAAGTAGTCGCTTTAGATGCCGATTTAGGTGGTGCTAGTAAATGGACCGATATTGCTAAAACCAATCCGGATCGTTTCATTAATGTCGGGATTGCTGAAGCCAACATGGTCGGCGTTGCCGCTGGCTTAAATTTAACTGGCTATACCCCATTTATCCATACCTTCGGACCTTTCGCGACCCGACGAGTGCTGGATCAAATCTTCCTGTCAGGGGCATATTCGAAAAACACCATCAATATTTTTGGTTCAGATCCTGGTTTTGCCGCAGGGCATAATGGCGGTACCCATACTACTTGGGAAGATGTTGCGTTACTGCGCTCGATCCCTGATATCGTCATCTGCGATGCAGCCGATGAAGTACAAATGGACTGGATCATCAAAAAATTTAGTAAAATGGCTGGTGTGCATTATGTTCGCGGTAATCGTAAGGGTGTACGTAATGTCTATGCACCAGGCTCCACCTTTGAAATTGGTAAAGGCAACTTACTACAAGAAGGATCAGACTACTTAATAGTAGCAACGGGACAATTAGTTTCCGAAGCGTTAGAAGTTGCTGAACAATTAGCAGCCAAAGGCGTGACCTGTGATGTAGTAGATATGTTTACTATTAAACCGTTAGATGAAGAGCTCTTGTTGGAACGTTTAATCGGTAAAAAAGGCGTCATCACCATCGAAAATCATTCTATTACTGGCGGCTTAGGCAGTGCAGTAGCAGAAGTTATTGCAGATAACGGGCTGGCAGTTCCGTTGAAACGAATCGGTGTGGATAATCGCTTCGGCCAAGTAGGTACCCCAGAATTCTTGCAAGAAGAGTTTGGGTTAACGACAGGTAAAATGCTGAAGCAGTTAGCCAAATTTTTGAAGTAAATAAGGTAAATATACGATCCGAAAATGATCAATGAGAGAAGACAGAAGCCAAAATTTCCTGCGGGATATAGGTTTCTGTCTTTTTTGTTTGCGTTGCTGTCACGCATAGAAGTTCGCTAAGTTCTTTGTTTAAAAAAATCAAGTTATAAATGCATCAACAACATTGGATGCTGTGGTATATGTATGATTAATTTGAGACAATCCAGTAGTCGAATTGTACTATAATACACATAAAGAGGTGATTTGATATGTTAATTGCAAAGTCAAGACTGCAAGGAAACGCTGTTGTGATAACTCTACCGCCTAAAGATGGGGAAAATCCAGAGCCAAATAAAGAGTACCTTGTTGAATACTCCGAAGATGGCACGATTCTGCTGATCCCTAGAATTGCCGATCCATTTGCTGCCGCGACAATTGGTGAATTCTATGAAGAAGACAAATGGAGTGACATGCAGCCTGAAGGAAGAGAGCTCGTCTAATGATGGAAGTGTTTTTCCAGTAAAAATATTCTGTTGTCAAAGAGCAGATTCTCCATTACGCCTGCCATTTTCACAGCAAAGAACAAATCCACAGAAGCTCCTGTGAACGGGCCCTGCTCACAGGTATCTGCTGTATTGTCATGGATCATGATCGTCCAGCCAATGGTTCACTAATGCGATAACCAATCCGACAAAAATCGGGGCTAAGATATACTGTACAAGAGAGTGCATTTTATCACCTCCTCTCAGTACAGGATCATGATTCAGACGAGGTTTGTCTACCTACGCTGGTAAATGATCAGATTAGTATCAAGAAGGGGCGTCAGGCGGATCTTTTCGCTTCTGACGCTCTTTTTCTTTGGCTTTCCTCCGCTTTCGGCGTCGCACCAATTCCTTAACGACATCGTAAGGACTGCCAGTAGGTGGAGAGAAAGTCTTTTCTTCCTCTAAAGTCGTTGTTCCTTCAATAGATGGACAAGTAGTTGTAGTATCTTCAACCACCGCACCTTTCTCAGATGCTGAACGTAGTGCGTCGTGCACCTCACTTCTGATGGGTGAAGCTAAGGATACTTCAGGAACTTTTGGCGCTTCCTGCCAAGTACAACGAAGTGCTGTCAGCTGCTCCGGTTTTTCTTTTGGAACAGGCATCCCAAATAATTCATCCCCCTCAAAAATTGGTCTTTCAATGGTTTCTACATACTTGGCCTTCACCACTTCTTGGAATAGGCCAACGCCATCTTTTTCAAATAGATTCAAACTGCTTAACAATTCCAATGATTCTTTGATTTCTTCCGGACTCTTTGTAGTATCCGGATCTTTAAAGGTAAAACTATGCTTCTTGCCTTCACTATTTAGGAAGGTGGAAACTAATCTGATCATTTTGTGACTCCTTTCGGTTTTTATTCGCGTAGGTGGGACAGACAATAAGTATCATTTTCAGGTGGCTTCAGAGTCGGTAACGTTTTGGAAAATCTTCGCTGCTGATTTTATAAGAGACTTGGTTTTTTCAATAAACTTGCGAACAGGATTCAGTTTTAAGCCTAATATCCGCAATTCACTGGTTTCAAAATAATCCACGAAATACCAGAAAAATTGCTTCATAGTTTTCGTAGCTTTAGTATTCATAAATAAGTAACGAACTAAATCCTGCAATACCAGAGCGAACTCCTTCGCACCAAGCTGATAACGTACACGTAAAGCAAGCAATAGTTTAATGGTCATGGTGCCATTTTGGGTTTCCTGATAGTATTCCATGAGTCTTTGCTCAATGGTTTCGAGTTTGAGGTTAAATAGTTGTTGGTGTGTAAAGGGTTGCTCTGCCATTGTATTCATCTCCTAATTTTTTTATATGCACTCAAGCCAGAAGTCCAGCTTGGCTAAATAAATAAGTAAGAGAAGTGTGGCACGTCTGCCGCAGCTTCTCAAAAATTCAATTACCGTGTAACAAGTTCTTCTTCAAAGATCGTTGTTTCAATGGTTTCGACATACTTCGCACTAACGACTGTTTCAAAGAGACGAATCCCATCCTTCTGAAACAAATTCAATTGAGCCAATTCTCCTAATAGACCTTTGATCTGTGAGGAAGTCTTAGTTGTATCTGGATTACTCAAGCTCCACGTCTGCGATTTGCCTGCACCATTTCTAAAAATAGAAACTAACTTCACAACTCGATTCATCCTTATTCAACCTCCTTCGTAATACGAGATTGGACAGTCATAATCACACTATCCAGTGAGCTGCCCTGCTGGGACAGCTCTGCCATGATTTCTCCTAATTTCACCACATCTTCCTCTGGTGGGTTATCAATCACATTTGAAAAATTCACTTTCTTCTGTTTGTCTTCACCTGCTTGTTCGATTTGTACTTGTAATTTTGTGCCTAGCTTTTGAATCATCGCTTTCATTCCTCCGTTTTCTGTTTTTGGTTTATTTGGTGATGCTTGTTGTGTTTCCCGGCCGCTGACTAAACCATACTTGAATAACAAAAATTTGAAAACTGTACAAATACGCACCTGACCCTACAAATACGACTATGCAATTTTTTTAGAATCCTAATTTAATAAGGTTTTTCTTGTTTCAGTCAAAGAAAAAGTGTCGTATTTGTGGGGTCAAAGAAAAGTATTGTTTCCAAGGAAAAAAGAGGGGCTATTGTGAAAATAGGTGCTGTTTAGGTTCGTACAAAAGGAATTTGAAATGTGAAATGACTAGAAATAGCAGACAAAAAAAGTTGCCTTCGTTTCCCGAAACGGGAATAAGATAACGAAGACAACCTGTATAAAGCGATACTATTAGTTAATTAATTTAGTCAATAAATCAGAAAAGGTCTCATAATTCCATTCTGCTGGATCGATTGAACGACCAAGCCGCAGGAATGTTTGCAGCGCATGGTCCTGTTCATAGGCTTCCTTCAAGGCATAAATCGGAAGTGGAAAGTCCTGCAACATGGCTCGTTTACTAATGGAGCGCAGAAAAGGAGTATCCGGTAACTGCAATAGGGTTAAGGGAGCAGTGGAACAAGTGAAACCAGACTGCAAATAATCACGTTTAAGCATCGATAAAATCGATAAAGCTTCCTCCGACCGGTTCCGTATCGTACGAACCGTTAAGGTCGTCTGGATGGTTAAGCCATTCAACAGGTGAATCATCGTGAATACTCCAGATTCTTTCAGTTCATAAATTTCTGCAGGATTGATCCAAGGACTATGCTGCGGATGCCCTAATGGAAAAAGAACGGCAGACAAACTAGCGATTGGACTATTTCGTTTGCTGAAGCGATTGAATCGCTTGAGTGAATGGGTAAGTGAAGAATAATCTAAAAAATTATTTTGTTTAGCGTATTTTTGTAACGTGGTCAGTGTTTGATTTGGCTGATGATACTGTTTGTTTTGGTAAAAGAGCATACTTTCGTTCCGATCTGGGACAGGAAAGACTAAAGAAAGTACGTGATTTTCTGTGGTTTGATCATTTTTTTCGACTAAATCGTTTTCATTTGGTAATTCAAAAGAGGAAATTAATTTATACATGTTGTTTGTCACCCCTACGAGTTTTTTTCGGTTTTTAGTGGGATGTCAGTGAAATGAGTAAGAAGTGGATCCATCAAGGATTCTTTTTATCGCGAATAAAAAACACCTGTTCATGAACAATTGGCTATCTAATCGGGCCCCATAAATGCCTGTTGCTGAAACGCTGCACGGTTCTATCCATTTTCAATCATTTGACGATGACATCTAAATACAATTGAGTGCTATAAGAGAATAATTACATTTCCGTTATAACACCCTAAGTATAAACCAATTTAAAAGATAAATGTTAAAAGAACGCTGCCTGGTAAGGATATAAACTTTAGATTTAAGTTTTATTTCACAATCATCTTAATCTAATTTAATCTATTGCGTAATTTTTCCTATATAATTAGAAACCGCGATAGCAGTAATTGTGGGAGCTTTTTTAGTAAGAAGATGAAATGATTAGATGACGATCGTTATTTAAAGAGCAAAAAAGTTTCTTGGTATTAGAAATACCAAGAAACTTCAAAGGACTGTCGATAAGATCGTTATGTTTTTTATTTTTCATTGGCTATTTACTAGTCTAATTATAGAATACGATAAAAAAATACGCAATATCTTTTAACAAAATAATTAAAGTGAATTTTTTATTTCGTTTTTGTAATTATTTAACCGGCTGTATTTGCCTGGAAATACGAAAAAACAGGGCTATCCTATTTACCGTCAAAAAAACCGTACTTTATAGAAAGGAAGTATCAGGATGCGCAGAGGAGAAAACATCTATCGGCGGAAGGACAAACGATGGGAAGGGAGGTATCCGAAGGGAAAAAAAGCGGATGGTACGACGCAATATGGTTCAGTGTACGGAAAAACCTTAACCCAGGTACGAGAAAAGCTGTATCCATTGAAGGTAAAGTATCAATTGATTCAAAAAATCCAGGGGGATTCAACTATTTCCCTTCGAGAATGGGGCTATCTATGGCTGCATGAAGTGCAACCAACAGTCAAACAATCGACATATGCCAACTATGAACACAAACTGATCCATTATGTTTTATCCGCTATTGGTGATTATAGCTTGAACGAACTGGATGAATCAGTAGGAGAAGAACTATTAGCAGTTTTGCAGCAACGCAAGTTAAAGCCTTCTACCATTCAAGTGATCTTTCGTATTACCAATCAGTGCTTGACCATTGCGATGCGAAAGAAACGCATCAAAGTAAATCCGTTCACACAGGTTAAGTTACCCAAAGTGGAAAAGACGAAAAATCAAGCCATTACAAGACAAGAACAAAAAAAGTTGGAAACCCTCGCTTTATCAGAAAAAAATGGGAGAGGACTGCCAGCCTTATTGGCGCTGCATGCGGGACTTAGAATTGGTGAAACTGCGGCTCTAGCTTGGCAAGATATTGATTTTGAAAATAATCTCATCCATGTACGGTCCACCTTTCAACGGATTATTGGTCTGTATTCAGGAAAGAAGACCGCGTTGATTTACACGATCTCAAAGACCGCTTCTTCCCTACGATCCATTCCAATGAGTGCTTTGTTAAAACGGGTTTTGTTGAAGCAAAAGAAACAAGCAACGGGGAAATTTGTTCTGACGAATAATAGTGAACCCTTAGAACCAAGATTGCTTACCTATCATTTTCATAAGCTTCGTCTGAAAGCAGGACTGGAAACCACGCATTTCCATCAATTGCGCCATACTTTTGCGACACGTTGCTTGGAAAGCAAGGGTGACATTATGAGTGTCAGTGCTTTAATGGGACACAGCTCTACTCAAATGACGTTAGACACGTATGCCGGCTCACTGATGGAGCAACAAATTCAAGTGGTTGCCCAAATGGAACAGTCGATGAAGTAAGTTACTTTTTTAAAACGTTTTTAAAAAAGTAATACTTATTTTTCGGAGGAAAACAGTTTGCTTTAACGAAGTAAGCGGTTACTAATGGAATTTTAACTAGATAAATGCTCTTTTTATTACATAACACTCGTTATTTAATTATCCATCACTATTTTGCAGTCATTGTTATTTAATAAAATTTCTTCATTGACCACTTCACAAACTTTTTTACCGTCATTCTCCGTCAAAGGAGGGCGTTCTTCCTTGCTGTAAAAGGAGTTCAGAGGGGGTTCTTAGTATTTCTAATACCAAGTAAAAAAGCAAAACGAGCGTAGTGCTTTTAAGAAAGTATAGAGGAATAAACAATATTTATCAAAGTATAGATGAATAGATAGAGGGATAGATAGAGAAATCGCATAGAGGAGGAAAGCCATATGTTCGGTTTGGGCAAGCAAAAGAAGGATGCTTATCAGGAATCAATTCAAGATGATTACTATTACGATGAATACGACAACGAAGGATATGAAGAAGATTACGGGTATGACTCATATCAAGAGGAAGGCTACGAACGTCCTGTGGACAGCCCCAATGGGTATGATCGCGGGGAACATCGTTCCAGAAGACGGACAGCTGCTCCTGTAGATGAACGATACGAAGCCCGATACGAAGAGGACATGGATTCCTTTCCAGCACAAAAAGCTGAAAAAGAATCTCGAAGAGAACCAGATACTCAGCTGCAACAGGAAGTGGAGCGCTTGGAAGAAACTGTTGCTCAGTTGAAACATCAACTGGAAGTCAAACAAGCAGAAATGACGGGGATGGCTACTACCCTGACCGAAAAGGAGCAAGAATTACACGAACAACAAGCGAAATCTGATCAACAATTAGAAGCTTTTCGTGAAGAAAAAGAAGAAGAGCAGAAGAAATTGCAAGCAGAAAAAGATCGTCAGATCCAAGAACTGACAAACCAAGTGGCCCAATTGAACACGGAGCTGCAAGACGATCGAACCAATCAAACCGAGGCTTTGGTGCAAGCGAAACGACAAATTGAGTCACTGAAACAAACACAAAAAGAAAACGAAGACATGAAGGCAGAACTGGCAACGATCCTGATCGAAACGAAAAAACAGGAACGGGCTACATTGGAACGAGCAGAATACGAAGCCAAAGGGATTCGCAGCCAAGCTGAACAGGAAGCACATCAGGTGATTCATGATGCGTCATTAGAGTTACGCGTGATGAAGCAGGAAATTAGAAATTACCGCAAGCGTCTACGTTCGGTACAAGAAGAAACAACTCAATTTTTTGTACGTTTGTTAGCGACAAGCGACAATTTATTGGATGACGAATAGAAGAGGGGTGGTTTTTGGTGAAGCAAGCACAGAATCAACTCGCCTTATACCCCACTCCTGCGCCCATTATGCAAGAGGAGTTGCGTAAACAGCCGTTATTAGAGGAAATTGAACGAGCGTGTGAGTATTTGTATGCACAGCATGGCACTTTGACGGAGGAACAGCGGAAAAAGATTTACCAGCATTTTGAACAATTATTTCGACTGATGAACAGCAGTTATCATGTGGAGCTGTTAGTGCCAACTGGCTATTTCGATTGGTCTAGCTTTTGGCAATCGCTGCATCAATTCTTTCCCCAATTTGCTTGGATTAAGGCGCAAACAGAAGAGCCGAAATACGGTCGACAAGTCTATCGCTTTGATTTTATTCCATTGGTTTTTCGAGAAATCGGCTTTCCTTTCGGCATTCATCTAGAAGACAGTTTGACTCAACAATTCCCATTGTCTCCCGAAGAGTCCTTGGAACGGGCAGAACAGTTATTACTGGAATTAGCTGGACAACACTTGTCGGATGTACCGCCTAAATCGAAGAAAGCATCAGAAACGAGTGCAGGCGTTCCCCTTAAGCAAGCAGAGGAACAGGCGAGGGATGTTGCGCGAGTTCAACAGGAAGAAGTAAAGCAGGAAAGCCAAAGCAAGGCCCGGCTGAGAGCTGTGAACCAGAAGCTAGAAATGGTGATTGAAAAGCTGGAAGTATCCATGCTCTACAGTGGGATCCAATACTTTGAACGAGAAAACAAAGAAGAAAACGATTGGGATAAACGAATCAAGATCAGCTTGCGGGAATATACGTATTTGCTTCAGAAGGCCCGTTTTTTGGAACAGATGTGGAATTTGAACGGTGAGTTGATTAATAAAACCGAAAAAATGACTGTGACCGGTAATAAATTAGTTTACGAACGAGATCAAGTCAAACAAATCAAAGCCAATCTTTCGGCCAGAGACATTCACTTTGTCTTATATGAATGCCAAGTAATTGAATCACGAGCGAAAGTCCATGCTCGTCCGTGGTTTAGAAAACCATACGTGAAATTGATGAAGATGGATTACGACAATCTGTTAAGTAAGTCCGCCTATTTTGACCTTTTACAAGGAGAAAGTGCCTTGTTGGAACGAATGGTACGCGAACAAAAAGATGCGCCTGTCAAAGAAGCTCAGGAGGTTGGCTGAGGTCGCAGATTCGCTCCTTTTTATCGCTGGACACTCCCAGCAAAGGCTGGAGTTATCTTTGTCCTATGCTATCTGATTTTTTTCAGTTCTTTCCGTATGTACCACTGGATGTATCCAAAGTATTCAGTCAGTGGCGAATCAATGAATCCAACATTTAAGGAGCAGGAGGTGATTCAGATCATATCACATCGTAAACCCAAACGCTTTGATGTCGTGGTGCTGCATCCGCCAGAAAATCCAGAGGGTCTTTATTTGAAACGAATCATTGGACTGCCCAATGAACGAATTACTTATCGGGATGGGCAATTATACGTAAATAAAAAACTTGTTTCAGATGAATTTGCCAAAGAAACGGAAGACTTTAACTGGAATGAGTTCTCCAGAGACAAGATTCCAGAAGGCTATTACTTTATTTTAGGCGACAATCGCGCCATTTCTAAAGACAGCCGCCATTTCGGTTTGATTACCGAAAAACAAATTTTAGGCGTCGTCAAAGAAGGAGTACGAATTGAATGAAGACACTGCAGGAAAAAATTGAATGGTACACCTTCTGGTATTGGATTTATTGGCTCTTTTCGCTAGTCATTTTGCTGGGTGTGTTGGTACTAGGTATCTTTTTCTACTTCACAGATTTCCAAGATGTGGTAACGGTCAGTCAACTTTTCCTTCTACTGTTATTGATGTTACTAGCTGTTTATTTGAGAATGACGGCACTACACTATCACTCAATTTTGTTGAAGCTGAAGCAGGCAGCAACCCGACCAAGAAGACCAAGAGAACATCCACAACCACGACCGCAGGAAAGGCGGAAACAAGGTGAAGGGTAAAGTTTTGTTGGGGTGTTTCATCCTTGGACTCTGTTTAGTCACAAGTAATCAGGTCCAAGTGCGGCAAACGGTATCGGCTGAAATGAGAGAGTCCATTTCTGATCAACGAGAAACGGTACCAAAGATAGAAAGTAGTTCAACCACTGTTGTCGAAGCAAGTGAGGCATTCACAACGTCAACTGTGGCTAACGAATCTTTTTCTTCTATAGAAAAGAGTAAGAATAGCAACACTGTAGCTTCAACTTCTTCAAGCGTCATATGGAGTGAATTAGAAGAACAAGTGGAAAAGTCTACAACAGAATCTACTGTTTCTGAATCGAAAATTCCAGAAGCAGTTCCCAAGGTTCATACAACATTGCCAGACGCAAAAGTGGAGGAAAATTATCAGTTTTCATTAGTAAAGAATCAAACGACGGAAGAGTTTATCCACTCTATAGGGAAAGATGCACAAATCATTGCTTGGGACGAAGGGCTCTATGCTTCGGTGATGATTGCTCAAGCTATTTTAGAAACAGGATCAGGCGACAGCCAACTCGCTCGACCACCTCATCATAATTTGTTTGGGATCAAAGGAAGTTATCAAGGGAAAAACGTGTCATTTAATACTCAAGAAGACAAAGGAAATGGTCAGTTGTATACGATTCAATCGGACTTTCGACAGTATCCAAGTTACAAAGAGTCCTTAGAAGATTATGCAGCCTTACTGAAAAAAGGAATTTCTGGCAACGCAAGTTTCTACCAAGCAACCTGGAAAGGAAACGCAGAAAATTACCAAGCGGCAACTAAAGCACTCACAGGAAAGTATGCGACCGATACTTCGTACGATAAAAAGTTGAATGCATTGATTGAAACCTATCAGTTAACTTCGTATGATGCAGAACCAAGTGTAGAAGAACTAAGTACACCGGTGGAAAGGCCTACCGAGAGTGCAGAACTACCTGCAACCCAAACTGAAAAAGAAAATGAACCAAATGAATCAAGTACAACGGAGGAACCAAAGATTCTGACAAGCGAGACCAAGCAATCAGTAGTATTCCTTCCACCAATTACTCAGCGACCAGCAAAAGAGGTGGCAGGCAATCGAACGGCACAATGAAAGAAGGGGAGCTATGCCAAGACAACGAGAGTATCGTGAGCGGGATTACGAATATGATGAACCGCCTTATCGTGGTGAACGATCGCCTGCTAATCGTCGCCCCCCTCGCAGAGTTAACTATGAAGAAGAATACTCGGATCGTGAAAGATCTTATCCGAGACGATCAGAGGACTGCTATTATGGTGAATCGGATAGAAGAATAAATGCACAACGAGGAAATCCAAGAGGGAGATACCTCGAAGACTATCCGCCGAATCGGATGCCACCACGTAACCCGCGGCCAGCTTATGACACATATGATCGTGAGCGAATGCCTCCACCCAGAGGAGGACGACCACAACGGCCAATGGCTCCGCCACAAACAGCGCAGCCGTTGCAAGAGGCAAAGAAATCGACCAACCGGAAAATCTTTTTGTTTCTCTACAATTTGTTTTTCTACACGTTAACAATTGGTATTTTGCTTAGTTCATTAATGTTTGCCTTTAGTGAAAAGTCTGATGCGGCGATTTTTGGGCATCGCTTCTACCGAGTTCTGACTAACTCCATGGCGCCACAACCTGACTCTTCGTCAAAAGGTTTCTACACTGGCGACATCGTGTTGGTAAAAATGACCGATGGCAGCCAAGTCAAAGAAGGGGATATTGTCACCTTCCAGGTTGGTGATGGGGACCGTTACTTGACTCACCGTATGGTGGAGCGATTAGACGAACTTAATGGGGAAAAAGGCGATTACATCGTCACTAAAGGGGATGCCAATGCAAGCAAGGACCCGCCAATTGAAGCGTCAAGGGTTCATGGCAAGGTGACGTTCGTCATTCCAAAAATGGGCAGTTTTCTAAGCTTTGTTCAAGAGAATCTCTGGTTATGTCTGGTATGTATCTTATCTACTTTCGGTTTCTTTCTAGTGCTGAAAGCTTACTTTCTACAGTCAGAACCAGTCAGACGGCCAATCAAAAGAACGAACTATCCAAGAGGGGTATAACTACTTGTTTTTGCAAGTATTTATATAAAACAAAAAAAGGAAAAAAATAGGAGGAAAAAGGAATGAAAAAGAATAACAAGAAGAAAAAGCTGATGGCTGCTGCAGCGGCTTTAGGGTTAATCGCAGCCATCTCCGGGACGTTTGCCTGGATTACGTCACAGGATCAACGGGTCAATAGAGTGGAATCAGCAGCAGTCGTTGATGGCAGTACAACCATCATCGAAAAATGGGAACCGAAACCATTAGTACCGGGTACGGAAGCAGTGAAGGAAGTCGCAGTAAGTAATACAGGAGCGGCCAGCGTATTCGTTCGATTGTCTTATGAGGAAGTATTGAAGCACTTAACTGACAAGGGTGAACAAAAGTCTGCGCCAAGTACTGGTACAGGGGCAGTTGCAGGCGCAAAGTATACGTATGTTGCCAACGATCCAGGATTAGATAAACACATGCCGATCAACTACAATATGTCAAAAATGATTGCAGATGGGTTTGAAGAAGTACCAGCTATAAATGTGACTGGTTTAGAGACGGACACCAAACTATATGTTAAAGGCGGAAAATCTCCTGTACCTGTAACAGGTGGTTACGCTAAAAGCTACGAAAAAATTATTGTACATGAGTATGACACTGGAAAATACCAAGCCATGGAATGTAAGATCGATGATGATTGGCAAAGTGAAACCAGCTTAAATGCGAAGGACTGGAAATTTACTGTTTCTAAGTTGGAGTATGGTTACTATGACAAAGGCTATACGAACAAAGTAGTCAATTGGGCGGAATCTTCATTAGAAGATGAAGCAGGCAACCCAACTGGGAACGCATTGCTTGGCACAAACGGCTTACGCTATGGGGTGGACTACGATTATCGCATCGCTGCATTGGGATTAACGGCTATTCCTGGCAAAACACCAGCGGCTTCAAATATCGATCCACTTCTAAACCCAGTTCCTACAGGTGCTGGCAAGAATTCAGTTCAAGCAGACATTGGTGGTTTAGGCAAGAGTGCGATTAAAGTGAAATATACGGCTGCCGTTGTAGACTCAGCTGGTTTAGCTGCAGCAACAAACAACTGGATTTACAATCCAGAAGATGGCTGGTTCTACTATACGCAACCATTAACTAGTGGAACAACCACTGCAAACTTGATGGAAAGCTTAGTTTTTGAAAGTGATTTAGGCAAAGAGTATACCAATGCTACTTACGACCTAGTTGTAAAATTAGAAACTATTCAAGCAACTAAAGAAGCGTTGACGGATGCAGCAGGTTGGAAACTGGATACAACCACAGCAACCAATGTAACCACTAAAGCGATCTGTGACAAATTGGCGCCATAATTTTCAGAAAAGCACAACCATGAAAAAGGGAGGAGTGGAAACTTTTGCGTAAGCTCATGACAATACTTGGCATTCTAGCCTGCCTTTTCATTGGGTTTGGAGAGGAAAGCATCGCAGAAGCCGCCAAAGCACTTCCTCCCGGCATGGTGATTGGCGATTCTGATGGCATGTATGCCACCTCTGAGGGAGAATACTATATCGATCTGATTGGGATTCTCCCAGGAGAGGTGTATGAAAAAGAGATCACGATTCGTAGTTTGGATTTAGAAGAACCATTCTCATTAGGCATGTTGGTGGAAGAAATTGAGTCCAGCGGTTCAGTGGATTGGAAGAACCATATCACCTTAACATTGATCCTTGATGGAAAAGAAATTTACCAAGGACCTTTGTTAGGAGATGTCAGTCGAGACTGGAGTAAAATACCTCTGGAATTGGGTGTTTGCACCTATGGAACGGACAAACTCATGCATGCCACTTTTACCGTGGATGCCGACTTGACCAATGAGAATTTGAAAACGAGAAGCACGTTGGATTTTATCTGGACCTTTGTGGGGACTAAAGATCATCCCAAGGATCCTACACCACCTACTAAACCAACGAAACCAACCGAGCCTTCAGCACCAGAAGAGCCAACGATACCAAGTACGTCCAATAGTTCAGGCAAACTGCCGATTACCGATCAGGGAACACCGACTACACGTAAACTGTTGCCGCAAACCGGTGAAGAACTGGTCTATCTATTCCTCACAGGTTTGTTACTTGTACTAATCGTACTGTTCTTATGGAAAAAACGACGAGAGGAGGAGCAGGAATGAACCAAAAGGAAAAACGAAAACATTTGTTTCAGACCTTTGTCCGCAGTAAGGGCCTGTTTGCCTGTTTCTCTCTCTTGTTAAGTTTCTTATTAATTCTCGGCAGTACCTATGCTTGGATTACTTCTGCCGATGAACGAGTCAATCGAGCAGAAAGAAACGATAAAAGGATATCAGCAGTGATTGATGAAGACTTTGTTCAGGTTTTCGATTGGTCACCAGGAACAACAAAAAAGAAAAAAATACGAGTTAAAAACAATGGTGAAATACCTGCCATTGTTCGGCTTTCCTTGCATGAATTTTTTGTCAGCTTTGAAACCAGCGTAGTAGACAATCATCGGGAAAATCCCGCTGTTGAAGTGGGAAACGGTAATTTGATCGTTTATCCAGCTACCAGTGTTTTACCGAATAATACAATCAAGGTCAAAGACACTACCACATGGAAAGTGAACAATTACTATAGTGTTTATGCAAACAAGTATTATAAGGCAAACCAAGTGATCTGCAATCCATTGGATGATCATTCCTTGGCTTACGTGTATAACGACATTAGTCGAACCATGCCGTTAAAAGCAATGGAGTTAAATTTCCAAACAACCAAGCTGTTTGATCAAGCCAAACAACCGATTGCTGGAGATACGAGTTATTGGTATTACGAAAAGGGTTATTTCTACTATTCAGAGATTCTCCAACCAAACGAAAGTACCGAGGATTTGTTGGAAAGTGTTACGCTGAATCCAGCTTATGTTAACCAATATAAAGGCGCTTTATACAAGCTGGTTCCTTTGATGGATGCCCATGATATCACGAAAAGTCTAATCTCAGATTGGGAAATCACATCCACAGACTTTGCCTACGACATGTATCAAACTAAGCTGCACTAATCTAGGAGGGAAGAGATGAGAAATCGAAAAAAGAAACTGCAACTCATTTATGTAGCATTTACTATTGCTCTTGTCCTTCTATTGATTGGTGGTGGGTATTTTGTCTATGCGGCAATGACAGCACAGGATCAAAAGGCTAACGATTTTCAAGTTGGACAGATAGAAACCAAGCTATTGGAAGACTTTACAGGCATTACTGAAATAGAAACAGGTCAAACTGTTAAGAAGGAAGTATTGATTGAAAATACGGGAACGATCAAGCAATTCATTCGAGTGATGGTTTTACCGGAAGTTCGGGCACCGATTGCTGGAGATACTAATAAACAAGTATTGCCATTAGTAATTGGCAAAGACCTTGTTTTAGAGAACATGGCAACAACTGATTGGAAAGATGGTGGCGATGGTTATTACTACTACATCAAAGATGCTGTGGAACCTAAAAAAAAGACCACCAAACTATTCGAATCCATCAAGTTATCAGATAGTTTATCAAAACAGTATGATGCAACAGCGTTCTCTATTTATTTAAAGGTAGAGACAGTCAATTGTGCAGAATTCGCTTACCGGGATGCCTGGTGGCAAGGAAACACACCCACCGATCAACCGTTAAAGGCAATTGATGATGTATTGAAAATGAAAGTAGAAAATAAAACATAAGGACATAGGAACCTATGTCCTTTCTAACTAGATCAACACTCATGAGGTGAGTGTTTTACGACTAAAGCATTGATTTGATGAGTATTGTGGGGAGGGATCAAAACAGTGAACAAGAAGAGGAAGTTTTATACATTGTTTGCCAATAAAAGAGTAAAAAAAAGTATCGGGATATTTTTGATTTTAGTAGTCATAGGTATTGGGTCAGTGTTCGGAATGAATAGTTTTAAAGAGAAAAAAGAAGAAGTATCTGCACATCCAGCAAATACAGTAACATTGGATGAAGGAGGTACAAATGAATTTAAAGTCCCTATTGATGCACACAGGCTTAAAGAGCAGGCCTTAATTGGTGATCCCAGTTATCAAGAATTTTTACAAGGGGAAAAAATCGCTGGAGCATTGAGCAAGTTGAATTTGGAAAGTTATTCAGAACAGTCATACCTTCATTTTGAATCAGTTCAAAGAACAAGCGATGGAAATTGGATAATTGGAATCAATTTCAGACAAGATTGGTACGCTCAGCATGGATACCCAAGTTCATTTCAAAAGTATATTGTTAAAATGAAAACTGATGGAGAAATATTAAAGATATATAATGTTGCAAGCGGTGAAGATTTTTTTGCTTCAAGTGACAATACTGATGCCGATTCTCGATTAGCTGTAGATGGGGGAGCTTTGGTAGTAGCAGCTGGAAAGGTTTCGATGTGGTATGTAGGGTATTCCCCAAATAAAAAAAATACAACATTGAGGCGTGTGACTCTTGATGAAAATCTTGATCCGGCTTCAGCTTCATATACAGATGGAGATTTTAGCGGAAATACTACTCCTGCTAACTCAGCAAGATACTTTTTTAAAAGGGATATTGTTAATGATGATACGTGGTATACAGGAAACTCTAATGTGCCACTTCATCAAGAGGATACTTATCAGCCACAATACAGTTTATTAAATATAGACAATCAAACAGGAACAGTTTTAGAAGATATTACGTTGAAGTATCCCACACTTAACCAACTAAATAGTGGTGTTACAAATATAACTGCAGGAAACGTAGGTATTCAAGGTACGAATGTTACCAAAACAACGGATGGAGGACTTATATTTTATGGGTATATATACCATTCGACAATAGGGGCCTCAGAGATAACCCAATCTCAACATATAATAAAATTTGACGCTGCAGGTTCTTATAAGTGGTCTCATAATGTAGTGGGAGGAACATACAGATTACAAAGAGATTTAAGTGATGGAGATAACATTATAAGTTTGGAAAAGACTCCCACTAGTAATCGATTAATTAGTATTGATACCAGTAATGGAACATTAACAGTATTGAGAAATTTTCCACAAGGTACAGATATTTCAATTATCAGAAATCCTAGTACAGCTTACGATTCCGAATTTGATTTTTATGGAACTGTTCAAAATATGGAAGGGGATTTTGCAGGATATTTAAATGGTCCTGGTGTTGCAATGGGGACTATGAACACTGACTATTCTGTAAGTAGTGCAAACTTTATCAATGCGGATGCTGAAGTGTCCGTTGAAGAAATGATTGCTATTCCTGGAACTAATCAATATTTTATTTACGGGCTTACAAATAGTAAAACATTTTCAAATGTACCCAAGGATGGTTGGCAAAAACATAAGGAACATCTCGGGGATAAAGATCTGTTTTTTGGAAGTGTAAGAAAAGATGAAGATTTTTCTCCAATAATCTCTCCTAAAGGTACTTTGACAAGAGATATCCTTGTTAATATTGACGATCCAGACATCAAAAAAACTGAAATAAATAGTCATGGGTGGACCATATTAGACAATTGGTTAATCACAGGAACAAAAAACGGTAATTTAAATGATCCATTAGCAATAAAAGTTTATGACAGTGCGGACATTAAAAATCTAAGTATAGCACCTACTACCATAGAGAGGCAAAAGTGGTTGGAAAAAAGAATCAATCGAAATCCTAGAAACATTAATGCAGCCATTGAATGGAAGAAATTTGGATTCGATATCACTACTACAGGACCACAACTGATCACTTATTTTGTTACTGATTCTCAAAATCAAGCTGGTGTCACTTCTCGCTGGGTGAATAAAAAGAGTGAAGAAACCGTTGTTGATGAAGATGATAAGTATGCGTTAGATGCACAAAACTTTCATGTTCCTCTAACTGGAATCGCCACAGCTATTCCTGATGAAAATAAATTTAAAGAACTGGCAAAAACAATGGCTTGGAGTTTAACCAAGCATGAAAGTACAGCTGGTGATCAAGGTAATGGGTTAGATGAAGATGGCACTGATTCCAGCAAGCTTTCAGCGAAGGTAGCAGTAGATACTGGTCAGTTAAAAGCCTTAAGAGAATCCACTGTAGCAAAACCTTATCCAGTGGATGTGACCTATAAACCAGAAAGTGGCATTGAAATTAAAAATAGAGTTTGGATTTTTGTTACGACAAAAAATACAGTGCCGAACAGTGAAATAAATCCAAAAGTAACCCCTGCTGATACGAATGGTGTGGTCTACTATGCAGATGATTATTCTTTGCCATTCCGTTTAAGAGGCGCTCATACTGATGCTGATGTTTTAGATCGGGGAAATATCCGTGTTTATGACTATTACGATTCTAGTCATGAAACAAATGCGGAATTGCCGGTATTGGCTGATAAGACGACTAACCCTGGCGATCTAACAGTCCTTAAACTTAACACAATCAATTCCGCTACTCAACCGGGTTTGATTACGTTCAGTCCCAAAGATGGAACTGAAATGATTCAATATAAATGGGGTGGACCTGTGGATGGTAATCACCAATCAGGAACGACAAAACCTACTCTTGGCGGGCTAGATGTTACGTTGACTGGGGATATTCTTCTGCATGTACGTCAAGTAATTGTGGGAGATTCGGATAAATTGGTCGTACCAGAAGAAGGCTATCTAAGAATGGCGACGAATGATTACGATGGACTTTTAGGAACAACAACGGAAAATGCGGATCAGTTACGACAGGTAAGGATATCATCAGGAAAAAATACCGATAATCTAGCTTTTGAAACGATTGCTGTAAATGCAGAACATATGGATGATGCGCTAGATGAATTGGAATTGAAGCTGATTATCCCTGAATATTATGAATCGGTTGGGAATTACCTGACGTTGGGAAATGTGGATGCAAATGGCGCGAGCCACACAGGGAAAACCGAAGCAAACAGCAATAAAACTTCATTGATTTTCGAGCGAGATGATCTTTACAACGACGATGAATACTTTATCACCATTTATCTAAAACCAAAACTGAATCAAGAAGGACCACAACCTTATAGCTGGGACTACAAAAAGAATGATTTAGGAAAAATAAAAACAAAATAGATGAAAGAGGCGAGACAGAATATGGTCTATCTCTTATTACTAGTGTTAGGCCTGATTGTATTAGTTCAAAGCTATCTGCTGTTCTCGCTGATGCGAAGCCAACAGGACTTGCAGGAAAAGGTGACTCGGTTGTTACGAAATACTAAACAATCGGGCACTGACCGACGAAAAACTCCAACAGAAAGAGGAAGGACACGATGAATCTAGGCTATGCGCGCGGGTATCAACTGACCCAACAATTGGATATGCTGGAAGATTACCCAGTGGATGAACTCTTTTCTGATGGGGCGCAGGAGGTTGAAGCCTTACATTCACCGACGAGTGAATTTCAAGCCTTAATGAATTTTGCCCAACCTGGGGACCATTTGGTGATTGCTTCTTGGGAAATCGTATCCCGTGATTATCGCCAGCTGTTAGCTTGTTTAGATCAATTAGAAATACATGAATTAACCTTAGATGTATTGAATTTGCCTCAACTAACTATCGAAGAATGGCGCCAAGTTTTTCGCTGGTCGCTACGTAATGATCGCCTGCTTCATCCAGTGTTGGTTAAAGCAGGGAAAGAAAGAGACCGCAGTAAAGATGCTTATTCTTTATTTAGTAAAGAGCCGGAGGCACGAAAACTCTATCGCGAAATGATCTGGCTCTTGGTAGAAAAGAATTCCGTTCGACAAGTCGCCCAACAAAAGCGAGTACCAATTGAAACAGCCTATCGTGTGCAACAAGAACTAAAGCAGGTTCAACTAGCAATCATTTTAGTGATTTGTTTCCTGTTGGCAATTTTCAGTATCAAACTGGCTGAATCATATTTTGATCAGTTATGGATTCAAGTCGCTATTTGTGTGGTTGTAACGTTGGTTATCCTGTGGAATGTATTGATTGATACGGAAGAAACCGAGGCAAAGCCGCTTATAAAAGAGAAGAAAACACCAAAAATTTGAAGAGAAGGTGAATCCCCATGCAACATGTACTTATTTTAACGAAAAACTCCTTAGCAGAAGAACCATTAGTCCAGAAATTACAGCGGATGAATTGTGAAATTTTATGTTCGACAGATTTATTCAAACGTCTGAAAACAGGCACAGTTAGTCCATTTCTTTCCTACTTTCAATGGATTGTCTTGAGCGAAAGTTTATGTAATTCAGAAGTGGAACAGATCTTGCAAATGTTGAAAAACCACCCTCTATTAGTTTTGCGAGTAGTGGAAAATATTCCGAATGAGGAAGAACAAGGCTATTGGCAAGAGCGAGGTTTAGTAGACTGGGTAGCGAAAGAAACCAGCTATGAACTTCTGCGAGAAAAAATGAACGAGCTTCAACAACAAGTGAAGCAAGATGTAGTAACAGGCAATCAAATTCTGACTTTTCCTACTACGCAAGGAGAAGATACAACTCCAAATAGTCTGAAATTATTAATCAAGAGTCTGTCCAAAACCGAAAAGCGTGTCTTTGAATGTTTAATCCAGTCTTACTCCACTAGTGGCGTTCTATCTCGACAAGAACTGTGCGACTGTTTATGGCAGGATGGCAGCACATCTTCGAATATGAGCCAATTATCTTGTTTGATAAATAAATTGAAGCATAAATTTGAGACTCAGGGCATCACTGGTGAAACCATCACGACACTATGGGGGAGAGGATACAAGTTAAGTAGTGCTTTTTATGAATATTGGTTGGAAGGTTCACAGCAGCTGGAAGAATTAAAGTACTATTCAGCGATAAACTAGCCAAACAAGATGCTCAATCAATTATGATTGGGTATTTTTTTAAAATAAAAAAATGAGTCTCATCAAAAAAAATATTTCACTATGAAGTACTTCTTTTAAAAGTACAGAAGGATGTTAAATCAGAACGTATTCCACAATAATCGAGAGAAGACAAAAAAAGCTAGTCGGTGGGTGGCCGACTAGCAAAGGAGTTAAAAATGAAAAAGTGTTAGGGTTGTTTGTTGGTATACATATATAGTAAATGAAAGATATGATGGAATTGTGAACAGACTGTTTAGAAAGCATTAAAACGGTATAACTTTTTTGATTTAGAAGATGGAGTAGTGCTGCTTTTCTAGGATGACGTTTAACCAACTAACGGGATATGTTATACTTTTATTAGTAGTTTTCGACGATCAGCAAATGGGGAGTGTCTCTTCACCTAGCTGAAAAGAGTTTAAAACATCCCAAGTAGTGAGGTGAAAACATGATTGAAATGCGAAATGTGAGCAAATTCATCACTGAGCCGCGCCGAGTAAAAATCGATGGAGCGGTAAAAATAAAGAAGCAGCAGATCCCCATTTTAAGACGAGTGAACCTGATGATCCCTTCTGGTGAATTTGTTTATATTACTGGAGCCTCTGGAGCAGGTAAATCGACCTTGCTAAGGCTTTTATACAAAGATTTGGTCCCTGAGCGAGGAGAAGTTTTTGTTAATCACCATAAGCTGAGTACACTAAAACGCAAAGAGGTCCCTTATTTAAGACGGGACATTGGCGTAGTCTTCCAGGATTTTCGATTGCTGCCGCAAATGACGGTAGAGGAAAATTTAGTCTATGCACTGGATATTGTCAATACGCCTCCAGAACAGATTCCTAAGAAGGTGAATCAAATTCTTCGATTAGTAGGCTTAACGCATAAGCGACATGCGATGAAGCTTTCGGGTGGGGAAGCACAGCGGGCAGCTATTGCACGAGCGATTGTCAACCAGCCGCGAATTTTATTGGCAGATGAACCCACTGGAAATTTGGATGCAGCCAACGCGATGCAAATTGTCCAGTTGTTGGAGCGAATTAATCGCAAGGGTGTTACGGTGGTAATGACTACTCATAATCATGGGTTGATTCGGCGTTTTCCTCATCGGGTGGTCCATCTGGAAAAAGGAAAACTGATTCACGATACTCGGCCGGTGAAACATTTGGCTAAAAAGAGGACCCAGAAACGGATGTACGGTAGATAAGGCTAATAATAAAAAGTTTTGTTCTAGCAACCAGAATGAACGTACATATAAAACCAAGCGTATTCTTTTTTGAAAGAATAAACTTGGTTTTATTTTTTTCCTATCTTTGCACTCTTTCTATGGATAGGTGTTTTTTTTCTAGATTTTTCAACAGTATTTCATCCTTTGAATCGGTGACTAGGATATTGACTGCTTCTGGTTTGCAGCAGATATAGTTGCTGTAAACACCTAGCTTATCAGCAGAAGCCATCCCGATCACTTCATCAGACACCTCAGTCATCTTTCTTTTTACCTGTGCTTCCTGCTGACTGTGAACAGTCATTCCTTTTTCTGGATCAAGGTTATAAATGCCCATCACGTAAGTATCTATTCTAAGTGTATCCAAGACCTCCAACGCTTCTACCCCAAGACTAACTGCCGCACGTTTGGCCATAATTCCACCTAGAACAATGGTTTCGATGTTTTTTCTTTTAATTGCTTCAATGGTGATATACGGTGAATTGGTGATAATCGTAGCCGAAAAATCTTCCGGCAGAGCTTTAACCAATTCTAAATTGGTAGTCCCTCCATCAATCATTAAGATACTATCCTCGGTTAATAAAGGCAGTGTCCGCTGAACTAAGGCTTGCTTTTGGTCCATATTCACTCCCAAACGTTGTTCAAAGGTTGTTACTGCTGGACCTAGACTGATGGCTCCGCTATGAATTCTTCTCAGTAATCCTTGCTGATCCAATTCTCTAAAGTCTCTTCGAATGGTGTCCTCGGAACAATGGAACTGTTCGCTTAAATCTGAAGCAAGAACTTTCTTTTTAACATTCAATTCTTCCAATATTAGGCGTTGTCTTTCTCTTTTTAACATAAGCCCCTCCAACTACTAATTTTCCTGTCTATTCTACCACAAAATCGATGGTCAATACATCGCTATATGCAATTCGTGCAAAAAATATGAACGAATGTGCAAAAAATATGTTGATTTTTGCACATCAACCGTTTACAATGATGTCAAAGACATGGGGAACGTTTTCAGGATGTCGAGATAGCTTAGTAGAGCTCCTGAGTTATCAAATAAAAATGGTGAGGTGTCGAAAGTGTCAGAAAAATGGTTAGATTTGACGGGCAAGGTTGCGATTGTCACAGGCGGAAGTATGGGATTAGGCGAAAAGATGGTGGATGGGTTAGCAGGGAATGGTGCACAAGTTATTTCAGCAGATGTCACTGAAACAAGCAATCATGACGGAAAAGCCAATGTCGATTCAATGGTATGTGATGTAGCGAATAAAAAGTCGGTTGAAGCAATGGTTCAGCAAGTGGTTGAAAAATATGGACATGTCGATGTACTGGTCAATAATGCTGGGGTAAGTCGTCCTCGTATGTTAGTCGATTATTACGGGAAAAAGCCTGAATACGAACTAAGTGAAGAGGATTTTGACTTTATGACAAATGTGAATCAAAAAGGTGTCTTTCTTTGCTCGCAAGCCGTTGCACGTGTAATGGTTAAACAAAAATCAGGTGTGATCATTAATATGTCTTCTGAAGCAGGGCTAGAAGGTTCGAAAGGACAAAGCTGCTACTCAGGCAACAAAGCAGCAGTGCATGCCTTTACCAAAGCGTGGGCAAAAGAGTTGGGAGCGTTTAACATTCGAGTGATCGGGGTAGCTCCTGGGATAAATGAACGGACACCTATGAACAGTGAAGAGAACTTTAAGGCTTTGAATTACACCAGAGGAGTCGATCCAGAAGCTGCAAATGATGATTATACCGGAAATTATGCAGCAACGATTCCACTAGGAAGACCTGGGAAAATGACAGAGATTGCTGATTTGATTTCGTATTTGTCTTCAGATCATGCTTCCTATATTTCAGGAACAACAATTAATATTACTGGGGCAAAATCAACTCGTTAAGGGGGATTAAAGTGATGGAGATGAATATCGGTGAAGGCTCAAGCAGCTCAGGTGTTTTAGCAAAAATTCGACGTTTTGGCGGATTCATGAGTGGGATGGTAATGCCTAACTTAGGGGCTTTTGTTGGGTGGGGAATCATGGCAGCCTTGTTTATCCCTAATGGCTGGCTGCCAAATGAACAATTAAATGAACTTGTAGGACCAATCCTTAATTATGTTTTTCCGTTGTTGATTGGCTATACAGCTGGGTACAATATCCATGGTCAACGGGGTGGAGTCATTGGTTTGTTTGCCAGTATGGGCGTGGTTGTCGGTTCGGACATTACAATGATTAGTGGTGCCATGATTATGGGACCGTTAGCAGCATGGGTTTTGAAAAAGTTTGATCAGGCTATTGATGGTAAGATCAAACCTGGTTTTGAAATGTTTGTGAATAATTTTAGCTTAGGAATTATTGGGGCAATTTTTACGATCGTTGCCTTCTTAACAGTAGGCCCAACGATCCGCGGTCTTGTGGCTATTTTAACAGCTGGAGTTCAGTGGGCGACCGATAATCGGATGATTCCTGCCTTGTCTATTTTCATGGCACCAGCTCAGGTATTATTTTTGAACAATGTAGTAAATCATGGAATTTTGGCTCCTATTGGCTATGCGCAAGCAGCTGAGTTAGGCAAATCCATTATGTTCTTAGTGGATACGAATAATGGTCCTCTATTAGGAACGTTGTTTTCAATTGCTTTGTTCGGCAAGGGAAAATCCAAAAACACTGCGCCGATGGCCATGTTTATTGCAGGAATTGCCGGTATTGGCGAAGTATACTTCCCATTTGTATTAGGAAATCCAATCATGGTTTTCGCTACAATGGGCGGTCTGTCAGTCTCCTTGTACCTCCAGGTATTGCTAGGGGGTGGATTGATTGGTGTTGCTTCTCCGGGGAGCTTGATAAATATAGCGTTAATGACACCAAAGGACGCAATATTTGCCAACTTTGTCTCGATTCTGGCTGGATTCATTGTGTCGACTCTGATTGGAATGTTCCTATTAAAGACTTTCGGTTCTGGTGAAGAGGCAAAAGAGTATTCAGTTGGCAATCGCAAGGTGAAAAGTGTGGCGGATTTTGCTAAGCGGTCAGCTAAACAAACATCTTTGTTGAAGGAAATGGATGCAGCAGTACAAAAGATTGTTGTTGCATGTGATTCTGGCATGGGCTCCAGTGCGATGGGGGCTTCTGTCTTAAAGAATTTACTGAAAAAGGAAAACCTTGCAGGTATTACTGTTTTGAATTCTTCAGCCAACAAGATTGATTCGGATGCGGACTTAGTCATCACGTTGGATTCGTTGATTGAACGAGCCAAAATCAGTGGAGCGAATGATCAAATAGCGTACATTCCAATCAATAATTTCTTAAAAGAAAGTGACTATGATGAGGCTATTGCTTTTGTCAAAGAGCGAAACCAGCATGCTCAGGTGGAGAAAATAAGTGAGGCTCCAGAAGCTGCTGCAATTATTGATGGAAAGATTTTGAATGAAGAGAATATCTTGCTTAATCAGAGCTTCGCCAATGTTGAAGAAGCAATTGTAGTATCTGGTCAGATTTTAGTCGATAAGGGCTATGTGACAAAGGATTATATCGATCAAATGATTGAGCGGAATCAGCGCTTACCAGTTTATGTAGGCAATCATGTGGCTATTCCCCATGGTTTAGAAGAATCGCGAGGGGCCATTAAGGAATCTGGGGTTTCTGTGGTACAAGTGCCTGAAGGCGTGGCTTTTCCAGATGGTGAAATTGCCTATGTCTTTATCGGAATTGCTGGTAAAAATAATAGTCATTTAGAGATTTTAAGTGTGATTACTAGCTCGCTGATTGATGAAGAAAATGTACAGCGTATTCGTAGGGCAACAACCGCCAAGGAAATTATGGATGTTTTTGCAAAATAGACAGTAGGATGGGAGAATGCAGGATGAAGAATGTACTTATTGTTGGTGCTGGAAGATTGGGTAAAGGATTTGTAGGGGAAACATTTTTTAATGCAGGCTGGAACATCACCTTTTTAGATAATGATCCTCAAGTGATTGATGAATTAAATAAAGAGGGTCATTTTGACGTACGGGTTCATACAACCGATGATGTATTTATGAATAAGATTGATGGGTACAAAGCTTTTGTAACCGATGCGGACTACTCAGTAATGGACAGTTTTCTTGCGGCTGATTTACTAATGCTTCCATTGTATCCAGAAGATTTTGAAGAGTCGGCTAAATATTTGGCTAAGTGTTTTGACAAGCAGTACGAAGTAGATCCTGAAGGCAAAAAAACCTTGATTTGCTTAACCAATAAAAACCATATTATTGATCAAATTACAGCATATTTCAGAGACAACTTAGGATCTGAAGAAGCTAAAAACTGGTTTGACAAAAATGTGGTTGTCCGTGATTCGATCGTTCGCCGCTCGACGGACGCAGAAACTACGTATTCTACTGATTTAGTAACAACAGCAGTGGCAGCGTTGATTATTCAAGGACCCGTTTATTCAGATTTCAGCGATGTTAAGTGGCTTGATGTACGGGAAAATGTAGAAATGCTGAAGGATATTAAGGTCTTTACGATTAACGGTCCGCATGCTGCCACAGCCTATTATGGTTATCTGAAAGGGTATGATGACATTGTTACCGCTCAAGCAGATCCAGCGGTAGCTGCCTTAATCAAAGCGGTACACGATGCAACGGTTCATGCAGTTCTATTTGAATATCCCGTTACCCGTGAAGAAATTCGTGAGCTGGAATATTTGCCAAAAGCTAAAAATGAAATGCCCGATGCGATTTATCGCGTAGCCTATGATCCAATCAGAAAAGTTGGGCCGCAGGATCGATTCATGGGCGTCATTCGTCTGTGTCAAAAATATGATATCAATTATGATGGGATTGCTAAAGCATTAGCTTGTGCTTTTGCCTATAGTGAACCAGCGGATGAAAGTGCAGGAACCATTCAAAAGGATATTGTTAAAGATGGCGTAAGAGTTACTGTTGCGAAATATGTTGCCCGAGATTCTGACGATGAAGTCGTTGATAAGATCGTTAATGCGTATCAAAAACTGCAAGAGGAAAAAGCTAAATGACTTTTAAGGCCGTAATTTTTGATATGGATGGGGTCATTGTTGATACTGAACCCTTGCAGTTCGCTAGACAAAAAGAATATTTGCAGCATTTGGGTGTAGCTATTCCTGAAGAGACACTGATGGAAATGGTTGGTGGAAACAAGAAAATGACCTTTCAGATTATTTCTAACTATTATAAGGAGGAAATCTCATTCAAAGAGTACTATAAACGATTTGCCGCTTACTATGCTGATCGTCCAATTGACTTTACTGAGATTCTGAATGAAGGGGTCATCGAAACCTTAGAGTGGTTGAAGGCTCAAGGCTATCGTTTAGCCTTGGCATCTTCAGGCGCACCTGAGAAGATTGAAGCTGCGCTGACACAATGCAAGATTAAAGACTATTTTGAACTGATCTTGAGTGGCGACATGTTTAAAGCATCTAAGCCACATCCAGAGATTTATCAAACAGTTGCACAAAAAATGCGTCTTGCGCCAGAGGAGTGTTTGGTAATTGAGGATTCGAATTATGGCATTGAATCCGCAACTCGAGCAGGGATGTACACCTTAGCCAAACGGGAAGAACGATTCCCCTTCTCACAAGAACAGGCTGATGGACTTTTTGATTCTTTCAGCGAGGTTATCGCCTTTTTGGAGAATCAAGTCTTGAAAGCAGCAAATTAATAGTGGAACACCTCTCGAATTGGGAGGTGTTTTTGATGTTGCTGTTATGTTATTGTCATGTATTCAAATTTAGTATAATTATACTAGCGAGGAGGAATAAAGATGGCAACGACAAAGAAGAAATCAATACATATTACTGTTGGTGAAAAGTTAAAAGAAGAAGCGGATAAACTTTTTAACGATCCAGGTTTAAACATGACAACTGCAATAACTACTTTCTTGAAACAGTCTGTCACTAATCAATCAAGCCCTTTTCAGATTAGCAGAGGAAATAAAGAGACGCTACAGGTTTTAAAAGATATTGAGGCGGGAAACGAGCACGGAGGTTTTGATTCTATAGATTCTTTACTGGAGGATTTAGATACTTAAAGTATTTTACACCTCCCAATTCAAAAAAGATTAATAAGAAGGCAAAGAAATAAGGTAAAGACTTAGTTAAGTTAAAAGAAGTCCTTACTCTTCTCCGGAATATCAGAATATTGTGCTTAACATCTCTCGAACTGAGAGGACTAATAAACGTAAATATAAAATAGAACGAAAAAAGTCTGAGTATAGAATAGAGTATTTTTTTGTTTGAGAGAAATGATAAGTATAAGTTGGTTTATTTTAAATAGGCATGAAAACACATACGTCTGTTTTTCATATTTTCCTGTAGAATGCAAAGAGCGCATTTAGCTTTGCAATAAGAGGGATCCGATTAGATGAAAACTATCAGAAAAAACATGAAAATTCTTTTTTTAAAATGGATGATTTATAGTTATTTATTCTTCAATTTATAATTTTAAGATATCAAGAAACTTGGTTGACATTAAGATTTTTGGGTGTTAACATCCATGTGTAAGCGATTACTTAATCTTGTGATTTGTTTTACATAGGAATGGGGTGAGGAAATGACTTTGGTAAAGGAATACAATCGCATAGTTTTAGATTCCTGAGTACGCACACCAATCTTAGCGTGTTCTAAGACAGTATGTGCACCAACATTTTCTCACCATATTCTATAGCAATAGACGAACTCATTTTTCGTGAGCGTTCTTTGTGTGCTTTTGACCAAGGGATAAGTGTGTATTTAGGAATAACCGCCACCTTATTTGTGATGGTCAAAAATAAAGCTTATTTAGGCGTGGCACCAAGGGATGAGTGTGTCTAAAAGAATATGACGAGGAAAACATACTGTTTGTAAAAGGTATGTTTTTTTGTCGTGAAAAAATCGTAATGGGGTTTGGAAAGGGAGAATACTATGGGACTTGGGCCAAGCACGAAGATGACTTCGTTGTTTCATTTCAATTGTCCGGTCGTTAAGGAGTTGATGAAGCATCCCGATGTTGAAGTACCGGGTGTGATCGTCGCGGGTGTTTCGGAGAATTACTTGGAAAAGGTATTTACGGCTCAACGAGTGGGTGATTTATTAGATTCATTAAAACCGGATGGCGTGATCGTAGTCACGGATGCGTGGGGCAATCATCACATAGACTTTGTCAGTGTGATTGAAGAAGTCGGGAGACGCGGGCTTCCGTCAGTGGGAATGAGTTTCTTTGGCTTGCAGGGTCGCTTAGTTTATACCAGTGAGTATTTGGATACCCTGATTGATTTGAACAAGGGAACGACGGGTTATGAATCTTGTATTATCGGAGAAAACCATTTATCTAAGCTGGACGCATATAAAGCAGTCTCCATCCTGAAAAATAAAATAGCTAAAAAGAAATCATCCGGTCACTATCATTCTGAGTATTCTCATAAACCTGACTTTACAAGGAAATTCTTCTCGATCCAAGAAGTTGAATTTGGCGATCAGACAATGATTGACGGAGAAAAATTGATGCTGACTCAAGAGCTGCCAGATCTTTCAACTTATCAGGAATGGATCGAAAAGGTTGAAGTATCACTGATTCGTCCGGATGAGCGGGACCAATTTGTTCATTCGAATTTGGATTTTTTCCCAGTTGCCTGCAAGGTTGATGGTGTGCTCGGGGAAGGGATCACGCATGTTATTCAGGGTGTCACGGCGATGATTACAGGAGTAGAGCAAAGCAGTCATTTTGAACCAGCAAATATCGGTTCTTCGGAGGGTACTTTAGCGGAACAAGTCGCTTTGGGTACTCCAGGAACTCCAGGAGAAAACGATACGATCATTCAGATTGATTTTCTATTCAAGGAAGGTCAAGCGAGGACAAAAGAAGGCATACGCGTAGCCCATAAAATTGCCGATCAGATAATTAACCAGATCCGAAGTGAGCTGAAAAAAATAGAGACTGAACCAACAAGAGTAGAAAAATATACCCAAGATCATGAAGCTGCGAGTCAGAAAATCGTGTTGGTGAAAAGTGTTTCTGGTTTAGGAAATATGTATGAAACAGCACTGTTTCCTAGTGAGCCCAGCGGTTATATTGGTGCCTACTCCACAATGGATTTTATGAATATGCCGGTCGTGGTCTCCACAAACCAAGTGTTAGACGGAGTGATCCATTCGCTGTTGTAAACGGCTTAAATAATAAATGGCAGATTTAGGTATCAAGTACGAGTGAAAAATCAAAGGAGATATGAGCATGGAGGAATTATACGGATTTGCACTAAAACAGGGTATCGGTGCTTCAAGTGAACCAGCGGTAACAGAGAAAGATCGTGTAGTTCGCGGACAATTGATTGCTCGCTGTCCAGATGGAAAACTGGGAAATAATATTCACAGCAGTGTTTCTGGCACCGTTGCAGAAATAAACGAAACGTATATCATGATTGAGCCAGACGAGGTGCAAAGCCCGGAATATGTGGAGCTTTCTGCAGAATCACCGATGGATCGTATTCGCGAAGCTGGAATTATTGGGTTAGGCGGGGCTGGCTTTCCAACCGCTGTTAAGCTGGGTCATCGTTTTGAAAATAAGGGAACGATTTTGATCAATGCATCAGAATGTGAACCTGTCTTGAGCCATAATATTGAACGTACCGAGAAAAATCCCGCTGAAATCATTCGCGGAATTAAAATCGCAATGGAACTCACAAATGCCACTGAAGCGATCATTGCGATCAAGGGCTATCATGAATCGGCGATCGCAGCGTTGGATAGTGAGCTTTCTGACAAAATCAGTATTCACAAGTTGCCCAATATTTATCCAGTCGGAGACGAGCGCGCTGTGGTTCGTGAATGTTTGGATATTCTTTTGGAGGTCGATCAATTGCCATTAGCGGCAGATGCGATCGTCATTAATCTAGAAACAGTTTTTCGAATCTATCAAGCGGTTGACTTGAAAAAACCGCTGATTGATAAGGACTTGACCGTTGCCGGGAAATTAATGGATTCTGGTGCGATTAAGACCTACTTTGACATGCCTTTGGGAATGAAATTCTCTGAAATGTTTGATTTGGCAGGCGGGATCGGGAAAGAATATGGGGAAATTATCGAAGGCGGTCCCTTTATGGGGAAACGTGCTAGCTTAGACAATTATCTTCAGAAAACGACTGGTGGGCTGATTGCGTCAGAGGTGTTCTGGAACGGCCCGCAAAAACTGGGCTTACTTGTTTGCGCCTGCGGGGCTCACAAAGAGCGCTTGTCACAAATTGCCGAGAGTATGGGATCAGAAATCGCCGGAATCGAATATTGCAAGCAGGCGATCGAAGTTAAAGGGACGCTGAAATGCACTAATCCGGGAATCTGTCCAGGACAGGTTCAAAAAGTTATGGCATTGAAAAAAGCTGGGGCAGAAGCGGTTCTGATCAGCAATTGTACGGATTGCTCCAACACGGTGATGTCTTGTGCGCCGCAGCTGAAATTACCGGTGTACCATGCAACGGATGGTTCGATGCGTGCCTGTAATTTGAAATTAGTTCGCAGAATGAAAAGCACCACTTAAAAACGGTTATAAAAAATTTTTATATACAAAGGAGAGAGTATAATGTCAATCACTGAAGAAACATTGAAGCAACATCTGAAGGACCCTGCAGTTTTGTGCTGTCGCAGAGAGAAAGGAACGGTCATTAGTGCGCAAGATTTAGAAGACCCGTCTTTGTTTGACGACATGGTCGATGCAGGCTTAGTTACACTGAGCGATGATGGATTGACGATCGAACAAGTGGTTGGGGCAACCTTAGCAAAAGACAGTGAAGCATTGATTCAACTGACCTCTGATCTGCTTGAGGGACTGAATAAGGTGGAAGCTGAAGCACCCAAACCTGCGCCCAAACCAGCAGCACCAACGGCTCCGCCAATGAGTGGCGGGATGATCGAAGTAGAGATCGAAAAGCTAGAAGGTTTAAAACTGAAATTACCAGCTAACTTAGGATTTGCAGGCGCACCTGCACCAGCTGGCCCGCCAGCACCTCCTGCTGAAAAAAATATCGGCGAGAAAAAAGTGATTCGACAGCTTAAGAAACAACACATTAAAATCACGGAAGCTGAAATCGGTGATAAGACCAGCATCGAAAATGGTAAGATTACGATTGATCGCAAACTGATCGAAGGTGCGATCAAAGAAGACAAGCTAGTGAAGAAAATTAAGCTAGATGTCATCAAACCGAATGAGAGACATATTTATACCGACACGATCATGGATGTTTGTCCGATCGCCACCAAGGTTGAAGGGGAACTAGGCGGCGGTATCACCAAGATTTGTGATGGCGTGGTCTTCATGCTGACGGGGGTCGACGAAGAAGGTACGCAAGTCCATGAGTTTGGTTCATCTGAAGGCTATTTAGATGAAAAAATGTATTATGGACATCCCGGCTGTGCCGATGAAAATGATATTATCATTCGCTGTGAAGCAGTGATCGAAAAGCTTTCAGGAATGTCTCGTCCTGGACCATTGGCTGCGCATAAAGCACAAGACTTTGTGATTCAAGCAATACGTGAAGAATTGAAGGGATACGAAGGCGAGATCGTTCAGGAAGAAATCTGTGAAGATATTCGACGCAAAGGCAATCCGCGGATCGTCTTGGTGAAAGAAATCATGGGACAAGGGGCGATGCATGATAATGTTATCTGTCCTTCAGAACCATGTGGAATCGCAGGCGGCCGAATGAACGTGGACTGCGGAAATGTGCCGATCATCCTAACACCAAACCAAGTAAGAGATGGATCAATCCATGCCTTGACGTGTATTGGGCCTGCAACGAAGGAAATGACCCGTCATTATATTCGCGAACCGCTGGTAGAACGTTTAGCAGCAGATGAAGAACTAGATTTGGTCGGTGTAATCTTTGTTGGTTCACCACAAGTAAATGATGAAAAAATGTGGGTATCTGAAAGATTAGGTTCATTATTTGAAGGATTAGATATCGATGGCTGTATCATCACAACAGAAGGTTTTGGTAATAATCATATCGACTTCATCGAACATATCGGTCAAGCGGGCATGCGGGATATTCCAGTAGTCGGCGTTTCTTACTGTGCATATCAAGGACAATTAGTCGTTGGTAACAAGTACGCGGATGCAATGGTTGAATTGAACATGGACGAAGGCGGATTTGAGAATGATATCGCTGGAACTTCTTGTGTGACCAAAGAAGCTGCGGAACGCTCTGTCCAAATGCTTAAAAATAAAATGGCTGGTGTATCCATTCAAACAGCACCGAAGAAATGGAGCAATGACGTGATTAACGACAACAATCATTTACTGAACTTGGGCGATAATAAATTGATCGAAAGCGGCACCCTTCACTAAGATGGAAGCGAAAGAGAAATACATGATCAATCCAACCCTGATGATGGGCACCGTCAAATCCAATCAAGAAGGTCAAGTGATCATTAATCTACGAGGACGCTTGGGACTGATTACCGTATCGGAAAAAATGATTATGGCTGAAGAGAGGATTGAAGCCGGGACTAAGCTGGAATTTTACTTCAGCTATATACAAACGGTCTCACGACCATTGGATTATGACGATACAGAATTGATACAGCAACAGGAGCTATTTCCTTGTCTGCTTGGTGGGAAAGTTTCTCATGTTGATGATACCGCTGTTCGCGTGAATATCACTCAGGAATTAGGAACGATCTATGTGCCTAGAAGGTGGGTTTTCACTTCGGTGGAGATCGTTGAAGGATTAGATGTCGAATTTTATTTCAGTAAAATGATTATTCAGAAAAAATAGATTAGCTTAAGGAGGCTATAACAATGAGTTTGACAACAGTTGAAGGTATGAGATCAGAAATCTTTGTACCGATCACACCAAAACCTGTTTTTACGGAATTAAAGAAACCTTTGAATGAATGTAAAGTTGCGTTTATCACGGCTGGCGGTATCCACAAGAAAAGCGATGTACCATTTAATACCTCAGGGGATTTTGGTTATCGCACGATTCCTTTCGATACACCGTCATCTGAATTGATGGTAACACACGGAGGATTTGATAACTCTGATATCAATAAAGATGTGAATGCGATGTTCCCGATTGATCGGCTGCATGAACTGGTAAAAGAAGGCTTTATTGGATCATTACCAAAAGAAACCTACGCCTTCATGGGTGGCGGCGGAAACGTGGAGAAATTCCAAAACGAAACCGGACCAGAAATCGCTAAAAAATTAAAAGAACAAGATGTTGATATCGTTCTTTGTACCGGGGGCTGCGGAACCTGTCACCGCTCCGCAACGATCGTGACGCGCTGTTGTGAAGCGGAAGGAATGAGCTGTGTAGTGATTGCTGCACTTCCACCAATCGCCCGTCAACAAGGCGCGCCGCGGATCACTGCGCCGCATGTGCCGATCGGATCAAACGCAGGTGAACCAAACAACGTAGAACAACAAACAGCGATCCTGAAAGAATCTCTAGAATGGGTTCGCGATTGCCCGAGCTACAACAATACCAAAGTTCTGCCATATGAATATCGCCACAACGTATAGAGTTTTTTCTTCTATATAATAAAAAAAGCATCGACCGTTTTTCCTCTCTTGTCATGATTTTAATGGCAGGAGAGGAGAGCGGTTGAGGCTTTTTAGTTTTTTTGATAATTCCTTCAACAAATAATAGAAACAGAAAGTTAGATGTGCCTATTAAATAGAGGCAAATAGTATCTTATCTGGATATTAATTTTTTAAAATCAAATCAAAATGGCTCTTTTTTGCGTACTTTATAGAATGAATAACCATTTTTTGATAGAGCAAGGAAACCCGTGCTATACTTAAGGTGAATCCTTCTCTAGCCAGAGAGGACGTAAAAAAATGCCTAATTATTTACCAACTAACGATCTACTTTTTCGAAAATTATTTACTTCAAAAGACACCAATCACATTCTAAAAGCCTTTGTCAGAGATGTCCTTGGTGAAGAATTTGAGACCCTGACGCCCAGAGACACGTATCACATTGACAGCTACAAACAATCTTTGGAAGATGAGAACAAGCTGAAATATACGGAAGTGGATGTGCTGGCTGCTAGCAATGATGGCACTCAGGTAACCATCGAGATGCAGGTCCGCAGCCATGATTTTTTCAGAGAACGAGCAGTCTTTTATTTGTCCGCTGCCTATGCTTCTCCCTATGGTGACGAAGATGCTGAAGCCTACGAAGATGACAACCAATTTTCTACTCTACACGCTGCGTATGGGATAAATATCATTGATTTCCACATGTTTCCTAAAGATGAAGACGCTCTGCAAAATATTAGCTACCACAATGACAAAACCCGTAAACCTTTTTTAGGCAGCCAAGGCCAAAAAATCCATCGCATCTGTTTTCTTAGTCTGAAAAATAGAAACATTGAACAAGACGGCCCTGTTTACCACTGGCAGCAATTTTTCAAAACCGGCCAAGTGGCAGAGCATGCCCCTCAGTATTTAAAAGACGCCCAGAATAAGGTTAATTATTACTCATTAAACGAGGAGGAGAAGCAAATGATTATGCGAGTCGACAAAGGTCGAGCGATCCGGAATGCTGAACTTTCTACTGCTAGAAGAGAAGGCTTAGAGGAAGGTAGAAAAGAAGGTAGAAATGAAGGTAGAAATGAAGGTAAACAAGAAGGTAAGTCCGAAAATAAAGTTGAAACGGCAATTAATTTTTTGAAAATGGGTCTATCTCCAGAACAAGTAGTTCAAGGAACCGGCTTATCTATTGAACAAGTAAAAGAACTGGAACGACAATTAGAATAAGGAAATAGGAATGCCATATATACTGAAGCATTAGAAGTTGTCAATAGAAGATTGTGGTGTTCCTTTTTAAGGTGTTGCATGTAAATATCTAAAAGCGAAGGGGGAAGTGCTAATGTTAAAGATCGACAAAGGTCGAGCGATCCGGAATGCTGAACTTTCTACTGCTAGAAGAGAAGGCAGAGAAGAAAATAAAGTCGAAACGGCCGTTAATTTTTTGAAAATGGGTCTATCCCCAGAACAAGTAGCTCAAGGAACCGGCTTGTCTATTGAACAAGTAAAAGAATTGAAACGACAATTAGAATAAGGAAAAAGAAACACCGTAGATGCCAAAGCATCAGAAGCTGCTAAAGTAGGATTGCCTACATAAGAGCGATTTGACTAGTATTTGAACCCTCGTACAGGAGAGTTTAGGTGTCTAATAGAACCTGCTGCAAATTCTTCTGTAAGAAAATTCGAAGGGCCTCTTTATTGGTGAATGTATCTATGCCTCCTCATTAAGGGAGGTATTTTTGTTTTGCATTGCAGTATAATGGATATGAGGTGATAAAGGTGGAGATAACAATTCAAGCAGCAGTACAGAAAATACAAGAAGCGAAAAGCATTACTTTTTTAACTGGAGCAGGTGTTTCAACGCCATCGGGAGTGCCAGATTATCGATCCTTGAAAGGTATTTATCATGGCATAGAAGCACCGGAGTATTTATTGAGTATTGATTGCTTAAACCAAGAACCGGGGAAATTCTATACCTTTGTTAAAACGTTGTACCATCCGACTGCTGAACCAAATGTAATTCATCAAAAAATGGCAGCCTTGGAGAGGCGTAAACCGGTCTGGATTGTTTCGCAAAATATTGATGGTCTGCATCAAGCAGCAGGCAGCCAACACTTGGTGAATTTCCATGGTTCACTGTATAACTGCCATTGCCGAAAGTGTGAGCAAACGGTACCTTGGCAAGAGTATTTGAAGAGTGATCGGCACGAAAATTGCGGTGGGCAGATTCGACCAGGTATTGTTTTGTATGGTGAGGGTTTTACCGATGACACCATTCGTCAAGCTATTCAAGCGGTAAATGTTTCAGATTTGTTAGTAATCGTTGGAACAAGCTTTCAAGTCCATCCGTTTTGTGATTTAATTTATGAAAAGAACGAAAAAGCAGCAGTGCTGGCAATTAATCGGACCCCGATCCACATTCCGACGTTGCATGAGTTTGTAGAAGTCGATGGCAGCACTGTTTTCGAACAGCTATAGGAGGATTTTGATGGAACGTACAGAAAAAGAGAAAATGATTGCGGGAGACTTATATTTTGCTGGAGATCCTGAGTTATCAGCTGATCGTAAAGATGCCCGAGTAAAGTTACGAGCAATTAATGCGGAAACTGACTCAGCGAAAAGAGCGCTGTTAGTTAAAAATACATTCGGTAAAACTGGGGAACAAGTTCATGTGGAGCCATCCGTTTCTTTTGACTATGGATACAATATTTTAGTCGGTGAGAACTTCTATTGTAATTTCAACAATATCTTTTTAGATATTTGTCCAATTACGATCGGAGATAATTGTATGTTTGGCCCTAATTGTCAGTTGTATGCAGCAACTCATCCAATTGAGGCTGGCAAACGAAATAGCGGGATGGAATTTGGAAAGCCAATCACAATTGGTGATAATGTCTGGCTAGGTGGGTCAGTTGTCATTGCACCGGGAGTTACCCTAGGGAATAACGTTGTAGTCGCAGCCGGTTCAGTAGTAACCAAATCATTTCAGGATAATGTGGTGCTTGGCGGGAATCCAGCTCGTATAATCCGCACCATTGATGAAGATGCTAACGGCAATAAGCTAGAAGCCGCTCGTAGAAAAATTGATGCCATTGATGAACAGTTGGTAGCATTGCTGGAAAAACGACTACAGGCAGTTACCGAAGTCACGGCGTATAAAAAGGAAACACAAAAAGATATTCTAGACCAAGGTAGAGAAGATGCAGTCTTAGAAAAAGTTGCCAAACGAGTAGAAAATCCTCTGTTTGAAGAAACAATGGTAGCAACTTTTCAAGATATTATGAAGCAATCCAGAAATTTTCAATCTAAAGAGTTAGGTGAATGAGATGAAAGATGGAAACAAACGCAGAAAAGCAATTCTAAAAGAACTGGGAGAAACAGAAAACCCACTAAGTGCCAGCAACTTCGCTAAAAAATATGAGGTTAGCCGCCAAATTATAGTAGGTGACGTTGCCTTGTTAAGAGCAGCTGGTGAAAATATTATTGCAACCTCCCGTGGCTATTTATTAGAGCGCAGGTCTAGCCAACTGTTCAGTAAAATTGCAGTTCAGCATAATAAAAGTCAAGCGGAAGAAGAATTGCGCACGATTGTAGAAGCAGGTGGAGAGGTTGTCGATGTAATTGTCGAACATCCATTATATGGAGAATTGGTTGGTGGATTGCATATTACAACTCAGGAAGATGTGAATGGCTTTCTGGAAAACTATCAGACATCCAATGCTAGCTTCTTATCAGAATTAACGGATGGTATTCATCTGCATACCATTGCTTATGACACCCAAGAAGACTTTGAACGGATTACCGAAGCTTTGTCAGATAAAGGAATTTTGTATAAAGAATAAGGGTCGTAGCAGTACAATAAATTAATCAAATAGAGATTTTAGGAAAAATGCTTTCTCAATGAGAGCATTTTTTTTTGTAAAAAATTTCTATGTTTGCGTTTACATTCTAAAATAACTGAGGTATACTCGTATTGAGGATAAGACGTTATAACGTCTTATCGAGCAGTACGTCGTGTTTCTGTTTTATAAATGGAAGGGAGTCAATGAAGATGGGGAAGACAGAGGCTTTGTCTAAACAATTGCTTGATTTTATGGGAGGTGCTGACAATATTGTTTCGGTTACTCATTGTGCTACAAGGTTACGCCCACAACTTAGGAATCGGGCTTTGGTCGATGTAAAGCAGATTGAAACATTAGAGGGGGTCACAGGTGTTGTAGATAAAGAGTCAGGAATTCAAGTTGTCATCGGAACCACGGTAGGTGATGTGTATGATTCGTTTTTGAAGGAGCTGGGAACTGGAAAAGAGGCAGAGGATTATTCTGTCGAAGAGACTAAAAATGAACGTCATTTATTAAATGATTTTGTTGCCTTGGTAGTCAGTATATTTTCCCCTTTGCTGCCGCTGCTTGCTGGGTCAGGATTACTTCGCGGCTTTACTATTTTGGCAAATGAATTAGGCTGGTTATCGACGGAAAGTACGACTAATTTAGTTCTCACCTTAGCTGCTACTTCTGTATTTTATTTTTTACCCTTGCTGGTTGCAGTAACCTCTGCCAATCGATTTAAAACAAGTCCCTTCATTGCAATGGCTGTTATGGGCGCTTTAATTATGCCTGGTTTTATAGAGTTGATCCAAGGTGATGGAGGAAACATGGTATCATTTTTAGGTATTTCTATTCCAGTATTTAACTATACGAGTCAAGTTATTCCGGCTATTTTAACGATTTGGCTTCAGTCAAAAATGGAGCATTTTATGAAGGAAAAATTGCCTAATAGTCTACACATGATCATCATTCCAACCGTTTTATTGTTGGTTTTAGTACCAGTTGCTGCGGGCATTTTTGGGCCGATTGGTAACTATTTGAGTATTGGCATTGCCAATGTTGTGGGCTGGTTAGCAAGTATTAATCAGATTGTTACTGGAGCAGTAATTGGAGGGATTTGGAACATTCTCATTATGTTTGGCGTTCATTGGGCCCCGAATACAATGGTAATCATCCCAGAAATCGCTCGAACAGGCTCTTCGCCATTTATCGCCTATGGAGCTAATGCCAACTTTGGCATGGCAGGTGCCGCTTTTGCTATTTTTCTACGGTCACGTAATCAAAAGCTGAGAAACTTTTCTTTAACAGCAATTACCTCAGTATTTCTGTCAGGAATTGTTGAACCAGCTATTTATGGACTAGGTGTAAAATTTAAAACGCCGTTGATTGCTGGTTGTGTAGGGGCTGCTTTAGGTGGAGCATTTATGGGTGCTTTTAATGTAATTGGTAATGCCTTTGTGTTTGGAGGGCTAACAACTATTCCGGCTTTTGCGGGGCCAACATTATGGGCATATATCGTAGGTTTAACCATTTCATTTCTGGGTGGACTACTTCTAACATTTGTTTTAGGCGTTAAGGATCCAGAAGCAGAAATGTCAGCTATTGATAATAAGGGAGGAAAATAATTATGACAGTACAGACAAAAATTCAAGGAATTTTAGGTTTAGCAGCAATTGGTGATGCTATGGGAGCGGCAACAGAGAACTTATCCTTTGATCAGATTCGTCAACACTTTGGAGGACCAGTTACTGATTTGCAAAAACCTGGTGAAACGGCTTTTGCTTTAGGAAATGAAGCGGGACAGGTTACCGACGACTTTTCTCAAATCTATTTTCTGTGCCAAGCAGTTTTAGAAAACGGCGGAACGCTGGACAAAGAAACGGTGATTAAAGCCATCTTAAAATGGTCAGATGTTTCATGGTACTTTGATCGATTCGCTGGACCGACTACTAGAAGTGCAGTGGCAATGTACAAAGATCCTTCATTAAAGATGAAGCCTTTACCTGGAGCAGTCACTGTAGACTATGCGTCCAAAGCAACGAATGGTGCAGCGATGAAAATTGCTCCAGCTGGCATTTTAAATCCAGACGATTTAGCTGGTGCAATTGATACAGCCATCACCATTACTCAGGTGACTCATGATAATTCCTTGGCAATTTCAGGAGCCTGTGCTGTTGCAGCTGCAACAAGTGCTTCGTTAGCTGAGCATGCGACTGTTGAAGCTGTATTAGCTGCTGGTTATTATGGTGCGGTTCGTGGAGAAGCACTAGCGAAGGAAGTTTCTCGAGAAGTGGCCGGACCTAGTGTTGTAGAGCGCATACAACTAGCGTATAATATTGTAGACGGTGTAGGTACGAAGGAAGAAAAACTACGTCGACTTTCACAAATCGTTGGTAGCGGACTGCATATTTCAGAAGCCGTACCTAGTGCTTTTGGAATCGTGTCCTTAAATAAAGGGAATGCTTTACAGGCAGTCATTGATGCTGTAAATATTGGATACGATACAGATACAATCGCAACTATTGTTGGTTCAATGGTGGGGGCATTTATTGATTTATCTGATCCAGAATTCCTTTCCTTATTTGAAACTGTTCAAAAGGCCAATGATTTTAATATTGTAGAATTATCAAATTCATTAGCAGATGTGGTGAGGTTTCATGAAAGGAAACAGTGTTAAATATTTAGCAATTTATGAGGAATTAAAGCAGGAGATCATCCATGGCAACTATCCGGTAGGTGATCCATTTCCAGCTGAACCTGACTTGCAAAAGCGTTTTAATGTAAGCCGGATTACAGTTAGAAATGCAGTGAAACTTTTAGTAGATGAAGGCTATGTCCAACGTATTCATGGAGTAGGGACGATTGTTTTAAGCAGAAAAGAATCGCTGCAATTACAGACGCTGCTTAGCTTCTCTGAAGAAAATGGGGATCGTGGCGTACATTCCACCTTGCATTCTTTTAAGGAGACAGTTGCAGCTGATCCTATGGTCTGCTCTCAATTGGAGCTGCCAAAGGGGGCAACCGTCAGCTGTCACGAAAGGCTGCGTTGGATTGGCGATACACCAATAGGCTTTCAGCGTGTGTACTGTCCATCCTTTATCACACTTGCGGCTGAGGAACTGGACGATCCAGATGCTTCGCTGTACAAGCTGTTGCGTGAAAAAGGGTTTGTGGTGACGAATGCTAAAGAAACAATTGAATCGATTGTTGCAGATAAGCAGTTAGCAAAAGATCTAAAGGTAGAGGAAAACAAACCGCTGCTGTACGTTCAGCGAGTAACCCGCGATCAGCGAGACCGCTTGATCGAGTATGCCGAAATTTATTATCGTGGCGATCGCTATCGCTACAATGTGCAGCTGCAAGTACCAAGATAATAAAGGAGTTACAAAAAAGGATCTCTCAAAGTGGTTAAAACCTTGAGAAATCCTTTTTTAGTTAGAAATTCTTATTCAATCACCAACACGCCGTCATCCAAAGTGAACGGTGTTTTTTCATCGATGTGGTCGTAGAACATTATGCCATTAATATGGTCAATTTCATGTTGCACGACAATTGCGTTGTAATTTTTCAAGCGAACTTTTTGCTTGGTGCCTTCTGCATCGTAGTAAGAAACAGTGATTCGAGCAGCACGTACAACGTAGCCAGGAACTTCTCTGTCCACAGATAGACAGCCTTCGCCTTCTCCAAGGCAGGCTTGTTGTACAGAGTGGCTCAAAATTTTCGGATTATACATCACGGTGCTGATACCGGAATCTGGTTTCTCAGGGTCAAGACTAGGCACATGAACGGCAATAATTCGTTTTGAGATATCTAATTGGGGAGCGGCTAAACCGACGCCTCCACGTAAATGCATTTCTTCAGCTTTTACTGGGTCTTGGCTATTTTTAAGAAATTCCATCATTTCTTCTCCCAGCTTCACGTCTTCTTCCGCTAACGGAATCGGAACTTCTTTTGCAACTTCGCGTAAGGTGGGGTGTCCTTCCCGAATAATATCATCCATTGTGATCATTAAAAAGGTCTCCTCTCAAAGGAATTCATACATCAAGATAGTTTATCACAAAAGTAGACGTAGGCAAACGGCTTGCTTAAAACTTGCGATTTTTTAAAGAATCCTATACCTTACTGAAATAAGGGGAATATTCTTGGCAAATCTTGCATTTTTCAATGAAATCAAGTAAAGTATTAAGGTACGCTATGCGTATATCGCCTATTACTTGGTTGGGCGCTTCACCAACGCTTTACTCAGTTGTAGGGAAAATAAGAGAAAGAGGTGAAATACATGGCTTTAACACAAGAACGCAAAAACGAAATCATCACAGATTTTGCTCGCCATGAAGGAGATACTGGTTCTCCAGAAGTACAAATTGCTGTACTAACAGAAGAAATCAATCAATTGAATGAGCATGCACGTGTCCATAAGAAAGACCACCATTCATACCGTGGTTTAATGAAAAAAGTTGGTCATCGTCGTAACTTGTTAGCTTACCTACGTAAGAATGATGTACAACGTTACCGTGAATTAATCCAACGTCTAGGACTACGTCGTTAATTTTTGCCTAAAAGTGAGGTTCCTAGGAATCTCACTTTTTTACTAGGTGGACAGTTATGCTTATGCTGTCGTCAAATGAACAAAATGAATGGTAACGATCGAAACATTCATTTAGTGTTTACAAAAAACTAACCCCCTCCCGCAGATTGCCGTCACTCTACTAACCAAATGCAAGAAGCGAAGCTGTTCGCTGTTTCCATTTGTTTAGTAGCGTCGCACCTGTCAGAGGGAAAAAGGAGAAATTATGTCAGAAAAACAAGTATTCAAAACCACTTGGGGCGGCCGTCCCTTGCAAGTCGAAGTTGGTCAATTAGCGAAGCAAGCCAATGGTGCAGTCTTGGTTCGTTATGGTGATACGGTTGTATTAAGTGCAGCAGTCGCTTCAAAGGAAGCACGAGATACTGACTTTTTCCCGTTGACTATCAACTACGAAGAAAAAATGTATGCAGTAGGTAAAATCCCTGGAGGATTCATCAAACGTGAAGGTCGTCCAAGTACGGATGCAACATTGACTGCACGATTGATTGACCGTCCAATTCGTCCGATGTTTGCGGATGGTTTCCGTAACGAAGTACAAGTAACTAACGTTGTGATGAGTGTGGAACAAGATTGCTCACCTTCAATGGCCGCAATGTTTGGTTCATCATTGGCTTTGGCTATTTCAGATATTCCATTTGACGGGCCAATTGCTGGTGTTGATGTAGGTCGTGTAAATGGCGAATACGTATTGAACCCAACTGTTGAACAAAACGAAACTTCAGACATCAACTTAACAGTTGCTGGTACGAAAAAAGCTATCAACATGGTTGAATCTGGTGCTAAAGAAGTTTCTGAAGAAGATATGTTAGGTGCGTTGCTGTTTGGTTTTGAAGCAATCCAAGAAATGGTTGCCTTCCAAGAAGAAATCGTTGCAGCTGTGGGCAAACCTAAGATGGAAGTTAAATTGTTGCAAGTAGATGCTGATTTGAAGAAAGAAATCTTTGCTAGTTACTACGAAACAATGAAAACTGCTGTTATGACAGAAGAAAAATTAGCTCGTGAAGACGAAATTGATAAAGTGAAAGATACCGTTAAAGAAGTTTACGCAGAGAAATTTGCGGATCATGAAGATGCGGATCAATTAACTAAAGAAGTGAAACAAATCGCAGAAGATCTTGAAAAAGATGTCGTACGTGAATTGATCACCATTGACAAAATTCGTCCTGATGGCCGTAAATTGGATGAAATCCGTGCATTGGATTCTGAAGTTAGCGTATTACCACGCGTTCACGGTTCAGGTTTATTCACTCGCGGACAAACTCAAGCTTTGTCAGTATGTACATTAGCACCATTAGGAGAACATCAAATTATTGATGGCTTAGGAATTGAAGATTCTAAACGATTCATCCATCATTATAACTTCCCTCAATTCTCAGTAGGTTCGACAGGCCGCGCCTTTGGTCCAGGTCGTCGTGAAATTGGACATGGAGCTTTGGGTGAACGTGCGTTGTCTCAAATTATTCCTAGTGAAGAAGATTTCCCTTACACTATTCGTTTGGTAGCGGAAGTATTAGAATCGAACGGTTCATCTTCACAAGCCAGTATCTGTGCTGGAACGTTAGCATTAATGGATGCAGGTGTGCCGATCAAAGCTCCTGTAGCTGGTATTGCAATGGGATTGGTTTCTGATGGTGAAAACTATACTATCTTAACTGATATCCAAGGACTAGAAGATCATTTAGGCGACATGGACTTTAAAGTTGCTGGAACAAAAGAAGGTATTACTGCTTTACAAATGGATATCAAGATCCAAGGAATCACTGAACAAATCCTAAAAGAAGCTTTAGACCAAGCGAAAAAAGCGCGTATGGAAATCCTTGAAAACTTAACTAGCACTCTGGCTGCGCCACGTGAAGAGCTAAGTGAGTATGCTCCTAAGATTGAAATGATCAAAATTGATCCAGATAAAATCAAAACAGTTATTGGTAAAGGTGGAGACACGATCAATAGCATCATTGATGAAACTGGCGTGAAGATCGATATCGACCAAGAAGGTCAAGTAAGTATCGCTTCTTCTGATGCTGAAATGATCCAAAAAGCAATCAAGATCATTGAAGAATTAACCAAAGAAGTCAAAGTCGGCGAAGTTTATTTAGGTAAAGTTGTCCGTATTGAAAAATTTGGTGCTTTCGTCAACCTGATCAAAGGCAAGGACGCATTGGTACACATTTCTCAACTTGCGAACGAACGTGTGAAACAAGTAGAGGATGTCGTGAAAATGGGTGATGAAGTCTTAGTAAAAGTTACTGAGATCGATCGTCAAGGCCGTGTGAATGCTTCTCGAAAGATATTGTTAAAAGATGATGAGAATAAAAAAGAAGAAAAATAATTTTTTCAAATTCATTCATATTTTCTTTGACAAATGACCAAACTACGCCCATAATACGAATATGTTTTAGGGGAGTAGCGACATAGAGTTTCTATGCTTTTAGATCAACATCTAGTGCTCAGCACTGGTCTAAGAGATAATTTGCCAGACCTAAACGACAGGAAAACTGTTGTTTAGGTCTTTTTTTGCCACTCCTGCTTTTCGTAGTTCGTTTAAAAGTACCAGTTAAACTTGAAAGTATAACTAATCATGGTACTGAGAAGTTTAGCAGGATGGTATGCGTACGAAAATGAACCCCTAAAAGGAGTCAACTGTCAGTTCCGTCTTTAAGAGTAGACGAGAAGAGAGTACTTTAACTGCCAAACTGGTTCCGCAAAGCTTATTTAGTAGGTATTTGCTAAATCTAAAGGTATAGTAAATTATGAGACCTATAAGGTTAGCAGGGATAGGGTTGCGAAATAAAGGCGCATTCTAAATTTATCAGCCGAATCCCTTACGTATTATATAAAAAAACAAACAGCCCTTGATTCCCTGATTATTAGGAGGAATTGAGTTCCTATATACGAGTGATTTGCAAGAGGAGAGTGTAAGAATGGAAAAGAAAAGTCATGTCAAAAAATTATCAGTCGCGGGATTATTAGTGGCGATGGGCGTGGTGTACGGGGACATTGGAACAAGTCCGCTGTACGTAATGAAGGCTATCTTGATGGAAAACGGTGGCCTTTCATCGGTAACTAACGATTTTGTTATCGGTGTTGTTTCACTGGTCTTTTGGACAGTAATGCTGTTAACCACAGTAAAATATGTGATTATCGCATTGAACGCAGATAACCATGGTGAGGGCGGGATATTTTCGCTATATACCTTGGTGCGTAAGGGCGGGAAATATTTAATCATTCCTGCGATGATTGGTGGAGCGGCTTTACTAGCTGATGGCGTTCTAACACCAGCAGTAACTGTTACTACAGCTATTGAAGGGCTACGAGGAATTCCTAATTTCTATGATCGATTCGGCAATAATCAAAATATCATTGTTATTATTACGCTGGTCATTTTACTATTTCTCTTTTTAATTCAGCGTTTTGGGACGGACTTTGTAGGAAAAGCTTTTGGACCAATTATGCTGCTGTGGTTTACTTTCTTAGGTGTCATGGGGCTAATCAATATCCCTTATGACTTTTCAGTGATTCGTGCTTTAAATCCTTATTATGCCATTCACTTATTATTTAGTCCTGAAAATAAAATGGGTGTCTTTATCTTAGGAAGTATATTTCTGGCAACAACGGGGGCGGAGGCGTTGTATTCGGATATGGGACACGTGGGTAAAAAGAATATCCGTTTTAGCTGGCCGTATATTTTCGCTTGCTTAATGTTGAATTATGCTGGGCAAGCTGCATGGATTATGCATGCTAAAGGAAATCCAGTTTATGAAAATCTAGAAAATTTGAATCCCTTCTTCCAAATCTTACCAGATGGCTGGATTGTATTTGGTGTTGTATTTGCAACAGTTGCCGCAGTTATTGCCTCTCAAGCATTGATCTCAGGTTCCTTTACTTTGGTTTCTGAAGCAATCAAGCTGAAGCTGTTGCCAAGAATGCGTATTTTTTATCCAGGAAGCTCGATTGGACAAATGTACATCCCCGCTGTGAACTTCATTTTATGGGCAGCATGTTCGTTGATTGTACTGACCTTTAGAACATCTAGCCATATGGAGGCAGCATATGGTCTGTCTATTACTGTAACGATGCTGATGACGACATTCTTGTTGTATCATTACATGATTCAGAAGAATGTTTCACGCTTCTTAGCTTATTTGATGGTTCTGTTCTTCGGCTTCTTAGAAACTTTCTTTTTCATTTCCAGTGTGACGAAGTTTTTCCATGGAGGGTTCGTGGCAGTAGGTATGGCTTTAATCATTTTGGCTTTGATGTATATCTGGTATCGCAGCAATCAAATTCAAGAAAACACCAGCCAGGAAGTCAATTTCCAAGATTATATGGGGCAGTTGAAAGAGCTGCATGAGGATGATCGAATTCCTTACTATCAAACCAACGTGGTCTTTTTGGTACCGAAACTTGAGGAGGACCAAATTCCTCAACAATTTATTTATTCGATTTTAGACAAGCGGTTGAAACGGGCCAAGGCCTATTGGTTTGTGAATGTTGAAGTGACCGATGAACCGTATACGGAAGAATTTTCAGTTGATATGATGGGGACTGATTTTATTGTAAAAGTAAAATTGTATCTAGGTTTCCGCATGTCGCAGGATGTGAATGTGTACTTGCGCCAAATTATTCATGATTTAATGAAGCAAGGACGGCTGCCAAAACAGCCTCAACATTATTCTTTAACACCGGGCCGGCAAGTAGGTGATTTCCGTTTTGTATTGATTCAAGAAGAGTTGTCATCGACAACAGAAGTTGCAAAATGGGATCGTCAAATCATGCAAGCTCGTTTGGCTATTAAGCGTTACGCAGTATCTCCTGAGCGCTGGTTTGGCTTGGAATACAGCGAGGTAGTTTATGAGTCTGTTCCGCTGATTGTTGGACAAACTCGCAAGACATGGCTGAAGGAAAGAAAATAAAAAAAGGCTGTCGTGGGAAAATAAATTTCTGCGACAGCCTTTTTGTATCGGATGATTTTGACATGAATGAGGCATGCGGATTCGATTTTCCTTTTAAGGTTGATCAGTTGATCTTCTTCTAGGGGCGCTATAGACTAAACGGTGCTTAACGTTGATCCTTCTTGAATAATAAGGAGCGCCAACCAGTTTTTTCATAAGGCGGTGGGACTGGTGAGGGGTTCTCCCTTAATAAGATATGTATCAAAAGACCTTTTGTTTTTAAGTAAATTTCTATTTTGAAAAAGTTTATTGTAAAGTAGAAGATATCTAGGTTGGATCACCAGAACAGTTTGTTTCAAGAAATTTGAAATGAACTGTTCTTTTTCACGCTATTTATCATCCTTTATACTAAAGGCAGGAGGAAGACCTATGGATAATCGATTATCAAATTTATATAGCTTGCTAGCGAAGCAACAAGCAAGATTTCAAATTAGTGAGTTGGCCGCTCACTTTCACGTCAGCACTCGAACAATTTACAATGACATCGATAAGCTGAATGAGCTGTTGGAAACAGTCGGTGCGACAGAAATAGTCATCGAAAAGGGACGTATTCAATATAAGTGTGAAGCACCGATAGATATTGAAAAAATTCTGTTTAAGAACAATGATTTCATCAACAGCGATCAACGCATCAGAAAAATTCGTATGCTAGAGTCGGTCCTGCTGCTGCCGGACAATTTCAGCTCCGAAACATTGCTGCAGCGGACGTTGGTTTCTAGAAATACACTGCTTAATGATTTACGAGCTGTTCGTAAGGAACTGGAGAATAATGAAATTATTCTTGAGACTATTCCTTTTCGCGGCTACCGAGTGGTGGGAGAGGAAGCAAGGATCCGAAACTTCCTAGCAGCTACCTTAGAGCAAGACCCGTTGCTATTTGAAACCGAAAGCTTTCAAGCAGAGAGAAACAGCTTGGTGGAGATTGATGAGCTGATTGAGAAAATTTGCAATGAGATCGGTATTCAGTTAAGTGATGAATCCTTCCAAAAAATGATTCTGCATTTTTGGGTAACCAAGAAACGTTTGCAAATAAATAAATCTCTTAAGCAGTGGCCAAAAAAAGAGATCTATAACAAAGAGGAACAAGTTCTATTTGCGAACAAACAGGCAATAGAGGATCGGTTCAAACAACCAATAACAAAAGCAGAGCTGGTATATCTAGCGAACAAGTTATCAGAAGCCTCGATTACTAACTATCAGGAGCTGCTAACCGATAAATGGTTAACATTTAATCTAATCGTTGAACAATTCATTACGGCAGTCGATCAAGATTTTCCCCAAATCGATTTTACGACTGACCAAAAGCTTTATAAAGGTTTGTTAAATCATCTGCGTCCTGCCTACAAACGAACCTTGGCTGGTGAATCTATTGAAAATCCCATGTATGAATACGTGTTGGAAAATTATCAAGAGCTGCACACCTCAATCCGCACCTATGTACCATTGTTGGAAACAAAATTAAAGGTGACGTTTACTGATCAGGAAATCAGTTTCTTTACTCTTTTCTTTGCAGCATCATTGGAGCGTAATAAGTTCTTTGTTCCTCACAAAACCAAAATTGTGATTATCTGCAATGCCGGAATCAGCACCTCAGAAATATTAAAGAGTAAAATTCAAAATACCTTTCATGTAGAGGTAGTAGGAACCTTTGGCGCACGGGAAGGAATCAAGTGGTTAACAGAAAACAAAGTAGATCTAGTAATTACCACAATCCCTTTGGAGCTGAAAAGTATCCCGGTCGTTCGAGTAAATCCTTATTTATCAGAAGAAGACAGAGAGAGTATTCATCGATTTGTTAAGCCGATCTTTCGCGAGGTAACGATTGACCAGTTACTTACAATTGTAGAAAATTACGCGTCGTTATCTTTTCAGGCGACCAAAAGCCTATCTGATGAATTAACTACTTATTTGAATTTACCCAAATCCCAAGAAAAGAAGGAGTATCAGCCTATGCTTAAAGAAATACTAACTCCCGACTTGATTGAGCTCAACTATGCAGCTGAAAATCGAGACGAAGCCGTGAGAAAAAGTGGAGAATTATTAGTGAATAGCGGGTTAGCAACTAGCAATTATGTAGATGGTATGATTGAAAATTTGGAAGTGAATGGAACGTATATAGTGATTGCACCAGGGATTGCGATGCCTCATGCTCGTCCTGAGGAAGGGGCATTGGATGTAGGCTTTAGCATTGTAACCTTAAAAGAATCGGTTGTTTTCGGCCATCCAAAAAATGATCCAGTGAAAATCGTGATTGGACTTTGTGCGATTGACCATCAAACCCATTTAAAAGCGTTGGCTGAATTGGTGGAAATTTTGTCCCATGAGGAAAATGTAGCAGCTTTTACAAGTGCCACTAATAAAATAGAAATTATGAACATCATTGAAGGGGGAAAAGAAACATGTTAAAAATCGTGACCGTTTGTGGGGCTGGGGTTGGCAGCAGTATGATGATGCGTCTGTTTACCCAGCAGATTTTAGATGATGAAAAGGTTGAAGCCACGGTTGATGCGGCAGATATTGGATCTGTTGATCCTAACAGCTATGATATTTTGATCACCACGTCTGATTTTGCAGATACCCTGCGGGATTCAACTGCAAAAATTATCCGCATTGATAATATGATGGATAAAGCGTATTTGAAAGAGCAATTATTAACAACCATCAAAGCTTAAGGGGGTAATACTATGTCGGTATTTCTATATATTGTAAACAATGTACTGAGTCAGGCAGTCTTTATTATTGGAATGGTCGTAGTTGTCGGAATGATTGCCCAAAAGAAATCATGGGATCAAATTTTACCTAGTGCCATTAAAACAATGATTGGATTTACGATGATTAATGTGGGTGGTCAAACGCTGGGTGGGGCCTTATTACCTTTGCAGCAAATGATTTCTAAAATTTTCGATATGCAAAGCTTTTCAGCGGATATTGGAGCTGCACAAGCAGAGAGCCTGGCAGATATCGGAACCGAAATGGCCTTGATCTTTGCTTTTGGTTTCTTGATTAATCTATTGTTGGCTCGCTTTACTCGTTTTAAATATGTTCATTTATCTGCCCATGTCTCTTTTTTCTTTGCAGGTTTGATTGCCGCTTTACTAAAGTTTGGAACAGCTTTGCCATTTACTGGTATTGTGGCGATTGGCTCTGTTTTGTTAGGCTTATACATGACCTTTTCTTGTGCGTACGTGGCAGTCTGTATCAAGGGAGTAAAAGGTGCGGAAGGCTTTACCCTAGCTCATTCAAGTTCTTCAGGTCTATTAGTAGCAACTTTATTAGCGAAAGCATTTGGCAACAAGGAACATGATTTGGAGCAGCTGGAGATTCCCAAGAAATTGAATTTTCTGCGGGAAATGACGATCGCCTTAACCTTAGTAATGACGGTGCTGTTCTTATTAATCAGTTTAATTGCAACACCAAGTTGGACGATGGAAAATATTACTGGCGGCCAAGATATCATTGTCTTCTCTTTATTACGTGGTGTTGAGTTTGGTATGTGGATTACGGTCATTATAACCGGGGTTCGGATGATGCTTTCGGAAATTATTCCTGCTTTCCATGGAATTGCCAATAAGATTATTCCGAATTCTAAGCCGGGCTTAGACATCCCTTTACTGTTTCCTAACTATCCAACATCAGTCATTGTCGGCTTTTTATGCAGCTTAGTTTCAGGCTTAGCAGGTATGTTGATTCTAGGTGCGTTGAATTATCCAGTAGTCGTTTTTCCCGCATTAATTCCTACGTTCTTTACTGGCGCTGCAACTGCGATCTTTGGAAATGCACATGGCGGTCGCCGAGGAGCAATTATGGGTTCCTTAGCAAACGGATTTATTTTAATTTTTGGCCAAGCCTTTTTACTGCCCATGGTAGGAAGCTATGCGCCAATCATGCGGATTCTTAGTGAAACGGATTATACGGTGTATGGCCCAATTCTAGGTTGGTTCCTGCAATTGTTTGGAGGCGCATGATGAATAACTTAGTATTGTACGTGACGATTAATTACCCGACGCGGGAAAAGTTTTTTGAAATACTTGATGTCATTGAAGAGTCTAACGTGGGCTATGTGGAGATCGGAATACCTGTAGCAAATCCTTATGTTGATGGTGGTGTAGTGCGAAAGACCCATGAGCAAGTGTATCCCACGTTAACGCAACAAGAAATTATTTCGGTACTAGAAGAAATCCGCCGACAGTATTCATTTCGGGTAATTTTGATGACTTATCATGAAGGGGTTGAACATTTTCAACTTTCTCAGATAGCCCGTACACTTTACGATGCGATCCTATGTGTGGATAAATGTCTGGATCAAAAGAACTATACAGGTCTTGTACACACTTTTACCCATAAGTTAGACCAAGAAATACTGGTGGAGCAATTAACTAGCAGTTCGGAATTTATTTATTTAGTATCTGGTGAAGGAAAAACTGGAGAATTTACCCAGTTGCCAAACGAATATATTCCTTTGCTCGCCTGTCTGAAACCAAAGACTAAGCTGCCGATATTTGTCGGATTTGGAGTGAAGGAATCGGAGGATATTATTAGTATACTAAATGAAGGGGCTGACGGAGCGATCATTGGATCGGAATTCATCAAACGATACGATGCGGATGGAATTTCAGGGATTAAGAAATACTTGCAGGCATTACAAGGTGCATTTGATAGAAGAAACTGACGACTACAGTCAGAAAAAGAAAAAATAAATGGCTTTGTGATTAAAAAAAGAAAAATTTTCTTTCATAAATCGATTGACTCTTTCAGCAAACAAGCGTATTATTTTAAAAAAATACATGTCATACAAAAGAGTAGTAACATGATTTTTCTTTCCAGGGAGCTGATGGGACTGTGAATCAGTAAGAGAAATAATGCGAATGGACTTTTGGACTGAAGCTTTGAATCTAAGTAGGAGCTTCCGGAAACTCCCGTTATTGAGAAAGGCTGTTGATAGACGGCTGATAAAGAGATGCTTGATAAAGCATACAATGAGGTGGCACCGCGGATTGATCGCCCTCAAGTTGGACAATGGTCTGACTTGAGGGCTTTTTTTGAATAAAAATCATAAACAAGAGAAGTAATTGGGATAATAAAAATGACAGAAAGCTTCTAGCGATGAGAATGAAGCATTTTTTACCTGATGAATGGACTTGTTGGAGCATCCTTGAATACTAGTAGGGGATGACGGGAACTCCCGTTATAGAGGAAGGTTATTGTTGGATAATCGATCAAGAGATGCTTCATGGAGCATATAGTGAGGTGGTACCGTGTGTAATGCGCCCTCAAGCTGGACAATCGTCTGGTTTGAGGGCTTTTTTATTGGGTTGAGATGAATCACGAGAAGTATTAACTAAAAGAATAGGTAAGCAATCAACAAACTTGGAAAAAGGAGAGAACGATTTATGCTTGAAGACATCTTAACTGAGACGTTAATTGACCTTAATTTCTCAGCAAACAATCGCGAAGAAGCTATGCGAAGAAGTGGCGAATTATTAGTTGAAAATGGCTTCGCAACCGCTAATTATATTGAAGGTATGTTGAAAAATGTAGAAGAAAATGGCACCTATATTGTGATTGCACCGGGAATTGCAATGCCTCATGCGCGACCGGAGGAGGGTGCTTTAGCAGCGGGAATCAGCCTAGTAACGTTAAGAAAGCCAGTTGTTTTTGGCCATCCTAAAAACGATCCGGTGAAGATCGTGATGGGACTTTGTGCAACTGATCAGCAGACTCATTTGGAAGCACTGGTGTCATTAGTAGATATTTTGTCACAGGAAGGAAAAATTGAACAGTTTTTAGCAGCTAAACAAGCGAAAGACATTTTGACTATTATTAAAGGGGGAAATAAAAAATGATTAAGGTTGTAACGGTTTGTGGAGCTGGGGTAGGCAGCAGTATGATGATGCGATTGTTTGCTCAACAGATTTTAGATGCGGAAGGAATTGAGGCAGAGGTTGATGCCTCAGATATAGGATCGGTGGATCCTAATAATTATGATATCTTAATCACCACGTCTGATTTTGCAGAAACCTTGCGAGAAACAAGTGCTAAAATTATACGTATTGATAATATGATGGACAAAGCGTATTTAAAAAATCAATTGCTAAAAACGATTAATGGATAAGGGGGTTCGAAGATGGCTGTATTTTTATATATCGTGAATAACGTACTGAGCCAAGCTGTATTCATTATCGGAATGGTTGTTATTATAGGTATGTTTGCTCAAAAGAAGTCTTGGAATCAAATTTTACCTAGTACAATCAAGACAATGATTGGGTTCACGATGATTAATGTTGGAGGACAGACTTTAGGTACGGCCTTGCTGCCTCTTCAGCAGATCATTTCCAAAATTTTTAATATGCAGGCTTTCTCAGCGGATATTGGTGCTGCTCAAGCAGAAAGTTTAGCGGATATTGGAACAGAGATGGCTCTTATTTTTGCTTTTGGTTTTCTGATTAACTTGCTGCTGGCTAGATTCACCCGCTTTAAGTATGTTCATTTGTCTGCGCACGTTTCCTTTTTCTTTGCTGGGTTAATTGCAGCTTTATTGAAATTTAATACATCATTGCCGTTTATAGGAATTATTGTGATTGGTTCGATTTTATTAGGTTTATACATGACCGGTTCGTGTGCTTATGTAGCTGTTTGCATGAAGGGTGTAAAGGGTGGTGAGGGATTTACTTTGGCCCATTCGAGTTCTTCGGGATTATTAGCAGCAACATTTTTGGCAAAAACTTTTGGAAACAAAAATCAGGACCTTGAAGAGTTGAAAATTCCCAAAGAATTCAATTTCTTACGAGAAATGACGATTGCCTTAACCTTAGTGATGACCGTGCTGTTTTTAATGGTGTGTTTGTTTGCAACACCAAGCTGGACGATGGAAAATGTTACCGGAGGGCAAGACATTATTGTCTTTTCTATGTTGCGGGGAATTGAGTTTGGAATGTGGATTACTGTCATTATTACGGGTGTACGGATGATGCTGTCAGAGATTATCCCGGCTTTTCATGGGATAGCAAATAAAATTATTCCTAATTCAAAACCAGGGCTAGATATACCACTGCTCTTCCCTAATTATCCTACATCAGTGATTGTTGGTTTTTTGTGCAGTTTGATTGCGGGATTGGTGGGTATGCTGCTGTTAGGCGCAATGAATTATCCTATTGTAGTTTTTCCTGCTTTAATTCCAACTTTTTTCACAGGAGCGGCAACAGCAATCTTTGGCAATGCTCATGGTGGACGCAGGGGTGCGATTATTGGTTCAGTGGCAAATGGCTTCATCCTGATTTTTGGACAGGCATTATTATTACCAATGGTGGGCAGCTATGCACCAATTATGCGTATTTTAAGCGAAACTGATTATGCAGTTTACGGACCCATTCTGGGATGGATATTGCAGTTGTTTGGTGGCGCCTGAGGAATGACTTGCTACAAAGAAATAAATCGCAAAAAAGCCTAAAGATCAACTTTTAAAGCTAATCTTTAGGCCTTCAAATTAATTGGTTGTGGGAAGTGGCTTGCGCTCTTCTTCTGGTAAACCAAGTTCTTCAACTTGTTGCTGACGTTCCAATTCTTTCAGTTTGCGAATGGCTTTGATCGTTGATGGCAATAGGACAGATACGGAACCAATCCAGGCCAGTGGTGAAGCAAAGGCTGCACCAGGGTAACCATATAAACCAGTCAAAATTATCGCGGCGAAGGAACGCATTAGCAACTCCATAATCCCAGCGAAGGTTGGGATTTTTGCTTGGCCAAGGCCTTGCAAAGTGTAGCGTAGAATAAACAATACAGATAAAATTACGTACAAGGCTCCACTAATATTGAAGTAGACCTGAGCCAATTGGAAGACTTGAGTTTCCCCTTTGTCAACAAACAGAGCAATCAAGTAGTGACCAAAAAAGATAACTGAGAAACCAGCTAACAAGCTGAACAGGACGTTCATAATCAAACTTTGCTTGATTCCAGTTAAAATGCGACTATACTTTCTAGCACCAAAGTTTTGGGCGGTAAAGGTAGCCATGGTAATACCAAAGGACATCATTGGCAAAATAGCGAATTGCTCAATTCGTCCTGCAGCGGCTTGGGCAGCTACTACATCGGTTCCTAAGCTGTTCAATGCTGATTGTAAAACAACAGCACCAATCGCAATAATAGAAGATTGGAAACCCATGGGTAAAGCAGCATTTAAGTGAGTACGAATCTCTTGTTTATCGAATGAAAAATGTTTCCAGCCAATTTGTAGTAATGGGATACGTTTGCGAATATAGATTAGACATAATAGACTGGCAATTACTTGGGCAATTACGGTTGCATAACCAGCACCAGCAATCCCAGAGTTAAATTTAGTGATAAAAACGATATCCAGAACAATATTCACAAGGACAGCCAGGGCTAAAAAGATTAACGGTGTTCGACTATCGCCAAGTGCACGAATCATATTGGACAACAAATTGAACATCATCGCCGCAAAAATACCTGCTAAAATGATTGAAATAAATGTCTGAGCTTGATCTAAAATCTCAGGCGGTGTTTGCATCACTAATAGTAACGGACGTAAAAACAGCAGGCTCAGGGCAGTAAGAACAACAGTGACAACAGTACTGATCAAAACAGAAGTTGCAAAACTCTTACGAACGCCTAAGGTATCCTTGGCACCAAAGCGCTGAGAGGTAATAATGGAGAGACCTGACGTTAAACCTTGGGCGAATCCAATAATTAGAAAGCTAACACTTCCAGTAGCTCCAACCGCAGCTAGTGCGTCTTTGCCAAGTGTTTGGCCTACGATGATCATATCTATCATATTATAAAATTGTTGCAAAACATTACCAGCTAACAATGGGATTGTGAAAAACAAAATTAATTTTGCGGGATTTCCTCGTGTAAGTTCTTTCATCGTTTTCATTCCTTTCATGAAAATTGCTCACTAGATATTACCACAGAACGCACACAATGCAAGAGGAAATTTGCAAATAAAAAGTATTTACAAAAAAAGCGTACCAGAAACGGTCAAAACCGCTACTGGTACGCCTTTTTGATAGGTAAAGAAATGGTAAAACTAACGAAAATTCTTAACTTTTAGTATTCCGTTTAGTTGCTGTTTGGTTTTACAAAATCATTTGCAAAGCGTTTATTGTTTGTTTTAACGTTGTCTAATTTCGTTAGGTAATAAGATCGTTTGGCGATTGCCGTCATCATAAGCATAAACTTCTGCTGGGAATTCGGAAGAATAGACAAAAGGAAGGTCAATATCCATCTCTACCTCACTGCCTTCTTGTGAGAAGTGCATTGTGACATGTCCTTGCTTGTTTACAAGATCAAATGTCAGCATATTGTCTAACGGAATCAAGCCCTTCAAATCCAAATCGATGATAAACCAAATGCTGTCTATCAATTCACCAGGCAAGCTGGAGACTACACCGACAGAGGCATAACGACTTCTATTTGCATCAAATGTTTCAAACATGTTTTGTCCTCCTTTGCGGAACAGGTCTATAGCTAATTATAGCGCAATTTACTGAACCTTGCCTTTGTAGTGCCTTATTGTAAAACTTTTTATAAGAAAAGACAATTATTTGCTACTAGTAAAAAGGAATTTTCATTGTCAGCGAGGCCTATAAATTTAGTAAGCAAAAGAGACTGACTCCTAAGAGCCAGTCCCTACTTAATTTACTTGTAATCTTATTCTTCTGATTCACCAATTACTTCTGGTTGTGCTGCTTCAGCAGGTTCACCAGTTTCAGGTTCTTCTTCTTGCGCTCCTTGAACTGCTGCGATTTGTTCCTCAGCATCAGTAACGATAGTGTAATCAGCATGTGCAGCTAAATCGCCAATTGTAATTGAGTCGCCAATTTCTAGTTTAGTAACGTCTACTTCAACATTTTCAGGCAATTTGTCTGGTGTTGCTGAAACAACGATTGTGTACAATGTTTGAGTTAATACGCCGCCAGCTTTAGCACCAACTGCTTCCCCAACTAGTACGATTTCAGTTTCAACTTCAGTTTCTTCTGTCATATTTACTGACAAGAATTCAACGTGAGTCAATTCGCGAGTAAATGTGTCTGCTTGATAATCGTGAAGCAAAGTATTTACTTTTTTACCATTCAAATCCATTGTGAAGACTGTGTTTGATCCGTTTTCGCGCAATAAACGCATGAATTCATGGTCATCGATTGAGATAGGTGTGCTTTCCACATTGTATCCATAAACGATGCCTGGTACTTTACCTTCGTGACGTAGCTTGTTGCGTAGGGATCGGGGACGGGTTGCTCTTTCTTCTACTTTCAATGATACTGCCATAACCAAATTCCTCCTTAAAATGTCACTGACCGTTGGTTTTCAGTCAGATGCTCTTAAAGTGACGGGTTATTCTCAGCACAATGGTTTTGCGAAAATACGCAAAAAGACAGTCGCGAGCGCAACTGTCTAAAAAAAGTCTAGGTTCAACTTTCTCTACCAGGTCATTACGCTGTGTATGAGAAACCTTTGATTCACTTAGCAGATCGCAGAAATTTACGATCTAATTAAAGATTAACGTGTTTTTCAGCAAATTGCAAGGAAAAACGCTTTTAATTTGAAAACGTCTGCATTACTTTTACAAAAAATACGAAAAAGCATTTTCAAGGCGTGAGACCTGACGAAAATTATTTCTTATGCTAGTGTTTTAAAAGAGAGGAGGAGTAATTATGGATACTCGACAACAAAAAGGGTTCAATTGGGGCTCTTTTATTTTAGGAATACTTTTTATTTTGGTTGCATTACTTTCGTTTCAAGATCCGGTAGGAAATCTTGTAGCTATTGTAATTGTAATTGGTGCCTTTGCTATTATTAAAGGTCTATTTGAAATTTTTGTACGGAACAAGGTGAAGGAATTCACTGGATACCAAAGCAAAATGCCGATCGTTATCGGAATTATTGATATTGTGATTGGGGTACTGCTGCTGTTTAATATCGGTGCAGGCGTAATCACTTTACCATTTGTGTTTGCTTTTTGGTTCTTATTGGATTCTATCGTAGGTTTAATGACAGCCGGAACTGCAAAAGTTTATAGCAATGGCTACTACTGGTTTACAGTAGTGGTGAACGTTATCGGGATTCTTCTAGGAATCTATCTATTGTTCAATCCACTATCTTCAGTTCTAACTTTGAGTTTCCTGGTTGGTGCTTACTTTATGCTAGTAGGAATTACCGAGATCATTTATGCATTTCGTTAATTGAATAGAAAAGACCTGACAAAAAAATTGTCAGGTCTTTTTTACGCTTTCTTTTTAAAATGAATAATTGTTGCTGCGAAGATGATAATTAGTAAGATCAATAAGAAGATCAGAGATAATTGGGATCCCAACACCGTCCCTTGCCGAAAATTGCCTTGGTGCACCTGTGCCAAATTAATGATGGTCGCAACAATGGCAGTGGCTACTGCTCCGGAAAACTGCTGTAGCGTGTTAAACAAGGTATTACCATCACCATAGTCTTTTTCTGACAGCTGATTCATACCGGCAGTCATCATGTTGCTATAAGCAAATCCGATGCCAATCATGTAAAAAACGTGTCCAGCAACAAAGCCTAATAAAACTGGAGACTTCAATAGAGTCGTTAACCCGATCCAGCCGATAGTCGCAAAAGTTAAGCCAAATAAGATCGGTTTTTTCGGACCTACACTATCTAAAACACGACCAGAGACAGGTGCTAAAATTGCCCCTACAGCTGCACCTGGCAGCATCACTAACCCAGATACAAAGGCATCCTTACCTAAAATAATCTGTAGAAAATTCGGCAAGACAAAAGAAATCCCTAACAGTAGAAATTGGCAAACGAGAAAGCCAAATAGGAATAGTCGAAAGGTTTTATTTTTCAAAACAGCTAGTCGTACTAAAGGGTATTCCGCCCGGTTTGCCTGGCGGTAGAATAAGGCTGCCCCAGCTAATCCTATCAATAAAGGAATCAGACTAAACCAAGAACCTAACTGATTTAAAAAGAGCAGCAGACCACTAAATAGCAATCCAACTCCTAATAAACCTAAAAAGTCCAACTTAGTAGTCTTTTTGATGGCCATCTCAGGAATTGTAACTAAGCCAATAATCATAGAAACGCATAAAACCGGTACTAAAAAAAGAAAAATATAATGCCAGGATAACGCCGATGTCAGTAATCCGCCATAGGTTGGACCTATTGCTGGAGCAATCGAAGTGGTCAATGTACCTACACCCATCATAGTTCCTCGTTTATGCATTGGGGTGAAATTCAAGATAATATGAAACATTAACGGCAGAGCAATTCCCGTACTAATCCCCTGAAATAAGCGACCCAGCAGCAGTACACTAAAAGTAGGGGACCAAAAATCAATGATAAGACCTGCAATGAAGAATAAGTTAGCTGCAATAAACAAGTGACGGATCGAATAATTTTTCAATAAATAATTAGCAAAGGGTACCATAATAGAAATAATCAGTAAATAGATAGTCGTGACCCATTGGACTAAAGCAGTTGACAGCCCAAATTGATGAATCAAGGTTGGAAAAGTCACGTTCATGGCCGTTTCAATCAGTACACCAGAAAAGGACATAATTCCGGTAGCCAGAACGGCAGGAATTAAACGAATAGTTTTTTCTTTCATAAATATCACCTCAGTTTTTGTTAGCAGAACAAATAGTTCAAGACAAAAAAAGAGAGACGTCTCTAAATTAATAGAAACCGCCTCTCTCTCGACGCGTATTAAACCGCGTTATCTGTACGATTTGTTCACAAAACGGATTGTAAAACTTTTCTGTGAACCAGTCAAGGAAAAATTGGATTATTTTTGCAGGAAAAAGCTGATAATTGCAAAAATTGCGATATGTGCAGGGTAGAAGTAGTAAAAGAAGTTACGCATGCTTCGGCCCTTTTCACCGTGGTACAAGATAATTGGAATTGCTGAAAGCAGCATCATCCATTGGAAATTTTCGGCAAAAGGATGTTGCATTCCGCCGAAGATTAGTGAAATTAAAGCAACACCCACTAGTGCTGTCACCTGTAAGCTATTCTTACCATGGAACAGATAGAATAATACTGCTAAAAGGACAAACAAAAATCCGCCTTCCGTTAATAACAATGTGGGTACCAAAAAGGCGAAGACTTGAAAACTGATCATCAAAGCAGGGTTCATTACGCCTCCTGAAAGGACAAGCAAAGGAAAAACACTAAGAATCAAAGGAAGGATTAACCAAAGTAGGCCTTTGCCAAAAATCCGACCCTGCTTTTTTTTAACTCCAGTAATCAAATAGTCAGCAGCCTGCATGAAAACCGTACCTAAAAAGAGGGTGCCGAAAATATTATTGATGACTACAGCATTACCGACACTGAAATACGTATTTAAAATCCAGTCAATTGCTCCCATAATCCAAAAGCCGATCAGCAAGCGAAACATATATTTTTTACGATTACTTGTATGAACAAAGCCTTCAGAGCTTTCAAACAAGAAAATCGGTGCAGCAATTCGTCCAATCCAGTGGAACCACAACGGTACACCTAGAAAAGAAAAAAATTGTCCTAAATGATCTATGACCATGGTGATGACTCCGATTATTTTAAGTTGAAATCCAGTTAAGCCTTTTTGCATAGTTATACTCCTCATTTTATAAAATTTTGAGCAGCAAGCTGCTCTTCTGCTGACTAGTATAAGAAAATTAAAAAAATTTCACCATTTATCTGGCTGTCAATGAACTTACAAAATTGTTCGAATGAAAAGAATAACTCTCGCTTCTCTGTAGTTTAGAGAAAGCCGAGTTCCCTTGCCTAGTTTAGGAATAGAGAATTTAATTCTCCCTTTTTTCTTTAAAGATAGAAGCAGCCTAATTACATTCGTTAAAAATTCCAGTATAATGTATCCGACAAGCCTAAAGGAGTTTTCATAGTGCGTTTGGATAAATTGATTGAAACTCGTTTGCAGACTACTCGAAAAGAAATGAAGCGTCTGTTTCTAATGAAGCGGGTAACAGTAGATAATGAAGTTGAATTGAATCCACAGCGAAATGTGGATAGTCAGCTGCATGATATCGTAGTAGCTGGACAGCGATTACAAACAAATCAGGTTTACTATTTATTGAATAAGCCTAAGGGTGTAGTGACAGCCAAACAGGATGTTCATCATCGTACAGTGCTGGATTTAATTAATTCGAAGGATCAACGGTCGGAGCTTTATCCTGTAGGACGTTTGGATCGAGATACTACTGGTTTGCTTTTGCTGACTGACAATGGTCAGCTTGGTTATGATTTGCTGCAGCCAAAGGAAGAGGTAGCTAAAACCTATCGAGCAGTGGTCAACGAACTGGTGACAGAAGAAGATGTGAATGCTTTTTCCGAAGGGATTGTCTTTCATGGTGGCATTATTTGCCAGCCCGCAGAACTGAAGATTCTTTTTGCCAGTGAGAAAGCTTCTACGGTGGAACTCACAATTCATGAAGGAAAGTTCCATCAGGTGAAAAAAATGTTTTTAGCCTGTGGTAAAAAAGTAGTAGATCTTCAGCGCTTGACGATGGGGCCTTTGACTTTACCGGCTGATTTAGCAGGAAGCAGCTACCGGTCACTGACTCTAGAAGAATTGCGGCAGTTAAAAAAATACTTTAGATAGAGGGAAAAAGAATGTATACGACTTTATTGTTTGATATTGATGATACGTTATTGGATTTTCAAGATGCTGAAGAGCAAGCTTTGAACAAGCTATTTATAGAAATGGGTGTACCTTTGGATGAAAAGGTCAAGGACGCCTACAAAGAAATGAACCGTGGTTTTTGGCGCCAACATGAACATGGAACGCTTTCCCGTCATGAATTGCTGAACACGCGTTTTAGTCTCTTTTTTGATACTGTTGGCAAAAAGGTAGACGGTCCAGAAACCGAAGAACGTTATCGCTATTACTTAAATCAAGGCCACAAATTGATAAAAAATGGGTTAGATGTCGTTAAACGTCTCAGCCAGACTAAAGAATTGTATGTTGTGACTAATGGAGTTTCAGAAACGCAGCATCAAAGATTGAAGCAATCTGGATTGGCTCCTTATTTCCAGAAATTTTTTATTTCGGAGGAAATGGGTGTCCATAAGCCGATGAAGGAATACTTTGACATCGTGTTTGATGAAATTCCTCATATCAATAAAAAGCAAACGGTTATCATCGGGGATTCTTTAACTTCAGACATTAAAGGGGGACAAACGGCAGGAATTGATACAGTTTGGATGAATCCACAAAACAAACCATCAGCAGAGATTCAACCGACGTATCAAATTCGTCAATTGACCGACCTTTACAAAATTTTGCAAGAATTTTGATAAATCAATAGCAATTGAAGCGATTTTCGCTATAATAGTTGTAGCAAAAGACACGAAAGAGGTTTTATTTCATGAAAAGCAAGCCAATTATCATTGGTGTAACAGGTGGCTCAGGCAGCGGGAAAACAAGCGTTAGCCGTGCAATTTACAATCATTTCCCAGATCATTCGATTATGATGCTGGAACAAGATTCCTATTATAAAGATCAAAGTAACTTAAGCTTTGAGGAACGTTTGGAGACCAACTATGACCATCCCTTTGCTTTCGATACAGATTTATTAATTGAACACGTCAAACAGCTGTTGAATTTTGAAGCGATCGAAAAACCGGTATATGACTATGTAGCTCACACTCGCAGTTCTGCGGTAGTAGTGCAGGAGCCGAAAGAAGTCATCATTTTAGAAGGAATTCTAATTCTAGAGGATGAGCGGCTACGGGATTTGATGGATATTAAGATTTATGTTGATACAGATGACGATATTCGAATCATCCGTCGAATCAAACGGGACATGGAGGAACGAGGAAGAACCCTAGACTCGGTCATCGAACAGTATTTAACGGTTGTAAAGCCAATGTACCATCAATTTATTGAACCAACAAAGCGTTATGCGGATATTATCGTACCAGAAGGTGGCGAAAACCACGTGGCGATTGATTTATTGGCGACGAAGGTCGCTTCTTACCTCTCCTGAGGCTCTACATCAAGGCTTTTTTGCTTGATGGATTCTTGCGAATTTGGGGCTTGCCCCACTCGATAAATTCTTAATGAGATTTTCGAAATTGGCGATGTGTTCTTTCTTTTTCTCACGGGTGATGTGGGCAAAAACGTTCAATGTCGTTTTTGCGCGCATGACCAAGTAGAAGCTGCAGTGATTTCGGATCAATGCCTGCTTGTATTTGAGCAATGATGTGTAAGTATGACGTAATCTGTGTTAAGGAAATCAAATTTTTGAAACGCTCGAAACGCGTAGATATATCTCGCGGCGTGATCCGCCTCGTTTACAAAATAAGGCATGATATTCTTGTAATGTATTCGAGCAGAGCACCTTGTATTCTTCGCGAAGACAAGTCCAGTTTTCAATTTGCTTATAGACTATCTCTGACAAGGGAAGGGGCCTATAAGCATTTTTTTATTTTGGTTTCTTTGCATAGATGAACACCTCGAAAAATAGTATTTTACACAATTATGCTGTACTGTTTAAATTAAAGTACGTTGATTAGTGATTAATTCCATTAACTCAGCATAGTGTGGAATGATAAATAGAATTAGGCACTTCCGTTAAATTATTAACGAAGTGCCTAAGGACTAACTAAAATTAGTATGACTTTACTTTACTGATTTATTATGGCATACAAATAGCTGGTGGATGCTAATTTTGATTGTAAATTTTCAGACCTTGTTTCAATCCAATATAAAAAAATACTGCTGTTGCTGCCATCATAGGTAATACAGTGACCATCTCACGATAAATATCATTTTTACTCAGATAGTCAGTGTCGGGGTTAGGAAAGAACAAAGTAGCGATTGAATCCCAGAATGAATGAAAATTAAACAGAAATACAATGAATGAAATGAGCGTTAAAAGCAGCCAAAAGACGACTACAAAGTTAGTTTTTTTCATATGATAACTCCTTATGAGAATGAATTTTCTAGAAAATCAAGTATAACATAAAATCTTTGACCGTACCTATTTAGCTAGGAGTGTCAATGTATGGATAGTATTCATTAGGCCAAAATAAAAATCAGGATCCCATAATCGTAGGATCCTGATTTTATTAGCTCATAAAGTTTTCAATATATGCATCAATTTTTTTCATTTCATCGTCATCATACTTTTCATACTTCCCAACATTATGGAGGATATGTTTGATGTCATGAATAGCTTTCTTTTCTGCATACCATTTTTTTAATTCATGTTTTTTGGTTTTATCTTCATTTAAGGAATCTAGTTTATCTAATTCTGAATCTAAATTTGTCATGGTATCCACAATATTTTCTAAAACAGCAGCTTCTTTTTTTTCATAATCTGTCATACTAAACACCACTTTCTCTTTGATAATTAAATTCTACATCTTTTACAAAAAAAATAGAAATATAAACCTCTCAAAAAATTCGTATAAGAGCTTTTATCATTGAATCTTTTTTTGCTATCTTTTGCAGGAGGACGTCCTCTTTATAACGGTGCAAATAGGTATTTAACACGTGATAGAAATGTACACTACAAATACAGTACATAGTTACAAAAACGCCTGCCGAAGCTGTAACAGGAGTTTTTTCTAATGGCTAGGCACAAGCTGTTGGTAGCGGCTGGCTACAATAATTAGAGAGTTAGTACCGATGTGAAGGAAAGAACAGACAAAGAGAAAGAAATTCTAAATGATATTGAGAATATATTAAAAGAGTCACTATCTACACTAAGCTCGTATTAATACTTCTTGCTTAAAAAAATATTTACACTGATATTAATACTTGATAAGATTAAGCTTACCCTCATAACTAAGTGATTCTCAATCAATAATTTATATTTATAAATAGAACATAGAGGGTATTGACTCCACCAAAAGCAAAAAAAATAGGATCGATTTCAGGTATCCAATTCAGGAAAATTCTTTGTTTAAGAATAGTAGTTCTCCTATTTATCAAAATGAGAAGGCTGTAAAAGACTATAGGTTTAAAAATATCTTTGATACTATTTTTTGATTGAGAGGAAAAAGTATTTTTGAAACTGAGGAAAATCAGTCCTGAAAAAACTAGTCTTAAAAGACTTTCCTTTCATATTAATATTTATTTTAATGGCTAATCTACAAGATATTTTGTCCCATGTTTACCTCATTAATAGAATAAAAGAATATGGTAGTATACATGTAAACTGATTTAACACGATAAATCTTATGATCAAAACATTGATATAAAAAAGTTTTATAGCCCGTGTGTTGATTGATTTATTGGCAAGAATGTGAATCATGAGTACTATTGTTGAAGCAGGCAAATCCTTTTAGGAGCTGTCTGTTTTTTAGCTAGAGAAAGCAGGAGGAATGTTGAATGAATTTGGAGAAACTGCGCTATTTTGTCGATTTGGTTCAGACGGGGAGCTTTACCAAGACCGGGAAAAAGAATTATGTCTCACAAGTGAGTATCACGCAACAGATTCATTTTTTGGAGGAACACTTCGAATGTCAGTTGATTGACCGAACCACTATCCCTGTGACACCGACGGAAGCTGGAAAGATTTTATATCAGGAATCGCTACAGCTGCTTCAGCAATATGAACAGTTGAACCAACGAATGGTTGACTTCAATGAAGGACAAAACCGTATTAGAATTGAATACACCTCTATCATGGATATCCAACAGTTATCACAAGTTGTTCGTAAACATGACTTAAAAAAGGAAAATATTGTCTTGGATGTTGAGAAAGTCCCTTTAAAGGGCGTGGCTGAAAATCTGCGAAATTATCGCTATGATTTGGCCATCAGCTTTGACTCTGAATTTTTCGAGGAAGAAAATATTCAAACGATTCCTTTATACTATGGAGATTATCGCGCAGTAGTGGGAAAAGATCATGCATACTTTGAAAAAGATTCTCTAACGATCAATGAATTGTACAGCCAGCCTATCGTAATGTTATCACCAGAAATGATAGGGAAATCCTATTATCTAATGTTAGAGAATGCACTAAAGGATGGTTATACCCCGAACATTGCAAAAGTAGCCAATGATATTGAAACGGAGTTATTTATGATCCAAAACAATGAAATGATTGGTTTTTTTCCAAAAGATTATCCACTAGTTAACAATGGAGTCGATGTAAAATTATTGCCGATTAAAGACTCTCACCATCAGTTTGCGATAGTTCTTGCTTATCGCAAGGGAGAAAACAATCCCAGTATAAAACATTTGTTAGATCTACTCCGAGGACAGATATAAGTTTTACTTATAGACTATCGAATCTTTGTATTGGATATTGTTCATGCATTCACATATTATAAAAGCAATAAGAGCAAGGAGGAGAAGTTACATGAGTAAACTAATTTTAACTGGTGTAGATGGAAATTTAGGTGGCCAAGCGGCAGAGTATTTAATGACTTTAACTGATACGAAACATTTAGTATTTTGCGGTTATTCTCCAGCTACTTTGGAAAAATACGCGAAGCAAGAGGTTGCAGTTCAGGAGACAAACTTCAATTACTTGGAAGGATTAGCTGAAAAATTTTCTGGCGGTGAAGCTCTAGCTTTAATTTCGATGCCTTTTGTTGGCGAAAAGCGGCAAACTGCCCACAAAAATGTTATAGATGCAGCTAAAGCAGCAGGTGTGAAGAAAATTATTTATACTTCATTAGTAAATGCTGCTGATCCGAGTAATCCAAGCATCGAAAAAATTGATCATGCTTTCACTGAAAATTACATTAAAGAAAGTGGTCTAGATTATATCTTCTTACGAAATTCTCAGTATGCAGAAGCAATGGTTACTAACTACTTTACTTATGTTAAAGCAGATGGTGAACTGACCAATAGTCAAGGTGATGGAAAGATGGCTTATATATCTCGTAAAGATTGTGCTAAAGCAGTCGCTTATGCATTGATCAATGAAACCTATCATCACAAAATTCTAAATATTAACGGCAAAGAATTGATGACAATTCGTGATTTTATTGAGATTGGTAACGAAGTAACCGGGAATAAGGTTACGTATAAAGAAGTGACGGATGAGGAAAATTATGAAGTTTTTGATGCAATGGGTGTGCCTCGTACTACAGATGGGAAGTTCAAAGATGGCTCAGAAGCACCATTTTCTTCAGAAGGTATGGTAACCTTTGCTCAAGCAATTCGGGAAAATAAAATGGCTGAGCACACAGATGATTTTAAGCAACTAACCGGTGATGATCCAATTAGTGTTCGCTATATGTTTGAACATGCGGATGAATTCCAAGTCGGTGAACGTCATTCGAAAGATGCATAAAAACAGCGCTGAGGCTTTCAACCTCAGCGCTGTTTGCTTAATTTTATAAGTAGTATTTTTTCGCTACTGTTAAGTCGTCATTCAATTCATAAACCAATGGTTGACCTGTTGGAATTTCTAAGTCCATAATATCTTCATCAGAAATGCCTTCAATATGTTTAGCCAATGCACGTAATGAGTTACCATGAGCAGCAACTAAAACAGTTTTGTTGTCTTTCAAAGCAGGAGCAATTTCGTCTTGCCAGAAAGGTAATGCACGTTCTAAAGTGACTTTTAAGTTTTCTCCACCAGGAATGTCACGAGGATCTAACATTGAGTAACGGCGGTCTTGAGCAGCAGAACCTTCATCAGTTGCTTCCATTAATGGAGGCAATACATCGTATGAACGACGCCAGATGTGTACTTGTTCGTCACCGTATTTTTCAGCAGTTTCTTTTTTGTTAAGACCTTGCAATTTACCATAGTGACGTTCGTTTAAGCGCCAAGATTTAACGGTTGGTACCCAAAGTTGGTCAGACTCTTCTAGGATGTAGTCACAAGTTTTGATGGCACGAGTTAATACAGAAGTGTAAGCAACATCAAATTCGATGCCAGCTTCTTTAATTTTACGTCCACCTTCTTTTGCTTCTTCAACACCTTCTGGAGCTAGATCTACATCTGCCCATCCAGTAAATTGATTTAATTTGTTCCATTCGCTTAGTCCGTGACGAGAAAAAACTAATTTTGGCATATTATTCTCTCCTTTAGTCCATTTCTGAAATTTTCAATTCCTGATTCATTGTACAATGTTTTCAAAGGTTTTTCCATTGTTTTCCTTTATTAACCGCGGAATTTAAAAAAAGAAACTATTTACCAGGAACAGCTATTTCCTTTGGACCTTCCGGAGTACCAACGACAACTTTTGAAATCATATCAATAAATAGTCCATGTTCTACAACGCCAACGTATCTATCGAGCTCATCGGCTAAAGCGTGCGGATTTTCAATGACTTCCAATGCTAAGTCGATAATGTAGTGACCACCATCTGTGATTAGTATTTCGTCGTCAGCTGTTTTACGCCATTTTGGATTGTAGCCTTTTTCTTCAAACAGACGAAAAAGATTATGGCTGCCAAAAGGAACTACTTCTACGGGTAAAGGAAAATTACCTAATTTATCGACCATTTTGCTTTCATCGACAATCCAAATGCATTCTTTTGAATAGGTTGCGACAATCTTCTCGAATAATAGTGCAGCACCGCCACCCTTAATTCCTTGAAAGTCGCTGCTGATTTCATCGGCACCATCAATGGTTAAGTCGACGTAATCCACTTCATCAATCGCTTTTAAAGGAATGCCTAGTTCTTTTGCTTGTTGTTCAGTTGCAGAAGAGGTTACAACGCCAGTAACGTGAATGCCTTCTTCCTTCATGCGTCGGCCAACTTCTTTTACCATATAATATGCGGTAGATCCGGTACCCAAACCAACAACCATGCCATCTTTTACGTATTTTGCAACTTCAATGCCCACTAGTTCCTTTAGATTCATTGGAAAATCCCACCTTCGTTTAAGTTAATTCTATTGTAATCGGAACCACAAAAAAAAGATAGTTCTTTTTGAGTAAAAAAGACCAAAAAGACCAAAAAGACTCTTTCTTCTATAATATAGATTGCTCGAAGGGAGTGAAAAATATTCAGAAAAACTTTCAACAGATTGTTGACAGGTAAAATCAATCATGATATGCTATCTGAGGTGCTTTGTGAACAGGTCTCTCAAGTGAGACGTGCTGACTGTGTCAAGGTACGCTTGATAGAGAATGCAGAGATTGCATTATTTTTTATCGCTGAAAAAGAACCACCAGGATGTGTGGGACTAGAAAGCGAATCGAGGAAGGAGGAAACAAGGAATGCCTACAATTAATCAATTAGTACGTAAACCTCGTAAATCAAAGGTGGAAAAATCAGGTTCACCTGCATTGAATAAAGGATATAACAGCTTCAAAAAAGTTCAAACAAACGTTAACTCTCCACAAAAACGTGGGGTATGTACACGTGTCGGTACTATGACACCTAAAAAACCGAACTCGGCTTTACGTAAGTATGCTCGTGTTCGTTTGTCTAACTTGATCGAAGTAACAGCTTATATTCCAGGTATCGGCCACAACCTACAAGAACATAGTGTTGTTCTATTACGTGGCGGACGTGTGAAAGACTTGCCAGGAGTACGTTACCACATCGTTCGTGGTGCGCTAGATACAGCTGGTGTTAACGATCGTAAACAAAGCCGTTCTAAATACGGTACTAAGAGACCTAAAGCATAAAAATCGAATTAGATAAAAGACATACTTTCGGAAGGGGGAGTTACGCATGACTCGTAAGGGTGCTGCTATAAAACGCGATGTTTTACCAGATCCTATGTATAACTCAAAGCTAGTAACTCGTTTGATCAACCGGGTAATGGTTGACGGCAAACGTGGTATTGCTGCAAATATCGTATATAACGCATTTGACACAATCAAAGAATCAACAGGAAATGATCCATTGGAAGTTTTCGAACAAGCAATGGAAAACATTATGCCTGTATTGGAAGTTAAAGCTCGCCGTGTTGGTGGTTCTAACTATCAAGTACCAGTTGAAGTACGTCCAGAGCGTCGTACAACACTTGGTTTACGTTGGGTCGTCAACTATGCGCGTTCTCGCGGAGAACACACAATGGAAGACCGCTTAGCTAAAGAAATCATGGATGCGGCTAACAACACTGGCGCTTCTGTGAAAAAACGCGAAGATACACACAAAATGGCCGAAGCCAACCGTGCATTCGCTCATTATCGTTGGTAAAATCCTCTCTGCATTTGACAACTGTCGGCAGAAAGATATTAGGACGCTTAATTTGATTTGAGAGAGGAGAAACAGAAGAAATGCCAAGAGAATTTTCTCTAGACAACACTCGTAACATTGGTATCATGGCCCACATCGATGCTGGTAAAACGACTGCAACTGAACGTATCTTGTATTACACTGGTAGAATCCACAAGATTGGTGAAACTCATGAAGGAGCTTCACAAATGGACTGGATGGAACAGGAACAAGAACGTGGGATTACCATCACTTCAGCTGCGACTACCGCTGCATGGAAAGGTCATCGTATCAATATCATTGACACACCAGGACACGTGGACTTCACTGTAGAAGTTGAACGTTCATTACGTGTACTAGATGGTGCTGTAACCGTACTGGATGCTCAATCTGGGGTTGAACCTCAAACTGAAACCGTATGGCGTCAAGCAACAACTTATGGTGTGCCGCGTATCGTATTTGCCAATAAAATGGATAAAATCGGTGCAGACTTCTTATACTCTGTAGAAACTTTGCATGATCGTTTGAACGCAAATGCTCACCCAATCCAATTACCAATTGGTGCGGAAGACGATTTCACAGGCATCATCGACCTTGTGAAGATGAAAGCTGAAATGTACACAAACGACTTGGGTACTGAAATTGAAGAAACTGACATTCCTGCAGACTACTTAGAGCTTGCTGAAGAATGGCGTGAAAAATTGGTTGAAGCTGTTGCTGAAACTGATGAAGATCTAACAATGAAATATCTTGAAGGCGAAGAAATTACTGAACAAGAATTGAAAGAAGGAATTCGTAAAGCAACAGTTAACGTTGAATTTTACCCAGTTCTTTGTGGTTCAGCCTTCAAAAACAAAGGGGTTCAATTATTATTGGATGCCGTTCTAGATTACTTGCCTTCACCATTGGATATTCCAGCGATTAAAGGGATTAATCCTAAGACTGAAGAAGAAGAAGAACGTCCAGCTAATGATGATGCTCCATTTGCTGCTTTAGCATTTAAAGTAATGACAGATCCATTCGTTGGTCGTCTAACTTTCTTCCGTGTGTACTCTGGTGTCTTACAATCAGGTTCATACGTACAAAACGCAACTAAAGGCAAACGTGAACGTGTTGGTCGTATCTTACAGATGCATGCTAACTCACGTTCTGAAATCTCTGAAGTTTATGCTGGAGATATCGCTGCTGCAGTTGGTTTGAAAGATACAACTACCGGGGATACATTGTGTGCTGAAAAATCACCAGTTATCCTTGAGTCAATGGAATTCCCAGAACCAGTTATCCAAGTTGCTATTGAGCCTAAATCAAAAGCTGACCAAGATAAAATGGGCGTTGCCTTGCAAAAACTATCTGAAGAAGATCCTACCTTCCGCGCTGAAACAAACGTTGAAACTGGCGAAACAATCATTGCTGGTATGGGTGAACTTCACTTAGATATTATCGTTGACCGTATGCGTCGCGAATTCAAAGTTGAAGCAAACGTTGGAGCTCCTCAAGTATCTTATCGTGAAACATTCCGTCAAGGTACGCAAGCAGAAGGTAAGTTCGTACGTCAGTCTGGTGGTAAAGGTCAATACGGTCACGTATGGATCGAATTCGAACCAAACGAAGAAGGCGGCGGCTTTGAATTTGAAAATGCAATCGTCGGTGGGGTTGTCCCTCGTGAATACATTCCGGCTGTTGAAGCAGGTTTGAAAGCATCAATGGACAACGGTGTATTAGCCGGTTACCCTATGGTTGACATTAAAGCAAAACTTTACGATGGATCTTACCATGATGTCGATTCAAATGAAACAGCCTTCCGTGTTGCCGCTTCAATGGCATTACGTGCTGCTGCTAAGAAAGCTGATCCAGCTATTCTTGAACCGATTATGGCAATTGAAGTTGTTATCCCAGAAGATTACTTAGGTGATATTATGGGTCACGTGACTGCTCGTCGTGGTCGCGTAGAAGGAATGGATGCTCGTGCCGGCGGCTTACAAGTTGTTCGTGCAATGGTTCCATTGGCTGAAATGTTTGGTTATGCAACTACTCTACGTTCAGCTACACAAGGTCGTGGTGTCTTCACTATGACATTTGACCATTACGAAGCTGTTCCAAAGGCAGTTCAAGAAGAAATTATTAAGAAAAATGGCGGAAAATCTGAGTAATCTAAAAAAACTTGGATAAATTCTAACTGTTTTTCCAAAAGACCTGTATTTTTGTGAACAATTCAGATAAAATGATATCGATGATATGGGCTCGCGATGCAAAAACATCGCGGACCTATCAGATAAAAAACAAACTCATTTAGGAGGAACATATTTAAATGGCTAAAGAAAAATTTGACCGTTCAAAACCCCATGTTAACATTGGTACTATCGGACACGTTGACCATGGTAAAACTACTTTAACTGCTGCAATTACAACTGTACTTGCTAAACAAGGCGGCGCGACTGCTATGGATTACGCACAAATTGATGGTGCTCCAGAAGAACGCGAACGCGGAATCACAATCAACACTGCTCACGTTGAGTATGAAACAGAAAACCGTCATTATGCTCACGTTGACTGCCCAGGACACGCGGACTACGTTAAAAACATGATCACTGGTGCTGCACAAATGGACGGAGCTATCTTAGTAGTTTCTGCTGCTGATGGCCCAATGCCTCAAACTCGTGAACACATTCTATTGTCTCGCCAAGTTGGCGTACCTTACATCGTTGTTTTCTTAAACAAAGTTGATATGGTTGACGACGAAGAATTGTTAGAATTAGTTGAAATGGAAGTTCGTGACCTATTAACAGAATACGACTTCCCAGGTGATGACACTCCAGTTATCGCTGGTTCTGCTTTGAAAGCTTTGGAAGGCGACGCTGCTTACGAAGAAAAAATCATTGAATTGATGGCAGAAGTTGATGCTTATATCCCTACTCCAGAACGCGACACTGAAAAACCATTCATGATGCCAGTCGAAGATGTATTCTCTATCACTGGTCGTGGTACAGTTGCTACTGGACGTGTTGAACGTGGACAAGTACGCGTTGGTGACGAAATTGAAATCGTAGGTATCGCTGAAGAAACTGCGAAAACAACTGTTACTGGTGTTGAAATGTTCCGTAAATTGTTAGATTACGCTGAAGCAGGCGACAACATTGGCGCATTGTTGCGTGGTGTTGCACGTGAAGATATCCAACGTGGACAAGTATTATCTAAACCAGGTACTATCACTCCACATACAAAATTCTCTGCTGAAGTCTACGTTTTATCTAAAGAAGAAGGCGGACGTCATACACCATTCTTCACTAACTACCGTCCTCAGTTCTACTTCCGTACAACTGACGTAACTGGTGTAGTTGAATTACCAGAAGGAACTGAAATGGTTATGCCTGGTGACAACGTAGCAATGGAAGTGGAATTAATCCACCCAATCGCTATCGAAAACGGTACTAAATTCTCAATCCGCGAAGGCGGACGTACAGTTGGTGCCGGTGTCGTTTCAACTATCAACGCTTAATTTGAATTAAGACTACTTTTATAAATTAGTTTTACCCATACTCGGACGTAAAGAGTCGCTTACTGCGGCTCTTTTTTTGTTCCATAGCTTAACTATAAGTAAACAGAAAACCATGTTTCTTCTATTATATAGTCGAGAACTAAAAAGAGGAATTCTCATAATCCAGAAAAATTTCAGAAAATCAGCGAAATAATACGATCTTTATTGAGAAAATCCTTGCAATGGATACTCTGATGTAATATAATCATAAAGGTGCTGTTTACAGAAGTGTAAACGTACTGGGGGGTTCTTAATAGAATCCACCGGCTTTGAAACGAGAGGTTGCGACACGCCCGGACGCTTTGCCACGAACGAGCGTGACGGAAAATTTTCGTGGAGCTATGTCTACTTTTAAAATAGGCGAAGGAGGGAACAAGATGGCAAAACAAAAAATTCGTATCCGTTTAAAAGCGTATGAACATGGTATTTTAGATCAATCAGCGGATAAAATCGTAGAAACTGCAAAAAGAACTGGAGCTGGCGTATCTGGTCCAATTCCATTACCAACTGAACGCAGTCTTTACACTGTAATCCGTGCGACTCATAAATACAAAGATTCACGCGAACAATTCGAAATGCGTACACACAAACGTCTAATCGACATTGTGAACCCAACACCAAAAACAGTTGATGCTTTAATGAAGCTAGACTTACCAAGCGGTGTAAATATTGAAATCAAACTATAATAAGAAGATGGAGGTGTAATCATGACCAAAGGAATCTTAGGGAAAAAAGTGGGAATGACTCAAATCTTCACAGAGTCTGGTGAATTAATTCCAGTTACTGTTATCGAAGCTACTCCAAACGTTGTTTTACAAGTGAAAACAGTGAAAAATGATGGTTACGAAGCAGTTCAATTAGGTTACCAAGATATGCGTGAAGTTTTGTCTAACAAACCTGCGAAAGGTCATGTTGCAAAAGCAAACACGGCTCCTAAGCGCTTCATTCGAGAATTCAAAGATGTTGAGCTAGGAGACTATGAAGTAGGACAAGAAGTGAAAGTTGATACTTTCCAAGCTGGAGACATCATTGATGTAACCGGAACGACTAAGGGTAAAGGATTCCAAGGCGTTATCAAACGTCACGGACAAAGCCGCGGCCCAATGGCTCACGGATCTCGCTACCACCGTCGTCCTGGATCTATGGGTCCTGTTGCACCGAACCGTGTATTTAAAAATAAAAAATTAGCTGGCCGTATGGGTGGCAACCGCGTAACAATTCAAAACCTTGAAGTTGTACGTGTTGACGTTGACCGCAACGTTATCTTAGTTAAAGGAAATGTTCCTGGAGCTAAAAAATCATTGATTACTATTAAATCTGCTGTGAAAGCAAAATAATCGATTAGAGGAAAGGAGGAACTAAGGAATGCCGAATGTAGCATTATTCAAACAAGATGGAACTCAAAATGGTGAAATTACTTTAAACGAAGGAATCTTCGGAATCGAACCAAATGAAAGTGTTGTGTTTGATGCAATCATCATGCAACGCGCTTCATTAAGACAAGGAACACACGCTGTGAAAAATCGTAGCGCAGTTCGTGGCGGTGGCCGCAAACCATGGCGCCAAAAGGGAACAGGTCGTGCCCGTCAAGGTTCAATCCGTTCACCACAATGGCGTGGAGGTGGCGTTGTTTTCGGACCTACACCACGTTCATACAGCTACAAACTTCCTAAAAAAGTTCGTCGCTTAGCAATCAAATCTGTGTTGTCAGAAAAAGTTGCTGGAAATAACTTGGTTGCAGTTGAAGCGCTAAGCTTTGATGCACCAAAAACAAAAGAATTCAAACAAGTTTTAGCTAACTTGTCGATTGACTCAAAAGTATTGGTTGTCTTAGAAGCAGATAACGAGGCTGCGGCTCTTTCAGCTCGCAACTTACCAAATGTTACTGTTACTACTTCATCAAATGTTACTGTACTTGATGTAGTCGCTAATGAAAAAATCTTAGCAACGCAAACTGCTCTTAACCAAATTGAGGAGGTGCTTGCATAATGGAATTACTAGACGTAATTAAACGCCCAGTGATCACTGAAAAAGCCATGTTAGACATGGACGAAAAGAAATACACTTTCGAAGTGGACACTCGCGCGAACAAAACTTTAGTTAAACAAGCTGTTGAAGCTGCGTTTGACGTTAAAGTAAAAAACGTAAACATTCTAAATGCTAAACCAAAAGCGAAACGTATGGGTAAATACACTGGTTTCACTAAAAAACGTCGTAAAGCAATCGTGACGTTAACAGAAGATTCAAAAGAAATCCAAATTTTCGACGCTGCTGAGTAAGCACAAGAAATAGCGATTAATATAGGAGGGAAACAGACTTGGCGATTAAAAAGTACAAACCTACCACAAATGGCCGTCGTAACATGACAAGTTCTGACTTTGCTGAGATTACAACTAGCACACCAGAAAAAACTTTGTTAGAGCCATTAAAAAACCATGCCGGTCGTAACAACAACGGTCGTATTACTGTACGTCATCAAGGTGGCGGACATAAACGTCAATACCGTGTCATCGACTTTAAACGTAATAAAGACGATGTAGTTGCAACCGTTCAAACGATCGAATACGATCCGAACCGTTCAGCAAACATCGCATTAGTTCACTATTCAGACGGAGTGAAAGCTTACATCTTAGCACCTAAAGGCTTAGAAGTTGGCATGACTATCGTTTCTGGAGCAAATGCCGATATCAAAATCGGAAACACTCTACCTCTAGAAAACATTCCAGTAGGTACTGTGGTTCATAACATCGAAATGAAACCTGGCAAGGGCGGACAATTAATCCGTTCAGCTGGTACAAGTGCTCAAGTACTTGGTAAAGAAGGAAAATACGTATTAGTTCGTTTGAACTCAGGCGAAGTTCGTATGATCTTAGCAGCTTGCCGTGCAACTATTGGTTCTGTTGGTAACGAACAACATGAATTGATCAACATTGGTAAAGCTGGCCGCTCTCGTTGGATGCGTAAACGCCCAACTGTACGTGGTAGCGTAATGAACCCGAACGATCACCCACACGGTGGTGGTGAAGGTAAAGCTCCAATCGGACGTAAAGCTCCAGTATCTCCATGGGGACAACCTGCATTGGGTTACAAAACTCGTAACAAGAAAGCTGCATCAGACAAACTTATCGTACGTCGTCGTAAGAATAAATAGAATCATTGACCATGTGTCGCACATTTTGAGAGGAGGTACACCATGGGTCGTAGTTTGAAAAAAGGACCTTTCGCTGATGATCATTTAATGAAGAAGGTCGAAGCACAACAAGGCGCTGAAAAGAAAAAAGTCATTAAAACTTGGTCTCGTCGCTCAACAATTTTTCCTAATTTTGTAGGATTCACAATTGCTGTGTATGACGGACGTAAACATGTACCAGTTTACATCCAAGAAGATATGGTAGGACATAAATTAGGTGAATTTGCACCAACAAGAACTTATCGTGGCCACGCAGCCGATGATAAGAAAACAAGACGTTAATTTTGAGGGGAGGATATCATCATGGCAGAACAACAAATCACATCAGCTAAAGCAACTGCAAGAACAGTTCGCACGTCTCCTCGTAAAGCGCGTTTAGTAATCGATCTTATTAGAGGAAAAAGCGTAGCAGAAGCGATTTCGATCTTAAAGTTCACACCAAATAAATCTGCTGGATTAATCGAAAAAGTATTAATGTCAGCAGTTGCTAACGCAGAAAACAACTTTGACTTAGATGTTGAGGAATTGGTTGTCTCTGAAGCTTTTGTTAACGAAGGACCTACAATGAAACGTTTCCGTCCACGTGCTAAAGGATCAGCTTCACCAATCAACAAACGTACAAGTCACATCACCGTAGTGGTATCAGAAAAATAAGGAGGGATAATCAGTGGGACAAAAAGTAAATCCTATTGGAATGCGTGTAGGCATCATCCGTGATTGGGATGCTAAGTGGTATGCCGAAAAAGAGTATGCTGAGTTTCTACACGAAGATTTGAGAATCCGTAAGTTCATTGCAACTAAACTTGCTGATGCCGCTGTGTCAACAGTTGAAATCGAACGCGCTGCAAACCGTGTGAACATTTCAATCCACACAGCTAAGCCTGGTATGGTTATCGGTAAAGGCGGTTCTGAAGTCGAAAGCCTAAGAAAAGAATTAAATAAATTAACTGGTAAACGAGTTCACATTAATATCGTTGAAATCAAAAAACCAGATTTAGATGCAAAATTAGTCGGAGAAGGTATTGCACGTCAATTAGAAAACCGTGTTGCTTTCCGTCGCGCACAAAAACAAGCCATCCAACGTACTATGCGTTCTGGCGCTAAAGGAATCAAAACTCAAGTATCTGGTCGTCTAAACGGGGCAGACATCGCTCGTTCAGAAGGATACTCTGAAGGAACAGTTCCTCTTCATACATTGCGTGCCGATATCGACTACGCTTGGGAAGAAGCAAACACAACATACGGAAAACTAGGAGTTAAAGTGTGGATTTATCGTGGAGAAGTTCTTCCAACTAAAAAAAACACTAAGAAAGGAGGGAAATAATCATGTTAGTACCAAAACGTGTGAAACACCGTCGTGAGTTCCGTGGAAAAATGCGCGGAGAAGCAAAGGGCGGTAAAGAAGTAGCATTTGGTGAATATGGTTTACAGGCTGTAGAATCTCACTGGATCACAAACCGTCAAATCGAAGCAGCGCGTATTGCGATGACTCGTTATATGAAACGTGGTGGGAAAGTATGGATTAAAATTTTCCCTCATAAATCTTATACTGCCAAAGCTATCGGGGTACGTATGGGATCTGGTAAAGGTGCTCCTGAAGGCTGGGTTTCACCAGTTAAACGCGGCAAGATCATGTTTGAAGTTGCCGGTGTTCCTGAAGAAGTTGCACGCGAAGCATTACGTCTTGCTTCTCACAAATTACCAGTGAAAACTAAGATCGTTAAACGTGAGGAAATGGGTGGTGAATCGAATGAAGGTTAAAGAAATCAGAGAGTTAACCACTACCGAAATGCTTGATCAAGAAAAACAATTAAAAGAAGAATTGTTCAATCTTAGATTCCAACTAGCAACAGGTCAATTAGAAAACACTGCACGTATTAAAGAAGTACGTAAATCGATTGCACGCATTAAAACGGTATTGCGTGAACAAACTGTAAAATAGTGGAAGGAGGCCATTTCAGGTATGTCTGAAAGAAATCAACGTAAAGTTTACCAAGGTCGCGTGGTATCTGACAAAATGGACAAGACAATTACGGTTGTCGTTGAAACCAAAAAGAACCACCCTATCTATGGCAAACGTATGAAATATTCTAAAAAATATAAAGCTCATGATGAAAACAATGAAGCAAAGATTGGCGATATCGTGAGAATTATGGAAACTCGTCCATTATCAGCTACTAAACGTTTCCGTTTATTAGAAATCGTTGAAAAAGCAGTGATTATCTAATCACACGAGCTTTCCTAATAAGACTAAGTTTCTCAAAAACTTATTTCCTTGAAATTGAGAAAGGAGGATACACAAGTGATCCAAGCAGAAAGTCGTTTAAAAATCGCGGATAACTCAGGCGCTCGTGAAATTTTAACTATTAAAGTTCTTGGCGGATCTGGTCGCAAAACCGCTAATATCGGTGATGTGATTGTCGCTACGGTTAAACAAGCAACGCCAGGTGGGGTTGTCAAAAAAGGTGAAGTTGTTAAAGCTGTTATCGTTCGTACGAAAACAGGAGCTCGCCGTCCCGATGGTTCATATATTAAATTTGATGAAAACGCAGCAGTTATCATTCGTGATGACAAGAGCCCAAGAGGAACACGTATCTTCGGTCCTGTTGCTCGCGAATTGCGCGAAGGCAACTTCATGAAGATCGTTTCATTGGCACCGGAAGTATTATAATCGGAAAGTTCCAACCAAAGGAGGTGCGCAACAGTAATGTTCGTTAAAAAAGGCGATAAAGTAAAAGTTATCTCTGGTAAAGATAAGAATAAAGAAGGCGTAATTCTAGAAGTCCTTCCTAAAAAAGATAAAGTCGTTGTTGAAGGCGTCAATGTCGTTAAAAAACACCAAAAACCTTCTCAGACTTCCCCTCAAGGCGGAATTCTGGAGGTAGAAGCGCCGATTCATGCTTCAAATGTGATGGTTATTGATCCTTCAAACGGAGAAGCTACACGTGTTGGCTACAAAGTAGTTGACGGTAAAAAAGTCCGTGTTTCTAAGAAAACCGGCGAAGTTTTAGATAAATAATTACAGGAAAGGAGGATCTTATTAGATGAACCGCCTAAGAGAAAAATACTTAAATGAAGTAACCCCATCATTGATGGAAAAATTTAACTATAGTTCAATCATGGAAGTACCTAAAGTTGACAAGATCGTCATCAACATGGGTGTTGGTGATGCGGTATCAAACGCAAAGAACTTGGATAAAGCAGTTGAAGAGTTGGCATTGATTTCTGGTCAAAAACCAATTATCACTAAAGCTAAAAAATCAATCGCTGGATTCCGTTTGCGTGAAGGCATGCCGATTGGTGCGAAAGTAACACTACGTGGAGAAAGAATGTATGAGTTCTTGGACAAATTAGTGTCTGTATCTCTTCCACGTGTACGTGACTTCCACGGTATCAGTAAAAAAGCCTTTGACGGCCGCGGTAACTACACTTTAGGTATCAAAGAACAATTGATCTTCCCTGAAGTTGACTATGATTTAGTTGATAAAGTTCGCGGAATGGACATCGTAGTAGTTACAACAGCTAACTCTGATGAAGAATCACGCGAATTATTAACACAACTTGGAATGCCATTCCAAAAATAATCAAGGAGGCGAAAAAATTTGGCTAAAAAATCAATGATTGCTAAAAACAAGCGCCCTGCAAAGTTCTCAACTCAAGAGTATACTCGTTGCGAACGTTGCGGACGTCCACATTCAGTCTATCGTAAATTTCATCTTTGCCGTATTTGCTTCCGCGAACTTGCCTATAAAGGACAAATTCCCGGCGTGAAGAAAGCTAGCTGGTAAAATACAACTCGCATAAAGGAGGTAAACAGTTCAATGGTCATGACAGATCCAATTGCAGATTTTCTAACGCGTATTCGTAATGCCAACATGGTAAAACATGAATCCCTAGAAGTACCTGCATCAAAAATCAAACGTGACATCGCAGAAATCTTAAAACGTGAAGGTTTCATTCGTGATGTTGAATATATCGAAGATGACAAACAAGGCATGATCCGTGTTTTCCTTAAATACGGTAAAAATGACGAACGTGTTATCACGAACTTAAAACGTATCTCTAAACCAGGTTTGCGTGCTTACGTCAAAGCTGACGAAGTGCCAAAAGTATTAAATGGTTTAGGAATCGCAATCATCTCTACTTCTGATGGTGTCGTAACAGACAAAGAAGCTAGAGCTAAAAACGTCGGCGGAGAAGTATTAGCTTACGTTTGGTAATTTCAAACAATCCATGAGGAGGTGTCTTTAAGTGAGCCGTATTGGTAATAAAATCGTTGTTTTACCTGCTGGAGTTGAAGTAACTCAAAAAGGTAACGACATTACTGTAAAAGGACCTAAAGGTGAATTAACACGTGCGTTTTCTTCTGATATCAAAATGAATATCGAAGGCAGCGAAGTGACTTTCACTCGTCCAAATGACAGCAAAGAAATGAGAACAATCCACGGAACTACTCGTGCAAACTTCAATAACATGGTTGTTGGTGTTTCCGAAGGTTTCCAAAAAGCACTAGAACTAATCGGGGTTGGGTACCGTGCGCAATTACAAGGTTCAAAACTTGTATTAAACGTTGGTTACTCACATCCAGTTGAAATTGTAGCTCCAGAAGGAATTACAATCGAAGTTCCTGCGAACACACAAGTGGTCGTTAAGGGTTCAAACAAAGAAGTAGTCGGAGAAGTTGCAGCGAAAATCCGCAGCACTCGTCCTCCAGAACCTTACAAAGGCAAAGGAATTCGCTATGTTGGCGAATACGTACGCCGTAAAGAAGGTAAAACTGGTAAATAGTAGGCTCGACCTACATGCGGCCTAGGCCAGCTTAATTAAAGAGGTGACAATTGTGATTACAAAACCAGATAAAAACAAAACACGCCAAAAGCGCCACATGCGTGTACGTGGTAAAATCTCTGGTACTGCTGAGTGCCCACGCTTGAACGTTTTTCGTTCTAACAAAAACATCTACGCTCAATTAATTGATGACGTAGCGGGTGTGACGCTAGCAAGTGCCTCTGCCTTGGATAAAGAAATTTCAGGTGGAAACAAAACTGAACAAGCACAAAAAGTCGGTAAATTGATTGCTGAACGTGCTTCTGAAAAAGGTATTAAAGTAGTAGTCTTTGACCGTGGTGGATACCTTTACCATGGCCGTGTAGCAGCTTTAGCTCAAGCAGCTCGCGAAAATGGACTAGAATTTTAGGAAAAGGAGGAACACCATTAATGGTTTATATCGATCCAAAACATTTGGAATTAGAAGACCGCGTAGTTGCGATTAACCGTGTAACTAAAGTTGTTAAAGGTGGACGTCGTTTACGTTTCGCAGCATTAGTTGTTGTCGGTGACAAAAACGGACACGTAGGCTTTGGTACCGGTAAAGCACAAGAAGTACCTGAAGCAATTCGCAAAGCAATTGAAGATGCGAAGAAAAACCTAGTCGAAGTACCAATGGTAGGAACAACTCTTCCTCACGAAGTTATTGGTGTATTTGGTGGCGGACGTATCTTAATGAAACCTGCTGTAGAAGGTTCTGGAGTTGCTGCTGGTGGACCTGTTCGTGCCGTCTTGGAATTAGCAGGAGTAGCAGATGTTACTTCTAAATCACTAGGCTCAAACACACCAATCAACGTTGTTCGCGCAACTGTTGAAGGTTTGAAACAATTAAAACGTGCAGAAGAAGTAGCGCAATTGCGTGGCATTTCTGTAGAAGACTTAGCATAAGGAGGACGAAAATAATGGCTGAATTAAAAATTACTTTAAGACGCAGTGTTATCGGACGTCCTCAAAACCAACGTGATACAGTGAAAGCTCTAGGCTTGAGAAAGTTGAACAGCACCGTTGTTAAGCCTAACAACGAAGCCATCAAAGGGATGGTTAACACTATTTCACATTTAGTGGACGTAGAAGAAGTCTAGAAAATAGATTTAGATTGTTAAGGAGGTGCCAATCAATGAAACTTCATGAATTAAAACCTGCAGAAGGTTCTCGTAAAGTACGCAATCGTGTCGGTCGCGGGACTTCATCAGGCAATGGTAAAACTTCTGGTCGTGGACAAAAGGGTCAAAACTCTCGTTCAGGTGGAGGCGTACGTTTAGGCTTTGAAGGGGGACAAACTCCTTTATTCCGTCGTTTGCCAAAACGTGGATTTACTAACGTAAATCGCAAAGAATACGCAGTAGTTAATTTGGATGTTCTTAACCGCTTTGAAGACGGAACAGAAGTAACTCCAGTTGTTTTAGTAGAAGCTGGAATCGTCAGCAACGAAAAAGCTGGAATTAAAGTATTAGCTAAAGGGACTTTAGAGAAAAAACTAACAGTCAAAGCTGCAAAATTCTCGAAAGCTGCACAAGAAGCAATTGAAGCTGCAGGTGGATCAATTGAGGTGATCTAATGTTTAAACTTTTAAAGGATTCTTTTAAGGTAAAAAACATCCGATCTCGTATCCTATTTACAGTACTGATTTTACTGGTTTTTAGAATTGGTGCTCAGATTACTGTACCCGGGGTTGATGCCAGTGGTTTGCAAGGGTTAAGCGAGATGCCATTTTTCAGAATGTTGAATATGGTCAGCGGTTCAGCTATGCAAAATTTCTCAATTTTTTCTATGGGAGTTTCTCCCTACATCACAGCATCCATTGTAATTCAATTATTGCAAATGGATATTGTGCCAAAATTTGTCGAATGGTCCAAGCAAGGTGAAGTAGGACGGAAAAAGTTGAATCAAGCGACACGTTACTTGACGTTAGTTTTAGCATTCATCCAATCTGTTTCTATCACGGCAGGATTTAACTATTTTGCACAATTTGGCTTTGTGCCAGATCGTGATATGCAAACCTTCATTACTATCGGTGTCATCTTAACTGCTGGTACGATGGTGGTTACTTGGTTAGGAGAACAAATTACGGAAAAAGGAATTGGGAATGGCGTTTCTATGATTATCTTTGCAGGGATTGTTTCTCGATTACCGCAAAGTATTGTAGATATTTATGATGACTATTTCGTAAACATTGAATCAAGCGAAATTTGGAAATCTATCATTTTTGTTGTAATCCTAGTGGCTGCAATGCTGTTAATCATTGTATTTGTTACTTACTTCCAACAAGCGGAAAGAAAAATTCCGATTCAATACACAAAACAAGTCGTTGGAGCACCAACCAGCAGTTATTTACCTTTGAAAGTTAATGCTGCGGGAGTTATTCCTGTTATCTTTGCCAGTTCGTTCATTGCAACACCAAATGCGGTACTGCAAGCCTTAGCTGGTCGTTACGGCGCTGAAGATTGGTTTGATATTTTAAGAAATCTCTTCAGCTATAACACGGTACCAGGTGCAACGATTTATACTGTTCTGATTGTTGCCTTCACCTTCTTCTATGCTTTTGTTCAGGTGAATCCTGAGAAATTAGCAGAGAACTTGCAAAAACAAGGAAGTTATATTCCTCGTGTGCGCCCAGGTAAAGGGACAGAAGAATACGTTTCACGAATCTTAATGCGTCTAAGTGTGGTTGGTTCTATCTTTTTGGGACTGATTGCTCTGATTCCGATTATTGCTCAAATGGTTTGGAACTTGCCTCAATCAATTGGATTGGGTGGTACCAGCCTGCTGATCGTGGTTGGCGTAGCATTGGAGACAGCGAAACAATTAGAAGGACTCATGTTGAAACGGCGTTATGTCGGTTTCATGGATGCTGAGTAAGAGGGTTGAGGGTTTCCTCAACACCCTTCTCGCTTCGCAATGATTAAGGAGGGAAAACAATGAACCTCATCTTAATGGGGCTGCCTGGAGCAGGTAAAGGAACACAGGCTGAAAGAATTGTAGAAACATACAATATTCCGCATATCAGTACCGGTGATATGTTCCGTGAAGCAATTAAAAACGAGACTGAACTCGGATTGAAAGCAAAATCCTTTATGGATGCAGGGGATTTGGTCCCAGACGAAGTAACAAATGGTATTGTGAAGGAACGTCTTGCACAGCAAGATACTGATAAAGGATTCTTATTAGATGGATTCCCACGTACTTTAGATCAAGCAGAAGCATTAGCTGAAATGCTTGAAGACTTGAACAAAGAGATCGATGCAGTGATCGAAATTCAAGTTGCTCAATCAGTGTTAGTTGAACGACTAGCAGGACGCTTTATTTGTCGAAATTGTGGTGCGACATATCACAAGATATTCAATCCTACAAAAGTCGATGGGACCTGTGATCGCTGTGGTGGTCATGAGTTTTATCAACGTGATGATGATAAGCCTGAAACGGTTAAGAATCGTTTAGCTGTGAACGTTAAAGCTAGTGAACCTATCTTAGCTTTTTACAAAAAAGCAGGTCTGTTATATCCAGTCGACGGAGATCGTGACATTGATGCCGTATTTGCGGATGTAGAAAAAATCATTGAAAAATAGTTTTTGCTACCGACTTGAAAAATGCAGTTCGTCTTGCCAAGTTTAAGGTTTTATGATAGAATATGTCAGTCCGACTTCTAACTGGAAGTGAAACTTAAAAATTAAGGTGGGAACTGCAGTTTCCGCCATTTTATCGTGTGAAAATGCGAAACAAAAACAAGGAGGTACTCTGCGTGGCAAAAGATGATATGATCGAAATCGAAGGAACAGTCGTCGAAACTTTGCCGAATGCAATGTTTAAAGTCGAATTGGAAAATGGGCACGAAGTACTTGCGCATGTTTCTGGTAAAATTCGAATGCATTATATTCGAATCTTGCCGGGGGATAAAGTGACTGTTGAACTTTCTCCGTATGATCTAAGTCGTGGTCGCATTACCTATCGCTTTAAGTAAATTGTACTCCGTAAAACTTCAGGAGGTATTATCATGAAAGTAAGACCATCAGTAAAACCAATGTGTGAACATTGTAAAGTGATTCGTCGTAATGGACGAGTTATGGTGATTTGCCCAGCAAATCCGAAACACAAACAACGTCAAGGATAATTGGAGGTGTAGATAAATATGGCTCGTATTGCAGGAGTAGATATTCCTCGTGATAAACGCGTAGTAATTTCTTTAACCTATATTTTTGGTATCGGAAATACTACTGCTAAACAAATTTTAGCTGATGCTGGCGTATCTGAAGACATTCGTGTACGTGATTTAACGAATGAACAAACAGACGCTATTCGTGCGGAAGTTGATAAATTGAAAGTTGAAGGGGACCTTCGTCGTGAAGTTAACCTAAACATTAAACGTTTGATGGAAATCGGTTCTTACCGTGGAATTCGTCATCGTCGTGGATTACCAACTCGTGGTCAAAACACGAAAAACAATGCGCGCACTCGTAAGGGTCCAGCTCGCGCGATTGCAGGTAAGAAAAAATAATTAGTGAAGGAGGTTAAATCTTCATGGTAGCAAAGAAAGTTAATCGTAAACGTCGTGTGAAGAAGAATATTGAGTCAGGAATTGCTCACATTCATTCGACTTTTAACAATACAATCATCATGATTACTGACAAAAGTGGTAATGCACTAGCTTGGTCATCTGCTGGCTCATTAGGCTTCAAAGGTAGTAAGAAATCTACTCCTTTTGCTGCACAAATGGCTGCTGAAACAGCTACAAAAGCTGCAATGGAACATGGTTTGAAAAGTGTTGAAGTGACTGTTAAAGGACCTGGTTCAGGTCGTGAAGCAGCAATTCGTTCATTGCAAGCAACTGGTTTGGAAGTAACCGCAATTCGTGACGTGACTCCAGTACCTCATAATGGATGCCGCCCTCCAAAACGCCGTCGTGTTTAATGAGTGCCCCTCTCACTATGAGTTTTACAGGAACGTCATTGAACAAGACACTTTTCGTTTTGAAAGGGGTAAATGATAAGAATGATTGAATTCGAAAAACCAAGAATCACAAAAATTGATGAAGACAGAGATTATGGCAAGTTCGTTGTTGAGCCTCTAGAAAGAGGTTATGGAACTACTTTAGGTAATTCTCTACGTCGTATTCTACTTTCTTCTTTACCTGGTGCTGCTATTACCAATATTCAAATTGATGGCGTGTTGCATGAGTTCTCAACTGTCAAAGGCGTAAGAGAAGATGTTGTACAAATCATCTTGAATATTAAAGGTTTGGCATTAAAATTGTTCACCGAAGAAGAAAAAACCCTTGAGATCGATATTACTGGACCAGCAACTGTTACTGCCGGCGATATTATTGTTGACAGCGACGTTGAAATCTTAAACAAAGACTTGTACATTTGTACGGTTTCAGAAGGTGCAACATTCCACGCGCGCCTAACAGTAAGACCTGGTCGAGGCTATGTTCAAGCAGACGAAAACAAAAAAGAAGATATGCCAATTGGTGTACTTCCTGTCGATTCTATCTACACTCCAGTACGTAAAGTTAACTACCAAGTTGAAAATACACGTGTTGGTCGTAGAGATGATTTTGATAAATTAACGATGGAAATTTGGACAGACGGTTCAATCATTGCGCAAGAAGCATTAAGCTTAGCTGCTAAGATTTTAACTGAACATTTGGATATCTTTGTAAATCTAACAGATGAAGCGAAAAACGCTGAAATCATGGTAGAAAAAGAAGAGACTCAAAAAGAAAAAATGTTGGAAATGACCATCGAAGAACTAGATTTGTCTGTACGTTCATACAACTGTTTGAAACGTGCTGGAATCAATACGGTTCAAGAATTAACGAATAAGTCTGAACCTGAAATGATCAAGGTTCGTAATTTAGGACGTAAATCACTTGAAGAAGTGAAAGCTAAATTACACGATTTAGGTCTTGGTCTACGTAAAGACGATTAATATTGTTGACAAAGGAGGGAAACCTACGTGAGTTACCGTAAATTAGGACGCACATCTAGCCAACGTAAAGCGATGTTGCGTGACTTAACAACTGACTTAATTATCAACGAACGTATCGTGACGACTGAAGCTCGTGCGAAAGAAATTCGTTCAACAACTGAAAAGATGATTACTTTAGGAAAACGCGGGGATCTTCATGCACGTCGTCAAGCTGCAAGCTTTGTACGTAATGAAGTAGCCGGTGTTCGCGAAGAAAACGAAGAAATTGTTACTGAATCTGCTTTGCAAAAACTATTCAATGACATTGCTCCTCGTTATGCAGAACGTCAAGGAGGATACACTCGTATCTTAAAGACTGAACCTCGTCGCGGCGACAACGCCCCTATGGTTGTTATAGAACTTGTTAAATAATCACTCTTCACTTTATAGATGATTCTTTTAGAGTGTTATGATGTTGGAGTATATCTCCGAGTCTAGCTCAGCGCTGCTTCCCAGTTTGGTCTGGGAAGCATGCTCTCATCATAAAGTGTTTTTTTGTACCCTGATTTCCTGTCAAGACATCAAGGTATCAAAAAGCATTTTAAGTAGAACAGATTGAAAAAAGACAACTTTTTTGCTAGTCTTAGTACAGGTTTTTCCGAGAACGAAATACAAGTAAATGAAGGGTGCTGTCATGGATCCAATTATTGAAATTAACCAGATTGAATTTAGTTATCAAGAAGATACACCACCAGCGTTAACAGATATCTCTTTTTCTATAAATAAAGGTGAATGGATTGCCATTGTCGGTCATAATGGTTCTGGTAAATCAACATTGGCTAAAACGATTAATGGCTTGCAGATGCCGCAAAAAGGTAGTGTAACCGTTGGAGGTATGACACTTTCAGAGGAAACCGTTTGGGATATACGTCGGATGGTTGGAATGGTTTTTCAAAATCCTGATAACCAATTTGTTGGAGCAACGGTTGAAGATGATGTGGCTTTTGGTTTAGAGAACCAAGGGATCGAGCGTAGTGAAATGCAGAATCGAGTATCTAATGCCTTGGAACAAGTAAAAATGTCCTCTTTTGCCACTAGAGAACCAGCTCGCTTATCTGGTGGGCAAAAACAACGGGTTGCGATTGCGGGTGTGGTGGCTCTACGTCCAGATATTATCATTTTGGATGAGGCTACTAGCATGCTGGATCCTGAGGGTCGTGAGGACGTAATTTCAACTATTCAGCAGATTAAAGAAGAAAATGATTTGACCGTTATTTCGATCACTCATGACATTGATGAAGCCGCGAGTGCTAACCGTATTTTAGTTATGCGGGAAGGCAGGTTGTACCAAGAGGGGACACCAGAAGAGATTTTTTCTGCAGGACCTGAGTTGGTTGCTTTGGGACTTGATTTGCCTTTCCCAGAAAAGCTGAAGATGGCATTAAAAGCTCGAGGTGTTAATGTCCCAACAACATATCTAGATGAAGAAGGGATGATGAACTGGTTATGGACATCCGTTTTGAAAAAGTAAGTTATGTTTATCAACCGAATACTCCCTTTGAACAACGAGCACTTTTTGATATTGATTTAGCAGTCGAGGAGGGCTCTTACACCGCGTTAGTTGGTCATACTGGAAGTGGTAAATCAACGCTTTTGCAGCATCTGAATGCTTTGTTGAAGCCTACAGCAGGTCAGGTGAAGATTGGAGATCGTCTGATCAAACCAGATACTGATAATAAGAATTTGAAACCCGTGCGCAAGAAGGTTGGAATTGTTTTTCAGTTTCCTGAAGCACAGCTATTTGAAGAAACAGTTGCTAAAGATATTGCTTTTGGTCCTCAAAATTTTGGTATTAGTGAAGAAGAAGCGTTAAGGCTAGCTGCAGAAATGATTAATCTGGTCGGACTAGACGAGAGTTATTTAGAACGATCACCTTTTGAATTATCTGGTGGTCAGATGCGTCGAGTTGCGATTGCTGGAGTATTAGCAATGCAGCCAGAAGTTTTAGTGTTAGATGAGCCAACAGCGGGGTTAGATCCTGCGGGACGCAAAGAGATGATGGATATCTTTTGGCGGTTGCATAAGGAACGAAACATGACAATCGTTCTGGTGACTCATTTAATGGATGATGTGGCTAATTTTGCTAATTTTATGTATGTTTTAGAAAAAGGTCAAGTAGTGAAAAGTGGAACACCACAAATAGTTTTTCAAAATGTTGAATGGTTAAAGGAAAAACAGCTAGGTGTACCTGCTGCAAGTACCTTCGCTGAGAAGATGCAGGAGAAAGGTGCGAAATTTGCACAGCTTCCTTTAACTGAATCTGAGTTGGCTGATTGGATTATTCACGAGGCAGGAGGTACTGTCCATGATGAATAAGCTGATATTCGGCCGCTTCATTCCTGGAGATTCAATTATTCACCGTCTGGATCCACGAGCGAAACTGGTTGCTAGCTTTTATTTTATTGGAATTATCTTTTTAGCGAATAATTGGCAAAGCTATTTGTTTCTAGCGATTTTTACCTTGGGGGCGGTTATGCTGTCCAAGGTTGACTTGCGTTTTTTCATTCGTGGGGTTCGACCATTGATTTGGTTAATTATGTTTACTGTTATACTGCAGATGCTTTTTACACGTGGAGGAACGTTGTATTGGTCTTGGGGGATTTTTAGTCTTTCAGAATATGGAATTCAAAATGGTTTGTTTATTTTTTGCCGTTTCATTCTGATAATCTTTATGTCAACCTTACTAACATTGACAACACCACCATTATCGATGTCAGATGCGATAGAATCGCTTTTAGGGCCTTTTCGAGTGGTGCACGTTCCAGTTCATGAGATTGCATTAATGCTTTCTATTGCGCTTAGATTCGTTCCTACACTGATGGACGAAACTGAGAAGATTATGAATGCTCAGCGTGCGCGAGGAGTGGATTTTGGTGAAGGCAATTTGATTCAAAAAGTGAAAGCAGTTGTTCCTCTGCTAATTCCATTGTTTGTCAGCAGCTTCAATCGTGCGGAAGATTTGGCTACAGCGATGGAGGCCCGAGGCTATCGAGGCGGTGAAGGCCGAAGCAAGTACCGTGTCCTGAAGTGGTCTGGTTGCGATACAGCGGTTATTGTTGTTTTCGCAGTAATTACTGTAGGATTAATCTTTTTACGAAGCTAAGCTTGGAGCGATCCAAGCTTTTTTAAATGATAATTATTAGGAGAATAAGAATGGTTAGATATAAGGCAGTTATTGCTTACGATGGGACCAACTTTCATGGATTTCAGCGGCAGCCGAATGGACGAACGGTTCAAGAAGAAATTGAAAATACGCTCCAGAAAATGAATAATGGACAGCCAATCATGATTTTTGGATCGGGCCGTACTGATGCAGGAGTCCATGCAATAGGTCAGGTGATTCACTTTGACTTTCCCCAGGAACGACCTGAGGAGCGTATGCGTTTTGGTTTGGATACTCAGACACCGGATGATATTGCCGTTCGTTCAATTGAAATTGTATCTGAGGAGTTTCATGCTCGTTATGATGTACAAGAAAAAACGTATCAATTCAAAGTTCAAATTCAGAAACCTCGTAGCCCTTTTCTACGTTTCTACGCTGCTTATTATCCGTATCCTTTAGACTTGGATAAAATTCAGCAAGCTTTACCAGATTTGCTGGGAACTCATGATTTTACTTCCTTTTGTGCAACAGGTAGTTCGATTGAAGATAAGGTGCGGACGATTTATCAGGCAGATATGGAGGTAAACGCTGATCGTAGTGAGATTACTTTCATTTTTCGGGGGAATGGTTTTTTATACAAAATGATTCGTATTCTTGTTGGAACGCTGCTAAAAATCGGTAATGGTCGTTTAGCGGCTGACAGCCTCCCTGAAATAATTGCTCAAAAAGATCGAAATGCTGCGGGACCTACTGCTCATCCAGAGGGACTGTATTTAGCAGAAGTGAAATATAAAAAAACAAAATAGTAGGATTATTCGTAATTTAGGATCAATAGTATTGATAGTCTATTGATCTTTTTTTTGCGCATTTTTTGTATATTTTTGTCAATAAATATGCTTAAAGTCGTATTATTTGATAAAAAAATCCAAATATTGTTAAACTGATTATATATTGAAATAACATGAGCAGGAATTGTTATGAACAGAGGGCTTAGAAGATATTGACAGTCTGATGCAAGAGAAGCTGGTTTCAATATTTCGTAGGGATCGATTTTTGCAGGAGTAGTAACATTCTTTGCACTTCTATTTACTTTTTCTTTATCGGTTCTGCAATTGGATTCGGTGTGGTTGAGCCAACTTCCAGCAATCCCTTAAAGGGTGTTGGAACGAGTGTGATTATTTGGACAGTAGTGACTATGGTTTTATCTTTCTTTGGCGGCGGTTTTGTTGCCGGAATTGCAGCAAGAAGAGTAGGTATCTTGCATGGCTTTTTAACTTGGGCTTACTAGTGTGTTTGCGTTGATTGCAATTTTATCATATGTGACAATTGGCGCCTTTTCAGCAGTGGGTTCTTTATTTGGAAATGTGACATCAGCAATTGGTGAGGGAGTAGAAACTGTTGCCTCTGGTACTGGTGAAGCTATTTCTAAAGGCTTTGAGGAAGTCTCTGATAATATTAGCTCGGTTGATACCCAAAATCTTCAAAATGAAGTATCTCAAGTATTACAAGATACAGATATTCCAGAGCTTTAGCCAAATTATTTAAGAGATCAATTATCTGAAGCAACCGATGAAATTACGGAAGCTAGTAAACAGATTGTTACGGATCCAAATGATTCCGAACAAGTTATTAATAATCTGTCAAATAGGTTAGAGGATCGTTCAAAAATAATCGGCGACTCAGTAAATGAACAAGCTATTGCTAATGCTGTAGAATCTAATACTGATTTAAACCAGCAGCAAGCACAAGAAGCTACCCGGAATATTGTTGATGGATTGCGCACAGCATCTAGTCAAGCACAATCTCAAATTAGAAATGCCCGAGATTCATTAGACCAAGCGCAAAGTGAATTGGATGACGCAATTAGAGAAGCTCGTCAAACTGCTGAGGAAGCAGCACAAGCAACCTCGCAAGCATCTATCTGAGCTTTTGCTGCACAATGATAGCGGGATTAGTTTTAACTTTTGCAGCGGGATATTTAGGCGCTAATCTAGTAAAAGATCCAGTTGTTGAAGACAAGATGTAAAAAAGCTTTAATAAAAATGATGAAAAGGAAAAAGCATGCACGTAATCCAAAAAGGTTAAAAAATACTCTTGGAGTTCTATAGACTGAGGGGAGCAGGTAAAGGATACGGCGCTTTAGATCCTATGGGGAAAAGGCGTAGAACAATAATCTAACGCCTTTTTTTCTTGGCTTAAAGAGAAAAGGTCAAGGAAGGAACACAATGAGAAGAACAGCACCAGGGAAGTTTAGCGGGGGATTTAGTTTTGCTCCATCAACGGAAAAGTTTAAAGAAAAGTGGAAGGTTAAACAAAGCGAAGTTGTCACTTTCGTCCCTGAACGGGTATATATTCCAACTCAACAGCATATTGGTGCGCCACCAGAATTGGTAGTTGACGTAGGCGACCGTGTGAAGGCAGGAGATTTGATTGCAAGGGCAGGAGATTTTGTCAGTGCGAATACCCATGCAACCATAGCTGGAACAGTTATAGATCTTTTGGACTGGCCAGATAATTCAGGCAATAAAGTTCCAACCATTGTGATAAAGAAAGAAGAAAATGAAGTAACTGAGGGAAGTAAGCAAGCAGAGTCTTTTGAGGCATTGGCTAAGGAGACATTAATCGACCGGGTGTCTGCTGCTGGCGTGGTAGGGATGGGGGGAGCAACTTTTCCTACCCATGTTAAGTTGACCGTTGATGATGCGGAGGTAGAAACCATTGTGTTGAATGGAGCAGAATGCGAACCTTTCTTAGAGGCAGATAATCTATTAATGCAGGTGGAAAGCAGAAAAGTATTAACTGGTGCCCGAATTGCTAGAAAAATCTTAGGTGCTAAAAAAATAATTATCGCTGTCGAAGATGACAAGCCAGAAGCAATTCAAAAAATGCGAGAAGTTACAGAGTCGTTTACAGATGTTTCTATTGAGGCTGTTCCTACTAGTTATCCGCAAGGTGGTGAAAAGCAATTACTAGAAGGTTTGTTAGATGTTGAGGTAGATCTAGAGGGATTACCAGTAGATTCAGGTGTCTATTTAATGAATGTAGCTACATCTGCAGCAGTGGCAGATGCAGTAGAGCGGCAGGAACCATTAATTAATCGGCTTTGTACAGTGACGGGGGATGTCAAAAATAAGCAAACGGTGTCTTGTCCGATTGGAACTTTGACCGGGGATTTGATAGATTTTTGTGGGGGTTTTGAAGGGGATCCGCGAAAGATATTTGTTGGAGGACCGATGATGGGACAAGCGATTGATACTTTGGAAGTGCCAATTACTAAGTCAAGCAATGGTCTGGTGGTTATCAATACAGAGCATGCAATGTATTACGAGGAAAGTCCGTGTATTCGTTGCAATCTATGTGCTGAAGTATGTCCGATGCGGTTAGAACCACAAAACTTAGATCTTTATTATCGAGCGGGAGATTACAAACGTTGTCAGGATTTGATGGCGGATGCTTGTATTAATTGTGGTGCATGTACCTACGTTTGTCCGGCAAGACGCGATTTAGCAAAAAATATTACGGCAGCTGCAGGTAAAATCGAAGAATTGTTACAGGAGGCTTAAAAATGAAAAAAGATGCAAAACAGATGGATCATGTTTCTGGTAAAAGTGCTCAAGTTTTTGCTGAGGCACAAAAGAATTTCCCTCCGCCAGAAGCCAATCCTCATATTCGTGGAGATAATACGACTAGAAATATTATGATGTGGATGATTATTGCTTTAGTACCTTCAATGTTGGGAGCAGGTTATTATTTTGGCATTCGTGTTTGGGGGTTGTATTTAATTGCTATTGTCACTGCTCAACTTTGCAAAATTGTTTGGTTTAAATTATGTAACCGCGAATTGACTTGGGATCTGAGTGCAGTAGTTACAGCTATTTTATTAACTGTTAACATGCCACCATCAGCACCTTGGTATTTTCCGCTGATTGGTTCAGCTTTTGCTATTATTGTGGTAAAAGAATTTTTTGGTGGAATTGGTTTTAACTTTATTAATCCAGCACTAGGTGGACGTGCCTTTTTGGTGGCTCTGTTTTTTACTAAGATGTTTGAAATTAGCTGGCCGGCTCCTCCTTTTAGTCGAATTACACCGGATGTTGTTTCCAGTGCTACTCCGTTGGCTATATTAAATGAAGGAGGCAGTTTATCTGGTCAAGAACTTTTCAATACCTTCATTGGGAATATTGGTGGGCGCTTAGGTGAAACAAGTACTTTATTAATTTTGATTGGTGGAGCTATCTTGCTGTACAAGAAAATTATTCATTTGCGAATTCCATTGACTATGCTGGGGACGATTGCGGTAATCGCTTTTGTTTTTGATGGTCAAAATTTTTTCGCAGCGGATTTAACGACTGTTCTGGGTTATGTTTTTGGCGGCGGTGCCGTTTTTGGCGCTTTCTTTATGGCCACAGATTATGCCTCTACCCCATCTACTAGAGCAGGAGAATACTTCTTTGCTTTTTGTTGCGGCGTGTTAGTCATGTTATTTCGTTACTACGGAGTTACTGAAGAAGGAGTCAGCTATAGTATTTTAATCATGAATTGTTTAACGCCATTGATTGATTATCTTTTACGCAATCGTGTTTTGGGCGAAGAGGGGAATCAGTTATTAAATATTAAATGGAATCGATAGAGTGGCAGGTTAATTTTATAAAATTGAGTCCAGGGAGGGTGTAAAATGATGATAGCGAATCGGTTAGTATTTTTCGGATGTGTTTTATTTACCTGTTATTGTGCACAAAAATACAAGCAAAAAAGCGTGCCTGCTGAAAGACCTAGTTCAGTGGCTCGTGTAGCCTACGCAGGATTATTAAATTATGCGGCCTACTGCGTTGCAGGATTGTTATTTGTTTTGTTAGTTACTGAGGTTGGAATTCCAGGAACTGAAAGTGTAATGGAAGTTGTGTATGCAGGTGGGCTGGCTCTAATAGTCAGTGGAGTCACGTTATTTGCACCAAAAAGTAAAATGTTTTTGACCGTAGAGTTAAAAAAAATGATGGTTACAGTTGTTTTCTTGTTAAGCACAGCGACGTTTTCTCGAATAGATGCCGTTGATGTTGCTGATTTTATGTATCAAGTAATTATTTATGGTGCCATGTACTTTGTGTTTAGCTTGGCTTATATTGGGGCATTGGACCGAATGTCAATGGCGACAATCCCTGCTTTCTTAAAAGGGATTCCTATTGGTATGATTACGATGTTTTTGATGTATATGAGTTTTTCTTTCTTTAATGGTATTTTTTTTGGTTCTTTATTTTAAAGTGGAAATATAGAAAAGCGGTCGAAGGCAAAAATCCTTTGACCGCTTTTTATTATTCTTTTGGTAGTCCTGTATGAGCCCCTCTAGTGCGTTTGACTTTAGGCTTACGTTTCAGCCATTGCAAATAAAGAACAAATAGTAAAATTGAGATGATGAAAGAAGCAATCCCTGAAGCCAGACCTTTTGGCAGATAAGTAAAGGTTACCCTATGTTTACCTTTTTCAATCGGGATGCTGACAAAGGCATCTTCAAAAGCGGTAATTTTTACTTTTTTGCCATCTACTCTTGCTTGCCAGCCTTCGTCATAAGGAATGGTAGTAACTAATGTCTGGTCGGTATCAGCTTCTACTGTTCCAGTGGCACTGTGTTTACCAACAGTCATTTCCACTCCATTATTCTGAAGCTTGCGGCTGGCTAAATGATAAGCTACTGTATCTAAAGCCAAAACTTGTGGATTTTGGAAGCTGATGGATTTTGTACCATAAAAGCTGGCAGTAAAAGTTACGTAGGTTTCTGTCGGGTAGTACCCCAAATCATAATATTGTCCATTGATATTAATTTGGGTTTTCCGAGTTCGTCCGTTAACAGTTACGCTAGCACTTGAGCTTTCCAACTCACTAAAATCATAAGGGAATAAGCTAAAATAGGCCTGTGTATTAGCTGGCACTCGAACTTGCCAAGTAACCTGTTTTGCTACATTGCTTTCCTCTTCAGCGATAGTCATGATATTTCCAGTATTAGTCACAATAGCATTCTCTGTACCAACTTCTTGGATTGGCAGAAACTGGTAATATTGGTAGTTTTCATCGGCTAAAGCATTATATAACTGAGTTTGTGTACCTAAGTTATCATTAGGCAATGGCTTCAATTTAGTTACATCTTTAGGTGCTTTGAAAGCTAAAGGCAACTGGTACTCATTTTCATATAAATGATAGTCGTCCTTTTTGCTTACCTCGTTAAACCCATATTTAGCTAAATCATCGGTTTTAGCAATGTTGTACTTAATTCCAGTAAAGGAATCCATTAACAGCGTGTTATTAGGATAGCGAATATTCAAATTAGTTCCTCGCGAACGAAAACCAAGTTGGTCTAAGTAGCCAGATGAGTGGCGATTGCGAATAGATGAGAACATGCTGATGCCACTATACCCATAGTTAAAAGCATCATTCGAAGAAACTGGATCAAGATTTTCTAAGCGATAAAAGCTGTCATTTTCTTCTTGTGTCTGATTAACCAATGTCTTGATGCTTGGATAGGGATCTGTGTACAGACTACGGGACGCGTAATTCCAATCATTGAGGATACCATGAACCATGGAATCTGCATTAACAAAGGCTTCTGTTCCCATCAGTAACAAGAATAAAACTGCTAGAATCTTCACAGGTATTTTATTAAGATAATATCCAGTAACTAAAAGTGCATACACAGCCAGAAAAGCTAACGATAGATAGAAGGAATGATTGGCAATGTAACTATAATCATTTCCCTTCATGCCCCAAAAAATCGAAAAGATAGCGATTATCATTAACAAAATAGCAACTAGCTGTATACTGTTTTCCCGTGTAAGCTTTTCCCAGCCCCAAGCACCTAAGGTAATAATCAAAAAGGACAGTAGGTAAGCATAACGGAATAAGAACATATTTGGTGCATGCATCCCGTGCCAAAACAGATTCATAGGAACGATATAAAAGCTGGCAATCAAAAGTGCGCCAATTGAACCGTAAAGAATTTTTTGTTTCCAATGGATCCGTTTCGAAACAAAGTAGAACAAGCAAAGTGCTAGCGGAAACAGACCAATATAAATAAATGGAATTGACCCATATTTAGTTGTATCATAAACGCCGACCATATTCTTAGCGACGAAATCCCACCAACCAGTTGCTTCAGTTTTAAATTGGGTTATTTTCGTTAGTTCTTCCCCATTCGTTCTTAGATCCACCACAGCTGGTAAAATCATAATCATAGAGGCAAAACCGGCCAACAACGAAGTGATTCCATAAGGCAAAAGACTTTTCTTATATCGTTTCCAATCGGTGAACAGACGAGCCGCAAAATATAGTACGGAAAAAATACCGATCATAAAGCCTATATAAAAGCTGGTCAAAAACAACATTAAATAGGAAAGAAAAAGAACAGTTGGCTTTCGTTTATCCATTACCCGATTAATTCCTAAAATCACCAATGGCAGATAAACAAAGGCGTCCAGCCACATAATAATTTCTGAATGAGCAGTAGTAAAAGACATCAAAGCATAGCTGACACTTAGTGCAACTTTTGACCAATCGGGTAGACGAAAGCTCTCTTTAGCATAAAACCAAAAGGCCAGACCGGCTGAACCAATTTTCAGCAAGGTGATTACATATAAGGCATCTGGCATATACTGATTGGGAAAGAAAATCACCAGTGGCGTAAATATACCGCCTAGATAATAAGAAACTAATGAAAGGTAATTTAAACCCATTGAGGCGTTCCAAGTGTAAAGCAAACCCTGTTTGCCCAAGAGCATATTTCTAAAGCTAGCATGAAAATTTGAAAATTGCGAAAAGGCATCACTAGCCAATACACTGCGGCTGGAGCCAGGATAAATTCCGACAGTTAAATAAGCAATAATCATTAATAGTAAAGGAATACCAAAGCTGGCTAATAGGTACCAGCGATTTTCACGAAGATATTTTTTCAACAAAATCACCAAATTTCTAACATAGGTAGTACTCAAAGTTTACCATACATGAAAACAGATGCAGAAGAAGATCACCCGAAAGAAGTGTTAAAAATTTATGAAGAAAAAAGCAAGCCGCAAGAAGCTTCTATATAAAGACAGCTTTTTGCGGCTTGCTTAACAAAATAAAAAACCGTTCAGTCGAACGGTTTGGTTGTGTTCGATTAATTTGAAATTAAACGCGCTCAACTTTTCCAGATTTCAAAGCACGAGTTGACACCCAAACTTTTTTAGGTTTGCCGTCGATCATTACGCGAACTTTTTGTAAATTAGGTTTTACAGTACGTTTTGTAGCATTCATAGCGTGTGAACGGTTGTTGCCGCTGCTTGTTTTACGACCAGTGAAATAGCAAACTTTTGCCATGTTTTGTTTCCTCCTTTTGCCTTGATATTGGAGCGCTTCGTAGGCTCATACTAAAATAATTTAGCACAAAAGAAATAAAATAGCAAGCATATTTTCTAAGAAAGATTGACAAGACGGCTTTTTGCAGGTAAATTAGACAATGTTAGCTCAAACAGGTAAAAGTTGCAAGTACAGATGAAGGGCTTTTAGTCGAACTTCCTTTTATTTGCATGGGGGCTATGATAGAATATTATAGTAGAAAAAGTGGGCGATTAGGCCTATTTAAGGAGGCTAACAACAATGGCTGTGAAGATTAATACCCAAACAGGCATGATTGAGATTTCAAACGAAGTCATCGCAACAGTAGTAGGCGGTGCAGTAACCGACGTTTTTGGAATTGTCGGTATGGCAAGCAAAAAACAAATCAAAGACAATATTACTGAAATTTTACGTAAAGAAAACTATTCCCGCGGAGTTGTCGTGCGTCAAGAAGAAAATGGTATCGCGGTTGATGTGTATACAATCGTCAGCTATGGAACAAAAATTTCTGAAGTGTCTCGCAACGTACAAGAAAAAGTAAAATACAATCTTGAAACGTTACTAGGTGTCAAAGCCAACTCAGTGAATGTATTTGTCCAAGGTGTACGTGTACTGCCAGACTAGGCAGTGTTCTTAAGGAGGATTATCTAAGTGAAGGTAACAGAAATCAGCGCGAGCCAATTCCAAGAAATGGTAGAGGCTGGCGCTAAGCGTCTGCAAGCTAATGCAGAGTATGTCAACTCATTAAATGTCTTTCCAGTTCCCGATGGCGATACTGGAACCAATATGAATTTATCTATGACTAGCGGAGCGACTGCGGTAGTTAATTCCCCTTCGGAAAAGGTTGGCGAATTAGCTAACGTATTAGCCAAGGGATTATTAATGGGAGCTCGCGGCAATTCAGGGGTTATTTTGTCGCAATTATTCCGTGGTTTTTCTAAAGAAATTCCTGATGTCGTAACTTTAAATGCCCAAGACTTGGCAAAAGCACTGGTTCACGGTGTGGAAACAGCATATAAAGCTGTTATGAAGCCGGTTGAAGGAACCATTTTAACCGTAGCTCGTGAAGCAGCAAAAGCCGGCGATCGTAAGGCGAAACAAACCGATGACGTAATTGAAGTATTAGAGGCTGTTGTGAAGTACGGCAAGCGCGCATTGGATAAAACACCAGAGATGCTGCCGGTTCTTAAGGAAGTTGGCGTAGTAGACAGCGGCGGTCAAGGTCTGCTGTTTATCTATGAAGGATTTTTAAGTGCTTTAAACGGCGAATATTTCTCTGATGAGAGTTATGAACCAAGTCCTGCTGAGATGGATGAAATGGTGAATGCTGAACATCATCGCAGTGTTCAAGGACATATGGCAACTGAGGATATTAAATTCGGTTACTGTACCGAAATTATGGTTCAATTAGGCCAAGGCCCAACGGTAGACAGCGAATTTGATTATGATACTTTCCGTAATTATCTAGACGGAATTGGAGATTCTTTATTGGTCGTAAACGATGATGAAATTGTCAAAGTTCACGTACATACAGAACATCCCGGCGAAGTAATGAATTATGGTCAAAAATTTGGTTCTTTAGTAAAAATCAAAGTTGACAATATGCGTGTACAGCATGAGAATATTCTGGAACACGACGAACAGGTAGCAGAGTTCGAAGGAACAACGCCTGAACGCAAACCTTATGCAGTGATTGCTATTTCTGCTGGCGAAGGTGTTAAAAATCTATTTGAGAGTTTAGGTGTGTCTTACGTGATCAGTGGTGGACAAACAATGAACCCAAGTACTGAGGACATTTTAAAAGCTGTTAAAGAAGTCAATGCAGATCAAGTAATTGTTCTACCAAATAATAAAAATATTTTTATGGCCGCGGACCAAGCAGCAGAAGTTGCTGATATTCCTGTAGCCGTAGTACCAAGCAAGACCATTTCTCAAGGAATGACCGCAATGCTGGCCTTCAATGAAGAACAAAGCTTAGAAGATAATAAAAAAGCAATGACCGATATTCTTGATTCCGTAATCAGCGGACAAATCACTAATGCGATTCGTGATACATCTATTGATGGTGTAGAAATCCATGAAGGTGATTACCTGGGGATGATTGATGGTAAAATTGTTCTGTCAGAGCCTGATTTGTACCAAACGACCTTGGACACCTTAAAACAGATGATTACTGCTGACATTGAGATCATTACGATCATCTATGGTGAAGAAGGAACCAAAGTACAAGCACAACAATTAGCAGAAGCGATCGAAGCTATGGATGACGATTTAGAAGTTGAAATTCATGAAGGAAATCAACCGGTCTATCCTTATTTGCTTTCAGCTGAATAAACAAAAGAGGCCGGGATTTCCCGGTCTCTTTTTCTCTTACAACCAATTGCTTTATGAAAGGAGGAATTGCATGACTTTGCAGGAAAGTGTCAGTGTTTTACCTGGAGTGGGGCCGAAGCGGGCACAAAATCTGGCGGAGCTGGGAATTCTTACGATTGAAGACCTACTGAGCTATTATCCTTTTCGTTATGAAGATATCCAAGAAAAGAATTTATTAGAGATTAATGATCAAGAAAAAGTTACGCTAAAGGGAGTTGTAGTTTCTGCCCCAGTGCTGAACCGTTTTGGGTACAAAAAGAGCCGGCTTCAATTTCGAATGATGCAGGATCATGCCGTTTTTACGGTTTCCTTTTTCAATCAGCCTTATTTAAAAGATAAAGCTGAAGTTGGTGAAGAAATAGCCGTATACGGCAAATGGGATGCTAGACGTAAATCATTGACAGGAATGAAAATTCTCGGGGGTAAACAAACGGAAGACTTTGCACCTATTTATCATGTATCAAAATCGGTACGGCAAAGTACATTGATTGAACTAATTAAGGTAGCCTTCGAAAAATATGGAGCCGAAGTTCCGGAAAACCTGCCGGTCTATTTATTAGAAAAATATCGTTTAATTTCCCGCAAAAAAGCAATGTATGCGATGCATTTTCCCAGAAATCCAGAAGAAAGTCATCAAGCCAAACGCCGAGTAGTTTTTGAAGAATTTTTCTTATTCCAAATGCGGATGCAGGGATTGAAAAATAGTGAACGCAGTGAAAAAAATGGGATTGCAATTCGTTATGATGTGCAGCGTTTGAAACAATTCACCCAAAGTTTGCCCTTTGAATTAACTGATGCTCAAAAAAGGGTTACTAACGAGATTTGTTATGATCTGCGCAGTAAAAATCACATGCAGCGTTTACTACAAGGCGATGTAGGGAGTGGGAAAACAGTTGTCGCAGCAATTGCATTGTATGCGGCGATGACTGCCGGATTTCAAGGAGCTTTGATGGTGCCGACAGAAATATTGGCTCAGCAGCATTTGGAAAGTTTAACTCAGTTATTTGATCCATTGGAAGTGAGCATTGCTCTACTGACGGGTTCCACTAAAACTCGTGAGCGTAAGGTGATCTTAGAAGCTCTTGCTAATGGAGAAATTGATGTAATTGTAGGAACTCATGCGTTAATCCAGGACAATGTTCAATTCGCTCATCTAGGTTTGGTCATTACTGATGAACAGCATCGATTTGGAGTCAATCAGCGAAAGGTATTACGGGAAAAAGGGCTTCATCCTGATGTTCTATTTATGACAGCAACACCAATTCCGCGGACGTTAGCTATCACAGCTTATGGTGAAATGGATGTTTCCATCATTGATCAGATGCCGGCCGGGCGGATTCCGGTGAAGACGAGCTGGATAAAACCCAAACAGTTGGATCCTACATTGGATTGGGCACGGCAGGAGCTGCAGCAGGGGCACCAGATTTATGTTATTTGTCCATTGATTGAAGAATCGGAAGCTTTAGATGTGCAAAATGCGACAGAAATTTATGAACAGCTTAAAGATTTCTATGCCCCTGATTATCAGGTCAGCTTGCTGCATGGAAAAATGAAAAATGTTGAAAAAGAAGCCATTATGGAAGAATTTAAAGATAATCAAAGTCAAATTCTAGTTTCTACAACCGTAATTGAGGTTGGAGTAAATGTACCAAATGCGACGGTAATGTTTATTATGGATGCTGAACGCTTTGGCTTAGCTCAATTGCATCAGTTACGCGGTCGAGTAGGACGAGGGTCAGAAGCTTCTTATTGTATTCTAGTAGCTAGTCCGAAAAATGAACTAGGAAAAGAACGAATGAAAATTATGACAGAAACTAATAATGGGTTCGTCTTGAGTGAAAAAGATCTAGAATTACGCGGCCCCGGGGAAGTGTTTGGGTTCCGACAGTCAGGTCTGCCTCAATTTGTTATTGCGGATTTGGTGAATGATGCCAATGTACTGGAGGTAGCAAGACAAGAAGCCGCTGCTATCTGGAACGTAGAGAAATGGCAGCAGCAGCCAGAATATTCACCGTTGGATCAAGTAATTCAACCCACTAGCGCGCATGAAACTTATTTTGATTAGTGTGCTATACTAAAATAAAAATTAAAGGAGTGACGCTCAAATGAAAATCGCAGTTGATGCGATGGGTGGCGACTTTGCTCCACAAGCCATTGTGGAAGGTGTTATGCTGGCAAAGAAAAATCATCCAGAGATTGAGTTTCAATTATATGGAAAAGAAGACGAAATCCGTCAATACGTAACGGATGAAACGAATATTACTATTATTCATACCGATGAAAAAATCAATAGTGACGATGAACCAGTAAAGGCTATTCGCCGCAAGAAAACAGCTTCAATGGTATTAGCAGCACAAGCGGTTAAAGACGGCAAAGCTGATGCAATTTTTTCAGCTGGGAATACAGGAGCACTATTAGCAGCAGGATTGTTTGTAGTCGGACGAATCAAAAATATTGAACGACCAGGTTTGATGTCCACTATGCCAGTTTTAGCTAGTGATCAAGGCTTTGATATGCTGGACCTTGGTGCCAACGCTGAAAATAAACCAGAACATTTGCATCAGTATGCCATCTTAGGGTCTTTTTATGCAAAGCATGTTCGCGGTATTCAAAACCCACGAGTTGGACTTTTGAATAATGGAACGGAAGAAACTAAGGGCAGCGAGCTGACTAAGCAGGCTTACCAGTTGCTTGAGGCGGAAGAAAGTATCAACTTTATCGGCAATATTGAAGCACGTGAATTATTAACTGGTGCAGCTGATGTAGTCGTAACGGATGGTTTCACTGGGAATGCTGTTTTGAAAACTATTGAAGGTACAGCGATGGGGTTAATGCAATTAATTAAAGGAAGCATCAATGAGGCTGGAACCAAAGGCAAACTGGGCGCACTGCTGCTAAAAGATACATTGTACGGTCTGAAGGACAAATTAGATTATTCCTCCCATGGTGGAGCCGTTCTATTTGGTCTAAAAGCGCCAGTCATTAAAACGCATGGATCGACAGGTCCTGAAGCGGTTTCTCATACGATTACACAGATTCATACGATGCTAAAAACCGACGTTGTTGGTCAATTGGTCCAGTTCTTTGAACAAGAGCAATAAGTGGTCTGTCAGGGGAATTTGCCGAAAAAGGTAGACAAACCCTTGAAACAAAAGTAAAATGTACATTGACCTTCTGGTATTTGAATAGGAAATAAATGTTAATCGTATGGAGGTGAATGTTGTTGACGCGTGAGGAAGTATTCGGCAAAGTAGCTGAGATTATCTCAAATCATTTTGAATTAGACAAAGACAAAGTAACATCTGAGTTAAGCATCAAGGATGATTTAAATGCAGATTCAATCAGTATTATGGAATTTGTTCTGGAATTAGAGGATGAATTTGGTACAGAAATTTCTGATGAAGATGCAGAAAGAATCGAAACCGTTGGTGCTGCAGTTGACTACATTATGGAAAATCAAGGATAAGAGTAAAGACGCAGAATCGCAGGATTTTGCGTTTTTTCGTTGAGGAGGAAAAATGAGAGCGATTGATATGCACTGTGATACGATCATGAAAATCTATCAGGCAACAGGTACTGAACTAAGAGAAAACAATTTTCAAATTGATTTATTTCGGATGAAGGAGAGTCCAACCGTTCTGCAAAACTTTGCAATGTTTATTCCTTTGGACGAGGTAGATGATCCCTATCAGGTCTGTCGCGAAATGATAGCCTGCTATCATACCGAAATGGGGAAAAATACTGACTTGATTCGACCAATTACCACGATGGCTGAGTATGAAGAAAATCAGGCAGCAGGGCGTTTAAGTGCACTTCTGACGATGGAAGAGGGGGCGCCGCTAGCTGGCCGTTTAGATCGGCTGGAGGAGTTCTATGATTTGGGCGTACGTATGTTGACCTTAACCTGGAATTTTGAGAATGAAATTGGGTTTCCGAATGCACTTTATTGGAATGACGCGTTACAAACATTGGATACCAAACAAAAGGGATTAACAGAAATCGGAATAAAAATTGTCCAACGTATGGAAGAACTGGGAATGATCATTGATGTATCTCATGGTTCAGATCAATTAGTACGGGATGTTTTAATGTATACTAAACGCCCCTTTGTAGCTAGCCACTCTAATGCTCGATCAGTTTGTAATCATCCCCGTAATTTATCAGATGAACTGATTCGTGGAATTGGTGATCGGGGTGGAGTAATTGGTATGAATTATTACGAAGCTTTTATTCGTCCGTCAAACAGTCAGCAATCGCTTATCGAAGGCCTAATGCATCATATTCAACATTTCACTCAAATTGGCGGCATAGAATGTGTGGGTCTTGGATCAGATTTCGATGGGATTGAAGAGCATCCGGAGTTATCGGATATTCGGTCAATTGAAAAAATCGAGCAGGCTTTACGAGAAGCAGGATTCTCTGCTAGTGAGCGTGAGAAAATCTTTTATCAAAACGTGGAACGTTTATACCATGAGTTTTTATCATAAGAGAAGATCGTTCGCAACTTGTGAACGATCTTTTTTAGGTTTATCCAACTACTAGTCCTGTTTAGGTTGAATAAAAAAATTAATGACGGGGACGAATTTTTCGTAGCCAGATATAGGCTACAGCCCCAATGATCACTAAGCCGATAACAATCATCCAAGTTGTTTTTTGTTCACCAGTTTTTGGCAACAGCTTTTGAATGACAGTTTGAGTTTCAGAAGAGGAAGGTGTTGTAGCTCCATTATTAACGGTGTTTCCAGCTGATTCTGATGTGCTGGTACTTGTATGATCACTTTGGTCAGTTGAAGTAGCTGGCAATCCTTTTTCAGCATAATTAGAGATTAGGGCAATAACTCCTGGCCATAAGCTGCCTTGTTCTTCAATAATTTTTTGCTGGAAAGGTGCAATTTGCTTTAAGATAGCAATTAGTTCATCATTTGTCAGATCCCGAATTCCCCAAAAGCTACTGTTAGCAGGGTACATTACTTTTAAGTAAGCTTGCAATTGATCGATATCTGAAATCATATCAAGGCTGCTTTTATAATTGTTGGGATTAAAAGCTAAGGCCTTAGCCGCTTCATCATAAGAAATTGTTTTATCCTGGTATAACGCTCTTAACAACCGAGCAAAGCTACTAGCATCCATACCAACGGTGTCGTAGTTATAACGCTCAAATAAGGTTTGAGCATCCAATAATTGCTGATCAGTGTAGCCATCAATTTCTTCTTTAGATAGTAAGTTTCCACCAATTTCGTATAGAGCTTCACGCCATTGTTGAGCGCTAATATTGGCTGATTGTTCTTTAGTTGCTTTAATCCCTGAATCCTTTTCAATACCCTTGATGACTTCTTTTTGGATATCTTCAGCCTTTTTTCCAGAAACCTTTTCAACAGAAGATTGGTTTTGTTCTTCAGTAGCAGGTACGATTGGTTCCTGCTCTGTTGCAGAGCCGCTTGTTCCTGTATTTTTTGAATCATTAGTGAGCTCAGTTGATGTTGTTGTTTGGCTGCTGTCCTCTGTAGATATAACCGTTTCTTCTTGAGCCGCTAAAACTGCTCCATTTCCATTTACTTCAGTTGATTCAGCGTTAACAGTCATAGGAAAAGCCAACACACACGCACCTAACAATAACCATTTTTTCAAAGTAACCACTCCTTAATGTTTTTGTAATGATATTGTAACATAAGTAATTTTATTGTAAATAGAAACTTTGTAGTTTTTTGAAAAAAATTTGGGACTACTTATTCGCAGCAGAAAAATTTCTTCGTTTTTCAAGTTTTTCTTACTATTATCACTTCTCATTTAAAAATTTACCAAAAAACAGTATAATAGATCGTGATGTAAAACTTTAAAAAAGGAATGTAGCCAATGGATACGCAATTGATCAACGAGCTAAAAGAACGCTACGGCATTGTCTTCCAAGATGTCACGTTACTAGAACAAGCTTTTACTCATTCGTCCTATGTCAATGAGCATCGCAATATGCAGCTTTCTGATAACGAACGTTTAGAATTTTTAGGAGATGCTGTATTAGAACTGCAAGTTTCTCATTACTTGTATCGTCAATACCCAGATGTGCCAGAAGGTAAATTAACAAAGTTGCGTTCGGCAATTGTGCGTGAAGACAGCTTGGCTAAGTTTGCAAAAGAATGTCATTTTGATCAATACGTATGGTTAGGTAAAGGTGAGGAGAACTCTGGTGGTCGTAATCGCGCATCATTGTTATGCGACCTATTTGAATCTTTTCTAGGTGCTTTATATTTAGATCAAGGGTATGAAGCCGCTTTGAGATTTATTCAGTCAGTTATTTTCCCAAGAATTGAAGCTGGGGAATTTACCCGAGAAATGGATCACAAAACCCGTTTGCAGGAAGTTTTGCAAAAAAGCGGTGATGTGACGATTGACTATCGCTTAGTTAGTGAAGAAGGCCCGGCTCACGAACGAACATTTACGATTGAAGTATATGTGGATGATCGGATGATCGGTTCTGGAAAAGGCAAATCAAAGAAACTAGCAGAACAAGATGCTGCAGCTAAGGCCTTGGCAGCTCTTAAAGCATAATTGGAGGTACCACCTTTCGTGTATTTGAAACGTATAGAAATAGCTGGATTTAAATCCTTTGCTGAACGCACCAAAATTGAATTCGAAACAGGTGTAACAGCAGTAATTGGACCCAATGGCAGTGGGAAAAGCAATATAACTGAAGCCATTCGTTGGGTATTAGGAGAACAATCAGCAAAAAGCCTGCGAGGCGGCAAAATGCCGGATATCATTTTCGCAGGTTCAGAAGCAAGAAAACAATTGAATATTGCTGAAGTTACCGTTGTTTTGGATAATACAGATCACTATTTGCCTTTGGATTTTAGCGAAGTCAGTGTTACCCGGCGCTACCGTCGAACGGGAGAAAGTGATTTTTTCATCAATAAAAAAGCTTGCCGTTTAAAGGATATTCAGGATTTGTTTATGGACTCCGGTTTAGGTAAAGAATCTTTTTCAATCATTTCTCAAGGTAAAGTTGAGGCAATTTTCAGCAGCAAGCCCGAAGATCGCCGAGGGATTTTTGAAGAAGCTGCAGGAGTGCTGAAATACAAACAGCGTAAACGCAAAGCGGAACAAAAATTGTTTGAAACAGAAGACAATTTGAACCGTGTTCAAGACATTATTTATGAGCTGGAAGATCAATTGACCCCTTTAGCAGCTCAAAGTGAGGCAGCCAAAGAATTTTTGAACTTAAAAGAACAGCTGACTGAAACGGATGTCAGTTTAACAGTGGCAAAAATCAAAGCAAACAAACAAGCTTGGGAGATTGCCTGCCAGGAATTTGAAAGTCTTTCGGCAACGGTTGAGGAACGCTCCCAGTTTATTCGTCGAACGGAAGAACAACTAGGACTACTGCGTGAAAAACGTGGCAAGCTAGATGAAAAGCTGGAAAATGGTCAACAGCAGCTGCTGCATTTAACTGAAGCGTTGAAACAGACCGAAGGACAAAAAGAGCTGTTAAGTGAGCGATCGAAAAATACGCAAAAAACCAGCGAAGAGTATCAAGCATCATTGGATCAAAACCAAGAAAAGCAAGCTGCAGTTGAAGCATCAATTCAACAGCTAGAGGTGCAACAGCAGCAAAAGCAAAGAGAAAAAGCAACATTAGATGCTGAAATTCAGCAGTTAACAGCAGAAGCGATTAAGTACCAAAAATCAACCAAAGAAGTATTGGAAGACTTACGAGGCACTTATGTCGAACTGATGCAAGAGCAGGCAAATGTTAGCAATGAATTGAAGTACCTAGAACGTCAATATACTCAGGAAACTGCTAAGAATCAGCAAAGTGTCTCTCGTTTTGAAGCTTTACAGACTCAGCTAAAAGAAATACAGACAAAACAACAAGCGGCTCAGGAGCGAGCAGAAACAGTTGGAACTCAGTTGACTGACGAACAACAACAATACCGCCAATTGACAGAAGAAACTGCCAAGCAGCAAAAACGTCTGCAGCATGAGCAACAATTAATGTATGAACTGATGAATCAAGTACAGCAAGTACGTGCCCGCAAGAAGAGCCTGCAAGAAATTCAAGAAAATTACAGTGGCTTCTATCAAGGAGTACGCAGTGTCTTACAGCACAAAGACAAGCTTTCAGGTGTAGTTGGAGCGGTAGCTGAGCTGATGGAAGTACCTCAGAAATATGCGTTGGCAATTGAAACGGCTTTAGGAGCAGCAGCACAACATGTTGTTGTGGAGAATGAAGCAGATGCACGTAAGGGAATCACCTATTTACGTCAGCAGCGCAGCGGACGTGCAACTTTCTTGCCTTTGACAACAATTAAACCACGTAGTCTGGCAAATCATCATTATCAGGCTATCAAAGAGCACGAGGGTTTTATCGGCGTAGCCAGCCAGTTGGTTTCCTTTGAGCAAAAAGTTTCAACAGTTATGGAAAACCTGCTAGGTGGTATTGTTATTGCGCAAGACTTAGATAGTGCGAACCAATTAGCAAAGCAGCTGCATTATCAAGTTCGGATTGTTTCCTTAGAAGGCGACGTTATGAATGCTGGTGGTTCTATGACCGGGGGAGCGACTAAGCAAGGGAATCGAGGAAATCTGTTTAATCAAGGTCACGAATTAACCACATTGACGAAGCGTTATGAAGAACTCAATCGTGACTTAAAAAATAAAGAGCTCTTGGTAAAGCAAATGCAGCAATCAATTCAAGAACAAGCGGCTCAAATTGAAGCCTTACGTACCAATGGAGAGCAAACTCGTTTAACCTATCAAGAGGCGCAAAGTGAACTAGAGCGTTTGGAAACTGAATTAACTCGTTTGAAAAAAGAGCAATCCCTCTTTTCTTATGAAGCAAAAGAATTAGATCATTTTTTGAACGAATATCAGGAGCAAAAAACGCAATTAGAAGCGCAAGCTGAACAATTACAAGCTGAACAACAGCGGATTGATCAGGAAATTAAGCAATTAAATCAGGAAAGTGATCTGCTGGAGGAACGACGTACTACTTTGGCTACCCAATTAAGCGGATTGCAGGCGGATCGCGCAGTAATGGAAGAACAGTTGAATCATTTAAATCAGCAGCAAATCATGCAGCACCAGCAACTAACTGTGCTGGTAAATGAAATGGAAAGTTTAGAGAACCAATTGCTGGCTTTATCAAATGATTCTTCGACCCATGAAGAAACAGTGGACAGTTTGAATGAGCGTTTAACAGAGTTAGAAGCAGCCCATGGAGAATTGGTTAATCAATTGACTGATTGGAAGCAAACTCGTCAAGGATTGCAGCAGCAAGTGGATCAGGCTGATGGGGAGCTGACACTGGCAAACCGTGAACAAAAGGAGTTGTTGGCCCGTCAATCACAGGCTGACGTACAAAAAAATCGTTTAGAATTGCAATTAGATAATGAACTGGATTACTTGCAGGAAGAATACAGCTTGAGCTTTGTAGCAGCTGAAGAAATGGCAGATGTGACGATTGATGTTGATCCGGCTCAACAGGAAGTAACGCGCTTGAAGCAAGCAATTGAAAAATTAGGTCCCGTCAACCTGAATGCGATTGAGCAATATGAGCAGGTAGAAGAACGTTATGATTTTTTAACCACTCAAAGAGATGATCTCTTATCAGCCAAGGAACAATTGTTTGAAACGATGGATGAAATGGATGATGAAGTAAAATCACGTTTTTACACCACTTTCCAGGCGATTCGTGAACAATTCAAGCAAGTTTTTCCTAACATGTTTGGCGGCGGTCGGGCAGAACTATTGCTGACGGACCCAAATGATTTGTTGAATACTGGTATTGAAATTGAAGCCCAGCCTCCAGGCAAGAAGCTGCAAAGCTTATCCTTGCTTTCAGGTGGAGAACGAGCATTGACTGCAATTGCTTTACTGTTTTCAATTATCCAAGTTCGACCAGTGCCGTTTTGTGTACTCGATGAAGTGGAAGCAGCTTTGGATGAAGCGAACGTTTCACGTTTTGGCCGCTATTTAAGTTCATTTGAAGATGATACTCAATTTATTGTTGTTACCCATCGTAAGGGAACGATGGAAGCGGCAGATGTTTTGTATGGGGTTACCATGCAGGAATCCGGTGTATCGAAGATTATCTCGGTTCGTCTGGAACAGGTAAATGAAGGTGGAAAATTTGAAACTGGAGAGGAACAGTCCCATGATAAAATTAGTAGCAATTGATTTAGACGGCACATTACTAACGGATGCCAAAACGATTTCTGATAAAAATAAACAAGCTTTGGCCAAAGCCAAAGAACAAGGCGTAAAAATTGTTGTTTGTACCGGCCGACCTTTAATTGCTATTGGTGATTATTTAGAAGAATTGAATTTGATGGAAGAGGGAGATTACTCTATTACCTTTAACGGCGGGCTAATTCAAAAAAATAATACGGGTGATTTATTAGGGAAAACAGCGCTAGATTTAGAACAAGTTCAAGATATTTATGATCTATTCACTGAGCTGCCTTTACCGATGGATATTTTGTCAGATGCTCGTTGTCTACAGCTTGCTACTGCTCCAAAACATACTTCTTTATACCCAACTATGAATAAAAAAGTTACTTACTTTCCGGTAGTAATTGAAGAATTAACTGATAATACTTTGTACAATAAAGTAGTTGCAGCAATCGATGTTGACTATTTAGATGAAAAAATGGCTGAAATTCCGGTAGAATATATCGAACGTTATGAAGTTTGCAAAACACGTCCTAACTTACTGGAATTCATGCCCAATGGTGTCACGAAGGCATATGGCTTAGAAGTTTTAGGCAAAGAGTTGGGAATCAGTGCTAGTGAAATGTTAACGTTAGGTGATGAAGCCAATGATTTACCAATGATTGAATATGCTGGAATAGGCGTAGCAATGGAAAATGCTACGGAAGATGTAAAGACTGCAGCCGATCACGTTACAGCTACCAACCAAGCCGATGGTGTTGCTTTAGCCATCGAAAAATTTGTTTTGAACTAGGAGGAAACGATGGGACTATTTGATCGAATAAAAAATGCCTTCATGAGTGAGAAAAAGGAAGAGCAGGAAACACCTGAATCCAATGAATCGCCAGAAACAGAAACCAGTGAAATTGATAGCCAAACTGCGGAAAATGAAACAAATGAGACGCCTGAGGAAACTGTAGATGCTAATACTCCAACGAATACGAAGGATTTAACTGAGTCTTTTGAGAAAACAGTACCAGAGGCTCCTACGCTAGAGACTGAGGACGCAGAAGAAACACTTGTGGAGGAATCTCAATCAACGGAAATTTTGCCAGAAGAAGAGCTAGATGCACCTACTGAAACACAGGAAGTAATAGAAGAATTGTTGGAGCCTGTTGAAACCTCAGCTCAAGAAAAATACGATAAAGGGTTAGAAAAAACGCGTAAGTCTTTCGGCGACCGGATGAACGAATTATTTGCTCGTTTCCGCCGAGTTGACGAAGAGTTCTTCGAAGAATTAGAGGAGACTTTGATCGGAGCTGATGTAGGCTTTGATACAGCAATCAAGTTGACTGATTCCTTGCGACAAGAAGTGAAGCTGAAAAACGCGAAGAAGCCTTCTCAAATTCAGAATGTTATCATTGAAAAATTGGTAGATATTTATGAAGCTGAAGGGATCGATGAGAATAACCGATTGAATCTGCAGCCTGAAGGTTTATCAATCATTCTATTTGTTGGTGTAAATGGGACGGGAAAAACTACCAGTATTGGTAAGCTGGCCCATCAGTATAAATCAGAAGGAAAGAGAGTCTTGCTGGCTGCAGCAGATACCTTCCGAGCTGGAGCTATTGATCAACTGGTAGTTTGGGGGCAACGTTCTAGTGTAGAAGTTGTTCGGGGCAATGCTGGGGGTGATCCGGCAGCCGTTGTCTATGACGCAGTAGCAAAAGCCAAAAATGAGAATTATGATGTCTTGTTGATTGATACAGCAGGCCGTTTGCAAAACAAAGTTAATTTGATGAATGAGCTGGAAAAAATCAAACGAGTGATTCAACGAGAGTATCCGACGGGACCTCATGAAGTTTTGTTAGTTGTCGATGCAACTACTGGGCAAAACGCTCTGTCACAAGCTCGGCAGTTTAAAGAGACTACTGACGTAACTGGGCTGGTCTTAACCAAGTTAGACGGAACAGCAAAGGGGGGGATTGTCTTGGCAATTCGCAATGAACTGCATTTACCAGTAAAGTTAGTTGGTTTAGGTGAAAAAATTGATGATTTGGCAACTTTTGATCCAAATGATTTCGCAGTAGGCTTATTCAAAGGCTTATTGAAAGAAGACTAAAAAGGGCTTATTCGAACAGACAGCAGCTGCTGACTAGACGAATAAGCTTTTTTAAATGAGCAAAGCTTCTACTATAAGTACTGTAGCGCAACAAACAATGGCTACTTGGAAAAGATTGCCCTGATACCAAGCAGCAAGACTTCCAGCTAGCAAAGCCAATAAACCGGCTAAGGGAACTTGGGTGACCTCTAGGATAGCCGGAAAAGTCATTACCGCTAAAGTGACATAAGGCACATAGTGTAAAAAGGATTGAATAAAAATGTTTTTAATGGGTTTTCGTAGAAGAGTTAATGGTAATAGGCGGACACTGTAGGTGACTACAGACATTATCAGAATATATACATAGATGTTAGGCATGTCTTTCACCTTCTTTGTTGATTGGAAATAAGATTGCAGCCAAGGTACAAAGAATGACCGTTAGGATAATTGTTCGCGAACCACTAGAGATGTTAGCAATAATCGGTGCTTTTGCAGTAACATAACTAGCAGCAAAACTTCCTAACACCAAAGCACCCAATACCTTATTTGTACGCGTTGGAGGTATAATGACGGCTAAGAACATGCCGTACAGAGCCACACTTAGTGCACTGACCAGTAGAAGCGGCAGGATATTACCTGACACAACGCCAATTGCAGTGCCAATAGCCCAGCAGGGAGCAGCAGCTGTTACAGCACCATACATATAATAAGGATTCAAATAACCAGAACGTGCGATCATTAAGCCAAATAACTCATCAGTGATGTCGAAACTCAAAAAAAAGCGATGGCTAAAGGGCATTTGTGGTGATAAACGTTGACTTAAAGCACAGCCCATTAATAAATAGCGAGCATTGGTAATCAATGTAACCAATGCCAATTCTAAATAAGAGCTTTTAGCTGCAATCACAACCAAAGCGGCATATTGTCCAGCAGAAGCATTATTTAACAGACTCATCAAAAAGCCTTGAAAAGCGGACATCCCAGCATTTCTAACGGTAATCCCCAATGAAAATGCAACAGCAAAATACCCAATTCCGATAGGTATTCCATCTTTAACCCCATCTTTAAATACAGTTTTGTTAGCAAGCGTTCGCATATTTTCTTGTTGTGATACCCATTCTTTTTCTTCCATCTCTACTAGAACCCTTCATTTTTTATTGTACGTATTATATCAATAGCATTTATATTAGTAAAACGAATGATTATTATGGATACATAAGTAAATGTAATGGAAGAGAGCCAATTCCTTTTATACTAATTTTGTTGGATCATAAAGGTTGGTCGCTTTATGCAGCAGATTAAGGAGAGTGGTTGTTCTCAAAACAGAACATAAGTACTAGAACAAGATTTAAGAATGATCTAATGCATCGTAAGAAAGATGGATAGACATTAACCAATGATAATCCTTAATTACAAGATATTTCAATAGTTGGACAGACCTTGCAGAGGAAAAATAAGAGGTAAAAGAGTTAAGAAATAGTTTTATTCACAGTAGGACGCGAGTCAGACACTGCTTTCACCAAATGATTAAAGCCTCAAAATTGGAATTTCAGAAGTGAATTTTGTAATTGGATTAGCTATACACACAAGTATTATTGTGTGTATAGGAATTAATGTATTATTTGGAGATTTGTTCGTACATCAGTAGCATCTGAAATTAAGATTCAAGCTGTGAACTAACGATGTAAGGGAGCACTTTTCTTAAGAGACATCCACTAGTGAAACGAAGGGATGTCCTATCATCGTAGACAAACAATGAATCGCAAATTTTATTTAAGATGAAGAACCGTCCAGTGTGATCGTAGTTATATACAAGTAGTAGGAGTTTAAGTTTGAGATTGGGTGCAGGGGACTATCCTATCAGTGAAATGATATTAAAGGTTTGTTTTCTATCATGTAGCAATAGGTGTTGACTGAAAAGGAGAAGAAGTAGTGATCCGCTTGATTCAAAAGTGTCCGGAATGAACCATAGTTTCATCTTGAAAAAATAAATTTAAGCATTTCCATTCTTTTTCAGTCAATAATTCTATATAATAGGCGTGATGAGGAGGCCTGCATAAATGGAAATCAAAGAAATGATGCGCCAAGAAAAAGTAAAACCGTGGTTGTTGCAAGCACGATTTGGAATAGAGAAAGAAAATCAACGGGTTGACCTGCAGGGCCAACTAGCTAAAACTGATCATCCAAAAAATTTAGGTAATCGAAGTTTTCATCCGTATATTCAAACAGATTTTTCTGAAACGCAGTTAGAATTAATTACACCAGTTAGTGATTCAGCCGACGAAGTATTGGCTACTTTAACAGCTATTCATGATGTTGCTCAGCGGAGTATGCCAGAAAATGAAATGATGTGGCCACTATCCATGCCACCCGTTTTACCTGAGAAAGAAGAAGACATTGTGATTGCTAAACTGGAACGACATGAGGATGTATTATATCGTCGTTTCTTAGCTCGCGAATATGGTAAACGCAAGCAAATGGTTAGCGGCATTCATTTCAACTTTGAATATGGGTTAGATTTGGTAAAAGAATTGTTTCAAGTACAAACAGAATTCACCTGTATTGAAGCCTTTAAAACGGAACTGTATATGAAAATTGCTCGTAACTTTTTGCGTTATCGCTGGTTGTTGACTTATTTGTTTGGTGCAACACCAATTAGTGAAACAGGTTATTTTGTCGATGAAGATCGTCCTAATGAACCTGTTCGCAGTATTCGAACTAGCCCATTCGGCTATGTAAACAAGCCGAATGTGAAGGTATCTTATGCTTCGTTGGATCGCTACAGTGAAGACTTGGCTGAAAATGTTGCACAAGGAAGACTTTCTGAAGAAAAAGAATTTTATGCGCCTATTCGCATGCGTGGGGGAAAAAAAGTAGCTGATTTGTTCCATACAGGAATCCGTTACGTTGAATTACGCAACATTGATTTAAACCCTTTCGAACGTGTAGGAATTAATAAAGAAGCGATTGAATTTATTCATTTGTTTATGCTGTATTTATTGTGGACAGATGAGCAGATGCCAGCAGATGAATGGGTGGAGCAAGGAAATCAACTAAATGATGAGGTATCGTTAGAGCATCCTTATGAGCAAACTGCTCATTTAGAAGAAGGCAGGCAGTTATTTGTCAAAATGCAGCAGATGGTTGAGGAGCTAGAGCTTCCTGTAAATGATCTCATAAGCAACTATCAAGAATGGTTAGAACAACCAGAGCTGACGCTGGCTGCTCGTTTGTTGAAGGCTGATGAAGCAGAGGGACAAGCAGCACTAGGCAGAGAATTAGGTCAACGATACTATGAAGAAGCTTATGCACGCTCTTACCAACTAGCAGGTTTTGCGGAGATGGAATTATCTACACAGAATTTATTGTTTGACGCTATTCAAATGGGATTAGAATTTAATGTAATGGACCGCAGTGACCAATTCGTTTTATTAAAGCACGATGATCATAAAGAATATGTGAAGAATGCCAATATGACCAGCAAAGATACCTATATTTCACCTTTGTTAATGGAAAATAAGACAGTGACTAAAATGGTATTGGAGCAGGCAGGTTTTAGAGTTCCCTTAGGAGAAACCTTTACTTCAATTGAGAAGGCTCGAAAGGCTTATCCGCGCTACGCTCAGCAATCGTTTGTTATCAAGCCTAAGTCTACTAACTATGGATTAGGCATCACTATCTTTAAAGAAGGTGCTTCATTAGAGGATTATATAGCTGGTTTAAAAATTGCTTTTAAGGAAGACAATTCAGTTCTGATAGAAGAGTTTATGGAAGGAACTGAGTATCGTTTCTTCGTGATTGATCATCAAGTAAAAGCAGTGCTGTTGCGAATTCCGGCTAATGTAGTAGGCGATGGAAATAAAACGATTAAGCAATTAGTTGATGAGAAAAATCAAGATCCCTTGCGCGGTACTCATCATCGTTCGCCGTTAGAATTAATCCAGTTGAGTGAATTGGAAAAACTCATGCTCAAAGAACAAGGTTTTACTATCGATAGTGTACCTGCTTCTCAGCAACAAGTCTTTTTAAGAGAGAATTCCAATATTTCTACCGGAGGCGACTCCATTGATATCACCGATGAAATGCACGAAAGCTATAAAGAAATAGCAATTGCTGCTGTGGAAGCCTTGGGAGCTGAAATAAGCGGGATTGATTTGATCATCCCAGATAAGGATAAACCTTTTGAGGATAAAGGGGATTATGGGATTATTGAAGCAAACTTCAATCCAGCCATGCACATGCATATTTATCCTTATGCTGGAAAAGGCCGTCGTTTAACACTAAATGTCTTACATCTATTGTTTCCAGAATTAGGTTAATAAAAAGTTCCAGGTATCAATGCTCTTTCAGCTAGAAAGAAGTAGTTGGTATCTGGTTTTTTATTACGCGGAGGTGACTAAAATAAACAATGTGTATTTGCTGTACTAGCTGATTGTCGTTTCTGCTAGAATAAAGGCAGGAGGTTTGAAAAGCATGAGAAATCAGAAGAAAATTACGATTCAGAAAAATTTGCGTTTTTTGCGAATGCAGTACAATTATACTCTGGAGGAGGCAGCTGGAAAAATTGGTGTCACTCGTCAGGCAATGGCTAAATGGGAATCTGGGGATTCGATGCCCGATTTAGTGAATACGATGGCATTGGCGAATCTATACGATGTTACAGTGGATGATTTAATGCGTTTCAATGAAGAGGATTCTCTAACTAAGATTGCACCCAAGGGCAAGCATATGTTTGGAGTAGTGGAAGTTCAAGAACGAGGACAAATTGCCATCCCAAAAGAGGCCCAGGATATTTTTAATATAAAAAAAGGAGATGGCTTTGTACTCTTGGGAGATGAAGATCCTGAATCGTTTGGTTTAGCATTGGTACCAGTTGATCTATTTTTAGGATTCTCAGAAAGAATGAAAAAGGAGCTTCAGGGAAGACAGTAAGTGCTTGTGAGAGCTAAATTTGAGGTAGCACCTGAAAGAATTTGAAAAATAGATTAAATGACTTTCTGATTGACGAAAAGTGGAAGAAGGTTCGTTTAAGATCATTTTTCGACCGTTTCGGACATTTATGACTGCAAATGACTTCTTTTTGTTATTCTTTCCTTAGTATATAGGAATGAGGCAGGAAGAATGAAAGATCAAACAATACTATACTTAATGTTTGCAGCAATACTTTTGAATCTTTTGATCCCGGCACCTTACTGCTGGATAACTCTGGCAGCGGTAGTAATGGTCGGAATTATTTTGCTTGTTCTGGCTCTCAAAAATAAATCCAACGTGTAAAAGCAGAGACTTCAACTCGTGGAGAAACTGTTTTTTGTTTACTCTTTTAAAGAACTTCCGACAGAGATAAAATGAAAGGCAGGGGTGAGGTATGGTGAAAAAAGAAATTGAAGAGATCCTAGCTGCAAAGGACACAAAGGATTCCCTGCAGCGATTTAAAAAATTGGAGATACGCTGCAACGAAAGCAATGAAATGTATCAGTATTGGCCGCTTTACTTAAAAGGGCTAAAGGGACGAAATTCCTGCAATCGTGCTAGATGCTTTAAATTATTGATGAAGACGGTACAGTGGGACAAACAGCAACAGTTGGATGGACACTTGCTCGAAATATTAACTATTTTGGATGATGAAAATTCTATTACGGTTCGTCAGTGTATTCCCTATCTGAGAGAATTGCTAAACGTTCGTCCAGACTTAAAACCTTTGGTAATAAATAAAATGGAGTAGCTGGAATTATCGAAATATAAAGAAAGTATGCAAAGTTTAATCAAACGAGATATTGTAACCTTACTAGATGAGTCAGCTGAGTAATTTGCTTGTTTCATAAAGATTCTTTTGATATGGATATGACACTTAGAAAAGCGAAAGGAACAGAAAATAAACCGATTAAAAGAGCAATTACAAAGAATAAATTCTTACGTTAATAGGCTAAGGTGACGTTTGTTTTTTACATTCGTTCAACCTGAGTAGTTAAAATTCATTTCTTGTTATCGTTGGCATCTTGCAAACAGAACATGCGACCGATATGACGCAACTGATTTTTTTATGTTAACTGTTTTCAATCATTATAGCATTTTACTAATTTATCGAAGAGCACTAAGAAAGAAGGAATCAACATGCTTATTTCTATATTCGGATTATTATTATTACTTTATCCTTTAGCCAGTGTGCCGACTTTATATCAAAACAAAAGACAAACAGGTTTCTTTTTTCCATCTGATCCTCGTTTTTTTGTAATAAAGGATATGCATTTTGGTAATGGATTAAATATGAAGAATAAGTATGCTTTTGCGGTTAATCTGTTGTTAGCTGGACTGCTAATAGTTTTAGGAATGTTAGCAGGCTAAAGAAAGAGGTAGGTATGATGAGAAAGCAAATGAGTTACTTTTTCTTTGTTGTAGGTGCTGTACTTATTAGTAGTTTAATCGAGGTTTTAAAGAGAAGCATGACTTTGTATGCTGTGCTGGGCTATGGTGGACTGTTGGTTTTCTTTGCATTAACCTATTTATTTACACAAAAATGGCTAGTGGGAAGATATGAGCAGTTAGGAATATACACTATTTACTGGTTCTTAGTCAGCACCTTTGGTTCACTGATTTTAGCTGAAAAATCGGCAAGTTTTCTATTGTTGTTTCTTTACTTTGGACTGAGCTTTATTGGGGCACTCAGCTGTTGTGCAATTTTACCCTGGTTGTTTACTAAAAAGAAAATAGGAATACTCAAATAAAGTATTGGTAGTTATTGCTGATACTTTTTTGTTACCTCAAAATAGTTTTTCAACGGATATATAATGTCTGTGAAAGAGAGAAGATCAGTAAAAAAAATACCAGTCAACATTCATTCTGTGTGAACATGTCGATGTTTCAAATAGAAGTATTATGGAATTCTGAAAATGACAAAGGTATAGTATAAACAAATTGAAGAAGTATCTTCCAACATAATGAAAAAAAGGAATTTTAGTTGTTTAAGAGCTGTTCTCATCATCAACCAAGACCAGCTCTCTTTTATTTATCCTTAATATTTCCTTACTTGAGGGGGCTCATAAGCGGTAATAAATTGCTCAATTTCCTGCATTGAATGAGCAAACATCATTTTGCTGCGGTCATCAATAGATAAAAAATCAGTCGCTACCATTTTGTCAAAAAAGTCTTGTAGCGGACGATAATAATCATTGGTATCATAGAAAATACATGGGCTATCATTTTGTCCTACTCGGGCCCAAGAAATAGCCTCGCTGATTTCTTCTAAAGTACCCGGGCCTCCAGGTAAGGCGATGCAGACATCGGCAGCTGCAATCATTTGGTTTTTACGCTGGGACATGGTTTCAACGACAATTAATTCATTTAAATGGGGATGGGCCAATTCGCGTTCCTGCAGAAAAGTAGGAATTACGCCAATGACATTGCCGCCATTTTCTAAGACAGTATTGGCAAGCACACCCATCAGACCTGCTTTACCACCGCCATAAATCAGTTGATGCCCATTTTCAGCAATCCAAGTCCCTAAAGTACGAGCATTTTCACTATAAACTCGTTCATTACCAACACTAGCACCACAATATACCGCTATATTCATAAAAGACCTCGCTTCTTTTTTACTCAGTATAGCAGAATGGAGATAGAAAATGGATATTAATCAATACCAAGAATGGATCAGTGAATTTTACAAGGAGCGCAGCTGGTATCAGTATCCACCTTTTATTCGCGCTAATTTTTTAACAGAAGAGGTTGGTGAAGTTGCCCGTGCCATTCGGACCATTGAAATCGGTCGAGATCGTCCAGATGAGAGGCTGACAACGGATCAGGAACAATTAGATAATTTAACTGAGGAATTGGGGGATGTGTTGGATAATTTATTTATTCTGGCAGACAAATACAATATATCGTTAGAAGATATTATGGAGAGCCATCAAAAAAAATTGTTGGAACGTTACCAGTAAAGTTGTTTGTATAAAAAAGTAGTAACATGACAAAGCAGAAAAGTTTTGCAAATGTTTATCATTGTAAGTTTTCATCACTTGTACAGACAGACCACAAGTAATCCCTTGGCATGAGAAAAACAGTGACGGTATTAAAGACTGGATTTCAGCAACTTTTACAGGTTGAGGTTTTACCAAGTATATAATGAATGCTTATACTTAAAGGGAACGAAAGCAGATATAGTTTAAACGTAATATTGCTTAAGAAAGTAGTCCGTCCATCAACCACTCATGAAAATACTACCAGCAGCAAATCATGTTATTATCTACTGGTTACTATCGCTAATAGTTCAGATGCCTATTAAAAACCTATGAAAAAGGACCCGATTAATGGAGCAAGCGAATCCTTTTTCATAGGTTTTTAATATTCAAATTCTTTGATTCCGATGGTCTGCTTAGTTTCTTCTACTACCAGCCCCGTTTTTTCTTCCCACCATTGTTTCATTTCTTTTTCGAAAGTAGTAGGAAATTGACGGACTAAATCTAGCAAGGGAGCGCCTTGAAGGGTAGCATATGGAAAATTTAACGTTAAATTGTACTTCAGCTCAGTTAGTAAGCTGTAATACTGGAACATGACATAGTACAGTTCTTCCAAATCTTCCTCTGCCAAAACTCTCGGTGCTCGATCTAACATGAAACCTAAACTGCGCATCATGAATAAAAAAACTGGCAACTGTTCTGGACAGATATCATCGACTTCTTTCAAAATATCGATGTGCAGATCGAGCGCTTGCAACAAATCTTTTTTCAACTGCGAATAGGTAACCATAGGCGATCCTCCTTTACTTACTACCTTTAGTATAGCATAATCTTTACGCAGGCTATCTTATAAATTGGGTATTTTTTGGTTCTATATTTAGGAGTAAACTAAAGGAGATGATTGGATGGGAAAGCTGGCGATTATTAGTGATCTTCATGCGGATATTAATCATTTTGAAGAAGCAGAATTGACTCTTCTATTGGAGACGTTACAGGAGAAAAATATTACTCGGCTGCACTTTGCTGGAGATAGTGCTAATAAAATTAAACAGACATTATCGATTAATGAGTATTTCCGCAAAAGAGGTTTTGAGACAACTTTCAATTTGGGAAATCATGAAATGGGAAGTATTGTTGGTGAAGAGATGATCGAACACTATCCTGACAGCCATTTTTTGAATTTTCGGTACTTGCCGTTAAATGATTCAACCGTTTTACTGGGTTTGAATGGCTGGTATGATTATCAGTTTTCTGATTTGCAGGACCAGAAAAAAATAGCTTCAATGAAACGTTTGTATTGGTACGATCGGGTTATTATGCGTTCTGGGGATGATCCCACAGTGAATCAGCGAATTTTACAACAGCTGGATCCCATACTGAAGCATTTGGAAAAAGAAAACTATCAGGTGATTTTAGCGACTCATTTTGTCCCGCAAAAACAGTTTATCGTACGTTTAGAGGGGAAATATCAAGTTTGGAACCAGTTAAATGCCTTTTTAGGTGCAGCTTCTTTAGGACAATTGTTGAATCAGTATGGTAATATTTCTGATGTGGTATTTGGCCATACGCATCGTCGGTTTGAAGAACAGCAGATTCAAGGAACTCGCTACCATTGTCGTCCCCTTGGTTACTATTACGAGTGGCGCTTAACGAGAGATTTTGTATTAAAGAATCAATTAGTGGAGGAATACAATCCGATGAAGCTACGAGGCGTTTTGCGTAACCATAAGGAGGCCTTTCAAGCTTATAGAATGGAACACTTGAAACAAGAATTTCAGCAGGCGATAACCGTGATCGCTTATTAAGAAAAGAGGAATCTAGATGGGAAAGATAAAGATCGTGTGGCAAAGTTTTGCACAGGCGACCCCTTTTATTTTATCCAATACAATAATATTCGTCCCATATTTACTGTATATTCATTTAATTGACGGCCGCGATATCATTACGGTACTGCCTTTCGTATTATTTTATACTTTCCGAATGACGGGGATATTCCTTATTCGCAGTCTTCAGCGTTCGATTGAAAAATATACACTATTGATTTTGGCGCTGTTATTGGGAGGATGCGGCTCGTTACTTAGTTTAATAGGTACTCTATATACGCCCATTTTCATTCTCGCCAGTATTTGCTTAGGATTAAGTGCTGCGTTGTTCCCACCAGCCAATGTCAGTGTTAATTATTTTGAGAAAGCACAAGGTGAAAAAGTAACAGGTGGAAAAACGTACTTATTGGGACTAATTTTGCTGCTGCCACTATTTTATGGGTTGAGCCTGCCGATTAATGGTCAGTTAGTGATTGTTTCAGGGCTTTATACGTTATATTTTGTACTTGCTTATCATACAATTCGTCATTTTCCTCATTACGAACTAGACTTTAAAGATCTTTCGAAAAATGTTTTTTCACCTAAGGAATTGATTTGGTTTAGTCTATTTTTTGTTGCAATTTTTCTTTTACGCAGTGGCAGAATATTGTTTAAGGAAGTTTATTTAAATATAGCAATTCTGATATTCTGTCTAATCTTTTTACTATCTGTTTATGGAGTTAAGGTTGCTAAGCGAAGCTGGCACCTCCCTTTATGGGTGAATATGCTGACTTTTTTTAATGGTATGTGCGGAAATTTTCTAATCTTGTTTGGCACCTTCTACACGGCTGCTGTGTATGGGAAACAGACGCTTTCAACGCACTTATTCCTGCCGTATTTTTTGGGAATAATCTGTGCAATGCTTTTCGGGGGAAAGGTCGGGAAACTTTTGGATAATCCTTTGCATACTCAATTAATGGGGTTTAGTTTGGGATTAATATCGTTGTTTTATTCTCCTGTTTTTCCGTTAGCAATTGGCGTCCTTTCCTTTTTCCACAGCACCACCAGCAGCTGGTTAAATCAGTGGTATTATCAACAAGATGCGATTGAGGCAGAACAGAGGATTATCGCTAAATATGCAACCTCAAACAAAGGAAGTATCACACATCAATTTCTCTTAATGGTTTTCTTACTGCTTATTTTAAGGTATGATCATTTTCCAATGAATGAATTATTTTCTTTACCTAACCTACAGCAGGGGAGTAAGGCTTTGGGAGCAGTAATGATCACTGTGAAAAATGGGTCCAGTATATTTATGATCATTTGGTTAGCTATAATTGGAAAGGTGGGACAACATGCGTTTGATCATTGACGGAGATGGTTCTCCGGTAAAAGATACCACGATTGAAATTGCTGAACACTTTGGATTAGAGGTAGTCATTGTAACTAGTATTGACCATTACTCTACCAAGGAGTATCCTAAATTTGTGAAATTCGTTTATGTAGATCGAGGCATGGATGCGGCAGATTACAAAATTGTGTCATTAATTCAATCTAAAGATATTTTGATTACTCAAGATTATGGGTTGGCTTCTTTAACTCTCAGCAAGGCTGCACATGTCTTGCATCAGTCTGGGATGGAGTATACCATGAATAATATCGATGCACTCTTGGGACAACGTTATATCAGCGGCAAAATGCGTCAGTCGAAACAACGTACAAAAGGTCCAAAACCTTATACTGAAGCAGATCGCGAGCAGTTTCGCCAAGCTTTGCTTCAGCTTATTTAGCCATAAGAATCTTTAAGCTTTGTAACATTTGTAAATTTTTTTTTCGGCTTTTTGTTTTTTATGCTAAAATATGGGGGAATCTTAAAAGTAATGGGGGATAAGTACTTGAAGATTATTTTACTATATGGTGGGAAAAGTCCAGAACATGACGTATCCATCTTATCGGCTTTTTCGGTTATTTCAGCCGTTTATTTTGACTACTATCAAGTGCAGCTTGTTTATATCGATAGAACCGGTCAGTGGGTAAAAGGTCCATTGTTGACTGAAGCACCTGAAACAGATGAAACATTGCGATTAACTTGGGATCCAACAGGAACGGATGTCGAAGGCTTTACCGGTAAAGTAATTGCACCCGGAGATATTAAAGAAGATGACGCGATTGTTTTTCCGGTTCTGCATGGTCCAAATGGAGAGGATGGAACGATTCAAGGCTTCTTGGAAGTATTGGATATGCCTTATGTCGGTGCTGGTGTATTGGCCAGCTCTAGTGCTATGGACAAAATCATGACTAAATACATCCTACAGGCAGCGGGAATTCCACAAGTACCTTATGTACCCGTGTTGAAAAATGAATGGAAAGAAAATCCTAAGCAGATTTTTGACAAGTGCGAAGGGATGCTGCTCTATCCAATGTTCATTAAACCCGCTAATATGGGCTCCAGTGTTGGAATCACCAAGGCTGAAAATCGCGAAGAGCTGCAAAATGCGTTAAAAGAAGCTTATCGCTATGATTCACGAGCGGTGGTGGAGCAAGGAATCGAAGCAAGAGAAATTGAAGTAGCAATTTTGGGGAATGCCGATGTGCGAACTACACTGCCTGGAGAAATAGTCAAAGAAGTAGCATTTTACGACTATAACGCTAAATACATCGATAATTCTATTAAAATGGCTATTCCAGCTGAAATACCTGAAGAGGTTAGCGACAAAGCAAGAGAATATGCAAAGCTGGCTTTCACCATGCTGGGCGGAGCAGGCTTAACTCGTTGTGATTTCTTTTTGACCAATAAAAACGAATTATTCTTAAACGAATTAAATACGATGCCAGGTTTCACAGAATTCAGTATGTATCCTTTATTATGGGCAAATATGGGCTTGAAATACGGTGATCTAATTGAAGAATTGATTCAATTAGGCTTGAACCGTTACAAACAACAAGCTGCTTTTGAGTAAAAATGGGTATAATGAAAGCTGACAGTATTCAATTCAATGGGTAAACAGAAACAGACGTTTTTATTACCGCTTAGTAGGAAAGAGTCTGGAGCTACTACAAGGCCAGACTCTTTTTTTAGACAAGGAATGGGAGGAACACACCATGAAATTAACAACGACGATCATTAACAGAGCCGTTCAAGGAGAATTAGTAGGTGCAGAAGAAGTAACGGTCACCGGGGTTGAATTTGATTCGCGTAAAATCAAAGCTGGCGATCTATTTGTCCCATTACAAGGCAATGCCGATGGTCATTTGTTTGTTCAAAAAGCAATTGAGAATGGTGCAGTTGCAACATTTTGGAGTAATGAGAATGTCCAACCGCCAGAGAATATTATCGCTATCAAAGTACCAGATACGTTAAAGGCTTTTCAGGCATTAGCCAGCTATTATTTGTTGGAAGAAAATCCCGATGTTATTGCAATTACAGGTTCAAATGGTAAAACGACAACTAAAGATATGACCGAGGCCGTGTTGCATCAGAAGTTTAGAACCTACAAGACACAAGGAAATTACAACAACGATATTGGTCTGCCTTATACAATTTTACATATGCCAGAAGGAACAGAAAAACTGATTTTAGAAATGGGCATGGATCACGCTGGAGAAATCAAGGTTCTTTCGGAACTCGCTGAGCCGGATGTTGCGGCTATTACTATCATCGGAGAAGCTCATATTGAAAACCTGGGTTCACGAGCAGGAATAGCGGAAGCAAAACTGGAAATCACTAAAGGTTTGATTGATGACGGTTTGCTGTTGATTCCAGCGGATGAGCCGTTATTAACAGAGCGGACAGAAAATCTTTCGCAAAAGCAAAAAACTTTTGGCATTCAAATGGGGGATATTTCAGCAACCATTATGTCTGAATCACGGGAAGCCACGTTATTCACGGTAGATGGCAAAGCTTATCAAATCCCTATGCCAGGAAAATACAATGTCAAAAATGCTCTTATCGCTTTAGCAATTGGTCGTTGGTACGGTTTATCTGATGAAGAGATCTATCAAGGGTTAACGTATGTTGAAGTAACTCAAAACCGCACGCAGTGGTTGAAAGCAGGAAATGGTGCAGATATTTTGAGTGATGTCTATAATGCTAATCCGACAGCGATGAGTTTAGTGTTGGATACTTTTGCTAAATTGCCTACGAATGGCCGCCGTTTAGCTGTCTTAGCAGATATGCTTGAGCTTGGTCCGGATGCTGCCCTTTTACACCATAATATGGTGGATCACCTAAACGATCAAGAGTTTGCGGTGGTGTATTTATATGGTGAGCAAATGAGAAACTTAGCAACTGTTATTGCCACTCGGTATCCGCGCCTATCAGTTCAATCATTTTCCAAAGAAGAAAAAGCTAAACTGATTGAAGCTATCAAAGTAGATTTATTGCCAGATGACAGTATCGTTTTAAAAGGCAGCAACGGCATGGGATTAATTGAAGTGATTGAAGCACTGCAAGCATAGAATTTGAAACTTGCAGAAAATAGTTTCATGTGCTATAATAAGCCGTTGCCGAGAAATGAAGTAATGATTGAATGAGTCATCCAATAGATTATTGAAAGCCCCATAAAATGGGCTTTTTTTTGAGAGATGTTCCTTCCGCCTGACTTCAAGGAGCGGTTTTTCGGTGGTATCACAATAGACGGTAACTAAAAGGGACGGTTGCGGATTATTGATAGATACAAGAACCTGCACGCTCCACCTGACATAAGTCAACATATACTAGGAGGATATCATTTGAAATTTAAAGAATTACAGTTAGCACCAGAACTACTAGCAGCCATTGAACGCGCCGGCTTTGAAGAAGCAACTCCGATTCAGGAACAAACTATTCCTTTAGCTTTAGAAGGAAAAGACGTTATTGGACAAGCACAAACAGGAACAGGTAAAACAGCTGCTTTTGGCTTGCCAATGCTGAATAAGATTGATGCGAAGAAACAAATTCTACAAGGCCTGGTTATTGCACCTACCCGTGAATTAGCTATCCAAACGCAAGAAGAATTGTTCCGTTTAGGACGTGATAAAAAAATCCGGGTTCAAGCTGTCTATGGGGGTGCTGATATTGGTCGCCAAATTCGCGGCTTGAAAGACCGTCCGCATATTGTAGTGGGGACACCAGGACGTATGCTGGATCATATCAACCGTCACACACTGAAACTTGAAACAGTTGAAACACTAGTTTTAGATGAAGCTGATGAAATGCTGAACATGGGCTTCTTAGAAGATATTGAAAAAATCATCAGCAAAGTCCCTGAAAATCGTCAAACATTATTGTTCTCTGCGACTATGCCAGATGCAATTAAAAAAATTGGCGTAAAATTTATGAACACCCCTGAACACGTACGGATCAAAGCAAAAGAAATGACTGCTGATTTGATCGATCAATACTATGTTCGAGCAAAAGATTTTGAAAAATTCGATGTTATGACTCGTTTGTTCGATGTTCAAACGCCAGATTTAGCAATTGTCTTCGGTCGTACTAAACGTCGTGTAGATGAATTAGCTCGTGGGTTAGAAGCTCGTGGCTATAAAGCGGAAGGTATTCATGGCGATTTGTCACAGCAAAAACGGATGAGCGTATTGCGTTCGTTCAAAAAAGGTGATCTAGATATTTTAGTTGCTACTGACGTTGCAGCCCGAGGATTAGATATTTCAGGCGTAACACATGTATACAATTACGATATTCCACAAGATCCTGAAAGCTATGTTCACCGTATTGGACGTACAGGCCGTGCTGGTAAAGGCGGAATGTCAGTAACTTTTGTTACACCAAACGAGATGGGCTATCTTCATGTCATTGAAAATCTAACTAAAAAACGCATGACACCGTTACGTCCGCCAACCGAAAAAGAAGCCTTTAAAGGCCAATTGGGTGCGGCAATTGAACAAATTCACGAAGAATTGGATGGCAGTGCCGATAACTTAGATAAGTATACGGAAGCTGCGAGAGATTTATTGGAAGCTTATAGCGCTGAGGAAATGGCTGCTTTACTTTTGAAAACAGTCGCAAAAGACCCTTCTGATGCTGCTCCAGTAAAAATCACTCCAGAACGCCCATTACCTTCAAACAAAAAGGGCGGGTTCAACCGCGGCGGCAAACGTGGTGGAAACAATAGCAACAACCGCAACCGCAATAAAGAAGGCGGTTATCGCAAAGATCGTGATCGGGAACGTTCAAACAAAAACAAAAACTACAGTGGAACAAAGCGGACCAACAACCGTAATGATAAGAAGCGTGGTTTTGTCATTCGTACCAATTCGAACGACTAATTAACGAAAGAGCAATCTGACTTTTCAGTTCAGATTGCTCTTTTTTTAGCATGTAGGTAAAAGACTTTCAATACCATATTCCAAGAGTAGAAAGCGGTGTGGCGTTAAATTAAATGAGTGAAAGATCAATTATAATAGAGAAAAAAGCACAAAAAAATATTAAATACTCAATTTATATTCTATTATTTTTGTAATATCGAAATAGAGATTTAAAAAATGATTATTGTCAGTTGTTACAAAAAAAGTCCTAATTTGGCTTTCAAGCTGTTATTGATGTATAATTGTAGATCAGTGTATGTCAGTAATAGCAATAAACAGAGTTCGGTTTATCTTTTTTCTTTGTTCTTTTAAAAAAATAAATAGATTTTGATGAAGACTTTGGTAAAATAGTAGTGATACAAGGAAAGGATGAAGGCATGATCAAAGGAATCGGTATCGATGCAGTTGAGATAAATCGGATGGCCAAAATCATCGAAACGAAACCGCAATTTGCAACTCGGATACTGACTAAAAAGGAGCTAGCCCTTTTTACTAGCCATTCTGCTCATCGCAAGGTAGAATTTCTAGCAGGACGGTATGCTTGTAAGGAAGCCTTTGCTAAGGCTTGGGGAACCGGAATTGGTGAAATAAGCTTTCAAGAGCTGGAGATACTTCGCAATGATGCGGGAGCTCCCTATTTTGCTGAATCTCCCTATAAAGGCAAGGTCTTGGTTACCTTAACCCATACAGATACTCTGGCTATCGCTCAAGTATTATTAGAAGAATAAGAAAGAAGGATTTTTACGTGGTTGTTACGTACCATCGACCTACAAGAGCATTTGTACATAGAAACGCAGTCAAAACAAACATAAGGCGGGAAATAGAACGTCTGCCTGAAGGTGTTGAATTATTTGCTGTTGTGAAAGCGCAAGGATATGGACATGGAGCTGTAGCAACAGCCCAGACGGCACTAGCAGCTGGAGCTACTGGTTTTTGTGTGGCTACATTGGACGAAGCGATTGAACTTAGGGAAGTCGGAATTGTTGAGCCGATCCTTATTTTGAGTGTCGTTTTTCCAAGTTATTTGTCACTAGTGCTGGATTACGATTTATCTATCACTGTTGCTACGAAAGATTGGTTGATTGAAGCTCAGGAAATGCTGAATGAAATTGGTTCGGAAATTCCTTTAAAACTGCATATAAAAGCAGATACGGGTATGGGACGAATTGGGTTCTTGACCCCTTCAGAGGTGAAAGAGGCAGCTGATTTTATTCGGCAGTCACCTAATATGCTGTGGGAGGGGCTGTTCACTCATTTTTCAACTGCCGATGAATCGGATACCCGATACTGGAAATTGCAGAATCAGCGGTTTAAAAAAATGCTGGAAGTACTGGAAGAAAAGCCGCGCTACATTCATGCAAGCAACAGTGCGACGGCATTGTGGCATGAAGAGTTTCCAGGGAATATGATTCGTTATGGCGTAGCGATGTACGGTCTTAACCCGTCAGGACATGCATTGCCAGAAACATATCCGCTAATACCTGCATTGGAGCTCGTTTCAGAGCTGATTCAGGTAAAAGAATTAGCAGCTGGTGAAGGGATAGGTTATGGGGAAACCTATATCACATCGGAAAAGGAATGGATAGGGACCGTTCCAATCGGGTATGCAGATGGCTGGCTAAGAAAAATGCAAGGTTTTTCCATTTTGGTAGAAGGCAATCATTGTGAAATCATCGGTCGTGTTTGCATGGATCAGTTAATGATTCGCTTGCCCCGGGAATATAAAGTAGGGACTCAAGTGACATTGATTGGAAAAAATGGTAATGCGGAAATTACAATGCAAGAAGTGGCAGATCATTTGGACACAATCCATTACGAAGTAGCTTGTATGATTTCAGAAAGAGTGCCGCGAATTTATAAGGAGTAGGAGGAGTGTCATGGTTAAGCGTGGTGATATTTATTTTGCGGATTTGTCTCCAGTCATTGGGTCAGAACAAGGCGGTGTCCGTCCGGTTTTAGTTATCCAAAATAACTTGGGTAACCATTTTAGTCCAACAATCATCGTTGCAGCAATTACAGCTAAAATGGCTAAGCCTAAACTGCCGACTCACATTGGAATAAATGCCAATAAGACAGGTATTGAAAGGGATTCAGTAATATTGCTTGAACAGATTCGGACCATTGACAAGTCACGATTAAAAGAAAAGGTTTGTCATCTGGATAAAGGAATGATGAAATCAGTAGATGAAGCGTTACGTGTGAGTGTAGGAATTGAACTAACTTCGTCAATCGTTGCTGCGCAGTCAAGTTATACATAAATTTTTCTATTTACTAAAAAAATATACCTGCGATTAGGTAGACAGTTGGACTATCTTTCTGTTAGTCTTATGTGTTAGATACTCTCGCGTTTCTAAAAAAAAGCTGTTTATGATAGAGGAAGGATTACCAGATCTTAAAATGGAAATAGACATTTAAAGAATTGTTATCATTCGTAGTAAAACCGCTTTTTGTTTGCTGCCAGATTAATTTAGAATCAGAGAGTGAAATAGTAAATCTTGGGATTTATGAATCACTCTCTTGTTTTTAGCGTTTTAGTGATGAATCAATTAGAAAAGATTGTTTAACCATTATTTGATTTTAAAATATTTGTTTTTATGAATTTACTTGATGGCTTATACGAGAAAAAAATAGTTATATCAGGGTATAATAACCATGGGCTATTTCGATTATAAGTGTTAGTTAAGATGTGAAAAACAGATCAATGTAATGATTAGCAGAGGAGGGCTTCCCGTGAAGCACCTATTAAAAACGACGATTCAACGCCGATTATCGATTATTGGAATATTAAGGGATTTCTTTGATTGGCAAGACCCTCAACTGCTGGCTGATTTGCTGGATTGTTCTACTAAAACAATTCTTTCTGATATAGAGGCAATTAATCATGACTGGCAAGATAAAATCGGCATTGAATATTCCAGAACTAAAGGAATACGATTGGATGACAGCTTACATAATAAAATCCGTCCGTTAGCTGCTGACATCATGGAGGAGTCCGAAAGCTTTCAATTTTTGGAGCGGGTATTTTTCCGTCCAAATGAGGATGCTGATTATTGGATTAATGAATTGTACATCAGTGAAGCAACCTTCTATCGCATGGTTCGTCAGATTGATGATGTGATGGAGAAGAGAGGTCTGCGTCTAGAACGTAAGCCTTTTCGAATCACCGCTGATGATGAACGCTGGGTTCGCATTTTTTATGTTCACTTATTTCTTGAAAAATACGGATTGAGTGAATGGCCTTTTGATTTGGAAAAAGAAAAGGTGATTACTTTTGTTCGCCGTTCCAGCCAAGCCTTTGATATCATGATGAATGATCGCGATACAATGGAGTATAGCTTTTTGCTGTCAATTATTATCATTCGTTGTTCGCAGGGGCTGATGATGACCAATCAAACGATTAAAGAACCCGATGAGGATACGTTGGCTAAACTGAAGGAGTTGTACGCTCTTGCAGAGGCTACAGTAGAGAATTCTAATTACGTGGTAACTAGAACCTGGTATCAGGAAGTAATTCACAGCTTGTTTTATGATTATTTCATTACTAACAAAAAGGAAACCTACGATAAAGTTTGTACAGGAATTGAGAGCTTTCTGGAGCAACTGGTTTCAACATTCAAAATTCCGTTGGAGGAACTGAATCAAAAGCATATTACTCAAAAGATGCTGCGCATTTATCGGGGGTACTATATTTATCCATACTCTCGGGCAATGCTCTTTAACGAGGCAGCTTTTTTTAGCCGTTCGGCTCAGCATTATTACCCCCACTTTGCAAAGATGGTTCAGCAGCAGTTAATTGATTTGGAACGAGAAATGGATTTTCCCTGGTTCAGTCAGTTTTACTTTTTAGTTTTGCGCTGTCTGTTTACTGAATGGGGACAGTTGGCCCATTATTTGGACGTTTTATCGCCAAAGGTCAAAATCATGATTATTAGTGATTCTGGTCGACGGCACGGAGAAATGTTGTCAGAATTAATTCAAAGCCGTTTTTATTACCGAGTGGAGATCACGGTGTATGATGAATCCATTTTGCAATTAACCCCGGAAAAGATGGAAGCCTTTAGTACTTACGATCTAGTAATTTCCAATTATACCTTGAAAGAATATCCATACACTAATTTGCAGATTGTGGATGATTTTTTAACAGAGGTTGATTTTTCAATCGTTAATTCAATCATTAAACAGATTCGTTAATAACCGAGAAAGAAAAAGGGAGGCGTGCCTCTCTTTTTCTATGGAGTGAGAGAGTTTATTATTATGAATACTTGCCAGAAACCCATATACTGGTAGTGAAGTGAAAGGACGTGAATATATGCTGAAAAAGCTGCTGGCAAATGTCGGCGAATATAAAAAAGACAGTCTACTGACTCCTTTATTTACGATGGGAGAAGTACTGATGGATGTCATAATGCCATTGATTATGGCTGGTTTGATTGATCAAGGAATTCAAAAGAGTGATCAGTCTGTAATCTTACGTTACGGGGGTCTGCTGTTCCTCTGTGCCCTATTTGCACTATTTATGGGGACACTTGGAGGTCGTACGGCTGCAATTGCATCTGCTGGGTTTGCAAGGAATTTACGACATCGGTTGTTTGAGAAGGTTCAAGGCTTTTCCTTTTCCAACATTGATCGTTTCTCCAGCTCAAGTTTGATTACGCGGATGACAACCGATGTAACCAATATTCAAAATGCTTACCAAATGATTATTCGTATCCTCGTTCGGTCCCCTTTGATTTTGATTTTTTCTTTAGTGATGGCTTTTCATATCAATCGTAGTTTATCCATGATTTATTTAATTATTGTTCCCTTATTGGGAATTGGCTTAGGTCTAATTATTCACTTTGCTTACCCGATTTTTATGAAAGTATTTCGTACGTATGATCGTTTGAACAACGTGGTGCAAGAAAATCTCCAAGGTATTCGCGTAGTGAAATCATACATCCGCGAAGAGCATGAAGAGGAAAAATTTGGTGAAGTTTCGCAAGCTGTGTATGACAACTTTGCTAAAGCTCAACGAATTGTTGCCTTCAATATGCCAGTGATGCAAATTGCTATTTACACTTGTATGCTTTTAATTTCTTGGCTGGGAGCGGAACTAATTGTTGAACAGAGTTCATTGACTACTGGTGAATTGGTAAGTATGTTCAACTATACAATGCAAATTCTAATGAGCTTGATGATGATGTCTATGACTTTTGTTCAATTAATGATTGCCAGAACATCAGCTGAACGTGTTATCGCTGTAATTGATGAAGAGAGTGACCTAAAAAACAACGATGCACCATTAACTGAAGTACTAGACGGTTCAGTTGTATTTGATGATGTCTGCTTCAGTTATCAAGATGATATGGATAAATTGGTCTTAGAAAACGTCAATCTAACAATTCGCTCAGGTGAAATGGTGGGAATTGTTGGTGGTACGGGGAGTTCTAAATCTAGTTTGGTTCAGTTGATCCCTCGTCTTTACGATGTGACCCATGGTCAAGTGATGGTTGGTGGACAGGATGTTCGCGACTATGATTTGGAAGTATTGCGGGATCAAGTCGGAATGGTTTTGCAAAATAATGTACTGTTTAGTGGAACAATTAACGAAAACCTGCGATGGGGAAATGAGCAGGCTTCAGATGAAGAAATTCAGGCTGCTGCAAAAATTGCTCAAGCTGATCCATTTATCCAAGAGTTTCCTGATAAATATGACACGATGATCTCACAAGGTGGGAACAATGTATCAGGTGGACAGAAACAGCGTTTAACCATTGCTCGTGCTTTATTGAAGAAACCAAAAATTTTGATTTTGGATGATTCAACTAGTGCGGTAGATACTAAGACTGATCGAGCCATCCGTGATGGACTAAAGCAGGCAATCCCTGGGACGACAACTTTCATTATTTCTCAGCGAGTCAGCTCAATTCAAGATGCCGATCGAATTATTGTTTTAGATGATGGTAAGGTTAACGGTGTAGGTACTCATGATGAATTGCTGGCCAGCAATCAGATTTATCAAGAAGTCTTCAATTCTCAACAGAAAGGATTTGGTGATCATGATTCCGAATAATCGAAAATTTGCTAAATCCAATCCTGCTAAAACCTTGAAGCGTCTTTTGAGTATTATGATGAGCAAATACAAATTTCAGCTTTTTGTCGTATTTATTGCTATTTTATTAAGCGCCTTTGCCAATGTTCGCGGATCCCTGTTTCTGCAAGTTGTTATTGATGATTATATTACTCCTATGATGGGGCAAGCAAATCCAGATTTTAGCGGATTATTGCGAGCAATTTTGACGATGGCTGCTATTTATGTAGTTGGTATCGCTGGAACACTTTTCTATAATCTAGTCATGGTTAAGGTTTCTGAAGGAACGCAAAGGACGATCCGAGACAATATGTTTACACACCTGGAAAGCTTGCCATTGCGTTATTTTGATGCTAACTCTGATGGTGATATTATGAGTCACTTTACCAATGATACCGACACTTTGCGTCAAATGATTTCGCAAAGTATTCCTAACCTGCTGATGGCATTTGTAACCTTCATTTCAGTATTTATTGCAATGTTTTCGATTAGTGTACCGTTAACGTTGTTTGTAGTGTTCTCAGTTTCTTTGATGTTTGTGATGCTGCGTTTTATTTCTAAACGAAGCGGTCGCTATTTTGGCAATCAGCAACGGGACTTGGGGAAAGTGAATGGCTATGTTGAAGAAATGATGCATGGGCAAAAAGTCGTGAAGGTCTTTAACCATGAGAAAAAAGCAATTCAAGAATTTGATGCAATCAACGAAGAACTGCGCCAAAGTGCTGCTAAAGCCAATGGGACAGCCAATATGCTAATGCCAATTATGATGAACCTGCTTAACATTCAATATGTATTAGTTGCGATAGTCGGAGGTTTGTTTGCAGTTTATGGTGTTTCGGCGTTGACAGTTGGGATGATTGCGTCCTTCCTGCAGCTGAGTCGTTCATTGAACGGACCAATCAGTCAAATTTCACAACAGATTAACTTTGTTATTATGGCTTTAGCAGGTGCCGATCGTATTTTTCAATTATTGGATGAAGAGCCAGAAGTGGACGATGGGTATGTTACGCTAGTCAATGTCAAAGAAGAAAACGGCCAATTTATTGAAACCAATCAGCGAACAGGACTATGGGCTTGGAAGCATCCTCATGAAGATGGAACAACTACCTACACCCGTCTGACAGGAGATGTTCGATTTGAAGATGTCAATTTCGGTTATGACACTAATCATATGGTCCTTCACGATATTAATCTTTACGCCGAACCAGGCCAAAAAGTGGCTTTTGTTGGAGCCACCGGTGCGGGTAAGACGACGATTACCAACTTGATTAATCGTTTCTACGATATCCAAGATGGCAAGATTCGTTATGATGGTATTAATGTGAAGAAAATCAAGAAGAATTCCTTGCGTCATTCATTAGGAATCGTCTTGCAGGATACCCACTTGTTCACTGGATCGATTAAAGAAAATATTCGTTATGGACGTTTAGATGCGACGGATGAAGAAGTCTATCAAGCTGCCAAACTATCCAATGCAGATATGTTTATCCAGCATTTACCAGAAAAATACGACACGGTAATTACGGGGGATGGTGATGGTTTGTCACAAGGACAGCGGCAACTATTAGCAATTGCCCGGGCTGCCATAGCTGATCCACCAGTAATGATTATGGATGAAGCAACCTCTAGTATTGATACTAGAACGGAAAGTATTGTACAAACCGGAATGGACCGTTTGATGGAAGGCCGAACCGTATTTGTTATTGCTCACCGCCTTTCAACCATTCAAAATTCAGACGTGATAATGGTAATGGATCATGGACGGATTATCGAACGTGGGGACCATGACAGCTTGCTGGAAGAACATGGTATGTATTACCAACTTTACACTGGTAAAGTGGAGTTGGATTAAGGCTAGATAGTTTCAAAGTTGTCCATTTTGTATTATTGTTAATATAGGTATGCGGCTAGGTTTCGTTTGAACCTAGCCGCTTTTTTAGTAGAAAGGATGAGAGAAATGAAACGCTTTGCGATGAAAGACTATGGTCCGGCCAGAGAAGTCTTGACCGAAATCGACGCCCTGCCAAGAGAAGTTGATGAAACCCATGTTCGAGTAAAAATTGTTGCTTTTGGTGTAAATCCTTATGACATTTCACTGCGCCAAGGCAAGATGAGCAGCTTTCGGTCACTAAAATTTCCTTACGTTTTAGGTAATGATGGTACTGGAATCGTAACAGAAGTAGGAACTCAGGTGAATCATTTAGCAGTTGGTGATAGAGTCATCGTACATGCAGTTGGCGGCACCTATGGTGAAGAACTTGTAATTCCTGGCAAAAAGGCAGCGAAGAAGTCACCAGCAATCAGTTGGGCTGAAGCTGCGGGTGCAGTTACTCCTTGGTTAACGACCTACAATTTAGTTACTCATTTATTAGGTGATAAAATCGGGGAAACCATTTTAGTTCAAGGTGCTTCTGGAGCGGTGGGCTCCTTGTTAGTCCGCTTATTGAAGTATCAAGGGAAAACAGTTTTTGCTACGGCCTCAAAGAAAAACGAAGAGATGGTACGAACATTCGGAGCTGATGAGTTTGCGGCTTATGATCAAGAAGATGTCGGTGAATTGTTTAAGAATCAGGCGGACACTGTAATTGACGCCACAAAAGGGAGCCGCACAGCTGAATCGGGCTTGAAAGCAATGAAACCGGCTGGTAATTATGTCGTTTTAAACGATCTGCCGCAAGATCAGTCAAAACCAGGAAATTATCTGCATTTTGCACCCTCAAAAGATTACTCAGACCTAGAAGCTTTAGAAGCTTTTAATCACTTATATGAAGAAGCAGACCTGCAGATTACAATTGCTAAGAAATATCCATTTACGCTGGAAAGTGTCATTGAAGCACATGAAGCACTGGAAGGTCATCCGACAGCTGGTAAATTCATTGTGGAGAGAGAGGAAGCATAAAATGGATCAAAAAAAATGGGAGAAGGTCTTAGCCAATTATACGGCAGAAAAAGAATTTATTAAGGATGGCTACTATCGAGTAAGACCAGTTGAAGAAGGCTATCAAATGGCTTATCTTGTGCCAGGGCTTTGTGGGGAAACGTTGATCCATCCAGAAATCACACTTGAAGTGATAAATGGAAAAGCCGTTCCTATTCGCTTAATGGATTTGGAGACTACACCAACTACGCGCTTGTCGGCGAAAGCTGGCGACCAAGAACAAATCGAAGCACAAGCAGAGATGCTACTGGAAAAATTTGTGGCAGCCAAAAATTTAGGACGTTAAACTTTTCTTTAGATTTGTTTTTTTGGAAAGGGATACAATTATGACAGATTGTCACAACTGTCGTAAAAGTTGATTTCACAGGGTTTAGATGATTGAAATCAGGCAAATTTCCATGCTAAAGTAAGTCAGTCGAAAAATAAAACTAGTGGGTGAAATCAAATGAAACTATTCCAATCAATTAAACATACTTTTCAATTATACGCCCTCGATTGGAAAAGAATTGCCAAAAATCCAATCGCAATCTTACTGATGATTGCTTTAATGATTATTCCATCGTTATATGCTTGGTTTAATATAAAAGCTTTGTGGGACCCCTATTCTAATACTGGGGAACTGCCTATTGCAGTGTACAGTGCAGATGCTGGTGCATCTTTTCAAGGCAAGGATATCGAGATTGGCGATCAAGTAATTGATAATTTACACAAAAATAAGCAGTTAGGCTGGCAATTTGTTGACTCTAAAGAGCAAGTTGTTGAAGGGGTAAAATCTGGTAAATATTATGCTGGGATTTACCTGCCTAAGGAGTTTTCCGCAGATCTGTTAAGTTTTACGTCTGGTGAAATCAAAAAACCAAAGATCGAGTACTATTTGAATCAAAAGATCAACGCGATTGCACCTAAAATCACAGACAAAGGTGCTAGCTCGATCCAACAAGAAATCACAGATGAGTTTATCAAAACAGCCAGTTCAACCCTGTTATCAGTATTTAATGAGATAGGCTACAATATTGATGAAAATCTTGTCAGCATCAATAAAGTTAAAGACCTCATTCTTAAAACCAACGACAATTTGGACGATATCGATCAATACACCCAAGAAATTGTCGCGGTCCAAGGTAAACTGCCAGAGCTTAAGCAAAAGCTGGCCCAAGCGAATCAAATGAAAAGCTATTTGCCGCAAATCGATGATCTAGGTCAAAAATTGGTTGCTCTGAATCAAAAATTTCCAGAGCTAAAGCAGCAGGCCAGTGTCATTTTAACCTTGCAGCAAAAAATTCCAGAGATTCAACAAGCCGGGCAGCAATTGGCAACGGTGGATTCTGATTTTGCTTCGATCCAACAAACTTTAACAGATGGAATCAATGAAGCAAAACAAGGACTGCAAATCATTCAACAGGTGCAACAAATTTTACCTGATGTACAAAAGCTAGGTAATCAGGCCGATGATTTAGCCGCCACTACCAAAAATGGAGCGGAACAATTGAAGGGGGCTGTACCAAGTATTGCCAGCAGTGCCAGCGCGACTTTGAGTTCGATTGGACAAGTGGCAACCGCAACTGATTCGTTGGTAGCCAACCTTCAAGAGCTGCTGAATAAAGAACAATTGACACCGGATGAAAAGCAGCACATTGCTTCGTTGATTCAAGATTTTCAAACGAATATTACGAGCCAACAAAATGCAATTGATAATTTAGTCGGCTTTTTAAACCAACTAAAGGACTACGCTGATAAAAATAATTTGCCTGATGCCAGCCAAGCGTTAGCAACTATGATCACTCAATTAGGAGATGTAAAAAATAGTTTGGGGGATTTGAGTAATCGTCTAGGTAATTTGAACAATCTAGTACAAAATGGTTCACCAGCTCAAGCAATTGCTTATCTAGATCAGATTAGGCAGGTCTCAACCAATATCGCTAACCTAGTTGGGCAAATTGATGTAAGTCAAGCTTCCAAAACCATTACAGATGTCTTAGACAAAGTAATCAGCACAATCACAACTGCTCAGGGAGTATTGAATCAAGCACAGCAAATTGATTTTGTTTCTTTGTTAAACAATACGCAGCAGACAGTTGCCAACGCAATTCCAATTTTAGAAAAGTATCAACAACAAATGCCGGCGATTGGTCAAGAAGTTCATGATGCCAATATTTTATTAAATGGTCACATGGATACAATTGTGAATGGGATTAACACAGGTGCTAGCTTGTACAACAATGAACTGCCGGTAGTTGAGCAGCGTTTGAATCAGGCTGCAAACTTTATGCAAAATGATTGGCCTGGTGTCAAAAATGATATTAATCAAGGACTAAACATTGTCAATGAGAAGATGCCTGCGGTGGAATCGGCGTTGACTATGGCTACTGACCTGATCCAAAATGATTGGCCATCTATTCGCAGTGGGATTCAAAAGGCGGCAGCAGCAATTAACCAAGGAGATCAAACAATTGATTTTGGCGAAGTTATCAAGCTGTTGAAGCTGGATGCGCAAAAGGAAAGTAATTTCTTTGCTGAACCAGTGGATTTGCAGACGAATACGATGTATCCAATTGCCAACAATGGCTCGGCCAGTGCACCATTTTATACGGCCCTCTGTTTATGGGTAGGAGCAGTTTTATTCTCCAGTGTAACTACCACTGACTTTTACTTGGACAAAAAGGATCGCGGCAAATATACAAAACGTGAACAATTTAGTGCTCGTTTGTTAACTTATATGACTATGGGAATTGCCCAAGCCTTGGTAGTTAGTTTAGGGAACTACTTCTTGTTGGGAGTTTACGTGAAAAATCCAGCCTGGAGTGTGTTATTTGCTCTATTAGTCGTAATTGCCTTTACTATGATGGTTTATGTCCTAGTTGCCTTGTTTGGTACAGTGGGCAAGGGGATCGCGATTATCATACTAGTGCTGTCCATCTCTGGTGGCGGCGGAAATTACCCAATTCAAGTATCCGGTAAATTTTTCCAAGCAGTCAATCCGTGGCTGCCCTTCACCCATGCAGTAAATCTGCTGAGGGAAAGTGCTGGCGGAATTTATTGGCCAAATGCTCGGATGGATATAGTAATCATGATATTTATCATTATCTTATTTGGAGTGGTTGGAACATGGGCGTATCCAATTCTACAACCAAAAATGGCGAAGTTGACCAAGATTTCTCATGAAAGTAAAATCTTCCATTAAGCGAAAGCAGGCAGTCATCCTAGTGTTGATTGTCTGCTTTTTTGCTAAGCTGTCTTTTAGCATAATTTAATCAAAACTAATATTGACTTTTAGTAAAAAGGCGAGTAGTATGGCGATTGCTTGTAGTTATTTAGCTGAAAGAAAATAGCTCGGAATAACCAGGGGTGATTGGTTTCTCGCTAAAGAAAGTACACAGCTAAGCAGGAGAATGGGCAAGTCTGAAGAATGAAGCTAAACTAAAAAAAAGAAGCTTCTATCTATATAGAAAAATTAAATTATTGGTTAAAATAAGGGGTTGAACAAAGTGAATTATTTGAAACGGCTGCTGGTAGGAAAGCCTTTGAAGTCATCTGAAAATGATGATCAAAGTTTAACAAGATTTGCAGCCTTGGCGATGCTGTCATCTGATGCCCTATCATCTGTGGCGTACGGAACGGAACAGATTGTCGTTGTGCTAGTAACATTGTCCACTGCGGCGATTTGGTATTCCTTGCCAATTGCGGCAGTTGTGTTGGTCTTGCTGACGTCGCTGATTCTTTCTTATCGCCAAATTATCCACGCCTATCCTCATGGTGGAGGGGCCTATGTTGTCAGCAGCGAAAATCTTGGAAAAAGTGCCGGACTGATTTCTGGTGGTTCACTTTTAGTGGATTATATGTTGACGGTCGCAGTATCGGTATCAGCAGGAGCAGAGGCGATCGCATCTGCTATCCCAGCCTTGTATCATCATCGGGTACTGATCGCTGTGGTAATTGTTTTGCTGCTAATGTTAATGAATTTGCGGGGACTTAGAGAATCCGCTGGCTTTTTGATGCTTCCGGTGTATTCATTTATTGCTATTATGACTGTTTTAATTATTGTCGGATTATTCAAAATAGTAACTGGAATGGTACCTATAAACGCAACAGCGCAACCAGGATCATTCGTACCAGGCATTAGCATAGCTTTGCTGTTGCGGGCGTTCTCATCAGGATCTTCTTCACTGACTGGGGTTGAAGCCATTAGTAATGCGGTGCCTTTCTTTAAGAAACCGCGAGCAAAGAATGCTGCTGGAACCTTAGCAATGATGGGAATCATCTTGGCCTTCTTCTTTACAGGGATTACTTTCTTGAACTATTGGTATGGAATTATACCTTCTGAACAAGTAACGGTGCTGTCTCAAGTAGGAGAATCGGTTTTTGGTAAAGGGATTATGTACTATATTATGCAATTTGCTACTGCCTTGATTCTAGCAGTTGCTGCTAATACTGGGTTTTCAGCTTTTCCAGTTCTGGCTTATAATTTGGCTAAAGATAAATACTTGCCTCACCGATATCAAGACCGTGGAGACCGTCTAGGGTATTCTAATGGGATCATTACGCTAGCGTTGGGTTCAATTGCTTTGCTGATGATTTTCCAAGGATCCACAGAGCGATTGATTCCTTTGTATTCAGTTGGTGTATTTATTCCTTTTACGCTATCACAAACGGGAATGGTCAAGAAATGGTACAGTGAAGGCGGTCAATGGTTGAAAAAATCAATTGCCAATATTATTGGTGCACTGATTTCCTTCTCAATTGTAGTCATTCTGTTCATTTACCGATTAAATGATATTTGGCCATTCTTTATTATCATGCCAATATTGATTTATGTTTTCTATAGAATTCATAAACATTATCAAAATGTAGCTGAACAATTACGGTTGGCTGATGAGGTAAAGTTGCACGAATACGAGGGGAACACAGTGATCGTATTGGTGGGAAATGTAACCCAGGTAAATATCGGAGCAATTAATTATGCTCGTTCAATTGGTGATTACATCATTGCGATGCATGTTTCCTTAGATGAAAATTCTGAAAAGGAAAAAGAAATCCAGAAGGAATTTAAGGAGAAGTTTCCTGAAATTCGTTTTTCTGTGGTACGTTCGCCTTATCGTTCAATTATTAATCCGGTAACTCGTTATGTTGATCGGGTAAGTAAAAAATCTAAAAAATACAACTATACAACAACGGTTTTAATTCCGGAATTTGTGCCTAATAAAGCTTGGAAGCTTTCGCTGCACAATCAAACAGCTTTACGTTTACGACTGAGGTTGTCTTACCGGGATGATATTATTATCAGTACCTACAACTATCATTTGAAGAAATAAAAAAAACAGAGACAGTTTAAACTGTTTCTGTTTTTTTATTTCTAGCTTCACAAGCTAACCTTATCGATTGTTGATTTAAAACTAAACGTTTCTAATGAAGCTTTTCTTACTTATTTACTTGTTTTAGTTGCTGGATCTAAGCGACGTTCTACTAGTCCTAACAACCAATCAGTAATGATAGCCATTAATGCGGTTGGTAGAGCACCAGCTAAAATAATCGCAGTACCATCAGTAGCATTTGTTCCGCGGATGATGATATCACCTAAACCGCCAGCCCCTACGAAAGCACCGATTGCCGTAATTCCAATGGCAACAACTAAAGCATTCCGAATCCCGGCCATAATTACCGAAACTGACAAAGGCAATTCAATCATGTATAAGCGCTGAAATGAAGTCATTCCCATCCCTTTACCTACATCCAGTGCATTTCGATCGACTTGGCGCATACCAGTATACGTATTTTTAATAATCGGCAGCAACGAATAAAGAAAGACGGTCAAGATAACCACATTCGCGCCTAAGCCTAAGCCCAACATCAGAATTGAGATCATTGCCAATGAAGGTATTGTTTGGATGATATTAGCAATCCGAATAACCCAGTTCGCCAATTTATAATGCTTAGAAATAAAGATACCGACCGGAATGCCTACAACAGCGGCGAAAAGTACGCCATAAATTGAAATCAAGAAGTGGCGATAGAATTGTGAGAAGACATAACCGCCATTCACTTGAAAATACTCAAAGAATTGTTGAAAAGTATTCATGTTTTCCATTACGCTCACTTCCCTTCAAAGTAATTGTGCTCTTCTAAGAATTCCTTGGCTACCACAGAAGGTTCCACTAAGTCATTATCAGCACGAAAGTTCAATTTTTGCATCTGTTCAGTATCAATGGTTCCTGCTAAGCGATCCAATGCATCACGAATTTCAGGATTTTTGGTTAAGACTGCATCTGTTGCTACAGCAGCTGCATCATAAGGTGGGAAGAACTGCAGATCATCTTCCAGCATGACAAGGTCGTAACTAGCAATCCGACCATCTGTTGAGTAGCCTAGAACAATATCCATTCTTCCTGCATCAACGGCATCATAAACCAAACCGATTTGCATTGGCAAAATAGAAGAAAATTCAAATCCATAGGTTTGTTTAAAGCCATCGTAGCCATCGCCTTCACGAGTAATCCAAGCAGTATCCACACCCGCGGTTAGTTCGCCAGCAACATTTTTTAAATCGCTGACTTTTTTCAAATTGTATTTTTCAGCTGTATCCTTGCGTACTAAGAAAACGTACGTATTGTCAAAGCCATATGAAGGGAACCAAGTTTGATGGTAACGCTTCTCGAATTCTTTGCTAACCAGATCGAAGGCTTTCTTCGGATCTTTTTCAGCAGGCAATCCAAGGGTAGTAGTTACGTCGGTTCCGGTATAGCGTGCAGCTGAAATGGATGCATTATTGTTGATCATAGCTTGGTGATTGATAGTAGTAGTTGCCAAGTTATTAATGACTGTTGTATCTAAATCAGTATAGTGTTCAACCATTCCTGCTACAATGCTGCCTAAAATTTGAGCCTCTGAGGTTACTCCGCCAGTAATCCCGACAGTATCTTCGTTGTCATTGGAGGACAAGCCAGGGAACGAACAGCTGCTTAGAAAAAGTAATGCGAGTCCTAGAATCAGTAATTTTGCTTTCTTCACAGACTACTCCTCCTTCCGTAGTGCAGCTGGGGTCATTTTGTCTTCCAATAAACCCAGCAAGAAATCTGACAGTAAAGCGATGATAATAACTGGAATGGTTCCAGCAAAGATCAATGGCGGTTGAAAGTTGTTCAACCCACTAAAGATCAAATCACCTAATCCGCCTGCTCCAATATAAGAAGCTAAGGTTGCCCAAGCCACTACATACACGGCAGCTAAGCGGATTCCCGCCATAATAGTTGGCGTTGCAATCGGCAGCTCAACTGAAACAATTGACTGCAGGTTAGTCATGCCCATTCCTTTGGCTACATCGCGGTAATTGCTGTCAACATTTTTCATACCAATATACGTATTACGTAAAATCGGCAATAAAGAGTAGATGAACAAAGCAATAATTGCAGGTATTTTTCCGACGCCGAAAAAAGGAATCATTAAGGCTAATAAAGCTAAAGAAGGAACGGTTTGCAGCACGCTTGCAATGCCGATAATTACGTTAGCTATCTTGGGCAGGCGGGTCAATAGAATGCCTAAAGGTACTGCAAACAAAATACCTAAAATCAGCGCAAAAGCAGAAATATAAATATGCTCGGCACTTTTTGTAAGGATTTGTCCGCCGTATTCATTGATGAATTGTTGCATGCTTACGCCTCCTCATTCGTAGCGGTAATTGGTCCAGCAGCACTAATAACAGCATCTTCCTCGCCCCATAGTGCATCATAAACAATATCTACTAAGGAAACGCGAGTTAAGATGCCAACTAAATGATTCTGATCATCAACTACCGGTACGTATTTCACACCGCGTTTTAGAATACGCTGAAGACTGTCACGCAGTAAAGCAGATTCCTTAACGTAAAAAACTTTTGTATTAATAATATCACCAACACTGGTCGCTGTACCGCTCCGACGTGCTCGTTGAATAGTTTCTACATCAACAAAGCCTTTCAAGGTATTGCTGTCATCAACAACTAGTAAGGTATCTACTCGTTTTTCCCGCATTAGATGAACGGCACTTTGCAAGCCTTTTTCTGGGGTAATAGAAACGGCAGTATTCATCATAATTTCACCAACAGTTGTAGTGTCTGATTTTGCTTGCAGCAACCGATCTTCACCTAAGAGCTCTTCTACAAAGTCATTCGCTGGTTCTTGTAGAATCTTTTCTGGGGTATCAAATTGAATTACGTGACCACCATCCATGATTGCGATGCGATTGGCTAACTTTAATGCCTCGTCCATGTCATGAGTAACGAAGACGATTGTTTTGCCTAAACGTTCCTGAAGGTCTTTTACAAGATCCTGTAAAGAATCACGAGTAATTGGATCCAAGGCACCGAAGGGTTCATCCATTAAAATAATGTCTTGGTCAGCCGCTAAGGCACGAACAACACCGATCCGTTGTTGTTGACCACCAGAAAGTTCATGAGGATAACGATCCAGCATATCTCTGGGCAGCTCAACTAAATCAATCATTCGTTCCGCTGTTTTATCACGCTTTTCCTGATCTACCTTTAGTAATTTTTGTACGAGGGTTATATTTTCACGAATTGTCATATGAGGCATTAAACCGATGTTTTGAATGACATAGCCGATTTGGCGGCGTAACTCTACAGGATTAATTTGCTGAATATCCTCACCATCAATTTTGATCGTTCCTTCAGTTGGATCGATCATTCGATTAATCATCCGCATGGTTGTCGTTTTTCCACTGCCGCTGGTACCAATCAAACAAATAAACTCACCCTTATTGAAGGAAAGATTGACGTTTTCGACCGCCATTTTGTTACCGGGGTATATTTTTGAAACGTTATCAAATTCAATCATTTTTTCCACCTTTATATCCTTTCAATCATTTCTGATACTTCTAGTATGCTATAAATAAGAGAGAAAGACAAATGCGACGGTTTTAACACTCTTTGAAATAGCGGGATATTAGTGTTTTATCAAATGATTAAATAACGAATGGTTGTGATTTAAAGCATGCGCTTAAATTATAATCAGTAGTGCGAGACTTAAAGAAAAAGCAAAAATGGTCAAAAAAATAAAAAAACAATCCTTCAGTCTTAAACGAAGGATTGAAGAATGATTATTAATTTTCAGGGTAAAGTTGATTTTCAATCTCAGCTCGCTGGTTTTCTAGAAAAGGGGGTAAAGCAAATGATTCACCCAAATGAGCTAGTTCTTCATCAATTGTGAAACCAGGACCCATTGTAGCAAACTCTACTCGAATTCCCCCAGGCTCGCGTATATACAAACTTTTGAAATAGCCACGGGAAACGATTTTTTCTACAGTCCATTGCTGCTCTTTAGCCTTTTTATATAAGAGTTTCAACGCTTTTTCATCTTTGACTGCAAAAGCAACATGGTCAATGCTGCCACGTCCCATCCGGGTTATATTTGTGGTATCTGAAGCAGATATCTTTATGAATTCCTGAGAGCTCAATTGAATCACACCATTTTCAGTTTGCCAATCTAGTAATATACGGAAGAAGTCACTTGTCTTTGCTGGATCCGGGACATGGAAATGAATCGAACGTAGACCTAATAGCTGCTTATCACCAGGAACCTCAGCAGCAATTTGGTGGTTCTTACTCAATGGTGGTTGATCAGTCTCAGTAAAAATAAGTATAACGTCATCGGGATCAGTGAAAAATAATTGATTTTCTTTTTCAGTATAGGAAATATGCTTCTTTTTTAACCGATCCTTCCAATAGGAAAAACTTCCAGCAGGCAAGTTCCATTCAATTTCAGCTAAATAATGGTCATTTTCATAGCGATTTCCTAATTTTGGTACAACAAAAAAAGTAATTACTGAGCCAGGAGCTCCTTGGAAATCACCATAATAATAATGAAGCATCCGATGATTGTCTTGATTGACAGTGTTTTTCACGAAACGCAGTCCTAATAGTTCTGTATAGAAGGCAACATTTTCTTCTCGATGACGAGTTAATAATGAGACGTGATGGTAATAGGTCATGATAATTTCTCCTTTCCTGTGAGGAAATTTTATATAAGTGAGTCTATCATTAAAAAAATAGTTAGATATTTGCTCTTACTAAAAGTAAGTTTAACTCAACTCCAATAAGTTGTAAAAGAGTCTGCTTTCCATTCCAGTCTGAGCATGTTAGAATAGCCGAGGAATACCGTCACTAGACTACATGAAAATAAACGAGTGAGTGAACGGAGAAGATATCTACTTTAATAGAAAAAAGGAAGAAAACTATGTTAACTACAGAAGATTTTGACTTTGATTTACCAGAGGAATTGATAGCTCAAACCCCTTTGACCAAACGAGATAGCTCACGTTTGCTGATTTTAGATCGTCAAACTGGTGAAGTTGAAGATAAGCACTTCCATGACATTATTGATGAATTAGAATCAGGGGATGCGCTGGTAATGAATGATACTCGGGTTCTGCCGGCTCGCTTGTACGGTGAGAAGCCGGAAACCGGAGGACATTTGGAAGTTCTTCTATTAAATAATACTCAAGGAGATCAATGGGAAACGTTGATTAAGCCAGCTCGCCGTGCCAAGGTTGGAACAAAAATTATTTTTGGTGACGGTCGTTTGCGAGCTGAGGTAAAAGAAGAATTGGAACATGGAGGCCGTATTGTTGAGTTTCAATATGAAGGGATTTTTCTGGAAAATCTGGAATCACTAGGGGAAATGCCACTTCCGCCTTATATCAAGGAACGACTAGAAGATCCAAATCGCTACCAAACGGTTTATGCCAAAGAGAACGGATCAGCTGCAGCACCTACAGCTGGACTACATTTTACACCAGAATTGTTACAAGCAATTCAAGCAAAAGGTGTGAAGCTTGTCTACTTAACTCTGCATGTAGGTCTGGGCACTTTCCGACCAGTTAGTGTTGATAATATTGCTGAGCACGAAATGCATAGTGAGTTTTATCGCCTAACTCAAGAAGCAGCGGATCAATTGAATGCAGTTCGTGAAGCAGGCGGTAAGATTGTAGCAGTAGGAACAACGTCAATTCGCACCTTGGAAACAATCGGTACCAAATTTAAGGGAGAAATTAAAGCTGACAGTGGTTGGACCGATATTTTCATAACACCGGGTTATGAGTTTAAAGTTGTTCAAGCGTTCTCAACCAATTTCCATTTGCCAAAATCGACCTTGGTGATGCTGGTAAGTGCCTTTGCTGGTCGAGAAAATACCTTGGTAGCTTATCAGCATGCTATCGACAAACGTTATCGCTTCTTTAGTTTTGGAGATGCCATGTTCGTTCACTAGAATAGCAATTCACAGCATAGCAGCTAAGAAAAGCTTTTAATTTAGCAATTTATAAGGAATTCTTCTAATAGTAAGTACAAAATACTTGTGTTAGATAGTTATTCCTTGTGAATTGCTTTTTTGTTTTAAAGAATGGGATTATTCAAAATACTCAAACATTCGCTAAAAAAACAATAATATAACCTTTGTTATGTATTTTATTCTATTCTCATAAAGAAGATGAGAAGAGGGATTGGTTTGAAACTAACACAACTGCTTGTGACAACTTTATTATTTTTAGCAATACCTGGTTATTATGCTATTGAAGTGAATGGTGACTCTGTAAAGGAAATACCTATTGTTGCAAGCCAAGCGAAGTGGGCAAATGTGAACAATATTCATTTTACAGATAATTTTTCTTTGTTTAATTCAGGCGTGGCTCAATTACCTTTAGGAAAGCCGATCGAAGTAAATGCTACAATTCATTTTTCAGGAGATCTAGAGGCTATCAAACAGGCACAGGTGATGTTTGAAAATGTAGGGCAAGGAATTCAAATTGATTACGACCAAGTTATTCAGCTTGATGATCATCAAAAACAGGCACACTTTAAATTCTTTATTACCTTAAAAGAACCTATACCTACAGGGAAAACACGTTTGTTTACGGTAAAGGTATTGGATAGTAATTCTGAAGATAACAAGTATTTGACGTCATATAGTCAAAGACAGACGGTTATCCAAGGGCAAAATACAGGAACACCGGATAGTCCCCCTCCTACTTTTCAAGAACCAAGTACAGAGCCCAGTACGGAACCAAGTACAGAGCCCAGCACGGAACCAAGTACAGAGCCCAGCACGGAACCGAGTACAGAGCCCAGCACGGAACCAAGTACAGAGCCCAGCACGGAACCGAGTACAGAGCCCAGCACGGAACCGAGTACAGAGCCTAGCACGGAACCAAGTACAGAGCCCAGCACGGAACCAAGTACAGAGCCCAGTACGGAACCAAGTACAGAGCCCAGCACGGAACCAAGTACAAAACCCAATACAGATACAACTACTCTAGTAGAAAGCAAAGACATAACGAGGCGTAATAACAGAATTAGCGATACTTCCTCAAATTATGGAAGTAACTTATTAGAAAGCCGTCCTGTTACTAAGTCAAAAGGAAATACTAGTTCTTCTTATGAATTTTTGCCAAGGACTGGAGAAACTAAGAGTAATTTATTGGCGATTCTAGGTGGGTTAATCAGTTTGCTGGGAGGATTATTTCTTTTAAGACACAAAAAATAAGACTAATTCATTTGCTAATTTTCAAAGCCTTTTGGTGGACTAAAAGAGTACGGGTAGTCACGCCCATACTCTTTCTTTGTCTTTAAAATGACTAAAACTACTCAATGAACTTAATATATATCAATTGTATTTAGTCACGAATCCTTTTTTAATAATGATTCAAAGCTAATTAAGAAGGAAAGATAACTAACTATTCTCGAAGAAAAAATATTTAGAAAAGATTCAGAGTTAAGTAATAGATTTCTTAAATTTTTACAGGTTATCCTATCTATGTTCAAAGTATAGTGATGAGGGAAGAATGAAATAAGTCTCCTTTTATCACTATTCAAGATAGCAAACTTGCACCTTCTCTTTTCAAAATGCGTACATATTTTTAATCAGCTGCATTCCACTGCTGATGAAGTAACGAGCGGCTAGATTTGTCACTTTTCAAATTCGGGCATTCTACTGAGAACGCTTCAAAATCGTTTGATAACACCCATTTTAAGTATTAACTTTTATCAGCTGATTTATAAAGTACATCAGATAAAACTATAGAATAAGCCTCTATTTTTCGACCTGATAACTCCTTTGTTTAAAGGTAGTGAAGTTGTTAGTGTCATCATCTTTTTCATATTGAACTAACTGTACTTTGGGGTTATATTCTGTGTGGTGCGCATTCTTAACATCTTTAATAGATCAGATCAAGTCAAGTATCTGTGAAGAATGAAGATTCAAAGGTGTCAGGAAACAATCCATTGAAGCCGTCTTCAAATAAAAAATTACCTAGCACGGGTGAAAAAAAGATAATTTGTGTGTATCTAGGACTCATGCTCGTGAGTGCACTCGTATTGTACTATCTTTATAGAAGAAAGAGTTTAACGAGAAAGTAAAAAACTTATGATTGCTGGATAGAAAATCACTAAATAAGGAGCAGCCTTTTAAAAATAGAAGCTGCTCCTTATTGAATGTTAAAAGTGGGTTTCGTCAACCTCAATCTTAGCAAGAGCTTCATTGATTTCATTAAGCTCAGTTTGAGTAAGAACGATATCTGCACCACCAAGATTTTCTTCGAGTCGATGAAGCTTCGTTGTACCAGGTATTGGAATGATGAATGGTTTTTGGGCTAGTTCCCAAGCGAAGACGATTTGTGCGGATGTGGCATTTTTTCGTTTTGCCACATTTGCAATGACATCAAGTAGGGCTTGGTTACGGTCTAATACTTCTGGCTTAAAGCGACCCATAAAGTTTCTGAAGTCTCCTTCAGGGAACTTCGTATCTTTAGTAATATTTCCACTCAGAAAACCATTTCCTAATGGACTATAAGCCACGAAGGACATGCCAAACCCTTCGCACAAAGCAAATAACTCCTCTTCAGGTTCTCTCCATACCATAGAGTATTGATTTTCAATGGCTGAAACTGGGCAAACAGCATGAGCACGTTTGATATAATCGATTGGGGCGTTTGATAATCCCCATGCTTTGATTTTTCCTTCTGCGATCAGTTCTTTCATTGTTACTGCTACAGTTTCTGGCTCAACGTGGGGATCTACCCGGTGTTGATAATACAGATCAATGACATCCGTTCTTAGTCTTTTCAGAGATCCTTTTAATTGTTCCCGGATTGACTCAGGCTGACTGTTTAAAATATTTTGTGGCTTTCCATCTACGATTTCTTGACCAGTGATACCAAACTTTGTTGCTAACACAACCTGGTCACGAATCGGTTCAAATGCTTCACCTAATAGTTCTTCATTTGCTTCACCATAGACTACAGCTGTATCAAAAAAATTACAGCCAAGTTCAACGGCTTTACGCAAAAGTTCAATCATCTCACTACGATCAGCTTGAGGACCATAAGCATGATCCATCCCCATTGTTCCTAAACCAAGCGCAGAAATCTCAATAGTTGTTTTACCTAATCGTCTCATTTTCATAAATGCTCACTCCATTCGATAGTTAATATAGATCTATCTTAAACTATGGAGTTAGCTCAAGAGCAAGAGGTTTACCTAACCTTTTTGGCCAAATTTTTAACAGCACTTAAGCGGCTAGTGTTTCTAAAGGAGATACTTTTAATTTATAAGAGACAATATAAACAGGGAAAAATTTGCTATATCCCTTGCCTGTGAGTTAACTCCATAGTTTATCCTGTCTGTACAAAGTAGACGAAAGGAGCAGAAATAAAATGAAGCCTTTTTTCAATCAATTGTTGTGTTTAATAGGATCAGTCGTCACTTGCAGAAAATCTAAAAATTGATATTAATACTCCCACCCATATTTTTCAGCCGTTCCAAACTACAGATCAATATTTTATTTGAACTAACTTCTATCACTTTTTCATCTTTTAATTGTCTCAAAATACGATTAAAGCTGCTTGCATTATGAATACCACAAAATTTTCCTAATTCTTCATTTGATAATTCAAGATCAATTAGACGTCCGTTCACTGAATCCTTTCCAAATAAATTTTGTAATTCATAAAGCAAATTACATACTGCACTTAGCTTTCCGTTACTTGTTAAAGCACATGTTTTCCGTATTTGAATGTTCAAATTTTTTCGATAATAAAGTCGAACATATTCGTTTAAAAGAACGTCAGAGCGAACATCTTGCCAGAAACTTAAGCGATCCAATAAAAAAATTTCAGCAGATTCGCTGAGAGAACAAATGGTAAAGGGCATGGAAACAATGGAAGTGGTTTCATCCTCTAAAAGAGTAACAATTTCACCAGGAGCTACTAATTTTATATTAAATTCCTTTCCATCTTTTAAAAAAGTACTTAGTTTTAGAACGCCCCGATGTAAAACATAAATAGAAGAAGTTCTATGTTCTTCAAAAGCAATGTACTCGTGTTTACAAGCGGTGATACTTTTTTCCTTTTTTTTATCGACGTATGAAGAAAAATAGTTAGTTAACATTTGCTTAGACATAAGTAAATTCACTCCTAAACTCGTACTAGGTGAAACAACCATACCATTATAGAGAGCGCTTTCTCAATAACAAATGTCAATGTTACAAAAAAAATAAAGTTGTAAAATAAGAGGCTTGTCATCGATTGTGGTAATTTTTTAGAACTAAAGAGAGCTTAAAAGTCTCATCAATCTTCAGATTGTTATGAGGTATTTGAAAAAACTTTTTTATACGATGTGTCCCATTAACAAATGTTAATGCTGATAGAAAACTGAGAGGTGTACTATGACAGCAAGGAGAGCGCTTCCTATAAAAAATAAAAGAACAGGTGGGCATCTATGGCAGCAAATAAGAGAATTATTTTAATAGGTACGGGATCGGTAGGAGCAAGCTATGCTTTTTCAGTTGTTAACCAAAATATCTGTGATGAACTAGTGTTAATTGATTTAAATGAAGCCAAGGTCAATGCTGACGTAGCGGATATTCAAGATGGATTACCGAATTTCTCTACGAATGTTGATGTTTGGCGTGGAAGTTATTCGGATTGTAAGAATGCTGATATTGTTTGTATTTGTGCAGGAGTACCACAGAAAGTGGGACAGACGCGTCTTGACTTAATTAATACTAACATTAAAATTGCACAGAAGATTACAGAAGAAGTCATTCAATCAGGTTTTGAAGGTATATTCTTGATCGCTTCAAACCCCGTAGATATCATTTCTTATGCTGTTTGGAAATATTCTAATTTTCCAAAAAATCGTGTAATTGGATCAGGAACAACCTTAGATACAGCAAGGTTAAGGTACCAACTAAGCCGACGTTTAGACTTGGCACCACAAGATATTTTAGCCAATGTTTTTGGTGAACATGGTGACTCAGAATTTGTTCCGTGGTCAACTGTAAAAATTGCAGGTTTGAATTTATCTGATGTTAGAGAAAGACTTGAGATATCAAATGAAGAACTAGAAGGAATCTATAAGCGAACAAGAGATGCTGCTTATAAGATTATACAAGCTAAAGGAGCTACTTATTATGGTATTGCCATGGCTTTATCAAGAATTAGTAAAGCGATTCTAAAGGATGAGCATGCAGTTTTGACGACTTCCACATTGTTAGAAGGTGAATATGGTCAGGAGGATGTCTTTGCAGGTGTTCCATGTGTGATTGGACGAAAAGGCGTACTGGAGACGATTACGCCGAATTTAACACCAGATGAGTTAAATCAATTTGCTCACTCTGCTGAGGTATTACGTCAAAACAATCCTTTATTCGTAGCGCCTCAAAAAATACTATGAAAGAAGTTGACCAAGAGAAATGGATAACAATATAGCATGGCATGGATTTCAAGGAGATAGCTGGAAAAATGAAATCAACACGAGAGATTTTATTCAATCAAATTATACTCCTTATGAAGGGAGAGCTGAATTTTTAACTAATCCTACAGAATCCACAAACCAATTATGGAGTAAGCTGCAAGAATTGCAAAAGAAAGAACGTGCAAATGGTGGAGTCTTAGATATGGAGGTCGATGTTGTATCCGCTGCGGATGCATATGGACCAGGTTATATCTGCGAAGAGTTGAAGGAAAAAGAAAAAGTTGTAGGAATCCAAACCGATAAACCATTAAAAAGGGCTTTTATGCCTTATGGTGGTATTAATATGGCTGAAGAGTCTTTAAGGAGCTATGGTTATGAACCAAATATAAAATTAAATGAAATATTCACAAAATTCCATAAAACTCATAATCAAGGAGTTTTTGATGTCTATTCGTCAGAAATTCGTTCTGCTCGACGAAATAAAATTATCACCGGATTGCCTGACACGTATGGTCGTGGTCGAATTGTAGGAGACTATCGACGTGTAGCCTTATATGGTATTGATTATTTGATGGAACAGAAAGTTAAGGATTATGAGAATTGTGGTAACGGGCAGTTTACTGAAGATGATATACGTTTACGAGAAGAAATAACTAATCAATACAATGCTTTGAAGAGAATGAAAGAAATGGCTGTTATCTATGGTTACGATATTTCTCGTCCTGCGAAAAATGCTCATGAGGCTGTGCAATGGCTCTACTTTGGGTATCTTGCAGCTATTAAGGAACAAAATGGAGCTGCGATGTCAATTGGCAGAATTTCAGTATTTCTGGATATTTATATTCAACGTGATTTGGAAAAAGGTGTTTTGACTGAGGAAGAAGCTCAAGAATTGATTGACCACCTAGTAATGAAATTAAGAATGGTGAAATTTGCTCGAGTCCCTTCCTATAATGAACTTTTCTCAGGTGACCCCATCTGGGCGACATTAGTAATAGCAGGGATGGGAATCGATGGTCGAACATTGGTTACAAAAAGTGATTTTCGTTTCTTGCATACTCTTGAAAATATGGGACCTTCACCTGAGCCGAATTTAACAATCTTATATTCATCTCGTTTGCCAAAAGGGTTTAAAGAATATGCTGCTAAAATATCTATTGATACATCTTCTGTTCAATATGAGAATGACGATGTGATGCGTCCAATTTGGTTAGATGATTATGCAATTTGCTGTTGTGTTTCAGCAACACAAACAGGGAAAGAAATGCAGTTCTTTGGTGCCCGTGCGAATTTAGCAAAATGCTTACTATACGCGATTAATGGTGGTATTGATGAAAATACTAAAGCTCAGGTTGCGCCACCTTATCGTGGAATAGAAAGCGATGACATGCTGGATTACGAAGTAGTTGTTAAAAAATTCGATAGTATGATGGAATGGTTAGCTGGGATATACGTGAATACATTAAATTGTATTCATTATATGCATGATAAGTACTATTACGAAGCAGCAGAATTAGCTTTGATGGACACCAACGTAAAACGGACATTTGCAACAGGAATTGCTGGATTCTCTCATGTTGTTGACTCCTTAGCAGCAATAAAATACGGTGAAGTTTATCCAATCAGGGATGATGACGGATTAGTTGTTTCCTATAAAATAGAAGGGGATTTCCCGAGGTATGGCAATGATGATGATCGAGCGGACGAAATTGCGGTAGAGCTGTTGAAAACTTTTATGAGCAAAATTAAGCATTATAAAACTTATAGAGATTCGGAGCCGACTACGTCTATATTGACCATTACTTCAAATGTTGTTTATGGAAAAGCCACAGGAGATTTACCAGATGGACGTAAAGCGGGAGAACCTTTATCGCCAGGAGCAAATCCTTCTTATAGAGCGGAACAAAACGGCCTATTAGCCTCTTTGAACTCAGTAACTAAGCTACCGTATTCCTATGCACTTGATGGTATCTCTAATACGCAAAGTATTAATCCTGATGCACTAGGTCATAGTCAGGGAGAAAAAATTGAAAATCTTTCGAATGTTTTAGATGGATATTTTGATCAAGGAGCACATCATATAAACGTGAATGTTTTTGGAAAAGAAAAACTAATGGATGCTATGGAACATCCAGAAAAAGAAGAATACGCGAATTTTACTATTCGAGTATCAGGCTATGCGGTTAAATTTATAGACTTAACACGTGAACAACAACAAGATGTCATTAGCCGCACTTTCCACAAAAAAATGTAATGGTTAAGTGGGCGGATTTAACTTTCAATCCGTCCATTTTTTATTGGAGGGAATAATCTAATGAAAAAAACAGAAGCAACGGGGAGAGTACATTCAATAGAAAGTTTTGGAGCTGTTGATGGTCCAGGTGTTCGTTTTGTAGTTTTTATGCAAGGATGTCCAATGCGCTGTCAGTTTTGTCATAATCCTGATACTTGGAAAATAAATGATATCAATTCAATGAGTTATACATCAGATGATTTATTGGCCAAAGCATTGCAATACAAAAAATATTGGGGGGGAAATGGCGGAATCACCGTTAGTGGAGGAGAACCTTTAGTACAACTTGATTTCTTGCTAGAATTTTTCCAGAAAGCGAAATTAGCAGGAATTCACATTACTCTAGATACTTGTGGTCAACCCTTTACAAAAGCTGAACCTTTTTTTTCAAAATTCAAAAAAATATTGATGTACACAGATTTGATTTTATTAGACATTAAACATATAGATACAACTTGTCATAAAGAGTTGACTGGATTTCAAAATTACTCAATTTTAGAGTTAGCACGTTACCTATCCGAGGTGGATAAACCAGTATGGATACGTCATGTTCTAATTCCTAAAATTAATGATCAAGAGGCATATTTAAAAAGATTAAGCTTGTTTATCCAAGGGTTAAGCAATGTAAAACGTGTTGAGGTACTACCCTATCATACTATGGGAAAAGAAAAGTGGGAGAGATTGGGGCTTGAATATCCGTTAGTTGGGATAGAACCTCCTACTAATACTTGTTTAAAACGAGCTGAACAATTGTTACAAAGTAATAGCTATAGTTAAAAGAGAGGAATCTATGATGGATTGTGAAAGTAAGAAAACTACTTTTGAGAAAACCAGTGTTGTAACAGAGTTATCACCCATGATGCAGCAAATTCGAATAGGGATTGAAAAAAAGGATCACCTATTTAAAACTAGTTTTTGTCGTTATGCAGTGCGAGCTTGTTATGCATGCTTATTTTTATCACTTGGAACCACAATAGCATTTTCTGTTGCAATGAAGATGGAGTCCATTGTATCTAACAGTGGTAAATTTTTATATGCTTTTATGTTTAGTTGGTCGCTTGTAATGATTTTGTTTCTAAATGGAGAATTAGGAACGGCAAATATGCTCTATATGACTATCGCGGTTCATAAAAAAATATTGTCCTTTAAAACAGCTGTGACAATACTTTTCATTTGTATTTTCTTTAATTTGGTTGGGGCTATTGTATGTGCTTATTTATTATCGTATACAGGAACATTTGCACAGTTAGCAAGTCACAATTATTTCTTTGACAGTGTTCAAGCCAAATTATTGAAGCCATCAAGCCAAATACTTGTGGAAGGAATTTTTGCAAATATTGTAGTGAATATTGCAGTCTTGATGGGGCTGAGAATAAAAGAGGATACTGGAAAAATTTTAGTAATGATCTTCATCATTTATATATTTGCCTTTTTAGGATATGAACATGTTATTGCTAATTTTCCAACATTCTCACTTGCTCTATTTGTTTCTCACGGAACTTTAAACGATCTTGTTCCTTCCAATATTTTACGTAATATCTTTTTTGCGCTTTTGGGTAATTACATTGGTGGGGGATTAATAATGGGTTTTGGATATTCTTGGTTAAACAGTAATACTACTCAATATTTAGACTAGAAATCAGATTTGTAAGCGGCTAATGTTGCAACTCTTTTTATTGATGACGTCTTTTATACTAGTTCTTTCGAATACAAACCAGACCAGAATGGGAAACATTCGCCTATTTCTGTGAAATATGGAGCTGCTTCTGTTGAAAAAAAGAGAATGAATTACAAAAAAGGGAATTTGATGGTTGGATCACTTAATGCTTTGGGACTGTCCAATGGTCCCTAAAAATGATGAGACACAGATAAAATATTTATTGAAAAATTGCTAGTAGAGAGAGAGGAATTTAATCGCAAACCCCAAAAAAATAATGTGAAGGAATGCTATCACCATATCAGTTTTTTTGTCAGTTAGACCGATCTTCTTAGGAAGTTGATCGGTCTATTTTTTGTCCGAAGATTCTGCCAGTAAATAAAGGTATTCATTTGGTTATAACGTGGTGAGGAACTGTGTATAGGAAAAAGAATTGGAATACTTAAAATTGAGAGAGTGAGTGTAAAAACTCAAAATATAATAATCGAAAGGGGATACTATGAAAGCGAAAAATAGAATAGTAATAACAATACTAGCTGTCTTCAATATTTTGTTCAATGGTTTTGGAACAATATTAATGCAGCCAGTGTATGCAGAAGGTATGGGTAGAGAATTGATTACCTTACCTTCCTCAGAACAGCTTCCTAGAGATAGCAGCGGAAACAAGACTATTTTTACAGATGTTTTACTCACATTGAATGGAAAAGTAGTTTCTGAATCAAATCCATTAAGAAAGGGGGATACGTTTCAGGTAGATTATGAATTCTCAATTCCAGATACACTAGGCAAAGAAATGCAGGATGGGGACTATTTTAACTTTAACTTACCACCGGATTTAATACTTGCTGGGGGACAAAGTGGAGAATTAAAAGATCCTGACAACGGACTGGTTTATGGGAGTTACAACTCAGATGCATCAGGCAGGGCAATGATGACTTTTAATTCTGAGGTACAAAAGCATGATAATGTTGAGGGTAGATTAAGGTTTTCAGTAACAATGGATGAACGTAAGATCATCGTACCAGGTAAGAATATTATCCGAATTCCTTGGTCAACGAATACAGAAGGCAATGAAATATTCGTAAATACTCGTATTGATTCATTTATTCAAAAAGAGTATGTGAATACTAGTTATGCTGCAGATGGGACGCCAGTGATTGATTGGAAAGTTCTTATTAATCCCAATAGGAATTTGGTCCATAATCCTAAACTAACAGAAGAAACGACAAATAATGAAGGAAAACGTGTAGCCTCACAATACAACATTACGAAAATGAGCAAAGCTAGTGTAGATTTTGACGGGAGGATTACTGAACTTGAGCCGGTGACAGGAATGATCGCATTCGATGATTCTGGTACTGCTTATTTTCCTGCCAGTATAGAAGATTCTTATGTATTGTACATTACTACACCGATTAGCTTTGAAGGTCAAGGTGCTATCACAAATAAAATTACCCTAAGCGGAAGCAATCGTGCGGATGAGGTTGCCACAGCTGCCGCATCTTTGGAAGAACACATGGATATCACTAAAAAGGCGGGGGATTTTAATGAGGACACTGGCGAAGTCAGCTGGGAAGTCATTTTTAATCCAAAAGGCAGACATATCCCTAGGGATCAAGCTTATTTTAAAGATGTTCCTAGTGATCAGCAGCGTTTCATTCCCAGCAGTTTAAGAGTTTCACCACAGGTTCCTTATGAAATAAAAGAAGAGGATCGTGGTTTTACACTACAATTTAATCAAGATATTGACCAGCCGATTATTGTTACTTACAAGATGAAAGTAGAGAGTCGAGGGGCTGGAGATACAACAATTTTTAATACCATCTATCATGGTAAAAATCAGAAAACGATTGACAAAGTAATCCCAGGAACTGGTGAAGAAATGACCAAGTCAGAGTTCTCAAAAGAGTATCATTGGGATCAAAAAAGCAATGAGTTGGATTGGACAATTGATGTAAATAAAAATAATAGCGATTTTAACACATGGACTGTTAGCGACGAATTGAGCAGCGGTTATATGATAGATCACTCAATTATAGTCAAGGATGTAACTGCGAATAGACAATTGACAGAAAATGTAGACTACTCAATAGAGCTGAATCAAGCAAATGGAAAAATAAAAGGATTCAATATACGTTATCTTTCAGCAGAACAAACCAATCACAGATTTGTAATTACCTATAAATCACATTTTGATGATAATACTGAACAAGAGAACAAGTGTTGGTATCATTATGTACAGAAAGGTCAAGAAAAACAAGATTTTACTTCGAAAAAATTTTACCGGCAAAAGGTTAAAATCAGTGCTCATAAGCATGGTGTTTACCATCCAGAATCGGGAGAAATAGAATGGTTCGTTGGAATTAATAGTGACCATCATCCGATCAATAAGCAAAATATTTTGGAAGATCCAATCCCTGATGATCAAACCTATGTCGAAGGTTCTGTTAAAGTTTTAGAGCAAAAATTCCAAAATACAGAGTATGAACCTACAGATAATGCTCAGGCCAGCTATGATAGAGTCGGGAATAAAACTCAGGCAACGTTTGCTGTAGGCAATACTCATCCATTCCAATTAGTCTTCCGTACAGTGTTGAAGAATAAGGAAGATATCCTAACCAAACAAGTAAAAAATATTGCGTATTATCAAGACGAAAATACACCTCGTACAGCTGTTGAAGGTAGCGTTGAAATAAATAATGATCAAAATGCACTGGTTAAAAAGCAGGGCGAAGTCAGCCCCAAAGATCCTAATATCATTAACTGGAAAGTTTCAATTAATGAAAGTAGGTTTCACCTGAAAAACGTGGTGATTGATGATTATCATTGGGTCAATAATAGGGCCAAACTTGATACACTCAAACTAGTTTATGCTTCAGGAAAAGATAAGGGAAAGGCATTGAAAGCTGGCAGTGATTATACGTTTGAACATACAGAACGCAGCTTTCATATTCAATTGAAAAATGATTTAACAGAAGCACTTGAATTGACCTATGATGCAGAAGTGATTTATTCAAAGAATGATGTTCCAGGACAAACAACTCATGTCAGCAATGGGGTAAGGATTTCAGGGAGTGATTTTGTAATAGTTGACCGCCCCAAAGAAGTTACTGTGCCAGTGATTATTCCAAAAAGTATGGGAATTATTAGAGGTACGACTGAGGAGCTGCAGGTCTATAAAGTGATAAAAGGCACTCAGACACCGCTAAAAGGTGCTATTTTCACCTTGTATCGTGGAGAAAAAAAGGACCCAGATAAAATTGTTGAACGAGTAACCTCCACTGAGGAAGGTGGAATGGCTCTTTTCTCTTATTTGACCAAAGGGAACTATCTATTAGTAGAAGAAAGGGCACCTGAAGGATACGAAATAAGTCCAGAGTTTGCTAAAGGAGTCATTATTGAGGTAACGGCCAGTAAAGATAACAAAGTCATCCAACGACTTGTAGAAAATGAAAAGCAAACGAATAAGCCTACTGAAGTCCGTGGACAAAAGATTTGGAAAGATAATGATAATAAATTAAATACGCGTCCAAGATCAATTACTGTTCGCTTGTATCAAAATGGCAAAGAATATGCGCAGCAAAATGTTATTGCTGATGCAAGTGGTAATTGGAACTATGCTTTCACCAATTTGCCGAAGCTCGATGAAAAAGGTGCTGCCTATAATTATACGGTAAAGGAAGATCCTATTAAGGATTACAAAACAAAAATTGATGGAACCACGATTACTAATACGTATGAAAACAAAGAGACCACCGAAATTAGTGGACAAAAGATTTGGAAGGATAATGATAATAAATTAAACACTCGTCCAGTATCAATCAAGATCCACCTGTATCAAAATGACATAGAGTACGATGCGAAAGAAGTTCAAGCGGATAAAACAGGTAATTGGACCTACAGCTTTACTAACTTGCCCAAATACGATGCTAACGGCGAGGCTTATAACTATACAGTAAAAGAAGATCCAGTTAAGAATTATGAAACAAAGGTTGAAGGCACGAATATCACCAATACGTATGAAAATAAAGAAACTACCGAAATCAGTGGGCAAAAGATTTGGAAAGATAGTAATAATAAATTCAACAAACGTCCAAGGTCAATTACTATTCGCCTATATCAAGGCGGGAAGGAATACGCTCGACAAAACGTTATTGCTGATGCAACAGGTAATTGGACGTATAGCTTCACGAACTTGCCCAAATACGATGCCGAAGGTAAGGCCTATAACTATACGGTGAAAGAAGATCCAGTTAAGGATTACAAAACAAAGGTTGAAGGCAATAACATCACTAACACGTATGAAAATAAAGAGACTACCGAAATTAGTGGACAAAAGATTTGGAAGGATAATGATAATAAACTCAAAACCCGTCCAGTATCAATCAAGATCCACCTTTATCAAAATGGCAAAGAATTTGATGCGAAAGAAGTTCAAGCGGACAGAACAGGTAATTGGACCTACAGTTTCATGAACTTACCAAAATACGATGCCAAAGGTGATGCGTACAATTATACGGTGAAAGAAGATCCAGTTAAGGATTACGAAACGAAGGTTGAAGGCAACAACATCACTAACACGTATGAAAACAAAGAGACTACCGAAATTAGTGGACAAAAGATTTGGAAAGATAATGATAATAAATTCAACACTCGTCCGGTATCAATTAAGATTCATCTTTATCAAAATGACAAAGAGTTTGATGTAAAAAAAGTTCAAGCGGACAAAACAGGTAATTGGACGTATAGCTTCACTAGCTTACCAAAATATGATGCCAAAGGTGATGCTTACAACTATACAGTGAAAGAAGATCCAGTTAAGGATTATGAAACGAAAGTTGAAGGCACGAATATCACCAATACGTATGAAAATAAAGAAACTACCGAAATTAGTGGACAAAAGATTTGGAAAGATAGTAATAATAAATTCAACAAACGTCCAAGATCAATTACTATTCGCCTATATCAAAGCGGGAAAGAATACGCTCGGCAAAACGTTATTGCTGATGCAGCAGGTAATTGGACGTATAGCTTCATTAACTTGCCCAAATACGATGCCGAAGGTAAGGCCTATAACTATACGGTGAAAGAAGATCCAGTTAAGGATTACGAAACGAAGGTTGAAGGCAATAACATCACTAACACGTATGAAAATAAAGAAACCACCGAAATTAGTGGACAAAAGATTTGGAAAGATAATGATAATAAATTCAACACTCGTCCGGTATCAATTAAGATCCATCTTTATCAAAATGACAAAGAGTTTGATGCGAAAGAAGTTCAAGCGGACAAAACAGGTAATTGGACGTATAGCTTCACTAGCTTACCAAAATATGATGCCAAAGGTGATGCTTACAACTACACAGTGAAAGAAGATCCCGTTAAGGATTACGAAACGAAGGTTGAAGGCAACAATATCACTAATACGTATGAGAACAAAGAGACCACCGAAATTAGTGGACAAAAGATTTGGAAAGATAATGATAATAAATTAAACACTCGTCCGGTATCAATTACTATTCACCTTTATCAAAATGACAAAGAATTTGATACAAAAAAAGTTCAAGCAGATAAAACAGGTAATTGGACGTATAGCTTCACTAGCTTACCAAAATACGATGCCAAAGGTGATGCTTACAACTACACAGTGAAAGAAGATCCGGTTAAGGATTACGAAACGAAGGTTGAAGGCAACAACATCACTAACACTTATGAGAACAAAGAGACCACCGAAATTAGTGGACAAAAGATTTGGAAAGATAATGATAATAAATTCAATACTCGTCCGGTATCAATTAATATTCACCTTTATCAAAATGACAAAGAATTTGATACAAAAAAAGTTCAAGCAGATAAAACAGGTAATTGGGCCTACAGTTTCACGAACTTGCCAAAATACGATGACAAGGGCGAAGCATACAACTACACAGTGAAAGAAGATCCCGTGAAGGATTACGAAACAAAGGTTGAAGGCAACAACATCACTAACACGTATGAAAACAAAGAGACTACCGAAATTAGTGGACAAAAGATTTGGAAAGATAATGATAATAAATTCAACACTCGTCCGGTATCAATCAATATTCACCTTTATCAAAATGATAAAGAATTTGCTTCAAAAAAAGTTCAAGCAGATAAAACAGGTAATTGGGCCTACAGTTTCATGAATTTGCCAAAATACGATGCCAAAGGTGATGCTTACAACTACACAGTGAAAGAAGATCCCGTGAAGGATTACGAAACAAAGGTTGAGGGCAACAACATCACTAATACGTATGAAAACAAAGAGACCACCGAAATTAGTGGGAAGAAAATCTGGAAGGACTACGACAACAAATTCAACACTCGTCCAGTATCAATTAAGATCCACCTGTATCAAAATGACAAAGAGTTTGATGCAAAAGAAGTTCAAGCGGACAAAACAGGTAATTGGACGTATAGTTTTACAGACTTGCCAAAATACGATGCCAAAGGTGAGGCCTACAACTATACAGTGAAAGAAGATCCTGTGAAAGATTACCAAACGAAGGTTGAAGGCACAACCATTATTAATACCCATGAAAACAAAGAAACAACGGAAATTAATGGACAAAAGATTTGGAAAGATAATGATAATAAATTCAACACTCGTCCAGAGGCGATTACTGTACGCTTGTTCCAAAATGATAGAGAGTACGATACAAAAGAAGTTCAAGCGGATAAAACAGGTAATTGGGCCTACAGTTTCACAAACTTGCCAAAATATGATGACAAGGGTGAGGCCTACAACTACACAGTAAAAGAAGACCCTGTGAAGGATTACCAAACGAAGGTTGAAGGCAACAATATCACTAATACGTACGAGAACAAAGAGACCACAGAAATTAGTGGGAAGAAAATCTGGAAGGACTATGACAACAAATTCAACACCCGTCCAGCGTCAATCAATATTCACCTTTATCAAAATGATAAAGAATTTGATGCAAAAAAAGTTCAAGCAGATAAAACAGGTAATTGGTCGTATAGTTTCACAAACTTGCCAAAATACGATGCCAAGGGCGAGGCCTACAACTACACAGTAAAAGAAGACCCTGTGAAGGATTACCAAGCGAAGGTTGAAGGCACAACCATTACTAATACGTATGAAAATAAAGAGTTTACAGAAATTAGTGGGAAGAAAATCTGGAAGGACTACGACAACAAATTCAACACCCGTCCAGCGTCAATCAATATTCACCTTTATCAAAATGATAAAGAATTCGATGCAAAAAAAGTTCAAGCGGATAGAATAGGTAATTGGACGTACAGTTTCACAAACTTGCCAAAATATGATGACAAGGGTGAGGCCTACAACTACACAGTAAAAGAAGATCCAGTGAAGGATTATAAAACTAAAGTTGATGGGACTACGATCATTAATACGTATGAAAATAAAGAGACCACCGAAATTAGTGGGAAGAAAATCTGGAAGGATTACGATAATAAGTTCAAAACCCGTCCAAGAACAATCAATATCCACCTTTACCAAAATGACAAAGAATTTGATTCCAAAGAAATTCAAGCGGATAAGTCAGGTAATTGGACGTACAGTTTCACGAACTTGCCAAAATATGATGACAAGGGCGAAGCATACAACTACACAGTGAAAGAAGATCCGGTTAAGAATTACCAAACGAAGGTCGAAGGCAACAATATTACTAATACGTATGAGAACAAAGAGACCACCGAAATTAATGGGAAGAAAATCTGGAAGGATTACGATAATAAATTCAAAACCCGTCCAGTATCAATTAAGATCCACCTGTATCAAAATGACAAAGAGTTTGATGCAAAAGAAGTTCAAGCGGATAAAACAGGTAATTGGACGTACAGTTTCACGAACTTGCCAAAATATGATGACAAGGGCGAAGCATACAACTACACAGTGAAAGAAGATCCGGTTAAGAATTACCAAACGAAGGTTGAAGGCAACAATATTACTAATACGTATGAGAACAAAGAGACCACCGAAATTAATGGGAAGAAAATCTGGAAGGATTACGATAATAAATTCAAAACCCGTCCAGTATCAATTAAGATTCACCTGTATCAAAATGACAAAGAGTTTGATGCAAAAGAAGTTCAAGCGGATAAAACAGGTAATTGGACGTACAGTTTCACGAACTTGCCAAAATACGATGACAAGGGTGAAGCATACAACTACACAGTGAAAGAAGATCTAGTTAAGGATTACCAAACGAAGGTTGAAGGTACAACCATTACTAATACGTATGAAAATAATGAAACGACCGAAATTAGTGGACAAAAAATCTGGAAAGATTATAAGAACAAATTTGAGACCCGTACAGAGTCAATCAAGATTCGTTTGTATCAAAATGGTAAAGAGTTTAAGAAGCAAGAAGTAAAAGCTGCTGATAATTGGAGATATCATTTTGTTAATTTACCGAAATATGATGGAAAAGGTGAAGCTTACAGCTACAGCGTTAAGGAAGATCCAGTTAAAAATTATAAAACTAAAGTTGATGGCACAACGATTATTAATACGTACGAAAATAAAGAGACCACCGAAATTAGTGGAAAGAAAATCTGGAAGGACTACGAAAATAAATTTAAAACACGACCAGAGTCAATCACTGTTCGTCTACTCCAAAATGATAAGGAATATGCGACAAAAGAAATTAAAGCAGACGAATCAGGTAACTGGGCCTACAGTTTCACGAATTTGCCAAAATACGATGAACAAGGTGAAGCCTACAACTACAGCGTAAAGGAAGACCCAGTTAAGGAATACGAGTCTGAGGTTAAAGGTACGGCTATCACTAATACGTACAAAAATAAGGAAACAACAGAGATTAGTGGAGAGAAAATCTGGAAGGACTACGAAAATAAATTTAAAACACGACCAGAGTCAATCACTGTTCGTTTACTCCAAAATGATAAGGAATATGCGGCAAAAGAAATTAAAGCAGATGAATCAGGTAACTGGGCCTACAGTTTCATCAATTTGCCAAAATACGATGAACAAGGTGAAGCCTACAACTACAGCGTGAAGGAAGACCCAGTTAAAGAATACAAGTCTGAGGTTAAAGGTACGGCTATCACTAATACGTACAAAAATAAGGAAACAACAGAGATTAGTGGAGAGAAAACCTGGAAAGACTACAATAATAAGTTCAAGACACGACCAGAGTCAATCACTGTTCGTTTACTCCAAAATGATAAGGAATATGCGGCAAAAGAAATTAAAGCAGATGAATCAGGTAATTGGGCCTACAGTTTCATCAATTTGCCAAAATACGATGAACAAGGTGAAGCCTACAACTACAGCGTGAAGGAAGACCCGGTTAAAGAATACGAGTCTGAGGTTAAAGGTACGGCTATCACTAATACGTACAAAAATAAGGAAACAACAGAGATTAGTGGAGAGAAAATCTGGAAAGACTACAATAATAAGTTCAAGACACGCCCAGAGTCAATTACTGTTCGTTTACTCCAAAATGATAAGGAATATGCGACAAAAGAAATTAAAGCAGATGAGTCAGGTAATTGGACCTACAGTTTCACCGATTTACCAAAATATGATGAACAAGGTAACGCGTACAATTACACAGTGAAAGAAGACTTAGTTAAAGGATATGAGACGACAATTGAAGACACAACAATCATCAATACGTATACCGATAAAGAAGTCACCGAAATTAGTGGCCAGAAATTCTGGAAAGATAATGAGGATAAATTCAAGACTCGTCCAAAATCAATTACCGTTCGCTTGTATCAAAATAACAAGGAGAAGGTAGTTAAAGAAGTTAAGCCGGATGAATCCGGAGAGTGGAAATATAATTTTACAAATTTACCAAAATTTGATAAAGATGGTAAAGCATATGACTATACCTTGACAGAAGATCCAGTTAAGGGATATGAAACTAAGATTGAAGGAACAAACATTACGAACACGTATGACTTTGATGAACCAACTACAAAAACAGAGAAGCCAAACAGAGAAACGAATACGCCAATCATGACAACATCAGGGAGAACTGCCGTAACGCAACTTCCTCGGACCGGTAGTTTGTATGAAAGTGTTCTAGTTTTACTTGGCCTGCTCATTCTCCTTTGTGTAGTTTCAATCTGGTATATTAATGATAAAAGGAATAGGAGAGGATAAACTATAGTAAGCCGGAAAATAAAATAATCAATTAAAAAGCACTGGCCTAGTCAAGTAAAAACTTGACCAGGCCAGCGCTTTTATTTAGGTAAAAAATAGTTCAACACTCTTTTTATATTATTACGCAAATACTTATTTTTTAAATAATAGATCGAAATCTTTCTGGTGGGTAATGTGTGCCATCTTTTAAAGGTTAGTGAACGATCCTCAAACTTTGAAATTAAATAATCTGGGACAATGGCAAAACCTTCTGTTTGTTCTATCATAGCTAGTATTAATTCTATTGAGTTTAGATGAATCGCATTAATTATACTTGTTTCGTCAATATTTTGTGCAATCCAATTTGATAAATTAGTCTGTTCAATCGAATCTGAAGATAAACTAATATAAGGGTACTGTCTGAGCGCCTCTAAAGAGAATTCTTTTTGATTAAGTGGATGAGTGGTGCTATAAATAAAAACATAATTTTCTTCAGTAATAGGAAGTTCAGTAATAGACTTAGGTGCATCTAAATCAGAAATAGAAATTCCAATGTCTGCGGTCAAATTTTCAATGGCGTCAAAAATATTTGCTGTCGCAACTCCCCTAATATTTTGATGCGGATCAGATAAAAGTAGCTGGCATATAGCCGTTTTCATTCGGTATTCTAAATCATCCAAGTTTATTGCAACTTTTAATGGTAATTTGGTTGTAGGATCATTGATATCTAATAGCTCCTCTTTCATGGAAGCCAATTCTCTATGGACTGCCAGTACATGCTTTTTTAATATTTTTCCAGCATCTGTCAGTTCACAGGAGTTCAAATTTCTGTCAAAAAGCTTTATTGATAGTTCACTTTCAAGGTTTTTTATTTGTTTGCTAAGTGCAGCCTGTGAGATACCCAAACACTCAGCGGCAGCTGTAAATTGTTTGTGTTTACTGAGACATAGAAAATAATTAATATGAGTTAACTCCATTTTCAAACTCCTTTTTTCATACTGTTGACAGCAAATCTTCTAAGTAAGGGTGTGCCCTTTTTAAAAAATTAATTCGAATTTTTTGATCAGATAAGCATAGCATTCAGAATCTTTATTTTTTTGTGCGGTCAAGAGAACTACTTCTCGACAGGGAGCATTCTCGATTTCCAAAACTTCAATGTTTTTAAACTCCTCTGTAAACTCTTTTATGGAAAAAGGGAGAATGGCTAGGGCTTCATTTTCCGTGGAAGAAGAATCAATTAAAGTAAGCATCAAGTAGATAGCTGAAAAATCCCAGGTTGATAGTTCCTTCTGTTCTTTGGTTATACTGCTTTCCCATCGGTCCAATAATTTACGTTCACAAAATTGAGGGGCATATTTTACCATGGGGTAGTGAAAGATCATCTCAGGTTGAACTACAGTATATGCAGTAAGAGGATGAGATTTATTTACAAATAGACTATATTCTTCAGTAACGAGGGGGGTCACGAGAATGTCTTCGGAATGTTTTTCAAAGGACAATCCGAGGGCAATGTCAATCACTCCATTTTGTATTGCTTGATCAATATTTGAATAATAATCAAATGACAGTTTAACGGTAGGGTATCTTTTTTGAAAATTTGAAAGTATGACAGATAGACGCATCGGTGCATCAAGTATATTTGTCCCAATAGCAAGTGCACTAAGATTGTTAAGTTGAGCTAAGTCATTAATTTCTTCAAGGGCTAAATTAATCTCGTTAATGATATTCTCTGTTCTGCGTTTAACAATTTCTCCAGAAGGTGTTAAGGAATTCGAGGTATGCTTACGATTGATAAGCTTAGTACCTAATTCATTTTCAAGTAGGCGTATTTTACTGCTCAGGTACGGTTGAGAAACGCCCAATTTTTCAGAAGCTTCAGTGAAACTTTTATTATCTGATAATCCTAAAAAGAGTTCCAAGTACCTTAATTTCATTTTACTTTCTCCGATCTTGATTTTTCCTAGTAAAAATTCGCAAATTTCAAGTGCAGATTAATCACACTCTGAAATTCACTAGTTGATTATTTTTAAGTCTATTAGTCAGTTCTTCTAATAGATATGCGCGTGATAGCATGTAATCTAACAATGAAAAAAAGATTTATTGTTTCACTTGATAGATTGTTCAAGCTAATAAGTACCTATTCTGGTTTCATGGTGAAAGCTTGTATACTTTTTGTCAGCAACTGGGCTAGCAACGACTATCGATTGTTTAACCGAAATAACCGCATTCATGAGTTTTGTTGTTTTGAGATTGCTGTTTAAACGGACAGATAATCAATCAATACTTTCTGTATTATTATTTACTAAGTTCCATCAAGCAGCTTAGTAATTTGACGATTGGATAAAGAAATATGCAATCTTACTCAAACTTTGATTTTGTTTCATTCAGGCGCATAATTTTTAGCCTGTGTTGTCGTGAGTTCAAACTTCAATAAAAGATAAATTTTGGCAAAGGACTTTTATCAATCTAGGTGAATTGGTTCATTATGGAATTCACACTATCTAAACCTAACAAATGATTATTTTATTTTCAAGTAGTCTTATTTTTTAGAGCTGTAAAGCCTTTAGTTTTTTAATAGAAATATTATATAGACCCTTGCTGCTAAAGCGATATCTGTATTCAGTTATGGATATATTCCTAAAAAGTAATACACCCTCTTAATATTACAAGTGTTATAATAAGTTATGGGATTCCTGTTAACTATGATCGTTTCGTTGAGTATATGAAATGATTATTAAATTCCTCTAAATACAAATAGTTGATGAGGAAATTTTAATGCTAATAGAGAAATGAATGGCGACCAACTGTGCTCATAAGTTGTCTGAAGATAGAGAGTAATGGAATAAAAAGAGGATTTAATATTAAGGAAAAAACTAATGAAATATAGTTAGCACAGCATGAATCCTATAATTAGATATGCCTTTGGTGTGGAATTAAATGAGAATATTGATGAAGGTTTCAGTAATCCTGAACACACAAAATGGTCAGGGAGCCAAATTGGGAATCGTAACGTTCAACAACTAATTTTGGGTAAAAAAAGAGATCTCAGGAATGATTCCTGGGATTCTCTTATTCGATAAATTATTATTCTAGTGAAATTTCCTATTTATCATCATAAAGTGTTAAAAAAGCCTTTTCTACTTCAATAAAAGCTTTTGAAAGAATTGTTTCCTCATCTACTGGCAGGATAGAGGTACCTTCCGCTCGAACAATAGCAAAGGTTGAAAATCCCATTAATTCAGTAAACATCATTTTAAGATAGTGAGGAGCAAAATCAACATTTCCATAAAAATCTCCTTGTGTATAAATTGAACCACTCGCAAAAAGCAAGAGAGCTTTATAATCATCAACTAGCAGAGGGACAGACATCTTGCCGTTTTCCAGAGGGTCAGCAATGTACCTAAATGTTTCACTAGCAATCATCACGTTGTCTAGATAGTCCTTCATACGAGAGGTCACATTAAAATTATGCAGCGGTGTAACAATCACAAGGCGATGGTGCTCCTTAAACTGCTCTAATAATTTTGCTGATTGTGCCGCAATTTTAAGTTCAGACTCCGACAATTTTTCGTTTGACGCTTGTTTGTTCCATACGCTTAATAATTCTCCATGTTCAATTCGCGGAATATCGGATTCATAGAGAGTTAAAATCGTTAACTCTTCAATTGGGAATCTTTTTTCAAAAAGTTGTACAAACTTTTTTTGTAGTTGGTTTGAAAAATGACTAGAATTAGTATAATCTGGATGAGCATTAATTAGTAAGGTCTTCATTGATAGGCTTCCTTTCCTGCTTTGTACAATAAGTTTAGCATTATAAGGTGTCAAATTGTGGCACCATTAAATCCTCTGGAGGGCTCAGCTTGAAAAAATCAGAACGACTAAATCAAGAATTAATTTTTCTAAAAGATAAGCAACAGTTTAAGATTAAGGACTTAATGATGGAATTTCAGATTTCAAGAAGAACAGCTCTTAGAGATGTTGAAGATCTAGAAAAATTAGGTCTTCCTTTTTATACAGAATTGGGAAGATACGGGGGCTATCAAATTATTAATCAGGCCTTCCTCTCCCCAGTATTCTTTAGTAATGAAGAGATCCAAGCAATTTTTTTTGCACTGAATGCCCAGAGCTTACTTTCCAGTACACCTTTTGAAAAATCCTATGTGCACATTCGTCAAAAATTACTTGCGACGCTTCCAAAGAGTCAACAAGCAAAAGTCAATAAATTACTTGAGGTTGTAAAATTTTACGGAATTGCTCCGGTTAAATATGTGGATTCTCTTGCAGTTATTATGCAATCGATTTTAGAAGAAAAGAGAATACAGTTGCTTTATAAACAGTATTATACTAGAGAAGTTTTGCTGCAAATTGCAGAGCTTTTCTATCGAGAAGGGATTTGGTTTTGCAGTGCACTTGATGTGACAAATAAACAGTGGGGAACTTACCGGTGCGATTATATGGAAGAAATCAAGATTATCGAAAATGCTGAACAAACACACACCCTTCAGGAGTTGCGAGCGTTCCAAGAGTATTATGAAAAAAACTTTCATGATATTTCTTTTCGTTGCCGATTAAGTCCTTTTGGAAAAGAATTGTTTCTAAAACATCATTATCCAAATATGTTGTTGGAGGAGCACGAAGGTGTTTCCTATTTAACAGGAGGATACAACCAAGAAGAACTTGACTATATGGTTCATTATTTGATTTCCTATGGGAAGCATTTAGTTATTGAATACCCAAAACAGCTTCAAGAGAGCTATATACAATCGCTTGAGGCAATGATCTCAAAAAATCATTAAAAGGATAGCTGATTACTGCACTAGCTATTTACCCAAATTTACCGAGAGAGACTTATTTTTAGTATAAGAAATGTAGTACCGATCACCTAGGATAAAGGATATTTCCTTTAGCTGAGGATAGAGGATCACACAATAAAGCTGGACAATCTCATTTTATCAGAAATGATAAACAGGATTCGTTCAGTTTTTTCTTTTTACTCGCTAGAAGGATTTTGTTTTTTTTAATTTGGACAATATGACACTAGCAAATTCGTTATACTAATAGTAATAAGTAATGAAAGCAAGTTAAAAAAGAGCGCGCTTAAACATTTAGCAATATTAGCAGCCAAAGAATTGCAGGAAGGTTCATGCAATTTGTCGTTAGTACTAAAAAGACTTCATGATTGAAACAAAGAATCGTCCTAAACCGTGGCAAAGGTAGCTTTGAAATAAAGCCTTTCTTATCACTTAAACCATTCACTGCAAAGGACCATTCCTGCAAAGCAACTACTGCAACAAGTAAAGATTGCAGGATATACCTTGCAAAAAGATCAACCCTATTGCTTTCTTTTTCAAGCTATGATGGATTCAGCAAGAGAGAAAGAAGGAAAAACAATGCAATTAGTGAACGGCTACAAGTTAATGGATTATGCCAAGGAGAAAGGCTTAGTATTACCAGCCTTTAATACGACAAACTACGAATTAACAGCCGCAATTATTAAAGGCTATCAGTCAACCGGTTTGGGCGGATATATTGCTATTTCTTCTAGTAACCTGAAGCTTTCCAGCCCGAAAATCATCGCCGATATGGTGAAATCAGTTATGCAGGATTGCTCAACACCAATAGCCCTGCATTTGGATCACGGAAAAAGCTTTGAAGATGTGAAGGCCTGTATCGAGGCTGGTTTTACCTCTATTATGGTAGATGCTTCTCATTTGCCTTTTGAAGAAAACATCGAAGAAGTTAAACGGACGGTTGAATACTGTCACTTCTACGGTATTCCAGTAGAAGCAGAGTTGGGAGCGATTAGCGGTAAAGAAGACGATCATGTATCAGAAGGTGATGATAAAACAAATCCGGAAGATATCCAAGAGTTTGTGGAACGAACCAATTGTGATCTGCTTGCGGTTGCCATCGGTAATGTTCATGGTATGGATTTAACTCCAAACCTAGACTTCCCATTGTTGGAGGAAATCGCAAAGCTGTCATCAGTTCATTTAGTCTTACACGGCGGATCAGGCATTCCCTTTGACCAAGTTAGAAGAGCCAAGGAACAGAATCTGATTAAAGTAAATTACGGTTCTGATCTTAGACAAGCCTTCATTCGAACATTTGGTCAAGCCTATGAACAAAATCATAATGAGTTTGACATCATGTCTCTGTCAAAAGACGCCATTATAAACGTGGAAGAGCGTGTTAAAGCGATTATCGCGGAAGTGAACGGGAAATAAATGTAAGAAATAGGGAGGGGAACCAACGTGTTGAATAAGCGCCAAGAAGCAATCTTAAAAGAATTCGAAAAACACAGCCCCTCTTTTTTAACTGCTGATTACTTTGTTACTAAATTTAATGTAAGTATGCGTACGATCCAATCGGATATTAAGAGTGTTCGAGAATACTTGACTGCTAAAGACCATGCAGAGCTCGTTTCGGTATCTTCTAAAGGGAGCAAGCTGATCATCAATGACCAGCTTGCCTATCAAGAGGAGTTGGATAAAAGCAACGGTCTGGTTGAACAAAATCAGTCAGATCGTGTCCGGAAATTGTGTGTTTTACTGTTGCACCAGCGAGGGCCCATCAGTCGGCAGGTTCTGCTGGACCAGTTGTTCATTGCTCCATCTACTCTTAATTCAGACTTGAAAGAGGCAGACAAAGTACTGGAAGGCTATCAGCTGGTAATTGAACGAAAAAGAAATGCTGGTGTCGTAATTGTCGGCACGGAGTACAACAAGCGAAAATGCTTGCTGAAGCTTGGTCATATTGGGATTCATCAAGAGCAAGAAAATTTGTCCAGCTACGACAAGCTTCGTCAGGGAATTGAAAAAATTTTAGTAAGTGTTCTATTAAAGCATCATTTTCACATTTCCGAGACATTGTTTCAGAACTTGATTGTTCACATTGAGATGGCGATTAAGCGAATGAAGAGTGGTTTCTATGTGGGATCAAGGGAAATCGATCAAACAGGAGATTTTGAATCGGAAATTGAAGTCTCAAAGGAAATCTTTTTCCGACTAGCTGAACGCTTTCCCTTCACGATATCGCAATCAGAAATTGTCAATCTAGCCATTTATATCAAAGGCAAAAGCGACTACGAGAACGATGATTACATCTCTGAAGAGGTCAATACGTTTATTCTATATTCTCTAAAGGAAATTAATGAGAAATTTGACATTGATTTTACACAGGAAATTGATTTACGAATTTCGTTAGCTCTGCATCTGATGCCTTTATTGACCCGGATTGAGTACAATATTCAAAACGAAAACCAGTTGTTGGATCATATCAAGCAGTCGTTTCCATTAGGCTTCGACATTGCAGCCTATATGTGCTTGCTGCTGCAAGAGACGGTGGATAAACGAATTCAAGAAGGCGAGATTGCTTATCTGGCGATTTATTTTAACCAATATCTGGCTAAGTACAATGACATTTCAGGGAAAAAACGAATTTTGATTATTACCAGCCTAAAGCGCAGCGAAAGTGTCTTGTTAAGGCAACGGTTTGCGACTTGGTTTGCAAATGAAATTGTGATTTTGACCTTATTAAACACCCATGAAATCGGTTCGATCGACGTGGAAGATTACGACGTCATCTTTACAACTGAACAAACAGAGCTGACTGAACAAATGGGTGCCATATTGATTAGTTTCTTCCCTAGCGAAGCCGAATATTCCAAAATTAAGCTAGCGATTGACGGATTTAATGACAAATTTGAGATCGTTAATTTATTTGATGAACAACTCTTTCAATATGGGAAATTTTTAAGCAAAAAAGAGGTGTTGGACAAGATTTGTTCAAGCTCAGTCACCAAAGTCAATGATAAAGTATTCCAGCTAAGAGAAGCAGTGGATTTGAGAGAGGGTCTAGGCAGCAGTTATTTTGGTAATGGTATTGCTCTGCCGCATCCGATCAATCCTATAATGGCAGAAACTTTTGTATCAGTGATTTTGCTGGAGGATGAGCTGATCTGGGACACTGACGGTAATAAGGTTCGATTGGTCATGCTGGTGGCCATTGAGAAAAATAATGCAAAAGTTTTTCAGTTGTGGAATTATCTTGGAAAGATTATTCAAGAAAAAGGATTTGTTGATCGGTTGGTAAAAGATCCTACCTTTGATAATTTCAAGGAAAACCTTTCACAATTGTTGGATGAATATATTTAAAAAATAGGAGGATGGAGAATGAAATATATATTTGTATCTCATGGAGATCTGGCCAAAAGTATTCTGGGCAGCGCCCAGATGATTGTTGGCGAACAATCCGATGCCAAAGCTTTTGGGCTGTATCCCACTGACGATATTGGGGGATTAAAGGATCAGATAAAACAAGCAATTGAAGAATTTGGCGGGAAAGAAGACATTATCTGTTTTACCGATTTGTTCAGCGGCAGTCCATTTAATGCAGTGGTGGCACTGATGGGAGACTACCCAATTCGCCATATCACTGGAATGAATTTGCCGATGGTATTGGAGGCCTTTATGATTCGGATGAATGATGAAATGACGGCTGAAGATATTTCAACTAAACTTTTATCCCAAGCACCAGAAACATTCATTGATGTGAATAACTATTTAGGAGTTAATTTGGAGGAGTAGCCGTTCATTTTTTAGTAACAGTACTAGTATAAAAACAACCAATATGTAAGGAGCGAGAAATATGAAAAATATTGTATTTGCACGAGTAGATGATCGATTGATTCACGGGGAGGTAGTAACTGCATGGACGCCAACTTATAGTATCAACCATATTGTGATCATCGATGATGTCGTAGCCAGCGACCCCTTCCAAAAACGTATTTTGAAAGCGCTGGCACCTACCAAGGTTCGCGTGGACGCTTTTACCACTGCAGAGGGAATCGAAGAATTGAAGAAGCCTTTCAATGAGAAGGAACGTTGCTTATTGCTGACTAAAACACCGATTACTTATGCCAAGCTAGTTGAAGGTGGTATCGAGCTGCCGCAGGTAAATCTAGGTGGAATGGGTATCCGCGATGAACGCAAACCATTCATAAAAAATGTTGCCTGTGATGAGGCCGAAGTAGAAGCAATTCGTCAAATGGTAGACAAAGGCGTACATGTCTTTTATCAGCTAGTACCAGAACAACGATTAATTGAAATTACGAACTTATTGTAATTTATAAAAAAGGAGGAAAAATGTATGTCTGTCTTTCAAGCATTTTTATGTGGGGTAGTGTATTTCCTGGCTATCGGGAACCTGCCGTTTGTTGGGTTATGGTCGCTGCAGCGTCCGTTAGTTTGTGGATTGGTAACAGGTATTATTTTAGGCGATCCGTTAATGGGGGCGATGACGGGTGCTTCGATTAACTTAGTGTATTTAGGCTTTATCTCTGCCGGTGGATCAATGCCAGCGGATATGGCACTGGCTGGTATTTTAGGAACAGCGTTTGCTATTACTGGTGGTCTAGATGCTAAAACAGCTTTATCAGTGGCTGTACCGATCGGCTTGTTAGGAACGATTGTCTGGTATGGTCGGATGACTTTTGGTTCTGTATTTGTTCACGTGGCAGACAACTATATTGAAAAAGGTGAGTACCACAAGATATGGCGTGCCAATGTATTGTTTCCACAGTTGATGACTGCGTTGATGACAATTATTCCCTGCGGATTAGCTGCATACTTTGGTGCTAGTTACATCTCAGGTTTTATTGAAGCACTAAGTGGTACTGCACTGACAATATTTACCGTTATTGGTGGCATGATGCCGGCTCTTGGGGTAGCGATTACCTTGCAATACATCTTCAAAGGTGAAGCACGTGTGTTCTTATTCTTAGGTTTTATTTTAGCAACTTATTCTGGTTTAGACCTATTACCGTTGGGTGTGATCGCAGGATTAGCAGCACTTATTTACGTACAGGCAACAAGTCATAAATCTGATTCAGAGGAGGATGAAATCTATGAGTAAAGAGGTTGAAGGAAGCTTGATTCGCAAAAAGGATTTATTCCGCTCTTGGCTGATTTGGGAAAACTTGCCGCAAACTTGTTACAACTACGAACGCATGATGGGACAGGCTGTTGCACACGTATTTGTACCGATCTCCAAACGCCTGTACAATGATGATCCAGAAAAGAAAAAAGAAATGATGAAACGCGAAATTGAATTTTTCAATGTTCATATCGAGTTTGGTTCTTGTATTATTGGGATGATCATTGCTCTAGAGGAACAAAAAGCGAAGGGTGTAGCGATTCCCAGCGAATTTATTACTAGTTTGAAAACTTCCTTGATGGGTCCATTATCAGGGATTGGCGATACAATTTTCCAAGGGGTATTAATCCCGATTTTGTTAGCTATCACTATTGACTTAACTTTAAAAGGAACTATCTGGGGTTCCATTATTTATGCGGTAGCCATTATTGCCATTGCTTGGGGTATGAGCTATGCCAACTTCATGTTTGGGTATCGAGCCGGTGCAGATGCTGTGATGGATTTTCTCGAGAAGGGAATTCTAAACAAAGTATTGCGGGGTGCAGAAATCATGGGTTGTATGGTTATGGGCGGCCTGATTTCCAGCTATGTAAAAATGCATGTAGCATTGGAAATTGCTAGCTCAACGACCACCTTTAAAGTTCAAGAACAATTCTTAGATGCGGTAATGCCGAATATCCTGCCATTTGCCTTTACTATGTTGATTTACTGGTTGATGAAGCGCGGATGGTCTTCATTGAAGATCATCGGCTTGATTGTAGTGGTGGGTATTGTCACTGGTTTCTTAGGAATTTTAGGCTAGACAGGAGATTTTTAGATGAAAGCAATAGTAGAAATCGGGGTTAAGCAGTTGGAAATTCAAGAGCTGCCGACACCTGTGATTGAAAAAGATGAAGTCTTAATGAAGGTTCGCAGCAACGGCTTATGTACCAATGATATTCGCGATTATCTGGGGGATACGGTCTATTCCTTCCCTCGAATCGGCGGTCATGAATTTAGCGGGGAAGTGGCAGAAATTGGTTCTGCTGTGAATCCAGCACACTTCCAAGTTGGCGATCATGTGGTGAAATATATTATTCCTGCTTGCGGCGAGTGCCATTATTGCAAGATTGGAAGAGAAAATCTGTGTATCGAAGTGGCATCCTCTTCAACGTTTCAAAATCCAGAGGGTATCTCCGGTTTCATGGGGATGGCTCAATACGTCGCAGTTAAAAGTAAGGACTTGTACAAATACCCGAAGGAGGTTCCTTTTACTCATAGTGCCTTCACTGAACCGTTAGCTTGTGTTGTCAATAGCGTCGAACGGGCGAATATCTTATTCGGTCAAGATGTTTTGGTCATCGGCGGTGGGGTAATGGGGTTGATGCACGTGATGTTGGCAAAGCTGCAAGGAGCACGAGTACTTGTCAGCGAGTTAAATGAAGAACGGCGAAGCCTTGCGGAACAACTAGGGGCAGATGTTACCTTCGATCCAACTGCTGTTGACGCGGTAGCCTTTGTCAAAGAGCAAACGGAAGGGCGCGGAGCCGATGTGGTGTTCAATACCACAGCTATTCCAGCGATTGCCCAGCAGGCAATGGAATTCACAGCAACAGGTGGTCAAACGTTTATGTTTAGCTCCTTGCATCCAAACGATCCAGTACCAACTAATATGGGCGCCGTACATTCCTATGAAAAAGTAATTACGGGGACTGTTAGTCCGACAATTCGTACTTTCTATCGTTCAATTCAATTGATTGCTAAAGGACTGGTAGATATCACGCCATTGCTTGATAAGACCTTTGACTACACAGATGCAGTAGATGCTTTTGAGTATGCACTACGACCAGAAACATTGAAGACTATTATTACCTTCGACTAAATAGAAAGCAGGAGCAAGTATGAAGCCGTCCATTTATATTGGGTTAGATATTGGGACCACATCAATTAAGATTTCTGCGGTTACCCAAGAATTGACACCAGTCTATGAAATGCAATATGCGTATGACTATCTTACTCCTTGTAAAGGCTGGACAGAGATCGATCCAGATACTTGGGTAGAAATTGCCTTGGAAGGGCTGAAAGAGCTCTTCCAGCACGTTCCTGCCGAAACGGTCGCAGGGATTGGGATCACTGGCCAGATGCACACGACCGTGTTTGTAGACAAACACGGTTTTTCTGTCCGACCAGCCATTATGTGGAATGATAATCGTACCAAAAATAGTTTGCCAATTATCAAACAAACGCTGACAACAAATCCTCAGACTGCTCACATAGCTAAAATTGTCTCAACCGGAAGTCCTTTAGCCAGTTTGCTTTGGGTAAAGGAAAATGAGCCAGAAAGCTATCAGCAGATTAGCAAATTTTTGATTGCTAAAGATTATATAAAACTGAAGTTGACTGGAACCTATTCGACCGATTATTGCGATGCCTCTACTTCTTCTTTATATGACTTAACAACGGATCAATGGTCAAAAGAGGTGCAGGAGCTGTTCGAGCTTGATGCTGAAATATTCCCGTCGATTCAACCAGCATCAACGGTTGTTGGCATTTTGACCCCCGAGGTGTGTGAACGACTAGGGATTGAACGGCAGTTGCCCGTTGTATCAGGAACGGGCGACAATGTAGCATCGGCTTTGGTGTCTGGCAGTTTTAAACACGATCAGCCGTTGGTTTCTTTAGGGACCTCGGGGGTAGTAGTAATTCCTAATAGTCAGCACCAGTTAAAAAAAGTAGGAAAAAATGTGGTTGCCAAAATTACTAAAGACGACCGATCAATCATCACCCAAGGAACCGTTCAGGCGGGAGCAAAGGTAAACAGCTGGTGGTTGGAAAATATTTTGTATACGAAGGAATATGCAAAAGAGCAAAATCAGATTTCTAAGGAATTATTAGGCGAAAACGATGTCCTTTTCTTTCCTCATATGAATGGAGAAAAAACCTTATTTGCTAATCCACATCTAAAGGGTGCCTTTGTTGGCTTAAGTCTGGAAACGACGAGAGAAGAAATGTACTTAGCTGTGCTGGAAGGATTAGCCTTCGGAATTCGTCAGCTGTTCAAATCAATGCGAAATGAAGATCAGCCAGAATATTTTACGATAGTTGGAGGAGGCGCCAAAAGTGATTTGTGGATTAACCTATTTGCTAATATTCTCGGGTATCCCATTAAGCGTGTGTTAGTTGCACAAGAAGCAGTTCACGGAGCTGCAATTTTAGCAATGATGGGTGTGGAGGGGTTCGTTGATTTTCCCGAGGCAGATTATCAGTTGGTTCAGCCAGACCCGATGCTTGTAAAAAAATACAATGGGCGCTACCAAAGCTATCTAAAATTGACACAGCTGTTTCTACTTGCAGGAGGTGACGAAAATTGAAAGAATGTCTGATATGCAAAACATCTTTACGTTTCATCAAGTTTAAGTGTGCGGATGGCTATGTCTGCAAGGATTGTTATGAGAAAGCCAGTCAAAATTTCAGCCAAACTATCAAGAATAGAACCAAAGAAGAATTGCTTAAACAGTTTGACACAGCTATCGAAGTTAAAGAAGAAGCTACCTTTGAGATTTCCCGTAAAATTAATCAGCTGCTTCTTTTCGATGATAAAAACCAACAATTTTGTCTGCCTAATCATAAAAAGTACACCAAGGAGGACTTAAAACCGGAAATTTATCCTTTTTCAGCTATCATTGATTGTCAGATGATGGAAGAGCAGTTAGAAAAAGTAGTGAAGAAAAAGAAGCAGACGCTAGGGTGTATCAAAGTTGTTCTGACTCTTAATCAAGGGAAAAAAGTGACACGAGCTATCTGGCTGATTCCCAATTTTATTAATACAACCAGTATGCCATATCAAACCATGAAATCCTTAGCTGAGAATGTTGTGAACGAAATCAATCAGTCGAGAGAGGGAATCTTATGTTAGCAGATTTAAAAGAAGTATTGGTCAAAGCCCGATCAGAGAAAATTGCGATTGCAGCCTTCAATGTTCCTAATTTGGAAATGGTGCGAGCTGCTATCTCAGCAGCTGAGCAATTAAACCTGCCAGTGATTCTACAGCATGCAGAAGGCCATGACAGCTTGATTCCTTTAGAAGAAATTGGACCGATTATGTTGCAATATGCCAAACAGAGTAAGGTACCAGTAGTCGTTCATTTAGATCATGGGAAAAGCTTTGCGGCAATTGTTCGTGCGATGAAATTAGGTTTTACTTCAGTGATGATTGATGCTTCGGACCTTCCCTTTGAAGAGAATATTGCCCGCACAAAGGAAATTGTCAAAATTGCTCATAGTTTAGGTGTGAGTGTCGAAGCTGAATTGGGCCATGTCTTCACCTCTTCTTTAGGTGGTGGAGAAGGAAGAGTCCCCGATGATGATGAAATTGGTAAAATCGATATCTATACTGACCCGGCCCAGGCCAAGCAATTTGTGGCAGCCACTGGAGTTGATTGCCTAGCCATCGCCTTTGGAACAGTTCACGGGATCTATCTAAATGAGCCGAAACTAGATTTGAATCGGGTGGAGGAAGTTTACAAGGAAGTAGGAATCCCTTTAGTAATGCATGGTGGTTCAGGTGTCAGTGCTGCAGATTACCAAAGTGCAATCGATAAGGGAATCGCCAAAATCAACTACTACACCTATGCAAACAAAGTAGGAGGGGCTAAAACAAAGGACTTTTTAGCCGAAACATCGCAGGAATACTTTTTAGAAGATTGCGTAGTTGCAGCAACTGAAGCGGTAAAAGCAGATTACTTAGACGCTATACAAGCCTTTAGCAGAAATAAAAAGAATTTACAATAGGCTGACTAAATCTGTCGCTTGATGACTGAATCAGCACATTTTTCCCAAGCATGAGAGCTGTAAAAAATTTGGCTCTACAATATCTAGTGTTGGTGGCAGCAGTTGTCGCTAACACTTTTTTGTATACTTCAAAAAGCATTTGTTCTACAGTAAGTCCAAAAAGATTCCAGTGAGATAGAAAAAGCCCTCTCCCAATACTAAACCAATGCTGATTTTCAGATCACATCATGGACAAATGGAGTGGTATTTTTACGAAGAAGGACAAAAATATAGATAAAGTATTTGAACGATTCTACAAGAATGATGCGAACAAAAAGGTGTGCATAGTTAAGAACGACTTTTAGCTTAACTGGTTTGCAGTGATTATTTGAGAGGGAGTAAATGGGTTAAGAAGCCTTTTAAAGGTTCATCCTTAGCTACTTTTCCAGCAGTTCAGTATAATGAACTTGAATGGAAACACTTAGCCGAAAGGATGATGAAGGAATGACACTAACAACAGATATTTACTATCACGGAAAAGAAAAGAAACATTCTTTCTTTGAAGGCTGGTACTTAAAACATCAAGTAGAGCAACATGCTTATGCTTTTATTCCAGGGATTTCTATTGAGAGAGATGGAAGTAAACACCCTTTTATTCAAATTATACATGATGAAAGTTCCCATGTGATTCATTTTTCTGAGGATGAATTTTTTGCTGAAAAAGATCGTTTTTATGTGCGGATTGGAAACAATGTTTTCGGAGAAGAAGGAATTTCGTTGGATATCCAGGATGAGAAAGAAAACCTGTTTATTTCAGGTCAACTTACGTATGGTCCGTTTTCTCCAATTCAACGCAGCAAATTTTCCCCAAGTATAATGGGTCCTTTTTCTTATCTAAGCTTTATGGAATGCTATCATGGAATTTTAAGCATGTCACATTCTCTACAAGGGAGTCTCCAATGGAATGACCAAAGGATAGATTTTTCTAGGGGAACAGGCTATATTGAAAAAGATTGGGGAACATCATTTCCTAAAGCTTATATCTGGTCACAGTCGAATGAGTTCCAACCAAAGGATGCTCAGTTTTTCTTTTCACTGGCAGACATTCCTTTTATAGGTTTTGAATTTTTAGGATTGATTTGTGTGTTAGTTATCGACGGAAAAGAATATCGAATTGCGACTTATTATGGAGGAAAAGTTGACTCAATCACGCGCGACAATGACCAACTATCAATTATTCTTAAGCAAAAGAATAGGGTACTAAAAATAACTATTGATAGTAAAATCGGCCACGATTTGATGGCTCCAAGTCAAGGTGAAATGAATCGGATTATCCGCGAAAATGCGAATACAACCATAAACATTGAGCTTACTGAACAAGGAAAAGAGTTGTTTAAAGGTGAAGGTCGGATGGCGGGCTTTGAAGAGGTAGGACAGGTTGGTTCTTTCAAGTACTAATCGGAATAGCTGCTTTTGCAAAAGTATTTTAGGGATTATTTTTGTCGTAGATAAGACTAAATGTAATGAACAAAAGAAGGCTTGCCAATAGTGTACTTAGATTTTATAAAAAGTCCCTATCCTCTGACTTTATATAGTAAGCGGATAGGGATAACAGGTTATTTTTCGGTTGATTCTCTGAGTACTAATGATACTGGTGCAACAATGGGTTGCCCCGTTTCAGTTTTGTTATCGATCAGATTTATCCGATTTTCCACAGCTTTGAATGCGATAGTATCTGTATCTTGCTTGATCGAAGAAAGCGTTGGGGTGGAATAACGATCCTAAGGCATATCATTGAAGCCGATAATTTTTATTTCAGAGGGCACATCTTTATGCATTCTCTTGAGTGCAACGATCAATTCTAAAGCGATTAAGATTGATTGCAAAAAGTCCATCTGTATCTGGAGTAGCAGTAAGAAAAGCATCCAGCTCAGAATTGAAATGTTCAGATAAAACGTCTGTAATGAAAACACTCTGCGTAGTGTCAAAACTGAAATTGTTCTTCTTCAACGCTTCTTTGAAGCCATTATGCCGCTCTTTTACGGATGGTGATTTCCGTTTATGCATGACGGTCACAAGATGTGTCAAGCTGCTTTGAATCAGGATCTAGGTTGCCTCAAATGCACCTTGATAATGATTTGAGGAGATAAAGATCGTATTCTTTTTATTCAAAGGTTCTCTATCGATGCAAATGTAGGGAGTCTTTTTCTCCGATTGACAATAATCGAAACCGAATGGAAAAAGTTCTAAGAGTCGTTGGAATTATCTATCGTTAAAACAACTCTTTTCGTTTTAGTAGTTGTTTTGTTAAGTAAACAATATTACTAGAGTATCTCATTAAAGAGATAATAAACTAACTATCAGAATTATTTAAAATAGTATGACGTAAAATAATTTAAGTATTAACTGATTACCGATATACATGAACAAAATACAAATACTTAGGTGGAATTTTTTTATTTTTCTTGTCCGTACCAAACAAAATATTTCTATACAATTGGAATCGTTTCCTTTTTTTGGTATAATGAGACTTGGAATTCTTTTGAAAGGAGTGGTTTGTGAAGTGAAAGCTACTATGAAGGATGTTGCAGCATTAGCAGGGGTTGGTGTTGGCACAGTATCTAGAGTAATTAATGGCGTAAAGGTGAAAGAGGTTACTAAAGAAAAAGTGATGGCAGCCATAAGCGAGCTTAACTATGAGCCTGACGAGTATGCCAGAGGTCTGAAAACGAATAGCAGCAATACTATCGCTCTTATTTTACCTACGATTTGGCATCCTTTTTTTTCAGAGTTTGCTTATTATGTAGAGGAGGCTCTTAGCCTAAAAAATTATAAACTTTTTTTGTGTAATGCCGATGGCAATGCGGAGAAAGAAAAAGAATATATCCAAATGGTTAAGCAAAGTAAAGTGGATGGAATTATCGGTATTACCTATTCGGACATTGATAAATATGTATCATCAAACTTGCCATTTGTCAGTATAGATCGGCATTTTTCGGAACAAGTTTCTTATGTTACTGCAGATAATTTTTTAGGCGGACAGATAGCTGCTCAAGAATTACTTAATCGAAACTGTAAAAATTTATGTTATGTTGGGGGTGTTTCGCCTTATCCTAATGAAACGAACAATCGTAAAGCTGGCTTTTATAATATTTGTGAGGAAAATAAAGTAGCTGTGAAGGTGCTTGATATGCCCGAACCAATTAGTAATTTAGACGAGCAATTGCACACTTTTTTCGTTGATAATCCTGAGATTGATGGTATTTTTACTATCAATGATTTCATGGCTTTGGATGTCATAAAAGCCCAAAATAGACTTGGAAAGGAAGCACCAAAGGATTTTCAAATTATCGGGTGTGATGGAATCAAACTATCGTTACAAAGAGACTATTTACTATCAACCATCGTACAGCCAATAGAGGAGATGGCCAAAGTTTCGGTAGAGACGATCGTGGCAATGATTTTGAATGAAGAACCGCCTAAACGGGTGGTATTACCGGTTTTCTTTCATGCCGGAGAGACGACAAAATAGTAAAAATCGTTTTTTAACGATTTTTTTTTGTAGCTATGTTGACAGAAAACGATTTCAATGATATCTTAAAGTCAATAAATTGAAACGTTTCCAAATTAATTTATAAAAAAACGGAAACGTTTCAAAAAAATAGGAGGAACATCATGAAAAAACGAGTGTTAGCATTTGCAGCAATTTTAGCTTTAACAGCTGGAGGTTTGGCAGGATGTGGTGGCAGTAAGGAAAAAGGTTCAGGTAGCAGCGATCCGGGGGAAATTAAAATTTGGGTTCAATTTTCTGATGAAACGCCTGAAGGAAAGGCTTGGTCCGAGATTGTGGACAATTTTAATGATGAATATGCCGGTGAATATAAAGCTGTGACTGAGTACATTCCTCGTAGCGGCAGCGGTGGAGGATACGAAGATAAAGTGAACGCCGCAGTTACAACCAATAGTCTTCCTGATGTTATTACTTTAGATGGCCCCAACACTGCTGCTTATGCTCACTCAGGAGTTATTGCTCCTTTAGATGATTATCTAAAAGATGCTGATATGGATGATGTATTAGACAGTATTGTTCAGCAAGGAACTTATGATGGAAAAATGTATGCTTTTGGTTTCTCGGAATCTAATGTAGGTGTTTATTATAATAAGTCGCTGTTTAAAGATGCGGGCATTACAGAAGATCAATTACCAACGTTGGAGGATCCGTGGACTTGGACTGAATTCCAAGCGATTTGCCAAAAATTGACTGATAAATATAAAACACCTGCAATTGACATGCAAATGGCCTCTGGAGATGAAATGCTGACCTATGCATATACACCATTTGTGTGGTCGAATGGCGGTGATGTGGTTAATGATGATGGAACCAAAGCAGAGAACTATTTTAACGATAAAAAATCTGTCGAAGCGTTGGAATTTCTTCAAGGATTGGTAAAAAAAGAATACACCACAATCAGTCCTATTGAAAAAGGATTCGAAACCGGAAAATATGCGATGCTTTTGAGCGGTTCTTGGACAATGGCAGACTTGGAAGAAAACTATCAAGATATTGACTATGGTATTTTACCTTACCCTGTTTCAGATGCAACTGGTGAATTAGTCTCACCAACCGGCAGCTGGCAATTGGCAATGACTAAAAAAACGGAGAAAAAGGATGCTTCAGCGGCTTTTATTAAATTTGCAACCAATACAGAGTCTAGTCGTATCATGAGTTTAGGAAACAGCGTTCTGCCTATCAGAAATTCAACGGTTGAATTAATCAAAGACGATGTATCAGAAGGAATGAAGGTACTGATTAAACAAAACCAAATTTCTGGACATGCCCGCCCGGTGGTTGTGGCGTATCCGCAAGTGTCCAGAGCCTTCCAGCAAGCGGTTCAAGATGTTAGCTATTTTGAAGAAAATCCGGATGTACAGAAAGTAGCGGATAGTCGTGCTGCTGAAATGCAACAGGCAATTAATACTTCATTGAAATAGATTTTTCTGAAGCAGCTGCTGACAGAAAGAGCCTAGCCAGAGCTTGACGATTTCAGCAGCTGTTTTTCCATATAAAGGAGGACAATCGAGTGTTAAAAAAACCGACAATGAAAGACAATCTGATAGGTTACGGATTTCTAGCACCAGCATTGCTGTTACTGACCATTTTTCTAATTATCCCCGTAATCATGGTAATTTATTATGCTTTTACTGATTACTATCTACTAACACCAGATGCTAGACAGTTTATCGGCTTGGAAAATTTCAAGCGGCTGTTCGACGATCCAATTTTTGTAAAAAGTATTTGGAATACGGCTAAATTTGTTGTTTGGATTATTCCGGTCCAGTTGGGAGCCGCTTTAGGAATGGCACTTATTATCAATAAAAAGCGTAAGGGAAATATATTTTTTAAAGTAGCCTTTTTTGCACCAGTTGTGATGTCTTTAGTCGTTATTTCGATTTTATGGCTGTACCTGTTAAACCCTAACGAAGGCTTAATCAATACCTTATTTGCAAAGATTGGAATTGCTTCGCAGCCTTTTTTGACTAGCCCGAAACAAGCAATGTATACGATTGTTTTCGTATCAGCATGGCAAGGCGCAGGATATCAGATGTTGCTGTTTTTAGGTGGGATGCAAAATATTCCTCAAGATGTTTACGAAGCAGCAGAAATTGACGGTTTTTCTAAATTTCAGCAATTTCGTTATATTACCATGCCCTTATTGAAGCCAACTGCAATTTTTATTCTTCTTACAACTTTAATTTCAGCATTTAAGCTGATTATTCAACCGATGGTAATGACTCAAGGAGGCCCGATGAATTCTACCATGACGATGGTGTATTACATTTACCAAACTGGTTTTACTGACCGGATGGTAGGCTATTCCAGCTCTATTGCGTTAATCTTTACCACTATGATTGGTTTAATCACAATTGCTCAAAGAAAATTGGTGAAGGAGGATGATCCAGCATGACCAAGAAATTTGGACCGTTAATGATTGTAGAATATTTCTTGCTGTTCCTTTTGGCAGCATTATTCATTTTCCCAATGCTGTGGATGGTGGTTTCTTCTATGAAGCCGGAAGCAGATGTATATCAAAATTTAGCTTCTTTCAAAGCTTTTTTACCTAGCCTTAATCCAGCTAACTGGTTTAAAACGTATCAAGATGTCATTTCCCGTTTTAGCGTAGGTACTTATTTATTAAACAGTATTTTTTATGGATTAACCTTTGCCTGTGGTTCGATTATTGTCAACTCCTTAGCGGGTTTTGCCTTTGCTAAGGTTAATTTTTCAGGTAAGAAAATTATTTTTGGGGCTCTTTTAGCCTTACTAATTGTACCAATGGAGACGGTTTTGATTCCACAATTTACTATTGTTAACTCACTAGGTTTGGTCAATACTCGTCTGGCAGTAATTTTGCCGGCGATGGCCAGCGCTTTTAATATCTATTTGTTTAGAAATTTCTTTATCGCTATTCCAGAAGAAATCATAGAATCAGCGAAATTAGATGGAGCAAGTATTGTTAAAGTGTTCTTTCATATCATGCTGCCAATGTCAAAACCAGCTATAGCAACAGTAGGTGTCTTATCATTTATCTCAAGCTGGAATGATTATATCTGGCCTTTGATGGTCTTAACTGACAGCAGCAAATTTTCAATGCAAGTGGCAATTACCACTATTAATACTACACAGCCGGTTTATATCAATCAGGTGATGGCTGTTTTAACAATTTCAACGATTCCACTGATTATTGTCTATATCGTCGCACAAAAATATATTCTGCAGGGACTTGGCGGTTCTGGGACAGGAATAAAATAGGAGAGAATACTCAATGCTGCAAAGACTTTCAAAAGCTAACGAATTCATTAAAAATAATGCGCCGTTAGTCAATCCAGAATACCGGAATAAATTTCATTTAATGGCTCCGATTGGCTGGATCAATGATCCTAATGGCTTTGTTTATTATCAAGAAGAATATCATTTGTTTTATCAATATTACCCTTACGACAGTATTTGGGGGCCAATGCATTGGGGGCATGCCAAAAGCAAAGATTTGATTCATTGGGAGCATCTGCCAGTAGCCTTAGCTCCAGGAGAAAGCTATGACAAGGACGGATGTTTTTCTGGTAGTGCCATAGAAAAGGATGGCAAGTTGTATTTGATTTATACAGGACACAATGTTGTGGATGGACATGTCCGACAGGTTCAGTGTCTGGCGGTTTCTGAGGATGGTGTTCACTTTGAGAAATATGCTGGAAATCCGATAATTGCAGAAGATCAAGTAGCCTCTGTTGCAACAACTGAAGATTTTCGAGATCCCAAAGTGTTTCAACGCCAGGAGGATTATTTCACTGTAGTCGCTACTAAAACTTCGGATGATCGTGGACAAATAGTAATGTTTCATTCCAAGGATTTACTCACTTGGGAGTTTTATTCTGTGTTGCTGGAAGGAACTCCGGAACAAGGTATTGTATGGGAGTGCCCAGATTTGTTTGAAATAGATGGTAAAGAAGTCTTAATTATTTCTCCGATTCAAATGCTCGCACAAGGGAATTCTTACCAAAACACTAACTCAACTGTCGCTTTTGTCGGTACCGTCGATTGGCAAGCAGGTAAATTTCAAGTAGAAAATTTCCACGAGATTGATGGAGGCCTAGACTTCTATGCACCTCAAACATGTGAAAATGAAGCTGGACAGAGAATTATGACCGCTTGGATGCAAATGTGGCAGCGGAAAATGCCTACAAATGATTTAGGACATGGTTGGTCGGGGTCTATGACCTTACCTAGAGAGCTGAGAGTAACTGATAATCAACTAGTGCAAAGACCAATTTCAACAATCTATCAAGTAATTGATGAGCAGGAGAGTATTGAGAAGGCTAAAACAGAGAAGAATTTGTTTTTACTGAAGGATTTGGTTTACGATCAGCATTATTTACGCTTGGAAATTAACCTAAAACTGGCAACGAAGTTAGAGCTTCAATACGCAAAAGGGGCAGAGCATACATTATTACTGAGTTATGATGTTGAGCAGGAGTACTTTACTGTTTCCAGAGAACAAATGCCTTACGATTTACCAGGAGCTGAAAGCGAAGTATTGAAAAAGCGTAGTATGACTGTTCCTCTGGAAAACAATTACCTAACCATCGAAATTTTCCGTGATACTTCAGCTGTTGAGATTTTTTTAAATGATCGTCTGACCATGAGTATGACTTTTTATGAGACAGAAAAAGGGCATGATTTTCTTTTACAAGCAGATAGTGAAGTAACTTTTTCATTAGAAAGCGGCTTAATTAATTTATAGAAGGGAGTGAACAATAATGATTTATGGCTCAATCGAAGCTGGTGGCACGAAATTTGTTTGCTCAGTCGCCGATCAGGAATTAGAAATTATTGAACGCCAGAGCTTTCCTACGACAACTCCGAAAGAAACGATAGGTTTAGTGAACGGCTTTTTCAAAGAATATGCCGCAGAATTAGTTGGAATTGGTGTGGGCTCGTTTGGTCCCATTGATATTCATCGAGATTCACCAACTTATGGTTACATTACGTCCACTCCAAAGCTGGCCTGGCAAAATTTTGATTTTGTCGGAACAATAAAAGAATCTTTTCAAGTGCCAATCGCTTGGACGACAGACGTAAACGCAGCGGCCTATGGTGAATATTTATTTGGTAACGGCAGCGGTCTATCCAGTGCTGTGTATTATACGATCGGAACAGGGATTGGTGGTGGCGCTATATTTGATGGCCAGTTTGTTGAAGGCTTCAGCCATCCCGAAATGGGACATATGCTAATTCAACCACATCCGAAAGACTCTTTTGCAGGGGTTTGTCCTTACCATGGCAATTGTCTAGAGGGAGTGGCCTCGGGTCCCGCCATTGAAAAGAGGGCTGGAAAAAAGGGGCAGGAGCTGGATGAAGAAGATGAGCATTGGGAGTTGATCGCTTATTATCTTGCCCAATGTGCATACAATACCACACTCATGCTTTCACCTGATGTCATAATTTTCGGTGGAGGAGTCATGAAACAGCAGCATGTGTTAAACAAAATAAAAACAGCATTTAAGCAGCTTTTAAATGACTACGTAGAAGTTCCAGACTTGGATCATTATTTGGTCACTCCGAAATTAGAGGATAATGCAGGAACTTACGGTTGTCTGGCATTAGCAAAAGAACATCAGCTGCATTCGTAATAGAAAAAGAAATGGGTGAACACATATGACAGAACTAAGCTTAAACCATATTCATAAAAAATATGATAATGCTGAAACGTATTCGGTGACGGATTTTAATTTGAAGATCAACGATAAAGAATTTATTGTTTTTGTCGGTCCATCAGGGTGCGGGAAGTCCACGACATTAAGGATGATCGCAGGGTTAGAAGACATTTCGGAAGGGGATTTCACGATCGATGGTCGGCGTATGAATGACGTTGCACCAAAGGATCGAGACATAGCCATGGTTTTTCAAAATTATGCTTTATATCCACATATGACAGTCTTCGATAACATGGCTTTTGGATTAAAGCTGCGTAAATATGATAAAACAGAAATCAAAAATCGCGTAGAAAATGCAGCGGATATTTTGGGTTTGTCGGAATATCTGTATCGAAAACCGGCAGCATTGTCTGGAGGACAACGCCAACGTGTCGCTTTAGGAAGAGCAATCGTTCGAGATGCCCGCGTCTTTTTAATGGATGAACCGTTATCCAATTTAGATGCGAAATTAAGAGTGTCAATGCGTGCTGAGATTGCCAAATTGCACCAGCGTTTGGGGACTACGACTATCTATGTTACACATGATCAAACTGAGGCGATGACTATGGCCGATAGAATTGTAATTATGAAAGATGGTGTAATCCAGCAAGTCGGTACACCACAAGAGGTATATAATGCCCCTAATAATGTTTTTGTAGCGGGCTTTATCGGCTCGCCAGCAATGAATTTCTTTACTGTAACATTAAAGGATGGGATATTAACTAATAATCAAGGTTTAAGTCTCACAATTCCTGAAGGTAAAAATAAAGTCTTGAAAGAAAAAGGTTATGAAGGCAAAGAGGTTATATTCGGTATCCGTCCCGAGGACATTCACGGTGAACAAATCGCTCTCGATGCAGCTCCTCAAGCAACGGTTCGTGCCAAAGTAGTGGTTTCAGAATTGCTAGGTGCCGAAACGATGCTCTATTCAGTCATTGGTGACACAGAATTTGTTGCAAAAGTTGATGCACGAAACTTCCACGAGCCTGGAACGTACTTAGATCTAGCATTTGATTTAAATAAGGGGAACTTTTTCGATAAAGCAACAGAATCGGTTATCAATTTACCATAAAAGGTGACTCCGATGCACTAGAGAAATTTTTTAGCGCTTGGAACTAAGTGTTAAATCTGGAACAAGCAAATACATTTGATTATTTTAGATTAACACTCTGTATAAACATTTATTGTTACGATAAAGCCCGATTATCACTATAGAAGTGATCGGGTTTTTTTAGTGTGGAAATATTCTATCCTGAGCTTGCTTATCAAAGAAAAATATTATAAATCGGCAAATAATCCTCCTATTACCAATGATAGAAAGGATTTGCTATCGACATTTTGCTCAAAAGGAAATAGATTGGATAGAAGAAGCTGTGACAAAATAATAGAGTGTAGGTGAAGATAAATGGAAATCAACCAGATGATCAAAAGTAAGAGAAAGGAACATAAGCTGACGCAAGAACAGCTGGCAGAAAAAATATTTGTCTCTAAAAAGACCATTTCCAATTGGGAAACAGGGAAGACAACGCCAGATATTGACAGCTTGATTCGTCTGGCTCGATTATTCAATTTGTCTTTAGATACTATATTATTGGAGGAATCGACCATCGTGAAAGATATTCGAAGAAAGACCGCAGTTAGTAAAAGTCTCATATTATTCATTATTCCTTTTTTAGCAAATCTGTTGATACTGTTTAAACAATTGGTACTGCTTCATCAATCGCAGAATAATTTTCCAAATGTATTTCTAATTTTCTGCTGCCTATTTGCCAATCTGCTGCCGTTGACTTATTACTATTTAAAGATGAATAGGAATAAGTATAAAAACAGATACAAGCCGTATTTCTACTTGGCAATCGGTTGGACGGCATTATTCATGTTAGTTTGGTTAGCTGTAGTATTGTTGTTAGGCTTTTTGCGTTAAATTTTTGACACAAAAAGCCTAGCTTTTTTGCTGTTTACGAATGCTGATATACCAACGTTTATAAATAGAGAAAGTAGAGTGAATTAAATATCGGTTTCATTTGTTTATCCTCGTCCGCAATTGTCCTGCGATCTCACCCAAATATCGCCCCCATTTTATTAAAAAAATAAGTCATGTGAAAATAGATACATATTTTTATGGTTCTCAAAAACAAATTAGCCTCTCTTTTTTTGTTTTTGCGGACCATATCTTTATTTGACGAATCATGTGAAAATTAGTCTTAGGAGGAGATAAACGATGTTGAAAAAAGCTGTAACAACAAAATTTTTATATGATATCGGCGCATTGGCAATTGTCCGAGCAGAAACAATTGAAAGAGCTAGTGAAATTGCAGAAGGCTGTATGGCAGGAGGTATTCCGATTATGGAAATGAGCTTCACCTTAAATAATGCGGGTGAAATTATTCGGAAATTGAAAGAAAAATATGGTGTTTCTCTGTGTGTTGGTGCTGGAACCGTTCTGGATTCTGAAACGGCTAGGCACGCTATTTTAGAAGGGGCAGATTTTATCATTTCTCCCACTTTTAATGAAGGAGTATCTCATATTTGTAACCGTTATCAAATTCCTTATGCGCCTGGCTGTACTAGTTTTTCTGAGGCAGTAGAAGGATTGACTGAAGGAGCAGCTTTTATTAAGGCTTTCCCTATTTCAGATTTTTATGGACATCAGCTGGTGAAAGTATTTAAGACACCTTTGCCTGATATGCCGATATTAGCAAGTGGCGGAATCACATTAGAGAACTTGGAACAGTGGCTACAAAACGGGGTTGATGTGTGTGGCTTCGGTTCTCTTCTGACTAAAGGAACCTCAAAGGAAATTGAAGAGAATGCAAGAAAGATTTCAGCGATTATAAAAGAATACAGATAGAAAGAGGAAGAAAAAATGATTGCACTAACAAGAGTAGATTTCCGGTTGATTCATGGACAGGTAATTACACGGTGGTTGAAGCAGTGTGATATTAATGAAATTGTCACTGTTGATACAGCATTAAGCAAGGATACATTTATGCAGGATGTGTTTAAGATGGCAGCACCAAAAGGCGTTCGAATCAGAGTATTGTCTTCTGATCAAGCAGTAGAAGTCCAGCAGAAAGGAGAACTAGAGAAAAATCGAGTGCTGCTACTGTTTAAGAGTGTGAAGGAGCTTAGTGAAACAGTTAATAAAGGATTGGCTTTAAAAGAGGTTCAAATTGGGGGCTTAGGTGGTGGACCTGGCAGAAAAGCAGTGAACAACGCGATTACATTAGATAGAACAGATGCAGATTTACTTTTGGAATTAGAAAAACAAGGAATTGCTATCTATTTCCAAACCACACCAGATTACCCATCTGAAACACTAAAAAATGCGGTCGCGAAATTATAAATAGAAAAGGAGATTATTATGGTAGTCCAATCAGCATTAGTAGGTCTTATTTATTGGATTGCAATGGGAAGAGCACAGTATTTCTTTTCCTTTGCATTTAGGAAGCCAGTTGTGTTGGGTGTGTTTATTGGTTTGGTTTTTGGTGATGTTCAGCAGGGGCTTTTGTATGGAGCGACGATTCAATTGATTTACATGGGTGGAATTGAGGCTGGGGGAAATATTCCTAGTGATCAGGCCTTGGCAGCTTGTATTGCGATTCCAGCAGCTATGTTAAGTAATTTAGATGCCAATGCAGCGGTTGCGCTAGCGGTTCCGTTTGGAGTCTTAGGTGTATTGATTAATAACGTTAGACGGACCTTTAACTCTTTTTATAATACGCGAGCAGATAAGCTGATTGAGGAAGAAAAATATGATCAGTTGTCATTGTTCTCATTTATGATTCCTTGGCTAACCAATGGAGTACTTTATTTTACACCTGTTTTTATCGCTACCCTCTTTGGGGCAAACGTTGTAAAAGCGTTTATTAATGTCATTCCTGAGTGGCTGATGAATGGGTTATCGAATGCAGGAGCCATGCTTCCGGCTTTAGGTTTTGCCTTGACTCTTGTTGTAATGGGGAAGAAACAATATTTGCCATTTTTCGTTTTAGGGTTCTTCCTTTATTCTGTAATGGGCTTCTCAATGCTGACAGGGGCAGTATTTGCTGTATGTATTGCCATGATTAGTTCATTGTTTAAACAAAATTCTGATGAGGAGGAATATGCGTGAGCGAAGCAAGTACAGTATCAGATAAGAGAGTTACTCGGATAGATCTGCTGAAGGCCTGGTGGAAGTGGACGTTGGCAGTTGAGGTACCTGTCAGCTTTGACCGGATGCAAGCTTTGGCTTTTAGTTATTCAGTGAATAAAATTTTGCGTAAGGTTTATAGGAATGATCCTGATGGGTTACAAGAGGCAATGAAACGGCATGTGCAAATGTTCAATACTAACTGTAATTGGGGCAGTGTCATTCACGGAATCATTATCTCCTTAGAAGAACAACGAGCGATGGGGAATGAAGAAATCACGCCTGAAGTGATGGAATCATTGAAAATTGGATTGATGGGACCGTTAGCAGGGATTGGCGATAGTGTCGACCAGGGGATTGTTGCAACGATTCCATTGGCTATCTTTGTTCCAATGGCATTGGATGGATCGGTAATTGCTGCGTTTATTCCAGCTCTGATTTACTTGATATGGTCTTATGGTTGGTCATGGTTCCTATTCAATAAAGGTTATACCTTGGGGAAGAATTCAGTAATGAACATTTTGCAGTCAGGAGCAATCAAGAAGGTTATTGATATTGCCAGTATCGTAGGCTTATTCATGATAGGTTGCTTATCTGCTGCTTATGTCAAGTTTTCTACAATATTGGAGTTTGCCAACAATGCTGAAAAGGTTTCGGTGCAAGAGATTTTGGATGGGATGCTGCCAAACTTGCTGCCGTTTTGTTTAGTCATGGCAATGTATTTTTACATTATTAAAAAGGGACCGAAGTATTTAAACATTATCTTGGTTACTATGGCTTTTGCGATTTTACTGACGTTCTTAGGGATTATATAAAGGAGTTGTGAAATGAATGTATTAATAACCCCACGAGGTTTTGCGGCTTATGGGCAATCAGAGATTGAAAAAATGCGGTCATATGGCTTAAAGGTTCATTACAATGATACAGGATTGGCCTATTCAGATGAAGAATTTTTAGCGCTGGCTAAAAATGCAGACGCTATTATCGTTGGTGTGGATATCATGGATAAAAGAGTGCTTGATCAATGTCCTAAGTTAAAAGTGATTTGTAAATTTGGAGTGGGGACAGATAATATTGATGTTGCTTACGCAGAAAGCAAGAACATTTATGTGGGAAGAACAATCGGTTCAAACTCAAATGCTGTTGCTGAACATGTGATGAGCATGATTTATTGCGAAGCTAAAAATCTATGGCCTACTATTCGTGGAGTCAAAAATCACCAGTGGCAAAAGCCAACAGGCTATGAAATTAGTGGAAAAACTTTAGGAATCGTTGGTTTTGGAGCAATCGGCAAGTATTTAGCTAAACAAGCAGTAGGCGTAGGGATGACTGTACAAGTAAACGATGTTTTCGATATTTCAACCGAAGTATTAGACGAGTACCAAGTTGAAAAAGTCGATTTGGATCATTTGCTGAAAAGTTCAGACTATATCTCACTACACCTACCACTAATTAATAATACCAAAAATATGATTTCTGTAAATGAATTTCAGATGATGAAGAAGACAGCCTGCTTAGTTAATGCTGCTAGAGGCGGTATTGTTGATGAAAAAGCGTTGTATGAGGCATTGATCTCAGGTGAAATTCGGAGTGCATGCTTTGATGTCTTCAGTCAGGAACCTCCTGCTGATAAAGAGCCGCTGTTAGCTCTGGATAACTTCTTGTTAACCTCCCATACGGCTGCTCGAACAGTTGAATCAGAAAAAAGAACCTGTGCATACTCGACAGAGATTGTTATGGAAAAATTACGTGTTTTATAGGAGAAGCAGATATGGCTAAATTGAACATTATTGTAGCAACCCACGGACGGTTCGGTGAAGAACTAGTGAACTCAGCAGAAATGATTGCCGGAGCCACGGAAAATGTGTATACCCTTTCTCTATTGCCTGAAAAATCCTTTGAAGATTTTTATCAAGAAGCTACGGCGCTTTTTGCTGAGCTTGAGGGACCAACAATTGCTTTGGTTGACTTGTTTGGTGGAACGCCATCAAATGTATTAACTGTTTTAACTCAGAAATATGAGCATAAAGTACTAAGCGGATTGAATCTGCCCTTGTTTATTGATCTGTATATGAGAGGAACCATGGCAGAAATGATTGATCTAGATGAGTTGGTTAAAGACAGCTTTACGGTATTTAATGAAAGCCTTGTGCTGACAAACGAACGGTTAGAAGACAGATAGGAGAAAGATGTGTGTTTGAAGGAATTATTACCCCAATTGTGACTCCTTTCCATCGAGATACAGAGGAATCACTAAACATCGATGCAATGAAAAATTTGGTAGACCACTTAATCGACAAAGGAGTGTCAGGAATTTTCCCCTTAGGAAGCAACGGAGAATTTCATGTAATAAACAATGAAGAAAAAATGCAGTTTACAAAAGAGGTTATTACTCATGTAAATAAGCGAGTCCCTGTATACGTAGGAACAGGTGCTTGTTCAACGAAAGAAACCATCGAGCTGTCTAAAAAAGCTGAGGAATTGGGAGCGGATGTTTTGTCTGTTATTACTCCGTATTTCATCAGACCATCAGAAGATGAATTAATCGCTCATTATACAAGAGTGGCGGAAAGCGTCAAGCTTCCCATTCTTTTATACAATATTCCGAAAAATACAGGGATAAATATTTCCAAAAGAGTATTGAAGGAATTGGCAAAAATTGACAATATTCAAGGAATAAAAGACAGCAGCGGCGAAATTGACAATCTAGCGGGATATATCGAAATTGCCAAAGGGACACAATTGAAAGTATTAGTCGGCTCAGATTCGAAAATTTTAGCAGGCTATCAGTTAGGCGCAACTGGAGCCATTGCTGGGACCAGCAATTTAATCACAGAAATACTTGTGGGATTAGATGCTGCTTATAGAGCAGGAGATCTGTCAAAAGCTGAACAGCTGCAGCAGGAAATTGAAGAATTAAGAAGTGTATTAAAATTAGGAACTGTTCCAGTTATATTAAAACGTTCAGTAGAGCTGGCAGGTATAGCAGAGGTTGGACCTACCAGAGGACCTGTAATGGAACCAAATTCAGAAACAGATCAGAGAATTAAGGCAATGCTGTCTTATTATCAGATCTAAACAATAACAGGTAGTTGGCGATAGTTTGAACGTTGAATGCAAAGTAGTCAATAAATTTTATGGTATAGTTATTTTAAAATAGAATTTTTGGTGATCAAAATGAAATTGGATCAAATTTTTAGGGAATTCATTCATGTAGTTCAGGAAAATCCCGACTATGTTATTGGTCTGTTAAATGAAAAAGGTAAAATAGTATTCTGCAGTTTGGAAGAAAAAATTGGCGACCAAGTAGCAATAAATGAAACTAATCCCAGTATTAGGATTTATGAAATCCTTGTGTCTAACAAGAAGTATGGCTACTTGTGGATCAACGGACCTGAGCAAGCAATCAATGTAGTAGGGAATATTTTGTTTGATTCCTTGAAAACACGCATTCAGTATGAGCTGAATCAGCAATCCGCAAAGGAAAGTCTTTCTGTGGATGATCAGCTGATTAAGGAATTTTTGAGGGAAGAACGTACAAATTATCGTTATACCGAAGATTTGATGAAAAAGATTAAGTTTGACAGTACACTCCCGCGCATTCCTATCTGCATAATCAACGAGGAAGGCTTTGACAACGAGGAGATTACAGGGCTTAAATATAAAATCAATGATCGCAGTACAATTTATTCACTATTGAATACGCGTTATTTATTGATTTTTAAGTCGATTCCTAAAAAAATTGCGGAAAGAAAAGTTTTAGATTATGTTGAGACATTTATTAATGAATTGATAGAATGGGGCCTATCTGATTGCTATTATGCAGTCGGCTCTATTCAATCAGACACTGATTTATACAATTTTAGCTACAATAATTGCTTATGGTTAAAGGAAAATGTTTCTATGGAGAAGGACCAGCCAATTTATTTTGAAGACAATCTCTTTTCCTACTTTGCTTCAAAATCATCTAGGAGAATTACCTCCAATGTATTCGATTATTACAAAAGAAAAGCTGATCAGATTGATGTGGATGAGTTTATCCAAGTGATTGAGCAACTCTATTTAAATGATTTTAGTGTGAAAAAAACTGCTGAGAAGCTGTTTTTACACAAGAATACATTACTGTACAAAATAAAACGGTATGAAGAAATATTTCATTTAGACATTCGAGGCAGCTTTCAAGGGAAATTATTAGTCTATTTTTTAGCTGATTTTTTCAAAAATGACAAAAGTAGAAAGCAAGTAGGTGAAAAGTAGATGAGTGTAAAGATCAAATTGGTTCGTGTTGACAACCGCTTGCTGCATGCAACGGTAGCTTTAAACTGGAATAGCTTCGTGAACGCAAATTTCATTGCAGTTGTAGATCCTTCTCACATTGATGATCCTTTTCTTGCGAAAGTTCTACAGCTTAGTTTTCCAAAGAAAAACGGGGTAGGGATTTTTTCTGTTGAACAGCTGATCATTTTTTTGGAAAAGGATCGAGAAGAAAAATGCAATTTAATGATCATCTTCAAAAATCTGGAAGTGTTGAGAGAGGCTGTAGAAAAGGGTTTTGTAATAGCGGAAGTTCAACTTCCTTATCCAGCTAGCCGTGTAATGATCAAACAGTTAGATGCTTATTTCAGCCCAGAGGAAATTGAACATATCCGATATATTCAAGAAAAGGGAACAAAGTTTTTCTTACAAACTGCACCTCATGATTCAAAGGACTATTCTATCTTTAAACAATAAAGAGGAAAGAATGGATGTATATGATTAATCATTTTGAACAAGCAATCAAGGCAGAAGTTAATGAGCTGTTTGAAACAATCAATATAAATACGTTAGAAGAAGCGAAGGACATGATCCTAAAGGCAGAAGATTGTAACGGAAGAGTACATGTAACAGGCATTGGCAAACCATCCTATGTATCTGGTTATATCGCTTCGTTGTTGTCGTCTACAGGAACTCCAGCTTATTTTTTAGATGGCACAGAGGCAGTACATGGTTCTAGTGGGCAAGTAAAGGAAAAAGATATAGTCATTGCAATTTCTAATAGTGGAGAAACAGAAGAGCTGCTCTACTCAATACGAACCTTAAAGGCAAATGGCGCAAAAATTATTGGTGTTTCCAAAAGTATTCAGTCTTCTCTGAGCCAGTTGTCTGATGTTTGTTTATGCACCTGCACGGAGGATGAAGGCGACGATTTGAATAAACCACCAAGAGCATCTATCATTAAGCAAACCCTGCTCTTGCAGGCTTTGTCGATTCTTTTGCAAGAAGAGAAGCAGATTTCTCCTCGAGACTATGTCACGTGGCATCCTGGGGGAGCTATTGGGGAGTCTTTGGGTGCGACAGGAGGATAAGAACGTACTCGATAAAATTGAGAAAGAGTGAAGCTTTTCCTAGGTTTATTCTTTCCTTATCCTGTTGGCAGTGATGATTGAATGAATTTAGAATTGTTTATAATGATTAAAAAGCTTTACAAACTGATGTCAAAACCAAGCAATAAATGTCATAGCAAATAAAACATAGAATGAAGGAAATTTATTACTTGATCTGGTGTTACTTGGCGATAGACGACTAATCTGAGTCAGCAAAACGTACGTTAGAATTTAGGTAATCTAGTTTTTCGGAAGAGATTCAATCAACGTAGATGGTATTCTTAACTATTTTGTGATTAGTACAAGTTGTTATCATCTATTCAGTATTTTTGATGTATCATCAGCTAATTTCCATTATTATAACAAGTGAGTTAAAAGAACGATTAGACGAATCACACATCGAAAAAATATTTACACCTTCCTCGTTTTACTGTAACCATGTTATAACATGTACTAAAAAGGTTCACTTTTTTAAGTGGCGAATTGTCAAATCAAGTGCAACACTTTATTGAAGAAGACTTCATAAGGTGTCTTCCAACCTAAACATTTTTTTGGTCTGCTATTTAGTTTTTCAACCATTCGATAGATCGTTGTATCTTCCACGGTATCCATTTCTTTTGTTTTCGGTAGATATTCCCTAATCAATCCATTCGTATTTTCATTCGTTCCGCGTTGCCATGGCGCATGAGGATCAGGAAAATAAAACGGAACGCCTTCCAAAGACTGGGTGACATCGAAGTGTTTAGAAAATTCTTTTCCTCTATCTGGAGTGATGGTTTTGACAAGCTCTCTATCAACAGTATTAAATAGTTCTGTCATCTTTTCGCAAACGTAAAGAGAATTTTTCTTGAGTGCTTTCCCTGCTATAAGAAAACGAGATTTCCGGTCAGTTAGCGTCACTAAACAAGCACCTCCTGTTTTCCCAGCCACTGTATCAGCTTCCCAATGCCCAATTTCACTCCGTTTTTCAGCAGTTTCAGGACGGTCGTGAATAGAGTGAGTGATTCGGATTTTCCCACGAGTTTCTGTATGGTTCTTAGTATGACGCGTTTTTCCTCTATGACGTAAAGAACGAACTAAACCGCGATTTCCTTTAGACAATGGAGTGATGTCAAACGTTCCATTATAAATTGCCCGATAAATCGTCACAAAACTGATGTGAAAATCGGCTTGCTCATAAGCTAATCGATTAGAAATCTCTTCTGGCGACCATTGAAGATCGACAAATAACCGGCGGACGATTGACCAAATCCGTGAATCATCTAGGATTTTATGTCGTCCACAATTTTTTCTGCGTACTTTATATTTCTTATTCGCATGGGAAGGTGAGTATTCTTTTTCACTATTTCTACTCAGTTCACGAGAGATTGTCGATTGGCTTCGATGGATGTCAGAACCAATCTCTCTAAGAGAACAGCCATTTTCATGGAGCAGAAAAATCCTTTCTCGCTCGACTATGGTAAGATGGGTGTAGTGGCTCATAATTGAATTCCTCCTGATAGTGTTCTTCGACAGACCTATTCTAGTTGGAAATTCGTTATGAGTCATTTTTTATGTGTTGCACTTAAATTGTAAATTCAAGGTGAAGTTAAAAAGAAATTGAAAAAACGGCGGATGATCGACAATAACAATCGATCATCTGTCTTTTTTTTTCGATTTAGATAAGTATTGTTCATCTTATAGTTTTATCATTCGATTGGTATTCTTCATAAAGAGCATAGCTACCTTTTGATTAAAATAGAAAATGAAGTAGAGATTGATATGAAAGCATTTAAGCAGTGTTGAATTCATGTTAGCAGAAGCTAAAAATTTTTTAATGCTTTTTATCTGTTTGAACAACTGAGAGATGAGGGATAATGAATGGTGTTGAGAGTAAACAAAGAAAGATGACGTTATTGGTGGATGACCTCAGCCCTCATTTTACTACGATTAATTGAGGTACTAAAATTTATGGACAATTTCACATAAAATATGCAGTGTTAATATCATTGTTTAGACAACTTGTATTCGATACTAAAGAAAAAATGTTATGAATGTTGTTGACTTATTATGTCAAGTTAGATATTATAATCTGTGAAAGCGTTACCTTGGGGAGGGATGTTTTTACTGATAATTTTTAAATGGTAAAAAACTGTGTGGATCGATTGACTAAGAAAGGGTGTAATTATGGAAAACGGATTAAGTATAATGCAAGCTGCAATTATTGCTTTATGGTGTTGGTTTATTTTGGCTAGGGTTTCTTTAGCCACATTACAATTAAGGTATGGAACATTAATGACTGCTTTAGTAATCGGTATAGTGATGGGGGATATTCCGGCAGCAATGACGGTTGGGGCTGCTGTTCAATTGGTATTGTTTAATGTTGGCGGAGCAGGTGGAGCTGCATCGGCCGAGCCTGCGATTGCAACTGCGATTGCTGTTCCGGTGGCTTTGATTAGTGATCTGGATGCTTCCTCAGCTGCTGCGATTGCTATTCCAATAGGTTTGTTAGGCGCTTATCTTTATCAGGCACGATTTTTTGTCAACACCTATATTATGAAACTGGTTGATAAATATGCGGCAAAGGGAAATAGCAGCGACTTAACCAAGACAATTATTGGTCTACCATTGCTTTCCGCATTTATTTTAGTCTTTCCAGTAATGTTTATTTCGTTGTATGCTGGAGCACCACTAGTAGCTGAGTTTAGTGCAAAATATATTCAAGGAACGGTCGCTCATGTACTTAGTGTAATTGGTGGAGGGTTAGCTGTCACAGGTTTAGTAGCCGGGATGGTTGCGATTGGTCGAGAAAAATTTATGATCTTTTTCCTAATGGCCTATTTCTTAGCTGTTAACTTGACCGATATCAATATTTTAACTTGGGCAATTATTGGAGGAGCGATCGCAGCAATTTATATATTAGGTAGAGATCACCATCAATTAGCACAACTTGAAAATGACGATTTGTAGAAAGGGGAATAAATAGATGGAAAACTCAATGGTAGAACCTTATAAAAAAAATCTGGATTTAAAGCCTGAGGAGATCACACCTAAAGATATCCGGAATTCTTGGATGCGCTGGTATTTTACTAATGAAATTCCTCATGCCTTTGATCGCTATACTGCAGCTGCATTGATGTGGGCACTGATGCCAGTACTTAAAAAAATATATAAAGATAAAGCTGAATTGAATGCAGCTTACCAAAGACACTTGTTGTTCTTTAACTCGAATGCTAGCTGGGGCGGTGGAACGATTACAGGTATCATGGTGTCAATGGAAGAAGAAAGAGCGACTCAAATATATGAAACGGGTGAGACGCAAATTTCAGATGAGGCCATCTACAATATAAAAGCAGGTTTAATGGGAGCTATGGCCGGGATTGGTGATTCGATTGACTCGTTTACTATCATGTATATTTTAATTTCTATTGGTTTACCTTGGGCTCAAGCTGGTAGTGTTTGGGGTGCATTATTTCCATGGGTAGCATTTGTTGCTTATCAATTCTTTATGGGCTGGAATTTCACTCGTATGGGCTATAACTTAGGGACTAAAGCAGCATCTGAATTGTTATCTGGACAAAAAAGTAAATCGATCATCGATGGATTATCGATTGTTGGTTTGTGGATGATGGGTGTTTTGATCAGTAACTACGTTAAAATATCATCTGGTTTCAAATGGACAACTGTTCAAGGTGAACAATCGTTGCAAGCATTATTTGATTCGATTTTACCAGGGTTATTACCTTTCGTGGCAGCTGCGGTGGTTTACTACTATTACACCAGAAAAGAATTCAATATCATGAAAGCTGTAATAGGTGTAACGTTGATTTTAGGTATTTTAGCAGCAATAGGTATTTTATAAAAGAGGGAGATTTATATTATGGGAGAAGTTGTTTTTGCAAGAGTAGACGAACGATTAATACACGGTCAAATCATGACTGCTATCGCACCTTCATCTGGTGCCAATTTAATATTATTAGTAGACGATGCAGCTGCCAAAGATACCTTCATGAAAGGTATTCATGAGGCTACTGGCTCAAGCAAAGGGATGAAAGCACGGGTGTTGAGTAATTCAGAAGCAATAAAACATTGGGAAAAAAATCAATTTGGGAAGAATAAAGTTTTACTAATCACTCAAACAATTGAAGGGATGCACGAATTAATTAAGGCGGGTGTAAAGGTTGATAAACTAAACGTTGGCGGTAAGTCACAAAAACCAGATACCGTTTCTATTATTAATGAGGTAAGTATTACACAAGAAGAATTCGACAGGTTAAAAGATTTGCATGATCATCATAGTGTTGAAATTTATGTGCAAGCGTTACCTAATATGAAACGGGTTGATTACAAAAATGTGGTGGATAAATTTAACTAGTATAGCAAGGATGATTAGATGGATATCAAAAATTTATTTACACGGTATGGTGCTTTTTCCAGTGTGAGACTTTCTAAGAATCAAAAAATTAGGTTTTTGACCACATTGTTCGGTGATTTTAAAGCTTTCGGATTTTCTACAGGAAAAATCTATAAAACAAACTACAAACAAAAATTAAGCATCATTGGTCTGATAGGAAACGTAAAAAAAAGTGAATTTCTGTACGTGACTTATTATGATACACCAGTTAGAAATTTTTCTAGCACCACTTATGAACCGTTTGATGAAAGTCAACTTAAAGCTCGTACTAGAAGAAACTATCTAATCCCTATGGTTAGTTTTTCAATTATATTTATAAGTTATGTTATTGGTATTCTGGTACCAATACTGCAAAAGGGTATCCAGCATATTGAGCAAATAATCTTAATTTTAATTTCTGTTCTAATGATGCTCATTTTAGCAAAAATAGTTCAATACGGTGGAATTCCTAGTCGTGATACGCTTGAAAGAAATACTTCAAGCATCATAACACTACTAAATTTTGCGGGCAGCTTAAACAAGGGGCAGAAAGAACAAGTTTCTTTTGCATTTGTTGATTATGGCACAGTCAACTATTTAGGCTACCATATTTTGAAGGAATTGATGGGAAATTCAAAATGTAAAGTTGTTTTTTTAGACAGTATAACAACTGATGAGACAGTTGTTGAAAGGAAAAAGAATAAATGGTTGGATGATAATTTTAACAAACCAGCATATATTTTTGGCCAACCAACCGCTAAAGAAAATCATTCACCTTTAGTTGAAGCTGTTGAAAAAACTACAGAGAATCTATTGGAACTTTTTAACGAGAGGAAGTAAGCGATGATTGTTAATATTGATCAATCAGTAGATGACATTTATCCGAAAGCTGTCAAATTGAGACACTATTTGCACGAAAATCCGGAAGAATCATCGAAAGAATTTAGTACTTCAGAATTTTTAAAACAAAAGGCATTTGATTTAGGGCTAATTGTTGAGGAGCTACTCCCGACAGATAAAACACCTCAATTTGATAGTGCAGGGACTGGATTTATTGCAATATTAGATACTGGTAGAGAAGGCAAAACGATTGGTTTAAGAACGGATATCGATGCTTTGCCCATAGTAGAAAATCAGCAAAATTTGAGTAGTGACCGATCAGTTATTTCTAAAAATGTGGGAGTTATGCATGCTTGTGCTCATGATGGACACATGACTACCGTACTGTCGGCAATGGAATTGTTGGTTTCAATTAAAAAGCAATTGAAAGGTAAAATCATCTTTATCTTTGAGGAAGGTGAAGAAAATAATACGGGAATTTGGCCAATGGTTGAGTTGTTGAAGACAAAAAATGTAGATGCAATTTATGGTAACCATTTAGCTTCATTTTTGGAAACAGGGAAAATTGCAGCCGATGCTGGTCCGGTAACTTCTTCAACGGCGAGAGTTCGGATGTTTGTTCACGGTAGGGGCGGGCATGCCTCAAGGCCAGATAAATCAATCAATCCTATATTTGCTGCAGCGAATATAGTGACGAATCTTGCAAGTGCTTGGGTGAATCAATTGGATATTGAAAAAACGATCACCTTAGGAATAACTCAATTTCAAGCAGGAGAAGCACGGAATGTTTTTCCTGAGGAAGTTTATATTGGTGGGACACTAAGATATTTTGATGAACAGATAGGTGAAGATGCTTCAAATGTCATTCGCAGCGTTGCGACAAATGTTGCAGCAGCACATCTTTGCACAATGGAATTCCCTGAAGATTTTGGACCAAGTACTCCATCGGTAGTAAATGATCCAGAACTAAGTAAAATAGTTCAAAATTTTGTGGAAAAGCAGTACCCTGATTCTTTGTTAAAAAATGTGAAATGGTTTGCTTCTGAGACATTTTCCCGTTACCAAGAAGTAGCTCCTTGTGTTTTTGTTTTTCATGGAATAAAAAATGATCAAGTTGGTTCGGGGGCTGAACACCATAACGAAAAATTTGATATGGATGACGAAGCACTAAAATACTCAATTGGAACGATGATTGGTTTTGCAATAGAAATGCTTGGTTAATAGTTAAGAATTGAGGAAAAGATAATGATTGGAATTTGTGTTACAACTCATGGAAATTTTGCTGAGGGGATAAAAAATTCTCTGGAAATGATAGCTGGACAAGTCGAAAATTTTGATGTATTGGGTCTTCATAAAGGTCAAGTGATGGAAGAGTTTCAAGATCAAGCTTTCAAAATCATCAAACAGCTTGATCAAGGTGAAGGGGTATTAGTATTTGTAGATATGTTAGGAGCTACCCCTTTTAACACAATTGCTTCTATTCGAGATAATCTGATTGAAGAAAAAATAAATTGTGGTGTGATCACTGGGTTAAATCTTCCAATGTTAATTGAGTCGACGATTATGAGAGAAAATCTTAACTTAAATGATTTGCTGGTTCATATGGGAAATACAGGTAAAGATAGTATATCTACATTAAATGTCTCATTATCAAGTTGATGTAGCCATTGTAAAAAACTATTACCTCTTTATACAGTAATCAAAATTTATTTAGAGATACGGATGAAGTACTGACAAAGAGAATTGAGATTATCTGCCGAAGTTGTTTGGCTTTAGTAGTTACTAAGCAGCTAGCTGAGTTTGGGAAATTGATTGTTGGTACAGTAACTGTTTGAACGATTAAAAGTGAAGGACGGTTTATCCTGACACCAGATTTTTGTAAAGTTGTTCTTAAGTTGTGTCAAAAAGAAAATATTTTGTGTATTCTTAAAGAAAAATCCGTCGAGATTTCAAACAGGGACGTACACTTAAGTTTTCCTTCAACTAATTACGGAGAGTTAGGTGCAATTAACGCATTGAAATAGCCTTATCTCGTTATTCCAACTGGAAGAATCAATAGTCAAAATATGTGGGAATATATTTCAGCTAAATCAGCAGCTGGGGAATTCACTATCATTTCTAAAAGGATTCTGTAAAAACGGCAAAGAGTATGCCATTAAAAAGTTTGAGCGAATGATAGAAAATTAAAAGAGCATTTTCGAATAGGCATAATGTGTTATATTGATTTCAAATAATCTTTAGTAAGGGTGAAGGAATTTATGGAAAACAAGATAGAAAAGGCAAAATTAGATCGCGACTCAAAAATACCATTATACAAACAACTATATTTTGAACTAAAAGATCTAATCGTTTCTAAAAAGATTAATGCTGGGGATACATTTTACTCTGAATCGGATTTAATTGAAGCCTTCGAAGTTAGTAGAATAACCGTAAGATCAGCATTACAGCTTTTAGAAAATGAAGGATATCTGGCACGTTCACAAGGAAACTCATCAATAGTTATTGATAAAAGTAAGTTTATGTGGGATCTAAATGATTTGACTGACGACTTGCGAACCTTTGATGAAAAACTTGTTACCAAATTAGTTTGTGTTTCAATTGAAAAACCAAATCAATCTGCTATTGATGAATTAAGACTAGGTGAAGAAGATGAATTTGTTTATAGAATTGAACGAGTGAGAGAAGTTGACGATAAGAAATTGGCTAGAACAATCGCTTATCTGCCCTATACCCACAAGATTGATGTTTCAATGTTTTTAGCAGACCCTAAGAAATCAACAACCAATTTATTAAGACGTAGTGGCGAAAATCCCACGTATGTTGAGGAAATGTTAGAAGCTCAAAACGCAGATGAAGTCACTTGTTCAATCCTAGAGTTACCAGAAAACGCAGCGATATTTTATCGCATCAGAACAACTTATGATGAGAAAGATAAACCACTAGAGTATTCAGAAAGTTATTACAACCCTAAATATAACAAGTATTATTCTACGAACCAATTAAAAAAATAAGACTCACATAAAATTAATGCAAGAGTACTCAAGTTCAAAAGAAAAGGAATGACAGTATGGATAAAAAAATACAAATGCTTGTAGGTCCGACTGTTTTGCCGTCTAAAGTGCAAGAGGCTATGGTTCACGATGCTTATTCCCATAGAAGTTTGTATTACAAAGAGGTCCAGCATCGAGTAACCGAAGGATTGAAAAAAATTTTTGGTACTGAAAATGATATGTTATTGCTAACAACTTCAGGAACAGGTGCTATGGAGGCTGTAATCCAGAATGTTTTTCTGCCAGGTGATGAGGTAATCATACCTATCAATGGTGTTTTTGGCGAACTATTTTATGATGTGGCTAAAGGTTATGATTTAAAAATAGTTCGTATTGATTTTGAATATGGTCATGAAGTGGACAGAGATAAAGTGCTTGAAGCAATCACTACTGAGACAAAGGGCATTTTAATGATCCACAATGAAAGTTCAACCGGTGTCATGAATGACGTGAAAAATCTGGGCCTAGGCTTGAAGGATTCGGATGTAGTATTAATTGTAGATAGTGTGAGTGGCGCAGGCGGAATTGAATTACAGATGGATGAGTGGAATATCGATGTACTTTTTACGGCTTCACAAAAAGCGTTGATGTCACCTCCAGGGCTTGCTTTTGTCAGTTTAAGTGATAAAGCTTGGGATTGTGTCGATCGTGTAAATAATCCAAAATATTTGTTTAATTTTAAAAGGGATCGTGAATATACGTTGCGTGATTTGACCGTTCATACTCCAGCAACACATACATTGTTAGCTGTTGATGCTGCTTTAGCATTGATAGTTGATGAGGGCCTTGAAAAGGTTATTCAAAGACACACAGCTAATGCAACACTGCTTAGAGGAGAGCTAAAAAAACTGGGGTTTGAATTGTTCGCTAAAAACGAGAAATATGCTTCTTCAACTCTAACATCGGTTTTTAGCAAAGATAATGCGGACTATTATGTAAAGGAACTAGCAAAAGAAAATATTATGATTGGAGGAGGGAAAAATCCTCTAAAAACAGATACTTTTCGAATTGGAACAATGGGTTACGTATCTCGCAATGACGTAATAGCTTGCATTGAAGCATTAAGAAGAATCGTGACAAGATAAATCTTTAAAAATGATAGAGTTGTAGAATCAGCTAACGACTTTATAGTTTTTAAATTTTAATTGGAAAGAGAGAGGAAATGGGAAGTTATAGTAATCGAAACTACTTAGAAGTTGATTTGAGGAAAATTAAGCAAAATGCTTTTCAAATAAAACAATATATTGGTGAAGCCAAATTGATGTCTGTTGTGAAAACTGATGCCTATGGTTTTGGGATTGACGTTATTCCAAAACATATTGAGATGTATAGCGATTGGTTTGCAGTGGCTACAAGTGAAGATGCATTAGCTATTCGAAAGCAAAATATTCATAAGCCTGTTTTGGTGTTAGGGTATGTGATGGATAGTCAAATTGCTGAAATGGTTCAACAGAAGATAACCTTAACGACTGTTTCATTGGATTATGTAGAACATTTGAATGAATTGGTCCCTGAAGGTAAGAATTTAGATGTTCATATTAAAATAGACACAGGCATGAATCGCATCGGACTCTATAGTAAAAATCATACTATCGCTCGTTTTGTTGAACAAGCGGAAAAAATTTTCGCGTTAAAAAATATTAATGTCACAGGAATTTATACTCACTTTGCAGCAGCTGGAAGCGCTAAAACTGAAGATATAGATTTCACTAAGCATCAATATGAAACCTTTAAGAATGTCGTTCTACAATTAGAAGAACTTGGCTATGATGTAGGAGTTAAGCACTGCTGTAACAGTGATGCTATTTTAAACTATCCTGAATTTAATATGGATATGGTAAGAGTAGGAAAATTTTTCTTTGGTTTTGGGCAAGAGGATGCAATGGAAAAATTAGGAACAACGCTCCCGTTCAAATTAACTGGTAGAATAATTCGCGTAAAAGAAATTTCAGAAGGTGAAACAGTAAGTTATGATCGAGCCTTTACAGCTAAAAGCTCAACAAAAATCGCGACTATTTCATTTGGTTATGGTGATGGACTCCGTAAAAATATGTATAAAGAATTAGAGGTCATTGTAAACGGAAAAAGAGCCCAAGTTACTGGGAAAATAAATATGGATTTTATGATGGTAAATGTCATAGGTAATATAGATGTGAATGAAGGGGACTGCGCCTTAATCATTGGAGCGGATGGACATGAAACAATTATGCCCTATGAAGTTGCAAGAATTGCTGAAGCCTCTACACCAGAGATTATTTCAGTTGTGAATAATCGGGTTCCACGGATCTATATCAATGGTGATGAGTAGGAAATTCTAATGAGGAGAATAAGTAATGGATTCTTTCTATAAAAAATATGGATTAAAAGAAGTGATTAATGCTTCTGGTCGGATGACTATTTTGGGTGTTTCAAAAGTTTCTGAATCTGTGATAGCAGCGCAACGTTTTGGCGGAGAGCATTTTTTTGAAATGGCCGAATTGTCTATTCAAATGGGCGCTTATTTAGCTAAATTGTTAAAAGTTGACGACGTCCAAATTGTATCATCTGCCTCTGCCGGGATTGCACAATCAGTTGCTGCTATTATCGGACAGGGTAGTAAGTATCACGTTTATCATCCATATACAGAAACTATTGTGAAGCGAGAAGTAATTGTACCCAAAGGACACAATGTTGATTATGGAACACCGGTGGAAGTTATGGTTGAGCTTGGCGGAGGGAAAGTTGTTGAAGCTGGTTATGCCAATATGTGTACGCCAGAACATTTAGAAATGATGATTAATGACAACACGGCTGCTATTTTATATATTAAAAGCCATCATACTGTGCAAAAAAGTATGCTAACAGTAACAGATACAGCGAAAATTGCAAAAAAGCATAATGTACCATTGATTGTTGATGCGGCCGCGGAAGAAGATTTATTTAAATATATTAATGAAGGTGCAGATCTAGTCATTTACTCGGGTGCAAAAGCGATGGAAGGCCCTAGTGCTGGCATGGTGATTGGCCAGAAAAATTGTATTAATTGGGTACGGCTGCAAGAAAAAGGAATCGGCCGTGCCATGAAAATTGGAAAAGACAATATTTTGGGATTGGTTCAAGCGGTAGAAGACTATTTGAATACGGGAAGTGAATCCGGGGAATCAATGAGGCAAAGACTTGAACCATTTGTAAGAAGTCTAAATACGATTGCCAATTTATCAGCAGAAATTGTTCAGGATAGTGCTGGACGAGATATATTTAGAGCCAGTGTAAAAGTAGCTGATAAAAAATCAGCAAAAGAGGTAATCGCCGAGTTGAAACAGAATGCCCCGGCCATTTATACGAGAGAATATCAGGCCAACAACGGTATTATCGAATTCGATGTTCGATCTGTAAACGCAGCTGAAATGAAAAAGATTATTGACCGATTAAAAGAAATTATGCGAGGAGTTTAATTATGTCACTTAGTCCAAACTATTATAAAGACCGGGTTTGTTTAAATGTTCTAGCTAATTCAGTGGAAAATGCTCAGGATTGTTATGAGGCAGCTGAAGGTCATGTTGTTTTAGGCGTTTTGTCTAAAAAATATTCAACTGATGAAGCGGCCATCGAAGATATGGAAAAATATCAAACTGCAACTAAAAATGCGTTATCTGTAGGATTAGGTGCAGGCGATCCTAACCAAAGTCAAATGGTCGCAAGAATTTCTAAAATACTGCAACCGCAACATATAAATCAAGTTTTTACTGGTATTGGTATTTCGAGAGCCTTATTAAATCAAACTGAAACAGTCATCAATGGTTTAATCTCGCCAAGTGGAAAAGTCGGATATGTAAATATAGCAACTGGACCATTAAGCTCAGAAGCACCGGCAGGAATCATTCCGATTGAGACCGCAATCAAATTGTTAAAGGATATGGGAGGAAGTTCGGTTAAATACTTTCCAATGAACGGTCTAGCTCATATTGATGAATTTAAAGCAGTAGCCGAAGCATGTGCCAACGATGATTTTTCTTTGGAACCAACCGGCGGAATTGACTTAGGAAATTTTGAAGAAATCCTGCAAATTGCTTTGGGTGCGGGTGTAAAAAAAGTTATTCCTCATGTTTATAGATCGATTATTGATTCAAATACTGGAGATACAAGACCTGAAGATGTTAGAATCTTGTTTGAGAAGGTAAAGGAACTTTTAGGATGACATTTTTTGAATGGTGAATTATATGAGTGTATAAAGGGGAGATTAGTAACCATTAGATGCAAATATAGTATACAGATTTAAATTAAACAAAAAGGAAGCATATCAATGGGATATGGCCACCATTCTATTTGTTATACCATTCTTTTGTACGTAAATATAGCAGCTTAGGGAGCGCATTTTCATTAGAGAATGTGCTCTTTTTGTGATCTTTCTGAAACTGGTGTGGACATTTTCAACGGTATCCGTAGTTTACCATGATTTTACGAATCTACTCCATAATCAAACAAATGTTCATCATAAGCGAAGTTCTGTTTTCGGACATCAATCGCTTCAGGATACCGGCATGAAAAGCTATCGAAAGCAACACGAGAAGCTTTAAAAGAAGAAGTCCCATAGAAGTTTTCATAAAAACAGCACGACAAGTAATCAAAAGTAGCATTATCTTACTGAGGAAACCATACTCTACTCATGAGTGCCATCTGATCCTTAAAGGCAATTCATATTTACCATCATCACAAACCTTATCACAAGTTCTGCGCCTATTAAAATAAGTAGGCCAAAAGGACAGTTTGAGATCGACAATCTCTTATTAAACCAATTAGATGAAAAAGTTTGCAAATTTATCTCATTAAAATATTTATCCAACAAAGGGTTATGCCAACAACAATTGGTGTAATGATCAACGACATTTTATGATCAAACATTGTTCCACCCTTTCAGGGCCAAACTGTCAAGAAGTAATATATCATTTTAAGATTAACTATGTAGATGCATAATTGCTACTACGATAGCTTGCATCAATGAATTTGTGATGAGTACTATATTATATGGAAAGGATTTGGAATATCTTGATTTATATAACGCCAATGGAGACTACAGTGTATTAGAACCTCGACAAAGTTGATTTGTAAAAGCGATCAAATTCTGATGACAATTGCTAATTATTAACCTCTAAACATAGCTGAAGGTTGTAGCACATGTAAGACTTTACGATGAATTGAAATTAACTCGAAAAGAAAGAAAAATCTGAAAAAAATTAAGTAAATTGATATAATGGTACTATTAATCGTGGAGGGAGTGTTAAAAATGGGTAAGAAAATGTTTAGATATCTAGGATTATTGTTGATAATGACGACTAATGTTATATCGCCGCTAACAGCAGTAGCCCAAACAACAATGGAGGTCAATTCTCACCAACAAGAAAAGTCTAAAATTGATACGAGAGAGGAAAATTATAAACTAGAAAATGATTTCGAAAAAATAGTTAATGAAGATAAAGAAATACCTGAAGCTTCAAAACAAGAAAGTGTTATATCGTCAGAAGATGTAGAAAATAATGCTAAATCGAGGGGGCCTACGGTTGATACTGCCGCCCCAAATGTAATTACTAGTATACGAATTACTGATTCTTTTGGTAATGCCATAAATACGTCAATAGGGTCATGGGATTCATTTCGTATTTATGGAGATTTTACAATTCCAAATAATCAAGTAAGTGTTGGGAATACAACAACAATCACATTGCCAAACACGCTAACTTTTTATGCAACAGAAAGTTTTGATGTTAAGGATAGGGAAGGAAATGTTGTTGCGAATGCTGTTATTGATTCTAATACAAAAACAGTTGTATTGACTTACACAGACTTTGTAGAAAAAAATTCAGATATTTCTGGAACATTTTTTTTCTATGCTAAAGTTGATACTGAAATCGTAAAGGAAAAAGAAACTATAAGCGTTGATGTTGATGTTGACGGAACAGTAATTAATGGTGGCAAGTTGGATTACGATGGGCCGGGTGGAAAAAATGAAGATCCTATTGAAAAAAGTGGTTGGGTAGACCCGGCTAAATCTGATACATTGAATTATTATTTAGCAATCAATCATGATCAACAAACTTACGCAAATACTACTGTGAAAGATCGTCTAGATTTTTATGGAGCACAAATAGATATAAGTAGTTTTCAAATATTAAAAGGAAATTGGGTCTGGGATAATTCTATACCTTCCTGGAATCTTGAGAATCAAACTGATGTTACAACTGAGTATATAGTGAATTTAGATCCAGATGACAAGGGCTTTACAATACAATTAGGTGATATAAAAAAAGATGAGGGTTTTGTAATTAAATATAATGTTTTGTTAAGTTATATTCCAAATGATGGTGAAAAGTTTAATAATAAAGCAGTATTAAATTCAAATAAAGAAATCGTAAGTGAAGTGGAAAGCCAAATAAAATACCAAAAAGGTGGGGGGACTGCAGAAGGATATACTTATGCCATAAAAATCCAAAAAAAAGATGGTGAAGGAAATGCTTTAGCAGAGGCTGAATTTGAAATTGTTAGAGATAGAACGGGACAAGTTGTTGGAACGATTATTTCAGATGCATTAGGTAATGCTCAATTAAAAAATGTGTTAAAAGATAATTATACAGTAAAGGAAATAAAAGCTCCTGATGGGTACCAGTTATCAACTCAAGAACTAAAAATTTCACCAGCGGATTTTGATAGTAATAAAGAATACAACATGGAATTTATAAATAGAAAGATCAGTAGTACTAAAATGAATTTAACAGCCAATAAAAAATTGACTGGTAAGACCTTAAATGCTGGAGACTTTAACTTCGAATTGAAGGACAGTGACGGGAAAGTACTGCAAACAAAGAGTAATAATGCCCAAGGAGCAATCAACTTTGACGAAATTACTTACGATAAAGCAGGTACTTATACGTACACCATCGAAGAAGTGCAAGGAACTCAAGTAGGAATGACTTATGACCCGCATGTGACAACTGTAGCTGTAACAGTGAAAGATAATAATGGGAATTTAGAAGCAACAGCAGCTTATACTGGTGATCAAACTTTCAACAATAGTTATAAACCATCAAATGGAGCAGTCTTTTTAACAGCCAATAAAAAATTGACTGGTAAGACCTTAAATGCTGGAGACTTTAACTTCGAATTGAAGGACAGTGACGGGAAAGTACTGCAAACAAAGAGTAATGATGCCCAAGGAGCAATCAACTTTGACGAAATTACTTACGATAAAGCAGGTACTTATACGTACACCATCGAAGAAGTGCAAGGAACTCAAGTAGGAATGACTTATGACTCGCATGTGATAACTGTAGCTGTAACAGTGAAAGATAATAATGGGAAGTTAGAAGCAACAGCAGCTTATACTGGTGATCAAACTTTCAACAATAGTTATAAACCATCAACTACAATTACAACAACTCAAAAAAATAACAATAGCAGTAGTGGAGTTGGAAAATCATCCGGTAAGTTACTTCCAGTTACAGGGGAAAAGAAATCAGTAACACTAACCTTGGTAGGATTTTCAATAGTTTTTATTGTAGTATTGTGCGCAATTCAAAAAAAATATAAAAAGGAAAATTAATCTTAATTTTTTTAAGAAGCAAAATTTTGATACATGGAACATAGAGAGGGGGTGTCAACTAAACTGTGGAAATTATCTAGCTGAAAGTCTTTCTACACGGTAAAGATATTCATTGGCTTACTCAGTAAGGAATGGTCCGATTGAAAGCATGGATAGATAAACCCAGTCTTACGATAGATACACAGCATACTTTTTCAATTCGGAAAGAGAAGGATTCGTTGGTCATCAATTAATTGATGACCATCGCCCAATTTTGGATCCGACCACCATTCTTTTGTACGTAAATATAGAAGCTTAAGGAGTGCATTCTCAACGGCATTCGTAACATACATGATTTTACGAATCGCGAAGAAAAATCAAACAATTGCCTAACATGAGCAAAGCCCCTTTAGTTTCACTTAGAAAAAGAAAAACTGTGAAGCAACCACCTACTTGGAATCAATGGTTACTCACACAGTTAAGGTTAAAATATTAAGTTCGTTGCAAAATACTTCCTACGTAGAATTTGTTTGATTTTAACCAGACACGTCCTAATTCAATGATCGAATCATCATCTAAATGAACAAGCTGTTCTTGATAAAGCAATGGAGAGTTTTCTTCAACTTGAAGAAGCTCCGAAATCGTTTTAGTTGAAGGGACAGCGGCAAAAGAAGTCTCGCTGTAGGCTACCTTATGTTTACTATAATTTTCAACGATGTTAAACAGACTTTCATGAGCGTAATCTGCAGTATCAATATCTGGTGCTAATTGAATGTTGATATTATTTTGGATAAACATTACCACTTCATCATGAACCGTCCGCGTCCGTTCAATAAACAAGTAGTCATCGTCTATATTGATTTTTAACATGCGAGCGATTTTTTCGTCGGCCTGTCGTTTTTCTAAATTAATTAATTTTGTATCAAACTCAAGGCCTTGGTTTTTCATTGATTCAGAGAAGGAAATCAATCCTTCAGCAAAGGGAAAACTGATATTCTCATCAATGACAAAGGTTCCTTTTCCTTGTTTTTGCGTCAATACTTTTTCTTCTACTAACAAAGCAATCGCTTTCTTAATCGTTCCACGACTTACATCAAAAAGTTCCATGAGATCTTTCTCGGTAGATATTTTATCCCCTTTTTTCCATTCGCCTTTTTCTATTTTCTTTTGAATATAGTCCATCACTTGTTCATAAATTGGTATTAATGAATTTTTATCGATTTCCATAAAGTCAATTCTCCTAACTCTTAGTCGAAAAGTTCTTGCTCTCATTATATCCAATTTCACCTGTGATATGTAGGAATAATTCTCTAAAAATTGAACTAAATGACAATGGTTATTTTTTTGTTGATCATGACGAAAAATTAAGAATAAAAAAACTACATTTTGATTGAGATTGTATCGCCGACCTTGAGATTAGGCAAGTCTTTGTGTTCAACATAGATGGTACCAGGCATGTCACAAGTAGTCGCACCATTAAAATTGATAGTGATATGTCCGAGATTCCTCAAATTTTCTTCAGCAACTTCACCGACAGCTGTAATATTGTAGGCGTTCTCATTAAACCAGATCTTCATTCCAGGTGCGATGCTTTGCTGAATCGGCTTGATTAGAATCTTATAACAAAAATCACTTAGTTCAGGCGGAGCAGCTTCTCCAAAGAGCAACAACATATCCTCCAGTTTGAAATCCTCAGCATCTTCACCAATCGCAATTACTTGAGTTTCAAAAATGTTCATTCTACTTCCTCCTCGAAATATTTTGATAAACCCTATTGACAAATGAAAGCGTTCCTATTACTATACCATTATAGACGTTTATATATGTATAGTAACAAATTTTAGCATTTATCACAAGTAGGGGAGGATTTGTTCGTTTCGTTGGTTTTTTGATCTTAATTAAAGAAAGGGAGTTTACGTATGGATTTCTTAGTAAGTATTGCTGAACATTTTACTGGTTTGTTCCAAGCTGGCGCCGACCAATTTACTTCGTTTGTTGGAGGAATGATCCCGCTAATCGCCTGTCTGATTCTTTTTGTTAATGCTCTTATTCAATTTATCGGTGAAGATCGAGTCTTTGGTTTCATGAAAAAAATGACGCGATTTACGATTTTGAGATACACAATCATTCCGTTCATGGCTTGTTTCTTTTTGACCAATCCAATGTGTTATACCTTTGGAACCTTTTTAGAAGAGGAGTATAAAGCAGGGTTTTATGATTCGACGGTTTCAATGCTCCATCCGATTACAGGCTTGTTCCCACATGCTAATTCCTCAGAATTATTTGTTTGGTTGGGTGTTTCTGGCGGGTTTGCAACGGTTGGTAATCAGAGTGATTTGGCGATTCGCTTCCTATTAACAGGTTTTGTAATTTGCTTGATCAGAGGAATTGTTACCGAACAGTTAGCAAGACGCTTTGCCGCTAGAAGATCCGCTGAAGTTTCTGAAACATAGGAAAATGAAAAAGAAAGGGACGAAGTGATATGTATAACTCAATTAAAATTTCTCATGGAAATGGCGGCTGGGGTGGCCCGTTAGTAGTAAAACCAACAGATGAAAAGAAATACGTCATTAGTGTCACAACAGGTGGTGTTCATCCAGTTGCTGAACGAATTGCAGAATTATCTGGTGCGACAGTGATTGATCAGTTTACCAATCCAATCGATACGGGGGAAGCTTTCTGTGCTGTAATTGATTGTGCAGGGATTGCTAGGTGTGGTACTTATCCGAAACTAGGAATTCCAACAGTCAATGTGAAATTAGGCTCACCTTCTGGTCCATTAGCAAAATATATTACGGAAGATATCTTTGTTTCAGGTGTTGTGCCAGAAAGTATTGCTCTTGCTGAAGGCGATGAAGCACCGATTTCTTCAACAGTAAAAGAAACAGCTGTCCAAGGGCCAAAGAAAAGCATTACCAAAGAAGCTCGGGAAAAATATGAATCCAACAAGACGAAAAGCAATGGCATGATGGATGCAATTAATAAAGTCGGTGTAGGTGTAGGTAATGTTATCAACGTCATTTATCAGGCAGCTCGCGATACAGTTGATACGTTGGTGCGAAATATTATTCCTTTCATGCTATTCGTATCAGTGTTAATCGGGATTATTAACTATACAGGTTTTGCAGATGTTATTGCTAATCTATTGTCACCATTGGCAGGAAGTATTTGGGGATTGATCGCGATCGGACTGTTTTGTAGTATCCCATTCCTTTCGCCGCTGATTTGTCCAGGAGCAATTATTGCTTCGGTAATCAGTCTTTTGATTGGGAACCAAATTGCAAGCGGGACAATTCCTGCTCATTATGCATTACCAGCTTTATATGCAGTGAACTGTCAGGTTGGATCAGATTTTGCCCCAGTTGGTTTGACATTAATGGAAGCAAAACCAGAAACGATCGAAAATGGCGTACCGGCCTTTTTAATCGGGAAACTATTAACAGGACCATTAGCAATCATTATTGCGTATTTTGCCTCATTTGGACTGTAAAAGATAGGAGTAAAGACCATGGGAGATTTGAAAGTATTACTTTTGATTATGTTGATTTGGATATTAGGCACGATATCTTCTTACTTTCACTGGAAAAAGGTCAATCGAAAGCTGAGTGAATTGAAGCAAAGTTTTTCCGGCTATTTAGGAACGGGTGTCAGTAAGGTCAATTTTTTTCGAAAAGTCATGATCATTACCGTGAGCGATTTTGAAGGAAATATCACTGAGTGTCAGTACCTATATGGTTGGACGACTTTTTCCAAGTTTAAGCAAAAATCTGAATTAGTCGGCTGTGGGGTAAATACGGTTTTAACTGAACTGGATGGCGACAAATTCTATGATGCATTGAAGCTGTCAGTAAATAAAATCCAAGAACAACGGAGTTGATACCAATGGCGAAGGAGACTTACTTTATCGGCATTGATATCGGAACATCCTCAATAAAGACAGTAGTCTATAGCGATAATTTCAGGTTAATTGAGGAATACAGCAGCGGTTATGAATATGTCTCGACCACGGATGGCTGGACGGAGATCGATCCAACGATCTGGTCAACTCACGTTCTAGAACAGTTGTCACAGATTTTTGAAAGCATTCCTTATCGACAAGTGAAGGGCGTCGGACTTACCGGACAAATGCATACGACCGTTTTCTTAGATCAGGCGAATCAACCATTTCGCCCAGCGATCATGTGGAATGACAAACGAACGGTAGACATTGTAGAAGAGATCAAAATGAAGCTGCCAAGGGTGAAGCAAACAGAAAATATCTTTTCTATCTTATCTACCGGGAGTCCGCTTGCCAACTTGATTTGGCTAAAGACGTATGAACCCGAAAACTATCAGAAATTAGGCAAGCTGCTGATTGCTAAGGATTATGTTCGGTATGTTTTAACGGGCGAATTAGCGACTGACTATTGTGATGCTTCTACTAGCAGTCTCTATGATGTCGTTTCAGAACAATGGTCATCTGAGGTAATCAATACTTTTCAGCTTCCCTCAGAAATTTTTCCAGAAGTGAAGTTTGCGTCTGATTTTGCTGGGAATCTAGATTTATCGTTGTTAGGAATTGAGGCAGAAGCAGCTATCCCTGTAGTTATGGGGACAGGAGACAATGTTGCTTCTGCAATTGCCAACCAAAATCAGAATCAGCCAATTATTTCGCTGGGGACATCTGGCGTGGTGATTTTGACGAATCAAAAAGGTCAATGGTTGAATACCGGAAAAAACATCCTTGCTAAAATTTCAGCAAACGATCAACGTGTAGTCACCCAAGGAGCATTGCAGAGTGGGGCAAAAGTAATTGATTGGTGGTCCAAAAAAATCATTCAACAGGATGTTACACAATTTGAAGATCAATTGGAGCAACAATTAGGAGAGAATCAAGTGCTTTTCTTTCCTTATTTGAATGGTGATAAAACACTTTTCAAGGAATCTGATCTTTGTGGTGCTTTTTACGGAATTACTTTGAACCACGATCAAACAAACTTTTCATTAGCAGTTTATGAAGGGGTCGCTTTTGCGATGAAACGTTTGATGCAACAAATGCAGCCAGAACTAAAACGAGATATTTTGTTGATTGGTGGTGGCGCGAAAAGTAAAATTTGGCCGCAAATTTTCGCCAATGTCTTTAATACAACAGTTACTGTCAATCAAACTGCACGTGAAGCGAGCTGCGGTGCAGCAATGCTGGCATACTATAATTTATTCAATGAATTTCCTGAATTAGAAAATGAGCTGCGTAAAACGATACCAGAAGAGACGCTGGTAAAAAAATACAAAAAAAACTATCAAGCATTCATCAGTTTTTCGGATGCTTTGATCAAAAAGGAAAGGAGAGAAAGATATGAAGCGTGAACAAATAACTCCTCCCTTTTTCACAGTTAGCCCTAAATCTTACTTAGTAGGTAACGAACTAATAGAATTAGCAAAAATGACGGATGAATTAGCCGAAAAACATGAATCTTCTATCTTTTTTGTGGCACCAGCAGCTGAGTTGGTGAACATCGTACAAAATACTGAACATGTGATTGTAACGGCACAAACGGCGGATGCTAATGGATTGGGTAGAGGAATGGGGAGAACCCCTTTAGAATCTTTAAAGGCAAATGGCGTTGAGGCAACTTTTTTGAATCATATGGAACATCCATTAACTATTAAAGAATTGAGTGGAACGATCAAGCGAGCAAAGGAATTAGGAATCATCACCATTGCCTGTGCAGATACACCAGAGGAATCAGCAGCAATTGCCACTTTAGATCCTGATATCATATTATGTGAACCGGATTGTTTAGTAGGTACTGGGACAGTGAGTGATGAATCCTATATTGCTGAGACGATTGCGGCAGTGCGGGCAGTGAATTCTGAGATATTGATCATGGAGGGTGCAGGTATTACTTGTGGTAAAGATGTTCGGCGCTTGCTCAAATTAGGTGCTCAAGGTACGGGGATTTCCAGTACATTGGCATTAGCAGAAAATAAAAATGAACTGCTGACGGATTTACTAGGAGCGTTAAGATAACGTAAGGAGAGTGAACAAAAATGCCATTAGTTAACGGTAAGTTATTAGTAAATTTTATTCAAGAACAACAGGTAATGGGCGGCGCTTTTAATACGACCAATTTGGAAACGACAGTTGGGATTTTAGAGGCCATTGAAGAAACAAAAATTCCAAGCTTTATCCAAATCGCTCCTTCAAATATTGAGTTAGCAGGTTACGAGGGAATCGTGGAAATGGTAGAACGCAAAGCTAAGCAAATGGATACACCAGTAGCTTTGCATTTAGATCATGGTAAAAAGATGGAAGACTTCAAAGCAGCAGTTCGAGCAGGGTTTACTTCTGTAATGATTGACGGAGCTGAGTTTGATTTTGAAGAAAATATTCGCTATACCAAAGAAGCAGTGGATTTTGCGAGAGCTTATGGTATTCCTGTTGAGGCAGAATTAGGCGCGATCAAAGGAAAAGAGGATGATCATGTCAATGAGGCGGATTGCAAGACTGATCCAAAGCAAGTGAAGGAGTTTGTTGAGCGAACAGGCTGTGATCTACTTGCAGTTTCAGTAGGAAATGTACATGGAATGGCTGAAGAGCCTTGTATTGATTTTGATTTATTAGCAGAGATCGAAAAAGAATCTCCTATTCCACTGGTTATCCATGGTGGTTCAGGGATTGCTTCCGAGCAGCTGCAGAAAATGAAAGCCTACAATGTAGTGAAGATCAATGTAGCTAGCGAATTGCGGCAGAGCTATATTCAAAGTATTGGTCATGCTTACGATGAAAATCATCAAGAAGCGAATCTAATTGCGGTCTTAACCAGTGCAAAAAATTCTGTCCAAAAGAAAACTATTGAAAAAATCAAAGAGTTGAATGATTGATTTTTTCAATCAACGAGCCAGCAAAATATTGTTGGCTTTTTTAGTGCGCAAAGTATGGCGACTCAAAGAAAAATTAACAAGTCTGTTTGAATAATATGGGAGTTAGAGAGCAGAAAGATCGAGTGAAAAGCTGATGAAGAACATTAAAAATCTTTAAACACGTGTTGATACGTGTTAAAGTGAAGCTGTAAGGAGGTATAGTGCGCATGCCACTTACAGGAAAACAGATGCTGAAGTTATTGAAAAAGAATGGTTGGATTGAACGTAGGTAAGAGGGGTCTCATCATCATCTTTATAAGGATGGTATAAGAATTACTGTTCCTGTTCATGGTAATCAAGATCTTGGACGAGGACTTGAGCAACAAATTTTGAAGGACGCGGGATTGAAATAATCCTGTGTTTAATTAAAAGAAAGGACTGAGTGAAGTGTTGAGTGAACCTTTAGCTAAAACTTATCCAGCTGTATTTCAACCAGAAGAAGGTGGCGGATATTTTATTACATTCCCTGATATTCAAGGCGCATATACAGGAATCAATGAAGATGACATTTCGTATGGGCTTGCAATGGCAGAAGAGGTACTTGGAATGGTCTTAGCTGATTATATTGAGCATGAAGATCCTTTACCAAAACCAACACCAATTAATGAAATAAAAGTTGAAAATGCTTCCTTTACTACATTCATTCGAGTGAACGTTGCAAAGTATTTAAAAGATACTGAACTGGTTAAGAAAACGTTGACTATTCCTAAATGGGCAGATACTTTAGGGAAACGAGCAGGCATGAATTTTTCAGTTCTTTTAACAGAAGCTATCGCAGATAAAGCAAACGATATCCTTCTCTCAAATAAATCTCGAAAATAGTAACTCAATCAAGAGGACTACTAGAACATACTCTTTAGATGAAGTTCTTAGCATTTCTTATTGTGCAAAAAATGTATTCCAAACCATACGTAAAAAATACCAAATAGCTTAAACCTATTATTAAGGTTCGGGCTATTTGGTGTGTGGATACCGAGATATTGTATTTACCTTGAACCTATCCCAATTCTAAAGTGAAAATCTCGGATAAATACAATATCTCATCGTCAACAATATCAATTTCATACCAGCAATGATTTTTTTTAAGCTTATTAGAAAAAAGGCTCATTCGTCTGAAAAATTCAAGGTATGGCGAAATGATAAGGAGAACTGCTCGTTTTAGTGATTAAACGCTAAGATGAGTGATTTTTGATGAAAAAGGGAACAACCTGCTAAAATTTCTTTATCCTTGTATTCGTTTGAAGTGACTTTGGGTCTGTCTCATTACTTCCGCTTTGGGCCTTTTATGAATTGGATAATCTTATATCCGATTGCTATCTCACAAAGCAAGATACCAATCGTAAATAAACTGTATATGACACGTCGTGCTGCTATATCGCTTGCTCGAGGAAACATCTCTAAGGAACCCAATATCACACCCTGAATACAAACCCATAATGGAAGAATCAGCAACAGAAATGCAATAATCAGTAATGATAATTTGATTATGCGCAGGTGGTATATATCCTCCTCATCTCTTTTCGTCTGCCATTCGACGAGAATAGGCTATTATGCATTTTTCTATGGTACATGACTTAGCTGTTCCTTATTATAAATTCGAGCCTCCATAAACCACGCCAAATAACTGTTGCTTCAGCCAATTTCAATCTTCACCACCAAAAAAGCCAGGCTCTCGATAAGCCTGGCTTTGTGTTGCTTCGGAAGGATTTGCTATTCGAATTTGCTTACTTCTTTACTTCATATACATGTAAAGTATTTAAACGAATTTCTAGATCATAAACATAAATCTTGCTTATATTACTTTTTTTCACACTATTCAGTTTTACTTACGTTCTATTCTTACGTATCTCTGATTACTTACTTTTGATTCTTTGTTCAACTACTGATACGCATTCACTACTTATAAGAAAATACTCTACACATATCATGTTGCTTTTTGGTGAATCTGGTATTACGAACAACTTTACTGTTTACTTTTTTCTTCTACATAATCTATCGAGAAATTCTTCGAATAACAACTGTCCTCCTTCCTTGTATCTATATAATAGCACAGAATCATGCGTTTGGGAAGCGTTTGCATCCGATTATTTTATTACAGATTTTTGTTACTTTAAGACCAGTTTTCAAGTTGTATTCATTGAGTTTCACGTAGAAACTATGTTATAGTAAGTAAAGAGAGTGGGTTTTTATAACGCAAAGGAGGAATAGGATGGAACCATACAAAAAGACGATTGATGAAATAAAGAAGGAATTCAACACGGATTTCGATAACGGTTTGACATCTCAAGAAGTTGATAAAAGACTTAAAAATAACGGTGAAAATAAGTTTGAGGAAGCGAAGAAAGAATCGGTTGCTAAGAAGTTTTTCCGCAGCCTATCGGACTTTACTACGATTATCTTATTGGTCGCAGCGGTCATCTCGCTATACACGGCAATCGCCACCGATCACGGAGATTATTTCGAGAGTTTCTTGATTATTGCCATTGTTGTGATCAACGCCGTTTTATCGATTGTGCAAGAAGGAAACGCTGAAAAGGCACTATCGGCTTTACAGGACATGAACAAACAAACCTCGCGAGTAATGCGTGATGGAAAAGTAGAAGAAATTGACGCTGAAAAACTTGTACCAGGTGATATTGTTCTGTTAGAATCTGGCGCGCTGATTACCGCAGACGCCCGACTCATTGAGGATTCGCAGCTGCGAGTAGAGGAATCAGGCTTAACTGGTGAAAGTGAACCAGTTATGAAAGAGTCAGATTATGAAACGCAGGAAGACGATTCGTTAGGTGATCGTCTGAATATGATTTATAAAGGATCTACCGTCGTAAATGGTCGCGGAAAAGCCGTGATTACTGCTACTGGTATGCAGACTGAAATGGGGAAAATTGCTGGTCTGCTGAATCAAGATCATGAACAGAAAACACCATTACAACAACGTTTAAATCAGCTTGGGAAACGCATTAGTATTATCGCGTTAGCTGCCGCAGCTTTAGTATTCATTATTGGTGAACTGCAGGGAGAACCTGTATTAGAAATGTTCATCACCTCAGTTTCATTAGCCGTTGCCGCTGTTCCAGAGACACTAACGGTTATCGTTACTTTAACCCTTGCTTATGGCGTTCAGAAGATGGCGAAGAAAAATGCCATTATCCGTAAATTACCCGCAGTTGAAACATTAGGTTCTGCCGACGTGATCTTGTCGGATAAAACCGGAACCCTTACCCAAAATAGAATGCGTGTCCGCCGTGTATGGACGCGTGGAGATTCCGTGGTCGATACCGAAGAAGGTATGACCGATGAAGCGATGGAAGTACTAAGTATTGCCGCTCTCAATAGTGATGTCATCGTTGAAACTGAAGACAACGAATTGCTTGTCAAAGGGAATCCAACTGAAGCTGCTATTGTTCGTGCGGTCGAAGAAAACTATCATACCAAAGCTGAATTGGAAGAAAAGTATCCCCGGATTGCTGAAATACCTTTTGATTCTGACCGTAAAATGATGACGACCGTACATAAGCGCGGAAAGAAATATATGTCGATTACTAAAGGGGCATTTGACGTACTACTTCCTAAATTCCATTACGGTGATGTAGATCAGGCAGCTGTAGTGAATGACCGATTTGGTAAAAAGGCTTTACGCGTAATTGCAGTAGGGTATGCGATCCATGATGAAGAACCAAAAGAGATTACTTCAGAAGCATTAGAAAAAGATCTGCACTTAATGGGCTTAATCGGGATGATTGATCCACCACGCCCAGAATCAAAACCAGCGATTGCCCGTGCCAAAAAAGCGGGAATCAAGACAGTCATGATTACAGGGGACCACGTAGTAACTGCCGGTGCGATAGCCAAAGAATTAGGGATCATGGCCTCGCGCAAGGAAGCTATTTCTGGCGCCCAATTACAAAAAATGACTGATGAAGAATTAGATGAGCAAGTGAGACATTTATCTGTTTATGCTCGAGTGACACCAGAAGATAAAATTCGAATTGTAAAAGCTTGGCAACGAAGCGGTGCAGTTGTTGCGATGACCGGTGATGGAGTCAATGATGCACCTGCATTGAAAGCAAGTAATGTCGGAGCAGCCATGGGGATTACTGGTACTGATGTAGCTAAAGGTGCTGCTGACATGGTATTGACTGATGACAACTTTGCAACGATTGTCGATGCTGTTGCTCGAGGCCGTTCTGTTTATCAAAATATTCGTAAAGCGATCAACTTTCTGTTGAGCTGTAATATCTCAGAAATCTTTATCGTATTAATTGCCATGCTGCTAGGTTGGGGAGCACCTTTTACTGCCGTTCAATTATTGTATGTAAACGTAGTAGCTGATGGTCTTCCAGGATTTGCTCTTGGTCGTGAACCAGCTGAAAAAGGTATTATGGATGAAAAACCGATTCCTCATGATGAGGGGATCTTTGCTCGTGGATTGTGGCAAAAGATTGCGTTGAATGCGACGATCTTTACGATTGTTACCTTGATTGGTTTTTATGTTGGTGCATTTGTTAATGAAGTCAGCCATTGGATCGCACCAAGCATTGAAGTGGGGCAAACTGTAGCCTTCTTAGTTTTGGCGTACTCATCGATCCTGCATGTCTTTAATGTCCGCAGTAGCAAATCGATCTTCCAGGTGAATCTATTAACCAATAAATCGTTGGCACAAATGGCTTTATTAGCTATCAGCATTACCACGGTGATTGCGTTAGTACCAATTACGCAAGAGCTGTTTAACCTAGTACCAATTGGTTTAACGCATTGGATGATTGCGATTGTCTTATCCTTTGTACCAATCATCATCAATGAACTAATCAAGTTTCATAAAGCACCAGAAATTGATCCAGAAGAAATTTAAACCTTCGACGACAAGAAATCTAATCCATTTCTTGTCGTTTTTTTGTTTGAGGTAAAAGCTGGAAAAAGGGTTGACAATCAAGAAGAATTCATACGATAATAATTTAATAGGATGTTGTCATAATTTAGAACAAATAAAAATTCTAGCTTTAAAGTAAGGAAAATATAGCAAAGTACGGCTATATCTGGCGTAAGAGTTTGATACATTCTTATCTAGAAGTAAGTTTCAATGTATGCCGGAAGCGGTATTGTTAAAGGAGGGAAAAGATGTTTCGTTACCGAATAAAAAAACTTTGGAAAGAAAGCTGGCAAAACATTTCGCGGCATCGTTTTCTTTCAATTATGAGCTGGCTAGTAGCAGCGATTTCTTTACTTTTCTTTAGCTTACTAGTGGTTCTTTTGCTGAATATTAATCACTTTTCACAGCAGGCCAAGGAAAATATCCAAATTCAAGTATTTGTGAATGCCACAGCAGATGAGCCGCGTATTCAAGCGTTGGAGCAGGGGATTCAACGCTTAGGAAATATTACTAATGTCACCTTTGTTTCAAAGGATGAGGGCATGAAGCAAATGGTGGAGCAATACGGTAGTGCTTTTGAAATGCTGGAGGGAGATACGAATCCGCTGTATGACCAATTAACGGTAGAGGTTGCTGACAACTCACAGATTCAAGCAACGTTGCGGCAAATTCGTCAGCTGCCAGATGTATTTCAGGCTACCTACGGCGATGAAGCAGCGGATAACCTGTTGTCTGGTCTAAGAAGTGTACAGGTCGCAGGCTTTGTCATACTAGCAATCACTTTGCTCTTTACCGGCTTAATCCTCTTTGCCACTCTGCTGATGAGTATCAAAACACGTCAGGAAGAGATTCGAACACGAACCTTGCTAGGGGCAACTAGAGGATACATTTATCGACCATTCTTCCTTCAAAGCGTGTTGCTTACTGGATTAGGTGGTTTAGTAGCTGGAGCAATAGCACTAGGTGGCTATCATCGTTTCGTAACAAATTGGGTTCGTATACCTATAGGTTATAATTGGATGGGCTTTTCAACCTTAGTACCGTGTATTATTGGCGCCAACATTTTATTGGCGATTATTATTGGTGGAATGAGTGCCAGTATGGCGATCCGCAGCAGTATCAAATATCCAAAATAAACAGTGAACCGGAAGGATCTTTTTACAGATACCTTCTGGTTTTTTTGTGTTCTCTATGAGGCACCTAGTAAGTCTCGATTGTTGGGACTAGCTAGGTGCTTTTACATACGCTCAATTGGAGAGGTTCAGTCCAAGGGGGAACAGAGAAATTTTGGGAATACAATGATCCTTCTGCTAAATATAATTAAATATTACTAAGTGAGAGAATGATTTAATAATCGTTGGAAAACCAAGGAATAATTTCGGAAATATTTGGAGTATACAAGGGTTATAAATATAAATTTATTTGATCACTAAAATTAAAAAATGAAACAGATAGTTAGTTTTATTTATAGAGCTTATTTAAGAATATTTTTTAGGTTATAGAAAGATTGATTACTTAAAATTCCGGAGAAAGGTATGTAATTTGCAGATGTATAAATGAAAAAAGGTAATTTTTAAACTAAATTGGGACTATTTCAATTGTGTGTTTGTTATTTTTACTAGAGAAAACAAAAGACAATGCAAAACAACAAATATACTAAAAAGGTGTTTTACATTGCATTGATTTTTCTATATTATGAGAAAAGTTGAAAAATATCTTTGAATTAAGGAAAACAGGAAAAAATCTCAGCTTTAGGTCACATAATTGATACATGCTTTTATCTTTGTATTCTATTCTCTAAAAATTATAAAAGAAAAGATGGGAGAAAGCAACGGTAATTTAAAATTTGCTGTTACTTTTTTTTATAATCGCATGTTAAAGAGAGTAAAAGTGAGCGAAATCATAGGATTTCGCTTAGAAAACTTTTTGTCTATTCTCGTCAAAATTCGTCGTCAAACTATTCGAAGGAGTTGGTTATTTTATGGCGCGTACTGGAGAAAATATCTATAAACGAAAAGATGGTCGATGGGAAGGTCGTTATCACATCGGAAGGAAATCAAATGGACGATTACGCTATGGATATATTTACGGAAAAACCTACAGAGAAGTAAAAGAGAAGCTTGAGCCGTTGAAAAAGAAAATTGCCCTGTTGTCTCATTATCAGGTGGCCGGCGGGTTAACCTACCAGCAATGGATCAATCAGTGGACGGTTGAAATGAAGGCTACAGTTAAGGATTCCACCTTTTCTAGCTACAGTTACAAAATCAATCGCTACTTGCTGCCTCATTTAAAAGAAACACCCTTACATGAAATCAATGGTGAGCAGTTGAAAAAAATGGTTCAAACCTGGCTGGATGAAGGGTTATCTGTCAGCAGTATCAAAATTATTGTCGGTTTATTGAGCAAATCACTAAAAAATGCGGAACAAATGGGGAAAATCGAGAAAAATCCATGTATTAATGTGATGCTGCCAAAAGCAAAAAAGAAAAAGGTTCGGGCACTTTCCAAGCGGGAACAAAGAAAATTAGAGCACTTAGCAGAGAGGGCCAAAAGCTCGAAAGCCTTGTCCGTAGTACTGGCAATGCATACAGGAATGCGAATTGGAGAAATTTCTGCTTTGAGATGGGAGAATATTTTATTTGATCAGAATTTAATCATGGTTGAAAATACTTACCAACGCTTAACCATGCCGGATGGACAAAAAACGAAGATGAGTTATAGCTCCGTAAAGAGTGTTTCGTCACTTCGGGTGATCCCAATGTCGAAAAAAATCCGGGAAGCCCTGATGGAACGCAAAAAACAAGCAACGGATGACTATGTATTTTCAGTAAATGGGAAGCCCTGTGAACCACGATTGTTGACGTACCACTTCCATCGACTTCGTAAAAAGGCGAATCTGGGTCAAATCCATTTTCACCAATTGCGGCACACGTTTGCGACGCGTTGCTTAGAAAGCGGTGCGGATATTCCATCAGTGAGTGCCCTGTTAGGTCATGCCTCTTCACAAATGACATTGGATGTTTATTCAGATTCGATGTTGACTCAAAGAATAGTGGCCATTTCCAGCATGGAGAAAGCAATCAGCTAAACTGAATGATCTATAACGGCCGTTTTTTTTAAGCCAAATAGACGATTCGGGGAAGAGTTTTTTTGTCTTTTTTGAGAAAGCGCTATCATATTGGGTTAGACAAATAAACCATTGTCTTTATAAATTCTTTAGTGGAAAAATGAATTTTTCGTTATGGAATGTTTTTTTTGTAAACGCATAAGCCGTCATCAATAATCGTCACATAAAAAAAAGCCTGTCATTGCAAGCTTTAGATACGTCATCCTGTTTTCCTTAATTCAAAGATAGAAAGCAGGAGGCATCTATCTATTTATATTTTATCACGAAGTACAACTATTTAGCACGTATTTGGTAGGTGGGTTAAAGCTTTCTCATAGTTTGAAAATTAGAATGCAAGGTTAGTAACCGAGGAGGAATAGGAACATGTTTGGATTTGGCAAACAGAAAAAGGATGCTTATCAAGATCCACATCAGGAAGACTACTATTACGATGAATACGATGCTGAGGGGTATGAGGAAGACTATGGGTATGAAGGTTACCCAGAAGAAGGATACGATCGGCCAGCCGAGAATTATTCTGAATATGATCGCAGTGAACGCGGCGACCGGCGATCACAACGAAGAGCAGCTCCTTCAGCAGAGGAACGGTACGATTCCCGTGAAGACCGGTATGACTCTCGCTATGAGGAAGAAGGCGAGGTGCTTCCTCCACAAGTAGACGAAGAGCCTGCTAAGGAATCACCAATGCAGCAAGAAGTTGAACGCTTGGAAGAGACCGTTGCTCAATTAAAGCATCAGCTAGAGGTCAAGCAAGCAGAAATGACCAACATGGCAACGACCCTAACTGAAAAAGAACAACAATTTCAAGAGAAACAAACTGAAAAAGAGCAGGAGCTGGTTCAAATGAAACAGCGGCTCGCTCATTTAAAGGCTCAGCTTGACAGCAACATGCAGGAACAAGCAGAAGCGCTTATCAAAGCACAACAGGAAATTGAAGACTTGAAAAAAGATCAAACTGCTAATGAAGAAATGAAGGCGGAGTTAGCGACGATTTTAGTTGAGACTAAAAAGAAAGAACGATCTGTCTTGGAGCGGGCTGAGTACGAAGCGAAAGGAATTCGCAGTCAAGCAGAACAAGAAGCAGAACAGGTCATCCATGATGCAGCCCTAGAGTTGCGGGTAATGAAACAAGAAATTAAGAATTACCGCAAACGACTGCGTTCAGCACAAGAAGAAACAACACAATTCTACGTTCGTCTACTGGCTAACAGTGATTCGCTGTTAGATGAAGAGTAGTAGAAAGGATGGGCTTGCGGTGAAACAAACCAGCAATCAAGTCGCGCTATATCCAACCCCTGCGCCTATGATGCAGGAGGAACTGATCACTCAACCATTGTTGGAAGAAATTGAGCGTGCCTGCGAATATTTGTACGCACCTCATGGCACCTTAACCAGTGATCAACGGAAGAAAATTTATCAGCATTTTGATCAATTATTCAAACTAATGAACGGCAGCTATCATATGGAGTTGCTGCTGCAGCCGGGGAAATTTAATTGGTCAACCTTCTGGCAGTCGTTGCAGCAATTCTTTCCGCAATTTGCCTGGATACGATGCCAAACAGAAGAACCGAAGTATGGTCGTCAAGTTTATCGGTTCGATTTTGTTCCTGTATCGTTCAATGAAACAGATTTTCCCTTTTCAGTAAGTCTGGAGGAAAGTTTAACTCAGCAATATTCATTGCCGGCGAATGATGCGTTGAAACGCGCGGAACAATTGCTGCTGGAGCTAGCGGAGCAACAAATTTCAGAAGATTTTGAAGAATCTAAAGAACCAGAGAAACCAACTGACGAGCAGGATCAGGAGACGACTACTTCATTAGATCTAGTCAAAAAAGAAAATTCTCGGCAGGAAAGTCAGAGTAAAGCACGCTTACGCGCAGTGAACCAAAAGCTGGAAATGGTGATTGAGAAGCTGGAGCTTTCCATGTTCTATAGTGGGATCAAGTATTTTGACCAGTCGGACAAAGAAGAAAGCGATTGGGACAAGCGTTTGACGATTAGCTTACGAGAATATACCTACCTGCTGCAGAAAGCACGTTTCTTAGAGCAAATGTGGCAGCTGAATGGTGAGTTAGTGAATAAAACTGAAAAAATGACTGTGACCGGAAACAAATTAGTTTACGAACGGGATCAGGTGAAGCAAATCAAGGCCAACCTTTCCACCAGAGATATTCATTTTGTTCTTTATGAATGCCAGGTAATTGAATCCCGGGCAAAGGTACATGCGCGACCTTGGTTTAGAAAGCCTTACGTCAAATTAATGAAAATGGATTACGACAATCTGCTCAGCAAAGCTGCCTATTTTGATTTACTCCAAGGAGAAAGCTCGGTGCTTGAAAGAATCGTCCGAGAGCACAAGGATATTTCAACTGAGGATGCGCAGGAGGCAGGCTGAGGTCAAAGAAGACGTCCCCTTCATCGTAGATCTTTGCCACTTTTGCTGGGAACTGCTTTTGTTATGTGCTACTTCCTATTTTTTGGTTTGTTTCGTACCTATCACTGGTTGTATCCCAAGTATTTTGTGAGTGGTGAATCCATGAATCCCACCTATCGGGAACAAGAAGTCATCCAAATAAAGGCCCACCATCAGCCGCAGCGTTTTGATGTGGTCGTCCTGCATCCGCCTGATGATCCCGAAGAACTTTATTTAAAACGAATTGTCGGACTGCCTGGTGAGCAAGTTGATTTTAAAGAGGGACAATTATTTGTAAACGAAAAACCAGTTGCTGATGAATTCGCTGATCGAACGGAAGATTTCAACTGGAAGAGCCTATACAAGGAGCCAATTCCAGAAGGCTATTACTTTGTTCTGGGGGATAACCGGACTGTTTCAAGAGACAGTCGAATCTTCGGAGTCGTTTCGAAAAAACAAATTTTAGGAATCATCAAAGAGGAGAATAACTGAAAATGAAGACACTACAAGAAAAAATCGAATGGTACACCTTTTGGTATTGGGTCTATTGGCTCTTCTCTTTGGTAGTGCTGCTGGGTGTGTTTGTCCTAGGCGTCTTTTTCTATTTTACTGATTTTCAAGATGTCGTTACGGTTAGCCAATTATTTCTACTGCTGCTGCTGATGGTATTAGCTATTTATTTACGAATGACTGCATTACATTATCATTCGATTCTATTGAACTTGAAGCGAATGGCTGCTCGTCCGCCCAAACGGCCAAGAAATCCTCAGCAGCCCCGCAATAGCGAGAGGCGGAGGTTGGATGAACGGTAAGGTTTTATTAGGTAGTTTTTTACTGGTAAGTACGCTTTTGTTAGCTGGCTGTCAAGATCAAAAACCGGAAACCGTTTCGGCAGAAACTAAAGGGGTTGTCCAGCAACAGAATACGTTACAGGAAAAGACAATGCTCTCTTCAAAAGAGAAGAAGGCATTAGTACAGACGGTAAAAGAATCTTCTGAGTCGGTGTCGACGCCCGAATCTTCTGTGTCAGCAGAAAAGACTGGAAGTCAAAGTACGCTTCCCAGCAGTGAAGAATCGAATGAAGTATCTAGTAGTGAAGTGCCCGAAGAGCCTATAGAAGCAAGCAGTCAAGAAAAGGAAGCAACAGAAGCTCCTGCAGAACCCGCTGTGATACCTGAACCGATCCAAGAGGTTCCCCCAGCTTTACCAGTCGAAAAAGTAGAGGAGAACTACCAGTTTTCTGTAACCAAAAATCAGACGACGGAGGAGTTTATCCAAACCATTGGCAAGGATGCGCAACAAATTGCCTGGAAGGAAGACTTGTATGCCTCTGTCATGATTGCCCAAGCAATTTTGGAAACAGGATCTGGCAATAGCCAACTGGCACGACCGCCTCATCATAACTTATTTGGAATTAAAGGCAGTTATCAAGGGAAGAAAGTCAGCTTTGCGACGCAAGAGGATAAAGGAAATGGTCAACTGTATACGATTCAATCGTCTTTTCGCCAATATCCCAGCTATAAGGAATCCTTGGAAGATTATGCTTCTCTTCTAAAAAATGGTCTTTCTGGCAACAGCAGCTTTTATCAAGCGGTTTGGAAAAAGCAGGCAGCGACCTATCAAGAGGCAACAAAAGCCTTAACAGGAAGCTATGCCACAGATACTTCCTATGATAAAAAGCTGAATGCTTTAATTGAAACCTATCAATTAACTTCCTATGATAAAGAGCCAAATGCTGAAGAGGAGGATTCCTCTGAAGAAGCAGAGAATCAAAAGGAAACTGAAACAGTAGCTAGTGAAGCCAATCAAGCAAGTGAAAACAGTGACACGGAACAAACTGAGAAGTCGAATCTGCAAGTTTCTGAAACAAAGCAACCAGTAAAAATAATTCCGCCGCTTGCCCAGCGTCCCGCTAAACAGGTTACTGGCAAGCGAATTGCGCAATGAAAGAAGGGGAACTATGTCGAGACAACGTGATTACCGGGATCGAGACTATGACTATGATTTCGATGATCGGCCGCAGTATCGTGAGCGCCCCCCTTCCAATAGACCACCTGTTAGAAGGTATGAAGACGACGAGTATTACGAGAATCGGCGAGAGCGTCCACGCTATCAGGACAGACCGCCGATTCGAGAGGCACCACGAAGAGAATACTACCAACCACCGCGTCCAGTTGACCCGCGACGCGAACCAAGGAGACCACAAAGTAGAGTGGGCCCACCGCTGGAGCACTATAGAAATCCCCGTCCTGCCTATGATCGTCATGGGACTCGCGAGCCGCCACGCCCGCGACCGCCAAGGCAACCGCAAGCAACCGGATCGGGCGCACAACAGCTGCAGCAGGCCAAGCAATCAACCAATCGAAAAATATTTTTGTTTCTCTATAACTTATTTTTCTACACGTTGACCATTGGTATTTTGATCAGCTCATTAATGTTTGCTTTTAGTGAGAAATCCAATGCAGCGATTTTTGGCTACCGGTTTTACCAGGTATTGACAGATTCGATGGCACCACAGCCGGACTCGCCTAAGGGTGGTTTCTATTCAGGCGACATTGTTTTAGTCAAGCTGGTAGATAGCAATCAGATCAAAGAAGGAGATATTGTTACCTTCCAAGTAGGGGATAGCGATCGCTACTTGACGCACAGAATGGTGGGTCGTTTAGATGAGTTAAATGGCAAAAAGGGTGATTACATTATCACTAAAGGAGATGCCAATAACACCAATGATCCACCAATTGAAGCCGATCGGATTTACGGTAAAGTGACTTTTGTCATTCCTAAAATGGGCAGCGTCCTAAGCTTTGTGCAAGAAAATCTATGGTTATGTCTGATTTGCGTCCTGTCAGTTTTCGGTTTTTTCCTGGTACTCAAAGCTTACTTTTTACAGCCAGAACCGCCAGCTAGACAAGCAAATCGAAGAAATGAATATCCCACTGGGGTATAACCACTTGCATTTGCAGGTGTTTATATAAAAAGAAAAAGGGAAACAGGAGGAAAAGAAATGAAGAAGAATAGTAAGAAGAAAAAGCTATTAGCTGCAGCTGCAGCTCTAGCCTTAATTGCAGCAATATCAGGAACGTTTGCCTGGATTACTGCGCAAGATCAACGGATTAACCGAGCGGAATCCGCAGCAGTAAGTGACAATAGCGTAACAGTAAAGGAAACATGGGAACCAAAACCATTAGTACCAGGAACGGAAGCGACGAAAGAAGTAGCCGTAACTAACACAGGTACAGCGAGTGTATTTGTTCGTGTATCTTATGAAGAAGTCTTGAAGCATTTGGCTAAATTGGGTGCTGAAAAGTACGATCCAAGTTCAGTTACAGGAGCAAGATATACTTATGTGGCGAATGATTCAGGTTTAAACAAACATATGCCGATTAACTTTAATGGGGATCAAACGTATAAAGATGGCTTTGTCCAAGTACCTGCTGGCCAAATTACTGGTTTAGCAACACCAGCAGATGACAACGTGAAGCTTTTAGTTAAAGGTGGAAAAACAGTCGATGCCGTTACTGGAGCTGAGAAAATCAGCTATGAATCTAAACTAATGTATGAATACTTCACCCATGCAGATAACTCTGGGAAAAATCCTGGTGATGCTGGTTATGATGCAAGTAAAAACAAATATCAATCGATGACCTTTAATATTACGGTCAGCAATGAAAATGGCAGTCTTGATGCGAAAGACTGGAACTTTGCTTTGACTAATGTGAAGTACGGTTACTACGAAAATGGTTATAAGAATACGGCAGTTAACTGGGCGAAATCTACTCTACCAGATGAAGACGGTGCAGCAACAGGCCGCGCATTGCTTGGTACTGACGGTGTTCGTTACAGCGTAGATTATGATTACACTTTTGGTGGCTTAGGCTTTACCAGTGCGGCTGGCCTTCCAGCAGTAACACCAGCAACAGTAGCAGATCAAATTCCAACAGCAGCAGGTAATAAAGGCGTTCAAGCAGATAAAAACGGTTTAGGTAAGACGAATATTCGTATCGGCTACAGTGCAGATATGACCAATACGACTGCGTTAGACAGCAATAAATGGGTTTACAACGCAGATGATGGCTGGTTCTATTACACAGTACCAGTAAAATCAGGCGAAACAACGAAGAATCTATTGGATAAATTAGTTTTTGAAAGTGAAATGGGCACGGAATACACCAACGCTTCTTATGATTTAGTTGTGAAAATGGAAGCCGTTCAAGCCAATGCGGATGCACTAACTGATTCAGCAGGTTGGAACTTAGGTGACGGTGCAGCACCAACTGGTGATACATCACTAATTGTTACCAAGCTTAAAGCGGGTATTTAATTGAAAAGGACACCATGAAATGAAGGGAGAAGTGGCAGATATTGAGAAAGCTTACAATTCTATTAAGCAGTATCCTGTGTTTCTGTTTCCTCTTTTGCGGTACGCGTACGGTGCAAGCAGCAAAAGCACTTCCTCCCGGCATGGTTATTGGAGATTCTGATGGTGTGTATGCCGAGTCAGATGGAGAATACTATATTGACTTGTTAAACATTCTGCCAGGTGAAACCTATAAAAAGGAAATTACCATCCGCAGCTTGGATTTAGAAGAACCTTTTTCATTGGGGCTGCTAGTCGAAGAAGTAAATTCGAAGGGCTCTATTTTATGGAAAGAACACATCACGTTGACCTTAGTGTTAGACGGGGAAGAAATCTATAAGGGACCGCTGTTAGGCAATGGCAGTTTTGATTGGTCAAAAACACCACTAGAATTAGGTGTTTGCAAATATGGAACCGATAAAGTGTTGAACGCAACCTTCACAATGGATTCTACGTTGACAAACGAAGACTTGCGGGAACAAAGCCAGGTTGAATTTTACTGGACCTTTGTTGGAACCAAAGACCAGCCAGTCGAACCCACAAAACCGACAGAGCCGAAAGAACCAATCCCTTCAAGTGAGCCTGGAGCGCTACCCAAAACCGCGCCAAGCAATAAACGCTTACCACAAACTGGCGAAAAGCTTGTTTACAAATTTTTAACTGGCTTGCTGTTAGTATTGATTTCGTTGTGTCTATGGAAAAAAAGAAGAGAGGAGGAGGAGGGGTGAACCAACGTGAAAAGTGGCGTCATTTATTCCGAGTATTTTATCACAGTAAAGGCTTTTTCGCCTTCTTCTCCATCTTATTGAGTTTACTATTGATAATGGGAAGTACCTATGCGTGGATTATCTCCAGTGATGAGCGAGTGAATCGTGCGGAGGAGAACCAAAAGAAGCTCTCCGCCAAAATCACAGGAGATCTTGATCCAGTTTTACACTGGGCACCTGGGACAGTAAAAACGAAACAAATCAAGGTGAAAAATAATGGTGAGGTTCCAGCGATTGTTCGTCTGTCTCTGACGGAATCCTTCGTTAGCTTTGAAACCGATGCACAAGACAATCATGATGACGGAAATGGGAACGGGGATCTAACCGTTTATCCTGCACCTGTTTTGCCAGTTGTTAATGTGAAGGATACGAGTACGTGGGTAGTCGGTAAGACATACGAAATGAATGCAAATACGCATTATAAAGCGAATTATGCATTAAAGGATCAGTCCTTTGCCTATCGAGGGACACGGACAGAACCATTGCCAGCTATCCAACTAAATTTCCCTAATGGAAAAGTGTTTGATGAAAATGAACAGCCTGCCGGGACGGATAAAGCTTATTGGTATTACGAGGATGGCTACTTTTATTATTCTGAAGTTCTTCGTCCCAATGAGGAAACCAGTAATTTATTAGACAGTGTCACCTTAAACGCAGCTTATGCGAACCGTTACAAAGGGGCCTTCTACAAATTAGTACCTGCCATGGATGCCCATGACATCACCAAGGAATTACTTTCCGATTGGGGAATCCAGTCAACGGATTACGTTTATAGCCTCTATCAAAGTAAATTGTCGAATTAAGGAGGAGAAAAGATGAAACCACAGCAATCAACGCCTCGTCGGCTGATTTATCTCATTGTTTCGGTGGGACTTGTTCTCCTTTTGGTTAGCGGCAGTTACTTGGTGTATGCAGCAATGATTGCATCAGATAGAAAAGAGAACGATTTTCAGATTGGACAGGTCGAGACCAAGCTTGACCAAGTCTTCGATGGGAACATCAAGGAAATTTCTAAGAGTCAAAGCGTGGAAATGAAGGTAAGCATCAAAAATACAGGGACGATCAAACAATTTGTTCGGGTCATGGTCTTACCAGAGGTTCGAGCAGATGTGATTGGTGATCCAGGAAGTAAACAGATTTTACCACTAGCGATTGGCACTGATTTGACATTGGAGCAGCTGAATACAACGGATTGGAAGGATGGCGGAGACGGCTACTATTACTATGTAAAAGAAGCAGTTGAACCAAAAAAACCGACGACCGCTTTATTTGATTCAATCAAACTGTCCGATAATCTTAGCGACCAATACAATGATGCCGAGTTTTCCTTAACTTTGAAGGCAGAAACCATCAATTGTACGGAGAATTCCTATCGACAATCCTGGTGGCAAGGCAATACACCGACCGAAGGACCGTTAAAAACGATTGACGACATTTTGAAAACGAAACTAGATACCTAGGGATACAGACGCGTCTCTGTGTCCCTTCTAAAAAATGTCAATGCTTATGAGATGAGTGTTTTACTAAGTAAAATACTGATTTGATCAGCTTTTCAAAAACGAGTAAAGGGACGTACATAAGAAAAAGTACAAAAAACACAATGGATCATTTTCTGTTCCCTGTGGGTCTCTTTTTAAGTGGCGTATTTTTTTATCCATTAAACAGTTATCAAATCCTATTAAGGAAGTGAGGACTTCAAAAGAAGAATCTTCGAAGGATAAATTGGAACGAACAGACACAGATATAGCCTTTGAATGAATACTTATCATTGATCGTATTAATTGGATAGGGAGATGCAACCATGAGCCCCTAAATAAAATGAATGATCTGACTGATGCTGTATCTGCGACCAAGGCCGGAAAATAAATGATTCAGCCCGCTAGTTGGGAATAGAAAGCAAATAATTTTACTTAAATGAAGACACCATAAAAGGAAAGGGGCGAAAATCAGTGGTTTATATTTTATTACTGGTATTAGGACTTGCTCTGCTGTTTCAAGGATACTTGCTGGTGTCACTGATAAAGGATCAGCGTGAATTGCAGGCAAAGGTAGCCCACTTGGCTCGCTCGATACAATCAAGACGACCGGAAGCAAGAAAAGCCCCATCGAAAAAAACGATAGAAAGAGGAAGGCCGCGATGAATCTGGGATATGCACGGGGATATCAAATTACCCAACAACTGGATATGCTGGAAGACTATCCAGTTGACGAACTCTTTTCCGATGGGCACCAGGAAATTGAAGAGCTGAACTCTCCCACTAGTGAGTTTCAAGCGTTACTCAATTTTGCTCAACCCGGTGACCACGTGGTAATTGCCTCCTGGGGAGTAATCTCTAGGGACTACCGTCAATTACTAGGTTGCTTGGAGCAATTGGAGAAGCGCGAGTTAACCATAGATGCACTCAATCTCCCGCAGCTCTCGATTGAAGAATGGCGGCAAATCTTTCTGTGGTCGCTGCGCAACGATCGATTGCTGCATCCCTTTTTGGTCAAGGCTGGCAAGGAACGAAATCGTAGTAAAGATGCCTATTCGCTATTTAGTAAAGAACCAGAAGCGCGCAAGTTGTATCGAGAAACGATTTGGCTGCTAGTCGAGAAGCAATCGGTTCGCCAAGTAGCCAAACAAAAGCGAATCCCTTTGGAGACAGTGTATCGAATCCAGCAAGAATTAAAACAAATTCAGCTTGCAATCATTTTGGTCATTTGTTTCTTGCTGGCTATTTTCAGTATCAAATTGGCTGAGTCCTATTTTGACCAGTTATGGATACAAGTGGCCATTTGTGTTGTTGTCACATTAGTTATTTTGTGGAATGTGTTAGTAGATACCGACGATGATGAAGTAAAGCAGCCTGTCAAAGAGAAGAAAATATCAAAAACCTAAAGAGAAGAGGAATCACCATGCAACACGTACTAATTCTAACAAAAAATACCTTATCAGAAGAAAATATGGTCAGAAAACTACAGCAGTTGAATTTTGAAACCTTCTGCTCGACTGACTTATTATATCGCCTACAGCAATCAACCGCTCTTCCGTTTCTTTCTTACTTCCAATGGGTGATTTTTAGCGAAACCCTATGTGATGAGGAAGTCGAACAGCTGCTTCGCCAAACAAAAGGCCAGCCTTTACTGACTTTACGGATAACTGAGAGTCAGCCGACAGAGGAAGAACAAGTAGAATGGAAAAATTACGGCTTGGCGGATTGGATATTAAGCGAAGCAACCTTTACGACTGTTCGTGAAAAGATGAATGGCCTGCAAAAACAGCTGCAAAAAGAAATCACAACTGGCCGACAAATCTTGACCTTCCCAGTTTCTGACAGTGCCTTTGGCAATAAAGGGTTGGAAACATTGATCAGAAGCCTATCAAAAACGGAGAAAAAAGTTTTCGAAAATCTCATTCAAGCGTATCCTCGCAGCGGTGTACTTTCTCGCAAGGAATTATGCGAACAGCTATGGTGTGATGGTGAAACTTCATCCAATATGAGCCAGCTGTCTTGTTTGATTAATAAATTAAAACGCAAATTTGAACAGCACGGGATTTCCGGTGAATCCATTACTACGCTCTGGGGCAGAGGGTACAAATTAAGTAATGAGTTCTATGAGTATTGGATGCAAAGCAGCCAACAGGAAGAAGAGGAAGTCCAATATTCGGCAACAAACTAAACAAAAAAGACGCTCAATCATTTCTTTGATTGGGCGCTTTTGCCAATAAAAAGGCGTCAATCATTAAAAAAAGTAGTACAACGGGGGAACGAGAGCATCCAGAATGTAAATCAAGAGAGTACCTGATAAGAGAAGAAAGTGACTGATACGATGGAAAAATTGACTCAGTTAGAAAAAGAAATTCAAGAACGGGTCATTCAGTTAAAGGACGCCAAGCAGAACGCGAATTTTTTTCAGCTGGATGGCTGGTTCAAAACCTTGACTTCAGTAAAAGAAATCGAAACCGTGTGTAAAACCGATGATGTCCGTGCCAAAGAATACACCGAACTAGTCGAAAGGATTACCCAACAACAAACAGACCTGGAGAAAAAGCAGCAGGAGCATCAAGCGGCACAAAAGTTATTGGAAGCAATCATTGACAAGCAAAGCTCCAGTAAAGAACAGATAGAGCAAGAGCTAAAAGAAAATGAATTTCTGTTAAGTAGGATTCAAGAAGAGGAACGGCAACAAGAATTAGCCATACAGAATGAGCAGGAAATCCTATGGGAACAAGTTGTTTTAGGTCAGATACTAGATACAGAGGAAGAAGGCAGCGAAAAAACGCAAGCCATTATTCTATCAGCCAAACAATATCTAGGTGTTCCCTATGTCTGGGGAGGCACCACGCCCAACGGATTTGACTGCAGCGGCTTTATTCAATGGGTGTTTGCACAAAATGGCATTGGTTTACCTCGCACAAGTCAATCTCAGCAGATAGCTGCCAAAGAAGTCCCTTTGACTGAAGTCCAATCAGGAGATTTAGTTTTTTGGGGCAGACCAGCCCATCATGTAGGATTGTATATCGGTAACGATTATTTCATACACGCATCACAGCCTGGAGATGCAGTGAAAATAACTCGCGTCAGCTACTATCCCTTTGAAAGTGCTGGACGAATAGTTCAGTAAGATGGACTACATGAGACTAGTCAAAATGGAAACAAAACACTAGGACCTTGTAACGGAAGATCATGAACGAAATTAGTTTGATAAAATCCACAGCTGCGACGCTAAGAACATCTGGCTAACAACAAAAGATGAGAAGATTGGATCGAAGCAGCTGAATAGAAGAATGGGCATCCGAACCCTGCACATCCCTCATTAAGTAAAGACTCAAGAGTTGACGGAGTGCTAAATAATGAGAAAAGAGGTAACGAGGAAAGAGGTAATAAGACAGGATGTTTAAACACCAGAATGTATCAAAAAAAAGAAGAATGCAGCAGTGTATTCTTGCTCTACTGGCAGGAGCTATAGTGATAATAATAGGCCTGTTTTTATACGCCAAACCAGCTCCACTGAATAAAGTTCAGGCCTCATCTGTGGTTTCTAATGGGGACTTTCGTTTAACTGCGGAGAATAGCTGGGACAACACAGCCAAGAGAAGCTATGTTGATTTGAAATGGGACAAAATCAACAACCTGACCCAGTCGGGGTATAAGCTTTATCAATCAGAGGACGGTTCCAGCTGGAGCACTCGATCGATGACTTACGGGAAAAGTATCAAGGTATTGAATGTTTACCCGGATATTGCTGGCTCTAATACCTTGAAGGGCTGGATGGACGGATTAAATTTGAAGGCAGAGGACGGAAGTAATCTCATTCAAGTAACCGCGGTGTCCATATCCGATTTTAATACCAATCCCGATACTTATTTAAAAGGGGGATCAGCTGATTACCAACAGGACGTTATTATGTTTGGTAGCTGGGACAGTAACAATGAGAAAGACATTTCTGAAGCAGCGGCTCAGGCAACGGTTAAATTCCTTGACTCCGGCCGAGGCGTATTATTTGGTCACGACACGGTTTACAAAGCGCCGTATGTCAATGCAAAACAGAATTGGTGGAAATACTTTCATGACCAGAAGGATTATTTAGGTATCGGTCACGAAAGCAAAACAGAATTCACCGATGGAAATGCGGGGTTAGTAAACAGCAAGTATTGGACTGGTTCACAAAAAGTAAAAATCATTAATGATGGTTATTTGATGAAGTATCCCTTTGAATTAGCTAATGAACTAGTTTTGAACATTCCTTATTCTCATAACATTGAATTTGCTAATAAGAACATAGGAACCACTTGGGCGGAGTTCATTGAACCGTCAGGAAATTTCCCAAATCCAATTTATGACGAAGGAGATTGGCGCGGCGGCTGGTACTTAAAAACCAACGATAGCGTCGCCATGATTCAAACCGGTCACAGTGGAGGCCAATCGACCCAAGATGAACGAAAAATTATCGCGAATGTCCTTTATAATCTGGCTCAGGTGTCTTCTGAAAGCAATGCGACAGATTATTCCGTTACCGATGATCAAGGTCCTGAGAAGCCGAAAACACACGTAAATGTTTACGACGGAAAGGATTTGACGTTTCAGATAGAGGCAGCCGATAAAGGCAAAGACTATCAATTTTATGTCGAGGCGGACACGAAGGATCAAGGAGTATTGAAATCAGATGTGGTGAAAGAAACAGTTGCCAGTAATGTCGCCGGGTATTTCTTTGAATTTTCTGATTCCCCCACCAGTACCTTAACAGCCAGAGTTGAAGGTCTAAAGGACGAATTCGGTCGGATTGATCCGGCCAAGTATGACCTATACGTAGCACCAGACACTAAGACAGTTGACTACAATACGGCTGGTAATAAAACGATTTCCGCTGAACATGCAGTCGGCAAATACTTACATGTGGTTGCGGTTGATCGGGCCAACAATATTGGTGAAATTGCTAGTCAAAAGGTTAAGGATACGCCTAAATTATTGGGATTTGAAATAGAACGTACAGCAGATGAAGCCAAAATTGTGGAGCTGTCCTTGAACGCTGCCAATATTGGCAACCGGATGAAATCCATTGAGATTCAAATTCCTAAAAATACCGAGATTAAGGATTATGCTGCACTACAGCTGCCAAGTGGCTGGTATTCCTTCAAAAACAGTGAGACCACGGACTATTATTCCTTTAGCTTTGCGATGGGCAGCAACAATAGTGTCGCGGTAATTGAAAAGTTCTTAACGGACCTGCGTTTTACCATAAAGGATCCAGTAAACGATCCCGGTAATATCACGATCTTTTTACATGAAAAGATCTACACCTCCTGGGTAGATGGCAATGGTGTGACCCACTATTATGTTTTTATGCCAGAGATGACAGCACCTGGGAAGAATTGGTTTGAAGCTTACAACAGTGCCAAAACCTTGAGGTATCGAGGACTAACTGGTTACCTGGCAACGATCACCTCAGCCGAGGAGCATGATTTTATTTTCAACAATATTGCCAAAGAGCCCGGATTGTTAGGTGGTACACGAGGCGTGTTAAAAAATGGCACTAAAATTAACGATGAAGCTATCATCCCTCAAAATGCAAGTGATTATGACATTGAACAGGACAACTGGTATTGGGCGAACGGACCGGAGGCCGGAGAAGTTTTCTACGTTGGTAAAACTAGAAATGGCGGGTACACTCCAGCCGGGGCTTACAGTCTATGGGGTACGCCTAGTGAACCGAATAATACATGGATCGAGGGAAGCCAAAAGGAATACATTCTTCAATTTGCCAAACGTGGCAGCAAAAATTGGAATGACCTACCCGGAACGCTAAGCTATCGCTCTATTTGGAATCATGGCTACTATGTCGAATTCTCTGAATATGGCGATCAAAAAGAAGGGGTGGAGGAAACCGACGTTGCCTGGAGCGCCGCGATCCCGCAGAAAATATCGCTTAAAGCCTACGAAGAACAAGGAGCAGCAATTCCCTACGGTGATCTTTTATACGATCAGCAGCTAAGGATTGAACAAACGATTACCGTTCAACCCAAAACGATCGACCTTTATGAATTCCTTGAAGTTCAGGATACAAGTAATACACCAAGATCGCTGACCTATCAGGTGCTTGCTTCCTACCAAGAAGGGAAGCTGATTTACACCTTCCGTGGGGCGAAGCTGCACGTACGACAGGTTATTTTAGAGGATCACTCAGAAATACCGGTACCTAAAGAAGGGTATTTGACGCTGAAAAATCGAAAGTACAACAATAATAATCCAGAGTTGGATGCCAGCTATCAGAACAATCGGATTATTTCCTCTGGTAGACAAGCAGACAATCCATCGTTTACTGATGTCATCTTCTCAACAAAGCATCAAAAGGATGAGAGAGATGAAACTGTATTGGATATAACTGTGCCAGCTTATTATCACTATGAGGGATACCATGTAACCACTCAGGAGCAAGACCCTAATGGTGCCAGTCACCAAGGAAATTCTAGCCTGACTCCTGGAATACCAGCAATGAGTCAAGCGAGCTTATCCACCGATCAGGAATTGTGGCTCACCCTTTATTTGCGACCCAGTAAAGGGGCAGACAGCAGCCCAGAATTATACAGCTGGGATTATGAAGTCAACAAATTCAATAAGATCAACCAGTAGTAAAAAATACGTAGACCTTATTAAAAAAAGCCCGTGTTTACAGCGAAAAGCGAGTGGGAAATAGTGAATGTTCTTTGCTTTCATTGGAGATGCGAACTTTTTATATAGTCAAGCCTGAAGAAAGCCGGAGAAACAGGATGCAGCAGTGTCCGGCTTTCCTCAGAGAGGCTTAAGTGAATGAGGACTGAGAAAAAAAGGGTGAATGAGATGTTTAGAAGGAGCAAACAAAGAATTCCAAAAGGTGTTTTAGGGTTATTGATAGGCACAATCCTAGCAGGAATAGGGCTGCTTTTCTATTTTGGAAAAGAGCCCATCCAAACGATTCAAGCCTCATCGGTGGTTTCGACTGGGGATTTTCGTTTAACGGCGAATAACAGCTGGGATAATTCAGCCAAAAGAAGCTATGTCGACATGAAGTGGGATAAAATTGCTAATCTGTCACAATCTGGTTATAAGCTTTATCAATCAGAGAATGGGTCAGACTGGGATATCCGCTCAACAACGTACGGAAAAAGTATTAAGGTATTGAATGTTTATCCTGATAATGCTGCATCAAATACGTTAAAAGGATGGATGGACGGACTGAATCTGAAAGGTACCGACGGCAGCAATTTGATTCAGGTGACACCTGTAGGGATTACAACGTTTAATGGTGCTGCAGACTCCTATTTGAAAAATAGCGCTGGAGAATACCAATACGATGTAATCATGTTCGGTAGCTGGGACAGTAACAACGGCAAAGATATTTCTGTGGCCGCTGCCGAGGCTACTACCCGATTTCTCAGCTCTGGCCGAGGTGTATTGTTCGGTCACGATACCGTTTATAGAACAAAAGCGAGAAACTTTTGGACCTACTTCCATGATAAAAAGGATTATTTAGGTGTCGGTCACGAAAGCGCTATGGAAAGATCAGACGGAATCGTTGATTCTAAGTATTGGACTGGCTCACAAAAGGTAAAGGTGATTAACGATGGTTACTTAATGAAGTATCCCTTCGAAATGGCAAATGGGCTTGTTTTGACGATTCCATATGCGCACAATATTGAACTAAGTAACAAAAATATTGGAACTACGTGGTCCGAATTTATTGAACCTTCCGGTGGGTACCCCAACCAACCCTATGATGCGGGGATTTGGCGCGGGGGGTGGTATTTGAAAACCAACGACAATGCGGCGATGATTCAAACCGGACACAGTGGGGGCCAATCGACACAGGATGAACGCAAAATTATTGCGAATGTCCTGTATAATTTAGCTCAAGTTTCCGTAGAAAGCAACGCCACGGCCTATTCAGTGATCGATGATCAAGGACCAGCTAAACCTAAGATTACAGCTAAAAGCAGCAACGGAAAGGATTTAAGTGTTCAGGTAAAGGCTGCCGACAAGGGGAAGGACTATCAATTCTATGTTGATGCGGACACGAAGGACCGTGGTGTCTTGAAGTCAGATATAGTAAAAGAAACGGTGACCAGTAACGTTGCCGGCTACTTCTTCGAGCTGTCTGATTCACCGAACAGTACCTTAACGGATCGAGTCAACGGATTAAAGGATGAGTTTGGTCGAATTGACCCTAGTAAGTATGACTTATACGTAGCACCAGATAGTAATGCGACTGACTATGACACTTCGGGCAATAAAAATGTTTCAGCAGACAATGTTACCGGCAAATACCTCCATGTAGTTGCTGTCGATCGCGCCAATAATATCGGTGAGATTGAAAGTCAACGAGTAATAGAGCTGACTAAATTGATGGACTTTGGATTAGAACGAACGGGAGACGAAGCAAAAATCGTAGATCTAACGATGGATGCTGCAACCATTGGGAATCGGATGAAATCAATCGAGGTCCAGATTCCTAAAAATTCCGAGATCAAGAATTTTAACTCGCTGCAGCTGCCTGGTGGCTGGTACTCCTTTGAAAACAGTGAAACCGATAGCTACTATTCCTTCAGTTTTGCGATGGAAGCCAATAATGATCCGGCAACGATTCAATCATTTTTGGAATCGCTGCGCTTTACCATCAAGAATAATGTCAATGATCCAGGACGGATAAACATTATTCTCCATGAGAAAATTTATACCTCGTGGGTGGACCCAAACGGAGTCAATCATTATTATGTGTTTATGCCAGAGATGTCCTTGCCAGGCAAGAACTGGTTCCAAGCTTATAATAGTGCCAAACAGCTAAGGTATAAGCAACTGACAGGTTATCTGACAACGATCACTTCTCTAGCCGAGCACGACTTTGTTTTTAATAATATTTCCAAAGAACCTGGATGGTTAGGCGGCACACGAGGAGTTGTCAAGACAGGAAGCCGCAAAATCAATGATGAATCCACTGTACCTCAGAATGTCTCCGATTATAATCTCACCTTAAAAGATTGGTATTGGGCGGACGGGCCAGAAGCAGGGCAAGTATTCTACAATGGAATAACCTATAGTGGTGGGAAAACACCTGCTGGAGCATACAGTGCGTTTAATTCTAAGGAGCCAAATAATTCTGGTGGAGTAGAGTTTACACTGCAATTTGCTCAAAATAACAGTAAATATTGGAATGACTTACCAGGTGATCTAGGATTTTGGGCGAGCAATCACGGATATTACGTCGAATTCTCTGAATACGGCAACCAAAAAGAAGGCATCGAAGAAACCGATGTAGGCTGGACCGCAGAAATGCCACAAAAAATCACCTTCCAGGCCTATGAAGAACGAGGGGCGCGTATCTCATATGGTGATTTGGTTTACGATCAACAATTACGCTTAGGAAAAGCCATTACTGCTGAACCGAAAAACATCGATTTGTACAAATTCGTGGAGCTGCGAGATATGACAGATGCTGAAAGAGACATGGATTATATCGTAGAACCTCAGCACCAAGAAGGAAAGATGATCTATACTTCTCGCGGAGCCAAACTGCATGCTCGGCAAGTGATCTTGGATGCGAATGCGGAGATTCCAGTACCTAAGGAAGGCTATTTGACAATTAAGAATCAGCGATTCAATAATAATAATCCAACCTTGGATACCGATTATCAAAACAATCGAATCCTTTCATCCGGCAAACAGGAGGATAATCCGAGCTTTACTGATGTAGTTTTTTCAACGGTACATCAAGAAGACGGACAGGATGCATCCTTACTTGAACTGACGGTACCAGCTTATTACCAATATGAAGGCTACCATTTAACGACTCAGCAGCAGGATCCAAATGGTGCAAGCCATCAAGCAAATAAAACAATAACACCAGGTATACCAGCAGTCAGTCGCGACAGCTTTTATACCGATCAGGAACAGTGGCTGACCATCTATGTACGTTCCACTAAAAGAGATAGCAAGACCCCAGAACTTTATAGTTGGGATTATGAACGAAATAAATTCGACAAAGTTCATACCATTCTACCATCGTAACAACGATTCAAACTAAGTAAAGAACCGGAAGTGTCTATATTCTATATATAGATGCTTTCGGTTTTTTGCAGCAGCATTAAAGGAGCAAATCTTTTCCTCTTTTATCTGTTCACGTTCTTAGTCGGATTCTTAGTGAGTTAAGTATAGGATATAAATAATCGGACACTGAAAAACGGGTGTCCTTTCTTAGTTCTGCAGCTATTATTCTATTTTCAAAGAACAAATTATTTATAGAAAGAGCAAAGCGACAACCTGCGAATGGGCCCAATTCGCAAGCGTCAAACTTTATTGCTTCGTCATGAATCATGATCATCCAGCAAGTGGTTCACGATTGCGAGAACCACACCGACAATAATCGGAGCTAGAATATACTGTACAAAAGGTTGCACATCCATCACCTCCCTTCAGTACAGGAGCATGATCCAGACGAAGGTTATCTACCTACGCTGGTAAATGATCAGATTAGTATCAAGAAGGGGCGTCAGGCGGATCTTTTCGCTGCTGACGCTCTTTTTCTTTGGCTTTCCTTCGCTTTCGGCGTCGTACCAATTCCTTAACGACATCGTAAGGACTGCCAGCAGGTGGAGAGAAAGTCTTTTCTTCCTCTAAAGTTGTTGTTCCTTCAATAGAAGGACAAATAGTTGTAGTATCTTCAATCGCTGTACCTTTCTCACTAGCTGAACGAAGTGCATCGTGCACCTCACTTCTGATGGGTGAAGCTAAGGATACTTCAGGAACTTTTGGTGCTTCCTGCCAAGTACAACGAAGTGCTGTCAGCTGCTCCGGTTTTTCTTCTGGAACAGACACCCCAGATAATTCATCCCCTTCAAAAATTGGTCTTTCGATAATTTCTACGTATTTGGCCTTCACTACTTCTTGGAATAGGCCAACGCCATCTTTTTCAAACAGATTTAAGCTGCTTAACAATTCCAATGATTCTTTGATTTCTTCCGGACTCTTTGTAGTATCCGGATCTTTAAAAGTAAAATTATGCTTCTTGCCTTCACTATTTAGGAAGGTGGAAACTAGTCTGATCATTTTGTGCCTCCTTTCATTTATTTATTCGCGTAGGTGAGACGTACAGTAAATATCATTTTCAGGTGGCTTCAGTGTCAGCTTCTGTATGAAATAGCTTAGCAATTTGTGACTTTATAAGAGACTTGGTTTTTTCAATAAACTTGCGAACAGGATTCAGTTTTAAATTCAGTATCCGCAACTCACTAGTTTCAAAATAATCCACGAAATACCAGAAGAACTGCTTCATGGTTTTCGTTGCTTTAGTATTCATAAATAAGTACCGAACTAAGTCTTGCAATACCAGAGCGAACTCCTTTGCACCAAGCTGATAGCGTACACGTAAAGCAATCAATAGTTTGATGGTCATGGTGCCATTCTGGGTTTCCTGATAGTATTCCATGAGTCTTTGCTCGATGGTTTCGAGTTTAAGGTTAAATAGTTGCTGGTGCGTAAAGGGTTGCTCTGCCATAATAAATTTCTCCTTTTTGTTTGATGATGAATAATAAGTAGTTAAACCGAATACCTAGGAAATTCAGTTTGCTTGATTAAGTAAGAGAAGCCCGGCACGTCTGCCGATGCTTCTCAATTGGTAATTATCGTGCCACAGGTTCTTCTTCAAAGATCGTTGTTTCAATTGTTTCGACATATTTTGCGCTAACAACCGTTTCAAATAAACGAATGCCATCCTTCTGAAACAAATTTAATTGAGCCAGTTCCCCTAATAGACCTTTGATCTGTGAGGGTGTTTTCGACGTATCTGGATTACTCAAGCTCCATGTCTGCGATTTTCCTGCCCCATTTCTAAAAATAGAAACTAATTTAACGACTCGATTCATACTTATTCAACCTCCTTTGTAATTCTTGATTGGACAGTCATGATCACACTATCCAATGAGCTGCCTTGCTGGGATAGCTCTGCCATGATCTCTCCTAATTTCACCACATCTTCTTCGGGTGGATTATCAATCACATTTGAAAAGTTCACTTTCTTCTGTTTGTCTTCCCCTGCTTGTTCGATTTGTAACTGTAATTTTGTGCCCAATTTCTGAATCATTTTTCAAATTCCTCCGTTTTCTGTTTTTGGTTTATTTGGTAGTGCTTGTTGTGTTTTCCGGCCGGTGACTAAACCATACTTGAATAACAAAAATTTGAAAACTGCACGATTAGCGTTCGGACTGCATGATTGGCTCTCTAGTTTTTTTGAAGAAGCTTGATTTAATAGCGATTCAATTTTTCTGAGTGGCGCAAAAGAGGGCTAATCGTGAGGTCAGAAAAACTTTTTGTTTCCAAAGAAACAACATAGACAATGCGAGGAAAAGCGGTATAATCCCTGATACTAACGTGCTTGTATTGATGGAAGACAAAAAGTAAGCAAGAAAAAAGTTGCTTCCGTCTCCCTAATGGGAATTAAAATAACGGAAACAACTTTTCTGTTTAGTTTAATAGGTGCTACTGATCGAATAATTCGAAGAAGGCTTTATGGTTCCAGCGATCCAAACCGCTCTGATAGCCAAACCGTAAAATCGTTTGCAGGGCGAGTTCTTTTTCGAACGCCTCCTTGAGCAGCCGAAGCGGCAGTGGGAATTTTTGCAGCCGCGGTCGTTGACTGAGCGAGCGTGCAAAAGGTGTGTCTGGCACGCCTAAGACAGACAAAGGCGAGATCGGACCGATCAACCCAGTGGAGAAATGGTCCCGTTCAACAGTGGCCAAAATCAATAAGGCAATTTCGGCATAATTTCGAATGGTTTGACTTGTTAAACAGACCTTGATAGTCGGTCCATTACATAAATGGATCCATGTAAAAGGTCCCTCTTCTTTCAATTCCACAATCTCAAAAGGGTTGATCCAAACCGTATGATTTGGTTTTCCCAAAGGAAACAAGACGGAAGTGAAGCTGACCATAGGCATCCGATAGTGACCAAAACAGTTCAAGCGTCTCAATACCCGAGTCAATGCAGGATAGTCTAGAAAATTATGGGCTCTTTCATAGGTCTTAAGCGTAGTAAAGGTTTGTTTCGGGTAGTAATAACTTTTCCCTTGGTAAAAGACCACGCTCTCATTTCGTTCTGGAATAGGCAATACTAAAGAGAGGGTTTGGTTTTCTTGTGGTACATAAGGTTCCGTTTGACGTAACAGCCCTTGCCAAGCATCGGAATTCTTCTCACAATCTAATAATGGGTTGGCCCCAACAAGTTCCTCAGGGGAAGTCTTTTTTTGCATAGTCTTTACTCCTATTTCTTTCTAAATTTTTATTCGTTTAGTGAATCGTTTCAATTTCAGAGAGTTTACTTGAATGGTTGTGTTTCAAAACAAAAAGTGGTTGCCAGAATCGCTGGTCGCTTTGAAGCGTGTCGTTACTCGTGCGCACGAGAAGATTCGGAAGGAAGAGTGGCTCCTTCAAAGCGAGCGATCAGCCAAACAAGTTGTTCACTGACCTCAAAAATTACTGACAAATTTACTAATAGCTATATGGGAATAGTTATTAGTAAATAAAATAATACATGAATTTCAATGCCTTGTGTGACCATAACGCAATAATTTTTCTTCCTGAAAACACCTGTGAAACAAACAATTTAATTTAATGGAATAAAAAAATAATTTTTCGAGTATAATACTTAGCGTAACAATAATTTAATTCAATAGAATTGGGAATAATGCTAGGAATGATTATGGAAATAGATGTTAGTTGTTGCTAAATTAATGTCTTAGTCTTAAGAAGACCAGGATTTTTTTGAGGAAAGTAGTCTTTTTTAAACGATCGATTAATTTAATTATAGAATACGATGGATAAATGTGCAATATGTTTCAAAAAAATAATTGAAATGGTAATTTTTCGGCTGTTTTCCAGAGGAAATGAGGAAAAATGACTATAGATCACGATAAAAGACGTAAAATTGATGGGTGTTCCAGAGACCGTCAAAAGCACCGTCGAAAACAAAGGAGTGTACAAACATGCGCAGAGGCGAAAATATCTATTGGCGCAAAGATCAACGATGGGAAGGCAGATATCCGAAAGGAAAAAAAGCGAATGGTACGACGAAATACGGATCAGTATACGGAAAAACCCTCACAGAAGTTCGTGAAAAGCTGTATCCTTTGAAGGTGAAATACCAAATTATTTTAAAAAATCAAGGACAGGTAACGATGTCGGTGTATGAATGGGGGCATCAGTGGCTGGCCGAATCACAAGAAACCATTAAAGAGTCCACCTATGCCAACTACGAATATAAACTGACCCATTATGTATTGTCGGTTTTGGGGGATTGTGCACTGAATGAACTAAACGAAGCAAGCGGCGAAAAATTGTTGGAATCCTTGAAACAGCAACAATTAAGACCCGCAACAATTCAAGCAATTTTCCGTATTATCAAGCAGTGTATCAATGCAGCCATTCGTAAAAAGCTGTTGAAAGAAAATCCGTTTACCCGGATTTCGCTGCCTAAGTTAGTGAAAAACAACCATCAGGTACTCACTAAAAGAGAACAAAAACGCTTAGAAATGACAGCACTAGCCGAGAAAAATGGGAAAGGATTGCCGACACTGTTAGCCCTTCATGCGGGATTACGGATTGGAGAAATTGCGGCATTATCTTGGAAAGATATTGATTTTGACAACAAAGTCATCCGTGTACAAGGTACTTTTCAGCGGATCTTTGGGGTATTTGACGGAAAGAAAACCCAATTGCTTCACAGCAGTTCAAAGACGATCTCTTCGACCCGCTCCATTCCTATGAGTCAGACAATAAGAAAGGCATTGTTACAGCAGAAGACGGAGACTAACAGCGAATTCGTCGTTTCCAGAAAGCACCAGCCCATGGAACCACGCTTAATCACCTATCATTTCCATAAAATTCGTGAGAAAGTCCAGCTTGTTGGGACCAATTTCCATCAACTGCGCCATACTTTTGCGACACGCTGTTTGGAAAGCCAAGGGGATATTGTCAGTGTGAGTGCCTTAATGGGGCATAGCTCTACTCAAATGACCCTAGATACTTATGCCGCATCAATGATGGAGCAGCGTATTCAAGTCGTCAAACAAATGGAAAAGTTTATTATAAACAAATAAAACGTTTTCAAAATGATAATTGGGAATTTAAGGAAGAACCCTTACTGCTTTTACCTAGTAAGCGCTTACCAAAATAACTTATGTTTTTCTATTTATTGAAAAGACCATAATTAGCCATTATTTATTTTGATAATAATCATTCTTAGGTGATGTTATTGAAAAAAAGAAAATGAAGGAGTCGTTTTCAATTGAGTCCGCCGTCAACTACCGTCGAAAGACGGTTTTTTGTTGTTCTGATAGCCTTTTCGCTGGTTCTCCTGGTCTTCTTAAGACCAAGTAAAAAAGAGTCAAATGACTGATAAAAGTATAGAGGAATTATGTGAATAGATCAAAACTAACCGGTATAAGACAGAGGGGGATGATGGATTTTGTTCGGATTCGGCAAGCAGAAGAAATCGGATTTTCAAGAAGGACCACAGGAAGATTATTACTACGATGAGTACGAAGAAGGCTATGAAGAGGACTACGGGTACGATTCTTATCCAGAAGAAGGGTATGAACGACCAATTGAATCGCATAAAGAATACGAACGGGGAGGTAGACGTTCACGACAACGAATAGAAGAGTATCAAGAAGATCAGACAGCACAAGAGGATCCAACTGTTGATAAGGAACAACCGCTGCAACAGGAAGTCGAACGACTAGAAGAAACCGTTGCGCAGTTAAAGCATCAATTAGAAGTCAAACAGACCGAGCTTACGGGTATGGCTACTACCTTAACTGAAAAAGAACAGGAGCTTCAAGATCAAAAAGTTGTCAATGAGCAACAAAAGAATCAGCTCAATGAACAGGGAGATCAGCTGACTCAGTTGAAGGAAAAGCTAGAACAACTGAATCAGGAATTAGATGGAAAAGTAGGAGATTCGGCTGCATTAGTAGAAGCTAAGCAACAAATTAACCAACTAAAACAGAAACTGTCAGCCAATGAAGCCATGAAGGATGAACTGGCGAATATCTTAGTGGAATCCAAGAAACAAGAACGGGAAATTCTAGAACGAGCAGAGTACGAAGCCAACGGCATTCGTCATCAAGCCGAACATGAAGCCCAGCAGTTGATGCACGATGCAGCTTTGGAACTGCGGGTGATGAAGCAGGAAATCAAGAATTACCGCAAGCGTCTGCGTGCAGTTCAAGACGAAACGGCTCAATTCTTCGTCAAATTATTGGCGAACAGCGATCATCTATTAGATGAAGAGTAATAGAAGGGATGAACCACAGTGAAGACGAAACAGACACAGGTTGCACTGTATCCCACTCCGGCACCGAAGATGACTACACGGTTAGCTGAAACGGAATTATTGGCGTCCATCGAAAAAGCTTGTGAGTATTTGTATGTACCAGAAGGTAGTTTAGATGGACACCAAAGAGATAAAATTCGGACACATTTTCAACAGCTATTTCAATGGATGGATGGTAGCTATCACTTAGAGCTGTTGTTAGAACCTAACGAATTTGATTGGCAAGCTTACTGGCAAGCCATCCAACAGTTCTTTCCCCAGTTTGCTTGGTTGAAGGCGCAAACCGAAGAATCAAGATATGGGCGACAAATCTATCGCTTTGATTTTGTACCGCTGACACTAAGAAAAGAAGGCTTTCCCTTTGCAGTTCACTTAGAAGAAAGTCTTTCTCAACAATTTGCTTTGACACCGGCGGAAGCTTTGAAGCGAGCCGAACAGCTTTTTCAAGAATTAGCTGCACAACAACTGGGAAAATCATTGAAAAAGTCGGTTGCGACAGTTTCTGTCGATCCAGTGGAAGAAGCATCGGTATCAGTGGATCGAATCCAAAAAGAGGAAGAAAACCTCGAGAGTCAAAGCAAAGCCCGCTTGCGAGCCGTGAATCAAAAGCTGGAGCTGGTCATCGAAAAATTAGAACTTTCGATGCTTCACAGCGGCATCCAGTACTTTAAGCAGGAACAGAAAGAAGAAAGTAACTGGGACAAACGTCTCAAGATCAGCTTACGAGAATATACCTATCTATTACAAAAGGCACGCTTTCTAGAACAAATGTGGCATTTAAATGGTGAGTTAGTGAATAAGACCGAAAAGATGACGGTGACTGCTAACCAGCTAGTCTATGAACGAGATCAGGTGAAACAAATCAAAGCCAATTTCTCGGCACGGGATATTCATTTTATGTTGTATGAATGCCAGGTGATTGAATCCCGCGCTCAAGTCCATGCCAGACCTTGGTTTCGAAAACCTTATGTCAAATTAATGAAGATGGACTATGACAATCTGTTAGGCAAAGCAGCGTACTTTGATTTATTGCAAGGAGAAAGTTCAGTATTGGAAAAAATTGTGCGAGAACATCAAGATGCCTCAGTAAAAGAAGCTGAGGAGGCTGGCTGAGGCTGGACACCCCATTCTTTGAGTCATTGGTCCTTTCCAATGAAGGCTGGAGTAGTCTTTGTTGGATTGTATCTTGTATTTTTTAGTTTTTTTCAGACCTATCACAGGCTGTATCCAAAATATTCTGTCAGTGGTGTATCGATGTACCCAACCTTTAAAGAAGAGGAAGTGATTCAAATTAGTGCGCATCATAAACCCAAACGTTTTGATGTGATTGTCTTACATCCACCAGAAAATCCGGAAGGGACCTATTTAAAACGGGTGATTGGCTTACCAGGTGAGCGGATTGATTATCACAACGGTAAATTATTTGTCAATAAAAAACGGGTAAACGATCCTTTTGCCCAAGAAACGGAAGATTTTAACTGGGATAACTTTTCCAGAGACCGAATCCAGGAAGGCTATTACTTCATCTTAGGAGATAATCGAGAATTATCTTATGACAGTCGCCATTTTGGGTTAATTACCGAACCTCAAATCTTAGGGATTGTTCAAGAGGGGAACGATCAGAAATGAAGACACTGCAGGAAAAAATCGAATGGTACACCTTTTGGTACTGGATTTACTGGTTGTTTTCGTTAGTAGTTCTGCTTGGTGTCGTTGTTTTAGGAATTTTCTTTTACTTTACGGATTTCCAGGAGGTAGTGACAGTTAGCCAATTGTTTTTACTACTATTGTTAATGTTGTTGGCGATTTATCTACGTATGACAGCTTTGCATTTTCACTCCACACTGCAGACGTTAAAACGAACCGCTCGACCAAGAAAAACGAGAGGCCGACCATCAGAAGGGCGGAGGCCCAATGAAGACTAAAATTCTGCTGGAAGTTTTTGTGCTAGTTAGTTGTTCATTTATCTGGTGGCAACAACCAATAAAACAAACAGTATCGGCTGAAACGAAAGACCTGATATCTTCTCAGTCAGAAACGATTCAAGAGGTGATAACCGCGTCTACTGTTATCAGTACAGGGAGAGAAGAAGTCATAGCATCAATCGCTTCTTCAACCGCTTCTTCTATTAAAGAGATTGAAAGCAACGAACAGGAAAAGAAAAAAACAAATGATTTAATCGTAGGTTCAACAGAGAGTGAAAAAACAACGGAAAAGCCAACTACTTCTACCTCAATAGTCTCAGAAGGAGTAAGCGAAATTCAGACGCCGCTTCCAATAGAAAAAGCAGAAAAAAATTATCAGTTTTCAGTGAGTAAAAATCAAACCACTGAATCCTTCATTCAACTCATTAGAAAAGAAGCGCAACAAATTTCATGGGATGAAGAGCTGTATGCCTCCGTCATGATTGCTCAAGCCATTTTAGAAACAGGGTCAGGGAATAGTCAATTGTCCCGACCACCTTATCATAATTTGTTTGGAATCAAAGGAAGTTTTCAAGGAAAGCACGTGTCTTTCAAAACACAGGAAGATAAAGGGAATGGGGAACTCTATACCATTCAATCTGTTTTTCGACAGTATCCAAGCTATAAAGAATCTTTGGAAGATTATGCCGCACTTTTGAAAAATGGTCTCTCCGGCAATGTTGGTTTCTATCAAGGAACATGGAAATCAAATGCTGGAACCTATCAAGAAGCCGCAAAAGCTTTAACTGGAAAATATGCGACAGATACCGCTTATGACAAAAAATTGATCGCTCTAATTGAAGCATACAATTTAACGATCTATGACAAAGATCCATCGGGAAGCGCTGAAACAGAGCAAGAACAACCAGTTACTGATCAGGCCAAACTAGAAGATAACTCAGAAGAAAAACAGGCAGTTGAAGTTTCTAACGAGACTATTGAACAACCAATGATTGTCAATGAGACAACACAATCAGTAGTAATGATCCCACCAACTGCTCAGCGACCAGCCAAGCAGCTGTCAGGAAACCAACTTGTCCAATGAAAGAAGGGGAACTATGTCGAGACAACGTGACTATCGAGATTACGAGGATGATTATAACGAATCGTCGTATCATGAGCGCCCCCTTTCTAACCGTAGGCCAGCTAGAAGAAATGACTATTACGAAGAGGAATACGATGATCGGAGATCCTATCCACCTCAGCGACCGATGAATCGAGGGCGAGAAAATGGGTACTCACGTCGGTCTGTCCCTTCTTCGCGGGATTCCTATCCACCGAGAGGGAGGCTAAATCGACAAGGGTATTCACGACCACGACCCAATAACTATGGATACGAACGGGAACCGAGGGAATCACCAAGGCCAAGACCTCAGCGACCAAGACCTGCGCAACAAAGAACACCGACTCTGCAAACAGCCAAGAAATCTACGAATCGTAAGATTTTCTTGTTTGCCTATAACCTGTTCTTTTACACATTGACGATTGGGATTCTGTTAAGTTCTCTAATGTTTGCCTTTAGCGAGAAATCCGATGCGGCTATTTTAGGCCATCGCTTTTATCAGGTATTGACGGATTCGATGGCACCACAGGCAGATTCACCTAAAGGCGGCTTCTATGCAGGGGATATCGTGATTGTCAAGTTAATGAATGGTTCCGAGGTCAAAGAAGGCGATGTTGTAACGTTTCGGGTAGGCGAAGGAGATCGTTACTTAACACACAGAATGGTGGAACGTCTGGATGAATTGAATGGGGAAAAAGGGGAGTATATCGTCACTAAAGGAGATGCCAACAAAACCAATGATCCGCCCATAGCAGCGGATCGGGTTTACGGCAAAGTAACGTTTGTCATCCCTAAGATGGGGACTTTCTTAGCCTTTATACAAACAAACGTCTGGTTATGTTTGGTCTGCGCCTTGTCAACTTTTGGCTTTTTCTTGGTATTAAAAGCCTATTTTTTACCACCAGAAAAAAGCACGAATCCTGCTCATTATCCATCAAGGATATAGCATTTGTCTAATCACAAATGTTTATATAAAAAATACAAATTAAGGGGAGAAAAGAAATGAAAGAACGTAAAAAGAAAAAGTTGTTGGCTATTGCTGCATTGCTTGCATTAGTTGCGGTAATCTCAGGGACATTTGCCTGGATCACGTCACAACAACAACGGATTAACCGAGTGGAGTCAGCTGCAGTGGTTGACGACAGTGTGACCGTCAATGAAAAATGGGAACCAAAACCAATGGTTCCAGGAACCGAAGCAACCAAGGAAGTAAGTGTCACCAACACAGGAAATGCCAATGTATTTGTTCGGGTTTCTTATGAAGAAGTGCTGAAGCATTTAGCGAGTAAAGGGGTAGTCTCTCATGGTGACAACACAGTAACTGGGGCAAAATACGATCCAAGTGCTACGAATACATTAACTTCTCATGTTCCAGTTAAATACAGTGCCGATAAAATCAGTGCAACGAATGGCTTTTCTGAAGTAACGGATCCAAGTACCCAAGTGACTGGATTAGAAGCAAAGACGAAGTTGTTTGTCAAAGGTGGGTTAACAATTGATCCTACGACAAGCGAACGTTCAGTTAGTTACGAAGCAGTCGTTGTTCATGAATATGCGACTGGTGAATACCAAGCAATGCAATATACCGTTTCACCAACAGATGCTATTGCAGACAGAGCTCTTGCGGCAAAAGATTGGAAATTTGCCATTAGTGACTTGAAGTATAGCTATTATGCAGGTGGTTACCAAAATGCAGTGATGAACTGGGCGAAGTCTTCTTTACCGAACAAAGACAACACGCTTACTGGTCATGCATTATTGGGAACTACAGGAAATCGTCATGGCGTTGACTATGATTACACAATTGGAACATTAGGAATTGCTTCTATTCCAACACCAACTCCAGCAGCGGATGCCGATCAAATTCCATTGGCTAATAACGATGTGAAGGGTGTTCAAGCAGATAAGATCGGTTTAAGCAAAAACCACATTCGGATTGGCTATAGCACAGACATCACCACCGTTGCTGCTTTAACTGCAACTAAATGGGTTTACAACAAAGACGATGGCTGGTTCTACTTCACAGAGCCATTGAAACCAAGTGTAACGACGCCTGATTTATTGAAAAAATTAATCTATGACAAAGATTTAGGTGGCGAATATACCAATGCGACCTATGATTTAGTCGTGAAAATGGAAGCAATTCAAGCAACGGAAGAAGCATTGAAGGATTCAGCTGGTTGGGATCTGGATGGTGCAACAACAGGTAGTGATACCGATACAATTGTGCAACAATTGGTTGCTCGTATCGGAGCATAAAAATATGAGATGGACTGGGGAGGAGGAGGTGTATGAACTACCTAAAATCAATGGTTATTCGTTTATTGGGCATTTCTCTTTTCCTCCTGTCTTTTGGCCACGGGGTAGTCAGTGAAGCGGCGAATACATTACCACCAGGGTTAGTCATCGCCGATTCAGAAGGGATTTATGTCACTTCTGAAGGAGAGTATTACATTGATTTACAGGATATTCTCCCAGGTGAAACCTATGAAAAAGAAATCACTATACGCAGTTTGGATCTGGAAGAACCTTTTTCTTTAGGATTGTTGGTCGAAGAGTTTTCCTCCAGTGGTTCCGTTCTGTGGAAAGAGCATATCACGATGACGTTGATGCTGGACGGGAAAGAGCTCTACAAGGGACCGATGTTAGGCAATGGTGAATTTGACTGGTCGAAGATACCGTTGGAACTGGGCGTTTGTAAGTATGGTACCGATAAGCTATTAACTGCCAAATTTACACTGGACTCCAGTTTGACGAATGAAGACCTGCGGGAACAAAGCCAGTTAGAGTTTTACTGGACGTTTGTGGGCACTAGAGATCAACAGCCCACAAAACCAACGGAACCTTCTACTTCCGACTCATCAACACCGACAGTTCCGTCTGATTCTGGAACAGGGTCAGAACCTAGTCGCAGCAACTTGCCAAATACTGGGGGTAGTCCCCAAGCCTCCGGTTCTGGCAAACGGTTGCCGCAAACAGGTGAACAGATTGTGTATATGTTTCTAAGCGGCATGTTGCTGGTGCTCATTGTTTTATTTCTATGGAAAAAACGTCGAGAGGAGGAGCAGGAATGAACCAAAAGGAAAAACGAAAGCATTTGTTTCGGACCTTTGTTCGCAGTAAAGGAATATTCGCCTGCTTCTCTCTGGTGTTGAGTCTGTTACTAATAGTAGGCAGTACCTATGCCTGGATTACATCTGATGATGAACGAGTGAATCGCAGTGAAGCGACGCGTAAACAATTATCCGCTCGAATAGACGAAGACTTTGATCGGGTTTTTCACTGGGCCCCTGGGACAACTCAGACTAAAAGCATTCGAGTAAAAAATGATGGAGAAATGCCCACATTGGTTCGAGTGAAACTAGAGGAATCCTTTGTCAGCTTTGAAGTGGACAAAACTGATAATCATCGAGAAGATGCCAATCCGGAAAACAATCGTCATGGAAATGCCAATCTGAAAGTGTACGATGCACCAAGTACTATGACACCCATAGATGTTAAAAAAGTTGATACTTGGACCCTTGGGAATACCTATGAGGTGAGTGCCAACAAGCATTACAAAGCAACTATGGCGGTTAGGAATCAACTTTATGTATATGGCAGTCCACGGACAACTCCATTATCTGAAATTGTCTTAAATTTCACTCCAAATCGTGTCATTGATGATAGCAATGACATTTCAGGAAAAAGCGAGTATTGGTTTTATGAAGACGGCTATTTCTACTATTCTGAAATACTGGACCCTGGCGAACAAACCCAAGCCTTATTGGCGAGTGTGAGTCTAGGAGCAAATTACGCCAATGAGTACAAAGGTGCCTTGTATAAGCTGGTCCCTGAAATGGATGCACATGATATTTCCAAGACCTTCGTGGACGATTGGGCTATTGATGGAAAAAAAGTGAAAAAGGTTTATGAAGGCAACAGTCGATTACTTTACTTGAAGAATGAAGGTGGATAGGATGAAAAAACAAAAAAGAATAACTCACAAACCTATCTACTTAGTAGTGCTTTTTGGCTGCCTTCTTCTTTTGATTGGTGGCGGGTATTTCGTGTATGCGGCAATGACCGCTCAGGATCGGAAGGAAAATGATTTTCAGGTCGGACAGGTAGAGACCCAACTATTGGAAGACTTTGATGGTATTACAGAAATAGAATTAGACGAAAGTGTCGAAAAGGAAGTCGTAATTAAAAATACCGGAACGATCAAACAGTTCATTCGTGTGATGGTCATGCCAGAGGTTCGAGGACCGGTTGCTGGAGATACAAATCAGCAGGTCTTGCCTTTAATCATTGGCAGGGATATTTTCTTAGAGGGGATGGTAACTGCGGATTGGACAGATGGCGGCGATGGTTATTACTACTATATTAAGGAAGCCGTTGATCCCAAAGATTCGACTAGTAAACTGTTTGAATCCATTAGATTATCGGATAGCTTAGCAGGTCAGTATCATCAAACGGATTTTTCCATCTATTTAAAGGTGGAAACTGTAAACTGTGCCGAGTTTGCTTATCGTGATGCGTGGTGGCAGGGAGTAACTCCAACAGCATCTCCACTTAAAGAAGTAAGCGATGCACTAAAAACAAAGGTAGATAATTAGCAGGATACAGTTTCCCCACTGTGTCCTAAAAATGAAGGAACAACACTCATGAAGTGAGTGTTTTACGACTAAAGCATTGATTTGATGAGTATTGTGAAAGGGGAATCGAAGCGATGGGAAAGAAGAAAATAATGAAGAATTTTTTTATTAATAAGAGAATAAGAAAAATCACAGGGATGGTTTTCATTCTAGCTTTGATAAGTATTGGTTCAGTTGTAGCAATTGGTAATTTGCAGAATAGAAAGGATGAGGTATCTGCACACCCAACAAGTACAATAACATTAGATGAAGGTGGATCTCATGAATTTATACTTCCTACGGATGCACATAGGCTAAAGGAACAGATTTTGATGGGTGATCCCAGGTATCAAGATTTTCTACAAGGAGAAAGAATCGCTGGTGCATTGACTAAATTGAACTTAGAAAGCTATTCAGAGCAGTCACTTCTTCATTTTGAATCAGTTCAAAGAACAGGCGATGGAAATTGGGTAATGGGGATCAATTTCAGACAAGATTGGTACACTCAACAAGGGGAGCCAAGAGCATATCAAAAGTATATTGTTAAGGTGAATAATGATGGAGAAATATTAAATATCTATAATGTTGCAAGCGGTGAAGATTTTTTTACTTCAAGTAACAATACTGATGATGATCTTCGATTAGCTGTAGATGGGGGAGGTTTAGTAGTAGAAGCTGGAAGGGTATCGATGTGGTACTTGGGATATTCCCCAAATGAAGAAGATGCAATATTGAGGCATGTGACTCTTAATGAAAATCTTGATCCGGCTTCAGCTTCATATACAGAGGGAGATTTTAGCGGAAATCCCACACCTGCTAATTCATCAAGACTCATTTTTAGAAAGGATATTGTTGATAATGACACCTGGTATACAGGAAACTCTCTTGTTCCACTTCATCAAGAAGATACTTATCAGCCAGAATCCAGCCTATTGCGTGTAAACAATCAAACAGGAACAGTTTCAGAAGATATCATGATAACATATCCTACACTTAATCAACTAAATAGTGGTGTCACAGATATAACTACGGGAATTCTATGTATTCAAGGATTAAATGTTACTAAAACATCTGATGGAGGACTTATGTTGTATGGGCGTATATACCATGCATCACCAAGTGGTTCAGAAATAACGCCATCTCAACATATAATAAAATTTGATTCTGCAGGTTCTTACGAGTGGTCCTGTAATGTAGTGGGAGGATCGTACAGATTACAAGGTGATTTAAGTAATAGTGATCAAATTGTAGCCTTGGAAATAGCACCAACTAGTAATCGATTAATTAGTATCGATACTAGTAGTGGAACATTAACAGAATTGAGAAAATTTCCATTGGGAACAGAAATTTCAATTATCAAAAACCCTAGCATAGCTTATGATTCTGAATTTGATTTTTATGGAGTTGTCCGAAATATGGAAGATGATTTTGCTGGATATTTAAATGGTCCAGGTGTTGTAATGGGGACTCTGAATGATGACTATTCCGTAAATAGTGCAAACTTTATCAAAGCAGATGCCGAAGTGTCAGTTGAAGAAATGATTGCCATTCCTGGAACTAATCAATATTTCATTTATGGGCTTACAAATAGTAGGACATTTTCAAATGAGCCAGTAGAAGGTTGGAAAGAGCATAGGCCAAATCTTGGGGATCATGATATGTTTTTTGGAAGTGTAAGAAAAGATGAAGATTTCTCCCCAGTAATCGCTCCTAGAGGTGATTTATCAAGAGATATCCTTGTTAATATTGACGATCCAGATATCAAAAAAGCTGAAACGAATAGTTATGGATGGACAATGCTAGATAATTGGTTAGTCACAGGGACAAAAGACGGTAATTTAACTGATCCATTATCAATAAAAGTTTATGACAGTGCGGACATTAAAAATCCAGATATAGCACCTACTACTATGGAAAGGCAAGAGTGGTTGGAAAAAAGAATCAATCGAAATCCTAGAGATATTTCTGCAGAGATTGAATGGGGGAAATTAGGATTTGATATCACTACTACAGGACCACAACTGATCACTTATTTTGTTACTGATTCTCAAAATCAAGCGGGTGTCACTTCTCGCTGGGTGAACAAAAAGAGTGAAGAAACCGTTGTTGATGAAGATGATAAGTACGCGTTAGATGCACAAAACTTTCACATTCCGTTATCTAGTATTGATACAGCCATTCCGGATGAAGACACATTTAAAGAATTGGCAAAAACGATGGCTTGGAGTTTAACTAAACATGAAAGTACGGATGGTGATCAAGGTAATGGCTTAGATGAGGATGGCGCTGATTCCAGCAAACTCTCACCGAAAGTAACAGTGGATATTAATCAGTTAAAAGCCTTGAGAGAAGCCACAGTCGCTAAACCTTACCCAGTGGATGTGACCTACAAACCTGAAAGCGGGATTGAAATTAAGAATCGGGTTTGGGTCTTTGTTACTACCAAAAATACAGTACCAAATAGTGAAACTAATCCAAAAGTAACCCCTGCTGATACCAATGGTGTGGTCTATTATGCAGATGATTATTCTTTGCCGTTCCGTTTAAGAAGTGGCCATACTGCAGCCGATGTTTTGGATCGAGGCAATGTGCGGGTTTATGACTATTATGATTCTAAGCACGAAACAGATGCTGAATTGCCTGTGTTGGCAGATAAGACGACTAATCCTGGCGATCTAACAGTCCTTAGACTTAACGGAATTAATTCCGCTACTCAACCGGGCTTGATTGCTTTCAGTCCCAAAGATGGAACTGAGATGATCCAATATGAATGGGGTGGAGCTGTGGATGACAATCATCAATCAGGAACCGCAAAACCAACATTGGGTGGACTAGATGTCAAGTTAACTGGTGATATTCTTCTACACGTACGTCAGGTGATTGTAGATGATTCTAATCAATTGGTTGTACCAGAAGAAGGCTATTTGAGAATGGCGACGAATGAATACGAGGGGATGTCGGGAACAACTACGGAAAATGCAGATCAGTTAAGACAGGTAAAGATTTCATCTGGAAAGAATGCTGATAATCCAGGCTTTGAAACGATTGCTGTGAATGCTGAACACATGGACGATCCTCTGGATGAATTGGAGTTGAAATTGATAAATCCCGAATACTATGAAATAGCAGGCAACTATTTAACGTTAGGAAATGTGGACGCGAACGGCACTAGTCATGTAGGAAAAACTGAAGCAGACAGCAATAAAGCTTCGTTAATTTTCCAACGAGATGATCTCTACGATGATGAAGAATACTTTATTACTATTTATCTAAAACCGAAGCTGAATCAAGAAGGTCCACAACCCTATAGCTGGGATTACAAGAAAAATGATCTAGGAAAAATCAAAACCAAGTAAACGAAAGAGGCGAGGCAGGATATGGTCTATCTATTATTACTAGTATTAGGCCTGATTGTATTGGTTCAAAGCTATTTACTGTTCTCGCTGATGCGAAATCAACAGGATTTACAAGAAAAGGTGACTCGGTTGTTGTCGAGAAGGCCGCAACCGAGTAATGCTAAGCGAAAAACTCCAACAGAAAGAGGCAGGACACGATGAATCTTGGCTATGCACGCGGGTATCAACTCACCCAACAATTGGATATGCTGGAAGATTACCCAGTGGATGAACTCTTTTCTGATGGGGCGCAGGAAGTAGAAGCTCTGCATTCACCGACAAGCGAATTTCAAGCCTTAATGAACTTTGCTCAGCCGGGGGATCATTTGGTGATTGCTTCATGGGAAGTTGTTTCCCGAGACTATCGCCAGTTGTTGGTTTGCCTAGATCAACTGGAAACACAAGAACTGACATTAGATGTACTCAATCTTCCACAACTCACTATTGAAGAATGGCGCCAGGTTTTTCGCTGGTCATTACGCAACGATCGCCTACTCCATCCAGTACTGGTTAAAGCTGGCAAAGAAAGAGAACGCAGTAAAGATGCTTACTCTCTGTTCAGCAAAGAACCAGAAGCACGAAAACTCTATCGTGAAATGATTTGGCTGCTGGTAGAAAAAATTTCGGTTCGTCAAGTAGCCCAACAAAAACGAGTACCTATTGAAACAGCCTATCGTGTTCAACAAGAATTGAAACAGGTTCAACTAGCAGCCATCTTAGTGATTTGTTTCCTACTGGCAATTTTTAGTATTAAATTAGCTGAATCCTATTTTGATCAACTTTGGATTCAGATAGTCATTTGTGTGATTGTAACGCTAGTTATCTTGTGGAATGTCTTGATTGATACCGAAGAAACTGAGACAAAGCCACCTATAAAAGAGAAGAAAAAACCAAAAATTTGAAGAGAAGGTGAATCCCCATGCAACATGTACTTATTTTAACGAAAAATGTTTTATCCGAAGAACCACTGATTCAACAGCTTCATTATCTGAATTATGAAGTTTTATGTTCGGCAGATTTGATTCAATCCTTGCAGCAAGGAAGAATGTCACCGGTTATTTCTTATTTCCATCTAGTGATTATCAGCGAAACGGTAAGCAACAGTGAAGCTGAACAGCTCTTACCAACATTGAGTCTTTATGCTTTGGCAGTTATTAGGGTAGGAGAATCACTGCCTACCAGTGAAAAGACTGCGTGGCAGGAACAAGGGATTCATCATTGGATTACCAAGAGCCCTACCATTCAAGAACTGCGGGAAGGACTAGTAGAGGCAATTCGCATATTAGAAGACCAACGAGTGAGTGCCAATCAAATTCTGAATTTTCCAATGAGTGAAGTTGCTACTGAAGTGACGGGTGTATTAAGAAAGATTCATAAGAGCTTTTCTAAGACTGAGAAGAAGGTATTTGATCGTTTATTATGGGCACAAAGTCATGGTGGTGTATTGTCCAGAAAGGAATTGTGCGAATACCTATGGGAGGATGGACAGACTTCCTCCAATATGAGTCAGCTATCTTGTTTAATTAATAAAATCAAAGTGAAATTTGAGCAAATTGGTTTTACTCATGAGATTATTACGACCTTATGGGGAAGAGGCTACAAGCTGAATGAAGAATTTTATCAACGCTGGTTAACAGAGGAGCAGGAAGCAGCCTTGTTTTCTCCCCAGTCAGTCATTTAGGGTAGAAAAGAAGTTGAGGTTGATCCAGAAGTCTTAGCAAAGAGAAACTAACGAAAGATAGCTGAACGATTATATTCTATTTATGATGATAGAATACAATCGTTCAGCTATTTATTTGCTTTTCTAATTGGTTTCAAGCTCTCAGTTTAAGTGACCTGCTTTCTCATACTTAAGATAAACAATATCCTGAATAAAGATCGAATACTGGAAGATATCTAACTGGATGGTAGTTTCTAGTTATAAAATCTAGAATTTCATAAGGCAATAACAGAAACTAATAGCCTGTTTCTATTTTATGAAATCCCTGGGAAAAGAGCATAGTCCCTCTGCAATTATCAAATACAATGCAGCCTATGAGGGAACATGAAGTACGATCAGAAACAAAGGTTTTTTAGGAATTCACTAAAGCTATCATTTATTTGTATAAAGTATGGTTATTACACATCCTAGCTCTCCCGAGTTTAGGCTATTTTTTTTAGAAATACGGTCAATCACTCAAGAATCCCAAGTAGTAACTTGTTCAGAAAAATCACTAGTGAAAAACCAAAAAAGGCATCCGAAAGATGGTAAGTGTGATTCGGGTTTAGTACAGGATGAAATTAACAGAAATTCATAGAAATAATTTATTTAGATTAGTGGAAAAATTGAGGAGTCGCAGCAAAGTATTTAGAACATACTTTTTCTCAAATATGAGTTTTTGAGAGGTAAGAGCCTAATTGCAGCTGGAAAATGAGCGAACGTTCGTTAATAGATTGGTCATAGAACCTTTTTGAATAAAAAATATAATAAAATAGTGAAAAATAGTTGGGTTAGTTGTAATATAAAAAAGCTTGATCCCTTTTTATTTCAAGCGAAAATATATCACTAGCTGATTTTCTTTGATTGTTTAATTCTAGGAAAAACCTAATAAAAACAAATAATTTCTTTCTATTCGAATTATAGTATATTGGAAAAATTTCGTCAATATTCTTTTATAAATTAAAGTTTTTGGATAGAAAAACGAAAGACAAAGTGTTTTCTATTTTTGAATTGAAATAAAATGCACCTTGGAGGATTGTATTTTTAGGATTTCTTTGATTTTATTCGCCGTCAATTAAGCCGTCAAAAAATCAAATTAGGATACGATCAAATTAAAGGAGTGTTTTGCATGGCTCGCAGAGGAGAAAATATTTACAAACGAAAAGATGGCCGGTGGGAAGGGCGGTACATCAAAGGAAGGAAAGCCAATGGTAAGATTCATTATGGTTATGTCTATCGCCGGACCTTCAAAAAAGTACGAGAAGTTTTATTGAAACTGAAATTTAACTATCAAGAGATTCAAGCAGATCAAGGGGATTATTCAGGAAGTGTAGAGGACTGGCTGATGTATTGTATTCACCAAAAAAAGGCTCAAGTGAAACCTTCAACCTTGATAACCTATCAATACAAGGTTGAAAAATATGCATTACCTTACATTGGAGAACAACCCCTTCGTACATTGACGAAGCGGACCATTCAAAACTGGGTGGAGACTCTGGAGAAAGGATCATTGGGCAGTACCACGATCCATGCAGTTTTCAAGATGATTCGACGGTTTTTAACCCAAGCGTTCAAAGAAGGGTACCTAAAAAAAGATCCGTGCCAAGAGATTTGCCTACCGGCAAAAGTGAACAAAAAGGTGGAACCCTTAACTGTTCAAGATCAGCGAAAGATAGAAAAAGTTGCTGCTCAGGAGGTAAATGGCGCACCTGTCCTACTTGCTTTACAAACAGGAATGCGTATTGGTGAATTGGCTGCTTTGCAGTGGCAAGATATTGATTTCGCGGCTAATTTGATCCATGTACGTCACACCTATCAACGCATTCTAACAGCGGGACAAGGCACTGAATTGCAATTGGGAAGGCCTAAAACAAGGGCTTCTGAACGCGTCATTCCTTTAGCTGGTGGGGTAAAAAAATGGTTGCTTTCATGGAAACAGGAAGAGAATCAATCCTTTGTTTTTCAGGTGAAGGATCATCCGATGGAGCCGCGTCTAATTACGTATCATTTCAAACAAATTTGCAAAAAAGCGGGGGTTCAAGACTGTCATTTTCATAAATTACGCCATACGTTTGCCACTCGCTTGCTGGAAAAACAGGGAACCATTGCGGGGATCAGTGCTTTATTGGGGCATTCATCGACACAAATGACTTTAGATATCTATACAGGCTCTGATTTAACTGAGCGGCGTAAAATGTTGAATCGCTTAGAAATGGGCTGGATGATCTAGTCTTATTTCAGGCTGCGTTTAAGTTGAAAGATCTGAATAAAAAGGAAGGCTGCGATAAAACAAAAATGAAAATTAAATTAAAAAAACCAAGCTTTTCCATTGGAGGAGCTTTTTTGTCTTTTTTAGATAACGAATGTTATTTTATAGGCTGTTTTTCTTTCAAATAAGAGAGCTGGTTTTGATTTATACGCCGTCCATTCGCCGTCAAATGACCTATGAAACCCTGATTGTATCGGCTTTTTCCTAGAATTAAACAGTTCAGGAAAAATCTGCGGACTATTCTGCTTGTGCCAACAATCAGGAATACCACGCAGTATGCCTTTGAAGGGGGGATGTCTATCGCAACGATAGAACACTTTAGAATTTTAATTAGATATTAACGATTAGTATTAAATAAGGGTTTAGTGCTAAAGAAAAAGAAACAAGGATAGAATATCGACCTCGCCGTCAATTATCCTCAAAAATATCTAATTAAATTATAGCAAGTGAACAAAAAAAAGGATAGAGAAGGAGCTTATTATGAAAAAGAAAAAAAGATGGATAAGCAAGGTAGCGGTTAGTTTAGGGTTATTAACGATGTTAGGAGGCGTAGCATTAAGTGCTGGGAGTGCAGCTTATGCGGTTGATCAAGACATCAGCAACAACCCGGTTTCCGATGATACGTCAGATCGTAAGATCACACTTTGGAAATATGAAATCAATAGCTCGGCTGAATTAGGGGAGCGTGGCGACGGGATTAATCCCGATCCTAGTCAAGCACCTAACCTTGCTGGGAAAAAAATGATGGAAGATGTTAATTTTGAAATCATCAAAATCAAACCAATTGGCTCGGCAGAGTTAACTGATCCTTTGAAACAAGTCGAGGGTACGGATTGGGAAGTTGATACGACCAATGCCTTTACCGATAAGGGTGCAACTGATTCAGATGGTAAGTTAGTATTTGATGTAAGTAAAAGTCTAGCGGCAACTGATAAAAAGCTTGCGGATGGGATTTATATCGTTCGTGAAATTCCTGATGCGTCTGGCAACTATACCTATACAAAGCCAGCCGATCCAACCGCAGTACCACCAACTGTTGCTGAACCAGGTATTAAGGTAACCAAACCAATGGATCCATTCTTCGTTTATATTCCTCAAACAAAACGGGATGATACGGGAAGCTTGATCTATGATGTGCATGTTTATCCGAAAAATATTGTAACCAACACTAAATTAGATAAAACAGTTGAAGGCGGAAAAGGCTACTCCATCAAAGCAGGAAATGCTTTCCAATGGGAAGCAACGACTGAACTGCCTGATGGGTTATACGCACTTGCGCCACGGGATATGACGGTCACAAACTATGTTGACCCAGATACGCCAGCTGCACCAGGTGCGGACAAATTCTTTGCTGCAGGGGATGAGATTTACGCTTCATACTTCAGAGTAAGCGATGAAATCAGTAAAGACTTGTTATTAGCAGACGTTGAAGTCTATGCAATCGATAAGACCGGCACGCCAGTGAAGTTAACGAATGGCACTGAATATACTGTTACTTTAGATGGAACAACCATCACTCCTCCAAATAAAGTCGAAGACTTAACTGAGGGAACAGCGAAAAAAGTTGTTGTTAGCTTAACCAAAGCCGGAATGAAAGCAATCGGCGTCAATGAACATCCAAAACTTCAAGTGGTCTACAAAGTAAATACCAACAAAGATTTTAACGGAATGATCTCCAATAAATACAGCATTGATTACCTGCTGCCTGGTGGCACACCAGATACAGGCGAAAGTGATGAGCCAGAATACTACAATGGCGGATTCGACATCAAAAAGGTAAAAACCGATGGAACAACTACACTAGATGGCGCAGAATTCCATATTGCAGAAAATGAAGAAAATGCTGAAAAAGGCATCTTCTTAGCATCTGATGGCAAGTCATACAAAAAAGATACAGATAAATTTGGTACAGCAGATACGTTGCCAACTGGAGTGACTTTCCTAAAAGCAACAGCAGGAGAAGATCCACTGAAACCAGGGATTGCCGAATTTGATGGGTTGAAATTAGACTGGTTTACTGATGATGATGGCGATGGCGAGCAAGATCCTAGCAATCCACTTGAAGCAACGTGGTCTCATGACAAGATCGAAAAGGATTACTGGGTAGTGGAAACAAAAGCACCAACTGGGTATGAATTGTTGAAGGATCCTAAGAAAGTAACCGTTAAATTAGGCACACCAACAACTATTCCACCAGTACCAGGAACTGAAGATGATACTGAAATTGAATTAACCGTAATCAATAATCCTAAAACCGACCTGCCATTTACTGGTGGAACAGGCACAATGCTTCTTGTAGCGATCGCTTTAGGAGCCATCACAATTGGTACAGTAGCTATCGCAATCGATAAAAAGCGTCGCGCAGCGTAAATCAAAGAGCATCACTCTTTACTGAGGATGGCCTCCAGCCATCCTTGGTAAACAAAGTAAGTTCTCAACGTTTTGTTGAAATAGAAGACACCATCAAAAAAGGAAACCAGATGGTGGAAAGGAAAGGAAGACGATGCGAAAAGAAAGCAAAGCAAGAAAAATAGTCACCATCCTTCTTCCTATAATATTTCTGGTTGGAATAGCGATTCTACAAATTCCTAAAGGAGAACTCTTAAGAGCATCAAACACAGACGAATTAGTCAAGGTAAGCCTTGACGGGAAAGAAATATCTTATGATGAATTTAAGACAGAAAAAGAAACAGTTGAATTAACCCTTGAAGCAAAAGAAACACTGCTGTTAGAAATTCCTTACAATGAAAACTTCTCCATTGAGCCTCTGGATGAAAAGAAGAAGCCATTGGGTGTTGAACAGATTGCATCGACAGAATTTAATAAAAATAAAGAAGAACGAATCAAAGAATACACCGAACCAAGCAAAGACGAGAAGTCAGAAAAGGCCACTTGTTTTCGAGTCATCAATGAAGATCAGACCGCCTCTCTTTTTTTCTTTTTAGAAAAGGGACAGACCCAAAATGTAAAAATCAATCGAAATGCAAGTCAAGAGATCAATGTAGAAATTGTCAACGCCGCAAAGCCAGAAGTCAAGCAGATCTTCTTGCAGTTTGCGGAACTGAATCGAGCATTGCATCAAGAAGTGCCAGAGGAAACTTCGTCAACTGAAGAGAAAACCAAAGAGACGAAAACTACGGAATCTGTTGAGAAAAAAGTAGAAGTGAAAGAAGAGCCAAAAGAAGAACCAAAAGAAGAACCAAAAGAAGAACCAAAAGAAGAACCAAAACTAGAAGCAAAACAAACGGAAGCTGAAGTAGCAGAGGAAGAAGAACCTGTTTCTGAGGAGAAGCAGGCAGATTCTAATGAGGAAGCTGTATCAGAAGAAAAAGACGAAGAAACGAAAAAAGAAGAATATCCAGCGTTAGGAACACCAGAAAGCTATAAAAATATGTTGGCAGTAAAAACTGCAAAAACAAAAAAAACAATAGACGAATTGGAAAAAGAATCATACGAAGAAAAAGATTCTTTAAAAAATCCTAAGTGGTTAGAAAGCAATTCAACTAAAAAGGAAAAGGGCAGTCGTGCTGCTTCACCCATTGTGGTAAGAGATGTTAATGTTCGAACAAAGACGGGAACAAGCGCATTTGATCCGGATAACAATGAGGGGCATGACTCTAGTGAAGACAACAATATTGTCCGAACGTTTGACCAAGTGAGTTACTTAGTATCTTTTTCTGTTCAAAATAATTCATTGGCTGAAAACTATACAAATATTCGCTATAGAGTGGTTTCTGAATTGTCTAATGCGGTTGTTATTGCTAGCGGTGTACCAAAGAATATTGCAGAAATTGCTAATGGTACTTACGTTGAAAACGGAGATGGATCAAAGCATTCGATTGGGGCAATGGAATCAACGATTTCTGATACAGGACAAATTTTTGTTCCAATTATTTTGAATGTTTATGGTGCAGATCATGGAGATATAGTGCAACCAAAGATTCATATAGAAATTGTCGAAGCAAAGAATATTAAAACAGGTTTGATTGAAACCTTCAAGGATGTATATGACGAAACAGTCACTGCCAAATTAAAAGTTCCAGAAACGAAAATTTCTGCAAAATCATCCGTAGAAGTTAAGCTTGTTGCAGGAGAGGTAGCTCCCGGTTCTGTGATAGGAATTAGTAGTTGGTCTGTGAAAACATTTGATATAGGCGTTACAACTGTGTTGAAACCACTCTCAGGGAGAGCAACCGGCGATTATAGAGGGTCCACTTTTCCAAAAAGCGCGGTTACTTATGCAATTAAACAAAATGCATTTTACCAAATAGGTGGTGGAACTCCCCAGCCCATGCCTACTTCAGCATACAATTCTCCAGCACTGTTTGGTTACGCTGCAGCACTCAAGGATCGAACTACAGCATCTTGGTCAAAAATGGGTACGATTAATGAAAGTCAATTTAAAAAACCTTTAGCTGCACCCCATGGAAAAACGGGAAGTATATACACTTCGCAACCTTCTGGAGATTTGTCAGCAATAGGTGTTTATGACTCTGGTGTCATGAGTCATGGAAGCTGGACCGGTGGCGGATATGGGCACACATTTTCTAATAGCGGCTATGCTAGAACCTTAAACCCTTACACTTACAATATGACCGGTGAACGTACACAAGCAGCAACAGATAAATCTTTTTCCAGCTACGAGTTAGTTTACGGCTGGGATTCCTTTGCGACTATAAATGCTGTAACCACTAACGGGTGGAATCGTTATGAACTGAATTTTTTCATTGATTCCATAAGTTATGATGGCGGAACATATGGGAATAAGACTGAAATTTCATACCCTGATACATTTACTCCCAAAGGTGGATTTGCTGGGGGACCGATATTTATAAAACAACTTTCAGAAATGCCGTTAGTAGAAGAAAATTTGGAAAATAATCATCCAGATACTAATAAAAATCTGGGAGATGCTCAATTGAATCAAGGTGATTCTATCTATTTAGGTAGTTTGGATGTTACAGCTAGAAAAGATGTAAGGAAAATGGAATCTGTGCTTATGTGGGATCCGACAGCATTTACGTACGATCCGACAAGAGATCCGTATGTAAACAGTACTGACAAAGGAGTGACATCAAGCTTTAAATATGGTGTTGCAAAACTTTACACTGATACGCCGCCTTACACTTATAAGATTATAGCTACTACTGCTGCTCAGAAGCTCTACAACTGGTATGACACACCACAGGCTGCTCAAGCTGCAGGATTAATATCTGCTGTGCAAACAACAGTGACATCGACTAATGATTTGGCCAGTAGCAATGGTAATGGCGATTGTAATTTATACCCTAGAATTCCCTTGATAGTGACTTGTTCGCCAGGTGATAAAACTTCTTATGGAAAATCAATTGTTGCAAGGGAAGCCGTTCAATATTTTGGTGCCAGTGATAACTTTTTATTTGATCCGTATTACGAATATGCACCAGCTCATTACAATTATTACCCAACTCAATATGACAGTAACGGAAAAGCAATTGCATTCCCATCTTCTCACTGGAACTGGTTTGGTGAAACAGCGTATGTCAAGAAATTTAGAATCACGACAAAAACAGACGTTGAAAAATCAGCTTATCAATCGAAGGAAGAAATAAACATAAAAATTAATGGAGTGACGGCAGGAACATCAGGAATAAAATATGATGGTGCATTAACCACCACTCTTCCAAAAGGGATTCATTACAAACTTGGAACATCCACTGACGCTTTGGGAAACCCAATAACGGATCCTACACCTGTAAGTAATCCAGACGGAACGACTAGTTTACGATGGGATTTTAGAGATATGCCTTTAACTACTGGGGTTGAAGTTAACTTTACTGCAACTGCCGATTTTACTCAGCTAACGTTTAAGTCTACTGGGTATACCGATACTCTCGAAGTAAAAACAGTAGGGGAAATGTGGGTACAGGGAAACACTGCATTAAAAGACACATCTTCTACAAAAATTCGTTCATCATCTGATACCTTCATTGAACAAATGGTTCAACAGGTTGTTCTAAGTAAATCGACAACGAAACCATTGATTGAAGTTGGTGATAAAGGTCCGTTAGCTGAAAAAACTGAGATTACTTACAAAGTAAAATTGGTGAATGAAAGTGCAGCGCCAATACCAGATGTTCGTTTATTAGAGGTATTGCCTTATGATGGAGACTCCCGAGGAACAATCTTCCAAGGAAGTTATAAAATCACAGATATTCGAGCCAGTGGCGGTGCACAGATTACTTTCAATGATTCTGTTATTAGTGAAAGCAGTGATCCCAACAGTATATCTGGATGGACACCATTCACACTGGGAACACATCCAATTTCCAAAGTAGAAAATGCAAAATCTATTCTCGTAAGCCATGATTCGTTAGGAATCGGTAAAGAAATTGAGCTATCAATCACATTACAACCAGTGAATCAAGAACCTGGAGATGTATTGATTAATAATGCCAGTATGAATTCAAAATTCGATTTGCCAGTTAACTCACAAACTGCTGTAACACGTGTTTATGGCCGCGACCTCACCGGTTATGTCTGGTATGACGATGACTACGATGGCAAAATCGGACTCAAAGAAGACGGAACACCCGAAGATCCAGTGGACAATATTCCCGTTAAGCTCTATCGTACCAGTCAAAAAGATGGCACGTATGTCAAAGAACTGGTTAAGAAAAGTCTGACTGGCGAAGACTTCATTGATCCTGGCACAGGTGATTCCAACATTAAAACAGACACAGACGGTATCTACACATTCGAAAATCTGCCGGAAGGGAAATACATTGCAGAGTTCATGGTTGGCGATTTGGTGGTTCAAAAAATCGTTATTGTCACGAAAAAAGATCAGGACCCTGATGAGACTATAACGTCAAAAGCCGATCCAACCACCTACAAAACAGATGAAGGCAAATACAAGCAACCAGTGTTGGAAGATTTGCCAACAGTTCTTGGCTCTGGCAAAAATGTCCATCATATTACAGACGTCAATGCAGGACTTACCCGTCTATCAACCATTCGACTCTTTAAATATATCGAGGGTACTGCGGTTGATGGCAATGGCAACGGGAAACTGGAAGATGAAGAAATTGAAAAGACCGCTACACCGTTACAATATGCAGAATTCGATTTGTTTGAAGGAAACAGTACGAAGCCAGCGGATAAGATCGGCTCAGCGACGACCGATGAATATGGCTGGTTAGAATACACCGGTCTCCCTCCAGGGGACTATACACTGGTGGAAACCAAAGCGCCTTCTGGCTATGAATTGATTAAAGAGCCAATCAAAGTGAATGTTCCCAAATACAATTATATTGTGAAGGTGTATGTTTCTGATTCTGGAGCGACTCTATTGCCGTTTACGGGTGGAAACAAAGCCATGCAACTTGTTTTAGTGGCTGCGGGCAGCCTGATGCTGATCGGTATGCTGGGCATCGTCCATCAATTTCACCCAATTAAGAGACGAAAGAGGCGAGTAAGATGAAAAAATTAAGTCGTATAGCGCTGCTTCTTATTCTCTCTCTGTCGTATCTGATGCAAGGGGTGCCTGTACATGGACAAGAACCTGCAACTGATACTGAATCAGGCTACAATGTCCACATTCAGAAATACAAGGTGGAAGATGCCGCAACCATTCATGCCCTTCCTTTAGATGGACTCAAGGTAGATCAGGTAACTGACGAACAAGGTAAAGCCTTGGAACCGATGAAAGGTGTGTCCTACAGCATCACCCGGGTTACTCCGATGCAAGGTGGTACAGGATTCGAACCATTAAAAGGGGAAGGTGCCTTCACGACTACCGTAACGACGGACGATAAGGGCATGGCCAGCGTCACTGGTCTCGCTCAAGGGATGTATGAGATTGTTGAACAAGAACATGAGCAGTTGCTGGAAGTCATGGAACCGGTCATTGTGGAGCTGCCGTTCCCGCAACAACAAGGGGAAGCGTTACACGGTGTTTATATCTATCCGAAATCCAGTGCGGTCAGTGATCGTCCAGGGTTATCGGGGACGAAGGGGGATACTCCCGCCCCTGGTACTTCTGCCAAGGATCCTGTGAAGAAGCTGCCACAAACCAGCGGGAATATCGGAACGTATCAGACCCTGCTGTGGATTTTAGCTATGGTGCTTGTCATGGGGCTGGTTGGGATGGTGAACATTCACCGAAAAAGAGACAGTTTTTAACCAAACAGCAATAACGATAAGCAAGACAAAGAATCTGGGATACTTGCAGAGGTGTCCTCGATTCTTTGTTTCTAGTGTAAAACGAACTTAGATGAAAGAAGGAACCAGTGTGAAGCGGGAAAAAAACAAACGAAGAAATTCGTTGCTTAAAAACTTTGCACTGTTGATGATCTTCGGAGGGATTCTGACACTCTTGTACCCAATTGTTGGGAATTATCTGGCCAATCGAGAACGCAGTCAAGCGGTCAGCCAATACGATGACACCATGAGAAAAATGTCAAAAGCAGACAAAGAGAAACAGCTGCAGCTGGCACAAGAATACAATCACTACATATTCAATAAACAAGAGGGAAAAACCACAGGGGAACCGATTGTTTACAACAGCATCATGAAGCAGGGAGATGTCATGGGCACCATTGATATTCCGGCGATTGATATCAAACAGATGCCTTTTTATCACGGGACTTCCTTTAAGACCTTGGATAAGGGCCTAGGGCATTTTGAACCGACCTCGATTCCCATCGGCGGCAAAGATACGCGTGCGGTAATAACGGGTCATAGCGGTGTCCGTAACCAAGTACTCTTTACCGACATACGTAACTTAAAAGAAGGCGATTTATTTTTCATCAATATTTTAGGCAAACGGTTGGCCTATGAAATTGACTCCTTCGAAGAGATTCTGCCGACAGACGCCGATAAAATCAAGATCCAACCCAAAAAGGATAAGGTGACGCTGTTAACCTGTACGCCTCCAGGAATCAACACCTTTCGGCTTCTAGTAACCGGTCATCGGGTGGACTACAACGAGGCGATGCAGCGAAAGGTAAAACAGCGTAATCAATGGAGCTATCAAAATATTGTTTTGGCCACGTTGGGCAGTAATGTCGCAATCTTTCTTCTATTAATGGGGATTTATCAATACAATATTCGGCGCTTCCGTTCGGATGATCCCCTGGTCGCAAGAAAGGCGAGAAAACGTCTGAAACGATTGTTCCTAGTCACAAAAACCTTATTCATTTTACTATTTATTAGTATGGTAGCCGTCATGTGTACAGCAATTTACGGGTATCTTCAGATGGAACAAGAGCCAGCGTATGCGTCAGTCAATATCGGCCAATCAGAAGAGCTGAGCAGTTTCAATCTGGACAAGATCTCACAGGCCACTTATGAGGAGAAACAAATTGCCAGTGTAAAAATTTCGGATTATGCGAAAGCAAAATCAGCCATTCAGACAACAACCAATAATTGGGGAGTAGGTAAAATTGTTATTCCCAAAGTGTCGATAGATTTACCAATCCTGGCAGGTTTAGCCAATGAAAATCTTCTTAGCGGGGCGGCGACGTATCGTCTAGATCAGCAGCTGGGCCGAGGGAATTATGTGCTGTTGGCCCATAATATTTTTGATAAAGATGTTCTGCTGCACCGAATTCAAAATTTAAAAAAAGGCGATCTGATCTACACGACAGATTTCAAAGATATTTATGTCTATGAGGTTTCCTTAAACAAAATTATTGAGGAGACAGAAGTGGACTATGTTGAGAAGAATCCGGCAAATAATCGGGCACTACTGACCCTATTACGGTGTGAAGGGGACATTGGCACAATCTATCGCCGACTGGTTCAAGGGAATCTAAAAAGTATTTTACCGTTGAGAGAAGCTGAAGAGGATTTATTTGATCAAATGAACTTAACGAGAGCGAATACCAAGGTGGATGGAGCGATTTTGAAGGAAGATCCGATTACCACAACGGACCATTGGAGCATGACCTTGGCAGCTAAGATCATTAGTGATCCATTACAAACCGTCGTGCCATTATTTTTATTGTTCTTATTGCCCATTTTATTTTTCAGTTTGATTTAAAAAAGGAAGACAGGGATAGGAGAAAACAAGATGAAAAAAACTGCTGGAGGAATTTGTGCGCTGTTATTGCTGGGTGTCTCACTCTTTAGTTTAAGAGGTGGCGTCTTGAAGGCGGGAGAGCTGGAAACAGTACGCCACTCTTCAGAGTCAACCGCACCAGCGACTGCCCCCTCAACGGAACATGTCCAAGAGGCGCCGACAGTCACCATAGAAGAACCGCCAGCATCACAAGCTGCTGAACCGATAGCTCAGCCAACCGCAGAGTTTGCTATAAAAGAAGTGAATCCAGAAGCATCAACGGAATCGAGTGGATTAATCAGTAGTATGTCTAGTGAAGCAAGTGTGACTGATCCTACAACCGATTCAACGACTAGCTCAAGTAGCGAAATCACAAGTGAAACAAGCAGTGGATCAATGAGTGAGTCAACAACAAGCACAACCAGCAGTTCAATTACAGAATCATCGACGGAAACAACTACGACCCAGGAAACATCCAGTTCAACCGAAACCAGCAGCAAAGGGGAGACGATTCCTTCAACAGAAAGCAGCACTAGTACATCGACTTCAGAGGAACAAGAACAGGTACCTCCCTCCAGTGAGTCGGAGTCAGAAATATCATCGCCAGCTGAGGTAACACCAGTACAAGTGCCGCCAGCAATTCCGTCTACGGTACAGGCACCTCGTTTAACTAATGGAACACGAGACCAAGCGTTATCAGCTACCAGTACGCTTAACCTTCCTAATGAATGGAAAGCAGAACAACTGGCCGAATCAGATTTAGGGTTATTTGAACTGCCACTATTGTCTACGTTCGAACGCCAAGAAATAGCTGTATGGATATATGGGGCAATTAAACAAGTGGGGTATCCTCAAGAAGAAGGCTTGGAGCCAGTCGCATTTTTCAACGAGTTGTATCAAGATTTGTATGGAACAACCTTACCAGCAGAAAACCAGAAAATAAACGAGGAAGACCTGCAAGCAGGAATGCTCCTTTATCAGAGCCAAGGGGAGAAGTTGGTGGGAATCTATTTAGGCAACAACAGCTATCTTACGTTGGCAGATGTTGAGGTAGAAAAAGAAAGTAAAGACAAAGAAGAACCGCTGGAAGAAAACGAAGAATCCACCAAATCAGAAAAATCAATAGAATCAATCAAGGAACGACAAGCTGTGGTTCGTTTACTCAATGAGCTGGAGGAGGATCTTTATGCGCAGGCATTACCGGAGGTTCAGCTCACCGCAGAAGGTCAACAGGTTCTTGCCAGCTATCCTGCTTCTAAAGAGTTTCGAGCTAGTGCAACAACACAAGCCTTCGTGGACTCAATTAGTGAGGATGCACGAACGCTAGGATTGGAATACGATGTGTTTGCCTCAGTGATGATTGCACAAGCTATTTTGGAAAGCGGCTCAGGTACAAGTGGACTTTCCTTACCTCCTCATTACAATTTGTTTGGGGTTAAGGGAACCTATCAAGGACAATCGGTTTCTTTTGCGACCAGTGAAGATCGAGGAAATGGCGAATTGTATCAAATTCAATCTGCTTTTCGAAAATATCCCAATTATGCGGCGTCTTTAGGTGATTATGTCAGCTTGCTGCGAGGAGGGATTTCCGGTAACAGCGCCTTTTATCAACCAACCTGGCGTTCTAAAGCTAAAAATTATTTGAATGCCACCACCTCTTTAACTGGAAGCTATGCGACCGATACAGAATACAATCAGAAGCTGAATTCTCTGATTGCAGTCTATCACTTAACGGAATTTGACCGGCCCAAAGCGACGGATTCCAGTGTATTTATTAAGGGGAAATCAGAAATTCCTGCTGAGTATAAAGAACGGATGAAGCTCCCGGATTATGATGGAAAAAATTACAACAGCTCAGGCTCTTATCCAGTCGGCCAATGTACTTGGTATGCCTACAATCGAGTGAAACAGTTAGGTAAATCAGTCGATGAGTTTATGGGCAACGGCGGCGAATGGGGAGCAACAGGCCAACGTTTGGGATACAAGGTGAGTCAACAACCAAAAGCTGGTTGGTTGATTTCCTTTAGTCCTGGAACTGCTGGATCAGATACTCGTTATGGCCATGTAGCTTTTGTGGAAGCGGTGGGATCAGAGGGGATTTTGATTTCAGAAGGGAACGTCTATGGTGGGACAATCATTTCCTATCGCGTTATCAGCAACGACTTGGCTCTCTCCAATCAAGTATCCTACATTCAACCAAAGTAAGAGGAGCGGTACATGAGCAGAAGATCAAGGCAGCGCTCACAAATCGATGCGCACAAAAAAAAGAAACTAATTAAAGTCGTAGCGATGCTTTACCTGTTGGTTGTGGGGGCAACCAGTTTCTTTCTGATCGATGCCCAGCTGCGTAAACATTTTAGTATTCATTGGGTTTCCGGCACATCGATGGAACAAAATTTACATGATGGAGACGCTGTGCTGGTAAGAAAACAAAGAACTATTCGCCGCTACGAAGTGATTGTATTCGATGTACCGAAAGAACCGGATATGTTTGTGAAACGGGTAGTGGGAATGCCAGGGGATACAATCCTGATTAAAAATAACCGGATGATCCTAAACATCGGAGAGCCAGAAAAATTTGAAACCATCTATACGTTTCAAATGAACCCTGCAGCAGCCAAAGCCATGCAACCTTTAACGAAGATTCCAGAGGATTGCTATTTCGTGATTGGCGACCATGTGGATGTCTCCAAGGATAGTCGAAGTTTTGGTTTGGTGAGGCAGACCGAAATCGAAGGAATTGTCCAATGGCAGCTTGCTGCAATAAATTAATAAAGGGCAGGCGCAAAGAGAAGAAGGAAGAGAAGGGGAAGCCACATGTTTATTATCAACATTCTAAGTGTGGGACTGGTGATTGTTGCGTTCATCATTGTCCTTTATCGCTTTGTAATGACCTCACGTCTAAAAAAAATTGAGAAGCAAAAGGGACAGCCGCCATCATTTTACAGAAAACTGGCGTACGTGAAGTATCTGGAACAAGAAAAACATGTGTCTTATCTGTTGTTTTTATGTTTTCTTTTGGCCATGGGGGTACTGTTAAGTACTTATAATCTTTTTGAATTAGAGAATCAGCTGTATGCCATCAATCAGAAAAATGCCCAGACTAAAGATGAGCTCTATAAGATGCGGGAGGAGCAACGACGCTTTATTAATGATCTGCCGATTCAAGCCTACCCTGAAAATGGATTAGGTCTGGGAACGTACGATTGGCCAGCGCTTTTTGAACATGAAAATCGCAAGCAACAGTATGAGATAGAAAACGAGTTGTCCGCCAAAGCAGAACCGTATTTCGGCTTATCCTCTACCTTGATTGTATTGGATATTCCTTCAAAAACACTGAGTATTGCTTTGATGGGGCATTCAGTGACACAGAATCAGCAGGAAACACTGGAAAGTAACCAGTTGGACTTTGTCAAAGAAGCCGAAGCGGTACCTCATTTAACACAGATCACCTTCCAAATGCATCTTACTGGAGCTGATCAAAAGGAGCAAATGCATCATCGGACGTTTACCCGGACTGGTGATGATCAAGAATTTGTACAAGTGCCAGAAGACTAAAGAAAGAAGGGGTCCTATGTCGTCAAACAAGAAAAAGAACAGTTGGTTTTTCAATAAAAGTATTGTAGACGAAATCAATGCAATTCCAGAAAATCGGATCGAAGAACTGGGATCAAATGTTTACTCAATGGAAAAGAACGGAGAGAAGCCTGTGCAACGACCAATTGAAAGAACGAGTGAGAGACTGGCAGAACAAACCACGAAAAAGGCAAGTGAGAGAAGTAATCACCAAGCAGAAGCAACTCCGTCAGAGGTGATTCGTTTACAAGATGAATTGCAACGCATGGCAGAAGAGAGGGAGCGGGAAATTATTCAGCAACAAACAGACCGACGGATCGAAGTGCAAAAATTGATGAATGAGCAGGAACATTTGCGCAGCCAATTAAGTGTAGTAGAGACAGAAAAAGAGCAGACTCAGCAGCAAGCACAAAAATTGAAGAGTGATGTCCAGAAGCTGAAAGAAGCTTTAAAGGAGCAGGCTAATGCCGCCGAGATGGAGCAGAAGAATCAGCAGCTGCAAGCAAAACTGGCGGATAGGGACCAAAAACTAAATGAACTGAAACAGATGATCATAGAAAAAGATGCAGCTTTAAATTCTATACTAGAAAGTTCAGATCAAGTGATTGATCAAGCGGCTATTCAACAGATGCAGCATCAACTGGAAGAGCTGCAAAAAGAAAACAATGAGCTGAAGGAAGAAGCAATTCGGTCTCAGCTGGAAATTGGCGAAGTGTTGGTTTCGGCTCGCAAGCAAGCGAATCGAACCATTGAAAAAGCCAAGATGGACGCAGAGACGATGATTCGTTCGGCAGAAGAAGACTTAGAAGTGGTTTACGACCGGGCAAAAGAAATTTCCTTTGAGGTCAATGAATCCAAACGTGATGTACTGGAAATTTTCAAAGAATTACAGCAGCGAGTCGACAAGCTGGCCACTACAAAAATTACACAAAAAGAAGCACAATAAATCTGATGAAAGAAGGAGAAGCCAATGAGTCAAGCCTTGCTTTTAACAAAAAATATTTTAGCAAATCAAACATTACAAAAGAAAATACAGGGATTAAATGATGAAGTCTGGTGTTCCACTTGGTTGTTGGATCAAATTCAACGTTTTGGAGTACCTGTATTTGTTTCGCAGCAATTTCAAACGGTTATTTTTGGTAAAACCATTTGTGATGACGAAGTCCAGAGTCTATTGGAGGCATTTCTAGACTATTCACTGGTTGTCTTGCGGGAGGTTGAACAGGAGCCCTCTGAAGAGGAACGGAAAAAATGGATAGAGTTGGGATTGCAGTGCTATCTATCAGAAGAAGATTCACTAGAGACTATTCGAGAGAAAATTGCTTTAGCTACTATAAAACGAAGCCAAATGCGTGAGCCTAGTCAACGTGTGGTTCCTTTTCCTTATTCAGAGAGCAAGAGTGATTTTGATTCATCCAATATTCGTCTTACCGGCAAGGAACAAATGGTGATGAATCTTCTGGTCCGAGCACAGGGAGAAGTCATAACACGAAAAGAACTCTGTGAAAAAATTTGGGCAGAGGGCGATACTGCCTCAAACATGAGTCAGCTTTCGTGTATGATCAATCGAATTAAGCGTAAATTTGAAAAACAAGGGGTAGATGGAAGAATTATCGTGACCCACTGGGGAAGAGGGTATCAGATGAGTGACTACTTCTATCAGCAGTGTGCCTCTTATGCCCAAATATTTTACTAAGTCAATTAATATAATACTGAAAAAAACTGTGCAACAACCATTTGTTTTAAAAATGAAGAGGTTGTGCGCGGTTTTTTTGGATGGCTAAAAGATAAGTTTGCAGTTTTAAAGGTTCTTGATAAGCAAGAGAGATAAAATGTGAATCGTATGGTAGTAAGATGACTAGCGAGTCGAAATACCTCTTGTAATACTTGAAGCACAAAACACAGGCTTTGCTTTATGGAAAAATATTTCGATTACTTAGGTAGTTGATTGAACGGTTCAGGTTTAGCATTCGCTAAGATAATCACAGAGCAATACAATGGAAAAATAGGTGTTATAAGTGCATTAGGAAAGGGCAGTGAGTTTATCATAGCGCTATCCCAAAAATAAAAAAGTCTGTTGATAAGCAAGGAACAGACCTAAAATACTGAGACAATAATAAAAAAGTATTATCCTAGGTTGGTGATTTCCGATATTATACGGTGATTAGTAGCCTAGTTTTTGTTGAATTCGTTGTTCATTGTAATAAGCAAGGTATTCTTCACCGTTTCTATTACAATAGATGGAGGCTCATACGTTAACTAATCTAAGTAGAACGTTTCAGACTTTAGCGAGACATGAAACGATTTGATTGCAGGCATTATCTGAGGGTTTTCCTTTGCGGGACATACTCATGGTAATGCCTGTTGTTTTTACTTGTTTCTTATAATCGTAAGAGGTATAAACCGATTAACCTGAATTCAATTAAAGATGCCCTTTTATTTACTGGGTCAGTTTCTTTACTGTGAATAGCTTTTCTAGTTTCTATTTCTAAATTTTTCAAATGTCTGACTGTATCCAAGCTACGAAATATATTCTCAACTTCTTTGGAAAAAACTGATCTGACGCTTACAAGGATTTTGAGGAGAATGAAGCTAGAAAACTAACTTTCATCAAATTATTTGGTGTATCTAATAAAAATTATCGTTTTTTTGATCCAGTTAATCGCTATAATGTACTAGGGCTTATTATTCTTTGGAAATAAAAAAAGCCATTCAATAATGATGAATGGCTGGAAAAGTTGATATTATTTCTTAGTTTTTAGAAGACCATGAGATGTTTCGTTAAGTAATTATGTTTATTTAAATTTATAGGTTATTAACTATTCTAATTATAGATTAGGAGGTAGGAATACGCAATATGTTTTATAAAAATAATTATAATTATTTCTTTGGCTCTTTTTAGAACGATGACTGAAGAGAGAAATCACGCAAAAGGCTGGAAAAGACGGCCATTCCTATTTACCGTCAAAACCGCCGTCGTTTCTATAGAAAGGAAGTGAAGAGGTTGCGCAGAGGTGAAAACATTTATCGCCGCAAAGACAAACGTTGGGAAGGTCGCTATCCCAAAGGAAAAAAAGCCAATGGCCGTACTAAATATGGATCGGTGTATGGCAAAACATTAAAAGAGGTCCGTGAAAAGCTGTACCCCTTAAAGCTGCAGTATCAACTGATTCAGACGAATCATGGAGAAGCCGCAATTACTTTTAATGAGTGGGGCTATCTTTGGCTCCAAGAAATTCAATCCAATGTGAAACAGTCCACCTATGCGAATTATGTGCACAAGCTGGAGCATTATGTACTAAATGTGCTTGGTGACTATAGTTTGAACGAATTGGATGAAGGAGCAGCAGAACTCTTATTGAAAGACTTAGAGAAGCGTAGGCTGAAGCCTTCCACCATTCATGCTGTTTTCCGTATTACGAAACAATGTATCAATCTAGCTATTCGGAAAAAGATGATTAAAGAGAATCCATTTGCTTTAGTCCAATTGCCTAAACTTGTGAAGAATAGAAATCAGGCCCTTACGAAGCAAGAACAAAAACGATTAGAAACGACTGCTTTATCGACAAAAAATGGACAAGGACTCCCAACCTTATTGGCTCTTCATGCTGGTTTGAGAATTGGAGAGATTTCGGCATTAACTTGGAAAGATGTTGATTTTGAGAACAATTTAATTCATGTCCATTCAACGGTACAACGTATTATTGGGCTGTTTGATGAGAGAAAAACAGGTCTTATTTATACCAGTTCGAAGACGGCTTCTTCTACTCGGTTGATTCCTATGAGTCAACTGGTGAAAAAAGTCTTGTGGCAACAGAAACAGCAGGCAAAGGGAGAATTTGTTCTCACTAACAATGAGAACCCCGTCGAACCAAGGTTGTTGACCTATCATTTTCATCGGATCCGCGAGAAAGCGAAATTAACGACCATCCATTTCCATCAGTTGAGACATACCTTTGCGACTCGTTGTCTAGAGAGTCGGGGAGACATCATGAGTGTGAGTGCCCTAATGGGACATAGCTCCACTCAAATGACGCTAGATACATATGCTGGATCTTTAATGGAACAGCGATTCCAGGTGGTCGATCAAATGGAAAAGGCAATTAAATAAAACGTTTTCAAAAAAATGAACAATTTTTTTGGAGAGGCTTTTTTTATATTTTTTAAAGGAAACGCTTACATATCAATTCGATCAGTAAACGAGAGATTTTTAGTTTTTCTGTTGTTGTTTTTCATCGTTTTGTAAAAAAATTATCGGGTTAAGTTATTGGCTTGAGAAAATAAGCTTTTTATACCGTCAGCTGCCGTCAGTTGGCGGCTTCTTTTTGTTGGTCTGATGGGTCTTTCAGAAGGTTTCATAGTCTTCTAAAGACTACGAAAGAAGAGCTGCTTTTTTTTGCTCTCTAAAAGTATAGATGAAACAAAGTAAATTATCAAAAAACATTATTTAGGGGTCAGTGGATAGAGGAGGAAGCGTATGTTTGGTTTCGGAAAACAGAAGAAGGATACCTATCAGGAAACAGCTCAAGATGATTATTTTTACGATGACTATGATGAAGGCTATGAGGATGATTATGGGTATGAGGCTTATCCTGAAGAAGAATATGAACGGCCAGTAGAAAATTATCGGGAGCATGACCGTGTAGACCGTCGCTCACGTAGGAGATCGGAGCCCTCTACGGATGAGCGTTATGACAGCCGCTATGAGGGAGAGTCTGAACTACCCACTGCTTCAAACTTAGAGAATGATCGGCCTATCCACCAGAATCCGCCGTTACAACAAGAGGTTGAACGACTGGAAGAAACGGTGGCTCAGTTGAAGCATCAGCTGGAAGTCAAGCAATCCGAAATGAGCTCTATGGCCACGACGTTATCAGAAAAAGATCAAATGCTTCAAGAGTATCAATCCGAGATGAAGCAGGCAAAAGAAGAAAAGCAACAAGAGTTAATGACTTTAGAAAACGAAAAAAATCGTGAAATTAACGAATTATCGAAACAAATAGAACAACTGAAGACTGACTTGAAAGATAGTCAAACGAATCAAACAGAAGCGCTGATCCAAGCACGACGGCAAGTCGAAGAACTGAAACAAACGCAAAAAGAAAATGAAGAGATGAAAGCGGAATTGGCTACGATCTTGATTGAGACCAAAAAACAAGAACGAGCAATTTTAGAACGGGCAGAGTATGAAGCCAAAGGAATTCGTGGTCAAGCGGAGCAGGAAGCGCATCAAGTCATCCATGATGCTTCGTTGGAACTGAGAGTTATGAAGCAGGAAATCAAAAATTACCGCAAACGTCTGCGCTCAGTACAAGAAGAAACCACCCAATTTTTCGTCCGCTTGTTAGCTAACAGCGATGCATTATTGGAAGACGAATAGAAGAGGGGAGCTTTTCGATGAAGCAATCGCAGAATCAACTCACCCTTTTTCCGACACCTGCTCCAATTATGCAAGAGGAGCTGATCGAGCAACAGCTATTAGAAGAAATCGAAAGAGCCTGCGAGTATTTGTATGCCCCACACGGCACGTTGAATGACGACCAACGACAAAAGATTTACCAGCACTTTGAGCAATTATTTCGATTAATGAATAGCAGCTACCATGTTGAATTGTTACTAATGCCAGGTACCTTGAATTGGAAAGCCTTTTGGCAAGCCCTGCATCAGTTTTTCCCACAGTTTGCTTGGTTGAAGGCTCAGACTGAAGAACCAAAATATGGTCGACAAGTTTATCGCTTTGATTTTATTCCATTGGTTTTCAGGGAAGAGGGATTTCCTTTTGCGATTCATTTGGAGGACAGCTTGAACCAGCAGTTTACAACAGCGTTCGAAAACACATTGGAGAGAGCAGAGCAGATGCTATTGGAATTGGCAGAGCAGCACTTTTCGGAAGGGATTGTTCAAGAAGAGAAAAAAACTGAAGACTCACTTTTGATAAAACAAAAAAACGAACAGCCTCAAGAATCTGTACTACCTACAGATCGAGTCCAGAAAGAGAATGTACGACAAGAAAGTCAAAGTAAAGCTCGGCTTCGGGCTGTGAATCAAAAGTTGGAATTGGTGATTGAAAAACTTGAACTTTCGATGCTTTACAGTGGCATCCAATACTTTGATCAAAAGAGTACGGAAGAAAGTGACTGGGACAAGCGAATCAAGATCAGTTTGCGCGAGTACACTTACTTGCTTCAGAAGGCCCGCTTTCTAGAGCAAATGTGGCATTTGAACGGAGAGCTAGTAAATAAATCCGAAAAGATGACAGTTACTGGCAATAAATTGGTTTACGAACGGGATCAAGTGAAACAGATCAAGGCCAATCTTTCAGCGAAAGACATTCACTTTGTGTTGTACGAGTGCCAAGTGATTGAATCTCGTGCAAAGGTTCACGCGCAACCTTGGTTTAGAAAGCCTTTCGTGAAGCTGATGAAGATGGATTACGACAACTTGTTAAGCAAGGCTGCCTATTTTGATCTGCTACAAGGAGAAAATTCATTGATGGAACGAATGGTTCGGGAGCAACAGGACGCGCCAGTCAAAGAAGCCCAGGAGGTTGGTTGAGGTCGGAGATTTCAGTGGTCGGTGTTTTCGAAACTGGCAGGACTGTTTGTTATTTGTTATCTCCTCTTTCTTGGTAGCTTCCGTATGTACTACTGGCTGTATCCAAAATACTTTGTCAGTGGGGAATCCATGAATCCTACCTTTTGGGAACAAGAAGTTGTGCAAGTCAAGGCCCATCACAAACCGGAGCGTTTTGATGTAGTCGTGTTGCACCCACCCGATGCATCAACTGAGTTGTATTTGAAGCGAGTGATCGGTTTGCCAGGGGAACGGATTGATTATCAAAAAGGTCAACTATTTGTCGATGGAAAGTTTGTAGCAGATCAGTTCGCATCGACAACAGAAGATTTTGATTGGAACAACTCTAGCGATCAGGCGATTCCAAACGGTTATTACTTTGTTTTAGGGGATAATCGAATAATTTCAAAGGATAGTCGCATTTTTGGTCTGGTTTCAGAAAAACAAATTTTAGGCATCGTCCAAGAGGGGAACATTAATAAATGAAGACACTGCAGGAAAAAATTGAATGGTACACCTTTTGGTACTGGGTTTACTGGCTCTTCTCTTTGGTGGTGTTACTAGGAGTCGTTGTATTAGGAATCTTTTTTTACTTCACCGATTTTCAGGATGTTGTGACGGTCAGTCAATTATTTCTTCTATTATTATTGATGCTTCTGGCTTTTTATTTACGAATATCGGCTTTTTATTATCACAATGTCCTTTTAAAGCTGAAGCAAGCTGCTGCTCGACCAAGAAGACCAAGAGAACATCCACAACCACGACCGCAGGAAAGGCGGAAACAAGGTGAAGGGTAAAGTTTTGTTGGGGTGTTTCATCCTTGGACTCTGTCTAGTCACAAGTGATCAGACCCAAGTGCGACAAACGGTATCGGCTGAAATGACGGAGTCCATTTCGGATCAATCAGAAGCAATACCAAAGATAGAAAGCAGCTCGACAACTGTTAGTGAAGCACTTGAAGAGTCACCTGGAGCTTACGAAACTTTTTCTTCTATAGAAGAAAGCAGTAGCGTATTCAGAGAATTTACTGCCCCAACAACGACAGTAAGCGAGATGACGAAAGGAACAGAAGTCCAGACAACAGAATCCATTGTTTCCCCATCAAATATGTCAGAAACAGTTACTAAAGTTCAAACAACGTTGCCAGCCGCAAGAGTCGAAGAAAATTATCAGTTTTCAGTAGTGAAGAATCAAACAACGGAAGAGTTTATCCAAACTGTTGGTAAAGATGCACAGAAGATTGCTTGGGATGAAGGGCTCTATGCTTCAGTGATGATTGCTCAAGCTATCTTAGAAACAGGCTCAGGCAATAGCCAACTAGCTCGGCCACCCCATCATAATTTGTTTGGTATCAAAGGGAGTTATCAAGGGAAAAACGTGTCATTTAATACCCAAGAAGACAAGGGAAATGGACAGATGTATACGATTCAATCGGCTTTTCGACAGTATCCCAGCTACAAAGAATCCTTAGAAGATTATGCGGCTTTACTGAAAAAAGGAATTTCGGGAAATGCAAGTTTCTACCAAGCAACCTGGAGAGAAAACGCAAAAAATTATCAAGTGGCAACTAAAGCGCTCACAGGAAAGTATGCGACAGATACAACCTATGATAAAAAGTTAAATGCATTGATTGAAACCTATCATTTAACTTCGTATGATGCAGAACCAGATGTAGAAGAAATAAGTACGACAGCAGAAATGTTTAGTGAGAGTGTGGAAGCATCTGTAACTCAAACAGAAAAAGAAAATGAACCAAATGAATCAAGTATAACGGAGGAACCAAAGATTTTGACAAGCGAGACCAAGCAATCCGTGGTAATTCTTCCACCAATTGCTCAGCGACCAGCAAAAGGGGTGGCAGGCAATCGAACGGCACAATGAAAGAAGGGGAGATATGTCGAGACAACGAGGGTATCGAGAACGGGACTATGAGTATGAAGAACAATCACCTTACAGTGGTGAACGTCCCCCTTCTAATCGACGACCACCGCAAAGGATTGACTATGAAGAAGAGTATTCGGATCGTGAAAGATCTTATCCGAGACGATCAGAGGAACGCTATTATGGAGAATCGGATAGAAGAATAAATGGACAGCGAGGAAATCCTCGAGGTAGATATTCAGAAAACTATCCGTCCAATCGGTTGGCACCACGAAACTCGCGGCCAGTTTATGACACGTATGATCGTGAGCGGATGTCTCCCCCTAGAGGGGCGAGACCACAACGGAAAATGACTCCTCCACAATCAGCGCAACCGTTGCAAAATGCAAAGAAATCGACTAACCGGAAAATCTTTTTGTTTCTCTACAATTTGTTTTTCTATACGTTAACGATTGGCATCTTGCTTAGTTCCTTGATGTTTGCCTTTAGTGAGAAGTCTGATGCGGCGATCTTTGGCTATCGTTTCTACCAAGTTTTGACCAATTCGATGGCGCCACAGCCAGATTCACCTTCAAGAGGCTTCTATGCGGGAGATATTGTATTGGTAAAGATGGCGGATGGCAGTCAGGTCAAGGAAGGCGATATTGTCACATTCCAAGTAGGTGAGGGAGATCGCTATCTGACCCATAGAATGGTAGAGCGGTTAGACGAACTAAACGGGGAAAAGGGTGATTATATTGTCACCAAAGGGGACGCCAACAACAGTAAAGACCCACCGATTTCTGCGGATAGAATCTATGGAAAAGTGGCCTTTGTAATTCCCAAGATGGGCAGTGTCCTGAACTTTGTGCAGGAAAATCTGTGGCTATGTTTAGTGTGTGTGGTATCAACATTTAGCTTCTTCCTGGTTCTTAAAGCGTATTTTCTACAACCAGAACCAGTGAGACGGCCAATGAAACAAACGAAGTATCCAAGAGGGGTATAACTGCTTGTTCATACAAGTATTTATATAAAAAGTAAAAAAAGGATGTATAGGAGGAAAAAGAAATGAAAAAGAATAACAAGAAGAAAAAGCTGATGGCTGCAGCAGCAGCTTTAGCGTTAATCGCAGCCATCTCGGGGACGTTTGCCTGGATCACTGCGCAGGACCAACGGATTAACCGGGCTGAATCTGCCGCAGTAAGCGACAACAGCGTAACGGTGAAGGAAACGTGGGAACCAAAACCATTGGTACCAGGAACCGAAGCAACGAAAGAGGTTGCTGTATCGAACACCGGTACAGCCAGCGTATTTGTTCGGGTGTCTTACGAAGAAGTGTTGAAGCGTTTGGATAAATTGGGTGCTGAAAAGTATGATGCAAGTTCAGTTACAGGGGCAAAATACACCTATGTAGCCAATGACTCAGGTTTGAACAAACATATGCCGATCAACTTCAATGGGGATCAGACCTACAAAGATGGCTTTGTTCAAGTGCCAGCTGGACAAATTACTGGCTTGGCAACACCAGCAGATGACAATGCAAAATTATTAGTTAAAGGTGGAAAAACTGTTGACCCAGTTACTGGTGTTGAAAAAATCAGTTATGAAGCAAAAATGATGCATGAATACTTCACTCATGCGGATAATACTGGAAAGAATCCTGGCGATGCTGGCTACGATGCAAGTAAAAACAAATACCAATCGATGACTTTCAATATCGCTGTTACTAATGAAAATAGCAAACTGGATGCCAAAGACTGGAACTTTGCATTGACCAGTGTGAAATATGGCTACTATGAAAATGGGTACAAGAATACAACTGTCAACTGGGCAAAATCATCTCTACCAGATGAAGACGGTGCAGCAACTGGCCGTGCGTTGATCGGAACAGACGGTGTTCGTTACAGTGTTGACTATGACTATACCTTTGCTGGATTAGGCTATGCAGCTGCTACAGACCTGCCGGCAGTTACACCTGCAACAGTTGCAGACCAAATTCCAACAGCAACTAGTAAAAAAGGCGTTCAAGCAGATACAAATGGTTTAGGCAAGAGTGAAATCCGTATCGGCTACAGTGCAGATGTTACAGACATCGCTACTCTAGGTAGTGACAAGTGGGTATACAACAAAGATGACGGTTGGTTCTACTACACTGTTCCAGTAAAATCTGGTGAAACAACTAAGAACCTATTAGAAAAATTAGTCTTTGAAAGTGGGATGGGAACAGAATATACGAATGCTTCTTACGATTTAGTTGTAAAAATGGAAGCTGTCCAAGCCAATGCTGATGCATTAATTGACACAGCGGGCTGGCACTTGGGTGGCGGTTCAACACCAACAGGCGATACTCTAGCAATTGTGACCAAACTTAAAGCAGGCATTTAATTCATGAACACCATGAAAAGAAGGGAGAGGTGACAGGGGTTGAGAAAACTTAGGATTTTATTTAGCAGTATCCTGTGTTTCTGTTTCTTCTTTTGCGGCATGCCCACCGTGCAAGCGGCAAAAGCACTTCCCCCCGGCATGGTGATCGGCGATTCTGATGGGATGTATGCCACCTCTGAAGGAGAATACTACATTGATTTAGTGGGTATTCTCCCCGGAGATATTTTTGAAAAAGAAATAACGATTCGCAGTTTGGATCTTGAGGCTCCGTTTTCTTTAGGAATGCTAGTAGAAGAAATTGATTCCAGTGGTTCGGTTGATTGGAAGAATCATATCATGATGACATTGGCTCTTGATGGTAAAGAAATTTACCACGGTCCTTTGTTAGGAGATGCCAGCCGAGACTGGAGTAAAACTCCTCTAGAGTTGGGGGTCTGCACCTATGGTACGGATAAAATTATGCATGCGACTTTTACCATCGATTCTAGTTTAACGAATGAGGACTTAAACGCACAAAGTACCTTGAATTTTTCTTGGAATTTTGTGGGAACCAAAGATCAACCAACGGAGCCCACAAAGCCGACTGAACCGACTGAACCGACGAAACCAACCGAGCCTTCAACAGAGCCAACTATACCAAGTACTTCAACTAGCAGTTCAGGCACATTGCCAGCGACCGGTCAGGGAACACCGACCGCACACAAGCTGTTGCCGCAAACCGGTGAAGAATTGGTTTATCTATTCTTGACCGGATTATTGTTGGTATTGATTGTCTTGTTCTTATGGAAAAAACGCCAAGAGGAGGAGCAGGAATGAACCAAAAGGAAAAACGAAAACATTTGTTTCAGACCTTTGTCCGCAGTAAGGGCCTGTTCGCCTGCTTTTCTCTGGTGTTAAGTCTGTTATTAATAGTAGGCAGTACTTATGCGTGGATTACTTCCGCAGATGAACGGGTCAATCGGACGGATGCCAATCAACGAAAGTTGTCGGCAATGGTGGAAGAAGACTTTACTCAAGTTTTTCACTGGTCCCCTGGAACAACGAAAAAGAAAGAAATACGAGTGAAAAATGATGGTGAAGTACCAGCGATTGTTCGACTTTCCTTGCATGAGTTTTTTGTTAGTTTTGAAACGAATGTGGCAGATAATCATCGGGAAAATCCAACTGTTGAAGTGGGAAACGGTAATTTGATTGTTTATCCAGCTACCAGTGTTTTACCGAATAATACGATCAAGGTTAAGGATACAGCTACGTGGAAAGTCAATAACTACTATAGTGTTTATGCAAATAAGTATTACAAGGCAAACCAAGTGATCTGCAATTCATTAGATGATCATTCCTTGGCTTACATCTATAACGACACTAATCGAACTACACCATTAAAAGCCATGGAGTTGAATTTCCAAACAACCAAGCTGTTTGACCAAACTAAGAAACCGACTTCCGGAGATACAAGTTATTGGTATTACGAAAAAGGATATTTCTACTATTCAGAGATTCTGCAACCAAACGAAAGTACCGAGGATTTGTTGAAAAGCGTTCGATTGAATCCGACCTATGCTAACCAATATAAAGGCGCTTTGTACAAGCTGGTCCCTTTGATGGATGCCCATGATATAACGAAAAGTCTAGTCTCTGATTGGGGAATTAATTCCACAGACTTTGCCTATGACATGTACCAAAATAAGCTGCACTAATCAAGGAGGCAAGAGATGAGAAATCGAAAGAAAAATATACGACTCATTTATGTAGGATTCGCACTAGCTCTTATCCTTCTGTTGATTGGTGGCGGATATTTTGTCTATGCGGTAATGACAGCACAGGATCAAAAAGCTAATGATTTTCAAGTTGGGCAAGTTGAGACGAAGCTATTGGAAGATTTTACTGGCATCACTGAAATAGAGACAGGTAAAGATGTTAAGAAGGAAGTCCTAATTGAAAACACTGGGACAATCAAACAGTTTATTCGGGTGATGGTTTTGCCTGAAGTTCGAGCGCCGATAGTCGGGGATACCAATAAACAAGTGTTGCCCTTAGTAATTGGCAAAGACCTTCTTTTAGAGAACATGGCAACAACCGATTGGAAAGATGGTGGCGATGGCTATTACTACTATGTCAAAGAAGCTGTTGAACCTAAAAAAAAGACCAGCAAACTGTTCGAATCCATAAAACTATCAGATAGTTTAGCGAAACAGTACGACAAAACTACTTTCTCTATTTATCTAAAGGTAGAAACAGTCAACTGTGCAGAATTTGCTTATCGGGATGCTTGGTGGCAAGGAAGTACACCAACCAATCAATCGTTGAAAGCAATTGATGATGCCTTAAAGAAGAAGGTAGAAAACTAAACATAAGGGCATAGGAACCTATGTCCTTTCTAAATAAATCAACACTCATGAGGTGAGTGTTTTACGATTAAAGCATTGATTTGATGAGTATTGTAGGGAGGGTTAAAACAGTGAAGAAGAAGAGAACTGTTTACGCATTGTTTGCCAATAAGAGGGTTAAAAAAGTTATCGGAATATTTTTGATTTTAGTAGTCATCGGTATTGGTTCAGTATTCGGAATGAACAGTTTTAAAGATAAAAAGGAAGAGGTCTCTGCACATCCAACAAATACGATCAAGTTGGATGAGGGCGGAACAAATGAATTTGAAGTACCTATAGACGGGAAAAAGAATTTAGAATTTCCTTCAGGCTCTCTTTATGATGATCATTTCCAAGCGAACCAAAGTGTTTCTGCATTGTCCAAACAAATCTCCGCTAACAAAAGTGCCAAAACAACGCTTTTCAGTAGTGAAGTCAGAAATTATATTCTTAAAAGCTACATTACTGATTATAACAATATTATATCCATGCAAACTTTTTCAACTTATCCTTATGGAGCAGGTTATGTTGCTATAAATCAAACTAAAATAATCCTTCAAAACGAAGAGGGAACAATTTTAGATTCTAAGTGGGTGCGTAACACACCCAATGATATTAGTCAACATAGTGGAACTAAATCAACAGTATACAATTCTTTTTTTAAGAAAAGCGGAACAGAATTTTTAGCTTTATACGTTGGAGAAAAGTTAAGTACAACCACTTTTATCGATAATGGAAATTCTTTAGGAATATCGATAGCAGATAATAATCAAGCAGTAGACTTAAATGCAATCAATTTAGACAACCAAGGTATACAGACGCATTGGGTTAATTCATCAGGGAATAATATGAGCAGTACTGTTATCTATAAAAATGCTACTCAAAAGAACCATTATCACGTTCTTGAACATGCAAATGGCAATATATTAAATCAGTACAAGTATGAAGCACCAGCCGGACTTGAAGGGGATATGACTCTTCAAGGACCTCATCATTCCTTAATAACAGATGTGTTTGTAGTAGATGCTAATACTATCATTGGATTAGAAAACATATCAACCTCCAAAGGTAACTTTACTTGCTTATCAAGATGGGATATTAATCATAGTACAAAAAATACTACACGAACAGAAATAATACGTGAAATCTCTGGAGTAAGTATCGAACATGGCATATCTAACAATAATGCAGTGTATGTTCAGATATATAAAAGAGAGAATGGTGAAGAGACTAAAGTAGAGCTGATAAAAATTACCCCTCAAAGTGGTCAAATGACTGTTGAAAAAACTTTTCCAAAAACAACAAGATTAAAATTTAATAAGGATAGCTCTGGCTATTTTTTTGCAGGACAAATAGATGAGTTTTCAGGTCCTTTTTCAGGAATGGGAAATCAAGCAGGAATATACAGCGGATATATGGACGCTAATTTTGATTGGAGGAGCGCATCCAGTATAAGATTAAATTTTACTGATAATAATGTATCCCCGGTAAGTATTGCTACTTTTTCTGGGAAAGGAAATCAATTTATTTTAAGTGGAACTTTTCAAACAGAGGAGACCCATTTTATCGATGAAGTAATTTATGGTAACTACCCTGGTGAAATAAGTACTGGAACAAATAAGAAATGGTCTTCGCAGAATCGAACACCTACAAAAGGAAATAGTTTTGTCTCTATCTTGACTAATAATGAAGATTGGAGTCCAGTAATTAAACCACCTGAAAGTTTTGAAGTGGATATATCAGATTCGGGGATTGCAAGTGGAAACCAAGCAGCTACGGACAGGTGGTTGCTGACGGGAAGTAAAAATGGGCTAATAACTGATGCTAAGGCTGTTAAAGTTTATGACACTTTTGATATCGATCAAGGGTTAAATACTTATGATATCAGCTGGTTACGTGAACGAGTGAATAAGAATCCTAAATCTATTGTTTATGATGTGACAGGCAGGGTTATGCAAAGTTCAGATCCAATTAATTGGGATAAATTAGGATTCGATCGGACAAAAGCAGGCCCTCAAATAGTAACTTATTTTGTTACAGATAGTCAAAATCAAACATCTACAGCATCCACTTTAGTCAATAAAAAAACGCCTCAAACATTCGAGGAGGATGATTATGTGTTTGATGCTCAAAATTTCCATGTTCCATTGGAAAATATAGACACTATAGTACCGGATGCAAATAAATTTAAAGAGTTTGCTAAAACAATGGCTTGGAATCAAAAGAGTGGAACCATTGATGAGGATGGAATAGACAGCAGTAAACTATCTGGAAAAGTGGAGGTGGATTCGGCACAGTTGAAAACTTTGCGGGAAGCTACTATAGCGAAGCCTTACCCAGTGGATGTGGTATATAAACCAGAAAGTGGTATTGAAATCAAGAACCGGGTTTGGGTCTTTGTTACAACAAAAAATACGATACCTAACAGTGAAACTAATCCAAAAGTAACCCCTGCTGATACTAATGGTGTGGTTTATTACGCAGATGATTATTCTTTGCCGTTCCGTTTAAGAAGCGGACATACTGCTGCTGATGTTTTGGATAGAGGCAATGTCCGTGTCTATGATTATTATGACTCTACTCATGAAACAGCTGCGGAATTGCCTGTGTTGGCAGATAAGTCGACCAATGCTGCAAAACTTCAAGTGGTCAATCTTAATGCAATTAAGATAGCTAACCAACCCGGACTAATTGATTCCAGTCCGCCAGATGGTCCAGCTATGATTCGTTACGAATGGGATGGAGGAGTGGATGGTAACCATCAATTAGGAACGACAAAGCCAACTCTGGGAGGGCTAGATGTTACTTTAACTGGAGATATTCTCCTGCACGTACGTCAAGTCGTTGTAAATGATTCCAATCAGTTGGTCGTACCTGAAGAAGGGTACTTAAGAATGGTGACCAAGGATTACGATGGAGTATCTGGAACAACAACGGAAAATGCGGATCAGCTAAGACAAGTAAAGATTTTATCGGGAAAGAATGCCGATAATCCAAGCTTCGAAACAATTGCTGTGAATGCAGAACACATGGACGATCCGTTGGATGAATTGGAATTGGAGCTAATTATCCCTGAATATCATGAAATAAAAGGCAACTATCTAACTTTAGGAAGTGCAGACTCAAATGGCGTAAGCCACACAGGGAAAACAGAAGCAAACAGCAATAAAACTTCATTGATATTCGAGCGAGACGAGCTTTACAACGACGAAGAATACTTCATCACTATTTATCTAAAACCAAAGTTGAATCAAGAAGGGCCACAACCTTATAGCTGGGATTACAAAAAGAACGATCTAGGAAAAATCAAAACCAAGTAGACGAAAGAGGCGAGACAGAACATGGTCTATCTATTATTACTTGTACTAGGCCTGGTTGTACTAGTCCAAAGCTATTTACTGTTCTCGCTAATGCGAAGCCAACAGGACTTGCAGACACAGATTACCCGATTGTTACGAAATAGGAAACAATCGGGCACTAACCGACGAAAAACTCCAACAGAAAGAGGAAGGACACGATGAATCTAGGCTATGCACGTGGGTATCAACTGACCCAACAATTGGATATGCTGGAGGATTACCCTGTGGACGAACTTTTTTCTGATGGCGCACAAGAGGTGGAAGCCCTGCATTCACCATCCAGTGAATTCCAAGCATTACTGAACTTTGCCCAACCGGGAGACCGTTTAGTGATTGCTTCCTGGGAAGTTGTTTCCCGTGATTATCGCCAGCTGTTAGCTTGTTTAGATCAATTAGAAACACAAGAACTAAGCTTAGATGTTTTGAATCTACCTCAGCTTACGATAGAGGAATGGCGCCAAGTTTTTCGCTGGTCACTGCGCAACGATCGACTGCTTCATCCGGTGTTGGTCAAAGCAGGCAAGGAGAGAGACCGCAGTAAAGATGCTTACTCTTTATTCAGTAAAGAACCTGAGGCACGGAAACTTTACCGTGAAATGATCTGGCTTCTAGTAGAGAAAAACTCCGTCCGACAGGTAGCTAAACAAAAAAGAGTACCAATTGAAACAGCCTACCGTGTTCAACAGGAGTTGAAGCAAGTCCAACTAGCGATTATCTTAGTCATTTGTTTCCTACTGGCAATTTTTAGTATCAAGCTAGCGGAATCCTATTTTGATCAGTTATGGATTCAAGTCGCCATTTGTGTGGTTGTGACGTTAGTTATCCTGTGGAACGTATTAATTGATACGGAAGAAACCGAGACAAAGCCGCCTATAAAAGAGAAGAAACCACCAAAAATTTGAAGAGAAGGTGAGTCCCCATGCAACATGTACTTATTTTAACGAAAAATTCCTTAGCAGAAGAACCACTAGTCCAGAAATTACAACGAATGAATTGTGAGATTTTATGCTCAACAGATTTGTTCAAACGTCTGAAAACGGGCACGGTTAGTCCTTTTCTTTCCTACTTTCAATGGATTGTCTTGAGCGAAAGTTTGTGTAACTCAGAAGTGGAACAGATTCTACAAATGTTGAAAAATCACCCATTACTGGTTTTACGAGTGGTGGAAAATATTCCAAATGAAGAGGAACAAACCTACTGGCAAGAGCGAGGCTTAGTGGACTGGGTAGCAAAAGAAACCAGCTATGAACTTCTGCGAGAAAAAATGAATGAGCTTCAATATCAGATGAAGCAAGACGTTGTAACCGGCAATCAAATTCTGACTTTTCCTACTACGCAAGGAGAGAATACTACTCCGAATAGTTTAAAACTATTAATCAAGAGTCTGTCCAAAACCGAAAAACGTGTCTTTGAATGCTTGATTCAATCCTATTCCACTAGTGGTGTCTTGTCCCGACAAGAATTATGTGATTGTTTATGGCAGGATGGCAGCACTTCTTCGAACATGAGCCAATTGTCTTGTTTAATTAACAAATTGAAGCATAAATTCGAAGTCCATGGCATTACTGGCGAAACGATAACCACCTTGTGGGGGAGAGGGTATAAATTAAGCAGTGCGTTTTATGAATACTGGCTGGAAGGCTCGCAGCAGCTAGAGGAGCTAAAGTATTATTCTGCAATGAATTAGTCAATCAAACCACTCAATCATCTGCTTTGTGATTGAGTTTTTTGATGGGCTGAGGTTGAAGAAGAATAACTATAAATATTTTCTAATTTGTAAAGACGATTGATCCAGTTCAATAATTAGATTTGCGAAAGTAATTTAAAAGAATCAGAGAACCATGGATATCCACCCTAAAGAATATACAAAGTATAAAAAATCATTCTCATACAAAAATCAAGGCTGGAAAGCATCCTTTCCAGTCCTTTTTCATTTTTCCTAGCCGTAGGAAAAAAGTAAGTTTGTAGGAAAACCTACGACTTCCTATAATAAGAGTATCAAGAAAAGAGAGCGGTGGAGAAAATGAAAAATATTTTATTAATTTGCGGGTCAGGCGCTTCCAGTGGGTTTATGGCGGCAGCTATTAGAAAAGCAGCAAAGAAGCGCGGCGTTGGGGTAACAGTGAAAGCAGCAAGTGAATCACAATTAGATGATCGAATTAATGAAATCGATTACTTGTTGATTGGACCTCATCTGTCTTACATGCTAAATGACATTCAGGAACAGACAAAAGATAAACAGGTGAAAGCAGCGGTTATTCCGCAGAATATTTACGGGGCCTTAAATGGTGAGAAAGCGTTGGACTTGATTTTAAGTATGGAGGATTAACTAATGGATAATATTATGAAATTTATGACGGAATCTTTTGCTCCTAAGGTAAATAAGGTTGTGAAGAATCCGTGGATTTCAGCGATTCAGGATTCGATCATGATCGCTCTGCCTTTAGTATTTGTTGGCTCGTTAGTTACAATAGTTTCTTTATTGGGGAATATTTTTAGTGGAATGCCAGATTTCTCTATGATCAGTAGTTTTTCCTTCGGGATGTATGGGTTAGTCGTCGCTTTTTTGATCCCCTACTATTTAATGGAAAAAAAGGGTCATGGGGGACAAAAGCTGATTTCTGGTTCTACTTCATTGGTCCTGTTTATGATGCTGCTGTTTCCGACGATTACTGAGGATGGCGAAGCAATTTTTATTCTTTCTCGTTTTGGATCAACTGGGATGTTCTTATCGATTGTTACGGGACTATTCGTGGCGTTTGTCATGAATTTAGCTGTAAAGAAATCATTTTTTGATGAAGATACACCGATTCCAGATTTCGTGGTGGGCTGGTTTAATAGCTTGCTGCCGATTACCTTTGTTTTGTTTGTCGGCTGGTTGATCACCTTCCAGATGCAAGTGGATTTCTTTGATGTGATTATCTTGATTTTCAGCCCATTGGCGAAAATTGTTCAGTCTTATCCTGGTTTTGTGTTATCAGTTTTTATTCCGGTATTTTTGTATACCTTTGGGATTTCTGGTTGGGTAATGATGCCGGTGATCTATCCGGTTTATATGTCAGGACTAGCTGAAAATGCGCAAGCAGTCGCAAGCGGCGGCGAAGCGTTGCATATCGCTACCCAAGAAACCTGTTATGCCTTTTCTTCGATGGGAGGAATTGGAACCACGTTGGCCTTGTCAGTAATGATGCTGATTTTAAGTCGTTCCGCTCAGCTGAAGGCAATAGGAAAGGCGATTATTGTTCCGTCTATTTTCAATATTAATGAGCCCTTAGTGTTTGGTGCACCGATTGCTTTTAATCCTTACTTGATGGTGCCAATGTGGATCAACAGTATTATTGTTCCTACCATTGCTTACGTGACAATGTCCTTAGGGTTAGTAAATATCCCTTCGCAAACATTCTTATTATGGTATATGCCTTATCCAATTACCTCTTATTTGGCAACACAGGATTGGCGGGCAATTGTAGTAAGTGTAGTAATCTTCGTCGTTACTTGGTTGATCTTCCTGCCATTCTTTAAGGCTTATGATAATTCTTTATTGAAACAGGAAGAAAAGGACGCGTTAGAAGAAGCACAAATGAACACAGCAGCACAATAAGATTAGCAACGAAAGCAGGAGATTGCAGATGGAAGAGACAACTTATATGGAAGAAAATGATCAGCTGAACCAGTTATCCATGAATATTCTGGTACATGCTGGCAATGCCCGAGATCATTTAGTTCAGGCATTGGAAAGCTTAGAAACAATGGATTTTGAAAAGGCCAAAACAGAAGTCGCCGCAGCTCGAAAGGAAGTAGTCGTAGCTCACGGACTTCAGACAGATACGCTGCAGCTGGAGGCTTCAGGAGAGCAGATACGCTATTCGACATTGTTTTGCCATGCGCAGGATACCTTGATGACCGCGCAAAGCGAGATTTTAATTGGTGAACATTTAGTGAAGCTGTTTGAAGCTTTTAGCCAAAAATAAGGAGGAGTTCTTTTTGAAAGATTATCAAATGCCGAAAAATTTCCTATGGGGCGGTGCGATTGCCGCTAACCAAGCGGAAGGTGCTTATAAAGTTGAAGGAAAAGGCGTCAGCTTAGCGGATTTGCACAAGTATTATCCAGACAAAACCAATGCTGAGATAGCGGAAGAACAACACAAAGGAATGTCATTGGCTGATGTGAAGGCAAATATGGCGGATAAGGAAGGCTATTATCCAAAACGCCATGGGATCGACTTCTATCATACTTATGAAGAGGATTTGGAGCTGCTAAGTGAAATGGGCTTTAAAAACTTCCGTACCTCGATTGACTGGACACGGATTTTTCCAACGGGCGATGAAGAGGAACCGAATGAAGCCGGCTTAGCTTATTATGATCGGTTGATCGATAAAATTATCAGCTTAGGCATGGAACCGATTATTACCATCCTTCATTATGAAACACCGGTTGGCATCACCTTAAACTATGGCGGCTGGAACAATCGTAAAGTAGTTGATTTATTTGTAAAATACGGTAAAGTTGTGCTGAATCGCTACAAAGACAAGGTAAAATATTGGATCGTCATTAACCAAGTTAATCTAATTCAGTTTGAGCCTTTTAACTCAACGGCGATCCCTTATGATACGGTAGATAATTATTTGGAGGCTAGTTATCAGGCTGTGCACCATCAGTTTATCGCTTGTGCCCTGTTGAAGGAATATGCGGAACGTATCAATCCAGAGATGATGATCGGCACAATGATGGCAGATTGCACCGCCTATCCTTACTCTTGCGATCCTAGTGATGTGAATCTGGCACTGCGTCGTAATCGAATGCAGTACTTTTACACAGATGTTCAGTTTCAGGGTGAATATCCGCAATATGCTCTGAACTACTTTGCAGAAAATGATGTTCACTTGGAGATTACAGAGGAAGACAAACAAATCTTGAAGGATCATCCAATGGACTATCTGGCTCTTTCTTATTATTATTCCCAAATGGTGGATTCCACGAAGAATGATATGAATCTATTGTCATTAACACCGAATCCCAACCTGAAAGCTAATCCGTGGGGCTGGGCTGTTGATCCGCAGGGGCTGTACAATTCCTTGTCACAATACTGGGATCGCTACCACAAATCGATTATCATAGCCGAAAATGGTTTTGGGATGTATGACAAGTTGGAGGATGGCAAGGTGCATGATGATTACCGGATTTCTTATTTGTCAGAGCACATTGCCCAGATGAAACGAGCAATGTACGATGGAGTTGATGTAATTGCCTACTGTGCATGGGGACCGATTGATATTATCAGCTGCTCTTCAGCACAAATGGAAAAACGCTACGGCTTTATCTATGTGGACTTAGATAATGAAGGCAAGGGCAGCGGTAAACGAATCAAAAAAGACAGCTTTGACTGGTACAAGCAGGTAATCGCTACGAACGGTGAAGAGCTATAACAAATCGAAAAGTTGGTCACATTGGCCAACTTTTCTTTGAATAGGGGTGAGAGAATGCTGACGGAAAAAGAAAAGGAATTAGTTGGATTTTTAGAGAAAAAGCAGACACAATGGGTTACCTCCAAGGAACTAGCCGTTTTTTGCCAATGTACGACCCGAACCATTCGCAACCGTGTCGCCAAAATTAATCAGCAAACACCAGAACTTATTTTAACCAGTCATTTAGGTTATCAGCTAAACCCCGCTATAGCGATTGCTGAGGAAGGCGTAGAGGATCGGAAATCTCGTATCTTTCTTGAACTTTTGAAGCATTCTTCTGACGGTGTGGATGTCTTTGATCTGGCCGAGAAACTGTTTGTTTCAGAATCCACGTTGAAGAATGATATTCAGCAGTTAAAAAAAGAGATTACCAATGATGCGATTCAAATTGTTTTTGAACAAGATTTTGTTAAGCTGACCGGACCAGAGCGGGCCAAACGCCGTTATTTGATTTCTTTGCTGTATAACGAAAGTGATCTGCAAGAAAAACTAAAGCATAGTATTCAGCAGATGATTGGCTACATTTCTTTAGATGAACTGCAGGAGACCATTAAAAAGACACTTTCAGCCCATGAGATTCAAATCAATCAATACTCACTGAACAATATCGTTTTGCACTATGCGATTAGTATTGAACGAATTCGTCAGGGACACAGCCTGAATATTGGACCGAGTATTCCGCAATTACAAGAAAAGCCGGAATTCTTATTGGCCGAAGAAATTGGGGATTCTCTGGCGCAGCAATACGATATCCATTTCTCAAAAATAGAATTGGAGCAGCTGTCGCTTTTGTTTATTGGTATGCAAAATGAGACGTTAACTAAAGAACATAATCAGCAGCTTTCTGCTTTTGTCGATCAAAGAATTATCAATGTCCTACAAGAAGTTTTAGCTGAAGTGGAGCAGACGTATCTAGTGGAGCTGCATGAAGAGGAATTTTTTACTAAGCTGGCAATTCATATTCAAAGCTTGTATTATCGCTCCCACTACGAAACCTTCACACGAAACAGCAGCTTGCTGGATATTAAAACGGCGTATCCCTTGACCTACGATTTGGCAGTGTATATCTCTTCACTGATTCAGGAACGATTGGATATTTGGTTTAATGAGGATGAAATTTCTTTTATTGCGCTGCACATTGGGGCTTTTTTGGAAACCAAGAAACGTCATCAAAATCAAATTGTTATTCATCTGATTGTTAATGATTATCACGACATTGGCCAGAAGTTACGCAAACAAATTCAAAAAAAATTTAGTGATAGCAATGTAGTGTTACTTAGCAAGCGGCAGCCTGATACTTTACAGACTTATGACTTGCTGCTGACGACAGATCGCAAGGTGGCTTCAGCTTATGCTGGTTCGGTTTTTATCCATCCTTTTTTAACCGTGAAGGATATTAAAAAGATTGAGAATCGAATAGAGGCATTCAAATCACAAAGAGAAAAGAAACGAATGTATCAAGCAATTGACGCATATATTTTACCGGAATTATATTTTAATCAAATTGATCCTTCTGAATTAAATCCTGAAGAGATTCGGCTTCAACTGAATCAGCGTATGGTAGATGCCGGTTTCGTGGGCGGCTATTTTCTTCAACAAGTGGAAAAGCGCGAACGGATGTCACCTACCAGCTTTCCTTCTGGAATCGCCGTTCCTCACTCAATCGAGCTGGAAGCCAAGAAAAGCGGTGTGGCTATTATGACCTTGCAGGAGCCGTTGATCTGGGCAAATTATCCAGTGAAGCTGGTGGCCTTTATTGCGATTAACAAGGAAGAAGCCAACACCTTCAATGATTTCTTTGAGAAGTTTATTGAGATCGTTTCGGAACCGGTGAACACTAAGCAGTTGAGTATGAGTGAGGACTATGATGAATTTATTTTGAAATTGAAAATGATGGTTGAAGCGGATGAATAAAATGGGACGTATTGTTCAGGTTTGTATGGGTACGATCCTGATGGGGATAGGTATACAGGTAATTGTTACTGCTGGTCAGGGAATGGATTCGGTAAGTACGTTGATCAGTGGGTTGATGCAGCATACGAGTATTCCCTTTGGCCGTTGGAGCCAGATTATTAGCCTAGTATTTTTAGGAGTCAGCTTTTTATATAATCAGAAAATGCTGGGAATTGGCAGTGTGATTAATACTTTGTTAGTAGGGGAGACAATTCGTTGGGTACAGCCGCTTATAGAGCGTGTCGAATGGCTGCACGGTCAGCTGATTGTTTCCTTCTTCGGTTTTCTGATCATGGCTGCTGGTACGGCTTTGTATTTAGCCGCTGATTTAGGCTCAGGACCTTTAGAGGGCATGATGTTTTGTGTCTGCAGTTTGCTAAAGGTTTCGTTGCAGCGAGGAAGAGTTTTATTGGATTTTTTAATTGTCTTAGTTGGTTTGCTGCTAGGAAGCTTTGTTGGCTGGGGCACGTTGTTTGCGATCTTTTTGCTAGGACCTACGATTCAGTTGTTTCTAAATCTAGGTATGAAGGTTAGTTTGAGAATAAAAGCAGACGAACTGTCTTGAATGGTTCGTCTGTTTGTGTTGCTAGTAGTTTCTATTTGGAGTTAATCAGCTTTTTTCTCAGTGAGTTCGTTTAGGTTTTTCAGGAACATTCCGCCATTTTCCTTAAATGACAGTTTGTTAGTCATGAGTGTGCGAGTAGTTTTTTACTGACATCTCTTTGGAGAAGTACTACAAAAGTAGTATAATAATAGTAAAAGAGAGTTCAATTTACTATATTTGGAGTGATATATATGGAAAAGGGAAGAATTCAAGTAGGTATCGATAAAGAACTAAAGGAAGAAGCTGAATACATTTTAAGCGAATTAGGAATGAACCCAACTACGGCCATCACAATATTGTATAAGCAAGTGGTAGCAAGAGGAGAATTCCCGATGGAAATAAAATTGAGCGATGAAGCAAAAGCGGGAATAAGATTGAGAGAATTGACCAAGAACATGCCAGTGGAAATGTTAGATACTCAGGAAAAGTTAGAAGCGTGGCTAAATGAAGAGGAATGAAATAATCACCGTATACCTTGCATTCGTAGGGAAATCAGGCGGGAAAAGAAGACCTGTAGTAGTAATTAAGGACAAAAAAGAGAGTCTAGAATTTTTCAGCATAACTAGCAAGTATAGTGAAAAATCGGAAAGAATGAAAAGGCTTTATTACCCGAAAAAAATTGGAAAGAGGCAGGGTTATCAAAAGAGTCTTGGATTGATGTTGGAACGTTACGAGGTGTGTCGAAGCTTGATAACGATATAATATTCAAACACGTGGGCAAGTTAACCTATAACGATATAAGCAATCTAAACGAATTTATAAGCAAATTGAACAAGATTTAAATATAGAAGAAAAAACATGCGATCTGTCTTTTGAGAAAGTGGTGACGCAGGATTTTTCTTGTTCCTGAATTAGCCAGACTATTATGTAGATCAGCTTAATGAACTCATGCTAACTAACATTTTAGGGTTTTACTCGGTATATCGTAAAAACTCAAATTTTCTGGGGGTTCTTACGATATAGCTGCAAATTCACTTAGTTCACCAATTTAAAAAGCCGAACCACCTTCAAAACTAGAAGGCAGTTCGGCTATTCAGATTCTTATTGTTTATAGTCGAAGCAGGTCACGATGATTTCTTTCAACTCGCTGATCAGAGGTTCTTTTGGATTGGCGGTTGTACATTGGTCTTCGTAAGCCAGTTCAGCCATGCGATCTGCAGTAGCATCCAAGACTTCTTGTGTAACTCCTTGGGCTTTCAGATTCATTTCAATACCTACGGTTACACCTAAGTTGTAGATTGCTGAGATTAGCGCTTCAACCAATTCGGCAGTTGTATTTCCTCTCAAGCCTAAGAATCTAGCAATATCAGCATAGTCTGTATCCGCCCGGAAGAAGTCATATTTAGGGAACATCGCATGCTTTTGCGGGTCCTTCGCATTGTAGCGAATAATATGCGGCAACAGAATTGCGTTGGTACGTCCGTGAGGGATACCATATTCTCCACCGATCTTATGAGCGACAGAGTGACAAATTCCTAAGAAAGCGTTAGCGAATGCCATACCCGCCATTGCAGAAGCATTATGCATTTTTTCCCGAGCTTCTGGATCGGCTGTTTTGACTGATTTTTCAAGATATTCAAAGACGATCTTAATTGCTTGTAAGCTTAATCCGCGTGTATAGTCAGATGCCATAACTGATACATAAGACTCAATTGCGTGTGTTAATACGTCCATACCAGTATCGGCTGTAATTGATGCTGGAACAGTTACAACAAACTGTGGATCAATGATTGCCACGTCTGGTGTTAATGCGTAATCTGCTAATGGATATTTTACATGTGTTTCACTATCTGTGATAACAGCAAAAGGTGTTACTTCGGCACCAGTACCAGAAGTTGTTGGAATACAAACCAGCTGAGACTTCTCAGGCTTCTTAATTCCGTAAGTCCGTTTACGGATATCCAAGAATTTTTGTTTTGCGCCGAAGAAGGAAGTATCTGGGTGCTCATAGAACATCCACATGCCCTTCGCTGCATCCATAGCCGAGCCGCCGCCCAGACCGATAATCGTATCTGGCTGGAAGTCAACGATTCGTTCCAATCCTTTGTATACCGTATTAGTAGAAGGATTTGGTTCAACGTCTGAGAACACTTCAACCTTCACATCATTGTCACGACGATTCAACACTTCAGTTACAATATCTGCATAACCGAATTGAACCATACCTGGGTCACAAACGATCATAATGCGAGAGACCTTCTCCATTTTTGTTAAATACAATAGAGAGTTCTTTTCAAAGAAAACTTTCGGTGGTAATCTAAACCATTGCATATTTTTTCTCCGTTTCGCTACTGTTTTGACGTTTAATAAATCAGGTGCTGATACGTTATGAGAAACTGAGTTTTTACCGTAAGATCCACAGCCAAGGGTTAATGATGGAATCAATTCGTTGTAAATATCACCGATACCACCTTCTGAAGATGGTGTATTTACTAAGATACGGCAAGCCTTCATACGCATACCGAATTCTAATTGCAAGTCTTCATCTTCTGTATGGATAACCGCCGTATGGCCTAAACCACCTAAATCTAGCATTGCTTCACAAAGATCGAAGCCGTGTTCAGCGTTATTGGACTTAACCATTGCTAAAACCGGAGAAAGTTTTTCACGAGATAATGGATAATCCGCGCCAACGCCATCTAGTTCAGCGATTAACATCTTCGTCCCCTCTGGAACTTTAATGCCCGCTCTTTCAGCAATTGTAATCGCAGAAAGACCAACAACTGCAGGGTTAACGGCATATTTGCCTTCGTTCATTACAGCTGCTTCTAATTTTTTCAATTCGGATTTCTTAACGATATACGCTTGATGTGCTTCGAATTCTCTCTTCACTTCATCATAAATTTCTTTGTCAACGATGACTGCTTGCTCAGAAGCGCAAATCATCCCGCTGTCAAAAGTTTTTGAAAGGAACAGGTCATTGACTGCACGCTTAATTAACGCCGTTTTTTCAATGTAGGCAGGTACGTTACCAGGGCCCACACCTAAAGCAGGTTTGCCAGTTGAGTATGCAGATTTAACCATTGCACTGCCGCCTGTTGCTAAGACGATGGCTACGCCTGGATGATTCATTAAGCCTTGTGTTGCGTCTAAGGATGGCGTTTCAATCCATTGAACACAGTTTTCAGGAGCGCCCGCTGCTACTGCTGCGTCACGAACTATACGTGCAGCTTCAGCTGAACATTTTTGAGCACTTGGATGGAAAGCAAAAATAATCGGATTTCGAGTTTTGATAGCAATTAATGATTTGAATACAGTTGTAGAGGTTGGATTGGTTGTAGGAGTAACCCCACAGATAACGCCGACAGGCTCTGCAATTTGGATCAAATGACGTTGTTTGTCTTCATGGATAACGCCAACGGTTTTATCATTCTTGATGTTGTTCCAGATGTATTCTGAAGCGTACATGTTTTTGATCGCTTTATCTTCAACGATACCGCGACCTGTTTCTTCAACTGCCATTTTAGCTAGCAGCATGTGTTTATCTAAAGCAGCCATAGCCATTTCGTGAACAACGTGATCGACCTGCTCTTGTGTAAAACTTTTCATAGCCTTTAAAGCAGCATTCCCTTTAGCAGCTAAGTCGTCAATCATTTGCTCCACATTGATTGTTTCTTTTTGCTCTTTTTCCGCTGATTTAACCATTTGTTTCCTCCTAATTAATATTTTATTCTCATTAATCATAGGCTAATGGGTGGCCGTTGTAAACGGTTTCTTTATATAATTTTATTTTCACAATCTTTTAGATATCATGAAATAACAATCTTTCACTCATTGTATTTTAGTTATTTTTTTATCTGTAATTTGAAAAAGCGCAGCTGCAATTACTAACTGTCTGTTTTTGATTAAGCTTGTGAAATTAATATAATAGCTTTAGATTTAAACTATCAAATTTTTTTTCATTTCCCAAAGAGTTTATGAAAATAGTAACAAGTGGGCAAATTAGATTTTAATGATAAATGCCGATATGAATATGAAAAAAGGACTCATTTTATCTACAATTATTCGAGGACAAAAAATCCTTTTTTTTAAAATCTCAACAAGAGCTTAAACAGCCTTTATAAAGTTGCAAAAGGTCGTCAAAACCAGTATGATGATACAAGTTGTTCGTTCATACATAGCAAGGAAAGTAGGAAGATAAATGACACAACCTGCGATTTCTTATCGTTTAATAAAAAAAGAAAAACATACGGGTGCACGGCTGGGTGAAATCATCACTCCTCACGGTACCTTTCCAACACCAATGTTTATGCCAGTAGGTACATTAGCGACCGTTAAAACAATGGCGCCAGAAGAACTCAAAGAGATGGGTGCTGGAATTATTTTAAGTAATACCTACCATTTATGGTTGCGCCCGGGTGAAGATTTAGTAGCTGAGGCTGGTGGATTGCACAAGTTCATGAACTGGGATCAGCCGATCTTAACGGATTCAGGCGGCTTTCAGGTTTTTTCTTTGGCAGATATGCGTAATATCGTTGAAGAGGGTGTCCATTTCAAGAATCATTTAAATGGATCAAAAATGTTCTTATCCCCTGAGAAGGCGATTGATATCCAAAACAAACTGGGTTCAGATATTATGATGAGCTTTGATGAGTGTCCACCATTTGACGAAAGCTATGACTATGTGAAGAAATCAGTTGAACGTACTTCGCGTTGGGCTGAACGGGGGCTGAAGGCTCATGCTAATCCAGATACTCAAGGCTTGTTCGGAATTATTCAAGGAGCCGGCTTTGAAGACCTGCGTCGTCAAAGTGCTAAAGATTTAGTCAGCATGGATTTCCCAGGTTATTCTATCGGTGGTTTATCAGTCGGTGAACCAAAAGCTGAAATGAATCGGGTGTTGGAGTTTACCACACCGTTGATTCCGGAGAACAAACCACGATATCTGATGGGTGTTGGTGCAGCAGATTCCTTGATCGATGGTGTAATTCGCGGGGTAGATATGTTTGACTGCGTATTGCCAACACGGATTGCTCGTAATGGAACCACCATGACTTCTCAAGGCCGATTAGTAGTGAAGAATGCTAAGTTTGCCCGCGATTTCCGTCCGTTGGATGAAAACTGCGATTGCTACACTTGCCGCAATTACAGCCGTGCTTATATTCGTCATTTGATTCATTGTGATGAAACATTTGGTATTCGTTTAACTTCTTATCATAACCTGTATTTCTTGATTAACTTAATGAAGCAAGTTCGTCAGGCTATTATGGATGATAATCTGTTAGAATTCCGTCAAGCGTTTTTTGAAGCCTATGGTTTTAACAAGGAAAACGCAAAAAGTTTCTAAAAAATAGTGCAAACCACTAGTTTAAGTTTGTTATCTTTGTTACAGTATTTAGTGACTATTAGAATGTGAGGGGAATAAACATGGGAAGCTTTCCAATGATAATTTTACTAGTTGTGATGATTGGTATGTTCTTTATGATGAATCGCAACCAAAAGAAACAACAGCAAGAACGTCAGAATTTATTAGATGCAATGAAGCCAGGCGACAGTGTCGTAACTATCGGCGGCTTGCACGGAGTCATTTCTGAAATGAACAGCACTGAAAAAACAGTTACTTTAGACTGCGAAGGCATCTTCTTAGTGTTTGATCGTGCATCGATCCGTACTGTGAAGTCAGCAGCTCCAATAAATCCAGCACCAGTTGAAACAACTGAAGCAGTTATTGAACCTGAAGTAACACCAGAACCAACTGATAAAGAAGAATAGTTCTTTTGTTAAAGAAGGCTGAAGTAAGCTTAATGTTTACTTTCAGCCTTTTTTTGGTTCTTTTTAGCTAATGATTAGCCATTTTTGTGAAACTTCGAATTAAATAATACTCGTCATTTTAACTGGAGCATGATTTCTAAAATTTTAGAAATTGCTACAAAAGGTGCGATAGCAGGCACATTTGTTAAAGAATATAAAGGTGTGAAAAAAATCACAAAAAACTATTTACAAATCTATGCCTGTGTTGTATGATTGGAATGTGAAAAAATTAACAAATAATTTATGTTATTAGGAGGACTCACATGGCAAAAGCGGTTGAGAAAGAAATAAAAGACACGATCAATGTTGAGCAAATGATTGATGAGATGGCAACGAAGGCCAATGTAGCATTAGATGTAATGGCTGATTTCGATCAAGAAAAAGTTGACCATATCGTTCATGAAATGGCAATGGCAGCACTAGATAAACACATGATGTTGGCAAAAATGGCAGTTGAAGAAACTGGCCGTGGAATTGTCGAAGATAAAGCGATCAAAAACATGTACGCTTCTGAGTATATTTGGAACAGCATTAAACATGATAAAACCGTTGGTATTATTGGCGAAGACAAACAAAGAGGTTTGATCGAAGTCGCTGGACCTGTTGGCGTTATCTGTGGAGTTGTACCAACAACCAACCCAACTTCAACAACTATTTTTAAAGCAATGATTGCTTTAAAAACAGCAAACCCAATCGTATTCTCATTCCATCCATCTGCACAAAAATGTTCAGTGGAAGCTGCACGTATCGTTCGTGACGCTGCAATTGCTGCTGGAGCTCCTGAAAACTGTATCCAATGGATTGAAACACCATCAATTGAGGCAACTCAAGGTTTGATGAATCATCCAGGCGTAGCGATCGTATTAGCAACTGGTGGACCAGGCATGGTTAAATCTGCTTACTCTACTGGTAAACCTGCTCTAGGTGTAGGTGCTGGTAATGCTCCTGCATATATCGAAAAAACTGCAAAAATCAAACGTGCAGTGAATGACTTGTTTGTATCAAAAACTTTTGATAACGGCATGATTTGTGCTTCTGAGCAAGGAATCATCGTTGATAAAGAAATTTACGACGAAGTGAAGAGAGAATTCGAAGCTCACCAAGCATACGTTGTTAAGAAAAATGAATTGAAAAAATTAGAAGATGCTGTAATGAACGAAGGCAAGTATGCTGTTAACCCAGCAATTGTTGGACATTCAGCTATCGATATCGCTCAACGCGCGGGTATCAAAGTTCCTGAGGGCACTAAGATGCTGATTGCAGAAATCGATGGCGTTGGTGCAGAATATCCATTATCTCGTGAAAAACTTTCTCCAGTATTAGCAATGGTTAAAGCAAATAGCCAAGCCGAAGCATTAGACATGTGTCAAGGTATGCTTGAATTAGGCGGACTAGGACATACTGCAGTTATTCATACAGAAGATGAAGATTTGCAAGTGAAATTTGGATTGCGTATGAAAGCTTGCCGTATCTTGGTTAACACACCATCTGCTGAAGGTGGTATCGGTGATATCTACAACGAAATGATTCCATCATTGACTCTTGGTTGTGGTTCATACGGTAAGAACTCTGTATCTAAGAACGTATCTGCTATTAACTTAATCAATGTTAAAACTATAGCGAAACGGAGAAATAATATGCAATGGTTTAAATTACCACCAAAAATCTTCTTTGAAAAGAACTCATTATTGTATCTAACTAAGATGCAAGATGTTGAACGCGTTATGTTGGTTTGTGACCCAGGTATGGTTCAATTTGGTTATGCTGACATCGTTCGTGAAGTATTAGGCCGTCGTAAAAATGATGTGAAGGTTGAAGTATTCTCAGATGTTGAGCCTAACCCTTCAACTAACACAGTTTATAAAGGTCTAGAAATGTTCAACGAGTTCCAACCAGATACGGTCATTGCATTAGGTGGTGGATCTGCGATGGATGCGGCGAAAGGTATGTGGATGTTCTTTGAACACCCAGACACTTCATTCTTCGGCGCGAAACAAAAATTCTTGGATATCCGCAAACGTACTTACAAGATTGCTGATCCTAAGAAAACACAATTTGTATGTATTCCAACTACTTCTGGTACTGGTTCTGAGGTTACTCCGTTTGCCGTTATCACAGATAGCGATACTCACGTGAAATACCCATTAGCTGACTATGCATTGACACCAGATGTAGCGATTGTTGACCCTCAATTTGTTATGACTGTGCCACCTTCAGTAACTGCTGATACTGGTATGGACGTATTAACGCACGCAATCGAGTCTTATGTATCTGTAATGGCATCTGACTACACACGTGGATTGAGCTTGCAAGCAATCAAGATTGTCTTTGAAAACCTTGAAAATTCAGTGAAAACTGCTGATCCAGAAGCTCGGGAAAAAATGCATAACGCATCAGCTATGGCTGGTATGGCATTCGCCAATGCTTTCTTAGGAATTTGTCACTCAATCGCTCATAAGATTGGTGGAGAATATGGCATTCCTCACGGACGTACGAACGCAATTCTATTGCCTCATATCATCCGTTACAATGCGAAGGATCCACAAAAACATGCAATGTTCCCTAAATATGACTACTTCCGTGCGGATACAGACTATGCTGATATCGCTAAATTCTTAGGTCTTAAGGGTAACACAACTGCTGAATTGGTTGATGCATTGATCGAAGCAGTCTACAACTTAGGTACAACTGTAGGAATCGACATGAACTTGAAAGCACAAGGCGTGACTCAAGAAGTTCTAGATACTACAGTGGATCGTATGGCTGAATTAGCTTACGAAGACCAATGTACAACTGCTAACCCTAAAGAGCCTTTAATCAGCGAGCTGAAACAAATTATCGTTACAGCTTACGATTACAAAGCTTAGTTAGACTATAATTAAGAGCCTCCCGCGTGGGGGGTTCTTTTTTTACTTTTGAACAGAGATACAATGAGAAATTAGTATAGCTTAGAAGCCTAATAAATAAGCGATGAAATCGAAGGGAGTTCTAATTTGTTTCTTTATTTTTTTAAAATTTGAACTCTTCGATTGTCCTATTTTATAAAACAAGTTAGACTGGTATTAAGGGAAGAAAAGAGGGAAAAACGCCAGTGGAAAAGCTAACGCGGGAGATAAGTGAACTCAGCCAAACAAACGCAGAATTGGTTTCTTTAGGCGAGTTTTTAACCAGTCAAACCTATTTAATGAATAAAAAGGCAGCCCAAATCTTTATTTTGGATTTAAGAGATTATGTGGAGGCATTAGAGATAATTACTAACCTAGTACCAGCAGAGGATAGGCTGCAACAAGAGCCAAGGAAAATCAACAGTCTGCTGACGCGGGAATATGAACTTATTAAATTGATTCAAAGAGATTTTCAGCGTTTGTTGAAGGCTCAAGGCGAAAAACTAAACTTGTTCGATTTAAATGCAGAGCAAATTGCTCATATCATGGATCAGCTGGATCAGCTGCATATTTTAAACCAATTCCTTTTGCAGGATAATTTGGTTTTTCAAACAATGATTAGCACCAACGAAACAGCTGCGGGTAACATTCGAGTAGGAACAAAGAAAAGCTTTTGGCAGCGATTGCTGGGTAAAAAGTAGGAGGAAGATATGAAGACAATCGGGTTGTTAGGCGGTATGAGCTGGGAAAGTACCGTGTCTTACTATACATTAATTAATCAAGGAGTTCAGGCTGAATTAGGGGGTCTGCATTCAGCTAAAATTCTCTTAGGCAGCGTCGATTTTCAAGAAATTGAGACCTGTCAGGCTCAAGGAGAGTGGCAGAAAAGCGGCGAGATATTGGCTGGCTATGCTAAAGGATTGGAAGCAGCAGGAGCTGACTTCCTGTTAATCTGCACCAATACGATGCATAAGGTAGCGTCGCAAATTCAGCAGCAGTTGACCATTCCTATTTTGCATATAGCGGATGCAACTATCGATCAGCTGCAGCTTGAAGGAATTACGAAGGTTGGGTTATTAGGCACGAAGTATACCATGACTCAAGATTTTTATAAGGAACGAATCATTGATCAAGGAATCGAAGTTTTGATTCCGGATGAAGAAGCAATTGAGCTGGTGAATACCGTGATTTTTGAGGAGCTTTGTTTAGGGGCAATTAATGAAGCTTCGAAACAAGAATACTTGGCAGTAATTGAACAGCTGAAGGCTGAAGGAGCTCAAGGAATTATTCTAGGCTGTACAGAGATTGGTTTGCTGATTCAGCAGACCGATGTGGACATTCCATTGTTCGACACAACCGAAATCCATTGTGCAGTTGCGGTGAAGAAAGCTTTAGCAGAATAAATAAAGACGAAAGACTCAGGAATCAAACCTAAAGTCTTTCGTCTTTTTTAGCGTGCAGCTAAGTTGTAGAGGTTAATTCCGCGAAGCTCTGCCCATTCTTTGGGTGCTCCAGTAACGATCAATTGATTCTTTTGAACGTCTTTGGTAGTTGCTTTTCCGGTTAAGGCATAGAGTAGACGCAGCTGCGCTTTCCAATCTTCTACCAGTTTAATCGTTGCATCAACACCCTCTGACATCACGGTGTTCAGAATCGTACCAGAGATACCTACGGCGTTAGCTCCTAAGCTAACAGCTTTAAAGATATCAAAGGCATTGCGGATACCGCCAGAAGCCAGCATGGTCAAATCATCCATAAAAGGCTGAGCTTCCAGTAAAGAAATTACGGTAGATTGACCCCAATCATTTAGGTAGGATAATTCGCGCTCCTTACGACGAGAGTTTTCAATCTGGGTAAAGCTGGTGCCGCCGCGACCAGAAACATCGACTGCTTGAACGCCTAAATCCAATAGCTTCTGGATTGTTTCCTGAGCCATACCAAAACCAACTTCTTTGACAATGACCGGCACTGAAACGGCGTCAATCGTATCACGAATATTGGTCTCCCATAGTTCAAAATCATGTTCCCCCTCAGGCATCACTAATTCCTGCGGTACATTCAAATGGATTTGCAAACCATCAGCATCCAAGAGGTCAATCATTTTTTGTGCGTCCTCAGCTGTTCGACCAGCACCCATGTTAGCAAGCAGTAGACCTTGAGGGTTTTCCTCTCGCACAATAGTATAGGAATCAACGACTGATGGATCTTTCAAGGCAGCAGATACTGAACCAGTTGCCATCATTAAGCCTGTTGCTTTAGCAACCATTGCCAGCTGCTGGTTGAAGACCTTAGTTTTTTCACTACCGCCAGTCATAGCATTAATGTAAAACGGTACTTCCAAGTTAAGTCCATTGATGGAAGTTGTTAAATCAATCTGATCATCGGAAATCGAAACCATTGACTGATGGACGAAAGATACCGCATCGAAGTCATTTTCCTTAGGTTTTTGCTGCTGTGCTTTCGCCAGCAACAGATGTTCATCTTTGCGATTCATCGGTGTTTTCCTCCGTTAAGTGGTAGACATGCAAGGGCAGCGGGGTGATTCCAGCTTTCTCCCATGAGCTCATCAAAGGTAGAATTCCAGCTTTTTTATCAACGATCACAATTCCACAATCGCCACCGCCAGCACCGGAAGACTTGGCCGCTCCTTCGTACTGTTCAGCTAAATCATTCAAGACCTTTAACTGTTGTGTTTCAATTGATACGTTACTAAACGTTGTTAATTGGTTAAGCAATTCGCGATTTTTGCGAATCATTGCTTGAATTTCGGCTACGTTTTCCTGCTTAAAGCCTTCAATCATTTGATCCACACAGGCTTTACTATCCGCTAGAAATTGTTTATAAGCTCCAGCCTTTTCTTCTCTTGATTGATGAACCTGATCCACCAAATCAGAAGTAGAGGCTGGACTGCCAGTCCAACCAATCAACAGACGCAAATCATCGGGCGCCTTCAAAGGTTCAATTCGCAGACTAGGCCAATCGCTCTCTACAATAGTTGATAAGGCTTCATGTTCTAGTTTTTCCAGCAGCCAATCATGGTCAAAGGTTGAAAAAGCCAACCAGCCACCATAACAGCTGGCTGCAATATCACCGCAGGAGCCGTTGCCTTGTACATTTAAATGAGCCAAGGTAGCCAGCTTGAACAGCTCCAACTGAGAAAGCTGCAGATCATAAAAGATGTTTAACGCTTTAACTGTGGCTACGGTTACGGCTCCACTAGAGCCTAAACCGTATTTGCGGCCATTGGAATTGTCTAATTCACTGGTCACTTTTAAATCAAAGAAAGCCAGTTCTTTCCCTTTTTCTTGAGCATAGCGTTCGGTAAAATGAATGGCTGCTAAGATATAGTGAAAGGGATTGTCCCGAATATCTAACACTAACTCATTGTTTCGTCGGGTCCACCGAATAGGCAGATCACTGTATTGAGCGGATTGAATACTGCCAATTCTTTTAGCAGCATCAATAGAGACATTAATGAATTGGTCAATTGCAACAATAATAGCTGGATGACCAGCTTCGACTACGGCATATTCACCAGCAATATATAATTTACCAGGAGCTGAAACTTCAATCATGCTTCTACTTCCTTCGTCATTATTTTGATCCCTGGCCCAGCATGAGCAGCGATCAATTGGTCCGCTGAAAAATGTTCTTGCAGCTTGCTTAACACAGTAGATTCATTTTTTTTCTGAACAAGAATCTTTACATTAGGTCCAGCATCAAGTGTAAAGTAGCAAGCTAAACCTTCATTCCGTAATTGACGAACAAGGGCCATCGCCCGCATACTTTCAGCCGACCAGTAGGTAAATGGAGGTATGGCTGCTAAGGTGGTACCATGCATCTTCAGAGCACTAGCCTCAGTGACTTCGCCCAGTGATTGGAAATCTTTGTTGGCAATGGCTGTTCGTGCTTTGGCTAAATCTTGAGGAACGGTAGCCAACCAACCGTCGTAAAACGCAGAGGTTTCAACAGTTCGTTGCATACCATCACGACTGGAGACATCTTTTTGCTGATCATTTACTACCACAAAGATCATGCTTAGCTCCTCTTCAAAGCCGTTTGATGGAATTTGTACAGCATACGAGCTATCATCTGAATCTCCTTTTTGCCACTCCGCAAAGCCGCCATAAATACTTCGGCAGGCGGAACCTGAACCGCGACGAGCTAAGCGTGACAGCTCTTTTTCCTCTAAAGGTAATCCTAGCGCAGCGCTGGCAGCGCCGGCTAAAGCTGCTAAACCGCTCGCTGAAGAAGCCAGACCAGCTGCTGTTGGGACAAAATTCTGGCTGTCCACCTTGGCAAATAGCTGACTTTGCGCTTTCTCTCTAATTAGATCCAAAAAACGACTCACTTTAACTGTAGTTTCTCTGTCTTGTAAGTGATTATCTAAATAAAACTGATCCTCAGAAAATGTTGAGGAAAAGGTAACCGATGTCTCTGTGTAGAAAGCATCCAGTGTCAATGACAAGCTATTGTTCATGGGTAAAATCAGCTGCTGATCCGCTTTTCCCCAATATTTAATCAACGCGATGTTTGTGTAAGCTCGCGCGTGACCTTTATACATGTGCATATACCCCTAACCCTTCAATCCACGTATCGCGTGCGCCAGCACTCATTAGAATCTGTTGCAATCGACGTCCGCTTTCTTCGTTTTTTGTTAAAGCAATCATGCATCCACCACGACCGCCGCCAGTCAATTTCGCACCCAACGCTTGATTGGCTAAGGAAGTTTGAATTAAGTGGTTCAAGGCATAATTACTAGTTCCCAATGCTTGTAAATGTTCCTGTGCTCTCGTCATATAAGCCCCTAACAACTCGGGCTGATTAGACAAAATGGCTTGCTGTGCTTGCTTGGTCAGTTGACCCAGCTGTCGAATTCGGCTGCCGGTTACTAAACGGTCAACCTCCATTAAATGAGCGACGTCCTTTACTGCTTTGCGTGTTTGTCCTTTGTGTCCAGTATCTGCCACCACTAAGAAGGCGTCCATATTTAACTGGAAAGGTTGGAAATCTAAGCCTTTTTGATAAAGCAGCGGTTCCGTACCGCTAATCGTTGCTGCATCAATCCCACTAGGGTTGCCATGAGCTATTTTTTCAGCCTGATTAACAAATAACAATATATTTTCTTGATCAGTTGGCAGCCCCAGCCAGTCAAAGAATGCTCGGGTAATAGAGACAGCAACTGCTGCGCTGGACCCCATTCCACGTTCGGCTGGAACGGTACTCTCAATGGTTACATAAAATGGTTTCTGAATGGCAAATTGACGAACCAGCTGCCACAACAAAACAGTCACATTTCGCATTGAATGGGGTGCCTTTGCTAAAGGACCGTGATAAAAACTGGATTCAATCCATGATTCATTTCCTTGATGAAATTGGACGGTAGTCGTAATGCCGGTACCAGAAAAAGGAAAAGCAATTGCGGGTTCCCCGTATACTACCGCATGTTCTCCCATTAAAATGATCTTTCCACTGGCGTGTCCTAAACCGATGTTTTTCATTCAAAAAACTCCTTTTTATACCCGATACAGAATATTCAGCTCTGTATTCAATCTCTTCTATTTTACTCAGAGAAAACAAACAAGTAAATGAATCCGTTAAAAACTTTTATAAACTGAACTTTTTTTTAAACATTCCTTGACAGGCAAATTCTAATATGTTTCAAAGCTTTTTTTATTGACGACACCAGATATTGGGGGTATATTATTAAAGTTGAAGAAAAAACACCATATTTTGTATGAAACGAGTTGGAGGTAAATGAGCGTGATTGTATTAGCCGGTACTATTGGAGCAGGAAAATCTAGTTTGACTGCGATGTTGTCAGAACATCTAGGCAGCCAAGCTTTTTATGAATCAATTGAAGACAACGAGGTATTGCCATTATTTTATGCGAATCCAGAACAATATGCCTTTTTATTGCAAATTTATTTTTTGAATAAGCGGTTCGACAGTATCAAGCAAGCGATGCAGGATGATAATAACGTATTAGATCGTTCTATCTATGAGGATTCCTTGCTTTTCCATTTAAATGCTGACCTTGGTCGAGCAACTGATACGGAAGTGAAGGTCTATGATGAATTATTGGCCAATATGATGGAAGAGCTGCCTTATGCGGCTCACAAGAAACATCCTGATTTATTGGTACACATTCGAGTTTCTTTTGAAACCATGCTGGATCGGATTGAAAAGCGTGGTCGGGATTATGAACAACTAAGCTTTGATCCAACACTTTATGATTATTATAAAGAACTGAATCATCGCTATGACCAATGGTATGAGGATTATAACGAAAGTCCTAAAATCCAAATTGATGGTGATAAGCTGAATTTTGTTGAAGAGGCTGATGCTCGTGATATTGTTCTACAAATGATCGATGAAAAAATTTCTGAAGTACAAAATATTTCGGTTATCTAAAATAGTAAAAGCAACTGTCTAAAAGAAGTGGGTCAGTACCGCTTCTTTTGGGCATTTTTTTGTGCAAACTCTTTGGTGAACCGATATAATAGAAAAGATGAGGAGGAGAACGCATGGAAACGCGCCGTACATTTAATCAAGGCTTATGTACTTGGATCACGATCGATTCCAAGGACACAAAAGAAATAGAACAATTGAGAGAGACCTATCAGATTAGCGATGAAATGCTGACTTATTCTCTGGATAAGAACGAGCGGGCCCGGGTAGAGTATGATCCTCTTGACCATACATTATTGGTTATTTACAATGTGGCCCACCTGGAAAAGACTGACAATCATTATGAGACAAGTCCAATGGCCTTCATTATGAAGGATCATCATATATTTTCTTTTATTTCGAAGAAAACTAACTATGTGGTGGACTTAATGGAAAACGTGTTAAATCGTGATCCCAAGCAAAGCACAGCTAGTTTGCTTTTCCATACGCTCTTTCTAATATCTGATTATTATTTCCCAAACATTGAAGAAGTAAACAGTCAGCGAGTTCTTTTGAACACCAAATTACGAGAAAAGACGACCAATAAGAATTTGTTGGAGCTTTCCGATTTGGAGATTGGGCTGGTTTATTTGGTCACAGCTACAAAACAGAATGTAGTTTTGTTGGAGCAAATCAAAGCCCAAGGATTATTCCCGAACTTTACCGATAAGGAAAAAGAGGAGCTGGATGATGCGCTGATCGAAGCCAGACAAGCAGTTGAAATGACTAAATTAGCGAGTGAAATCCTGGACCAGCTTTCAGGTACCTACAATAATTTGTTGAATAATAATCTGAATGATACCATGAAGATTTTGACAATTTGGTCGCTGCTCTTGACTATTCCAACAATTGTGACCGGCTTCTTTGGTATGAATATGCCGCTGCCTTTTGAACATTCAGAGATTGGCTGGATTATTTCGCTGTTTATTAGCTTAGGACTTTCAGTCTGGCTGATCGTGGTTTTGTGGCGGAGAATACGGTAACAAACCAACTTGAGTAAAAAAAACGAGGGTTGTTTGTAATTACTGTGATTACGTGTTGAAGAGAAAGATGGACCAATTTTACTCATTCCGAAAGTAGAAGATTACTTTGCCAATGCCTCAGCCGGACAATTTATTGATGAAGAAGACGTGTTAGCAAAGAATAGTATAATAAAGGACAATGATCTAGATGATTAACCAGTAAGCGAATGTTTATATTTTTAGATAAGCCCTGAGTCTATTTCTCTTGGGGGAGCATTAAAAATTTTTACTTTACCAATGGCCATGTTCTTAGTTTTTTTATAAATAAAGATGCTGGAAAAGCAAAAACCGAGTAGACAGCTACTCGGTTTCTTTGTCGAAGTTTTCATGAAGATCGAACTTTTGATTATAAAATTTGAGCCCAGTGGTCATGATCCAAGCTGCACCAAATCCCAGCAGGCTGCCCAGTACAATTCCTAAAAAACGATATTGAATCAATGAGTATAAATACTGCTGCCGTACTAGCATGGCAAGCATTAATGACATAGGTGTAGTAAAGAATTGGGCAATGGCGTAATTGCGTCTGATAAAAAATTCTACTGTGACAAACAAAGCTGTAATTACTAGCAAAGTTTCAAACACTGTCAAAGGCAGATTCAGCAACCCTGCCGCGATCACTAAGCCTACTAATGTTCCGAAGATTCGTTGAATATTCCGATGAAGCATCGCCCGCAGATTATCTCCCTGCAAGATTGCTGCACAGGAAACTACTAACCAATAAGGATTCTTCAATTGGAGTCCCATGCTTAAATAAACAGCAAAAAATAATACACAACTATAGAATAAACTATCGATCAGTACCGAAGGGTCATCATTCAAACGTTCCTTCAGGCTTATCTTCACTTCAATTTGCGGTGTTCTCTTGTCGAAAAAATGCAACAGAGTAGCAAAGAAAATAGCAAAGCAGACACCGATAAGAAAGTAAAAACTCATTACCGGAATTTTAGGTAAAGGAATTTGGGTACTGGCTCCCATGGCTGAAACCATGACAATGAAAAAGGCACCTGGTTTGGCAATGCCATATAAACGGAAAAAGAATCGTCCAATTAAGCCTACCAAGGCAACAAATAATGGGGCGGTCCAATGCCAGTGGGTGGAAAGCATGCCGACAAAATTACCAACAGTTAAGAAAATACCAATTAAACTTAACCGAAGCACCAACTGTTTTAATGGCAAAGGCTGATAGTATAAAAAAGTGAAAATACCTAAAGAACCGAAGCTGGCGATGGCTAGCTGGTGAGTAAAATAGCCGGTGAAGAGGACACTGATCATACAAAGACCGGCACCGATCAGTCGAATATAGGAATCCTTTGGTTGATTGTAATGAATTAATTCGCGAAAAAAAGAACGTTCCATTTTATCACTTCTTTCCTTATTAATATGTACTTAGTAAGGAGCGTATCTTTTTGTATAAAGGAAAAGCTTCTCTTTAAGCTTAGCACAGAAATGTAAAGAAAAACAACCGAACTTTCTGAAAATAAGAAATTCTAGTAATGAAAGGATTGACAACTAGTATGAATCCCTGTATACTATAAAAGTTGAGAAATGAAAGCAGAAGCACCCGCTTCTCGCCTTACGCGAACATCTCGCTGGGCTAGATAGTTAATGACTTGTCTTTAGTAGATAAGTATGGCTAAGTTGCGGGTTCAGTATGAACTCGTTTTTTTTGTGCCGAATGCGGCTTTTATTTTCTCTCAAAAATTTTGGAGGTGAATGACCATAGCAAAGGATATGATGGTTAACGACGGCATTCGTGCTCACGAAGTACGATTGATCGGACAAGATGGCGAACAATTAGGTGTGAAGTCTAAAGCAGAAGCATTAAGAATCGCTGAACAAGCAAACCTTGATGTTGTTCTCGTAGCTCCAGGTGCGAAACCACCAGTAGCACGGATCATGGATTACGGAAAATACCGTTTTGAAATGCAGAAGAAAAATCGCGAAGCTCGTAAGAAGCAAAAAGTGATTAGCATCAAAGAAGTTCGTTTAAGTCCAACAATCGACGTGAATGACTTTAATACAAAACTTCGTAATGCACGTAAATTCCTAGAAAAAGGCGATAAAGTGAAAGCTTCTATCCGTTTCAAGGGCCGTGCCATTACCCACAAAGAGATTGGTCAGAAAGTTCTTATGCGCTTGGCTACTGAAACAGAAGACATTGCGACAGTAGAACAAAAACCGAAGATGGACGGACGTAGCATGTTCTTAGTGCTTGCACCGAAAGAGAAGAAAGACTAATAGTCAGCAAAAAATTTTGAGGATGCTTGTTCAACTTTTACATTTCTTGTAGTTGAACGGTATGCGAAATGAAATGTAGGAGGAAATTATTATGCCAAAACAAAAAACACACCGCGGATTAGCAAAACGCGTAAAACGTACTGGTGGTGGCGGTCTTAAACGCTTCCGCGCCTTTACAAGTCACCGTTTCCACGGCAAAACTAAAAAACAACGTCGTCAATTGCGTAAAGCACGTATGGTATCAGCTGGCGATTACAAACGTATCCGTCAACAATTAGCTCGCATGAAATAATTGCAGCACCTAAGCTTTACAACATTTAATTTTAAAATTCAACAGAAACATTAGGAGGAATTAAACATGGCACGTGTTAAAGGTGGAACAGTAACTCGTAAACGTCGTAAAAAGACACTAAAATTAGCTAAGGGTTACTACGGTTCTAAACACACTCTATTTAAAACAGCTAAAGAACAAGTAATGAATTCATACAACTACGCATACCGCGATCGTCGTCAGAAAAAACGCGACTTCCGTAAATTGTGGATTGCACGTATCAACGCTGCAGCTCGTATGAACGGCTTAAGCTACTCAAAATTAATGCATGGCTTAAAATTGGCTGGAATCGAAATCAACCGCAAAATGTTAGCTGACCTAGCTGTACATGATGCATCTGCTTTCACAGCGCTTGCTGACCAAGCGAAAGATTCATTAGCTAAATAGTTTTTCTAAACTTTCATCCCTACTCGCTTGAGTAGGGATTTTTTGTCTATTATATATATATCAATTAAGCTCAAATACTCAATCCTTAATAATTTTCTCTTTGCTATTGAAAAATCAACCACATGGTTGATTTTTTTTATCCCTTCTTTTCTTTAAGATAGAACTATCAAAGGGGGAAGTTCAGATGCAGCCATTAATTGAAGTTAAACAACTAGTTAAATCATATGAAAAGAAAAAAGTTTTGCATGGCATTAGTTTTACGATTTACGAAGGGGAAATATTATGTTTTTTAGGGCCAAACGGTGCAGCTAAAAGTACGACAATCAATATTTTATGTGGGGCATTAAGCCTTGATAGTGGAGAAATTCGCTATGAAGGCCAAGTAGTTGCCAAGAAATTATCGACATTCAAGAAGCAGTTGGGGATAGTTCCGCAAGATCTAGCTATCTATGAAGATTTGAGTGCTGAGCAAAATGTTCGTTTTTTTGCTTCGTTGTATGGATTACGAGGAACTGATTTATCAGAAGGAGTAACGTTTGCTTTGCGGTCGGTGGGGTTATTGGAACATCGAAAGGAAAAGGCCCGGACCTTTTCTGGTGGGATGAAGCGTCGGCTAAACATTGCCTGCGCAATTGCTCATCGGCCTAAGCTTCTAATCATGGATGAACCTACAGTGGGGATTGATCCTCAGTCTCGGAATCACATCTTGCAATCCATTCGTGAGATGCAGGCAGCGGGAATGACCATTCTTTACACTACCCATTACATGGAGGAAGTCGAGGAGATTTCAACCAGAATTATCATTATGGACCATGGGGAAATCATTGCTGAAGGAACCAAAGAGGCCCTCAAGGAAAAAAATAAAGAACGTAAAATTTTGATCGAATTAGAAGCGCCTCACTCCAAAAGCTTTGATGATTTTTATCAAATCGAAGGAGTAAAAACAGTGGAATTTTCCCACGAAACTTTGATGCTTACTGCAATTAAAGGTATCGAAAATCTTGATCGGATTATCGATTACTTAGTTCGACGTAAGGAAAAGATTCAAAATATTGCGATTCAAACAGACAATCTTGAAACGGTCTTTTTGGATTTGACTGGACGTTCATTGAGAGATTAGGAGCTGAAATACGATGTATCAATTAACTAAAATGATTCAACGGGATTTTTTGAACTTGCTGATTAATCCTACTTGGCTGTTCTTTTGTCTGATGTTTCCTTTCTTGCTGATAACAATTGTCAGCTTTATGACGCAGGGAATGTATAGTGACAGCTTTACCAGCTATGATTATTACGGAGTTACCCTCATGTTTTATTCGGCCTTATATTCAGGAACCTTTGCAGCCAATAGTTTTATGGAGGAACGGATAAAAAAGGCTAATCTACGAGGAATTTATGCACCGAATTGTGAATGGAAAATTCCTTTCTCAAAAACAATTGCTACGTTTCTTTATACACTGATCATTTATTCATTTGTCGCTGTTTTAGTGAGTATATTGTTCTCAATCAACTACGGCGCTGCTCTTTTTCAGCTATGGCTCTTGTTTGTTGGGGTAAATTTAGCTAGCAGCAGCTTTGGTGTTTTCATGTGCTGTTTGTTCAAAAGCGAAGGAGTTGCCAATCAGATTTTAAGTGTTTTAACCAGCATTGTAGCAATTACTGCGGGGTTACTATTCCCGGCAGCAGCAATGGGTCCGGCATTTAGTAAGGTAAGCCAATGGATGCCGCTGTCAAAAGTTATTCAGGCTGCTTTTGAATTGATTTATGATAGCCATAGTCAATATTTTTTGCTGGCTTTCATCGGTTCACTGCTAGTTGCATTGGTATTCACTCTATTGTCGCAATTGCTTTTTAAAGGGGAGGCATATGTATGATTGAGTTATTAAGAAACCATTTAATACGAGCTTGGAATAAAAAGATGCGGCTTATTATTATGAGTAGCTTAATTGTAGCTGCTTTAGGAGTCGCCTTATTTTTAAGCGATCGAACATCCTCTTCTTTAAAAATTGCGGTAGTAGGTAATCCAGCAATCCAGCTTAAGGATAATTCCTTGGAAATCACCTCTTTGGAAAAACAGCCAGCAAGATCAGAGCTGGCATTAGGAACCTATGATGCAGTGGTAGACTTCTCTCAAGGAGCACCACAAATCACTACCTTCAAAAATAATGATTTTAAAAAGCAATTAGCTACTTTTTTGGCAGGGAAATCTAGTGAGGCTGTTCAAACGGCTGCTCAGATGAATAAGGCACAACGAATTTTAGGATACGTGCTGATGTTTCTACTGATGGCGGGGATTACCAATACCTTTTTATTTAGTGAGGATAAGGAAAAGCATTTAATGGAACGAATGATTTGCAGCGATCTTTCTCAAGGAAAACTCTTTTTATCTTATTTCATTTTTTTATTCGGCTTGCTTTTTATACCAACCTTCATTATTTTTGCGACAGTTAATCAGGTATTCCAGATTGACCTGGGGATGTCGTTAGGAAATTATGCTTGTTTGCTGGCATTGCTTTGTTTGATCGGTGTTAGCTTTGCCTTGTGTAATGCTTCTTTCTTTAAGGATGGAGACCAGGCGAATATGATTGGATCAATGTTTATAGTCATTACCTCGCTTGTTTCAGGCAGCTTTTTCTCTTTGGCTAATGACACTGGTTGGTGGAAAAGCTTAACCCATTATTTGCCGCAAAAGCAATTTCTGCAGCTGACAGAAGCGATCAGCAAGGGACAAAGCTATCAAGAAAATAGCTTGAAAATTATTTTTTTAGTTGTGCTAAGTGGAATATTTCTGCTCATCGCGATTAAGAAAAACCAAAAGCAATATTTACAATAAAGAAAAACTGCTATACTAAATAAAAATGATTGGAGGGATTGGTCTGTGGGAATTTTAGTAAGCAGTCGAATGATACCACCAAAACTAAAAAGCAACCGAATCCCTCGAAAACAGCTGGTTAAAAAAATTCAGACCGGCTTTAACAAAAAAGTAACAGTTTTAGAAGCTGGAGCTGGCCATGGAAAAACGTTAGCTTTGCGACAGAGTGTGGAAGCACTACCTAATCAAAAATGGTGTTGGCTGAATTTAGCAGAAGATAGCAATCAACTCACTTTATTTTGGAGCTATGTCTTAGAAAGTTTGTCTGATTTTTTAGGAAATGAAAAAGAAGTTGCGTTTGATAACTTTCAACGAAGTCTTCAAGAAGGGAATCTGACTTCGTTTGGGGTGTTTCTTTTGGAAATACTTCCCAAACAGGATATTTATTTAGTATTAGATGATTTTCACCATATTATAGATACGAAGCTGGTTGCGTCAATTGATTCCTTTGTGGCAGCTATGCCGGATTATCTGCATTTACTTTTAGTTACTCGTTACAAGCCAGCAATCTATCTGGGTCAGCTGCTGATTGAAGATGAGCTGCAGTATATTCAGGAAGCTGACTTTTTGATTACGCCAACGGAAGCCAAAAGTGTAATGTTGGAAGTGGGCTACGGGAATCTGTCAACAGAAATTCAAGATCAGCTAATCAGCAAGGCACAGGGATGGTTGGGTGGTTTGCAGCTGTTGCTTCTTTCTGGTGATTTTTCTCCAACCGTTGGAGCAGATACTTCAGAGAAAAAAATAGTTTTCGACTATTTAGCAAAAGAAATTTTGGACAAGCTCCCAAAAATTGAACAGAATTATTTGATTCATACATCCTATTACCCATTTGTATTTCCTGAGTTAAGCTGCAAGCTATTCCCAGAAATAAACTATGAAGAAATGCTGGAGAAGCTGCAAAAGCAGCATCTAATGATTAACCGTCTGGAAAATAAGGAAGCCAGCTACGTTTATCATCCGTTACTTCGTGATGTTTTAATTGAAGCTTTTATAAAGCAAGAAGCAGCGGAGATTGTTATTCAGAAAAAACAAGCGGCAGAAGTATTTTTGCAGCAGAGCTATTTCGATGAAGGGCTGTCTCTTTTATTTGAGGTGGAAGATTATCAGCAGATTATGACTTTGTTGCTGGAAAGACCACAAAATTTGCGAACATCATTTTACATTCAGCAAGTACCTGATGACGCAGCAGTAGCAAATATTGATTTTGCCTTTCAGAAAATATTTTATTATTATACGATTTTGAACTATGAGAAGCTGGAGCAATTAATTTGTGCGCTGGAAGCAGCTTTTCCGGCGTTGCAAGAAGCTCACGTATTCAATGGGTTACTGGCACTTTTGGGGGTGGAGTTTATAGAGGTGGAAGATATCAGACTTTCACCCGTATTCCTGCACTCTTTACCCTTGAATGATGTATCCAAAGCATTTCTTTTCCTGCAAAATGCACTCTTTTTTTACTATAAAAATGAGTTTCAAGAGGCTATTCTTTTTGTAGAAGAAAGTCTGTCACTAAATAGAAAGGGTAAAAATCCCTTCATTAATTATTTTTGTGAAACTTTTTTGGCTCAAATTTATGAGGAGATTGGCGACTTTCAACAAGGGTTGGTTTTGTTGGAGAGGACCTATGCCAAAATTGAACATATTAGCGCTGATGCAAGAGTGATGCGCAATTATCATTTGAGCTTCAATTTGACCATTGCAGGTATCTATTTAAAGAAGATGGAATTGACTTCAGCCGAAAAAGCTCTGCAAGAAATAGCTCAGCAGCAACATCCTCACATTCGGGCCTCTTACCTCTACAATTATGCTGAACTGCATTATTTAAAGGGGGAAGAGGAAGAAGCTCTAGCCGCTGTTCAACAATTGGAGTTGACTGATTACTACCAAAATTTGAGGATAAAAGCTGGATTGTTCCGTTATATGCTGAAGAGTCATCAATTATCTATTGGAAAACAAGAACAATATCTCGAAGATTATGCTCAAATGAATCAGCTTTCGATTAGTAATCGCTTATTTTACGGCATGCTGCTATTGGCGCGAAACGAACGAGCCAAAGCACTGAAAATGGTCGATCAGGTCCTAGAAATTAGTCGTAGAGAACGAATTTATTTTCGGATTATTGGAGCCGATTTGTTGAAAATTGATATTCTATTGCAAATGGAAAACTGTGAAGAACGAATTTTTCAGGATTTGTATCATGAAGCGATTCACTACGGCAAAGAAAATAAAATCTTGTGTGAATTCTTTTTGTATAAAAAGGAATTAATGATTCTTTTCAATCGATTAGGCAATCGCATCTGTGAAAATTTTGAGCCAGATGAGTTGTTATTTCATGAAAAGATAAATAGACTAATCTGTCCTGAAGAGAAAACCTTTTTAAGTAAACGTGAACTAGAGGTATTGAGGGAATTGACCAAAGGACTGACCAATAAAGAAATATCTGCCCAACTTTTTATATCAATGGCCACAACAAAAACACACATTTTGAATATCTATCGTAAACTTGGAGTGAGCTCTCGAGTTATGGCTGTAGAAAAAGCACGGCATTTAAAGCTCTTAGAATAAATTTTAACAACAATCGAGAGTAAAACCTGTTCACGATAGTTTGATATAGAAAAAATTGATAACCAGCTATCAATAAAACCTATTATCTTGTTGAAATTGTACATGCTACAATAACCTCAATATTTGTTTAGACTTTAGTAGAGAAATGAGGGAGAAGCATGGAAAAAATAGTTAACAATATTTTAGAATTAACTGGCAATACCCCGATTGTTAAATTGAATCATATAGTGCCAGAAGAAGCAGCAGATGTTTACGCAAAGCTGGAATTTTATAATCCAGCAGGTTCGGTAAAAGATCGGATTGCCGTAGCAATGATTGAGCAGGCCGAAAGAGATGGTCAGTTAAAATCTGGTGACACGATTATTGAACCTACATCAGGTAATACTGGAGTTGGTTTAGCTTTTGCTGGTGCTGCCAAAGGATATCCAGTTGTGATCGTGCTGCCAGATACGTTCTCAATTGAACGCAGAAAATTGATTCAAGCTTACGGCGCAAAATTAGTTCTTACACCAGGAGCTGATGGAATGAAAGGTGCCATTGCCAAAGCTGAAGCTTTAGCAAAAGAACATGGTTGGTTCTTGCCAATGCAATTTGACAATCCAGCAAATCCAGCCATTCACAAGCAAACTACAGGTAAAGAAATCGTTGACGCTTTTGGCTCTGACGGTTTGGATGCCTTCGTAGCAGGTGTTGGAACTGGTGGGACAGTGACTGGAGCTGGAGCAGCGGTGAAGGAAGCTTACCCGGAAATTAAGATCTTTGCAGTAGAGTCGGCAGAGTCACCAGTTTTATCAGGTGGACAGCCGAGCCCTCACAAAATACAAGGGATTTCTGCTGGTTTTATACCAAGTATCTTAGATACTGAGATTTATCAGGAAATTTTACAAGTATCCAGTGATGATGCTATTCAGACGGCCCGTTCAGTTGCTCAAAAAGAAGCCATTCTAGTCGGAATTTCCAGTGGAGCTGCTATCAAAGGAGCAATTGAGGTAGCCAAACAATTGGGCAAAGGAAAGAAAGTGTTGGTAGTTGTTCCAGATAATGGCGAACGCTATCTTTCGACCGTGCTTTATGATTCACCAACTGAATAACCAAATGCAGTGAAAAGAAAAGTACATTTAAGTAAAAGTATCCAGAGAACCCCGGTATTCTGCGAAGGGGCAACGGCAATTAGATGGAAAATGGTCTTTGAGCAAGGACAGATAAGAGCAATCAAGTTTGTCACGGGTGTGCCCGTTACAGTACCGCGGAATACGTCGAAGACAAGTTCTGGTTGAGCTTATTGCATAAAGCAATAAGAAACTTAGGTGGTAACACGGAAGCAGCAGCTTTCGTCCTAAATGTAGTGGATACATTTGAGACGAAGGCTGTTTTTTATTTAAAAAAATGGAGGAAGATAGAATGAAAAAGTTTTTTTGGTTTGTTATTGCAGCAGTTTTAACGGTAGGATTGGCCGCTTGCGGTAAAGGGAATAGTGCGGATGAGAATCAGACTTTAGTCGTGGGAACGCTGCCGACTCCGCATGGAGAAATTTTAGAGCATGTGAAGCCATTATTGAAAGAGAAAGGCGTAACCTTAGAAATAACTAACTTTGATGACTACATTTTGCCTAATAAGGCTTTAGCCGATGGTGAGGTGGATGTCAATTATTTCCAGCATAAACCCTTTTTTAATAAGGCAGTAAAAGAAAATGATTATGATTTTAAAGACGTAGGGGCGGTTCACGTAGAACCAATGGGGCTTTATTCAAAGAAGCTTAAGGATATCAAAGATTTAGCTGACGGTTCTACAATTATTACTTCAAATTCAGTTTCCGACTGGGGGCGTATCCTCACTATCTTGCAAGAGGCGAACTTGATTACTATCAAAGATGGTACAAATTTGGAGACGGCTAGCTTTGAAGATATTGATCAAAATCCCAAGAATTTGAAGTTTGATCATTCCATTGATCCAGCTTTGTTGGCAACAACTTATAATAATGAAGAAGGAGATTTAGTAGCAATCAATGCTAATTTTGCTTATGGTATAGGGCTTAATCCAGTGAAGGATTCTTTGCTGCTGGAAAATGATAATTCTCCTTATGGTAATATTTTGGCCGTTCGTTCAGAAGATGCTGAAGATCCAAGAGTTAAAAAATTGGTTGACGTTTTGCACGATAAGGATGTTCAGGAATGGATTTTAAATGAGTGGGGAGGTTCAGTAAAACCGGTAGATAACTAAGATATATTTTGCATTCATCAAGCAAACGATTCAGTAGAATTACTGACTACTTTAATCGTGGAATAGAAAAGAAATAATGATCACACCAAAAGTGTTAGATGAATTAATTTTCGACACTTTTGGTGTATTTTTGTTACTTTAACTCACTATAAAAAGAATGAATATTGTTGTAAAGTACAATAAAACATAGCGGATTCCCCAAAAAATGTCTCAATTTCAACGTAATAAATACTGTAAATTCCTCACAATAAGAAATCAAAAGCAGATTTTTTGCCAAAAACAAGATAAAAGTCTAAGCTATATTTAAGCATGCATGTTATCAAAAAGGTACTGAAATGGTAATGAACAGAAAAGACTGGTCCATGGTTATAGACAAGTAAATGGATTTTTCTAATTAGAAATTATCGCTGGCAAAGAAACAAACTGCAGGTATTTTAAGAAAGTTATTGAGAGAATCATCGAACTTTTATGTTCGATAAAGTAAAAGAAAGTGAGTGGTAAAAATGATTTGGTCATTAATAGTAGGCGGTGTAATTGGTGCTATCGCTGGAGCAATTACTAGTAAGGGAGCATCAATGGGAATCATTGCAAATGTTGTCGCTGGATTAATTGGTTCTTGGTTAGGACAAGCGCTATTTGGCAGCTGGGGTCCAGCTTTAGCTGGCATGGCAATTATTCCATCAATCGTTGGAGCTGTTATCTTAGTTGCGGTTGTCTCCTTCTTCTTTGGAAGAAATAAGTAAAACTAACTAACAATTGTATACACAGATAGGGCAAAAAAAATTTCCAAGAGAAACTATTGACTTAGCTAATAGGTGATATTCCTAATTTTGTTCCTGCTAAATATTTGCAGGATTTAATTGGGCAAGGATAGACTGAAATACGTGATTTTTACCAAGGTTGGAGCTTTGATTGTAAAGAAAATACAGAGATGTATTGTGATACTTTATTGTGAGGAAAACTAGTTTAAGCACTAAATTGGCATCTCTAACATGTTATCTAACCTCTAATGAAAGTATGGATATAGTCTACGACTTGTATCATTTTTTGAAAGTGAATAGAGTGACGATGGAAATGTATCTCTTTAGGGTTAAAAAGTGAGTATCAATAGTATAAATGAGTAAATGTGGGGAAGAAGATACTCATATTACAGGAAATACTATTGAAATTGCTTGCTCACTAAAGGGATTAATTGAGAAAGACACGAAGATTTGAACGGAAGTTCAAATTTTCGTGTCTTTTTTTAAAGGTTAAAATTTTGGGTATTAAATAATTATCCAACTTAAATAAGAGATTGTTCAGTGAATCAATAAGACAATAGCTGTTCAAGCATATGGTGAATTCCATCGTCATTGTTAGATCGTGCGATGTGATCAGCTGCTGCCTTTAATTCAGGAACAGCATTCTCCATAGCAATACCTTTACCTGCATACTGAACTAAGGAGATATCGTTGTGACCATCACCGAAGGCTGCAATATTTTCAGGGGAAATTCCCATAGGAAGCAAGACTGTATCTAATGCTTTCGCTTTATCAATCCCCTTAGCCGTGAATTCAAAATAGAAGTCAGCCGTAAAGACACAATTCAACAAATTTTTAAAAGGGGCCATCATCTCTTGATGATGCGCCGATAGATACTCTGGTTCACCAGCGGTCAGAATTTTACTGATGGGCTCATTTAAAAAAGCTGCTAGATCTGTAATCTCGCAAAGCTTGTAGTTGCCTCCACGTGATTCGTATTCGATAATGTTCAATTTGGTTCCTTTATATGTAACATCACAATTATAAACATCGTTAACATACATATAGTCATCCTTGTCAATCATTGGTTTCACATCAAACTTTTTCATGTGCTCCAACACAGCTTTGCCTTCCTCTACAGTCATTGATTGGTCAAAAAGCACGTTACCTGTCTGAAAATCAATAACTTTGGCACCATTGTAGGAAACCAGCAGGCCATGGTGTTTCTTCATTTCAAGTTCTTCAGCGAAACCTAGCATACCTGATGTAGGACGTCCTGAAGCCAAAATGAGCTTGATTCCCTTTTGCTGTGCATTGATTAAGGTATCTTTAGTTGCTAGTGGAATCTTTTTTTTATCATTTAACAAAGTTCCATCAATATCTAAGACGATTGCTTTTATGGTCATTAGTTTGCCTCCCTTTTGCTAAAAGTATAACAATAATGAAGGCTAATTTTATGCGTGAAGGACATTTTGAAAAAATTTTTTCAGGGATAAGCAACTGATAAAGCTTTATGAAACGTTTATCTCAATTCCTTGTTCATTTTCTGATAATTGGTGATTTTGAAATGAACGTTCTTCTCATGCTGGTGATTAAAGTAGACAGCGTATAAAGTATCAAAGACCATTAATAAAGACATTCTGGTCGAAAATGAAGAGACTTTATCATAATGATTTTCAATGGAAGCCATATAAATTTTGTAGTCTGCGTATTTAGCAAGAGGATTATCTTGAACAGAAGTAATTAAAACCATCGGAATCTGATTTTCATGAAGTATTTTAACGACGCCATTAAGCGTTTGTCCCCGACCTCCGTAAGAAACCACGATAGCAAGATGTTCTGAATCGCTATTAGCTGCTGACAAGCGTTGTATATAGTCTTCTTCAGGAACATTAACTAAAATCCCAATCTCTTGCATTTGAAATTTAAAATTTTGGGCAAAGAATAGATTAGCTGATGCAGCATATACATCAATGATTTTTGCTTTTAGCAAGGCCTGACTGACAGTGGCTAATTCTTCAGGATCAGAAAAACTCAACGTTTCATCTATGGTACGTTTATAAATCTTTCCTAAATTCTCAGTAATTTGAAAGGGAGTATCGGATTCTAAAATAGGATAGTCGTAATTAATATCCACTGATAATTGTGTTTCCTTTAGCGATGAGACCAGTTCGACTTTTAACTCCCCCATGCCTGTTAGTTCTAGCTTGTTGATAAACCGATAAAGAGCTGCGACTGAAACAAATGCAGCATCCGCCAGTTCTTGTGCTCGAAAGGTTAACGTTTTTGTAGGGTTGGATAGAATATAATTTACAAGTGCTTTTTCATTATTGGTTAGATTATTCATTTCAGCGAATTTTTTGAATAGGTTCATAAGGATTCTCCTCTAGTTAAAAACAAATGATTGTAAGTAAATTATAACACGAGATCAAATGTCAATTCATAGCTGTGGACTCTAAAATGAACTATATATGGCAAAAATAAAATACTTTAGACTGGGAATTTTCCGCGTTCAGTCGATTTTGATCTAAATAGTTCCTTTTTTGAAATTTCATATCAGAGTGGAAAAACTGCCTTTAGAATTTCTAAGAATACGTTCTCTTATTATTGTGGGGCGTATCAAAAAGAAAATTTTAGGAGGTGAATTTTGTTTGTACCCAGTAATGAGAAAAAGCTATACAGAAAAGGGTATAAGCAAAACAACAGTATGAAAAATATCCACAAAATTGTTCAGCAGTATGGATGGAAATTGGAGGTGAGCTGGTATGCATTCGAAGAAGGAGGCTATTTTGTTTATTTGACTCCCTATAAAAGACAGCCCAGTGATTTCACTGGCTTAACTCATTTGTCCAGTTCATTATCTCTGGAAGCTAAGCAAATTTACTACTTCATTCAAAAGGATGGCGCTTGGTTGCCTGTAGTTTATGCTGAGACGTTAGATGAGGGTGTAGTTATGTTGGAACAGAAGTTAGAGGGAGTAGTGACTAAGGAATGGTTAGATCGGGTACAGCAAGCATATGACGATATTTTGCTTCTAATTAAAGAAACGAGAGCAGCAAAAGAAGACCAAGAAAAAGATTCGCTGTAGATAGCAACTATTCTGTAGCGAGTTAATCGGATTAGCAGCAGCTTTTTTTTAGGTTGCTGCTTTTTGCGTATTGAAATAAAAAGGATGAAATGACCTATAAACCACTTAAGCAACTAGCGTGATTAGACTTAATTTTTATCATATAACGTGACATATTAACTATTCTAGTTAAAAAGCGGAAGGAAACCACTCCCTGCGATGAAAAGTTTGTTTTGTTCTTTTCACTTAGGATAAGAGAATTTCTTAAAATTTGGGCTTCTTAGCTTATGGTTTCGTTAAGCAATTATTTAGCATTATTCTCTTTTTCTTCTAACAATCTTATCCCTTGTATAATATCTTTCAGCTATAGTTAATTCATAAGTAAGTTGTGGATGAAATTGGTATTTATACTCTCTATGGTACCTATAACGATCGTTTGTTTCATACTTTTTGGAGCTGCTGGTTCGATTCCAGCCGTCCACTTTCATAAAATTAGGAGGGATTATAATGAAGCAATTGATTCTAAATTCAAGCTTATTGGGTACAGTAATTTTCTTTTGGATGATTCGCAAAGAAATTCAGCGGTTAACAGCTAATAAGGTAAGACAAAGTCGTTATTACCCTGATTAAGAGTGGCTCAAGGCAATGACCGTATCTCCATTTCAAAACAACCCAAATGCCATTCAATCTAATAGAAAAAGATAGCATAAGAAAATTTTCAAATGAAGCTTCAGAAATCCATCCATCCAATTTGAAATAGATTCAAAATAAAGACTTTTGACGAAGTTACCTGATCTAAAGAATAGAAAAGAGAACTACAATGAGAAAATGAGGTCCCCTTTAATAGGTAAAAAAATCGATAATGAGTATTAGTTGTTAGCATTAAAATCGGCGGGATCTCTGGATTAATTTGTCTAACTAAATTAAGTTTGAAATGCGTAAAGGTATGTTTTAGGCTAAATGGAATAATGAAAAAAATTAAATAGCTTCTAATAATTGCTACAAAATAGGGATAATTTTGCCAGACATTAGGGAATTTTTCATGGATTTTGCTGCAATAACCTGTCATTTTTGGTCATTCAACGATGAGATAAATGTTAAATAGTCTTTTATGGCAAAAAAACTTAGTGAATTCTTTTTAGAATGAGAAAAAGAAAGCGGTTTATTAGCAATGTTTTGTCAGAAAAATCAGATAAAATTTCTCATTTGTATGTGATAAAAAATAACCTTTTTGTGAAACGAATTAGACCCATGCAAAGTGATTATAAAGCTATTTTATACAACAATGATTAGGCGATTGTGAAAACAATCGCTTTTTTATTTGATGAATTCTAATCAAAATATATTTATTTTTCGAGCTTTTATTGAGTAAACAGATAAGCAGATGATCGTTTTAAAATAAGAAACCTTAGAATGGGACAAGTTATTTATTATAATTCAAAGAATTTGAATGCGCAAATGTTGTAAGCGTTGACAATAAGAATATATACTACGGATGTAGGTGACATTAAAACAGTTTATTGAATCGATTTGTTATCTTTTCTAAATTGATCACTTGAAAAGATAACGATAATTCGACAACGCAATCACCCGTAAAATAAAGTAATGGAGGAATCGAAATGAGTTCAAAAGTACTTGATCAGTTTCTTGAAACAAATCTAAACGAATTAAGAGAAAAAGGACTGTTCAATACAATCGATGTTATTGAAGGAAGCAATGGTCCAAAAATAACCATCAATGGGAAAGAACTAATCAACTTAGCTTCAAATAATTATTTAGGATTTGCGACTAGGCCGGAACTAATTGAAGCTGATGTTGACGCAACAGAAAAATACGGAGCAGGTGCTGGTGCAGTACGTACTATTAATGGAACATTGGCTATTCACCGTCAATTAGAAGAAAAAATTGCTGAATTTAAAGGAACTGAAGCAGCAATAGCTTTTCAATCGGGTTTCAATTGCAACATGGGTGCTATTTCAGCAGTTATGAAAAAAGGGGATGCCATTCTTTCTGATGAATTGAATCATGCCTCCATCATTGATGGCTGCCGCTTATCTGGAGCTAAAATTATCCGAGTAAATCATCAGGATATGGAGGATTTAGAAAAGAAAGCCAAAGAGTCAACTGAAAGCGGTGAATATAATAAAGTGATGTATATCACTGATGGCGTATTTTCGATGGATGGTGATGTAGCAAAGATTTCAGAAATTGTTGAAATTTGTGAAAGATACAATGTGATTACCTATGTAGATGATGCGCATGGAACAGGTGTTATGGGCAAGGGTGCTGGAACAGTGAAGCATTTTGGCATGCAAGACCATATCGACTTTCAAATGGGTACCTTGTCTAAAGGAATTGGAGTAGTCGGCGGTTATGTAGCGGGGACAAAAGAATTGATTACTTGGTTAAAATCCCAAGCACGCCCATTCCTGTTTTCTACCTCTTTAACACCAGGAGCAGCGGGAGCATCAATTAAGGCTATTGAATTGATTCAGGAACATCCAGAATATGTGGAAAAGCTTTGGGATAATGCCAATTACTTCAAGCAAGAATTGAAACGTATCGGTTATGACATTGGTAAATCGGAAACGCCGATCACACCAGTCATTGTTGGAGATGAAAAACTAGCGCAAGAATTTTCTAAAAAATTAATTGAAAACGGTGTCTATGCGAAGCCAATTGTTTATCCGACTGTACCTTTAGGAACTGGTCGTGTACGTAACATGCCAAATGCTGGTCATACTAAAGAAATGTTAGATGACGCTATTAAGATATACGAACAGGTTGGCAACGAATTAGAAATTATTTAATAAAGATAATACTCAACTAAAGAAGGGAAGTATTTTATTATGAAACGTGTATTGATTACTGGAGCTTTAGGACAAATTGGATCAGAATTAACCGAACGTTTACGTCGTGACTTAGGTGTTGACAGTGTTATTGCAACAGACATCCGTAAGCCTGACAACAACCCAACTGTTGAAAATGGACAATTTGAGACTTTGGATGTACAAGATTACGATAGCTTCTTAGATATGGCAAAACGGTATGAGGTAGACACAATTATTCATTTAGCAGCCCTATTGTCGGCTACTGCTGAACAACGTCCAGCTTTTGCTTGGCAATTGAATATGGGCGGTTTGATGAATGGGTTGGAGGTTGCTCGCGAATTAGGTGAAGGCATTAAATTCTTTGCACCATCTTCCATCGCAGCTTATGGCCCAGACGCTGAACCGGATAGTACACCGCAGGATACAGTGATGCATCCCACTACTATGTATGGTGTAACCAAGGTTGCTGGTGAATTATTGGAGAATTATTACCATGATAAATACGGAGTAGACACTCGCTCTGTCCGCTTCCCAGGGCTAATTTCTTACAAAGTTGAACCAGGTGGAGGAACGACTGACTATGCGGTGGACATTTTTTACGAAGCTTTAAAAAACAAATCCTACAAATCCTTTATTGCTGAAGGGACCTATATGGATATGATGTATATGGATGATGCAATTGATGCGATCGTTGATTTAATGAATGCTGATTCAGATCGCTTGGACCATCGCAATGCCTTTAATATCACAGCAATGTCCTTTGCACCAGAAGAAATTGCAGCAGCCATCAAAAAACGTATTCCAGAATTTGAAATGCATTATGAAGTGGATCCCGTTCGTCAGGGCATTGCTGAATCTTGGCCAAACTCAATTGATTGCCATTGTGCGGTTGATGAATGGAACTTTACTCCAAGCTATGATTTAGAACGCATGACTGATGAAATGCTAATGCGTCTAGAGAAAAAGTTTGAAACTGAAGGAATGGTAGCAAAATAACGAACCACTTATCATTAAGAAAACCATGAGGCGCTGCTAAGAAAAAGGTGAGTGTTCCGAGCAAAACACCATCTTTTTCTGCCTCGCGTGATAAAATGTTTAGCAGACTAAAAACGCCGTGTGTCATTCGTAAGCAGCACTTATTAATTTTTGCGATAGCGGCTTGTCGTTGTAAATAGTCAAATGAGGGGGAAAAGCATGGAAACGAACCAACAAGATGTTGCTTCTTCACCAGCAACCCAAGAAGGTGAATTAAAACGAACGATGACCTTCTTCCCAGCACTATCCACAGTAATGGGTACAGTAATCGGGGCAGGAGTATTTTTTAAAGCAGCCAGTGTTGCTGCGGTAACTGGTTCAACCAGTATGCATATGCTGTCTTGGTTCTTAGGAGGACTAATCAGTGTCTGTGCTGGATTGACCGGAGCAGAGTTAGCAGCAGCTATTCCAGAGACAGGTGGGATGCTGCGTTATATTGAACGTGCATATGGGAAATTTCCTAGTTTTCTATTAGGGTGGGCACAAGTAATTATTTATTTCCCAGCTAATGTAGCAGCTCTGTCGATTATCTTTGCTACTCAATTTAAGAATCTATTTGGATTAGGTGATGGAACGATTATTCCAATTGCTATTGTGGCAGCAGCCTCCATCATGTTAATTAATTTTTTAGGCTCCAAAGCTGGCGGTATGTTCCAATCGGTTACATTGGTCTTTAAACTAATCCCATTAGCTCTGATCGTTATTTTCGGGTTGATGCGTCAAGGGGCGGTTGAAGTTAGTCTGTTTCCAGTTCAGGCAGGTGCCAATGTAGGCGGTTTTGCTCCAGCATTAGGTGCTGGATTATTGGCAACTATGTTTGCTTATGACGGCTGGATTCACGTAGGTAATTTGGCAGGAGAACTAAAAAAACCGGCTAAAGACTTACCTCGTGCAATTGCTGGCGGGATTTTAGGAATCATGGTAGTTTACTTATTAGTAAACTGGGCTTACTTAAAAACTATGGCAATTCCTGAATTAGCAGGTAACGAAAATGCAGCAATGGAAGTTGCTGGACGTATTTTCGGCGGTATGGGAGGCCGTTTAGTAACGATTGGTATCTTAGTTTCAGTTTACGGAACTATTAACGGCTATACTATGACAGGTATGCGTTTGCCGTATACTATGGGGATTGAAAAACAATTGCCATTTTCTAAACAGTTAGCTAAATTGAATCGGAATTCTGTTCCTTACATTGCTGGTATTTTAGAGTTAGTTATTGCGATTGGTATGATGATGGTAGGCGGGTTTGATTTGTTAACCGATATGTTAGTCTTCGTGATCTGGATTTTCTATACGTTAGTTTTTGTTGCTGTTATCAAGCTGCGTAAAACCGAACCAGATTTGCATAGACCCTATAAGGTACCGTTGTATCCGATTATCCCAGCAATTGCGATTATTGGTGGAATCTTCATATTAATCATGACGCTGATTAATCAATTCTCGTTAGCAATGGTTGGATTGCTGATTACTGCATTGGGAATTCCTGTTTACTTCTATATGATGAAAAGAAATCAAAAAGTTTAAATATAAAACTAACATCAGCAGCTGCGGTTGCTGGTGTTTTTTTTGCATAGACAAATATTTTTGATTGAAAGATAATAGAAGGGGGTGTGCAGGATGCTTCAATTAAAAGATTTAGCAGAAGAAATGGATATGCAATTTGATGAAGTAGATAAGTTTGTCCATAAGAAGACAGGCGATTTTGTTTATCTAGAAACAGAGTATTATGCTTTGGCTGAAGCAGTGGATGATGGAGAAAAGGGTCTGACGGAGTGTCAGGATTGGGAAAGGGAAGCTGTTGCTGAAATTATTAAATATTGGGAACATCTGGAGGACTACGCTTCGCTGTCTAATCGTTATGAGATAAATGAATATGGCATGATGGAAGATTTCATTGATCAATTATCCAATGATATGATGCAAAATTGCTTAGAGCAAGCTATACACGGCAAAGGAGCCTTTCGCTATTTTAAAGATACAATCGAGGAGTTAGGCATTAGCCAAGGATGGTATGACTTCAAGGCACAAGCTATGTTGGAAATCGCCAAAGAATGGTGTGAAGATCAAGGAATAGCTTATCAACAGAAGGGAGCAAATAAATGAAACCATGGACCATTCCACAGTTGAAAAAACACTTAAAAACGATGGATGAAAAGCAGCTGCAGCAGCTAGTCGTAGATTTGTACAAGCAGTCGAAGGAAGTCAAGGAAATAATCAACGTTGCTTATCGTGAGGAGGATTACGAAAAAGGAATTGCTGAGGAATATAAAGAAAAAATCTATCGGATATTTTTCCCAAAATCAATGTCAGCTGGTTTCTCATTACCAGAAGCGAAGGTCTTGTTAAAGAAAGGGCTAGGAATTTGCCGTCAACCGGAAAATAGGATTGATCTACAGTTGTTTTTTGTCGAATGCGGGGTCGAATTTACCAATATGTATGGAGATATATCCGAGACCTTCTATTCAGCGATCATTTCAGTGTACGACAAGGCTGTAACAGGGATTAACAAAAATCAGAAGAGTCAAGCACATCCAGGCTTTATCAAAAGATGCATGGCAATTTATAGTGATTCGGAGTGGATGGCTTGGGGCTTTGGAGAAGCGATGGTCGCAATCTCCTTTGAGCTAGATGGGTTCTCAGATGAGTAGCCTGAGCATAAAAAAAGATTGCTGGAACGGACTGCCCCAACAACCTAACGTATTATTCATTTTTACATGTGCGTGTTTGTGTCTCTAACTTCAGCTGAGCGCGAGATAAGTGGGAAGAAGCGTAAGCAATAGATAGCACAGATTCCAACAATTACGTAAATAATTTTTGCGAAAGCTGTTGCCGGACCACCTGCGATAGCTGCTACCAAATCATATTCGAATAAACCTACTAATAGCCAGTTTAAGCCGCCAACGATCAATAATCCAAGTGCAATATAGTCTAATGTTTTCATTGTCATTTCCTCCTTTATCTTAAGATATTTTATATATTATAGGTTTTTTACAGAGCTTACAAAGATATGAACTTGTTATTTCTCAGTATGGGAAAACTCTAATGATGATAGACTCAATTCGTGAATAATTAGATGTGAATCCTTTGGTTACGAGCAATGAGATGGAAAAATGTATCGATTTCGGACAGATTTTAGTAATTCACGAATATTTCTACGATTTATCGCAAAAATCAGTTGCTTTTTTGGAGCCGAAATTATAAGATATTTCAGAAAGTTATGAAATTTCGTTCAATTGGAGGCTGTTATGGGAAAATATTTAGTGTTGCAAACAGATTTTGGTTTAGGTGATGGTGCAGTCAGCGCCATGTACGGTGTGGCTCATATGGTGAGTCCAGAGATTACAATTAGTGATTTAACGCATGATATCCCTCCATACGATATTTGGGTAGCATCCTATCGCTTATATCAAACGGTCAAATATTGGCCGGCAGGAACAGTTTTTGTTTCAGTGGTTGACCCTGGTGTGGGCAGTGCTCGCCGCAGTATTGTCTGCAAAACAAAGTCAGGTCATTACGTGATTACGCCAGACAATGGATCACTAACTCACATTAAGCATTATGAAGGTATCGAAGAAGTTCGAGCAATCGACGAAGTGAAAAGTCGTCTGCCTCATTCGGAGGAAAGCCATACTTTCCACGGTCGAGATATTTATGCTTACAATGGTGCTCGCTTAGCTAGTGGTGAAATTACCTTTGAAGAATTAGGCAGTGTTGTTTCTAATGATAGTATTGCGGAATTGGAGATTGTGGAAGCGAAGCATGAAGGCCATCATATCTTAAGCGGCAGTATTGATGTATTAGATGTAAGATTTGGTTCACTATGGACCAATATTCCACTGGACTACTTTAAAAACGAAGGTATTCAGCATGGGAATATGTTACAAGTAACCATTTTCCATCAAGGTAAAAAGGTCTATCAAAACATTATGAAATTTGCAAAGTCTTTTGCTGATGTGAATGTCGGGGAACCATTGGTTTATATCAATTCATTGGTGAACATTGGCGTCGCGGTCAATCAGGACTCTTTCTCGGACTTGTATCACATCGGTACAGGGACAGACTGGAAGATTGAGTTGCGTAAAGCACCACGAATCATTTTTGAGGAGGAATAAGTGTGAAAAAAGAATTTTCAGTAAAAACAATCGTAGCCATTGGGATTGGCTCAGCAGTATTTGTTATTCTCGGACGTTTTGTGGTGATTCCAACTGGGATTCCAAATACCAACATTGAGACGGCCTATCCGTTCTTAGCCTTGATGTCCGTCATTTATGGACCAGTGGCGGGTGCCTTAATCGGTTTTATCGGCCATACCTTAAAAGATTTCACAACGTACGGCAGTGCTTGGTGGAGCTGGATTATTTGTTCAGGTGTGCTTGGTTTAATCTTCGGTTTTGTTGGTCGCAAAATTGATTTGCAGCATGGTATTTTTGGCAAAAAAGAAATTATTTATTTCAATATTTTTCAAGTGCTTTCTAATGCAGTCGTCTGGGGCTTGTTAGCTCCAACGTTAGATGTTATCATTTATAGCGAACCTGCGAATAAAGTCTATACCCAAGGTGTTGTATCGGTCGTGGTAAATGCTTTGGCAGTAGGAGTTATTGGTACATTATTAATGAAAGCTTACGCAGCGACACAAACCAAACAAGGAAGTCTGAAAAAGGACTAGCTGTCGCTAGCCGGGTGCCTAGCACTCGGCTTTTCTGCGTTTTATTGCTCAAGGAGAAAAAATATGACGAAACCGATGATTGCATTAAATAATTTTACCTTTCAATACCATAGTCAATCGGAACCAACCTTGAAGAATTTAACTGTCACCATCAATGAGGGAGAAAAGGTTCTGGTAGTCGGTCCCTCTGGCAGCGGCAAATCGACCTTTGCCCATTGTATTAATGGTCTGATTCCTAATCAATATGAAGGAACCATTCAAGGAGAAGTTGTGGTTGATGGGAAAAATATTGTGGATAGTTCGTTGTTTGAGCTGTCCTTTAGCACCGGAACGGTCCTGCAGGATACAGATGGCCAATTTATTGGTTTAACGGTAGCTGAGGATATTGCCTTTGTTTTAGAGAATGATGCGGTGGCTCAGGTACAGATGCATGAACAGGTGGCGCGCTGGGCGGAAGTCGTGGATATAGATGGACATTTGGACAAACGGCCTCAGGATTTATCAGGTGGTCAGAAGCAGCGGGTGTCCATGGCTGGCGTATTAATCAATGAAGCACCGATTTTGTTGTTTGATGAGCCCTTAGCGAATCTTGATCCATCAGCTGGTAAAGAAGCGATTGCTTTGATTGATCGGCTGCATAAAGATTCTAAAGCAACAGTAGTGATTATTGAACATCGTTTAGAGGATGTGCTGGATCAGCCAGTGGATCGTGTGATCGTTTTTAATGAAGGTGAGATAGTAGCTGACATGAAACCAGATGAACTATTGCGATCTTCAGTTTTAGCGGAAAATGGAATTCGCGAGCCATTGTATGTAACAGCTATGAAGTATGCCAAGGTGGATTTAGAAAAAGTTGATCATTTGGCCAATCTTGCAGCTTTGAGTGGTAAGGAAATTAAGGATAAGATGGTGGCTTGGGAGGCGGAGCATTTTGATCTAAGCACCTCTCAACAAGGCGAATCGCTATTGGAATTATCTGATCTAACCTATCGTTATCGCAAGCAGGATCCACTAGTAATTGATCATCTGTCAGCCACTATTCATAAAGGTGAACGCATTAGTATCGTTGGTAAAAATGGTGCAGGTAAATCAACTTTGTTCAAAGCAATTTGCGGCTTTATCTCGCCTGATGGACAAATGCTGTGGAATGGGCAGGATATTACCAAGGAATCAATTAAGGAACGCGCTGATAAAATCGGTTATGTCATGCAGAACCCTAATCAAATGATTTCGAAGAAAATGATTTTCGATGAAGTAGCTTTGGGACTAGTTCTTCGGGGTGTTTCTGAAACAGCAATCAAAGAACGAGTAGAGCATGCCTTAAAAGTTTGCGGCTTGTATCCATTTAGAAACTGGCCAATTGCAGCCCTAAGCTATGGACAAAAGAAACGCGTGACGATTGCGGCTATTTTAGTGCTAGAACCAGAAATGATCATTCTTGATGAACCAACTGCTGGTCAGGATTTTCGCAATTATACTGAAATGATGTGCTTTATTGAAGAATTAAACAAATTAGGTAAAACAGTAGTTATGATCACTCACGACATGCATCTAATGCTGGAATACAGTGATCGGGCTTTAGTCATCGGTGGCGGGAGAGTCTTGATGGACACCACACCAATCGACGTACTGACCTCAAGAGAGCTGGTGGAGCAGTCTTCATTGAAGGAGACTAGCCTGTTTACCTTTGCGGAAAAGATTGGTTTGCAGGACCCGATTACTTTTACACGTAAATTTATCCATTATGATCGGGAGGTGCGCCAACGATGAACGAACATCAAACTTTGGGGTATCATCCCGACAATACGGTGATTCACGGGTTGAATGCTACTGCTAAGCTAGTGTTTCTGCTGTTAGTTTCAGTTGCTTGTATGACTACTTATGATACTCGGTATTTGTTGGTTGTCAGTATCTTTTCATTGGTCTTGTTTAAGCTGGCGAATATCAAGTGGCATCAGATTTCCTTCGTTATGAAGTTTATCTTTTTCTTTTCTGTGTTGAATCTGCTGGCAGTTTACATTTTTGAACCGGAATATGGGGTTCATTTGTATGGCAGCCGCCATGTGATTTTGGAAGGAATCGGTCGCTTTACCTTGACGCAAGAGCAGCTGTTCTACTTATTTAATTTAGTGTTGAAGTATTTTTGTACGATTCCCTTGGCCTTAGTCTTTTTATTAACGACGAACCCCAGCTCGTTTGCGGCCAGTCTCAATAAAATCGGCTTAAGCTATAAAATCAGCTATGCAGTTTCCTTAGCTTTGCGCTATATTCCTGATATTCAAGAAGATTTCTTTAGTATCTCTCAAGCGCAGCAGGCCCGCGGTTTCGAAATGTCGAAAAAGGGCAAGCTATCTCAACGATTGAAAGGTACAGCCCAAATAGTGCTGCCACTGATTTTCTCTAGTCTCGATCGGATTGAAACCATTAGTACTGCCATGGAACTGCGCCGCTTTGGTCAAAAGAAAAAGCGTACGTGGTATGTGGATCAACCCTTCAAGAATAAGGACTATATCTTGATGCTAGGTAGTATTCTACTGTTTGCGGTCAGCCTATTGCTGTTTAGAGTCAATGGCGGACGTTTTTATAATCCGTTTTAACATTAAACTGTATTTAAAGAGATCGAATAGAAAACTGTAAATATGAAATCCTCCCGCACACTGATGTCTCAGTCGAAGGAGGATTTTTTTATTACAGCCATTCCTCTAAAGCGTGCAGAACTTTCTGAACCTCAAGATTGTCGCTCTCTTTTAGAAAATCATGGTCTAAATAATAGACTGGTTTGAAGCAGCTGTCAGGAATCAAGCGAGCAATTTTTTTGCTGTAACTGAAAGGAATTTCTTTATCGGAAGTACTCGCACTGCTGAAGATACGTGGGAATTTTGCCAAGTCTGCATCAGCAACAGAAAATTCTTCAATAGAATCAACGTCATAATACTCCAGCAGCAGATTTTGCTGCACTGCATAATGATAAAGTAAAAAACGAGTCAACAGTGGATCGTCCCAAATGGTTCCTTCTAGACCTACTGTTGCAATCTGTTTCTCTTCAATAGTCAGCGGCAACAGTTGACGCTCGTTTTGAATAAAAGACAAATCTGTGTAGCCGTAAAAATTGATTAGAAAATCTGGCGATAGTTGCTTAGCCAACAAACGTTTAGTTAACAGAAGCATCAAATAACCACCGGCAGAGCGACCGCAAAAACCAAAAGGTCGGTTACCAATCACCGATTCTTTCAATAAATAGAAGCTTTCTTCTAAAGCATTCATAATTTCTGATAATGTGCTGTTGGGTGCCAATAAATAATCCACTGCTAATACAGTACAATCTTTTGCTAAAAAAAGATCTCGTAACCCGCTGGGCAAATCATTTTTCGATCCATAGATCAAACCGCCGCCGTGAAAATATAAGACCATCTTTTGTTGGGAATCAGTTGGATAGATATCTACGGCTGCACCATTAGTTAGGGTGATTGTTTTTTTCAATGGCGTTTCTCCTCATCTTAATAATATACGTACCGATTTCATGATTCATTACCTGCAAAGGGTCATCCAATTCGATTGATAGAAACTGTTCAATCTTTGTCAAACGGTAGCGAATCGTTTTCGAGTGCAGAAACATGGCTTCTGCTGTTTGTTTATAATTGCGATTGTTGTGCAAAAATTGGTAAAAGGTTTCGAAAAGATCGTAGCTTTCCTGCGACAAAGCCAGTAATTTAGCTGGTACCAATTCATCAATCATCTCAAGCTGCTCACTACGAATGAAATGCCGAAAGATACCGATATCCGCTAATTCCACTACATCGTCGTGATAAAATTCCTCACTGAAATTCAAAATATCTAAACACTCCATTAAGATTTCCTTCAATTCATGTTTGCGTTTTAAGCTACTTAAGACAAACGTCATCGCCGGATGAAATTCTAATATTTCTGTTAACAAACGTTTAACGTCAGTTTTAGCAATACCTTTTTCCTGATCGAAATTAAGTAGAATCAGGGAATAGTTGTGATGATCAAAGAAGATCGATTTGGATTTCAAGGTCTTCAACAAATTTAATGTGCGATCTTTAATCAGCTGAGCTTCTGGTGTTTTAGTCGGAAAGGCGATCGCTTGATAAAAAGTGTACTGATTCATATCGGCTTCCTTCAATAGACTTTCCAGCTCTTCCAGGTTGTTGGGCGTATTTTGTAAAATAGCATCTGCTAAGTTATTCAGTCGTTCATAACGTTCTTTTTTTAACAAATACTCTGTGTTGAATTTTTCTTGCAGTACATCAATCGTATTTTCAATAATCATTAAATCGGTTTCCTTTACCTCGGGTTGATCCAAGTAAACCAACAGCAGGCAGTTGCTGGAGTATGGATTGAATAGACTTACCTCTAAAGCCGAGCGGGTCTTACCTTCCTGCTGAGAAAAAAGTGTCAGCAGTGTGTAGTCATTTTTAGTAAACTCACCACTCGCTAAGCTCTCACGATTCAGCACCACATCATTTTTAGGAACTTTACCAAAGTAAATTTCTTGCTGTTTATCAATCAGTTTTAGATTGCAAGGGTAATTAATTATCTGATAAAACTCTTCCATAATCTGCTCTAGTGAAGGGTAGCTGCGCTCTAGCTTAGTAAAACGTTGGCGTACTTCGTAATAGGTACGCAAAATATGGGTTTGATAATTTAACAAGGGCTCATAAATAGTCAATAGGATTTTTTCGTAACTGACTTCTTGGGCGATCTTGATCAAAGGGATTTCGTATTTAAAGGAAAGCTCGATTACCCACTTGGGGATGATCTTAATGAGACGGTCCATCTTTACCACTAAACCGCTGACACCAATTTGTTGCATTTTACTGAAGAATTCCTCTAGATCGTCCTCAGGTACGCCATTGAAGGCATAAAAGGAAGTTAGGATTAATTGATTCTTTTTGCTCCAGTTTTCAATATCCATGGCCTCTAAAACCATTGCAGATTCTACATCGTTTTCTAGTCCGATATCTTTAGTCAAAATTTTACTTGTTTTTAATTCTCCTTGAGCCAGCAATTCCTTTAATTTCATGAAACTCTCCTTTTTGCGCTTTATGGATAAAAAGTATGACATCTTTTTAGAATATTGTCCGATGAAAACGCAATCTTTTATCTTTAGAATAATAGTGTAGAGGAAAGGTAGGGAAATTGAAATGCTAAACACAGTTATTTTAAAGAATAATTATCAAGATTCAATTAATTTGATGCTGTTGACTAACCGAATCAATGAATTAGAGGCAGTTACCATGAGTCAGTTGATGATGGGAACCAATGCCAATAAAGATATTTTAGAAAATACCGGATTATTAACGGATGAAGCGAAAGCAGCTTCACCTAATGATCTGATGATCGTCGTTGATAGTGAATTACCTGAAATTATGGATCAGGTATTGCCAGAAGTAGACAATTTCTTAAGTGATCTATCTTCTAAAAGCTTCAGTGACGTGAAGCAGGCATCAACTACTTGGCAGGAAGCTTTAGAACAATTACCGGATGCCAATATGGCATTGTTCAGCATCCCAGGAGAATACGGGGCAGCTGAAATGGAGACGGCCTTAAAAAACGGACTACATGTTTTCTCTTTCACTGACAATATACCAGTGGAAGATGAAGTACGCTTGAAGCAACTGGCTCATGAAAAAGGCTTGATGATGATGGGACCTGATTGTGGGACTGGGATTATTTCTAGTATTCCAATCGCTTTCACTAATGTAATCTCACCAGGAAACATTGGTGTTGTCGGGGCTTCGGGAACTGGGATTCAAGAAGTAACAACGATTATCGATCGACTTGGTAATGGAGTGGTTCATGCAATTGGAACCGGTGGCCGGGATCTTAGCAGCAAGGTCGGAGCGGTTACCATGAAAGACGCGATTGTGGCTTTGGAAAATCATGAACCAACCGATGTCATTTGCGTCATCTCAAAGCCGCCAGCAAAAGAAGTGCGTGACGAAGTAGTACAATTACTGCAAAGTATTTCCAAACCAGTAGTAGCAATTTTCTTAGGTGAAAAGCCGACTGCCCATGAAGGGAAGGTTTACTTGGCTCATACGCTAGAAGAGACCGCTAAAATTGCTGTTGATTTAGCCAATGAAGTACCAGTTAAAGCCAACTATTTCGAACCTGTTGCTGAACCAGAGCAAACAATTGCTGAAGGAAAAGTAATCAAAGGCCTTTATTCAGGCGGAACCTTGGCAGCCGAAGCCGGCATGCTAATCTCAGAAGCATTAGGTTTGGCTGGTTTGGTTAAGGAAGCCGGTTATATTTTAAAATCGGATGGTTATGATGTGATTGACTTAGGAGATGACATTTATACCCAGGGTAAACCCCATCCCATGATCGATCCAGAAGTTCGCGTGAAGAAGATTCAAGAATATGCGGCGGAAGAAAACACAGGCGTCATTCTATTGGATATTGTTTTAGGCTATGGTGCGCATGAAGATATGGTAGGAGCTTTAATGCCAGCCATCAAGGAAGCCCAAGCATTGAATCCAGATTTACAATTTGTCGCTACTGTGGTTGGCACTAATAAAGATCCGCAAAATTATGAAGATGCAGTTCTGCGCTTAGAAGCTGAAGGTGTGCTTGTTACCGAAAGCAATGCTAAAGCTGTTCAGCTGGCGTTACGCTTAAAAGGAATTGAGTTGACGGAAGAACCGAAAGCCGTAGCAGCTTATCATGGAAGCAAAATAACTGTACCTGCGCCTAGTGATCCAGTGATGGAATTGCTAAATACCAAACCACGCATTATCAACGTTGGACTGCAAAGCTTCAATCAATCGATTCAAGCCTTTGATGGAAAATCGGAACAATTCAACTGGAAACCGCGAGCAGGCGGTAATCAGAAAATGATTAAGATTTTGAATGCTTTAGAAGATTATGATGAACAAATCGCAGAAGAAAACCAACAGGTAATGGATAAAATCAAAAATGCACAACCTTTTCTAACCGATGTCGTGCCAGCTAAGGATGTTATTCCCGAGCTGAATGAAGAAACTAGAACCTTACTGCACGCTGGACCACCGATTAGTTGGGAAGCTATGACAGGACCGATGAAGGGTTCAGTTGTAGGAGCGGCTATTTTTGAAGGCTGGGCTACTGACGAAAATCAGGTAACCGCCTTAGTGGAAGCTGGCGAGATTCGTTTTATTCCCTGCCATCATGTCCATGCAGTAGGACCAATGGGCGGAATTACTTCAGCCAATATGCCCGTATTTGTAGTTGAAAACCGTTTGGACGGCTCAACAGGTTATTGCACTATGAACGAAGGCATTGGTAAAGTACTGCGTTTCGGGGCCTTTTCACAGGAAGTGATCGACCGCTTGAACTGGATGAAGGATATCTTGGGTCCAACCTTATCAGGTGCGTTAAGACAAAGCGTAACAGGTATTAATCTGAGTGTCTTGATTGCCCGGTCGATTACGATGGGGGATGAATTCCACCAACGCAACTTTGCGGCATCGTTAAACTTTTTAAGAGAAGTAGCACCATTTATTGTGACACTACAAATGGATGAGCAAGATAAATTTGATGTGATGAAATTCTTAGCGGATACCGATCAATTCTTCTTGAATATTATGATGGCAGCCGGTAAGTCCATCGTCGATACGGCTCGTAAAAATGCCAAAGGAACCGTAGTAACGACCTTAACTCGAAATGGTGTCGATTTTGGTGTACGGATTGCAGAAACTGGTGATGAATGGTTTACTGCACCAGTTAATCTGCCAAAGGGCTTGTACTTTACGGGCTTTTCTGAAGAAGATGGTAACCCGGATATGGGGGATAGTGCGATTACCGAAACAATTGGAGTAGGCGGTATGGCAATGGTAGCAGCTCCTGGAGTAACTCGTTTTGTGGGAGCTGGCGGATTCCAGGATGCTTTGTCAATCTCCGATGAAATGGCAGAAATCAGTATTGGGCATAACCCAACCTGGACCATTCCAACTTGGGATTTCCAAGGAACTTGTCTCGGTATTGATATTCGCAAAGTCGTAGAAACTGGCATTACACCGATTATTAATACCGGGATTGCCAATAAAGAGGCTGGTGTCGGACAGGTTGGTGCCGGAACAGTTAGAGCACCATTAAACTGCTTTGAGAAAGCATTAGAAGCCTATGCGAAATCATTAGGCATTGAGGTAGAGTAGGAAAGGATTAGATAAACATGGGATTAAATGTGATTGCTTTAGGCGGAAATGCCATTTTAGATAAAATTCCAACTGACGAGGGACAAAAGGAGGTTGTTCGTAAAGTCGCGTCAGACATTATCGAATTTATTGAACTAGGGGAGCAAGTGGTGATTTGCCATGGCAACGGCCCACAGGTGGGAAACCTGTTGATTCAGCAAAAGGCTGGTGATTCAGAAAAGACGCCGATGATGAAGCTGGACACTAATGTAGCCATGACCGAAGGCAGTATCGGCTACTGGATTCAGCAAGCGATTCAAAATGAGTTGCAAAAACGAAACATCAAAAAAAGTGTTATTAGTGTCATCACTCAAGTAGAAGTGGATGCAGCAGATCCTTCCTTTCAAGATCCTACTAAACCAATTGGGCCGTTTTACACTAAAGAGGAAGCCCAACAAAAAATGGATAGTGGAGAAGGAATTTATCAAGAGGATTCAGGAAGAGGCTATCGCAAAGTGATCGCCTCTCCTAAGCCAAAACAAATTGTTGAAAAAGAGGCAATCCTTTCATTGGTTGAAGCAGATGTTATCACTGTTTGTGTAGGTGGCGGTGGTATTCCAGTTATCAAGAATCAAGATGGAAGGTATGAAGGGGTGGAAGCAGTAATCGATAAGGATCTTTCCGCCAACAACCTAGCGAAAGAAATCAATGCAGATCGTTTGATTATTTTGACTGGTGTGGACAATATCTACATTAATTACAACCAACCGGATCAAAAGAAGTTGGAAAAATTGACGATCGGGGAGGCCAAGCAATATATTAAAGAAAATCAATTCCCACCAGGCAGCATGCTGCCAAAGGTTGAATCAGCGATTGATTTTGTTAAAGAAGGCCAAAAACGAGAAGCTGTGATTACATCCATTGAAAATTTGAGCAATATTGTAGCGGGTTATGGAACGAGAATTGTTTGTTAATACTACAAAAAAGTAGAGGAGTTAAGTCATGAAACGAAAAATTACGTTATTCCTGTTGATGTTACTAGTAGGCATAACCTCAGGAATCAGTGCTTATGCGTCAGATGGATTAGACGCCATTGTAGCACCAACCGGGTTTAAAGCTATTTTAGTTATTGTTCCATTAATACTGGTATTAGTTTTACTGTTTATGAAGGTCGATATGATTATCGCAGGTTTAGTTGCGGGGATTCTGGCAATGCTGATTGGCGGCATCAGTTTGATGGATGCCAATGCTCAGTTGCTGGAGACTATTCCTTCTATGCTAAGTATCACAGTTCCGATTATTAACTCAGCAGTAGCTATGGCGGTCTTCAAGGCAGGAAGCTACTCGGCAGCGTTAACGCTGGCTAAACGTGGAACCAAAGGAAAAGTAGAATATGTTTCAGCATTTATCGTGGTTTTATTAGCAGCGGCGACCTACATGTCAGGAATCGGCGGCGGCAGTGCGATGGTTATTGCCCCATTGGCCTTTGCAGCAGTTGGGGTTGTACCTGAGTTGATTGCTGGGATGTCCTTGGCAGCAGCCGTTTCCTTCACCACTTCACCTGCTTCATTAGAGTCGAGTATTGTTTCCAAATTGGGTGATGTAAGTGTCGGTGATTATGTTTCAGTTATGCGTCCTTATTGGTTGGTATTTGTTGTCTTGGCAATCATTTTAGCCTTCTGGGGAACCAAACGCCGCAATGTTGGCTTCAAGGAATCAGAGGATGATATCTTTGATAAAAAATCCAATGGAGAATTATTCAAATTAACGTTACCGGCTATTTTCTTATTGTTTGCAGTAATCTTTGGTCCAGTGGTAAATGATTTGATCGGCTTTGCTTTCTTTACACCATTGGTTTATATGATTTTAACCTTAGCTTTAGTATTCGTTTGTACAGACTTCACCATGAATCAATCGGTGGAAGCGATGGTAGACGGCTCAACTTATATTTTGACTCGACTGTTCCAAGTAGGGATTTTCTTAGCATTCATTAATGTCATTGCGCAAACTGGTACTTTTGCAGTTATTGCCGGCATTGCTCAAAACGCACCTGAGTTTATTGTAGTGCCAGTAGCTATTTTAACTGGAGTGTTAATTGGTGTTCCAGCAGGTGCTTACGTAGGATCGGTGTTAACGTTAGTATTGCCAGTCGCCGTTTCATTAGGGTTCCCACCGTTAGCATTAGGATTTGTTACGATGGGTGTTGGTTTAGGGAGTCAAATGAGTTTTGTAAATATCACCATGCAGGCCTTGTCTTCCGGCTTCCAGATTCCAATTTTGGATGTGGTAAAGGGAAATGTGAAATGGCTAAGTCTAGCCTCGGTTCTACTATTAGCAATTGGTTTAATTTTTGGGTAATATAAAAAAAGACATAGGAGTGAACAGAATGGATTTATTAATTAGACAAGCAAGATTAAATGATGGCGAAGCGTTGCAGGATATCGCGATTGAAAACGGCAAGATTGTCAAAATTGCACCGACTATTGACGAAAACGCCGATGAAGTAATCGAAGCGGAAGGGCGAGTATTGATTCCAGGACTAGTGGAAAGTCACATTCATTTGGATAAAGCCTTAATCGCCGACCGTGAGCCCAACAAATCTGGTACTTTAAAAGAAGCGATTCAAGTAACCGCAAAATTGAAACCAACGTTCACTGAAGAAGATGTTTATACACGGGCGAAGCAAGCCTTGGAAATGATTATTCGTCGTGGGGCAACGACAGTTAGAACCCATTCCGAATTTGATCCAGCCCAAGGATTTACTGGCTTCAACATGATTTTAAAATTAAAAGAAGAATACAAAGATATGATTGATATGCAGGTGGTGGCCTTCCCGCAAGAGGGAATTTTTAAAGCACCTGGTACTGAGAAAATGATGTACGAAGCGATGGATATGGGTGCTGATGTAGTAGGCGGTATTCCTTACAATGATGCACCAGCAAATGAGCACATTGATTTGATATTTGAAATTGCCAAAAAATACGATAAGGACATTGACCTGCATCAAGATTTTGCTGATGAAGCCGATGAAACGTCGATTGAATATCTATGTGAAAAGACGATTAAAGAAGGATACGAAGGTCGCGTATCAGTAGGGCATTTGACTGCTTTACACGCAATGAAGAAAGATGAGTTGGACCGTGTGATCGGAAAAATGGCTGAAGCTAAGATCAATGTGATGCCATTACCAGCTACTGACTTACATTTAGGTGCACGTAATGATGAGTACAATGTTCGCCGTGCAGTAACACCTATCCGCAAGCTTCGGGACGCGGGTGTGAATATTTGTTTGGCAACTAATAACATTCGAAATGCTTTCACACCTTATGGTAATGGTGATCTGATTCAAATTGCAATGCTAGCTGTTCCAGTAGGACATTTGGGCGGAGCCGACGATTTACCAACGGTTTTACCGATGATTACTGAAAATCCAGCCAAAGCTTTAGGTCTAACTGATTATGGAATTGAAGAAGGCAAGAAAGCTGATTTAGTTTTATTGGATACTAAAGTTAAAGCCAATGCGATTATCGATATTCCTGAACGGGTTTATGTTATTAAAAATGGTCGCGTAACAGTGAAGGTGGATACTAAAGTAACTATCAATCGCTAATTTGTAAAAAGGGGTACTGCAACGTGAAGAATACTTGTCAGATAAGTTCATATTTAGCAACCTTGGATTGCTTCGGCAAAATCGGACAGGTTCACAGCGTTTTCCAGCACTCCTTTAATTTGATTATTAATGAGCACCTGCTGCATGTCACCGATACTGAAGACTTTTTGTCCAGTTTCGGAATTCGTATTACAACAGAAAGCTTTGAGGCAGTAAAGCCTTTTTGTCGTCAAGGGAATGTCGTTAAATTAACCCCTGATTCAATGATTTTTTACAGTCATAAAGGAACGAAAAAAATCAAATTTAGCTCAGTGGACTCAGTTCCTTTAGAATTGTCTACAATTTTCTTTAATTCTACGGTACTTAGAACGATGATTGCTGAACTGGAAAACTTTCAGCTGCAACCTCAGCTGGGCTTAATTATTGAAGAAAAGGAATCGGCTTTTTTTGAGTTTCTGATGCGGCCTAATCCAGACAGTGAAGTTTGGAATCAGCTGACGACTTATTTCATTGGGCGCGGTCAAGGATTAACTCCTAGCGGCGATGATTTGCTGATGGGATATCTATTTGTATTAATCAGTTATCAATTGCCGGAAGCCAATCAGCTGATGACCGCTTTGGCTTCAAAAACTGATCGAACAACCATTGTCAGCCAGAATTATCTGGAGGCAATGATTGCTGGCTTTGCTAGTTCACCTTTTGTTGAGCTACAGCAGAAAATGAATCAGGCGGCAAGTGAAGCAGTATTGGCTCAAGCGTTACAAAGGATTTTATCAATCGGGGAAACCTCAGGAAAAGACACGGCCTACGGTATTTTGCTGGGCTTAAATGCAGTAAAAAACAAATGAGGAAGCTTAATTAAGCTTCCTCATTTGTTTTGTAATACTCCATAAATAGTTGATGTAATGTGGGATGCTGACGTTTTAAGTGAACCAGTCGATTGGATTCACTGGACATAAAGCAATGCTCACTGGTTCCGAGGGTAGTGATCGTTTCCGTTGCTAGGTTAATGACTTGGTACTCAAAATTCAAACGAGTTCCGGTATATTTACTGATAATTGGATGGATTAGAACCTCGTCACCGAACCGAACCATCTCTTTGTAGGTGCTGCTAACTCCTAAAACTGGAACAATAATTCCTTCTCGTTCAATTCGTTCAAAGGGATAGCCAGCGAATTCCAGCAAATCGACACGAGCTTCCTCAAACCAGCGAATATAATTGGAATGGTGAATGATCCCCATTTTGTCGGTTTCGTAATAAAAAGGTTTGCGGGTGTAACCAGGATAAGATTTCATTCTTCTGTCCTTTCTTTTTGCGCGTAGTTTTTCATGTAGCGAGAGATTTCTTGGCTGATAGATGTAGGAATCACCACATAATGCTCCTGTGCAAGGTCATCCCCAATTTTACTATGGAGGTAGACAGCTGCTGCAATGCTTTCGCTGCTGCCACCAAACTGAGCAATAAATCCAGCTATTATTCCGGCCAAGGTATCCCCCGTTCCGCCAGTTGCCATGGCAGCATTTCCAACCGTATTATGCCAAATCTGATTACCATCGTAAATCTCTGTACGATGGCTTTTTAGTACGATAGTAGCCGCCAATTCTTTTTGCTTTTCTTGATTGTTCTCAGGTGTCTGCTTATCAATTTCTAGGCCGCTTAGCCGCTGCCATTCTTTTTGATGAGGAGTAAACACTACTTTTTCCGGATATTTCAAAGGCAGCTGATGACTGGCAAACAATGTAATCGCCGACCCATCAATAATCAGCCACTGATTTTCCTGTTGAAGGGATAAGATTTTTTTTAGAATCGATAAGACTGTGACACTTAGCCCCAATCCGGGACCGACCAAAATCACATTAACATTCTTTAGCAGCTCCACCAGCAGCTCCGTATCAGAAAAATCAACGACCATTGCTTCTGGCAGTCGAGCATGCAGGGGGGCATGGTTCTTTTCAGCTGTAACGACGGTTGTCAACCCAGCTCCAGTATTGATACAAGCTTCAGCGCTCATAATAATTGCGCCGCCGTATTGATTATTTCCACCGATTAAAACTGCCCGTCCAAAGGTTCCTTTATGAGAATTTTCTGGACGTTGAGTAATGACTTTTATCAAAATGTCTTCGGTCAGTTGGTTCACAGGGTTCACCCTCTTTATGCTTTTCTTCTTATTATAAAACAACATTTGTCATCTGTCTTGAATAGTCGGTTTATTTTGTTTTCATTTTGTAATTCAGAGTGCTATCATAAAAGTGGTAAAAACAAGGAGGATGAATGCAATGACCATTGATTGGAAAAAAGAAGTCGAAGCACGGAAAGACGACTTGTTAAACGATTTGAACGACTTGTTGCGGATTAACAGCGAACGTGACGACAGTCAAGCAACAAAGGAGGCTCCATTTGGACCAGGTCCTAAAGAAGCTTTGGAAAAAATGCTTACTATTGCAGAGCGTGACGGGTTTTCTACCAAAAATGTGGACAACTATGCGGGACACATTGATTTTGGCGAAGGGGACGAAACCTTAGGGATCTTCGGACACTTAGATGTTGTACCAGCTGGTGATGGCTGGGATACTGATCCCTATGAACCAGTTGTAAAAGACGGCAAATTATATGCCCGCGGATCAAGCGACGACAAGGGTCCAACCGTTGCGGCTTATTATGCAATGAAAATGATTAAGGAATTAGACCTGCCTGTTTCTAAAAAAATTCGTTTTGTCATCGGAACTGATGAAGAAAGGGGCTGGGCAGATATGGATTATTACTTTGAACATGAAGAAAAACCTGATTTTGGCTTCTCACCTGATGCTGAGTTCCCAATGATCAATGGAGAAAAAGGCAATGTCACCTTTGTTCCTCATTTTGACGGAACCAACGGTGTTGATTATGTATTAAGCAGCTTTAACGCCGGCCTGCGTGCCAATATGGTTCCTGGCAATGCCAAAGCAGTTATTCAAACACCCGATGAAGCAGCTGCCCAAACGTTAGCCAATGACTTTGCAGATTACGTAGAAAATAATCCAATCAGTGGTAATGCTGAAGTGAAGGGCAATGAAGTCTCTATCGATCTTGTTGGTAAAGCAGCACATGGTGCCAGCCCTCAATCAGGAATCAATGCTGGAACCTTCTTAGCAGTTTTCTTGAACAATTATGATTTTGATGGTGCTGCGAAAGCTTTTATTGATTATTCAGCTAATTACATTCATGAAGATGTTTATGGCAAAAACTTGGGTGTAGCTTATCAGGATGATGTTATGGGTGAATTAACTATGAATGCAGGTGTCTTCCAATTTGAAAACGGACAAGATGAAGACAACCAAATCGTCTTAAACTTCCGTTATCCAAAAGGCATTACTGCCGAAGAAATCGAAAGCACGTTAACTGATCTATTTGCCGACAACGCAAAGGTCTTGTTAGATGGTCATCACATGCTGCCTCATTATGTCCCAGGAGATGACGAGCTAGTTGCTACTTTGATGGATGTTTTTGAAGAGCATACCGGATTAAAGGGTGAAGAAAAAATCATCGGCGGAGGAACCTTTGGCCGTCTATTAGAACGCGGTGTTGCTTATGGTGCGCAATTCCCAGGTTATACCGACACCATGCACCAAGCCAATGAATTTATGCCAGTAGAAGATATCTTACGGGCAACAGCTATCTATGCTGATGCGATTTATCGCTTGGCAAAATAGTAAACAAAAAGGTTACGAAAATCCAAAAGATTTTCGTAACCTTTTTACATAGCTAAGCGATCAATAGTTAGGACTGCTCCGGTTTTGGCATCCGCCATAAATTCGTAAGCAACCAATTTTCCATCCTCAAGACGAGTGATGCCGCCCTCTACACCATTCATACGAATGGCAAATTTCCTTAAAGGTTTTGTCTCAAAAGAGATCCAGGAGCCTTCAATAGGACCTTCTTCTAGAAATGCTTTTTTGATGCGATTTAAAATTTCATCCGGGGATAAATTTTGTTTTTTCTGAAACCAGTAACTACCAGCAATTCCACCCACTAGTCCAAAAGTTGAACCAATTAGTAAGCCGCGGGAAAAATCTGTGTGTTTGCCCATGTGCATAAACCCTCCTGCCGTCTATTTCCCATCAATTTTAACATAGATTTGCTTAAAAGGTCTGTTTAATTGCCAAAATACTTTCTTTCGCAAAACAAAAAGAAACGTGTATAATTAAAGTAACAAAAGAAAAGGTCGTGACGCAAATGATTATTCCAAAAAATATTGAGGAACTAGCTAATTATGTAAAAAAAGGGAAAAATATCTTCTTCTTTACTGCCGATTGGTGCGGTGACTGCAGCTTTATCAAGCCGCAAATGCCGGAAATTGAAGCAGCTTTTCCTCAGTTTCAGTTCATTCAAGTCGATCGAGATGACTATTTGGATGTAGCCGCTGAATGGAATGTTTTTGGAATTCCTAGTTTTGTTGTGACTAATGACGGAGAAGAGTTAGGGCGTCTGGTAAATAAGAACCGTAAGACGAAAGAAGAGATCGTGGACTTTTTGGAAAAAGTGGAAGGGTAAGTGAAAGAAATGATTATACAAAATTATCAGCGCATCTTAGTAGGTACGGATGGTAGTGATCAAGCACTTGAGGCATTCAAGAACGCCCTGTCTGTTGCTAAACGTAATCAAGGGAAGGTTTATGTCGCACATGTCTTGGACAATCAAGCCTACAATATTATGGGCTATTCTTCGTTAAACGAAAACATCATTGATCAGCAAACCAATGATGCCAAACAGCTAATCACTGAGTATCGGAAGCTTGCCAAGGATTTCGGCTACGATGAAGTGGAAGGAATCTTGGCTTACGGATCGGCCAAAGAAGCGATGGCTCACAAGCTGCCAGAAAAATATGGCATTGATCTAATTATGGTTGGACAATCGGGGTTAAATGCGGTTGAACGGTTTATGACTGGTAGTGTAGCAAGCTATGTCATTAAGGAAGCACCTTGTGATGTACTTATCGTTCATCCAAGTAAAGAAGCTGGTGAATAGCCAGCTTTTCTTTTGCATCAAAGTAGTTTTATTAAATGAAAAATCTCTCATGAACTTTTTTGCTTTTTTTGTTAAGATACCAGAGGATTAAAGGGAGGTCACAGCATGATTTTTGCTTATAATAAGGAAACAATCGGCGATACACTACTAGTGATCGTTGCCAATGATGAAAACAAAGAAAATCAAACTGAGCGTAAAGCAAATGTTGCGCGTATTCAAACCAACGAAGGACAAACTGTTGCTTGGAATTTCTTCAACGTCTCCGAATATTTGACGATTGAAGGCAAGGGTCAGGTAACTTTGAATGATGAAGAAATTGGTGTATTGAATAAACAAATGGAAATGGCTGGTTTTGAAGAACGCTTAGCATCAGACGATGAACCGAAAATCGTAGTAGGCTACGTGAGGACCTGTGTCGATCATCCTGATTCAGACCATTTGCATATCACTGAAACAGAAGTAGATAACGGAAAAGTACTGCAAATTGTCTGCGGTGCCAGCAATATTGCGGCTGGACAAAAAGTGGTAGTTGCTAAACCAGGTGCTATGATGCCTGATGGTTTAATGATCTGGCCTGGCAAATTACGGGGCGTGGAAAGCTATGGCATGATTTGTTCAGCTAAAGAATTGCATCTGCCGAATGCCTCAGAGAAAAAAGGAATCTTGGTTCTTAATGAAGATGCCGTAGTGGGCGAAGCTTTTCAAGTAGGAAAATAAGCAATAGCTAAACGAAGAACCCCTTCGTTTGGCTATTTTTTTGCTGAAAATCATAAAAAACCGTGTTTTTTTGAAAAATATCCTACTAATTGTTTGTTAAATCGGTCTTAAGACTTTTGACAGAAATTCAGATAATGGCTATCCTTGATTAGAATAAAGAAAATTTCTGAAAAAATGAAATTTTGTATCAAGGAGGTTGAAATGACCAGACAGAAATTTTTGCGCGGACTAGGGAGTTTTCTAGTGCCGTTTGTTATCATGCTGTTGATTTGGCACTCACTGGCGATTGCTCCTTTTGGTGATAACAATTTATTAGTGAGTGACATCGGAACTCAGTACTTGGAGTTCATGAGTCTGTTTAAGCGATTCTTTGATGAAGGAGTCAGTCTGTATTCCTTCTCAAACGGTATTGGTGGTTCAATCGAGGCCTTGAGCGGCTATTATTTAATCAGTCCTTATAATTTGATTTGTCTGTTCTTTCAAGATAAAAACCTGCCGATTGCATTAATCTGGATCATTACTGCCAAAATCGCTACGATGGGAAGTACTATGTATTACTATTTGGCTCGCCACTTCGGTAAGCCTAGCTTTACAACAATCATCTTTTCAACGTCCTACAGCTTATGCGGCTTTGTGGTGGCTTACAGCTTAAATTTTATGTGGCTGGATGCGCTGATCTTACTGCCGCTAGTGACCTTTGGCTTAGAAAAACTATGGCGGAAGGAAACCGGAGCACTGTATGGGCTCTCGCTGTTTGCGACGATCGTAACTAATTATTATTTAGGCTACATGGTTTGCTTATATGCTGTTATTTACAGCGTATATCTTTACTGGCTGGGTCATCCGGAAAAAGGTGCTTGGAAATTAAAGACCCTCTGGCGCGAGTGGCAGAAGTTTTTTGTCGTTTCTTTTTTAGCGGGGATTGCTACCAGCTTTATTTTACTTCCATCATTAGTGGGAATGCTGCGGACTGCGAAAACCAATTTTGATCCGCTAAGCTTTGCTCCAACTCCTCGGTTCGCTTTGTCAGCTTTTGGAGAACTGGGAATAGGTACCTATGAGTTCGAGGATCGCCTACAGCATCTGCCGACGATGTACTCAGGTATCTTAATGGTTTTATTGTTTATCACCTACTTCTTTTGTAAACAGATTGATAAACGTGAAAAAAAGGGTACCTTCTTCTTGATGTTGGCCTTGTTTTTGTCCTTTATTGTCCAACTGATTAATACAGTCTGGCACATGTTTCAAAGTCCGGCCGGATTTCCTTACCGTAATGTGTTCATTTTCAGTTTGTTGATGATTCGCTTTGCTTATGCGGCTTGGTTGAAACTGGATAAGGAGCAAGTGACTCAGACTTTGGTCAAGGCTGCAGGTGTATTTACTATCTTGCTTTTACTGGCACCAGTAAGTGTAAATTTTGAACGATCACTGAGTGAACGCTGGTTTATTAAAAATGAACTGATAGGAAATACGGCTTATCTTTGGTATAGCTTGCTGCTAATTTGGTTGTACGTATTTTTACTTATTGTGATGAAGCGGAAAAACTATCACTGGTTAATTGGCATTATCGCTTGTGTGACCTTTTTCGAGCTAGGCTTTAATTATCAGCAATCTCTAAGAGCGGTTCCCTTTGGCAGTCAAAGCAAGTTCGCCGATTTTTACGACAATCAAAGTGAGCTGATTGAGGGGCTGAACTCTTCGCCGACACTCTGGCGAATCAATGAAAAGACGGATCAAAAAAATGATGGCTTTTCGATTGCCTACAACAGCTACAATGACTCCTTTTTGTATAATTTTGCTGATATTTCTAGTTATACGTCTACTTTGGAAAAGGATGTTTTGGATACCTTAGTCAATTTGGGAATTTATTCGCGGAATGTCCGACGCTTTACTTATGTAGATGAAAATCCAGTATTGAATTTATTGTTGAATATTCGCTATTCTATTAAGCCGCAGGATATAGATGATCGGGAGGCTATTAAGCAATCCCATAATCTCTATGTGTACGAGAATACTGAAGCATTAGGAATGGGGTTGCTGTTGGAGGACAGCCAAGTAAAATTGCAGCCTAACAAGGTAATCGAAAACCAGGAAAGTATTTTGCAGGCACTGAAGAAACAGGAGAAGCACTATTTCCAACCAGCTAAAATGACTCTAGGAACGACACCTAATACCTTTACCTTAGAGACCACTGAGAACGGTAAGCTTTTCATGTATTTGCCTAAGGTTTATTGGAAGAATGTAGATGAGCTGTTAGTCAATGGCAAAAAACACCAAACGGCAATTGGGATTCAAACCAATCAGTTGTTCAACTTAGGCGATTTTGAAGCTGGTGAGCAGGTTACGGTTGAGTTGAAAGGTAAGAAAGACTTTAACTTTAAACAGGCAGAAATCGCTACGTTGGATGAAACAAACTTTGATCAACTGTTGAATGATAAGTATGAATTTGCATTTGATTTAAAAGGACAACGAGACGATCAGCTGCGAGGCACGTTAAACGCTGAGGAAGACAATCAGACAGTGTACTTGTCGATTCCTTACGATGATGCCTGGAAGGTTTATATTGATAATCAGCAAGTAGAGACTAATAAAGTTTTCGGCAGTTTTTTGTCAGTTAATGTTCCTAAAAAGGGAAGCCATCAGATTCGACTTGTCTACAGGCCGACAGCACCTGTTGTTGGAGGCATCGTATCCATTGTTGTAATGATTGGTGTAATTGGTTATTATGTTGTCTACAAACCACTGATAAAACGCAAAGGAGCAGAGAAATCGACCAAGTAATTGGGGATTTCTCTGCTTCTTTTGCATATGGGAAAGGACGATCTCGCGACCGCCCTTTTAGTTATTCACCTTGTTGATTTTGTTGGTTAGTTGCTTGTTTTTGCAATGCGCTAGAATCTAGTGACAGTTCAACTTTAGTTGTATGCTCTTTATCTTCGCGATAGTAGGTAATTTCAACTGTGTCGCCAACCTTATGTTTGTACAAAGCTGATTGCAGTTCAACACCAGTAGAAACATTTTCACCATCGATTTTGGTAATCACATCATATTGCTTCAAGCCGGCTTTCTCAGCTGGGGTAGCTCCTTGAACAGATGCAACAACCACACCTTGAGTCACAGAGCTAGGCACCTTCACGATTTGTTCTTGCTGTTGACTAGTTAAGTCCGACAGGTTATGCATAGTAATTCCTAAAGCAGGTCGGGTTACTTTTCCATCAGTTTCCAGTTGATTGATGACATTCACCACATCATTACTTGGGATTGCAAAACCTATCCCTTCAACACTTACATTAGATTCAGTTTGAACAATTTTACTAGAGTTAATACCGATAACTTGTCCGGCAATGTTTACTAGTGGACCACCGGAGTTCCCAGGGTTGATTGCAGCATCTGTTTGAATGGCATTAATATTCACAGATTGACCTTCACTCGTTTGGCTGACTACTTGACGACCCAGTGAAGAAATGATGCCTGCAGTCACGGAGTTTGCATATTGAGAACCTAATGGAGAACCTAGAGCAATCGCTGGTTCTCCAGCCTTCAAGCTGTCAGAATCCCCAAAAGTAGCAGGTGTAATGTCCGCAACCTTGTCCGACTCAATCTTTAAAACAGCCAAGTCGGTATAAGTATCGGTTCCGACTAGTTCAGCTTTTACCTTGGAACCATCTTTTAGCAATACTTCCAACCCATTTTGACCTTCAACAACATGATTATTGGTTACTACGTATGCTGTGTTTCCTTCACGTTTATAAATGACACCAGAGCCTTCAGAAGCCTCTACTAAATTGCCGTCACTGTCGCTTTCACTTTGGCTATCCTGGGATTCTTCGCCACTGTTTCCGCTATTACCGCCGCCAAAAATATCTGACCAGCCGCCTAAACCATTTTGCTGCTGTTGCTGTTGTTTTTGCAAGTTAACCACGGAGACTACTGCGCCTTGAACTTTTTCAACAGCGCCAGTAATGTCTGAATTTGCGTCAACCTTCATGTTGCTGACCTGAGTACTGCCAGCACTTGGCGAGCCGCTGACATTGTCACCAGAACCAGCACTAGTTGCTGCATAGTAAATCCCAAATATCAAGCCTGCCCCAACCAAACCGCCTAATAGGCCAATACCAAAACGTTTAAAGAAACCATTAGATTTTTTTGGAGTAGGGGTCATATCATTTCTATCCATCATTTTTATTCCTCCACCTTTACTTAAATATACGTTATATTGAGTATAGTATTTTTATCTAAGGTTAGTCTACTATGGTGTTTTGACTTTTTTATGAAGAAGTTAGGTAATTATTTTTTATAACATGAAAAAATTTAGAACACTTTTCCACAATTCTAGTGGAAAAGTCTGGGAAAACTATGTTAAAAAGCAATATATAGTTATCCACAGTTGTGTGGATAACGGGGATAAGTCTGGGGAAAACATATGTTTGCAAAGAACATTCGTGTCAAAACAGGCTTTTTATCCACTAGTTTTGTGGATAAACCTGTGATTAGTGTGGATAAAAAAGTGGAAAAGAGGAAAATAAAATGAATATTAAAATCATAACTGTGGGAAAGCTCAAAGAGAAGTACTTAATTCAAGGGATTGCTGAGTATGTCAAACGTTTGTCGAAATACGCAAAAATAACGATTTTAGAGGTACCTGATGAAAAAGCTCCCGAAAAATTAAGCGAAGCCGAGATGGAGCAGGTCAAACAAAAAGAAGGCGAACGGATTCTATCCAAGATCAAAGAAGGCGAATACGTTTATGCACTAGCTATAGAAGGTAAAAATCCCACCAGCGAAGATTTTGCAGCCCAACTGGATCGGCTGCAGGTTTCTGGCAACAGTCAATTCGTCTTTGTTATCGGTGGATCATTAGGTCTAAGTCCAGAAGTCATGAAGCGCAGCAATGCTCAAATATCCTTTGGGAAGATGACCTATCCTCATCAGCTGATGCGGTTGATTTTGGTGGAGCAGATTTATCGAGCGTTTCGGATAAATACGAATAGTCCATATCATAAGTAACTGAAACAGTATCCTCCGATCAAGAGGCTGCCATAATGAAGCATCCATTTAACTATTTTTCTATGTATACATTCTTACACTAAACAAAAAGAGGTTGAATCAATAAAAATAGGATCACTGAACAAAATGAACCCTGTAAACTTGTACACGTTTTTTCTGCGTACTATTTACAGGGTTCATTTTATTGATCTGTAGAATTGTTTTTAGCTTGCTAAAACGATTCGATTCACTGAATCAGTGATGCAGGTTTGAAGAGAGATGCGTTCTCCCCCAGCATCAATTACTCTACCCCAAATATCGTCGTTTGGGTCATGGACATTAATTCCGTCATCATAGACATCAAGTACTTCATAAACTGTGTAGGTACGGGTGTTGCCTTGCCCATCAACTACGGTAATTGGTGTGCCCACTGTGATGTTCATTACTGGTGCAAAGTCACCAGGATTATGCCCAATGAAGTGGGTAGGTGCGCCATCATTGACCATTCCTGTCCCTGTCCATGTACCGGCGCCGCTGCTAGGAGCTGCACTAGCGCCATTACAATTGATGAAGGGAATGGTACTACCTAAAAAGCTGATAGTAGAATTTTGTTGGATCATGACTGGTTCAGCTTCAGGAACGGGTGCTGTATTCTCTTCGACCAAGGCAGGTTGATTTTCTGAAAGAGTATTATCCGCAACTGGTTCTACAGTTTCAGAAACGTCCGGATTATTTTCAGCAACTGGAGTATCTGCTTCAACGGATTTTGGTTGATCAGAAACAGCAGGCTCAACAGTTGAAGGGGCTTCTTTGTCTGGAACAATTGTGACTGTTCGTTTTTTAGAAGTTTTATTGCCGCTGCTGTCTGCTACAGAGTAAATCAATTCATATTTTCCAACCGTATCCTTCTTTAAGTCACTGTTTAGCTTTATTTTTTCTGTTAGATTTCCATCTACGTTATCAAAAGATTGTACATTTTCCATTGGATCAAAATTTTTTGCTTCGCTCAATGTCAACGTGCAGTCTGCGATATGCTCGATTTTAGGGGGCATCGTGTCTTTTGCACTTGCATTAGAATGATCATCTTGCTTTGCGAATCCTAGAAAAGTCAGTGGTAACAATAAACCAATAGAAAAAATCATTGCTTTTTTTAATGCAGTCATTGTAAACACTCCCTTTAATAAAATAGATTTATTTCTTTTTTCGAGAGTAGTATACAATTTCTTTTCCAGGATATTTTCTATCTTATTTCATGGATTTTCACAAAAGATGAAAAAATAAAGAAAACAGCTGTAGCCCTAGTGCCAGAATGGCTTTTCTAAGGTACAGCTGTCTTCTTTTGAGGTATTATTCAGTTTTCCAGTTATAAACATAGGATAAAATATTTTTGGTATCCTCTAAAATCGAGTTTCGTGAGATTGCAAAGAAGGTGAGTGAATCGGGAATCGTGAAATCGTATTTTAGCGATCGCTCGCATATAACGATACTTGGCCAGTCTTTGACATAAATTGGTAATTCATCTAAGGAATAATACATAGTGCTATCAATAACATTATAGTCCAAGTTCAACCAACGTTTTAAGTTCTCCCGGTAAATAGTATGGGATAGTTCATCTTCTGCAATAAAGAAAAAAACAAATTTTGGGGTTCTTTTTTGCATCAAACTCACGGTTACTTGAGAGCAGAACTTTTCAAGTGTGGTCTGATTGAATATGACTTCTGTTTCTAAATGGAAGTGTTTCTGCCAAGATTCTAAGACTTGCTTGATTCTTTCTGCTAACTGTAATTGCTGGTCACTTAGATAAAAATGCTTTTCAACAGAAAAAGCTTGGGTTTCCTGCCATAAAGAATAGATAAAATTCATAAAGGGTTTTTCAAATAGAATATGGTTGAACAAATCAGCAGAAAATTCATCTTCAAAATTTTTAAGCAATTGTCGAACCATAAAGTTTTTATCGATCATCAATTCTCTTTCCCTCTGATAGTTCATTTCCACAATTAAGTAATTACTCGTGTTTAAAGGGATCGTTTTATAAATCGAAGCCAGATATTGAATTTCAGTTTCTGGTAATTTTTCTTTCGTTAAAATCAAGTCATTAACATCCATCAGTTGTTGAAAAGTCGGTGTATTTTTCAAATAGGTAATGGCTTCTTCTTCATAAATTAAAGAAAAATCTTTAAAGCGACTGAGCGACAAGTAGGTATTCAGCAGCAAAAATTGATATTCTCTTTTGTTTTTTTCGTAGCCATTGGCAAACTTGAATAAGACTTGATCAACAAAAACAGTAGCAGTTTTATACTTATCTGAAACAATCAGCCTATCCAATACATCGCATCGCATCCAAACAGAAATAAGGACTAAACGATAGCGAATTTCATTATTAATGAAGGCACCATTTTCGTCCATGATCTCTGCTGCCTTGAAATAGTTTTCTACCTGTTTCTTTATTGTGAAAGCTTTAGCAACTGAAATAAATTCTGCTTCTACTAGAGTCAGATAATCGGATTCACCAAGCAAATAATACGCACATGTTTTTAAAAAATACGAATCTTGGTAGATCATTTTAATTAATTCATAACGCGTAAAGGAGCTATTAAAAATAATGGAAATCGTTGTACTGGTGATTTCAGAAAACTCGATTTGCTCCTCTAATATTAAGACGACTTTATCAAAGTCTCGTTTCACTGTATTCGTTGTCACTTGTAGTCGCTTGGCAACCTCACGCAAGGTCAGCTTTTCTAACTCATAAAGGTATTCGATCAACTTGACTTGTCGAATAACATCCTTTTCAATAAATGCTTCAATCACCGTACTACCTCCACTCCTCATCACTACATTTATTATAGTCTGACCACCTGCAAAAATCACGAACATTCCGGATTTTTGTCACTAGCTATAGTAATAAGAAATCTGATGCTATCGAGAAAAGTCATGACTATCATTGGTTTATGATAGGGAGAGGGATACTGAGTAATGCGGTTTTTGAAAGTATTATTTGCGATATGTGGGTTCGTAATATAAGTAAGTATTTTTTTGAGGACATTTGAACATTAGATGCTAGTGTCAGTGTAGATATAAAAGCTACAAGTGTTTTGAGTAGCTCGATTAAGGTATAATAAAATAGTGTAAGCACGAGTGGGGAGGAAAAGACATGGATGTTTCTCAAGATTATTTAGATGATGTGCTTGTCCGAATGGCGTATCATTCCAGTGGAATAGAAGGCAACACAATAAGTTTGCCACAGACAGTCTCTATCATTTTAGAAGGAACGCTTCCCAGCAGCGGTAAAAGCATTCGTGAATTTTATGAAATTGAAAATCATAAGCAAGCCTTTGATTATTTGATCGGATTGTTAGCTGAAAATCAGTCATTAGATATAGCAGAAATCAAGCAATTTCATTTTCTGCTAACAGATCGTCTGCAGCATGATAAGGGTCAGTTTAAAACGCAGCAAAATGCGATCCGTGGAGCGGAATTCAAAACGGCTGTGCCGGAGGAAATGCCATTACTAATGAGTCAATGGGCTGACAATACAAACTACCGTCTAGATTTATTAACTGATGAACAAGAAATTTTGGAAGTATTAGCAGATACTCATATTCAGTTTGAACGAATCCATCCTTTTTCTGATGGAAATGGGCGAACCGGACGCCTACTATTGATGTACCTGAGTATGAAATATTTAGGAGTGCCGATTGTTATCAGAAAAGAATGGCGAGGTCAATATATGGAATATCTAGGAGAACAGGATAGTGAATCCTTGGCAAAATTATTTAGGGAATCAATGGTATTTGAACGTGAACGAATGACTGAATTCCCATAGTTAAGCTTAGTAATAGCAATGACTTTTTGCTTTGAATGAATAAAGGCGTTTAGAAATTACACCTTATGTACAGGAATGTTTCCTACATATGTGTAATTCTAAATGTCTTTTTCGTGAAGCTGTTAGCAACAAGTCCCCATTGTCTCGATCCTTATTTACAATAATTCCTGTATGAACAGAAAGGTACTACATAGTCTGGATAGTCTGGAGTATCTTGCTAAATTTCCATTTGCCTCACTAAAGCAATTGATTGTAAGGTATACTACAACAGGTATGATGAATGAAATCTATACTCGAGATTTTCAATTAGAAAAACGAAAACAAGGAGATATTAAATGAACAATAATGACAGATTGTTACGTTTAAGATATGCAATTGATATTAAGGATGCTGATCTTATCGAAGCTTTTGAGCTAGGTGGAATCACGATTACTAAGGACGATATGCATAAGATGTTGACTAAAGTGAAGCCTGCTTCACGTGAGGAAGACAATGTGTATTTGAAGCCTATAGACAATCAAGAATTAGATGCCTTTTTGAATGGTTTCATCATTCTTAAACGCGGTCCGCAAAAAGATAAACCTGTGGAAGAAGTACAGCCTCAAAACAAGGAGATCAAATATATCAATAATATTCTTCTGAAAAAGCTGAAGATTGCACTATTCCTGACTAGTGATGACATGTTGGCCATTCTTGCTGAGGCAAAAGTCTATCCTTCAAAGGGGGAGCTTGGGGCTATTTTACGAAAAGAAGGACATCGCAACTTCAAACCTTGTGGAGATAAGTATGCGCGTAATTTCTTAAAAGGATTAGGTTTGGTTTATCGGAGCGAGGAAAATCGAGAGAAGTGATCAACGCTTGCTTTATAATCTAAAAAGTTCACGCCCCTTGATATTTATAAACTCAGAATGTATGCAAAATGCCATCAATATGCATTGTCTGATGGATTTTTGAGTAAGATAAATGAGGTTTAGGCTTTAAATTAGGAGATAATATGGGATGGAAATTTGACTATAAAAAACAAAAGCTTCGCGGGTGGAAAAGACGGTTAAAGGATGTAGATTATTGGATAATGGACAATGAAGTTTTAGACTTAGATGAGTTGGAACAAAAATCTATCTACTACGCAAAGCTGTGGAGCTGTCCATTTTGTTCCCTTAGAAAGTACACGTTACCTAATTGGTATAAACGTTTGATCGTTCATGCATTAATTGATGTTTATCTTTCTTGGAAGAAAAGGTTGGAAGAACTTGATGAACCTTATTACTTAAAGATATGGATATTCAAAAATGACTTCATGCAATCACAGGTTGTAGCAAGTTATCGCGAATCATTGCATAACTATGATACGCTCTTTTCAGAGGTTGAATCTAGTGCTGCCTTACCTGCAGAGCTAAAAATTGAAGCATCTACCCAGTTAACTTGGGACGAAGGAATATTTCTAACGCAATGGTCTAAGCAAGAAATGTTTGAAGATGTAAAGAATAAACTATGGTCCTTAAAAGATGTAAATAAAATTATAAATTCAGCCTATTTAATAGAAGAAAATTCAGAAGATACAATTTATCAGATCATTGATGATGTTGTCTGGTTGAGTGAATAGAGAACTTAAAATGATAAGACGAACAAGTTCTCGATTGAATTGAATAGTTGAGTACGAAAATTAGCCAATCAATGTCGTTGTTGAGTGGTTTTTTTCGGTTTCGGTGTGGATACGCTGCCTTTGTACTAAAAATGATACAAGTCCAAAATCAACAGCTAAAACTAATAATTTCCACAAAGAGGTGGTTAAAAATTTAAATAATACTGACACATCAATTCTCTCAACACAAAACCATATCGCTAAGCCTTTTATTATGTTGTACAATGAAGAAAATACGGCTTAACGGGGTGGAAAGCAGTGTCTAATAAAGTAGAAGAGCTAGTAAGTAAGTACTTTTTCGAGCTTAATGATAATGATTTGGCTATCTGGAAATATATTTCTAATCATAAAAAAGAAGCATCAGAATCAACGTTAATTGATTTGGCAAAAAAATGTAATTATTCAAAATCGAGTATTCATCGATTTGCACAGAAGATATCATTTAATGGTTTTTCAGAACTAAAATATGCTTTGAAATTGGAGTTAGAGGCAGAGGAATTGGAAGGAAACTTAATTGATCGTTATGTATCAATTATTTCTAATTCAATGAATGAATTAAAGTATCGTGATTTTACAACGGTATTCCAGCTTATTCAAAATAGTAAAAAGGTGTTTATTTATGGTACTGGAACCTTACAGAGAGCGGTTGCCCAGGAAATGCGTCGGGTTTTTCTAGCAGGAGATGAACATTTCTACGTAGTTGAAGGAGTGGACGAGATTGGCTCTTTGACGGATACTTTAACTACGGAGGATTTAGTTTTTATTATTTCGCTAAAAGGAAGATCTGACAATGCCCATTCATTTGCTAAAGATTTGAAGGTAAAGGGGGTTCCGTTTGTTGTCATTACCAGCTTTTCTGAGAATCAGATTGCTCACTTCAGCAATGAAAATATTTTTGTGAACTTAGACCAAGTACCAATTGGTAAAGGAAAAAAGTACAGTGTACTTGATCCATATTTTATTTTAGTCAGTATTTTATTTCTACGCTATATAGAGTATAAACAAGAGGCAACTCCCTGATTGGGGAGTTTTTTTATTTGGTAAGCTGGGAAAAATTCCAGTTTTTGGGAAAAGAATCTATCGCTGAATCATTTACATAAGCTGTCAGGATCTATAGGCGCAGAAAAAAGAATCGATTATACTTGAGTCAAATTTAGGAAAGAGGTCTTATTATTTATGAAAGCGTTAGTAATTAAGGACATCAAAGTCATTGCAACAGCTCCGGAAGGAATTAACTTAGTAGCTGTCAAAGTAATAACGAATGATCCAAGTATTTACGGAGTAGGTTGTGCCACATTTACGCAACGATATGAAGTAGTAGTAACAGCTATTGAAAAGTATTTAAAACCCTTTTTGATAGGAAAAGATCCGCAGCGCATCGAAGACATTTGGCGAACAGCTTCGGTAAGCAGTTATTGGAGAAATGGACCTGTACTGAACAATGCATTGTCTGGTATTGATATGGCGTTATGGGATATTAAAGGGAAATTAGCTAATATGCCTCTTTATCAATTGTTTGGTGGAAAAGTTCGTGATGCAGTTCCAGCGTATATTCATGCAGATGCACAGAGTGTCAGTGATGCCGTTGAACTGGTACAGACGAGAGTAGATCAAGGATGGAGACAAATTCGAGTACAGATTGGCGGCTACGGGGGCAATAATCAAGCCATGCATCTGCCAAATGAAAGCACTCCAGGAGTCTATTACGATCCAGATGTTTACATGAAGACGATGATTGAAGGGTTTGAAAAATTACGAGAAAAATTTGGTGATTCCATCAAGCTTTGTCACGATGTTCATGAACGGTTAACACCGAGTGACGCAGTGAAATTTGCCAATCAATTAGAAAAATTTGATCTACTCTTCCTAGAGGATGCATTGCCACCCGAGCAGGTTCAATGGTTTGAGCATTTGAGAGCACATACGAACATTCCTTTGGCGATGGGGGAATTATTCAACAATCCGCATGAGTGGATGGATCTTATTCAAAATCGTACGATTGACTATTTGAGACTTCATCTTAGTCAAGTAGGTGGAATTACCCCAACAAGGAAAATTATTGCACTGGCAGATGCCTATGGCGTTAGAACAGCTTGGCATGGGCCTGGCGACATGACTGGAATTGGACATGCAGTGAATACACATTTGAGTATCACATCAACGAATTTTGGCATTCAAGAATGGAGCTGCAGTATCAAGGAAAACACCTATAAAGTATTTCCAGGTACCCCAGTTGCCAAGGATGGGTATATTTATTTGAATGATCAGCCAGGAATTGGTGTTGATATTGATGAAGAGGCTGCGGCAGCCTTTCCAACGCATGACCGTATGGCGGAATGGACGTTGTGTCGTTTACCTGATGGTTCTGCTGGAAGACCTTAAAGGAGGAATTGAAAATGAATCAAAGTAAAGATATAGCAGTAGCAAATGCAATCATTGAGGCGATTGGTGGGAAAGAAAATATTCGAGCAGTTGGGCATTGTTCGTCTCGCTTACGTCTTACTTTAAATGATAAAGCAAAAGTCGATGAAGCAACTATTGAGACTATTGATGGAGTTAAGGGTCAATTTTTTGCAGGAGAGCAGTATCAAATTATTCTAGGAACAGGTTTTGTGGATCGGGTATATAACATAGTAGTCGGAAGTTCGAGTGATGAGTTGAATACTGATATTAAGGGTGACCTCTATGAAGGAATGTCTCTACCTAAAAAAGTATCTAGAATCTTAGGTGACATTTTTATTCCAGTCATTCCGGTGTTAGTAGCTACCGGGTTGTTTAGTGGATTTATTAACTGTATTAATGCTTTTGGGGTTGAGATGAATCCTAACGTGTTGACAATCGCAACAATTTTAATGAAAACGGCCTTTACCTTTTTGCCAGTTCTAATTGCTTGGGCCGGGATGAAGCAATTTGGAGGTAGTCCAGTATTAGGGATTGTTTTGGGATTAATGTTGGTAAATCCATTACTGCCCAACCCTAGCGATGTGGCAAAAGGAGTAGCGGATGCTATCACATTCAGCTTTTTCGGGATAGATTTGAATGTAGTTGGTTATCAAGGCTCAGTTCTGCCTGCATTGATGGTGGCGATTATTGCTGCCAAAACTGAAAAGTTCTTAAAGAAGAGAGTCCCTGATGTTCTGGATTTGATCGTAACTCCCTTTACAACAATTTTGGTTGCAGGATTACTAGGTCTGATTATCATTGGTCCTATTTGTCAGTATATTGAGTTGCTCGTTTTAGGTGCAGCCAAAGCAGTGATTGGTTTGCCGTTTGGCTTGGGTGGACTAATTATCGGCGGCACACAGCAGGCAATTGTTGTCACGGGGATGCACCATATTTTCTTAGCACTGGAAACAGATCTATTGGCCAACACGGGTTTTAATCCCTTTAATGCGATGATTACCGGGGGAATCATTGCGCAGGCAACAGCAGCATTGGTAACGGGCTGGAAAGTTCGAGATAAAAAGAAACGGGGCTTCTTAATGTCTGCTTCTTTACCGGCATTTTTAGGAATCACGGAACCAGCGATTTTTGGAGTGAATTTAAAGTTTGGCAAACCATTTCTTTTTGCCTTGACTGGTGGAGCAGCTGCTGGTTGGATCGCCGGATTATTGCATGCAAAAAGTACCGGAATGGGCGTCGCGGCAATTCCTGGTCTAGTGACTTATTTATATAGTGCTACTGGAATTAGAGACTATTTCATCATTCATTTAACTGGGATGCTGGTAGCAGGAGGGTTAGTTTACTTCTTCTTTGATCCTAATGAGGCAATGGAGCAGGAAGAACAAAAAAGGAAGACTGAAAAATCAGAAAAAATTGAGAAGATTTATAATCCTGTTCAAGGAAATGTAACTAGTATTACTGAGGTGAATGATGCAGTCTTTGCGAAGAAAATGATGGGTGAAGGATTTGCAATTAAACCTGAGAATGGCGAAGTTTACTCACCACTCGATGGAACCATTTCTTCTATTTTTCCAACTAAACATGCGGTAATTGTAAAAGCTGAAAATGGTGAAGAAGCATTGATTCATATGGGAATTGACACGGTCGAATTACAAGGTGAAGGTTATGAGATATTAGTAGAAGAAGGCCAGAAGGTTAACAAGGACACACTTTTGGCAAAAATTGATCTATCTATTCTTGAGAAAAATAATAAAGATAATTCGATAATCGTGGTCTTTCCCGAAATGGATGCAGCACGTTTGAAGGTTGACTATGGTCCACAAATGAATGGAAATGAAATTGGTAGTATTGTTTGAAAGCCAGAAGAGGATGTTGAGAAATGAAACGAGTAGAAGTACTAAAGAAACTTGAAAAAGCTGGTGTGATTGCTGTTGTGCGGGGAACTACAAAGGAACAAGGAAAGAAAACTTGCCAGTCGCTCATTCAAGGAGGAGTGAAAGGAATCGAGATCACCTTTACTTTACCTAATGCGGCTGAAGTGATCACAGAATTAAACCGAGAAAATACTGATTGTGAAGTGGTAATTGGTGCAGGTACAGTGCTGGATTCTGTGACGGCACGGTTAGCGATTTTGGCTGGGGCTGAATTTGTCGTGAGTCCTACATTTGATCAAGCAACTGCAGAGTTATGCAATCTGTACCAAGTACCCTATCTCCCAGGCTGTATGACAATGAGTGAAATAATAATTGCACTAAAGGCTGGAGCAGATATCATAAAACTGTTTCCAGGATCTGCTTATGGGCCTTCAATTATCTCTGCCTTCAAGGCACCGGTGCCCCAAGTCAATATCATGCCAACTGGAGGAGTTTCACTGGAAAATATGCATGAGTGGTTCGAAGCTGGGGCTATAACTGTCGGTGTCGGAGGAAATCTTTTAAAACCTGCTGAGACCGAGGATTATGAAGGGGTTACTCATGCGGCCAAAGCGTACATGGCTGAATTTGAAAAGATCAAGGGAGCATAAATCATGCCTAAAATTCTAACAATGGGAGAGATCATGCTGCGATTGTCTACCCTTGACAATCAACGCTTAAGTGAGAGTAATCAGCTAGCTGTTCATTTTGGCGGTGCCGAAGCCAATACGGCGATCTCTTTAGCCAATTTCGGTCATCAAGTGAAATTTGCCAGCAAAGTTCCCGATCATGCCTTAGGAACAGGAGCCAAGCAGCATTTACTAAAGTATGGTGTGGATATCACGAATTTATTAGTTGGTGGTGACCGATTAGGCATTTATTACTTGGAAACAGGTGCGGGCTTACGTTCTTCTTCTGTAATTTATGATCGAGATTACTCCAGCTTTGCTAAAATGACTGAGCTGGAATGGGACCTAGATGAGCTGTTCCATAATGTAGATCTTTTTCATCTTTCGGGTATTACGCCAGCGATTTCTCCACAGTGGGAAAAGTGGATAGTCTATTTACTAAAGGAAGCGAAGAAAAGGCAGATTATGGTTAGCTTAGACATTAATTATCGAGGAAAGCTGTGGTCTGTAAATGCGTGTAGTCGCTATATTCAAACAATTGCTAAATATGTTGATTGGTGTTCAGCAGGACGTTTAGACGCGTTCAACTTTTTTAAGATTCCTGAGAAGTCTGGGGAGGATTTGTCCTATTACTATAGCAAAATGAGAGGAATGTATCCCAACATTAAGGTTTTCTACTCAACAACTCGCGAAGTATTGACTACCAATCATCATCGATTGCAGGGAAATCTTTTTATGAACAATGCTTTCTATCAATCTGAAGTTATTGATATGTCAAATATTGTCGACCGGGTTGGCGGTGGCGATGCCTTTACGGCTGGAATCATACATTGCTTGAGGACCGAAATGTCTCCGCAAAGAACGATTGATTTTGCTACTTATGCCTCTGCCTTGAAACATTCAGTTGAAGGCGACTGTAATCAGTTTAGTGCTGAAGAAGTTGAACAGTACTTGAACAAAACAAGAGGAGATGTGGAACGGTAAGCTAATTGATTTAATGCTGAAAAGGTAGACGAGTTTCATTCGTGTACCTTTTCAGCATGCCAAAGACAAAAGGACAAATTTTCCTTGGTATTCAAGGTACTATGGAATAAAATAAACTATAAAGTTCAGCGAATTCTCGTTGAACTTTTTTCGCGCTTATAAAGCCTAAATTAGGCTGCTGGAAGCAAATAATCAATACGTTTAAAGTCAATCTGACGCTTACGAATCAGGAACTAAGCAGTTTTTCTGCTAGATTAGAATAGTTAAAAATAACAAGGAGTTTTGAAGACTTGAATTCCTTGCACTTACTTACCTATATGGTTGAGGCAATATAAAAAAACTGGATTGAAATATTTTTGTAATATTCTATTCATATGTGTGATATATCACTATGGTAGAATTGCTTCTGACCTTAAAGAATTTATAACTTACATATTAAGTAAAGTAACCGGAGGAATTATTTAGTGAAGAAGACTTTATTATCAGCAGTATTGGTATGTACATTAGCTTTATCAGCGGTGCCAAACATTGCTTTAGCCGATAACTATGATCAACAAATTCAAGAAAAAGATCAAAAAATTAGTGAGTTGCAAGGAAAACAATCATCTGTTCAAACGCAGATCAATGAAATGACTGCTGAAATTGAAACAGTAAGCGGACAAGTAAAAGACTTAGAAGCAAAACAAGAAAAATTAAACGAAGATACAATGAAATTACAAGATAAAATTGCGACCTTGAAGGTTCGTATTGCTAAACGTGAAGCGTTGATTGAAAGCCAAGCGCGTGATGCACAAGTAAATGGTCAAGCAACTAATTATGTGAATGCAGTATTGGATGCTGATTCTTTATCTGATGTTGTTGGTCGTGTTCAAGCGATGAATACCATGGTTAAAGCGAACAAAACTTTAATGGAGCAACAAAAAGAAGATAAACTAGAGGTTGAGAAGCAAGTCAAAGCCAATGAAGAAAAAGTGGCTGAGCTTGTTGAAAACCAAAAAGAATTAGAAACGCAAAAAAATGCAATTGCCAACAAACAAGCAGATTTAAATGTTGTGAAAGCCAACTATGCTGCTGAGCAAGCAACTGCTGAACAAGATAAGTCTAAATTAAAAGCACAACAAGAAGCTGCCAAAGCTGAACAAGCACGTATTTTGAAAGAGCAGCAAGACGCTGAAAAAGCGCGTCAAGCAGAAGAAAAACGCCAAGCGGAAGAAGCAGCGAAAGCTCAAAAAGCATTTGAAGCCTCTCAAGCGAAGGCAGCTAAAGAACAAGCAGCAACTGCAGAATCTTCTACAGCTGCTACTGAAACTAGCTCTAGTTCAACAGCTCAAGCACAAACAAGTACTGAGCCAAAAGCAGAAACAACAACAAATTCTTCTGTAGCTGAGACTCCAGTAGTATCAACTCCAACAACTAGCACTGGTGGAAGAGTTGACCACACTGGATCAGGCAATGCTTACTCACCAGGTCAATGTACTTGGTATGTTAAATCAGTCGCTCCATGGGCTGGAACTTATTGGGGCAATGGTTGTCAATGGGGAGCTTCAGCAGCGGCTGACGGTTTCCAAGTAGATGGCTCTCCTACAGCAGGTTCAATCGTGGTCTTTGCTCAAGGACAATCTGTTGGAACATGGAATGCAGATGGTGCTTACGGTCACGTAGCTTACGTTCAATCGTATGATGCTGGCAGCAATACTATTACAATTACTCAAGGCGGCATGGGCTTCCCAACACCAATGGGACCAAACACAGCAACCTTAAGTGCTTCAGGATTAACTTACATCCACCCATAAATAAATCATTTAAGAGCTTCCGAATTTCGGAAGCTTTTTTGTTTGGGTTGTCGGACCAGCAGTGAAAAAAAGAGTGATTAGCCTAATTTTCCTTAATTTTTAAGGAGAAAATGGGAACTAATCTTGAAATCTGAGGTGGACGATTTTGTTCTAATCGTTGCGACGGAAAATTTGCTGATAAGTAACCGCTGTAGTAAAGTGACTAGTAGACAGGAGTGTCTACTTTGTTTTGACTAGGAGGACTATAAATGGATTTTACAAAATTGTCGATTGATACCTTGAAGCGTGCACAGGAACGACTGGAGGATACCTTGAGTCAGATGAGTATCGAGGAAGCCAATACGATGCCAGCGCCATTGATCAAATCAGTTACTTGGCTAATTTGGCACACTGCCCGTGAGCTGGACTTTCAGATTTCAGGTCTGAATAATACGGAACCGCTATGGCTGTCAGCCGGGTGGAGTGAAAAGTTTGCTTTGGATTTGCCTGACGATACAGAAGAATGGCACCATACTCCCGAGGAAGCAGAGAAGGTTGTGGTGAGTAATAAAGATATCTTGCTGGACTATTTGTCTGCTAGTGTCGATTTTACAATTTCTTACTTAAAAGAGCTCAAAGAAGAAAGTTTAGATGATATTGTTGATGCCAGCTGGACGCCACCGGTAACGAGAGAGGTTCGAGTTGTTTCAGCAATTGATGACGCTGTGATGCATTCAGGACAAGCGGTGTACACAAGAAGATTAGTCATTGGCAAATAAATTTATAAATGGAGACCAATCATTGGAGCTGGTGATTGGTCTTTTTAGAATTGAAGGTATGTTACTGTAAACGCACTAATTTCTTAAGTAAAAGAGTCATTTTGCTTAAAAATCAAAGGTCTGTCACTAAAAAAAACCTATGGACAGTCGAAAAATGATACTATAAAGCTAACTTAACTAGAGGAGTAAAATAGATCATATGAGAAATATTAAACTAACCATCGAATATGATGGTAAACGATACTTAGGCTGGCAGCGGCTGGGGGATTCCGATAAAACCATTCAGGGGAAAATCGAAAACATCATCAAGCAAATGACTGGTGAAGAAATTGAAATTATTGGTTCTGGCCGCACGGATGGCGGGACTCATGCACGAGGTCAGGTAGCTAATTTTAAAACAACTAGTGAAATGCCTTTGACTGAAATGATTGCTTTCTTGAATCAGTATCTGCCACAGGATATTGTGGTGAAAAAAGCAGAAGAGGCCGCCGAACGCTTTCATGCCCGCTACAATGCTACTGGAAAACAGTACAGCTATTATGTTTGGAATGCGGAGATTCCCTCTGCTTTTGAGCGATCCTACAGTTATCATTATCCGCAAGAAATGGATCTGGAAAAGATGAAGGAAGCCTGCCGCAAGCTGGTTGGCAAGCATGATTTTATGGGCTTTTCGGCTTTGAAGAAAACTAAGAAATCCACTGTTCGTACGATTGAGAGTATTACAATTGAGGAAGAAGGCAATTTGTTGCATTTTACCTTTGTTGGTAATGGCTTTCTGCATAAAATGGTGCGGATTATTGTAGGTACTTTACTGGGGATTGGTGCAGGAACGATGAAGCCGGAAGCAATTGACGAAATATTGGCTAGTAAGGTTAGGGAAAATGCTGGAGAAACAGTGCCAGCACAAGGCTTATTTCTTGATGAAGTCTATTACCATTAGAAAAAAAGGGGCGCAGCTATGTTGGCTGAGCCCCTTTTTTCTAAGCGTATTTTGTAGTTGAGTGTTTTTTAGGCACTGTTTCTTCAGTAATCTGGTCGGCCCGAGCTTCGGGTGTTTGGTTCAGGTTGTTTTTATCCCTGAAGTATTTAGTGATTATCGGCCAAGCATAGCAAAGGCTCATGATTACTGCTGCTGTAGCAACATCGGACCAGCCGATCGTGTAGCCAGACATGGATTCACCAGTGAGATCACCGGAAAAAATAGGTGCCAGATTATTATTCAAAAAATGAATGGCAACAACACTCCAAATGTTATCAGTCTTCATATATACGAACCCCATGAAAATTCCCATCGTGATACAGACAACGATTTGATTGGCTACCGAAATAATTCCGATTGCTGGAGAAGTATAAAAGAAGAAATTCAGCGGTAAATGCCAAAGTCCCCATACAATGCCCAGAAGCAGCACGCCTTTGATCATGCCATATCTTTTCTGCAAAATAGGTTGTAAAAAGTAGCGCCAGCCGTATTCTTCACCAAAATAAGGTCCAAACATAATAAGATAACTGATTAAGGTTTGGATCAGTGCAAACCAAGTTTGGGATTTGGAGAAGTTCTCCTTCATTCCGCCAAGCCCGCCCTCTATTAGATAGTAGATGACCATTCGTGCGATATACAACACCACAAATAATAAAACGAAGGCGATGGTCAGCTTCCAATTTTTTCTACGTAAACCATAGGCCTCTCGACGTTCCGTTCTGGCAACCAATAGAGCAATCCATAGAAAAATACTGCCAAGTATCATTACGAAGCTGCCGATCATCATAAAAGTGCTATTACCAATAAATAATCCTAATAGGCTGCAAACAATCATTAAACCAGTTTGGATCAAATAACCAATGAAGAACGCTTTAGGCATAAGCTGTCGATTTTTGCGGCTAAGATACAGAGCAATCATCGCGCCAGCCGCTGGATAGTACATATGGGTCAAGGTGAAGAGATCAATGCTCCTTTTCGTACTATAGCCATACCACATAAATAGCCCCATGATTACCGGCAATCCAAAAGCGATGATGGAGAAAACTCTTAACTGCTTGCTTTCAATTTGTTTATTCATATTCTCACTCCTTAAGTGCTTTCTTACCTGAAGTTTAACGAATAACTGTGTTTGAAAGCTGCTTTTGTCCTAAATGGTTGAATATGGGGCTTGAATGATAAAGAGGAGAAGGCATCCTCCTCAACGTTAGCTTGCTTGGATCGTACAAGTAGCTACTACATCAATTCCTGTATTTAGCAGATTTTCAAGGACGATATCACCAATTTCAACGGGTGCCTGCAGTCGAACCTGATTAAGGATCGTCATGGCTTCTCTGACGGATTCTTTAGGAATGCCATCCAGCGTTTTGACTGAGCAGCGGTGGGAGTTGCCATTTCTTACTACAACTGTGGAGGTCACCACTCGAATTGGATTGGTGGCTTCAGCCTTGCCGTATTTTACTCCTTTGTTACAGCTGTGGCCAGTGACTTGGTAATCATTTTCTTCGTCTACGGCTAGATGACAGCCTTTGGGGCACATGATACAAATGAATGGTTTCATGATTTGCTGACCTCCTCAACTGAGAGTTCAATTTCACCATTGCTGGCTTTGTCTAAAATCTTTTTCGATAAATGAATCTTTTCCAGCTCTCCCGGAACTATATAGCTTTTCCGCTTTTGGGCAATAACCTCTCCGTGGGATTTCACAATGATTTGGCTGTCATCAAAGACTTTATTCACCCGGAAAAAAAGTTCAACCTTTTTAGGAACATTGTCTTTACGAATTTTTTGCGGGACAACATAGGTTACACAAGCCCCATTTTTTATTTCAAGACAAACATCTTGCTGCTTCAGCTGCTCCTGTTGGAAAAGGTATTGTGCAGCTGCAGCACCCGCTCGTGTGCTTTCGGCAGTCACGAAGTCTACTAGATCATGAACGTGAACGACATTGCCGCAGGCGAAAATACCAGGGATCGAGGTTTCCATGTTTTCATAAACCATAGCGCCGTTAGTTTTATTATCCATAATGACGCCGGCACTGCGGCTCAATTCATTTTCTGGAATCAAGCCAACGGACAATAGAATCGTGTCACAGACAAAGATTTGCTCGGTGCCGGCGATTGGGCGCCGGTTTTGATCTACCTGAGAGACAATGACTTCTTCTACACGGTTTTTTCCCCGAATTTCGGTAATAGTATGGGATAAGTATAAAGGAATATCAAAATCGTCTAGACACTGAACGATATTTCTAGTTAGTCCACCTGAGTAAGGCATCACCTCAACACAGGCTAGTACATCAGCACCCTCTAATGTCATACGGCGAGCCATAATTAAGCCGATATCACCAGAGCCCAAAATCAGTACTTTTTTCCCTACTAAATATCCTTCCATATTTACATAACGTTGCGCAGTACCAGCGGTGTAGACACCAGCTGGTCGACTGCCAGGGATTTCGATAGCTCCTCGTGTACGTTCGCGGCATCCCATCGCCAAGACAATTGATTTTGCCTGAAGGATTTGGTAACCTTGCTCCTTATTAACTAGATGGACTTCTTTATTTTCTGATATTTCTAGAACCATCGTATCTAAGAAGACCTGAATCGTTGTTTGTTCAATCCTATCGATAAACCGTCTCGCATATTCAGGACCAGTTAATTCTTCTTTGAAATAATGCAAGCCAAAGCCGTTGTGGATGCATTGATTTAAAATACCACCTAATTGTTGATCTCTTTCAATGATTAAGATATCTTGAACCCCTTCATTGTAAGCAGCCATCGCTGCTGCAAGTCCAGCTGGACCTCCGCCAATTACGATCAAGTCATGCATGTTAAATCCCTCCTTTAGTAGCTTCGATTAATACATTACTTCCGCTGCGATCCTGCAAGACGTCCAATGGAGAAATAGCCAGCTCCTCGGATAAGATTTCCACCACTCTTGGTCCACAAAATCCACCCTGACAGCGACCCATGCCAGCGTTACAGCGTCGTTTGATCCCGTCCAGTGAAGTAGGTGGAATGGGTGAATGCACGGCTGCTTTAATTTCACCCTCAGTAATTGTTTCGCAACGGCAAATTACTCGACCATAGCTGTGCTCTTTTTTAATCAATTGATTTTTCTCAGAAAGACTCAGCTCTTGAAAAACTATTTTTTCGCGAGCAGCTGTACATTGCTCTTTTTGTTTAAAGGACTGGTTCGTTGATTTTTCCAGTAATTCAATAGCATATAAGGCAATCGCTGGAGCAGAGGTGAGCCCAGGTGATTTGATGCCGGCTAGATCAATGAATTCAGGCGCAGCTTCTTGGATGATAAAATCGTTGCGGGTACTATTGGCCCGAACACCGGAAAAGTTGCGAATTGATTGCCTTAGATTAAGGTCAGGAACGGATTTTTCAGCCAGCTTAGCTACCTGAGATAATCCGGCAGAAGTATTTCCGGTATCTAGACCGGTCCCTAATTCAGATTTCAAAATGCCATGAGAGTTAGGTCCAACGATCAAATTTCCATGAACCGTTGGGCTAATTAGAACTCCTTTACCAATACTAGACGGGCATTGAAAAATGACGTGATTTACTCTCGTTCCTTCAGATTTATCCAGTAAATAATATTCACCACGATTCGGGGTGATTTTGAAATTGGGCTCCGCAATCATATTATGCAGATCATCTGAATGAACGCCAGCGGCATTAAAAATGTATTTGGTTTGATAGACTGCTTGATTGGTTTTGACTTGATAGCCTTCAGCAGTTTGAGTAATCGCGGTGACTTGATTGTTTAGAGCTAATTCCACCCCGTTTTTAACCGCTGTTTCAGCCAAAGCCAAGCAAAATTCCCATGGATTGACGATTGCTGCACTAGGAGCGTAAAGAGCACCAACAGCTTCAGAAGAAAGATGCGGTTCCTTAACCAGCAACTCTTCTTTAGTTAGTAAAGTTAGCTTCGGCACCCCATTTTTTACACCGCGGTTGTATAATTCTTGAATCATAGCTAAATCCTCTTCGGAAAACGCCACAACCAAAGAGCCAATCTGGTTATAATGAACCGAAAGCCTTTGACAAAGTTCTTTTGCGTAAGCGGCACCTTCAACATTTAGCTTAGCCATCAGGGTACCAGGTTCAGGATCAAAGCCAGCGTGCAAAATAGCACTGTTGGCTTTAGTGGCCCCTTGACTGACATCATTTTCTGCTTCTAAAACGAGTATTTTTAACTGATATTTGCTTAATTCATAGGCGGTGGCGGCACCAACAATTCCGCAACCGATGACGATAGCATCATACATAATCTTTCCTCCTCGTAACCTTCAACTAGTAATGCGCAAAAAAAGAGTATAGGAAACAAATGCCAAGGATTGTTGGCATTTGCTGCTATACTCTTTTTGTCTCTAGCAAGTTATTTAGTTAACTGTATTATAACACCTTTTATTTGAGACAACAATCTCTAGCTCGACCAGACTGAAGCCCTTGTAGAGGATACTGCAAGACTTCCAGCTCCTAAAGCACCCATGACATCTTCTTTGTCACGGATTAGTCCGCCAACAATCAAAGGCTTTCGAGATTGTTTGACGAGCTCCTTGATGACTTTTGGCGAAACATTAGGAAGAACCTCTACTAAATCAGCTTCTGTCTGTGTCAGCTGCCGTTCAACGTTAACCAATGCAGATGAATCCAATAGGAAGAACCGTTGAATGGCTAACAGTTGATGTCTTTTGGCTTGGCGAATAATTGACGGCTTAGTTGAGATGATTCCATCAAAGACAGTACATTTTTTTATGTAGTCAATCGCTGTTTCGTCAGAGGACAGTCCTTTTACGCGATCCGCATGTAAAATGGCCACCTTGCCGCTTTGTTTAATTTTTTCAGATAGTTCCTGCAGCTGCATTAGGTGAGATTGCAGCACAAATAGAATCTCAACATCAGTTAGCAAAGCTTGAGTCAATTCTGTTTCGTTGTTCACAGCAGCAATTACTGGAGCAAGCTCCAGTTTGTTATACAGTTCATGTGTATTCATTTTAAGCTTTCTCCCGATCTTAATAAGAATAAAGGTCCCGTAGTAGTTATTTTCATTTTAGCATAAATTATTCGCTGAACCGACTCTCTTCGTTTGAAGTGAAAATATGAGAGAATGATTAAAAAATCCATGATATTTTCTCTTCTACTATAGTATAATCGTAGTAACAACTACGAGGAGTGATGGAATGACAAAAGTAGCAATTGTCGGTTATGGAAATTTAGGTCGAGGTGTAGAGCGTTCCTTAAAGCAAAATCCTGACATGGAGTTAGTAGGTGTATTTACCAGACGGTCACCTGAAGCCGTTGCAACAGAGGGCGCAACCGCTTATCATATGGATGATCTATTAAGTAAAAAAGCGGAGATTGATGTTTGTATCCTGTGTGGTGGTTCAGCGACTGATTTGCCAGTACAGACACCAGAAATCACTAAGGCGTTCAACACTATCGACAGCTTTGATACCCATGCTAAGATTCCTGAGCATTTTGCCAATGTCGACCAAGTGGCGAAAGAGAATCAAACCGTGTCAATTATCTCAACAGGTTGGGATCCGGGCTTGTTTAGCTTGAATCGTTTGTATGCACAAAGTATTTTGCCGACAGGTGAAACGAATACCTTCTGGGGCAAGGGCGTCAGTCAAGGACACTCAGATGCTTTAAGAAGAATTGAGGGTGTAGTAGATGCCACCCAATATACGATTCCGAATAATGAAGTGATTGAAAAATTGAAGTCTGGCGAAAAGCTGGAATTAACTACTCGGGATAAGCATTTTAGACAATGCTTTGTAGTATTAGAAGACGATGCGAATGCAGAAGCAATCAAAGAAGAGATTGTGACGATGCCAAACTATTTCTCTGATTATGATACAGAAGTGAATTTCATTTCTCAAGAGGAACTGAATCGTGACCATAAAGCGATGCCTCATGGGGGAACTGTTTTACACTCGGGAACCACAGGAGAGGATACCAACCAAGTAATTGAGTACACGCTGCAATTAGAGAGCAACCCAGAATTTACTGCTAGCGTGTTAGTTGCTTATGCTAGAGCGTGTGTGCGTTTAGCGAAGGAAAAACACTTTGGTGCGTTCACCGTATTAGATATTGCACCGAAATATTTGTCGCCGCTGGATGATGCAACACTGCGCAAAGAATTACTGTAAAAATAATGAAAGTTCGGCCCTTCTTAATTGGAAGTCCGAACTTTTTTTGGATAGAAAACAGCTTAGTTCTATGTATGGTGATGAAAACTGGAATAGCAGTTTGGTGCTCTTTTATACTCTTGTTCTGAGAGGAGTGCTTAAAAAGCCAAGGAATGTTAATAAAGAAAGATACGCCGTTCATGGTAATCGGTTTAGAAAAGTTTCGACCGATTGTAGTGGCTATTTGAGGAGACAGACTGTTCGTTAAAAGGACAGTCTGTTTTTTATCTATAAACATAAAATTTAACAGATTTTCGGATGAGTGGTAGGGTTAAAATGTGGCTGGTAATCAGTACGGTTGCCTTAAGCATAAAATGTTTTTAGGAAATTCCCTTTGATTCTAAGGGGAAAAGATAGCTTTGCCAAAAAGAACCAACCACTATTACTAAAGGAGGAATTTGCAGATGACAGCACCAATGATTACATTGAATGATGGGAATAAATTACCAGCTTTAGGCTTAGGTACAGTAGCGATTCGTGGAGACCACGGAACCAACCAGATTGTCGCAGCGATCCAAAGTGGTTATCGTCTGATCGATTCTTCAACGAATTATGATAATGAAGGTATCGTGGGAGAAGCGATTCGTCGTTCAGGTGTTCCGCGAGCTGAGCTTTTTGTGACTTCTAAATTACCAGGAAAATATCATGCCTATGAGGATGCTTTGATGATGATTCAAGAATCTTTGCGTCGGATGGGTTTGGAATACTTTGATTTATATTTGATTCACTGGCCTTTGCCAAAACGAGATCATTATGTAGAAGCTTGGCAAGCCTTGATTACAGCGCAAGAAATGGGATTGATTCGTTCGATTGGCGTTTCTAATTTTGAGCCTGATCACTTAGATCGGATTATTGAAGAAACGGGTGTAACGCCGGCAGTCAATCAAATTGAACTCCATCCTTATTGGGTTCAAGAAGAACGATTGGCTGAAAACAAGCGGCGAGGAATCGTGACAGAGGCGTGGAGTCCTTTAGGTCGTGGTACGGTTTCATTGGAAGAAGATATCCTGAAAAAGCTGGCTGACCAATACGATAAAACTCCTGCTCAGATTGTGATTCGCTGGCATTTAGATCGTGGAATTTTACCAGTAGTAAAATCCAGCAATCCGCAACGGCAGCGAGATAATCTGTCTGTATTTGATTTCCATTTAACGGAAGATGAAATTGCTTCAATTAATCAGCTAAACAAATCAGATGGCCGTGTAGACGGACAAGACCCAAATGAGTATGAAGAGTTTGACTAAAACTAGATAGAATTGGAAATTACTGAACTAAGCGTCTGCTGACAGCTTATAGTTCAGTAATTTTTTTGTTTAATTCTCAAATGATTGAGAAAGCATACAAAAAAACACTTGTTATTATTTGGGGCACTATCGATAGAAAGTTTTGATTGTAACCGATTTATCACTAATTTGTACAAGAGAGGAAACTATAAATAAAATGTTTTTGATTGTTTTTTGACCAAAAATATAACTTTGGAATAAATGTTCTGAGTCCTGAAATAACTATAAAACCAAATAAAGTTGTTGAAAAAATGGTTTTTATACCATAAAATAATATTATAGATCGAAAATAAATTTTATTGAAAATTATTTTTTCTAATCGAAAAGATTGGATTCAATGAATCGTGTAAGCAAGGAGGAAAGAGCAATCAAATAATTCTTGTGAAATGCTAGACAAAAAATATTATTTAAAAGAAAAGTGGGGAAGAAAATGAAAAAGAGGATAAATGTGTTGGCAGGACTGGGACTTCTGCTTCTTTCATTAGGCCTAGCTGGTCAGAAGGCATTTGCTGATGAAGTGGCAGTAAATACTGTCGCCGATTTGCAGGACGCGGTAAATAATGCACCAAGTGATCGAACGGTTACTTTAGATAGTACATTTCCAACGGATATTGATGCAACAATTGCTTTGAAGGAATCACCGTATCAAGTCGTAGTAAACGGCAATGGACTTACTTTGCAATCGACCACTGGAAAGCAGTTATTTTCCTACGGTGGAGGTACTGGAACCGCAAACTCAGCATTAACGATAAGAAATTTGAATCTAGAAGGTTTAGGAAATAGTGTGCGAGCATTAACTATCTCTGGTTATAAAGGCGAGTTTGTTTTAGAAAACAGCAAGGTGAACAATTTTCAATCTTATGATGATGGTGGTGCCTTCTATACAGCCGGAAATACAAGTCTGGTGAATTGTACATTTTCCAATAATAAAAACACAGGTTCTGGCTATTCAGGCGGAGCGATTGCCAGCAAAGGATATTCAGCTAATTTTTCTGCCAGTAATTGTCAGTTTTTGAATAATGAAACTACCTTCGCAGGAACTGGAAATGTTGGTGGTGAGGGTGGCGCAATTTACTTCTTTCAGCCAAGCAGCACAGCAACCTTTAACTTTACCAATAATTATTTTGAAGGCAATAAATCAGTGGAAACAATTACTAGTGGAAAAGCTAAGCTGGCTGATGGCGGAGCGATTGCTTTCTTTAATACTGTAACAGGAACACAGATTTTGTTTGACAGCAACTCATTCGTGCGCAATATTGCCGGAGATGATGGTGGAGCCATTTTGATTCAAACTAATGACAACATTGATAGTGGTGTCTTGTTTAAGAACAATACTTTCTACCAGAATAAGGCATTAGGGCAGGATTTTTCAGGGAATAGCGGTGGGGCAATTCAAATTTATGCCAATGGAGCAATTACCCAAGGAAGAAAATCAGCGATTGATTATGTCAATAACAGCTTTGTAGAAAATGAAGCTGTTTACGATGGTGGCGCGATTGGCAGCTCTGGCTATGGACTGAATTATTCGGCTGGCCGCTATGCCAACAATCTATTTGTCGGCAACAAGTCTCGGACTGCAAGTAGAAATAATATTGCGGACTCTACGGCGATAGCTGGTACTGGCGACTTAGAAACGAACATTGGTTATGATAATGGAAAGACAAGTACGACTACCATGACGGATGTTTTCGGAACGGCACCAGTTGGTTTAGTGGACAACTACAATAAAATCACAGCAGGAACTACCAGCGATGCTATTATTTTGCCAACGGTTCCGATTGCACCTGAAAAATCAGCGGATGACCAGGTGGATAACCTGCGAGATATATTGGTCGATCAGCGGGATTTACCAAGAACGGCCAAGGCTGATATTGGCTCAGTCGAAATTGACTGGATCAAATATGATAGCAATGGCGGGATCTTTGATCTTGGCACCGAGCTTTCTAAATATGAGGGCATGATTTATTACGAGGGAACTCAGCCAACTGCCTATTATCAAGTGGGGTACAAGGAGTTGAATCAGACGATTCCAAAAGGTGTTGAGCTGAAAGCAGCTAAAGAGGGCTATCAATTTGCTGGCTGGTCGAAGGAAGAGACAGCCAAAGAGCCTGATCCAACCTACGCTGAAGGAAATACACTTGCCATCCCTAAAGGCAACGAGACCATTTATGCAGTTTGGAAAAAATCGGAGCCAGTGATTGTCCATTACATGACTTATAATGAAAATAAACAATTAGTCAGCATAAATCCCGATGTAACATTAACTGGAGCGTTAGGTGAAGCGTACCATGCTCAAATCAAGCAAATTGACGAGTATACCTTTGCTGGAGTGAAGGATGGCGACTCAATTACTGGGGTCTTCAGTGATCAGCCGCAGGAAATTACCTTAATCTACACGAAGACAGTGAAAGAAAAAGGAACAGTACTTGCTCAATACCAGGATGAAGAGGGCAACCCCTTATCTGGTGATGAAGTCACCATGGGTGAAGTCGACACAGATTATACGACCCAGCAAAAGGATATTCCTGGCTACACCTTTAAAGAAGTCCAAGGAGAGCCTAATGGGAAATACGCTGCGGGAATTACCAAGGTTGTCTATATTTATACTAAAAACCCTGTAGAACAGGGAAAAGTGATTGTGCATTACCAGAAGGAGGATGGGACCTCTTTGGCTGCTGATCAAACCTTAACAGGTGATATAGACAATTATTATGCTGCGGAAGTAAAAGCCTTTGATGGGTATGTATTGAAGGGGATCACCGGATCGGTCAGCGGGAAATTTACGGCTGCTGATCAGGAAGTCACTTTGATTTACACAGAGCAGGGAATCGGGAAAGAGACTGGCGTTTTGATTGTCGAGTATCAGAACGAAGAAGGACAGCCATTACGCAACAGCGAGGTATCGATTGCTGAGGTCGGTGAGTCGTATAAGACTTCCCGCAAGGAAATTTCAGGTTATACTTTTAAGGAAGTTCAAGGTGCTGAGTCTGGCGAATATGCCGAGGGAATTACTAAGGTTACCTATATTTATCAAAAGAACGTAACCAAAGGGAAGCTGATTGTCCACTATCAGGATGAAGCAGGTAAGACCATTGCGGAAGATTTTTCAGATGAGCAGCCAGTTGATACTGCAATTCCATTGGAGCTGTTTACCAAAACAATTGACTCTTACACGTTAAAGGAAATTAAAGGCTTAACCAGCGGGTTTTACACGGAGAAAACCCAGGAGGTCACCGTTGTATACCGGAGGCAGGAAGGCAAAGTATTGGTTAATTACTTAAGTGAAGAGGGCAAGCAATTAGCTAATCCAGCACTCTTGTCAGGTGCTGTGGATTCTGATTATCAAACAGAAGAAAAGAAATTTGAAGGTTATGTATTGAAGGAAGTATTAGGAAATAAAATCGGTAAATACACTCTTGAACCACAAATTGTTACCTACATTTACAGCAATAAAGGAACAATTGCGATCCATTACGTGGACGAAGCTGGTAACGAACTAGCTGCAGCTGAACAACAAATCGGAGTTATTGGTGAAAAATACGAAACAACGGCTAAAGCAATTACAGGCTGGAAGTTAAAGGATGCACCTGAGAATGCCAAAGGTACTTATCAGGAGCAAGAACAAACCATTACCTACGTTTATGTGAAAGACAGCTTGCCAACAACCGGAGATGGTTCAGCAACAGGCGGAGGCACAGGTACAGGTACAGTAACAACACCAGCAACGGTCAGAACATTACCGGATACTGGTACTGCAGCTGCTCAAGGAAAGACCTTGCCAAAAACTGGTGAAGAACGATCAAATACGGCTTTATTAAGTGCAATAGGGATTTTAACTGTTGGGGCAGCGGTTTTCCTGCTAAGAAAACGAAGTCTTAAAAATCTATAAAACAATTCGTGTGCGTACTGTAAAAAGTGCGCACTTTTTATTTGGTGAAAACCAGCAGCAACTTGGCTTGGGCTAAAGGATGAACTAGAATTAGCAGCCAAGCGAAGAGTATTGAACGTGAAGAAAGGGCCTTGAATGAGGGTGAATCAACCAAAATTTTATTAGCACTCATTTTTACTCAGCCATTCAATCCAGCAATAAAATAAGCCGCACCATTCTTCCCGTCGAATGGTGCGGCTAGCGTAAGGTTTTATGTGAAGATTAATACGTTAAATTAAGTGTTTAACTGTTCATCAAGAAGTCTAAAATATTCCAGCCATCGGTTGTTTCACCGCGGTACATTTCTGTATAGCCGCATTGCGCGCAGCTGATGGTGTAAAATTTCTTATTCTGCACATCAAAGATTTTGGCAAAGTTTCCCCCAGTTGCCTGAAATTGATCCGTTTCATAATGCTGGTTCCCACACTTACTACAAACGTATTGTCGTTTTTCCATTTTCTTTTTCTCCTTTGTTTGTCTTAACTACTCTTATAGAATAGCAAGATTTCAAAGAAAAAGCTTACTCCCTCAGACTGATTTTTTTCTTAACTTTAGGAGTATCTTTTTTTTTAATATCAAAATAATTAAAATGGGTTATATAGGGGAATTGAAGGGATAAATAAGTACAGAATCTTTTTTTCGTGGAATTTTAAGTGGTCAGGAAATTAGGGACTGCTTGTTAGCAGACTGTGTAAATCTATTTTAGAAAAATAATAGTTATGGTGATAATTTATTGTTAAAATGGACTAAATAATTAAAAGGGTTAGGAGGAGGTAAAAATGGGAAATAGAAGCTACTTGTTAACGGATGACCAGTGTCAATTATTTGAAGCCAATAACACGCTGCCGATTTTTTGGATTTTAGGCGGCTGTCCGCAGCCGTTCGAAGCTAAAATAGCAGAAACGGCCAATTTATCGGCTCCGGAAGAGCAAGAGGGGGTGGATGAGGATACCTACGAAGAGCTGTATCTTGACTGGTTCACCACCCATCAGATTGGCGATGTTCAGCTAAGCATTCAAGCATACGCAGATAACTTAGAAAATAATCGAGATTATATTGAGACGGTGTACAGCAGCTTAACGGAAGTCTTTGATGCTTTTGTAAAAGTAATTAACCAGCAAAAGGAATATAATCCAGAAGCAACGATTATCATAGATTACGGACAGATGATCGGCTTTTATGAAGATCATTTAGAGTTTTATCGTTTGATCTCACTGCTCATTAAGCAAATTGAAAATAAGGAAGAAAACAAATGGATTTTTCCAGAAGATGCGTTAGGTTCGACGATTGGGTCAGATGAATATTCGAATCATCAAGGAGAAACATTGTTTACAAGAGAGAGTTATCAGAAGTTAAATAGTACTTTGATGAAATCATTGAGAAAAGAACAGGGAGCTAGCGAGCCTGCTGCGAAGCAAAGTTCTTTGCTTCAAAAGTTTTTCAGCAAGCTGAAGAAATAGGATACTTGAAAACAACTGTACGAGTGCAGCGAGAGCACTCAGTGGTGCTTGCACAACCAGTGGAGAAATGAGGACAGTGGATGGCCAAGATTTTAATTATAGAAGACAACAATGATATCAATGAAATTTTGCAGGATTTGTTGAAGGAACAGCACGAAGTGTTTCCGGCTTTTTCAGGAACAGAGGGCTTGATGCTGTTTCGGTATGAAGCAATAGATTTGGTGTTGCTGGATATTATGCTGCCAGGGAAAAACGGCGAAGAGGTGCTAGCAGAAATTCGTCAGGGAAGTAACGTGCCAGTCATCATCATTACCGCCTTGGGAGACAAAAAGACGGTTAGTGATTATTTGATGAACGGAGCCAACGATTACATTACCAAGCCTTTCGATCTGGATGAAGTCCATGCCAGAGTAATGGTTCAGCTGAGAAGTGCTAAGCCACCTGAAACAGAGAGTCCATGTTTATGCTATAAAAATATTACACTGGATGAGAATTCTTTTACCATTCAGAAGGGGGAGCAATCGCTGCGGCTAGGGAAAAAGGAATTTGATATTTTGAAAACGTTAATGAGTCGCCCCAAGCAGATTTTTACAAAGGAACAGCTGTACGAGCAAGTCTGGCAGGAAAGCTATTTGCCCGGTGATAATACCTTAAATACACATTTAAGCAATTTGCGTAAAAAGATTGGTCAGCTGGATGCTGAGAATGATTACATCGAAACGGTTTGGGCAGTCGGTGTGAAGCTGGCAGGTGAATAATGAGCTACTTAGCGATTTTTAGTACATTGGTCGCAGTGTTTTTAGCCTATCGTTACATTGCTTTGCGCTTGAGTCTACGCAACTTGGCAAACGAGATTGAGGCGAAGCGGATCAGTCAAACGAATGTAGTTTTAATGAATCCCAAGCATCAAATGAGTTTAGACCCGTTAATTCATGCGGTGAACCAAGTGTTTAATGAACTGCAGGCTAGTCGAGTTCTTAATCAGCAGGAGAAAAAGACGCTGGATTTAGCTATCCATAATATCACCCACGACATTCGGACACCGTTAACAATTGCCAGCGGCTTCACGCAAAATTTGATAAGAGAACTGCCGGAGGAACAGGAACGGTTATCGAAAATTCAAGAAAATTTGACGACGGTGTCTCAGCGGGTCGAGGTACTGCTGGACTATCAGGATTTATTGGAAGCAAATGTCCAGCCTAAGTTTCAGCAACTAGACCTTTCACAGGCATTAACCGAAAACCTGTTAAATTATTACAGCAGTTTGACTGAGCAGAATTTTGAGGCTGAGGTCACTATTCAAGAAGGCTGTTTGATCGAAAATGACCCAGAAATCTTGCAGCGGATTTTCCAGAACATCTTCAGCAATATTTTAAAGCATGGGGAAAAGCAGCTGACTGTTAAGCTCTCTAGTGATGATAAGCGGGCTTATGTAACAATTTGCAATCAGAGCCAGCAGGCAATTCAAAATCTGGAAAAGCTGACCAGCCGCTTTTATTCAGAGAACATGTCCGAAACAGAGAAGTCTTCTGGGTTGGGGCTGTACATTACCAAAGAACTGGTTGAGTTGACACAAGGATTTTTAGCGATGAAGGCTCAGGACAAACAATTTTGTATAGAAATTACGTGGCAATTAAGCGGAAAATGAGGTTGTGACAGAAGTGTTAGTGTTCGTAGAGACAAATAGATAGCATTAAAAAATACAATAAGGATTCGCCCATAAAACTGTAGTTAAAAGCCTATAAACATTGATTTATAGGTTTTTTTATGCTTTCTTTTAGTATTCTCAAGATTTTTTAACTATAGCGACAAGCCACTTAAGAAATCAAATTGCTTTTATATTCAATCTTTCCTGTAAGCACATCATTATAAAAATTCTGTTTATAATCTATAAAATTCACATAGCTTTTTAATTCGTCTATTTGTTTTAACAGCTCTTTCCTCTTTATATCTAACATTTTCTTTCGTTCTGGAATAGTTGGTTCTCCTGCTAAACAAAACGCCAAATATTCTTTCATCTCTTGAATTGTCATTCCACAACCTCGTAAACAGTATAAACTTTCAATCCAAGCGATTGTTTTTTCATCGAATACACGATAATTATTTTGATTTCTTTTTACTCCAGGAATAAGCCCTTCATTACAATAAAATTTTAAAGTTCCATAGGATAGACCCGTTTTTTTAGATGTTTCTTTCATCGAGTACATATTCATACCTCATTTCAATTTTGCTATTGACCGGTAGTTACTACCGACTTATACAATAAGTGTACCATCAAACATTTAAACAGACAAAGGAGAATGTACTTTATGGAAATGATAAAATTAAATAATGGCGTAGTTATTCCTAAAATTGGTTTTGGTGTTTATCAAATCCCAAAAGAAGAATGCGAAAAATGTGTGTTTGAAGCGCTCGAAAGTGGGTATAGACTAATTGATACCGCTCAAAGTTACTTTAATGAGGAAGAAGTCGGACTAGCTATAAGCAAAAGCAACGTGGCAAGAAAAGATATCTTTTTAACTACTAAAATTTGGATTGATAATTATGGATATGATAAAGCTTTAGAATCCGTAAATGAATCTATGAGAAAATTAAAGGTAGATTATCTTGATATGGTTCTTTTACACCAGCCCTTTAGTGATTATTATGGTGCATACCGAGCATTAGAAGAACTCTACCAACAAGGAAAAATTAGAGCAATTGGGATAAGTAATTTTTATCCTGACAGACTGTCAGATATTAGTGCTTTTACAGAAATAACACCTCAGATAAACCAGGTAGAAACTAATGTATTTAATCAGCAGATAGCAGCACAAGAAAATATGAAAAAAAATAATGTACAGATTGAAGCATGGGCACCATTTGGTGAAGGTAGAAACAATATGTTTTCAAATCCGACTTTGAAATCAATTGCTGAAGCTCACGGTAAGAGCATTGCACAAATTATTATTAGATGGTTAATACAGCGAAATGTGGTTGTTTTAGCGAAATCTACAAAAATAGAGAGAATGCGCGAAAATATCAATGTTTTTGATTTTGTGCTTTCTCAAGAAGAGATGAAAGATATCGCAAAACTTGATAGAGGTAAAAGTTTATTTTTTGACCATCAAGCTCCAGAAACTGTAAAAATGTTTCAAGAATTAATCGAAAAAAGAAAGGATAAATAATGTCAAACAAAACTAAAATCTTAATAGGCGTTGGAGTTTTGATAGCTCTTATTGCTGGCGCGTCAGCCTACTTTTTACTTAATCAAAAATCTGAAGTAAATGAACCTAGTGAAAAAGTAACTCTTGGAGGAGAAAATAAGAGTATTGACGGAAAGAAGGTTTTAGTAGCATATTTTTCTGTCCCTGAAACCGGTGATGCAAATAAAGAAATGACACAAGAAGAAGAAAACAGTGCCATTGTTGTTGACGGACAAGTTCTAGGAAATACACAATACGTCGCTAATATTATAAGTGAAAATACTGGTGGAGATATATATAGGATCGAACCTAGCACACCATACACAACAAATCATAAGGAGTTGGTAGAACAAGCCACAAAAGAACAAGACAGCGATGTGAGACCCGAAATAAAAGATATGATTAGTAATTTTGACGATTACGACACAATTTTTATTGGTTATCCAATTTGGTGGGGAGATATGCCCCAAATTATGTACAGCTTTATGGAACTTTATAGTTTTGAAGGTAAAACTGTCATTCCATTTTCTACACATGGCGGTTCTGGTTTAGCGGGCACAGTTAATACTATAGAGAACAAATTGACCAATGCGAATGTAATCACCAATGCATTTACTATGTCTAGAGACGATATGGAAGAAGCTCCTCAAAGAGTTGAAGATTGGTTGAGAGAAATAAATTTGAAAAAATAGTTTATTAAGCATATGATTTAGTCTATAAACCTCACTGTTATAGGCTTTTTTCATACCTTCTTTTAGTATTTTATTGTCTTTCGTTTTACTATTAGAGTGTAACAACAAATAATACAAATGGAGCTTTTAGAAAAGCGCTCAGCTCCGAGAAATAAGACCGATAATCCTAAAATTGCTGAGAGACACAACGAGTATTGGAGTTGATGTCGAACAGTACCTACTTGGAGCTTCTCATATTTTTGCGATTATTCGACTTATTTCCGAAGGAGCTGCTTCAGTTACACCGATTATACGGTTTTCAGAGGTTGTGACGTTTTATGTCACAGCCTCTTTCTATAGGTCTCGTTTCTTGAAGGAGATTAGGGAAAGAGCGCCGCAGCAAATAATTACTAGAACGGCTGCAATCATGGTATTGAACCAAAAGTTGTCCGGCAGATTCAACCAAGCAGAATCCATGCTGCCTTGGAAGCTTAAATATTGCAGAGCTTTTACTTTAGAATAAATGATTGTGATAATTCCAGTAGCAATCGGCAAAATGACCACCGTTAGAACGGCTGCAATATTGGAGAAGCTTAAATACAAAGCCAGTAAGCCAAAAGCAAAGATGGCATTAATAGATAAATACTGCACACCTAAGGTACGGAAAAGATTTTCAAAGTAATTGACCCCAAAATCCCCTACACCATTTTTGATGGTTGCCGTTAAGAAGGATAAGCCATAATAGAAGGCAAATTGCATCAATACTGTCACCATGAAAACGACATATTTCGACAAGAAGAATTTCTCACGAGAAACGCCCGACGAAATCAAGTTTTTTAAGGTCTTTCGTGATAGATCAAAACCGATAGTCATAACAAAAATCGGTAAGCAGAAATACATGAGAAAGCTGGACATAGTGGACATGGCGATTAAAGTGTTGGCACCAGACCATTGGGATTGGGTAACCTGCTCCTGCAGCTGCTGAAGGGAGTCATGGGAAATCCCTACTGAGCCTAAAGCTTCTGTTGCTACAGAGAGAACGACCAACCCAATTAAAAGCAATTGAGTGATGTAAAAGCCCTTTGAATGAAATAACCGATAAAAATCTGCTCGAATTGTATTAATCATGATACGTTTCCTCCTAATTCACCCACGAGTTCCGTGAAATAATCCTCTAAGTTTTGTTTTGAATGGTAAATGCCGTCAATCACAATTCGTTCTTCTACCAATGCGTGAATAATGTGATTGACCTGGTTTGATTCCCCGAAAATATGCATCGTATTCTCATCAACTACCTTTAGAACATAATGCAAGCTGTCCTGTAAAAATTTACTAGCCTGCTGGATTTGCTTAGTTTGCAGGACGATAAATTCATCGTTCATTTGATCAAATTCATGCTTCGAAATTTCCTTCACCAGCTGACCATCGTTGATAATTCCAAATCGGGTAGCGACATGGTAAAGTTCAGTTAAAATATGGCTGGAAATGATAATTGTCATCCCGCGTTCTTCATTCAATCGTTTGACGAGGCGACGAAATTCGACGATAGCGATCGGATCCAACCCATTGATTGGTTCGTCTAGAATTAGGAAGTCTGGACGAGTCAAAATGGCAATCGCAATGCCCAGCTTTTGCTTCATTCCTAAGGAGAAGTTCTTGTATTTTTTTCTGCCGGTATCTGTCAAATCCACCAGCTCTAAGGTTTCTTTGATAACTTGCTTAGACTGAACAATCCCTCTCAATTTACAATAGTAGGCTAAGTTTTGTTCTGCCGTCAGCTGATCGTAAGCGGATGGCGTTTCAATCACAGCTCCTGTACGTTTTAAGCTATTGGTCCATTCCTTATCGGTAGAAGAACCAAACAAGGCGATTTGACCGTTTGTTGGTGCAATTAATCGGGTGATTGCTTTTAACAGGGTTGTTTTACCGGCGCCATTACGACCGATCAAGCCGTAAATTTCTCCTTTACGAATGTGTAGTGAGACATTTTTCAAAGCATATTGCTGTTTGTATTTTTTATTCAGTTGTTGAACAGTTAGAATAGTTTCCATGGTATGCTGCTCCTTTTTAGTTAAGTTTAGTTTTGTTAAGGCCGGAATCAGTTAACTGACCTTCTATACTTATCAGTTTACGGTTTCTTTTTCAGATAACTCTCAACCAATTCTAAAATGTTTCTAAAGTTTGGGGGATATTTAGCTGGAAAGACGGTTGGTCATGCTTTTTTTGAGAAATTTCCCGCAGCATGACACTTTTTTTCTTTTTAAGAAACGGCTTCTCTAAAGGACTATCAGGCATTGTAAGCGAATTCCTTAGCTGGTATAACTAAGGCATAGCAAATAAAGAGGAGGTTATTTCCCACTATGATGGAAAAAATTCAGCGCTTTGGCGGCGCGATGTTTACACCAGTATTATTATTCTCTTTTTCGGGAATTATGGTGGCTTTAGCAATTATTTTTAAAAATCCGATGCTCGTAGGCAGTATTGCCAACGAAGGAACTGTCTGGTACGGAATCTGGTCTGTTCTCGAAAATGGTGCGTGGACAGTGTTTAACCAAATGGAGCTGCTGTTTGTCATTGGTTTGCCGATTGGATTGGCTAAAAAGGCCAATGCTCGAGCAGCAATGGAGGCCTTCGTAGTCTATTTAACTTTTCAATATTTTGTCAGCGCGATGCTGGAATATTTCGGCAGATTCTTTGGCGTGAATTTTGCCCAAGAGGTTGGTGGCGAAAGCGGCATGAAGATGATTGCTGGGATTAAGACCTTGGACACGGGGATTGTTGGAGCGATTTTGATTTCTGCTATTGTTGTATTTTTACACAATCGCTTTTTCGATACGAAGCTGCCGGATTTCTTAGGTATTTTTCAAGGCTCATCCTTAGTAGTGATTTTAGGATTTTTCACGATGCTGCCGGTGGCTTTTATTATTTGTCTAGTATGGCCGAAGGTTCAAATGGGTATTAGTTCTTTACAAGGCTTTTTAGCCAGTGCTGGAATTTTTGGCGTTTGGCTCTATACTTTCCTGGAACGAATTTTGATTCCAACCGGGCTGCATCATTTCATTTATACACCATTTATTTATGGCCCAGCGGTAGTAGAGGATGGCATTACCAAATATTGGATGGCACACTTAACGGAGTATTCTCAAGTGACAACACCATTAAAGCAGCTGTTTCCAGAGGGTGGTTTTGCTCTTCACGGCAATTCAAAAATATTTGCTTCTCCAGGAATCGCGATGGCCTTCTACTTTACGGCTAAGCCAGAGAATAAGAAAAAGGTACTAGCCATTTTAATTCCGGCAACCTTAACAGCTGTTCTGGCAGGGATTACCGAGCCATTAGAATTCACCTTCCTATTTGTATCCCCAGCCTTGTTCGCTGTACATGCCATTTTAGCAGCAACCATGGCGGCAACAATGTATGGATTTGGTGTAGTAGGTGATATGGGGGGCGGATTTATTGATTTACTGGCGAAGAATTGGATTCCCCTATTTGCCAATCACAAAGGAATGATTTTCACACAGCTGGTCATTGGTTTAGCCTTTGTGGCAATTTACTTCTTTGTTTTCCGCTTCTTAATCCTGAAATTTAATTTTGCGACACCTGGTCGAGAAGAGACCGCCGATGTTAAATTATTTACTAAAAAGGATTACAAAGAGCGTCAGGCTGGAGCGGGTGCAATGGCCACTGCTGATGGCGGTAACCGTTATACTCAACAAGCTGCAATTTATTTGGAAGCCTTTGGCGGTACAGATAATATCGAAAAAGTGAATAATTGTGCGACTCGTTTAAGAATTACTGTCAAAAATGAAAACCTGGTACAGCCAGATGATTCCTTCAGAGAAGGTGGGGCTCATGGTGTTGTAAGAAATGGCAATGCGTTTCAGGTAATTGTTGGATTGGATGTTCCGCAAGTGCGGGAGCAATTCGAGCAGTTGCTTAAAATAAATGATTAACTATAAGGAGAGATTGATTTAAATGAAGAAATTTTCTATTGTAATTGCTGGTGGAGGAAGTACCTTTACACCTGGGATTGTACTGATGCTTTTAGAAAACCTGGATCGTTTCCCGATTCGCCAAATCAAGTTTTATGACAACAACCAAGAAAGACAACAGCAAATTGCGGATGCCTGTGAGATTATTATTAAGGAAAGAGCCTCAGATATTAACTTCGTAGCGACAACTGATCCTAAGACAGCTTTTGAGGATGTTGATTTCGTGATGGCTCACATTCGTGTGGGACTGTATGCGATGCGAGAACAGGATGAAAAGATTCCATTGAAATATGGCGTTGTAGGACAGGAGACTTGCGGACCTGGCGGAATTGCTTATGGAATGCGTTCTATCGGAGGTGTGTTAGAGCTGGTGGATTACATGGAGAAATATTCCCCCGATGCATGGATGCTGAATTATTCAAATCCTGCAGCAATTGTGGCTGAAGCAACTCGCAAGCTGCGTCCAACAGCTAAGATCATCAATATTTGTGATATGCCTGTAGGAATTGAAGAACGGATGGCTAAAGCAGTCGGACTTTCTTCCCGCAAAGAAATGGTCGTACGCTACTATGGTTTGAATCACTTTGGCTGGTGGACAGATATTCGAGACCAAGAAGGCAATGATTTGATGCCGAAAATTAAAGAGCACGTTGCTAAATACGGCTATTCGCTGCAGGATGAGATTGAAGAGTCCCAGCATACGGATGAAAGCTGGATGCATACCTTTGCCAAGGCAAAAGATGTGCATGCTGTTGATCCAGACACATTGCCGAATACGTATTTGAAATATTATTTGTACCCGCAGGATGAAGTAGCGCATGCGAATCCAGAATACACCCGAGCAAATGAAGTAATGGCCGGACGGGAGAAGCATGTCTTTGGAGAATGCAACAAGATTGCTAAAGCAGGAACCGCGGAAGGAACGACACTAGAAGTCGACGAGCATGCCAGCTATATTGTGGACTTGGCTCGAGCAATCGCCTACAACACACACGAAAGAATGCTGCTGATTGTACCGAATGAAGGAGCTATCGTAAACTTCGATGAAACGGCCATGGTGGAAGTGCCTTGTATTGTTGGAACGAATGGGCCAGAGCCGTTAACACAAGGGAAAATCCCTCAGTTCCAAAAAGGGTTGATGGAGCAACAGGTGTCAGTCGAAAAATTAGTAGTAGAAGCTTGGAAAGAGGGCTCTTACCAAAAATTGTGGCAAGCACTAACGTTATCCAGAATTGTGCCAAATGCCCGAATTGCACAGCAGCTGCTAGACGATTTAATCGAGGCCAATCAGGAATTCTGGCCAGCCTTAAACTAATCGCAGAATTGGGAAGCAACTTAGCTTGCTTCCTGATTTCAATTCATATTTATGACCAAATCTTCTATAATAATGACAATGACAAAAACGAAGAGGCGATTATATGGATTTAGCTGGAATTGCTCAGCAGCATCAAAGAGAATTAGGCGAATTAGACAAAGAAATTATTGGATTTATTCTAGACAATCAGACAGCTACTGAACAAATGAATATTATCGAGCTGGCGGATGCTGTACATACCTCAAAGTCAACAATTCTGCGGTTAACTAAAAAACTGGGTTTTACTGGTTTTTCAGAATTTAAGTACTTTTTGAAGCAGAATCGAGTCTCTGACTCTTATAAGGGACCAAACGTTGACAGCGTGGCGACACAAATCAGTGATATCACTCGAACCCTCGACTACTTAAAAAGTCAGGACATGACGAAGCTGCTGCAGAAAATGGATGATTCAGAGACAATTTACTGTTATGGTACGGGCTATTCCCAGCGAAAGGTAATAGAGGAATTTTCTAAATTAATGATTTGTGTCGAGAAGCGGGTCATTATTTTGCCCAATAAAACCGAGTTCGACATCTCAATGCCAATGATCAAAAAGACTGATTTGGTGATCTTTGCTTCTTTGAGCGGAGAAACCGACGATGTCAAAGAAAATTTGGATATTTTGGCAATGCGAGGCATTACAACAACGGCTATTACTTCCTTTGGTGACAATTACTTTAGCCGCAAAGCGGATTATTCTTTGTTTTATTACGCAACACCAATTATTGTTGGTCGAAAATCCTTTATCTCAGAAAGTTTAATCGGTTTAAGCTGTGCCATGGATTATCTATTTAGAAAGTATGGTGAATTTACAAAACATGCTGATCAGAAAAATGAACCAACTAAACAACACGAAATATAAAAGCTTAGTGTTAGGCTACTGGCTATTATTACCTTTTTTATTCTTTATGTATCTATTGACCTTTGCGACTGTCAAAGGCAGCTCGGTGAGTTCATTGCTGACAAGTATCCCCTCATTAACGCTGACATTTTTATTAAGCTGTTTGCTGCTGATTCAGGCATATTTGCTGTATCGTTTAACTACGAAGGAAACGAATGAAAAACTGTTGAACCACTTTCTATTATTTTCCATGCTGCAGCAGGCTATTACTGCTAATTTAATTGGAACCGTTTTACTCTATTTATACCGTAAATCGTTAAAAAATGAGCAGCTAAAGAACACTTGCGAAACAGCTTGGTCTGTTCAGTTTGAAACGTATACCTTGATGGGCTTAGTAGGCCTTTTATCTGTGCTGGTTGTTGCCCTAACATTGATTCAATAACAGGAGGAACCTAATGCTTGGATTTTTGAAAAAGAAGAAAAATGAACTTTATGCACCAGCCGATGGTGAACTACTCAATTTAGAAAAGGTAAACGATCCGGTTTTTTCCACAGGTATGATGGGTCCTGGCTACGCAGTTGAACCAACCGCAGTTGAAATCTACGGACCGGCTGAAGCGAAAGTAACCTCCGTCTTTCCTACTAAGCACGCAATTGGCTTAAAAACACAAGCAGGCGTAGAAATTCTGATCCATCTCGGCATTGATACCGTTGAACTCGAAGGACAGGGCTTTGACATCCTTGTAAAGGAAGGTGATTCCGTTGATGGAACCACTAAGCTGGCCCATATGGACATTGAATTTTTAAAGGAAAAAGGCAAACCAGCGACAATTATGGTCCTTTTACCATCTCAAATAGACCGGCAGCTGTCCGTCGTCGAAAAAACTGTTGAGCATGGTGAAGCTGTAGGTGAAAGTATCTAGTGAACCAAACCAGAGATGCCCGTCATTTCTGGTTTTTTTGAATGCTCATTTACTCTTTTCAGGCAGCAGCAACATTAAGCAATTTCTCACCAAAACAAGATGGAAGAAGTATTTATTCCAACCGGATCAACAACGACTTCAAACAGTGTTCAAGAACCATGATTCTTAAAGCAAAAAAAATAATCAGCTATTTTCGTTTGTTCCGCTTGCGATTCTTTTTCTTGCCGGTTTTCTTTCGTACGGCTTTTTCTAACTCAAGATCCTTCTCTTCTTTCGGTATTTTGCCAACGGCATTTAAGTTTTTCCAGCTGGGCATCCGATCCGTCGGGGGTTTACCAAGCTTTTTCTTCTCTGACAGGATTGAATGCTGGGTCTGCTGCGACTGATTAGCAGACGTGGTTGACTGGGCTGCCTGAGAGTTTTCTTTGGCAACGTCCTTTGGCATAGATGTTTTAATGGATTGCTTTTTAGCCGGAGTTTTTTCCGGTTGTTCTTGCACGGATTCCTTTGCTTGATACATCGGGTCTTCCTCATTGAGGATGTCGAAGTTGCGAGAACGTTCATCGATGGCAAAATCTAGCCAAACTACTTGAGTAAATTGACGCACCCCCTCCTTTTGGAAAATGGTTAACTCTCCTAAGATGTTTAAAAGAGCTAAATGTTCTTGGGGCGAGCGAAGACACACGACATTGCTTAAGCTCCAATTGTGCATTTTACCGGCTTCATCTAAGAAGGCAGCCTTTAATTTTCGTTTTCTGTCGACGGGCTGTTCCCCAGAAATTAATGCGGGACGTAAAGATTCAATATGTAAACGCGTTTCCTGAGTAAGCTGGTTGAATTCTTGCTGGTTTTTATAGAGATGGCTGATGACAGTCTGCCATTCTTTCTCGGTAGTGAAATAATCTTGGAAGTAGAGGCATAAATGACGAACGGAGGCAGGGGCTTCGCCATTTAGGAACAAGTCGCGAACGTGCTCTTTTGCGACAAAGGATAGATCAAGCGGACTAAATGCATTGCGGATCATAATTGCTACACAAAATTGAATAAAACGAGCGGAGTATTTTGTCTCCAGTAAATAAGCTTCTAAGCGTTTAGAAAGCGTATCGCGTTTTTTTAGCGTGAAAATCTGTCTTTTTCCGAAGGGCTGGGTTGATTTGTTCACAGGTGATTGGCTTGTCATTTTTTTATCTCCTTAGGGGAATCTAATTTTTAATTGCATAATCTGCATTAATTATTCTGAAATTTCAGTTAGCAAATAATTGGAAGCGTTCTAATAATTTATTTATAGAATACCGTAAAATTCTGCTACATTCAACAATTAATTTTACCTAATATTCATTTCATATTGGACGAAATATAAAAAAATCGTACGGATCGTTTTATTTTATTGCGGTTATAGAAAGGTACAATGAGAAAAATGAGGTTTATAAATCAAGCAAAAAAGTGAAAATAAAAATATAAATACCGTTATTTAATAAAGGTCAATTTTGTGTTGTTTTAGTCGAAATAAAATTTCAAAAGGGCTGTTTTGACCCGTTTTTATAGTTGAGATTAGCCAAATATTTCAATAACTATTAATTTTTCATATTTGGAAGTCACCACTATTAAAAATAGAGCAGCGGTTGTTAATAATGCTCATGAAATGTCGAACAGTATCAAAGGACATGATACTTGTGAAGCAGAAAATTTTTCAATTTGCAGTAGATAAAAATCTAATACGAATCGGATTGGTTGAGAAAGAAGCCTATGAGAAGTTGCGGATGACCAGTAGGGTTGTCCGCAGTTTTTTTGCGAGGATCATTTAGGATATAATGGAGGAAATACTTGCAAGGGAGGGTACCAAGTTGTGGCTATCGGATGAAAAGATTCAATGGCGCAGTTATCAGAAGCATTTATTGGCTAATTTTTCCACGTATTTAACCAACGATTCCGTTCATCTTGTGGCTCCACCAGGGGCAGGGAAAACCTTTTTAGGCATCGAAATGGTTCGCCGATTGGACTGCAAGACATTGATTTTGGTTCCTTCACTGCTTTTAAAAAAGCAATGGCTGACTACAATTGAAGCGTTTTTCTTAGTTGATTCGGCGGACAGTTGCTATCTTTCAGGAACAATTGAAGAGCCAGCTCGAATCACTGTTGAGACGTATCAAACCATCTATAACCGTTTGAAGGAAGAGCCAACCTACTTTGATCAGCTTCAGCTAGAGCTTCTAGTTTTTGACGAGGCGCATCATTTGAAGAAAAGCTGGGGTGAACTTCTGGTTGAGTTGAAGAAAAAGCATCCCAAGCTGTTAACGATTTCCTTGACTGCGACACCGCCGATTGACAGCTCGCAGGCGGAATGGAAGCAGTATCTGGATCTGAATGGCATGATTGATGAGGAAATCAGCATCCCAGAGCTGGTGAAGGAAGGGGTTCTGTGCCCGCATCAGGATTTCCTCTATTTGATCCCGGCTAATCAGGAGATTACGCAGCATTATTTCGCATTTTTAGCGAAACAAAATGAACTGGTAACCGCGTTGATGGAGAACAAGGAAACAGTAGACTATTTGCTTTCCTTGGACTTTATTAAGCTACCTTTGGAGCATTCAGCTGAGATATATGAAAATTTTGAGCTCTTTACTAGTGCCTTGATTTTTTTGAATCACCACGGCTATGAATTGACGCCAGAGCATTGGCAGCTCTTAGGTATTTCCAAGAAACAGGGCAAGAAGTCGGCGGTTCCTCCTTTAGGCAAGAAACAGCTAAACACGATTTATCAGCGGCTTTTCGCCCAGCAGCCAGATCTGTCTATTTTCTATCAGCTAAAAAAGGCTGGCTGGTTGTATGACGAGGGATTGCATATGTTTCCAGAGTATCCAGATACGGTCGCAAATCATGCTGTTCCAGAGAAAAAAAAGGCGGTTTGTCAAATCCTGATAAAGGAAGAAGTTCAACTGAAGCAGGATATGACGGCCGTTGTTCTGACGGATCGCATTTGTAAAGAGGTGTTGGCTGGTGGAGACGGTACCTTAGCATATGGAGTGGTTCCATTGTTTGATGAAATTGTTTCTTTGCTGGGCACCACGCAACAAATCGGTGCGATCTGCGGAGAATTTTTACTACTGCCGCAACAACTAGTGACGGTTGAGCTGGCAGAGTTAGCAATAGGCATGAAGGAACATCCTTATATTTCGGGCTACTTCTGTCTAACGATGGATGACAAAAATCGCCAAGCTTTGATGCAGGCGGCTACGCGATTATTAACAGAGAAGAAGCTGAATATTTTGGTAGGAACGGTCAGCTTGCTAGGAGAAGGCTGGGATTGTCCAGCGATTAATTTATTGATTTTAGCTAATCAAGCATCTTCGTTTGTCCAAACTCAGCAGCTGCGAGGGCGTGGATTGCGGTTAGGTGCGCAAGATAAAGTGACGAATATTTGGCATTTAGGGGTTGGTCTGCCGGGGGTATCGTTGACTGAACAGCCGGATTTGACAAGAATATTCCGGCGTTTGGGCTATATTTCAGGACTAACCTTTGAGGAGCCATCAAAAATCGAAAGCGGGGGAGATCGTTTTACTTTGCCCCTGAAGTACACCACCACTACGATGGAAACCTACACTCAGTCGATGTTCTATTTTTCCAGTGAACGCACTAAGCTAAAGGAACGATGGACCGCTGCTTTAGCAAGTGGGTGGCACCTGTCCATGCCGGTCATTATCAGGAAAGTGGATCAGGAAAGTCAAGGACCAGAAGAATTGTTGCCAGTGGTGGTTAAAAATACGAAAAAGCCAACCTTCTGGCGATCATTGCTTAACGGCAGTTTGTCGGAATATTTGCAGCTTCGAGGACAGCAGAAACAATGGCAAAAGGAATGTGAGCAAAAAGAAATCTTAGCAAACTGTGTTCAGAAGACCTTGCAGCAGCTAGGTGAAATTGCTGAACGTAAGGCAGTGGTAGAGGCTGATCAGCAGGAATTCAGTTGTTACCTTGAAAACGCCGGCTATCGCGAGGGACAGCTTTTTGCAGCGGTTATTTTAGAGCTTTTCGCACCGATTGAGAATCCGAGGTATTTAGCTGAAGGGAAAAAGCTTGTATTTCCGGTGCCGGAACGCTTTGCTCGTAACAAGCAGACAGCTAGCCTTTTTCTCAAAGAGTTAAACCAGCAATCGTTGCCCAAATGTCAGCTGGTATATACACGAAATCCTGTTGGACGTCAAAAATTGGTGGCTTACCGGATGGCTCAGTCCTTCCAGGTGCGCAACAATACAATGACTCAGAAAAATATTTGGACGTAAGAGAAGGGGGCGGAATAATGAGATTGACGAGGAAAGAGCAAGTGCAAAAATTGGCACAATACTTAACAGCTGGTGAGTACTTCAGTGCCGAAGAGGATCGGATTTTTTTCTTGGAAAATCAAATGAATCATCCGATGATTGCTGGTAAATATAAGCCGGAAAATAGTCAGAGAGTACTTATCTCTGAGCAGAAGGTCAAACAGTTTTCCGGCACGATTCTCTGGTTCACCAGCAGTGGTGAAATAAAAATCTTTTCTGAGGATACTGTACTTATTCTGTGCAGCAGTAAAGCCAGTTATCAGAAAAAAATTCAGCATTATAACTATTTCTCACCGTTCTTTTCCGTGCCATCGCTGCAGCAGCGGAATGCCGAAAAGCTGCAATTGATAGAGGAGCGGATCGATTTTAGGAGGATAGCCACCCAGGATGATCCGCTGATTTTAAAGACAATTTATCAGGACTACACACGCTATTTCTTGCAGCAGCGAACAATGGCTGCCAAACATAGTGTGACAGAATTTCTGGCTCAACCCAATGAAAGGCTTGAAAAGCTGGTCAAGGAGATTCAGCCTGACCTGCTAACAGCTCAATTTCCTTTTCTGATGCTGCATGGTGATTTGTGGACGGAAAATATTTTATTGGAAAAAGAAAATGAACAGCTCTGGTACATTGATTGGGACACGGCCGGAGAGTATCTTTTCTTTCACGATTTTTTCAAATTTATGTGGAATGAAGTGGATGTGCATGCGAACCATCGGTACTATCAGGCGTATCTGGCAGGGGAATATGATGAAGCCTTTGCTCGGATTTTTGGTTTATTTCAACTAGAATTTCAGCCGGAGTACCGAAAGGATTATTTCTATTTGTTTTTCCTAGGTTTTATGCTGGCGGGCGATGATTCGATTGCTGATAGCTGGAAGCAGATAGAACTGGTGGATTTTCTGGAAAAGATTGTTTTAAACTAGCGGAAGTTTCCTATTGCGTTACAAAGTTAACTATGACTCTCTTCATAACTCGTTTTCATCGTGCTACACTTAGACTAATCAAAAATTATAGAACCTATGAGGATAACCATGAAAGCCATTGAAGTAGCACATCTATCGAAACATTTTGCCAATCAACAAATTGCCGTGGACGACCTAAACCTTTCGATCAATCAAGGAGAGGTCTTTGGTTTTCTTGGGCCAAATGGTGCCGGAAAAACTACGACGGTTAAATTGCTGAATGGCATGCTGCAGCCAACTGACGGAGGCATGACTGTATTTGGTCATGATCCCACCAAGGAGTCTTCAACGATTCATCACTTTTCTGGTGTGTTGACCGAAAGAGCGGGCATGTACGATCAAATGACCGGGATTGATAACTTGATGTTTTACGGGGAGGTTTTCGGTTTAAGCAAACAAGAAAGCCGGGAAAGAGGTCTGTCTTTATTGGAGCAATTAGAGCTGACCTACGCAGCTGACCGGAAATTAACTTCTTATTCCACCGGGATGCGGCAGCGGCTGTCGCTGGCTCGCGCACTGATTCATCAACCAAAGATACTCTTCTTGGATGAGCCTACCAGTGGATTGGATCCGGAAAGTGTCTTGAACGTGAATCGACTGATTCAGGACCTCGCCAAAAATCAGGGAATTACGGTTTTCCTATGTACCCATCAATTAAGGTATGCGCAAGAAATTTGTACCAGCTATGGGTTGCTAGATGAGGGTAAGCTGTTGGCTACTGGTACGTTGGAAAGTCTGTGCAAGCAAACCTTCAAGGGGTTAAAGGTACAGATTGCGGCCAATCAGTTAAACTTGGTTGAACCTTATGAGACTTTGAGCAATGGCGAGTTTGAGTTCACCTTGTCCAGTGAAAAAGAAATTCCGGAGCTGGTGAGAAAAATTGTTCAATCAGGCTCGGATGTTTACAGTGTTTCAGCAAAAGAAATGACACTAGAGGAAATTTATTTTGCTTTGCTAGAAGAAGGAGGCTCAGCCCATGATTAATTCCAAGCAGCAAGCTATTATCAAGAAGGATATTCAAGGGATTGTTGCCAATAAGCGCTATTTTTATATGATATTATTGATCCCCTTATTGTTTTCTGTTGTCTTACCTAGCGTTTTTGTATTAATTGCTTTGCTGACACCTGTCAGCTCTAACGATTTTCAACAGCTGCTTAAGACTTTGCCAGAGCAATATCAGCAGGGAGATTTAGGGATTCAGATTGTGCAAACGATTTTTAATTCCGTGCTGCCGATGTTTTTCTTGATGATTCCAATTATGACCGCGACGGTTATGGCAGCCAGCTCCTTCGTCGGGGAGAAGGAGAAGAATACCTTAGAGACGCTTCTGTACTCGCCATTATCAGTAAAACAAATTTTTCAAGCGAAGGTGTATTCTTCCTTTGTGGTCAGCTTTGGGATTACATTGTCTTCATTTGTGATCATGTTGCTGGTTGTTCAGGCAGAAGTATTTTTTCTGCGAAGTACGCTGCTTTCCTTAAGTGTTTCGTGGGCTTATATTTTGCTGCTGCTAGTTCCGGCAATTACCTTGGTATCAATTACAGTGATTGTTAAAGGCTCTGCCAAGTCGCAAACAATGGAAGAAGCGCAGCAGCGTTCCGGTTTTTTGGTTATGCCGCTGGTCCTTTTTATGGTGGGGCAGTTTACAGGGCTCTTCCTGATTAGTCCTTGGGCTATGCTGATCGCTGGCGTGGTATTAATGGGTGTGGCCGTTGTTCTGTTACAGAATTCTATGCAAAGCTTTACTTATGAAATGCTGCTGAAGTAGTAGTGCATAGGGAACAACATTTTTCTTGCAAAAAAAATTCTCAAGGTGTATGCTTACACATGAATAAGGGATGGTGTTCCCTATAACCGCTAAAACTAGCTGATGACACCTGTTTATCTAATGTTTATTTGCACTGCCTAAAAGGGCAGTTTGTGACTGACACTGGATAAGCAGGTGTTTTTTTGCATGATTTTTTAAGGAGGAGAAAGAACATGGAAGTAGTCATTGAAACTGTTAAAGCAAGAGAAATATTTGATTCACGAGGCAATCCTACCGTCGAGGTAGACGTACAATTGACAGATGGAAGCTTGGGTCGAGCAGAAGTTCCTTCAGGTGCGTCAACGGGAGACCGTGAAGCCGTGGAACTTAGAGACGGTGGCGAGCGGTTGCAAGGAAAAGGTGTTTCAAAAGCTGTAAACAATGTGAATACAGAAATTCGCGAAGCTTTAGCTGGAAAAGCACCCTTCAACCAAGCAGAAATTGATCAGCTCATGATTGACTTGGATGGAACAGCCAACAAAGGTCGATTAGGTGCTAATGCAATTTTGGGTGTATCTATGGCCGTTGCTCGAGCAGCAGCAGCAAGTCTGAATATACCTTTGTATCGCTACTTAGGCGGGGTGGATTTAGAATTGCCTCAACCATTTTTCAATGTCATTAATGGTGGTGTTCACGCTGATTCAGGCATTGATGTGCAGGAATTTTTGATCACACCTGTTGAACGGAAAAGCTTCCGCGATGGAGTAGAAAAAGTTGCCAATATTTACCATACCTTAAAATCAGTGTTAGCTAAAGAAGGATATGAAACGGCTGTTGGGGATGAGGGTGGCTTTGCGCCAAAACTTGGCAGTACCGAAGCAGCAGTAGAAATGTTGTATCAAGCAATTCAAACAGCTGGATACACTCCAGGCAGTGAGATTGCGATTGCATTAGATCCAGCTTCAAGTGAATTCTATTCAGACGAAACTAAGACCTATCGTTTTGAAGGTCGTGAATTAACTTCGGAAGAATTACTGAAGTATTACCAAAATCTAGTTGAAAGGTACCCAGCTATTATTTCAATTGAAGATGGGTTTTCTGAACATGATTGGGACGGGTTCAGGGCACAGACCGAGGCAATGGGAGACAAGATTCAATTAGTTGGCGACGATATTTTTGTCACCAATCCTGCCATTTTCAAAGAGGGGATCCAAAAACAGATTGCTAATGCTATTTTGATAAAGTTAAATCAGATCGGAACGGTATCGGAATCAATTGAAACAATCAAATTGGCTCGTAAAAATGGCTACAATACCATGATTTCTCATCGTTCAGGTGAAACGGGCGATACCTTTATTGCCGACTTTGCTGTAGCGATGAACGCTGGTCAGATCAAAACAGGCTCGATGGCCCGCAGTGAACGGGTAGAAAAATACAATCAATTTTTACGGATTGAAGAAGAACTGGGAAATGCAGCCAGCTTAGCAAGATTTCCCAAGGCTTAGCGTTTGAGTGACGAAAAAAAGCTTGATCCTGACATTCTGTCGAAGATCAAGCTTTTTTTGGTTACTCTTGAGGCTGATACCTTATTTCAAGGCTTTTGTGGGAAGCTAATAATTTTGCAGGATGGACTATTTGTTGCGAGTTCGTTTTGCATGTCTTCCACTAGCTCTTCTGGCGTAGTCGACGATTCGTCAGTACGTACTATCGGAGAGAATGCGGCATGACTCATTTCTTTTGGCCAGCTTTCTGGGATAGAAGGATCAAAGCTTTCCACCGACTTTGTCGAGAAAAGGTAGCGGCCTTTAGTAACTCCCGCGTTTTTTGCAGGTTTAGGCCTTTCATCTAAGTGATCATTGGATTTCCCAATGGTTGCAGTTAAATCTAGTGTCCAGTGTTGGACCTTTCCTTGGCTGTTTGTATAGTTAGCAACAAGTTTTGACATAGCAGAGGCTCCTCTTTTTAATCTTAGACGTCCATGATCACCAGCAAGAGTGAAAATTGATGCTCAGATTGTTTGATCTCGATTGTTCCTTCATAATTATCCACGATTTCTCGAATATTAGCTAGACCAAAGCCATGATTTTTCTTATCTGTTTTAGTAGTAAGCAGCAGCTCCGTTGAATTACTTGCGGCAGCTGAGATAGTGTTAGTAATCTCGTAGCTGAAGCAGCCCCGATGATAGCGAGCTTTGACAGTCAGTTTTCTCTGGCTGGGTTCTTCAATTTTTAGGCAGGCTTCAATGGCATTGTCCAGAGTATTGGCTAAAACAGTACATAGGCTGACATCGTCAATGCCAATGACATTACTAATATCAATATTGATAAAGCAGTCGATCCCATACTCTTGTGCTAACTGGTATTTTACGTTTAAGACATTATTGACTAAGGGATTTTTACAGAATTCACGCCGTTGGTTGGCATAGACAGTCGAAAGCTCAGTAAAATAGGCCTTCGCTTCCTCCACCTGGTTATCCTCTAAATAAGTACCCACCACACTCAAATGGTTATTTAAGTCATGCTTAAGCTTACGTATTTCCTGCTGATTTTTCTCCACCTCTAGATAATAAGCTTCCTGCATTTTTAAATTTTTATTTTCCATTTCCTTTTTAAATGCATCTGAAAGATAGCCAGTCAAATACTGAATACTAAAGCTGGTTAGGGCAGTAGCGCCCATTACCGGAAAGGTCAGCCAAATAGTATCAGGTGAAAAGATAACAATAAAAATGATTCCCACCAGCGGCCCTAAGCAGATTAAACTGATCATGCCCCAGGCAGAGGAATTCAACATTTTTTTTGCGTTAGTAATTTTTTGCTTAAAGCCTCGGTAGACCCCGTACCATATCACACTTTTTATACCGGCGAAAATTAGATGCAGTAGCGCGTCTAGTATTTCTCCTTGTCGGGTCATGAAAAAGATATAAACCCCGATTTCCTCCAGTAAAAAATTAGATGTAATCACTAAAGGCAGTAAAATTGCGATCGTACTAATCTTTCTGATGATTGTGCCATTGAAGCCAATAAAAAGCGTCAGAATAAACAAAAGGGATACGCCAAGGACATTTGCAACATCCTGCGGTTGGATAACGATCAGTACAATGATAAACATCGTGCAGCCAACTAGTGCCTTCAAAATTCGATTGTTTTTGACGGGAACAAAGCAACCCACTGTTTGATAAAAGTAGTAGGTTGCAATAATCTGAAACAGATAATTCAGTAGTATTAATAGAGGGACAATTAGCTTCATCATGTTTCTACTCCAATAAAGTTCTAGCAAAGGCAAGCTGCAATCCTTGCTTATTTGCACGACTAAGCGGCAAATGCTGACCAGCACAGCAGACGATCGTACTGCTGATTTCTTCAACAAAATATAGGTTTACAAGATAACGATTGTGGATCCGAATGAAATAATCCGGCAGCTCTAGTTCAAGCTCGTTGAGTTTTCCGTAGAAGGTTAAGGCTTCATCTTTTGTTTGAACATGGACCTTTCTTCCTTCGCTCCAAAAGTAGGAAATTTCCTGCAGCGGTAGCTTTCGTTGGCTGCCCTTATGGCTGAATAGAAAGGTTTGCTTGTTTTTTATGCCAAGCTCAGAAAGTGCGTAATCCAGCACCTCGAGAATTTTTTGTTCCTTATAGGGCTTCAAGATGTAATGCAAAGCTTGCACCTCATACCCTTGAAATACATAGTCTGGATGTGAAGTAACAAAAATGAGAAGGGGCTCTGCAGCCTGCTTGCGCAAGAGACGTGCGGTCTCCATCCCGTTCAGCTGTCCCATTTCAATATCAAGAAATAAAATGTCGGGAGTCACAGCAGCTAATTGAGCCAGTAATGCCTCACCATTTTCAAATTCATCGATTTGATAGGCCAACCCTTTTAATTGCAGGGACCGTTCAACGGTGGTTCGCAAAGCATTTCGTTGCTTTTTTTCGTCATCGCAAATGGCGATTCGCATTATTTTCACACCTCCTGTTCATCATTTTATCATAGTTATCCTGCAAAACTTTACAAAAATTAGGACAAAGTTGACATTGGTGCATCTATTTAGCCAGCTTTGTTTTGCTTATTATTAAGGTATGGAAAACGTAATGAAGAAAAAAGGAGGAGTTACAACATGCTGCAGGTGAATCATTTATGGAAAAGCTATCAAAGTGGACAAATTACCTATGACGTCTTAAAGGACGTTTCATTTACAATTGAAAAGGGCGAATTTGTTGGGGTAATGGGGCCTTCTGGAAGTGGAAAGACGACCTTGTTGAACTGTATTTCTTGCTTTATTCCTTATGAAAAAGGAGAAATCTTATTAAACGGGTCCAAGCTGGCGGCCTTAGAAGAAGAACAAATGGCAGAGGTTCGCAATGAAAAGCTGGGGTTTGTCTTTCAGGATTTTATGCTGCTGGATGGCTTAACTATTTTTGAAAATGTCTGCATTCCCAAAATTATAAAAAATGCACCTTACCGCAAAATGGAAGCCAAAGCACAGAAATTACTTCGCATGTTTGATATTGAAGAAATCGGCCAAAAATATCCTGTCGAGGTTTCCGGCGGACAAAAACAACGAACAGCAGTGGCCCGGGCTTTAATGAATAATCCTTTGTTGATTTTAGCCGATGAACCCACAGGAAATTTAGATAGTCGTTCAAGTGCTGCGGTGATCGGGGCCTTCGCTGAAGCTCAGCGTGAGCTACATGCCACCATCTGCATGGTTACTCATGACAGTTTTTCAGCTAGCTATTGTGATCGGGTGATTGTTATGAAGGATGGTCACGTATTTACCGAACTGACACGTAGGAGCAGTCCGGCTGTCTTCCATGATGAGCTGCTGCAGGTGCTTAAGGAACTGAGTGGAGGCACTAGTCATGAACATGGATAAAGTTTTCAGCAAGCTGCGCCGCTACAATCGCGGCAATTATGTTCAGCTGGTCTTTTGTTTAACTTTTGCAATTCTTTTAATTACCTCCTTTGCGGCGACCATGTATAGTAAAACTGTGCAAACGGTGCTGCCGCTGGGAGGAGATTCTCGCAAGCAGGTTAACCTGATCTTTGCGGTAGCTTTAATCGGCTGTCTAATGTTTGCCGTTTATGCGGCAGGTCTCTTTTTCAAATATAAAAGTAGAGAGACCGGGGTGTTTCTGGCACTCGGTGCTTCTAAAAGAATATTGGCTAAGGCCTTTTATAAGGAATTAGGGAAAATTTTGTTGGCCTGCAGTCTTGTCGGCATCCTTGTAGGGAACCTTACTTCTTTTCTTATTTGGCAATTTTTCCGTTTGCTGGTGATTGATACCAGTCAGATGGCGTACCAATTTTCTCCGATTGGCACTGCGATCGGCGTAGTGTTTAGTTTAGTTGTTGGCTTGTTTGTCCTAGGTTTAGCTTATCTATTTATGAAGCGCAGCAATTTAATGGATATTTTAAACGAACAGCGCAAGAACGAGCCAATTCAGGAAGTGACGAAAACCTATGGATTGGTTGGTCTGGTAATGGTTGTCGCAGGGTTGTTGTTAGGCTATGGCGTACCTATGATCACAGCCACTTTGCTTAAATTTAGCCTGCCAGCGATCTGGAGCGCGACGTATCTCTTGTCTGTTGTAGGGATTTATCGGATACTTACGTATTTGATTTCTCATCATGAACGAGGCAGACGGCCGCAAAGCTATTACAAAAAAATCATTCCCTTCAGCATGATGAAATTCCAGGGAAAGCAAACCGTTCGCAATATGTGCGTGATGGCACTGCTAGTATTAGCGAGTCTATTTGCCTTGTTTTATGTCCCGATGAATTCGGTTTCCTTCTGGTCGATTGACGATAATCCGATTGATTTTTCGCTGCCGTTTCCTGCCTCTATCGAGTTTATGAATCAAGGCGACATTGAAAGCTTGGCTGCTGAGCATGGAGTGGCTGTAACCGATTATCAAGAGGTCTATTTTACAAAATTACTTGGCAGTGGAGTGGAACGGGATTGGACCGATGACGGACAATTTGTTGAAGATTATCAGGAAAAGAGTCGATACAGTGAGTTTATCAGTGCTTCTGCTTATCAACAAGCGACAGGTGAAGAGCTGAAGGTACCGCAAGGAAAGTACTACATTTTAGCAGGTGGGCCTGAAGGGTTCTGGTATAAGTTTGATGATTTGGATAAGGTAACCAATCCAGTGACCAATCAATCCTTCGACTTAACTTTTGCTGGCGATAAACAGGATTCAGCTCTTCATCGGTTTGGGACGGATCGTTATGTATTAAATGATGCCGATTTTGGCCAAATAGTCGGTGAAGGAATGCCGGCAGAACATCAGTTGAAGCAGTTGATGTTTAATGTGGAGGAAACCGAGGCTGCTCAAGCATTCGCCCAGGATGTATTCCAACGGTTCGTTGATCAATCACCGGCGGAAATGGCGCGAATCAATCCCTTTGATGACTATAAGTTTGAACAGGCTAAGTCCGCAAATGAACATTATGGTGATGATATTCCGATTGAGTTGGACGCGGACAATCCTGATTTAAGAGACAATTGGAAATATTACCCCAACATTAAAATTATTATGAAGCAAAACTTCCTGCGGGATATGGCGGTGTATTTCCTGCTCTTTGTTTATGTAGCAATTATCTGTCTAGCCGCTGTTGGGATTATTGGGTATACCCGCAGTATCACAATTGGAATTAACAATAAACAATTGTTCGATGACTTGACGAAGCTGGGAGCAAATAAGCGTTATATTCGCAAGACAATTCATTCACAATTAACCAAGATCTTTGTTTTCCCAATGGTGATTGGCGTCATCGTCGTCCTGCTTTATACACTGCTGATTTTCTGGGGCAATGATCGAGTACTGACCTCTGAAGAGTTGAAATCGTATGTAATAGATATAGGATTAGTGGTTGTTGTGAGTATTTACGTCTATGCCGTCTATCGTGCTTCTTTAAAAAAATTATTGAAGATTGTGTACCAGTAGGAGCGGTTCGAAACAGCTAGTTGTGAGAAAAGAATAGCCAATTAAGCTGGCAGCTGCTAAAGCGTTACTTGTCTTAGCAGCTGCCAGCTTGTATGATTAAAAGAAATATGTGCGATGCAAAGGAGAAGCTATGTTTGTTTACGAGATGCGGTTGCCAAAAGCGAAACTGCCCAAAGGATATCCTTATGACGTTTTTGCGGTTCAAGAAATCCTCAAACAAGGAGGAGCCTTGCCTTTTACCGCACCGGTCACCTTTTTATCTGGTGACAATGGAACAGGCAAATCAACTATTTTAGAAGCTATTGCAGTGGCTTACGGTATTAATCCTGAAGGGGGAAGCCAAAATTTCAACTTTTCCACGGTTGCGAGTCATTCTTCTTTATATGAACAGGTTCTTTTAGTTAAAAAAGGCGATATTCCGCAAACCAAATTCTTTTTACGTTCCGAAACCTATTACAATGTTGCCTCTGAATTAGAAGCACTAGGACAAGATCCAATGGAAGGGGCCTTAGCACATGCTTCTTACGGCGGTCAACCGTTGCATACTCGTTCGCATGGGGAAGGACTATTATCTATTATCGAAAATCGTTTTGGCAATAAGGGCTTTTATTTACTGGATGAGCCGGAAGCCGGATTGGCAACCAGTCGCCAGTATGCGTTGCTGCAGGAAATCCATCGCTTAGTAAAAGGCGGCTCGCAATTAATTATTGCCACGCATTCACCGATTATTATGTCTTATCCCGATGCTGCCATTTATCAGTTCTCACGTGAAGGGATTGAAGAGCTTTCGTTAGAAGAGACCATCGCTTTTAAAGAAACGAAGCTGTTTTATGAGGATCCTAAACGAATGCTGCATTACCTGTTGAGGGAATAAGTGTCCATTCAGGGCAATCTGAGTAAGTGTTTTTTGTTCTAGGCTATCAGTTGACACTCTGCTAAAAGGGACGTATAATTCAGTTATATAAAATTGTGAAAATATTCACTAATGAATTTCTGAACCTTTTGTAGAAGCTTTGGCTTAATGAGTGAGACACTCACTTTTTAAAATAGAGAAACTTAGGAGTGGAAGATATGGAGAAATTGATGCTGGCAACAGAAGACATTTTTTTGGACACTACCGATACGGAACAATGTATGGCTTTTGGCTGTGCAAAGCTGGTAGAATACTTGCGGCGCAGGGATTTTGAAACAGGTCTAGTCTTATTGGATGTGTCGAAGACGATCGACGATTCGGTTCAAGAAGCCCTGAATCTTTACATACCAGTTGAAGAAATCTTCGATAAAAGAACCTTTCCCCACAATCCGAAATATTTTTTAGATAACTCAATGGAGCGCTTGGAAAAGGCTTCAGAGAAGGGATTCATCCCAGTTCTGATTGCAGAAGATTCGGAGGAGGAGTTGTCATTAAATTGTCTGGCTTATCCCACGGTCTCAGATTTTCATCTTTCTTTGATTCAAGCGGCTTTCGAAAAGTAATAGCAACAGCCTGATTGTGGAGAAATCCGACAACCAGGCTTTTTTAATACGTTATAGCTGCTGTGCATCCGCTTCGAGAGAGTGCCAAATAATGGCTACATCGGCGGGTTTAGTTTGCCAGTTACTGAAGGAGGCCCGAATTGCTGGCTTTTTTTTATAAGTAGTAGGAGTTAAAAAGACCTGACCCGCTTGATTGACTTTTTTCAAAAATTCAGTTGTTTTAGTTGGATCCTTCAAGGCAAAGCAGACACCATTCAAGCGGACTGGACTCAACAGCTCAAAGAACGGACTGTCAGTAATTCGCTTTCCTAACTCCAAAGCAAAGGCTGAATTTTGTTCAACCAGCTGTCTGTATCCGGCTTTCCCGTATGCTTTTAAAGTGAACCAAGCAGGCAGCGCTCGGAAACGGCGGGAATTTTCTGGTGTAAGATTAGAAAAGTCCGGCTGCGCTCCGCCAGTATTCAAATAGCTCGCATGATTATTGAAGACCTCTAGCTACAGCTCTTGATGTTGGGTAAACTGCATAGCTGAATCATAAGGAACATTCAGCCATTTATGGGCATCGATGGTAATTGAATCAGCATGATTCAGACCCGTAAGCAGCTGCTCAAATTTCGGTGAGCAAGCCGCAAAACCGCCAAAAGCAGCATCTACATGCAGCCAGAAGGGATAGTTTTTCTTCAATTGACCAATGGCTTCAAGGTCATCAAAATCAACGGTATTGACGGTTCCAGCATTGGCAACCACGATACAGGGCCGGTCCAATTGTTTTAGAAAGGTTTCCAGCGCTGCAAGATCAACAGCTTCACGATCATCCTTAACAGGAATCGGTTGCAGCGCATTTCTGCCAATTCCCAGCATAGCGGCAGCTTTAGAAATACTTGAGTGAGGCGTGCCGCTGGCAATTTTTATTTCTGGGATCGAAAAAAGACCACTTTCTGCAAGGTCCTGACCATATTGTTTGCCTATCTATTGTCTGCCTTGAGCTAGGCCGACAAAGTTTGCCATTGTCGCACCGCTGACGAAGCTGCCTGTATACGCCTGCTTGAGTGAAAAGAGGTCTTTTAGCATCTCAATAGTTAACAGCTCGATTTGACCAGCCAATGAGTAGGAAAAGTTGGCTGCATTTTGATCGTAAAGACTTGTCAGCCAATCTCCTATAATTGCTGCTGGTGTGGCACCTCCAGTTACAAAACCTAAATAACGTGGTCCGTTGCTGCCGCTTAATTCTTCCGCGAAAAACTCAGAAAAGTATTCTAATGCTTCGCTTGCTCCAGTACCAAGTTCAGTTAATCCTTCGTTTGCTGAAAGCTGAGCAGTATTAGCGACTGGTTTTTCATTGATTGTTTCAAAATAATCCTGCTCCAGCCCTATGAACTGCTGCATCAGTGCTGCAAATTGCTGTTTATCTGTGTCCATTGAATGTGCCATGTCTTGTCTCCTTCTCGCCTAGTCTTATTTCCCCTCATTATCCGTGCTGAGGCAGCGAACCGTCAATGGAAATTCTTCAATTGGTAAAATTGATTTCAAATGAAGCATATATTTTTACAGGGTCTTTTCATAGATGGTACCTTGGAGACTAAGAGAGCGTTTAAAAAAAGACCAGGAGTGATTAGAAATGAAAAGATTACTGATCTTTAGTGCCATCGCTGGTATGATTCTTGCCGGCTGTGCCACAAATGAAACGACTGACACGAGCAACAATGACAGAACGACTGACACCTCCAGTTCTAGCGCTAATCAATCGGCAAGTGCTGATCCAGAAGTTATTGCGGACAATTTGGAGGTTCCTTGGGCGATTGAAAAGAGCAATGACACGATTTACTTAACACAACGAGGCGGTTCAATTATACGAATTGAAAATGGTGAAACAAGAGAGCAGCCAGTAAATTTTGACGAAACAGTTTCTTCTGCTTCGGAGGCAGGATTTTTAGGATTTGTTCTAAGACCCGATCTTACCACCTCCAATGAAGCATTTGGTTATTACACCTATGAGAAGGGCAGCGATCGGATGAACCGGATTGTGAAGCTGCACTTAGATGGAAATCAATGGGAGGAAACAGAAGTGCTGCTAGATGAGATTCCTAGTGGGGCGAATCATCACGGCGGTCGAATGAAGATTGGGCCAGATGATAAGCTCTATGTAACGACGGGGGATGCTTCAGTTCCCGACAATGCTCAGGACTTGGATTCATTAGCGGGAAAAATTCTACGGTTGAATCTCGACGGTTCAATCCCTAATGATAATCCTTCTGCCGACTCTTATGTTTACAGCTATGGACACCGCAATGCCCAAGGGCTTGCTTGGTCTGATGACAGTACGATGTATGCCAGCGAGCATGGTGCCAGTGCCAACGATGAAATTAATGTAGTCGAGGCTGGAAAAAATTATGGCTGGCCAGTCATTGAAGGCAACGAAACCCGTGATGGAATGGAAGCCCCACTGTTTACCTCAGGCAGCAACCAGACGTGGGCTCCCTCAGGTATGGACTATCATGATCAGAAGCTTTATGTAGCTGCTTTGCGAGGTACCGCAGTTTTGGAATTCGATCTAGCAAATAATCATCAAAGGGAGCTGATTACGGATTATGGTCGGATTCGGGATGTCTATAGTGATGGGGATGATCTGTATTTCATTACCAACAATCGTGATGGCCGAGGCAGCCCTTCTGATAATGATGATCAGCTGCTTAAGGTTAGTTTAGAAAATTAATTGAGTGAATGAGCACAGGTAGACTGAAGAGTTAAGTCTATCTGTGCTTTTTTACGTAAAACAAGTAATCAGGAACTAAAGTACCGAACTAAGGCCAGTGTTGGGTATCAGTACTCTACTAATGACTTTCTCTAGAATAAGGATTTTTTTCATTTGTTAGCCCTACAAGATAATCGATACTTGTTCCATAATATACGGCCAATTTGTAGATAAGATGGAGTGGAATCTCTCGTTGTCCACGTTCATATTTTGAGTAAAGCGATTGGTCACATTGCAAATAAGCAGCAACCTCTTGCTGGGTCAAATCTCGATCTTCTCTGACATCTTTGATTTTTAAATTCATGTAATCACCTAATGTAAGTTTACATTAGGACAATACGACCTACTGTATTTTAGGACTATTTGTCCTAGAATAGTGTAATAGAACTAGACTAAGTTGAGTATTTTGGTATGCTTCTTTTGAGTAAATTAGAAGAAAGGGATGAAATAGAATGCTTATGTACGATTATAAGTAATTATTGAGAGTATAAAGAAATAAAATCATGAGGAAAAGTAAATTTAATTAGAGGGTGGTGGGAGAATAAAAAAATTGATGCAAAGATCATAACTTAATAGTAAACTTAAATAAGTTGAGTTTATTTTAATTTTAAAGGAAGGTAAATTCCAAAAATTAGTTTCTTAGACTAAATAAATCAAAGAAAAAAACGATAAAAATAAATAATCAATTTCTAATCAAAGTATAGTATACGGACGAAATTTCGTCAATATATTTCAAAAAAATAATTTTTTTGGATAATTCATCAATTTTTATTGTTCTTTAGTTACTAACTTTTGATTGGAAAAGAATAAAACAGTCTGTTTCAGGTGCTTTCTATGATTTTATTCGCCGTCAATTAAGCCGTCAAAACTATCACTAGATCAAAGGAGAAGTTTAAGTATGAGTCGTCGTGGAGAAAACATTTATAAACGTAAGGATGGTCGTTGGGAAGGCCGTTATATTAAAGGTCGTAAGGCCAATGGAAAAGTCCATTATGGCTATGTCTATCGTCGGACGTATAAGGAAACGAAAGAAAAACTTACTGAGATGAAATGGTTGTATAAACAGGTTCAGGTCATTCAAGGTCTGTATTCAGGTAGCGTTAAAGACTGGATGGTTCACTGCTTAGATCGACAAAAGAACACGGTGAAGCATTCAACCTTGGCTACTTACAAGTATAAATTAACTAAATATTTGCTGCCTTACTTGGGAGAGACGGAGTTGCGTGCCGTTACTCAAGGAGATATGCAGGAATGGATTCAGAAGTTGAGTGATACCACCTTATCCAGCACTACTATTCACACGATTTTTCAAACCGTTCAACGTTATTTTGAACAGGCAGTAACTGAAGCTGTCTTGGAATTAAATCCTTGTAAAGGAGTAGTTTTACCTAAAAAAGAAGTTAAAAAAATCCAACCTTTAACTATTCAAGAACAGAAACAATTGGAAGAAACGGCTGCCGCTGAAAAAAATGGCAAGATCGTCTTATTTGCCTTGCAAACTGGCCTGCGCATTGGGGAATTGGCGGGTCTTCGTTGGGAAGATATCGACTTTTCCAACAACCTAATCTCGGTTCGTCACACCTATCAACGGGTACTATCTGAAGGGAAGGGGACCGAACTGCAGTTGGGACGGCCGAAAACAAGAGCTTCTGAACGACTGCTGCCTTTATCAGAAGGAGTGAAGGCTTGGTTGTTATCTTGGAAGCCGGATCAAGCGAAGGAATTTGTTTTTCATGTGGGAGATCGTCCAATGGAACCTCGCCTAATTACTTATCATTTCCAACGAATTTGTGCGAAGGCTGGCGTGAAGGATTGCCATTTCCATCAATTGCGTCATACCTTTGCCACACGTTTGTTAGAAAATCGTGGAACTATCTCCGGGATTAGTGCCTTGTTAGGACACGCCTCCACTCAAATGACCTTGGATGTGTATACTGGAACCGACTTGACTGACCGACGGAAAATGGTGGACACCCTATCACTAGGATGGGTGAGCTAGGCTTCTCTCTTTTTTTCACTATGTTCATGACTTTATTTTATGGAGGGTTGCCAACTGCTTGAATCAGAAAAATTTAAAAAAAAGCCTTTCCGCTGGGAAGGCTTTTTTGTCTTTTTTATAACAACTGTCTTTTTATTGCTTGGTTCTATTCGCCGTCAATGAGCCGTCAATTATCCGCGTGAAACCTTGATACTAAACAGTTTTTCCTAGACTTATTTAATCTTGGAAAACAACCAATGGCTTTATTCAGCTATTATAATCGCTTTTTCAACCAAGGTCTAGTGATAGCTGTAAGTTGAAAAAGACATTTTCTAGCGGAAGAAAGAGAAAAAAAGGGGAAAAGGAGTTTTTATCATGAAGAGAAGCAAAAGAAAAATGGTGCAGTTGGCGATGACTGCGGCTTTATTAGCGTCAGTCGGGACGGGACTAGGCAGTCTAGCGTTGGGGAATGGTGTAGCTGCAGATGCGGCACAGAATATTAGCACAAATCCGGTAGCGGATAAGACCTCCGCGCGCTCTATTACGATTTGGAAATATCAGGTAAAGGATGCTTCAGAATTAGGTGAGCGTGGAGACGGGAAAGAAAACGATACAATCACCAAAGATCCATTGCCAGGAATTAAATTTAAAATTGAAAAAGTTTCGCCTATTGGAGATGCTTCATTAACGAATCCATTGGTTCAAGTGAAAGACACACATTACACAGTAGATTCAGAAATTGGCACCATCACAACAGGAACAGATGGCAGCGCTAAGCAAGCATTAGGAACAGGAACAGCTGCGGACGGCATTTACTTAGTCACTGAGCTGGCAGACGATCGCGGCGAATCTCCAAAGGTTGCCAAACCAGCCGATCCATTCTTTGTTTATGTGCCACAAACCGATCGGACTGATTTGAGCTCATTGATTTACGATGTAGAAGTTCAACCAAAGAACATCATGGAATCTTTGCTTGATCCACAAAAGACCGTAGAGGAAGGCGCAGGTTATTCGATTAAAGCCGGCCAAACCTTTACTTGGGAAGCAACCGCTAATTTACCAAGTGGTTTGTATACCGTAGCAAGTCAAAACATGGTGATTACCCCTGTTTATGATAAAGGCGGCAATAAAATTGCCGATATTAATGTATCAAAGGATGACGAAATCTATGCCGATTACTTCATTATTAACGATACGCTAGTTAAAGAAGTACTATTAGACAATGTCAAAACACAAGTGAAAACAGAATCTGGGGCTTGGACTGATCTAGTTTTAGGTACAGATTATAAGGTTTCTGTAAATGGTGCTGAAAAAGCAACGGCACCAATTACAGATGTGACTGATGCTGCCAAAGCAGTCAAAGTTGAATTAACTGAAGTCGGTATGAAGAAAGTTGCTTTAAACAAAGATGTTAAAATTCGCGTACTTTATACCACTCATACTGCTAATGATTATAATGGTACGATTTCCAACCACTTTGATGTTGCCTTCCTGACACCAGGTTTGGAACCAGTTAATCCAGGGAACCCAACTGATCCTGAATACTACACGGGTGGATTTGATATTGAGAAGACAGCTGAAGACAAAACTGCACCAAACAATAAATTAAAAGGTGCTGAATTCCAGATTGCGGAAACAGAAGCTGATGCCAACGCTGGGAAATTCATTGCCACTGACGGCAAATCGTATCTAGAAGCGGATCTGCCAAGTGGAGTCACTTTCTTAAAAGCCATATCTGATGACGACGGTTGGGCAGAATTTAATGGGTTAGCACTAAACTGGTACGAAGATAAAAACGGCAACGGGAAACAAGATATTACCGATGATCCTGCCACCAATGAACCAACCTTTGCCAAAGCAGACATCAAAAAAGACTACTGGGTAGTTGAAACCAAAGCTCCAGTAGGCTATGAATTATTGAAGCAAGCGAAAAAAGTCACTGTAGATTTAGAAACTGAAAAGGATGCTACGGTGGAATTAGATGTAGTAGATAAACCTAAAACCGACTTGCCATTCACCGGGGGCGAAGGAACTATGTTATTAGTAGCCATCGCATTAGGTGCAATCACGATCGGTACCGCGGCTATTGTCATTGACAAGAAACGACGTGCAGCGTAACCAAACAGGAAGGATGGGCAAGATAATGAAAAAAAAGAGACTTATCAGAATATCCATAGTCTTTCTTCCCATCATTTTTCTTTTAGGAGTAGCATTCATGCTTACTCCTAAAGGAGAGTTATTAAGGGCTTTTACATTTACAGATTCTACATTAGCTGAAATAGCTATCGATAGTCATATTATTGAAGGTCCTTACGAAACAGACGAGAGAACCATACAAATGGATTTAACCGCTAAGAAAGAAACAATTCTAGAAATTCCTTATGATGAGAACCTTTACAAAATAGAATTCCCAAATTTGAATATAAGCCAATGGTCCTATACTGAACAATTTGAAAACGAAATGCTTAAGCAAGAACTAATTTCCGGCAATATAGAATCGACTACTGAACTTTTAGAAAATGAAAAAAAATCTTTCCCCTCATTAATAAAAGCTGTCAATCCAGAGAGAGAGAACTCAGGTAACTTCTATTTAAGTGTATCAGAAGGAGATACTATTAAATTAAGTATTGTTCGCTTTTCAAATGAAGCAAAAGAAATAATTGTGCACGACATAGAAGACACTTCTCAAACTCAGATATTAGTTTCATATTTAGATGGAGAAATGCAATCTAGTGAAGATATTAATGAGAGTAGTGAAAATACATCTAATTCTTTTGTAGATACGGATCAATTAGAGGATAACGAAATAATAAGCAAAGAACCTTCTAGGCAACCCATCAAAAGTGATAGTGAACTTGAAGACTTCCAGATGAAAATGGGAAATCTTCAGCCGTTAGCAACTACAACGGATTATACGGAGTATATAGGGGCAAATCTATCAGAATATGACTTGAATGATAAAAATTCATGGATGACCCCTGAGTTTGATAATGTATTAGATTTTTCTGAAGTGACATTTCAAGGTTTTGGTAGACCCGGGACAGTTTTAAACACTCCTGCTAGAAAAGGAGTTCAGTTTAAAGATTTTGCTCCAGATAGTATTAACAATGATGAATTTGGAGTGTTCTTTGAAAATGTTAAATATAATAATAAGGATTTTATAGATATAAAAATGAAGTTTGACTACGTCCAAACAAATCCTTTACATCATACTTCTGTTGGGACATTGAGTTCAATTAATTGCGAACTAAGGTTTTATAATGATCAACCCTTTTTTATTGCGAATCTATCAAGAGGAGTTTCAGCGGCAAGATACGTAATAGAATTTTACAAACATAATACAAACATCCCTTATAGTGTAAAATTACCCTTAATTTATGGAGATGTTGATGGGCCTGAACAGTATTGGGTAGAAAATGGCACAAATATTGCGATGTATCCTACTATTTTTAAACAAAAAAGTAGTGATGAATTAATAATCGGAAAAAAGAACAGTGAAGAGACCATAGTTTTTGAACCAAAACAAAAAACTGATATATCAATTTTTGAACCGGCGGAACGCGTACCTTCAATGACCTTCAAGGGAAGTGCTACGTCAGCTGGATGGATGCAACGACCTAATATCCCAATCGTTAATCCTGGAGATAATGTATTAAATTGGAGTCAGGCAATAGGATTTCATTCAACAGTTCCTACTCAAGTTGTAAAGCCTAAGAAGTATGTGTCAGATTCGGATGAAAACTTAGTATTTAATAATGAATTATCTGATTTACATGAGATATTCACCTATTCATTGGAAGGGAAAATACCTCAAAATGCTTATCAGAAATATAATTTGAGTGAATGGGTTTTAGAAGATGAAATGCCAGACGGTTTATCTTTAGTAAATAGTGTTGGTAATATTAAAGCTTATGCAACCAGTAATAACAATCAAGACGTCACTAACTATTTTATGTATGACCTAGATGAAACAACGCGTAAATTGACAATTAAAGCAAAAGGTGAAACTTTGTCAAATCCGAGTTTTTATTCATTATTAAGAAATCTGCGTTTTGACGTTCCAGTAAAAATTACAGAGTTAAGTAAAATTAATAAAAATAGTCAAGGTAAGCTTGAAATCAAAAATAAAGTGAATCTTTCTGCTACGTATTTCAACGGACAAAAAGATTCAATTGATTCAAATGAAGTAGTAACTACTGTAAAAATTCCTAAGCAACTGACTATAAATAAGAGTGTAGATAAAGAATTAATTGAAACAGGAAATCAGATTGATCCTGCACAACCAGAAAATACATCACTGACTACTTTTAGTTATACACTTACAGGAAAAAATACAAGTTTTTCTTCAATAGAAAATATACGAATTTTAGATGTGTTACCCTTCAATTCTGATGCACGGAATAGTGATTTTTCTGGATCATATATGATTAAAAATGTAAGTTCATCAATGCAAAAAAGTGATATTTACTATTCAGTTAATTCAGTCTCCGAGTTTTCTGATCCAAATGATTTAGTTATTACACAGTCTACTGGTTGGTACAAGATGAGTGAGGATTCAAGTCAATTAGCAAATGCTAAAGCATTAGTAATACTTGCTCCAAAAATTGCTAAGAATGAACAAATAGAGATCAAAATAACAATGCAGCCTGAACAACAGAAGGCAGGAGAATGTTTTATTAACGATGCTTCTTTAAATTCAGAGCTTAATGATTATCAGAAGACAAAAGAAGTAAAGACTTTCGTAGTCGGCCGCGACCTCTCAGGTGTCGCTTGGTATGATGATAGTCTCGATGGCTTAATCGGAAACAAACCGGATCAGTCAGTACTAGAAGATTTTGCCAAAGATATTCCAGTAAAACTTTACCGCACCAGTCTGGAAAATCCTGACTATAAAAATCAGCTGGTCAAAGAAAGCTTAACTGGAGAAGAATTTATTGATTCTTCAGGAAACTCCAAAATTAAGACGAATGAAAATGGCGAGTACATCTTTAAGAATCTACCAGAAGGCGAATATGTTGCGGAGTTTATCATTGATGGAGAAATCCATCGAGTCACCAAACAATTAATTGGCGATGATGTCACTAAAAACTCAAAGGCTGATCCAAACGACAATAAGACGCCAAACTACACGCAGCCGAAGCTTAATGAACTTGCTTCTGTTTGGGGACAGGCTGATTCAATCAATCATGTAACTGACGTGAACGTCGGCTTGATTCGTCCTGGGACCATTAAGCTCTTTAAGTATGAAGCCGGTACAGCGATTGATGGAAACAAAGACGGCGAACTAAGCGATCCAGAAAAAGCGACGGGTACACCTTTGAAAGGTGCTGTCTTCGATCTGTATCAAGGGCACACTGGCACAGGTACTAAGCTGGGCACTGCCACTACAGATGAGGATGGGAAGCTTCAATTTGATGTAGGTTCAGGCTTAACCGAGAATCTATTCCCTGGCGAATATTCCTTAGTCGAAACCAAAGCCCCATCTGGTTTTGAACTCTTAAAGAAACCAATTAAAGTCACCATTACGCAAGGAAATCAAGTGATTCAATTGTACCAAGACAACGATGTCCAAACCGATCTGCCATTCACAGGTGGTGATAACCCAATGATCATGCTTCTGTTGGCAGCTGCCAGCTTGATGACCGTTGGTTTTATCGGTATGATGCTCTATTACCGTCAGCCGAAGCGAAGGAGGCACACGCGATGAAAAAGATGCGAACCATTTGCTTACTGCTTTCTTTGCTGCTGGGTATTGTTCTTCTGCCGCAATCAGTTGCGGCAGAAGAAACGGGGTTTAGCATTACGATCCAAAAGTACAAGTTGGCTGAAGGAGTGACTTTATCTGAAGATGTTCCTCAAGATGGGACGAAGGCAGAAAAGGTCACCGATGCTGAGGGAAATCAGCTAGATCCTTTATCCGGTATCACTTATGAAATTGTCCGGGTCTCCCCAATGGAAGGGACCAGCGAGTTTCGCCCGGTGGAAGGGGTAGATGCTTTTTCTGCCACTATCACAACAGACGATCAAGGGAGTGCTCGTGTGGGTAATCTGGTCGCGGGGACTTATCGTGTCAGTGAAAAAGCCACGGACACGTTGCGCCAAGTGATGGAGCCAGTTACTTTTGAGATGCCATTGCCGCAACGAACCGGTGATGCTTTATCCGACGTGTATCTCTATCCGAAGTCTAGTGTGCAGACTTTGCCGGGCACCTCAGGAACGAAGGAAAAAGATCCGGCCAACCCAACCGCCGCAGAAGCCACCGCTGCCAATAAACGGTTGCCGCAAACTAGCGGCACCCTAGGTACGATGCAGCCATTGTATCTGATATTAGCGTTGATTGTGGTAATGGGGGCGATTGGCGGCTACTTTATGCGAACCAAGAAGCATCATTTTTAGACAAGAGTGACTCGTCTGAGTTGCTCTTTCTTTTCAATAAGCGGGAACGAGAGGGGCAGAAGGGATGCTTCAGACCAAAAAACAAAAGAAAAACCATTCCTTTTTGATGATCTTTGCCATTGTCATGATTGTCATTGGTGTCATCATCCTATTGTATCCGATTGTTGGCAATTACTTAGCCAATCGGGAGCGCAGCGAGGCCACAGCCAAGTATGACCAAGTCTTAAAACGCATGAGCCAAGAAGAAATCAACCAACAGTGGCAGCTGGCAAAAGAGTATAATCGCTACATTTATCAAAAGCAACTCGGCGAGAATCCTGAACCGATGGCGTATAAGAATATTGCCGACGTGGGAGACACCATGGGGACTATCGATATTCCGGCAATTGATATCGAGAAGATGCCCTTTTATCATGGCACCTCTTATCAAACCTTGGATAAAGGCTTAGGTCATATTGAATCTACCTCGATTCCAGTCGGTGGGAAAAACACACGAGCGGTGATTACTGGACATAGCGGCGTGAAAAATCAGGTGCTTTTTACCGATATTCGCAACCTAACGGAAGGAGATATCTTCTATATTAATATCCTCGGTAAACGCTTGGCCTATGAGATTGATTCCTTTGAAGAAATTCTGCCCAGCGAAGCAGACAAGGTCAAGGTTCAACCAGGTAAGGATAAAGTGACATTGTTGACCTGTACACCACCTGGGATTAATACCTATCGGTTGCTAGTGACAGGACATCGCATTCCTTACAAACAAGCCACGAAGAAGAAAGTCAAAAAGCGCAACACCTTCAGCTATCAAAATATGGTGTTGGCTACATTAGCCTTCAATGTGCTGTTGTTCATTCTGCTAATGGCGATTTATCGATACCAATTGAAACGCCTGCGTTCCAAAGATGTAAAAGTTTATGTGAAAGCGGCGAAACGATTGCGGCAATTATTCTGGGTTACGCGTGCCTATTTCTTTCTCTTGTTCTTTGCGATGCTGACCACGATTGGCTTCGCCATTTATGGCTACACCCAGATGCAAGAAGAGACGGCAATGGCCGAGGTTCCGATTGGTGTTCAGTCCGAGCTGGCTGAGTACAACCTGGACAAGATCGGTCAAGCTAACTACGGAGAAAAACAAATCGCCAGTGTGAACATTGCCGATTATGCCAAGGCTAAAAATAGGTTGCAGGATACCACTAATCAATGGGGGATTGGCAAGCTGGTGATTCCTAAGGTTGATATCAATTTGCCGATTTTGGCAGGCTTAGCCAATCAGAATTTATTGACCGGGGCAGCTACCTATCAAGCCGACCAGCAATTAGGTAGAAGCAATTACGTGCTGCTGTCCCACAATATTTTCGACCAGGATCTGTTGTTACATAGGATTCAAAACTTAAAGGAAAAAGACACGATCTATGCCACGGATTTCAAAAGCATTTTTCATTACGAAGTCACGGTAAACAAAACCATTCAAGATACCGAAGTGTCGTATGTGGAAGAAGGTTCAGCCAACCAAACGCCAACGATCACGTTACTACGATGTGAAGGGGATATCGGAACCATTTATCGCCGAGTCGTCCAAGGCAAATTAGTCAAACAAGAACCATTGTCAGAAGCGAACGACCAACAGCTCAAAGAACTAGGAATAAAAAAAGACGGTACCATCAAAAATGGTGAGCTGCTGCAAGTTGACCCCGTACCGCAAGTGACTAAAACCAGTATGACTATCGCTGCTCGGATTATTTCAGATCCAATGCAGACGATTGTGCCTTTATTTTTATTGATGTTATTGCCGATTTTATTTTTCAGCTTGATTCGTTAGTAGGAGGAAATCCATGAAGAAACTCATTTTAGGTAGTGGACTATTGGTGTTGGGTATTATTACCGTGTTTAGTATTTCCACAAGCCGCAGCTTAAAGGCCAGCGATGAGCTGACTGAACGTACCAGCAGTCAAACCACTATAGAAACGACGATTCCTTCTGAGTCCATCAATGACCTGCCGCCAGAAGTGATAGAACCTGTGCCGGTAGAACCAGTTCAAGAAGTCACGGAGTCTGAAGTACCTGCAGAAACCGAAACAATTTCTTCTGAAACACAAGTCACGGAGGAGACTTCTGTCTCAGAAGAAAGCAGCACAAGTGAGAGTTCAGTGGAAGAAAGTTCGACGGAATCCAGTACGACCACTTCGTCTGAGAGTACGAGCGAGACAAGTACGACGAGCACGACTTCAAGTACAACAGAAACGAGTACGTCACAGAGCCAGACCGAAGAAAGTTCGTCGACCAGCAGTTCTAGTCAAGAAGCGATTGGCTCCTCAGAAAGTACAACGGAGTCTTCAACAGAACGACCAGTAGAAGAACAAATACCTGAACCTCAGGAGCCAACACCTGCTTCGCCACCAGCTACCAGTGAACCAGTGATTGCCAGCTTTCCCGCACAACCATCAGTTGTTGTGCCAGCTTCACCTTTGCCAACGATTGGCTCAAGTAATCCATTAAGCAATCGGGAAGTAGAGCTGGACGAAAGCTTGCGAGTGAGCCAAGTCGCGGAGTCAGATTTTAATGGGTACGAATTGCCGCTGCTTTCCTCCTTTAGCGATCCAAAGCATGGTGTTCTGATTTATGAAGGCTTAAAACAATTGGGAGAAAAGGAAGAAGATTATACGGTTCAAGAATTTGTCGAAGGGCTGTTCAGTCAGCTATTCAATGAAAATTTAGAAGAATCGTTACAAGCAATTGAAGAAAAAGACCTGCAACCAGGAGATCTTTTAATAGTAGAAAACCGCATCGTCGGTTTGTATCTGGGAGAAGATCATTACCTGACGGTTAAGGCGAAAGAGGTAGACATTTCAGAAGAAAACGAAGAAAAAGATACCAAACAAGAAGTAGCAATTGCACTCCTATCTGAACGTGAAGAAGAAACTAGATCTGGCAAACGACCAACGAATCGAACCAAAACAGCCTATGCCGAAGAGGTAGAACAATCTTATCCCGCTTCCTTTGCGATTGAGACCAACGATCAAACCCAACAGTTTATTGATCAGGTGGCAGTCGATGCGCAAAAACTAGGACTGAAATACGATGTGTTTGCCTCTGTCATGATTGCCCAAGCCATTTTAGAAAGTGGGTCAGGTACCAGCGGGTTATCGGTCGCCCCCAATTACAATCTGTTTGGGGTGAAGGGCAGCTATGGTGGTCACTCGGTTAGTTTGCCCACTCAAGAAGATCGGGGCAACGGAGAACTCTACACGATTTCGGCCGCCTTTCGCCGTTATCCAAGCTACGCAGAATCGTTAGGTGATTATGTCTCACTGATTCGCGAAGGAATTTCGGGAAATACCGCTTATTACCAAGAAGTTTGGCGGTCAGAGTCCAAGAACTATTTACGAGCAGCTCGAGCGCTAACTGGAAAGTATGCGACAGACACTTCCTATCACAAAAAAATCAGTTCAATCATTGCGGCGTATCATCTGACACTTTATGATGAGCCTTTGTCAGAAAGCGGCAGTACCAGTGCGGTTTTACAAGGTAAGGAGTCGATTCCAGCTGAATATCGTAAAAAGATGAAGTTGAAAGATTATGATGGGAAAAACTATAACGTATCCGGGTCGTATCCGGTCGGCCAATGTACCTGGTATGCCTTCAATCGAGTCGCTCAACTTGGTGGACAGGTGGATGATTTTATGGGCAATGGCGGTGAATGGGGAACCAAGGGACGAGCACTAGGGTATGAAGTAACTCAAACACCAAAGACTGGTTATCTAGTATCCTTTACACCGGGAACGGCAGGCTCTGATCCGCGTTACGGCCATGTGGCTTTTGTGGAGGCTGTGACGGATGAAGGAATCTTGATCTCCGAAGGAAACGTCGTTGGGGGAACCACCATTTCTTACCGTGTCATTTCTAATGATCTGGCGAAATCCAATCTGGTTTCCTACATCAAGCCGAAATGAGTACTCATCGAAAGCGGCAACTCTCGATTCACTGGTTAAAAGTGCTAGTTAAAAGTGTTCTCTTTATAGCTATGCTAGTCATCCTATTCAGTTGGGTGCACCATAACTACCTGATCCATCCCGTCGCAGGAACGTCGATGCAGGAATCCCTGCAGGATGGCGATCGGGTACTGCTAAACAAACGCTCATCAATTGTCCGCTATTCAGTCATTGGGTTTTCTGTTTCGGAAGAAGAAGGCATGTTTGTCAAACGAGTAATTGGTTTGCCAGGGGATTCGGTCTTGGTTCAAGGCAATCGGCTGATTCTCAGTATTGGCGACGAAGGCTTTACGACCACCTACACCTTTGACCTAGAACCTAAAACTGCTCGAGAACTGAAAAAGGAGGCCACGATTCCACCCCATCATTATTTTGTGATTGGCGATCATACTGCAGTATCAAAGGACAGTCGTTCCTTTGGGTGGGTCGATGCCGAGAAGGTGGAAGGCAAGGTTCAATACAGGGTCTATCCATTCTCAGAATTTGGCCCCATTAATTAAGGAAGGAGTCCCAGCATGTTCATACTAAATGTCCTTAGTGTCTTATTTGTCTTACTGATCTTAGGCCTGAGCGGGTACCGTTTCCTAATTCATTACCGGATTCGACAGGTAGAGCAGTCCAGTCAGCTAACTGAAAAAGCCCGACGAAAGCTGCACCTGATTAAGCAAAAGGAACAAGAAAAGCATGTCCATATTTTACTAATCAATGGTCTGCTTATTGGGGCAACCGTCCTATGTGTCACTCTTTCCTTGTTTCAAACGGAAGGAAAAGTGGAAACCTTGCGAGCCCAAAGCGAAACCCTAAAAGACGAGACATTTTCCCTAAAGCGGGAACAAAAACAGCTGATTACCAAGATTCCAGTGAAGAACTATCCAGAAGCAGGCATCGGGTTGGTAGATTATTCCTGGGACCAGCTGTTCAAAGACAATGGCAATGCCTCGCTGCAATCTGAGATTGAACAGGGGTTGAGTCAACAGATTGTGCCTTACTTTGGCTTATCAACATTGGTTCTTTCGATTGATGTGCCGACTAAAACGCTGAGCCTTTCGTTAGTAGGAGATGTCAGTACCTCTGCCAGCGAAGACACGATTCGCCAAAACATGACTGCTTTTGTTAAAGAAGCTGAAGCGGTGACCCAGCTGACCCAAATCCATTTTCAAATCAACGAAACTTCACAGGCAGACGCCCCGACCGTTTACAGCTGCACCTATGGCCGCAACGAAACGGATGAAGCCTTTGAATTACTAGATGAAGCAGAAAAAAAAGCAAAGGATGACGACTAAAATGGCGACAAAACGCAAAAAGAAAAAAGACAGCTGGTTTTTTACCAAAAGTATTTTAGACGAAATCAACGAACTATCGGATGAAGTGATTGAAGAACGAGTGGGTCCGTTGGCTCAAAAACAATCGCCAGTTAAGCCTAAAGAAGAAAGCGAACAAAAGGTCTACCAACTAAAACCCAAACAAGACGAAACAGCCACTCAAGCATTGGAAGAAGAAAACCAAAAACTCAAAGAGCAGCAGGCTGTATTGGAACAAGCCAAGCAGGAGCTGTTAAACAAGCAAAACGAAATCACGACAGTGACGAAAAAGCTGATGGCGCAAAAGGAGCAGCTGCTAAAAGAAAGAACCCAGCTGACTGAACGATTAGCCAGCTACGAAAATCAACCAGCAGTCAGCGAAGAACAAACAAAGGAACAACAACGATTAGAAGAAGCCTTGAAACAAGCCCAAGCACAGCTTGAAAAACAAAATCGGCAACCACAAGAAGAACTTTCTCGCCTAACGAGTGAAGTACAAGAATTACGTCTGAAATTAGACGAGCTAGTCAAAGAACGACAAACGTTGATCGCCCAGAATAATCAGTTAAGCCATCAGCTCAACCAGCGAGCGCTCACCAGTCAAACTCAAATGACCCATCAAGAAGAGCAGCAGTTAAAAGAAGAAAAAGACGCACTAAGCGAGGCGTTATACCGAGCGCATAGCGATATCATTCACTTGCAGGGCCAAGTGGAAGAAGAACAAACGCTTTCTCAACAAGTGCCACAGCTAAAGCAAGAATTAAAAGACCAGCAGGCTATTTATCAAAGCTTGAAAAAACAATTCACAACGGTTTCTCAAGAAGCAGCCAAACTGCGAGAGGCAGAAGCTTTAAACAGCAAACTGCATCAGCAAATTAAGAATGCCGATGAACAAGCTATTATTTTATCAAAACAACTGACCGAAAAAGATCAGTTGATTCATGCTCAGCGCCAGCAGCTGTTGCAAAAAGAAGAAACCACCCAAAAGCTTCAACAACAAATCACGCAATTGGAGCAGCAGGTAACGGATGCTCAGACTGCCTACCGGGCAGAAAAGGATCATGCTCATCTGATGGAAGAGCAATTTTATGCGTTGCAGGAAGAAACAGCCGCCAAACAGGCAGAGGTTAGCAAAATTCTCTTGTCTGCCAAGAAGCAAGGGGATCAAACCATTCAAGAAGCCCAGCAGCAAGCCAATCAATTAATTACCACGGCCAAGCAGCGTGCTCAGATAATGGAAGAGCAGGCGGGGAAATTAGCCAATGAACTAACCAATTCCAAACAAGACATCCTAACGCTCTATCAACAACTGCAAGAAAAAGTCGATCAATTCGCACAAAAGATTGTTTTCCAAGAACCGCAAACCACAACGAGAGAAGGCGATAGTCATGAGTCAAGTTCTACTTCTAACTAAAAATATTTTATCCGACCAATCCTTGCAGGAAAGGCTGCAAAATTTAAACCACGAAGTCTGGTGCTCCGCTCAGCTAGTTGATCAGGTGCAGCGTTTTGGCATGCCGCCTTCATTGATACAACAATTTCAAGCGGTTATTTTCAGCAAAACCATCTGTGATCAGGAAGCCGGTGTACTGGTAGATTTCTTCCACCGCCATCCTGTGGCTATTTTGCGAGAGGTGGGTCTGCTTCCATCAATGGAAGATCAGGCAAGCTGGAAAAATCGAGGACTGCACGGCTTTTTATTAGAGGAGGAAGCATTGTTTGACCTACGGGAAAAGCTTTCACAAGCCCAAGCCAGTGTTAATCAAAAGGAATCCACCGCTGCAAGGATCGTGCCCTTTCCAGGTGGCGATAGTTCAAAAGAACGAAACGCAATGAACATTGACTTAACCGGTAAAGAAAGCAAATTGATGGAGCTATTAATAGAAGCTCAGGGCGAACTGATCACCCGCAAAGAATTATGCGAAAAAATTTGGTCAGAAGGACAAACCCCATCGAACATGAGTCAGCTATCCTGTATGATTAACCGGATCAAGCGCAAGTTTGAGGCCCAAGGTGTTGAAGGCAAGCTCATCCTGACTCACTGGGGCAAAGGGTATCAATTAAGTGAGGCCTTTTACCAGCAGTGCATAGGGTATCAGCAAAAGAATTATCAGTAAGAGTATGTGAAAAAGAAGGGGAATTGTATGCTTTTTGTCTGGGGTAGTAAAGGATTTGCGGAAAATTTAGGGAAAACACATCTGGAGTGTACCTGTCCTAATTGTTCAAATTGGGTAACGATGGAGGGAATCAAACTCGGCAGCAAGCTCACTATATTTTTCATTCCAATATGCACGGCTTCAGCGGAGTATTTTATTGCTTGCCCCATTTGCATTTGGAAAGAACAAGTCAGCATTCCAAAATTAGAAAGCTATTTGATTGAGAAAAAATAAGATGAGATAAAGAAGTTTGTTCATCGTTTGATTCATCAATTTCTATTAGATTCGTATAATGTAAACCTGAGAGGCGAAAAAACTTTGTATAGTTTCTCCGCCTTTTTTATGCGCTCAGGGCTGATGAACCCCGTCACATCAAGGAAACAACGCAGCGTTGAGCAGTAATTTCTCCGGTCAACAAATTCGTTACCTGAAAAAGCTGGTGAGCAGTTCAACAGATACGTTATACTTAAATAGACGAGGAGGTATGCTCATGATTAAGATTGGTTCGCAGCTCAAATATTACCGTGAAGAAAATCAGTTCACTCAAAAGGATGTTGCCGCTGTCCTCCATGTGACACCTCAAACGATTTCCAAGTGGGAACGCAACAAGAGTTACCCAGATGTTGATCAATTGGTAAGGCTAAGCGAATTGTATAAAGTGAATGTTAACAAGCTGATTGGTCGTGCCAAACCAAGTTTTTTAGATTATCTAGCCAATGCCCAAAACCTGAGAAACTATTACAACCTTCCCAATATAAAGGAGGACGAGCATCATGGTGAATAAATTGAATAAGGCGATTCTGATCTTATACAATCTGTGTGGGGTATCATTAATAGCTGTTGTTGTGGGTGGCGGCAGCAAAGCACCTCCAGTTGGGTATATACCGCCTAGCCTGCTAATCATAGGAGCGATACCGTTTATTGCTTTAATAGCAGCTCATGTTGCGTTGCGTGTAGTGAAAAAGAGAGAACATAAGGCTCAGAGAAACTAAGACGTAAATTATTTTGCTCCAAACTAAAACAAACTGACCGACTGGAAGAGTGTGCATTCGCTGCATGCTCTTTTTATTTTGCAAGAATGCCTAGTTTTTTGTTTGGATTGGGGAACAAGCAAATGGGTGAGCGGTAAGCGAGACTTAGATGAAACACTTCGCTTTATTGCTTTGAGGTTAATGGAGTCTGGAAAATTCTATCTTGCATTACAAAAGCACAGAAGATTTTGTTACAAAAAGAATAATTGAGAGGATAAGAGATGTTTTATCGTTGTATTTTCCTTTTTTGTTTTCTTAATGTGACCCGTATAATTTAACTAACCTTAAGATCGAAGAAATATTCTGTGATAATTCTATTTTGATTATAATTATATGATAAAATAGAGTCGTATAATGGAAGCTGTGCGAGAAGGCAATGAGGAAGGGAAATAAATTCTAAGCAGAATATTATTCTCTATAGTTTAATATAACAACCGTACTTTTATATTAGCAAAGGATAAAAAATGAGTTTTTCAATTTTGAGGAGGGATCAGGATGATAGAGTTAATAAAAAAGAATCGTTATAAAGCAGCAATAGTCTTGAGCTTATCGATTGTTTTCTTCTCTTTAGTAGTGAGCTTGACCTATTCCAAATTTCATGCCACGAGCGAAATCCGTGCGTCGACTAGAGTAGGCTTTTTTTTAGGAGATCGTTTCGAGTCTGTGCCAGTGAATCTGAATCTGGCGCCGGATGAATATGATGAAATAGCTATAGACATTACTGATAGGGATGGAGTAAAACAGATCGAAACGGCTATGCGTTATACGATTCAGCTGGAAAGCTATGGGTCACTGCCCGTAAACTATGAACTGTATAAAGAGGGGAAGAAGCTTGATTTTCAAAATAATAAAATAGAAGGTACCATGAATCCCGGTTCTCAGCAACCCCAGATACATAGTTACTCACTAAGGATTTTTTGGCCGAAAGAAGAAAGAAATACTGTTAATGAAAATAATTTAGAAGCGATTCGTTTGAATTTACGAGCGGAACAAATAGATTAGGTGATTACATATGAAAGAAAGCAAACCATTTAAATCTAAGCAAAATAGAATTCGATTAATCGTTGTCCTAGTCATTGGAATCTTCTGCATGGGCTCTTATTACTTAGCAAAGTACTATTCTCAGCAGGCAAAGGATTCAACCGTGAAGGCAGTTGAGATTTTTTTTACAAGTGACCTATTAAAAGAACCGTTGAGTGCTGCAGAGGAATATGACTATGTAATTGCTGATTGGACTAAAGAAGATACAATTCGTCTCGAGTTGCGAAATTTTCCAGATAGTAAACGATTGACTACCCGGGATATTCAGTACACGGTTGAGGTAAATGATCCTTCCGCAGCTTTTGAAGCGGATAGTAGTCCTGTTTCTTCAACTAATGGGATTACTGAGGAATTGCTTTTACCTAAAGATCAGCAGAAAGCCGCAACTATTGAGATTAAGCTGGGACAGGATTTCTTGGCAGGTACAACTACTGGCAAGGTTGCTGTTGTTAAGGCAAAAGCAACCTATCCTTATGAGAAGGAACTTACCGCCCGATTTTTAATTGAAAAATCACCAGAAGGATTTCAGGTAATCGTTGAAGATGCGGCAGATAGTCCCTACGCAAAGGTGACAGTTACGACTGAAGAAAAAAGAGCCTTTCAGTTAACCTGGAAGAGTTCTGAAGTGGTGCCTGATCAAACGAACCCAGTGTTTTATGGTCAATCCGTTCAAAACGGGCAACTGGATAAACTGATTGATTTAGGTGAGGTTAAGGACACAGGCTCCATAACCTTCTACTTATTGAAGTATGACGAATCAAAAGATTATACAACGAATTATAAAAGCGTATTTGATGTATTAGAGAAACAAGGGGGAGGGTAAAATGAAGCACTTAAAACGAATATTCTTGCTGGTTATCATCGTGATTTTAGCAGTGGTCCCCTCAGTAAACAGCGTGCTGGCCGCAACAGAAAGCGAATCCTCCACTCAGCTGGATACTAGCGAGGTGCTTCCTGACAAGACCACCTTACCTACTGATGAATTAGCTAAGACACAAGAACCGACTGAACAAACCGAAAAGCCTCCGATGGTTGACGAAAGCAGTTCATCAACTGAAGATCAGACAACTGAAACAGTGGAAAAAGAACCGGCTTCCAGTCAAGAAACTGTCCCGAAAGAGTCAGCGAATTTTGCGCCACAAAGTGATACAGAGGATTTTGTAGCGGGGATTCAAAGTGATGAAAATGAGGGGCTAGTACCAATTTATTTAAAAGATGAGTCAGTTGGTGAAAAGGTTTCGGTTAACTGGCAGGTACTAAAAAATGATGGCTACTATTTAGGGCTTCAGCTGAGTGACGCCTCCACCATCGACATCAATTCAAGAAAGATCGAAATTGTGGTACCTAGAGGAATTTTAGTTAAAAAAGACCAGCTGCAGGCACTAGTAAACGACAATAGCCATATCTACAACTATTCGGTCAAGGATATGGAAACGATAGCCACCTATCAATTAAATGTAAATTTTAGAAAGACACTTTTTGTCGATCCTTTATCAGGAACGAATGCCTATTCAACTGACTATGTGACGGGAGCTACAATTGTTTTTGATGTATCACCTTCCATCAGTACCTTAGGATTTCGGATAAATTTGTTGCCTAACTATGAAGATGGTACGACGAACAGTCCTAATTTTTGGACCGGTGTTAGTGGGGACAGCTTAGTTCGAAATCAGCCCTTAAAGGTAAAGCTGATCGAAAATGACGCCCCGACTAAAACCTTAGTAATGGATGATTTCATTATTCCAAGTGCTGTTGAATATACTGCAGTTGTTAGAAGTCCAGATGGAGGTTCAACAGGGGCAGTGACTCTTGGTCCCCAGACTTTAGACGATGAGCTTCAAATGATTATTCAGCCGCGAGTGCGTAACGCAACCGAAAATCCTAGCAGCAACGCGTATTACATGAGTAATGTTTCCTTTCAAGCCTATCTGCCGTATAAGCCCTTAACTAACAATACCTATTTGTCAGCGGAATTGCTGACGGATAAAATGGATGCTTGGGTTGCAGGGATCACACAGGCGAACAATGGCGAGCAAATAATCAGCTATTCTGTCGATAACCTAGTGGATGGTCGAACAGTAGTCACTTATTCGATGTTTAATGGCAGTCAAGAGTATTTAATGAATGCCGTTGATCTCTGTATGTATTATCGCTTGTTTAGCCAAGAAAATGAAAAGAATCAATCCTTTTCTATTGGTGAGCAACTTCATTATACACAGAATAATTTGGGATGGATTTTTCGCAATTACGAATACGATGAAAATGAAATAGCAACAATAGCGGAAAATACACGAAATCCACTAACTAATTCTACTGGAAGAGCGACCATTACCAGTGATGAGGCCTTTGATTTCAGCTTCATCAATCGAAGTGCCAGCTACTCGCCAATCTCTGTTAAAGGGACTCAAGCAACGACTCTTTTAGGAAATGCACTCGTTAAAAACAATTCTACTGCCTTAGGAACAGCCCGAGCTACTTACAAGTTTGATACAGAAACCAAATGGAATTATGGCGTTACTACGGTACAGTTTTGGACTGTTCCGGCGGATTACGGAGGAAGCGTTGCTGAATCGCGAAATTACACCTACAATTTTGATTTCATCTTGCAAAAAAAAGGTGCGGCTGCTGGTGAGGGCCAGCTTACAGGCTCGTATTCGCTTAAGCCTAGTCTACAATACCAAGGAGTTAAAATTAGTCGAAGTGACGGAACGAAGCGCAATTTGCTGGGATACGCAAATGAACGTTACTATTATTATGTGAATCGACAAATGTTGTCTGGAGGCACCTTCAATGAAGGCTTACCAGCTGATTTTGATAGTAATGACTACTATATCAAAGAGCTGTCTTATGATTTGGAGATTACGTCTTCCGGTTATATAAGTGGTGACAGCGGGCGCCCTCGAGAAGCTGGAGGACAATTTTTCGGCTATACATTTGGGGATGTCGGTTCAAAAGGAACGGCGAATTTTGAAATCAAGCCTGCAGAAGGGTTTTCAGGAAATAAATTAAGTGGTGGATGTACGACGACCTTCATTGATAAGACGACTAATAAAAGAGATGTTGGCTTATTGTTGGATGACTCGGGGACAAAGATGACAGTGAAAAACGAAAACGGGCAGACGTTGAGTACAATTAATCATCGTGTGGATGTTGGCAAAAAGGTAACAGTAAATGCTAGTGCCATAGCTAGTTATTATACGTATGGTTCAACCAGCTATGCGCCGAACCCGGTCTTTTTAATTCGCACCCCGATCGACTTTGATTTAGACAAAAATTCGATCAATCTAGTGCAGGATAATCGACAGCTTAACTATACACTTGACGAACCTATAGTTTTAGATGATGACAGCAAACTGTACTACTTAAAGCCGACGGACAGTGATGGGCTAGGTTATTTTAATGAGGACCGGGAATTAGTTGGAGAGGCAATCAATATTACCTATCGAATGGCTGTCAATATTCGAGCAAGGGCAGTCCCTGTCTCTTATCGCGAACTGTTATTTGTGACAGATCAAAAATATGCCGCCTTTTTATCAGGAAGCTATGGAAACAGCCTAGTAACGGACGTTTGGGGAATTGCTTCTAAGCTGACGGGTAAGGCAGGATTGAATACAGAGAATGGCGTCACTAAACTAGCTTCTACTAGGCTAGGAAATGTTTTTAGCACAAATCTAGCAAAATTAGATTTTGGGTATGATACCGAGCTGTCGTCAAATGTTGTGACGGACCCATCAGCTAATAAAGACAGTGGTGTACTGGATAAGGAAACAACCACTTTTAATTCCAAGTTCTTTTTCAAAAATATAGCGCAGACAGGTGAAGTAGACAATGAGGGGCGGTTTATTTTTTATCTGCCAGTAGCCAAAAAGGGGATAGTCCCGGAATGGATGAATGCGCAACAATCTACTCCAAAATTTTCTTTGACTTTAAAAGGAGAAGTAACGCCTATATCCAGCAAAGGGGTTACTTATAAAGTCGGCTATTCGACCGATCGAAACAAACGATTCAATAATGGTCAGGCCAATTTTGATGGTTCTGCTGCGCATGCAAGCTATCAAGAGTACGATGCGGTGGAGAACAATTTAGATAACGTGACAATGGTGAAGGTAATTGCTGAACGAAATCTGGAAACCGGCATGATTATTCCCTTTGGTGAGGAATTAACTGCCGAAATGCCTCTTGCCTATAGTCCAACAAATACGGAAGAATTTTCGGTTTTAGCTGGGCAAACGGCCTATTGGACCCCGTATGTATCGCTAATTTATACAATGAATGGCTCAAGAAATGAATTCACCAATCTTGCGCCGGAAAATTCTATGCGTATCCGCTATCGTCCAGAGCCGCAGGTGATTGATATTTGGGCTTATAACAGTGATGATTATCTAACTGGCGAAGCGGAAGGAATGAACAAAACCGCAGCCATTTCTTTACCTAGTTTTGTGAATAAGTATAATTTACAGATCAACCAGCTTGCTTCTACGAGTCTGAAGGATATGGTATTAGCTTCGGTTAATGAGATTCTAGCTGATCCGAATAAACCGACTAGCTATGGCAATACCACTTTTGGTTTTAACACGGGATTAAATATTGCTGATATTGGCAGCGAGACGGATCCCAAGATTAAGGATCTAAGTCTGGCGTTAAGCAATACGCTTGCTTTAGGACAAACTTCTACTACGAATCAACTCAATTACAAAATTTACAACACCAAAAATATCAATGATACCATTGGAGAAAAGAAAGTAACGTTAAGGTATTCTTCGGTGGCTAATGAGGATCTTCTCTTTGATATAGTACTAAATATTAAGCGAAAGGCTTCAAAAATTGAAGCTCACCCAGCGTTAGTCGCGGGCAAGGTCTATCGAGAATTTACCAGTGGGGAAAACAATATCACTACTTTGGAGGACGGTGCCTTTACGATTCAGGTTGCTTACGATATTTTAAAAGGTAGTAAACTGCCTGAAAATACAACGGATAAAGATATATATTTGAGCTTTGGAACAGCGTCTGGTTCAGGTTCTTCAACAAGCGCTTTACCTGTTGGGGATACCGTGTTAATGAAGGTTCAATCTACTGATGAAAATGGTAAGCGAGTGAGGCCTGAGTATTACTACTATAAAAATAATACAGCTGGTGCCCAGTCGCGCATTGAATTGACTTCTTTCGTAAAAATGGGCACGGATAATACCCATTTAACTCTTGTAGACATTAATAGCCACATAAATAAAGCGAAAAAACTGTCTTATCTGTTTGTCTTTGATTTTGCCAATGAGGATGCTAGTATATCTTCTACTGATACCATCGGCTTGCATCTTGATTTTAATGAGTCATCAAAGACAGAAAGACAACGGTTTATTATTGAACCAAAACGCAGTATTACAAACGCTGTTTCGAATTCGACACCGGTGAGCTATCATCCGCATGAGCCTATTCAGCTAAATGGTCGTTTCACACTTACGGATATCGGTCCGGCGGTGGACAGCTTTAACAAGGAAAAATCTTTGGCATTAAATCTAGCGCTTTATGAAGTGGATGGGTCGAACAAAACACTGGTTGACTGGCCTCAGGGAGTCCTGCTTCAAAATGCGAATAATCCAGGTACGCTGATTCGACCTAAAGACGTAGATGGAAAGCTTCAGTTCATCTATCCGGCGGAGGCCATTGCAAATGTAGGCACAAATTTGCCTTATCAATTGACACTCTTCAATGATATTCAGCCCTTCACTGCTGGCAAAAACTATGAAATAAAAGTTTCAGGTGTCAGAAGTCAATCAGCCACCTATCCGTTAAATGATGAAGTTTTGGATACAGAAGAGGTTCCCTTCCGTATCGTTCCAGCAGAACAAACAGGGATCCAGGTGATTTCTGCTGCGGATGCTCATCTACTCTACAGCAAAACCAGCAATCAGCAAGTTGCATTAACCTTTGATTCGGAAAGGATTAGAAAGGTTGTTCCAAAGCTTCAACGAAAATTAGGGGCTAATTATCAACCAGCCGTTTGGTCTGAGCTGATAGAAACGCCGCTGCCCGCTGCGATTGATCCGCAAACGATTCAATCGTTTACGATAAAGTTTCAGGATCAATTAGATGAAAGCTTCAACGGTGAATACCGAATTGTTTTTGAAGCTTACCGCAGCAATACCGAAACAGAACCGCTATACGAGACCACCTGGCCGTTCCTTATTTGGAATCCGCCCGGCTAAGCCGATCAAAACGATTCATCCTGTGTGATAGGATGGGTCGTTTTTTTGTTAGAATTTATTAAGATGGTGTGATTGAATAGCAAAATTAGTCATGGTGGGTATAATTTGTATAGCTAAGAGAAAGGATTTTTGAAAATGAAACTCTTACTATGTGAAGATGAAGATAAAATGCGGGAATTGTTGAAGCGATTCCTGGAGCATGAAGGGTATACAGTAGTTGAAGCTGTTGATGGAGAAGAGGCCCTGGAGGCTTTTTATCAGGAGAAATTTGATCTGGTGATTTTGGATTGGATGATGCCGAAAATCAATGGGTTGGAAGTCGCTCAACGAATGAAACAGGAATACGCGATCAAAATTTTAATGCTGACAGCAAAAAATATGCCGGAGGATGAAGTGGAAGCGCTCGTTGCTGGTGTGGATGATTATTTAGCGAAGCCGTTTCATGCAAATGTACTGCTGGTACGAGTGGCTAAGCTTTTAGGAGTGATTCACCAAAATTTGAAACAGTCCTTAATATTTATTCCGCAGGAAAAACGGGTTTTGTTGAAGGATCAGGAGCTGGATCTAACTAAAAAAGAATATGAGCTGCTGTATTATTTTTACCAACATCCGCAGCAGGTACTGACCCGGGAACAGATTTTGCTGGCGGTTTGGGGTTCAGACAATGAGAATGATGAACGGACCGTGGACAGCTTCGTTCGGATCATGCGCGGCAAGCTGGGCAAGGGATTTATTCATACGGTCTACGGAATGGGGTATCGCTTTGAGTTACCCGAAGAATAGTTTAACCCGTCGCTTCATCCAGCGAATTGCGCTTATTTTTATTGTCGCGGCTATTTTCTTTGGTTTGTTTTACCGCTGGATTTTTCCCACGTACTATTACTGGAAAATGGAACAGCCGGTCAAACAGGCACAGGAAATGATCCAGCAGAGCAAGGAACCAGTGCTTTCTGAGGATCTTGTCCTGCTTCATTTGGATATTGAGAGCATCAATTCTGAAGAAGAAGTAACGAATGATTTGTCCTTCCGTTTGAATCAAAACGGAATTTCCTTGAATCGTTTTTGGGTGGACACTACCACCCTAAATGCTTTGAAAGAAGGACGTTCAGTTCAGCGGTTGTATAATCAGACAAAACAGAAAAACGATTTTTACACGATCTTCTTAGTACAGGATCAAACGCTGTATATGATTGGAACCAGTATTCCCGATTTTAAAGCAGCCATTCAAGTGCTGCTGCCGATCTTAGTGGCCACAACGTTGGTGTTTCTACTGCTGCTGTTTGGTTTAATCGTATTACTAGTACGTAAGCAGATCATTAAACCAATTGGACGGCTGGAGCAGGCGACCAGCAGTATTTCGAATTTGAACTTTGCGTATTCAGATATCCAGGAGGAAAATGAGTTAGGCAGCTTGAGTCAGTCAATTAATCATATGAAGCGCTCACTGCAGCAGCATGAAATGGAAATGCTGGCGCGCAATGATCAGTTGAAGACTTTTTCGGCAAATTTGGCCCATGAATTGAAGACGCCGCTTTCGATAATCCAACTACTTGTGGATAGTGAGGAAATGGGACTAAAAAGCCCAACCTTTTTAGCTGATATTAATCAGCAACTAATGAACATGAACGAGCTGGTAACTCAAATTTTAGCCTATAGTCAGCAGCTGAAGGAAGAAATTCAGTTGGAACCAGTCGCCATTGAGCCACTGCTAGATAAAAAATTAAAGCAGCAGCAGGTGATTGATCCGGACTTTAAAGTGGTGATGGATATAGAGGCCGGTGTGCTCCAGACGAATGAGGCCTTGCTGGAGATTGTGGTGTTGAACCTAGTAACCAACGGACTAAAATACAGCACAGACAAACAGTTGAAAATCAGCGGGAAACAACAATCTGCTAAGTATGTGCTGACTTTTGAAAACAGTGCAGTCCCATTAGCACCACAGCAGTTTGCACAGCTGACGAATCCGTTTGTAGTGGGAGAGCAGTCCCGCAATCATCATCTTTCAGGAACCGGCTTGGGACTTTCTCTGGTAGAACAGTCGCTGAAATCACTTGGTGGGGAGCTAATCTTACAGCAGAAGGCAGGAAAGTTTGTTGCAAGAGTAATTTTGCCGCTAAAATAGCAAAAAATCTGGAATGACGGCACTCATTCCAGATTTTTTTACTATTTAATAATCATTACCGAGATTGGCGAATGCTTTGCCATATAAGAAGCGCTGGTGCCAAAATAACCTTGAATTCCGTGGTTGGCCCGCGATCCGATTACTAATAGATCCGCCTGAGTATTCGGCAGGATCACCTTAATGATTTTTTCTGCCGGATCTCCTTCTTCAGACATCAATTCGATTTCCTTAACCCCGTGTGCCTCGGCATATTGTTGATATTCCTTCAATTGATGCAGTAATTTTTTTCGTTGCTGCGCCATATAATTTTCGTCCATTACCTCGTAAACATTCATTTCATCAATTTCCAAAATGGTACAAATGATTAACTTAGCGCCTTCCTGATAAGCGCGGGTTACGGCATATTTAAAGGCCTTTTGTGCATTTTCTGAAGCATCCACACCTGTTAAAATACACTGAAACTTTTCAAAAACTTCATGATTAACCATTAGTGATTTCCTTCTTTCAGTAAGGCTTCTTCTACCCGTTTGTTCCCTTTGTACAGATCAAAAATAGTCCAAGCTAAGAGCAGCAATACTAAAACAATGATGACATAGGCAATTGAATCGGCCAGCAGCAGCTGATTGGAAGAAGCTTTATCACCAAAGAAACCTTCAATTTGTCCTGGCAAGCCGATCATGTTCAAATAAGTCAAACCAATCACTGAAATCCAGCCTAAAATTTTAATTACCAAGGTATTCTTAAACTTTTCCCCCATTTCAGCGCGACTGTCAGTCATCATTAACAATGGGATCATTGAGAATGGCAGGGCAAAGGCTAGAAAAACTTGCGAGTTGTTCATCAAATTATTCAACGCTTCGTGCTCCTCAATCGTCCCTTTTCCACTTGTTAACAGAACACAAATGAGAACGGGAACGACAGAAATCAACCGGGTAACTAATCGTCGCAGCCAGATGGGCATCCGCATATGAATAAAGCCTTCCATGATCACTTGTCCGGTCAAAGTTCCAGTAATTGTTGAATTTTGACCAGATGCCAATAATGCAACGGCAAATAATGTAGAAAGCAAGCCTGATTTAGCCACGGAAATTAGAATTCCATTACTCAAAGTGGAAGGATCAGAAAGTGCTTGATATAAGCCGAAGAAAGAAGGATCTTCCACAGCACCTGTTTTGAATACAGCAACCCCCATAATTAAAAGCAAGGCATTAACGAAAAAGGCCATAGTCAGTTGAATATTGGAATCCCAGGTAGAAAAACGAACGGCTTCAGCTACGCTGGCTTCATCGCTGTGATCAATTTTGCGCGTTTGTGAAACAGCTGAATGCAGGTATAAATTATGCGGCATAACCGTAGCCCCAATAATTCCCAGCGCCCCAGTTAAGGGAGTTTGTCCGCCAATTGCAGGTTCGTTGGAAAAGGTATGGCTATTTGGAATAAACCCTTTAAACATTTCGCTCCAATCAGGATTGGATAAGGCAACCTGATAAATAAACACAAACAAAATGACGAAAATCAAACAAACAACAATGGCTTCGATTTTTCGAAAGCCGATTTTAGTCAATAATAGCAGTAGTAAAACATCAAATACAGTTATGAATACGGCGATTACTAAAGGAATATTGAATAGCAGGTATAGGGCGATCGCCGCTCCAATTACCTCTGCGATATCAGTTGCCATAATGGCTAACTCGGTTAAAATCCATAGAACAATCCCTAGCTTTTTACTAGTACGAGCACGAATTGCTTGAGCCAAATCCATTTGGGTAACAATCCCCAATTTTGAGGCCATATATTGCAACAGCATAGCAATCAAGCTAGACATTAGAATTACAGACATTAACAAATATTGAAAGTTTTGTCCTCCGGTTATTGATGTTGACCAATTTCCAGGATCCATGTAGCCAACTGCTACTAAGGCTCCGGGTCCAGAATAGGCGAATAAAGTTTTCCAAAAACCTTTCCCCTTAGGAACAATAACCGTCCCGTTTATTTCCTCCAGTGATGGGCCATTGGCATGGTCAACCAGCTTATGTTTCTTCTCACTCATTAAAAAACCACCTTTCAATCGATCATTTCGAATCTATCATACACCCAAATAAGGTAGAACGAAAGCAAAAAATATGGGATACCTAATTTTTTTGCTTCTCTTCTGTAGAAAAATTATTGAAATTCTCTTTCAATGCGTCTAAATCAACTTTCGGTTAAAAAAAAGAATTCCCTCAAAAGTTTGACCACTATAAAGTATCCACTAGTATTACTCTAGAGATGTGAATTTTTGTTGCATTTGCAACAAAAATGGCGTAAAGTAAATGACATTAAGAGGGGTGTAGCGATGAGTGAAGTATTGAGGGAGATCGGAATGATTGCTCGAGCCTTGGATTCCATTAGCAACATTGAGTTTAAGGAGCTTGACTTGAATCGTGGCCAATACCTGTACTTGGTTCGTATTTATGAAAATCCTGGAATTATTCAAGAGCAGTTAGCAGAGCTGATTATGGTCGATCGTACGACGATTTCTCGGGCAATCAACCGCCTGCAGGAAAAAGGGTTTATTTATCGACAGGAGGATCAAACCAATAAAAAGATCAAACGGCTGTATGTCACTAGGAAGGGGCAAGAGCTTTACCCGTACATTATACGAGAAAATAACTATTCCACCCAAACCGCTTTGGCGGGGTTAACACCAGCAGATATTCAGCAGCTGCAGGAATATTTGCATATTGTACGCGAAAATGTCGGCTCTGATTGGGAGTTCGTTAAAAAAGGAAACAAACGAAGCTATTAAGCGAATGGAGGATATTTATGAAAAAAGTCATCATTGATCCAGTCTTTTGGGAATTATTCCCCCAAGGACAAATAAACGTATTAGTCGTTAAAGGTGTGGATAATCATTTCCAAACAGGTCAGGAAGAGAACTTAAAGCAGCTTCTATCGGAAGCCAGCCAAGCTGCCCAACAATTCGTCCAAGCGGAGCCTATCAGTGAGAATCCAGTAGTGGCTCAGTGGCGAGAAGCCTTCAGTCAGTTCAAAACCAAAAAAGGGGCTCGTTCGTCTATCGAAGCTTTATTGAAAAGGGCGAAACAAGGGCGTGAATTTTTGCCGATCAATCCTTTAGTAGATGTTTATAACAGTGTTTCACTTAAGCATGGTGTTCCTTGCGGCGGTGAAGATATTGAGCAGCTTCAAGGTGATTTGCATTTAGGAAAAGCCCAAGGCGGCGAAGAATTTTTCCCCTTAGGAGCGGAAAAGGATGCCCCGGCTCTTGAAGGAGAAATCATTTACTATGATCAAGCTGGAGCTGTTTGCCGCTGCTTAAATTGGCGAGAAGCACAACGGACTATGCTGACAGAGGAAACAACGAATGCTGTCTTTTTCATTGAAGCGATTAATCCGGAACAGGCTGCTCGGGCGAGTGAAGCTGCCGCTGAATTAAGCCAGCTTTTCAACGAACATCTCCAAGTGGAAAGTGTCGGTAGCCAATTAACTAAGGAAAACAGCGAGTTCGTCTTATAGGATCGTTATCCAATCACTTCTGGGTGATTGGATTTTTTTCAGTCTGGTATGAAAAAAATGACCTTATAACCTTCTTTGTTATTGATACGATAAAACAAATGACAAAAAAGAAGGTGTGTCCTATGAAAGTTGTAAAAATTTTAGGGGGTCTGCTGTTGGTTTCCTTTTCTTTGAATTTCTTTTTATTGCCTCATAGCATTGCTTCAGCAGGAGTAGGGGCAATTGGCCATTTGTTGGAGGTCCAGTTTGCGATTCATAGTATGAAAACAGTCTGGCTGATTAATATTTTGATGCTGTTGTTATCTTATTGGTTGTTGGATCGTAGTGTTTTTTCGAAAGTCCTTATCGGAAGTTTGCTTTTTCCGTTGTTTTTAATGATTGTACCAATTACTCCGCTGCTTTCTTCTTACGCGGGTTCCTTGATTTTCGGCAGTGGATTATTTAGCCTGGGGGTCTTTACGTTGTATATAGCTGGTTCTTCCAACGGTGGTGTAACGATACCTCCATTGATTTTAGAAAAGCATTTCCGCATTCCGGCACCTACTGGATTACTTTTGACCAATTTACTGATTATTATTTTGAATTTTTCCATTTTGGACCCGTTAAATGGGTTGTCAGCTGCCACTTCGATTCTGATTATGTCCTACAGCATGAAGTTCTATCAAGCCATTGGAAACAGACTGATTTTTGCCAGAACACCTGCAGGAATAGAAAAATAATTGAAATTTTTTTAAACTGCTAAAAGCTAGAACTATCAAGGTGTATAGCGATTTTTTGTTTTTTTAATCGATTTTTTTAAGTGAAACTAGTTGATTTTCTAATTCCAATGTGAAAGAATAGTGCCAATTGAAAAAATAGACTTAGTACCGATCGCCGGATTGGTACTTCAAAAAGTCAGCCAAACTAACTGTAGGCTTTTGTGGTTAGTTTGACTGGCTTTTTTTGTTAGGAGGTAACAGGCATGAATAAAAATTGGAACAACAAAGGACTTACAACAAGGGAAGCAAAGGAACGGTTAGCAGAGTATGGTGAGAATACAATTCAGCAGGCACCAAAGAAAAGTTTTCTCGGTTACCTGTGGGATGCCTTAAAGGATATTACGATTTTGATCCTAATCCTGGCAGCAGGTTTATCTAGTTATGTTGCTTATCAAAATCATCCCGATGATTTGACCGAACCGCTGGTTATTGCGGGGATTGTTATCCTAAATATTTATTTATCCATTCGGCAACAGAAAAAAGCTGAAAAATCGATGGATGAGTTGAAGAGTTTTAACGTGCCAGAATCTAAAGTTTATCGTGATCGTCAGTTGGTCAGCATTAAGAGTACCGAAATCGTGCCAGAGGATTTGCTGCAGCTGGAATTAGGAGATCGGGTACCAGCCGATGCAGTTCTCATGGAGGCGACCAACTTTTTAGTAGATGAGTCCTTTTTAACTGGTGAAAGCGAACCTAGTGAAAAAGATAGTGACTACATCCCCAGTGAGGCAGATTCCATTGGTGATATGAAAAATCGAATTTTTTCTGGTTCCATGGTGGTAAGCGGTCGGGCCACAGCGGTCGTAGAAACGACTGGAATGAACACAGAAATCGGTAAAATTTCTAGTATGCTGACCGAAGCGGCTCCAGCCTTGGCACCACTGCAAATCAGAATGCAAAAACTAGGAAAAAGCTTAGGATTGTTAGCAATCTTAGCGGGGGTCTTAGCAATTTTGATCGGTTTTATTCGAGGATACGCGCTTGAGACAACCTTAATGACGGCTATTTCAATGGCTGTAGCGGCTATTCCGGAGGTTTTGCCCGTGGTGGTCACTATTTCTCTTTCCTTCGGGATTCGTAATATGGCGAAACGCAATACCATTGTTCGAACACCAACCGCTGTTGAAACCATCGGAAACGTATCAATTATCTGCTCTGATAAAACTGGGACGATTACCGAAAATAAAATGTCGATTGAGAAGATCGTTCCAGCCGATCAACGCTTGAGCGAAAAAGAGCTGCTGTTGTATTTTTACTTAGCCAGCAATATTAACGGCGAGGATGGAAACATCGGCAACCCAACAGAATTAGCGATTAAAAAAGCAGCTGAAAAATTATTTAATCAAAAGAAATTGCAGCAGCGCTTATCCAAGATGCAGCGAGTTCATGAGATTCCCTTTGATTCAAAACGTAAGCGGATGACCGTCATTTATCAAACGGAGGAAGGGTATCTCTCAGTAACCAAAGGTGCTTTTGATCGTTTGGAAATTACGGGAGATCAGTCTGAATGGCTGCCGGTTCATGATGATTTAGCTAGTCAGGCTTATCGGGTGCTGGGTGTAGCGTATAAGAAATATGAGCAGCTGCCGCAGGATTTAGACGATGCTTCTATCGAAGAAGAGTTGATTTTCGGCGGCTTTATTGGAATTATCGATCCAGCCCGGAAAGAAAGCTATCACGCAGTAGAAATAGCTAAGAAGGCCGGTATTCGACCTATTATGATTACGGGAGATCACCTGTTAACAGCCAAAAAGATTGCTGCGGATGTGGGAATCCTAGAGTCTGGGACGAAGGCTATGACAGGAGCCGACTTAAACCAATTATCTGATGAACAGCTTTCACAGGATATTCATGCCTATCGCGTATTTGCTCGAACAACGCCTGAAGACAAAATCCGAATCGTGAAAGCCTTGCAGCAAAATGGCGAAACGGTTGCGATGACGGGAGACGGAGTGAATGATGCGCCCGCTTTGAAGGCCGCCGATGTCGGTATTTCCATGGGCAGTGGGACCGAAGTTGCCAAGGAAGCCTCAGATATGGTGTTGTTAGATGACAATTTTGCGACGATTGTCGAGGCGGTAAAAGAAGGGCGTCGAGTGTACAGCAATATTCGTAAATCCTTATATGCCATGTTAGGCTGCAATATTTCAGCCCTGACCATTGTATTAATTTCTATGATTGTCGGTTGGGGTGCACCGGTTACGGCGATTCAGCTGTTGATTATTAAAGTAGTAGCTGACGGAATCCCTGGCATGAGCTTGTGTGTGGAACCGGCGGAGAAGGATATCATGTCGAAAAAACCGATCAAGAAAGGGACGAGTATTTTTGCCAATGGTTTGCTAAATAAAATTATTGAAATCTCAGTGGTTTTCACCGTACTGACACTGACGGCTATTTACGTAGGGCATTCGGTAACCGTACAAAATGTCGCACCATCATTGCTGATCTCTAATACCATGACCTTTATTGTACTAGGATTGACCACTATTATTCATATGTACAACTGCCGCAGCAGTCAGTCGATCTTCCGTATTGGCTTTTTAACCAATAAGCTGCTGCTGGCTACTACAGCTGTTGGAACACTAATTATTTTACTACTGGTAAATCTGCGGCCAACTGCTGCTGCTTTTGGTTTCACCAGCTTGACGGTAAGTCACTGGCTTCTAGTTGTTACTTTGTCAGCATCACCCCTTGTTTATATAGAAACAAAAAAACGTTTAGGAAAATTTTAACCAGCAAAAAATCCCTCTGACGCATGCGTTAGAGGGATTTTGGTGATTCTCTTGGGATAAACAAGGTGCGAGAGACATTGAATATGAAAACCAGCACCACCGAAACGAAGATTGCATTAGCAAGTGCTGAAGCACCATTAAGGATAAAGGAATACAAGAAGGGGTTCATTGTATCTGGTGCATAGGCACCCCATACGAATACACCGGCCCAATAATGCCAAAACCAACGGCTAAAAGCAGCAATAAAGCCGCCAGAAACAATTAAAAAGATAGATTTGCGTTTTTGCTGAGCCTTGATGGCTGCTTGCAATTTAGGTGAAAGCAGACCGCCCATCCCGCCAAAGGTAAAGGCAAAAGGATATTCAAAAATTATTTGCGGCACACTAATAAAGTTGCGCATGGCTGAGCCTACAACGATCGTTAGCAGCCCCCAAGTAAATCCGGCCATTAATGCAGGTACCAACCCGCGGCGAAAAGAATATAAAACCAAAGGCACCAGTCCCAGTGATAAATCTAAGCTGGCATTGAGTGATTGAATGGGTAAAAAGGATAAACTCATTGCCAGAGCAGCAATCAGAGTGCCTTCAATCCAAACGTTTAGCGATAGTTGTTTTCTCATAGCGACCTCGTCATTTTTTTTCATTTCATCGTATGTTCATTAGTCTACCAAACAACGAAAGCTGGGAAAAGCAAAACTATTTGATTCCATCAAATTTGCACAAGTTTTGCACATTCCTTTTGTATCCTTCTATTTGTAAAAGCGAACAACGTAAAATAGGAGGAACTACTTATGGATAATAACACGAAAAAGAAGATCATTGTTGGCGGTCTGACTGCAGCTTTGCTTTTATCAGCCGGCAGTTTGGCAGCCATAGTTACCCAGTCAAAAAAAACTGCAGCTGATAATCTTTCTTTAAGCTTTGATGCTGAAAAAGTGGCAAAAGAGGATGCTAAATACAGTATCAAAGACTTTGATTACGCTATTGATCCCACTACCTTTCAAATGAAGCTGACTGCCAAAGACCATCAATTCACATTCGATGGAAACGAAGCCCAAGCTGTTACCAAGGTCAAAAAGACAACGAACAGTATCTCATGGGAGTATCCGGAAAAAGGCCTGCAGGTGGCAGTCAAAAAACAAACCGACCATTTACAAATAAAAATTACTCCTCAAAACGATAAATCAGAAGCCATTGAGTTTCCGAAAATCCAAGGGGACAACTACTATTTACCCATTGGCGAAGGGAAAAGTATTCCAGCTGACGATGCCAGCTGGCAAAGCTATTTTCAGGAGAATGCTGAGCTGGATTTAAACGAAAGCTTCTCTATGTCTTTTGTTTCGGCTGTTCAAAATAATACAGCGGCAACCATCATAATGGAAAACAACTTTAACCAAGAGTTGGACGAAGCTAGTGAGACATCAAATCTGGATTTTCGGTTGAAGACCAACCTTAATCGTTTTAATCGCAAGCAGACTCAAACCTATGATGTTTATTTGTCAGAAAATAATCCGGTGGCAGCGGCTAAGCTTTATCAAAAGAATCGGATTGAAAATAAGCAATTTACTTCGTTGGCAGAGAAGGAAAAAAAGACCCCCTCAATCAATAAATTAATTGGTGCACCTCATATTTACTTCTGGCAAAATCGTATTTTAACTACAGAGGATGTGAACTGGCAGAAACTGCAAAAGCAAGACCATCAAAAGCTTTTTGAACATGTGGGGGATGTATTAGCGAAGCATTCGGAGGATGGGCGAGAGGAATTTGATCAGGCAATAGCTGCTTTGCAGCAGGGAGAGGCTTATAAGTATGAAAAGAATACGATTTTAACTGGGCTGAATACTGTTTTGGCTTACACTGATTTTTATGATGCTGCTGTTTTTCCAACCTTGGCTAAAAAGGATCAGGAATACTTGCAGAGCATCCAAGCAGAGATGCCGACAGAGCGCAGCTTTTCTATTAATAAACAGCTGTTAAAAAACGAATTAGCTGATAGTACCAAGCCGCTGGAGCAATGGGGACAAGCAACCAGTACTGAGGTGATTCAAGAGCTGAAAAATAGTGGGATTGAGCATGCTTGGATAGGTTTGGCTAACTGGAATGAAGGCCTAATTAATCCACTATTTGTTCAAGCGGTACAAAAAGACGATTATTTAATCGGTCCCTATGATTCCTATCAATCCATTCACGAAACACCGTCAATCGATTGGAATACGGCTGGCTTCAAGGATAATGCGGATGTCTATGCGAATAAAACAATCATGAAGCCTTCTGGCGACTATGTTTCTGGCTTTTTAGGCAAGGGGCGAAAGGTAAATCAAACCTTAATTGATGATGAATGGCAGTATCGCCTAAAGCAGATAACTTCAAAGAAGGTGCCATTTAACACCTGGTTTCTAGATACTGATGCAGCTGGTGAAATCTACAATGATTTTAACCCTGAGCATCCAACCTCAATAAGTGAAGATGTTCAAGCACGATTAAAACGAGCGGCTGGTTTAACAGAAAAAGGACTAATAGTTGGCACTGAAACTGGGAACGACTACTTTAATCAAGGCATGGTTTTTGCTCATGGTCTAGAAACGCCGGTAATTGCTTGGAGTGATCCTGATATGCGAGAAAATAAAGAAAGTCCGTACTATGTTGGCGGCTACGCAGCATTATCGGATGGCATTCCAGCGCGTTATGCCAAACAAGTACCGATTAAGGAAGAATACAAAGCAACGACTATTGACCCAGTATACAATGTACCTCTGTACAAGCTGGTTTATAACGAATCCGTGATTACTACGCATCACTGGGAGTGGGATAGTTACAAAATTGAAGGTGAGGTTCAAAATCGTCGTTTGAAGGAATACTTGTACAACGTGCCTCCATTGATGCACTTGGATGCAGCCACCTGGCAGGAACGAAAACAAGATATTGTAGCAAATTCGAAACATTGGCAAGCTTTCCAAAAGGCTGCCATCAATCAAGAAATGACAGACTTCACCTATTTAACTGAGGATAAATTGGTTCAGGAGACGAAATACGGTTCAGATTTGTCAGTCATAGCCAACTTCTCAGATCAGCCTCACCAGTTGGACAACACAGCAGTGCAACCTCATACGGCAGTGATTACCGACCATGGAAAACAAACGGTGATTGAAAACCAGAAAGAAGAAACAAAATGATGCGAAAAATAGGCGTTGGACTGCTGTTGCTGTTAGTATTCATTCCTTTCTATGCATTTAAAATTGAACCAAATTTGGCGGTGGTTCACCGTTTAGAGCTGGGGGATCAAACTCAGCCAGCAGAGGTAAAGGTGGTTCAGCTTTCTGATATTCAAGTATCTGAAAGCTATGCCACCAATCGTTTAGACAAAGTAATTAAAAAAGTGAATCAGGAAAATCCCGATATCATCGTGTTTACCGGTGATTTGTTCGATAATTATGCTCAATACGATCATGAGCAGGAAATCATTGATAAGCTGAGTCAAATGAAGGCAACCATTGGCAAATATGCGGTTTGGGGCAATCATGATTATGGCGGGGGAGCTTCACGAGTATATGAACAGGTGATGAATGCTGCCAATTTTGATGTATTGCAAAATACGGGAGAAACCCTCACTTTAGCGAACGGCAAGCAGGTCTTTATTGGCGGCTTGGATGATTCTTTGCTGGGAAATCCTTCCATATCAGGAACCTTGGCTTATCGCCAAGACTACGATTATTCGATTTTACTTACCCATGAGCCGGATGTGGCTGATGGCTTCATAGGTACGAACACGCAACTGGTATTAGCTGGCCACAGTCATGGTGGACAAGTGCGCCTGCCCTTTTATCAGGTAAAAAATGTCCTAGCTGAGAAGTATGTTCGCGGTCTATATGAATTAAGCGATCACACCCAACTGTACGTAAACACTGGGTTAGGAACAACAGCGATTCATGCTCGCTTTGGTGTGATACCAGAAATTTCCAGCTTTACGATACATTTTTAATAGAGAAAAGAGAAACCACTGGTCTTCGTTTTGAGTTAAAGATCAGTGGTTTTTGATCTGGAATTTGCCAACTGGTATTAGATTTTAGCCGATTTTTAAGGCAGAAAAATAAAGAGAAAATAAAAATGAGAAAAGATTAATGATTGCTTTTTATCTATAAAACCTATTGTATCAGCGTATAGGCCATTTAAAACCACTTGGTTGTAACCGCTTAATATATTTTTCTTGACAGCTTTTGAAAAACCACCTTACACTTGTCTTGTGGTTATAACCAGTTATGAAGGTGGGAGAACAACGATGGAAAATTCCTTTAAGAACAAAGCTTTGTACTATCAGTTGGTGGATCTGCTGAAGGAACGAATTGAAATCAGCATGGTTCCCCATGACAAATTGCCGTCTGAGCGGGAATTGACGGCGCATTATGGAGTTAGTCGAACGACGGTTCGCTTGGCTCTGCAGGAATTGGAAGCTACCGGCTATATCTATCGACGGCATGGGAAGGGGACATTCGTTTCTGACCTAACCAAAAACGCGGCTGATTTGGCAGGAGCTTACAGCTTTACGGAACAGATGCGCAGCATGGGGCGCAATCCCGAGACACGCATTTTGTCCTTTGAAAAACTGGAAGCGGATAAGTATATTGCTCAGCACATGAATTTACCTTTGGGCGAAGCTGTTTTTAAACTTAGTCGTCTACGGCTAGCAGACCAAGAGCCTTTAATGGTAGAGGATTCCTATCTGCCGGTTAAGCTGTTTTTATCTTTGAATGAAACAATGCTGCGGCGCAAACCGTTGTATGACTTATTTTCGGAGGATTTCAATCAAACGGTCCGTTTAGCAGATGAAGAGCTCTATGCCAGTATTGCCCAAAAGGACGATGCGAAGCTGTTAAGTATTAATGAAGGGGCACCTGTCCTGCATCTAGCTCGATCAACCTACAATATGAAAAATGAAATTATCGAATTTACACTAAGTGTGGCACGAGCGGATCAGTTTCACTACAATATTCGGCATATTAGAAATAGCTAGAATGTCCATTCTGTCTCGCGCAGAATAATGCAAGTCATGAAGATGTAACCAATTTATTTAACACGAGGAGAGTTGAGCATGTATTCATTGTCTACAGAAGAATTAGAAAAAATGGGGGCGGAAATCACCACCCGGGAAATTCGTCAACAACCAGAATTATGGGAAGAAACCTTATCTATTTATAAAAAGGAGCAAGCCAATATTCAAGCCTTTTTGGCTGAAGTAACAGCTCAGGCAAAAGGGGCTAAAACGAGAGTGATTTTTACTGGTGCCGGTACTTCACAATATGTGGGAGATACACTGGTTCCTTACTTAACCGCTCAGGGGAATCATCAGGAGTTTATTTTTGAAAGTATTGGAACTACAGATATCGTAGCTGCACCACATGAATACTTATTGCAAGATGTACCAACTTTACTGGTTTCCTTTGGCCGCAGCGGCAACAGCCCAGAGAGTATTGCAGCCATTGAAGTTGCTAATAAAGCAGTGGATACCTTGCATCATTTAATCATCACTTGTGCAGAAGAGGGACGACTAGCTGAGATTGGCCGCAACGATGACCGCAGTCTATTGTTCCTAATGCCTGAACGCTCTAATGATGATGGGTTTGCGATGACCGGCAGCTTCACTTGCATGACATTGGGCTCCTTATTGACCTTTGATGAGACCGGGCTTGCTGAAAAACAAACCTACATTGAAGTATTGGCAAAATTAGGCCGAGAAGTAATCAGCCGAGAAGCAGAGATTCAAGCAATTGTTGATCGAGACTTCAATCGTATTGTCTATGTAGGCTCAGGCAGCTTATCTGGTTTAACGCGGGAAGCACAGCTGAAAATTTTAGAATTAACCGCGGGCAAAGTTGCGACTGTTTTTGATTCTTCGATGGGCTTCCGTCATGGACCAAAATCATTTATTAATGAACAAACCTTGATGTTTGGTTTTGTGAATAATCAGCCGTACACCCGTGATTATGACTTAGACGTGTTGGAAGAAGTGAAGGAAGACGGCATTGCTGCTGGGACCTTTGCGATTACTCAATCTGGTGACCGCAACTTTACCGGAGATACCTTTGAATTTACTGCTGACCAAACCTTGCTGCCAGATGGCTATCTAGCGCTAGCTTACGTAATGGTTGCCCAGACAGTAGCTTTATTAACCTCGATAAAGGTAGAAAACAAACCGGATACTCCTTCTCCTACTGGTACAGTTAACCGTGTAGTTAAGGGCGTTACGATTCACGAATTTAATAACTAGGAGGACGGCAGAAGATGTTGAAATTAACGAAAGAAAAAAAGGCCGCTATGGATCGTTTATCAACCAAGGATGGAATCATCAGTGCCTTGGCAATTGATCAACGAGGGGCATTAAGAAAAATGATTAAGGCACTGGAGGTAGAACCAACTGACCAGCATATTGAAGAATTTAAAAAGCTGGTATCCAGTGAGTTGACACCTTATGCTTCCTCTATTTTATTGGATCCAGAATACGGCTTGCCGGCAGCGAAGGCACGTCATAAGGAAGCTGGGTTGCTGCTGGCTTATGAAAAAACCGGGTACGATGCTGCTACGCCAGGTCGTTTACCTGATTTGTTGGCTGATTGGTCAGTCCTGCGGCTGAAAGAACAAGGCGCTGATGCTATTAAATTTCTGCTTTACTATGATGTCGATGAAGACGCAGCAATCAATCACCAAAAGCATGTCTTTATTGAACGATTAGGCAGCGAATGTGCAGCAGAAAATTTACCTTTTTATCTGGAACTAGTTTCTTACGATGTGGAGAACAGTGATGCCAATTCATTGAAGTATGCCAAGGTAAAACCTCATAAAGTCATCACGATGATGAAAGAATTCTCTAAACCTCAATACAAAGTGGATGTTCTCAAGGTAGAAGTACCCGTTAATATGAACTTTGTTGAAGGCTTTGCTCCAGGGGAAACAGCCTATACCAAGGAAGAAGCAGCGGCTTATTTTACAGAACAAAGCAAGGCAACAAATTTGCCATTTATTTTTCTAAGTGCGGGAGTTTCAACGGAATTATTCCAGCAAACGCTGGTATTTGCCAAAGAAGCTGGATCAACCTTTAACGGTGTTCTATGTGGACGAGCAACGTGGAAGAACGGTGTCAAACCATTTACTGAGTTAGGGGAAGCGGCTGGTCGCGAATGGCTGCAAACCGTTGGTCGTGAAAACATTGAAAGCCTCAATCGGGTGATTAATCAGACCGCCAGCTCATGGCATGACAAAGCAGAAGTGATCGATTAGGAGGAAAGTCTGTGATCTTAACAGTAACGATGAATCCATCCATTGATATCTCTTATCCCTTAGACAAGTTTGTTCTCGATAAGGTGAATCGTGTACAACAAGTATCCAAAACTCCTGGAGGAAAAGGCCTGAATGTTACTCGAGTGATTCATGATTTGGGCGGCGAAGTAACGGCTACTGGCGTACTGGGCGGCTTTCATGGAAAGTTTTTGGCAAAGCAGTTAGATCAAGCGTCAATTACCCACGACTTTGCATCAATTGAAGGGGAAACTCGGGATTCGATTGCTATCCTCCATGAGGGCAATCAAACAGAGATTTTAGAACCCGGACCCACTGTCACGGAGTCAGAGCAGCAAGACTTTTTAGAAAAGTACCAGCAATTAGTTGAGAAAGCTCAGCTGGTTACAATTTCAGGCAGTTTAGCCAAAGGATTACCTGCGGACTTTTATCAGACTTTGGTTAGACTGGCAGCAGAACAAGAAGTGAACGTTTTAGTAGATACATCTGGGGAGAGTCTAAAACAGGTTCTAGCTGGTGAGGTGAAACCTTATTTGATTAAGCCGAATTTGGATGAATTAAGTGATCTGCTAGGACAACCCTTGGCAATTGATCGTCCAACAGAAATTCAAAAGGCGCTGCAGCAGCCAATTTTTGCTGGGATTACCTGGATTGTGGTTTCTTTGGGGAAAGAGGGTGCACTGATCAACTATCAAAACCAATTTTATCGAGTAGCGATTCCCAATATTCAAGTAGTCAACCCTGTTGGATCTGGCGATGCCACGATTGCCGGTTTAGCCTATGGCATTTCTCAGAAACACGAACCTCAGCTGATTATGAAGGAATGTATGGCAGCTGGAATGGCCAATGCAATGCAAGTCAAAACCGGGCAAGTTGATCCTGATGATTTCAACCAGCTGATGAAAGAAATTCAAATAAAAAAGCTTGATTAAGCGCTCAGCCTAACCAAACTAGTTCGGATTAGAAACCAATTCAATTTTGTAGAAGTTCCATTTTTTGAAGGTTTCAACGTATTCAAGAATTTGTTCAGTATCTTTTCGTTTGGTCATCCTGATTTGCAAGACAATGGGTTCTTCTTTAATGATTTGCAGCTTTTCGCAAGCCTTGTCAGGTGCTGGAAACTTGATTTCGTTGGTCTCAACGAAGGTCTCATCGTTCATATGAATGTTGTAATCCAGCTTAAAGCGCTGATAAACCGAATTGTAATAGCTTAAATCAGGATAATTAGGATTCACATATTGCTCAGGCAAATAGGTTTGATGATACATGTAGGGCACATTCCCAGTTGTTCGAACACGTTCAATGCAATAATAAAAGGCTGTCTCCGGCAGCTCCAGTCGATTAAGATAGTCCGCGTCATTGCCCCGGGTAATACTAAGCACCTTGACCTGATCGTGATTAATCGGGAATAACTCAATGTCGGAAAATTCTACCAGCTTGCCTTTGCGAGCCCGGGAGACAAAGGAGCCGCGCCCTTGATGGCGAACAATGAAACCATCTTTTACTAGTTCATTTAATGCCCGAATCACCGTGATAGAGCTGACGTTAAACAGTTTAACTAATTCGGCTTCTGTGTAAAATTTATCGCCGTTTTCGAAGCGGCCAGCAATGATTTGCTGCTTCAGCTCATCTTTAATGATTTGGTATTTTGGGATTGTCATTTGTTCGGCCTCCAATTATGAATAAATCCTAAAAATTTGGTTAGTATTTTATCGTATACCCTGTCAAACATGATTTTACCATAAGTTTGAGTTAATAATACTGTTGACTTTCTATTTGACTAAATTTAATATATTAATATACTGAAAACGTTTTCTGGGAGGAGCATATTCTTGAATACTTTTGAAATAAAAGAAGATTTTCTACTAAATGGTCAACCTTTTAAAATCATGTCTGGTGCTATTCATTATTTTCGGGTACATCCGACAGATTGGTATCATTCCCTGTATAACTTAAAGGCATTAGGCTTTAATACAGTCGAAACCTATGTTCCTTGGAATTTGCACGAGCCGAAAAAAGGCGAGTATCAGTTTGACGGTATTTTGGATTTGGAAAAATTTCTAAAAACTGCTGAAGAAGTAGGATTGTACGCAATCGTTCGACCATCGCCATACATTTGTGCTGAATGGGAATTCGGCGGATTTCCGGCTTGGTTGTTAAACGAACCTATCAGAATACGTTCTTCAGATCCGTCTTATCTGCAAAATGTGGCAGATTATTACGACGTACTGATAGAAAAAATTGTTCCGCATCAATTGACTCATGGCGGCAATGTTTTGATGATTCAGATTGAAAATGAATACGGTTCCTTCGGTGAGGATAAAAATTATTTACGAGCTGTTCGGGATCTGATGCAGGAAAGAGGGATTGACGTTCCTTTCTTTACCTCAGATGGACCTTGGCGGGCAACCCTGCGAGCTGGCAGCATGATTGATGAAGATATTCTAGTTACTGGAAATTTCGGTTCGAAGGCGAAGAAAAACTTTGCTGATATGGAAAGCTTCTTTGCTGAACATGACAAAAAATGGCCCCTGATGTGCATGGAATTCTGGGACGGCTGGTTTAACCGCTGGAAGGAACCGATTGTGCAGCGGGATGCTGAGGAATTAGCCGAAGCGATTAAGGAAGTCTTAGCAATCGGCAGCATTAACCTTTACATGTTCCATGGTGGAACAAACTTTGGCTTTATGAATGGCTGTTCAGCTCGTGGAACGATCGATTTGCCGCAAATCACTTCTTATGATTACGGGGCACCATTGGATGAACAGGGCAACCCAACTGAAAAGTATTACGCAATTCAACGGATGGTCCACGAGAACTATCCTGAGCTGCAGCAGATGCCCCCGCTAATTAAGAAGGGTGCAGAAGTAAAAGCAATTCCTTTAAGCGAAAAAGTCAGCTTATTCGCAACAGTAGACACACTAAGTCAGCCAGTCAGCTCTCAATATCCGCAAGGGATGGAGCAGCTGGGACAAAATACGGGTTATCTGCTTTACCGGACGACAATTGAAAAGGATGCTGAAAAAGAAAGACTTCGAATTATTGATGGTCGCGATCGGGCACAAATGTATATAAATCAAAATTTGAAGGCGACCCAATACCAGACAGAAATTGGCGAAGATATTTTTGTTGAAATGGAGCAGCCGGAAAATCAGCTGGATATTTTGATGGAGAATATGGGACGAGTAAATTACGGGCATAAGTTATTTGCTGATACTCAACGCAAAGGGATTCGTAATGGTGTGATGGCGGATTTACATTTTATTACCAATTGGCAGCAGTATTGCCTGCCATTGGACAATGTGGAACAAATTGATTTTTCCAAGGAATGGCAACCGCAGCAGCCAAGTTTCTATCGCTATCAGGTGACATTTGAGGAAGTAGAGGACTGCTTTATTGATCTGTCAGGATTTGGCAAAGGTGTTGTGTTTATTAATCAAGTAAATATTGGCCGTTTCTGGGAAGTAGGACCAACTTTGTCCTTGTATATTCCTAAAGGTTATCTAAACACCGGGTTGAACGAAATTATTGTTTTTGAAACGGAAGGCACGTACCAATCGGAAATCCAATTAACAGCTAAACCAATTTATAAAGAGATGAAAGAGGGAGAAAAATGAGTATTATCGGAGTAAGAATTGATGGACGTTTGATTCACGGACAAGTGGCAAATTTATGGACAACTAAATTAAACATCAGTCGTATCATGGTAGTAGACGATGAGGTTGCTCAAAATGATATTGAAAAAAGTGGATTAAAACTGGCGACACCTGCGGGAGTTAAGCTAAGTGTTTTGCCAGTTGAAAAAGCAGCCAACAATATTTTAGCAGGCAAATATGATTCTCAACGTTTGCTGATTATCGCTCGTAAACCAGATCGTTTATTGAAATTAGTCGAGCTGGGTGTGCCGATTACCGAAATTAATGTAGGCAATATGTCACAAACGGATGAAACACGTTCGATTACTAAATCGATTAATGTTGTGGATCAGGATGTTGACGTGTTTAACCAGTTAGATGCTAAGGGTGTTCGTTTGGTGGCACAAATGGTTCCGAGTGATAAATCAGAAGACTTTATGAGTCTGTTAAAAAAATAAGGGGGAAGTAAAATGGATATCTTATGGTGGCAGATCTTATTATTATCATTATATGCAGGGTATCAAATTTTAGATGAACTGCAAATTTATTCATCGCTAAGTGCACCAGTGTTTGCTGGCTTGTTTGCCGGATTAGTTATGGGAGACCTTAAAGCCGGATTGATTATCGGTGGTAGTATGCAATTAACAGTATTGGGTGTTGGAACGTTTGGTGGTGCTTCCAAAATTGATGCCAACTCAGGAACAGTCTTGGCGACCGCATTCTCCGTTGCCTTAGGAATGAATCCAGAACAGGCGATTGCAGCAATTGCGGTACCAGTAGCAAGTTTGATGATTCAATTGGATATTTTAGCTCGTTTTGCGAATACATTCTTTGCTCACCGTATCGATAAATTAGTTGAAGATATGAACTATAAAGGTATTGAGCGCAACTTTTTAATGGGAGCTATTCCATGGTCTCTGTCACGGATGATTCCAGTATTCTTAGCCTTAGCTTTTGGTGGTGGATTGGTTGAACGAGTTGTGGCAGTCTTGAATGGAGATTTGAAATGGTTAGGTGATGGCTTATCCGTAGCCGGTGCCGTATTGCCAGCAGTCGGTTTTGCGATTCTATTACGTTACTTGCCAGTGAAAAAACACTTCCCTTACTTGATTCTAGGCTTTACACTTACCGCATTACTGGGAACAGTCTTTACCAATATGCAATTATTAGGCAGCGGTGTTGCTAGTGTTGTTAAGGATTTTGAAGGAGTCTTCAATTCATTACCAATGTTGGCGATTGCTTTAATCGGCTTTGCATTAGCAGCGATCAGCTATAAGAACGGACAGATGGTACCAAGTGCACCAGCTTCCCACAGCAATGGCAGCGATTCAGACGAGGGGGAAATTGAAGATGACGAAATCTAATTACAAGTTAACAAAAGAAGATTTTAAACAAATCAATCGCCGAAGCTTGTTCACTTTCCAGTTGGGCTGGAACTATGAACGAATGCAAGGATCAGGCTATTTGTACACGATCCTGCCGCAATTACGCAAAATCTATGGAGATGATACGCCAGAGCTGAAGGAAGTCATGCGCACCCATACTCAATTCTTCAATACCTCCAACTTTTTCAATACCATTATTACCGGGATTGATTTAGCGATTGAAGAAAAAGAAGGCATTAGTGCCAAGCAAACAGTTTCTGGTTTGAAAGCCGGTTTAATGGGACCTTTTGCCGCGATTGGCGATTCCATTTTTGCTGCATTAATTCCAACTATCTTTGGTGCTTTGGCAGCAAATATGGCAATTAACGGCAACCCAACGGGAATTTTTATCTGGATTATTGCTCAAATTGCTGTAATGATTTTCCGCTGGAAGCAGCTGGAATTTGCTTATAAGGAAGGAATTTCCTTAGTTACCACTATGCAGCATCGTTTAACAGCATTAACTGATGCCGCAACTTTACTAGGAGTATTCATGGTCGGTGCGTTAGTCGCAACGATGGTTAACGTGAAGTTTTCATGGGCACCAAGTATTGGTGATGTTACGTTGAACATGCAAAATAATATTGATATGATCTTGCCGCGTCTATTGCCAGCAGGTATCGTTGGTGCAGTTTACTGGATGCTGGGCAAGAAGAATATGACCTCTACTAAAGCGATTTTCATTGTATTAGTTGTCTGTGTTGCTCTATCTGCCTTTGGCGTAATTTCTAAATAATTTAGACAGGAGAGAAGGACAAATGGGAAAACAATTAGTTTTAGTTAGTCATGGATTATTTTGTGAAGAATTAAAGAAAAGTACAGAAATGATCATGGGACCGCAGGCAAATATTCATACGGTAGCTTTACTGGAATCAGAGGCGCCGGAGGATTTCCGTAAAAAGTTCGAGACAGCTATTGAAGATTTGAACGATTTTGTAGTATTAGCTGATTTGATGGGCGGTACCCCTTGTAATGTCGTTTCCCGCCTAATTATGGAAGGAAAGGATATTGAACTGTATGCTGGCATGAATATGCCGATGGTCATTGATTTCATTAACAGTGAATTAGTTGGGACTGAAATGTCCTTGGTTCAGGCTGGAGCTAGCAATATTGCTTATGTCAATGATGTAATTGCTTCAGACGATGATGAGGACGACGAATAAAACGTCAAAAACCGTTTCTATTACAGAGACGGTTTTTTGATTGTTCCAAGAAGGAGGGTCCTATTTATAATAAAAAGAAAAGCTGGTTGCTCTCTCAGAAAAAACTAGTGATGTGAACTTTGGCATTTGATCAAAACGATAGCACTGTCAATCAATATTGTTCAATCATTCACAGGTTTTTGCTTTTCCAATTAATTATCCTAGTGTATACTTTGAAATATAATAGATAAACAAAAAAATAAAGATCATTCTAATGTGGTAAATCGTGCATTAATAAAAAATGTACTAATATTTAAATAAATGAAGCAAAGGAGTGAAAAAATGATTCAAGTACTGTCTGATCCAGGGTGCCCCAACTGTCAGAAAACCAAAAAGCTGCTGCAATTGAACAACGTGAATTTTGAATCCTATAATCTGCAAACCGAGGCGATGCAAAGAGAAACGTTATCCACTATTTTAAAGCTGGTGGATGATATTGATGAGATTCTTACGGTAGGGTCACCTATTTACAATGAGCTGGCGTTGGATTATGGTCATCTGTCCCCAGAAGAATTATTGCAAGTGTTGAGAACTTATCCTAATTTAATTAATCGGCCGATTTTATTTGATGATAATAATCTGTGTGTTGGTTACAATCCTGAAAAATTGGAAGCCTTTGGAGTAAAGGCTGATGTTTTTTAACTTATTTAATTGTCGTTCTACCGCCTGAAAATGGCGGTTTTTTTACGGGGAAATATCTTTTCGAAAGGGCTTGTAATAGAAAGTCACAGGCCCTGTTCACATTTATTCTTCTTTTAAATAGCGCCACAGAGTGGTTCGGCTGATGCCTAGTTGTTCAGCCGTTTTTGTTTGGTTGCCATTGTTTTGTTCCAACACGTTCAAGACAATTTGCTTAATGTAGTCAAACAGAGTAGGTTGTTCAGCAGTAAGCTGCAAGGTTATGGGTGTCTGATTGCTGATGGAAAAAGATTGAATCAGCCGCTCTTTTTTTAATAATTCGCTAACTTGGTGTTCCGTGATGTAGTGAGTTGCAGCATGGATCACTAATTCCTTGATGGCTGCTTGCAGCTGATTCAAATTTCCAGGCCAGTCAAAGGATAAGAATTCTTTGATGGCTTTGGGATCAAAACCCATAATTTCTTTATTACACTCAATATTCATTTTATTCAGAAGCAAGGTCGTAATCACACTAAGTTCGTTTTTACGTTCACGGATAGCAGGAGCATAAATACTGGCACAATTTAATTCCGTTATCAGTTGTTCGTAAGTGCTTGCTTCGCCAGCACGATTGGTATTATAAGTAAAAATGACATGGTTACGCTGAAGCAGGCGAGTGTTTTGAATAATTGTGATCAGCTGGTCAATATCCTGCTTGGAAAGCTGTTCAACATGCTCGATTAAAATAGTGTTGTTCACATCGACAAAAGGTCCGTTTGACGGATTGACCAAAAATTTCCACATTTTATCATTGATTAGTTTAGAGTCGATGGAGATCAAAAAATTGTTATGGGTCTTTTTATTTAAGTAAGCTTGATAGGCCATACTGGATTTGGCTGTTCCAGTTTCACCAAAAATAATCATGCCTTGATAATGATCAGCCAGCTTCTGCAGCTCTTGCTTAGTTGATTGCTGAATAAATTTAGTAAAGAGTAGTTTGGTGGTCAAGCTTTCCTCTACTTCGCTTCTTTTTTGATAAAGAATTCCTAGGCGATTTCCCACAATTGGCGGGGTGGAGGTATTGATGGCGCAACTATAATAAAATTGTTCGTCAATCAGCAACGGCTTCAGTTCAATACTGTAGGATTTTCCCCGAATCGTTGTATAGTACTGATTTTCCTCTGTTAATGATTTTTTAGCTTGTAAAAAGAGCAAAAAGGCCTTTTCTAATGCAGGATTAAGGGTTGAAAAGAAAACGTGAAATTCCTGATCAATAATCAGGCAGTCGGACCGTTGACTTTTCAGACTTTCAGCTAACATCTGATATTCTTGCTGAGCTTGTTTTAAATAGGTTGCAATCGTTAGAGCTTCGGTAAAAGCGTGTTTAATACTATCAAAACCTGAAGTAATCAAGATGGTATTCAATGATTTTGTCAAAGCCAGCCGATTAGTAATGGCATCACAAAGAATCATTTCATACTGTTCCTCCACTAAGTCATCCAAAATTTTACTGGTATCCGTTGTGTTGGTCAGGGTAATGATCTTAATTTTATATCCTAAAATATCACAAAGCAGATGAGCTTTTTCGGTAATACTGGCGTAGCCCACGATCGCAAAATTCGTTGTATAATTTTCCGCCAGCCGAATGGCACCTAAAATATCGTAAATGGAGATGGAGACATCAATAACCGGAATCGATACAGCTTTACGAATCAAATCAGCGGTTCCACCCCGGGAAATAATGGCATCGTACCCATCGCTAAACAGTTCAACGGCCAGTTTTTGACCTTCCTCCAAATCAGCTGTGTAAATATCTGCCTGCAGCTCTTCAAATTGATCGCTGACCACATTCATAGAATGATTTAATTCTTCATAAGGAGCAATCCCTAAAAACTTCGTTCTCATCTTTCAAACCTCCTGATGTTTCATATAGTAACAATGATAAAGGTGTTTAACCAAAAATGATAGAGGAAGTTCTATATCGTTTCATAATTAAACGTTTTTTTGCTTTTTTTGATATTAAAAGTAGATTTGAGAACATAAAATGAAATTATGAAATCCAAGGTGGTGAACGAATGTTAAAGCTATTAGTCATTGCAGATGACTTTACCGGAGCTCTTGATACGGGTGTTCAATTTTCCAATCAGGGAGTCCATACCTTGGTTTCAACGGAAATAGATTTGAACAAGATTGAGCTGGAGGAAAGCGTCGCTGTACTGGTAATAAATACTGAGAGCCGCTATTTACCTTTTAAAGAAGCCTACGAGCAAATGAGTGAAATAATTGTAAGCGCTCAGCAGAAGGGGATTCCATATATATATAAGAAAGTAGATTCTGCATTGCGGGGGAATATCAGTGCCGAAGTCAAAGCTATTCTGGATACCAGCCAAGCAGGAATCATTCCATTTTTACCAGCTTATCCTGAGATGAATCGCGTACTAGTTGACGGTAATTTGTATATCGATCAGGTCTTGGTTTCTCAAAGTGTGTTTGCTGATGATCCTTATGAGCCAGTAACAGAAAGCAATCTGATTCATCGGTTGAAGCAAGAGGCGGGTATCGAAGCACTGCTGGTCAAAGCCAATGAACTTCCCCATAATAGAAAAGGTGTTTTGATCTTTGATGCGCAAACAGAGAATGATTTAAAGCAACAAATGCAATTGTTAAAGGAAAGCGATCTATTGGCAATCACCATCGGCTGTGCTGGATTTGCCAAGATTTTAGCTCAGCAGTTATTTCCGGCCGTGTCCGTCAGCAGCTACTCGGTAAAAAATCCGTTAGTGGTGATCTGCGGCAGCGTTAATCCTATTACTAAAAAGCAAATTGAACACGCTGACAAAAAAGCTTATCCCAGAATTTCCTTAACCCCCCAACAGCTGCTGGAGCCGAATTACTGGTCCAGAACAGAAGGAAAACAGGAACTTCGAAACTATCTGAAGCTGATGAAGGTCCATCCTTTGCTGGTTTTTGAAACCTTAAGCGAAGAGACTTCCGAAGGGATTAAGACATATAGCCGGGAAAAAGCGCTGCCGGTTTCTGAATATCGCTTTCGGATCGGCAAGTCGTTGGGAGAATTGACTCAGGCCTTGTGGTCCAGTCACAGCGAAAATACATTTCTTTTCACTGGCGGGGATACCCTTTTTCAGTCCATGAAGGTATTGGGGGTTCAGACAATCCGACCACTGACAGAGCTCAGTGCCGGGACTGTTTTATCAACTATTGAATGGAACCAAAAGCAACGCCAGGTGATTACTAAGTCAGGTGGATTTGGCAACGAAGAGTTGTTTGAAGAAATTAGTCGTTTAAATGAACACATAGGAGGAAGAACATGTTAGCAGATTATCAATTAAAAATGCCCAAAAATATCAACGCCGGAGAGCACGCCCTGGAGCAATTGGCCGGCATCATTGCCAACGGAGTGAAGAAAATTGTCATCTTTACTGATAAAGGAATTTTAGGAGCCGGCTTAGTGGATATCCCTAAGGCAATCATTGAAGAAGCTGGAATTGACTACACAATTATTTCCGACATCCCAGCTGAACCAAACTATCACGAAGCGCAGGCTATGATCGATGAATTTAAAAAACAGGAAGCTGATTTTATTATAGCCATCGGCGGAGGAAGTGTAATGGATGTTGCCAAGCTATCCTCGATTTTGGCGACAGATGAGTATAGCGTGAAGGATTTGCTGGACGAACCATTGCTAGCGAAGAAGCAAATTACCAGCTTGATGATTCCAACAACTGCCGGAACTGGTGCTGAGGCGACTCCTAATAGTATTGTCGGTGTTCCAGAGAAGGATTTGAAAATTGGTATTGTTAATTCAGAGATGATTGCCGATTATGTGATTCTTGACAGCCGCATGATAAAAAATCTGCCAAAGCCTATTGCTGCGGCAACTGGAGTAGATGCATTATGTCATGCGATTGAATGTTTCACTTCAGCTAAAGCCAACCCTATCAGCAATACTTTTGCTTTGGAGGCCTTGGATTTGATCATGAACAATTTAGTTGAAGCCTGTACCAACCCAGAAGCTTTGAAAGCGAAGAGTGATATGCTGTTAGGCTCCTTTTATGCCGGCGTAGCGATTACGTCCTCAGGTACGACAGCGGTTCATGCCTTGTCTTACCCGCTGGGCGGGAAATATCACATTGCTCATGGGGTGTCCAATGCTATGCTTTTGACTCCAGTGATGAAATTTAATGAACCAGCCATTAAGGATCTGCTGGCTATTGCCTATGACCGAGTAGTGAAGAACGGTAACAAGGATTTGTCTGTTGATGAGAAATCAGGCTATATGATCAATCAGCTGGAAGAAATGGTGAAGGTGTTGGAGATACCAACCAGCCTGAAAACCTTCAATGTACCAGAAGAAGATCTTGACGGCTTAGTGGCTGCTGGTATGGAGGTGACCCGCTTATTGGTTAACAACAAACGGGAAGTAACTCCTAAGGATGCACGAAAGATTTATTTGGAAATCATGTAGTGATGAACGTTGTTGAATAAATGCAAAATGAATTAAGCAGCATTCGTTTCTTACTTATTATAGAAGGAGTTTTGCAGCAATGAAAAAAATCGTCGGTATTACCATGGGAGATCCAGCTGGTATTGGACCGGAAATTGCCTTGAAGGCTTTTCTGAAAGCAGAATTATATGACCGTTGTCGTCCGCTGTTAGTCGGTGATAAAAGTGTCCTAGATTATTATTTAGCTCAGCATCCAGAATTGAACGTGACGGTTCATCCCATTGACAAACCAAGTGATGGGAAATACACCTTTGGCATCATTGATTTAATTGACCTACAGGTGGTTAACATGGATGAGCTGCCGATTGGTGAAGTGTCAGAGGTTGGCGGTAATGCAGCCTTCCAATATGTGAAAAAAGTCATTGAGCTGGCTTTAGCTAAAGAAGTTGATGCTACGGTGACCAATCCATTGAACAAGGAAGCTATGAATGCCGCGGGCCATCATTATGCTGGCCATACGGAAATTTATGCTGACTTAACTGGGACTGATAAATATACCATGATGCTGGCTGACGGCAATTTGCGAGTGGTGCATGTTTCTACTCATGTATCTTTGCGGGAAGCCTGTGACCGGGCGACTAAAGACCGGGTTTTGGATGTCATCAGGATTGCCGATACTGCTTGTAAAAATCTCGGCATTAAAAACCCATGCATTGCCGTAGCAGGATTAAATCCTCATTGTGGGGAAAATGGTTTGTTTGGGCAAGAAGAGATTAACGAGATCAATCCAGCTGTTGAAGCGGCTAAAGCAGAGGGCATCAATGCTTACGGCTCATTGCCAGCCGATACGGTCTTCTCAAAAGCCAACGGCGGCATGTACGACATTGTTGTAGCTATGTACCATGATCAAGGGCATATTCCCTTGAAGCTGTTGGGTTTTGTTTACGATCAAAAGACAGCTAGCTGGGAAGCTGTGAAGGGAGTCAATATTACCTTGAATCTGCCGATCATTCGGACTTCCGTGGATCATGGAACGGCCTTCGACCAGGCTGGCAAGTGGACAGCAAGTGAGTTAAGTCTGGAAAATGCGATTGATTATGCGATTCGCTTAGCTGAAAACTCTTAAAAAACCGTAATAGCTGATTCTTCTTGCAGTGAATAAATAATGTTCGGCAAGAAGAGCTGGCTGTTGACGAGGAAATTTCATATAACCAAAGGGATAATTAAGCTCAGTCTTAATAAAAATAGGCAGAAAAAAATGATGTAGGGGGATTAAAAAAATGGCTACAAAATTACCAAGTGTCCGACAATCAGAACCAAATGGTGTGGTCTATCGAGATGAATTTTTAGCTGTAGATTTTGGCCTTATTCCAACTGGCGGTAATAATACTGCCCACGCACCAACACTGATTGAGACAAAAGACGGCGGGTTGTTGTGTGCCTGGTTTGCCGGAAGCTTTGAAGGCAGCGGAGATATTTCTATTGTGGTATCCAAACTTGATCCAGAAGCTCAGGTTTGGTCAGTACCAGTAACCGTATCAAAGGGAGAAGACCGTAGTGAACAAAATCCAGCCTTTTTTAGAGCACCCGATGGAAAGATCTGGCTGATTTATACTTCACAGGTAAGTCGTCAAGAAGGTAAGGACAATATGCAGTTTACTTCCATCATCATGGTTCAAAAATCAAGTGATGAAGGAGTAACCTGGGGAGAACCTGAAGCATTGTTCGCTGACGAAGGAACTTTCTCTCGTCAGGCCATTCAAATCCTGAGCAACGGCCGCTGGATTTTCAGTACCTGGTTGTGTGAAGATTCGCCAGACGGATTAACTAATGATCCAACAGAATTCCAAGTATCTGATGATCAAGGACAAACCTGGACAGCGGTTCGAATGCCTGATAGCAGCGGACGAGTTCACGCCAACATTGTGGAAGTAGAAGAAGGACATTTAGTGGCCTTCATGCGGAGTCGTTTTGCGGATCATGTTTACAGCAGTGAATCCTTTGACTTTGGCGATAGCTGGAGTGTGCCGGAACCCACGGTATTACCGAATAACAATGCAAGTGTCAGTGCTATCCGTTTGCAGTCCGGCGAAGTTGCCCTGGCTTATAACCTAAATGCAGCCAATCATGCTGCCTTTGGAAAAGTAGCTTGGCCAGGATTACGGAATCCAGTTGCTGTTTCAGTCACGGAAGATTTTGGCAAAACTTGGCCGATCGGTCGCGTATTTGAACCAGCAGAAGGCTATATCGGGATTGAGAATAAAACCAACAATTCACAGCATGAGTATCCAACGCTTTATCAAGACAGCCAAGGTTTATTGCATCTAGTTTATGCCTACAAAAATCGTCTTTGCGTAAAATATGTCCGTTTTACAGTAGAAGATTTATTAGGGGAAAAACGGGAGACCGAAGGCTTATATAACCCAACCTCAGGTGAAGGGGTACTGGAATAAATTCTTTGAGACAAGCATCAATTGAGTAAATGATACCGCATTCTTAATGATAAACAATAAAAAAGGAGAGAATTAAATGAAAACGACAGAATTGAAAGGAATTATTTCCCCGATTTTAACCCCTATGAATGAGGACGAAACGCTAAATTTAGAGGAACTTCGCACACAAGTGGAACGGATGATCGAGAATGGCATTCACGGAATTTTCCCTTTTGGAACGAATGGTGAAGGCTATATTTTAACAGCTGACGAAAAGAAATCGGTTGTTGAAACGGTAGTTGATCAAGCGAATGGTCGTGTTCCCATATATGCAGGGACTGGAACACTTTCTACTAAGGAAACAATTGAACAAAGTAAAATGGCTCAAGCTGCTGGAGCAGATGTATTGTCAATTATTACGCCAAGCTTTGCTGCAGCGAGTCAGGATGAATTATACACTCACTACAAAACGGTGGCAGAAGCAGTTGATATGCCAATTGTTTTATACAACATTCCAGCACGTACAGGTAATGCCTTAGCTCCAGCAACAGTTGGACGTTTAGCAGAAATTGAAAATATTATTGGCGCTAAAGATTCTAGCGGGAATTTTGCTAATATTTTGGGTTATATTGATGCAGGTAAAAAGAAAACAAACGCAAAATTCTATACCCTATCTGGAAATGATCAATTAATTATTTGGACATTATTGGCTGGAGGAACTGGGGGAATCGCAGGTTGCGCCAATGTGTATCCTCAGACGATGGCTTCTATCTATGACCTATTTGTTGAAGGGAAAATTGAGGAGGCGAAAAAGGCCAATGAAAGTATCCAAAGCTTCAGAGCCTGCTTTAAGTATGGCAATCCTAATACAATTGTAAAAACTGCTACCCGTTTACTAGGATACAATGTAGGACCTTGTCGTGCTCCATTCAATCAAGTGCCTGAAGAAGGAATCGAAGCAATCAAAAAAGTGCTGGAAGAAAATAAAGCTAAAGGTATGAAATAACTGAATCAGCTGCTGCTCCCTTTTTCTATAATTGGTGAGCAGCAATGAAATGTATCATTGAGGATAGAATATATGTTTGTTGCAGCTTATATATTCTATCCTTCTAATTGAAATAGATGAAAAAGCTTAGGAGGGTATTATGACTATTCAAATGATTATTGCTTTGGCAATCACAGCGCTAATGATTGTTTTAATAATGATTGATAAATTGCCATTTGGTGCACCGCCATTGTTTGCCTGTATATTGCTGGTTATCTTTGGAATCGCTGACATTAAAGGAGCTTTTGCCGGATTCTCTAATTCAACCATTATTATGTTAGCTGAGTTTATGGCTATTATTGCTGCTCTGCAAAAAACGAATTTTATTGTCGTGTTTAAAAAGGCCATGTTTGCGATGGCTAATAAGGGTGGATTTAAATCGTACATGCTGATTATTTTAATTGTGATGTTAGGCTGCAGCATGTTCGGTACAGGATCAACCGCCTATTATGTATTAACTATTGGATTACTTTCTACGTTGCCTTATAGTAAAAAACTTCCCCCTTCTAAGATAATTATGACTGCTGGATTTGCTGCAAATCATCCCTTGATCCCATTTAATACGGCTCTGCAGTACGGAATTGTCATTGCTGTTCTTGGAGCAGCTGGACAAGCAATCAATGTTTCAGTTTTTAAATTTGCTATCGTCAATTTATTTTTATCCATGGGATTTTTGTTGAATTGTATTATTCAGTATAAATTCTTGCCAGATCACCCCATCAAGGATGAAGATACCGAAGAGGTTAATACTGAAGGAAATGAGAACGTTTCGTTATTACCTAAATGGAAGCAAAATGTTACTTATGCAGCATTTGTATTTGCGGTTGTTGGTATGTTGCTGCAAAGTAGAATCGGAGACGCTGGTTATGCGATGGCGGGTTTGTCGGTTGCAGTTATTTTAGTTGTTGGAGTGCTGGATTTTGCGGAAGTTAGAGATGCGATCAGTGCACCAATCATTTTAATGTCGGCCGGTGTTATTGGTGTGGCAGATGCTCTGGGAAGCACAGGGCTTACTAATTTAGTAGGCGAAACGGTTGCCGGAATGTTAGGTAACAATATTAATCCTTTCATGATGATCTTTGCCTTCTGTATCCTGACTAGTTTGCTAGCTACATTGACAGGGTCAACGATAGGAACAGTGTATGTATTTACACCCTTAGCTATTGCAGTTTGTTCTAATCTTGGGCTGGATCCTACTGCTGCTGCCTGTGCAATTGTTATTTCCGGCTGGTGCGGACACTTCTTACCAATTGACGGAATGCCAGCAATGATTTTAGGCTATGGAAAATATTCAGCAAAAGAATTTTGGGTATTTACGATTCCTCAGTATTTCATTCGGTTGATTGCTTTGACTGTTGGCGCGTTAATTATGTTCCCTATGTAGATTTTTTAAGGAAGAGGTACGAAAAATGACAAACAAATTTGAATTAGAACATATTGGTATCAATACGGAAAATGCACAGGTGGCTGAAGAGTTAGCACAGCTGTTAAGCAGCATGTTTAATTTAGCTCCTCGGCATGGACAGAAGTCGGAATTCGCGGGTGACTATTTTGAGTGCATGCGTAGTCCTTTCCTAGGTAAAAATGGACATATTGCTATGCGAACAGCTAATTTAGAAGATGCAGTGGTAGAGCTTAAGGAAAAAGGATTGAGTTTTAATATGGATACAGCTGCCTATGATGAAGAGGAAAAGCTTAAAAATATTTATCTAGCGGGAGAATTTGGCGGGTTTGCCATTCACATTTTGAAAAAGTAACACAGAATATGTCTGCTAATTTTATAACATCAGTTATCATCTTTTAAAGAAAAATAGCATGAGGGAGTAACTGGCAGCGCAGGCTGTGGCAGCATCACCAATCCTGAAAGAAATTTCTGGTGCTGTCTTAAACGGTGAGACTTGTGTATGTTTAGAGCATATACAGGTCTCTTTTTTATCGAATAAAGGGAGGCAATTATGACAGAACAACAAAAGAATGTGCGTTTTTATGCGTTAGACGTAGAAAGTGCTCTATTTGAGGTGAAGGCTTCACCAGTAGGTTTAAGTAAGGAAGAAGCTAAAAAAAGATTAGAGACCTATGGGAAAAATGAATTAGCAGAAGGTAAGAAAAAGAGTCTAATTATGAAATTTGCTGAGCAATTCAAGGACTTTATGATTTTGGTATTATTGGCAGCTGCAATTATTTCAGCGATTGTTTCTCATGAGATTGTGGATTCAATGATTATTCTTTTGGTGGTAATCATTAACGCGATAATGGGTGTCTTTCAAGAAGCTAAAGCTGAGCAAGCTATTGAAGCATTAAAGAAAATGTCTACTCCCAATGCTAATGTATTACGGAATGGGCATACCCTTTCTATCAAGAGCGACGAGCTGGTTCCAGGAGATATTGTTTTGCTGGAAGCTGGAGATGTGGTTCCGGCTGACCTTCGTCTTCTGGAGGCAGCATCTTTGAAGATTGAAGAAGCCGCTTTGACAGGAGAATCTGTTCCAGTAGAAAAAGAATTGATTGTTCTTCCAGCAGAAGAAATCGGTATCGGTGACCGGATAAACATGGCTTTTTCTAATAGTAACGTTACTTATGGTCGAGGAAAAGGTGTGGTAGTTAATACTGGAATGAGTACCGAAGTTGGCAAGATAGCAGACATGCTGGCACAAGCCGATGAAACGGAAACGCCGTTGAAAAACAATTTGAACGAATTAGGGAAATTCTTGACCATTGCAATTATTGTGATTGCTATTATCATGTTTGTTGTCGGAACTGTATTTAATGGAACCTCGTTTGTGGATATGCTGTTAACTTCGATTTCTCTTGCAGTTGCGGCTATTCCAGAGGGACTACCGGCAATAGTAACGATTATTTTAGCATTAGGCACACAGGTCATGGCGAAACGTAATTCGGTGATCCGTAAGCTTCCGGCAGTTGAAACATTGGGGAGTACAGATATTATTGCTTCAGATAAAACTGGAACTTTAACTTTGAACCAAATGACGGTAGAAAAGCTGTACTATGATTTCCATCAGGTGGCTTCAGTCGAACCGATTGATTTAACTAATAAGGCTTTGCGAATCATGAATTATGTTAACGATACGAAGATAGCTCAAGACGGTTCTTTAATCGGTGATCCCACAGAAACAGCATTAGTTCAGTTTGGCTTGGATCATCAATTGGATTTAGCTGCTTGTTTGAAGCAGGAACCGCGTGTAGCTGAATTACCCTTCGATTCAGAGCGTAAATTGATGAGTACAATACACCAAATGGCTAACGGAAAATACTTAGTAGCAGTCAAGGGAGCTCCAGACGTGTTGATTGAGCGAACAAACCGTGTATTGTCACAGAATCAGGAACTTCCAATGACTCAGGAGCAAAGAAAAGAAATCTTATTTAACAATACAGATATGGCGAAGCAGGCTCTGCGGGTCTTAGCGATGGGGTACAAATATCTTGATGAACTACCGGAAAAATTGACTTCAGAGGAGCTGGAAAATGATTTAGTTTTTGCCGGCTTGGTGGGGATGATCGATCCGGAAAGAAAAGAAGCTGCTGAAGCAGTTCGTTTAGCTAAATCAGCAGGCATTCGACCAATTATGATTACCGGTGATCATAAGGATACGGCTGAGGCGATCGCCGTTCGCTTAGGAATTATCCGTGCTGGAAACGACAAGGCTGTGCTGACTGGCGCAGAATTAAATGAGCTGACAGATGAAGAATTTGCAAAGCGAGTTTATGACTACTCCGTGTATGCTCGGGTATCACCAGAGCATAAGGTTCGTATCGTTAAAGCTTGGCAAAAAGAGGGTAAGGTTGTTGCTATGACTGGTGATGGTGTGAATGATGCCCCTTCATTAAAGCAAGCAGATATCGGTATCGGTATGGGAATCACTGGAACAGAGGTTTCCAAGGGGGCTTCTGATATGGTTCTGGCCGATGATAACTTTGCCACAATTGTCGTAGCAGTCGAAGAAGGACGGAAAGTATTCTCAAATATTCAGAAAACAGTCCAATATTTACTGGCGGCTAATTTAGGAGAAGTTTTGACTTTATTCCTTGCGACTTTGTTTGCGTGGGACACCTTGCTGCCGATTCATTTATTGTGGATCAATTTAGTTACAGACACTTTTCCAGCGATTGCTTTAGGAATGGAGCCGGCGGAAAAAGACTTGATGAGTCACAAACCAAGAGGCCGTAATTCCAATCTTTTCTCTGGCGGAGTTTTCAGCAGTATTATTTATCAAGGGATTTTAGAAGGTGGTATTACACTGTTCGTATATTGGTTCTCTTTACGTAATCCAGCTCATACTGCACTAAACATGCCCGAACTTTCATCGCAAGCATTGTATACGTTGCAGCATGCAGATGCTTTGACTATGTGCTTTGCGACCCTTGGATTTATGCAGTTATTCCATGCATTTAATGTGAAATCAGTTAAACAATCCATCTTTAAAGTAGGACCTTTCCGCAACAAAGCCTTCAATTGGGCGATTTTATTGTCCTTCGCCTTAATGGGAATTATTATTTTAGTGCCAGGATTAAATGATATTTTCAAAGTTGCTTCCCTAAACGTTGGTCAGTGGACAGTAGTGGCAGTTGCTTCCTTTTCAATCATACCAATTGTTGAGATTGTAAAATTTGTTCAGCGAAAGGTTGAGACAACTCAGGAAAACGGACAAGGTATTCCTGCAAACAATTAATAATTTTCAGGTACTAAAAACGCTGCTTATCAGCTTTTTAGTACCTTTTTATTCCTATTTTAATAAGCGGTATGAGGATGAGCGAGCCAATGACTTAAAAAGTTGGTTTCTGTCACGCTATTGATTTTTTCCCCGTGGTCACGTATAAAGTAAATGAGGTGGGGAAGATGTATAGTGGAGAAATTTTGTTAGAAAAAATAAAAGCAGAGCTTGCACAAGGAGAAAAATTCACAGCTGCTGATATCGTTCAGCGGACTAGTTTATCCCGCAGCATGGTATCAAATTACTTAAACCAGTTAGTGAAGTCGGGAGAACTGGCGAAGGAAAATACGCGACCAACTCAATTTTGGCTGCCAGAGGTGACGAATGTTTTTGCAGAGGTGATTGGAAGTGAATATAGTTTGCGGCCAATTATTGAACAATGCAAGGCAGCGGTGAATTATCCACCAAACGGCTTGCCAGTAATTCTGCGAGGCAGCAGTGGGGTTGGAAAAAGTATGCTGGCTCGAAAAGTTTATGAATATGCAGTATCCCATAAGATTATTCCAATAGGTGCACCGTTCATTGTCTTGAATTGTGCGGATTATGCGAACAATCCTGAACTGCTGTCTTCTGTTCTTTTTGGTTATGTGAAGGGGGCTTTTACGGGAGCTGAGGGAGAGAAAAAAGGATTGCTGGACGCGGCTGATGGCGGCTATCTTTTTTTAGATGAGGTACATAATTTGTCGCAGGAAAATCAGGAAAAGCTCTTTTTACTCATTGATCAGAAGAAATTTCGCCGTTTGGGAGAAGAGGAGCAGTGGCAGGCAGCCGATATTCGCTTGATATTAGCAACGACTGAAGAAACCAGCAGTAGCTTGCTGGCAACCTTTAGACGAAGAATTCCCTTAGAGGTAACCTTGCCGGATTTTAAGGATCGGACAAGAAATGAGCGGATCCAGCTAATTTTGACTTTCTTTTCCTTGGAGGCTAGACAGATGAATAAGAAAATCTGTCTGCATCCATCGTTAATCGACCAGCTTTTGACTAATGAAGAAGAGGGCAACGTTGGAGCGATTCAAAATAAAATAAGACTCATGTGCGCGGCCACCTACAATCAGCAGGCCTCATTGAAGAATCTATTTATTCCCAGTTCTGGATTAGAGCAGTACATTGAAATTGATCCGGAGCATTTTGAAATAAAGGACACGCTTCGTACTAATGATCTGGCAGACCTGATTCATCCATACATAGATGGAAAAGAATTCGATGAACTGGTTGAACAGGTGCCCCTGCTCATTAAAGAGCTTGAAGCTTTGTTTCCAGCCAAAGAATTGTCAGCCAGTGCTGTAATGGTGAGGACACAACTGCAGGAAGGCAAGGAACGGTTCGCTTATTTTGGTATGGAACTGATGGAGCAGCAAATGTACCAATTGGCTTTATTTATTGATCTTTTTAGAGAAGAAGCATCCATTACTGTTCCGTCAATTGAACACAAACGTATGTCCAAATACTTTAATATGGCAAAAAGATTGTTGGAAATTGTTGAAACAGAAGCGACGGACACATTGTTGTATTTGCTGGCGGGCTATTTTGTCAACCAATTGCCGATTATTAGTCAGAAGAATGCGTTGATTCTAATGCATGGCAAGCAATCGGCTTCCAACTTGGTGAGGGAGGTCAATTATTTAGTCGATGACTACATTTTTGAGGCCTTTGATATGCCGATTCAGGTTGAGACGAAAGAAATTGTTGCGAAGGTGAATCGCTACGTTTCCCAGGTGGATACTCAAGACGGACTGATTTTACTAGTGGACATGGGGTCTCTGGAAAAGATGTATGAAGAGATTAAGGACAATGTTAGCGGAGACTTACTGATTGTAAACAATGTTTCTACTGCGTTGGCCCTACATTTTGGTTTTTCTTTGAAGCAAAATCGACCGATGGAGTATTTTACCACTCTGGATTACAGTGACTTTAACGTAAAACCGCAATATTTTGAAGGGATTTCTCAATCACCAAATATTGTTATTTCCTGTATGTCTGGTGATGGCATTGCTGACAAAGTTAAGGAGATTTTTCTGCAACAGGAACCAAAGACGAATGTCGAAATTGTTTTAATGGCATTTGATGAATTGAAGCAGTTGGAAAAGGAAAGAAGTCTAACTTCCTTTAAGAATACTTTGCTGATTATCAGTACATCAAAAGTTTCAGTGGCAGGAGTAAAAAGTTTAAATATTGAAGATCTGGTTAACGGCAGTCAAACGCTGGACTTTCTTCATACTATTTTTTCCGAAGAGCAGCTGAAGCTTATTACTAATGAGATTGTCAAACTATTTACGATTGAGGGTGCCAGTGCTCGCCTCCGATTCCTAAATCCTGATATGGTCATTAATGAAATCGAGACAGTGATTGCCGCTTTGGAGAACAAGTACCAAGTCGTTTTCAAAAACTTCATTCGGGTAAATCTGTTCTTGCATTTGTCTTCGATGATTGAACGACTGTTGGTGGGAGATGTTAGTGATGGAACATCGAGTGATCAAAGTACACAATTTAAAGAGTTCATTACAGCTGCCACGATAATCTTTGCTCCAATTTGTCAGAAATACAACATTCAAATTCCGGATAAGGAGTTTGAATACATTTATCAAATCATTCATTCGCAATTGAAAAGTTAGTGTTGATTCTGTTGAGCTAGTGTTTGTGACCGGCAAACACTAGCTTTTTCTGTAGTAAAGCTGCTATAAAGGGATTTGTAGTCGTTTTAGAAGTTGGCACACCACTTGCTTATAGATAAGTAAAGAAGGAGGAGAAAAAATGGATATTCAATTTTGGCAAGTAGCACTTATTGTGTTGTATGGATTCTTCATCAATTATGACAAGAACGGAACAATGCTGGGGACCTCTCAGCCGGTTACTGCGGGGATGTTGATAGGTCTGATTTTAGGGGACATTACAACTGGACTTTATATTGGTGGAACATTGCAGCTGATGACGTTGGGAATTTCAAGCTTTGGTGGTGCTTCAGTACCTGATTATCAAACAGCAGCTTTGGTAGGTACTTATATTGCTATTACCACGGGACAAGAAGCATCAATTGGAATTACCTTAGCGATACCAGTAGCCATGTTGATGGTTCAATTGGATGTTCTAAAATGGACGACCAATATTTTTTTCCAAAACAAAGCGGAGAAATATGCGGATGAGGAAAATTATAAAGCAGTTGAACTGATGCATTTATGTGGTGTAGCCAATACCATGTTAACTTCTGGTATTCCGGTTTTACTTACGGTAATTGTTGGACCAACTGTCGTAGGAAAAGTTATTGAGTATATTCCTGAATGGTTAACAGGTGGTTTAACGGTTGCTGGCGGATTATTACCAGCTTTGGGGATTGGATTATTGTTAAGATACTTACCAGTCAGAAGCTATTTTGGCTACTTGATTATCGGGTTTGTAGTGGCAGTTTATTTAAACATTCCAATTCTAGGCGTAGCTTTGCTAGGTGCGGCAATTGCCTTGATCCTATTTAAGAAAAATAGTATGGCACAACCTGTTCAGGCTGTAGGAGGGATGGATGAAGATGAATAATCAAGTAAGTCAAAAAGCGAAAAATCGTACATTATTGCGTTGGATGTTAAACGGTGGTGCATCATTAAACTACGAAAAAATGATGGGTCTAGCTTATGCGTATTCCATGATGCCGTTTCTAAAGGAAAATTATCAAGACGATCCAGCAGGCTTGAAGCAGGCTGTGAAGATGCATTTACAATTTTTCAACACTAGTCCGTATGTTGCCCCTTATGTAATGGGTGTAAATATGGGTGTCGAAGAAGTGGAGAAGGCAAAGAATTTAGATACCATTATGGCGTTAAAGACTGGTTTGATGGGACCTTTGGCAGGTTTAGGCGACAGTGTTTTTGTAGTCATTCCTTGGACAATATTTGGGGCAATTGCAGCAAATATGGCACTGGAAGGCAGTGTAGTCGGCATTGTTATCTGGATTGCGGTTACGTGGTTATTGAAGGCGTTAGGAATTCCATTGTTCAAAGCAGGCTTAAAATCAGGAACAAGTCTATTGGCTTCGATTGAAACAAAACTAAAAGCCATCACTGAAAGTGTAGCGATTCTAGGATTGATGGTGGTGGGGGCACTAATCCCAACTGTAATTAAAGCAAATCTAGCCTTTACCTTTAAACAAGGTTCACTGGAAATGACGGGAGACGAAATTCTTAATCAGATTATGCCAGGTGTGATTCCGGCCTTGCTAGTCTTCGCCGTATACTATTTATTAGGAAAAAAAGTAAAACCGATCTATATTATTTTGATCATTATGGTTTTATCTGTCGGACTATATGCGTTAAATATCTTAAAATAGGGAGTGGAAAAAATGGAAGGAATTATTCATATTCGCGTGGACGATCGCTTAATCCACGGACAAGTTGCAACACAATGGACCAACGAGCTGGGAGCAACCCGTATAATGGTAATCAATGATGATGTAGCAGTTAATGATGTGCAAAAAACAGTATTGAGGATGGCTGCACCACCTAATGTAGCTACCTCTATCATTACTAAACAAACGGCAGCAACCAATATTTTGGCTGGAAAATATAAAGGACAAAAGGTACTAATTGTGGTGAAAAGTCCAGTTGATTTACTGGATTTGATGGAAATGGGTTTGCCCATTCAAACGGTCAACGTCGGCAATATGTCAGTGCGCGAGGGGACTCGTCATGTTCGGCCAACTGTCAGCATTACTGAAACTGAAGAAGCGGCCTTCAAAGAATTATTAAATCGAGGCGTTGAAATCACGACGATTATGGTGCCAGGAGATAATAAAATTTACTTGAAGGATGTCATTGTGTAGGAGAGGATCGCATGTACGAAATAATCATTGCCAGCCATGGACCGCTGGCCTCAGCTATGAAGGAATCATTAAGCTTCTTTTTCCCAGAGAACGATCTTTACACAGTTGAAATCGACCAATCAGGAATTGAAAAATTTCAGGATCAGATGCAGGCAACAGTAGAGCAGCTTCAGGGGCAATCGCTATTGATTTTTACTGATCTGCTCTATGGAACGCCCTTTAACGTTGCAGCAAAATGTGCTGGTGAATATGCTAAGGAATTTGAAATTATAGCGGGGGTTAATTTACCTTGTTTAGTTGAGGCAGTTAATTTGAGAAAGCAGCAGCAGTCGTTAAAGCAGGTTGTCCCTCAGCTATTGACCGCTGGCGCTCTATCGACCTTCACTCAACAGGCTCAGCTGCGAACGAACGATGACGACGAATAGAAGGTGAACATACATGACACGCTATGGCTATCATATCGCCCCACAGCAGGGCTGGAGCAATGATCCCAACGGTTTGTGCTATTTTCAAGGACGATATCACGTTTTTTTTCAAAACAATCCGATAGAAACGAATACGAAAACAATTGGTTGGGCGCATGTTTCCTCTGTGGATTTGATTTACTGGAAGAGGGAACCAATGGCCTTAATGCCAGACCAGGATTACGATTGGGATGGATGTTTTTCAGGGAGTGCAATTCAAGTGGGAGAAGCTCTGTACCTGCTGTATACTGGGCACAAAAATTTAGAACGGGATTATACAGAAACTCAGTGTTTAGCTGCTAGTCAGGATGCGGTAACTTTTGAAAAGTTCGAAAATAATCCGATCATTACAACACCGCCGACAGGAAATACTCATCGTTTTCGTGACCCTAAAGTTTGGCAGGAGCAAGAAAAATTTTACGCGGTAATCGGAGGTGAAAGTCGGGAAAACCTGGGACAGGTTAATCTTTATCAAAGCGACAGCATTACCGGACCTTGGGAATATGTTAGACAAGTTGCTCAAGCACAGACTGGTCAAGGAACGATGTGGGAATGTCCGGATTATTTTACTCTTGATGGGAAAAGGGTTCTGTTGATTTCACCTAAAGGGCTGGATACAACGTACAAAGGCGGTTTCGATACAACGTACTTTCTAAGTGATGAACCAGCATGCTTTGAAGAAATGCAAGTTTTAGATGCAGGCACTGATTTTTATGCTGCAGCGACTTTCTTTGATCCGATTAAACAGCGACGCTTAGTGTGGGGTTGGTTTGGATTACCTGGTGAGCAGGAAAAGGAGAGTCAGCAGCAGGTAGGAGCCTTAACTTTGCCGCGAGAGTTGCGAATAAAAGAGGGCAGTCTATGGATGCAGCCGATTGCGGAGCTTTGTGAACTGCGGGAGCAGCAACAGAATCTAGCTAATGGGTTGGTCATTGCGGAAACAACTGAACTTATTTTTCAGTCCAAAAATCTGTCTGCTTTCACCCTTAAATTAAGTACTGAGCAGGCTAGCTATCAAATCAGTTATGCTCATCAGCAACTAACGCTTGAGATTAAAGATGCGTTGAGAGATAGAATAGATAAGGTTTCTCTGGATATGGTTGAAGAGGTCCGTCTATTTCTTGACCGAGGACTAACCGAATTATTTATTAACAATGGGCAGCTTACGTTTACCAACAAGTGTGAGCTAAGGGGCCCGATAATGATAGAAACCAACGGGATTACTAATGGTAAGGTGTACTTACTGGCTTCTGATGAAAAAATCTGGCAGTAGTTTCCTCCATACAAAACAAGGGAAGAACGGCAAGTAGTGTATCGAGCTCCAGAAGTTAGATTTTCGGTCTAACTTCTTTTGATCACGCCACAGTCGTTCTTCCCTTATTTTAATTTTTATTTGGATCAGTAATCTCCAGCAGGCGGAAGGTATCCTCTTCAAACTCAAATTTCAATATACAGCAATTCCCTAAGCGCCCCGAATGAGTCAGCTTACTAGTGTGGGCCCAAGTACTTATAAACTGGCGGCAGCAAGCCCCGTGAGAAACCATTAGGACATGCTCTTGTTCTTCTTTTTTCATTAGGTCAAGAATAGTGGCTGCAACTCGTTTTCTAAAGGGCTCTTCGCCTTCCCCACCAAAATTCACAAAGAAATCGCCATAAGGAAGCGGTGGAATCAGGTAATCGTGTTCAGCCTCTAATGCTCCGAAATGCCATTCCTTTAGCCCCTTAATTCGCTGATAAGGTAGATTGGTAATCAATTCCAGTGTGTCGCTTGTTCGCTCTGAAGTTGATGAATAGGCACTACCTAACGGAATATCAGTAAAATAGTCAGCAGCAGATTTCGCTTGCTGCTTTCCCAATTCTGTTAATGGCGAATCACACCAGCCCTGCATTTTTCCCTGCTGATTAAATAAGGTTTGTCCATGTCGCATTAAATAAAGTGTTTGTACCAAATATATCCCTCCACTTTTTCTGATACTCTCATTGTAACCTATCAAAGCCTTGCTAAGGCAATAAGATTGTAAAAACTCTCTGACTATAATTGTCAGGTTTGTGGTATATTTTAAGAAAAGATGATGGGAAAGGAAGAAACGAATGAGAATTGAACCTTTTAAGGTCGAATTATGGATGAATGAACACGAAGACAAAGCTGTTTATAACACTGGAGAAACCTGTGTTGATTCCCTAAGTGTCGATGAGTTGTTTGAATTAGCTGGCATTAACAAAGAAGAAAAACTAAATGAATTACTGCAAAAAAGACTGACTTATGGTCATATCTTTGGTAACCCTATCTTTAAGAAAGGGATTGCTTCTTTATATACAGGGATCAAGCCTGACCAAGTCTTAACCACTCATGGCGCAATTGGAGCGAATCATTTGGTTCTCTATTCAATGATTGAACCGGAGGATGAAGTAGTAGCGGTGCTGCCAACTTATCAGCAATTGTATTCAATTCCTGAATCGTTTAGAGCAACTGTTAAACGTCACACGTTAACACCAGAAAATAATTTTCTGCCGGATTTAGCTGAAGTACGTAAATTGGTGTCTGACAAGACTAAGATGATCATCATCAACAATCCGAATAATCCAGCGGGGTCTTTAATGGATCAAGACATGCTGCAGGAAATTGTAGCGATTGCTCAATCAGTAGATGCTTATGTTTTATCCGATGAAACGTATCGCGGCTTGACCCAAGCAGAGGAGGAAAGCCCGTCGATTGCTGATCTTTATGACAAAGGAATTAGCGTAAGCAGTATGTCGAAAGTCTTCTCCTTAGCTGGTTTGCGTCTAGGCTGGATCGCATCAACTAATCCTGAAGTCGGTGAGCAGTGCAGTTTGCATCGTGATCACAATACCATCAGCTGTGGCATGCTTGACGAAGAGTTGGCAGGGATTGCACTGGCTAACAAAGACAAAATTTTGGCCCGCAACAAAAAAATCGTGCGGGATAATTTAGCGATTTTAGACGAATGGGTGAAGAAGGAAAAGCATATTAGTTATGTGAAGCCTCAGGCGCGAACTGTTACGTTATTATACTACGATTTTGATCATCCCAGCCGCGAGCTATGTATTGATTTGATTGATAATCATGGGTTGCTGTTTACACCAGGCGATTGCTTTGAGTTCGAACATTGCGTACGGATCGGCTATGCTTGCGAAACCGAGGAATTAATTGCCGGGTTGAATAAATTTTCGGAGTATTTGGCAACAGTTTAAAAAACAACCTCTCGCCTTCATTCGGTGAGAGGTTGCTTTTCTGTTTCCAAGGATCAGGTGAATATAGGCAAACGGAGTACTTCGAATTAAAACAGAAGAACTGGTAGCCAACTTGGGTCATTGTTTTGTTCGAGGATAAACAGAGGTTAAGGAAGTATTTCTAGAAAATCATTTATGGGAAATTGATAACGGCAATGCTTAACAGGTTGTTTTTCACTTTTTTTCCAAAAAAGGTTAATTTTTTCTTAAGACAAAAGTTTAACAAAACGATTTGCAATTTTTTACATACCTTATACATGAGTAGATGCTGATCAACTGCGAAATCTGTCTCAGATTCAGAAATCTAGCACAAAAATGGATAAGGAGCTATGAATATGACTAAAGTATTGACCCAATATCAGTTGTTTGTTACTAAGAGAGAAAATTTAGAGAAAAAGATTGAGGAATTTTACAATGATACGAAACAGACTGCCTGTGTCATTCAGTATGCTTTAGCAATAATGGTAAAAAATGCCTTTTCTACACAAGACTTCTCTTATTTTGCTAAAGAATTGGTGTGTTCACTATTTTTAACTAGTTCAGTTGAAGAATTGAACTCCGTGCGAAATTTGTGTGTCTATTTTGAAGATTACTTTACTGAGGATGAGTGGGTTCAGGTTATTGATCGTTTATTTGAGAACCAAATAGAATATGCGCAATTAACAGAACAAACACGTTTACGTATAGAGAAGTTGCGTCCGATACTTAACGTGGGGGAACAAGCCGGCGAAAAGAAATTAACCTTAAAGGCTTTATTTAAAGATGAAAGTGGTAAGGGTCATAACTGGAGCTTGAGCAATGTGGTTGCTTTGCGTTCCTCTCAGGAACACCGAGCTCTTTTAAATATTCTGGGTGAATTAACTATTTTTCAAAAAGAAGGAATTCGTCGCTTTACAGAAGTGGTCTGGTTGGATTTTTCTATTGATGAGTGATTTCGCGATTTTGATATCCGCAATGAAGAAGATCCTAACTACCAGCCGGACAAATTAGAAACAGGCAAAACAACACAGCAGAAACAGAAGACCGATGAAAAGAAACCAAGGGAGACGGGGCATTCACCGCAGAAAAAGGATTTTTCGCAGGTGACAGATTCAAGTTTTTCTGAAGATTCTACAGCTAAAGGGCAGCCCAAGAAAAAAGATTTGTCCTTAAGTGGTACGAAGCTCAATCGTACCAAAGAAGAAATTTTAGAAGAAAAACGGCGAATCCGAGGCAAGGGAAAAAATCCCGATCTATTTGGCGAGCAGGCGAAGAAAAGAGAGGAAAAAAAGAAAGAGCAGGAGCTGAGAAAGAAACTGATGGGAAACAACAAGCCTAAAAAGAATCGGAAGAGGAAGAAGCGAAAGTAAAAGGGATTAGAACACCAGTGATAATTGTTTTGAATCTACCCAAAGCATCCTAATTGAACTCCAAGAGTTACCTGGGAGGATTGTTTTTATCAATAGAAGCAAAGAAATAGGATTGTATTCGCACTATCTGCAAGGTACAATCAATTTACACGTCTATTTGTGCTGCTTTTTGGATAAAATTTTGGAGGATAAGGATGAACCGTCACGAAAATGCTAAATTAAATTTACAATATATCAGTATGCAGATGCCCTATTGGATGGGATATTCCGTACTAGGAACTTTTACGTCAGTGTTTCTGCTTTCCCGTCAATTCAGCAATGGACAGATTGGTTTAGTACTGGCGATCGCCAATTTGGTAGCAACGCTGTTGCAACCCTTTATCGCCTCTTTTGCCGATCGGATGAAGAAGTTGACGTTATCTCATTTGGCTGCTGTTATGGCTGCCTTCGTTGTCGGGTTTTCTCTTATTCTAATTGTTTTGCCGAGCCAGTTTTTGCCGGTAGCGCTGATTTATATCTTACTTTACACTAGTTTGATTTTGCTGCAGCCAATCACGATTTCGGTAGGAACCTTCTTTATTAGCCGCGGCTATGGGCTCAATTTTGGCGTTGCTCGCGGATTGGGTTCGTTGGCTTTTGCCGGAGCATCGGCAGTAACTGGTGTTTTGATTGAGCGCTATTCTGCCAATGTGATTTTGTATTTGATGATGGGAATTTTTCTGTTCTTTATTGTTGCCACCTTTTGGATTGATACTAGGAAAAAGGCAGGTAAATATTCAGTCTCATTGACTGAAATGGAAGTTTCGGCAATCCCAGAGTTGGAGGAACCTAGCAGCTTACCGGTCTTTATAAAAAAATACAAACGTTTTATGGTCCTATTAATCGGGGTATCGATGCTGTTTGTTTTCCATACCATTGGGAACAGCTATATGTATCAGATTCTGGCGCCTTTAGGGGGGACAGAAGCGAATGTGGGGTCCTCTCTTTCGATTGCTGCTGTGAGTGAACTGCCGACGATGTTTCTATTTACTTGGTTGTTAACCCGCTTCCGCTGCAAGACCCTAATTCGGGTTGCTGCTTTCTTTTTCACGGTGAAAGCAGTACTGATGCTGGCAGCAGGAAATATTGCGATGATTAATGTGGCTCAAAGTCTGCAGATGCTGGGCTTTGCTTTGCACACGACGGCTTCAGTTTATTATACGAATCAAATTATTCCACAAAAAGACTTGATAAAAGGGCAAACGTTAATGGCGACTGCGAATACTATTGGCGGCATTGTCGGTTCCTTTTTAGGAGGACAGCTGTTGAATTTCTTTTCGGTTCAAGCAATGCTGCTGATAGGTACAATTATTTCGGCGGTCGGTACAATTATTGTCTTTTTAGCAGCAGAGGATTAAGAAAAAAAGAATCAATCTAAAATATTAGCGACATGATATGCCTTTAATTAGGAGTCATTTCGCTATTTTTTGCCTGTCCGGCAGATTGTTCGCCTAAATTATGGTTTCAGAGTATACTGGCCTTATTAAGAAAGGTGGATAAAAATGACAAGTTATGCAAAACGAACCGACGACCATTTGTTATCTCCAGATAATACTGTATTGACAGTAATTGACTATCAACCAACCCAAATTAACTCGATTAATTCTATGAATCGTTCAGAATTAATTCGCAACACCGAAATCGTAATCGAATTAGCGAAGTTATATAATATCCCAATCGTCTTATCAACAGTAAACGTTGAAAAGGGCTGGAACACTGATACGATTCCGGTTCTAAAACGAGCAGTTGGCGAAGATGCAATCTCGTATGACCGTAGCTCAATTAATGCTTGGGAAGATAAGGAATACAATGAAGCGATCAAAGCAACTGGCCGCAAGAAAATTTTGATCTTAGCATTATGGACAGAAGCATGTTTGACCTTTCCTACCTTGGATGCTATAAAAGAAGGCTTTGAAGTTTATCCGATTGTTGATGCAGTTGGCGGAACCTCTTTGGTAGCGCATGAAACTGCATTACGTCGTGTAGAACAAGCGGGGGCTCAATTAACCTCAATTTCTCAATTGGCTTGTGAATTACAGCGTGATTGGAATCGTGAAGAAACAACGGATGGATTCGATGAGTTATTAACTAAATTCGGTGCTTTTTCAAACTTAAGATAATTTCATGAAGTCGTATCTGATGAGGATACGACTTTTTTTGTCTGGACTTTTTCCAGATTTTTTTATTTTATGAAAGATGGAAATGAAAAAATCAGGAAAATTACTTCTTCATTCCCTGCTATACTTCGTCTTGTAAGAAAAGAGGTGTACGATTAGTGAAAAGGATTTGCTTTTCCTTTAAACAAAAAAGCAGAAAAATAAGATGAGGAAGTATTGATATGGACAAAAAACAATTATCTCTATTCGGCTTTTTTGCCTTAACGGCTTCGATGGTTTTGACCGTTTATGAGTACCCTACTTTTGCTACTTCTCAGCTGCATTTAGTCTTTTTCTTGTTATTAGGCGGTATTTTATGGTTTCTGCCGGTGGCGCTTTGTGCAGCAGAAATGGCGACAGTTGAAGGTTGGAAAGATGGCGGGATATTCAGCTGGGTCAGTCAAACCCTGGGTGAACGTTTTGGTTTCGCGGCCATTTTTTTCCAGTGGTTTCAAATTACAGTAGGTTTTATTACGATGATCTACTTTATTCTTGGTGCGCTATCCTATGTGCTGAATTTCCCAGAATTGAACACAGACCCCTTAATTAAATATATTGGTGTGCTAGTAATTTTTTGGGGACTAACTTTTTCTCAACTTGGAGGTACCAAACGGACGGCGAAAATTGCTAAGGCTGGTTTTGTGATTGGTATCGTCATTCCTTCGGTTATTCTGTTTGTTTTGGCAATTGCTTATTTTATTGGAGGTAATCCAATTCAAATGACACTAAGCCCTGAAGCTTTTATTCCTGACTTTTCAAAATTATCTACTTTGGTAGTTTTTGTTTCATTTATTTTAGCCTATATGGGAGTGGAAGCTTCGGCCTCTCACATCAATGAGTTAGAAAATCCACAAAGAAACTACCCGTTGGCGATGTTTTTATTGGTCATTTTAGCGATTGCTTTGGATGCAATTGGCGGCTTTTCGGTTGCAGCAGTTATTCCTCAAAAGGAATTGTCTTTAAGTGCAGGTGTGATCCAAACCTTTGAATCGTTAATTCTACACTTCAATGCACATTTAGGTTGGGCAGTAAAAATCATTGCACTAATGATTGCCTTTGGTGTAATGGGCGAAGTCAGTTCATGGGTTGTAGGTCCTTCCAGAGGAATGTTTACAGCAGCTCAAAGAGGGTTATTACCACCGTTCTTTCGTAAAACGAACCAGCATGGTGTGCCCGTTCCGTTAATTATGATTCAAGGAATTATTGTAACGATATGGGGAGCGGTCTTAACCTTTGGCGGTGGCGGAAATAACTTGTCATTTCTTGTAGCGATTTCGTTAACTGTGGTGATCTATTTAGTAGGCTATTTACTATTTTTTATCGGTTACTTTGTGTTAATTTTTAAGAAGAAAGATCTTAAGCGAACGTATAATGTTCCGGGTAAAACAGCGGGTAAAATAATAATCAGCGGAATAGGGTTCGTTTTATCAATCTTTGCCTTGCTGATTTCATTTGTTCCCCCAGCATCAATTGCAGCCAATGAACATCGGACGTATCAAATCATTTTGTTGATTAGCTTTATTGTAACGGTTTTGTTGCCCTTTATTATTTATGAGCTGCATGATAAGAAGCAGCACGCTGTTTTGGAAGAGCCTGTTCATATGAAGGCAGAAGAGGTCAATCGGTCTGTTTACCCAGCCGCTCGTGGTGAACATCATATTATTCAAAAAGACGAACATGTTTTAAAACACTAAGGAGGAATATACAATGTTGTATGGAAAAGAAGATCGTGAAGAAGCAGAATATTTAGAACCTATCTTTGGTTCAGAAAGCGCAGAAGTGGATTTACCTAAGTATAAATTAAACAAGGAATCAATCGAACCTCGTGTTGCGTATCAATTAGTACAAGATGAAATGTTGGACGAAGGCAATGCACGCTTGAATCTAGCTACTTTCTGTCAAACTTATATGGAGCCTGAAGCAGTCAAGCTAATGAGCCAAACCTTAGAAAAAAATGCCATTGATAAATCAGAATATCCCCGTACAACTGAGATCGAAAATCGTTGTGTAAACATGATTGCGGACTTATGGCATGCAAGCAGCCAAGAAAAATTCATGGGTACGTCAACTATTGGTTCTTCAGAAGCTTGTATGCTTGGCGGTATGGCAATGAAATTCTCTTGGCGCAAACGAGCAGAAAAATTGGGATTGGATATTCAAGCTAAAAAGCCTAATTTGGTCATCTCTTCCGGATATCAAGTGTGCTGGGAAAAATTTTGTGTTTATTGGGACATTGAAATGCGGGAAGTCCCTATGGATAAAGACCATATGTCCATTAACCTAGATACTGTAATGGATTATGTGGATGAATACACTATTGGAATTGTAGGTATTCTAGGAATTACTTACACTGGTCGCTATGACAACATTAAAGGTCTGAATGATTTGGTGGAAGAATACAATAAAAAAACTGACTACAAGGTTTACATTCATGTAGATGCAGCTTCCGGTGGATTTTACGCACCATTTATCGAACCTGATTTAGTGTGGGATTTCCAATTAAATAATGTTATCTCTATTAATGCCTCTGGCCACAAGTACGGCTTAGTTTATCCTGGTGTAGGCTGGGTATTATGGCGCGATCAACAATATTTGCCAGAAGAATTGATTTTCAAAGTCAGCTACTTAGGAGGAGAAATGCCAACTATGGCCATTAATTTCTCTCACAGTGCGGCTCAATTAATCGGGCAGTACTACAATTTTGTTCGTTACGGTTTTGACGGTTACCAAGCAATTCATCAAAGAACTCATGATGTTGCTGTGTATTTAGCCCAAGCGATTGAAGAAACTGGCCTGTTTGAAATTATCAATGATGGCTCACAATTGCCATTGGTTTGCTATAAATTGAAGGAAGAAACTGATCATGAATGGACCTTATACGATTTGTCTGATCGTTTATTGATGAAGGGCTGGCAGGTTCCTGCTTACCCACTACCAAAGGATTTGGATCAATTAGTGATTCAACGTCTAGTTGTACGTGCCGATTTTGGTATGAATATGGCCTATGATTATGTGCAGGACATGCAGCAAGCAATCGATGATCTAAACAAAGCACATTTGGTATATCACAAAAGAAAAGAAGTAAAAACTTACGGCTTTACTCATTAAAATAAAACTCCCCCAAAAAGGCGGTCTTTTGGGGGAGCAGGCTTAAAAGTCATTAGCCGATAAGCGGCAAACCTGTTGGTTCAATTGAGTAATGATGCTGTAGATGTTTTGAAAGGATACAGGATAAACTTGAGTGCTTTCGGTTTCCAAGTGATCCTGATACAAGGTTGTGTCGCATAAAATAATGCGTTTAGTACAAAAGAAAGTATCATCTAACAGCTCAGCCAGGTCACTGCAAATCAGATTACTGACGGTGAAGTGTTCACTAAGCAGTTCAGTCAACTGCTGATGATAATAGAGAAATTTGAAATCAGTTGGTGCAGCAATAAATACCTCAATTGTCTCTGAGGGCTGATCAGCTAGCAGAAAACTAACGTGGATAGTAAATTTTCGGATCAGATTATCGTTCCAGCGCAAGGCAAGCTGCTGCTCGTCCTTCCATTGGTGCAGAACCTGATAGATGTCGGCGTACAGCTTCCGTTGCTGCTGGTCTAGGAGATAGATTTTTTCAGGCAAAAAAATCTGTGTATCCGCCCAGGTAGAACGAATGAAAGGTAAAAAGGCCTTTTCAAACAGGAGTTGATCCTCTGACGATAGCTTTAAGGTGTTGCTTAAGCGCTGTGCCAAATGATCGATTAAAGGATTGTATTTAATGTGATTTTGATAAACCACTGTAAAGTCCTTTTGCATCAGTTCTAAACTGTTGCTTAAATAATTTCGCGAATTGAATAACGAGTACACATAAAATTGTTCATCTTCAGTCCGACAGAGCGAAAAATCATTTTGCTGAAGACCAGTATGGATCAATTGAAACAATGGAGTATGCTGAGCCAACTCTTTTTCTTCGGAAGTGAAGAAAACAGGGTTGGTTTTTGCTCGCTGCAAACCAATCGCAATTCCCAGTTGAATCAACTGTTTTTCTTCCACTGGATAGTTGCGAGAAAAGAAGTGCCGTTCAATATAATTAATCAATTGCTGGCAAGCTCTTTCAAGAGGGGGAGTAATGGACACTAATTGAGTTTGATTGGTATAACGAATAATTGCTAACAACAAGTAACGGTAGTCCTTTTCAGGGATAATAGTTTCTCCATCTTTCGTTAAATAATTCATCTCAGTTAAAAACTTCATCAGGTCATTGCGAATGGTGTAAACCTTACTCAAGGAGATAAAGACGCTGTCTGCCATAGCCGACCAACTACGTTCACCAGTTAAATATTGACTTAAGATGGATAAAAAATTCGAATTTTGATAAATAGTTTGTGTCAGCTCCAACTGAGAATATGAGTGATCAAAAATGATTGTACAACTGTTACGACCTTTCTCAACTAATTGAATGTGCGGCTCCAGCAGGTCAATAATGGTATCTAAATCGCTTCGAACTGTTACTGGGCAAACTTCCAGCTGCTCAGCAGCATCATGAATTTGAAGAGTCTTTTTATCGTACAGCTGTTCACAAAGATAGACTTGACGGAAGATATTTTTCTCTAAATAATGCTCCAACATAAAAAAACCTCCTTTTTCATCTTTTATTATATACCTGGTTGTGAATTTTTGATGATACTGAAGCGGTTCCGACAAAGAAACTAGCTGTATTTTTAGAATAACTAGTTAAATAAACAGCTTCACCTTAAAAAGTTTAGAGAAAAAATACAAAGCTTGATAAACTAACGTTTAGTTTATAAGTATGACTGGAGGGGAAATAACGTGAAGATCGATGAATGTTGATTAAAATTACCGACAATTATAATGAGAAGAACAGAAAAAAGGCAGTATCTGCTTAAGATACCGCCGCAACTTTTTTAAGCTAATAAAGTCATGTCAATGTGAGGAATCCCATCTTCCAGGTATTCTTCAGAAATTACTGAAAAACCAAAGGACTCATAAAATTTTTGTAAGTAGGCTTGACCGGAAATAGTGATGGTCTTGCCAGGAAAACGGTGTTGAATTTCTTCAATTGTTCGATGCACTAATTTTCGACCTAAGTGCTGCTTGCGAGCATTTTGTGCAACCAGGACACGGCCGAAGGTAATATAGTCGCCTTTATCAATGATTCTTGAGTAGGCCTTTAAGCCAGTTTCGTCGGTGAAGCAAAGATGCAAGGCTACTTTGTCCTCTTCGTCGGCTTCTTGATAGGGACAATTTTGTTCAACTACAAACACGGCTACTCGCTCAATAAAAATAGATAATAATTCTTCAGCAGTTAGTTCGCTGATACTTTTCACTTGGATGTTCATATACGCATTTCTCCTTTTTGTCATTATAGCAAGTCTAAGAATTTTTTTCATGAATTGGCTGATTTTGAGTCAAAAAAGAAATTTTTTTCAAATAAATTTTAATACTTGCTAAATTGATCGAAAGCCTATTAGAACAAGGAAAATATCAGTGGAAATTTCATTAAACGGCCTCGTTTTGTTCATGGAATCGAAATTTTTTTAGCAAAAGTGTTGACAATTAGAAAAAACACATCTAGAATTAACCCAATCTTAAAAAACAGTTTGGAGCGATTGATATGATAAAAAATATTAATACACAACTGAATAATTATTACTTTAGCTATTTTAGATAGGTTTGTATTCATGAAATCATGGGTGCAAACGGACAACGTGTTTGTATCTATGATGGCTAGAGAAGTTTGAGATGACTTTCGCCACGTAGATGAGGATATCTATAGTGGCTTTTTCTATACCTTTATTTTCGGGCAGAAGACTCATTGTAGATTTTTCATCTACAATGAGTCTTTTTTTGGTACCAATTTTCAAATAAAAATTGGTAAGTGAAACAACCGAGGAGGTAGAGAATGAAAAAAGCAATTTCGGGACAAACAAGACTAGCAGGCTTATATGCTCTGCCAGCAAGACACAGCTTTTCACCAACGATGCATACCACGTCGTTTCGCGAATTGGGGATTGACGCTGTCTATCTAAGCTTTGATGTACAGCCTGAGACGTTGGGCCGAAGCATTCAAGTAATTCGCGATTTGGAAATGCTGGGAATCAATCTTTCGATGCCTCACAAAATGGCAGCTATCGATCATGTAGATGAATTGAGTCAAGCTGCTCGTCTGATTGGTGCAATTAATACGATTGTAAACCAAGAGGGAAAATTAATTGGACATACGACAGATGGAATCGGCTGCTTGGAAAGCCTGCGAGAACACAACTTAACAGTTGAGGATCAGAAATTAACGATCCTAGGCGCTGGTGGTGCAGCGACAGCCATTATCACGCAGGCAGCTATTGATGGTGCCAAAGCAATTGATGTCTTTAACATTTGCGATTCCTTCTATCAAACGATAGAACCAAAATTAGCTTTAATCGAAAAAGAAACAGGATGCCGATTGAACCTTTATGACTTAGCGGATGAAGCACAACTAAGTCGGTCATTAGCTGAAAGTCAGCTGCTGATTAATGCAACAAACGTCGGGATGGACCCGGATCCAGATCAGCTGCCTATTCCAAATACAGAAGTATTAAGAGCTAATTTGCCAGTGTTTGATGTCATTTATCATCCAGCACAAACTAAGCTGTTGAAAGCCGCTGAAGAAAAAGGGGCGATTGCCATTAACGGTCTTGGAATGCTGCTGCATCAGGGAGCGGCTGCTTTTAAACTATGGACTGGCGAAGAAATGCCGATAAAAGTTATTCGACCATTGTTAGAAGCTGAAATTAGAAAATAGGAGCGTGACATAAATGATTTTAATTATGAAGCAGGAAGTAACCGAAGGCGAATTACAGCCGATTATTAATAAAATTAAAGAAAATGGCCTAGAGGTGCAGGTCAATCATGGAAAAGATCGTATCGTATTAGGTTTACTAGGAGATCCGGAGATATTACAGACCATATCCTTCCAGCGTTACTCCTCAGTGGAGCGTGTCGTACCAATTACTAACAGCTACAAGTTGACTTCAAGAGAATTCCATCCACAAAACACAGTAGTTGATGTGGATGGTGTCAAGATCGGTGATGGAAGCTTCGTTACGATGGCTGGTCCTTGTTCGGTTGAGGGAGAAGAACAAATAATGGAAGCTGCCCGCATGGCAAAAGCTGGCGGAGCTCAAATTCTTAGAGGTGGCGCATACAAGCCTCGAACTTCCCCATACGCTTTCCAAGGGATGGGTGAAGAAGGACTAAGGATTATGCGCAAAGCCGCTGATGCTCATGGCTTGAAGGTAATTACCGAAGTAATGGATGAAGCGCACATCGATGTCGTTTGTCAGTACGCAGATATTATTCAAATTGGTGCCCGCAACATGCAAAACTTCCGATTATTGGAAGCTGTGGGCAAAACAGGAAAACCAATTGGTCTAAAACGCGGTATCTCCGGTACCATTGAAGAATGGTTGAACGCGGCAGAATACATTGCCGTTCAAAATAATTTCAATATCCTGTTCATTGAGCGGGGCATCCGGACCTACGAACGAGCAACCCGCAACACACTAGATTTAAGTGCTGTTCCATTAATGAAAAAATTGAGCCACTTTCCAGTGATTGTTGATCCAAGTCATGGTACCGGTATTTGGGACCTGGTAGGACCAATGGCCCGAGCAGGAGTTGCTAGCGGAGCTGATGGCATGATTGTTGAAATTCATCCTGACCCAGTTAATGCATGGTCAGATGGGGAGCAGTCACTAAATGAAAAGAATTACTTGCAAATGATGAAGGAAGTTACTATTTTGACCCAAGCAATGAAGCAGATTGACGAGTTATCGAAGGAGGAAATCGTATGCTAAAAGTTGAATTACCTAGTAAAACCTATGAGATTCTAGTCGAAAAAGATGCCCTGAAAAGAATTGGCAGCTGGACAGCTGACATTTGGTCTTCACGTAAAATTGCCCTAATCAGTGATACGAACGTGTTTCCCCACTACGGTCAAACCGTCGTACAATACTTGGAAATTCAAGGCTTCGATGTTTACTCTTACGTAGTTGATGCTGGTGAGAAAACAAAATCATTGGTTACAGCCAATGAGCTTTATGATTTTCTTACTGAGAACGACTTCAGCCGCAGTGATTCATTGATCGGTTTAGGTGGAGGAGTAATCGGTGATCTAACAGGTTTCGTGGCTTCAACTTACATGCGTGGCTTAAGCTTTATTCAAGTCCCTACTTCTTTATTAGCGCAAGTAGATTCAAGTATCGGTGGTAAAACTGGTGTTAACTGTGAAAAAGCAAAAAACTTAATAGGAACCTTCGCTCAGCCAGACGGTGTCTTGATCGATCCAAATACCTTGCAAACTTTACCGCAAAGACGCCTTTCAGAGGGCATGGCAGAAGTTATCAAATGTGCATTGATCCAGGACATTAATTTATGGAGACAGCTGCGTAAAATGACGAAGCTAGATGACATTTTAACTAACAGTGAGAGCATCATCAAAAAAGCGTTGAATGTGAAGAAAAACTTAGTTGAACGAGATGAATTCGACCAAGGCGATCGCTTATTACTAAATTTCGGTCACACGATTGGCCATGGACTGGAAGCCAGTGAAAACTACGAAATGATCAGCCATGGGGAAGCAGTTGCTCTAGGTATGGTTCAGATGACTCGAGTTGCTGAAAAAAAGGACTGAGCAGAAGGCAATTAACAGGAGAAATTATTCAAATGGTTGAAAAATTTCAATTGCCTTCTGCCTATACCACCTGGAACGCAGAAAAAATTTATCAAGCAATTATGCACGACAAAAAAGTCAGCGGAGACATGATTCGGATTGTCCTAGTTGAAGATATCGGGAAAGGTCAAATCCACACCGTGCCTCTAACGGAGTTAAAACAATATATCAATGCCTAAAAAATGAAAAAGGAGAATTTTATTATGGAATCTATTATTTTAATTGGTTTTATGGGAGCAGGAAAAACTACAATCAGTCGCGAGGTAGCTAATTTATTAAATTGTCATCGTGTTGACATGGATGATGTGCTGGTTGAGCGCATCGGATCAATTAGCCAATACTTTGAAAAACATGGGGAAGCTTCTTTCCGTCAGCATGAAACCAATCTGTTAAAAGAAGCCATTACTCAAGAGTCAGTAATAGCAACTGGGGGCGGAGTCATTTTACAAGAAGAAAATCAACAAGTACTAGCAGATAAAAAAGTAATCTATTTAAAAGCTGATCCAGAAATTTTGATTGACCGTATTCGCAATGATGAAGAAAATGTTCGCCCGAATGCAGCGAACAAGAATGATGGTGAAATTAAGGACTTATTCCATTCTCGCGAAAGACTGTACGAGCAATTAGCAAAAATTACAGTGGACACCTCTGATCGCTGTCCGCAAGAAATTGCTAGTGACATCATCCAGCAGCTGGCATAAGGTAATATACTGCTGAATATGCTAAACTAACAGTATATTCAGTCGGACGGGAGCGAGGAAAATGATTGCCCACAAAAGAGATGGACTCCATGTAATGACCGAAAGATAATTTAATTACATGGAGGAAAAGAAAATGACTAATAATATTTATGACAACGAAGAATTCTTTGAAAGCTACAGTCAAATGGAGCGTAGTAAAAAAGGTCTGCAGGGAGCCGGTGAATGGCAGACGTTGCAGAGCCTATTGCCTGATTTTATAGGAAAAACGGTTCTTGATTTAGGCTGTGGATATGGCTGGCACTGCATCTATGCAGCCGAGCATGGTGCTAAAGCAGTTACTGGCGTGGATATCTCTGAGAAAATGCTGGAGGTTGCCAGACAGCAGACACCCTATTCCAATGTGACCTATCTAAGAGAAGGCATTGAAGAGGCTTCTTTTGATCCTGATCAATTTGATATAGTAATTAGTTCTTTAGCATTCCATTACATCCCGTCTTTTGAAGTAGTAGCTAAAAATGTTCACGCATATTTAAAAGATGGCGGACAATTTATCTTTTCCGTAGAGCACCCAGTGTTTACCGCTTACGGAACCCAAGACTGGTATTATGACGAAAACGGTGAAATTCTGCACTTCCCGGTAGATAATTATTTCTACGAAGGGGAGCGGACGGCCCGTTTTTTAGGCAGTAAGGTAACGAAATACCATAAAACGTTAACTACCTATTTAGATGGTTTGTTAACCAATGGTTTCACGATTAATCGTTTAGTGGAGCCAACACCACCTGAAGCAATGTTAGATATTGCTGGGATGAAGGATGAACTCCGTCGACCAATGATGCTGATCGTTTCAGCAACTAATTTAAAATAAGATTCCTGAGGCCTTACTAGCTATTACTGGTAAGGTCTTTTTTACGCAGCTTGCCAGTGCGACACGATTAGTGAGAATTGGAAAATACTGCTGGAAAACCATCCGCAGAGTTAGATGGAAGAAATGAGGGAACGATTGATTCAAAAGTAAGCAGATAGGCCAGCAGAAAAGTATTACAACAAAACTTAGCAGATTAGTAATTGGAATGATCCGTTCCATCTAGTGATTAATGACGATTAAGAACAACCAGAATTAGTTTTGCTTTTTGACCAGCAGGGACGTTTAGTTCATGTCTATTTAGACGGTTGGAAACAATTGATGAGGAAGCAGTAAAACAAATTTTTAATCAGCGAGTCTGTGAAAAACATGAAATATTACAATAAACAATCTTAGCATACTGATCAAATCAGTTACTAAGATTGTTGTTGTATCAACAGTTTGGTGCCACTTTGGTTAGCCAGTTTAAAATATGAATATGTTATTTTTCAAATTTTCAGCAGGAGTTGACATAGTCTACTGGGCAACACCTCAGTCAGATTGGGGGATTAAGCATAGATTAAATCGAGTTTCAGTAATCCAGAGGACTGATTTTTGTGTCGGTTTGCCGGGTCCATGATAAACCAGCAAAATTGCGTAAAAATGAGGAATGACATGAGGAAGAATACCAACTCTTTCAATAAGTTTTTCTTACACAGAAAAGAAAGCTGTCGAAAGTATCTAATCACCTGAGTAGTTTTTTTTGTAAAGCGGTGTGTTATCCAATCCATACAACTCAACTGATTCAACGAACTATTGTGAGAAATTATCTTATCTTCAAAGTCAAAAAATTCTTGCTCAAAGTCTTGCACGTCTTCTGCTTTTTGTGTTTCGGGTAAGTATAAAGACATTTTACCATTTTAACTTTCCTTTTTTACTGGTTCCTCCCACAAAAAGAGTGCAGCAGAAGATAGGTGTATGCTAGAAATTCTAATATTGTGAGGACTCCACCAATCGACGATCAATTATTGCTTCTAATGCGTTTGAGATATCATCCAAGTCTCTTTGGTATACCCGCGTGCGCACGATCAGATATTTTTGATGGGGAGAAGCATCATTTTCGTAGAAATTGGTTGTACCAATTAATAAATCAGCCTTTTGTGGTGAATCGACAAAGGTTAGATGGTAACGATTGCTGAAAGAGAAGGTTATTTTTATTTTAATGTACTGCTTGAAAGCATCATTATTTTCAGAAAAAGCATATACCGCCACTTCAGGCAGCAATTCTTCCATCGGCAAAATGGTTACACTGGTTAGTAAGCTAAACATACGGAACATTTCTGAATTCCTGTCGGGGAATTGCATAGACCAATCCTGCCAAAAACAATCAAATTGCTGTATGTAACGAGGATACATAACTGCCAAATCCTCTAATCCAATGAACTCTTTCAACACGAGTAGAAAATTGGTACTCAATGGGAAGAAGTAGGTAGTTAAGTCTAATTGCTGCAATTTTTCAAAAGCCAATCTTTTTTCTTCTATTGTTAACGGACGAAAATAATATTGAAATAATTCTATCCAACGTTCTTGGCTGTCTGTTTTTGCCAAGTTCTCATCTTTAGTTTCCAATCGGAAATAGTCAGAAATGGAGCAGTGAATGGCAATCAATAAAAATTGCCAATCCTGTTCAGACCAACGAGCTAAAAAAACAGGTTTTTCCGGGAAAACTAAATTGCTGATCAACTGCTCTTCTTTTGCACTAAATTGCAGCTCTTCACCTTTGAATAGACCAGTTCGTGTGATTAGCACCCAATAAGCGAAGCGTTCAATGAGGGGAAGATCATTGGGGACACCTAGATAATCTGCGATGTATTTCCCTAATTGGTAAGTCTCATGTAAGTATGCTGATTCGGGAATGGTAAAGAATTGCCGGTGCACAATCCGTAAAAGAATGTAGTGAAAGGCTCGAATGTTGACTTCTCTGCCCTTTAAATTCAATTGATTTGAGCAGGAGATATACAAATCAAAAGAGCGTAACTCACGATTGATATCTTTTATTTTACGTTTTAATTTTGATTCGCTTACACCGTGAGCGTGACAGAACTCGATAGTAGAAAATTTTCTTCGCAGTAAAAGAACTTGAAGAATGTCATGAGCTAAATCGTCGGAGTAAATATAATCATAAAAAAATTGCAGGTTATTAGATGAGCGGACTAAAGAAATTGAAATCGTCTTTTTCTCTTTACTGAATTGTAGAAAGCAGTTTTTATCAGGGTAAAGCTGTTCCAATAATTCTGCTAATTCGGCACAGGTAGCTTTTAAAGTACTTGAACTTACATAAGGAATATCCATTTGAAGTTCTTTATAAGAAATCGGTTCTTGTGTCCGGTCTAATACTTCGATGATATCTCTTTTTAATAATGTGTTTTTGCTTAGACCAAAAATATGTATCACCTCTTTTAATTTTCATGGTGCTTCCTAATACTAAAAATTTTTAAGCAAATTCGCAATATTTTTGTATTTTTTTTGATCGTTTTGAAGGAAACTTAAAAAATCTAAAGTTTAACCTAATTATAGCTTTTTAAGAAAAGATAATTTTTTGAATTAATATTGTAGATGGAAAGTCCGGTTTCTCTGGTAAAGGGTCATTAAAAAATTCATATATTCAAAAAAATGACCTTTTTTTACACAGTTTACTGTTTAGAATGATTACAGCTTCAGCACTTGTCAGTTATTCAATATCTAATCACCAAAAGGTACTTGCTGCATAAAATGCCGCGAGTACTTTTTTAAAGCTGAGAATGGTACATGAAGCAGGAGTGGAGGAAAAATATATGAGGGAGGGATTCCTGTAGAAAAAAAGCGACAAAGGATCTTTCGCATCCTAGCATTCTTATTGATTTTTATAATGTCTGTGCTGTCTTTTCCTAATCATTCATCCGCTACTGAAGAGACGCTGGCACAGGGGGAGCAAGCTAAGCTTACTGCATCAGCTGAATTTTCTGAATCAGGCGATAGCATCGATTGGTATTTTACCTATACGCATACACAAAAAGTAAATACGGAAGATCTGTCTAAGGGAATAAGATTCCAATTGGCGTACTCAGAAAATTTGGAATTGTTAGGAGATATAACTGAATTAGAAAAGCCTAAAGATACATTGACGACTGATTCTGAAGGCTGGTATTACTTAAACGAAAATGCTCAGTCAACAGGGAAAAATACCATATATTTTCAGACAAAGATTCTGGAGAAGAAACAGGACTACACGGTGACGGTAGCACCCCAGTCAATTGAAAGCAATCGGGAATCCGCTGGAGGAACTTTCCAACAAATAGGAGCCGAAGCTACATATAACTATACAGTAAGCAATGAAACAGCTACTAATGAAACAGTTGCAGCAATAACAGATTCTTCAAAAGAAAAAGTCGAGGAAGTTGCGTCCGATGTACCAGAAGAAATCGGAAGTTTGGCCCGTCTAGCTCTTCCGCAAAACATGAGCGGAGATGGCTATGGACAAATTCCCTATGGTGCTAAAGAAATCAGCAGTCTTTTTGCCCCTGTTAATGGAGCGGCTAATGCAATCACTAATCAACGGCCGACTAACGGTGAAAATGATAATCGTCCCTATGATCTTATTGAATTGTCTGGAAGCAGCAACTGGATTTCTATTTGGTCAAACGAGAATAATAAGCTGGATTTTAACAAAGACTTCAGTGGTCGTGTATATATTCAATTTGATAAAGCAAATTCTGATGGTTTAGCATTTGTCCTTCATAATGACGCAAAAGGAACTGCCGCCATTACTTCTGCTCAAAGTAAACAAGATGGACAAAATCTAGGTGTCTATGGTCAGTACAATGGAAAGTTAGGCAAAAATAAATTTGGAAATCCATCGGGTACGGCTATTCAGAATTCAATTGCTGTTGAATTTGATATGCGATCTAATGTGAACAATGATGCTGGTGATGATGCAGGCAATGCTTTTGATTATAAATTGGCCTTACCAGCTGGAAAAGAACAGCACATGGCCTATCTATTTCCAGGAAATCCTAATACTTATCAAGAGCTTTTGCTTAATAGTGGTAACGATGGAAAGGATAATAAGTGGAGTGATCCCTATTGGCTTTCTATGGTTGCTAGAAAAGCTCGGTTACGTCATTACATTGGTGATGGCGTTGAGGCTGTACAACTAATCAACGGAATTAACAAAGGCTGGTACGAGTTTCGTTTTGATTATGAAAAAGGCAAAGGGTTAAATTATTTCCTCTCGAATCCAGTTAATGGGTCGAGAACAACTACTGTAACAATCCCAGAGAAAGATTTGATTGCAAATCTGAATTTAGCAGCAACGAATAATACTGCCTATTGGGGATTCACTGCTGCAAATGGAGCGGCACTTGGAACTACTCGCTTTGTCTTTACCGAAACACCGGTAGAACTGGCATCTGATTTGAAAAATGATGTCAAAAACGTTGAAGGTTCTTCGGTACAGGTAGGCGCTCTGGATGACTTAGGACAAACGTATCTTCCCAATGGTGATTCGGTGATGTTTGAATCGACTTACGAATTGACTGAATCAGATCGTGATTTTACTTTGAATCAATGGTCGGCTCAGGTCAAACCAGAGCACATTGAAATACCAGAAAACCATGAAGTAACCATTAACTATCAAGTGGATGATGAGCCATCCAGTCAAATAACTGGGGAAATTGATGATGCTGGTCAAATCGTGCTGGACTCAGGAGACCTTACAATCGAAGCTGGACATAAGGTGAAATGGCAAGTCACTTTACCGACTAAAAAGTTGGAGGAAGAAGAAGCGGTAAAATCTTCTTTCTACAGTACTGTAACTGGCCATTTTGGAGCAGATACTGAGAATCAGAACTTTGACAGTAATTCCAGCTATTTTTGGATAAAAAAAGTTAATCGACCACCCGTGATTACTAATTTGACCACGATTATGTCCGATCAGACTTTTACAGATTTTAAAGACAAATTTGGCGTTGTTTTCGATTATGCAGATAATGATGCTCAACCAGAAGAGTTAACGTATGAGCTGAAGATAAATGATCAGTCGTTTCAAACGGGTACCTTGCAAGACCCAGCCAAAGAACAGTTCAAAATAGAAGAAGAACAAGTGATTGACTTATTAAGTGGTGGAGCATTTGTGCGGGGGGAGAATACGCTGTCATTAACAATTGCTGACAGTACTGGGTTACAAGACATCCAAACGCTTACCTTCCAAGTAAAGGGGTATCTAGGATATGAAACAATGACAGATAGTTTTGCTTGGAAAACATCGAAGGATAAGCTGTCTGGTAATAAAAAGAATCAAACTAGAATCTCTGACATGCAAATTAAGGGCAGGGATACCTTAAGTGATAACAGCCAAGTTAGAATTACAGCGAAAGCTTCGGCAATTCAAACAATCTCTGGCAAAACTATTCCGGCAAGTGACTTAGTTTTCTTACAGGATCACGGAGAGTTGGAATTGTCTGAGGTAAGCTTAGCGATGAATCAATTGTATCAGTATTCCGCTTCAGAGGGATTGCTATTAAAACTTTCAGATCAAAGTCCAAGCGGCACTTACAGCGGAACGATCACCTGGGCGATCACTGATGCACCATAAAAGGAGGAAGGGTATGAATAGAAAAAAATGGTCTGTTATCCTGTTATCCTTCTGCTTACTAATGGTCAGTTTATGTGGGAATTCAGCAGCAGCAGAGGACACGACTACGCAAGCGTCCTATACTCAACGGCAAAGTACAGCAACGATTTCTTTAAAATCTGAACAAGAATCTGATGCAGCAAATGCTTCGGTATCCGCGGGTTCCAGCAATAAAAATCATCGTTTGCCTACGACAGGAGAATTGACCACCTTAAGTCTTTCCTTTCTAGGCACCTTACTGCTCTTTTTCTTTTGGCTGCTGGTCAAAAAGCAGCGGAAGGAGCGATCGAATGAAGCTTAACAGAAAAATTCTTTTGTTTAGTGTGCTGTTTGGCTGGAGTTTATTCAGCCAAGAAGTGACTGCTGCTGCCCAAATTGATGAATATGGGGGGCAAACGTCTCTTGTAATTGTTCCGCTCGATGAGGAAGCTCCGCGGCTATATGAGGTATCGGATCTTCAGTTTGGTGATCAAACAGTCACAGATACGAAAAAGAAACACCCTGCAGCAACCGATTTGTCGATTAAATTGCTGGATTCAAGACAGCAGCCAACCTCGTGGAAACTGCAGGTGAAAATTGCTGCTTTTAAAAACGAAGAGCAGCAAACCTTAAAAGCTGCAGAATTGGCAATTGGCAAAGGCAAATTCGATGACAGCAATGTGGATAACGAGGTAATCGGCTATCCTATTTCTCGGTTGACTACTGCTTACCAGACGATTATTCAGGCAACAGGCAAAAAAGATTATGGGTGGATTACTTATACCATTCCAAAAGAACAAATCACTCTCGGCTATGGTGATGAAAATCAGGCCGGAGAGTATACAGCAACAATTAGTTGGCAGGTTGTTAATGCCGACCTTTAAAACAGATATCAAAAATTGATATAAATAAAAAACATCTGACGGAGGAAATATACATGAAAATCACAAAAATTATCGCAGGTCTAGCATTATCAACAGCAATCTTAGGGTTTACAGCTCAAGCATCAGCAGCGGAATTAAATGAAACTGCAGATGGAACAACAAGTGTGGAAATTACAGATTACACAATTGATCCAACGACAGGCTTACCAAGTAGTCCAGGTGCTTTTGCGATTAATCAAGTACCAAGTATTGATTTTGGTCAGCACTCATTAGACAGCGTAGCTGCAACGAATGCGTCATTCCAAGGAACCTATGATCAAGATTTAGAAGTGAAGGATGCGCGTCCAACTCAAGGCAGCATTACTTCAGCCTTGAACACAATTTCAGGTGTTACAGCGGGTGCGGATGTAACGCAAACTGAAATTGATGACTCAAAAGCAGCTTGGGAAGGCGCAGTAGCCGCATCTTCTTGGAAAGTAAATGCTCAAGCAACTCAGCTTGATAACATCGGAACTTCTTTAAAAATTGGTGATGTTGAAGTATTAACTGCCGAAGGAACAGTGGTAACTGAAAACTCTGGCCAAACACCAGTAGGGACTAAAGCATATAGTTTGGCTGATCCTGTTTTGACAATTGCTAACAACAACTTAAATATCCAAACATACGCAGGTACTATTACTTTTACAGCTATTTCAGCTGAATAAATTTGCGTAAAATCCATCTAAGTCACGTAACTGCTTAGTGACTTAGATGGTCTTTTTTACATAGAAAATACAAGAAAGATCTAACCAAAATGGAGGAATAGATAGTGAAAAAAATGAGAGCCATTATGATGTATTTACTTATCACTGGATGCGCAATGTTTATGTTTAGCTCACCTGCTGCGGCCGCTGATCTCGGTGTCGACTACAGCGTAGCTCCCATACTGCCGGACAATCAATTAGACCGGGGGAAATCCTTCTTTGATTTGCGAGTAAAACCAGAGGAGAAACAGACAATCCAGCTTCAAATTGAAAACTACTCAGATCAAGAGCAACGCTATTTTATTGAAGTAAATACAGCCCAAACCAGTGGGAATCTGACGATTGATTATGGAAATACTGACATCCCAAAAGACTCCATCAATCAACAACCAATTTCAGACTATGTTAAGTATCCGAAAGAAGTGACGATTCCTGCCAAAAAAGCGGGTGTTGTGTCTCTAGATCTTACCGTGCCTAAAGAAAGCTTTGATGGTATCTTACTGGGTGGAATTCAGGTGAAGAAGGACTTTGGTAAAGAAGAAAAGCCCAAGGATCAGATTTCTAGTGAATATGCCTATGTGATCGGCCTAATGCTTTCTGAAAATGATCAGCCAGTGGAACCTGATTTACAATACAAAGGGATTAAGGCGAAGGAATTGACAAATAATGCTGGTCTAATTGTTTCCATGGAAAATCCTACACCGATCAATATTAAGAAGGCATCATTGACGGCCGATGTTTATGCTGAAGATGGCACTAAACCAGTGATCACTCGTACAATTGAAGATGGCGGTATAGCGCCATCATCTCGCTTTGATTTACATTTATTCAATGGAGAAGCAGGAGATACGAAGCCTTTGGTTGCTGGAAAGTATCGCTTGGAGCTGAGTGTAGAAGATGACGCTGGCCACAATTGGAAGTTTAACGAACCATTTGAGATTACGAAAAAGGAAGCTAGTGCAGTGAACAACCAAGTTTTCCAGGTTGAAGAAGGCACGAATTATTGGCTGTATATTATTATCGGAATTCTGGCGGCGGTAGTCTTAAGCTTCTTGGGTTATTTCATCTATACCAAACAAAAACAAAAAAGCAATCAATAACTGTTCATTATAAATCAAAGGACTGAAGGTAAATTCATGAGAATGATAAGAGCCGTCAGTTCTTTTGTTTAACAACAATTTTTTGGTGATACTAATTGAATGTTAAAATAATTGTTGTTCTTTTAATTATATGCTCTTGTTTTTTATGTTTAAGGGAAATAGCTTGGAAAAGAAAACTATTTTTCATCGCAGCAAGAATGGTACTTTTAGATGACCGTAATTGCAACTGATTTTTGGAAAAAAGGTCATTTTTAGAAAATTTTTTGGTGTATATAGGAATTAGCTGAAAGAAACAATCCGAGGAGTCTCCGTAAGTAAAAAGCTAGTATCTGGAAGGTTTTATTCAGTATTTGTTCTTTTGTATCTAATTGGATGTTATTAAGAAAAAGTAAATTAAGTGAAAAAACTAGAATTTTGGTTGCAAGCCTCTTGTTGGAAAGAGTAAGATTGGATCGTGAAAATAAAACAATATAACTTGTTAGGTGAGGCTCCTATACAAACATAAGCTATTGCTCAGAAACATCGAAAGATGCCAATGGGTAAAACAGGAATTGTCGGATTAAGGCTTTTTCCAAAATAGCTAAGATGAGAATCTTTACGTTGTATAGTGCTAAAACTCGGACGATGAGATGACACTAGGTCAGAATTCTTGTTCGAAAAGGTTTCTGACCTTTTTGTATGAATTTTAAAACTAGTAGAAATAACCGCTCGCTTTCACCTAACTTTGTCGAAGGGAGGTGAAGCAATGCAAAATGTAAAAAAGATCGATTGGTGGATTATTGGACCTTATGCCGTCCTGTCTATCATCGGTCTTTTAGAGGTTTTCAGCGCAAGTTCTTATCGACTCATGATCGCCGGTGCGAATCCTCGAAGTTTATTTTATCGCCAGCTAGTCTTCGTAATTCTTAGCTGGGGCGCGTTAGCTCTAACCTATTCTGTTAAACTGCAGCACTTTCTGAAATTAGGAGTAGCCCAAATTCTTTTAGGTTGTTCGGCCTTGCTTTTGCTGCTGGTGAAGGTACATCTTTTTGGAGTAACGGTGAATGGGGCTCAGCGCTGGATTTCGATTTTCGGGATTCAATTTCAGCCTTCGGAATTGGCTAATATTGCTCTAATTTTTTACTTAAGCTATTACTTTCGTAATCCATTGCAATCAAAAAAAGAATTGCGGGCGCCCATTTTAGTTACTCTGTTTTTGGCAACGCTGGTTTTTATTCAGCCTAAAGTAACTGGAGCCTTGATTCTGTTACTTGTGGCAGGAGTTCTTTTCTGGGCAGCGGCGATTCCAGTCGATGTTGGACTGATTCTAGGCTTTGCAGCGGTAGTTGGCGCGTTGGTAGCTGCTGGAATTGTGCTGCTGCTGGGGAGTCATGATTTACTGCCACACCTGTTTCAACATGTGTATGAACGAATCGCGATTGCGGGAAATCCCTTTGCTGATGTCAATGGAACAGGGTATCAAATGAGCAATTCCTATTATGCCATGTATAATGGCGGATTCTTTGGTCGGGGAATCGGCAATAGCATCACCAAAAATGGTTATTTGCCGGAAGCAGAAACCGACTTTATTTTCTCAATTATCGTCGAAGAATTAGGGATGATTATGGCCTTGTTTTTGCTTCTGCTTTTGTTTGTCATTTGTCTGCGGCTGTTTTGGCTGAGCACCCATTGCCAAAATCATCAGGCTGCATTAATCGTCATGGGGATTGGGACTTTGCTGCTGGTGCAGACGAGTATTAACGTAGCCAGCACACTAGGTTTAATTCCTATGACGGGGATTCCATTACCCTTTCTCAGTTATGGTGGAACCAGCTATATGATTCTTTCGGTCAGTCTTGGGGTTGCATTGAATATCTCAGCTAGGGAAAGGAGGTGAAGAAGTGAAGCGCAAAGAGTGGAATGATGCCTTATTGCTGCCGATCTTTTTACTTCTCATTTTAAGTGTTTGGGTACAATATCAGGCAGCTTTGCTGGATGGTCGAGCCGTTCAGCCAGTCATTTTTAAGCAGCTGATTTTTAGCGTGTTAGCTTTTGGAGCGTTGCTGATTATGCGACGGATTCCCTTTCAATTTTTAGTTAAGTTTGCACCTATTTGGTATAGTTTTTCCTTAGGCATCATGTTGCTGCTGCAATGGTATTATGACCCAGCAATGTATCTGTTGACAGGAACTAAACGTTGGCTGCGAATCGGACCGTTGTCGCTGCAGCCTTCAGAAATGGTGAAAATCAGTTTTATATTAATGCTCGTACATTTTACGTTGAAGTACGAAAAAGAAGGTCGGCCGCATTCCTTGAAAGAGGATGGGGTGTATATAATAAAAAGTTTGGCCATTGCTTTACCAACCTTTTTGTTGATGTTCATGCAACGGGATTTTGGAACCAGCTTAGTGTTTATTTGTGTTTTGGCAGCTTTGTTTATTGTAGTGGGTGTAGATAAACGGATCTTATTAGCTGGAGCAGGAACATTAGCAATGTTGGGGGGATGTCTGCTGTTGTTTGTCTTCACTGAGTGGGGACGAGTAATCTTGCAAACTCTACATTTTAAAGAGTACCAACTGAATCGAGTGGAGGCCTGGATTGATCCTTTCAAGTATCAGGATTCGATTTCTTTCCAGCAGGTTCGCAGTATGCTATCCGTGGCAGCGGGTGGTTTTGCCGGAAAACCTAGTGAATTGGTCTCCATCTATGTTCCCGTACGTGAGTCAGATATGATTTTTACTGTTATTGCAGAAAAAGCTGGGTTTATTGGCAGCAGCGGTGTTCTGTTTTTGTATTTCTATCTATTTTATCAGATGCTGACGGCTGGAATTCAAACCAATAATCGCGGCTGCTTATATTTCTCAGTAGGTTTGGTTTTTGCCTTATTATTCCAGACAGTAGAAAATATCGGTGCAGCCATTGGAATTTTGCCGTTAACGGGTATTCCGTTGCCTTTTTTGAGTCAGGGTGGAACCTCCATGATCACAGTGTGTGTTGGACTGGGAATTGTCCTAGGAATGGAAAAGCCAAAAAAAGGCCGAAGAGTGGCAGCTCTATCGACCCCAAAAAAGATAAACTAAGAAATTCTCAGTTTGACTTATCATAATAGAGGACCAGTGATTTGGCAAGCGAGAGTTTCCCTTCAAATAGAAAGGAAATAAATGATGAACAAGGGACAAAAAGCAACGATTTTGGTTCTTATGCTCCTAGTTGCAGCAGTCAGTTTTGTCTCCTTTGAGTTTCTCGAGGGTTTCACAGCTGAAAAAAAGACGAAGACTGTCAAAGAGGAAGCGCCAGAGCTTCCCGTACCTGCGGGGGTGCCGGAGATAGTGAACTTCACATTAGTCGGATCGGATGCTCGGCCTGATGAAGAAAGCGGCCGCTCCGATAGTTTAATGATTGGCCAGTACAATCGCCGGACTAAGCAGCCTAAATTGATTTCAATCATGCGAGATTCCTATGTGGACATTCCTGAATATGGGAAGGACAAAATCAATGCCGCTTACTTTTACGGTGGTATGCCCTTGCTTGAGGAGACATTAAAAGATAATTTTCAGGTAAAAACACCTTACTATATTAGTATGACCTTTGATAAATTTGTCGATTGCATCAATGATTTGTTTCCCAAAGGGGTGACGATAGATGCTCAAGAATCCTTTGAATTAGATGGTGTGACTATCGAAAAGGGAAAACAACAAATGGACGGCAACACATTGCTGCAATACTCTCGTTACCGTGGTGATGGTGAGGGAGATTTTGGTCGGATTACACGCCAGCAGCAGGTAGTAAAGGCTTTATGTGAGCAGTCTAAAGGTATCACCACATTAATGAAGTTACCAAAGACTATTGGTAAGCTGATGGGCAGCATGGATACCAATATTCCTAACACGGTATTGATTGCCTGCGGATTGGACTTCATTAAGGGGGTTGAAAAGCCAGTGGAGACATTGTCTATTCCAATAGAGGATAGCTGGAGCTACAATGATGATACTCCAGCTGGTAGTGTACTGGAGATACAATTGGATAAAAATCAACAGGCGATTGCTGATTTTCTAAAATAAAATAGCTTCCCTCTGCCACTGAAAATCGGCAGAGGGAAGTTTTTTTATAGTTCTACGCCGCAGTTTTTCTCGATTTCTGCAACAAAGTATTGTTCTAATTCTGTTGATAGCGGACCACGAGTACCATTGCCAATCGTTTCATCATCAATGGTAGTGACAGGTGTTACCTCAGCCATAATACTGGAGATAAAGACTTCATCGGCCTGCTTCAACTCTGCTAAGCTGAATACTCGTTCTTCGACAGCAATATCATTTTCCTTTGCCAGCTTCAAGATGGTTTGCCGAGTAATCCCATTTAAAACAAAATTATTTGCCGGGTGAGTAATCAGAGTATTGTCTTTGACAATGAAGACGTTGGAGTGAGAGCATTCGGTTACGTGATATTCATCCCGATACAAAATGGCTTCGTCAGCACCAGCTTTAGCAGCTTGATTTTTTGCTAGGACATTGCCTAATAAATTCAAACTTTTAATATCACAATGCAGCCAGCGATCATCTACTGCTGTAATCGCAGTAATGCCTTTTTCAAAAGAGGCAGGATCACGAGGTGCTGCCATGGAAGTAGCCATTAAAACTGGTTCATTGCTAGGCAAGTACACGTGATTTCTCGGCATTTGAGTGCCGCGAGAAATCTGTAAATAGATCATTCCATCACCTAATTGATTGGCAGTGATTAATTCAGTTAATTGATCCTTCAGCTGTTCCTTAGTATAAGGAATCTCCAAGTCAATCAATTCAGCACTATGAAACAGACGGGCAATATGCTCGTCAAAGGTAAATATACAGCTTTGATACACTCGAAATCCTTCATAAATTCCATCGCCAAATTGATACCCCCGGTCCTCGATATCCACCTTAGCATCCTTCCGGTCAACCAATTGACCATTTAAAATAACTTTCATCTGTTTCCCTGCTTTCTTTTTTAGTGTATACGCGAACGTTTGATAGTATTCATAAACAACTAAGACGATACTAAAAGCCGTTGGTCAGTTAAAATAATGCAACGTAAATTTTAGTGTTCTTTGATAATTGTAGAAATGGGGTAGTTCTATTGATAGGTAAAGACAGAACTAATGAAAATAACGGTGATAGAGTTAGTCTTTAAAAGCAGCCCTTTTTCCATGAAGGTGCTTGGTTAATAGTAGCGTACTGATATTATTTATATCATGATAAATTAATCATGAAAGAAGGTCAATGGGAAATGCGGAAACATCAATCGCTGCTAGCCTTCTAGCAGACGATCAAATTTTTGAATGAGCAGTCAAATGACAGCAGAGTAAATTTTCTGTTGACTTAGAGTGCACTTCAAGGAGTACACTACTTTTAATCAATAGAAATGAGGGATAAAGATGCGCTATATTAAATTTGGCAATACTGGAATGGATGTTTCACCATTGTGTTTAGGAACGATGGGATTTGGAGATCCTGACAGCGGCTTTCATGAGTGGGTATTAAGAGAAGAGGACAGTCGTCCAGTTGTTCAAAAAGCACTGGATTTGGGGATTAACTTTTTTGATACGGCGAATGTCTATTCTTATGGTGAAAGTGAACGCATTCTTGGAAAGGCTTTGAACGATTTTGCCAAGCGAGACGAAATTGTGGTTGCTACCAAATTATTCACTACAATGAAGGATGCACCTAACAGTGGTGGGCTTTCTCGCAAAGAAATTTTTCATCAGATTGATCAGAGTCTGGAACGTTTACAAATGGATTATGTAGATTTATACATTATTCATCGTTGGGATTACAACACGCCGATTGAAGAAACAATGGAGGCTTTGCATGACCTGGTGAAATCTGGAAAGGTTCGATACATTGGCGCTTCAGCAATGTATGCTTGGCAATTTGCCAAGGCTCAAGCAGTCGCAGATAAAAATGGCTGGACAAAATTTGTTTCAATGCAAAATCACCTGAATCTGTTGTACCGGGAAGAGGAACGAGAAATGCTGCCCTTGTGTGAGGACCAAAAAATAGCAGTGACACCGTATAGTCCGTTAGCAGCTGGACGCTTAACTCGTGATTGGAATGCCAGTACTAAACGTTTTTTGACTGATAAAACAGCTCGCTCAAAATATGATAAAACCGAGGAGCAGGATAGACTGATTGTCGAAAGAGTTGCTGAACTTGCTGAGAAGCACCAGGTGAAACGTGCGCAGGTGGCTCTAGCTTGGTTGCTCCAAAAAGAACCAGTGATTGCACCAATCATCGGTGCGACTAAAGAAAGTCATCTGCTGGATGCTTTGCCTGCCTTGGATTTGCAATTAACTCAAGAAGAAGTGAAATTTTTAGAAGCGCCTTACTTGCCGCATGAGGTAGTTGGAGCAATTTAGTTCAAAAGACTGTTATAATAGAAGAAAAAGCAAGGAGGCTGAGGATGGAGACACGTTTATTGCGCTATTTTTGGACTGTTGCTGAGGAAAAAAATATCTCAAAAGCAGCTAAACTATTGAATATTACTCAGCCTACTTTAAGTCGGCAGATTAAGGAGCTAGAGGAATCGGTAGGTGTTGCGTTGTTTCACCGAACCAATAACCAACTCTCTTTAACTGAAGAGGGGATTTTCTTGAAGGAACGGGCTGAGGAGATCCTATCGCTGAATGATAAACTGGATCAGGCCTTTCTCGACCACAAGAATAAACAGCTAAGCGGCAGCTTTTCCATTGGCTGTGTCGAGGCAGATAATTCTGATACCTTGTCTATGATGATTGAAGAATTTATTAGCGATTATCCTCAGGTTCGCTTTAATTTAGTGACGGGAACAAGTGAAGATATATCTGATCGATTGGATAAAGGGATACTAGATTTGGCGCTTCTGTTGGAGCCGATTGATAGGAGCGATTATGAATCCTTAATCCTTCCACGGGAGGAAAAATGGGGACTCTTGGTCTCGAAAGAAACCTTTTTAGCTCAAAAGGAGTCGATTACTCCCGTGGATTTAAAAGGAATACCACTTTTGACTTCTTCGCGTAAAGAAGTTCAAGAATTGATTAGTCAATGGTTAGGTGCTCCCTTTGAGGAATTAAATGTGGTAGGAACGTATAATTTAATCTTCAATATTTTCTCTTTAGTAGAAAATCGAGTAGGCTCTGCTTTGGCGATTGAAGGTGCAACGGCTCACCGGGATATTCAGCAATTTAGTTTTGTTCCTTTGGAGCCTGCATTGAAAACCCATGGTGTGCTGGTGTGGAAACGACGAATTCACACACCTGTAGTTGAAGAACTGATTCGTCGCTTTAACTATGCTTTTCAAGTATAGCACTATGATTCAATAAGTATTAGACGAATAAGCCAGAGCGCTGTAGGATGAAGTTATCATCTTACAGCGTTTTTCTTATAGAGGAGGTGTTTACTATGGAGGCAGTAATCTATTTTTCTCGGCGAGGAGAAAATTTTGTTGGTGGGAAAATGGAAGAATTAGTGGTGGGTAATACTGAAGCCGCAGCATTGAAGCTTGCCGCAGCATCTGGTGCCACGTTATTCGAGCTGAAACCGGTAATTCCTTATCCTAATGATTATCAGGAAACCACGAAACAGGCAGAGCTTGAAAGGCAGCAGGGCACACCTGTTGCTTATCTGAAGAGCAATTTAGTTTTAGCGGATTATGCAACGATTTTTTTAGGCTATCCAAACTGGTGGGGTGGATTGCCCCAAATTGTGGTTTCCTTTTTACAAGACAACGATTGGCAGGCCAAAACAATCTATCCATTTTGCACTCACGAGGGCAGTGGTATGGGCAGTAGTGTAGAGGAACTGAAGCAGCTTTGTCCTACAGCAATCATAGAAGCAGGCTTGCCAATTCGCGGTTCCCGAGTGGACCGCGCCGATACGGCAATTAAGAATTGGCTAACAACTATCAAAGAATAATGGAGGAATGCAGGATGGCAAAACACGAAGAAGTAAAAAATGGAGTTATCTTTCCAGTCGGTGAAAAAAATGATGCCTATGCGCGCTATTTTATCGGTCAAAGCTATTTGCAGTCATTAGTGGCCGACCCAGATATAAAGGTGGGGGTCGGTAATGTAACCTTTGAACCTGGCTGCCGCAACAATTGGCACATTCATCATGACGGCTTCCAGTTGCTGCTGGTTACTGGTGGTGAAGGCTGGTATCAAGAAGAAGGAAAAATTGCTCAACCCCTAAAAGCAGGGGATGTGATTGTTACCCACGATGGAGTGAAGCACTGGCATGGTGCGGCCAAAGATAGTTGGTTTGAACATCTCGCAATTACTGCGGGTACTCCAGAATGGTTGGAACCAGTCACTGATGAGTTATACGATCAATTAGTAAAATAAAGGAGTGAATAAGCATGGCAAAACAAACAGCAGGAAGAGATCAATTAGGTAAGTTTGCACCGCAATTTGCAGCGTTAAATGATGATGTTTTATTTGGGGAAGTATGGGATCGGGAGGAACAGCTTTCGGCTCATGACCGCAGTTTAATTACTTGTTCAGCTTTATTAGCAATGGGGGCCCCTCAGTTGGAGGCGCATCTGACTATCGCTAAACAAAATGGTGTAACGAAAGATGAAGTTGTAGAATTAATTACCCACCTAGCCTTTTATGCGGGATGGCCTAAAGCATGGTCAGCCTTTACGCTGGCAAAAGAAATTTTTGGTGAATAATAGAGCTATACCCTTCACGAACTGGTTCGCTGGTTCGTGAATTTTTTTAGCACTGCTCGTTTATGCTGGGGAGAGTTACTAAAGGAGAGATTATGCAAAAATTAACTAAAACGGCCTTGCTGTCTGTTTCATTATTAGTTGTCTCAGGAGGAGCGATTGCTGGCAATGTTCCAGCAATCATGGCTGACTATCCCGCAATTAATCATACATTGGTTGAATTATTGACGACAATTCCTTCCCTGATGATTGTTATGACGATTCTTTTTAGTCACAAGTTGGCTCGCAGAATTGGCTATAAGCAGACGGTTCAGCTGGGACTTGCTCTAGTCTTCATTGCAGGAGTGTTGCCAGTATTTACGAAATCATTTAGCTTGTTGTTTATTAGTCGGCTGCTGTTTGGGGTAGGGATCGGCTTGTTTAATCCGCTGCTCTATTCATTTTCCGGCAATCTTTACAAAGGAAGAGAGCTATCTTCTGTGATTGGCATGCAGAGTTCTTTTGAAGGAATTGGCGGTATGCTAATGACCTTTTCAGTAGGACAATTACTATTGATTGATTGGCGCGCTTCTTTTTTTGTTTATGCTTTGGCATTACCAATACTGATACTGTTTACCCTATTTGTTCCCAAAATAAGTTTTGCAAGTCAACAGGAAAAAATCCATGTAAAGTCAGACCAAATTACCCGTGCTGTTTGGGGATATGTTGTATTGCTTTCAATTGTGGTCACAATCTATATGTCAATGGCAGTAAAAATTACTTCTTTACTGTTAGACAAAGGAATCGGCGATGCAACTGATGGCAGCAATCTATTAGCCTTAGTAGGTTTAGGAGCCATGATTGCTGGAATCATCTTTGGTCGTTTAGTAGTTTCGCTAAAGCACTGGACGCTACCAACGGCCTTTGCCAGTTTAGCATTGGCAATGTTTCTGATAGCTGCAGCTTCAGACATGTTTACAGCTTCATTAGCGGCTGTGATAGGCGGATTATCTTTTCGCACCTTTATTCCCTACTTGTTTAATGCAGTCAATCAGCAAGTCGCTCATTCAGAAAAAAACACATCTATTTTATTAATAGCTTTCAATCTCGGGACAGCCTTTGCTCCTGTTACAATTGCCTTATTTCAGCGGATATTTCCTGTATTAGAAAATGCTGGATTATTTATTGGTGAGGGCATTGTGATGTTTCTGCTAGCAGTAGGAGCAATAGTTTTCAAAGGGAAAGAAACGCGATCTGCACCTGAAGAAAACTAAAAACATATAGTAAGCTTGTTAGATATAAAGTAGGGGCTGTTTTTTTATTATCTGCTTCATCAACTATGGAAGAGCAAACGTCCAAAAAGGAAAAATGACCTAAGCATAGACTAACAGCCCCTACTTAGAACCATGAATCAAAATGAGTATATCAAAAGAAAAAAGTTAACAATCAATCGCATCAAAAAGCCCGTCTCATCTCCATGAAATCGGGCTTTTTTGTTGGTGAGATATACTATTAAAAGCAAGGTAAACTACTCAGTTATCAGTTAGCTGTTGTTCACTTAATTACTTATTTTGGAGCAAATTTTTCTTAAATTATTTTTTTAGAATATGAATCCATTTACCAAAGGTTCGTTCTTTGTCAGTCGAAATCCCTGCATCGGTAATCAGCCAATCAATGTCCTCCAATTTGTAGAAGCCATAAAAATCTTTTTTATCCAATTTATGATGGTCTGCGATGATGAATTTTTCTTCGGCGCTATTAAGGGCATATTTTTGTGTTAAGCCTTCATCTTCATTAGAAGTGAAAATGGTTGTCTGATTTAATCCATTCACACCAATGAAGCTCTTTTGGACATGAATACTTGAAATGAAATCGTTGGCAATGGTTCCGACAAAAGCCCCAGTTTTACTTCGATAAGCACCACCAATCAGAATCAATTCAAAACGAGAATCATGTTTAAACTTATTGAAGACATGGATAGAATTGGTAATTATCTTGGCATAGTCTACGGTTAAGTAATCATAGACCAGTTCAATGGTGGTTCCTGGGCCTAAAAAAATAGTTTCGCCAGTGGAAATATTTTCAGCAATGATTTGAGCAATCTCAATTTTTTCTTCTAAATGGATTTTTTTCTTTTCTCGGTGACTTAGTTCAATAGAGGTTAACGTATCTTTATCCAGAATTTTAGCACCACCATGAATTCGAATGATTAATCCCTTATCTTCCAATTCTTGAAAGTCTCTTCGAACGGTCATATCAGCCACTTGAAGTTTTTCAGTAATATCAGCTACTTTTACAATTTTTTTTTCAGTTAGTAATTCTAGCATGATCTTTTGTCGTTCTTCCTTCAGCATTCTACTAAACTCCTTTATATAAGATACTGTTTGTCCGTAAATGTTTGTTTTAATCATATGTTGTTTGGAGTTGTTTGTCAATTAGTTTTTCCGTTCAACAAAAACCTGTTGACAAGTGCCGTTACTCACTATATTATATGTTTATAAAGAACACAAACAAACATCATCAAACATGAAGTGTTCCTAAATTGAGGAGGAAAAGAAATGAATAGAGAAGAAGCAGCAATGGTTGGTTTTGAAGTAGTAGCTTTTGCAGGAGAAGCGAGATCAAAATTAATGGAAGCGCTTGATGAAGCAGAGCAAGGAAATTTTGAAGTGGCTGATCAGCTCGTTGAGCAGGCCCATGCTAGCTTGATGGAGGCACATAAATCACAAACGCAAATGTTAGCTGCTGAAGCGAGTGGAGAGAATATCGAAGTTGGTTTTATCATGGTACATGCACAGGATCATCTGATGACAACAATGCTGCTGAAGGATACAATCAAGCATCTATTTAATATCTATAAAAAGGCTTAACGATTAGGAGGGGAATCAATGAAAGCAATAGTTAATAGAATTGAGAAAATGAAACCTATTTTTGAAAAAATTTCTAATAATCCCTACCTTCGCGCAATTCGCGATGGGTTTATCAGTTTAATTCCAGTCATTCTTTTTTCCAGCTTCTTCATTTTAGTTGCTTATGTACCCAATGCATTTGGATTTCACTGGGATACATCGATTGAAACAATTCTAATGAAAGCTTATAACGGCTCAATGGGAATTCTGGGACTGCTGATGGCAGCCACGGTTACCAAAAGTTTAACTGAAAACTTCAATAATAAATTGCCAAAAACGAATCAAATCAATAGCACTTCAACTATGGTTGCAGCAATTATCGGGTTTGTTATTATTGGTGTTGACCCAATTGAAGGTGGGTTCTCCACTGGTTTCATGGGAACAAAAGGTCTATTGACTGCCTTTGTTGTTGGATTTATTGTACCGAATGTTTATCGTTTCTGTGTAAAAAATAATATTACAGTAAAAATGCCAGAGGAAGTTCCTGGAAATATTTCGCAAACCTTTAAAGATCTTATTCCTATTACATTATCGACTGTTTTCTTTTGGTTATTCGATTTAGGCTTCCGTAATCTTACTGGAGCTGGATTCTCAGAAAAAATTATCGAAGTATTCCAGCCAATTTTTAGTGCTGCTGACGGATATCTTGGCTTAGCACTGATCTTTGGTGCAATGGCATTCTTCTGGTTTGTTGGAATCCATGGCCCATCGATTGTAGAACCAGCAGTATCTGCGATTTATATTACCAATGTTGAATTGAACATGCATCTCTATCAAGCTGGCGAACATGCACCGAATATTTTGTCTCAGGGAACGCAATACTTTGTAGCAACCCTTGGAGGAACCGGTGCTACGCTAGTCATCACGTTAATGTTTGCTTTTCTAGCTAGATCCAAGCAGCTCAAAACAATCGGACGTGCATCATCCATTCCGGTACTATTTGGGGTAAATGAGCCAATGTTGTTTGGTGCCCCAATTGTCTTAAATCCGATCTTTTTTATTCCATTCATCGCAGCGCCGATCGTGAATGTTTGGTTATTCAAATTCTTTGTTGATTTCTTAGGAATGAATGGGTTTATTTACAACTTGCCTTGGACAACACCAGGACCTTTAGGGTTAATCATGGGAACTGGTTTTGCTGGGTTAGCTATTGTATTGATGGCGGTCTTGCTAGTTGTAGATTTTCTGATCTACTTCCCATTCTTTAAAGCCTATGACAATGAATTAGTTGCCAAAGAAAGTAGCGAAGAATCAACGAACGAAGAAATCCAAATTGTCGAAGATCAAGTGGCTCAAGAAGTGGCTTCTGTAATGAAAGAAGCAGGCAGTAAAAAGAACGTCTTAGTACTCTGTGCCAATGGGGCAACCAGTTCGATGCTGGCAAATGCGATTAAAAAAGGTGCAAAGGAAAAAGGTGTAGAAGTGGATTCAACTGCGATGGCTTATGGCCAGCACAAGGACTTAATTAGTGATTTTGATTTAATTGTTTTGGCGCCGCAAATGGCCTCTATGCTGAAGGAATTGCAAGAAGAAACCGTTGGTAAAGGAACCAAGGCGGTCTCAACAACGGGGGCGGAATACGTTGCTTTAGCAAGAGCCCCTGAACAAGCCATTAACTTTGTTTTTGAAAGTTTAGCCTAAGGAGGAATTAGATGCATAATTTTCCGAAAAAGTTTATCTTTGGTGCCGCAACAGCTGCTTATCAAGCAGAAGGGGCAGTCAATGAAGGAAAAAGAGGAAAGAATTACTGGGATGATTACTTAGCTGAGCAAGGAGTATTCGATCCTAGCACTGCCAGCGACTTTTACCATAAATATCCTGAAGATTTAGCTTTGTGCAAGGAATTCGGGATCAATGGTATTCGGATTTCAATTGCTTGGACGAGGATTTTTCCACAAGGAACTGGTGAAGTAGACCCGGCAGGTGTAAGCTTCTATCATCAATTGATTGATGCCTGTCTTGCAAATGGTGTGGAACCGTTTGTTACCCTTCATCATTTCGATACACCAGTACCTTTATTTAAAAAAGGGGATTGGCTGTCTAATGAAATGACTGCCGCATACGTGGAATTTGCTGCATTTTGCTTCCAGGAATATGGCAGTAAGGTGAACTATTGGATTACGATCAATGAACCATGGTCAGTAGTTGCTGGACAATATATTATTGGGCATTTTCCTCCTAATTTACAATACGACTTGCCTAAAGCGATTCAATCTATGCACAATATGATGGTGGCTCATGCTCAAGTCGTGAAAAAATTCAAACAGTCTGGACAATCGGGTGAAATTGGGATCGTACACATTTTAGAGTCTAAGTACCCAATCTCTGACTCAGAAGCAGACAAATTGGCGGCGTTAAAAGAGCACGTTCTAGCAAATCAATTCTTATTAGATGCCACGTTTAAGGGGAATTACTCGGAAGATACTTGGTCGATTATTTCTGGTATTTTAGCCGAAAATCAAGGAGAATTGAGAACCACACCGCAAGAGTTTGAGGATTTACAGTTTGCTGCAGAGCAGATCGATTTTATGGGAATTAATTATTATGCCAGTCATTTCTTGCAGGCTTATTCAGGTGAATCACAAATTCATCACAATGGGACTGGGGAGAAGGGCAGCAGCGTCTTTGCATTAAAGGGTGTTGGAGAACGAGTAAACAATCCAGCGATTCCGACAACCGATTGGGATTGGCCAATCTATCCTCAAGGGCTAGAGGACATGCTGGTTTTCGTTAAAGAACGTTATCCTAATTACAACAAGCTGTACGTGACCGAAAACGGCATGGGGGATAAAGACAAGCTTGTTGATGGGACAGTAACCGATACAGCCAGAATTGATTATGTTCGTTTACATTTACAGGCTATTTTAAATGCTGTTGAAAAGGGAGTTAAGGTAGAGGGCTACTTTATCTGGTCCTTAATGGATGTTTTTTCTTGGACGAATGGGTATACCAAACGCTATGGGCTATTTTATGTTGACTTTGATACACAGGCGCGTTATCCAAAAGAAAGTGCGTATTGGTATCGGAAAATGAGTCAAAGCGGACAGCTATCTTAGAAAAAACGGCTCAAACCAGTTAAATCAAGCTAATCAGAGTTCATTTGTACTTCTGGTTAGCTTTTTTTGGTTCATTGAAACGATATTGGAAAATGGTGTGGAAACGATTAGGAAGTAATGCTAAACTGAGATATACCTTTAGTGGAAGTGGATGAAGTATGGTACCTATTTATATTTGTGACGATGTCCAAGAAACACGGGAATACCTGAAAAAGATTATTTCGAATCTCATCATGATTCATGATTATGATATGGAGATTGTTTTGGTGACTGGCGATCCTAAAGAAGTTCTTGCGCACCGCCGATCCCATGCGATGCGTTCGATTTATTTTTTTGATGTCGATTTAAAGCATGAAGAATACAACGGGTTTTCATTGGCCAAGGAAATGCGTGCACTGGATACGCGAGGGTTCCTAATCTTTATAACGACCCATGAAGAGCTGATTTTTGAAACCTTTAAATATCGTTTGGAAGCAATGAGTTATTTATATAAAGATGCTCCCGAGAAGTTAAATGGCCAATTAATGGAGTGTTTAGTAGATATCCAGCAGCTGTTAACTCAGGAGCTAGGGGATTCGCAAAGTTATTATACGGTAAAAATTGCTGATGCCAGTTATCAGCTGCCAATGGAAAGTATTTTATTCTTTGAAACCGTAGGAGCACACCGAGTGGTTCTCCATACTGAGAGCCGCTTATTAGAATTCCGAGGAGAATTAAAGAAAATTGAACAACAGCTTTCGGAGAAATTTTTGAAGATTCACCGTTCTTATTTAGTACAAAAAAGTAAGATTCAGCAGGTTAATTATTCTGATAATACCGTAATTATGGAAAATGGATCGGTTTGTCTAATGTCGCGGGCTGGTAAAAAGCTGCTGCGAAGTTATTTCGAAGGGAGTGAAGAATAATCAGCTTTTTAATGAGTATGGGAATCTTAACGTACATCTTTATGACTAATTTTATTTTAGAATACCTATTGGTTTATTTTGTATTCAAAGAAAAAAGTAAGAATCCATTTACTTGGCTGTTGTATTTGCTCATGTCTGTCCTTTTGGCATTTTTGACGTATGCGCTAGCTGATTTGCCATTAGCTGCTTACATTTTGGTTCAAGCTGGCGTGGGAACGGGTCTTTCCTTATTGCTGCATCAGTACATTTTTAAGGTGGTAGATTGGCGAATCATATTCTTTCTAGCTATTTTTATAACGTTGGTTACCTTAATCTTCAATAGTATCTACAAAGCGATTATTCTAGCGATTGCTCCTGGTACCTCTCCAGTGGTGATGAATTTTCTAGGTACAACGATCGTCTTCTGTTTCATTTTGCTGTTGTATCGGATCTTGTCCAAAACGCGCGTCTTTTTTGTATTGCGTCGCATTGTGGATTATCCGAGACTTGCTTTAATCATTGGCTTGATTGTCAGCGTTTTGAATATTTTGATCGAACTGGTTAAAATGATCTTTTTCCTAAATGATCATTCGCTACTGGTGACAGCACTTTATATTCTGAGCTACAGCATGGTGATTACAGTGTATATCTTTTTGTTGAGGGAATACCTGAGAGAGCAAAGATTGAAAGAATCTGAAGCCTTAATATTGCAGCAGCAGGCGTATCTGCAACGGTTGGAAAGTATTCAGTTGGATTTGCGAAAAATTCATCATGATTATAAAAATGTTGCTACTGGTTTATACGCGCAAGTAGAATCAGGCGATATTAAGGCAGCTCAGGAATTTATCAGTACTAAGATGCTGCAGATGGACAAAGAAATCCGGCTAGACATGCAGCAATTGAACCAGTTGGCTAACATTGAAGTAATTGAGCTGAAGACGCTGATTATGTCAAAGGTCATGCAGGCAGAAAAAATGAATGTGCAGCTGATGATTGAAGTCATGGAGCCGATAAAAAAGATTCCGATGGAAATCTCTGACCTGCTGAGATGCGGCGGTATTTTAATGGATAACGCGATTGAGGCTGCTGCTTGGGAAAAGAAGCCGCAGGTTACAATTGTCTTTCTGAAGGAGAAAGGAAAACTAACCTTTATTGTCAAAAATGTTACCAGTCAATCAATTGACCTGCAGCGTATTTGGACAGCTGGGTATTCCACAAAAGGGGACAACCGCGGTCTGGGACTAACCAATTTGAAAGAAATTACCCGTCAATATCCAGATATTTGGCTGGAGACGCGGGTTGAAAAACAAGAATTTATTCAGCTGCTGACATTTAAACTAGCATAAGACAGAAGACTGCCAAAAAGGACAGTTTTCTGTCTTTTTTGGACGCAAAACGTTTTTTTATCCGATTAGTGATTATAGTTAAAGGAATAACTGATGGAGGTAAGAAAAGTGAAGGAAGAATTGTTAAAGTTAAAACACATTTCGAAAGCTTTTTCTGATAAACAAGCATTAAAAGACATTAATATGACTCTTTCTGCTGGCGAAATTCTTGGTTTTTTAGGGCCATCTGGTGCCGGAAAAACTACGACAATTAAAATTGTGACCGGACAAATGGTTCAAAGCTCTGGTGAAGCGACCATATTGGGCAGTGACACGCGAAGAATCAATGAACAAATTTATGAAAAAATCGGAATAGTGACCGATGCCAGCGGAGTATACGAAGAATTTACTGTTTATGAAAATCTGCTGTTGTTTGCTCAGCTGCTGAATGTGCCTAAGGAGCGGATTGATCATTTGCTGAAACGGGTTGGTTTGGTGGAACAGAAAAAGCAATTGGCTGGGAAGCTTTCTAAAGGCCAAGGTCAGCGGTTAATATTGGCGCGAGCAGTAATGCATCAGCCTAAGGTATTGTTTTTAGATGAACCGACCTCGGGACTTGATCCGACTACAGCTCTTGAAATTCATCGCCTGTTGCTGGAGCTTAAGAAAGACGGTATGGGTATTTTCTTGACGACACACAATATGGAAGAAGCCTCTAAGCTGTGTGACCATGTTGCGCTGTTAAATGATGGCAAAATCGTTGAGTTTGGCACGCCCCAAGAGATTTGTCTGCGCTATAATTCTAAGAAACAGTACCGTATTTTGCTAAATACAAGGGAAAAAATTACTTTAGCTCATACGGTTGAAAATACGAAAAAATTAACAGAATGGATGACGGACGATTTAGTCGAATCGATTCATTCCTGTGAACCAACGCTGGAAAATGTCTTCTTAACCGTTACAGGAAGGGAGTTGAGCTGATGAGGTTGTCCATTAAAAAAATTGGGGTATTAACTCGTTTCAAATTTAAGGAGCTGTTCCGCAACAAAACCTTTCTTATCACAGGCAGTATGGTTCCTTTATTAACCTTAATTATGCGCTTTGTTTATCAAAATATTTTAGAGGGAGCCGCGATGCCGCCGTTTATGATTGCGCTGGTATTGAATCTCGGTCTGCTAATGAATTTAACCAGTGTTTCCATGATGATGCCGGCAACGATGTTGGCTAAGGATAAGGAAAAAAACACTCTGCGGACACTGATGACCTCTTCTGTTAATGGAGCAGAATATTTTATCAGTTCTGTGCTGCCATCCTTTGTAGTCTCTTTTCTGATAAATCTTTTGGTGCTGCTGCTGAGCGGTATAAATTTAAGGGAAGTTAATATAGGTCTTTATTTACTGGTGACAGCTATTGCTGGGTTAACCAGCTGTGTATTAGGTATGCTGATCGGATTGTTTGCTAAAAATCAAATGTCCTCCAGCAATATTTGTACGATTTTTGTACTAGTATTAATGATGGTTCCGGTTTTTGGTAATATCGCTGAGAATTTTCAGAAGATTAGCGGATTTTTATATACTGGAATTGTAGGGAACTTAGTTTCATCCTTTGCTGAGGGGACCAACCAAGGATTGACCTCTCAAAGCTGGTTAGTCTTAATTGGTGAGTTGCTGATCATTTCAGTATTGTTCGTTTTAAATTATCGCAAAAACGGATTTGAACAAGAATAGTTAAGCAGGGAAAGCGGCTGGAGATAATCCAGTCGTTTTTTTATCTCAATAAAAATCCACTCATATTTTTTTGTAAAATAACTTTTAAATAAATAAAAGTAAAGAGATTGAAAGAATAAAGAAGCTGCTGCTAAGCAAAATCCACTCATTCATTTTACTTCAAAGCGATTTTCTGTGGATTGACTAAAAATGATTTTCGACTAGTCTTAAGAAAGAGAGAAAGGTGATTACTGTAGTTAATAGATAATAATAATTCTCCACAATTATGAAAAATAGTGGAATTCCTATCATTTTTGCTATTATTTTATCTTTTTATCAGATAAACCTATCTTTTTTCTAAATATTGAAATATAACGGTCGTTTTCTTTTTTAGATTGATGCGTTGTTCTCTATACTAAGGCCTTAACAACCTGAATGAATGGAAAGGAATTAAAAATTGAAAAAGTTTTTAGATGTAAGTGTCAGGCGGAAAGTAGCGATATTGACGCTGTTAAATGATAGAGAAAAGGTTACGATTGATGAATTGAGCCAATTGTTGCAAGTAGCTAGGGGAACTGTCCTGCATTCGATTGAATCAATTCAAGAAGATTTTAATGACTGGCAGCTAAAAGAACCGGCTATAATCAAAGAGCGGGCCGATGTTTACTTACAGGCAAAGGAGAACTTTTCTCTCCATCGTATTCTGCTGAATTATTTAGATGAAAGTGTTCAGTATCAGGCGATGGTGGCGCTCTTTCACAATGGCGAAATTCGTTTAAAGGATTTCGCAGAGAGACAATTCATTTCTTATAATTCGCTTTACAAAAAAATGCAAGCATTAAATCCGACGCTTCAAGCCTTCGATTTGAACTTCAGTACGAATAGCAGCGGCCAGCTTTATGGCAGCGAGCATCAAATTCGATTCTTCTACTCAGAATTTTTCTGGCATTCCAGCAGTGGGGTCTCTTGGCCATTTCCTAAGGTGAACAAAAAAATTATTGAACGCTCCATCAAATATGTAGAAAAGGTTCGCGGTCGGCAACTGGGCATCGTAGAAAAGCAGAAGGTAGCCAATGATTTAGGTGTAATCATTACTAGAATTATGCAAAAGAATTACGTCGACTCAGTCATTTTAGAGCATGAAATGCTGCAGGACAGTTGGCATTTTCAGCAATTATACAAAAAAGTCAGACCGTTATTCCAATTGTTTTTCCGGATAAATGACCAAACGCAAATCAAAGCAGAACTGGCTTATGCTTACATATTCCTTTTTTCTCAGGAATACCATCTTTCTGATAATAACAATATTGGCGACATGCTTTTTTATTGTCAAACACATCAGCTGCGTGCTGGAACTCTGACAAATCAATGGTTATCAGAGTTTTATAAACAGTTCTCAGTTTATCCATCAGCCAAGGATTACGGTTTGCTGTATGCTAATCTGGTGCACAAGCATGTCAAGGCTCTAACCTTTCATGGTGCAGGAGTGTTGATGGAAATGGATCTCAGTGCTGCTTTATTCACCAATTCGAGTTTTGATTACAAGGTTCAGCAGATGTTTGATGAGTTGGCAGCTAAAGAACCCTCGCTGTTAAAGAATAAGACTTTTTTGTTGATGAGCTATAAATTTTTGATTAGTCAGTATATTGAAGTGGAAAAAGAAAACCAGCAGATTTCCGTGTGTATTCTTTCGGTTTTCGGAGATGAGTACATAGAAGTTATCAAGCGTAATTTAACTCAGCAATTGGCGGTCGAATTAGTAGTCACCAATACGGTTGGAAAGGATACTTGCTTGGTAATTGCCGACCGAATTTATGAAAACCTGAACTTTGATTCGGATAAAATTCTCTATTGGGAAATTTTCCCCACAAAAAAATCCATTCAACGTGTGCAGTTGTACATCAATCATCACTTTGGATAAAAACTATAGAAAATCATACTGAATTGTGATAGGTTGTTTAGTGATTATGATTTGGGGAGGAAAAGTGATGACAAACTATTTAGTCGTTGGCAGCGGTTTGTTCGGTGCGGTTTTTGCCAGTCAAATGGCAGCCAAGGGTCACAAGGTAACCGTACTGGAAAAGCGCGAACATATTGCTGGAAATATTTACACCAAGGAAACAGCGGGTGTGCAGGTTCATCAATATGGCGCGCATATCTTCCATACATCCAATAAAAGAATTTGGGAGTTCGTTAATCAGTACGCAGAATTTAATCGATTTACCAATGCACCCGTTGCATTGAGTAAAGGTAAGCTGTACAATCTCCCCTTCAATATGAATACCTTCTATGCTTTATGGGGATTAAAAACACCAAAGGAAGTAAAAGAAAAAATTGCTCAGCAAAGTCGCCTTCCTCATAATAAGGAGCCGGAAAACCTTGAGGAACAGGCTATTTCGTTGGTTGGCAGCGACATATATGAAACCTTGATTAAGGAATATACGGAAAAACAATGGGGGAAACCTTGTTCAGAGCTGCCCGCTTTTATTATTCGGCGCCTTCCTGTGCGTTTGACCTTCGACAATAATTATTTCAATGATCTGTATCAAGGAATTCCTATAGGTGGATATACTCAGATTATTGAAAAAATGCTAGATCATCCGAATATCCAACTGCACCTAAGTACCGACTTTATGAAAAACAAAGAAAAATGGTTGGCAGGTTACGAAAAGATTATTTATACCGGCATGATTGATGAGTATTACAATTATTGTTATGGGGAACTAGAGTACCGTTCTCTAACCTTTGAACATGAAATACTGGAAACTGACAATTTCCAAGGAAATGCTGTAGTAAATTATATTGATAAGACAGTACCATACACCCGTATCATTGAGCATAAACATTTTGAGTTTGGCACACAGGAACGAACGATTATTACCAAGGAGTATCCAAAAACTTGGAAAAAAGGTTATGAACCCTATTATCCTGTGAACAATGACAAAAATCAGCAAACTTATCAACGCTATAAACGATTAGCAGATCAGGATGAACAGGTGATTTTTGGCGGACGTTTGGGGATGTACCGCTATTTTGATATGCATCAGGTAATTGATGAAGCACTCAGCCTTGCCTCAAAAGAGTCCTAAAAGAAATGCATTAATAAGAGCAGTCAGCAGATTTTTTCCTGCTGACTGCTCTTATTATTAGGAGATTGGCAACAATACTTTCAAGGAGAACCAATTGTTTTCATGGCTAATGGTCATTGTTCCATCGTATTTATTAACGATATAGGAAATACTCTTTAACCCATATCCATGGGACTCTTTATCATCCTTTGTTGTTTGGGGCAGGCCATCTTCGAAAGACAACCGATCTTCACTGTAATTGTTTAGTAAGAACAGCACGAAGCCAGCCTTTTTTTCCACTCGTAGGTTGATCAATCGTTTGTCGGTATCACTATTTTTTAAGGTGGATTCAATTGCGTTGTCTAAAGCATTCCCCAGTAAACTGCATAGATCCATAACTTCGATAAAATCCAATAATTTTCCATCTACGATACAAGTAAAGGTAATTTTATTTTGAATGCAAAAGCTGTTTTTTCGAGTTAAAATGACATCCATGATAGCATTTCCCGTTTTTACGGTAGCTTGGTATTGAGTGATGTCTTTTTTTAATTGATTAACATATTCTTTTCTCTTAGCAGGCTCTGACTCCATTTCAATAATATCCAGCTGATGCTTTAGATCATGAAATTTCTGACTGACCAAAGCATTACTCTCTTTAAACGCTTCGTATTGTTCATATTGCGACTGCAGGACATTGTTAATGGAGGAAAGCTCGCTTCGTAAATAGATGTCGTACCGCATTCCTTCCTGAATATAGAGAATCAGTAATCCACATAAGTTAATGAAGGTCCGAAAGATAAAAATGGACTGTCCATCACCAGCAACTAAAAATGTTTGTGAAAACATAAACCCCATATTGCTGACAGTAAAGATGATAATTGCGGAAAGAGCTGCGATGACAACCTCTCTTTTTTTAATATTCTTTAAGACAACCTGGTGAGGACTGCGCTTTTCAAAGATGTAATAGAACAAGGAAAAAATTATGTACATCATAAGCATAAATACTAACGGAACAGCAAAATGCTTCGTTGACCTCAGAAAGAGAACGCAAAACAACTGCCAAGAGACCGAGGCAATAAACTCAGCAAAGATGAAGGCTTTGCACAAATTATAAAAATAGCTGAATTGTGAAATGTCTACAGCAAGATAAAGAGTCAAAAGCATCCACAATACATTTAAAATCATTCCAGGGATCCAAAACAGCAACGGCCAAGTGCCGACCAATAATTGTAAGATAATTTGACCAATTCCCATGAACGGCAAAACAATCAATGCGCTGCTTTTCCAGGTTTGTTTATCAAATTGAAGTATCACAAATATGCAAGCGATCCACTCAGCGAGGGCTGTGTAAAAACGAGGAATATTCGGCAGCAGTTCGTTCAACTAGATTCCCCCACTTCCCAAATAATTCGTTAAAGCAGCCATGAAATCCTTCTTTCGAGGGCGACTAATCCGCAAATCAAACCTGCCGACATGGACAGTACTTCCATCAACAGCTTTGACATGCTTTAAATTGACTAAATAACAATTATTACAACGGAAGAAATGTTTCGGTTTTAATTCGCTTTCAATATTCTTCATGGAGCCAAGAAAGGAATATACTTGATCATTGGTGTAAAAATATAAATAGTGCCCCTCACATTCCACATATATTAAATCCTCTAGCAAAATTTTTCGTATACCAGAATTTGTTTTAATAGTTATGGTCTGATCGGTAGTATTCGATAATTTTTTGACTATTTTTTTGAAATGTTCACTGAAATTAAAATAAGTTAAGGGTTTTAATAAAAAGTCATCCGCATTCACTGCGTAACCATCAATGGCAAATTGTACATAATTTGTCAGAAATACAATGATGACATTAGGATCCATTGCTCGAATTTTTTTAGCGGAAGTCATACCATCCATTATTGGCATTTCTACATCAAAATAAATAACATCAAAATCCCCCTTATATTTTTCAACAATATCAATTCCGTCATTAAAAGATGTGATACTAACTGGCAAGCTGTTTTCAGCTGTGTATCGATTAACCAGCGATATAAAGCAATTCTGTTGCTGAATGTCATCTTCTACGATGGCAATTTTCATAAGAACGAACCTCCCCAAAAAATTCAATCTACTCTCATTTATTATAATTAATGTTGATTCTAAAGCAAGGTTGTTTTTGTGAACCCATCGTTTTAGGCTTTGAAAAAACAGGTTATGAATAAAAATTGTCAAAGTATGAATGAACTATTTGTTACCGTTTACTTTGATGATAAATTGATTTCATAAATTGAAAAAAGGTGAGTAAGATGCTGAAGAATAAAAAAATTATTGAAAATCTCACGTTAGAGCAAAAAGCTTCGCTAATGTCAGGCAAGAATACGTGGGAATCCCAAGATATTCCAGAGAAGATACCAGCAATATTCATGTCTGATGGTCCTCATGGCTTGAGAAAACAGGTCGGAGAAGCGGATCATTTAGGATTAAATGCAAGTCTGCCTGCCACATGTTTTCCTACAGCAGCCACCTTGGCCAACAGCTGGGATGAAGATTTAGTTTATCAAGTAGGTACATGTATTGGTGAAGAAGCGAAGGCTCTAAATGTCAATGTCGTTCTGGGACCTGGATTAAATATCAAGCGAAACCCCAAATGCGGCAGAAACTTTGAATATTATAGTGAAGATCCTTATTTAGCAGGAAAACTTGCTGCATCAAGCATTAGAGGGATTCAAGCTAATGGAACAATCGCTAGTCCAAAGCATTTTGCAGTTAACAGCCAGGAATACCGACGGATGGCTTCGGATTCGATTGTGGATGAACGAACGTTAAGAGAAATCTACACAACCAATTTTGAAATCGCTGTAAAAGAAGGTCAGCCTAAATCCATTATGTCTTCCTACAACTTAGTGAATGGGAACTATGCCAATGAAGATTCTTACCTGCTTAGAGACCTGTTGAAGGAGGAATGGGGATTCGACGGCTTTGTTGTTTCTGACTGGGGTGGGGACAACGATCATACAGCTGGTGTTAAAAATGGCAGCCATTTAGCAATGCCGACATTAGGGAAAAACGGTACCTTAGAGCTGGTTAACGCAGTGGAAAATGGAGAACTTGAAGAAGCTGTATTGGATCAACGAGTGGATGAATTTTTATCGGTTGTTCAAGCAGTTGATTTTTCACCAGTTGATGGAACGATCGATTGGCAGAAGCATCACGAAGTAGCAAAGAAAGCAGCAATGGAGAGCATTGTTATGCTGAAAAATGAAGCGAACATCTTGCCATTGACCTCAGAAAAAAAGGTTGCTGTCATTGGAGACTTCGCTCAAACTCCCCGCTACCAAGGTGCAGGTTCATCAGTAGTGAACGCAAAGAATTTGGAAACGACTTTAGACGTTATTGGAGAGTATCCTCTGACTGTCGTCGGTTTTGCAAAAGGGTATGAACGCGGTGGAAAAAGCAATGACCAATTAGTGAATGAAGCCCTTGAGTTAGCAAAAAAGAGTGATGTAATTTTGCTTTATGCAGGACTGGATGAAATTTTAGAAAGCGAAGGAATGGATCGGACAACGATTGACATGCCAAAAAACCAATTGGCATTAATTCAAGAATTAGCAGCGGCAAAGAAACCAATTGTAGTAGTTTTGTCAGCAGGCTCTGTTGTTGAATGCTCATGGGAAAAAGAAGTACAAGGTATTTTGCATGGGTATCTTGGTGGCGAGGCTGGGGCCAGTGCAATGTTGGAAGTCATCTGCGGGCATCACAACCCTAGCGGAAAACTCAATGAAACGTATCCAATTTCCTACCAGGATGTGCCTTTTGGTAAGGAGTTTCCAGCTAAGGGGCGATACGTCTACTACAAAGAAGGACTGTATGTTGGGTATCGTTATTATGATAAGGCTCAAAAAGCTGTTCGTTATCCTTTTGGCTATGGTTTAAGCTACTCGAGTTTTCAATACAGTGAACTAATGATCACCAACTCAGGTGTTCAGGCAGTGATAACCAATGTTGGTGAGCAGGCTGGTTCAGAAATTGTTCAATTATATATCGGCAAGTCTTCTTCACCTTTAGTGAGACCCACGAAGGAGTTAAAGGGATTCGTCAAAGTATTTCTACAGCCTGGAGAAAGTAAAATGATTGAACTCGCATTCGATGATAAGAGTTTTCGCTATTATGACGTTGAGAGTAGATCTTGGAAAACGGAATCTGGTGAATACAACATTATGTTAGCGAGTTCAGTCAAAGATATCCGCTTAGAAGGAAAACTACTGATCACAGGAACAGAACCTGAAGATTATGTCGTGTTGCCAAATTATCAAGCAGCGAAACTTGAAGAGGTTACTTTGGCTGATTTTGAGAAATTATATGGGCAAAAGGTTCCTCAGGAAGAAACCAGCGGTCAGCATCTGTTGAATCGGACAAGTATTATTGACGAGATGAATCAAGCGAAGAATCCATTGGCTCGTTTTGTTCATCGGATTATCCGTGCTCTGCTTAAAAGAAGCGAAAAAAAGGGCAAACCGGATCTGAATTTACTATTTATTTCTAATATGCCTTTTAGAGCAATTGCTAAAATGACAAACGGAATGGTTAGTCTAGCCATGGTTGATGAAATGCTGGTTATGGTAAATGGTCACTTTTTCAAGGGCTTTGCTGGTTTAACTAAGCAATTTTTTCAAAATCGTAAGCTTCAAAAAGCAAAGTAGAGGAGGAAGCGCATGAAGCAAAGTCAATCAGGCAACAAACTGGTACAAATTATCAAGAATTTTAAATATGAACATCCAGATGTTTATGAATTTATTTTGTTCAATATTATGAGTAATGTAGCGACGATAACCAACTTCTTAGTGTTATGGATTGGCACAGGGATTGTTTTCTCAGGATTAAGCACTATCCCATTTAACTGGTTTATCTTTAATTACGGAACCGAACAAGGAGGCTTGGGAGGATTTCTAAGTTTTCTAGTTGCCTACATCTGTGCGCAAATCGTTAATTTTATCGTTCAACGAAAGGTAGTATTTTCCGCCACTGTGGATGTGAAAAAAGTATTGCCTTGGTATATCGCCACAGTTACAGTAGCTGGACTTATCTCAGTATGGCTGCCGCCATATATTATCGCTCGGCTGTCACCTTATATCGGAAACTTTGCACCGACTGTCGCAAATATTGTGAACATCGTCATTCAAGTTCTGATAAACTATCCAATGATGAAATTCAAAATAATGAAGAAAGAAAACGAATCATGAAAATACTTAGTCTAATTGTTCCCTGCTACAATTCAGCAGATTATATGGAACGTTGCATTAATTCTTTATTACTAGGAAAAGAAGCAGTTGAGATTATCATTGTCGACGATGGGTCTAGAGACCGTACAGCAGAAATTGCTGATCATTATGCCAATTACTTCCCAGAAATCATCAAGACGATTCATCAGGAAAATGGTGGGCACGGTCAAGCGATCAATACGGGAATGGAACATGTAACAGGTCACTACGTAAAGGTAGTGGACAGTGATGATTGGTTAGAAGCCAATGCTTATCAACAAGTTTTGCAAAAGCTAACAGACACCATTCAAAATAATTCGCCGATTGATATGCTTATCAGTAATTATGTTTACGAAAAGCAAGGGGCAAAGAACAAGAAAATTATCTCTTATGAATCTTTTTTACCAGTCGATCAGGTTTTTTCTTGGGAAGATGTTCGTTTTCCACTGGGGAAATATTTACTGATGCATTCGGTCATTTATCGTTCGAATATTTTAAAGGAATTGTCTTTGAATTTGCCTCAGCATACTTTCTATGTAGATAACCTGTATATTTTTCAGCCATTGCCACTAGTAAAGAATATGCATTATTTAAATGTGAACCTATATCGCTATTTTATCGGCAGAGAGGATCAATCCGTTAATGAACAAGTAATGATTAAACGAATTGATCAGCAATTAGCTGTCAATAAGCGAATGGTCACTTTCTATTCAGATGCACAGGTAGAAGACGAAAGTCTATTGAAATATATGCAACGCTATGTCGAAATTATCACAACGGTTTCCTCGATTTTTTTAATCAAAGAGGGATCATCAGACAGTATGCATAAAAAGCAAGAATTATGGGAATTTATTAGAAAAAGCGATCCAGTTCTATACAGAAGATTGCGAAGAGGATTGTTTGGTCTAGGTGTAAATCTTCCAGGAAAGCTGGGAAGGAAAACGGCGATTGGAGCCTATCAAATTGCCAAACGATTTTACGGTTTTAATTAAGATTCGCTACTTGTTTTCAGTTGCTTGCCAGTGGGTGAACGCAAGTTATGAATAAATAGCAACAAGATATGAATGAGCTGTTTTATTGTTCAATTCCGTTGCTATACTATGCCTTGTAAAGGGTTACATGTGCTTTTTCTACTGAGACAAACCGGTGTGTCTTGGTGGGAAAAGCGAATGGGTATCGGCTTTGCAAGCTAATTTTCACAATATGGAAGGGGATACAAATTGAAAAAGTATCGTAAAATACTAATACCTGTGGTGGTTGTTTTAGCAATTGCAGGTTTTGCTGCATTTTATTTAAACAAATTGAGTCAAGACGGTGTGCTGAACATGGAGGATGTTTATGCCACTATTAAAAAAGTTTCTGTCTACTTCATTCCTGCTGTTGTTTTATTAGTACTTATAATTATCGCTTTAATTGTCTTTAGAAATAAAGAGTGGAAATTTAAATTCTGGCTCAAAGGTGAATCGATCGTAGTCATGCTAATCGCAATTATGATTACTGTAAACACGATTGTTTTTGGTCCAATGTCTAACTTGTTTAACTTGAATTATGCGAGTTTAGAAAACGTTAGTGCAGCTACTTTGAACAAAAATGGCGAACTAACAGAAGAAATTGCCAATGAGGGAACGGTCCTGTTAAAAAATACGGATAATTATCTTCCCTTGGCTGAAGGAAATAAGAAACTAAATGTTTTTGGCTGGGCATCTACCAATCCTGTATATGGTGGTACTGGCTCTGGAAATGTTGACACGAGTAATGCTACCACTATTTTGAGTGGTCTGCAGGATGCAGGTTTTGCTTTGAATGATCAGCTGTCTGATTTTTATACGGATTATCGTAAGGATCGCCCGGTAGTTGGTATGTGGGAGCAGGACTGGACCTTAGTTGAACCTAAGAGAAGTGATTATTCTGATCAATTAGTTGATGATGCCAAAGATTTCTCAGACACAGCCTTGATTGTCATTTCTCGTGTAGGTGGAGAGGGAGCTGATTTGCCAACTGATATGAAGTCTAAGGACATTACCTACAAAGGAAATGAAGGAGATTTCGAGGCTGGCGATCATTATCTAGAGTTAACGAAAACTGAAAAAGATATGGTGGATTTAGTCACTGAGAATTTCAAAGATGTTGTCGTATTAATTAATTCATCGAATGCTATGGAACTTGGCTGGTTGAATGATTATGAAAACATCAAGAGTGCTTTATGGATGGCTGGACCTGGTGCTACTGGGTTTTCAGCATTAGGAAATGTTTTAAATGGATCGGTTAATCCATCCGGAAAGACAGTTGATACCTTTGTATACGATCTTAAGGAGACACCAACTTGGAACAACTTTGGCGATTTCTCTTACGATGATAGTAAATATAAATTTGTAGATTATGTGGAGAATATTTATGTAGGCTACAAGTTTTACGAAACCTACTACCAAGACAATCAAGAAGGGTATTCAAAAGCCGTTCAGTATCCATTAGGTTATGGTCTGAGTTACACCAACTTTGAACAAACGATGGGAGATTTACAAACAAAAAGTGATGGAACCATTGAATTTGATGTAACTGTCCGAAATACTGGGGATGTAGCGGGAAAAGATGTTGTTCAAGCTTACTTTACGCCACCCTATAAAAACGGGGGGATCGAAAAAGCTGCAGCGAATCTGTTAGTGTTTGAAAAAACAAAAGAATTGAAACCCGGAGAAAGCCAAACATTAAAAGTGTCCTTTAATCAGGAGGATATGGCTTCATTTGATAATCAAACGGCTAAATCTTATGTTTTGGAAGAAGGAGAGTACACAATTGCTCTAAAAGCTAATTCTCATGACACATTGGATAGCAAACCCTACACGTTGGGACGAACGATCACTTACAATGGTGAGAATAAACGTAGTACTGATGAAGTAACAGCAGAAAATCAATTTACGGATTTTGCTACAGGTGAAGTAGAATATCTGAGTCGTAAAGACAATTTTACAAACTACGAAGCAACTACTGCTGAACCTAAGAGCCGTCCATTGACTGACTTAGAAAAAGATGGTTTAACGAACGCAGAAGATTATAAAATTGAGAATGATGCCAAAGACAAAATGCCTAAAACAGGTGTATCGAATGGCATGGAATTAAATGATTTAGCCGGCTTGGATTATGAAGACAAAAAATGGGATAAGCTGCTGGATCAAATGACTGTGAAAGACATGAGCAACTTAATTACCTATGGTGGGTATCAAACGGTTGCAGCAAAATCTGTTGGTAAATTGCAAACCTACGACTTTGATGGCCCAGCCGGAATCAGCAGCTTCTTTGTTCAAGCTAAGGGAACAGCTTTTCCTACTGCAACAATGATTGCTGCAACTTGGAATGAAAAATTAGCTGAGGATCGCGGCGAAGCTGTGGGTGAAGAAGCAGCCGAAATTGGAATTTCTGGCTGGTATGGTCCCGCAATGAATATTCATAGAAGCGCCTTTTCTGGTCGGAACTTTGAATATTATTCAGAGGATGGAGTACTTTCAGGTGTAATGGCAGCTAATGAAATCGCTGGAGCAAAATCAAAAGGTGTCTATTCATACATGAAACACTTTGCCTTGAATGATCAAGAAACAAATCGGACTGATTTGCTATTGACTTGGTCTACCGAACAAGCGATTCGGGAAGTTTACTTAAAACCATTCGAAATGGCGGTTAAGGATGGCGGTGCAAATGCTGCTATGTCAGCCTTCAACTATATTGGGAATCAATGGGCAGGCGGATGTTCAACCTTATTAAATACGGTATTGCGAGACGAGTGGGGATTTGATGGATTTGTTTTAACGGATTACTTTGGTGGTTATGGCTACATGGATGCTGATAAAGCAATTCGAAGCGGAAACGATATGATGTTATCAACCACTGGCGAAACGGGTGCAGGACTTGACGACACCGAAAGTGCAACAACGGTTAAAGCAATGAGAACAGCAGCTCATAACATTTTGTACACAGTTGTTAACAGTCGTGAATACGAGAATTATGATTCTGCATCTCAATGGATGCCTTGGCAGCAAAAAGCAATTAAAATTGATATTGCCGTAGGCGTAGTCATCCTAGCGATACAAGGGTTGATTATCTACTTGTATAGAAAAAAATCACGCAGTAATCATCAATAAAAGCAGAACCAAAACAGAAAACAAATTACCGGAGGATTTAAGTTCACTCTTAGGAGGGATAAAAGTCCTCCGGTTTTATTTTCCAAAAGTTACATACGGATTATGGAGCTATTTGAACAAAAAGCAACAGATCGACTAATGCTGGAACCATAAACGGTTTTCAGCTCAAATCTTTTGTCAAAAAAACGCAAAAAGGTATTTACAATGGAATGAACTTCTGTTTATAATAATTATAAATTGATTGAAGAGTATGAATAGAGTTTTTCAGATTTTTTTGTTCATACTTTTTCAATTAGAGAATCTTATTCTCACTATTAAACCGGAGGGATTTAACCATGTCATTAATTGGAAAGCAAGTAGAAGAGTTTCAAGCACAAGCGTATCATCAAGGAGAATTTGTTGAAGTTTCTCAAGAGACTTTTGCTGGCAAATGGAATGTTGTCTGTTTTTACCCCGCTGATTTTACTTTTGTATGTCCAACTGAGTTAGAAGATTTGCAAGAACAATATGCAAAACTAAAAGAATTAGGTGTGGAAGTTTACTCTTGCTCAACGGATACTCATTTCACCCATAAAGCTTGGCATGACACTTCTGATGCAATCGGTAAAATTGAATATACAATGATTGGTGATCCTTCACATCATATTTCACGTATTTTTGATGTTTTGGATGAAGAATCTGGTTTGGCACAACGTGGTACCTTCATTATTGACCCAGATGGTATCGTTCAAGCAATGGAAATTAATGCAGATGGTATTGGTCGTGATGCAAGCACTTTAGTAGATAAAATTCGTGCAGCTCAATACGTACGTACACATCCAGGCGAAGTTTGCCCAGCTAAATGGAAAGAAGATGGCGAAACATTGAAGCCAAGTTTTGACTTAGTAGGCAAAATTTAAGGAGTGTACAATGTTAGATAACGAAACGAAAGCGCAGTTAACACAGTATCTTGAATTATTAGAATCGGATGTAGTACTGACCGCTAGCTTAGCTGAGGACGAAAATTCGAAAAAAGTAGCAGAATTCTTAGATGAAGTAGTAGAAATGACTCCTCGGATTACCGTTGAGGAGGCAGTCTTGTCTCGTACTCCCAGCTTTGAAATCAATCGTTCCAGTACCGAGAAGAGTGGTATCGCTTTTGCCGGACTGCCAATGGGTCACGAATTCACTTCTTTCATTTTAGCTTTGCTTCAAGTAAGCGGACGTGCACCAAAGATTGAAGATCAGGTAGCTCAGCAAATCAAGGCGATTGACAAAGAGCTTCATTTTGAAACCTATGTCAGTTTAACTTGCCACAATTGTCCGGATGTAGTTCAGGCATTAAACATTCTGTCTGTGTTGAATCCTAAAATTTCTCACACTATGATCGAAGGCGGCATGTATCAATCGGAAATCGACGCAAAAGAAGTAATGGCAGTACCAACTGTTTTCTTGAACGGCGAAGAGTTCAGCAGCGGCCGTACGACGATTGAACAATTGATAGAGAAGATTGCCGGACCTCTTGGTGCCGAAGAATTCGATGAGAAGGAGCCCTTCGATGTATTAGTAATTGGTGGGGGACCAGCTGGAGCCAGTTCAGCAATTTATGCAGCTCGCAAGGGTATCAAAACCGGAATGGTAGTTGAAACCTTTGGCGGTCAAGTCCTTGAAACCTTAGGAATTGAAAACGTCATTGGAACTCCTTACGTCGAAGGACCTCAATTAATGCGTCAGGTTGAAGAACACGTAAATCAATACGGTGTTGATATTATGAAAGGCCAACGTGCTAAATCGATTCGTAAAAACGAATGGATTGAAGTGGAGCTGGAAAATGGGGCTCAATTGCGGTCTAAAACGGCGATCTTAGCTACCGGTGCCCGCTGGCGTGCAATTAACGTTCCCGGCGAAAAAGAGTTTAAGAACAAAGGGATTGCTTATTGTCCACACTGTGATGGTCCTTTGTTTAAAGGCAAAGACGTTGCAGTTGTAGGTGGGGGGAATTCAGGAATTGAAGCGGCGATTGATCTAGCTGGCTTATCTAAGCATGTCTATGTCTTAGAGTTTCTGCCTGAGTTAAAAGCAGATAAAGTTCTGCAGGATAAATTGCATCAATTAACTAACGTTACCGTGATTACTAATGCTGCAACAAAAGAAATTACTGGCTCAAGCCACGTTGAAGCAATTACTTACACTGATCGAGTAACCAGTGAGGAGCATACCTTAGCAGTTGAGGGTGTCTTCATTCTGATTGGCTTAATGCCAAATACAGAGTGGCTGCAAGGTTCCATTGCTTTAACTGATCGGGGAGAAATTCCGGTAGATAAACAGGGAGCGACTAATGTGGAGGGGGTTTTTGCTGCAGGAGACTGCACAGACAGTGCCTACAAGCAAATTATCATTTCCATGGGATCTGGTGCTACTGCCGCATTAGGAGCTTTTGATTATACGATTCGCAACGAGTTTCCAGAAGTATAAACGCACATAAAATAAGTCATTTGATGAAAAGTCCGAGCACATTTGATTGTGTTCGGGCTTTTTTGAAATGTACTATTAACCACAAAAAAAGCTGCGAATTTGCAGCTTTTTTACTTTAATATATAGTTGAAATTGGGGGTTAAGCTAAACTTTTTTTCTCTAATTCCATAAATACCAACATCTTAGCCATCTCTTTTGCTGCGGTACGACGAATTTTACGTGGAATGAATTGATGGATTTCATCCTCATTGTAGCCCACTTGTAAGCGCAGGGAATCCAAGATAATTGGTCGTCGTAATAACCCTGGGTATTTCTCAATCAGAGCAATCAATTCATTTGTAGATAATTTATCAAAATCAATATTTAATTTTTCGTAGATTTTTGAACGTGTTGAAATAATTTCTTCTGTACCCGTTTCAGTTAGTGAAAGAATTTCTCTGATTTCATCTGAATTTAGGGGATCAGAGAAAATATTTCTTTCTTCAAATTCCAACCCTTTTTCGTTTAACCACGCTCTCGCTTTTCTACATGAAGTACAACTTGGAGAAATATACAATTTAATCATTTAACATCCTACCCTTCTGAAAATAAAAAAGATTATATAAATAACTAGACATATCTTACACATATTAAGTTACAGGAAATTTAATCGTTTGTGAAATTTTTGAATTAAAGAAATCTCTAAAAGATAGTGATTCTAATTTGAAATATAGGTTAAAAAAACAAAAGTTTTCTTTGAATAATAAACTATATGAGTTTTAAATGCTGATATATAAACCTTTATATGCTTTCCAAGAGAATCTAGGTAACAAGAGGGCTAAAAAAAACAAAGAACAATCAAAAAGTTCTTAAGAATCGAAAAAACTGATTTAAATGATTTTCTCACAATTATTCACTTAAAAAAGGAATATCTGAAAAAAGTAAGAGGATTCAATTCTGTCTTTTTTTATAGTTAGCAATGCTACGTCAACTTATAAAATTACATTGCCTAATTAGGATTATTTAGCTTTAAAATGTGAATAACCAAATTACATATATTAAATTCCCCTGTTTTATTCATTTTGGAAAAATTTATACATAATCATTCCCATGAGAAAAGCGACGAGCTGCTTTAGGAGAGCAGCTCGTCGCTTAACATTATCGCTTTAGTAGTTTCCTAAAAATTAGTGAAAGACCAAACCAGAGAACCGTGCTGATTACGATGGCGATTATCCAACCAGAAGTATTATGTTCCAAAGGTAAGGGCATGTTCATACCGAAAAAACCAGTGATAATTGTTGGAATGGTTAGTAAAACGGAAAGAATGGTCAAAATACGCATGGTATCATTTAGATTATTGTTTAAGACATTATTGTAGGTGCTGGAGAGCTGCTGTAAGATTTCAGAAGAGAGCTTGGTCATTTCGACTAATTGCTTCGCTTCAATCATAGCATCTTCCAGTTCTTCCTTTTCTGGATCACTTAGCTGCTTGTAGATGGCGTGTGCTTTGATTTGTTCCAGCAGCACGACATTCTGCTTAGAAGCAGAAATGAAGAAGACAATCCCAGTTTCTAAGTCTGATAATTCCAATAAGTTACGTTTAGTAGTTTTATCCTTTAGCTTATTGCTGACCTTGGTTCGATCTTGGTTCATCTCTTCGACAAAAGGAAAGAAAGCTTCACTAATTAGGAAAAGACTGGCAAATAAAAATTGGAAGATCGAAACAGTAGGAAACTTCTCCAAATAATTTTGCATTTCGAAGAATAAATATTGGTTTCTCTTATTTGTAACAGTGATAAGCAGGCGATCCTTGATAATGAAGGACATAGGAATCGTCTCATAGTGATTATCGATTTTTAAACGATTGGGCACATTATAGATTAAGACGAAGGTTTGAGCGGCTTTGTCAAAATCCAGATGCGCTCTTTCGTTTTTATCTAAGGAATACTCAACGACCTCTTCATCGATTTTGTATTCGTTGTAAAGCTGTGCGACTTCTTCTTTGCTTTCAGTTGTCAGGTTGATCCAAGTATTCTGATTATGGTTAAATGTTTGCTTTGTCAGCATGGTATCCCCTCATTTCTACACTAGAAAGTTCGCTTCATTGTATACCTTTTTAGTAGAAATGAGAAGCATTGTTCCAGCGAATTGATTATGCTGACGAACGAATACTGCCTAAACAGCAAATACCTGTTATTATAGAAGAAAAGAAAAACGATTAAACAAGATGAGGGGTGGACTTTTGTTAAAAGATGAAAGGCAAAAAGCGATTATGCAGCTGCTGCAGATCAGTGGAACGGTCAAGGTGAGTGATATTATCAAACAGTTAAATATTTCTGATATGACGGTTCGCCGTGACTTAGACGAGCTGGAGGGCCAAGGGCTGTTGGAACGAGTCCATGGCGGTGCACGACTGAAGAATTTTATTCGCAGTCAGGAGCTGTCTCATGGTGAGAAACAAGTCATGAATATTGAAGAAAAGCAAGCAATTGCTCGTCAGGCAGTCCAGCTTATTCAAGAAAATGAAACCATCTTTCTAGGGCCGGGAACAACGATTGAACTATTAGCAGAAGTAATTACGATGCAATCGATTCAAGTTGTAACGAATTGTTTGCCAGTGTTTCAAAAGCTGAAGGAGTCAAGCAATCAGCGGAAGGTCTATTTGCTAGGTGGAGAGATGCGGGATACGACCCAATCTTTTTTTGGTGAGATTACTAATAAGAATTTGATGGACATCCATTTTCACAAAGCTTTCTTTAGCTGCAATGCCTTAAATGAGCAGGATATAATGACTTCAACGTTTGAAGAAGGACAGACACAAGCCATTGCACTAAACAATTCTTCTGAGAAATATCTATTAGTAGATCATACGAAGATTGGGCAGAAGGATTTTTACACCTATTACCATTTAAAGGATATAACAACCGTAATTACCAACAAGGACAAAGATGAGAGTTACACCCGGATAGAAAAAGATCAGAAAATAATAGCAGACTAGCAGTCAAGAACCAGAACGATATAATCTGGTTCTTGCTTTTTTTGGGCTTCTGGTGAGCGTTTATGTTTGTTGTTTTGATAAAAATGCTTATAACGAACCGAAACAAACAAAAAGTAGTTGAATAATGTTTGAAAATGTTTTATTATGATTGTAAGGAGAATGGTAACTGATTCAAAGCGATTTTCTTTAATCGGAGAATGCTGATGAAGTTAGCATGAAAAATGACTGCCAGGCTAAGAGTGATCGTAAAGTTAAGGCAATCACTATTTAAGGAGGAAAAAAGCATGCGTGTAGTACTAGGTTCAGATCAGGATGGCATGAAATTAAAGGATTACATCAAGGAAAATTTAATTCAGGAAGGTCACGAGGTAGTGGACAAAAGTGAGAGCCCAGCAAAGGATTTCGTAGAATCTACCTTGGCAATTGCAGAAGATCTTTTAAAAAATGAACAAAGTTTAGGTATAGCACTTGATGGGTATGGTGCTGGAAGCTTCATGACAGCAACGAAGGTAAAGGGCATAGTGGCAGCAGAAGTATCGGATGAACGGACAGCCTATATGACGAGAGAGCACAATGATTCCCGCATGATTACTTTGGGAGCAAAGATTGTAGGACCTGAACTAGCGATGAATATTGCACGTGAATTTCTATCAGCGGATTATGATGGCGGACGTCATCAGGTTCGGGTGGATATGCTAAATAAAATGGCTTAAGAGAGGATGGAAAAAATGAAAATTGCACTAGGATGCGACCATATTGTAACGGATACTAAAATCGCAGTATCTGATTTTTTGAAATCTAAAGGATACGAAGTAGTAGATGTAGGAACGTATGATTTTACTAGAACTCATTACCCTATTTTTGGCAAGAAGGTAGGAGAAGCAGTTGTAAATGGCGAAGCCGATTTAGGGGTTTGTCTGTGTGGAACCGGAGTAGGAATCAATAATGCGGTGAACAAAGTTCCGGGTGTTCGAGGTGCTTTGGTCCGGGATATGACAACGGCAATCTATGCAAAGGAACAACTTAATGCCAATGTCATCGGCTTTGGTGCCCGTATTACTGGTGAATTTCTAATTTGTGATATCATTGAAGCTTTTATTAAAGCGGAGTACAAAGAAGATGCAACCAACAAAGAATGGATCGCCAAAATTGATCACGTTGAACAAGCGTCAGAAAAACAATTCGCAGCCAATTTCTTTGATGAATTTATCGAAAAGTGGGATCGCGGCGAATACCATGACTAAGGAGCGAGCCTAATGATTGTAACGATCACTATGAATCCTTCCATTGATATCTCTTATCCGCTGGAAAGCTTTCAACTAAATACCGTTAATCGTTTAAGCAACACAAGGAAAACTGCTGGCGGCAAAGGATTAAATGTGACGCGTGTCTTAAAACAGCTGAATCATGAAGTGATTGCCAGCGGGTTGCTAGGAGGCTATGTTGGCGAAGGGATTAAGACTGAATTAAATGCAGCCAGTATTTCTCATCAGTTTGCTGAAATTTCTGGCAATACCCGAAACTGTATTGCCATCCTGCATGAAGGAAAACAAACAGAAATTCTTGAGAGTGGTCCAATCATTCAAGCAGAAGAAGTCCAAAGCTTTTTAACTCAGCTGGATGATATGATTCCGACCGCTGAGGTGCTGACAATTTCCGGCAGTCTGCCTCAAGGGGTTCCAGAGGATTTTTACGTAGAAGTAATCAAACGCTGCAAAGACTTTGAAAAGCCGGTTGTACTGGATTGCTCAGGCAAAGCTTTGCAGCAAGTATTAAGCAGTCCGTATAAGCCTTATTTAATCAAACCAAACCAGGAGGAATTGTCAGAGCTGCTGGGAATTTCGCTGGAAGATACGGCAAGTATTAAAGACGCTTTGATGAATGACTTATTTACTGGAATTCAGTGGGTAGTGATTTCCTTAGGAGCACAGGGAGCCGTTGCCAAGCATCAAGACACCTTTTATCGAGTAACGATTCCTAAAATTGACGTTGAGAATCCAGTCGGCTCAGGTGATGCGACCGTTGCTGGTTTTGCAGCAGCGATTGCTGAGGGAAAAGATGCAAAAGCTTTGCTGAAAAGAGGGAATGTGCTTGGCATGTTAAATGCTCAGGAAGCAGTCACAGGAGCAGTCAATTTAGCCAATTATCAGCAGCTTTTTGATCAGATTGAAGTAACTACATTTTAGAAAGCAGGGAAAAAATGAAGGAAGCAAAAAGAAATTACTTGAAGCAGTTAAGCAATGAGCGGCAAATCATTGGCGCATTAGCAATTGATCAACGGGGTGCCTTGAAAAAAATGATCGCTAAGTTTAAAGGCAGCGAGGCCACCGATGAAGAAATTGCTGAGTTCAAGCAACTAGTTTCAAAAGAGCTGACGCCTTACGCTAGTTCTATTCTGCTTGATCCAGAATATGGCTTGCCGGCGGCTGACGAACGAGCGGATACTGCGGGTTTATTGCTGGCCTATGAGAAGACCGGATACGATGCGACTACTCCTGGACGCTTGCCAGATATTCTTTCTGAATGGTCGGTGAAGCGTTTGAAGGAAGCTGGAGCAGATGCGTGTAAATTCTTGCTCTACTACGATGTAGATGAAGACGAAGCAATTAATAAACAAAAGAAAGTATTTATGGAACGAATTGGATCGGAATGTGAAGCAGAAGAATTTCCCTTCTTTCTCGAATTAGTTTCTTATGATGCCGCTAATGCTGACAGCTCTTCATTAGAATATGCCAAGGTAAAGCCTCATAAGGTAATTGAAATGATGAAAGAATTTTCAGCCCCTCGCTATGGAGTAGATGTATTAAAGGTAGAAGTGCCAGTTAATATGAACTTTGTAGCAGGCTATGGAGAGGAAGAACCTGTCTATACTAAAGAGCAGGCTGCAGGCTTCTTCAAGGAACAAGCTGAAGCAACCAATCTACCATTTATCTTTTTAAGTGCGGGTGTCAGTGCTGCGTTGTTCCAAGAAACCTTGCATTTTGCCAAAGAAGCAGGCTCTACCTTTAATGGAGTGCTATGTGGAAGAGCAACTTGGGCAAACGGTGTAGAACCCTATGTCATTCAAGGAACAGAAGCCGCCAAAGAATGGCTGCAAACTCAGGGGCGAAGCAATATTGAAGCGTTGAATCAGGTACTTAACGAAACTGCGACACCAATAAAACTTGATTAACTTAAATTCGACAAACACATCTAATTAGTATGTTTGTCGAATTTTTTATCTGTTTAAATAAGAAGTTACTTTGCTTTATTGGTCAGGAAATTTCGCAAACACCGCTTTTTTTAACTGCGTTTGCCAATAACGAGCAAGATAGATTCCCAGAAGGACCACCCATGAAAAAGTTTCCGCATACGCAACAATCATACGGTCAAACTGGTCAACAAATCCATAAGATACGACAATCCGAACGAGCAACGCAGCAATCCCAGCAACACTGGAAAACAACATGTCGCCTCTTCCTTCCAAATAGCCTCTAATCGCCATGGCCAACCCAAAGACAATATAGAAATTTGCCAATACTTGAAAGAACGATTTACCAATTGCCACCGACTGGGACGTAAGACCAAAGATGGTCAGTAAATATTCCCCAGTCACAAGAACCAATCCTGTCAAACCGATTGAGATAATAGACATCATAATCAAGCCGATTTTCAACACCTTTTTCGCTCGTTCAGGATTACCTGCCCCAATATTTTGTGCCACGACGGTTGCGATTCCCGATCCAAAGTTCACGATAGGCAAAAGGATCACGGAGTCAATGCGATAAGCCGTGCTAAACGCGGCAATCGCTCGCTCTCCGAAGCCGTTCATAAACCGCTGGAGAATCAGGTTTCCGACTGAACTAGTACTCGCTTGAATCGTCGGCGGCAAGCCAAAACCGAAGCCTTGAGTAATTGCTGTGCGAGTAAAAAACTTTTTGTTCCAGCGAAACTTCAAATAAAAATAGTTTCTCTCCGTGTACAGAACAATAAATATAGTCATAACAATTTGCGCAAACACAGTCGCAATAGCTGCTCCCTCAGCACCTTTCTTCAAGACAGCTACGAGTAGAAGATCTAGTACCACATTGATCAGCGAAGAGACGATAATCGCGACAAACGGAGCTCGGCTGTCTCCGCATCCTCGTAGAATAGCTGCATACACATTATAAATAGCTAAAAACGGAACACCGATGAACATGATTCTGAGATATTGTCTTGCAACGGCCATTAAATTTTCTGGGGTACCCAACGTATCAATGATCGGCGTAGTGAAAAAGATCCCCAGCATTGCAACTAATAAGAAAAATACCCCTAAAATCAGGGTAAAGGATATTAGGGTGTTTCTCGCCTTGTCCAGCTCTTTTCTACCTTGCTGCTGTGCAGACAAAATTGAAATTCCAGAAGTAAAGCCTACAATTGTAGTAATACACAGATTATACACAGCTGAGGTTGCACCAATCGAAGCTAGTGCGAACTCTCCTTCAACATTTCCAACAATGAACGCATCCACCCAATTGAACAGCTGTTGAAATACGCCACTCAATACTAAAGGAATAGTAAAAAGCAGCAGCATTTTGACAATTCCACCTTGAGTCATGTCTTTCCCCAACGCAACCCCATCCCTTCTGATTTTAAAACCTGCTTAGCTGATAAAAAAGGCGCTTAGAGGTTACGCAGATGTACGATTTGTACACTAGGGGTAACCTCTAAACGCCTTAAACTAATCACATAATTTAACTAGTATTAAAGTAACAAGGGGGGAAAGAAATGTCAATAGACTTCAAATCGATTGTTGCTCTTCAGCAGTGTGCATGTTTCTTCTAACGAGCATGTGAATCGGTAGCTTTTTTGTCTCTAATCTCTCAAACTTCAATAAGTAGCTACATTGAATCGTTAGGACCGTCTGTAAATCCGATACCTACCTGGTCTTTATTTAACTAATACTGAGCTTTTCCATAAAAGGGTATTCTCTGCACAAACATCCGAATGGCTAGATTATTTTTATGCAGCTTCCTGACAGTGAGTGAAAAAAATACTTCCATCACTATCAAAGGAAGTGTCTCGGTACGAATGATTCAATCGAATAAATTTCGAAATTTGTTATTTGAAAGAAAAAAAGCAACACCAAATGAATTTTATCCAAAGAATAAATCGCTAGTAAATTGGAAAAAAATAAAATTTCTCATTGTAAACTAAGTATTTAAGGGTATCAATTTGTATGTTATCAATGAGAATCACATAGCTATATTCGCAAACGATGCCGTCTTGACAACGTTTCCAGTGCTGTTATAATAAATAGATATAGTATTATGTGAAATTTCTGACAATGTATTTTTCCTAAGATTAGAAAATGATAGGTATTCTAATGGATCATTAAAGAAAGAATCGTGTGGGGAGATAATTATTTTATGGATGAAGAATTGTTACGCGTCGATCATCTGACTGTAAAATTCCGAACGTACAATGGAACAGTCACAGCAATCGACAATTTGGACCTTCAATTGAATACAAATGAAACCTTGGGAATCGTTGGTGAAAGCGGAAGCGGCAAGAGCGTTACTTCATTAAGCATTATGGGACTATTGGATGAAGATACCTCTTCCGTTACTGGACATGCCTTTTTCAAGGGAAAAGATTTGATCACTATGCCAGAAAAAGAGAAGCAGCATTATCGTGGGAATCAACTGGCGATGATTTTCCAAGAGCCTATGACTTCTTTAAATCCACTCCATAAATGCGGCAAGCAGATCATGGAATCGATGCTGATTCATGAGAAGATCAGTAAAGAAGAGGCTAAAGCTAAAGCAATTGATCTTTTGAAGCTGGTTGGAATTCCGGCGCCGGAGCAGCGCTTCAATGAGTATCCCCATCAAATGTCTGGTGGTATGCGGCAGCGGATCATGATTGCGATGGCTTTAGCTTGTGATCCTCCACTCCTAATTGCCGATGAGCCGACAACTGCACTGGATGTTACGATCCAGGCACAAATATTAGAGCTGCTGAAGGATCTGAAGGAAAAGTTGAAAATGGGGATTATCATGATCACTCATGACTTGGGTGTAGTTTCTGAGGTTTGTGATCGAGTGGTAGTGATGTATACAGGGAAAATTGTTGAACAAGGCAGTATTCGCGATATTCTCGATGAACCAATGCACCCTTATACCGAGGGCTTAATTGCAGCAATTCCTAAAATGCAGGATCAAAAGGAACCATTAAACAGTATCGATGGTGTTGTTCCGCGTTTGGATGATATGCCTAAAGGCTGCAGCTTCCATCCAAGATGTCCTTATGCAATGGATATTTGCAAGGAGAAACGACCTGCTTTATCAGAAACTGCTGAGGGACGAAAGGTACGCTGCTTTAAATATTCTTCAGCCGAGGAAGTCGAGGTGAGCCCATAACAATGGAAGCACAAGAACCGATAGTCGTATTAGAAAATGTAAAAAAATATTTCGATATTCGAGACAGTAAAGGGAAAAAGGGCACACTGAAAGCTGTGGATGGCGTCTCCTTTCAAATAAAAAAGGGTGAAACATTTGGGTTGGTAGGTGAAAGCGGCTGCGGGAAAAGTACGCTTGGAAAGACTCTTTTGAATTTGTTCCCAATCACTGAGGGGGCAATTTGTATTGATGGACAAGAAGTGAATCAGCTAAAAAGTCGTAAAGAAAAGGTGGCCTTTGGTTCCAAGGTTCAGTTAGTGTTCCAAGACCCTTCCGCTTGTCTGAATCCGCGAAATCGGATCGGGGCTATCTTAGCGGAGCCTTTTAAGATTCACCATAAAAGTAGTATGTCTAAACAGGAGATTGATCAAAAGATTGATGAGCTTTTAACCATGGTAGGATTAGCACCGGAGTATAAGCATCGCTATCCCCATGAAATGTCTGGAGGACAAAAGCAGCGGATTGGTATTGCTCGAGCTTTGGCTTTGAATCCTGAGATCATCATTTGTGATGAACCAGTATCGGCCTTAGATGTGTCAATTCAGGCACAAGTGATTAACCTGCTGGAAGACCTGCAGGAAAAGATGGAACTAACTTACTTGTTTATTTCCCATGACCTAGGGGTTGTTTACCACATGTGTGATCGGATTGCCGTGATGTATTTAGGAAATATTGTGGAGCTGGCGGATAAAAAGGCACTCTATGAAGATACCTTGCATCCTTACACTCAAGCACTGATTTCTGCGGCACCAACGATCGATTTGGAAAAAACGGATCGTGTCGTTTTAAAAGGGGATGTTCCAAGTCCCTCCAATCCACCAAAGGGCTGCAAGTTCCATACGCGCTGTCCATATGCTATGCCGGTTTGCGAAACAGAGAATCCGGAATTACTTGAAGTAAAAGACAATCACTTTGTGGCTTGTCATTTATGTAAAAAAAACACTGAGGGAGGAAATTAGAAAATGAAAAAACATCAAAAAGTCGCATTGGGTTTGTTAAGCACGTTGGTATTGCTGTTAACTGCTTGTGGCGGTGGCGGAGATACAGATGATTCAGGGGGAAGCTCTGGAGGCAGCACAAATGGGGAAAATACGTTGGTCGTAGGAATGGACTCTGACTTGAAGACCTTGGATCCAGCTCATGGTTACGAAGTTTATGGCAACATGGTTTACTATGCACTTTACGATAACTTGTACCGGACCTATGATTCATCAACACCTGAACCATCATTAGCGGAAGAACATGAACTAGATGATTCTCAAACGGTTCATACCTTCAAGCTGAAAAAAGACGTGAAGTTCTCTAGCGGGAACAAACTGACATCAAAAGACGTAGCCTTCAGTATTAATCGGACGAAAAATTTAAAGAGTAATACAAGTCATCATACCGAAAATGTGAAAAGTGTAGAAACACCAGATGATCAAACGGTAGTGATTACTTTAAATGCACCGGATGCAGCATTTCTAGTAAAACTGGCGAACAACTCATTCGCAGTTATGGATTCTGAAGTAGTCAAAGAACATGGCGGAACAGACGCTGAAGATGCGGCAACTAAAGATACTGCAGAAGAATGGTTAAACCAAAACTCAGCAGGATCAGGAGCTTATGTTCTCAGCGAATGGAAACAAAATGTAGAAGTGGTGCTTGATCGCAACGAAGAATACTGGGGCGATGTGAAGAACGACAAAGTCATCTGTAAAGAAATTCCAGATGTGAACACACAGATTCAAAACTTGAAGCAAGGAGATATTGATATTGCTTTAGGCGTAGGGGTAGACAATGCGTCTCAACTGAAAGACCAAGAAGGCGTAGAATTGAAGAACTACACTGGAACAACGACTACCTTCCTATTGATGAATGATGATCCGGAAATCGGTGGACCGATGGCAGATGCTAAGGTGCAAGAAGCGGTTCGTTTAGCAATTAATTACAAAGAGTTGTTGGAAATCTGCGGCGATAAATCAGTTTTACCATTAAACATTGTACCGGAAGGCTTCACTGGGGCTTTGGAAAAAGAAACTGACTATATGGATCTAGACAAAGCGAAAAAATTAATGGACGAAGCTGGCTACAAAGATGGTTTTGAAGTGAAATTTACTGTAGCGAACTTTGACACAGAAGGAATGTCTTGGACGACGATTGGCCAAAAAATCAAAGACGATTTAAGTAAAATTGGGATCAATGCTAAAATCGAAACCTCTGAAATCGGGGTCGTGATTGATTCTTACCGTGAAGGGAAAGAACAATTCTTAATGATGCACTGGCATCCAGATTACATGGATATCAACAATCAATTAGCCTTCCTGCCAGGTGAAACTGTCGGTGAACGTGCGAAATGGACAACAGATCCATCCGATGGGAAAATTAGCGAACTGCAAAAAACAATTGAAACTGAATCAGATGAAGACAAACGAGCGGCAGCTTCTAAAGAGCTTCAAGAATTGCTTGATAAAGACATGCCTTATGCTATGTTAGTGCAGCATCCGAAGGTATTGGCTTACCGCAGTAATTTAGATGGCGTGAACTACTATGAAGTACAAAAAATCAACTTCCAGGATGTAGCTATCAAATAATCTAGATGCAAGGAGCAAAATCACATGAGGAATATGGCAAGGTTTTTATTGCGGCGCTTAGTGTTTGTCTGCTTTCTGGTCATCGGAATCTCTTTTTTGGTTTTCATGATCTCTCACTTGGTTCCTAGTGATCCAATTGCATCAAACATGAGTCCCCACGCAATGAGTGATCCTGAAGCCGTTGCTGCTTACCGCGCAAGATGGGGACTTGATAAACCGTTGATGCAGCAATACTTTATCTATCTAGGCAATTTGCTGCGGGGAGATTTGGGCATTTCGATCCGTACTGGTAATCCAGTGCTAAGTGATTTGAAGCAGTTTTTCCCAGCTACCTTGGAGCTGTCCATTGTAGCGATGATCATTGCGATTATCTTTGGAATTACCTTTGGGGTGTTGTCGGCTGTTTATCGCAACAAACCTTTGGATTATGCGGTTCGAACAATTTCCATCAGCGGTGTATCCATACCTAACTTTTGGTTTGCTCTGGTGATGCTGTTGCTCTTTTATTCGAAGTGGCACTTGTTCCCAGGTGGCGGCCGAATTAATTCCAGAATGACGGCACCAACAGGTGGAACAGGATTATATGTTTTGGATGGATTATTGAAAGGAGATTGGTCGCTGGTAAATGACGCCCTATCTCACTTGATCCTTCCAGCAATTGTGTTAGGATTCTTCACTATGGGGTTAATCTCCCGTCAAACGCGTTCCAACCTACTGGAAGTAACCTCATTGGATTATATTCGAACAGCTAAGGCCAAGGGCTTGTCTCGTGGACGAATCATTATGCGTCATGCGTTAGGCAATGCCTTGATCCCGGTAATTACAGTTATGGGGATGGGCTTTAGTAATTTGCTGGGCGGAATGGTTTTTGTTGAGAAAATCTTCTCTTGGCCAGGAATTGGTCAATATGCTTATTTGTCCGCAACGACCCTTGATTTCCCAGCTATTTGTGGGGTGTCATTGTTAATCGCATTAATCAATGTAATCCTCAATCTATTAATCGATATTCTTTATGGAGTGATTGATCCGAGAGTGAGGTACAGCTGATGAAACGATTTCTAAAGCAAAAAAACTTTTTATTTAAATTAGGGATTGTCATTTGTGTGGGCTGGATTTTAGCAGCACTGCTTTCACCCTATCTAGTTTCTCAAGACCCAATTGCCCAAGATATGACTGCGCGTTTCCAAGCACCTGGCTCCGGTCATTTGCTGGGAACTGACGAGTTAGGGCGGGACGTATTTTCGCGAGTTTTAGTCGGCAGTCGCGTGTCGATTGCAGCAGGACTGGTGACCGTTTGTATTACGATTGTTGTGGGAACAATCTATGGCGGAATTGCCGGGTATGTGGGTGGATTTGTTGACGATGTCATGATGCGGATCGCTGAGCTGATCAATGCTTTTCCGCCGTTGATATTGGCAATGGTAATCGCTTCTGCCTTAGGACCCAGCATTTCAAATTCAGTTTTTGCCATGACTATTATTTGGTGGCCGAACTACGCTAGGCTGATGCGTAGTTTGGTTATTACTTTGAAGGAAAATGAATACATTGTCGCCTCCCGTGTATTAGGTGCCAGTCATCTGCGTATCTTGGTGAAGGAAATTGTTCCTAACGCACTAGGATCGTTGCTGGTTATGGCTACCTTGGATATCGGCAATGCCATCGTAACCTTCTCTGGCTTAAGTTTTCTGGGGTTGGGAACACAACCACCAACACCAGAATGGGGCTCGATGGTATCTGATGGGGTCAACAACATGAATTACTGGTGGATGTCCACCTTCCCAGGCTTGGCCATTTTCTCCATGTCCATTGGCGCAAATTTCGTTGGTGATGGCATGCGGGATTATCTAGATCCAAAACTGAAAAATAAATAAACAAAGAGGGAATAGGGAAGACCTTATTTCCTCTTTGCTGGTTTTAAGAATAAATGAACCAAATGCGACAGCTAGTTGTCATATTAGGTATGCTATGATTTTTATAGAAAAGGAAGAAGACTCATGCAAATCGAACGTCTGGTACAAATGATCTTCTATTTAATCGATCATGGACAAGTGACTGCAAAGGAACTGGCGGAACAGTTCAATGTTTCAACAAGAACCATTTATCGAGATGTCAATACACTGACCTTAGCAGGAATTCCTATTTTGTCCGCCAAAGGTGCTGGAGGTGGGATATCCTTATTAGAGGGCTATACGCTGGATAAATCCTTGTTGACTAAAGAGGAGCAGCAGAATATTTACCACGGATTGCAGCTTCTACAGGCAACCGACTATCCAAATGCGGAAATAGCAATTAGTAAGATTGGAGCAGTCTTTCATAATGTGCTGCAGCCGCAATGGTTAGAGGTAGATTTTTCTTATTGGGGAAGCGATGACACCGAAAGGATTAAATTGTCGGATTTGCAGTATGCCATTCTAAATAAGCATGTGATTGCTTTTGAGTATGCAAATTCTGAATTACAAAAATCCCATCGGAAAATTGAACCCTTACGTTTAGTCTTTAAATCCCATGCCTGGTATATTGTCGGCTACTGCCAAGAAAAGCTGGAAATAAGAGTTTTTCGACTGTCCAGAACGAAACGATTGAGGGTACAAACGGAAACCTTTGCAAGAGAATTACCGCAAGACTATTCAATGAAATCACCAAAAGCAGTAGAAAGGTTGACCAAGCTGCAGCTGAGGTTTTCACCAGAGGCAATCCATCGATTGTACGATGAATTCGCTGAAGATCAATTGACAGTTGAAGCGGACGGCAGTTACGTGGTTGAGTTTGAAGCGGAATTGAATCATTGGATGATTCATTACTTGCTTTCTTTTGGCAGGCAGGTGCAGGTTTTGTCACCAAAAAAAGTCCAAACAATGTTAAAGGAGCAAGCGTTAATGATTGTTCAGATGTATGAAGAGTAAAGGAGTGAAAAGTAAATGGAAAAATGGGTCTATGCTATGTTTATTGAAAAAACCAAAACCTACAATCGTTTGACGAAGGCGGAGGTGGAAAAGCACGTTGAGCATTTGAGAAAGCTGGACGAAGCTGGCAAGTTAGATTTTTGTGGTGTCTTTAAAGGGTATCCTGGTGTCGCTGGTATGCTGCTGCTTAAAACTGCCAGCTATGAAGAAGCGGAGATGCTTTGTAAGCAAGAGCCGTTAGTAGTTGGCGGGTACGCTACTTACAAGCTGAAGGCAGTACAGGTAGCCGATAAGGAAAACAATTATTTGTTTGGGAATTAAAGGAGGAGTTGGAAGCAGATGAATGAACAAAAAATGCTATATGTGAGAACAGATTACAAGCTTGATGAACGAGAGGTTGGTGAAGAAGAAGCGATGGCTTCGATGGAGTATCTTCAACAATTAGCCAGTGAACGCTATTTATTAGCCGGAGTATTTGGGAATATGGAAACAGAGGAAGTCGATGGTGCGATGATTCTTTTCGAAGCCAATGATTTGGCCGATGCCCAACGAATTTCTGACGAAGATCCGATTATTAAAGGCGGGTTCTACCGTTATGAGCTTCAATGTTGGAATTTAATGGTTTTTCCAGCGGCAGATAAGTAAAATAATGTTACGGTAAGTAGTTGAATAAATTCAATCAAATAGGTACCTTTTAGAAACGCTTCGGCAGTATTTCTAAAAGGTACCTATTTTTCACGAAGAAAAAAGTTTGTTCATTAAAAAAATATGAAGGTATTAACTTTTTTATTTTTCCTATCGTAAAGATAGCTTTAGGAAGAGCTAAGCAGCGACTACCCTACGTAATACTCCGAAACATTTTTACTGCCACTCTCTATTAGTGTTAAAAAAATCATCTTGCCATTTCTTTTTCATTCTATTATGATAATCATTGTAAGAAAATTAATTTTGAGTTATTTTCTTTAGAAAAAGATACCTATCCATAGATCTTAAACTTGTTTTTTTGAGTAAGGTGGTATGTTTGTAACTTTTTTGACGAAAAGGCGGAGGGAAAGTAATATGAAAAAAACACATATTTTTATGACAGCTTTAGTACTTTGCTCACAAGCATTGGTTCCTTTGACAAGCTTTGCTGAGACAACAACTGATTCTTCAGGCAGTCGCCAAGAATTAGTATCAGAGGAAACAGAAGACAAAACGAGTAAGGGTGGAGATGATTCAACAGCTGCTGAAAATCAAAACCAAAAGGATACAAAGGCAACCGAAGACATAAACAATAATAAGAATACGGATAGTGAAAAAGTTGAAGTGCTTGCTACTGGAGATGAGTCTATCGATTCATGGATGCCAGATGAAAACCTACAAGCAATTGTAGCCGAAATTTTAGGCAAAACCGACTTCACGCAACAAGATATGCTTAGTATCACAAGTGCTTCTATTGATAGCAAAGAAATTTCTAATGCACAAGGTTTGTCTTATGCAAAGAACCTAACCTATTTATCTGTAACGAATACAGATCTATCAAAGACAAGTAATCTATCTGAAATCGGCACATTATCAAAGTTGGAAACAATCATTGCAACAGGGGACAATTTATCAGATATCTCCTTTGTAAAAAGTAACCAGTTGACTTCATTAACGTCTGCCGATCTTTCCAATAATGTATTGACTAATTTAAACAGTATTGCAGGCATTAATTTGCCGAATATTGAACGATTGGATGTCTCTAACAATCTATTAACTGACATTTCGATTATCGAGAATGTTGATGTGCCTAAGCTAAATACCTTATTGGCCTCACACAATCAAATTACAGATATTTCACCAATTGCTAAGTCGACCTTAACTAGTTTGGTGACTCTTGATGCCAGCCATAACATGATTACCGAGATCGATGCGTTTGCAAACGCAACATTTACTAATTTGGAATACTTAATCGTTAACAATAATCAAATTAAAGATATTTCTGTCATGAAGAATTTAAAAGACAGATACCCGAATTTACATGTCTATAAGGTGGATAATAACCAAATTTACAGTATTGAATTTATGGAAGGTTACCAACTGAATTCAAATACTTCGGCAATCAATCAAACCTACGAAAAAGATATTTCACTGATTAAACCAACAGGAAATAATACGAAGCAATATGAAATTGCTGTGCCGATTACTTCGTTAGATTATCAATATGATAGTTCAACAGGATACTATGCGGGAACACCAGATCCGACAGCTCAAACATTAACGTTGGATAATTTAGCAGGTATTTCTGCAGTGAAATTAACGGATGGGTCAATCAAGCCTATTGAAGGTAGTACAAATAGTGTTCAAAGCTTTATTATCGAAGCAAGTCCAACCAATCTGCCTTCACAGGTAAGTTTTACTTGGCAAGGAGCTCAAGGACAATACAGTGGCAGTGGGGAAATTAGTGTTAATTGGGTAGATCCGGTGGCGCCAGTTATCGAGGCAGGTAATCAGACCATCCATGTAGGAGAATCCTTTGACGCATTAAAAAATGTATCAGCCTTTGACCAACAAAAGGATGGTTCTCCTAAAACAGATTTAACTGATAAAATTGAAGTATTGAATAATAGTGTGGACACCAACAAACCTGGCACCTATACAATAAAATATGGTGTAACTAACGCTTATGGACTAACAACCACAAGTATCTCGACGATTACTGTTTTAGATAATGATAATAAACAAAAGATCGCTGGAGAAAACTTCACTATGCATGTTGGGGATCCAAAACCTACTGCCTCTGACTTCAAAGCTAGTGCAACAGACAAGGATGGCAAACCTTCTGAGGTTAGTGTTGACTTGAGTAAAGCTGACGTGTCTAAAGCTGGTGAATATGAAGTGAGCTTAACAAGTGCCGATGGCCAAGTGAAAGAGGTAAAACTCATTGTTTTACCTAAAAAAGATCAGTCCGCACCAACCATCGAAGCGGCGGATAAAACGATGCATGTTGGTGATAAATTAACCGAAGAAGAAGTCCTATCTTGGGCTAAATTCAAAAATGCAGAAGACTACGTTACGGGATTTGATGTCGAAGGAGAGGGAATACCTGTTTCTACAATCAATGATACGTTGACACAGGCTGGAAAGTATAAAATTACTTATTATGTCGAAGGAAAGACACCTAACAGCCAGTCCCATGTAGCAGAAAAGACAATTACTTTAACAGTGCTGGATAAACAAAAGTCAGATACAGAAGATTCGACTACAGGTACGCCAACTGCAGAGGATCCAAATACGCCAACAAGCACAATAAAGACAGGCAATTCTACTACAATACCGTCTACTAGTACACCAAGTACGGTAACTTCTAATAAAGCTTTACCGAAAACAGGTGAGCAGTTGAACAATCTATTTGCAACTGTAGGGATAATTGTAGTAGCCTTGTCAGCTGGATTATTTATCTGGATGAAAAAGGATAAGAAAAAGATATAAGCTGAGCACGAGACCAGTTAAAAAAGGTGGTTGTCTTTTAGACAGTCAATTCTTCTAAACTAGTGCTAAGATTCATACAATAAACATCTTTTAGACCATCCATTGAATAGCTTCAGAGCAACGTATTCAAACGATGAAGCAGAAAATAAGTGTGCTTATCTGACGCTTCAATGGGGAAGTTCTGCTAGTGTTGAAAATTCTTATATACAAAATAGACACCCCTCAAAAATCTTCAGCAGATTTTCGAGGGGTGTCTATTTTTCAGTCATTTACATCGTGATCCTTTTTGTAGATAGGGGCTTTCGAGGTAAAAGGATTTTTTTTCAGCCAGTCAGCTAGCTGCTGACTCAATTGAGCAGCCATATCAAAGGAAGCGGCAATTTGTTCCTGCGTAATTCCGTTAACATGGACTCCTGAAATAATCACACAGTTTCCCGGAATAAAGGGCGCCAGGATTTCCAACAGCTTCTCAGCTAAAACATCATCTTTATGGAACCGTCCGCTGTGGCTCTCGAAACGAAGGGTCTCTCTCTTTTGATTACGGGAGAAAGTCGTCACCGTACCAATATGCGGTGTGTCTCCACCAGTTAAAGTGATCAGCAGATCTCCACCGATTTGTTTGGCCTCAGCAGACATTGTAAAACCTGCGGCTTGCGTTTTTACGACTGTTTGATTCATCTTAAGCATCCTTCCAACGACCAGATAACTCGTTATCAATCTGCAGGGCATCCAACAACTTCATGGTTTGATGATGCACCAAGTCCTGAATGGTTTGGGGCTGGTTGTAAAAAGCTGGAATAGGTGGAATGATTTGTACCCCCATTTTGGCTAACTTAGTCAGATTTTCTAAATGAATGGCATGCAAGGGTGTTTCTCTAGGAACTAAAATCAGCTTCCGCTGTTCCTTTAGAGTCACATCAGCAGCCCGTGTAATCAAGTTATCTGCTAGGCCCATTGCAATTGCCCCAACCGTTCGCATGCTGGTAGGCACTATCACCATTGCATCCACTAGAAAAGAACCACTGGCAATAGAAGCACCTAAATCCTTAACTGAGTAGTGATAATCCAGTAAATCATAAACCTCAGTCAAGGTCATATCGGTTTCGATTTTCAAATTTTCTTTGGCCCAGTCACTAATGACTCCGTGGGTTTCAATTTCCGGATAGTTTTTCAAGGCCTTCAACAGATCCAATGCATAAATGGTGCCTGAAGCGCCGGTGATGCCGATGACGATCCGTCTTTTTTTCATCTAATTCACTACTTTCTTATCTCAAGTATTTTTCCCAGTCAGATACATCCTTAAATTGTGCTCGAATAAATTTATCCTTCAAATCAAAAGGTACTGTGCCATCTAAAATAGTCTTGGCACTCATTCCACGAAAGCGAATGACACCCGGATTGTATTCAGGGATTTCTGACGGGTCTAATGGGTGATTCCGCATGCCGGGCAGAACGATAATATCCTTGTCCCCTTGGAAACGTGTATTCAAGGTCCACATCACATCATTCATATCAAAAATATCCACATCATCATCTACTAAAATGACTGTCTTCAATTCTTTGAAGGCCGACAGTGCCAAAATCGCTGCCTGACGCTGGATGCCTTCATCGGCTTCCCGTTCCTTGTGAATCTGCAAAATACTCATTAATTTGCCGCCGCCAGCTGGAGGATTGTAAACATTCACTACTTTACCGGGAATGGCCTTTTCTACTAAATCTAGAATGCTGGCTTCGGTTGGAATTCCTGCCATGGAAACATGCTCTTCACTTGGTCCAATGGTGGTTTGCATGATCGGATTGTCTTTACGATGAGTAATCGCTTTAACCTTTACGATATTTACCGCCGGATTTGCATCGCCATTATAGCCAGGAAACTCAGGCATAGCATGACCCGTATTCGTGTGAAGATCTTCCTGCATACGTTCGTTGGGCAAAATTTCAGCTTCAATGATAAATTCTGATCGGGCAATCCCCACTTCATCCACAGTAAGGCTGTCGACTAATTGAACTGGCTGATTACGTAGCGCTCCAGCAATCCAAAGTTCGTTGTAGCCAAGAGGGGTGGTTGGCGGTTCAAAGGTCGTTCCGATAGAAATTGCTGGATCAAGTCCGATATTGATGGTAATCGGCATAGGTTTATTCAATTTTTCATATTGTTCTTGGAAATGACCAATGTGACGTCCACCAGGCATGACATACATTCCAATCGTATCTTCGTCTTCTAATACCATTCGGTGAATAGTAACATCACTCATCGTTTTGTCAGGATCAGAACCTAGTACTACGCCCATCGTAATATAAGGACCAGCATCCTGAGGCGTGTTAGTCGGCGCCGGTAAGATCTTGCGAATATCAAAACCATCATCCGTGGCTAAATGTACCACTTCTTGTGCAGGGGCTTCTTCTTTAGAAACCTTCACTGGCTTAATAGGATTTGCTACTGATTCCTTCAACAATCGACCAAGGTACCGATAATCATAGTTCAAAATTTTTCCAACCCGTTTACGACTGGCCATAATCCCAATAGTCACTCGCGTACCGGGGAAGCCTTTGATGTTGTTGAACATCATGGTTGGACCTTCCTGAGTAGGACGCATCACGGTGCCGCCGGAACCAATGTAGCGGTAGGCGCCAGCCAGCTCGGAATCAGGGTCCACTTCGACATCGGTTTCATGGTAAGCACCAGGCTCTTGCTTTAATTCTTCTAAGACCTTGCGTAAATCGTATAGTTCTTCTTGGCTCATTTGTTTTCCTCCTAATAAAAATTCTTCTTCTTTATTGTATTCGCCTTATTAGGAAGAAAACAAATCGCATTTTAAAAAGAAGTATTCCGTTTTGGAATACTTCTTTTTATGGAGCTATTCAATGGATTGCCAAAAGAGATTGTTGGCGGTACTATGCGGCCCATTCTTGCGAACGAAGCATAGATGGCTGAGCTTGTTAGGTACAATCGGAATGTAAACGATCTGTTCCGGCAATTTTCCTAGAATCGTTTTTTCCATTAATAGAGAAATACCCAGACCACTGGCAATCATGTTCAAAATTAGATCAATGCGGGAGCCGCCGTAATTGTTTTCAGGTGTAAACCCAGACTGCTGGCACAGTTGAAGAATCGGTTTCAAAAGACCGGTTTCTTTTCCCAGCAGCAGGAAGGCTTCTCTTTCCAAACGCTCCAAGGACAATTCTTTTTCTTCAGCCAAAGGATGGTCAGCTGGCAGCACCGCCACGAAACAATCCTGATCAACAATTTTGTAGTCAAAGGAATGCTCTGGCAGCTGGAATAATCGGGTGAAGAACAGGGTATTCTCATCAAAAAAGCGAATGGCTGACAAGGGCTCATTCTCAGTCTCTTTCAGCAACAAATTGACCTCTGGATGCTGATTGCGAAATGTCGCAATTTTTTCCAAGGCAGGATAGTTAATTAAGGTCGGAATGGTATAGATAGTTAGTGAGTGCTGCTGCCTTTGTTTCACTTGGGCAGCTTTTTCCTGCATCAAGTGAGTCTGATGGACAATTTCCTGAGCATAAGGCAGCAGTTCGTGCCCAGCCGCAGATAAAGTTACTTGACGCTTGGAGCGATTAAACAGATTGACAGTCAATTCCTTTTCCAATGCCAAAATATGCTTGGAAACATTACCTTGTGTAGTGTAGGTTTCTTCAGCGGCCTTAGAGTAATTTAAATGCTCAGCCAACTGAATAAAGGTTTCTAGTTTTTGAATATCCATAAGCAGATCCTTTTTTGTTAGTTAGTCTTATTATAAGGGAATGAGAAAGGTTTAGCAGAAAAAATCAGAAAACTAAAAATAAATTACGTTGATTGATAAATTATGAAAAGAATAGGCGTTTTTTTATAAGTTTGGACAAACAGTTTATTCGTTTTATTAAATTGTATTTATTCTAATTTTGATATGACTGAAATAAATTTTCCGGCTTTACATATTAGTGATTTTTTGTTATTATTTAAATGTTTTTATTGTTATGTTTTGGATGGTTAAGTTTAGAACCATAAAAAGTGTTGGTGGAGAGATGATAAAAATATCCTGCGATTATTACTAGTAAAGAAAAGGTGGAAAAATGAGTTCTGTATTGATTTTGACGAAAAACATTTTAGTGGAGCAAAAGCTCCAGACGCGACTGCAACGATTGAATTGTGAAGTATTTTCTTCTCCAAAAACGTTGAGCCTACTGATTGAACGCCCTAATGAAATTATGTTGGCCAGCTATTTCGATTGTATCATCGTTAGTGAGACAGTCACCAATGAGGAACTCCAGTGGATTATGCCAAGTTTACGAAAGTCTCCTAAGATCATTCTGCGTAAGGTGGATCAATATTTCGATAGCGAAGCAGAGGGATCCATAGAAGGGATTAACGGAGTAATTACTGATGCCATGAACCTTGAAGAGCTTCGTGAAAGTTTGTACAAATGGGAAGAGTCAGTTTCCAGTGAAGGGTCCGTTTATTCCTTTGACCCAAGAAATAAAATCGTTCAACGAGAAGTACGCTTGCTGAGCTCGCTGCAGTTAACCAAAATGGAAGCTCGTGTATTAAGCAAGCTGTATCAGACTCGCGGCGAAATTATTTCTCGTGAAGAGCTGTGCGAGTACATATGGGGAGACGGTGCCAGCAGTTCTCATTTATCGCAAATCTCCTGGCTTATGAAACGTATCCGAACTGCTTTTGAAAAGGATGGTGCCAAGGGGGCAACCATCGAAACTCATTGGGGCAAAGGCTATTCCTTATCCAATGAAGTTTACGAATGCTATGCTGAAAAAATGAAGATGCCAGTTACCTTCTAAGGGAACAGCCATAGCTAAAGACGGGCCTGTGACATAAAAAGTCACAGACCCTTTCTCGGAGTTTTGCGGAAATAAAAAGGGGAATCAAAAATATAAGAAGCTACTCGTAGATGATTCCTCTTATTTGCCGGAGCTGCCAGCTTCTGTCACAATCGCGTTCTTTCTTTCATCAGTTTCCCAGCAGCTTAGCATCCAAATCCAGCTTATATTTCTCATACAGGCCTTGAATCTGCGTTCGTTTCTTAATATCGAGCTTGATAAAGATATTATGGACGTGGGTTTTCACGGTTCCCACTGATAAAAACAGTTCATCAGCAATCTCTTGATTTTGCTTATGCTCCAAAAGCAAGCGGAAAATTTCCATTTCCCGTTGAGTAAATTGATAAGCCGTACAAAACTGTTCAAACAGACGCTCCTCCTGCACCTCTTCCTCAGCCTCGGCAACCTGCTGCGAATTTCCTCGCAAGAAATAGTTTAGTCCAAGTACACAAACCAAAATAGAGAAGATATCTTCACAAATATTCCGATTATAGATTTTAATTGTCAGTGATGTGTACTGATCAATATTGAAGATGACAAAGGTATCCTCTAATAAAATGGCTAGGCTGAAAACAATTGCTAAAATAGCGAATCGTTTCAAATAGGTTGCTTCCGTAGGGGATAAGCCCTCGGTCTTTTTATAGCGACCCCAGGCATAGGTCCCGACATAGAAAAGAAACAGCTGATTAGGCAGATAGTAGAGCCAAACCTTGAAGGCCGAATTAGCCAGCAATGGCGTCAGCAGCATCCAGACCGCTAGAACAATGAGTAAAGCATTTTGATAAGGTTTGATCTTAGATTTAGCTAATAAATTCACAATCCATAAGGAACAAAAGGCATTTACTACGAAAATAATGGTCTTGGCAGCCGGTACGCTCATAAACGTTTGGTTGTACTGGTGTGCAAAGGTATTGAAGAATTCAGTCATGTAAATAATAACATTATCAAGAATAAAGAAGGATAGATAGACTGAGAACGCGAGAAAAATTTTGTGCTTTTCTCTAAGATAGAAAATGAGGGAGGTAGACATCGTAATTGTATATAAAACGATCAAAACAATATTGTATATGAAAATGGCGATCATATTTGTAACCCCTTTCGACGAACCATTTACTAAAATCATGCTACAATTTTTCCATGGAATAATTATAACATTTTTTTTCAGGAATTTTTGCGTCATTCGTCTAAACTAGTCCCTAAACTTATCTAAACCTTTTTGAGAAAGCGGTTTACAACTATAAATAAACCCTGGTTTTTCACCGTTCCTAAAGATGTTAGCGTTTACAACTAAAAGATTATCGTAAACCCTTTCATAAATTGATACATTGTGGATGCAAAGCAAACGAAAAACTATCTTATAGGAGGAATCATCATGGCAAAACGCGATTTCATTACAACGGAGAATTATACGAAGGAGGAAATTTTATACATCGTTGACTTATCATTAAAAATTAAAAAGGCGATCAAAAATGGTTTCTATCCACCTCTATTAAAAAACAAAACATTGGGAATGATCTTCCAACAATCTTCTACTAGAACCCGAGTATCCTTTGAAACAGCGATGACTCAACTAGGTGGACATGCGCAATATTTAGCACCAGGCCAAATCCAATTAGGCGGACACGAAACAATTGAAGATACTAGCCGCGTATTATCTCGTTTAGTAGATATCTTAATGGCACGGGTAGAACGTCACCACAGTGTAAACGACTTAGCAACACACGCAACTATTCCAGTAATCAACGGAATGTCTGATTATAATCATCCAACACAAGAGGTTGGCGACTTAACTACAATGGTAGAACATTTACCAGCAGGCAAAAAATTAGAAGACTGTAAAGTAGCCTTTATCGGTGATGCAACACAAGTATGCTTCTCATTAGGTTTAGTTACTACTAAGATGGGAATGGATTTTGTACAATTCGGACCAAAAGGCTTCCAATTAAACGACGATCACAAAGCAAAATTAGAAGCAAACTGCAAAGTATCTGGCGGAACTTACACTGTAACGGATGATGTTGAAGCAATTGTAGGTGCTGACTTCGTTTACACCGATGTATGGTACGGCTTATACGAAGCAGAATTGTCTGAAGAAGAACGGATGAGTACTTTCTATCCTAAATACCAAGTCAATGATGAATTAATGAATAAAGCCGGCAAAGATGCGAAATTCATGCATTGCTTACCAGCTTCTCGCGGTGAAGAAGTAACAGATGAAGTAATGGACGGACCAAACTCTATCTGTTTCGATGAAGCGGAAAACCGTTTGACTTCGATTCGTGGATTGTTAGTTTATTTGATGGATGATTATGCAGAAAAGAATCCAATTGACGAAGCAGCAACAGCTGAAGCAAAAGCAGAACTAGAAATGTTCATCAAGAAACCACTGTAAAACAGCGTAGGAATGGAAATAACTCTGCTTTTCGCTAAGGACTTATTTTCATTAGATGGTTGAGGCGCCTGCCTCAACCATTCCTTCCATTATAGAGAGGAAGAGAAAAATGGAACAAAAGAAAAAATTTAGCTTGATGAGTGCCATTCTTTCCGTAATCTGTGTGGTATTCGTAGCAGAAGCTGCAGCACCGGTTGCCGCAATCGGAAACTCCCAGTTCTTCTGGTGGATTTTCCTGCTGATTGCCTTTTTATTACCCTATGGTCTCATTTCTTCAGAATTAGGAACCACTTATATCGGCGACGGCGGTATTTACGACTGGGTAACCAAAGCCTTCGGTCACCGCTGGGGATCACGGGTTTCTTGGTATTATTGGATTAACTTCCCATTATGGTTGGCTTCACTGGCGGTAATGTGTCCAGAATTGCTGACTACCATGACCGGAATTGAATTTCCAGTCATTCCTTCGATCATCATTCAACTCGTATTTATTTGGTTAGTTGTCTGGATTAGCTTTTATCCAGTCAGTGACAGTGTTTGGATTTTGAATGGTGCGGCGGTAATCAAAATGATTTTGGCCGTATTAATTGGTGGTTTAGGTCTATACGTAGCCTTTACTAAAGGTATGGCGAACGAATTTACCGTGCAATCGATGTTGCCATCTTTTGATTTAAATAGTCTTTCCTTTATTTCAGTTATCATCTTCAATTTGTTAGGATTTGAAGTTATCTGTACCTTTGCGGACGATATGGAAAATCCTAAAAAACAAATTCCGCAAGCAATTGTAGCAGCTGGAATTGTCATTGCAGCGATTTACATTTTCTCTGCCTTTGGTATTGGGGTAGCTATCCCAACGGATCAAATCAGTACCGGCAGCGGAATGATGGACAGCTTCAAGCTGTTAACTGGATCAACTGGAGGTTGGTTCATTATCTTGATGGCCTTCTTCTTCCTGTTAACCCTATTTGGCAATATGATTTCTTGGTCATTAGGTGTAAACAACACCGCTTGTTATGCAGCTGAAAATGGCGACATGCCAAAATTCTTTGCAAAACGTAGTTCAAAAAATGAAATGCCGATTGGAACAGCTTTAATGAACGGAATCGTAGCCACAGTCGTAGTTGTGATTGCGCCAATCTTGCCAAACCAAGATCTATTCTGGGCTTTCTTCTCATTGAACCTAGTAATGTTCCTGTTGTCTTATGTACCAGTATTCCCAGCCTTTTACAAATTACGTAAAATCGATCCAGATACCCCTCGGCCATTTAAAGTCGGCGGTGGAGATGGCGTATTGAAGCTATTAGTAATTGCACCGATGCTGATGATCATTGTTTCTTTGATCTTTACTGCAATTCCGTTGCAGTTTGATGCGGCATCACTAACTGAACAGCTGCCGATTACTATCGGGGCAGTAGTCTTTATCCTATTTGGCGAAGCGATTATTGTTTTCAAAAAAATAACAAAAGAAGGAGCCGATAACAATGGCAAAGAGAATCGAAGCGACAACACCGAAACAAGACGGGTTTAGAATGCCCGCAGAGTTTGCACCACAGGAAAAAGTATGGATGATTTGGCCAGAACGTCCAGATAACTGGCGCGACGGTGGTAAACCCGTACAAGAAGCTTTTGCTGATGTAGCAAAAGCAATCAGCAAATTTACTCCAATGAACGTGGTGGTATCTCAGCAGCAATTCCAAAACTGTCGTCGTCAATTACCACCTGAAGTTACGGTTTATGAAATGTCTAATAACGATGCATGGATCCGTGACTGCGGACCAACTTTCTTAATCAATGATAAAGGCGAATTACGTGCAGCAGACTGGGAATTCAATGCTTGGGGCGGACTAGTTGATGGCTTGTACTTCCCATGGGATCAAGATGACCTAATTGCACAAAAGGTTTGTGAAATTGAACATGTGGATTCTTACCGGACCAGCGGATTCGTATTAGAAGGCGGATCATTCCACGTGGATGGCGAAGGAACTGTTTTGACAACTGAAATGTGTCTGTTAAGTGAAGGACGTAATCCACATATGTCAAAAGAAGAAATTGAAAAAATGTTAGGTGACTACCTAAACGTTGAAAAAGTTCTATGGTTAGGCGACGGGATTGATCCTGAAGAAACCAATGGACACGTAGATGATGTTGCCTGCTTCGTAGCACCAGGTGAAGTAGCTTGTATCTACACAGAAGATGAAAAGAGCCCATTCTATGAAGCAGCTCAAGATGCGTACAAACGTTTGTCAGAAATGACTGATGCTAAAGGCCGCAAGCTAAAAGTCCACAAATTATGCTGCCCAGTTGAAACAGTAACGATTGATGGCAACTTTAAGATTGACTATGTAGAAGGCACAATGCCTCGTGAAGATGGCGACATTTGTATCGCTTCTTACATGAACTTCTTGATTACTAACGATGGTGTCATCGTACCGCAATACGGCGATGAAAATGATGCGCTAGCTTTGGAACAAGTAAAAGAAATGTTCCCAGGCAAAGAAATCGTGGGTGTCAACACAGTCGAAGTTGTATACGGCGGCGGAAACGTTCACTGTATCACGCAACAACAACCAAGACGCTAAACAGTCACTCCGGCTATCTTTCCAAGAAGGGTAGCCGGAAAATTATCCACTAAAGATTTTTAACGAAATCAGAAATGAGGGTTTCACATGTCGAAAATTGTTATTGCTTTAGGCGGAAACGCTTTAGGCAACTCAGCCAACGAACAACTAACGAAAGCCGAATTAGCTGCCAAATCAATTGCGGATTTGATTCTAGCTGGACACCATGTAGTGATTGCTCACGGAAATGGTCCACAAGTTGGTCAAATCCGTTTAGCCTTTGAAAATATGGGAAATGACGATCCGGAAAAGCTAATGCCTTTCCCAGAATGTACAGCCATGAGCCAAGGCTATATTGGTTATCACTTACAGCAAGCCATCGATGAAGAATTAGTTGCTCGTGGAGTAAATGATGTACCAGTTGTTTCAATGCTTACTCAGGTAGTCGTTGATCCAGAAGATCCGGCCTTCAAGAATCCAACCAAGCCAATTGGTGGTTACTATGATGAAGCCGCTGCAAAGAAAATTATGGATGAAACCGGCGATATCTATAAAGAAGATTCTGGGCGTGGGTGGCGCCGAGTAGTTCCTTCACCAAAACCGATGGATATTTATGAAAAAATCAGCCTGCAAACCTTAGTCGATGCAGGTCAGGTAGTTATTGCCTGCGGAGGAGGCGGTATTCCGGTCGTTTATCACGGCAAACGCTATGAAGGCGTGGACGCAGTGATTGACAAAGATTTCGCTGCTTCTAAAATGGCAGCCTTAATCGATGCGGACGTCTTTATTATCTTAACAGCAGTTGACCATGTATTCGTCAACTTCGGTAAAGATAATCAAGAAGCACTAGTTGATACCAGAGTGGAGAAAATGAAAGAGTATATTAAAGAAGACCAGTTTGCTCCCGGCAGTATGCTGCCAAAAGTTGAAGCAGCGATTGACTTTGCTGAATCAAAAGCCGGCCGCAAAGCCATTATTGCTTCTCTAGAGCAAGCCTCTGAAGCCATCACTGGCAAAAGCGGCACAACTGTTCAACAATAAACAATACCTATTGACCGAAGTCCGTTCAACAATTCTGTTGAGCGGCTTTTCCTGTGTATTGGTTTCCTAATAAAGAAGGACGGATATAAAAAGAGCATTCATCTGTAAAGGCTCTAGATGAACGCTCTAATAAGGCTGGTCTTTTCAAGTTAACGACGTTGAACCACTTTTCTTACTGTTCTGATTGTTCTCGACGAGTTAACAATTCTGCTCGGATAACACCTTCTTGTTTTTCGTATCTGTAGTAACGCAGCATTGGAACGGCTGCTAGAGCAAATAGAATGGCTGGCAACCATAGAAAAACAAATTGAATCCCTGCTAAGGCCTGACTAGTTTGCACTTGATTGGCAACGTAGTCAGTTTTTGCCATAATGACAGATAAAAAGTAGCTGCCTAGACCAGCCCCAACCTTAATACAGAAAGAGCTGCCCATTGCTGACAGAAATCCACTGGAACGAATGCCGCTTTTCCATTCCCCAAAATCTACCGCATCTGAAAGCATTGCAAAGGGCATTGAACAAGCGATTCCTGAACCAATGCAAGCAATCGCCCAAGAAATCACCAAGAAAGTCATCGAGGTTCCTGATAGAAACAGCAAAAATTGTCCAACCACTGCCAACCCCAAGCCAATAATCATCGTTCCCGTCTTTTTAAGTTTTTTAGAAATAAATGGAATGGCCATCATTCCTCCAACTTGAATTAAGGAGACCCCATTAATCAAAGGCACTAAATTTTTACTACCTAGATTGTATTCAAAATAATAAAGTAAAGCAGAAGTCCGCACCGTTAAAGCCATCCAAAAAGCTAAATTAGCCAAAACCAGCAATACCCAAGGCCAATTCCCCTTAACCGCTTTCAAACTATCCTTGAAAGGAACACTGACCGCTTTTTTTGTATTGATTTCTTCCAAGTTGAAAAAGGCAAAGAAGAGCAACCCAACGGCAATAACTCCGAAGAAAGCCACCATTAGACTAAAGCCTTTTCGATCATCGCCTCCACCAAAGAGTGCAACCAACGGCAATGCAAAGGTAACTGCTGCAAAGTTTCCGACATTGCCTCCCACCATTCTAAAAGAATTTAGATGAATCCGCTCATCTGGATCGTTGGATAAGTTCGGCAAAATAGAAGTAATTGGCGTAGCAATCCCACTGTAAATCGTACCAGCAACGACATAAGTTATTCCTGCATAAACTACCTTTGCGGTTCCCGATAAGTTAGGCGTGGAGAAGGCCAACACAGTAGCTATTGCAAAGGGAATCGCCAACCACAGAAACCAAGGCCGGCTTTGCCCATATTTACTCTTAGTGTGGTCAATGACAGATCCCCAAAATGGGGCATCGAAGGAATCAACAATTCGCGCAATCAGCAGTAAAATACCTGCTGCCCCCACGGTTAAACCATAAACATCTGTATAAAAATAGAGAATATAACTGCTGATGATGCAAAACAATAAATTTCCAGCACCATCTGTACTAGCATAAGCCAGCTTCTTAACTAGAGGGTGTGCTTTTTTCTTTGCCGCAACAATGTCTTTCATTTTTTTGCTCCTTCTTTTCAATTTCATAGATATCTATGTGGATAATTGTAAGAGGTTACAAAAGAGAATAAAACGGATTTAAACGTAGTAAAAGTATACATTTCCGTTTTTTGATAAAAAAGACCACTCAAATTTTGAGTGGCTGGCGGTTTGCTATTGTCCCAGTAATTTTTCAACCGCCTGAGGAATCGGCAGCTTTGGATCAATATAGGGATTGTTTTGATGGTTGCCAGAATAGGCTTTTCGGTACTTGTTAGGGGTTAAGCCTGTGCGCTTTTTGAACATGCGAATAAAATATTTTTCATCGGCATAATAAGACAATTCCGCAATCGCTTTGATTGGTAAAGTGGTTTGCACCAGCAATACTTTTGCTACGGAGATTTTTAAGTTGATCAAATAATCTCGTAGATTCTTGCCAAACGCCTTTTTGAATTGGCGAGACAAATAATCTTGAGAAACTTCAAAATGATCAGCAATGTCTTGGATAGATAACTCCTCACTCATGTTTGCGCGAATCCACTCGGCTACTTGATGAATTTTGGCATCGTACTCTTCTCCCATGGTGGAGGAAACAGCCAAGTATTGATTGCACAATTCAAGCAATATCGTTTGAGTCAAGGTATCTGCCATTTTGGAACTATAGTAATAAGTATTGGACACATTTAATAACTGATTCATCAAGATAATTAAGAAATTGGGCTCCTTGATTGTAAACAAGCCAGGCAGCACACATTGATTGCTGTAAGCTGTCACTGTTTTGTGCTGATTAAATGCCTTTTGCAGCTGACTAACTGTCTGATCGTCAGCAGGCAACAGCTGCCATTGTGCGTAAAAATGCAACCAATAAAAACTAACCGGTTGGGCTGAAAGCTGGGCACCTTCAATGGTTGTTTCGGGTGGTAAAACTAAGCAGTCGTTTTTTTTCAAATGAATTGGCTGGCCGTCAATCATTAAAGACAAGTGATTTTCCAAGCAAAAAATAATTTCAAAATCTTTGTCATGGAACATCTTCTTGTGCTGCCAGCCAGTACCAGCAGAAAATTCACCGGCTTTATAGTAAAACACTGGTTGCTGCAAATCAATCGCCAACATCGCAGTTCCTCCTTGACTAGTTTGACTTGATTATAACGAAAAAATTCGTAAATGGATTTAATTTCCGGGTTTATCTACTTTTTCTACGGAAAAAAAAGATTGAAAACGAATGGTTTCGCAAAAGTCCACCTTTTATACAGAAGTATACGCTTACAAGTGAGCTTTGAAAGCTTATATTTTTAGGTACAAGCAAACGATGCTGGAAAGGAAGAAAAAAATGATCACTAAAAAGAAAAATCAGTTAAAAGACATCCAAATTACTTCTGAATTCTGGAATCAATACCGGGAATTAATTGTGAAGGAGGTATTGCCCTATCAGTGGGAAGTGATGAATGATTCGGCCGATATTTCCATTACCCATGAACCTGGCGGGAATGAAGAGCATCAGGAGCATAGCCATGCGATCCAAAATTTAGAAATTGCAGCTGGACTAAAAGAAGGTACCCATAATGGCTATACCTTTCAAGACACCGATGTTTATAAATGGCTTGAAGCTGCGGCGTATTCGTTGACCTATCATCCAGATAAGGAGTTAAGAAAGATTACCGACCGTTTGATTGATCTAATTGCTCAGGCTCAGGAGGATGACGGATATTTAGTTAGTTTTTTCCAAATTGAGGCACCAGACCGTAAGTTTGCTCGATTGAAGCAGTCCCATGAGTTATATACAATGGGGCATTATATTGAAGCTGCAGTCGCTTATTTTGAAGTTACGGGAAATCAAAAAGCTTTGTCGATTGCCGTTAAAATGGCTGACTGCATGCTGAAGCATTTTGGTCCGGGGGCAGATCAAATTCCTGGATACGATGGACATCCTGAAATCGAGCTGGCACTGGCAAGACTTTATGAGCTAACCGAAGAATCAAACTATTTAGACTTGGCTCATTTCTTTATTGATCAACGTGGACAAGACGATTTCTTTGATCGGCAAATTGCTGCAGACGGACTAGATCGAGATGTCATTGATGGGATGAGAAATTTTCCTTTGTCCTATTATCAAGCGGCTGAACCGGTACGCCAACAAGAAACAGCAGAAGGACATGCGGTAAGAGTCGTTTATCTTTGCGCTGGGATGGCTCAGGTTGCGCGACTAACTGGTGACAAAAGCCTACTGGAAACCTGTCAGCGATTCTGGAACAATATCGTACATCAAAAAATGTACATTACAGGTGGTATAGGCTCCACGAATATTGGAGAATCCTTTACTGGCAACTATGATTTGCCTAACGACACCATGTATGGCGAAACCTGTGCTTCTGTAGGCATGGTCTTTTTTGCCAGAGAAATGCTTAAGTTGGAAACCAAAGGCGAATATGCCGATGTGTTAGAAAAGCAATTATTCAATGGGATTATTAGCGGCATTTCCTTGGATGGCACGCATTTCTTCTATGTGAACCCGCTGCTGGCAGATCCAGACATTTCAGCGCACAATCCTAGCCGCAACCATGTGTTGACCCATCGGGCTGAGTGGTTTGGCTGTGCCTGCTGTCCTAGCAATGTTGCACGGCTTATAGCCTCAGTGGATCAATACATTTATGCAGTAAAAGAAGACGTGATTCTTTCTCATCAGTTTATTTCTAACCAAGCTACCTTTGAGAATGGGGTGACGATTCAGCAAGAGAGCAATTTTCCATGGGAGGGTACGATCAACTATAAAGTAGAAAATACTTCTGATGAACCCTGTATTTTGGGTATTCGAATCCCTCAATGGTCACAGAAAAATGCCCGATTATCAATCAATGGGGAAACGCAAGACTACCAATTAAACGATGGCTTTATTTATTTAGAAGCAGTACCTGGGACAACAAGCATTGAATTGCTTCTAGACATGTCAATCAAGAAATATCAATCCAATACCAATGTGGTTTACAATTTTGGCAAGGTCGCGATTCAAAGAGGGCCATTGGTTTATTGTCTTGAGGAGACGGATCAAGAAAAGTCCGTTTGGAAATATAGTCTGGCACCTAATGGACAGCTTGATTATCGTTTTGAATCAGAATTGTTAGGGGGCTTAGGGGTAATTTATGCGGCAGCAAAAACACCAGAAGAAGAAAAGGAGCCTTCTCTTTATCATGAATACATTCCGACAAAATGGAAAGACGCGAAAATAAAATTGATTCCTTACTATGCTTGGGCCAACCGGGAGGAAGGGAATATGGCGGTTTGGTTGGATCAGGAGAAGAACTAGAAGGTTAACGCAGGAGTACGGCGAAAGCTGTACTCTCTTTTTTTGTAAGCATTCCCTTCCAGCGATGAAGTATGCTACAATGAAAAAAATGTTCGGACAAATTGATAGGAAGGACTAACCTCATGAGCAAAACGAAGTATCAAATTATTGCAGATGAACTAAAAGAAAAGATCTTTTCTGGCGATTATCCAGTAGGCACAACGATTCCTCCTGAACTGCAGCTGCAAAAAGATTACGAGGTGAGTCGTCATACCGTTCGGCAATCCATTGCCCAGCTTGTCAATGAAGGCTACTTGAGAAAAGAAAAAGGTTCAGGTACATATGTCGATGATGCCTATAAAAGAAGTAAAGGTCCAACGCCAAAAACAATCGGAGTCATTACAACTTACCTGTCGGATTATATCTTTCCTTCGATTATTCGCGGGATTGAGAAAACCTTAAGTGAGCATGGGTATTCTTTATTACTGGCCAGTACCAACAACGATTATCAGCAGGAAAAGGCTTGTCTGGAAAAGATGATTCGCTACGGAGTGGATGGTCTAATTGTCGAGCCCACCAAAAGCAACCAGTACAACCCCAACTTAGCTTTGTATGTACGATTGAGAGAACAAGGAATTCCGATGGTAATGATTAATGCGGTTTATGAAGAGCTGGAATCGGCATCAATCTGTGTGGATGATGTGAAGGCAGGCTTTTTAGCCGCAGAGTATTTGATCCATCAACAGCAGGATAAGCTGCTTTTTGTAACAAAAATTGACGATCTGCAGGGGAAATATCGAATGAAAGGCTTTATTCAGGCCTGTGAGCAATACGAAATTCAATTTGCACCTGAGGATATTGTGACGTATACAACGGAAACCAGAAAACAAGTACCTGATTTAGTAAAAACTCGTTTAAAAGAAGCACCTGAAATTACCGGGGTAGTTTGCTACAATGATCAGATTGCAAGCTTGCTGCTGGATCGTCTAGTAGAAGGGGGTTATCAAGTCCCCGAGCAGATTTCTATTATTGGAAATGACGATTCCTCGTTAAGCAAAGTTGGGGCAGTAAAGTTGTCTACTTTGACGCACCCTAAAGAAAAAATGGGGAGTGATGCTGCAAAGTGGATTGTTCAAGCCGTTGAGACAGGGAAAAACGGGGAGAGCCTTCTTTATGAACCTGAATTGGTGAAAAGAGATTCTGTATTGGAAAAGTAAAAACTCATTAGAACAGCCTATTGCAGGCTGTTTATTTTTTTGGGTTGTGTACGTACAGATTTCATTAATTACATTGACATGTACGTACACAAACTATATACTGGGCTTATCAAATAGTGGAAATAAGGAGGCGATTCCTATTAAAAGCGAAGAAAAGATGGTTCAGACCAAGCTGGATATTATGGACGGACGAACAGCCTTGGGCATTGAATTTGGTTCGACACGAATTAAGGCTGTATTAATTGGATCAGATTTAACACCGGTTGCAGCTGGAAGCTACGAGTGGGAAAACAAGCTGGAAGAGGGCATTTGGACGTATTCATTAGAGGATATTTGGAAGGGCTTACGTGTCAGCTATCGAAAAATGGCCGCAGAAGTGTTTGAAAAGTACGGTGAAACCTTAACTAAGATTGGCTCAATCGGCTTTAGCGCAATGATGCATGGCTATATGGTCTTCGATCAACAGGATGAGCTGCTGGTTCCTTTTAGAACTTGGCGCAACGCTATTACCGGTGAAGCAGAAGAACAGCTGACTACGGCTTTTCACTACAATATCCCTCAACGATGGAGCATCGCTCATTTGTATCAGGCGATTTTAAATGGATAAGAGCATATAGCGAACATCACTTTTTTAACTACCTTGGCAGGCTATATTCATTGGCAGTTGACCGGACGAAAAGTATTAGGGGTTGGCGATGCGTCTGGCATGTTTCCCATCAATAGCTCTACGAAAAATTACGATCAGACTATGTTGAATATTTTTAAGGATTTAGCTGAAAAGGAAGGCTTTACTAAAGAGCTGCAGGAGCTTTTGCCAAAGGTTCTGCTGGCTGGAGAAAGTGCGGGTATTCTGACTCAGGAAGGTGCCTATTTGCTTGATCCGACTGGAACACTCCAGCCAGGAATTCCTCTTTGTCCACCAGAGGGGGATGCGGGAACTGGTATGGTTGCCACCAATAGTGTTGGTCAACGGACTGGAAATGTTTCGGCGGGTACCTCTGCATTTGCCATGATTGTCTTGGAAGAGGAATTAAAGGAGGTTCATCCTGAAATTGATTTAGTGACCACCCCCGCTGGCGATTTAGTAGCGATGGTTCACACTAACAATTGTTCCTCTGAAATTAATGCCTGGGTAAAGCTGTTCAAAGAATTTGCTGAAAGCTTAGGATTGGAGATTAGCGGAGAAAAGCTATATGACACGCTATTCACTAAAGCCTTGGAGGGTGCCCCTGACTGTGGCGGCTTGTTGTCGTACGGCTATTATTCTGGTGAAAATATTACCGGACTCAATGAAGGCAGACCATTATTTGTTCGGACACCTGAAAGTGATTTTAGCTTAGCCAATTTCATGCGCCTGCATTTGTCTAGTGCGTTTGGTGCCATGCGAATCGGTATGGAAATTCTAAAAAAAGAGCAGATTCAGATCGACAAATTAGTTGGTCATGGCGGAATATTCAAAACCCCTGAAGTTGGTCAGCGGATCTTAGCAGCAGCAATGGAAGCGCCGGTGACGGTGCTGGAAACAGCTGGCGAAGGCGGTGCTTGGGGGATTGCTTTACTGGCTGCTTATCGGATATCTGAAGAACAACTATCGTTAGCAGAATTTCTAGAACAAAAGGTTTTTGCCGAAAGTGAAGGAATCACGGTTATTCCAACCGAAGAAGACCTGCAAGGCTATGGGGAATTTACTGATCGCTATTTAAAAGGCTTGCCAATCGAAAAAGCCGCAATCGATGGTTTGAAATAAGGAGAGGTTTAGATGCTGGAACAATTAAAAGAAGAAGTTTTTCAAGCCAATTTAGAATTACCTAAGCAAGGCTTGATTAAGTACACTTGGGGAAATGTGAGTGCCTTTGATGCCGAAACAGGCTATTTTGTTATCAAACCAAGCGGAGTCAGCTATGAAGAGATGAAGGCTTCCGATATGGTGGTGGTAGATTTAGAGAACCAAGTAATTGAAGGGGAAATGAATCCTTCTTCAGATACACCGACACATGCCGTTTTGTATAAGGCTTTTCCAGAAATTGGTGGGATTTGCCATACGCATTCTACTTGGGCAACGATCTGGGCTCAAGCTGGTATAGACTTGCCAGCAATGGGAACCACGCATGCTGACACTTTTTACGGCAGTGTTCCCTGTGCCCGATTTTTAACCCAACAAGAAATTGATGCGGGGTATGAACATGAGACGGGCAATGTCATTATAGAAACTTTTAAAGAAAGAGCAATCGATGTTATGGAGATTCCTGGTGTTCTACTGCATGGACATGGTCCCTTTACTTGGGGCAAAGATGCTAAAAGTGCAGTAATGAATGCGGTAGTGCTGGATGAGGTAGCAAAAACGAATTTGTTCACTCGTCAATTAAATACCTACGCAGAAGAATTACCGCAGCGAGTATTGGATAAACATTATTTACGAAAACATGGAAAAAACGCCTATTACGGGCAAGCAAATTAGTCAATCAAAAAAATTATTAACTAAGAGGAGCGAATACAATGTTAGAAATCAGTAAAAAAGAATTTTGGTTTGTTGTAGGGTCACAGCATTTATATGGAGAAGAAGCATTACAAAGCGTGAAAAGCAATGCGGAAACAATCGTCAAGGGTTTAAACGAAAGCGGCAAGATGCGCTATCCAATTGTATTGAAGGAATTAGCAGTAACAGCAGATACCATCACAAACCTCATGAAGGAAGTTAACTATCGTGATGAGGTAGCTGGCGTAATTACATGGATGCATACATTTTCTCCAGCAAAAATGTGGATTCGCGGAACCAAGCTGCTGCAAAAGCCATTGCTGCATTTAGCGACTCAATTTAATGAAAGTATCCCTTGGGAAACAATTGATATGGACTTCATGAATTTAAACCAATCGGCTCATGGCGATCGTGAATATGGCTTCATCAATGCACGCTTGAAAAAGCAAAACCAAATCGTTGTCGGCTATTGGCAAACAGAAAGTGTCCAGTCTCAAATTGCTGATTGGCTGGATGTGGCAGTGGCCTACAACGAAAGCTTCAATATTAAAGTCGCTCGCTTTGGTGATAATATGCGAAATGTAGCGGTAACAGAAGGCGACAAGGTAGAAGCTCAGATTCAATTTGGCTGGGTCGTCGATTATTTTGGGATTGGAGATTTGGTTCAATTCATTGATGCAGTGAAGGAAGAAGAAGTGGAAGCCTTATTTGCCGAATACAAAGAGCTTTATGATTTTGATTACGGCGATTACGATCATGGGACGTGGGAAGCTCATGTGAAGGTACAGGCAAAACAGGAAATCGGCTTGCGACGCTTTTTAGAGGCAGGAAATTACAATGCCTTTAGTTCTAATTTTGAAGATTTGTACGGCATGCAGCAGCTGCCAGGCTTAGCCGTTCAACGATTAATGGCTGAAGGCTATGGGTTTGCTGGAGAAGGCGACTGGAAAACGGCTGCCTTGGATCGTTTGTTAAAGGTGATGGCTAACAACGAAAACACTGGCTTCATGGAAGACTATACGTATGAATTAGCTGCTGGAAAAGAAGCAATTTTGCAGTCTCATATGATGGAGGTCGATCCTACCTTAGCTGTTAACAAACCAAAAATTGTCGTTTCTCCATTATCAATGGGTGATCGTGAAGATCCTGCTCGCTTAGTCTTTGATGGAAAAGCTGGTGATGGCGTCGTGGTTTCCATGGCTGATTTTGGCACTCATTATAAGCTGCTAATCAATGAAGTAGAAGCTTTCGAACCAACTGAGGAGGCTCCGAACTTGCCAGTGGCACGAGTATTATGGAAGGTGAAACCGAATTTCCATGAGGGAGTCGGTGCTTGGATTCGCACAGGCGGTGGGCATCACACCGTGGTTTCATTGAAGCTGACAACTGAACAAATTGAAGCTTGGGCGAAGCTGGTTGATTTAGAATATGTAACGATTAAATAATTCAATCTTAAAAGCTGTTTGTGTAATTAGTTGAGTAGGTTCACTGTTGGAAGCATCTATTTCTGTGCTGCTAACCTCAAGAATGGTTCGGAGATAATTGAGAAAGCTCCTAAAAAAAAGATTCTAAAATAGAAGTTGCCTGAAAAATTCAAACGGAGTGTGCAATCGAATAACTGTAAAAAAATGACAAGAGAGAATAACTGACAGCCTTTTGGCTAGGTTATTTTCTCTCTTTTACGTTTGGTGGGTTGTTCTAACTAATCTACGTAAAGGTAGCTAATTGTACGAATTGTTCCGCAAGGCTAACTTCCAAATAGTAAAAATTTAGTCTATGCTATTTTTAAATTAAAAAAAGCAAAAATATTTGTGCATAAGGTATTGCTAGTCGCGACCAAATATGAATATAATGAAGGGAACACATTTTTCTTCATTATATTTGTAAAAAGAAAAATGGTCAGCTTCATTTTGTCAAACAAGATGAGAAGCGTCTGCTTGCAGTGAATGATGAACACGATTAAGAGTGAGAGATTGTTTACAATAAAGGTTAGTATAGTTCGAATAATGTTAAGAACAGAGGTGTTTGAATGAAAAAGTTATACATAGCGGTCATCGTAAGTATGGGATTATTCTGCTTCATGACGCCAGTTCATGCTGAGCCTAAAGAAGAAACCCAACAGACGATTACCGAATTGCAGGAACGTTTAAGCCAATTGAATGATGAAATTTCGACAACGGTGGTTGAGCAAGAACAACAAGAAAAGAAGAGCCAAGCCTTAACTCAAGAACTCACTATTCAAGAGAAGAAAGTGACGGATATGACAGATAAGCTGACGCAATTGGAAAAAGAAATTCAAGAGCGAGTACGAGCCATTCAACTGAAGGACGCTGATCGGAAAGTGAACTTCTTTCAACTGGAAGGCTGGACAAAGATGCTGAGCTCCATCAAGGGAGTAGAAACGATTCGGCAATCCGATGACGCAAAAGCCAAGGAATATACCGAATTGACTGAGAATCTTACGAAACAGCAAAAAGAGCTGGAGAAAAAACAAGAAGAATATCAAACCGTTCAAGAACAATTACAAACTACGATGGCAACTCAACAGTCTAGTAAAGAACAACTGGAAAAAGAGCTAAAGGATAATGAAGCAGTATTGGCTCAAATACAAGAAGAAGAGCGCAAACAAGAAGAAGCAACGAAGGCGCAACAAGAGGCATTGCTGGAGCAGGTTGTTCTTGGTCAGAACTTTTCTACCAGTGAAGAAGTTTCGGATAAAGCTCAGGCGATCATTTTGTCAGCCAAACAATATCTTGGAGTACCTTATGTTTGGGGAGGTACCACACCGAGCGGCTTTGACTGTAGTGGACTAATGCAATGGGTCTTTGCCCAAAATGGTGTTTCGATTCCACGAGTCAGCCAAGCACAACAGGCGGCAGTGAAGGAAATACCCGTTAGTGAAGTACAGCCAGGCGATTTAGTGTTTTGGGGGAGACCTGCCCACCATGTAGCTTTGTATATTGGGGATGGGTATTTTATTCAAGCGCCGCAGCCAGGTGATGTGGTGAAGATCACCCATACAAGCTGGTACCCGTTTGAAAGTGCTGGAAGAGTGTTATATTAAAAAGAATAATCAAAAGAAGCATCTGCGAAAGGAGTTCTCGATCGCAGATGCTTCTTTGTATTGTGGGAAGCAATGACTCACGAGCTGAGAAGATAGATACATCAAAAATAGGTACGATCATTTTTTTATGTATCTAATAAAAATTATCGTTTTTTTGTTCCGGATAATCTATATAATGTATTAGGGGTTATTGTTGTTTAGAAATAAAAAAAGTCATTCAATAAAGATGAATGGCTAAAAGAATTGATATTATTTCTTAGTTTTTAGAAGACTATGAGATGTTTCGTTAAGTAATTATGTTTATTTATATTTGCGGGTTATTAACTAGTCTAATTATAGATTAACGGTTAGAAATACGCAATATGTTTTATAAAAATAATTAAAATTATTTTTTTGGAATTCTTTACAACAGTTAATAGAAAGAGAATCCCTTGAAAAAGACGGATAGTCTATTTACCGTCAAAACTCCCGTCGCTACTAATAGAAAGGAAGTGAGGATATGCGCAGAGGTGAAAATATCTATCGCCGCAAAGACAAACGCTGGGAAGGTCGTTATCCTAAAGGTAAAAAAGCGAATGGTAAGACTAAATATGGATCGGTGTATGGCAAAACACTCAAGGAAGTTCGTGAGAAGCTGTATCCCTTGAAACTGCACTATCAGTTTATCCAAAATAATTATGGAGAGGCCGCAATTAGCTTTAATGAGTGGGGATATCGGTGGCTGCAGGACATTCAAGCCAGTGTGAAGCAGTCTACCTATGCTAATTATGAACATAAGTTAATTCACTATGTGCTAAATGTACTTGGTGAATATGGATTAAATGAACTAGATGAAGAGTCAGCTGAAAATTTGTTGAGAGCTTTGGAAAAACGAAACCTAAAACCCTCGACGATTCATGCTGTCTTCCGTATTACCAAACAATGTATCAATCTAGCTATTCGGAAAAAAATGATCCATGAGAATCCATTTGCCTTGATACAACTGCCTAAATTAGTAAAAAATAGGAATCAGGCTCTTACGAAGCAGGAACAAAAACGTTTGGAAACTGCTGCTTTGACCTCTAAAAAAGGACAAGGGATTCCAACGCTATTAGCATTACATGCTGGTTTGAGAATTGGCGAGATTTCGGCCCTTACTTGGAAAGACATTGATTTTGAAAATAATCTAATTCATGTTCATTCAACGGTGCAGCGTATTGTTGGTGTATTCAATGGAAAGAAAACGGAGTTAATTTACACGAGTTCGAAAACAGCCTCCTCTACTCGCTTAATTCCTATGAGTCAAACGTTGAAGAACGTCTTGTTGCAGCAGAAACAGCGGATAAAAGGGCAATTTGTTCTTACCAACAAAGAGCAGCCAGTAGAACCTCGGCTGTTAACGTATCATTTTCACCGGATTCGCGAGAAAGCTAATTTATCAACCATTCATTTCCATCAGTTGAGACATACCTTTGCGACACGTTGCCTAGAGAGTCGAGGCGACATCATGAGTGTCAGTGCTCTAATGGGACATAGCTCCACTCAAATGACCTTAGATACATATGCTGGATCCTTAATGGAGCAACGGTTCCAAGTAGTCAGCCAAATGGAAAAGGAAATCATATAAAGCGTTTTCAAAAAGAGGATAACTCGTTTTGGGAAGGACTTTTTTTATATTTTTTAAAGTAAGCGCTCTCTTGGTTAGTCTATTACTAAAGCACAAATTTTCAGGTTTTTGCGACTGGTTTTCTTTCGTTTATAAAAGAATTACCTGAATTGAGTTATTAGTTTGAGAAAATACAATTTTTATGCCGTCAACCGTCGTCAATCGACGGTCTTTTTTTGTTGGTTTGATGGGGATTTTGGGAGGTTTCATAGTCTTCTAAAGACTATGAAAGAAGAGCTGTTTTTTTATGCTCTCTAAAAGTATAGATGAAACAAAGAAAATTATCAAAAATCAGTATTTAGGGGTCAATGGATAGAGGAGGGAATGTATGTTTGGTTTCGGTAAACAGAAGAAGGATGCTTATCAGGAAACGAATCAAGATGAATATTTTTACGATGAGTATGACGAAGGCTATGAGGATGATTATGGGTATGATTCTTATCCTGAAGAAGAATATGAACGTCCGGCAGAAAATTATCGGGAGTATGATCGTGGAGAACGTCGCTCACGCAGGAGAACAGAAGCGCCAATGGATGAGCGCTATGATGACCGCCAGTGTGGAGAATCGGAACCAATGCGAGCACCAGCTCATGAAGAAGAGCAGCCTCAAAGACAGGAATCATCGCTATACCAAGAGATTGAGCGACTAGAAGAAACGGTAGCTCAGTTGAAGCATCAGTTAGAAGTCAAACAATCAGAAATGAGCTTGATGGCAACTACCTTGTCAGAGAAGGATCAAGCTCTTCAGAAGCAACAAGAAAAAGAAGACCAGTTACAAAAGGAAAAGCAAGCCGAATTGGAGAATTTGGAGTTTGAAAAGAACAGTGAAATTCAAGAATTGTCGAGACAGGTGGAACAGCTGAAAGCTGACTTGAAAGATAGTCAAACCAATCAAACAGAAGCGTTGATTCAAGCTCGCCGACAAGTCGAAGAGCTAAAACAAACGCAAAAAGAAAATGAAGAGATGAAGGCTGAACTGGCTACGATTCTGATTGAAACCAAAAAACAGGAACGAGCGATTTTAGAACGGGCAGAGTATGAGGCTAAAGGAATTCGCAGCCAAGCCGAACAGGAAGCGCACCAGGTCATTAATGATGCATCGTTGGAGTTGAGAGTCATGAAGCAGGAAATCAGAAATTACCGTAAACGTCTGCGTTCGGTGCAAGAAGAAACCACCCAATTTTTTGTACGTCTGTTAGCCAACAGCGATGCATTATTGGAAGACGAATAGAAGAGGGGAGCTTTCCGATGAAGCAATCGCAGAATCAACTCGCCCTTTATCCAACACCAGCTCCTACTATGCAGGAAGAGCTAATCACACAACCATTATTAGAAGAAATCGAAAGAGCCTGTGAATACTTGTATGCCCCACATGGCAGCTTGAATGACGACCAACGAGAAAAGATCTACCAGCATTTTGAACAATTATTTCGCTTAATGAACAGCAGTTATCATCTTGAGTTATTACTTGTTCCAGGAACCTTAAATTGGAAAGCCTTTTGGCAAGCATTGCATCAATTCTTTCCTCAGTTTGCTTGGTTGAAGGCTCAGACTGAAGAACCAAAATATGGTCGGCAGGTGTATCGCTTTGATTTTGTACCATTGGTTTTCAGAGAAACAGGCTTTCCCTTTGCGATTCATTTAGAGGATAGCCTAAATCAGCAGTTTCCAACAGCGACCGAGAATACTTTGGAACGAGCAGAGCAGTTGTTGCTGGAGTTAGCTGAGCAGCACTTCTCGGAAGGCATTGTTCAAGAAAAGTTGTTGGGAAACGAAAAATTGCTGGAACATACAGAGAAAAAGTTTCAGAACTCAGCGGTATCAACAGATCGTGTACAAAAAGAAGAAGTACGTCAAGAAAGCCAAAGCAAAGCTCGTCTGCGAGCAGTTAACCAAAAACTAGAGTTAGTGATTGAAAAACTGGAACTTTCGATGCTTTACAGTGGGATTCAATATTTTGATCAAAAAAGCGCGGAAGAAAGTGATTGGGATAGGCGAATCAAGATCAGTTTACGAGAGTACACCTATTTGCTTCAGAAGGCTCGCTTCTTAGAACAGATGTGGCATCTAAACGGGGAGCTGATTAACAAATCTGAAAAGATGACAGTCACCGGCAATAAATTGGTTTACGAACGAGATCAGGTGAAACAGATTAAGGCGAATCTTTCCGCACGAGATATTCACTTTGTGTTATACGAGTGCCAAGTGATTGAATCCCGTGCAAAGATTCACGCGCGACCTTGGTTTAGAAAACCTTTCGTGAAGCTGATGAAAATGGATTATGAGAACTTACTAAGCAAAGCTGCTTACTTTGATCTCTTACAAGGAGAAAATTCATTGATGGAACGAATGGTTCGGGAACAACAGGATGCACCAGTCAAAGAAGCCCAGGAGGTTGGCTGAGGTCGGAAATTTAAATGGCCACTAGCTTCAAAGTTGGCTGGACTGTTTGTGCTTTGCTATTTCCTTTTTCTTGGCAGCTTTCGGATGTACTACTGGCTATATCCTAGATACTTTGTCAGTGGCGAATCAATGAATCCTACCTATTGGGAACAAGAGATCGTTCAAGTAAAAGCTCATCATAAGCCGAAACGTTTCGATGTAGTCGTGTTACATCCTCCAGATGCACCAAGTGAGTTGTATTTGAAACGAGTAATTGGTTTGCCAGGGGAACGGATTGATTATCAAAAGGGTCAACTCTTTGTTAACCATGAACGAGTGATTGACGATTTTGCCTATCGAACGGAAGAGTTTAGTTGGGATAGCTTGTCGAATAAAGCAATTCCCAAAGGATATTACTTTGTTCTAGGGGATAATCGTACCATTTCTAAAGATAGTCGAATCTTTGGACTGGTCTCAGAAAAACAAATTTTAGGCATTGTCCAAGAGGGGAACAATAGGGAATGAAGTCATTACAGGAAAAAATTGAATGGTATACCTTTTGGTACTGGATTTATTGGCTCTTCTCTTTAGTAGTACTGTTAGGAGTCGTTGTATTAGGGATTTTCTTTTATTTTACTGATTTTCAAGAAGTCGTTACGGTTAGCCAGCTTTTCTTACTACTGTTATTAATGCTGTTAGCTGTTTATTTACGAATAACTGCTTTGCATTATCATGGTGTTCTTTTGAAACTGCAACAGATGACAGCTAAAACGAGAAGACCTAGAGGACAACCGCGATCACATCCTCAGGAAAGGCTGAAGTCCAATGAACGGTAGATTCTTACTGTCTTGTTTTGGGGTAAGCATTTGTTTGTTTACTATCTACCAGACACAGATCGTATCAGCAGAGGTGAAGGAGTCCGTTGCTTCAATTTCACAACAGGAAACAATGCCAAGTACGGTGGTTAGTTCTAATAGTTGTGCAGCCCAGGAATCCATTGAATCAACGATGTCTTTTGAGACTTCTTCTATAGAAGAAAACAAGAGTAGCAAAACGAAAGAATCAGCTGCCTTAAGTTCAATTGAACAAAAGAAAACAACAGAAGAGTCCCTTACTTCTGCCTCAGCTGTTTTAGAAACAACCACTGTTAAGGTTCAGACAGCATTACCTGCCAAAAAGGTAGAAGAAAACTATCAGTTCTCTGTCAGTAAGAATCAAACGACCGAAGCCTTCATTCAACTTATAGGGGAAGAGGCGCAAGTGATTGCTTGGCAGGAAGAGTTGTATGCTTCGGTCATGATTGCTCAGGCTATTTTAGAAACAGGGTCAGGCAACAGCAAATTGGCTCAACCGCCTTATCATAATCTGTTTGGGATCAAGGGAAGTTATCAAGGCAAACAGGTGTCTTTCAAAACACAGGAAGATAAAGGGGATGGGGAGCTCTATACAATCCAATCTGCTTTTCGGCAGTACCCAAGCTATAAAGAATCTTTGGAAGATTATGCAGCACTTTTGAGAAAAGGAATTTCTGGAAATGCTGGTTTTTATCAGGAAACTTGGAAATCAAATGCTGCAACTTATCAAGAAGCCGCAAAAGCGTTAACCGGGAAATATGCGACGGATACAACCTATGATAAGAAACTGGTTACGTTGATCGAAGCATACAATTTAACGATCTATGACAAAGATCCAGCGAGAAGTGTTGAAGCAGAGAAAGAACAACCAACTGATAATCCCGTGGGATTAGAAGATCGTTCAGAAGAACAACCAACAGTTGAAGAATCTAATGAAACTGGTGAACAACCAATTATTGTCAATGAGACAACACAGTCAGCAGTAATCATTCCACCGACTGCCCAACGACCAGCTAAACAGCTGTATGGCAATCGAAGTGTCCAATGAAAGAAGGGGAACTATGTCGAAACAACGTGAATATCGGGATCATGACTACGAATTTGACGAATCGTCGTATCGTGACCGCGCCCCTTCTAATCGCATACCGCCTAGAAGAAACGAGTATTACGAAGAGGACTACGATGATCGGAGATCCTATCCACCTCAACAACCGATTAATCGAGGACGAGAAGGTGGTTATTCACGGCATGGCGTCCCGCCTGCACGAGGTTCTTATTCACATCGGGGGGCGCCAGAGCGATATGGAAATTCGCGACCAAATAACTATGGTTATGAACGAGAACGGATGGTTCCACCAAGACCGCGGCTTCAACGACCAAGACCTGTCCAACAAGGAGCACCACCACTGCAAGTGGCAAAGAAATCCACGAATCGCAAGATTTTCCTGTTCGTGTATAACCTGTTCTTTTACACGCTAACGATTGGCATTTTACTCAGTTCCTTGATGTTTGCCTTCAGTGAGAAGTCCGATGCCGCGATCTTTGGCTATCGTTTCTATCAAGTCTTGACCAATTCAATGGCGCCGCAACCAGATTCACCTTCAAGAGGCTTCTATGCGGGAGATATTGTATTGGTAAAAATGGCGGATGGCAGTCAAGTCAAAGAAAACGACATTGTTACATTCCAAGTTGGAGATGGTGATCGTTACTTAACCCATAGAATGGTAGAGCGGTTAGACGAATTAAACGGGGAAAAGGGTGATTATATTGTCACCAAAGGGGACGCCAACAACAGTAAGGACCCACCGATTTCCGCAGATAGAATCTACGGGAAAGTAGCCTTTGTGATTCCTAAGATGGGCAATGTTCTAAACTTTGTACAGGAAAATCTGTGGCTATGTTTAGTGTGTGTGGTATCCACATTCGGCTTCTTCCTGGTTCTTAAGGCCTATTTTCTACAACCAGAACCAGTGAGACGGTCAATGAAACAAACGAAATATCCAAGAGGGGTATAACTGCTTGTTTGTACAAGTATTTATATAAATAGTAAAAAAGGATGTATAGGAGGAAAAAGGAATGAAGAAGAATAGTAAGAAGAAAAAGCTGATGGCTGCAGCAGCAGCTTTAGCGTTAATCGCAGCCATCTCGGGGACGTTTGCCTGGATCACTGCACAGGATCAACGGATTAACCGGGCAGAATCCGCAGCAGTAAGCGACAACAGCGTAACGGTAAAGGAAACATGGGAACCAAAACCATTGGTACCAGGAACCGAAGCAACGAAAGAGGTTGCCGTATCTAACACAGGTACAGCAAGTGTATTTGTTCGCGTATCTTACGAAGAAGTGTTGAAGCATTTGGATAAATTGGGTGCAGAAAAGTATGATGCAAGCTCAGTTACTGGTGCAAAATACACGTATGTAGCGAACGATTCAGGCTTGAACAAACATATGCCAATCAACTTCAATGGGGATCAGACATACAAAGATGGTTTTGTTCAAGTGCCAGCTGCTCAAATTACTGGGTTGGCAACACCAGCAGATGACAATGTGAAGCTATTGGTCAAAGGTGGAAAAACGATCGATGCAGTTACTGGTGCTGAAAAAATCAGTTATGAAGCAAAACTAATGCATGAATATTTCACTCATCCAGATAATAGCACGCTAAATCCTGGGGATCCAACTTATGACGCAAGCAAAAATAAATACCAATCGATGACATTCAATATCACAGTTGCTAATGAAAACAACAAATTGGATGCCAAAGACTGGAACTTTGCATTGACCAGTGTGAAATACGGCTACTATGAAAATGGGTACAAGAATACAACTGTCAACTGGGCAAAATCTTCTTTACCAGATGAAGACGGTGCAGCAACTGGCCGTGCATTGATCGGAACAGACGGTGTTCGTTACAGTGTGGATTACGACTATACCTTTGGTGGTTTAGGCTATGCTGCCGCTACAGACCTACCAGCAGTTACACCTGCAACTGTTGCCGATCAAATCCCAACAGTAACTGGTAAAAACGGCGTTCAAGCAGATGTAAAAGGCTTGAGTAAGAGTGAAATTCGTATTGGTTACAGTGCAGATGTTACAGATATTGCTACTTTAGGCAGTGACAAGTGGGTTTACAACAAAGACGATGGCTGGTTCTATTACACTGTTCCAGTAAAATCTGGCGAAACAACGAAGAACTTATTGGAAAAACTAGTCTTTGAAAGTGGGATGGGTACAGAATACACCAATGCATCTTATGACTTAGTGGTGAAAATGGAAGCAGTCCAAGCCAATGCCGATGCATTAACTGATTCAGCAGGTTGGGAATTAGGCGGCGGTTCAACACCAACAGGCGATACGTTAGCAATTGTGACCAAACTTAAAGCAGGCATCTAAGCCATGCGCACGCCATGAAAAGAAGGGAGAAGTGACAGAGGTTGAGAAAGCTTATCGTATTAGCAAGCAGCATCCTGTGTTTCTGTTTCTTCTTTTGCGGCATGTCCACCGTGTACGCGGCAAAAGCACTTCCCTCCGGCATGGTGATCGGTGATTCCGATGGTATGTATGCCACCTCTGAGGGAGAATACTACATTGACTTAGTGGATATTCTCCCCGGAGATGTTTTTGAAAAAGAAATAACGATTCGCAGTTTGGATCTGGAAACCCCCTTCTCTTTAGGAATGTTAGTCGAAGAGATCGACTCTACTGGTTCGGTTGACTGGAAGAATCATATCACGATGACCATGGTTCTAGATGGTAAAGAAATTTATCAGGGTCCCTTATTAGGGGATGCCAATCGTGACTGGAGTAAAACGCCCTTGGAATTGGGTGTTTGTACCTATGGGACAGATAAAATCATGCATGCGACGTTTACTATCGATTCTAGTTTAACCAATGAGAATTTGAGTGAAAAAAGTACGTTGAATTTTATTTGGAATTTTGTGGGTACCAAGGATCAATCACCTGCTCCTACACCACCAACCAAACCAACGAAGCCAACCGAACCTTCAACAGAGCCAACGGTACCAAGTACTCCCCCCAGCAGTTCAGATCAACTGCCAGCGACTGGTCAAGGAATACCGACCGCACGCAAGCTGTTGCCACAAACTGGTGAAGAATTGGTCTATCTATTTCTGACCGGGCTGTTGCTGGTATTGATTGTCTTGTTCTTATGGAAAAAGCGCCAAGAGGAGGAGCAGGAATGAACCAAAAGGAAAAACGAAAACATTTGTTTCAGACTTTTGTCCGCAGTAAGGGCCTGTTCGCCTGCTTTTCTCTGGTGTTAAGTCTGTTATTAATAGTAGGCAGTACCTATGCGTGGATTACTTCCACAGATGAACGGGTGAATCGAACGGATGCCAATCAACGAAAGTTGTCGGCGATTGTAGAAGAAGATTTTAATCAAGTCTTCCACTGGTCCCCTGGAACAACAAAGGAAAAAAATGTTCGGGTACGAAATACCGGAGAAATGCCAACGATTGTTCGTATTTCACTAAAAGAATTCTTCGTAGGGTTTGAGACCGATGCAACAGACAATCATGGTGCTGGTGATGGCAACGGGAATTTAAAAGAATTCGGCACCCCCAGTGCAACAACAATTGATGTGAAGAAAACCAATACATGGATAGTTGGCAATACTTATGGAGTTAGTGCGAACAAGCATTACAAGGCATCTATCGCTTTAGTAGATCAGACGTATCCCTACAAAGGAACAAGAGCAACTCCTTTACCAGCAATTGAGCTGAACTTCCAAGCAGGAAAAGTCTTTGATCAAGGAACACCGCCGACTGTCAGTGACATCAACTATTGGTATTACGAGAAGGGGTATTTCTATTATTCTGAGGTCCTGCAACCAACAGAGGTTACGCCTAATTTGTTAGACAGCGTGTCACTGAACGCAACATACGCCAATCAACACAAAGGAGCCCTCTATAAATTGGTTCCAGAAATGGATGCACACGATATCACCCGAGGACTACTTTCGGATTGGTCAATCACTAGTAGTGACTACGCATACAGTATGTATCAATCAAAGCTGGATGGCACAAACTAAACAAGGAGGAATGAGAGATGCAAAAAAGACAACGGCGACAGTTGATTTATCTCATTGCCCTAATAGGGTGTATCCTCCTGTTAGTTGGTGGAAGCTATTTTGTCTATGCAGCAATGACAGCAACAGATAAAAAGGAAAATAATTTTCAAATTGGACAGGTAGAAACAAAATTAGAAGAGGCTTTTGATACAACGATTACAGAAATCCCCAAAAACCAATCAGTTGGAAAAGACGTAACCATCGAAAATGTGGGAACGGTCAATCAATTTGTTCGAGTAATGGTTTTGCCAGAAGTTTGGACCAGTGTAGCTGGTGATACGAACAACAAGCAAGTCCTTCCTTTAGTTATTGGAACAGATTTAGTATTGGAAAATTTGAATACGAGTGATTGGAAGGACGGCGGGGATGGGTATTACTATTACATCAAAGAAGCCTTAGTACCGAAAAAGCCCACAACTAGTTTGTTTACATCTATCAAATTGTCCAACAGTTTGAGTGACCGTTACCATGACGCGGAGTTCACCTTGTCTCTAAAAGTAGAAACAATTAATTGTAATGAGAAGACCTATCGCCAAGCTTGGTGGCATGGAAAGACGCCAACCGATCAGCCGTTAAAAGCGATTGATGATGCGTTAAAAAGTAAGGTAGACAATTAGGGATACAAAGAGAACTTGTATCCCTTTATCTCAAATAAGCAGCACTCATGAGGTGAGTGTTTTAAACTAAAGCACTGAGCTGATAAGTGCTACAAAGCTGAAACAGGCAATTTTATTCAACGGAGGTGTAGCATGAAAAATACAAAAAAGAAAAATAGTATAGTGATAATTAGTTTAATGATGCTTGGTCTGTTAGCAGGTATTTTTTTCGTGAATAATCAACAACCAGTGAAAAAAGTAAAGGCAGATACATCCGATAGTGTAACCTTGGATTACGATGATGTAAATTACAAATACGTTGTGCCTGCTGATGCGACAGGTCTAGGTGGAGTGGACGACTTACCCGTTGATAAAGGCTGGTTTCAAGATACCGCTTTACTACCAAGCTTGTCTAAAAATGTAATTAATACATATACAAGTGATGTAGATGATGCAGCTGTTTATATAGGTACATTAAGTGATGGTTCTATAATGTTCCAAAGTAATTCTAGAAGTGAGGCTGTGACAAATTTTCCTAAAGATACTTTCGTTTTTAGAAGCTCTATGATTAAGACAGACTCAGAAGGTAAACGAATTGATCAGGCTTATATAGCTACAGGTGAGCCTAGCTATACGCCAGATATAGATGATACAACAGCTGCTTTAGAATCTGCTCGAGATACTGCTTTGATAGCCTTGGAAGCTGATAGTCAAATCATAGGTAAATATTATGGAACTCGACCAAGCGAGCATGCAGACCAGCACTATATTTATCAATTCGATGCAGCAACAATGTCAGGCTTTGAATGGGAAAAATTTAAAATGCCTAACAGCATAAACTATGTTATCTCCAATATTCGACCCATTCCCAACCAAAGTGACGGCAAACTTTATGTAACAAATGGTGGAACGGTAGTACCTCCAACCCAAGTAGCCACTAGGGATAGTTTCGAATTATATGAGTACAATGCAGGAGGAAAAAGTATTGAAGAGACTGGTATAATATTTCAATTAGATACTTATCAACAAATGGTGGGAATAACACCTATTGTAGATATTCAGATAAGCTTTAGTGACATTAGACGATATGGCGATCATTATATTCTCTCAGTCCGTTATGGAAGCTATATTGAGCAGGTACCCGCTGTGCAGTACATTTATAAGTTAGATGCTTTGAACGGCAACCAAATAAGTCGTATGCAAGTTTCCGATCGGAGTGATACTGCAAAATCGGGAAATCTTATTAAAGGGTTGTCGGATGCTGATCCTTCTTCCTACTACTATATGGATTATAGCGATAATCAAGCGCTATTGCAGAAGCTAAATCCAGAGACGTTCAAATCAGACACAGTAAAGGAATTTCCGGAGGGAACAACGGTTCAGGATATTACTAAATATACAAATGGGAATGGCGAAAATGAATATAATATTTATATGACAGTCAACACACAGGCAGCATCTGATCCGATGTTTAGTGGATATCTTAATAGTTCGGGGATTGCTTTTGGGATATTGGATAAGGACTTCGAATTGAAAAACTTAAGAGGACTCTCTGCAACCGGTAGCTTGGCACTGGCTTCGTTTGAACCAATACCGAAAACTGAAAATTACGCCATAGCTGGTTCTGCTTCAACGGACAGTGATTTTGTTACTGGTCCATTCAACAACAAAAGGCCTGGAGCGAGTAGAGCCGCTTTCTATGGGATTTTGACTTTAGAAAAAGATTATTCTCCTGGAATCAAATTCACTAAAGACAATATTCTAATTGACTTAGATGACACAGAAGAAGACATCGAAAACAAGTTGTTGGATGGAATTGATGTAATCGATAAGTATGATTTTTCATCGAACAATATCTCAGGTCAGAAGGATGAAGCCTGGTTAAAAGCCAGAATCAATCGAAATCCTCGACGAATCAATTACACGGCGCCTGTCGGACAACAATTTCCAGCCATTGATTGGAAAACATTAGGCTTTGACAAAACCAAAACAGGTCCGCAAAAGGTCAAGTTCTTTGTGTCAGATGGCTCTTTACAATCCTCCAGTATCTCAAGATGGATAAACAAAATAGGAACGGAAACAATTATAGATGATGATGATAAGTATGCATTGGATGCTCAGAATTTCCATGTTCCGTTAGAGAATATTGATACAACTATTCCAGATGCCGACAAATTCAAGGAATTTGCGAAGACAATGGCTTGGAGTCTTACTAAGCATGGGATTAGTGACGGAGATCAAGGCGGAGGATTGGATGAGGATGGGAAGGATTCTAGTAAATTATCTGGAAAAGTGACTGTAAATGCCGCCCAGTTGAAAGCTCTCCGTGAGGCGACAACCGCTAAACCCTATCCGGTAGACGTTACGTATAAACCTGAATCAGGAATTGAAATAACCAATCGAGTTTGGGCATTTGTGACTACGAAGAATACGCTGCCCAATAGTGCCGTAAATCCAGAAGTAACGCCGGTAGATACCAATGGCGTAGTCTATTATGCGGATGAATACACTCTTCCATACCGACTGCGGACAACGCAAACAAACAATGAAGTAGTAAAAAATGGAAAAGTGAAGGTCTATGACTATTTCGATGCAACCCATGAAACTTCAGCAGAACTGCCTACCTTGGCAGACGCAACCAAAAATGCCAATAAATTAGTCGTTGATTTACCACCCATTCATAGTGCTTTAGCTCCTGGAAAGGCGACACCGTCTGTTACGTACAAGTGGGATGGTCCAGTGGATTCCCATCACAAAGATGGCTCGATAGCAGGCAATGAAACGGTAGGACATTTGGATGTTAATCTGACTGGAAATATACTCTTCCATATCCGACAGGTAGTGTTGAATGAATCCAATGAGATTGTGGTTCCAACAGAGAGTTATATAGATGTTCACACGATTCTTAATAATAGTGGCAGTCCCATTGTAGATCCAGATTATCGAGCGAATTTGACAGGGAAATCGGAAGTGTTGGCGAACAAACCTGCTTTCACAGATTTTACTGTGGGTATTGATCAACTGACCGATTTATCCGATCAGGTTCAGCTGTCCGTTGTAGTGCCGGAATTTTATAACTATTTAGGCTACTATCAGACGACACAACAAACCGATGCGAGTGGGCAAAGCCATGAGAACAACACGAGCTATACAGCTGGATGGCTTCAAATAAATAAAAATATGTTACTCCAGGATGAAGAATTCTGGGTTACGATGTACATTCAACCCAATGTAGATGGTCAAGATAATCCGACTACTCCACAGCCCTACAGCTGGGATTATAAGAAGAATGACTTAGGAAAAATAAAAACGAAGTAAACGAAAGAGGCGAGACAGAACATGGTCTATCTATTGTTAACAGTATTAGGCCTGATTGTATTGGTTCAAAGCTATCTGCTGTTCTCGCTGATGCGAAGCCAACAGGATTTGCAGGAAAAGTTGACTCGACTGTTGCGAAATAGGAAACAACCGGGCACTGACCGACGAAAAACTCCAACAGAAAGAGGAAGAACACGATGAATCTTGGCTATGCACGCGGGTTTCAACTAACCCAACAATTGGATATGCTGGAGGATTACCCAGTGGACGAACTCTTTTCTGATGGCGCACAGGAGGTGGAGGCCTTGCACTCCCCGACGAGCGAATTCCAGGCGTTACTGAATTTTGCTCAATCTGGAGACCATTTAGTGATTGTCTCTTGGGAAGTTATCTCTAGAGATTATCGCCAACTTTTAGCTTGCTTGGATCAATTGGAAACAAAAGAACTAACATTGGATGTCTTGAATTTGCCACCGTTAGGTATCGAAGAGTGGCGACAGGTTTTTCGCTGGTCACTACGCAATGATCGTTTACTTCATCCAGTGTTGGTCAAAGCAGGAAAGGAGCGAGACCGCAGTAAAGATGCGTATTCCTTGTTTAGTAAAGAACCGGAAGCACGGAAGCTTTATCGTGAAATGATCTGGCTGCTGGTAGAGAAAAACTCCGTTCGTCAAGTCGCTCAACAAAAACGAGTACCAATTGAAACAGCCTATCGTGTCCAACAAGAACTAAAGCAGGTTCAACTAGCGATTATCTTAGTGATTTGTTTCCTGTTGGCAATTTTTAGTATCAAACTAGCCGAATCCTATTTTGATCAACTGTGGATTCAAGTCGCCATTTGTGTAGTTGTAACACTGGTTATCTTGTGGAATGTATTGATCGATACAGAAGAAACCGAGATTAAGCCACTTACAAAAGAGAAGAAAACACCAAAAATTTGAAGAGAAGGTGAGTCCCCATGCAACATGTACTTATTTTAACGAAAAATTCCTTAGCAGAAGAACCGCTAGTCCAGAAATTACAGCGGATGAATTGTGAGATTCTTTGTTCGACAGATTTATTCAAACGTCTGAAAACGGGCACTGTTAGTCCTTTTCTTTCCTACTTTCAGTGGATTGTCTTAAGTGAAAGTCTTTGTAACTCAGAAGTAGAACAGATTCTACAAATGTTAAAAAATCATCCTCTATTAGTTCTGCGAGTGGTGGAAAACATTCCTAATGAGGAAGAACAAAGTTACTGGCAAGAACGAGGCTTGGTAGACTGGGTTGCAAAAGAAACCAGCTATGAACTTCTGCGAGAAAAAATGAATGAGCTTCAATATCAGATGAAGCAAGACGTAGTAACCGGCAATCAAATTCTAACCTTCCCTACTACGCAAGGAGAGGACACCACGCCGAATAGTCTAAAATTGTTAATTAAGAGTCTTTCTAAGACGGAAAAACGTGTCTTTGAATGCCTGATTCAATCCTATTCCACTAGCGGCGTTCTATCTCGACAAGAACTGTGCGACTGTTTATGGCAGGATGGCAATACGTCTTCGAATATGAGCCAGTTGTCTTGCTTGATTAACAAATTGAAGCATAAATTTGAGACCCATGGCATTACTGGCGAAACCATCACGACACTATGGGGCAGAGGCTACAAGTTAAGCAGTACGTTTTATGAATACTGGTTGGAAGGCTCACAACAGCTGGAAGAATTGAAGTATTATTCTGCTACAAATTAGTGAACGAACCGCTCAATCGACTTCCGATTGAGCGGTTTTTTACATTGAATTAAGACTGTCAACTGTGCATATATAGTAATCCTTTGAGTCAATAGGAATTTCTGCAATAGCTTAGGTTGATGACCGTGAAATGTTCTAATAAGCCATTTAATCAAGGAGTGTGAAACCAAAAGCCAATCGAAAGAGCAAAGAGAATGTTGGTAAAAGAATAGCGACAAGAAGCATCAGCAAAGGGAATCTAATTTGCTGATGCTTCTTTGTAGTGGCAGGAGAAATGGTTGGTTAATAAGAAGAATTGAGATGCAAACTAATTTTTATCATTTATTTCTGTCTATGATGAAATTTGTTGTTTTTTTAATCTGGTTAATCTATATAATGTACATAAAGATATTAAGCTTTAGAAAATAGAAAAGTCATTCAATAATGATGAATGACTGAAAGAGTTAAATTTATTTCTTAGTTTTTACAAGACTACGAGATGTTTCGTTAAGTAATTATGTTTATTTATATTTGTGGGTTATTAACTAGTCTAATTATAGATTAGGAGTTAGAAATACGCAATATGTTTTATAAAAATAATTAAAATTATTTCTTTGGAACTCTTTGCATCAAGTCGTGGAGAGAGAATCCCTTGAAACAGACGGAAAATCCATTTACCGTCAAAACTCCCGTCCCTAATAATAGAAAGGAAGTGAGGATATGCGCAGAGGTGAAAATATTTATCGCCGCAAAGACAAACGCTGGGAAGGACGCTATCCCAAAGGAAAAAAAGCGAATGGTAAGACTAAATACGGATCGGTGTATGGCAAGACGCTCAAGGAAGTTCGTGAGAAGCTTTATCCCTTAAAGTTGCACTATCAGCAGGTTCAGAATAAACAAGGAGATGCAGCGATTAGCTTCAATGAATGGGGATATCTATGGCTCCAAGAAATTCAAACCAATGTGAAGCAGTCTACTTACGCCAACTACGAGCACAAGCTAGAGCATTATGTGTTGGCTATTCTTGGTGAATATAGTCTAAATGAATTAGATGAAAATGCGGCTGAAACTTTATTAGCAGACTTGGAAAAACGTAAATTGAAGCCTTCGACGATCCATGCAGTTTTCCGTATTGTAAAGCAATGTATCAATTTAGCCGTCCGAAAAAAGATGGTGAAGGAGAATCCATTTGCCTCAATAAATTTGCCTAAGCTAGTGAGAAACAGAAATCAGGCACTCACAAAGCAGGAACAAAAACGCTTGGAAACTGCAGCGTTATCAGAAAAGAAAGGGTACGGGATTCCGACGTTATTAGCTCTTCATGCTGGATTGAGAATTGGCGAGATTTCCGCGCTTACTTGGAAAGATATAGATTTTGAAAATAATCTGATTCACGTTCATTCAACGGTGCAGCGAATTGTCGGTGTATTCAACGGAAAGAAAACAGAGTTAATTTGTACGAGTTCAAAAACGGCTTCATCCACTCGGTTGATTCCCATGAGTCAAACCTTGAAACAAGTGTTGTTGAGACAGAAACAACGGTCAAACGGACAATTTGTTCTCACTAATAATGAGAAACCAGTAGAGCCAAGACTGTTAACCTATCATTTTCATAAGATTCGCAAGAAAGCTAAATTAACGACCATCCATTTCCATCAGTTGAGACATACCTTTGCGACTCGTTGTCTAGAGAGTCGGGGAGATATCATGAGTGTCAGTGCACTAATGGGGCATAGCTCCACTCAAATGACATTAGATACATATGCTGGTTCTTTAATGGAACAACGCTTCCAAGTAGTAGGACAAATGGAAAAAGCAATCAGCTAAAACGCTTTCAAAAAAAGAATATTTTCTTCATCGGAAGGCCTTTTTTTATTTTTTAAAAAGTAAACGCTTACTTTGTGCTGCATCATTAAAACAGAAATTTTCAGCTTTTCTGCAGCTATTATTCTTTCGTTTGCAAAGGGATTTTTTTATTTTGATGAGTAATTTATTATTATTCTTTTTTATACCGTCAGCCGCCGTCAAGTGACGGTCTTTTTTTATTGTTCTGATGGGCCTTTCGTAAGACTTCTTGGTCTTGTAAAGACCAAGAAAAAAGAGCAGCCTTTTTGAGCTTTATAAAAGTATAGATGAAATAAGGCAAATTATCAAAAAGTAGTATTTATAGGCTAGTGGATAGAGGAGGAAGAGGCATGTTTGGTTTTGGCAAACAGAAGAAGGATACCTATCAAGAAGTAACTCAAGATGATTATTTTTATGATGAGTATGACGAAGGGTACGAGGATGATTACGGATATGACTCTTATCCTGAAGAAGAATATGAGCGGCCAGTAGAAAACTATCGGGAATATGACCGCGGGGAACGACGCTCACGCAGAAGGACAGAAACTCCTGCAGATGAACGTTATGACAATCGCTATGGTGGAGAAACTGAACCCATGCGGGCACCAGCTCCGGAAGAAGAGCAGCCTATACGCCAAGAATCACCGCTGCAACAAGAGGTTGAGCGACTGGAAGAAACTGTAGCTCAGTTAAAACATCAGCTGGAGGTCAAACAATCCGAAATGAGCTCGATGGCAACGACCTTGTCGGAGAAGGATCAAGCTCTTCAGCAGCAACAAGAACAATCGGCACAGTTACAAGAAGAAAAACAACAAGCGCTTGAAAAGCTACAAGTTGAAAAAGACCGTGAGATGCAAGAGCTATCAAATCGAGTCGAACAACTGAGAGCTGATCTAAAAGACAGCCAGACCAATCAAACAGAAGCCCTAATCCAAGCACGACGACAGGTCGAAGAATTGAAACAAACGCAAAAAGAAAATGAAGAGATGAAGGCTGAACTGGCTACGATCCTGATTGAAACCAAAAAGCAAGAGCGAGCAATTTTAGAACGGGCAGAATATGAGGCTAAAGGAATTCGTGGTCAAGCAGAGCAGGAAGCGCATCAAGTCATTCACGATGCTTCGTTGGAGTTGAGAGTCATGAAGCAGGAAATCAAAAATTACCGCAAACGTCTGCGCTCGGTACAAGAAGAAACCACCCAATTTTTCGTCCGCTTGTTAGCCAACAGCGATGCATTATTGGAAGACGAATAGAAGAGGGGAGGTTTTTTCGGTGAAGCAATCGCAGAATCAATTCACCCTTTATCCGACACCTGCTCCGGTCATGCAAGAGGAGCTGATCGAACAATCATTATTAGAAGAAATCGAGCGAGCCTGTGAATATTTGTATGCCCCACAAGGCACATTGAATGACGAGCAACGAGAAAAGATTTACCAGCACTTTGAGCAATTATTTCGATTAATGAACAGCAGTTATCATCTTGAGTTATTACTTGTTCCAGGAACCTTAAATTGGAAAGCTTTTTGGCAAGCCTTGCATCAGTTCTTCCCACAGTTCGCTTGGATCAAAGCTCAAACGGAAGAACCAAAATATGGTCGACAGGTTTATCGCTTTGATTTTGTTCCGTTGGTTCATAGAGAAACAGGCTTCCCTTTTGCGATTCATTTGGAAGACAGCCTAAACCAGCAGTTTCCAACGGCGACTGAGAATACTTTGGAGCGGGCAGAGCAGCTGCTATTAGAGTTGGCAGAGCAGCACTTCTCGGAAGGTATTGTCCAAGAGCCGCAGAATGAAGAGTCCACTCCAGGTGAACAAATAACTAAAAAACTTCAAGAATCGGAAGTACCTGTAGATCCAATTCAAAAAGAAAACGTACGCCAGGAAAGTCAAAGCAAGGCTCGTCTTCGGGCAGTCAATCAAAAGCTAGAGCTGGTGATTGAAAAGCTCGAGCTTTCGATGCTCTACAGCGGCATTCAATATTTTGATCAAAAGAGTACCGAAGAAAGCGACTGGGACAGGCGAATCAAAATCAGTTTGCGAGAGTACACCTACTTGCTTCAGAAGGCTCGCTTTTTAGAGCAAATGTGGCATTTAAATGGAGAGCTGATTAATAAAAGTGAAAAAATGACAGTTACCGGCAATAAACTGGTTTACGAACGAGATCAGGTAAAGCAGATCAAAGCCAACCTTTCGGCACGAGATATTCATTTCGTGCTGTATGAATGTCAGGTAATCGAATCCCGTGCAAAAGTTCATGCGCGACCTTGGTTTAGAAAACCTTTCGTCAAACTGATGAAAATGGATTATGACAATTTATTGAGTAAAGCTGCTTACTTTGATCTACTACAAGGAGAAAATTCAGTGATGGAACGAATGGTTCGCGAGCAACAAGATGCACCAGTCAAAGAAGCTCAGGAGGTTGGCTGAGGTCGGAGATTTCAGTGGACATTAGCACCAAAGTTGGCATTGGTGTTTATGATTTGTTATTTCATTTTTCTTGGAACTTTCCGAGCTTACTACTGGTTGTATCCGAAATACTTTGTCAGTGGCGAATCCATGAATCCAACCTATTGGGAACAAGAGGTCGTTCAAGTAAAAGCTCATCATAAGCCGAAACGTTTCGATGTAGTCGTTCTGCATCCACCCGATGCTCCCACAGAGTTGTATTTGAAACGAGTGATTGGTTTGCCAGGAGAACGGATTGGTTATCAAGAGGGCGAGTTACTCGTTAACCATGAAATAGTAAACGATGCTTTTGCCTATCGAACCGAAGCTTTTGCTTGGGAAAATATCTCAAACGAGCCAATCCCTGGAGGCTATTATTTTGTCTTGGGAGACAATCGCACGATTTCCAAAGACAGCCGGATCTTCGGTTTAGTCTCGGAAAAACAAATTTTAGGCATCGTCCAAGAGGGGAACAAGAAAGAATGAAGGCATTGCATGAAAAAATCGAATGGTACACCTTTTGGTACTGGGTATACTGGCTCTTCTCTTTGGTGGTGCTGCTGGGAGTTGTTGTGTTAGGAATCTTTTTCTACTTCACCGATTTTCAGGATGTGGTGACCGTTAGTCAATTATTTCTTCTATTATTGCTGATGATTCTGGCTCTTTATTTACGACTAACAGCGTTGTATTACCATAACGTCCTTATGAAATTGAAGCAACTAGCTGCCCAACCAAGAAGACCAAGAGGTCACTCACGGTCACAGGAAAGGCGGAAGCCTAATGAGGGGTAAAATCCTGTTCGGCAGTTTAGCACTGAGCGCTTTTTTAATTGCTGGAGATCAGGCACCAATAAAACAAACTATTTTTGCAGAAGCAAAAGAGACCTCTTCTGTATCTCAGGAAGCGATCAAAAAAAGCTCCGAGGTTTCTAGTCAGGCCGATGAAGGTGACTCAGAAACATCGAAGACGCTGGGTTCTGCTTCATCCGTAGAAGAAATGGCGAGTAGTGAAATACAAGAGACTACTGTGACAACAACTATCGACAAAAAATCACTCATAGTAACCTCAGATGAGCATAAAGAACTTGAGCTAACTAACAATGTTCAACCCTCTTTGCCTATAGAAAAAGTAGAAGAAAACTACGAATTCTCGGTAAGCAAGAATCAAACGACCGAAGAATTTATCCAAACAATTGGAAAAGACGCGCAAGTTATCGCTTGGAAGGAAGACCTGTATGCTTCGGTCATGATTGCACAGGCAATTTTGGAAACAGGTTCTGGCAATAGTCGATTGGCTCGACCACCTTATCATAATTTATTCGGAATCAAAGGAAGTTTTCAAGGAAAGCACGTATCTTTCAAAACACAGGAAGATAAAGGGAACGGGGAGCTTTATACGATCCAAACGGCTTTCCGGCAATACCCCAGCCATAAAGAATCACTAGAAGATTATGCCGCACTTTTGAAAAGTGGTCTCTCAGGCAATGTTGGTTTCTATCAAGGAACGTGGAAGTCGAATGCTGGAACCTATCAAGAAGCAGCGAGAGCTCTAACAGGGAAGTATGCGACGGATACTGCTTATGACAAGAAATTGATTGCTCTAATCGAAGCATACAATTTAACGATCTATGATCAAGAGCTAGCGAGAAGTGTCGAAGAAGAGAAAGAACAACCAACTGATAATCCTGTGCGATTAAAAGATCGTTCAGAAGAAAAACCAACAGTTGAAGTATCTGAAGTATCTAATGAAATTGTGGAACAACCGATTATCATCAATGAAACAACGCAATCAGTAGTAATAATTCCACCAACTGCTCAGCGACCAGCCAAGCAGCTGTCAGGAAACCAACTTGTCCAATGAAAGAAGGGGAACTATGTCGAGACAACGTGAATATCGAAAGTACGAGGATGATTATCACGAATCGTCGTATCATGAGCGCCCCCTTTCTAACCGTAGGCCAGCTAGAAGAAGAGACTATTACGAAGAAGAATACGATGATCGAAGACTCTATCCACCTCAGCGACCGAGTAATCGAGGCCGAGAAGGTGGTTACTCACGTCGGACTGTCCCCTCTTCGCGGGATTCTTATCCACCAAGAGGTATGCCGAACAGAAACGAGTATCAGCGGCAACGACCCACTAACTATGGATACGAACGAGAACAAATGGCACCACTGAGGCCAAGACCTCAAAGACCGAGACCTGTGCAACAAGGAACACCGACCTTGCAACAAGCGAAGAAATCCACGAATCGTAAGATTTTTTTATTCGCATATAACCTGTTCTTTTACACACTGACAATTGGAATCCTCCTGAGTTCTTTAATGTTTGCCTTCAGTGAAAAGTCTGATGCGGCTATTTTAGGCCATCGCTTTTATCAGGTGTTGACGGATTCGATGGCTCCGCAGGCAGACTCGCCTAAAGGCGGCTTCTATGCAGGGGATATCGTGATCGTCAAGTTGATGAATGGATCTGAAGTTAAAGAAGGGGATGTCGTAACGTTTCGGGTAGGCGAAGGAGACCGTTATTTAACGCATAGAATGGTGGAACGATTGGACGAACTAAATGGGGAACAAGGTGAGTACATCGTCACCAAAGGAGATGCCAATAAAACCAATGATCCGCCTATAGCAGCGGATCGGGTCTATGGCAAAGTAACGTTTGTCATTCCTAAAATGGGGACCTTTTTAGCCTTTATACAAACAAATGTCTGGTTATGTCTGGTCTGTGCCTTATCCACTTTTGGCTTTTTCTTAGTATTGAAGGCGTATTTCTTGCCACCAGACAAGAGCAGCCATCCGCCACATCATCCATCAAGGATATAACATTTGTCTAATCACAAATGTTTATATAAAAATATAAATTAAGGGGAGAAAAGAAATGAAAGAACGTAAAAAGAAAAAGTTGTTGGCTATTGCCGCATTGCTTGCATTAGTTGCGGTAATCTCAGGAACATTTGCCTGGATTACGTCACAACAACAACGAATTAACCGGGTAGAGTCTGCGGCAGTAGTCGACGACAGTGTGACTGTAAATGAAAAATGGGAACCAAAACCAATGGTTCCAGGAACCGAAGCAACGAAGGAAGTAAGTGTAACCAACACAGGAAATGCCAATGTATTTGTTCGGGTTTCTTATGAAGAAGTGCTGAAGCATTTAGCGAGTAAAGGGGTAGTCTCTCATGGTGACAACACAGTAACTGGGGCAAAATACGATCCAAGTGCTACGAATACACTAACTTCTCATGTTCCAGTTAAATACAGTGCCGATAAAATCAGTACAACCAACGGCTTTTCTGAAGTAACGGATCCAAGTACACAAGTGACGGGATTAGAAGCAAAGACGAAATTGTTTGTCAAAGGTGGGTTAACAATTGATCCTACGACAAGTGAGCGCTCAGTTAGTTACGAAGCAGTCGTTGTTCATGAATATGCGACTGGTGAGTATCAAGCAATGCAATATACAATTTCACCAACAGAGGCTATTGCAGACAGAGCTCTTGCTGCAAAAGATTGGAAATTTGCCATTAGTGACTTGAAGTATAGCTATTATGCAGGTGGTTACCAAAATGCAGTGATGAACTGGGCGAAGTCTTCTTTACCGAACAAAGACAACACGCTTACTGGTCATGCATTATTGGGAACGACAGGAAATCGTCATGGCGTTGATTATGATTACACAATTGGAACATTAGGAATTGCTTCTATTCCAACACCAACTCCAGCAGCGGATGGAGATCAAATTCCATTGGCTAATAATGATGTAAAGGGTGTTCAAGCAGATAAGATCGGCTTAAGTAAAACCCACATTCGGATTGGCTATGGTACAGACATCACAACCGTTGCCGCTTTGACAGCAACTAAATGGGTTTACAACAAAGACGATGGCTGGTTCTACTTCACAGAGCCATTGAAACCAAGTGTAACGACGCCTGATTTATTGAAAAAATTGATCTATGACAAAGATTTAGGTGGCGAATACACCAATGCGACCTACGATTTAGTCGTGAAGATGGAAGCAATCCAAGCAACGGAAGAAGCATTGAAGGATTCAGCTGGTTGGGATCTGGATGGTGCAACAACAGGTAGTGATACCGATACAATTGTACAACAATTGGTTGCTCGTATCGGAGCATAAGAATGTGGACTGGGGAGGAGGAGGTGTATGAACTACCTAAAATCAATGGTTATCCGTTTATTGGGCATTTCTCTTTTCCTCCTGTCTTTTGGTCATGGATTAGTGAGTGAGGCTGCGAATACATTACCGTCAGGTTTAGTGATCGCTGACTCAGAAGGGATTTATGTCACTTCTGAAGGAGAGTATTACATTGATTTACAAGATATTCTCCCAGGTGAAACTTATGAAAAGGAAATCACTATACGTAGTTTGGATTTGGAAGAGCCTTTTTCCTTAGGATTGTTGGTCGAAGAATTTTCCTCCAGTGGTTCCGTTTTGTGGAAAGAACATATCACGATGACGTTAGTACTGGACGGGAAAGAGCTCTACAAGGGACCGTTGTTAGGTAATGGTGAATTTGACTGGTCGAAGATGCCGTTGGAACTAGGCGTTTGTAAGTATGGTACGGATAAGCTATTAACTGCTAAATTTACACTGGACTCCAGTTTGACGAATGAAGACTTGCGGGAACAAAGCCATTTAGAATTCTACTGGACGTTTGTGGGTACTAGGGATCAACAACCCACAAAACCAACGGAACCTTCGTCTTCCGACTCATCAACACCGACAGTTCCATCTGATTCTGGAACAGGGTCAAATCCGAGTGGTGGCAGCTTACCAAATACTGGAGGCACTCCCCAAGCTTCCGGCCCTGGCAAGCGATTGCCGCAAACGGGAGAAGAAATTGTGTATATGTTTCTAAGTGGAATGTTGCTAGTACTCATTGTTTTGTTTCTATGGAAGAAGCGACGAGAGGAGGAGCAGGAATGAACCAAAAGGAAAAACGACAGCATTTATTTCGAACGTTTCTCCGCAGTAAGGGACTTTTCGCCTGCTTCTCTCTGGTGTTAAGCTTGTTGCTAGTGTTAGGCAGTACCTATGCTTGGATTACTTCTGCCGATGAACGAGTCAACCGAGCAGATGCCAATCGTAAAGTGTTGTCTGCAATTATTGAAGAAGACTTCGATCGAGTGTTTGATTGGGCTCCGGGAGTCAAAAAGACTAAACAAGTGAAGGTCAGGAATAATGGGGAAATGCCCACAATTGTCCGACTCTCCTTGAAGGAGTTTTTTGCCAGCTTTGAGGTGGATACGACCGATAATCATCGGTTGGATGCCAATCCCGACAATAATCGGAATGGCAATGCCAATCTAAAGAGTTACGGAACCTTCACCACTCCCATTGATGTGCAGAAAACAGACACATGGGTAATCGGTCATACGTATGAGATCAACGCCAATACGTATTACAAGGCGGATCAGGTGTTAAAGAATCAAGCTTATATCTATGGTGGTACAAGGATATTGCCTCTGGCGGCCTTTGAGCTGACGTTCGCAACTACGAATGTTTTTAATATACCAGCAGCGGCGGTAGGAAAACAAGACTATTGGTACTACGAGAAGGGCTATTTTTACTATTCAGAAGTTCTTCAACCCAACGAAGTAACGACTGATTTGTTGGAAAGCATTACGCTCAATGCTGAATATGCCAACCAATACAAAGGAGCTCTATATAAACTGGTTCCAGAAATGGACGCTCATGATTTGACCAAAGAATTAATCAGCGACTGGGGCATTCATCCCACCAATGATCATGCTTATCAGCTGTACAAAGATAAACTAGCCAAGTAAAGGAGGGGCAAGATGAAGCAGCAAAGAAAAAATCGTCACATGTTATACCTTGTTTTTGCATTCAGTTGTCTCCTCCTATTAATTGGCGGAAGTTATCTGGTCTATGCGGCTATGACGGCAACGGATCGCGAAGAAAATGATTTTCGAGTGGGTCAAGTGGAGACGTCAATTGAGGAAGATTTCGAAATTCGAACGGAGCTGCCTTTAGACTTCTCAGTGAAAAAAGAAGTTTCGATTAAAAACAGTGGAACGATTAACCAGTTCGTCCGAGTGATGGTCTCACCTCAGGTTCAAGCAGCAATAGCCGGAGATGCCCAGAATAAACAAGTCCTACCATTAAAAATTGGCACAGACTTGATACTGGAAGAAATGACTACAGCAGACTGGTTGGATGGTGAAGACGGCTATTACTACTACATCAAAGAAGCAGTCGAACCGAAAAAAGCAACCAGCAAGCTATTCAAAAAGGTGAAACTTTCTAATCAATTACGAGATCGGTACCATGGGGCAGAATTAATCATTACGATCAAGGCAGAAACGGTCAACTGTGCAGAATTTGCTTATCGTGATGCCTGGTGGCAAGGCAATACGCCAACTTCCGGACCGTTAAAAGATGTCGACGATGCGTTAAATGAAGGTAGATAACTAGGGATGCAGCAACTTCTGTATCCCTTTATAAAAAGTGCAGCACTCATGAGATGAGTGTTTTATCGAGTAGAACATTGATTTGATAAGTGTTGGAGAAGGAGTTGAGATAAATGAGATGGATGAGAAAAAAGCCTGTAAAAAATCTTTTAATGATAGGTTTCTTATGCTTATTAGCTGGTAGTTTGTTTGCAGGATTTAAACAATGGACAAATTCAGAAAAGGTTAAAAAGGTTCAGGCATCAAGTATTGTCACAAATGGAGATTTTCGTTTAACTGCTAATAATAAATGGAAGGACTCGTCAAAAATAAGTTATGCTGACTTAAAATGGGATGAAATTTCAAATTTAACGCAGACGGGTTATCGATTGTCTCAATCAGAAGATCAGGGAGGAACGTGGACAAAAAAATCCTTGAATTATGGAAAAAGTATTAAAGTACTAAATGTTTATCCAAACAGAGAAGATTCCAATACTTTGCAAGGGTGGATGAATGGTTTAAATTTGGTCGATGATCAGGGAGCCAATTTGATTCAAGTTACTCCTGTAAAGCTTTCTGAGTATAATGCAAAACCCGATGACTATTTGAAAGATGCTTCAGGAGATTATAAGTATGATGTCATCATGTTTGGAAGTTGGGATACTTACGGTGGGGCAACAAATGATTTGAACGAAACATCTTACAATGCCACAAAAGCTTTTTCAGATTCAGGAAGGGGTGTACTTTTTGGACATGACACGATTATGCATGGATCCAATGACGATAATGTGGTGCAGTTCAATAAGGAATGGTTTAACAAATATGGTCCTCTTGTTGGGACTAATGCTGAAACAACACCAACCTATAGATATCATGATAAAAAAGGGTGGGCTGCAAATGATAGTGTAACGATTGTGAATAACGGGTATTTAATGAAATATCCTTTTGAATTAGCAAATGATTTAAGCTTTGATATTCCTTTAGCGCATTCAATTAATCATTTTAACTTAGAGAGTTCGGCTGTATTATGGTTGCAATTTAATCCAGATATTCCTTCTAAATGGGATCCTTATTGGACAGAGAATAATTGGACAAACAATTGGTATTTAATCACAAATAACAATGTAGGGATGATTCAAACTGGTCATAGTAATGGTGAATCAAAGGAAGATGAACGAAAAATCATAGCCAATGTTCTTTATAATTTAGCACAAGTTTCTTTAGAAAATCATGGAGATGACTATACAATCAAAGATGATCAATCTCCTGATGAACCCTTAATTGATATACGGTGTGGGGACAAGGATCATTTGAACATTCGAGTAGATGCCAATGATAAAGGTAAAATTTACCAATGGTATGTAGAAGCTGATACAAAAGATCAGGGATTGTTGAAATCGGATACTGTGCAAGAAGAAATTAGCAGCAATATTGCTGGCTATTTTTATCGAGTAACAAATACACCCACATCTCCAGACTTTAAAGCTGAAGTTGAAGCAAAAAAAGATGCTAATGGTCGAATTCCAGAAGCGGACTTCGATTTGTATGTAGCACCCAATGATGATACGGTTTCCTATTCAACTGCTACTTCATTTTCAATCAATGAAAAGCAGGATTCGGAAAAATATGTACAAGTCATAGCAGTAGATCGGATGAGTAATGTCAGCGAAACGACGACTGTTCAAATTAAAGACATCATTCAAAATGTGGACTTTGAAATAGAGCGAACAGGTAATGAAGCGAAACTGGTAAACGTAGCTTTGGATGCTTCAATAAATAATAAAATGAAATCCATCGAAATCCAAATTCCTAAAAATACAGAAATTAAAGATTTCGCGTCGCTTAGTTTACCAACAGACTGGTATTCGTTTGAGAATAGCGAAACTACGGACTACTATTCTTTCAGCTTTGCGATGGAGTCCAATAATGGTGCAGCTACAATTCAAACATTTTTGGAAGGTTTGCGATTTACTATTAAGAACTCGGTGAACACTTCTGGAAACATTAAAGTGATTCTTCATGAAAAAGTATATACTTCATGGATTGATGAAAATGGAACAACACACTATTATGTCTTCATGCAGGAAAAGAGTGCACCAGGAAAAAATTGGTTTGAAGCATATAATGGCGCAAAAGAATTAAGATATAAAGGTCTGACTGGCTATCTTGCCACGATAACCTCAGAAGAAGAGCATGATTTCATTTTCGACAATATTGCCAAAGAAGCAGGCCTGCTTGGAGGTACAAGAGGTGTGTTGAAAAACGGTAATAAAATAAATGATGAATCTGTAGTTCCACAAGCTCAGAGTGACTACGATACAGAGCAAGACGAATGGTATTGGGCTAGTGGACCAGAAGCCGGTGAGAGTTTTTATGTAGGGAAGACCACAACAGGTTATACACCTATAAATGTTTATAATAAATTTGCTACAGGAGAACCTAATAATGGCGGAGGTGGTCCATCAGAATATATTCTTCAATTTGCTTTTCATGATAGTAAAGAGTGGAATGATTTACCTGGCAACGTAACATATAGCGCTGATGCGAATCAAGGTTACTACGTCGAATTCTCCGAATACGGTGGTCAAACCGAAGGCGATGAAATCACCGATGTCTGTTGGAAGGCAGCCATTCCACAAAAAATTTCCTTAAAGGCCTATGATGAGCTGGGAACACCCGTAACAGATGGAGACCTGATTTTTGATCAACAACTTCGACTAAACCAGACAATCACGGTTCAACCTACAAGTCTAGAATTTTACAGCTTTGTTGAGCTTCGAGAGTTGGATGATACATCAAGAGGGATGAACTATACAGTCTCAGGAACCTATCAAGAAGGACAGGCGATCTACTCCTTAAGAAAAGCGATCCTTCATGTTCGCCAAGTAGTAATGAAGCCATCCAATGAACTGGTGGTACCAGCAGAAGGGTATATAGAGATCGAGAACCGACTGTTTAACAGTGGTAGTCCAGCTATTGATCCGACCTATCAAGCCAATACGATTGTTAATTCAGGGAAAAATGCGGACAATCCGGCATTTACCAATTTTATTTTGACCACCAAACCGTTGACGGATGATTCAGATCAATTGGTGTTACAACCAGTGATTCCATCCTTTTATGAGTACCTCGGTCATTATGTGACTACAGAAGCAGCCAGTCATCAGAACAATACATCAATCACTGCTGGTCCTGTGATGTTAAATCGAGGAACGATTGATGCCACCAACGAGTTGTGGCTGACCCTCTATCTTCAACCGAATCAAACAGCTGATGTAGAAAATAAAGCTCCTCAACCTTACAGCTGGGATTACAAGAAAAATGATCTAGGAAAAATCAAAACAAAATAAACGAAAGAGGCGAGACAGAATATGGTCTATCTCTTATTACTAGTATTAGGCCTGATTGTGCTGGTTCAAAGTTACCTGCTGTTCTCGCTAATGCGAAGCCAACAGGATTTGCAGACACAGATTACCCGGTTGTTACTAAATAGGAAACAATCGGGCACTAACCGACGACAAACTCCAACAGAAAGAGGAAGGACACGATGAATCTAGGCTATGCACGCGGGTATCAACTCACCCAACAATTGGATATGCTGGAAGATTATCCAGTGGATGAACTCTTTTCTGATGGAGCACAAGAGGTGGAGGCCTTGCATTCACCAACAAGTGACTTTCAGGCTTTAATGAACTTTGCCCAACCTGGAGACCATTTGGTAATTGCTTCATGGGAGGTTGTTTCTCGCGATTATCGCCAGTTGCTAGCTTGTTTGGATCAGTTAGAAACACAAGAATTAACCTTAGATATATTGAACTTGCCTCAACTAACCATCGAAGAATGGCGCCAAGTTTTTCGATGGTCGCTGCGCAATGACCGCCTACTCCATCCAGTACTGGTCAAAGCTGGCAAAGAAAGAGACCGTAGTAAAGATGCTTACTCTCTATTCAGCAAAGAACCGGAAGCACGCAAACTCTATCGCGAAATGATCTGGTTGTTGGTAGAGAAAAGCTCTGTTCGACAGGTAGCCCAACAAAAACGAGTACCAATTGAAACGGCCTATCGTGTACAACAAGAACTAAAACAAGTCCAACTAGCTATTATTTTAGTCATTTGTTTCCTACTGGCAATTTTTAGTATCAAACTAGCCGAATCCTATTTTGATCAATTGTGGATTCAAGTCGCTATTTGTGTGGTTGTGACGTTAGTCATTCTGTGGAATGTCTTGATTGATACGGAAGAAACCGAGACAAAGCCGCCTATAAAAGAGAAAAAAATACCAAAAATTTGAAGAGAAGGTGAATCCCCATGCAACATGTACTTATTTTAACGAAAAACTCATTGGCTGAAGAGCCGTTAGTCCGCAAGTTACAGCGGATGAATTGCGAAATTCTTTGTTCGACAGACCTGTTCAAACGTCTTAAGACAGGCACGATTAGTCCTTTTCTTTCTTATTTTCAATGGATTGTGTTAAGTGAAAGTCTGTGTAATTCAGAAGTAGAACAGATTCTGCAAATGTTAAAAAATCACCCACTACTAGTTTTACGAGTGGTGGAGAACATCCCAAATGAGGAAGAACAAGCCTTCTGGCAAGAACGCGGTCTAGTGGATTGGGTAGCAAAAGAGACCAGCTATGAACTTCTGCGAGAAAAAATGAATGAGCTTCAGCATCAAGTGAAACAGGACGTAGTAACTGGCAATCAAATTCTAACCTTCCCTACTATACAAGGAGAAGAAACTACCTCGAATAATTTGAAGTTACTGATCAAAAGCCTTTCCAAAACAGAAAAAAGGGTCTTTGAATGCCTGATCCAATCCTATTCCACTAGCGGCGTATTATCCCGCCAGGAATTGTGTAACTATTTATGGCAGGATGGCAGCACGTCTTCGAACATGAGTCAGTTGTCTTGTTTGATTAACAAATTGAAGCATAAATTCGAGCTTCACGGCATTACAGGTGAAACCATCACCACCTTGTGGGGCAGAGGCTACAAATTAAGTAGTTCTTTCTATGAATATTGGCTAGAGAGTTCCCAACAACTGGAAGAATTAAAGTATTATTCGGCGATGAATTAGTGGATCTAAGCACTCAATTACAATTTAGATTGAGTGCTTTTTATATATCTTTGTATTGTGAACAGTATGTAGAAGACCAAGATATTATATCTACTAGGAAGAGAATATGAGACAATAAAAGGAAAAAAGGGGATGTTCCAATGAAACGTATCTATCGCTATTTAACCGTCACTTTCGGCATTATCACCTTGATCATTTCTCATATTATGGTGGGAAAATATAGAGAACTGGTTTGTCAAAATGAACACGGTTTGACGAGTTCTCCGCCAGCAATGATTTATATTCATTCTATTTTTGCCATTTACTGGAATGATTGTAGTGTCGCTCATATCAATGCTGTTTTTTAGATTGAAAAGTAGGGGAAGAACGATCTTATGAGTCTAGAAACCAAGTCTAGTAAAAAGCTGTGTACACCAGTAATCCTTCTTATGTACATTTAAACAAGCTGCCCACATTTGTTCATGGGCAGGATTAAATTCTAATAATGAACGTACCGAAAAAAGAAAAAAGCAGCAATTGTTTTAGTGTGCCTTCCATTCGATATTTAGTTTTCAAAGGTCGATTTTTAGTCTTATTGTCGTAGTAAGACCTAAACTCCTTCTGATACTAGAAGAGTGAACAACCTGCGAATGGGCCCGATTCGCAAGTGTCAGACTTTATTGCTTCGTCATGGATCATGATCATCCAGCAAATGGTTCACGATAGCGAGAACCACACCAACAATAATCGGAGCTAGAATATACTGTACAAAAGGTTGCACATCCATCACCTCCCTTCAGTACAGGAGCATGATTCAGACGAGGATTGTCTACCTACGCTGGTAAATGATCAGATTAGTATCAAGAAGGAGCGTCAGGCGGATCTTTTCGCTTCTGACGCTCTTTTTCTTTGGCTTTCCTCCGCTTTCGGCGTCGCACCAATTCCTTAACGACATCGTAAGGACTGCCAGCAGGTGGAGAGAAAGTCTTTTCTTCTTCTAGAGTTGTTGTTCCTTCAATTGAAGAACAAGTAGTTGTAGTATCTTCAACCACCGTACCTTTATCAGAAGCTGAACGCAGTGCGTCGTGCACCTCACTTCTGATGGGTGAAGCTAAGGATACTTCTGGAACTTTTGGTGTTTCCTGCCAAGTGCAACGAAGTGCTGTCAGCTGCTCCGGTTTTTCTTCTGGAACAGGCACCCCAAATAATTCATCCCCCTCAAAAATTGGTCTTTCGATGGTTTCAACGTATTTGGCCTTTACTACTTCTTGGAATAGGCCAACGCCATCTTTTTCAAATAGATTTAAGCTGCTTAACAATTCCAATGATTCTTTGATTTCTTCCGGACTCTTTGTAGTATCCGGATCTTTAAAAGTAAAATTATGCTTCTTACCTTCGCTATTTAGGAAGGTGGAAACTAGTCTGATCATTTTGTGACTCCTTTCGGTTTTTATTCGCGTAGGTGGGACAGACAATAAGTATTATTTTCAGGTGGCTTCAGAGTCGGTAACGTTTTGGAAAATCTTCGCTGCTGATTTTATAAGAGACTTGGTTTTTTCAATAAACTTGCGAACAGGATTCAGTTTAAAACCCAGTATCCGCAATTCACTGGTTTCAAAATAATCCACGAAATACCAGAAAAACTGCTTCATAGTTTTCGTAGCCTTGGTATTCATAAATAGGTAACGTACTAAGTCTTGCAATACCAGAGCGAACTCCTTCGCACCAAGCTGATAACGAACACGTAAAGCAAGCAATAGTTTAATGGTCATGGTGCCATTTTGAGTTTCCTGATAATATTCCATGAGTCTTTGCTCAATGGTTTCGAGTTTTAGGTTAAATAGTTGTTGGTGGGTGAAGGGTTGCTCTGCCATAATAAATTTCTCCTTTTTATTTGTATAGTAGGTAACTAGCAGATAAGCTGGATACCTAGGAAATCCAGCTAGATTCGTTAAGTAAAAGAAGTACGGCACGTCTGCCGCAGCTTCTCAAAATTCAATTACCGTGCAACAAGTTCTTCTTCAAAGATCGTTGTTTCAATCGTTTCGACATACTTCGCACTAACAACTGTTTCAAATAAACGAATCCCATCCTTCTGAAACAAATTCAATTGAGCCAGTTCTCCTAATAGACCTTTGATCTGTGAGGGAGTCTTAGTAGTATCTGGGTTACTCAAGCTCCATGTCTGCGATTTGCCTGCACCATTTCTAAAAATAGAAACTAACTTCACGACTCGATTCATGCTTATTCAACCTCCTTCGTAATTCTTGATTGAACAGTCATAATCACACTATCCAGTGAGCTGCCTTGCTGGGATAGCTCTGCCATGATCTCTCCTAATTTCACCACATCTTCTTCGGGTGGATTATCAATCACATTTGAAAAGTTCACTTTCTTCTGTTTGTCTTCCCCTGCTTGTTCGATTTGTACCTGTAATTTTGTGCCTAACTTTTGCATCATCGTTTTAATTCCTCCGTTTTCTGTTTTTAAATTTGTTTTGGTAGTGCTTGTTGTGTTTCCCGGCCGGTGACTAAAGCCTACTTCAATAACACGAGTTTGAAAAACGCCGAAAGTGGTTGGTCATGTCCCAAAACAGCCCTTCGATTTTTTGAGAATCTTGATTTAATAAGCTTTCGCAAATTTCCACTCGTTTTCAAAGCGGAAAAAGGGCCGATTTGGGACATACAAGAAAATTTTTTCATGTCCCAAATGGAAGAAGGAGTTTGTGAAGTGCATGGCTATATTCGTTGGTTTAATACTGTTCTTGTTAGCGAATAGACGAAAAAGAAGACAGAAAAAAGCTGTCTTCGTCTCTCCAATGAGAAATTAAATAACGAAGACAGCTTTAGTTGATTGATAAACTTAATTGATTTTACTCAGTAGGTAAGGTGTGGAAGGACTCATGGATCCAGTCAAGCCCTTCGATCGTATGCCCAAAACGAAGAAGGGTCTGTAAGGCATATTCCTGTTCATACGCTGTTCTCAAGGCCCGAATAAGTAATGGAAACTTTTGCAACAGCGGTTTGCGACTCATGCTGCGCGCAAAAGGCGTATCCGGCAGCCGCAACACGTCTAAAGGCGAATGAGGCCCCGTCTTTCCTGCAATCAAGTAGTCACGTTCAATCATTGATAAAACAGATAGCGCGGCTTCGGCTCGAGTACAAATGCTTTGACTACTAGCCGCCACTTCGATTGTGAGACCGTTGATCAGTTGAATCTGAGTAAACGGCCCCTTTTCCTCCAATTGTTCAATCATTAAGGGATTGATCCAACTGGCATTTCTGGCTCTTCCTACAGGAAATAAGACCGAACGCAGATTGACCAGAGGCATTGCTTTCGCCCCAAAGCAGCTAAAGCGTTTCAGTGCATGGGATAGGGCGGCATAGTCTAAAAAATTATGAATCGTTTTATCGTTTTTAAGGGTCGCTAACGATTGATAAGGAGAAGAGTACCCACTGGTTTCACTAAAGAGAATGGTCCCACTCCTTTCAGGAATAGGCAAAACAAGAGAGAGGACTTGATTTTCCGGTGGTGCAGACTGGTCTATTTGATGGCACACTTTCTCCCAATTCTTTGAAAAACATTCACATTCTAGAAGAACGCTTTCAATATAATCGCTAACAAGGGGATTACCCATACATGTACACTCCTTCTTTTCAGTTACTGAAGAAGATCGAAGAAATAGCTAGAACCAAATACCCAACATCGTTGATCGCGTATCAACGAGTTATTTCTTTCGCTTGATCGTGAGAGGCCCCTCATCTAAACAGGTACGGTTTCCATGCTTTTCCCGACTCTAACAGCCTGATGAAATCATTTGTCATAGGAATGAATACTATGACGTATTCCAATTTTACCTGATAAATCCGCTCTTTTGTTAAAATAATTTCCATCATTTATTTTGAAAGTGATGTAAAGTTTATGTTTAATTAAACGGAACCTGTGATATAATCCGATGGAAATTCTTTTTTTAAAATAAGAATAATCATTTTGAATCATTAAGTTAAAAAAGATTAAGGGATACAATACGGAAAAACTAAAAAACTAATGTTAATCAAAAGTGAAAGAATGCTACGTAGACATAAAAAAATCCTAGTATAAGCTAGACTAGGAGGTTGGTCGTCATTTCGTGTGTTTATCTTTCATTTTTCACACATCTGTTGTTTTAATTATAGGTTATCGGGAATGATTACGCAATATATTTTATAAAAATAATTAAAATGATTATTTACTTATTCCCTTTTTCCCCATCTAGGAGATAACTCTTCGAATCTATGCAGGAAAAAGCGGAAAGAAGGCGTAATTCTATCTACCGTCAAATTTACCGTCAAAGAGAAAGGATGGTCACACATGCGCAGAGGCGAAAATATCTATCGCCGCAAGGACAAACGCTGGGAAGGCCGCTACCGGAAAGGCACAAAATCGAATGGAAAATCTAAGTATGGATCAGTGTACGGCAAAACCCTTCAGGAAGTGCGGGCAAAGCTCTATCCCCTGAAAATGAAGTATCAACTAGTTCAGACAATTCAAGGAGAAGCAGCCATTCCCCTGAATGAATGGGGCTATCGCTGGTTACAAGAGGTGAAGCCGGGAGTAAAGCCATCCACTTATGCCAACTATGAACACAAGCTGGTTCATTATGTTCTGTCGGTGATCGGGCATTACGATCTGAACGAATTGGATGAAGCAGTGGCAGAGGAGTTGTTAGCCTCTTTGATGGAACAGTCGCTAAAGCCTTCGACGATTCACGTCATTTTCCGGATTACCAAGCAATGCATGAACCAAGCGATCCGCAAAAAGCTGATCAAAGAAAACCCTTTTGGGTTGATTCCATTGCCTAAAGTGGTGAAAAATAGAAACCAGGCCCTCACGAGGCAAGAACAAAAACAACTGGAAACGATCGCATTAATGGAAGAAAAAGGTCAGGGATTACCTACAGTGCTGGCTCTGCATACCGGCTTGCGGATTGGTGAAATCTCTGCCCTCACATGGCAGGATATTGATTTTGACAATAATTTGATTCATGTTCACTCAACGTTCCAACGCATTTTCGGTGTATATAATGGACGAAAAACGGAATTGCTCTATAGCAGTTCAAAAACAGCGACATCCACCCGTTCCATTCCCATGAGTCAAGCGGTCAAACAGCTGTTACTACAGCACAAAGAGCAGGCGGAAGGCCCCGCTGTCTTCTGCAGAAACCATCGTCCATGGGAGCCGCGGTTGTTAACCTATCATTTCCATCGCATCCGCGAGAAAGCCGGGTTATCTCATGTTCATTTTCATCAGCTGCGGCACACCTTTGCGACGCGTTGTTTAGAAAGCCAAGGAGATATCATGAGTGTCAGTGCCTTGTTGGGGCACAGCTCAACCCAAATGACTTTGGACACCTACGCGGGTACACTCGTGGAACAACGGATCCAAGTGGTGGCACAAATGGAAGAAACTATCCTGTAAAACGTTTTCAAAATAACGAAAAAAGCTTTTAGGAAGAGAATTGTTTTGGATAATTCAAGTAAGCGTTTACTCGGATGGAGAGGATCTCTTAAACCTATTTAAGAGATAAAAACCTTTGGATAACATACGTTATTTTAAAATTGTGCAAATTAGTTAGAGTGATTGTTATTTAATAAAAAATATTACTATTTTTTTTGAGTGGTTAAACCGTCAGCTGCCGTCAACAGGTAGCTGATTTTTTGTTGTCCCTATGGGCTTTTTCGATGGGTTTCCTAGTCTAGCTTAGACTAGGAAAGAACTGCGTGCCATTGCCTAGTAATTGTCTAGTAAAAGTATAGAGGAATGGACAGAATATAGCAAAACCTATTTTTTACAGAGCTGGAGGGAAAATAATAGATGTTTGGATTAAGAAAGCAGAAGAGAGCGGATTCTCAAGAAGGACCACAGGAAGATTACTACTATGATGAGTACGAAGAAGGTTATGAAGAGGACTACGGGTACGATTCTTATCCAGAAGAAGGGTATGAGCGACCAAGTGAATCGTATAACGAATACGAACGGGGAAGCAGACGTTCGCGGCAACGAATAGAAGAATACAAAGAAGATCAGACAGCACAAGAGAATACAACTGCTGAAAAGGAACAGCCACTGCAACAGGAAGTGGAACGACTGGAAGAAACTGTTGCGCAATTGAAGCATCAATTAGAAGTCAAACAAACCGAGCTTACGGGTATGGCTACTACCTTAACTGAAAAAGAACAGCAGCTTCAAGATCAAAAAGTTGTCAATGAGCAACTAAAGAATCAACTGAATAAACGAGGAGATCAGCTGACTCAGTTGAAGGAGAAGCTAGAACAATTGAATCAGGAATTAGATGGACAAGCAGGAGATGCGGCTGCATTAGCAGAAGCTAAGCAACAAATTAACCAACTAAAAAAGAAACTGTCAGCCAATGAAGCGATGAAGGATGAATTAGCGAGTATTTTAGTGGAATCCAAGAAACAAGAACGGGAAATCTTGGAGCGAGCAGAATACGAAGCCAACGGTATCCGCCATCAAGCCGAGCATGAAGCCCAACAACTGATGCACGATGCGGCTTTGGAGCTGCGAGTGATGAAGCAGGAAATTAAGAATTACCGCAAGCGCCTACGTTCCGTTCAAGACGAAACGGCTCAATTCTTCGTCAAATTATTAGCGAACAGCGATCATCTATTAGATGACGAGTAACAGAAGGGATGATCCACAGTGAAGACGAAACAGACACAAGTAACACTGTATCCCACACCAGCACCAAAGATGACCACTAGTTTGGCTGAGACGGATTTATTGGCGGCCATCGAAAAATCTTGTGAGTATTTGTATGCGCCAGAAGGTAGTTTAGATGGACACCAAAGGGAAAAAATTCGGACACATTTTCAACAATTATTTCATTGGATGGATGGCAGTTATCACTTAGAGCTGTTGTTAGAACCTAACGAATTTGATTGGCACGCTTTCTGGCAAGTCATTCAACAGTTCTTTCCCCAATTTGCTTGGCTGAAGGCGCAAACCGAAGAAGCCAAGTATGGGCGACAAGTCTATCGCTTTGATTTTGTGCCACTGACCTTTCGAAAAGAAGGATTTCCTTTTGCAGTTCAACTAGAAGAGAGCTTATCGCAACAATTTGCTTTGACACCAGAGGAAGCGTTGAAGCGAGCAGAGCAGCTTTTTCAGGAACTGGCTGCACAACAAATGGGAAAAGCAATGAAAAAGCCAGTTGTAACAATAGCTGCAGATCAAGCCAAAGAAGCAGTATCAATAGATAGAGTTCAAAAAGAGGAAGAAAACCTCGAGAGTCAAAGCAAAGCCCGCCTGCGAGCCGTGAATCAAAAGCTGGAGCTGGTCATTGAGAAATTGGAGCTTTCAATGCTCCACAGCGGTATCCAGTACTTTAAGCAGGAACAGAAAGAAGAAAGCAACTGGGACAAACGTCTTAGGATTAGTTTGCGAGAATACACCTACTTATTACAAAAGGCTCGTTTTTTGGAACAGATGTGGCATTTAAATGGAGACTTGGTGAGTAAAACTGAAAAGATGATAGTGACGGCCAACCAGCTAGTCTATGAACGAGATCAGGTCAAGCAGATTAAAGCTAATTTCTCTGCTCGAGATATTCATTTTATGTTGTATGAATGCCAGGTGATTGAATCTCGAGCCCAGATTCATGCCAGGCCGTGGTTTCGAAAGCCGTATGTCAAATTAATGAAGATGGATTATGACAACCTACTAGGCAAAGCAGCATACTTTGATTTACTGCAAGGAGAAAGTTCGGTTTTAGAGAAGTTTATGCGGGAACAGCGAGATACCCCAGTAAAAGATGCCAAGGAGGCTGGTTGAGGTAGGAGTCAACGCGGGACATTTCCAGCAAAAGCCGCGCTGTTTTTTGTCGGACTATACCTGGTATTCTTTAGCTTTTTTCAGACCTATCATTGGTTGTATCCTAAATATTCTGTCAGTGGGGAGTCGATGTCCCCCACCTTTAAGGAAGAGGAAGTGATTCAAATTAGCGCCCATCATAAACCTAAACGCTTCGATGTGATTGTCTTACATCCGCCAGAAAACCCAGAAGGGACCTATTTAAAACGGGTGATTGGCCTACCAGGAGAGCGGATTGATTATCACAACGGTAAATTATTTGTCAATAAAAAACGGGTAAATGATCCTTTTGCCCAAGAAACGGAAGACTTTAACTGGGATAACTTTTCCAGGGACCGAATCCCGGAAGGCTATTACTTTATCTTAGGGGATAATCGGGAGTTGTCCTATGACAGTCGCCATTTTGGTTTAATTACCGAGCCTCAAATCTTAGGGATTGTCCAAGAGGGGAACGATCAGAAATGAAGACACTGCAGGAAAAAATCGAATGGTATACCTTTTGGTATTGGATTTACTGGTTGTTTTCGTTGGTAGTTCTGCTTGGTGTCGTTGTCTTAGGGATTTTCTTTTACTTTACGGATTTCCAGGAAGTAGTGACAGTCAGTCAATTGTTCTTACTACTATTGTTAATGTTGCTAGCCATTTACCTTAGAATGACAGCTTTGCATTTTCACTCCACACTGCAGACATTAAAACGATCTGTTCGATCAAGAAAACCGAGAGGCCGACCAACAGAAGGGCGGAGGCCCAATGAAGACTAAAATTCTGTTGAAAGGTTTTGTACTAGTTAGTTGTTCATTTATCTGGTGGCAACAATCAATAAAACAAATGGTAGTGGCAGAAACGAAAAACCTGTTGTCTTCTCAATCAGAAACGATTCAAGAGGTGATAACCGCGTCTACTGTTATCAGTACAGTGAGAAAAGAAGTCACGGAATCAACCGCTTCTTCTATTAAAGAAAGTGAAAGCAGCGAACAGGAAAAGAAAAAAACGATCGATTCACTCACAGGTTCAACAGAGAGTGAAAAAACAACGGAAAAGCCAACTATTTCAAACTCAATAGTCTCAGAAGGAGTAAGCAAAGTTCAGACGCCGCTTCCAATAGAAAAAGTAGAAAAAAATTATCAGTTTTCAGTGAGTAAAAATCAAACCACTGAGTCCTTCATTCAACTCATTGGAAAAGAAGCGCAACAAATTGCATGGGATGAAGAGCTGTATGCTTCCGTCATGATTGCTCAAGCCATTTTAGAAACAGGGTCAGGCAACAGTCAACTGGCTCGATCACCTTATTATAATCTGTTTGGAATTAAAGGAAGTTATCAAGGAAAAGAAGTGTCTTTCAAAACACAGGAAGATAAAGGGAATGGGGAGCTCTATACAATTCAATCTGCTTTTCGGCAGTATCCAAGCTATAAAGAATCTTTGGAAGATTATGCAGCACTTTTGAAAAATGGTCTCTCAGGCAATGTTGGTTTCTATCAAGGAACATGGAAGTCGAATGCTGGGAGTTATCAAGAAGCGGCAAAAGCTTTAACTGGAAAATATGCGACGGATACGACTTACGATAAGAAATTGATCGCTCTAATCGAAGCATACAATTTAACGATCTATGACAAAGATCTAGCGAGAAGTGTTGAAGCAGAGAAAGAACAACCAACTGATAATCCCGTGGGATTAGAAGATCATTCAGAAGAAAAACCAACAGTTGAAGTATCTAATGAAACTGTGGATCAACCGATTATCGTCAATGAGACAACGCAATCAGTAGTAGTGATCCCACCAACTGCCCAGCGACCAGCCAAGCAGCTGTCGGGAAACCAACTTGTCTAATGAAAGAAGGGGAATTATGTCGAGACAACGTGACTATCGAGAGTACGAGGATGATTATAACGAATCGTCGTATCATGAGCGCCCTCTTTCTAACCGTAGGCCAGCTAGAAGAAATGACTATTACGAAGAAGAATACGATGATCGGAGATCCTATCCACCTCAACGAACAACTAATCGAGGGCGAGAAAATGGGCACTCACGTCGTACTGTCCCCTCTTCGCGAGATTCTTATCCACCAAGGGGACGGCCAAACCGAAACGGGTATTCACGACCGCGACCCGATAACTATGGATACGAACGAGAACAGATGGCACCATCGAGGCCAAGACCGCAACGACCTAGACCAACTCAACAAAGGGTCCCGCCTTTGCAAGAGGCAAAGAAATCTACAAACCGCAAGATCTTTTTGTTTGCTTATAACCTGTTCTTCTACACATTGACGATTGGGATTCTGTTGAGTTCCTTAATGTTTGCCTTTAGTGAGAAATCCGATGCAGCCATTTTGGGTCATCGCTTTTATCAGGTATTGACGGATTCGATGGCTCCGCAGGCAGACTCGCCTAAAGGCGGCTTCTATGCAGGGGATATCGTGATCGTCAAGTTGATGAATGGTTCCGAGGTCAAAGAAGGGGATGTCGTAACGTTTCGGGTAGGCGAAGGAGATCGTTACTTAACACACAGGGTGGTGGAACGCCTAGATGAATTGAATGGAGAAAAAGGGGAGTACATCGTTACCAAAGGAGATGCCAACAAAACCAATGATCCGCCCATAGCAGCGGATCGGGTTTACGGCAAAGTTACGTTTGTTATCCCTAAGATGGGCACCTTTTTAGCCTTTATACAAACAAACGTCTGGTTGTGTCTAGTCTGTGCCTTATCCACCTTTGGCTTTTTCCTAGTATTGAAGGCGTACTTCTTGCCACCAGAAAAGAGCAGCCATCCGTCACACCAACCATCAAGGATATAACATTTGTCTCATACAAATGTTTATATAAAAAATACAAATTAAGGGGAGAAAAGAAATGAAAGAACGTAAAAAGAAAAAGTTGTTGGCCATTGCCGCATTGCTTGCACTAGTTGCGGTAATCTCAGGGACGTTTGCCTGGATCACGTCACAACAACAACGGATTAACCGAGTGGAGTCAGCTGCAGTGGTTGACGACAGTGTGACCGTCAATGAAAAATGGGAACCAAAACCAATGGTTCCAGGAACCGAAGCAACGAAGGAAGTAAGTGTCACCAATACAGGGAATGCCAATGTGTTTGTTCGGGTTTCTTATGAAGAAGTATTGAAACATTTAGCGAGCAAAGGCGTTGTTTCTCATGGAGACAACACGGTAACAGGGGCAAAATATGATCCGAGTGCTACGAATACACTAACTTCTCATGTGCCTGTAAAATACAGCGCAGATAAAATCAGTGCAACGAATGGCTTTTCTGAAGTGACAGATCCAAGTACCCAAGTAACTGGATTAGAAGCAGACACGAAGTTGTTTGTTAAAGGTGGGTTAACGATTGATCCTACGACAAGTGAGCGCTCAGTAAGCTATGAAGCAGTCGTTGTTCATGAATATGCGACTGGAGAATACCAAGCAATGCAGTATACCATTTCGCCAACAGATGCTATTGCAGACAGAGCTGTTTCTGCGGCAGATTGGGAATTCGAAGTTAGTGATTTGAAATACAGTTACTACGCAGGTGGCTACGAAAACGCAGTGGTGAACTGGGCGAAGTCTTCTTTACCAAATAAAGACAACACGCTTACCGGTCATGCTTTGCTAGGAACCACAGGAAATCGTCATGGAGTGGATTACGACTACACAATTGGAACGTTAGGAATTGCTTCCATTCCAACACCAGCGCCAGCAACGGATGCGGATCAAATTCCGTTGGCTGATAACGATGTGAAGGGTGTTCAAGCAGATAAGATCGGCTTAAGCAAAACCCACATTCGAATCGGATATGGTACGGATATTACAACAGTTGGCGCTTTAGCAGCGACTAAATGGGTCTACAACGAAGATGATGGTTGGTTTTACTTCACTGAGCCATTGAAACCAAGCGCGACGACACCTGACTTATTGAAAAAATTGATCTATGACAAAGATTTGGGCGGCGAATATACGAATGCTACCTATGATTTAGTCGTGAAAATGGAAGCAATCCAAGCAACGGAAGAAGCATTGAAGGATTCAGCTGGTTGGGATTTAGATGGTGTAACAACTGGTAGTGATACCGATGAAATTGTGCAACAATTGGTTGCTCGTATCGGAGCATAAGCATGTGGACTGGAGAGGAGGAGGTGTATGAACTACCTAAAATCAATGGTTATCCGTTTATTGGGCATTTCTCTTTTCCTCCTGTCTTTTGGCCACGGGGTAGTCAGTGAAGCGGTGAGTACATTACCGCCAGGTTTAGTCATCGCCGATTCAGAAGGGATTTATGTCACTTCTGAAGGAGAGTATTACATTGATTTACAGGATATTCTCCCAGGTGAAACTTATGAAAAGGAAATCACTATACGCAGTTTGGATTTGGAAGAACCTTTTTCCTTAGGATTACTGGTTGAAGAGTTTTCCTCCAGTGGCTCTGTTTTATGGAAAGAGCATATCACAATGATGTTAGTGCTGGACGGGAAAGAGCTTTACAAGGGACCGTTGTTAGGCAATGGTGAATTTGACTGGTCGAAGACACCGTTGGAATTGGGCATTTGTAAATATGGCACGGATAAGCTGTTAACCGCAACATTTACTCTAGACTCCAGTCTGACGAATGAAGACCTGCGGGAACAAAGTCAGTTAGAGTTTTACTGGACGTTTGTGGGTACGAGGGATCAATCACCAACTAAGCCAACGGAACCTTCGTCTTCCGACTCATCAACACCAACAGTTCCATCTGATTCTGGAATCGGGTCAGAACCTAATCACGGTAACTTGACAAATACTGGAGGCAATCCCCAAGCCTCCGGATCTGGCAAACGATTGCCGCAAACGGGAGAAGAAATTGTGTACATGTTTCTGAGTGGGATGTTGTTGGTACTAATTGTTTTGTTTCTATGGAAGAAGCGCCGAGAGGAGGAGCAGGAATGAACCAAAAGGAAAAACGACGTCATTTATTTCGGGTATTTCTTAAAAGTAAAGCCCTGTTTGCCTGCTTCTCTATCGTGTTGAGTTTACTTCTAATTATAGGCAGTACGTATGCTTGGATTACTTCTGATGATGAACGAGTGAATCGTAGTGAAGCGACACGTAAACAATTATCTGCTCGAATTGACGAAGACTTCAACCAAGTCTTTCATTGGGCCCCCGGGACAACCCAAACGAAGGCAGTTCGAGTGAAGAATGACGGGGAAACACCAGCGATTGTCCGGCTCTCTTTTAAAGAATTTTTTGTAGGATTTGAAGTAGATACGACCGACAATCATCGGCAGGATGTCAATCTTCTAAACGGGAATGCGAATTTGACCCTTCATGAATTGGATGAGCAGAATGATACGTTGATTGATATAAAGGACACAAGTACCTGGGCGGTTGGCAATGTTTATTCAGTTGATGGAACGAAGCATTACGTAGCCAACGTTAGTTTACAAGATCGCGACTACCTTTATGGAGCGGCAAGAACAGAACCTTTGTCTGCCTTTCAGTTGAACTTTCAAACAGCGAAGGTTTTTGATGATCCTGACGATACAGTTGGAGAAGAAAACTATTGGTTTTACCATGAGGGTTTTTTCTACTATTCTGAAGTCTTGCAGTCAAAGGATGATCCATTAACCCCTCAAAGAGAGAATCTAACGGTCAATCTATTGGAAAGTATTACCTTAGATGCGGGTTATGCCAATCAGTACAAGGGTGCTTTGTACAAGCTGGTGCCTGAAATGGATGCTCATGATATAACCGAATCCATTTTAACCGATTGGGGAATTGCCGACAGTCCAGTAGAAGAGATATACAAAGATCATTTGGTTTTTATGAGTAAAAGCAATCAAGGAGGCGGAGGATAATGAAGCAAAAAAGAAAAATTCACCGTCGTTTTTACCTTGTGATAGGTGTTATCTGCTTTCTGCTTTTAATTGGAGGGAGTTATCTGGTGTATGCAGCCATGACTGCTCAAGATCGTAAAGAAAATGACTTTCAGGTTGGACAGGTAGAAACAAGGATTTTTGAGGAACATTTTGACGAAACCATGACCGAAATACCCAAAGACCAGTCAATTCCTAAAGAAGTACGAATCGAAAATACTGGAACGATTAGACAGTTTGTACGCGTCATGATCTTACCTGAGGTTCGAAAGAGTATTGTGGGAGATGCACAAAATGAACAAGTTCTGCCATTACCTATTGGTACGAGTATTGAACTAGAAGGAATGGTTGTAGGTGATTGGATCGATGGTGGTGATGGGTATTACTATTACAACAAACGATTGGATTCTGGAGATAGGACAAGTTATTTGTTCGAGTCGGTAAGGCTGGCGGAGCAGTTAAGTGATCGCTACCATCAGACAACCTTGACGATATCCTTGAAGGTGGAAACAATCAATTGTGCACAGTTTGCCTATCGCGATGCCTGGTGGCAAGGAAACACACCTGAAGCAGATTCACCATTAGAAGCAGTGGATAATGCATTAGAAGCATTGACCGAAAATTAGGGATGCAGTTTCCCCACTGTATCCAGTATTTATGAAGAAACAACACTCATGAGGTGAGTGTTTTATCAAGTAGAACATTGATTTGATAAGTGTTGAAAAGAAAGGAATGGATAAGAAATGACAAATGAGGAGAAAAAAAGAGCGACTTACCACTCTCGAATCGTTTTGGGAATTTTAGTACCCATGATGGTTGTTGCTGGAATGTTTGTATTTTTTACTAATAAAGATACTTCTAAAAAAGAAAAGATCGAAGCCTCTGAAGTAGTAACTGCCGGAGATTTCCGACTAACCGCAGATAATCGTTGGGATAGTACAGACCAAAAGAGCTATGCTGAGTTAGATTGGGCTGATATTCCTGACCTAAGTTCAGAAGGCTATCGTATATATCAATCAGAAGATGGGACCAATTGGGATCTGCGCTCTGCTAGGTATGGACAACAAATTGAAGTTTTGAACATTTTTCCGGATTCTCCAGAGATTTATGAAACTATGATTCAAGAGTGGATGCATGATCCGGATATAGGTAAAGGATTGATCAATGTTACGCCAATTTCTATGTCAAATTTTAATGATAATCCCGATAGTTATTTAAGGGATGCCCAGGGAGAATATCGATATGACGTTATTTTTGTAGGAACAGCAAATGCGAATAATAATGTTTCTTTTAATGAAACCGCAGTGGATAGACTTATTGAATTTATTGAAGCTGGCAGAGGATTATTGGTGGGACATGATGTGCTATCTGGAAATACGAGAAATTGGGGAGGAGTTACCGCTGATCTAAGTCAAAATAATCGTTTAGCTCAGTATTTAGGGATTGGATTGAGAAACCAATATGAGGAGAAAGAAGGTTTTCCATCCTCAAAAAAAGTTACTATTATAAACAATGGCTATTTAATGAAATATCCTCACGAATTTGAAGATGATATGGAACTTGAGATTCCACAAACTCATACTTTTGGACAAGTAGCCGGAAGTTTGCATAATGGGACTATTTGGCTAGAGTTCACAGATTATTCTATTAGTATGGGAACAGAGGCTTTTATGGAGCCTGATTCAACTACCAATTTTTATCTAGTAACAAATGGAAATGCTGGCATGATTCAAACGGGGCATATGGCGGGGCAGATAGATGGCGAATCAACTACTGATGAAAGAAAAATAATTGCTAATACTCTATACAACTTGGCACAAATTACAGAAGAATCAAATGCTAACGATTATACGGTTTTAGATAATGTAGCACCTGATCAGCCGGATTTTTTCATTCGATGTGGAGACGAAGATAATGTGAACATTCGAGTAGATGCTACTGACAGAGGAAAAGAATATCAATGGTACATTGAAGCGAATACGAAGAATGATGGCGTAAAAAATTCACATAGGGTGAGAGAAACGATTACTAGCAATATTGCTGGATATTTCTACGAAGTATCGGATTCTTCTATCTCGACTTTAGCTGCCCAAGTAGAAGCAAAAAAGAATGCTTTGGGTCGAATAGAAACTAGTGATTTCGACCTTTATGTAGCACCAAATGATGATTCAGTGAGGTACGAAACCGCAACAACTTTTACGTTATCAGAGAAAAATACTTCTGGGAGATATGTTCATATAGTTGCTGTGGATCGTGCAAACAATGTGAGTGAGGTGGCCAGTCAACAAATCAGAGATATCACTCAACCAGTTGATTTTGAAATCGAACGAACAGAAAACCGTCATCAATTAGTAGAAGTGTCCTTAGAGGATGACGTAGATAAAACAATGGAAGTATTAGATATCCAAGTTCCCAAAAATGTAAGTATAGATAATTACAACACATTAGTTTTACCAAATACTTGGACGAAATCACACGATACCACCGAAGTAAATTACAATACTTATTCGTTTGTAATTAAGGATAACAATGAACAAAGTGTGATAGCCAACTTTTTAGAAAATTTACTTTTTTCTATAGCTGATCCAGTTAATCAAGAGGGGGGAGTCAAAGTAATTCTTCATGAAAAAGAAGGAGAAGAAAGTGTGAATGATTTTTGCTGGAATGCAAGTATCCCTCAAAAGATTAACATCCAAGCTTATACTGAACGGTTTGGCCAATTCCAACGTTTTGCTCAAGGAGACATCCTTTACGATCAGCAGCTAAGAATAGGGGGCCAAATCACAGCACAGCCGAATGATTTTGAATTGTTCACATTTTTGGAACATAGAGATCGAAACGGTGAAATGATACCTCCAATACCTCTTGGAGACCAATATACTGTTACGAAAGATTTTCAAGAGGGAGCATTCATTTATGCTAACAGGCAGGTAATGCTGCATGTTCGCCAAGTTGTACTGGAGCCTGAGAATCAATTAGTTAGTCCAGAAGAGGGATATTTGAATCTGAAAACATCGTTGTTCGACGTAAATAGTGGGAACTATACTGAAGATACTAATCAACTGATACAAGTACAAATACCGTCCCAAAATAATGATGAGGTTCCTGATTTTGAAATGTTTGCGGTAAGTACAAAGCATATGACGGATGATGGGGATCTATTAAGACTCAACTTAATCTTGCCCGAATTTTATGAATATAGAGGTCATTTCTTCACTCAACGTCATTTGGACGACCCTAATGATCCGATGGGAGCAGACCATCAAGGCAACCTGGCGATCTATGGTGGAGATTTTGAACGACCTAGAGTTGAGATGGAGATGGTTGATGGATACTTTATCACTATATATATCAGCCCAACTGAAATTGGCAGAAATCCACAACCCTACAGCTGGGACTACAAGAAAAATGATCTGGGAAGAATTACAACTAGGTAAACAAAAGAGGCGAGACAGAACATGGTCTATCTATTATTACTAGTGTTAGGCCTGATCGTATTGGTTCAAAGCTATCTGCTGTTCTCGCTGATGCGAAGCCAACAAGACTTGCAGGAAAAGGTGACTCGGTTGCTGTCGAGAAGACCGCAACCGAGTAATGTTAAACGAAAAACTCCAACAGAAAGAGGAAGGACACGATGAAACTTGGCTATGCACGCGGGTACCAACTGACCCAACAATTGGATATGCTGGAGGATTACCCAGTTGACGAACTATTTTCTGATGGGGCGCAAGAAGTGGAAGCCCTGCGTTCACCGACAAGTGAATTCCAAGCCTTAATGAATTTCGCTCAACCAGGTGATCATCTAGTAATCGCTTCGTGGGAAGTTGTTTCCCGAGATTATCGACAGCTGCTGGCTTGCCTAGATCAGTTAGAAACACAAGAACTATCATTAGATGTACTCAATCTTCCCCAACTCACGATTGAAGAGTGGCACCAAGTCTTCCGATGGTCGTTACGCAATGATCGACTGCTTCATCCAGTGTTGGTGAAAGCCGGGAAGGAACGAGATCGCAGTAAAGATGCTTACTCTTTATTCAGCAAAGAACCGGAAGCACGTAAGCTTTATCGTGAAATGATTTGGTTATTGGTAGAAAAGAGTTCGGTTCGTCAAGTGGCACAACAAAAACGAGTCCCGATAGAGACTGTTTACCGTGTGCAACAAGAACTAAAACAAGTTCAACTAGCAATCATCTTAGTGATTTGTTTCCTGCTGGCAATTTTTAGTATTAAATTGGCCGAATCCTATTTTGATCAACTATGGATTCAAGTAGTCATTTGTGTGGTTGTCACACTGGTTATCTTGTGGAATGTCTTAATCGACACCGAAGAAACCGAGGTGAAGCCACCTATAAAAGAGAAGAAAGCATCAAAAATTTGAAGAGAAGGTGAATCCCCATGCAACATGTACTTATTTTAACGAAAAATGTTTTATCTGAGGAACCATTAATCCAACAGCTTCATTATTTAAATTATGAAGTTCTATGCTCGGCTGATTTGATTCAGTCCTTGCAACAAGGAAGAATATCTCCAGTTATTTCCTATTTCCATCTAGTGATTATCAGCGAAACGGTAAGCAATAGTGAAGCTGAACAGCTCCTGCCAACATTAAGTCTTTACGCGTTAGCAGTTATTCGGGTAGGGGAATCATTACCTACCAGTGAACAGGCTGCGTGGCAGGAACAAGGGATTCATCATTGGATTACCAAAAGTCCTACTATACAAGAACTTAGAGAGGGGCTAGTAGAAGCAATCAGGTTACTAGAAGACCAACGAGTGAGTGCCAATCAAATTTTGAATTTTCCAATCAGTGAGGTTACCACTGAAGCAGCTGGCGTATTGAGAAAGGTTCACAAGAGCTTTTCCAAGACGGAGAAGAAGGTATTTGATCGATTATTGTGGGCACAAAGTCATGGTGGTGTATTGTCCAGAAAAGAATTGTGCGAATACCTATGGGAGGACGGACAGACCTCTTCCAACATGAGCCAGTTGTCTTGCTTGATTAATAAAATTAAAGTGAAATTTGAGCAAACTGATATGACCCATGAGATTATCACCACCTTATGGGGAAGAGGCTACAAGCTAAACGAAGACTTTTACCAACGCTGGTTAAACGAGGAACAAGAAGCAGCGCTACTTTCTCCTCAGTCGGTCATTTAAATTAGAAAGGAAAAAGAGACTAATCTAAAAAATCTGGTTAAAGAAAAGACGAAGTAAAGCTGAACGATTGAATTTCTATTCTTGATGATAGAATATAATCGTTCAGTTATTTAATTTTTTATGCTAGTTTCAGATTTTGATTTTGAGCATCCCATACTAAAAATCGTTACCATAAGATAGTAAAGCGGCTAGATGATCAAAGTACCTGCTGTTAGACTTGAACTAACAACAATAGGCGGTATTACACGAGAATATCATTGATTTCACGGATCACAAAAAGTTGTTTGGTAAAGTGAAAAGACAGTTGCTTCTATGATTTTCAGGCTGTCGGCTATCAAGACGATAAAACCATCACCAAGTGGGAACGGGACTAGAGCCTGCGTATCACTAATTAAACAAGGAAAACTCTTCTGGATGTATTCGGAAACATCGTAAGCTGGATAGTCTGTTGATTTGATGAGAAATAGAGTAGTATAATTTGAGTTTTTGAGATCGTCAAAAAGCTAAATGGAGGGATTATTCACTCGGCTAGTGACACTTTCTTTACAGGTAACAGAGAAGGAAGAAACATGTTTGGAGGAGAAGAAAATGAAAAGAGTCAAAATAATGGTTTTGTTTGGAATGGTCTTACTTTTAGGCGCTTGTAGTAAGAGCCCAAAAGAGGAATTTATGGACGCCTATGATTTGTTGACTAGTAAAGAGTATGATGCTGGAAAATTTGAAGTATCGGTCATAGATTTTCAGATAAATCCAACCACTAAAGAGGCTTGGGGTAGTCAACTAAGTGAAAACTTTGAAAACATGTTAATTAAGGGGGACTACAAACACATTGAGAAAGACGAAAGCTTCTGTTATGAGGGGAACATAATATTATATGATAAAATGGTACCTTTTGAAATAGTTGGAAAAGAAGGTAACGGCTATCTTTCTGCTTCATCCATTCAAAAGATGATACCCTTCATGTATGGCTTTGATATGTTTACTGAAGTAAATCCGCCGCAGTTAAATGACTTAGAAGGAAAATATATTAAACTTTTTTCAGAAGAAATGAAAGCAGCTGAAGATAATAAGAATATGCCGGATTCTAGTAGAGTTAGGGATAAAATATATGATTTACTGAAGGATGCTAAAGAAGAGAGCTTTAAAATTGATGGAGACACTATTTCTCATACTATTAACGAAGAAAATACAAAAAAAGCGGATAAAAATAATGATTTTGGTAGGAACCTTGAAATGGATATGCTTAACACTACTTTAACATTGGAAATTAATAAAAAGACGATGAAAACTGATTGTACCGTAAAAATGTTGGATTCGAGACAAGAGAAGACGATTAAAGCAATAATCACTCCAAGTAAAAACAAGGCGGATAGTTCATTTTCATTACCAAAGAAGAAGGATATTATGTCAGTTGAAGAATTATTAAGTATTCTCTCTGATCCTCAAATCATGAGCGGTGTACATAGTGGAGCTGTTCAGGATGATGAAGAGATAAAAGAGTTAACGGATGCAGAATTTGAGATGCTGTACCAGCAGCTTGAAGCAGATTTCTCAGAATTAGATCTGACACATCGTCAAGCAATACTAAGCGCCTATTCATCTTATCTTAATGATGAGCAGTTTGCCCGTTTGGAATCTTTGCTGAATCAATAGTGGTTACAATCCAAAGTTTAAAAATAAGTTATCAAGCATCTTATACTTTTTGAAATCTAGAATGTTTTTTCTATAAACAATGACTACATTAAAAAATAAGATAAGGTGTATTAAGCGTACTGTATGTATAGTAGGACAACTATAAATTACATGAAGTTTTTTTGTTAAAAAGATACACCAGATTAAAAAGCATCTTCTGTATTCGATCCTATCAACTTAACAAAAAAAGTCGATCAAATTACACTTGGAAATGATGAAGTCCATATTTACAATGGAACCGATCAATATATTTTGGCTATGAGTTTGAAGAGTTTGATTTGCGGAACTTCTCGGTTTTACCAAACCTCCTAAGATTTTTCATAGTTTGTTGGAAAACAAATTTATGTATGAGAAATAATGATCTCATCTCTTTTGTCACAAAACATATTAACGAGAAAACAGTGATATGAAAGATCGCTTGAGAATAACTCGCAAGCTTATCAAAACGCGTTGATTCCTAACTGTTGAGTAGATTTTATTGTTCGATATTGTATGGCGTGAGCGACAGGAATCAAAGAATAGCTTCTTTTTATGTGATAGAGGAACGGGCAACCATATTCAACCGATAATTTGCACTGGACAGCAAATAATAGAACATACTACTTGATGAGTAATTTTTCAGGGGAGGCATTGCCATGCTTGAAGTTCTTTTGGGAGTTCTCTTTGAAGTCCTTTTTGGAGTATTTGGAGAGGCTATGTTGACGATTATATTTGAGCCAATTGATGATTTAATCACTCGTGTAATCAATAAGAAAACCAAAAAATACAACAAACGCTGTCAAATTCTAATCGAAATCATTGTTTACGTAGTCTGTACAAGTCTATTGGTTTGTTACCTCGTTGTCGTAATTCTATCATTTGCTCAACGAATTGATCCGAATGATTCAAACATAAATACTGCAATCGCAAGCCTATTTCTTACCATCAATATGCTGTTTATTGCAAGTGCGATCCTTAGAATTATCTTCAGTAGAAGTTCTAGGATAGAAAAATGCATTTTACTTGTTATTTCAACTATAGTGTTACTCTTTAATGCTTTATTTCTATTTATTACTTAATAAGTTAAGTATTTTTCTCGTTTATTCCTCTCCGGCGTATCAGGTTATCTATACTAATCAGAAGACAAGATAAACACAAATCTACTTTCCGAAAAAAGTTAGAAAAGCTAGCTAAAAGTGTTGATTTGAGTTCAAATACTGAAGAGGTTTGAAAGCTGATTGTACTGTAAAAATGCGAGATTCAGAACAAAAAAAGACGATTAAAGCTGTAATCACTCTAAATAAAAAAAGATGGCTATTTTAATACCAAAAGAGCAGGATATTGTTCCCGAAGAAGATCTAGATAAACTTTCTGACTCGCAGGATCTGAGTGGTATATCTGGAGAATTTTTTCAGGGAGATGAAGAGATAGAAGAGCTGACGAATGAAGAATTTGAGATGCTGTATCAGTAGTTTGGAGCAAATTTGTCAGAATTAGATGAGACACACCATCAAGTATCAAACGGTTTCAAAGTTTGGTTGGGATTAACTCAGAAAAAGTTTATTACGAAGGGAAATAGAATGGAAAACAATATGCAGCAATTATACTCAAATTTGAAAAATAGTATTGATAGCCCTAATCTTTATTTCATGGCAATCAACAGCTTGGATGAAGACAATAACACCCTGTTAAATTGGGCTATCCGAGATAACGATGAGAAGATAGTCAAGTTGCTTATAAAAAATCATGCTAATCCATTCCTTAGAAATAGCAGTAGGATAAACTCCTTTGGATTGGCAGCCAGTATTGCGGACTCTAAAATAGTAAGCATATTGATCGAAAATAATCGTGAAAAAATTGATTCTATTACTGAAGGCGAGATGTTGGCTTTAGCGGTTACAAATGGTGAAGTAGAAAATTTAAAGGTGATGTTAGCAAATAAGTTTAATCCAAAGCTTTCCTACAGAAATGAACCAATTATTTATTGGAGCCTGCAATCTAGAAATGTAGATGTAATAAGTTTACTGGTGGATGAGGGCTGCTCTGTTAATTCGACCAACGATGAAGGTCAGACTTTATTGTACGCAGCTTCAGCGGAAGGAGTAACGAAGATAGTAAAATTTCTTCTATCGAACGCTGCAAATGTGGAGCAAACAGATAATGCTGGGAATACGCCGTTAATAATAGCAAGCTGTTATAATAATTTTGACATAGTTAAATTACTTATCCAAAATAATTCGAATGTCAATTTTAGAGATGCAGAGGGAAAAACAGCCTTACTATTTGCAGTAGAATATGGCAATGCTAGAATTGTCGAATATTTAATTGCTCATGGAGCCGATACTCAAGTAAGAGATGCTAAAGGGTTTACTGTCCAAAACTATATTTCGAAAATAAATGATGCTTCAATAAGAAAGAAAATTTCAGATTTTGTTCTAATTAATTAAGCCGCTAAGGTATAAAAATAAATTTAGAAACGAAGGTCAAATGAGCAGCTGACTTGTACTTGAACTTTGCAAAATTCTCTATAGGAAGTTCAAAAGAGCCTATGTAGACATCTTGTTCAATCGGGACATTCGGGAAATAAAACAACAATGGATGCTCACACACATTGCTGAAAATGTAGGACAGAAAACTCTAAAAGAAAAGCACGCAACTTCCTGTTACGTAAGGTCCTGAATGTTTGTAAGGATTTCTACACTAATCTGTTGTAAAGTCCAATTAATTTATATCCAGATTCAAGCAGGGAGTTTTCTATGAATAAATTTCTGTCGAGCAAGCTTTGATTACGTTCAATAACTGGGTATACTGTAAGAAGAATCAGTTAGTTGGGTGTACTTTCCTTGTCGTATTCGGCAGAAAGTGAAGAAAGGTTTGGAGGAGAAGAAAATGAAAAGGGTTAAATGGATTGTTTTACTAGGGGTAGTAGTATTATTAGGTGCTTGCAGCAAAAGTCCCAAAGAAGAATTTATAAGTGCCTATGACTCACTGAGCAGTGAAGAGTACAATGCTGGAAAATTTGAGCTATCAATTACAGATTTTCAAATGAATCAGACCACTGGAGCAGCTTGGGCCAGCATGTTAAGTGAAAGCTTGAAAAATATGTCAGTCAATGGGGACTATCAGTACAATGCCAAGGATGAGAGCTTTCGTTTTGAGGCGGATGTAAAAGCATTTGATAACACGATGCCTATTGAAATGGTTGGAAAAGGGAATGAAGTCTATCTTTCTACTTCGTTTATTGACGGGATGCTGACTTTTATGGACAGCTTTGGCAGGTCAGCTGAAGTAGATCAGGAGCAATTAAATGACTTAGAAGGAAAATACATTGCGATTGATCCAGAAGAAATGAAAGCAGCTGATGACGACAAGGCTACGCTTGAGCCTAAGGAAGTCAGAAGTAAAATGAACAAATTATTAGGGAGAGCTAAGGAAGACAGCTTTAAGAGTGAGGGCGAGACCGTTTCTCATACCTTTAGCAGCAAGGATTTGGAAGAAATAGCTAAAAGCTTTGATTTGGGTGCAGATACTGAAGAGAGTCTACACAATATGACGTTAACGATGAAAATAAACAAAAAAACTTTGAAGACCGATTGCACTGTAAAGATGCGGGATTCAGAACAGAAGATGACGATGAAAGTAGTACTCACTCCAAGTAAAAAGAAGACAACTATTTCAATTCCAAAAGAGCAGGACATTGTTCCAGCTGAAGAACTGGATGATCTCTTTGTACCGCAAGCGATGAGCGGTGTAGCTGGTGAGGTTGCTCAGGGAGAGGACGAGATAGAAGAGCTGTCGGACGAACAATTTGAGGTGGTTTACCAGCAGTTTGAAGCAAATATGTCAGAATTAGATGAGACACAACGTCAAGCACTACTAAGTGCCTATTCGCCCTATCTTACCGATGAGCAGTTTGCTCGTTTAGAAGCCTTGCTGAGTCAAGAAGTAATATAACACTATAGTTAACAAACATCCTGGGCTCTTCGGAGTTCGGGATTTTTTTTTAAGAAATAATGTCTCCTATTAAAGACATGCAAGTATCAGTTTGTTCAAAAAAAAATCCTACTAGAAGTCGGAAATTAGAATAAGTATCAGAAATATAGCAATACAATTCGAATTAAAAAAGCATAAGAAGGTACAAAGATAACCGAGGATTATGTGCGGATTAAAGTGCTTTTGTAAGTTTCGGGAATAAATAATAAGCTATCAGAAAACATAGCAAAGTACATAGAAAAATAAAATTGTTAAGTATGAGACTAGTAAGAAGTAGGTCTTTCAGCTAAAGAAATGGTTGTTTTTTGTCACAAGATTAAAGTCGAAATAATTTCTAGGATTATGAGGTTTTAAAAAACAGTATCGTAATTATGTTTATAAATTAGCAATCGTTTGCTGATAGATGACCTAAAGAACGAATTTGAATGAAAAATATAATGAAAAGGTGAAAAGTGTTCGATTTAGTTGTAATATAAAAAAGCTTGATCCCTTTTTATTTCAAGCCTAAATATATCGTTCGTTGATTTTCTTTGATTGTTTAATTCTAGGAAAAACCTAATAAAAACAAATAATTTCTTTCTATTCGAATTATAGTATATTGGAAAAATTTCGTCAATATTCTTTTATAAATTAAAGTTTTTGGATAGAAAAACGAAAGACAAAGTGTTTTCTATTTTTGAATTGAAATAAAATGCACCTTGGAGGATTGTATTTTTAGGATTTCTTTGATTTTATTCGCCGTCAATTAAGCCGTCAAAAAATCGAATCAGGATACGATCAAATTAAAGGAGTGTTTTACATGGCTCGCAGAGGAGAAAATATTTACAAACGAAAAGATGGCCGTTGGGAAGGGCGGTATATCAAAGGAAGAAAAGCCAATGGTAAGATTCATTACGGCTATGTCTACCGTCGGACCTTCAAAAAAGTACGAGAAGTTTTATTGAAATTGAAGTTCAACTATCAAGAGATTCAAGCAAATCAAGGAGAGTACTCAGGAAGTGTCGAGGACTGGTTGATGTACTGCATCCAACAGAAACAGGATCAAGTCAAACCCTCAACCTTGACAACCTATCAATACAAAGTTGAAAAATATGCATTGCCCTATATTGGCGAACAACCCCTTCGTACATTGACGAAGCGGACCATTCAAAACTGGGTGGAGACTCTGGAGAAAGGATCATTGGGCAGTACCACGATCCATGCAGTTTTCAAGATGATTCGACGGTTTTTAACCCAAGCGTTCAAAGAAGGGTACCTAAAAAAAGATCCGTGCCAAGAGATTTGCCTACCGGCAAAAGTAAACAAAAAGGTGGAACCCTTAACCGTTCAAGAACAGCGAAAGATAGAAAAAGTTGCTGCTCAGGAGATAAATGGTGCGCCTGTACTGCTTGCTCTGCAAACAGGGATGCGTATTGGTGAATTGGCTGCTTTGCAGTGGCAGGATATTGATTTTTCGGCCAATTTGATCCATGTACGTCACACCTATCAACGCATTCTAACGGCGGGACAAGGCACTGAATTGCAATTGGGAAGACCTAAAACAAGAGCTTCTGAACGCGTCATTCCTTTAGCTGGTGGGGTAAAAAAATGGTTGCTTTCCTTGAAACAGGAAGAGAATCAATCCTTTGTTTTTCAGGTGAAGGATCATCCGATGGAGCCGCGTCTAATTACGTATCATTTCAAACAAATTTGCAAAAAAGCGGGGATTCAAGACTGTCATTTTCATAAATTACGCCATACGTTTGCCACTCGCCTGCTGGAAAAACAGGGAACTATTGCGGGAATCAGTGCTTTATTGGGGCATTCATCCACGCAAATGACTTTAGATATCTATACAGGCTCTGATTTAACTGAGCGGCGTAAAATGTTGAATCGCTTAGAAATGGGCTGGATGATCTAGTCTTATTTCAGTCTGCGTTTAAGTTAAATGATCTGAATAAAGGGGAAAGCTATTATTAGTTAAAAATGAAAATTAAATTAAAAAAACCAAGCTTTTCCATTGGGGGAGCTTTTTTGTCTTTTTTAGATAACAACAGTTATTTTATAAGCTGTTTTTCTTTCAATTAAGAGAGTTGTTTTGGATTTATACGCCGTCCATTCGCCGTCAAATGACCTATGAAACCCTGATTGTATCGGCTTTTTCCTAGAATTAAACAGTTCAGGAAAAATCTGCGGACTATTCTGCTTGTGCCAACAATCATGAATACCACGTAATAAGTCATTGGAGGGGGGATGTCTATCGCAAAGATAGAACAGTTTAGGTTTTTAATTAGATATTAACGATTAGTATTGAATAAGGGTTTAGTGCTAAAGAAAAAGAAACAAGGATAGAAAATCGACCTCGCCGTCAATTATCCGCAAAATATCTAATTAAATTATAGCAAGTCAACCAAAAAAAGGATAGAGAAGGAGCTTATTATGAAAAAGAAAAAAAGATGGATAAGCAAGGTAGCGGTTAGTTTAGGGTTATTAACGATGTTGGGAGGCGTAGCATTAAGTGCTGGGAGTGCAGCTTATGCGGTTGATCAAGACATTAGCAACAATCCGGTTTCAGATGATACATCGGATCGTAAGATTACACTTTGGAAATATGAAATCAATAGTTCGGCTGAATTAGGTGAGCGTGGAGACGGTATTAATCCTGATCCGAGTAAAGCGCCGAACGTTGCTGGCAAAAAAATGATGCAAGATGTTAATTTTGAAATCATCAAAATCAAACCAATTGGTTCGGCAGAATTAACCGATCCTTTGAAACAAGTCGAAGGTACGGATTGGGAAGTTGATACGACCAATGCCTTTACCGATAAGGGGGCAACTGATTCAGATGGTAAGTTAGTATTTGATGTAAGTAAAAGTCTAGCGGCAACTGATAAGAAGCTTGCGGATGGGATTTATATTGTTCGTGAAATTCCTGATGCATCTGGCAACTATACCTATACAAAACCAGCAGACCCAACCGCAGTACCACCAACTGCTGCTGAACCAGGTATTAAGGTAACCAAACCAATGGATCCATTCTTCGTTTATATCCCTCAAACAAAGCGGGACGATACAGGAAGCTTGATCTATGACGTGCATGTTTATCCGAAAAATATTGTAACTAATACTAAATTGGATAAAACAGTTGAAGGCGGAAAAGGCTACTCAATCAAAGCAGGGAATTCTTTCCAATGGGAAGCAACCACTGAATTACCTGATGGGTTATTCGCGATTGCTCCACGAGATATGACTGTCACAGGTTATATAGATCCAGATGATGCAACCGCAACACCAACTGATACATTTTTTGCGAAAGATGCTGAAATTTATGCTTCTTACTTCAAAGTAAGCGATGAAATCAGTGAGGATCTATTGTTAGATGATGCAGAAGTTTACACTATTGATAAAACTGGAACTAAGGTGAAACTAACTAATGGGGTAGAATATACCGTTACCTTAGACGGTACAACAATTACACCTCCAGCTAAAGTACAAGATCTAACTGAAGGTGCGAAGAAAAAAGTTGTCGTTAGCTTAACTAAAGCCGGAATGAAAAAAATCGGTGTCGATGAGCTGCCAAAACTTCAAGTGGTTTACAAAGTAAACACAAACAAAGATTTTAACGGAATGATCTCTAATAAATACACCATCGACTACTTGCTGCCTGGTGGAACACCTGATACTGGCACAAGTGATGAACCAGAATACTACAATGGCGGATTCGACATCAAAAAGGTAAAAACTGATGGAACAACTACATTAGACGGCGCAGAATTCCATATTGCAGAAAATGAAGACAACGCCGAAAAAGGCATCTTCTTAGCTTCCGATGGCAAGTCATACAAAAAAGATACAGACAAATTTGGTACAGCAGATACGTTGCCAGGTGGCGTAACCTTCCTAAAAGCAACAGCAGGGGAAGATCCAACGAAACCAGGGATTGCTGAATTTGATGGATTGAAATTAGATTGGTTTACTGATAATACAGCTGGACCAAATGCGAATGATGGCAAACAAGATCCAAGTGACCCAACAGAAGCAACATGGTCTCATGACAAGATCCAAAAAGACTACTGGGTAGTGGAAACAAAAGCACCAACTGGCTACGAATTGTTGAAGGATCCTAAGAAAGTAACAGTTAAATTAGGCACACCAACAACTATCCCACCAGTACCAGGAACTGAAGACGATGGTGAAATTGAATTAACAGTAATCAATAATCCTAAAACAGACCTGCCATTTACTGGTGGAACAGGCACTATGCTTCTTGTAGCAATCGCTTTAGGAGCCATCACAATCGGTACAGTAGCCATCGCAATCGATAAAAAGCGTCGCGCAGCGTAACATGAAGGCAGAAAGGAAGGGCAGACAATGCGGAAAAAAACAAAAATAAAGCACGTAGTCGCCATCCTACTTCCTATCCTATTCATACTAGGTATTGTTTATTCAATATCTAGTATGGATTTATTACGAGCGGATGATTCTTCCACCCAATTGACTGTTCAAAAGGATGATGAAGACATCACCGGAAAAGATACCAGTATTTTGGAAAATTCCGTGAACTTAAAATTGACTGCAAAAGAAAATCAACTTTTTCGGCTCGTTGAAAATGAGCACGTCAGTCTATCATCACCAAGTCCTGATTCGCGGGAACTTCCAGTTAGAGAAGTACTGTCTTCACAGTTTGATTTAGAAAATGAACTTGCTGTATTGAAAGGTGAACCAGAGGAAACGGATACTTCTGAAAAGAATGATGAGGCTGAAAAAAGAGCGCTGTCTAGTGAGCTGATTCGAGTATCCGATACCGAAACTGGAAAAGTCACTACGTATTTAAAGCTTTTGAAGGATAAGACTGAAACGGTTACCTTTTCTAGGGAACAGGATAGTCAAGAATCCACGGTTGAACTTGAAAATGTGGAACAAGCAAGGAAGCATAAATTGTTCAATTTTATTTCTATTAAAGTGGAAGAAACGTCAGAAGAAATAAATACTCCAGAAGAACCTGCGGAGCCAGAAGAGAAAAAAAACGAACCAGAGCCTTTGAGTGGAAGCGAAACGATTGAAGAGCTTGAAAAAAGAGCCTATGTAGAAGAAGAATCCTTTAAGCCAATTGAAATTCCGGCTGAAGAAGCAAAGGCAAAGCGAGGAACAAAAGCAGCCTCTGCTATTTCAGTGACAAATGCTAAAGTAACTGTGCGTACAGGAACATCGAAGTTTGATACAAGTGATGGTCCAGGCTACGATTCTGGAGAAACCAACGATCTAGTTCGGTCATTTGATTCAAATCTATATCTGCTTTCATTTTCGTTAGAAGCATCAGACCCTGGAATCAAGTATTCAGAAATTCAATATCGAGTAGATATGGAAGTACCGAAAGCTTATGGATTGGATTCAGCTGGTAAGAAACGCTTTAACTGGGAAGTAGTTGCACACGAAAATACGTCAATGCATCCGGAAGCAGATGGCACTCAAACTGCTAAGGGGTATCTGAGTTCTACGATCAATTCAAATGGACAAATTTTAGTCCCAATGTTTGTAAATGTCTATGGTGCTGAACATGGTACTGTGATCAAACCCAAACTAAAGATTACGATTATTAGTGCCAAAAATGAGTCTACTGGATTTGTAGAAACAATTAATAAAGAATACGATCAAACTAATTTGAGTCAACTAAAAGTAAAAGATACAAAAGTATCAGCAAAAGCAAACATAAAACCCGAACTTGTTAAGGGCAAGCAAGCTGATTTTGCCAGTACTGTTTCAGGTGGGACTTGGTCTGCAGCGACTCGAAATAATTGGCAGGTTGTAGGTGTTGGTGTCAATATTTCGCTGAAAGAATTAAGCGGACGAAGTAAATACGACTTTCGTGGATCCACTTTTCCAACGGGAGCGATTAAGTTTACTTTAGGAACAAAGAGCAACACGTATCAGGTGACCAATACATCTTCAAAAACGCCTGTTCCAACTGGATCAGCTACTTCTACAAGTCATGCTTACCCAGTTCAGATTGTTGCTGGAACATCAGGAACAATGAGTGATAATTCTGCTGATTGGTTTTGGCGATTACACAAGGCTACTGGGCGAACACTGAAGGTAAACAAAGCAGTTTTAAGCGATCAGATTCCTTTCGGGAAGTATCAGGATGTTCACTTTTCTGAACCAACAGCAGTGGACAAATCGAATATTGGTGTTTTTGATACAGGAGATGTAAGTCTAACTGGTGACACTCAAGTCAGTATTGAAAATTATGAACCTATGTGGAATCCCTATACTTATAATATGTCCGGTACTGCTGTTAGTAAAAATAATCATGTTTTTGCATCAGTGAGTCTTTTGACTGAGTGGAACAATTTGTACATTGTCAACAAAGGTACAGGGGTCTTCAATTCTGAGATCGAAGTATCCAATATTTCGTATGAAGGAAATAGTCATTCTGGAGATACGGTTGTTGAATACAGTCGTACGAAAGCTGGACAAGGATTCTCGCAGCATACTTTATGGGCGTATAATCCCCCAGCGAACCTTAGTGATAATGGTGTAAGTTTAGGTAGTACAAGCAGCGTTTGGAATGCTGCAGGAGATGCAAGAGTAAATAAAGGCTATGAATTCACTGCAGTCGGACGTTTATCTGTTTCAACAGATTGTCACTTAGTAAAAAATGCGGTGAGCTACGTACGCTGGAATGGGAATTCGGCAAAGTTTGATTCTAGCAGGCCAGTTTACACAAAGGCTAAAAAAATATCTTATGGGGTTAAAACATCTAAGGTTCCTATCAGCAACGCATACAGAACACAAGCTCAACTTGATGCCGAATATACTTGGTACCCAACAGTCGAAGCAGCTGAGGTGGGATCAAGGGAAATAACTGCATGTAAACTTGAAGATGAAGTAACTACTCCTACCTATACACCGTATGGGTACAGTGTCATTTTACCTGTGACAGCCGTTGGGCCAATTGGTAGTCACAAAGATGCTTCCGGAAATCCGAATATTCTACTAATGGCTTCTTTTGTTAACTTTTCTAATGGAACTAAGAAGCAAAGACCAGATGTAGGTACTTCATATGCGCCATCTATCTTTTCTTCCACAGGGACCAAAACAGGCGGGCACTTTGCCAAGTACGATAGAGATGAGAATGAGGTAGTTCCTAATGTAGCTGGAGATATGGCAAGTTATGGGGATACTTTCTTCATAAATGGTGTTTCGATTACGACCACTACGGCGCCAGAAAAGCCAATTTACCCGACAGATGAAACCATCAAGTGGAAGGTCAATGGGAACATCAATGGTGGAAACACCGCTCATACTGTCCGATTAACTACTACCTTATCTAAGGGAATTGATTATGATGTGGGTTCTGCAGTAGATGGTTTAGGAAATAAAATTGCGGCTTCAAATGTTTCGGTAACGAAGAAACCAGATGGTACTACAGTGCTTGTGTTTACTCTTGATAATCTAAACCCTGCGAGGGGAGATATTGCAGAGGTAAACTTTACTACAAGCGCTGAAGTTAAGGATTTATCCTTTGATGATAAATCCGTAGCTAAGGCCAAAGCCCATACTGTCGGTGAAATATGGGTGAAAGGAAGTCCGAGTCAAAAAGATCCTTCTGCACAAAGAGTCAGAGAGTCAGAAGGAGAAATTGATCTTTATCAAATACAGCAAATTTTACTGACAAAAACAGTGGATAAAGAGTTGTTGGAAGTCGGTGCGAAAGATGCAGCGAATCCTTCGGCATCTTCAGATATTACGTACACTATCGAATTGGAAAATAATAGTTCAGATAAGCTAGTGGATGTGAATCTCTTAGATGTATTGCCGTTTGATGGGGATACTGTTCGTGGTTCTGATTTCAATGGGTCGTACAAAGTGAAAAATCTTAAAATGACTAAGGGGACAGGAAGCTTCTTCTATACAAATTCGTCTGTTCCGACAAATCAGAATCCGAATGCTGCAATACCAGGTTTAGTAGCATTCCCATCAGGTGGGAATCCAAAACTCTATGAAAATGCCAAAGCGATTATGGCAAAGGTAGCTTCAATAGGGGTAAACGAAAAGGTTAGCTTCGAAGTCACGTTAGCGCCAACCGGACACATGGCTGGAGATTTGTTTAGAAATCAAGCAGCCTTTAACAGCAAGCTGGAATTGCCAGTATACAGTAACATTGTTCAAACCCGAGTCTACAGCCGAGATTTAAAAGGTTATGTCTGGTATGACGATGACTATGACGGATTGATTGGAACTAAAGAAGACGGTTCGGCAGAAGATCCTGTCGCTAATATTCCGGTTAAGCTTTATCGAACTAGTAAAACCAACACTGGGTATAAAAAACAATTGGTCAAAGAGAGCTTAAGAGGAGATTCGTACATTGATGGTAGCGGAGACTCCTTAATTAAGACCAATGCCAGAGGCGAGTACCTGTTCGAAGATTTGCCAGAAGGCGAATACCTAGCTGAGTTTATTGTCGGAGATTTAGTTGTTTCAAAGGTCGTGATCGTTACTAAGCAATTGGTTGGTTCAGATATGACTAAGAACTCCAAAGCTAGTCCAAGCGACTATAAGACACCAGAGTATCCGCAGCCTGAATTGAAGGATCTGCCGACCACCCTTGGTTCCGGTAAGTATGTCCATCATGTGACAGATGTCAACGCAGGTCTCACTCGTTTATCAACGATTCGACTCTTTAAATATATTGAGGGTAGTGCAGTTGATGGGAATGGAGATGGGCATCTGTCAGATGAAGAAATTGAAAAGACCGCTACACCGTTACAATATGCAGAATTCGATTTGTTTGAAGGAAACAGTACGAAGCCAGCGGATAAGATCGGCTCAGCGACGACCGATGAATATGGCTGGTTAGAATACACCGGTCTCCCTCCAGGGGACTATACACTGGTGGAAACCAAAGCGCCTTCTGGCTATGAATTGATTAAAGAGCCAATCAAAGTGAATGTTCCCAAATACAATTATATTGTGAAGGTGTATGTTTCTGATTCTGGAGCGACTCTATTGCCGTTTACGGGTGGAAACAAAGCCATGCAACTTGTTTTAGTGGCTGCGGGCAGCCTGATGCTGATCGGTATGCTGGGCATCGTCCATCAATTTCACCCAATTAAGAGACGAAAGAGGCGAGTAAGATGAAAAAATTAAGTCGTATAGCGCTGCTTCTTATTCTCTCTCTGTCGTATCTGATGCAAGGGGTGCCTGTACATGGACAAGAACCTGCAACTGATACTGAATCAGGCTACAATGTCCACATTCAGAAATACAAGGTGGAAGATGCCGCAACCATTCATGCCCTTCCTTTAGATGGACTCAAGGTAGATCAGGTAACTGACGAACAAGGTAAAGCCTTGGAACCGATGAAAGGTGTGTCCTACAGCATCACCCGGGTTACTCCGATGCAAGGTGGTACAGGATTCGAACCATTAAAAGGGGAAGGTGCCTTCACGACTACCGTAACGACGGACGATAAGGGCATGGCCAGCGTCACTGGTCTCGCTCAAGGGATGTATGAGATTGTTGAACAAGAACATGAGCAGTTGCTGGAAGTCATGGAACCGGTCATTGTGGAGCTGCCGTTCCCGCAACAACAAGGGGAAGCGTTACACGGTGTTTATATCTATCCGAAATCCAGTGCGGTCAGTGATCGTCCAGGGTTATCGGGGACGAAGGGGGATACTCCCGCCCCTGGTACTTCTGCCAAGGATCCTGTGAAGAAGCTGCCACAAACCAGCGGGAATATCGGAACGTATCAGACCCTGCTGTGGATTTTAGCTATGGTGCTTGTCATGGGGCTGGTTGGGATGGTGAACATTCACCGAAAAAGAGACAGTTTTTAACCAAACAGCAATAACGATAAGCAAGACAAAGAATCTGGGATACTTGCAGAGGTGTCCTCGATTCTTTGTTTCTAGTGTAAAACGAACTTAGATGAAAGAAGGAACCAGTGTGAAGCGGGAAAAAAACAAACGAAGAAATTCGTTGCTTAAAAACTTTGCACTGTTGATGATCTTCGGAGGGATTCTGACACTCTTGTACCCAATTGTTGGGAATTATCTGGCCAATCGAGAACGCAGTCAAGCGGTCAGCCAATACGATGACACCATGAGAAAAATGTCAAAAGCAGACAAAGAGAAACAGCTGCAGCTGGCACAAGAATACAATCACTACATATTCAATAAACAAGAGGGAAAAACCACAGGGGAACCGATTGTTTACAACAGCATCATGAAGCAGGGAGATGTCATGGGCACCATTGATATTCCGGCGATTGATATCAAACAGATGCCTTTTTATCACGGGACTTCCTTTAAGACCTTGGATAAGGGCCTAGGGCATTTTGAACCGACCTCGATTCCCATCGGCGGCAAAGATACGCGTGCGGTAATCACGGGTCATAGCGGTGTCCGTAACCAAGTACTCTTTACCGACATCCGTAACTTAAAAGAAGGTGATTTATTTTTCATCAATATTTTAGGCAAACGGTTGGCTTATGAAATTGATTCCTTCGAAGAGATTCTGCCGACAGACGCCGATAAAATCAAGATTCAACCCAAAAAGGATAAGGTGACGCTGTTAACCTGTACACCTCCGGGTATCAATACCTTCCGGCTTCTGGTCACAGGTCATCGAGTGGACTACAACGAGGCGATGCAGCGAAAGGTAAAACAGCGTAATCAATGGAGTTACCAAAATATTGTTTTGGCCACGTTGGGCAGTAATGTCGCAATCTTTCTTCTATTAATGGGGATTTATCAATACAATATCCGCCGCTTTCGCTCGGATGATCCCCTGGTCGCAAGAAAGGCGAGAAAACGTCTGAAACGATTGTTCCTAGTCACAAAAACCTTATTCATTTTACTATTTATTAGTATGGTGGCGGTCATGTGTACAGCAATCTACGGCTATCTTCAAATGGAACAAGAGCCAGCGTATGCATCGGTCAATATCGGCCAATCAGAAGAGCTGAGCAGTTTTAATCTGGATAAAATCTCACAGGCCACTTATGAGGAGAAACAAATTGCCAGCGTAAAAATTTCAGACTATGCGAAAGCAAAATCAGCCATTCAGACGACAACCAATAATTGGGGAGTGGGCAAAATTGTTATTCCCAAAGTGTCGATAGATTTACCCATTCTGGCAGGGTTAGCCAATGAAAATCTGTTGAGTGGAGCAGCGACGTATCGTCTAGATCAGCAGCTGGGTCGAGGAAATTATGTGCTGTTGGCCCATAATATTTTTGATAAAGATGTTCTGCTGCACCGGATTCAAAATTTAAAGAAAGGCGATCTGATCTACACGACAGATTTCAAAGATATTTATGTCTATGAGGTTTCCATAAACAAAATTATTGAGGAGACAGAAGTGGACTATGTTGAGAAGAACCCAGCGAACAATCGCGCCTTACTGACTCTGTTGCGGTGCGAAGGGGACATTGGCACAATCTATCGCCGACTGGTTCAAGGGAATCTAAAAAGTATTTTACCTTTGAGAGAAGCCGAAGCTGAGCTATTTGATCAAATGAATTTAACGAGATCAAATACCAAGGTGAATGGCGAGATTATGAAGGAGGACCCGATTACCACAACGGATCATTGGAGTATGACCTTGGCAGCTAAGATCATTAGTGATCCATTACAAACCGTCGTGCCATTATTTTTATTGTTCTTATTGCCAATTTTATTTTTCAGTTTGATTTAAAAAAGGAAGACAGGGATAGGAGAAAACAAGATGAAAAAAACTGCTGGAGGAATTTGTGCGCTGTTGTTGCTGGGTGTCTCACTCTTTAGTTTAAGAGGTGGCGTCTTGAAGGCGGGAGAGCTTGAAGAAAAAAACGTCCAACTATCGGAACAACCAGTAATAGCAACTGAACCTTCACAAGAAACTGTACAGGAGCCATCCTTGTTAAACACAGAGGAGCCGCCAACGTCTCAAGCAGCGGAACCAGCAATTGAACCGCCAATTGACTCCTCCGTAGAAGAAGTAATTTCAGAGGAATCGACCGAAGCAACAAAAGAATCCAGTGACCCGTCATCTAATACGTCCAGTGAAACAAGTGAGACCGAAGCCACGACCAGTTCGAGCAGCGAGTCCACAGGTGAGTCTACAACAAGTACTACTAGTAACTCAACCACGGAGTCGTCCACTAGTTCGACCACGACACAGGAATCGACAAGTTCAACTGAATCGATGACAAGTGAAGAGCCTGCTTATTCAACAGAAAGCAGTACTAGCATTTCGACTACAGAAGAACAAGAAACGAGCCCTTCTTCTAGTGATCCAGAAGTTTCTTCACCAGAGGTACCTCCAGCTGAACCGCCAATGGTTCAAGTACCCCAGCCGAGTCAGCCAACGGTACAGACACCTCGTTTAACTAATGGAACGCAAGACCAAGCCCTTTCAGCTACTAGTACCCTCAACCTTCCAAAGGAATGGCGGGCAGAACGATTAGCGGAATCGGATTTAGGACGGTTCGAACTACCATTACTATCTACCTTTGAACGCAAAGAGGTGGCTGCATGGATTTATGGAGCCATTCAACAAGTGGGGCAGCCGCAAGAGAAAAACTTGGAGGCAGCTGAATTTTTCAAGGAGCTGTATCAAATGTTCTATGGAACAAATTTAGTAGAGGATAGTCAAAAGTTTCAAAAGGAAGAACTATTAATTGGCACCCTTCTCTACCAAGATCAAAAGCTGGTGGGCTTGTATTTGGGCAACGATAGCTATCTTACTTTGGCAGACGTTGAAGTAACCGAAGAACATGCAGAAGCCGAGAAAAAAGAAGAGGCGGAAGAAGCCGAAGAACCAAAAGAATCAGAGGAGCCAGTCAAGGAACGTCAAGCAGTCGTCCGTTTGCTAACTGAATTGGACGATGAGTTTACCATACAATCCTTACCTGAAGTGCAGCTGACAGCCGAGGGACAGCAAGTGTTAGCTAATTACCCGGCAGCTAAAAATTTCCAAGCCAGTGAAGCAACGACAAACTTTGTCGAGTCTATCAGTGAAGATGCACGAACTTTAGGACTGGAATACGATGTATTTGCCTCAGTGATGATTGCACAAGCTATTTTGGAGAGCGGCTCCGGTACTAGCGGACTTTCCTTACCACCTCATTACAATTTGTTTGGGGTTAAGGGAACCTATCAAGGCCAATCGGTTTCTTTTGCGACCAGCGAAGATCGTGGAAATGGCGAATTGTATCAAATCCAATCTGCTTTTCGGAAATATCCCAATTATGCGGCGTCTTTAGGCGATTATGTCAGCTTGCTGCGAGGAGGGATTTCCGGTAACAGTGCCTTTTATCAACCAACCTGGCGTTCTAAAGCTAAAAATTATTTAAATGCCACCACCTCTTTAACTGGAAGCTATGCGACGGATACAGAATACAATCAGAAGCTGAATTCTCTGATTGCAGTCTATCACTTAACAGAATTTGACCGGCCCAAAGCGACGGACTCCAGTGTATTTATTAAAGGAAAATCAGAAATTCCTGCTGAGTACAAAGAACGGATGAAGCTCCCGGATTATGATGGAAAAAATTACAACAGCTCAGGCTCTTATCCAGTCGGTCAATGTACTTGGTATGCCTACAATCGAGTAAAACAACTGGGTAAATCAGTCGATGAGTTTATGGGCAACGGTGGTGAATGGGGAGCAACAGGCCAACGTTTAGGCTATAAGGTGAGTCAACAGCCAAAAGCTGGATGGTTGGTTTCCTTTAGTCCTGGAACTGCCGGATCAGATACACGTTATGGCCATGTGGCTTTTGTGGAAGCTGTAGGATCAGAGGGGATTCTGATTTCAGAAGGGAACGTCTATGGTGGGACGATTATTTCCTATCGAGTAATTGGCAATGATTTGGCTCGATCCAACCAAGTATCCTACATTCAACCAAAGTAAGAGGAGCGACACATGAGTAGAAGACCTAGACATCGTTCACAAATAAATGGGCGCAAAAAAAGAAATCTAATAAAGGCAGTTGCGATTCTTTATTTGTTGGTCCTAGGGATAACCGGCTTCTTTCTGATTGATGCACAGATGCGAAACCATTTTAGTATTCATTGGGTTTCGGGTACTTCTATGGAAAAGAATTTACATGATGGCGATGCCGTGTTGGTGCGAAAACAAACACCGATTCATCGGTATGAAGTGGTTGTTTTTAGTGTAGCCAAAGAGCCGGATATGTTTGTTAAGCGGGTAGTTGGCATGCCAGGGGATACGATTATGGTTAAAAATAATCGGATGGTTTTAAACATCGGAGAGCCTAAAAATTTTGAAACAGTTTATACCTTTCAAGTTAACCCATCTGCAGCTAAGAAAATGCAAACCTTAACGGAGATTCCCGAGGATTGTTATTTTGTCATTGGTGATCATGTGGATGTATCTAAAGACAGCCGAACCTTTGGACTGGTGAAGCAAACAGAAATTGAAGGAATTGTTCAGCTGCATTTAGCTGCGGTTCAGTAATAAAGAGAAGAAGGAAGAAAAGAGGAAGCTGCGTGTTAATTATTAACATTCTAAGTGTAGGACTTGTGGTTGTTACATTACTCATTGTCCTTTATCGGTTTTTGATGACTTCACGCCTAAAGAAAATTGAAAAGCAAAAAGGTCAGCCATCGTCATTTTATAAAAAACTGGCCTATGTGAAGTATCTGGAACAAGAAAAACATGTGTCTTACCTGTTGTTTTTGAGTCTGCTCTTGGCAATGGGTCTGCTTTTAAGCACCTATAGTCTCTTTGAACTGGAGGATCAGCTGTATGCAGTGAATCAGAAAAATGCTCAGACGAATGATGAACTCTATAAGATGCGAGAGGAGCAGCGGCGTTTTATTAATGACTTACCAATTAAAGCCTACCCTGAAGAGGGACTAGGATTGGGTACGTATGATTGGGCGGCTCTTTTTGAAAATGAAAATCGCAAGCAGCAATACGAGATTGAGAATGAGTTGGCCGCAAAAGCTGAACCCTATTTTGGATTGTCCTCTACGTTAATTGTGCTGGATATTCCGTCAAAGACACTGAGTATTGCACTGGTAGGGCATTCGGGGACCAAAGATCAACTGGAAACGCTGGAAGCCAATCAACTAGCTTTTGTTAAGGAAGCCGAGGTGGTGCCCCATTTAACTCAGGTCACCTTTCAAATGCATTTAACTGGTGAAGATCAAAAAGAGGAAACGCATCATCGCACGTTCACCCGTGCAGGTGATGATCAAGAATTTGTGCAGGTCCCAGAAGAATAAAGAAAGAAGGTAGCCTATGTCGTCAAACAAGAAAAAGAACAGTTGGTTTTTCAATAAAAGTATTGTAGACGAAATCAATGCAATTCCAGAAAATCGTATCGAAGAATTAGGATCGAATGTTTACTCAATGGAAAAGAACGGAGAGAAGCCAGTGCAAAGACCAATTGAAAGAACGAGTGAAAGACCAACTGAGCCGCCAATCGAAAAGAACAGTCCCAAAGCAGCGATCCATCCACCAGAAGTTATTCGTCTGCAAGATGAATTGCAACGTATGACAGAAGAGCGCGAACGAGAACTTATTCAGCAACAGACGGATCGACGGATTGAAGTGCAAAAATTAATGAATGAGCAGGAACGTCTTCGCAGTGCTCTAAGTGTCGTAGAGTCAGAAAAAGAGCAAGCCCAGCAGCAAACACAGACAATGAAAAGTGAGATCACGAACCTGCGGGAAACCTTAAAAGAGCAAGCCGATGCTGTTGAGTTGGAACGAGTGAATCAGCAGTTAAAAGAAGAATTAATTATCAAAGATCAGAAACTGGGCGAATTAAATCAGATTATTACCGAAAAGGAGACTGCGTTAGCTTCCTTGCTGGAAAATTCCGATCAGGTGGTCGATCAAGTGACGATTCAACAAATGAAAGTGCAGCTGGAAGAGCTGCAAAAAGAAAATAAGGAACTAAAAGAAGAAGCGATTCGCTCTCAATTGGAAATTGGAGAGGTATTAGTTTCCGCCCGGAAGCAAGCAAATCGAACGGTCGAAAAAGCTAAAATGGATGCGGAAATGATGATTCGATCGGCAGAGGAAGATCTTGAGGTTGTTTACGACCGAGCGAAGGAAATTTCTTTTGAGGTCAATGAATCGAAACGCGACGTATTGGAAATTTTCAAAGAGCTGCAGCAGCGCGTTGATAAATTAGCTAATACAAAACTTAATGCAAAAGAAGAGTAACTAGATAAAATTAAAATCGAACGAAAGAAGGAAAAAATATGTCTCAAGCCTTACTTCTAACAAAGAATATTTTAGCAAACCAAACACTACAAAAAAAATTGCAAGAACTAAATGATGAAGTATGGTGCTCTACTTGGCTGTTGGATCAAATTCAACGCTTCGGTGTCCCTGTGTTTGTTTCTCAGCAATTTCAGGTAGTTATTTTTGGTAAATCACTCTCTGATGAGGAAGTACAAACGTTATTGCAGCCTTTGTTAGAATACCCGCTTATTCTATTAAGAGAGGTTGAACAGGAGCCAACGGAAGAGGAACGAGAAAAATGGACAGAACTTGGACTGCAGGGATACCTTGCAGAAATTGATTCACAAGAAGTGATTCGAGAAAAAATTGCATTGGCTACTATGAAGAGAAACCAAGCAAAGGAATCGAATCAACGAGTGGTTCCATTTCCTAATTCAGAAAACAGAAGTGAATTCGACTCAACGCTTATTCGCCTAACAGGCAAAGAGCAAACGGTTATGAACCTTCTTGTTCGAGCACAAGGAGAAGTAATGACTCGGAAAGAGTTGTGTGAAAAAATTTGGTCAGAAGGCAATACGGCGTCAAACATGAGTCAGCTTTCTTGTATGATTAATCGAATCAAGCGTAAATTCGAAAATCAAGGTGTAGATGGACGGATTATTGTGACCCATTGGGGGAGAGGCTACCAATTGAGTGACTATTTTTATCAACAATGCGCATCTTACGCTCAGTCGTTTTATTAACCAGCAGAGAACCAAACAAATCGAAGCTTTTAAGAGGATCCGTCTCTTGGAGTTCGGTTTGTTTGGTTCGAATTTTTTATTGTAAAAGCCGTGGATAAAGTTTATATGCCTTCTAAAAAGTCACAAAGAACAGATCATAACTATTAAATGAAAAAAACTCTGCAAACTGTTTGCTAAACAGACTCCCCTCCACCCACACATACCTTCCATGTTATTTAAATTTCACAGAGATGACAGTCTCACCTTACTTTTTTGTTAGATCAATTCTACCTGATTCGATGTCGGATAGTCTTTTCCTTCAGTAAACTAGAACCAGAAAGTTTATTTGGAGGAAGAACATGAAGAAAAAGACAAAAATATTTATTGCTAGTGTTGCTGGTTTAGTTATTGCAGGCTGTGGATTTGCTGCATTAAGATCAGGGAAACAGGAGCCGCAGTATAGTGCTTATACAGTAAAAACTGCGGATCCGTTACAGCTAAAAGGGAAGGTTGAACCGATTCAAAAGCGGCTTTACTTTTTAGATACTTCTAAGGGAGCAATTAAAAATATTACTGTTACTAATGGACAGGAAGTTTCCGAGGGTACTCCGTTACTTGAATACCAAAATGATACTGCTCAAAATGAATTGATCACTCAACAGCATGCAGTGAATAAGAGCTCACTAGATGCTTCCCAATCAGAAGCCGCCGTTGCTTCGAGTGAAAAGCAGGCCCAAACTTTGACCAACCAAGTAACGGATACTCAGCAAAAGATAGCACGCACACAGGATCAGGAAGAAAAAGCCGGACTTAATGAACAGTTGAAGCAGCAGCAAGCAGAGCTGCAGGCGGCTAATGATCAATTAAGTCAAGCGCGTTTTGCTGTGCAGGGTGCTTATGAAGATATCCAAGCTGCCAAAGATGTACTAGCAGGACAACAGCAGCAGGCTTCAACAACAGTTAATGCTGAAATAGCTGGGATTGTTTCAGTTGAAGAAAAAGGTCAGGCCTCACCGGAAGTACCAGTCGTAACAATTTCTGAAAAAAACAAGCAAATTAAAGGCATAGTAACTGAATATGATCTGGACAAATTAGTGCCGGGTCAAGCGGTTCAAGTATCTACTATTGGAGATAATCAGCAAGCAGAAGGCAAGGTTAAGAGTATTGCTTCCAGTGCAATTGTTTCCAGCAATGACAATAATAATGTTGCTTCTTATGAGTTTATTGTCGAAGGAGATTTCCCTTGGTCCGATGACCTATCTACGGTGGTTACCTTAAAACAAGATCAGCTTATTTTGCCAGATGCTGCCATTAAGGAAAAAGGGGGCAAGCACTACGTCTTTAAATATACTAACGGTAAGGTGAAACAAACTGAAATTCAAATTCAAGAAGTGAATGGACACAAGATTGTCCAGAACGGACTTAAAGCGAAGGATCAAATTATTGAAAATCCTGATGACGAATTAAAAGATGGCGCAGAGGTACAGGTGAGCGCGAATGATTAAGCTGGAGCATATTTACAAATATTATGAAACGGGCGATACGAAAATAAATGTCTTAAAGGACATCAATTTTTCTATCGAAGCGGGCGAATTTGTAGCAATCATGGGGCCCTCTGGTTCTGGCAAGTCTACATTGATTAATCTGTTGGGATTTATTGATCGAACCTTTGAAGGACACTATCTTTTTAAAGGCCGAGAGATTGATGATTTCAAGGATGAAGAGCTGTCAGAGATTCGCAATCAGTCGGTAGGGTTTGTTTTCCAAAACTTTAGTCTCATTGAAAATTTAACCGTTGCTGAAAATGTTGAGCTGCCGCTTTTGTACAATGGTGCTAAGCATAATGAAACCCAAAAAAAGGTCAAACAAGCCTTAACAAGGGTTGGACTAGCCGACAAACTGGATCAATTACCAAAACAACTCTCCGGTGGACAACAGCAGCGAGTTGCGATTGCTCGAGCATTAATCAATCAACCCAGCTTCATTATAGCTGACGAACCTACGGGGGCTTTGGACACCCATACAACTGATGAGATTATGCAGTTGTTTAAGCAGTTGAACGATGAAGGAGTAACCATAATTCTGGTTACTCATGATCCAGAAACAGTTATTTATTGTGACCGGCTGTTAAAAATCAGAGATGGACAGATGGTTGAGGAGGTATTGCAAGCATGAGAAAATATATTCTTTGGCGTACAGCTTTCCGCTCAATTTTCAAAAATAAACGTCGCAGCTTCCTGACCATGTTTGGGATCATTATTGGAATTGCTGCAGTTATTACCATTGTTGCTTTAGGGAATGGATTTAAACGCAATATCTTATCGCAAACAACTGGCGCTGACGAAACAGGACAAACCAAGTATATCAATATTAAGTACAATGATTTTGATAATTTAATCAAAGATGACTCGGGTATTTCTCAAACCGATAAAAATATGGTGGCCAATCTGCCAGAGGTCAAGGAAGTAAGCTACCATCAAACGATGAAAGAGAACGATAAAGACTCTGTTGACTTCTATAATAAAAATATGAAATTCACTATGGCGATTGAAACAACTAAGAAAACTTCCTTGCCTATTTTAACTGGACGTCAATTAATTCCGGCTGACAATGATGGATTGAATAAGGTAGTTGTTTTAGACGAAGTTGTTGCAAAACAGGTCTTTGGCTCAGCCAAGGCCGCATTAAACGGGGCTTTTGAATTGAACGGTCAGGTATTCACTGTGGTCGGAGTTTCCGTTAACAGCTCAGGAGAGATGGGTCCTCAAAACTATGAACCATTGGCCTATTTTCCTAAAAAGACCTATGCTCATTACTTGGAAAAAAAGGAAAATCACTCCGTATTGGCAATCAAGTTCAATACCCAAGCAGATGATAACGCAGCAATGGACAAAGTACTTAAGCAACTGAACGTTAACGGTGAAAGCCGTTTGCAGGGGGAATACCAAAGCTATGATCCTTCCGCTGAGATTAAGCAGTTAGGCTCGATGCTGGATCAAATGACGCTTTTTATTGGCGCTGTAGCTGCAATTTCGTTATTTATTGCCGGTGTAGGTGTAATGAATATGATGTATATTTCTGTATCCGAGCGGACAAAAGAGATTGGGATTCGTCGCGCATTAGGTGCTAATGCTAAATCGATCAAGCAGCAATTCCTCTTTGAAGGAATTGTCCTGACCTTAAGTGGTGGAGTAATCGGCTACGTGTTAGGGATATTAATCGCTTTTGCTGCTTCCTTTGCATTACCATTTTCAGTTCGGCCAGATTTGATGACTGTTTTTATTTCCATTGGAACCTCGACGTTGATCGGTATCTGCTTCAGCTATCTGCCAGCTTCTGCAGCTGCCAAAAAAGAATTAATCGATATCTTAAAATGACTCTTGCTTCTGCAAGGGTCTTTTGGTTGTAACAGGCTTTAAACCAGACTTTTCAATCAATGTGTAGTAGACTCAGAAAGAAAAGTAAGGAGGGAATTTGAATGCCGAAAAATCGAATCGAGGCCTTCACAGATGCTGTAATCGCCATTGTTATGACCTTACTAGTATTGGAGCTGCATGAACCCAATGGGGACACCTTTTTCGCTTTTGAAGGAAAAGCCCATCAATTTATTATTTATTTGGTCAGTTTTATTTCGTTAGCCATTTATTGGAACAATCACCATCATCTTTTTCACATGATAAAAAAAGTGGACGGCCTGGTATTGTGGATGAATAACTTGTTGATTTTGATGTTAACACTGTTTCCATATGTCACTGTCTGGGTAACCGACTATCCAACCTCACTGGCACCGCAAATTTTTTACGGTTTAGTTATTTTAGGAACGGATATCTCTTATTATTTACTAGGCTTATCTCTAGTTCGCTGCAACGGCAAGGACTCAGCGGTAGGCAAGCTTTTTAGACATTATACGAAGATACGGGTGACTATTGCTTTGAATGTGGTCGCCTTACTGGCTGGCTGGTTGATTCATCCGGTATTAGTTATCGTGATTAACGGGATTATGCTGATAATGTGGTTTATTCCAGAGAAGAAGCTGGAAAAAGTTACTTTAGATTGAACAATTGTCAGAAATAAAGAAAGAAAAATAATTCTGTGACACAATCAAGCGTTTTATTTTGAAATTTGTACATTATCCTCTATGCTTAAGGTATAAGAAAAAAGGAGGATGCAACATGGAAATTCAAAACTTAGTAGATAAAGACATGAAGAAAGAAGTGACCGAAAGCGTGAAAGAAGCACATGATCAGGCTGGCGGAAATGCTAAAGATATCAAAAAAGACGAAAACAAAGTTGAAGATCAAAAAGCAAAGACTCCTGACGTGAAGAATGACCAAGACAGCAAAGAAACGAAAAGTGGTAAAGAAGTAAAAGCTGCTGAAGTAAAGCAAAAGAGTGAAGATAAAAAAGAATCTGATAATAAGAAGGAAGCGAAAGATATGAGTAACGACATGAAAAAAGAAGAAGAAAAGAAAGATCAAAAATCAACTGACAAACAAGATATTGAAAATATTCGCGGGGACGTTGAATATGATGACTCAGTAATTAAAAAAATTATTGCTGTAGCTTTGGATAGCGTAAATGGACTGTTGAATGTGGATGGCGGCTTCTTCTCAAATACTGCTAAAAAAATCAGCAATAATGCTGATGATACTGCCGGTATTGAAACCGAAGTTGGCAAAAAACAAGTGGCAATCGACATGGATGTAGTTGTTGAATACGGCAAAGATATCCAAGAAATCTTCAATAACTTAAAACAAGTGGTTGCTAAAGAAGTTAAGCAAATGACTGGTCTAGATGTCATCGAAGTGAATTTGAAGGTTGTTGACATTAAGACAAAAGAAGAACATGAAAAAGATAAAGAAACTTTGCAAGACAAGGCTTCTGAACAAGCAGACCAAGCGAAAGAATATGTAAACGAAAAACGTGAAGAATTTTCTGACGACAAAGAGAAAGCTGAAAAGTCAGAAGACAAAGATAAAGAAGAAAAATCTGAAAAACCACGTGTTGAATAATCATTATAGGCGCTAATAACAAGGCGAGACCCCTATCGGTCTTGCCTTGTTTTTTTTACATCATGAAGTTATGAGGATCTACCTTTGTAGTGCTGATATTGTCACGAATTTTCTTTAGGGAATCTGTATTTTGATCGTAATTATGATGCATGGCATTCGTATAAAGAATGTCCATGACGGTTAAGTAGCCAATTCTTGAAGAAAGAGCTTCTGTCCGAAACAGACTTTCCTCGGTAACAACAATAATCGCTTCATCTGATAAACTGACCAGTTCTGAACCGCCATTACCAGTGAGAGTGATCAATTTAGCATCGGTTTTTTTTACCTGTCGGGCTAAATTAATTGATTCTTTGGTTTGACCAGAATGTGAGAAAATAAACACACAATCCTCATTAGTCAGCTTAGTCGCGAAGCTTATCTGCATATGGTAATCAAAAACGTAATTGCAACGATACTTGGTCCGGATAAACTTATGAAAACTGTCGAAGGCTACAATTGTAGAGCCTCCCTGACCGAAAAAATGCAGTGTTTTAGACGAATAAATGAGAGCTAATGCATTATCCAGTAGTTCTTCTGTAATAAAATGAGTTGAGTTACTCAACGAGTGCAGATTTGATTGCAGCACTTTTTTTGCAATATCGATGCTTGAGTCTTCTGATGTAATATCATCTGTACCGCTCATCGGATTAACAGATTGAAATGTCGGCTGATAGTTGGAGTTACGGGCAATATCAATTTTGAACTCCTGAAAACCACTGTATCCGATGCGTTTAACAAACTGGTAAACTGAGGACTGTGAGACACCAATTTCATTAGCTAATTCATCTAAGGTTTTATGAGCTAGGGCTTCTTCAGAGTGAACAAGATAATTGGCTATTTTTTGTTCAGTATCGCTAAGCTTAGGTTTCTTTATTCTGATTCGTTGATCAAGATAATGATTTTTCATGTCGCTTCCTCCGTCCAAAATCTGATTCTATAATAATCGCTTCCGTCGTTCGTTCTTCAAAAGATCTTATGCTCATTATAGGGAAGTGTACTCTAAAAGACAATTTCCTAAAAATATTTTTTCTAATGCAAGGAACAAATCCCCCTAAAATCCTATGAAACCAGTCTCTACTGACAATAAAACGTCCAATCCACTAAAATAAATAATCTTTATTCAAAAGCTGCGATTATTTCATTAAATAAGAACAGGCTTAATTAATCAGGGCCAAATTAAAAGGAATAATGATCCTAAGAAGCTAGTATATATCGAAACCTTTCCTTAAACGAGGTTAGTATATTATTAGAAAAAAACTTGTTGAATATTTTTTGTTATACATAAAAAGCTTGCCGTAATAGTAACCGGTTTCTTAAACGTATAATTCTATTCGTATTTTCTAATTTTTAGAATAGATAAAAGAAGAAGGAGAATTAACAAATTTTATGGTAGCGTTTGCAACGTTTTTTCTATACGATTCCAATCTAGGCTATGAATAAAATAACACAGGTAGAAATCGCTAAATAAAAAATATTTTTTATTTGATGTAAATCTTTACAATTTATTCTTTTCACGATATGATTTTAATATAGCAGGAGGGCAGGTGAAAAAGAAATATGAAAATAGGATTCATTGGACTCGGCAAAATGGGATTAAACATGGCGCTGAATGTAATGGATAAACAATGGGAAGTCGTTGGTTTTGATGCAAGCAGTCAGGCACGTGAGAAGGCAGAAGCAGAACATGTTCGAACGGTTAGGTCAATAGAGACGTTGTTGGATTCTTTAGATGAACAAAAAATCCTTTTCTTAAGCACACCAGCCGGAGAAATTACGAATTTACTTGTGACGGACTTGTTGAAAGCGCTTAATAGAGGCGACGTAATTATTGACAGCGGAAATTCTAATTTCCATGACAGTCTAAACAATTATCACGCGGGCAAAAAACAAGGCGTTCATTTTGTTGATTGTGGGACGTCTGGTGGAATGGAGGGTGCTCGTCACGGTGCGTGTTTAATGGTTGGTGGTGATGAAGAAGCGGTAAAAATTGTGGAACCTTTTTTTAAGGATTTAGCTTGTGAAGACGGGTATTTGTATTCTGGTAAAGCAGGTTCAGGGCATTATTTGAAGATGGTGCACAATGGAATCGAATACGCCATGATGCAGGCGATTGGTGAAGGCTTCCAACTGCTGGAGGCTTCGGAATATGCTTTTGATTTAGAAAAGGTCGCAAAGGTTTGGAACCATGGTTCTGTTATTGAAGCGAAGTTGATGGAATTAGCAGAGCGGTCATTTGCACAGGATCCTCATCTAGAAGAAATCAAAGGAGAAATAAATGCTAGCGGTGAAGCAAAATGGACTATAGAAGAAGCTTTACAGTTAGATATTCCAGTACCGACTATCGCATTATCCTTATTCGTTCGGAACCAAAGTAAAATTCCAGACAGCTTTTCCAATAAGGTCGTTGCTTCATTAAGACATGGTTTCGGTGGACACGCTGTCGTAAAGAGCATTTAAAGGGGTTTAGAAATGTCAAAATACAAAATTGCAATTGTCAACTCCAGTAGTTTCGGTCAAGTATTTCCAGAGCATATCCAACGTTTAGAAAAAATCGGACCGGTTAAACATTTTACGGTGGATGGTGAAATCAAGGGTCGAGAACTAGCAGAAACACTTCAGGGATACAACATTATTATTGCCAGTGTTACACCATTTTTTACACAAGAATTTTTTGATCATAAGGATGAACTTATTTTAATTACCCGACACGGAATAGGTTTTAATAATGTTGATATTGAAGCGGCTAAAAAGCACAATACACTTGTAACAATAATTCCGGCACTAGTAGAAAGAGATGCGGTAGCTGAGAATAATATCACTAATTTAATGGCGATTTTGCGACGAACGGTGGAAGCGCACCAACGGGTAACTGAGGATCACTGGGAAGATCGTGCTCAATTTGTTGGCCGGACACTATTTAATAAAACAGTGGGTGTCATTGGTGTCGGAAATACTGGCAGCTGTGTTGTGGAAATTCTACGAAATGGCTTCCGCTGTGAAGTACTGGCCTATGATCCATACAAATCAGAGCTGGATATTCAAAGTCATGGAGCCAAAAAAGTTGAATTGGAGGAACTTCTTCAGTCTTCAGCTATGATTTGCATATGTGCTAATTTAACAGAAAAAAATTATCACATGATTGGTGATAAGGAAATAGCACAAATGAAGGAACACGTGTATATATCGAACAGTGCCCGCGGTGCATTAGTGGATGAGCAAGCAATTGTAAAAGGCTTGGAGACGGGCAAGATTGCTGGTTTTGCAACGGATGTATTAGAAGAAGAACCTGGTCGCAAGGACCACCCGTACTTGGCATTTGACAATGTGGTAATGACACCGCATACATCTGCTTACACGATGGAATGTTTAGAGGAAATGGGCAAGAAATGTGTTCGTGATGTAGAGGATGTGACTAAAGGCCAGCTGCCGGAACGAGCAGTACAGCCGGTGAGCAGCTATATCAAGTAGACAGGGAGAAATTGACAATGCTAGAAGGTTTGAAGGTAAAGGTAGGACCGCAGTTTTATCAGTACTGTACAGCTGCTTTTGAAAGAATTCCTACCTTATTGCAAGAATATGCTGCCAAAAATGTATTGATTGTTCATGGGACTATTTCTTGGGAAAAGGCGCGACCCAGATTATCTTTTTTAGAGGATGAACGGTACCGCTTTACCTACCATCAATACACGGGAGAATGCAGCTACTACGGGGCAGATTTAATTGGTGAAGTGGTGAAAAAGGACAACATCGATTTTATTATTGGTGTTGGTGGAGGAAAACTGACCGATTTGGTTGGTTACTCAGCACATAAATTTAATGTGAATTTTGGGGTAATTCCTACGTTAGCCAGCAACTGTGCACCGTGGACACCGCTCTCAGTGATGTACAAGGAAAATGGAGAATCAGAAGGCAAGAGCGAACACTTTTTACGTCAGGCAGCCTTTCTGATTACAGAACCTGAATTAGTGATCGATTCGCCAGTTAATTATTTTATTGCTGGATTAGCTGATACCTTAGCTAAATGGTACGAATCAGAAACAATTCTGGCACAGGATCATTTGAAGAATGAACCATTTTTGCAAATGGCGGGTTATACGGCAAAGCTGTGCGAAGAAGCAATTACTAGAGATTCAGCCAAAGCCATTCAAGACATGAAGGATCAACGGTTATCAGATGAGTTTGTTCATTTATCGGAGATTGTTTTTGGGGTTGCCGGATTAGTTGGCGGCTTAGGAGATAAATATGCTAGAAATGCTGCGGCTCATGCGATGCATGATGGGATGAGCAAATACATTCCTGACTGTCATCGGTACTTGCATGGTGAAAAAGTTGCATATGGAATCTTTTTCCAGCTGGCTCTAGAAGGCAAATGGGCAACGATTGATCGCTTGATGCCGTTTTATCAGGAGCTGAACTTGCCAACTTCATTGCATCAAATGGGGATTTATCCAAAGGATGAGGCAGTAATTGATCAGTTAGTTGAATTCATTGATTCCAAGGAAAAGGTTCATTTGATTCCGATAACGATCACGGAAGAGAAATTAAAAGAAACGATTGAGATGTTAGAGCAATACTTAAATTAAACGAGCTTCAAAAGGAGGACATATGGAAACTTTAAGTGTAATGCAGAGTTTGTTAATCGCGTTATGGGTTGCGGCCGTTATGTCAAGATGGCTAGGAGGCGGGGCAACATTGACCCTGCGTTTCTCTCCATTAATGACAGGACTTTTTGTAGGGGTTGTCATGGGAAATGTTTCTCAGGCAATGATTGTTACGGCGGCACTTCAAATGATTTACATGGGGGTATTCTCACCTGGTGGATCAATGCCAGCAGAACCGTCAATTGCAGCAGCAATTGCCGTACCGGTGGCTTTATTAGGAAACTTGAAACCTGAAGCGGCGATTGCCGTAGCAGTACCAGTAGGACTTTTAGGTAGTTATCTTTATCAATTTAGATTCTTCATTAATACCTTCTTAGGAAAATACACAGATAAAGCAGTGGACGATTTGAACCCACGAGCAATTGCTCGTTCGATCATTACCTATCCAACCATTGCATCATTCTTGTTGTTTGTGCCATTAGTATTTGTGGCTCTATTCTTAGGTGCACCAGTTATTGCAGATGTCATTACTGCTCTGGAAGGAACCGTAGTTATCCATGTACTGGAAGTAGTCGGTGGCGGATTAGCCGCAATCGGGATTGCAACCACGGTTTATGTTATTGGTCGAAAAGATTACATGGTCTTCTTCTTCCTTGCGTACTTCATGAGTGTTGTCTTCAAATCATTGGAAATTACCATGGTTACTTACGCTGTCTTCGGCGTAATTATTGCCTTGATCTTTGTACAGTCACAAAAAGGAAAACTAGTACAAGCATCAGATAGTGGATCAAGCGCACCAGCTTCAATGGATGACGACGATGATGATTACGATGACGGATTTTAATCGATAAGGAGGGAAAAATAATGACAGAAGCAACTAAAACAAATAATCTGGCACCAGAAGAAATTACTAAAAAAGATGTAACCAAAGCGTATCTTCGCTGGCACTTTGCCAATGAAATTCCGCATTCCTTTGAACGTTATTTGGCACCATCACTGCTCTATGCTATGATGCCGATTTTAAGAAAATTATACAAAGATGATGAAACATTAAAAGCCGCTTACAAACGGCAATTACTATTCTTTAATACTCAGTTAAGCTGGGGTGGTGGAGTTATCACTGGCTTGATGTCCTCAATGGAACAACAGCGGGCGGAAGAAGAGTATGAACAAAAAGAAATTATGATGCAAGATGACCTAATGTACAATACTAAAGCTGGACTAATGGGTGCTCTGGCAGGTATTGGGGATGCGATTGACTCAGGAACTGTTCAATACATCTTTATTGCGATTGCTGTTCCTTGGGCTCAAGAGGGTAGTCCACTAGGTGCTTTATTCCCATTCGTTTGTTTCGCTCTATACCAAGTGATTCTAGGGGTATTCTTTGCACAGCAAGCCTTCTCAATGGGACGTAATGCAACTGGTTTAATGCAAAGCACAGGTGTCCAAACAGCGATTGAAACATTGTCCGTACTTGGGTTGTTTATGATGGGAATTCTGGCCGGCAACTATGTTAAAGTGGCATCAACCTTGAAATTCAGTCTGTCAGGTCGAGAATTCGTTGTGCAGGAAATACTAGATCAAATTGTTCCAGGAATCTTGCCTTTGGCAGTCGTGATGGGTGTCTACTGGTTCTATACTAAGAAAGGCTTGAAGGTTACCCAAGCACTGCTGTGGCTAACGGCTATTCTGATTGTATTAGCAGCTGTAGGAATTTTATAAAACTTAAAAGGAAGTGATCTGTAATGGGAGTAGTAAACTTAGCGCGTGTCGATGAGCGTTTGATTCATGGACAAGTAATGATGACCTTATCACAAAAAAGCGGAGTAAACTCAATCTTTGTGGTGGATGAAGTAGTAGCTAAAGATAAATTTATGCGGGATCTATACAAGAGTGCTGGAAGTCGTACTGGTCAAAAGACCATTGTTATCACACCAGAAAAAGCGAAATTTTATTGGGATGAGTATAGTTTCAAGGATTATAACTGCATTCTGATTACTAAAACGGTCAGCGTGATCTACGATTTGGTTAAGCATGGTTTACCGATGAAGGAATTGAATATTGGTGGGATTGCTCAAAAAGATCCAGACAAAGATTTGCTAGTAACAAAATCTGTTTATCTAAACAAAGAAGATGCAGCAAGACTGAAAGAGTTACATGACGATTATGGTGTAGAGGATATTTATTTCCAAGCAACACCATCGGCACCTAAATCATCATTGAAAGATGTATTGGGACAATTCGGTTTATAAAACTGTTGAAAATTACCATCACGCAGCATCCGGTGGTAATTTTCTTTTAAAGAAAGACCAAAATGTTGGGAAGTGAAGCCAGTGGAACAAAATGAGACCTTTAACGATTGGCTGTTTCGCTATCAATATGTATACCGTGTACGGCGTACGGCGAAGCAAAAACGTAGATTTATAACTGCATTGGTTACTGATATTGCAAAAATGCGGGAAGACATTCAGGTGATTGAATACAACCGTCATAAAAAATATGCTGCCAATAATATTTACGTTGGGGATATTAAGAAGGCCGATCAGATCATTTGTACCTATTATGATACACCGCCTCAGCATTTTGGTCCTTATTATTTATTTGACCGTAAAAAACAAAGCAAAGGCACCACAAGCTTTATTCTAGTCAGTGCTTTGTTAACATTGCTGGCAGGTTTGCTATTCACACTGGCTTATATGCAAGTTGCTCCAAGTGCTTTTGATCTTTCCTCACCGCTGACTATCCTCGTAGCGATTTGCTATGGAGCATATTTTATCTTTTTAAGTAAAATAGCCAAGGGATTGTCGAGTCGCCAGACGTTGATTCGTAATACGTCATCTATTTTAGCTATCTTACAGTTGATAAATAGTGTCAAAAACAAAAAGATAGCCTTTGCCTTTATTGATGAAGGTGCTTATGGTGAAGTGGGATTAAATGTCCTTCAGGATTCCTGCAAGGCATCAGCGAAAATTTATTCTCTGGATGCAGTCGGTGCTCATACGGAGCTGCAGGTTAAAGGAAAAGGATTCTCTAGTGAGCGGCTGCAGCAAGCAGAGGTTCATCAGCATCCGAGTATAGGAAATATCACTTACTTGTTCGGGGCTAATGTTAGTGAAACAACAGAAGGTACTCAGTATGTTTTGGATAAAACAGCGTTAAAGCAAAAGACGTTGAATATGGAAAATTTAACGAAGATTATCAAATTGTTCGAATAAAGAATAGGAGGCTTTTTACATGTTAGGTATCGTCATAGCAACACATGGCAAATTAAGTGATGGACTAAAGGATTCGGCAGAGGTCATCATTGGTGCTACTAACAACATCGCTACTGTGAATTTGAATCAGGGAGATGATGTTCAAGCATTAGGAACAAAAATCAAAGAAGCAATTAATGAAGTCAACCAGGGAGAGGGCGTTATTGTACTTGTCGATTTAGTAAGCGCGAGTCCTTATAATCAATCTGTTTTAACAGTAAACGACCTGGAATCAGAGTTACAGGAAGCTGTATACATTGTTGGGGGAGTAAACTTGCCAATGCTGTTGGAAACGATCAATCATCAAATCTTGGGAACCCCTGTGGAGCAAGCTGCTCAAGCAGTAATTAACCAAGGTACTGAAAGCTTAAGCATGTGGCATGTTTCTATGGTAGATGCATCAGACGATGACGATGAGGACGATTTTTAAGAAATGGGGGAAGGTCTATAATGAAGTGGGGATTTAGATGGTATGGTGAGAAAGGTGATTCCATTCCATTAAACAATGTACGTCAAATTCCAGGAATGAACGGGATTGTCGGTACTTTATTGAACAAACTGCCAGGAGATGTCTGGCAGGTTAATGAAATTCAAGAATTAAAGGAATCTATCGAGAAGGAAAATTTGGCGCTTTTAGGGATTGAAAGTGTTGCGATTCACGACGCCATCAAAGCCGGAACAGCTGAACGGGACCAGTACATCGATAATTATATCCAGACCATTAAGAATTTATCGGCCTGCGATGTTCATATGATTTGCTACAGCTTCAAACCAATCTTTGGCTGGGCCAAAACAACCTTGAACTATGAAAATGAGGATGGCAGTTATTCTTTGGTTTACGACCAGTCAGTCGTGGACAACATGGAACCAAGCGATATGTATAAGCTGATCCACAGCCAATCAAAAGGATTCAAGCTGCCTGGGTGGGAAGAAGAGCGGTTGAAAAAATTCAACAGCCTGATGGCCACTTATGATGGTGTAACAGAAGAAAAATTATTTGAAAATTTAGAATATTTTCTAACCCGTATCATTCCGGTATGTGAAGAAATGGATGTCAAAATGGCGATCCATCCGGATGATCCACCTTGGGAAATCTTTGATCTGCCTCGGATTACTAAAAATCTGGAGGATCTGAAGAAAATTTTGAGTATCGTTGATTCTCCTTATAACGGCATTACATTTTGCACAGGGTCCCTCGGGGCTGATCCAGCTAACGATCTAGTTGAGATGGTTCGTGAAATTGGTCACAGAATTAACTTTGTTCACTTCCGGAATGTTGGCTTCATGGGAGAACGCAAGTTTAAGGAAACAGCTCATTTAAGCACAGAGGGTTCTCTAGATATGTATGCTATTATGGAGGCCTTAGTTGATGCTGGTTTTGATGGACCAATCCGTCCGGACCATGGTCGAACAGTCTGGGGCGAGGTTGCAATGCCAGGTTACGGCTTGTATGACCGGGCAATGGGGATTACCTACTTGCAGGGTCTGCATGAAGCAGCAGTCAAGTCTAAGAAAGCAAACTAATTTTACGGGAAAGTGAGATAAATTATGTTAGCAAATATGAATCATCCGCTTTATCAACAGATGGCAGAAGTAAAATTGCTGCCGTTGTATACAGCAACAGATTTAAGCTGTCTGGGTCGATTAGAAGAAGTGCTGATAAAAAACGACGTTCGCTTTATCGAAGTTGCCTTTCGCAGCTACTTAGCAGCCGAAGCCATTAAGCAGCTAGCTGATTCAGGTGAACTGATTGTGGGAGCTGGTACGGTCAGATCCTTGGCAGAAGCCAAGCTGGCATTAGAAAATGGTGCGAAATTTGTTGTTTCACCAGCGATTGTTCCAGAGGTGATTGACTACTGTATCGAACGGGATGTACCAGTCTTTCCAGGGACGGCAACTCCTGGAGATATCCAGCGAGCAATGGAATTTGGCATCAAAGTTGTGAAATTCTTCCCGGCAGATATTTATGGCGGATTGAAGGCAATCAAAGCATTAAGTGGACCGTTTTATGACGTGAAGTTTTTACCAACGGGTGGAATTAACCAAGGAAACTTCATGGAGTATCTTGAAAATGATCATATCATTGGGGTCGGCGGCTCATTCATCATTTCTGAAGCTCTTTTGAAAAAAGATGATGGAAAAAGTGCAGATGAGAATTTACGCGAGTTGGTGGCGAAGATTAAAGGGTAACAATGGAACGAACTTGATCAATGGATCAAGTTCGTTTTTTTGAGAGGTCTTTCGGAATCCATTGCAATCTCGCAACAAAACCGTCAAAATGAAGAAAGAACTAAATACTGCTAGGAGGATTTAGATGGGGCAAAGTGAGTTGAAGATTGTCATCTTTGATATGGATGGGTTGTTGGTTGATACAGAAAGGGTTTATCGCGATGGTTGGGAATATGCAGCGAAGGATCATGGGGTTCAGCTGCCGGCTGAAATGTTTCAGGGCTGGGTAGGTAAGGGGTATCATGAGACCACTGAAGAGCTGGTGAGGTTGACCAATGATCGAGAACTAGTAATGGCGATTCGTAAAACTCGAGAAGAATATTTTTACCAGGAATTAGCTGAGGGAAGGGTTCCTCCTAAACCCTATGCTAAAGAGGCACTGCAAGCTGCGAAGAAAAACTATACAGTGGGTCTAGCAACTTCTACAATTGCCAAACGGGCGAGGGATGTAATGGCTGGTTTAGATTTTTTACAGTATATCGATTATCCAGTATTTGGTGATGATGTGGAACGGCTGAAGCCAGCACCTGACTTGTATTTGGAAGTGTTGCAGCGTGCCGGTTTTACAGCGGATGCTGGGATTGCCGTTGAAGATTCGATTCCTGGCAGCCAGGCAGCTGAGAATGCTGGATTGAAGGTCTTGATGGTTCCGGATTCGAATTTTGAGTTAGATGTTCAAGCAGTACCCGCTGGAGTCATTCAGCGAGGAAAGGATTTACAAATTGTTTTGGATTATTTGAAAAGGCATTGACAGAAGCGATTAGTAATTATAAGATACTAGGTAATTACTAATCTAATTTTAATATTAATGCATAGAAAAGAAGAGTACTAGTTGCAAGAGTTTTAGAGAGTCTCTGAGTGGTGAAAAGAGATATTCAAGCAGATAGGAAGATGGTCTTTTGGCATCAGTCACTGAGGGTTAGACCCTAGGTGCTGCGGGTTCGCCCGATATCGCGACTAGGCTATCGAAGGAATTTCCGTAGCTGAGAGGCTTGTTTATACAGGCGAAAAAAGGTGGTACCACGATCACAGGTTGTAATCGTCCTTGGTTTAGCATTTCGTATGCAAACCAGGGGCGTTTTTTTTATTTTGAAAAGGAGTGAATGGAATGGTTTTGAAGGAAAATTTGCCTGAAACGACAGTAGCTGTTTTAGGAGGAGGCGCTGCTGGAAAAGCAGTGGCAGCAGATTGTGTATTAGGTGGAAACAAGGTAAATATTTGTGATTTACCTAACTTTTTTGAAACAACACTAGCAACGGTCGAACGAACAGGAATTAACATAACCGGCAAGCAAAACAGCAAGTATGGTTTTAAACGTTCGGGTAATGCTCGCTTTGAAAAAATTACTGACAGTGTGGCTGAGTGTGTAAAAGGTTGTAAACTATTGATTGTGGCTGTTCCTTCAATTGCTCACGATGCCTTTTTTGAAGAGTTAGTGCCAGTGCTGGAGGATGGCATGATCATCCATATTATTCCTGATAACTTTGGTTCACTAAAATTGCGTAAAAAAATGCGGGAAGTGAATTGCACGAAGCAAGTAATTATTGGCGGCTGGTCCAGTGCTCCGTATGGTGCGCGAGTGGTAAAGGAAGGCGGAGTGATGACGTCGGAAATCGGCTTAATCTATCGAGCGATTACCTTGCGCGGTGCAAGTTTGCCTTCAACCGATCAGGAGAAATTTTTAGAAAGTACGAAGCAATTAGGCTGTTTTGATGCAATTACTGAAGGTGATGGACCCACTAGCGGAAAGACGGTTTTGGATGTGGGCTTTAGCAACGTAAATCCTGTTTTGCATTGTCCAGGAACTATTCTGGGTGTGGGTGTCATGGAAAATTGGGGTCGCGTGTTTGGCGGCAACGATAAATCTACCTATTCGATTTACTCGCATGCTTACTGTGAATCCATCTCTGAAGTACAATATGCCTTTTATTTGGAAGAAGTAGCGCTGGCTGAAGCAATCGGGGTTGATTTGCAGCGCTTCCCGAAAAAGAATTTCTTATCTCGTACCAGTATTTTAGGCCCTGAATATATGGGAGATGATTGCATCGTACCTTTCGATGAACAATACGAAATGGCGATTGGTACCGGACCTTTCAGTATTCAGGATCGTTATATCACTGAAGATATTCCAGTAGGCTGCCACATTTATCATGAGTTAGGTAAAAAGTTTGATGTGGAAACTAAAGTAATCGATAGCATGATTACCTTGGCTTCTGTTATGACCGGTCGAGATTTCTTAAAAGAAGGATTAACTTTGGATGATTTAGGGATTGGTCACTTAGAAAAAGACGCTCTGTTAACATACTTGGAAACTGGCAAGCTATAGGAGGGTGAAGGATGCATTGGAAAGGGACCTTGAATCAACAGTCTGAACTGCAAGGGGTTCATCGAGTACCGGCTGCGCCGTTCGCTGGTTATGCGATCGGAATCATTGCTGTGAATCTAAACTATCCTAAACTTCCGGGAAATGTAGCCAATGCAACAACATTTCCTTTTCCCGTTTTGTATGAGGTGGTTGAGTTTGAGATCGAAGAGCTGTTTGCAGGATCAGCTGAAATTAAGAAGCAAATCATTACCGCAGCTGAAAAATTAGCGCATCGTGGCGTACGAGCAATTGTTGGCGCTTGTGGTTATTTTGGGCATTTCCAACAAGTAGTAGCGGAGGCTGTAGATATTCCTGTTTTTATGTCTAGCATCAGTCAGGTACCTTTAATTAAGCTAGGATTGAAACCGCAGCAAAAGATTCTTACCTTAGTAGCTAGCGGGGAGGATGTAACAGCAGAGTTTTTTCAGAAATCTGGTGCTCAATTGGAGGATTGTCTAATTTGCGAGATCGGTTCTTTGTCAAGCTTTGCACCGATCCGCTGGGGTAAAACAGAGTTAAATAATCAACAGTTGACACTGGACTTGGTGGCAATAGTTCAGGAGAAGCTGGCTGAGTATCCTGAGATCGGTGCAATCTTACTGGAGTGTAGTGATCTGCCACCTTATGCGTGCGCGTTGCAGCAGGCAACTGGATTAGCAGTATTTGACTTTATTACTTTGATCCATTGGGTATACACTAGTGTGGTGCAACGACCATATCATGGGTATTTTTAATTTTTATCAAGAAAGCAAAAAGAAGATGCTCTAATTTAGGACGAAGAAACAGCGGATTGATCTGCTGTTTCTTCGTCCTAAATCTAGTTAAATTTAAAAGATATAAATTGAATAAGGTCTTCAGCATGACTAATAGGACAGTACCAAATAAGCTTGAGATTTAGCAACATACGCGAACATAATAATCCGCCATTTCTTTAGGTGACTCTACTGCACCTTTTCTTATCCAAGTACATAATAACCACCAAAAGCCACCCGCTGAAAATGCAATTGAATAATCGTAATAATCAGATTGTGCTAAGTCACTATGTTGATGGATTTTGTCGATGATTGGTAAATATTTTTCATATGCTTCCAGCACGAGATGTGCCAAATTATTCTGTATCAACAACTGGATAAACACGCGGTGATTTTGCCAAAAAGTAAAATAAGTCAAGACTGCCTCGTGGATTGTAAACACGGAAGAGTGTGAAAGCTGGTTCTGATATTGCTTGAAAAGTACTTCAATGTACTCAGCAAGTACTTCATCCTTTGAAGTAAAATTACGATAGAATGTTTTTCTCGCGATTTGGGCTGTAGTCACGATTTCGGTGATTGTGATTTTTGTGTAGGCTTTTTCGCCCATTAAATCAATCAGGGCTTGGGTTATCATTTGTTTCGATCTTGTAACTGAAGGATTAATTTTAGTCATCCTAGCTTCCTCCCATCATTCAAAAAATGACACATAATTCACTGCTCTGTGTAAGTTGTCACGAGAATATTGACGCAGTGAATCTACTGTAATTATAATGAATAGAACAAAAAGATACAAATGTGTCATTTATGGAGAGGAAGAGAGAAGATGTTTAAAGAGAAGAGTTTATCTACGCGTTATCCTGTTCTGTTTTCCGTAATTTTGGTATTGGTTGTTTTGGTGGTTACTTCTATTGATACGGATCAAAATGCATTAGGAGGGAAAGATTTTGCAGTATCTAGAATTGTTGTGATTCTTGGATTATTGCTGCTGATAAAGGATAAAGGCTTTTTCTCAGTTAATGACGGGAGAGGACAAGCGTTTTTTGCGACATTACTTTGGGGAAGTCCCTTAGTCCTTATCGGAGTAGGCTCCGCTCTATTAACGAATGGGGCATCATTCTCTGAACAAACCTTTCCAGCATTTTCTGATAGTGCAGTCTTTATGTTGAATATGTTTCTTGTAGGGGCGGTTGAAGAATTATTGTACCGAGGGGTCGTTTTTAATTGTTTGTATGAAACGTTTGAAGCAAAAAAAAGTGGTGTCTTTCGCTCTATTCTTTTGTCCGCATTGATTTTTGGATTCGTTCATTTAGTTAACTTGCCAACCTTTCCTCTCTTAAATGTCTTAATGCAAGTTATAAATGCGACTTGCTCGGAGGTATTATTTGCGACACTTTATTGGAAAAATCATAATCTAAGCGGTCTTATTTGTGTTCATACGTTAACGAATTTCTTTGCGCTGTTTCCGCAAGTATTATTTACAGATAATGCAACCTCTATTGTGACTGCTTCGCTATCAGTTGGTGAAGTGTGTATAACTTTATTAGTTGGAGCTGGAGTCCCTTTGATGGCCGCCTTTTTTCTTATTCGTAAAAAGCAAGTAATCCCAATTTGTTAACCTAAATGTATAATTCTGTTCGCTTTTATCAAAATCTTTAATTCTCATTAGAGCGCTACAGATTCGATCTTTCGGAGCTCTAATGAGAATAGTCTTTAGATAAACTGTTGAACAAATTCAAGAGGAAACATGGTACGTTTGGCAGTTTCTTCCGGAGATACTCCTTCAGCCAGCAAACGCTTGACCACGGATTCCATGCTTTCAGATACTTCTACAATATATTTATCCAAATCATAAATCCGCATGACTTTTTGTCCCCAAGGGTATTCTTTACTTTTATGCAGAAATTCGATTCCTTCCACCGCTGAAAGCTTTTCTTCCCAGGCCTGTAAATCTTCTACCTCAAAATACAGTTGGAAGTTATTGGGTTGAGGTTTCATTACCAAGTCTGTTCCAACTAAACCTGCATAATCCTCCTGCAAAGAGAAACCTCCTTCAAAAGTTACATGGGCGAAGATATCCATGACTACTTTTTGTTCCATCACGTTTTCATAAAAGTCTTTAGCCTTTGCCAGATCGGAAACGGCTAAGAGTGTTCCACCATAATTCATTGACATCACCTGTTCTATCCTTTCTTTTCTTCACTATAGCCTAAAATTTGGCGATTTGACTGTAAAAATCGGACATCTTTTTGCGATACTCTTCAGGAGTAAGGGCACAGGTGGTTTTAAAATCATGAATAAAATGGGGCAGATCGTAGTAGCCTGTTTGACGATAAATCATAGCTAAGCTGTTATAAGTATTTTCCAGCAAGGTAACTGCTCGATTCACTCGAACTAAACGAGAAAAAGACTTCACACTCATTCCTAGATGTTGGTTGGCTAAGCGGTTCAACTGGCGTTCGCTGTAGAAAGTCTGTTCAGCAAGCCGTTTGATTGATAGTGTACCTTGGCTTTTTAGGACAGCGGCAGCAGCAGTGGTTAAGGACTGCGGGCAATCATTTTGCATATTAATCAAAAGCAGCTGATCAATGGAAGCGATGAAATTAAAAAGATTGTCGCTAGTTTCCAGCAGCTGTTGAATCAATTGATGCAACTGAGGCTGGACAAAGGAAAAAGGCAGCTGTCGGTCCGCTAATTCTTTTTGGGGAATTCCTGTGAATTGGTACAAACCTGCTGGCTGAAATTCAACGATAAACACTAAATCAAAGGTTCGAGCGCGATCGCCGACAGTGACAGGTTGGGTAGCCGGTCCTAATAAAACGGCATCGATGCCCCTTTGATCGCAGCCAAAAACCAGCGTGGAGCAGCCATGAGGAATTACGGTGTAATCCTCTGATAGCATTTCCTCGCTGGGAAAGGTAAGGGTGTAATTAGAAATAAATTTTTTTAAAGCTGGATGAGGCTGGAGGTAAATAAAATCTATCCCGCGGCTAATAATCCGATGCAGCGCAGGATAGGCTGCCAGAGAATTTTTCGTGAGCATCGCAATCCCCTTTTTAATCTAGGTTGTCCTGCCTTGAATCAGCTTCACGGGCAGGGAATACTGCTGTTCCAGCATTTTTTCTGGATTGTTAATCCGCTGAATCAGCAAATCGACCAGCAAATCAGCAAAATCAGAAATCGGCTGAGCAATTGTTGATAACTGTGGGAAATAATTTTGGACAAATTTGGTTCCATCATAGCCGATCAGCTTCATGTCTTCTGGAATTGAAATCTGCATTTCTTGACAAATGTTGTAAACCAGAATAGCGGTTAAATCATCCGTACAAAAGAGGCTGTCCAGGTCTTCCTTTTCCAAAATTCGTTTAATCTCTAGCGTCTTCAAAGCCATCGAGCTGGCTCGGGAATCAATCGCAAAAATACGTGAATCTAATTTTTTTTTCTGCAGGAACTGTTCATACCCTTCTAATCGTCCATTAGTGGGCGAGCTGGATTTCAGACTTCCGGTCAGAATGCCAATTTTACGGCAGCCGCGCAGATACAAATTCTCGGTTGCTAGATAACCGCCGCGGAAGTTGTCGCTGCCGATAATCGGAATACTTTCCGATAGGTAACGGTCAAAGGAGACAATCGGCAGGCCGATGTTTTCATACTCCTTAATTCCCAAGTTATGGGCACCAGCGATGATACCATCTACCCGATTGGCTGCCAGCATATTAATGTAAGCTCGTTCCTTTTCTTTGTTGTTAGCACTATTGCAAAGAATTGTTTTGTAGCCTTGCTCGAACAATGTGGTTTCCAGTTTATCCACTAATTCACCAAAAAATGGGTTCGAAACCGTTGGGAAAATGACCCCAATCAGCTGGGTATTTTTTCCTTGCAAAGAACGGGCAAGAGAATTGGGCTGATAGTTCAATTCCTCCATAGCTGCCTGAACCTTATCAATGGTCTTTTGACTTAATGACCCGTAATTATTGATGACACGGGAAACAGTCGTGGGAGAAACGCCTGCTTTTTTAGCAACATCGGTTAACTTGATTGCCATCGCTTGCACTCCTTAGTCGTTTTTCATGCTGCGCAAACGCCAGAAATCACCAGCATAGGAACCAGCTGCTCCTTCAATCACTACGCCATCTTCTCCTTCACCAGGAAAGATGCGAGCTGTTGCAACCTGTTGCCCTCCGTTGATAAATAATTCGCAAACAGATTGGTCAACGAAGAGCTGCAGAGTAAGCGGCTGATTTTTTTCGATGGAAACAGAACGCGTAGTTCCGTATTCTTGGGCAAAAGGACTGCCGGCGTTTGTGCGATCCATCTTAATCATACCATTTTTTGTATCAAAATCGATAACTAATGAGTGATTCAGCTCTTGGTCAGCAAACAAATGAAGCTTCCCTTGACTACCGGCAGTAAATTTCAAAATTACTTCATAACAATTGTTGGTTGCTTGCATTAAAACAGCAGGCTGCGAAGTCAGTTCTCCTGCAAGTGCTGTTTGTTCTTGACGCAGTTCAGCTTGTTCTTTAATCGGTGTTTGGCATAAATGACCATTCTTTAGCTTTAGTTCTTTAACAATGCTCAAACAATGTGCCCAGCCTTCATGGTCGCTAGGATAAGCAGTCTCGGGCATGCCAACCCAGCTGACGGCTAAAGCTCGGCCATCAGGAGCATTAAACGCTTGGGTCGCATAGACATCAAAACCTTCATCCAGATTTTTCAGTGCCTTTGGCTGGGTGAGAGTCAACGTTTCAGGATCAAAGGTTTCAGCAACAATATAGGTATTCGGGTAGATATTTTGGTAATCCAGTACTTCTTTGTCTAAGCCTTGAGGGCAGAAAAGAAGTACTGGTGTTTCTTCAATAAATACTAAATTAGGACATTCCACCATAAAGCCCATCGATTGATCGGTAAAGTGCAGTTCACCCTTAAATTCAAGCTTTTCCAAGGTGTCTCCAGCATAAGCCAGTACTTTTCCTTTAAGCTGGTCGGTCTGTGCACCGATCAACAGCCAGTATTGCTCTTGATACTTGAATACCTGCGGGTCGCGAAACTCATGAGTATAGCCTTTTGGCGGAGCAGAAATAAATGGTTTATCCTGTTTAGTGATTTCGCCTTGCTTGTTCATTGCGGCCAGCATTTGATAAGACTTTCTTTGCCAATCCTGATCACGTACATTTCCCGTATAGGCAAGTATCAGTTCATCGTCTATTACAATCCCTGAACCTGAATAAACACCATGACTGTCATAGGTCATATCAGGTAAAAGAGCGAATCCTTCTGGCTGCCAATCAACCAGATTATCAGACGAAACATGGTACCAGGATTTTACTCCATGCACCGGTCCCATTGGATATATCTGGTAAAAGAGATGCCATTGTCCATTGAAATAGGAAAAGCCATTAGGATCATTTAGAAGACCGCTCTCGGCTTGAATATGATAATTCTGGCGCCACTTAGAGTGGTTCACCGTTTCAGTCAACAGCTTCTGATACTGTTTGTCCCATTGCCAATAAGGCTGATAGCGCAGCGCATCGGTCCAGTTTTTTATTAATTCCATTTGTAAATTCCCCTTTTTAGAAAACGTATTCCTTCGCTAATAAGATACTGCATCGGAACACTTTTGTCAAACGTATATCATTTCTGGTACACGCGTAACTCTATTAAATAAAGGGATTTAAGATTTAATAAAAATATTTTTGATAAACGTTTGACAATTCGGGAAAATCTTTGTATGATAGGTATGAAAAAAGCGATTACATGGGAAGGAGCTTATTTATGAATCATCAAAAGGTAGCACAAGAGGTAAACAAAGCAGTCGGAGAGGGGAATATTCAAGCCGCTGCTCACTGTGCCACACGTTTACGTTTAGTCTTAAAAGATCCCAGCAAGGTTGACCATGCTGCTTTGGATAATAACGAGGATGTTAAAGGAACCTTTGAAGCCAACGGACAATTCCAAATCATTATTGGACCGGGAGACGTGAATAAAGTTTATGCAGAATTGGTTAAATTAACCAATGTAAAGGAAGCGTCTACAGAGGATTTGAAAGCTGTAGCAGCTGAAGGGAAAAAGACGAACCCGGTGATGGCCTTCATCAAGGTATTATCTGATATTTTTGTTCCAATTGTTCCGGCTTTAGTTGCTGGCGGTTTGTTAATGGCTATCAACAATGTCTTAACCTCACCTAATTTATTTGGCCCTCAATCAGTGGTTGAAATGTTTCCTAATATTAAGGATGTTGCCAGCATTATTAATCTGCTGTCTTCTGCACCTTTTGCCTTCTTGCCAATCCTAGTTGGTTTCTCAGCCACGAAACGCTTTGGCGGAAATGGTTATCTCGGAGCCGCTATGGGGATGGTCATGGTTATGCCTGACCTGATCAATGGTTACGGTGTCGCAAATGCGATTGCAGAAGGTACGATGCCTTATTGGAATATATTTGGTTTAGAGGTTGCTCAAGCAGGTTATCAAGGATCAGTGTTGCCAGTACTGGCAGTTTCTTGGATTTTAGCTACGCTGGAAAAATTCTTCCACAAGAAAATCTCAGCGGCCTTTGATTATACTTTTACACCGATGTTAGCTATTATTATTACCGGATTTTTGACTTTTATTATCGTGGGACCAGTGATGCGGACCGTTTCTGATGGCTTAACGGATGGCTTAGTTTGGTTATACAATACAACTGGAGCACTTGGCTTAGGAATCTTTGGCTTGTTCTATTCACCAATTGTTATTACTGGGTTGCACCAAAGCTTCCCTGCGATTGAAACGACCTTGCTGGCAGATGTTGCTCGTACGGGCGGATCATTTATTTTTCCGGTTGCCTCAATGGCCAACATTGCGCAAGGTGCAGCAACCTTAGCCATCTTTGTTTTAACAAAGAATGAAAAACAAAAGAGCTTGGCTTCTTCAGCAAGTATTTCTGCTTTACTAGGGATTACTGAACCGGCTATCTTCGGGATTAACTTGAAGCTGAAGTTCCCGTTCATTTGTGCCATGATTGCTTCTGGAGTTGCCAGTGTATCTTTAGGTATTTTCCATGTATTATCTGTCGCAATGGGACCAGCCAGCGTGATCGGGTTTATCTCTATTGCACCTAAATCGATTCCGTTCTTTATGATCGGGGTAGTTATCAGCTTTGTTCTGGGCTTTACTTTAACCTTCATTTATGGGAAAAACAAAATGGATGTTCCAGTAACTGAAACAGCAGATGGGGAAGCAGCTGTCGCAATTAATGAAAATCCTGATCAGGCAGTAATCCTCCAAGATGAAGTACTTGCTACTGCTGTTGCTGGAAAAGTTGTTCCTTTAAAAGAGGTCAATGATCCCGTGTTTTCAACGGAAATGATGGGTAAAGGAAGCGCAGTTATTCCAGAAGATAACCAAGTATTTGCACCCGCAGATGGCGTATTGACCGTAATGTATGATTCTATGCATGCTTATGGCATCCAATCAGATAATGGAGCAGAAATTCTAATTCACATTGGAATTGATACGGTAAATCTAGCAGGCAAGTTCTTTACCACCAACAAAAAACGTGGTGAACGAGTAACAAAGGGCGAACTTTTGGGAACCTTTGATCGCGCAGCAATTAAAGAAGCTGGCTACGACGATACAGTTATGCTTCTAGTAACCAACACGGCAGCTTACGGAGAAGTGGCTGTTTTAGACAAGACTCAGGTTTCTGCTGGTGATGATTTAGTAGCAGTGAGCGTAGCGTATGACTAATACATGGTGGCAAGAAGCAGTCATTTATCAGATTTATCCTCGCAGTTTTCAGGACAGCAACAACGATGGAATTGGCGATCTGAATGGTATCACCCAACGGCTAGATTATCTAGCCCTTTTGGGTGTCGATGCTCTGTGGTTGAGCCCTGTTTATCGTTCGCCTAATGACGATAATGGGTATGATATTAGTGACTATGAAGCCATCGGTCCGGAATATGGCACGATGGAGGATATGGATCGGCTGATTGAAGAAGCTGGAAAGCGTAACATTAAAATTGTGATGGACTTGGTGGTGAATCATACCTCAGATGAACACCCTTGGTTTCAAGAGGCGCTAAAAGGACCAGACAATCCTTACTATGATTTTTATGTCTGGCGTAAAGGCGTTGATGGCGGCCCACCCAATGATTTACAGTCGAACTTCACCAGCTCAGCATGGACCTATGTACCTCATTTGGACGAATACTATTTGCATCTTCACTCGAAAAAACAGCCGGATTTGAATTGGGAAAACCCCAAGATGAAGCAGGCGATTTGGGACATGATGAACTATTGGTTGGCTAAAGGGATTGGTGGATTTCGTTTAGATGTAATTGACTTAATTGGGAAAGAGCCGGATCGCGGTATTACTAAAAATGGACCCAAGCTGCACGAGCTATTGCAGGAAATGAATCAGAAGACCTTTGGTAAATACGATGTATTGACTGTTGGCGAAACCTGGGGAGCAACTCCTGAAATTGCAGAGCTGTATTCGGGACCTGAACGCAATGAATTGTCGATGGTCTTTCAATTTGAGCATATCAATCTAGATAAACAGACTGGCAAACGTAAATGGGATTTGAAGAAATTGAACCCTCATGAGCTGCATGAAGTCTTCTCTAAGTGGCAAATTCAGCTAGATCAAAAAGGTTGGAATTCGCTGTTTTGGAACAATCATGATTTGCCACGAATTATTTCTCGCTGGGGAGATGACTCACCGGAATTTCGGGAATTAAGCGGCAAAATGCTGGCGATCTATCTTCATTTTATGAAGGGAACGCCTTACATTTACCAAGGAGAAGAAATTGGGATGATCAACTACCCGATTCAGTCGATTGATGAGGTGGATGATATTGAAAGCATTCGAACCTATAATCACCGAGTGGCAGAAGGTTACTCAGTAGAAGACGTGATTACTTCTATTAATGCTAAGGGACGGGACAATGCTCGTCACCCTATGCAATGGAATCAGCAGACAAATGCTGGATTTAGCGAAGCTAAACCTTGGTTGCCGGTTCATTCGAATTATTTGACGATTAATGTTGAAGCAGCTTTGGCTGACAAAGACTCTCTTTTCTATACGTACCAAAAACTGATTCAGCTAAGAAAACAACACAGGGTTATTGTGACTGGTGGCTATGAGACTGTTGCTACCGATAATCCTGAGGTATTGGCTTACCGACGTTTCGATGACAGTGAGGAGATATTGGTCGTCGTTAATTTCTCTAAGGAAACTCAAAGCTATAGTTTAGAGGGTCAGGACTGGCTAGTTGCTGAAGAACTAATTCATAACTATCCTGAACGCTCTCAGCAATGGACTCAATTAAAGCCTTACGAAGCATTTGCTGTGAAACGCCATAAATAAAAAATTCCCTTGCAGCTGTTCAATAGCGGCAAGGGAATCTTTGGTTTAATACTTTTTCCAGTGGAAAAGCAGTGTCGCAAAATCTTCCTTAATTCGAGGAATAGTAATCCCGGCGTGGTTTAATTCAGCACCAGAGATTTGTTGACCAGTTGTCAGATCTTCATAAATGGCTGAATCCTCAAGGTAATGAAGCTTCAAATAATTTACAGGTACAGCTGGTCGTGCTAGTCCGTTAAAGTAGACAACTGCCGCTTCTTCTTCGTTGACAATCAACCAGGCTGTCGCAAAGAACTCGTTAGCTGGCTGCAGGCGGTAGAAGCGGCCAAACTGGAATAGGGAGCGATGCTCTTTATAAAAAGCAATTTGCTGAGTAATTTCTTCCTGTTCACTTGCTGGCAAAGCGGTTAAATCCAGCTCATAGCCAAAGTTTCCACTCATAGCGATTAGAGCGCGAGTCTGCAAATTTGTCGTTCTGCCCACCTGATGATTCGGCACAGGTGAGACATGTGCCCCCATCATAATCGGGGGATACAAATAGCTGTAGCCATACTGAATTTGACTGCGGCAAAGGGCATCTGTGTTATCACTGGTCCAAGTTTGAGGCATGTAATGCATCATGCCTGGATCAAAACGTCCGCCGCCGCTGGAGCAGTTTTCAAATAGGCAGTCGGGATACTTACTAGTAATTACTTCCAAGACCCGATAGAGACCTAATACGTAGCGATGGGGAATTTCCTTTTGCTGATTCGCTGGAAAGGCCAGGCTTCCAACCTCAGTCAGATGGCGGTTCATATCCCATTTAATGTAGTCAATTTTACTAGTAGATAAATAGCTGCTTAACATCTCGATTAGGAAATCTTGAACAGCTGTCTGGCTTAAATCCAAGACATATTGACGGCGCCCTTCAGTCAAGGGATAATTTGGAACTTGCAGAGCCCAGTCAGGATGCGCTTCAAATAGTTGACTGTTTCTTGAAATCATTTCCGGTTCGAACCATAGGCCAAATTTCAATCCCTTTTGATGGATTTTGTCAGCCAATCCAGCAATTCCTTGAGGTAACTTTTCTAGGTTTTCGAACCAATCACCCAAAGAAGAGGCATCATCATTGCGCTGAGCAAACCAGCCATCGTCTAGGACAAACAGCTCAATCCCAGTTTCCTTGGCTAAATCCGCTTGCTTTAGTAAATCTGCTTCATGAAAATCGAAGTAATTTGCCTCCCAAGTATTTAGTAAAATAGGGCGTTCCTGCTTTTGCCAAGCTGCCGGAACTAAGTACTGCTGATAAAGCTGGTGAAAGGTTTGCGACAGGCCATTAAAACCAGTTGTTGAATAGTTCATCACTACTTCCGGAGTTTGGAAGCTGCGGGTCGGAGCTAAACACCATTCAAAAGTTTCAGGCTGAATGCCTAATTGAACCCGACTGGAGCCATATTGCTCAACCTCAACCTGCGCTGCAAAATTTCCACTGTAGATGAAATGAAAGGCGTAAACGTCTCCTTGAAATTCATCTGTACTCGGATCTGCCAAGGCCAAAAAGGGCTGGTGCTGAGGACTGCTGGTTCCTCGGGAGCTTTCAATTTTTTGAATGCCAGAGTGCAAGGGCTGGCGCGAAAGGTTGGCTTCGTTTGTATGTGCGCCATTTAGAGTAATCAAGTCGAAATTTGTAGTGGGTAAATCAACCATCATAGAACCGGCGTTTTCTAAAAATACCGTTTCTGTTCCCAAATTATTGAAACGCACACTGCGACTGATAATAGGCTGATTTTCATAAAGAGAATAAAGCAGCACCATCTCTAGTTCTTGAACAGCATCATATAAGGTGATTTCCAGCGTAGTCACCTGTTCTCCTCGTAAGCTAGGTAAACCAGGCAACTCCGGTTTGCCAGAAGAAATTTTATGGTCGCGATAAAAGAAATTGGTTATATTAGAACCGTTGCCAGAACGAATTTGATAGTTGCTGATGCGATGATCCCCGGTCCCTTGTGTGCTTGTTTCCAGAGGCAATGCATTTAGTGAAAAGGTGCGATCGTTTTCGTCAGGATTAGTCGCAAAACCGCGATCAATCTGTTGCAAAGCAGTGCTGCCAGCATAAAAAGGCAGGGCTCTGCCATAGTAGCGATGTGTAAGATATTGCTCCTTTTCAATTCCTATAACGTAGCTTATCTGAGAGTTGGTTAGATGAAAGAATTGTTTTTTAAAATCGTATAAAATGGGCATGAAATCTGCTCCCTTCTTCTGTATACTGTAAGAATAAGCAATGGATCGGTTGCAAACAAGAAGAAATAATTGTAAGTATGAGGTAAAAAATTGCAAAACTATTTTTCGCATAACTATTATTATTTGGAGCATTATTCGTTGCCTTATTTAAAGGGAATCGGCTATGGGCATGCCAGTAAAAACTATTATTGGGACAGCCGAAAACGAAAAGACAATCTTATCGTTCTGCAATATACATTAGCAGGGACAGGAGTTTTTGAGACCTCTGATCAGAAGATTCAGCAACACGCAGGCAGCTTTTTTTTGGCTGAAGTGCCAGGAGACTGCCGTTATTATGGACAAGAGGATTGGCAGTTTGTATTTTTCGAGTTTTCTAAAGAGATTATTCCCTGGTTTTATCCAGTGGATCAAAGCCATCATAAGGGTTCAGAGTGTTTTCAGCAGCACATGTTGACTCTAGTAGAAGAATTGAGAAAACTTCCTGAACTGGATTTCTTTGCAAATACCCAGGCAGCGTATCAATTGATTGTAGCGCTGAAAAAGGAATTGCTGACGAAGAAAACCGAGGAGTATCCGCTAGCTGAGAAAATAAAAACTTATTTAGAACAACATTACCAGGAAGCCATTGGTCTAACCGATATCGAAGAAGTCTTTCAGTTGTCTAAATACAAAAGTATTCGATTGTTTGAGCAGGCCTTTGACAGCTCACCGATGGCCTATCTAAAAAGATATCGGGTGGTGCGGTCTTTGCCTTTGTTAATCGAGGGGCAGCGTACGGTTGATGAAATTGCTCAACAGGTGGGCTTTTCTAATGGGAACTATTTTGCGAAAGTGTTTAAGATGGAACTGGGAATGACACCTAGCGACTATCAGAAAAATAAACAATTATTTACAGATACAGCAATTAATCAAAAATGAGGAGTGACAACATGGTATACGGAGCAATTGAAGCAGGCGGAACAAAATTTGTTTGTGCCATTGGTGACAATGAGTTAAATATCACAAAACGGGCGAGCTTTCCAACCACCACACCCGAGGAAACGATGAAGCTGGTGATTGATTTCTTCAAGGAGTATCAGACTGAATTAGAAAGTATTGGGATTGGCTCTTTCGGTCCGATTGATATTCACCGGGATTCACCAACTTATGGCTACATTACTTCTACACCGAAACTAGCTTGGCAGAATTTTGATTTTGTTGGAACCTTGAAAAAGGAATTTGATATTCCAATGGCTTGGACAACGGACGTTAATGCGGCATGCTATGGCGAGTACATTGCTGGTGAGGGCCAAGGCTTTTCCAGTGTTGTTTATTATACTGTTGGAACGGGTGTTGGCGGTGGCGCTTTGCAGGATGGTGTCTTTGTGGAAGGGTTTAGTCATCCAGAAATGGGCCATATGCTGGTACGTAACCATCCAGACGATTCCTTTGAAGGCAATTGTCCTTTCCACAAAACCTGTCTAGAAGGCATGGCGGCAGGACCAGCAATGGAAAAACGTGCAGGTAAAAAAGGTCAGGAATTAGCGGCAGATGACCCGAACTGGGATATCGAAGCTTATTATTTGGCACAATGTGCTTACAATACGACCTTGATGTTGTCACCAGACAAGATTATTTTAGGCGGCGGTATTATGAAGCAGAAACAATTATTGCCTAAGATCTACCAAGCCTTTGAAGAGCTGATGAAGGGTTATGTAAAAACACCAAAACTGGAGGACTATATCGTTACACCAGAATTAGGAGATAATGCAGGGACTGTTGGTTGCTTGGCGTTGGCTAGGGATAGTAAATTGCATTCATAGCATAAATCGTCAGACATTGCTTAAAAATGAAGGGGAGCTGCCGAATGGACAAACAGCAAGTTATTCAAGACGAGCAAGACGTGGTCTTCAAGGATTTCACCCATGAGTTAGGTTTTAATATTGCACAGCGAATTGTTGAAAAGGTAAAGGAACGACAGTTAAAAAGTGTTGGTGTCCGTATTCTTTTGGATGAGCTGCTGATTTTCCAATACTTAATGGATGGAAAGACCGAAGACAAGTGGCTAAAACGCAAAGAAAAGACGGTTTTAGACAGCGGGCATTCTTCGTTGTATGTCTTTTTTCATCAGGATGAGTATAGTGATTGGCTTGAAGATAATCATTATGCAGTTTGTGGTGGTGGTTTTCCAATTATTATTAATGGTGAAGTACGTGGGGTAATTGGTGTCTCGGGATTGAAGCATGATGAAGATCATGAACTGCTGACGGAGACGGTTCGGGAATTTATTTAATCAAAAAAAAGTGCAAGAAACTGGTGAACCAGTCTCTTGCACTTTTTAGTAGCATTTTGAACAGGGGGTCAGACCGCGTGCCTGAGCTTCCTCCGCTTTGCGTTGAGCTTCTGTTTGTTCAGCAGCAATGCGTTCTTCTTCGGCCTTTTTTACCGCCTCCGCTTGTTCAGCAGCGATCCGTTCTTCTTCCGCTTTTTTTGCGTCAGCTTTGGCTTTTTCTTCTGCTGCTTTTGCCGCCTCAGCCTTGTTTTTTTCCTCCTCGGCCTGCTTTTTCTTTGCCGTCTCTGACTCTTTTGATTCCTTAGTTTCTGCTTGTTTTTCCTTTTTGTAGGAATTAACTGATTTCTCCAAGGATGAAACGGTTTTTGTTAGTTCCTTGTTTTCTTTTTCCAGCGACTCTATCGTTTGCGACTGCTGGGTAATTGTTTCCTCACTGTTGCCAGAACCGCAGCCTGTGAGAGTCAACCCCAATGATAAAACCAACCCAAGCTTTAGTAACTTTTTCATTTTCTCCCTCTTTTCCAAATGTATTTAATAGAAGATAATTGTCGTTATCCCTCCTGTTCTTATAGATTATTAATCCCCAGATGTGTTCTTATTAAAATAATACTATATATTTTAATTATATAATAGGTTATAAGTGATTGATAATGACTAATTAATCCAATGACAGCTAAATCTGAATTAGATAGTTAATAATAGTTTTGGACATTTCTTGTCAAAAAGCCTGGAGACTTATCTAAGGATGATCCAAATTGAGATATCGAAGCTTATTATTTAGCTCAATGTACGTATAACATGACCTTAATGCTCTCTACGAATGAAATCATTTTCGGCGGTGGAATCATAAAAAAAACACCAAAACTGGAAGACTATATCGTTACACAAGAATTAGGAGATAATTCAGAGACTGTTAGTTGTTTGGCGTTGGATAGAGATAGCAAGCTTCATTCATAAGAAAAAAAGGGTGAGCAGAATATTTTGTTGGCTCCTTTTTGTCATCAGTTGGACTTATTTCAAAAAACGATTAGATAGCTATTAACTAAGTGTTTTTAGCTTGCTACGAGGTTCATCTTCACGATTTCTTCAATAAAAAGGCGTAGACAAAGGGAAACCTTCTATACTATTCTTAGAAACAAGAGAAAAAGGAGTGTTTAATAAATGAGAGTATTGATGATTGAAGACAGTATTGAACTAGCGAATACAGTAAAAGCAGGACTGGAACGGGAAAATATTTCTGTCGATGTGGCTTATACAGGTTTAGCTGGGGAAGAAAAAGCTTTTGTAAATCAATACGATGCGCTTTTGTTAGACTTAAATCTGCCGGACAAGGATGGGTTGGAAATCCTTAACTTTTTAAGAGAATCTCAGATTGAAACCCCGATTATTATTATTACTGCCAGAGATGAAATTCAGGAACGGGCGAAGGGCTTGGATTTTGGGGCGGATGATTATTTGGTAAAACCTTTTGAGCTGCTGGAGCTGAATGCTCGTTTACGGGCGATCATTCGTCGCTTTCATGGTCGAACAACGCCACAAATTACCATTGGTGATTTGGTAGTGAATCCGGTCTGTCGAGAGGTTACTTATAGTGGTAATGTCATCGAGCTGAAGCCGAAGGAGTTTGATATTTTGCTGTGTATTGCTGAGAATTATCCGGCGATTGTTCCTTTGGTGAAGATTGCGGAGCATGTCTATGATGAGGATTTTGATCCTTTTTCATCAGTTTTGCGCGTACATATGGCCCGTTTGAAAAAGAAATTAGGCGATGCGGCAGGCAAAGAATTGTTAAAAAATATTCGAACAAAGGGGTATCAATTATGCGATTAAATTTTAAGATGACGTTAGTAATGCTGGTCTTTTCGCTGCTAGTTACGGCGGTGTTGATTTCCAGCTTTGTTTTGATGCGAATCAATATCGTGCAAACAAATGTCGCTGATTCTTTAGGCGACAATTTTTTTGTGGAAAATGTGGGGCAGACTCAAATTGAGATCAGCAGTGATGAAAATTTGGCGTTTTCCAGACTGGCAGTCAGCAGTGAGACTTTGGACAGTATATACATGAAGGAATATTTTAAATATTTACCATCAATTGCTTTAGGCATTTGTGGGGTTATCTTGCTGCTGACCTTTGTGCTTTGGGCTGTTCTGCGAAAAATATATGGCTCACAGGTTTTAGCGATCACTCATGACTTGAATTTTATCGAGCAGCTGTCTCAAGGAAGTGTAAAGGATGAGGCAGTCTCCAGTGCTTTTGAGACCTTGAAGCAGAAATTTGATGGACATTTGAATGACTACAAACGTTTAAACAGCTATCTGACTCATGAACAGAAAAATGCGATTGCTATTTTGCGTACCAATCTTGAGCTGGAGGCTGCGGGACAAGCCAATCTGCAGGTTTTGGATCGCTTGACGGACAGCATTGATGATATTTTGACGTTATCCAATAATGAAGGAGATCTAACGGAAGAACTGGTGGATGTGGCGATGATCAGTGCGGAAGTTTGTGATTTATACAGACGAAATTATCAGCAGCTAAGCTTTGACTTTGATGAAGAGCTGCCGGCTTTAATTCACGGTAAGGACCGCTGGATTTACCGGGCGATTTCTAATTTAGTGGATAATGCTATTAAATATGGTGAAGGCCAGCCGATAAAAGTCTCAGTAGAAAATAAAAAAGGCAGTGTGCTGCTGAAGGTGGCCGATCAGGGTGCAGGAATTCCTAAGAAGAAACAAGCAGAAATATTTGCCCATAACTATCGGATTCAAGGCTTGAAGCAGGATGGCTATGGTATTGGGTTATCCGTCGTCTTGCATGTTTGCAGCTTGTGTAAAGGGTTTGTCTATCTGGAAAGCGAAGAGAAGAAGGGATCAACTTTTTATTTGACCTTTCCCAGTGTTTAACAGTTAACACAGAGTTAACAATTGATTTGCTAATATGTAGAGGTAGGAGGAAATGGTGATGATGTTCATCCAACATGCTTTTTTAAATCTGAAGCGGAACAAACGCAATGATTTTTTCATCGGCTTGCTTTTTTTTAGCTTATTGCTAGGCTTCTTTTGCTTGCTGCAGGTTTATGCGGCGGTGGAACATTCGCTGGTGGAAACTAAGAAACAAACCGATACGATTGTAAACGTGGAACCAGATTTTCAAAAACAAAAGCATGTCACAAATTTGAATGAAGCAGATTTACAAGCGTTAAATGAATTACCTAATGTTGAAGAAAGTACACTGATTGGCTACACGGCAGTGGAGATTTCGGGAATTACCTTGGAAGATGGAGCAAGTGTTGCGACCTTTAGTTCGGGCACTATCAGTACATCTGGGACACCTAAAGTGAGTGTGACTGCTTTGGATAACGCTTCGTTGAAAAGATATTTTCAGTCAGCAAAGAAAATAACTCTTCAAGGAGAGCTGCCTTTAGAGGAGGGAACCTGCCTGGTGACTGAACAATTTGCTAAAAGTAACAAGCTGAATCTGGGAGATGAGTTAAGCCTTGGCAACGGGAATAAAAAGCTGAAAATTGTCGGTATTTCCTCGAGCGACAACGAACCCCAGGAACTTTTAGGAGCTATTTTCGTCAATTTGCCAACCAATGAGTTTCTGGCAGATAGTACTGAGAACAGCCTCAATACTGTGACGGTGCGTTTAAAAAATCCACAGGCAGTTGGAGATTTTAAAAAAGAATTACGTAAGCAGTCAGCATTTGACCAGTATCAAGTTTACACCGACCAAGGGTATTTTCAGATTTTCGAAACCTTTATCAGTCAACAGGAATTATTGCTAAACGGTGCGATTGCTGCAGGAATCTTGAGCCTGTTCTTTATGGGCCTGTTTTACAGTCAATTATTTAAGCGTCGAGGGCCAGATATTTTCGCTCTTCGTTTGATGGGACTGCGTCCGAGTCAATTGGTTATCAGTAATATTTTGGAGATTACGTTGATTGCCTTGCTCAGTTTCGTTGTAGCTTATATCAGTGCCAGCTTTATCAGTGAGAGTTTGGTGACTAATTGGCTAAATAGCCTGCGTCAAACCAGTACAACCCAGATTCCGTTAATCACAATGAAGCATGCTGGCCTAACTGCTGCGGAAATTCGTCAATTGCTGCAGAGTAATGACAGTGCAAAATTTCTTTTACCGTATTTTGAGAGTTTCCTTTTAGTGATTGTAGGACTGACTAGCCGGATGATTTTCGTCTTTGGTCATTATTCTTTTCAGCTAAGGAGAAAAACATGAGACAGCTTTTACTGAAAAATGTCAGCTATTCGACCAACAGACCAGCAATTGAACTTATTCATCAGCTGAATGCGGAGTTTTTACCGGGCAAGGTGTACTTGATTCTAGGAAATGCACAGTCGGGTAAAACTACACTGCTCTCTTTATTGGCTGGTCTAATGACCTGTTCTGAGGGTACCATCACCTTCGATGGGCAAGACTTGGCGGAAATGAATCGAGATGATTATCGGGCTGGAAAAGTCAGTTGTCTTTTTCAATCAGGCATGCTGGTTAAGGATACACCACTGGCAAACTTGGCATTGGAGGCAATCATTGCTCAACAGGAAGTGTCAACCAGTGAGCTAAATAGGGTTCTTCAACAGGTAGGATTAACGCCAGTACAAATCAAGACGGCTGTTCATAAGCTGGATAAAAAGACTCAGCAGCTGGTGAGCTTGGCTAAACTGATGGTCAGTAAATCACCACTAGTTTTGCTGGATGAACCAGCGCAGCTTTTTTCGGAACTTAATCTAGAGGAAACTTTGGATGAGCTGTCTGATTTTTGCCGTAAACACAAAAAATGTTTGATTATTGCTTCGCAGTCGAAAAATACTGTCAAATTTGCTGATGAACTTTGGGGCTTGAATGGAGGAAAACTACTATTTATCAAAGAACAGCAGGTTATTAAAAAGGGTGGAGTAAGGTAACACTGTTCAGCGATTGAAAGGACAGCAAATGAATTATTGGAAGCGTGCATGGAGCAGTGTCAGTCGGAGAAAAGGGAAATCATTGATTCTTTTTGCCGTAATTTTTGTTTTAGGAAACGTTATTGCTGGAGCGATTGCTATTCAGCAATCCACGGGAAATGTGGAGAAGAAAATGAAGCAGCAGCTGGGAGCTACGGTGTCAGCTGAAGTGGATATGGATAAGCTGATGCAAGAAAGCGACTCAATGGCTGCCATGAAAGGTCCAGAGCCTTTGAAAGAGGATCTCATCAAAAAGATTGGCGAATCCTCTTATGTGAAGGACTATGATTACAGCTATACAAGCTATCTCACCTTGGATTCCTTTAAAACCTATCAATTAGAGCAGGAGAACGTTAGTGTCAACGGCGGCACGAACATGCTGACCTTAAGGGGCAGCAACAAAGAGGAGCCTGCTGACTTTAAAAACAAAAAAGTTAAGCTGGTAGAAGGCAGCTTCCCATCGCAGGAAGATGCAAAAAATGGTCAATCTACGGCGGTGATTTCTAAAAAAGTTGCCGATGAGAACGGCTTAAGTGTCGGTGATCAAATGGTGCTGGACACAACCTTTGTTTCGCAAAAAGAAGATGGTAGTACTGATTCTCAGGAATCATTGAAGCATTCGGTTAAAATTGTGGGTCTTTTTGAACCCATTAAATTAGATAAAAAGAAAAACGATGGCAAAGGTGGCGGGATTCAACAGCAATTCATGGAAATGGATCAGTTCAATACAGCGTACATGCCTAATAAGTTAGTGAAATCCATTGGCCAAGCTGAGTTTGAGAAAGGCAAAGAAATCGATCCATCCGCCTATGAAGATTCTGACAGTTCGGAACAAATCACACCAATCTATACCTTGAAAAGTCCAGATGATGTCGAAGCCTTCAAGGAAGAAATGAGTACCATGCTGCCGGAGGGCTATAAAGCAACAGCCTCTACCGATGAGTTTGATAAGGTAGGTGCTAGTGTGAAGAAGCTGTCAACGATTTCTGGTTATGTCGTTTTGCTATCGATTGTAGCGTCATTACTGATTATTTCCTTAGTAGTCGTTCTGTTTCTGCGTGATAGAAAGCATGAATGGGGCATTTATCTTTCCTTAGGTGAGCGTCGTAAAAATATTATGCGTCAGGTTGTGATGGAGCTATTAGTCATTAGTATGGTAGCGATGTGTCTGTCCTTAGTTACTGGGAATTTCTTAGGTAAACTAATTTCAGAATCCTTAGTTTCCAGCGATGCCCTAGCCGAGGTCCAAAGCGGGGCAGGCAACCAGATGATTATGGCTGGTGGTCAAAGTCTAGGCTCCGGTTTGACGACTGATGACGTTATCAGCAACTATGAAGTGAAGTTTTCTTTGTCCTACATTGTTACGTTTCTATTCTCGGGATTAGCGACTGTACTGCTGTCAGCTGTTTTACCGCTGACCTATGTAATGCGTCTAAACCCTAAGAAAATTATGATGTAGGAGGAATTCAGGATGACAATTTTAAAAGCAAAAAATGTTAGCTATTTTTATCAAGATGGAGACCAAAAACGGATTATCTTAAAGGATACCTCCATTAACTTTGAGCAGGGACAATTTTATACTATTTTAGGCGATTCAGGCTCAGGAAAAACAACCTTTTTATCACTGATTAGTGCTTTGGATGAACCAAAGGCCGGGCAAATTCTTTATCGTGATAAAAACATCAAGGAAATCGGCTACGATGAGTATCGTAGAGATGATATTAGCATCATTTTTCAAAATTACAACTTGGTTCCGTATCTGACTGCTTTGGAAAATGTTTTGGTAGCTATGACAATTACTGATAATAAATTGCCAGCATCTCAAAATGAGGTAGCTTACAATCTATTGGATTATATTGGCATTACCAAAACTAAGGCGGATCGATTAGTGACACAGCTTTCAGGGGGAGAGCAGCAACGGGTAGCGATTGCTCGGGCGTTATCAACCAATGTGGATATCATTTTGGCGGATGAGCCCACAGGAAACTTGGATGAGGAGATGGAGCAGGAAATTGTGGATATCTTCAAGGATTTGGCCTTCACTCACAATAAATGTGTGATTGTGGTTACCCATTCCAAGGAAATCGCCAAGCAATCGGACAAAACCTTCTTTCTAAAACAAGGCGAGTTGATCAGCTATGAGTGATTTTCTCTCTAATTTTAACGGCAACAACTATAAAAAAACCGACAAGCCCTCTTCTGAAGAGTCAAAGCCAACATCCCCCAAGCAGCCTTCGGAACCAGTCAAGGAGGAGCCGGAACAATCGGCGCTTTCAGAGGAACCAAAAATTGAGAGCCGTCGTCAAAAGACTGAAATTACTGAGATAGACGATACCTATCAAGCCAAGCAAAAGAAGAAAAAAAGACGGATTATTTTTGGAGTGATTGTCGCTGTAATCCTCTGTATGATTGCTTATTACCGGGTCAGTCATGTAAAAATGCCCAACTTTGCGGATAAGCCTTTGTCTGAAGCTCGGGTGTGGGCAACTGAAAACAAAATGCAGGTGAATACAAAACAGGAATTTTCACTGAAGAAGGAAGCCAACACTGTTTTATCCCAATCTCAGAAAGCGGGCAGCCAAGTAAAAAAAGGTGGCAAGCTCCAACTGACTACCAGCAAAGGACCGGATCCAGAGCAACAGCTGAAGCTGCCGGATTTTTCAACCTTAAGCAAGCAGCAGGCGGAAAACTGGATTAAGGAAAATCAGGCAACAAATATTTCCTTAATCGAGGAGTATAGTGATACAGCTGAGAAAGGAAAGTATCTCAATTTTGAGATTGCCAATCCAGAGGTAACCAACAAAAATTATCGACGCAAGGATGCTGCAAAGGTCTTCTATTCAAAAGGAAAAGAAACCTATAAGAAGAATATTTCAGTCCCTGATTTTATTCGTAAATCCCGTGGGGAAGTAGAAACCTGGGCAAAAACGAACGAGATCAATGTAACCTACGAAGAAGCGACCTCCAACGATGTACCTGCGGACAGCATTGTTTCGCAAAATCTTTCGAAGGACGAAAAAATTGCGAAAAAGGATGCCATGACAGTAGTTGTGTCATTAGGCAAAGGGTTCACTATTCCTAATTTTGCAGACTACAGTTTAGAAGATGCAGCCAATGCGGTCGAAGGTGTTCAAGTTCAAGCGAAAGGAATTTACACAAACAACCTGCCGTATGGTCAGCTAGTTTCCCAAAGTGTTGCTGCTGGGACAGTATTAAACGCCAAAAGTGATTTGCGCGTTCAAGTGTTGTATTCATTGGGACAGCCGTACCTAAAAGATTTAAGAGGAACGACTGTTGAAGGAGATTTACAAAAATACTTTTACAATGAGTTCCAATCTAAAGGAGCCAATATCAATTATGTCATCCGTCATGTGGATTCTGATCAGCCGAAGGGAACTGTGGTGGGCATGAGCACTCGCAATGTTTACCTGCCACTGGACTATACGGTTTCACTGGATATTAGTTTAGGAAATTTAGGCTCAGCTGATAGTATTCCTAATGGGAACAACCAGCAGCAAGGCGGAGGCGACAATGCCGAGGAAGGCAGTCAAGGACAGGAATAAATCTGTTTATAGTCTTAACAGCAGAATGCTAGTAATTATAAAAAGAGTGATCATCGTTTACGTTATTCTCAGCGATGGTTACTCTTTTTTTGTCACAAACCTCTTGAAATTCGGATTCTTAGCTATAGAGAAGCGCTAGAAAGTTTATTGTCTTTTTATTGTGTTTAGCTAAAAAAGCATGTGTTTTTTAGTTATAATTAAAAGAAGGACAAGGAGGATGCGTTTGGGGAAGAAATTTAAACTATTTGAAAAGGGAATCAGTTCTTTAATTGATTTTTTGTTAGCGCTTTTAATCATTGTGGTAATGATTGTAATGGGAGAAGCGATCTTTACGATCATTACCCATGTTATTCCGCTGGCTTCAATGGAGGAATTGTCGATTTTAATTGAAGAAGTCGCTACATTGTTTATTTTGCTGGAAATTATTTTGATGCTGCTGCGCTATGTTAAGGAGGGCCATCATATTCCGGTTCGCTACTTGATTTTGATTAGTATTACAGCGATTCTGCGGGAGCTGTTGTTGGCTCAGGGAGAGGGCGTTGAAACTTTATTTTTGGCGTTGTCAATCTTAGTTCTGGTGTTTGTATTATTTGTACTGGAAAGAATCAAAGCCTTCCACAAATCCGATAGCGAATTGTGAAAGGCTTGGGTTAAGCTGTTGGCGTGTCATCAGTCAAAGGAATTCCGATAACAAAGGAGGTTCCTGCATTTGAACTGGTAACTGAAAGCAGCCAGTCGTTCTTCTTGATAATCGAAGAAACGATGAATAGACCAAGTCCAGTACCACCACTAGCCGTTTTCGTTGTAAAGAAAGGCGTGAAGATTTTGTCTTCAATTTCTTTAGGAATACCTGGTCCATTGTCGGTAATCTGGATTAAGGCAAAATCTTTGGTGCTGTAAGCTAGCGAATGCTTCTGAAATTGTTGGCTTTCCTGTTCATCTGCGCGCTTAACCAAAACATTAATCACTGTATTGGCTTTGCGGGCTTGATAGGCATTGGTTAACAGATTGTATAAAATGACCTGCAGCTCTTCTTTTTCAAAGCAGCTGTTGCCAGTAGTCTGCTGCTGAAAGGTCAATCTTACTTTTTTAGGAATTAAGATCCGCATCGTTTCGATTGCTTCGGCAACGGCTGCGGTAATATTGACAGTCTCCTTTGTGTTGGAGGCCAGCTTGGAAAAACGCAAAACATTGGTTGAAAGTTTTTGCCCCCGTTCTGCTGCATGGTAGACTTCCTGCAAATCGTCAATTAATGCTTGGTTTTGCTGGTGCTCTTCGATCATTAATTCTAAATTACCAATCATCGGAGTTAAGAAATTATTCATATCATGAACAATCGAAGTAGTCAGCAGGCCAATGGTTTCCAGCTTGGATTCCTGCAGCATGCTTTTTTCCAAGGAATGCCGCTCATTCATTAGCTTTTGCCGTTCCAGCAGCCGCAGGTTTTCCAAGTAGCTTTGGTTGCGCCGTGAATAGCTTCGCAGACTAAAGGTCAGAAGTAAAATTGTAGCCAGCAGAATACACAGCAAGCCTAAAATGATTAGACTTTCTTGAATTGCTACGCCATTTTGTTCATAAAAATCAGAGTTGGTGGCGACAATCCATTTGGCTTTTCCAACGGTAATCCAGCGATAGGCGGTCAGCTTGAGTACCCGAGTGGGGTCTTTTTTATCCCACCAATAGGAATGATAACTCATGGTTCCATCAGAGTTAGCTAATTGAGTCTTTTCCAAGCGTTCGAGATCGGTATAATCAAGGTTGGGGTATTTTTTTTGGCGATCTTCCACAATCGACAGACTAATTTGTTCATTGGAAGGGTGCATTACGACCTTCATATCCTGATTTTTGATCATGGTATAGCCGCTGAATTGATCATCTGCATCTAGAGTTGAAAGATATAATTGTTCCAAATCTAGAGGAAGCACAAGTAGAGCGATCGGTTGATTTTGATTATTTTTGATTACCCGATACAGATTTAAGTATGATTTTTCTTTTTCAAAATAGCTGCTTCCATTTTGATCCACCTGACCGTTTAAAGCTTGAGAGAAAGACGGGTCTTTTTTTAAAAAGGCCGGAAACTCAGTCTGAGGTTCAAAGGTTTGTTTATCAAAAGACTTGCCGTCCAACAGGTTTCCCTGAGTATCCAGCAGGTAGAGACCGACAATAGCGGAGGATTTATTGCTTAAGCTTTTCTCGATTTGTTCGGTCTTGCTTAATTCCAGCGGTGTATTATCGAAAAAGACATTGGAAGCATAATCCTCCAATGATAAGGAATAAGATTCAATTTCTAATGTTAGGATATTAATTGCAAAATCGTTTATTTTAATTAGCTGATCAGTTCCCATTTTCAGTGCATGCTTCTGTGTACTGCGATAGGTAGTCGCCGTCACGACAATCCCAATAATTGTTAAGCAGAGGATGCTGATTAGGCTGATACTCAACCATTTATTTGAAGGTTTATCCATAAATGATCCTTTCCGAAAAAAAGAATTATCCACCCATTATTAGGAGGAACTAATGTGAGAAACGAAAAGATTTTGGTTGTAGACGACGATTCAGCCATTCGGCGTTTAATTTGGAAATCATTACAATCAACCGGTATTTTAATTTATCAAAGCGACTCGGTAGAAAAAACCGTCGATATCATGAGTCGTGTAAAGTTTGATCTGTTTATTCTGGACATCAGTCTGGAGCATGACAATGACGGCTATCATCTGGCACAGCTGATTAGAGAACAGGATCAGGTAGTGCCTATCATTTTTCTTAGCGGTAAGAAGAATGAAGAGGATATTATCAACGGGCTGGAAGTAGGAGCAGATTACTATATTACCAAGCCTTTTTCACCGAATTTGTTGAAGGCCCAGGTTGTATCAACTCTTGACCGCGGCAAAATCATTAAGAATCACCAGATTACTGAAAAGAACAATGAGATCATTGAAGGGGACTTTCGCTTTGACCGTAGTCGTTATCAGCTGTACAAAAAAGATGAGCCGATCAAGCTGTCTTCAAAGGAAATCAAGCTTATTCAGTTCTTCATGGAGAATCCCGATCAGGTTTTCTCCAAAGAGCAAATTTACCATAGTGTCTGGGGCGATGGCGAAATGGATGCCAATACGATCATGGTGTTCATTAACCATCTGCGCAATAAGATGGAGGACGACCCTAAGGATGCTCAATACATCAAGACAATTTGGGGCTTAGGCTACACCTTTTTACCAAATGGTGAGTAAAACAACCCCTCCAGCTGAGCAAAATAAATTCCTAGAGACAGTAAGTCAGCTGAGCCGCCGGGACTAAGATAACGTTTCGTCAACAGTGTATCATAATTTATGAGTTCATTAAGCAATTCTTTTTCTGAAAGAGCTGCTTGATGAATTTTTTTGCTTTCTTTGCGAACGGTATCTAAGGCTGCGGTTCCACCACGATGCAATAAATTGCTGTCCTCAACTTCACTCATTAAGTAGATCAAACTCCGCAATAGTAGGATATCCGTCTTCTCTGTCTGATTCGCGCGCAGATAAGGCAGCAGGTAATTTGCTAAGGCAGGGTATCCGGCGGCTGCTTCGCCGCGAATGCCAGTGCTGCCCTTTTCTAGATACAAGTGTTCACCATAAGAAAGGTGTTTCTTCCTATTTAAATGTTGGAAATCTTGTACTAACAAGGGTTTAGTTAATTCACTAGCCAGCTTTAGAATCGCTTGTGTATCAACGGGTGAGAAGGGCAGTGTCATATCTGGTTTTTCTTGAAGATACATGCCAGCAGCTCCCAGCAAAACAGCAAAGGAAAAATTAGCACCTTTATGGGTATTAATCCCATTGGTTGCTGTCAGCATGGCCTTCTCAGCTAAGCTGCCGGTTTGTCGCAGCTGATTAAAGAGATCCGGCAGTGTTCCTCTATGATGATAGCCTAATTCAAAATATTCTTGCAGGAATGGACGCAGGCTAACGATACTGTGAATAAAGGTGGTGAAATCCATGTCGTTGTGAGCACCGTTAGTTCTTCGATCTACTAATCCCGGTTTTGGTGTCAAAGCTACCTCAAGCCACAGTGCTTTTTCGGCGCAGCTGACAATAGCTGTTTCTAGATTAGTCAATTTTTCGCCGCTCCATTTCCGTTAAAATGAATTTCAGTGAGCGCTCTAAATGCTCATGAGTAATTAACGTAATTTGTTCAACATTATTTGTTTTCATCCCGCGATAAATTAACCAGTGCTCCTTCAAGGCCTGTTCCCGGCGATTGGAGGATCGAATAGCAATGTCGCGAAAATAGACAAGATAAGCCTGCAGATTCAGTACAATTGATTTCAGGCGGGGCATCTGACTTTTTTCATAAATAAATGCATTAAAGTCAGAAAAATTCTTTAGAACTTCTTCTACTTTGTCTTCCTGATTCAACTGTTCACCGTACTTCAGAAGCTCCCTTAATTCGGCAAAATCAGCTTCGGTCATACTTTCCATCGCTTTGATAGTAGCCATTGTATCCAAGGCTTTGCGTATATCATAAATTTCGTAGGCATCCTTAATACTGATTCCCTTCACAACGATGCCAATTCTTGGTACATGCTCCACCAATTGTTCCTTCACTAATTGAGTCATTGCATAGCGGATGGGGGTGCGGCTGATATTCAGTACTTCAGAGAATTCTTTTTCGTTGATTCTTGCTCCAGCTGGGATTTCTCCTAAAATAATCGTTTTCCGAAATGCTTCGTAAATCAGTACTTTCAATGTTTTATTTTGGGTTAGATCCAAATTTTTGCGAATGGCTTCTACGTAAGGACTCATGATTTTCTTCCTTTCAGTTAGCATAAGATAAAACAGGAAAAGCAAGGCCAGAAATCCGGCCTTGCAGGTTTTCTTATTGAGGAACATATAGCGGCATGTAACCAAATAGCACTAAGGTAACAATAAAAATCAGGAAGATACCTAAGGCATATTTAGCTGATTCTTTTTGCCATTGCCCCATGTCTAAACCTGTTAGACGCAGCAGTAAATAAATGAACGCTACTAATGGACTCAGCAGATGGAACGCTTGTCCCATCAAAGAAGCTAGAGCCATTTGCATATTGGTGAAACCGTAAGCACGTCCTGCTTCCGCCAAAACTGGCAAGACCCCAAAGTAGAACCCATCATTAGAGATGAAGAAGGTGCCGGGTGCTGAAATCAAGGCGATTACTAAGCCCCAGAAGCCAGCTAATTGTTTAGGGATAATCGTGGTGAAGCTGTTAGCCAAAGCAGTTGCCATCCCTGAACCTTGGAACAAGCCCATGAATACACCGGCTGCAAATACGAGGATAACTACTTGCACAGCATCGCCGCCGTTTGCACCGATTCGAGCAGACTGCTGCTTCAGTACTGGGTAATTTACCATTAATGCGATACACGTACCAACTAAGAACAACAAAAGTGGTGGCAGACCGATTGGCTCATAGAATGATCCAGCTACTAACCAGGCGATCAAACCGATAGTCAAAATACCGTTAAAGATAAAGTTTTTTGGACGACGAATTTCTAAAGTTTCTGGATCAGTTACCGTAGTCATTTCGTCAATTTCAGCATCTGATAATTCAGTGATCCCTAAGCGGGCACGCTCCTGTTTACCCATCCGACGGGCAACAAACAAGATTACATAAAGAATGGACAATACCATCCCTGGTGCTAAATAGCTCAAAATGTCAGCATCTACTTCTAGTACGGCCATAGCACGAGCAGTTGGACCACCCCACGGCAGCAGGTTCATAATAGTGTTTTGCAGGATGACTAAGACACCTAGGTTCATCATTTTCATATTTAGTTTTTTATAAATCGGAATAAAAGCTGAACAGCAGATCAGGGTCGTAGTTGTTCCATCACCATTCAATGAAACCGCAGCTGCAACGACTGCAGTTGCCATCAAGACCTTCATTGGATCGCCCTTAGCAAAGTGAATCATTTTCTTTGTGACTGGATCGAATAACCCCGCATCCAACATAATAGAGAAATATAAAATAGCAAAAAGCAGCATAATCCCTGTAGTGGAGGTAGTACTGATCCCTTCTAAGACAAACTCCCCGATATTTCCTTTCTCGGCTACCCCAGTCGCCATGGCAATCAAAGTGAAGATTAATGGAATGACCACCAATGAGGTAAATGGGGACATTTTCTTTTTCATGATTACAAACATAAAGACAATAATCATTAAATAAGACAATACAGTTAATAACATTTTTTCCCTTCCTTTCTCATATGAAGCTAAAAAACCTTTTAGTTTGTAAGCGTTGACAACCCTTGGCGATAAAAAACCAATTTTTTATTTCAAATAATACTAGTGTTATTTATCGTTGGTGTGTAACCGCTTAGCACCTATAGAATAATCAATTCTTGCAATACAAAAAAGAGCCCTAAGACAAAAAGAACAGGAAAAGAACAATTATTATCTAATAGTCTTAGCGATTGCTTAACAAGATATTAATAGAATCTTAACGCTGTATAAATGTTGTTAAATCAACGTTTTTGTAGGTTTTTCTCTCTTTCTTTTATAAAAGGAACAACGAAAGAACAATAATCGGGGATTTAAGACTATCCAATTACCCAGCAAATCATTTAATCTGGACTCAAGCAAATAAAGTTGGAAAGGAGATTGACGTGTCTTTATTCGATAAGTTTTTTAAAAAGGATAAAACTGGAAAAACAAATCAACCGACTGCTAAGAGCGTGGACAAAGAATCACCTGCCAAAGATAACGAAGTATGGGAAGAGCTGCCGGGATTTATCGACACTGATTCAAAGGACTATCAGCTCGTTAGTCTAATTGCGACTGCGATTGCGACTGGCGATCAGCCCGACAGTCAATTTGTAGTGAAACGGATTTTGAAGCGGAACCCTGAGGCAAAGCAAGTATCGCTGATTGTCGCCAGCATTGCTGCAGGAGCTCATCCAGAAAGTCAGCTAAGCATTCGGAAAATTTCAAAGAGAAAGTAATTAGGAGGAAGAACATGTTACGTAAATTTAAAATCTCAATTGATGGTCAGGAATATTTAGTAGAAATGGAGGAAATCGGTGGGGTTCCACAGGCTGCACCTGCTGCACCAGCAGCTCCGGCGCCCGTGGCTGAACCAGTTCAAGCGGCCGCCGCACCTTTAGAAGAAGCACCGACCGTACCTGCCGCTTCATCCGCTCCAGCTGGTGCGGATGCGCTGACTGCTCCAATGCCGGGAGCTATTTTGAAGGTCTTGGTGAATGTAGGGGATGCCGTAAAGCAAAACCAGCCATTGATGATTTTGGAAGCGATGAAGATGGAAAATGAAATTGTTGCCAGCAGTGACGGCACAGTTACCGGTATCCACGTACAACCAGGCGATGTCGTAAATCCAGGCGATCCTTTGATCACAGTCGGTTAAGAAATAAATATGGAAAAAGGAAGTGACTTTTGTTGGAAACATTGATTGAAGGAGTTTTAGGTATGGGGCAGGAGCCGGGACGCATCGTAATGATGGTGATCGGGGCAGTCTTAATGTACTTGGGGATCAAGAAGGAGTATGAGCCAACCTTGCTGGTGCCGATGGGACTAGGAACAATTTTAGTGAATTTCCCGAATTCTGGCGTGCTGAGTGCTGCAGGAGAGCCGGGACCGTTTCAGGTATTGTTTGATATTGGGATCAGCACAGAATTATTCCCATTGCTATTGTTTATCGGAATTGGGGCGATGATTGATTTTGGACCATTGCTGCAAAATCCGTTTTTACTATTATTTGGAGCTGCCGCTCAATTTGGTATCTTCTTTACAATAATTGTTGCAGTATTGTTAGGATTTGATTTAAATGACGCGGCCTCGATTGGGATTATCGGAGCAGCGGATGGACCAACCTCTATCTTTGTGGCGAATACCTTGAATTCGAAATATATGGGAGCCATCATGGTGGCTGCGTATTCTTACATGGCATTGGTACCAATCATCCAGCCAGTAGCGATCAAAGCTGTGACAACAAAACACGAACGTCAAATTCGCATGAACTATCGTGCCGGCGAGGTTTCTCAAACGGCGAAGATTTTATTCCCGATTGTCATTTCAGTGGTGGCTGGGCTAATTGCTCCCGTTTCCTTGCCATTAGTTGGTTTCTTGATGTTTGGAAATCTATTGAGAGAATGCGGTGTACTGGATCGTTTGTCCTTAACCGCCCAAAATGAACTGGTAAATATTATCAGTATTCTGTTAGGACTTGCTATTTCGGTAAAAATGCAATATGCAGAGTTCTTGCAGGTGGATACTTTGATGGTAATTGGTTTAGGATTAGTAGCCTTTGTAATGGATTCAGTAGGCGGTGTGCTCTTTGCTAAATTACTAAACCTGTTCCGTAAAGAGAAAATCAATCCGATGATTGGTGCGGCTGGAATTTCTGCCTTTCCGATGTCAAGTCGAGTTATTCAGAAGATGGCTACGGAGGAAGATCCGCAGAACTTCATTTTGATGCATGCAGCTGGAGCCAACGTGTCTGGTCAGATTGCTTCGGTTATTGCTGGTGGTCTGCTGCTAGCCTTGTTAGTTTAGGAGGGAAAAAAAGATGTCTGCAGATTTAATGAAATCATTTGAGCTATTGGTATTTGGTTGGGGCGGCGTGTTTGTCGTGATTCTGATCATCTACGTAGCTTCGCAATTGTTAGCAAAATTGTTCCCAGTCAAAAAATAAAAAGGGGATTTTAGCATGTTTGATTTAAGAAGGCTCTGGCTGGACAAAGACCAAGCTATGTTTCAGCAATGGGCCGACCTGATGAGGCGTTCTGGGTTAAGTCCGCAAGAAAGTGTCGAATACACAGTAGGACTGTTTAAAGAAGGTCAATTGATCGCCTCGGGTTCCTATCAAAAAAACATTATTAAGTGCTTGGCGGTAGAGAAGGAATACCAGTCAGAAAACCTGTTAACTCAACTCATGATTCATTTAATGGAACGGATGCGGGAAAAGGATCAAAACCATTATTTCTTGTATACCAAGCCTAGTGAAGCCAAGATTTTCCATTCACTGGGATTCCATACCATAGTAGAAAACGAATCGGTGCTGTTCACCGAACAGGGTTCGCCCAATATTGATGACTATCAGGAGCTGTTGGAGAAACATCGGCATCCGGGAACAGCCAGCAGTATTGTGATGAATGCTAATCCTTTTACCAAGGGGCATCAGTATTTAATTGAGACAGCCGCAGCTAAGAGCGATCATGTTTATGTGTTTGTTCTGTCAGAGGATCGTTCAGACTTTTCTAGTGAGGATCGGATGAATATGGTCAAGCTGGGAGTGAGCCATTTGAAAAATGTGACGGTGCTGCCGAGTCGTGATTACATGGTATCGACAGCGACGTTTCCAGCCTACTTCTTAAAAGAGAATGCGCCGTTGGCTGTAGCGAAAACTCAGGCAGCGGTGGATGCTCTGCTGTTTAAAGAAAAAATTGCACCGATTTTGAACATTCGCTCTCGTTTTGTAGGCGAGGAGCCTTTTTCACCAGTAACGGAGGTCTACAATCGCTCGCTGCAATCCGTATTTGGTACCGAACTGGAGCTGGTGATCGTTCCCCGTAAGGAAGTGGAGGGCGTAGCAATCAGTGCCACCAATGTACGCAAAGCTTTAAAGGAAAAAGATGTCGAAGGGTTAACCCATCTTGTTCCTCAAACAACCTATGACTATTTGAAAAAAATCAAGAAAATAGAGGTGGAATTAAGTGGAAATTACTAAGAGTGCGGTAGCAGGTACAGTTGAATCAAGCGATATTATGATCACGCTAGGTCCTCATGAAGGAGCATTGATTGAAATTGAGTTGGACAGCAGTGTGGAAAAGCAATTTGGTGATCAAATTCGCAAGGTAATTAAGGAAACGCTGGAGAAGCTGGGCATTACTTCAGCGAAGGTTGTAGCGATAGATAAGGGCGCATTGGATTGCACGATTCAAGCCCGCACCGTGACTGCTGCTTATCGGGCCGCAGATCAGCAAGCCTACAACTGGAAGGAGATCGACTCATGGAACGCTTAAGAAGAACAATGATGTTTGTGCCAGGGGCCAATGCAGCGATGCTGAGAGATGCTCCCTTATATGGGGCCGATTCGATTATGTTTGATCTAGAGGATGCCGTTTCTTTAAAAGAAAAGGATTCTTCCCGAACCTTGGTGCATTTTGCCCTAAAAACCTTTGATTACAGCCAGGTTGAGACGGTCGTGCGTATTAATGGTTTGGATACGGTGGGAGCTTTGGATGTTGAAGCGATGGTATTAGCTGGAGTAAATGTTATTCGGTTGCCTAAAACGGAAACGGCTCAGGATATTGTTGATGTAGAGGCAGTAATTACCCAAGTGGAGCAGGACAATCAAATTTCTGTAGGAACCACCAAAATGATGGCAGCAATTGAATCAGCAGAGGGTGTTTTGAATGCAAGAGAAATTGCGAAAGCTTCTGATCGGCTGATTGGAATTGCCTTAGGTGCAGAGGATTACGTAACCAATATGAAAACTCGCCGCTATCCCAATGGGCAGGAATTATTTTTTGCCCGCAGTATGATTTTGCATGCTGCTCGAGCTGCTGGTATTGCAGCCATCGATACGGTCTATTCTGATGTGGACAATGCGGAAGGCTTCAAAGATGAAGTTCGTTTAATTAAACAGCTGGGCTTCGACGGGAAATCGGTGATTAATCCGCGCCAAATTCCTTTAGTCAACAACATTTACGCGCCAACGGAGAGAGAAATTCAGAATGCTAAGGAAGTCATCTGGGCGATTCGTGAAGCGGAATCGAAGGGTTCTGGTGTCATTTCACTAAACGGAAAAATGGTCGACAAACCCATTGTAGAGCGGGCTGAGCGAGTTATTGCTTTAGCTAAAGCGGCGAAATTATTAACCGAGGAGGATATTTAATTATGGTAATGAATAAAGTAAAGCGTGATATTCCTCAGGTATATGCGGATCAGTATGGTATATACGAAGGTGAATTAGCCAATATAAATACCTATCAAGAAGCTAGCCGCAGAATCCAACCCAAGCGTCCTCGGGATAAAAAACTAGTCTCCAGCTTACGAGAAGCGATTGAGAAAACGGGTCTAAAAGACGGTATGACGATCTCCTTCCACCATCATTTCCGGGAGGGTGATTTTGTAATGAACATGGTCATGCAGGAGATCGCTGACATGGGAATCAAAAATATTTCGATTGCGCCTAGTTCAATTGCCAATGTTCATGAGCCATTGATAGACCATATCAAAAATGGTGTGATCACCAACATTACCTCCAGCGGCTTGCGGGATAAAGTTGGTGCAGCAATTTCTGAAGGAATTATGGGAAATCCCGTGGTGATTCGTTCTCATGGCGGTCGAGCTCGGGCGATTGCGGCTGATAATATTCATATTGATGTGGCCTTTTTGGGTGCCCCCAGCTCAGACTCGTATGGGAATGCCAATGGAACCGTCGGCAAAGCCACCTGTGGTTCATTAGGCTATGCCATGGTAGATGCAAAATATGCGGATCAGGTAGTTATCATTACCGACACCTTAGTTCCTTTTCCAAATACACCGATCAGCATTCCGCAAACCGATGTTGATTTTGTTGTGGAAGTAGAGGCGATTGGCGATCCAAAAGGAATTGCTAAAGGGGCTACTCGTTTTACTAAGAATCCCAAGGAATTGCTAATTGCGGAATATGCAGCCAAAGTCATTACCAGCTCTCCGTATTATCAAGACGGCTTCTCTTTCCAAACAGGAACTGGCGGAGCAGCCTTGGCCGTTTCCCGTTTTTTACGAGAGGCGATGATCAAGGATGGCATAAAGGCCAGCTTTGCTCTAGGCGGAATCACCAATGCGATGGTTGAACTGTTGGAGGAAGGCCTAGTCGGAAAAATCATTGATGTTCAGGACTTTGACCATCCGTCAGCGATTTCTTTAGGTAAAAATTCTCAACATTATGAAATAGATGCCAATATGTACGCTTCGCCTTTGAGTAAAGGTTCCTTCATTAATCAGCTGGATACAGCTATTCTGTCTGCTTTGGAAATTGACACCAACTACAATGTGAATGTCATGACGGGTTCAGATGGAGTTATTCGTGGAGCCTCCGGTGGTCATTCGGATACGAGTATGGCCTGCAAAATGAGTCTAGTAATCTCACCTTTAGTACGGGGAAGAATCCCCACGATTGTAGATGAAGTGAATACAGTCGTTACCCCAGGTGACAGTATTGACGTAATTATCACCGAAGTCGGAATTGCCATTAATCCGAAACGGGCTGACTTGATTGAACACTTTAGTCAGCTGGATGTACCGATTTATACGATTGAGGAGCTTAAGGAGAAGGCCTACAGTATCGTAGGAAATCCTGAGCCCATTCAATACGGAGACAAAGTAGTAGCGCTGATCGAATACCGTGATGGGACCATTATTGATGTCGTCAAAAACGTTTAATGATCTTTTCAATGGACCCGTTATCTCACTGGAGGAAATGCTGGAAAGTCGAGAAGAACGAGCAGCAATGCAACAAGAACTGCTGCTCACCGACAGCCAGAGTTCATTGCTTTGCGCGACGATGAATATTCCTGGTCCAGTGAAGACGTCGATGAAGCTAGAGGAGATATTTGAAACAATCACTGAAGCCATTGAACAGGAATTAACGGGGATTTCTCCTGACGCCAATTTATATTGGGAGAAAAATACTGGGCTGGAATACTACCTGCTGCTGCCCTCGGCTCCTCAAGAGCTGAAGACCAAGATGGTGCAGATTGAAGAGCAGCATCCCTATGGTCGATTGGTCGACTTGGACGTACTGTGGCAGGAGAATGATGAAATAAAAAGCATCAGCCGACAAGAGCTGGGTTTTGCCCCGCGGCGCTGTTTTATTTGCGACAAGGATGCCAAGGAATGCGGCCGTTCCAGAGCCCATTCGATTTTAGAAATGCAGCAGGCGATTGCTCAAATTGTTGAAAAGGAAGAGGAGTTGAAACATGGCTAAAAAAATCCAGTTTATGGAAACCGTACTGCGGGATGGTCAACAAAGCCAAATCGCAACGCGTATGCCAACGGAGGATATGCTGCCGATTTTAAAAACCTTAGATGAAGCAGGCTATTATTCACTGGAAATGTGGGGCGGTGCTACCTTTGATTCATGCATTCGTTTTTTGAATGAGGATCCCTGGGAGCGATTGCGCTTGATCCGCAAAGAAGTAAAAAATACTAAGCTGCAAATGCTGTTGCGGGGGCAAAATTTATTAGGCTATAAAAACTATGCCGATGATGTTGTTCGCGATTTTGTCGAAAAATCGATTAAAAATGGAATTGATATCATTCGTGTATTCGATGCGTTAAATGATACCCGTAATTTGGCAACCTCCATTTTGGCAGCCAAAGAAGCTGGGGGACATTGTCAAACAGCGATCTCCTATACTACCAGCGACATCCATACGGTGGATTATTTTGTGAAGCTGGCGAAAGAAATGGCTGATTTAGGGGCCGATTCAATTTGTATCAAGGATATGGCGGGGGTTTTAACGCCCCAAACCGGGTTTGAACTAGTCAGCCGAATCAAGGATCGAATTGATTTGCCGTTAGAAGTTCATACTCATGCCACTAGCGGAATTTCAGAAATGACCTATTTGAAGGTTGCTGAAGCGGGTGCGGATATTATTGATACAGCTATTTCATCCTTCTCCAGCGGTACGAGTCAGCCGGCAACCGAATCAATGGCATTAGCTCTAGAAGAACTAGGCTTTGATACGGGCTTGAAGATGGATAAGGTGAGCGAAATTGCTAATTACTTCAATCCGATTCGTGATCGTTTCCGTGATGAAGGCATTTTGAATCCTAAAGTGAAGGACATCGAACCAAAAACCTTGATCTATCAAGTGCCTGGGGGTATGTTGTCCAATCTGCTGAGTCAGTTGACTGAGCAAGGCATGCAGGATAAATATGAAGAGGTCTTAAGTGAAGTGCCAAAAGTTCGGGCCGATTTAGGTTATCCGCCATTGGTTACACCGTTGTCGCAAATGGTTGGGACCCAGGCCTTAATGAACGTCATTTCTCAAGAACGGTATAAGCTGGTCCCTTCTGAAATTAAGGATTATGTGCGGGGGCTTTATGGCCGCCCACCAGCACCGATTAATCCAACGATTCAAGAAAAGATTATCGGTGATGAAGCAGTAATTACAGCTCGACCAGCTGACTTAATTGCACCGCAGCTGCCGGCGTTCCGAGAAGAAATCAAGGAATATGCCAAATCAGAGGAAGATGTTCTGATGTACGCCTTATTTCCGCAGCAGGCCAAGGATTTTCTTGGCCGCCGAGAAGATCGGTTCTACGATGTTCCTCTGCAAACCGTTCAAGTTACGATTGATATTTCTTGATTTTGTGTCCTCCTTATGACAAGTTTAAATAGAATAAACAGAAGCAGTGCTGGTTGCTTCTGTTTATTTGTGCGTTCATTTTTTGATTGGGAACGTTTATAATAAAGCGGAATGGCAGGGGGAAAAGTGAATGGACTTTACTGAATTGAAAAGACAGCTGAGAGCAGAAAATGAAATTGAGCGGGAGCAGCGGATTGAAGGGTACAACGTCAACGATCAACATCTGCCTTATGATGAAGAGGCTGTTCCTAAGATGCCCAGTGAATCCTTTTTTAAAGAAGGCAACATTTTTATCAATAAGCACCATCGCTACTCGGAAATGCCGGCTCATACGCATGAGTTTGTGGAATTTAATTATATGCTTTCCGGCAGCTGTGTTCAGTATGTGAATGACAAGCGAATCGAGCTGAAGGAAGGCGAGATTCTCCTGATGGATAAGGAGATTGTCCAGCGGATTGATGCGCTGGAGGAAAAGGATATTCTAATCAATATTTTATTAAAGGATGACTCCATTACCACTGAGATTGTGGTGAACATGGTGAAATCCAACGGACTGGTGAATGAATTTCTTATGAATGCTTCCAATGACTATAGCAGCCATGATGCCTTTATTCATTTTCATTGCGGGGACAATAAGGAGGTGCAGTCAATAGTGCATCGCATGATGCTGGAATACTTCAGTAAAAAGAATTATTTTATGCGGGCGATGAATTTATTGCTTTCGCTGGTGATGATTGAGCTAACTAGAGTGATCGAAGAAGATAGTCTGGAGCAATCCAATGAACGGGACGAAGAAATCTTAGACATTTTGCGTTATATTGAAGCTCATTATACGCATCTGACCTTGACCCGGTTATCCAAGCATTTTGGCTACAATTCCAATTACATCAGCAATAAATTAAAGAAGGAAACCGGTCGCTCCTTCCAAGAGTTAATCAATTCCCTGCGCTATCAGACAGCCTTGGAATTGATGGAGGAAACGGATAAAAGTCTTGAAGAAATCGCCTATGATTTAGGCTTTGAAACAGTTCCCTCTTTATATAAGCTGTTTGCTAAGTACACAGATAAGACACCAAAAGAGCTTAAAAAGAGCATTTTAGAGCGATATCAACAAGAAAAATAATGAGAGATCCTTTTTTATAAGGTTCTCTATTTTTTTATCTTCATCTGTGAAATGGATAAGGAATGTGTGGGAATTTGCAATGGCTGAAATGCGGTGAGGCGCTTACAATTCAAGTAGTAAGAAAACAAAAAATAAGGAGAGTGTTTAACTGTGAGTAAGCAAAAAAGCTCAACACTGGTAAAGGAGTATTCGCCGTTGGCAACAGCTGCTGGAATCGGCTCAATGTTAGGATCAGGATGTATTGTTGGCTTGTCAGCGACCATTCCAGTCTGGCAAAAGGGATTGGCGTTAACAGCGGGTCAAGTCGGAATTATTTCTGGAGGATTAACCTTCGCAATTGCCTTCGGGTCATTGTTTGCTGGTCAGATTACTAAAGGTTTTGGTCTTATTCGTTCTTTCAATTGGTTGAATTTATTTTACGCAATTGGCGCAGGGGTATGTATCCTGTCTAATAGTTTTGCCATGCTGCTGGCTGGTGTGATTGTAATGGGGATTTCTTCTGGAGCAGATTTACCCATCAGTTTAACCGTAGTTTCCCACGATGCACCAGACGAGCAAACCTCAGCACAGCTGGTTTCCTCTACTCAGATTTTTTGGCAAATCGGGGTTTTCATTTCGTATATTTGTTCCTTCCTGCTTTCAGGAATCGAAGGTGTCCTAGGAGCAAGAATTGTTTTTGGTATTCTTTTTGCTTTTGCTTTAATCACTTGGTTATGGCGTTCCTTTTCGCAAAAGTTCAAACGATTTCACGAAGAAGGCACTGCTCGTCAATTGGCCCAAAAAGCAACCCAAAATGCGACTCAGGAAGTTTCCTTCAAAACGGTATTGTTTGGTCAAAATAAAAATAAATATCTGGGCTTCTTCGCGGCAATTTTAATTTTCTATGTGTGTTGGAATTTGTTAGCTAATACCTGGGGGCAATTCCAAACCTATGCATTGACTAATGCAGGGGCTAGTCAAACACAAGCCACTGGTTTAGGGATTGTTCTAAATATTGTTTCCTTGGCCACAACGATTGTCTTTGCTTCAGTCGCAGGTGGAAAGTACCGCAACAAAGCTTTCTTCATCGGAGCTTTCGTGCAGTTTGCCGCAATGCTGGGCATGGCTTTAATTGGTGGCGGTGCCGGCTTCATCGCTTTAGCAATCACAATTGCTTTTTACAACTTTGGGAATCCTTTGGCAGGCGAAGCAATTTACAAAGTATGGACACAGGAATCTTTTCCGTCAGAAGTACGGGCTTCTCTGCAAGGCTTTATTAACGGATTTTCTCGGATGTGCTGCGGACTGTTTGCTTTTGTTACCCCCTTCTTAGTGGCACCAGATCGGATTCAAACATCGATGTACGGTTTTGCGGGCATCGTATTGCTGGCAACGATTGCGGGAGTCATCATGATGCATTTGCAGAAAAAGCATGGAGTTGGTGAGCAACAAACAACGGAAGCGCCAAAAATGAAGGATGCAACGGTTTAGGTGGAACAATAGGAGAAGCAATCAATGAATTGCTTCTCCATTAATGGAGGGAAAAACATGACATTTACATTTCAAATTAATAATGATGTGGTTTGGAACCACGACGAAAAGCTGCTAGCAAAGGCCGAAAGGAATACACCTAAGCTGATTCAAACCACGATTCAACCAGCTGCAATTGCCGAAATTATCGCGGATGAGAAAAGTGTCAACGGTTTCAAGTCAGTGGTTAGCGAGAAAAATATTGCGCAGCTGCCTGACTATACCTTAGGTCGAGATGAAAAAATCGTACTGGATCTAGGCGATCACTATGTAGGTAAATTTACGATTGACATTGATTCGGTGGGGTCTCCAATGGATGCGCCGTTGTATTTACGTTTAAAATTCGCAGAGGTTCCAGCCGAAATTGTAGCTGAAGCAACAGATTACGACGGCTGGTTGTCCCGTTCATGGATTCAAGAAGAATTTGTCCATTTGGATGTGCTGCCAACGACTCTGGAGATGCCTCGTCGTTACAGCTGCCGGTATATCGAACTGAGTGTGATTGATACTTCACCCAAATGGAAGGCTAGTTTCAGTAATCCAATCTTTATGGCAGAAAGCAGCGTATCAATGGAGCAGCTGCCTAAACCAGTGATTGAGGATAAAGAATTAGAAGCAATTTATACTATTTCGGTTAAAACTCTGCAGGATTGTATGCAGACGGTTTTTGAGGATGGTCCTAAGCGTGATCGCCGTTTATGGATAGGGGATTTGCGTTTACAGGCTTTAGCTAATTATGCGACCTTTGATGATTTAGCGTTAACCAAACGCTGCATGTATTTGTTTGGCGGAATGACAACTGAGGAAGGTAAAATACCGGCTAATGTTTTTACGGAGCCGAATTTAACGCCAGATGATACTTTCCTATTTGATTACAGCTTGTTCTTTGCCACGATATTGTTTGATTATGTACAACACACCCAAGACGAAACAGTTCTGCAGGATTTATATCCAGCGGCGAAAAAAGGGATGGATTTGGCTCTGCAACAGGTAGATGAAGCAGGACGCTTAGTGTTGACCGAAGACTGGCCGGTATTTATCGACTGGTCCAATGACTTTGACAAAGCTACAGCTGGACAGGCGGTCATTATTTATGCCATGAAACGATTTATTCAATTGGCTGAAAGAATGCAGGATCCCCAGGTAAAGCATTATCAAGCTCTTTGCCAGCAATTGGAAGAGTTTGCTAGGACGACTCTGTATGATACAGAGAAACAGCAATTTGTAATTGAGGGCAGCGGCGAAGTGAATGTAGCTAGTCAAGTTTGGATGGTTTTAGCCGAAGTAATGGATGCTAAAACCAATCATGAGATTATGGAAACAACCATTAAGGAACAATTTCCGATTACTGGCTTTGGTACACCTTACATGTATCACCATGTAGTGGAAGCTCTCTTCGTAGCTGGCTTGCCAGAAGCAGCAGTGCAATTAATGAAGGATTACTGGGGCAAAATGATCAGCATGGGAGCCGATACCTTCTGGGAAGCCTTCAAACCAGAGGACTTGGACTTCTCACCGTACGGCAGTCCGATTATCAGCAGCTACTGCCATGCCTGGAGCTGTACACCGGCTTATTTGATCAAGAAATATTTAGCCGGATAAAATCAGTAATAGAAATGGGGAAAGAAGATGGAGTCTTTGAAAATGAGCGGGCAAACGGACAAACCTATCTCAAAATGGCAGCAGCGCATTGGTTATGGTGTTTCTGACTTAGCTTGTAATTTAATTTGGCAGATGATTTCGCTGTATTTACTGTTTTTTTACACAGATATTATGCAGTTGAGCGCTTCAGCGATTAGCTTGATGTTTATTTTGACCCGCTTCGTGGATGGGATTACTGATCTGCTGGTTGGCTATTTAATTGATCACACCCATACTCGTTGGGGCAAGTCACGTCCGTATTTTCTTTTTGGCGCGGTTCCCTTTGCTCTCTTTGCTTTTCTCTGCTTCAACGTGCCAGATATATCGGCTAATGGCAAGCTGATTTATGCTTACATTACTTACTTTGGACTTTCCTTGGCTTATACCGTTGTCAATGTACCGATGGCGTCGATTCTTCCCAGCTTAACTAACGATACTGAGGAACGAACGGCTTTGTCGACTTCACGAAAATTCTTCGGCTTTATGGGGGCAACTGTGGTTAGTTCCTCTGCTTTGGTATTAGTGAATTACTTTGGCAAGGGCAATCAAGCCGTTGGGTTTAAAATTGTTATGGCCATTTTTGGTGTGATTGGCTGTCTGCTGTTTTTCTTTACCTTCTTCAGTGTTCGGGAAACGGCAGCCACCAAAGCAGAAAAGGTTTCGGTAAAAGAGATTTTTACCAGTTTGAAGCAAAATAAACCGTGGCTGATTTTTGCCTTAAATATTCTCTTTATGTGGACGGGATTCTTTATCCAAACGAGTGCGTTGGTTTATTACTACACGGTAGTAGTAGGCAGTCGGGCTTTATCAATTTCGGTAGCAACCATTATGTCGATTGTTCCAATGGTAGCGAACTTTTTTGTACCTTTCCTGGCCAAACGACTTGGCAAGCGCAATCTATATGTTTCTGCGTCGATCATACAGGCTTTAGGCATCGTGATTATTTTACTGGGAGATATCAATCATGGGGTCATCCTTTCAGGATCGGTTGTTTCAGCGATTGGCTATGGGGTGAAGGAAAGTATTTACTTCTCCATGCAGGCTGATCCGGTGGACTACGGTGAATGGAAAACTGGGGTGAACGTTTCGGGTTCCCTTTCAGCGATCAACGGTTTTTTAGGGAAGGTTGCTCAAGCCCTATCTGGTGGGATTGCAGGCGCATTATTAGCGTGGGGGAATTACACACCAGGAGCAGCTGCTCAAAGTTCACAGGCAGTTTTAGCAATTAAAGCAATGTATGGGTACATCCCCTTGCTGCTGATTATCGGTTCAATTGTGACTATGCTTTTCTATCAGCTGGATAGTATTTATCCGCAAATTAAACAGGAATTGGAAGCAAAAAGAGAAGCATAACAAAAGGGGTATCCTCTGTTTGGCAAATGCCGCAGCGGGTACTCATTTTTTCGTAAAAATTTGTATGCTCCGTTATAATAGAGGCAGAGGGAGGAGAGCTTGCTATGACCCTTAAAGAAAAAATTATCGCCGAAAGTCAACATCTGGGGATTGATAAAATCGGTTTTGCCTCAGCGGAGCCGTTTACCGAACTAGAAGCATCCCTGCAGGAGCAAAAAGAGCGGGGCTATACTTCCGGTTTTGAGCATCCGGTAATTGAAGAACGTATTTACCCTGAGCGTACCTTCGAAAATCCGAAGACGATTATTTCGATTGCCTTAGCCTATCCGACTAAAGCAAAAGAAGAGATTCCACGGGATGAAAAACGCGGCATGTTTGCCCGGGCTTCTTGGGGGATTGATTACCACGATGTATTACGCGATCGCCTGCAAAAGCTGATTGCTTTTATCCAGTCTGAAGCGGAGTCCTTGCAGCAGGAAGCGCAGTGGCGATTTGCTCCGCAGGTAGATACAGGTGAATTAATTGATGTTTCGGTAGCGCAACGTGCGGGCTTAGGTTTCATTGGACGCAATGGTTTGTTGATCACAGAGGAGTTCGGCTCTTTTGTTTATTTAGGTGAAATTATTACCAATATAGAATTTGCAGTGGATCAGCCGATTCCTTTCGGCTGTGGTGAGTGTATGCGTTGTGTTAAAGCCTGTCCGACGAAAGCTTTATTAGGCGATGGACGAATGAACGCGCAGCGTTGTCTGTCTTATCAAACGCAAACCAAAGGCATGATGCCAGAGGAATACCGTAAGAAAATGCGCAATGTTATCTACGGCTGCGACATTTGCCAGCTGGTTTGTCCCTACAATCAAGGGAAGGATTTTCATTTTCATCAAGAAATGGAGCCGGAGATTGATACAGTTTATCCTAAACTCAAGCCAATGCTGAGTCTTTCCAACAAAGAATTTAAACAGCAATTTGGCCATTTAGCCGGTTCCTGGCGCGGCAAGAAGCCCCTGCAGCGAAATGCTATTATTGCCTTGGCTAACTTAGGGGATCGCTCGGCTTTGCCAGAGTTGTTCAAGGTAGCCAAGGAAGATGTTCGTCCAGTGATTCGGGGAACGGCAGCTTGGGCAATTGGTCGTTTGGGGAAGAAAGAAGCTGACGTTTGGCTAGAGAACTTGAAGGAATTGCAGCAGATGGAACAAGATGAAGAAGCCTTGAAGGAAATCCAACAGGCAATGGATAGGTTAGCATAACTAGGCCGAATGATTCGATACTTGCAAGAGTACCGAATCATTCGACCTTTTTTTGATTTTTCTAAAGGGTGCCGTAGTGCAGAATTTGATGATTGGCGTATTCTTGATAATCCTCCAATTTAGCAATCGCCTGATCAAACTGATTTTTCTCAATCAGCTGCAAATATTCTTGAAAGAATTGAATGGTGCTGATGGTTTTCTTTGGCGAATTTTGCGGATCAGCCATTTTGCGATACAAAGAGGTACTGATCACTCGGGCCCACAGATTTTCATAGGTAGGGATCAATAACTCGTTACCGGCTGCTTCCATGATTTTGGTGTAAACCTTAGGCATTTGATTAATGTACTGAACATAGTCTAAAGCTGCGCGATAATCTTTGGCTGCTGACAATCTTTCCTGAATAGCTTCCACATCTAGCATGCTTAACCCCGTTTTGGCGTTTTTTGTAGCCAGAATCATCCATTCGACACAAATTTGAGTTACATCCACCATTTCCTTCACACTGGCTTCTCGCAAAGCCACGCCGCGGTTCTTCTTGTAAACTACCAGCTTTTCTTGCTCCAGCTGTTTCAGAGCTGAGCGAATCGGCGTTCGGCTGTGTCCCAGCTTTTTCGACAAAGAAGCCTCGGACAAAATTTCATCAGGTTCAATCCTGCCAAAAAGAATCGCCTGTTTGATCTCCTGATAAGCACTGGATTCAATCGATTGAGTCATGACATTCATTCCTTTACATAGAATTTACAAAAAAACAACGGAATCTTGATGATTCCTGCTCCCCATCAACAGTATACTACAATTGTTCAGTGGTATACTACTGAAACTTAAAACAAGGGAGTTTGAGTAATGAAAAAATTGAAGGTAGCAATGCTGGCACTATTGTGCGGCACGACTTTAGCAATTATGACTGGCTGTGGGAACGATCAATCGGCGACAGCTGCAGATGAAGTAGATAAATTAACCATTGTCCAAATGCCAGATGAAACGAACCCTGACGCAGGAACCAAGAATGACGAATTTCGCAAGGATATGGAAAAAGAATTAGGAATCGAGATAGAAGAACTAGAGGGAGCGGAATATTCGGTCGGAATTGAGGCCATGAAGGCAGGTAAATTAGATGTCTTGTTAGTTACCCCGATGAGCTATTACCAAGCTAAAAAAGTAGCGGGAGTTGAACCACTGGTAACAACCACTTCGATGGGTGAAAAGCCTTACCGAACAGTGTTTATCGTGAACAAGGATGACAAAGAAACACAGTCTTTGGAGGATTTGAAGGGGAAAACCTTTGCCTTTGTTGATCCAGCCTCTTCTTCTGGTTATATGTTCCCTAAATCAAAATTAGTTAATGATTTAGACCTTGATCCAGATCAACTGGAAAATCCGGATTACTTCTTTAAAACCGTGGCTTATTCTGGTAAACATGATTCTAGTATCATGGGCGTTATCAAAGGCGACTATGAGGCAGCTGCTGTGGCAGAGCAGATTATTCCTCAACTGGTGGAAGCCGGTATGATGAAGGAAGATGATATTCGAATCGTTGGCGAAACAGATGTTATTCCGAATGCATGCTTTGTGATCCGCGCAGATTTGCCGCAGGAAATGAAGGACAAAATCAAAGACTTCTACTTAAATTATGAAAATGGCGACTACTTTGAAACCTTATATGGTAGTAAAGATGTTCGTTTTGTGGAAGCCAAGGATGAAGATTACGACGTCGTGAAAGAAATGGTTGAAACCTTAAACATTGAGGAGACAGAATAATGACCAAAAAGCTGCTGGAATTAAAAAATGTAGGCAAAACCTATGACAAGAAAAAGTATGCGTTGAAAGAGATCAATTTAACCATTAATAAAGGTGAATTTATTGTAGTGATCGGACCATCGGGAGCGGGAAAGTCTACATTTATTCGTTCAATTAATCGCATGATTGATCCATCAGAAGGCGAAATTATTTTCGATGGAGCGCATATGGAAAAGATCAAAGGACGCGAATTGAAGCGTCAGCGTTCAGACATCGGCATGATTTTCCAGCACTATAATTTAATCGGGCGCACAAACGTAATCAAGAATGTGCTGCATGGTCGGCTGGGGAAAATCTCCTTCGCCAAGAGTTTGTTTAGTCTCTATCCTGAAAGTGATAAACAGGAAGCCGTAGATTTATTAAAGAAGGTCGGGCTGGGTCAGCAAATTTATCAGCGAGCCAATGATTTATCAGGTGGACAGATGCAGCGGGTCGGCATCTGCCGGGCAATTATGCAGCATCCTAAGCTGATTCTGGCAGATGAACCGATTGCTTCCTTGGACCCCAATTCCGCCAATATTGTAATGGATCACTTGCAGGGGGTAACGATGGAACGTGGCATTACCTGTATTGTAAATTTGCATCAGGTTGATTTTGCCAAAAAATATGCGACACGTATTATTGGGATTCAAGCAGGTAAAGTCGTCTTTGATGGCAAGCCAGAGGAACTGGATGATCAAACAACCGCAATGATCTATCAAGGCAAGGAAGAACAAATGAGGCTGCAGAAAACGGCTTCGGTGATGGAGGAAGGAAGCTTGGCCTATGGAGAAATCTAGTCACAAGGTCGTTTTAACTGACCAGCGGAAGTTTTCAGCAATTATGAAGTATGTGAGTATTTTGGCAGTCGTCATTTTTGCCTTTGCTTACTTAAAGGTGAATGTGATCGAGGCTTTGCTAGCCTTTCCTAGTTTCTTGCACTTCTTTTTGACCAATTTCCTGCCAGCGAACTTTAGCCAGCTGCCTACCTATGTGCCGCTGATTATTGAAACGATTCTTTTTGCGGTAGTGGGGACTTATTTTTCAGCAATTTTGGCCTTTGTCTTTGGCTTATTAATGTCAGAGCAAACCAATCCCTTTCGTTGGGTACGGATTGCGGTACGGGTGTTCATTTCCTTTTTAAGAAATATTCCCGTGCTAGTCTGGGCATCGCTGCTGGTCTACATTTTTGGAATAGGCAATATGGTAGGATTGTTGGCTTTGATTATTGCGACACTAGGTTTCTTGGCACGCTCCTATGCGGATTCGATTGATGAAATTGCCGGCAGTAAGCTGGAAGCATTACGGGCTAGCGGAGCATCGTATGCACAGATTTTGTTTCATGGTCTGATTCCAGAGTTTATTCCTTCCTGGATTAACTGGACGTTATTCTCTTTTGAAATCAATATTCGGGCATCATCGATTCTGGGAATGGTAGGAGCTGGCGGTATCGGGATCATGATTCAAACCAATATTCGGCTGTTCAAATACCATGAAGCTCTATCGCTGATTATTATTTTGGTGCTGATGGTTCTGGCAACGGAATTTGTCGTGAATCGTTTGCGGCGATTTGTGAGGTAGGAGGAGCTTATGGAAGCAAAAATAGCAGTATCCAGTAAACGAGAAAAGGTAACAACCCTTATCGTCGGACTGGGATTAATTAGTTTATTTGCAGCAAGTCTGTATTTCTTAAAGTTGGATGTTAAAACCTTTGTTAGCCGGTTTGAGTCAGCTGGAGAGGTAGTACCTAAATTCTTTGCCTTAGATTTTTCGGAGTTGGGAACAATTATTTCTGAATTGTTTGTTTCTCTATGTATGGCAGTGGCCGGTTTGGCTTTAGGTTTTGTTCTTTCCATTCCTTTGAGCTTTTTAGGTGCCAGCAACACAACACCCCATCCTCTGTTGGCAGGCTTAATCAAGGGGATTGTTGGAATTGTGCGGGCAGTCCCAGCATTAATCTGGATTTTGATTGTTGTAGCAAGCTTAGGTTTTGGGAACACCGCTGGAGTTGTCGGTCTGATTTTTCCAACGACTGGTTACTTAACCAAGTCCTTTATCAGTTCCATTGAAGAGCAGGACCCGGCAATTATCGAAACGATGAAATCTACCGGTGCCGGTTGGCTGCAGCTGATCACGGAAGGCTTACTGCCAGGCTTGACCAATCCGATTTTGTCTTGGACATCCATTCGACTAGAATCCAATATTGCGGAATCAATCTCTCTAGGGATGGTAGGTGCTGGTGGTATTGGGATGGTATTAACACGTGCGATTGGCAAATATGAGTACGCTAAAATCTCCACGATCATAGTAGTCATCTTTGTGACCATGATCACCGTGGAACTGCTGATTGGACAGATTAAAAAAGCAATTAGATAGGAGCAGCATATGATAAATTATACACGTTTGCCGTTAGACGGCAGCTTTAATACTCGGGAGCTGGGAGGCTATCCTGTAAAAGAGGGCGCTACCCATTTCCATAAATTTTTACGCAGTGACAGCTTGTCGGACTTAACTCAGCAGGATGTAACCTTTTTAGAAAACTATGGTGTGCGAACCATTGTTGATTTACGCAGCGATAGTGAGGTGAGCGAGTCGCCGAATCCGCACTCTCCGCTTATTCAGAATTTGCATATTCCTTTAGTGACTGGCAATGTTGCAGATGCTACTAAGGACATTACCAAAGAAATGAATTATTCCATGGGCAGCTTTTATGTGGATTGCTTAAAACGCTATCCGGAAAGCTTGGTAAAAATTTTTGAAGCGTTTGCCGAAAGCGAAGGCTGCATTCTGTTTCATTGCGCCGCTGGAAAAGACCGTACCGGAATTGTTGCGGCTTTTCTATTAGAATTAGCCGGTGTTTCGCAAGCGGATATTATCGCTAATTATCAAATTACCCATACTTACCTTCAGGTAAATCCAAGCTTTAAGCAGACACACGGAAGCTATCCGATTGAGATGTCCTACTCTTTGCCGAATTACATTGAAGAAGCCTTGGATTATTTGCATTCGCATTATGGAACAGTGGAAAATTATTTGCGCAGCTTTGGTGTATCACAAGCGATCTTGACGGAGTTGAAAGCTCGAATGGTCCTTAACGAAATCCTCGTTTAATCCTCTAACGTATAATCAAGCGATTGGTTATGCGTTTTTTGTATGAATTCCAGCTAAACAAGGCAACTTATTGTTGGCTATTTCCGCCGCCGCTTCTTCTTACCCAACGCCTTATTTATCTGATTTTGTTTCTTCCGCTCTTCTCTAGTAGGTGGATTACCAGCTGCTTTTCTTTTCAGCTGATTGAGATAGGCGGCAACACTTTCAGGATCATTCAATTCTTCGGAGGAATCGGCTTCTGGCGGCACAGGTTTGTTTTGTGGCGATTGCTTCTGGGTTTTCTGACTGGTTCGATTTTCTCGCGGCTTCGCTGTACCCGTTTTGGCTGCCTGAGAAACTTTTTCTGAGGATTCTGATAGTTCTTGTATATTGTCAGCTAGCGCTTGCTCTTCTGGTTGAGCCACAGCCTGTCCGATAGTGTTTACTCGTGGTAGATCATTGACTTTTGCTTGATGTTCATCGATTTCTTCCTGAGTACGACGGGCGATGCTTGTACGAAAAAGGCTGTAATTCACTTCAACCAATGACACAAAGCGGCGAACGCCATCCTTTTGGAGAATGGTTAAGGTACTTAACAACGACAAATACTCCTCATGCTGTTGAGAGGTTAGATTTGGGTCAACATTGCTCGTGGTCCAACTGTGTTTTTTGCCATTTTCATCCATAAAGGTTGCAAGCAAACTAGCCTTGGTCTGCACTTCTCTTTCACCTGAATACAGCAAAGGAAACTTTTTAGTATATAAGCGAGCTTGCTCGGTAATTTTGGCACGTTCTTTAGGGGTTGGAAACAGGCGGGTCGTTACCTTCTGCCACTCATTATCAGTAAAATAAGGACGAAAACAAACACATAACTCCTTAACCTCTTGAAGATCAGAACCTTCTAGAAACAATTGGCAGATTAACTCTTTAGCTAAGAAAGAAAAATCTGTCGGCGACAATGAATTGCGAATTTGAACAAGAAGTGCGCACTGAATAAGGTAGGCGCTTTCATCATTTTCCGCAAAAAAGTCCCAGAACCGTTGTGCGAGCCCAGCGGGTTTCATCGTCATTAGTTGTCTATAGCCTAGTTTCATACTTACATCCCCAATCTTCTTTGTAATTCGTTTACAATTATAAAACAACTGATTTGTAATAATCAAGTAAAACTTTTATCTAATTTGATTTTTTTGAAAATGCTTGTTGAATATAATTAAATCCATATCGTTTCAGTGATATTTATACCAAAAAACAGAAAAACGGGGGATGGTTGTGAATAACGGGATGATAGGGGATTTCAGGAGTCGATTATCTTTTTTCTTTGTTTTTTTATAAATTTTTTTGATAAAACTCGAAATGGAAGAATGTTTTTTTATTTGGTTCCTTTTAAGAAAAGAAGTAAATAGTCTCTATTTGGATAAAAATGAACTGCAGAGAATTCTTAGGTGAAATCCTAGAAGTAAATACACCGGATTGTGGGGGATTTCTCTGGAATTTTAACAGGCAACCAACAGTTGCGTGCCTATTTGACGGGATTTGGTACACTAATAGTAGGAGGTGACCAGGATGCAAATCAATCAATTATTAAAAATGCGGCGTCTAGAAGCAAATTGGACTCAGCAAGAATTAGCCGATCAATTATATCTATCACGCCAAGCGGTTGCCAAGTGGGAAAATGGCGAAGCCGTTCCTAGTATCGATAATCTCATCTTATTGAGTGATCTTTACAATGTTTCATTAGATGAGCTGGTTCAGGGCAGTCCCTTTTTCAAAAAGCCCTATGTAGTAGGCAAAGGAATGTTTAAAGTAAGTCCCGGAAAGTTTTGGTTTATCTGGCTGATATTTTTCATGATGCTGCCGCTTTTAGGAATTTCACTGGGGATTTCTATCGTAATAATCGTCTTAATTGCATTGATCACCTTAGCAAATCTACCAGCATTGGTGGATGATTATTGGGTGATTCATCAGCAGAGGATCACGTTAGAGAACTTTTCCGACAATCCGTTTAAATTGGTCCTGCAATTAATCAAAAAAAAGAGTAACCAAACAAGCTTAACCTATGAAATGATTGAATCGGTAGACATTGCTTACATCATACGGGAGCGCTACTCACCGTTTGATCTAAATAAGGATCCTTTTTACTTATCAGTACTAACAAAGGCAAAGGAAAAATATTCATTGGATCTGCCAGCAAATGCACAGGATTTTTTACCGCAATTTCTCGCTTTCCTAGAAAGAAAAGGAGTACCTGTCAAAGATTCGGATCAAATTCTGCCACAACTGATTCAAGGGAATTCGATCTACGAGTATATGCATCAGCAAGAGCAAAAAGAGGAATCGCAGTGAGCGATTCCTCTTTTTCTATGCGATTTGTTTTCGTTCAAAGCGCTGATAAATCCAGCTGGCTAGTCCGCCAAATAGTAGTGGACCGACAATTAAAGTTAAGAAATTCAGATAATTCCCTACCTTCAATGGTTCATAGACCTGAAAAGCAATGGCTAAAAAGATACAGGCACAAACACTTAAGGAAAGAGTATAATTGATCTTCTTTCGCCGAATCAGCAGCTCGTCAGGCTGAACCATGCCCTTTCGCAGAAAGAAGGGAAAGCTCATAGCAACGATAAAGTAAGGCAGTGCCCGAGAGACATTCGTCATGTATGTTAGCTGATTAAACAAATCAGCCACAAAGAAATGGTTCATTGAAAGAACTGAAATACATACAGCCAACAGCAGCGACTGAACCCATAAAGCTTTCGCAGGCATCTGCTGCTTGTTTAAACGTGTCAATTTTTGCGGCCAAAGCTCCTTGGGTGTACCTTGAATCAAGCTTTTCAGCGGACCATAAATAATTGATGACAGCAGGCTGATATAAGAAACAAACATAGTAAAGGCTGTATACCGAATATAAAATTGATGCAACAGCTGACTTTGATTGCTGTTCAACTGCAAAGCCTCACCTAAAGAATGAGCTGTACTCCCAATCAAACCATACATCAGATTACCTAAATGCATTTGGTCGCCGCTCCTCAGCTGCTCCAAATTAGCTGCAGCGCTCCATAAGATAATTCCACCAAAATATAGTAAAAAGATCAGACCAGCACTGTAAACAATCGCTTTAGGAAAACGAGTTCGGCTTTTTTTCGTGCGATCAGCCAAGCTGGCAACGGTGTCCAAACCGCCAAATGCAGTGATTGAAAAGATAAAAAAAGGCAGCTGGGATAAAAAATGTTCATTGGTCCCCGCAAAAAAACTAGGAGCATGCAGGCTTTGCAAAATATTTGCCGCTACCTGATTTGGTTGCAGCAAAATCAACGTCAGATTGCTGCATAAGGACAACAAAAGCAAGCCAATCATGGCATAACTGCTAAGCTTCAGAAAGGATAAAATCGTCTGAAAGCCGCGATTAATTAAGCTTGTTAATAGAAAGACTGCTAAAACTGCAAAGAAGGCCAACCATATTTGCGGCGGCAATCCCAGCCAGTCGATTTTTCCAGTCAAGTCCTGACCAAAAAGTAAAAGAGACAACGGAATCAGCAGTTTCATAAATAAGCTGATCATCCAGATAAAATAGCTGCAGTACCATAAAAAGGCGGTAACAAAAGCCGCTTTGGGCGAGAGAGAATCCTTCAGCCAATCATAAATCGATCCAGAGCGCTGCGCGTATTTTTTTGTATATTGTGCAACAATTAAGGCATAAGGAATAAAATAGCAGGCAGCGCTAATAAAAAACCAGATTAGTGAACGGCTTCCTAACATAAAGAAGGCTGTTGCCATACTAGAGAAGGAATAAACCGTTGTTGTAATAATCAAAATCAAGTTCGGCAGGGAAACATTCTTCTGCATTTTTTCACGCACCTTTCTTAAACTTCTGGTATGATGATACTGAATCATTGCCTCTATAATAGTGAAATGAATAACAAACTACAAGTGGTTAAAGAAAATATAGGGAATTGGAGTAGTTATGATGGAGTCACTCAAAGAATGGGTAACAGCTTATCGTGAAAAGTGGGGATGTGACTTCCTTGGGATCGCCATGAATGCAGCAGCGGAAGATGCTCCGAAGGAAATACGCTGGATGCAGGTTGCCGGAAATCGCAGTGAAGCCTACAAAAATATTCGTTTGCAGGTTGGTCGAGGAATTGCAGGGATGGTTTGGAAAACGGCCCGAACCCAGCTGGATGAACATATTTTTCAGCAGCCGGATAAGCTGGTGGAGTATCCAATCGCCCGAACAGAAAAGCTGCAGACGGCTTTAGCTGTACCCGTTATGCATCATAGCGAGGTAGAAGCTGTTTTAATGAGCGGGTATCGAACGGACCACTCATTTTCTTCTGTTGAAAGACAACAGCTGGAAACGGCTGCCGCAGAACTTAGCCAACGATTAAGGAAGTGAAAACCGATTGCTTCAGCTAAATGAAACACTATTTAACCATATCCAAGAAGCGATTTGGCTGGTGGATAAGAGCGACCAGCTGATCGCCAAAACACAAAAAGCTCAGGAAATTGAAACCAGCTACCAGTTTAAACTGCAATCTGTGTTGGAAATCAGTCGAGGACAGGGCTGTGCCTTGCATAGCACTAAAGATGAATGCTTAAACTGTCCGTTGGAAGGCAATGTTTCGCCGGCAGGCTTTCCTTTTGTCTTGTTGACTAAAAGCGGCAGGTCAGAGGAGTTTTGGGGCAGGGTGGACAGTACCGATGGACAACTAGTGCTGCAGGTTCAGAATCGGCCTGCTGATCAGAAGAAAGGCTCCTTGTTTGAATACTTAAACAATGTTCGTGAGCTAGAACGGAAGAAAATTGCCCAAAACCTGCACGATGGAATAGCTCAAAGCGTTTATAGCTTAATGTTGGAGACCCGAGGATTAAAATGGGCTGTTGACGAGGAAAAGCCGCAAAAAATGAAAGCCCTGGATCGACATTTTTCCGAGGTGTTGAATGAAATCAAGCATTTGGCTGGCGATCTTCGGCCGATGACAATTGATGAATTTGGCTTAATTCAAGCCCTGGAGCAGTTCATTGAACGCACGACTGAAATGACAGGTTTCGACATTGATCTAACAGTTAGTGGAAATAAGCAGCCGCTGACCGAGCCTGTTCGAATAGCTATCTACCGAATTATTCAAGAAGCGGTTTCCAACGCCATGAAGTATTCAGGGGAGAATATGATTTACTTAACGCTAGACTTTGCGAAAAATCAGCTAACTGTCCGAATCCAGGATGAGGGGGCAGGCTTCGATATGGCTCAGCAGGAGAGCGGTTTTGGACTAGTGAATATGCAGGAACGAGCATATTCGATCGGCAGCAATCTGGTCATTCATTCCCAACCCAATCAGGGAACAGTTATTCAGATGCAGGTACCGCTGAAGGAGGGGTAGAAAACGATGAGGATTTTAATCGCAGATGATCACGCCATGATCCGCAATGCACTGGCCTTTTTGATAAATGCGCAGCCGGATATGGAAGTAGTTGCCGATGCTGCTGACGGCCATGAAGTGTTTATGACCGTTGAAAGCAATGAAATAGATGTGGTTTTAATTGATATTAGTATGCCTCCGGGGGAAAATGGACTGCTGACTACAAAGCGTTTGAAGGAGTCCTTTCCCGATGTGAAGGTGATTGTTTTGACCATGCACGATGAGCGCTCCTATGTAAGGGAAGCATTAGAGGCTCAGGCGGACGGCTTTCTATTAAAAACGGCTAATGATGAAACGTTAATTGAAACGATTCGTGCAGTTTTTCAAGGGGAACGGTATTATGATGGTTATACGGAGCAAGCCCTGAGTGAAATTGCCTTAGAAAAGGAAGATCCGCTGTATGGCAGTCTATCCAAGCGGGAAAAAGAGATCCTGCCGCTGGTAGCTTTAGGTTATAACAACAAACAAATTGCCGAACGCTTATTTATTTCGGTGAAGACAGTCGAGGTCCACAAGGCCAATGTTCGCAAGAAGCTGCAACTGGAGAGCTATGCGAGCTTGCTTCAGTACAGCTTGAGACATCACTTAATTGATTTTTAGGAGGAGCAGCCATGAAGGGAATTGTATTTGTGTTGCATGGACGAAAAAATAAGCTTTCAACGGCTAATTTGGCTTTAATCGAAAAGATAGGCCCCCGCTTAACCTGTCCCTATGAAATTGGATTACTAGAGGGGGAGCAACAAACATTGGAGAATGCGATTCAATCTTTGCTGGCAAAACAGGTAGAAGAGATTATCTTTTTGCCGGTATTGCTGTTTCCAGCAACCCATGCGAAAGAAGATTTGCCGCAACGAGCAGCAAGGCAGCTAGAAGGAAAACGGACTTACCGCATTTTAGCTACCTTGGGAACTACTCAATCCGTCAATGATTACCTCATTCAGCAGGTAAAGCTATCTGCTCTGACTGGCGAGGTTCTCTTGATTGCTCATGGAACTCCTCATTATGAGGAGCCTTATTTGGAATTACAACAGCTGGCGGAAAAAGTTTCTCAGGCGACTGGCAAAGCGGTTTATCCAGCGCATTACCACGGGGAACACACGTACCAGGAAGTCCTTTTGCAACATTCAGAGCCTTTGATTATCCAGCGTTTATTTTTAACAGAAGGCTATTTAGCGAAGAAAATCAAAGATGAAATTCTGCAGGACCGAGGTTCGATTGATGATTTGCTGCCAACCTTGCAGGATCAGCCAGCTTTAGAAGCGGCAATTGTTGAACGATTAGAGGAAGTCGCATGTATCCAATCCTGATTAAGCTAAGTCGATTAGATATATTAGTGATTGGGGGCGGCAAAATTGCTACCCGCAAGATAAAAGGGCTGGTAGAAGAGGGCGGTCGCCCCGTTGTGGTTGCTGCCGAAGCAACAGATACGTTGGTAAATTTGGAAAAAGCTGGAAAAATTATTTTGCAGAGGCGCCCCTTTCAAGCAGGGGACACAAAAGGCTTTCAGCTGATTTTTATTTGTACCGACAATGAAGCAGTTAATCAACAGATTTTGCAGGAAACAACACCGCAGCAGCTAGTCAATGATACGACTAAGCAAAGTCGCAGCAACTTTTTCAACATGGCCCTTGTCAAAGAAGGTGACGTGGGGGTAGCCATTACCACTGGTGGTAAATCACCAGAGAAATCCAAAAAATTGAGAACAGCTGTACAAGCCTTCTTAAAGTCGTTAGCGAAAAGCTAGCGTCTTTTTTTTTGCAAAAAAACCAAATGAATTACAAAATCCGGCTGTTTTTGCAAATTTTTTCGATTTTTTTGATCAATAAATAGGGGATTCCCTAATACAAATAGTCCAGCTTTTCCTTTATTGTGAGGATATGAACAAACAATAAGCAGGTTGAGGTGGAAATGAATGAAAGAACGTTTAGTTGTTATCGGGAACGGGATGGCAGGTGTCCGAACCGTAGAGGAAATTTTGGATCGCGATCCCGAACGTTACGAAATTACGATTATCGGCAACGAAGAATATCCCAATTATAATCGTATTATGCTGTCAAATGTCTTGCAAAAGAAGATGACCGTTGATGAGATCATCACAAACCCTTTGGATTGGTATGAAGAAAATCATATTTTCCTGATTAACAACAATCCCGCAGTTGGTGTGGATACTGAAGCGAAAGCTGTTACAACTGAGTCTGGTGAAACTATTCCCTACGACAAATTGATTATAGCAACTGGCTCACATCCATTTATTCTGCCCATTCCTGGAGCGGATAAAGCAGGTGTCGTGGCATTTCGGACAATTGATGACACTGCTGAAATGCTGGCTGCGGCTGCAAAATACAAAAAAGCAGTTGTAATCGGTGGCGGCCTTTTAGGTTTGGAAGCAGCAAAGGGCTTGCAGGAGCAAGGCATGGATGTAACAGTTGTTCATTTAGCCAAATGGTTGATGGAAACGCAACTGGATGAAAAGGCTGGCAAGCTTTTGCAGGCTGAGCTGGAGGATCAAGGCTTGAAATTCTTGATGGAATACAGTACGCAAGAGATTTTAGGGGATCAGCGTGTAAGTGGAATGCGCTTTTCTAATGAGACTGAAATCGAAACCGATTTAATTGTCATGTCAATTGGGATTCGACCAGCAGTTGAGCTGGCTCGCGAAATCGGTCTAAAGGTTAATCGTGGGATTGTGGTTGATGATTACATGGCAACCAGTCTGCCGAATATTTACGGTGTGGGGGAATGTGTGGAGCACAACGGCACTTGCTATGGTTTAGTTGCCCCACTATTTGAACAAGGAAAAATTTTAGCAGATGTATTGACAGATCAGCCAGAGATTAAGGCATATCAAGGATCTAAAACCTTTACTTCGTTAAAGGTTTCCGGTGCAGATTTGTATTCAGCTGGGAATATCTTAAACACAGAAGGTATGGACAGCATCGAGGCCTTCGACAGTGCTTCCCGTAAATACAAAAAAATCTTCCTAAAAGACGGCAAGATTCAGGGGATTGTTCTATACGGCGATACAGATGATGGCAGTCGTTACTACAACATGATGAAAAAAGGGCAGACGATTGAAGAGTTGCAATCTATTGCCGTGCTGCAGGCAATTGGCGAAGGTGCTGGTATGGGTCAGGACATTCTTGAGTGGGAAGACGACGAAACTGTCTGTGGATGTAACGGGGTAGATAAAGGAACAATTTTACGCTCAATTCGTGAAAAAGGCTTATCTAGTGTTGCTGAAGTTGGGAAAGTAACTAAGGCTGGGACGTCTTGCGGAAAATGTAAGCCGCAGGTTCAAACCTTGCTGGAGTATGAATTAGGTGATGCTGTAACGACCGCTACTGGGATTTGTCCCTGTACCGATTTGAATCGGGATCAAGTCGTTACCCAAATCTATGCAAAGCACTTAACTAGTACACGTGAAGTGTTTGAAGCGTTGGAATGGCGCAATCCCGAGGGCTGTTCGAAATGCCGACCTGCGGTTAATTTCTACTTGAACGTTGCTTGGCCAGAAGAGCATGAAGACGAAAGAGATTCACGGGTTGCCAACGAACGGATGCATGCCAACATTCAAAAAGATGGCACTTTCTCAGTTGTACCAAGAATGCGCGGCGGACAGACCTCTCCTCAGCAGTTAATGAAGCTGGCTCAAGTTGCTGAACGCTACCAGGTACCCTTGGTAAAAGTAACGGGTTCTCAACGGATTGGTTTGTACGGTGTAAAAAAAGAGGATTTGCCAAAAATTTGGGAAGAGCTGGATATGGTTGCTGCTCAAGCCTACGGCAAAGTGTTCCGTTCGGTAAAGACCTGTGTTGGTCAAAGCTTCTGTCGCTTTGGTACTCAAAAAACAATGGAGCTGGGTGTTCGGATTGAAGAAAACTTCGAATACATTGATACACCCCATAAATTTAAAGTTGGCGTTTCAGGGTGTCCTCGAAGCTGTGTCGAATCAGCAGTGAAAGACTTCGGAATTATCGGGGTTGAGAATGGTTTCCAAATCATGATCGGCGGAAATGGCGGGACTGAATTGGTTGAAGCACAACACTTAGTGACGGCTGAGACGGAAGATGAAGTAGTCGATCTTTGCGGCGCAATGCTGCAATACTATCGAGAAACTGGTATTTACGGGGAACGTACAGCACCATGGGTAGAACGCATGGGCTTTGAAAACGTGAAGACGGTCTTGTTAGATGCTGAAAAACGTAAAGAGCTATGGGAAGGCTTAAACAAAGCCATTGCGGCCAAAGGACGCAAGGATGCCTGGGGACCAATCACCAAAGATGTTGATTTACGTGAGAAAATGTATACCATCGAAAAACCAGAACTAGTAGGAGCGGGTGAATAATATGCGCGTATTAGCCACTAAAAAATCAAAACTAATCCCTCGGGTTGGCCGCTCGGTCGTCCTGAAGGATCAAAAAATTGCTATTTTCCAAGTCACCGATGGGCGCATTTTTGCCATTGAAGACTACTGTCCATTGACTAAGGCACCTGTTTTAGAAGGGATCATTTCTGGTGAATACTTGTATGAGCCCATGCGAGAATACAAGATTTCGTTAGTGGATGGCGTCATTCAAGAGCCGGATGAAGGACAAGTGAGGGTTTATCCGGTTGAAGTGATTGACGATGATGTTTTTGTAGAGGTGTAGCGATGATCTCTTTTGTCGGAGCTGGACCTGGCGATATTGAATTGTTGACAGTTAAAGGGCAGCGGCTTTTGCAGGAAGCTGACGCGGTTATTTACGACCGTTTAGTCAATCCTTTGCTGCTGTTCCATTGTAAACAGACTTGTCAGTTCATTTATGTAGGAAAGACACCTTATCAAAACACCATGAAGCAAGAAGAAATTAACCGATGCTTAATTGAAAGTCATCAAAATTATCCACGAGTCGTCCGCTTGAAAGGCGGCGACTCAGTGATTTTTGGTCGTTTAACAGAAGAGCTGGAGGCCGTGGCTGCTGCCGAGATTAACTTTGAAGTGGTCCCAGGAATAACTTCTGCCAGCGGAGCTGCCGCTTATAGTGGGATTTCTCTGACTGAACGCGGCAAGGCACGCTCGGTAACCTTTATGACCGGTCATTTAAAGAATGACGATCAGCAGACCTTCCCAGTCTTTGGACAGGAGCAGACGATTTGTTTGTATATGGGAATGGGGGCATTGCCTGAATTTCTTGAACACTTGCAGAAGCAAGGCTTTCCAACCGACACTGATATTGCCGTAATTAGTTGGGGAACCTATGGCCGTCAGCAAAAAGTAGTGGGTGACTTTACCACGATTCAAACCAAAATAGCCCAAGCAGGAATGAAGAATCCAGCAATGGCGATCATTGGTGAATCGGTAAAGGCGGAAATAAAATTCAGCTGGTTTGACCAACTGCCGAGGTTTGGAGAACGACTGCTGCTGGTCGCCTCAAAAACACCAACCATAGAGGAGTTGATTTCCTTCACGAGTCAAGGTGCCGATATTTGGTGGCATCAGGTGGGCGAGCAGCGAGATCGGCGCTTTGACGAAATCAGCGAACGTTATTTGTCAGAGCAATCCTTTCGCCAAGTATTGTTCATTGATGAACAAGCAAAAGCTGTTTACGAAAATTGAACAAAAGAAGTGATACAAAAAAGCCAAGAAAATAGATGTTAAAAAATAATTAGTAGGAGTGTTTTGCATGTCATTATCACCAAAAGAGTTAGTGGATGAAGCGATTGCTCGCGGAAAAGCCAAGGCAAATTACAGCTTTCTAACAACGGCAGTATTAGGAATTATGGCGGGTGTATTTATTGGACTAGCCGGCGTAGCAATGATTCGCACGATGGGGTCGATGCCAAAAGAGTGGGGAACCTTCGTCAATTTAATGGGTGCATTAATTTTTCCCTTTGGACTTATTTGTCTATTGCTGGTTGGTGGTGAACTGGTCACTGGCAATATGTTGGCGGTTAGCATGGCATTGTATGCAAAGGAAATTACGATAAAGCAATGGGCGCGTAATATGTTTTTGGTTACGCTGTTTAATTTAGTAGGTGCAGTAGCAGTAGCGATTTTCTTCGGCTATTTTTCCAACACGCTGCAGGGGCCGTTTGTAGAACGCACGATAGCAGTTGCACAGGGACGAACAGCGGATGCACCACTGCAGGCCTTTTTATCAGGAATTGCCTGCAATATTTTAGTTTGTACGGGTGTTTACATGAATATGGCTGCTCGTGATTTTGTTGGAAAAATGTTTGGTACCTTGCTGCCAGTCGCCGGTTTTGTCATTGCTGGCTATCAACACGTGGTAGCGAATATGTTTTTAATTGCCGCAGGGATCTTAGCTGGCGGAGCAACCATCGGCGAATTTGCTCAAAACATGGTATTTGTATGGACCGGTAATCTAGTCGGTGGTGGAGTCATTTTGGCCGGCATGTACTTTTTAGCTTTCAAAGTAGGCATGAAGCCTGCTGGGAAAGAGTTGGAAAACAAAGACAGCTCATCTATAATCGTAGAAGAATAATGAAGATAGAGGGAAAATAATGAAGACCTTAAGAGTAGGCACGCGGAAAAGTCCATTAGCCATGCGCCAAACGCAGCTGGTAGTTGATCAATTGAAAAAAATCTGTCCTTTAGAAATTGAGATTGTCGGACTTTCTACTAAAGGAGATCGGATGCAGCATGCCCCTTTAACCCAGATTGGTGGAAAAGGTGTTTTTGTTAAGGAAGTTGAATATCAGCTGCAGCAAAAGACGATTGATTTTGCTGTACATAGCTTAAAGGACTTACCGGCGCGTCTGCCTGAGGATCTAGTTTTAGCAGCAACGCCTAAACGGGCTATGCCTTATGATTGCCTGATTTTGACAGAGCCAACGGGGCTAACTGCTAAGGACGAAATCATTATTGGTACCAGCAGCATTCGACGTAATAAGCAAATCAGCAGACTTTATCCCCATGCAAAAATAGTACCTATTCGCGGAAAAATTGAAACCAGACTGAAAAAAATGGTCACTGAGAACATGGATGGAACTGTTTTGGCCTGTGCTGGTTTGGAGCGTATGAATTATTTTGATCAGCTGCCGGCCTATCGGATTCTTTCTCCAGCTGAATGTGTGCCGGCAGTGGGACAAGGAATTTTAGGTGTTGAATGTCGCAAGGAGGATGTTGAGCTGCAGCAGCTGTTGGCTCAGGTCAGTGACCCTGACACGCATTTAGCTGCAGAGGCTGAACGCTATTTTTTGCGCCAGATGGATGGCAATTGCGAAATTCCGATTGGCGCTTTTGCGAATCGATTATCGAAGGACTGGGAATTTTATGGTTTTTTGGCAGAGGATTTAGAAGCTGAAGGTGCTAGGATTCGATTGACAGGAGGCGATCCGCTATCTTTAGCCAAGCAAGCAATCAAGGAGCTGGTCCCCAGCAAACAATACTGCTGACACGTGCAGAAGGTTTGAATGAAGCCGATCAGGCATTTTTTGAAGCAATTGGTTATCGGACAATGGTGCTGCCGTTAACTTCGATTCAGATCTTGCCGTTAACAGAGAAGGCCTTGACGCAGCTTCATTTGAGCAGCTGGCTATTTTTTACTAGTCAGGCAGCGGTTCCGCAGGTTTTATCCCAGGCATTGCCTGATGTCAATATAGCAGTGATTGGGAAGAAAACAGCAGAGGCTGTTCGGAGGATGGGGTTTGAACCAGCCTTTGTCAGCTCTAAGGAAACCAAGCGAGGGATGTTGCAGGAGTGGATGGCGTTGTATCCAAAGCAAACCACTATCTTTTATCCTAAAAGTCAGCTGGCAGATAATCTGCTGGAACAAATGCTTGAAGACACCTATCAGGTATACAGCTTTGTCGCCTATGAAAACCTGTTTTTACCAGACAACCAGTTAAAGCTGGATCATCTGTTAAAAGAAGCAGCAATCCAAAGCGTTTATCTTACCAGCCCTTCTGCATGGCAACGGTTTTATTCAGTTTATCAACGCTACTATTTGCCGATGGAACTGGTTGTGATTGGTGAAACTACCAAAAAGGCGCTTGAAAAAACTGGCTGTAAAGCACTATTGATAGAAGAATGTACATCAGTAAAATAAAACGGACAAATCTGGCCAGTCTAAAGGCTTCGATTTGTCCGTTTTGTTTTAGCTGACTGCGGGTGTTTCCTCATTCGTTGCTTGAATCTTTTGCAAAATCATACGAGAGAAGGGACCCACAAACAATAATTGCAACGGCAACGCTGCGATAACGTTCATTTTCCAAGCTGTTAAATAGTCGGAAAATAAATGATTAGTCAATCCAATTTCCATCATTACGCCAAATAAAGACATGAAGGTAACCATCCCAATTACCATTAGGGAGGAAATGGCAATAATGGCCTGCCATTTCTTTTCCCGATTGATCGGCAGCTTAAAGGCAAGCTTCTTGGCATAAACGCCTACTACGAAAACATCCAAAATGAAAGCAACCACAAATCCTGGGACTAAACCAGTGAGCAAAGCAGCTAGTGTAAAGCTTTGGTGAATCAGCAGGTTGTACGCACTCATTCCCAAAACCATTAAAAAGCACATCAGTGTAGTAAAAATAGTTCCTTCTTTTTTGTTCGTTGGCAAATAAATCCACTCCTTTTTTTAAATCTAGTTTTTACCATAGCACATTTGAAAATTTCATGTAAGTTTTATTTTTGTTTTTCCTTTAATTGGCAATGATTAGACACTTATCATTTACAATCATATCTTTTTAGAAAATTTAAGGAATTTGATAAGATGGGTGGATAGATAATAATCGCTGTAATTAAGGAGGAAAAAAATGAAAAAGCCGAGTTTTAAAATAATTTATTTTTTTATGACAATTGTAATAATACTTTCAAATTTGATGCCATTAACCGTAATCGCTGAGACACTGTCATCTGATGATGTTGTCCGGTTGAATGAGTTTAAAGTAGATGCGCTCTCAGAAGGACAAGTAAATGGGGAATTAAAGCTAGAGGTGAAAAACGATCAATCGTCCGCAAATGAGACGATTTTGACTTTCGATGAAGGGGTGACCATCGATGAAGCAGTGATTGCACCGGATGATGGAAACGTTGTGGCTGAAATGGCCGACATGCCCTCTATTCTTTCGCAAATCCAGCCTGAAGCAACCACTTCTTCCAGCGATGGATTAACTGAATCCCCTCTTCAGCCAATGGAAGCAACAAATATTACAGGAAATCAACTTCGCCTTGTCACAAAGCCCAATGTACATAGCAGCCCGGTTCTTCGTATAAAGCTAACTGTCAATCCGACCGATAAAAAAGAATTTTCTGTAATGACTGGGCAACAGCGTGTAACAGCAGAAATTGCACAGTCTGCCGCTAGTGAGGAATCGACTAGTTCCAGCCAAGTGGAAACGTCAGAAACCAGCAGCAGTGAAGCAACGTCGACGGAAGAATCAACAACCAAAGAATCAACGACTAAAGAATCCACTGTAAAAGAATCAACGACTAGTACTAGTCAATCAACCAAGGAATCCGAAACAATAGCTACTACCGAATCAACGAGTGAAGCTCCTGCTAAACGTGCTGTGGCACCTTTACGCGAGGCTGCAAACATTAAGGATCTAATTGATCAATATTCTCCTGGTGATCGCTTTATTACCAATGTTGAAGCAGACATTCCTAATCCAGCAAAAATTTCAGATCCTAGCAGCCTGCACATTGACTTTGCTATTCCAGAAACCGTTCGTACACAACTGCAAATTGGTGATTATTACGAAGTACCGCTGCCACAAGGATTGAATGTTTCTTCATTAATTGCAGATCAAAACTTGGTGGACCCCAACGATCCAAGCATTATTTGGGGGAAATATACGATTGATCCTGCGAGTAAAACAATCCGGATTGTTTTAACTGACACCAGCGGCGGAACAACGGGTACCTTTGAACCATTTCAAACGGGTGAGATTGATTTTTCTACTCGCTTTGATCAGCAAGTGATTACAAAGCCAGGAAACAATCAAATTATTTATCCTAGCGAATATAATTTGCCGCCGTTAACATTGATGATTCAACCAACTACGAGTACTTCTGTTTCGAAAGCAGGTACTTTTGATAAACAAGTTAATCCAGAACAAATCATCTGGTCAGTCGATGTAAATAAGGATTTGTCTTCCTTGGCATCACCAACCTTGGCGGAAACATTTCCAGCAAACACAACCTATGAATCCGCACAGGTATTTCCGCTGGAAGTAAATTTCAATGGAGAAGTAACCTCAGTTAGCAATACAGCACTGAATCCGAATCAGTACGAAATAGATAGTAACGGGAACATTACGTTTTCAGGTACCATTGATCAAGCCTATCGGGTGATTTATACTACGCGGATTATTGATGCGGCTAAACCATCGGAAGGTGGAAACCCAACCTTCACAAACAATGCAACCTTCAATAACTTGCCAGCCAGTGCAACGGTAACTGCCAATTATGGCAAGCGAGTTGAAAAAGTTCAAGACAATTATTCAGCAGCTAATCAAGAATATACTTGGACAATTCGTTATAATTACGGGCAAAAAGAAATTGCCGCAGGAACGACTGTAACCGATACGTTTTCCAATAATATGGATATTCAAGCAGAGGATGTTCAGCCCTATTACGTATCAATCGCAGATAATGGCGCTATCTCTCGAGGGATGCCAGTGTCACCGGATGCGTATACAGTCGCTATCACACCAGGGACACCCAAAAATACAATGACCGTTACTTTCAATGATAGAGTTCAGCAAAATCAGGCAATTAATATTGAATACACATCGAAAGTGAACACAATTGTTTCTGGAGAAAAAGATCCAGTCATTACCAATAGTGCAGAAACCGGTGGGATTACGACTACACCGAATATAACACCGCCAACGCAGCAGGCTGTCATCAAGAATCAACCAACGGTAGAAGTCGGATCTAAAATTGCGAAATGGTCTGTGGACATTAACCGCAATGGCTATCAGCTAAATAATGCAGTGTTTACTGATAAACTAGATCAATCTGAAAAGGGGTATGTGTCGTATCCTTACTATCAACAAGGTGGACAGGATGTAACCGGGATTCGGATCTTTGATACCACAGACAACCAGGAATTGACAGGCCGCACATTGATAGATGGAGCACCTCAAGGCAATGTCAGCAATCCTGATTTTGAAATTAATATTGTTACCAGCAATGGCGCAGGTAATGAAGGGCAAGGCGATCCTTACAGTGAGTTTACCGTTCGCTTTTTGAATAATTATCAAACGACCAATCACACGTTCAGTATGGAGTATCAAACAAAATACAATCAATTTTCCGGAACAAATCCGCCATCTCCACAACGATTAGTGTACAACAACGGAATTGAGCTGGATTGGACAGACGAGAATAATACCAGTCACCATTCTGAGTCGAATAATGGTTTTGAAACCAGTACGCAGGAAGCCAACAAAGGAGAAAAATCCGGCAGCTACAATCCAGTGACAAAAGAAATTACCTGGACGATTGTTGCCAATTATAACAATGCGCAAGTTGAGAACTTCCTCTTCAATGATCCAATTACAGGGAATCAAGTTTATATCAAGGACTCATTGAATATTACTCGAGGAACAATTGATGATTCCAATGGACAATTTGTAGCAACCCAAACTCCTGAGTATCAAGGAGAACAAAAGGATCAAGGCTATATAGATTTCACAGAGCCAGAAAAATATTTTTCTGGTGGGACGATTACTGATCCTGCAGGTGCCGCTAATGAATTGAATATTTCTGTTGGGGATGCGCAGCAAGCAATCCCTGGCTGGAATACAGCAGGTGCACCTCGTGTGTATCAGATTCAGTTTAAAACGACCCTGAAAGGTCAAATTATTCAAGACCAAAGTACGTATACCAATATCGCCAATATATCCATTGAGGGCGTTACTGAGAATTTGCCAGCTTCCATTTCCATTCGCTACAATCAGGAGACAGTGAATAAATCAGTTAACTACGATGCCGATACCAATGAAATCAACTGGGGATTATGGATTAACCGAAATCAATCCTTGCTGGTTCAACCAACAATTACTGATACACCGTCTAGTAATCAAATCATTGATCCTGATTCGGTAGAAATTCACTTGGGTGAAGTAGCAGCTGATGGAACAGTGAATGAAACAAACCAAACGTTAGTTAAGGGAACAGACTATACCGTTGATATCACAACGGATAACACGACAGGGCAGCAGCAAATGGTGGTGGCCTTCTCTGAGAATTATTTGGAGGCTGGTCAAAGTCAAAAAGGTTTCATCGAGAAGCCATATCATTTGACCTACAGTACCAAACCTAATTTCACTACTGCCTCTGAGCAAGTAAGCAACTCAGTGAATGTTTCTACGAAAGAAGGGGTGATTCCACGTCCCGGGACTGAAACATCCACGCAAGTTCAAATTTCTGACACTAGCGGAACAGCGATTGGGCAAAAGGGCAGCGTAACAATTCGTAAGACAAATGGCCAAGGGGCTGTCTTAGCGGGAGCGAAGCTTACCCTAACACGAGTATTCGATAATCCAACTATTGCGGAACAACCATTGTATGAGCTGACGACTGATCAAACCGGCCGGGCTACTTTTGGAAACTTGGTTTATACCAATACCAATCCAACCAACGGCTTCCACTATATTTTGAAGGAAGTTGAAGCACCCGACGGTTATACGATTAGTGATGAACTGATAAATGGAATCGAGCTGGTTGTAAATCAAGATTCCTCTGCGTCGAATGCAGTAGAGACAATTGAGAACCAACCAGTGTCTGTTACCTTTAATAAAGTTGATGCAGCAAATCAGGCTCTTTCTGGCGGATTGTTTAGCTTAGAGAAACAAAATGCTGATGGGAATTACGAAATCTATGGGGAGCCTTTTGCAGCTGACAGCGCTGGGACAACCTTGACGAACCTGATTGATGGAACTTATCGTCTGTTTGAGATCCTCCCACCAACAGATACTGCTGGGAATCTGCAATACCTGTTCAATCGCACACGACTGACCTTTGAAGTTAGTCCTGCAGCCAATGGCCAACGGCAGGTACTGGTTAACGGAAATGCGACGGATACCTTGACGCTTAGAAATTATCGCTGAAGTGCTGAACTTTACAAGCAGAATGAGGCAAGCGTACCTGTCCAAGGCGCCAATTTCTCGGTTCAATGGGCACCGTTTAATTCCAATGATTTTACGGATTATCAACCTGGAACCATTTATACGACCAATGCACAAGGAAAATTAGAATTGACTGACTTGATTCCGGGAAAATATCGTGTGAAAGAAACAGCCGCACCAAACGGCTACTTTGTGAATAACCGCTTGTTTAATTTTGCGATTAACCAAGATGGAACGAATGGGGCGCCAGCGGCAGTTCAACTGAATACAGCAAGCAATCCATTAGTTGACTATCTCGGCAATGCTCGTTTTAGAAAAGTGGATGGCAGTGTGTTTGCAGAACCCGGAGAAGAAAAACCGCTGGCAGGAGCTGTATTCCAGCTGTACGAAGCTGATGGAACAACAGAAGTCGGCAGTCCGGTTACCTCTGGACAAGATGGCTACTTTATTTTTGAAAACCTGCAGGCGGGTCAAGAATACCGGATTCGTGAAGTGACTCCGCCAACGGGCTTTATCCGTAATCAAACTGAAATTCGCTTTACTATGCCAACATCAGACAGCAGCTCGCCAACCTTTATCACGAACCAAGGTGAAAAACTGGTTTACGATGAAACGACTGCTTTTAAAAATTACAAGGAACATGTTCGTTTTAGAAAACTAGCACAAGATCGCATCAGTGAAGATGTTACGAAACCATTGGCTGGAGCAAAATATTCCTTAGAAGTTCAAAACAATGGTCAATGGGAAGCAGTCGCTAACCCAGAACAATTGGGAGCAGATCCTGAGGGGCATTTTGTCTCAGCAGAAGATGGGTACGTTCGAGCAATGGAATTAAGCCCTGGCAGCTATCGCTTTGTCGAAGCAGAAGCACCGACTGGCTATATTCGAAATACAAAAGCCATTGCTTTCAGTGTTCCAGCGGGTGGAATTGGTGATCCAGGTATTTTGGATATTGATATCACAGGCGATGAGAACACTAACTTTAAGGGTGCTGCACAATTAGTTAAGATCAATGAAGCGAATGCCCCCGTAGCTGGAGCAGACTTCGAAATCTATACTGAAGCAGATCAAAAAGTCGCAGATGCCACAAGCAATGCTGACGGTGAAGTTTATGTAGAAGCGTTAGCACCAGGAAACTATTACTTTAAAGAAGTTCGTACGAATAATAATGACTATCTTGTAAATGAAACGCAGATTCCATTTACGATTGCAGCCGAATCCTCCGGTCAACCAGCAATTGTAGAGGACAATGAGCAAGGACCGCTTTCACTAACCAACTACTTAGGATCAGCAGAATTAGTGAAATATGCAGCAGATGGAACAACGGTATTGCCGAATGCTGAATTTGAAATTTTAGATGAAGCTGGTGAGTCTGTCCAACCGAATACGACATTTGCGACCGATGCAGCAGGAACGGTACGAATTGATAAGCTAGCACCAGGAAACTATCAGTTTGTAGAAGTGAATGCACCGGATGGTTACATTCTCAATACAACACACGTCCCATTCACTATTTCAGATGCAGCTCTGGGGCAGCCTGAAGTAGTGAAAACAAATGATGCAGGTGATCTTGAACTGTTGAATTACAAAGGCTCTGCTCGAATGATCAAGCAAAATGAAGCCGGGAATCCGTTAGTGGGTGCAAAATTCAGCCTAGAGCAGCAAACTGCTGATGGCTGGAGCCCTGTTGAAGCTTATGAGGGTGAAGCTAATTGGATGGAATCAGTAGAAGATGGGTCAGTAACGGCCGAAAACCTAAGTCCGGGAACGTATCGTTTTGTGGAAGAACAAGCGCCGGCGAATTATTTGTTGAACACGGAAGATTTACCGGCCTTTGAAATTGTGGCGAAAAATGCCGGTGAACCAGAGACAGTCACGACCTTCCTTGATGAAAGTGGACAGTCCCAAACACTGACAGCTGCCAACTATCAAGGAACTGCTCAAATTCAAAAATATGCTGAAGAGAATGGTAGCGAAATCGTCGTTCCGGGGGCAATTTTTGAAGTGATTGATGCAGAGGGGAATTCAGTTGCTTCTGGGATCGAAAGCCAAAGCGACGGAATTGCCACAGCTGAAAATCTAGCTCCGGGAACGTACCGTTTCAAGGAAGTTCAAGCGGCTCCAGGGTATGTCTTGAACGAAACACCTTCTGATCCCTTTACAATTGCAGATAATGCTCAAGGCAAGCCAGCAATTGTTCAGGTAGGCAAGTTCATTAACTTCAAAGGAACGATTCAATTGAAAAAGGTGAATGCAGATGACAAAGCATTGGCCAATGCTTCCTTTGATCTTTGGAAAGTTGCTAATGGAAAAGAAACAAAGGTAACTGAGAGAGTTTCTGATACTGAAGGCCTGATCAAGATCACGGCTTTAGAACCCGGCGATTATGAGCTGCGGGAAACGAAGGCACCAGCCGGCTATATTGTCAACACTGAACCAATTGATTTTACGATTGCTTCTAAAGCAGCAGAGCAAAAGGTTCAGGATTTAGGTAAATTCACTAACTATAAGCAGGAAATACGCTTAGTGAAACAAAATCAAGCGGGTCGTCCACTTAAGGATGCCGAATTCCAGCTGCAAAGTCGTCAAGGCAATCAAGTGCCCGATAGCGGCAAGCTGGTTTCCAACAGTCAAGGGGAAGTAGAATTGAAGGATCTGGCTCCTGGCGACTATCAATTGGTTGAGACCAAAGCACCAACTGGTTATATTCGTGAGACGAAACCGTTGGAATTCACAATTAAGGCGCAACAGGCTGGTCAACCTAAGGTGTTAGATCTAGGCAAATGGACGAACTACCAAGGCCAAGTTCGCTTGACGAAGGTGAATGACGATGGGGAAAAATTAAAAGGTGCGGTATTCCAGCTGCTAGATGAAAAGCAGGAAATTTCGGAATTGGCCTTAGATACCAATGCTCAAGGGGAAATTAGCCTAGAGTCACTGGCACCAGGTACCTACTATTTCAAAGAATTAATCGCACCAAATGGTTATCAAAAGAGCGATCAGCTGCACAAGTTTGTGATTCCTGCAAAAGCAGAGGGCAAACCTAAAACAGTAGAAACGACGGTAACCAATGAAAAAGTTCCGGCACCAAAAACACCAGCTTCACCAAACGGCACAAATGGAACAACAGGAAGTCACTATCCGCAAACGAATGATCAAAATTCACCAATCTTATGGTTGGTGGGCATTCTAATCGTAGTGAGTGCCGGAGTTGGATTCTGGTTGAAGCGTAAGAATATGCACTAAATGATGAACACCCGCTAACAAAGGTTGGCGGGTGTTTTAGTTTGTAGTTAAAAAGATCACCACGTTAGATAGAATTAAACCCAGAACGCCCATCTTACATCGAATTTATCAATAAAACGAACAGTACAAGAACTAAAATCCGTAGGCTGCAGGGGTTCAATTGTGGTACTGCCTTCTTTTATGATGGTGTAGGCTTTTTTCAGTGCGGCTTCATCATCAAACTGAACAGACAGCTGATATCCTCCCGATTTTGAGAAGCCATCATTGTTTCCAAAATCGTTCACCATTAACAATTCATTATGAATCATTATCTCGGCATGAACCACAAGTGACTGATCTGAATCCTCCATCAGGGTCTGAACCGTCGCACCAAATGCTTGTTTATACAGCTTGATTGCCTGCTTGCACTCTCCATTAAAGTAAATATGGGTTACTAACAATAACATTCCTCCTTAAAAATAAAAAAATACACTTTTTGTAAACGATTTATAAATTATATCATAGGGGAAATTTGAATAATAGTGGATATGCAGGGCAATTGACAATCCCACTGAATAGAACTAACTTCCTTCGAAATCCATTCGTATTTTTTTCAAAATTGTTATTTCTAGTAAAGGCTTTCGTGATACACTGCAAGTAACAAAGAAAAGAAGTGAGGCGAAAAAGGATGAATGTCATTGTAATAGGACCAAAAGGCAAAATGGGACGCTTGATTACGCAAATTGCTGCTGAACGAGAGGATATGAAGCTGGTTGGCGGCGTTGGTCCCGCAGGTCGGGATTATATTGGTCAGGATTTAGGCAGTGTGGCTGGAGTCGGCTATCCGCTGAACGTTTCGGTAGTAGATCAGCTAGAAGAGATCATTGATACATGCGATGTGTTGATTGATTTTTCAACAAAAGAAATGGCGCTAGAGGTTCTGCAAAAAGCAGTCGATCATAAAAAAGCTTTCGTTTGTGGAACTACCGGCTTCTCCCCAGAGGAAATGCAGAAATTTCAGGAAGCCAGTCAGCAGATTCCGGTTCTGTATGCAGCCAACACTTCAAAGCTGGTGAATGTTATGAATCGTTTGCTGAAAATCGCAGCTGCTGCGATTGGCAACGAAACCGACATTGAGATCATCGAAATGCATGACCGTTGGAAGAAGGATGCTCCAAGCGGTACCTCCAAGGAAATGGGGGAGGTGCTCGCCGAAGCAATGGGACGTGAGCTTGCTGATGTAGCCGTGTTTGGCCGTGAAGGTGAAAGCCTGCGAGAGGAAAATACGATTGGGTACCACTCATTGCGTATGGGAGACACTCCCAGCAGTCACATCGTTACTTTTGGCGGGTTTGGTGAGCGCTTAGAAATTAGCCATCATAGTTATAATTTTCAATGCTTTGCCAGTGGCGCCTGTGATTGTGCGGTTTTTCTAGCAGATCAAGCCCCCGGTTATTACACCGTTAAGGATGCGATCAAATTTTAATAAAAGCGAGCCTCTTTTGAGAGCGCTCGTTTTTTTCTTCATTTATTATAGTCCTAAAGTAATTTTCAATAGAAAACGATTTCTAATGGCAGTTGCCTGTTTTTTCCATTATAATATGCTGAGAAAGAAGGTGGGAGTTATCAAGCAAAGAGGAATTTTATTTGCGGCTTTGGCTGCATCATTCTGGGCGATCTCTGGAATTTTAGGGCAATCTTTGTTTACCGATTATCATTTTCGGGCCGACTGGCTAGTCTCAGTTAGACTGTTCTTTTCGGGAATTATACTATTAGGATTAGCAAAAGGCTGGAAGAAGGAGGCTATTTTTGCCCCATTCAAAAAGAAACGCGATTTAGGAGCACTCCTGATTTTTTCGGTCTTTGGCATGTTTGCAGTCCAGCTGACCTACTTTAAAACCATTGAATTGAGCAATGCATCCTTCGCGACCATTATTCAGTATACCGGTCCTTTTTTTGTGATTTTGTATGAGTCGTTTAAGCAAAGAAAGGTGCCTTCGTTTTTAACAATTCTTTTGCTGGTTACGACAGCGCTTGGTGTTGTGTTTATTGCGACAAAAGGGGGATTTACTAATTTGTCGATATCCTTGGGTGCGTTAGTCTGGGGGATCGGTTCAGCGGTTTCGTTGGCTTTTTATTCTTTACAGCCAAGGGGATTGCTGGCAACTTACGGCAGTTTCGTTACAGTGGGCTGGGGGATGCTTTTTGGCAGCGTCTTTTCGAATATCTTACAACCAATGTGGCGGACGTCGGGAACCTTCACCATGGGCTCGGTGATGTCGATTTTCTTAGTAGTAACCATTGGTACTGCATTGGCTTTCCTTTTATACTTATCCAGCTTGCAATACATCAGTTCGAGTCTAGCAAGTACCTTAACAGCCTTTGAGCCTTTATTGGCAACAGTTTTTTCAATTGTTGTCTTCAGTCTGCCGCTGACTTTGTTTGAGGTGGTGGGATTTCTCCTAGTTTTGGGTTCCATTTTACTAATTCAAAAGAAATTATAACGGACAAATTTTTTGTCCGTTTTTTTCTCATGTTATACTAAATAGAGAGATAAAGTATGTGGAGGAGATGGAATGGAAAAGCAGCGGTTTAAGGGTGGGATTGATTTACATCAGGATGAAGCCTTGCATTTGCGTGGAATTGATCAGTACAAGCAGGTGGAAAAAATTTATCCGAAAAGGGTTTATATTCCAGTTCAGCAGCATATTGGCGGTGAACCGGAAGTGACAGTCTCTATTGGAGAAGAGGTTTATTTGGGACAAACAATTGCTAAAATGGATGAAGGATTAGGTGCCAATGTCCACGCCAGTGTTTCTGGTAAAGTTGTCGGAATCAAAGCGATTGATCAAGGTCAAGGTGACGAAATGACCTGTGTAATTATCGAAAATGATTTTCAAGAACGCTTAAAAGAGGAGCACCATGAGCCGATTGAAGAGCTGAATCGTGAAACGATTGTGCAGCGTGTTGAGGAGGCAGGAGTAGTTGGTCTGGGAGGCGCGACTTTTCCCAGTCACGTCAAATTAAATCCAAAAGAAGACATTCATACGTGTATTTTCAATGGAGCCGAATGCGAACCTTTGTTAATGGCAGATGCGGCTTTAATGGTTACTCAAGGGGAAAAACTGTTAAAGGGCTGCAAGGTTGTGATGAAGGCAGTGGACGCTAAGGAAGGCATCATCGCGATTGAAGATGACAAGCAGGAAGCGATACAAACGATGCGGGAATATTGTAAAGAGGTTCCCAATCTTTCAGTGATGGAGGTTCCATCAGTCTATCCTCAGGGCAGTACTGAAATGCTGTTCAAAACAGTCACTGGCAAAGAAGAACCTTTTGGCGGTTCCACGCGAGATGTGGGTTATTTGATTATCAATGTGGCAACTACAGTAGCTGTGTTCGAGGCAATTGAACCAGGTCGACCGTTAAGTCATCGAATTTGTTCGGTGGTTGGTGACGTGATGGAACAAAAGAATGTGTATTTTCCATTAGGTACTACTATCGAGGACATGATTGAGTTTTGCGGCGGGTTTGACGGAAAACCGTCTAAAATCATTACTGGTGGATTTATGATGGGAACCACGGTAGATACGTTAGATGCTTCTTTGACAAAATCGGCCAATGGACTAATTATTATTAATGAAGCCCATGATGAGGATATGACGCCCAGCCCCTGCATCAAATGTGCGCGCTGTGTGGAGGTTTGTCCCATCGGTTTACTGCCGCACCAGCTGGAAAAGAATTATTTGAAGCAAAATTGGGATCGGCTGGAGAAGCTGTATGTAGAAAGCTGTATTAACTGTGGCTGCTGTACATACATTTGTCCAGCACGCCGTCACTTGGCAGAACACATTATTGCTGGTCAGCAGATCGTTGAAGAAAGGAAGGCACAATGATGGAGAAGAATCGTTCCTTTGAAGAATTACGCAGCGACCGCTACCCGATGATGGAAGCTTCTCCTCATTTACTATTCTGGGAGAAAACGGATCGTATTATGAAGCTGGTGGTACTGGCACTTTTACCGAGTGTGGCCGCTTCGATTATCTTTTTTGGCTGGCATTCACTGTTGTTGTATGTGGTTTCAATTGCTACTTGTGTGATTTGCGAAATTCTTTGGTTTAGAATTCGCAAAAAAACGATGCCGAATGATTTTTCAGCTGTTGTCACGGCAGTTCTTTTGGCGATGAGCTTGCCGGCTAGCGTACCTTTGTGGTATCCCGTAGTAGGTGGAGTGATTGGAATTGTTTTAGCGAAAGAATTGTTTGGTGGGATTGGCCGTAATTTATTGAATCCTGCGCTGACTGGGCGAGCGGTTTTACGGTTAGTATTTGTCCATGAGATGTCTGCCAATGTGCAGCCGCAGCCCTGGTTTTCCACCAATGGGTTGGATGTCGTTTCTTCAGCGACACCCTTGATGACTGCTGAGGCAGGCGAAAGCTTGTCCTCCGTCCAAATAATCGATAGCTTAACTGGATTGATTGCTGGAAAAAATGCTGAAACGACGGCTCTTTTGCTGTTGGCAGGCGGGGTGTTTCTACTATATAAACGGGTGATTACCTGGCACATCCCGTTGTGCATGCTGGCAACTGTGGCGGTAGTCGCTTTGATTGCTGGGAAAGGGGATCTGACGATTGTTTTTGCCCACATTTTTGGCGGCGCTACTATGCTGGGCGCTTTCTTCATGGCAACGGATTATAGCACCTCGCCGACAACACCTAAAGGCGAGGTAATCTATGGTATTTGCTGCGGACTGCTTTTAATGGGCTGGCGCCTATTTACCTCGATGCCAGAAGGGATGACCTTCATTTTATTGATAATGAATTGCTTTGTCCCATTCATTGATTATTTAATTATTCCTAAAGTATACGGAGAAAAAAGCACATAAAATAGTCCTTAGAATTGTTCGGATGATCTGCGAATAATTCTAAGGTTTTTTGTGAGTTTAAAGCCTATTATTCGCTTTTTCTTGAAAAAAACGGGTATGATAGAAGAAGATAAACAAAAGGAGGAAGCGTATGGAAACGTATCAATTAAGAGATGGATTAGTTGTTCCAAAAGTAGGGTTTGGTACTTACAAGTTAAATGGCTTAGAGGGTGTAAATACGATGGTTCAAGCCTTGTCTAACGGCTATCGTTTACTGGATTCTGCTTTTAACTATGAAAATGAAGGAGCTGTGGGTGAAGCCATTCGTCGTTCAGAGGTTCCTCGCTCAGAAATACTCGTTGCTTCAAAGCTTCCGGGGAGACATCATGCATATGATGAGGCAATAACAACGATCCAAGAATCTTTACTGCGGGCAGGATTGGATTATTATGATCTGTATCTGATCCATTGGCCCAATCCAAAGGAAGACCGCTACGTAGAAGCCTGGCAAGCATTGATTGCAGCACAGCGTTTTGGTTTGGTTCGTTCGATTGGGGTTTCCAACTTCTTGCCAGAACACCTTGAACGACTAGAAGTAGAAACAGGGGTTCTGCCAGTCATTAATCAGGTGGAGCTGCATCCTCATTTCAATCAGGAATCACAACGGGAATACAACGCACAACGGGGAATTTTGACACAGGATTGGAGTCCGCTAGGCCGTGCCAGTGAGATACTTAACAATCCAGTATTGTCGGAAATCGCGAATAAGTATGACCGCAATGTCGGGCAGGTTATCCTGCGTTGGGAAATTCAGCTGGACACGCTGCCAATTCCTAAAGCCCCCAGCACCATGAGACAATTAGCCAATCTAGATATTTTTGATTTCGAACTGACACCTGAGGAAATGGCAATGATCAATGGTTTGTCTAAACCAGACGGCCGCTTGAAAAATCAAGATCCTGCTGAATACCAAGAATTCTAATAAAAAAAGCCCTCAAACGAGGACTTTATCTAATATACCAGTCAATAAATAGTTGGAGCAAGGCAAGCCCTACACTAGCCGATGTAATTAGGGCGCCCATAATGATGTGAATTCGCTTGTTCATTACTAACAGAGCGGCGAATTCTCTCAAAAAGGCATTTGGTAAATAATATTTCGCTGTTTTCGCACCGATGCCGTCAGCCTTCAATCCGACCTGTTCAGCATACATGCCTGCTCGAAAGATATGATAGTTGTTAGAGGCAAAAATCGCTCGGTAGCCCGCTGGTTTTTCCCGTTCCATGATATCTTTGCTGAAGCGCATGTTTTCCAAGGTGGTTGTGGAATGTGTTTCAATCAAAATTTCATCTTCTGGAATTCCCTGCTCCAAGGCATAGTTTTTCATAGCAACTGATTCCGGAACTTTTTCATCTGGACCTTGCCCGCCAGACATCAACAATTGAGGTGGAGATAAGGTTTTGCGACTTTGTTTTTGATAAAAGGCAATCGCCCGATCAATTCGTTTTGCTAATAAAGGGGAGACTCTTTCCCCTTGAATCAGTCCAGCGCCCAATACAATTACATAATCTTGATCTGGCTTAGGGTCGTTCAGCTGATAAATTAAAGAAATAGATAAAAAATTCCAGAAAACAATAAACAAATAGATCAGAATCGCTGTAGGAATAAGCAGCAGCGGTGCCGACCAGCTGGGAACAAATTGTGTCCCAAATCTTCGGATAATGCTGGCGACAATAACACCCAAAGCCAGGATCAAGGTTAGCAGGTTGGCTAATGAATGAGATTCTCTTTTAAAAACCAAATAGCTGTTCCAGAGCAGAAAAATAATCAGTGCATAAAAGCCGAAGATCAGCACTAAAATGCCAAATACGCCTAAAACAAAGAGGATACCAATCGTAATTAGAGAAGTTGAGGTAAATGATAAAACCCCAAGATAGGCAAACAGGCTAATCAAAAATAGATTAAACAACCAGCCGTTGCGTAATTTTGCCTTATCCCTAAAGTAGAAAAAGTGAAACAACAGGTAGAAACCAACTGGAAGTGCTAAATAAAAGGTTCGCTCCTGTATTTCGATTACCAAAAAGTACAGAATAAGAAACCCACCTGTGTAAAGCAGATTTTTACGCAGTCGTTCCTCTTTTCCAGTTCTGGTTATCCAAATATTGAGTAGAGCGATGATAACTAAATAAATAATAAGAGCGGTAATATCTCTTGTGCTATACATCCGAACACCTCTTTCACACTCAGTATAGCAAATTATTCAAGAAAAATTGACAAAGAAGAACCTTTGACAGGTAAGAAATTAATGAGGAGGAAAATTTATGGATATTAAAGGAATCAATCGAATTCATTCGCCTAATTTTTATGTAATTGGCAAGGAAGGCCGAGGATTGGCCGAGGAATCAGGCTCGTGGGTTCCCTTGCTTTGGGACCAGATGAATCAGCACTTCGAAGAAATTGCCGGGTTGATCAATGCAACCGATATGAGTCAGCTGCATTTATGGGGATTAATGAGTGATGGAGACCATTGGCTGGAGCCATGGCAAAAAGAAGGACGCTATTTGGCAGGTGTTCAAGTACCTGCTGAGGCTGTACCGCCTGTTGGCTGGATTCGCTGGGAGATTCCGACGATGACTTATTTAACGATAAAAACGGATGCTGAGCGAATTGACGAAGCGACTCAGCTAATGCTGGGGCAAGTTTTTCCATTAGAAAAGGTTGAATTAGCTGGAGCTGTGCAGGAGCATTATCTGCCAAGCTTTTCAGAAGGAGAAGTAGAGCTGTATTTCCCCATTCGAACAAGTATTTAAAAAGAACCGAGGAACGTTGTACCGACTCCAAAAAGTTTCACTCTTTGGGGGCGCTACAGCTGTCCTCGGTTCTTTCATTTAATTAGAAAAAGTCTAGAATTTTTCGCCAGATAATCAAAAAGATATTCGCTTTTTCAACTGCGCTGCTGGTAACGACATTGGCACTAGGTGCGTCATCTGGGTCAACATAACCCAACTCATCTTGGTTCAACTTAACCGTCGTCATGCCAAGCTTTTCACCTTTGCGTACAGGAGCAATCAATTTCCCGTCGTTCAGCAATGTTTTGTTCATTTCCGTTTCGGTAGTAATTTGGTTCAAATCCATGTCATTACGGGCCCAAACTTGAACGACACCATCATTTTTCAGCTGAACCTCTTCTTGCTTGCCATCAACAACAGGAAGCTCAGTTTCACCTGTCACAGGCTGATTGGCTAGATCAATTGTTTTCAGCTGCCAATTATCAAAGCAATAATCCATTAAACGGCTGGTTTCTGCAAAGCGAGCATTGCGGTCTCTAACCTCGTTTGAAGCATTTAGTACTACCGTAATTACACGACGGCCGTCACGTTCCATTGTTCCTGCAAAGCAAGCGCCGGCTTTTTCCGTTGTCCCAGTTTTTAATCCATCCACGCCTTCTTTGGCATTCGCTAATCCTGGAAGCATGCTGTTAGAGTTTTCCATTTCGACTGGTGACTCGGTTCCTGCAGCAAACTGAGCGTTAGCCACTTTCGATGTTTCTAAATATTCAGGATGATCCTTAATTAGGCGACGAGCAACAATGGCAACACTGCGAGCAGACATCATGTTTTCATCTTCTTCACCTGTGTCAGGATAACGTCGATCTCCTAGAAAATAGTTGTTCAATCCAGAAGCATTCACTAAAATCGCATCGGTAATTCCCCAGCTGGTTACCAACTGGCGCATTTGATCCACGAAGGCATGCTCGCTGCCAGCTAAAAATTCAGCTAAAGCAATCGCGGCTGCATTCCCTGATTCAATAATTGCTGCATCATAAAGCTCTTTAACTGAATAGGTTTGATCTTTATTTAGGGGAACATTGGATAACTCTGGATTCGTACTATTTTCTGCCGCATAATCCGAAATAGGTACCTGTGCATCCCAAGTGGTTCTTTGCTGCTTCACAGCATCTAA
>NZ_JBIPAS010000002.1:0-1291538 GCF_050499065.1 Enterococcus sp. AZ071
GCTCCCAATTAGATATTGCTTGACGGGAAACATACAGCTGCTCAGCAACCTCCCCTTGTGTTAGGTTCAGCTCCTTGCGTCGCTCCTTAAGTTTTTTCCCAATAGTCATTTTATGTTCCTCCTTGTTTCCACCCTAGCAAAATGTTGTGAAGATGCCTATCAAGTATCTCTTGCATCCTTGATATAAAGGGATTTATTGCTTATTCATTTTATAATATCAAATTTTCTCCTTCAGTGCTTAATCTTCTTACAGGAAACATTTGGCTAGTAAATTGAGTCAGAGTTTCTTTGACAATCAATCAGTCAGAGGAATCTATACTGGAACTTTCAATCCTCAGTCTATTCGATGAACCTTGAATGAACCTTGTTTGTTTAGCGAACGAGGTGACATTCTTTCGGTATGAATGTCATTGACAAATGAAAATCTAAATCATATAATACATTCATACCGTATGAATGTTTAATGAAGGAGAAAACTATGGCCAGAAACAAACATCCTGAAGTCACTGTTGATCGAATATTGGAAGTATCTAAACGACTCTTTCTTGAAAAAGGATACGACAATACCACCATTCAAGATATTGTCAATGAACTAGATGGCTTAACAAAAGGAGCAGTTTATTATCATTTTAAGTCAAAAGCAGAAATAATGAATGCCCTTGAAGACAAAATGTTTTTCGACAATGATCCGTTTGAAGCAATAAAAAAACATACAGAATTAACTGCGCTTGAAAAGATTCGATTAGTTATTAAGCAAAATAAATCTGATGAAGACCAAATGGAATTAATGAAACAATCGATTCCCCTTCTGGAAAATCCACATGTACTAGCAAAAAGCTTAGACACTAACCGCCGGATTCTATTTCCCCGTTGGCTAGAATTGATTGAAGAAGGGCAAAAAGATGGATCGATTCAGGTAGAAAACGCTCAACCACTTGCAGAGTTTTTGGTTTTACTTGATTTTTGGTTCATACCTTCTCTTTTTCCGGGAGGAAATGAGGAATTTTACCAACGATATCTTTTCATTACTGAACTATTGGATAAAATGGGCCTGCCCATTAGAGACAAAGAAATGGAAGGTTATGTCATGAACTCCCCTCTCTTTTCTGATCAAGTGTAAATAAAATTGTCTTTTACAGGGCAATTTTTATTTTAGCTATATACATTCATTCGGTATGAATGTAAAACTTGTTGACCTATTTCATTGGTCTATAAAATTCTAAGGAGGAATTTATCGTGTCGAATTCAACCCCTGCTATTATCGTGTCATCGCTAAAGAAAAGCTATCGGGACAAGACTGTGCTAGAAGATGTCACCTTCTCTGTCCCCAGCGGAACAATCTATGCTCTACTTGGTTCAAATGGCGCAGGAAAAACTACAGTGGTCAAAATTTTGTCTACTCTTTTGAAACCAGATAATGGAAACGCTACTATTAATGGTTTTGATGTAATAGATCAAGCAGATGAGGTTCGAGAATGTATCAGCTTAACTGGCCAATTCGTTGCGGTAGATGAGGTTTTAAGCGGTCGAGAAAATTTGAACCTGATCGGTCAACTAAAAAGACTACCTAATGTCAAGCGCAAAACAGATGAGTGGCTTTCACTTTTCAACTTGACTGATGCTGCTGATCGTAAAGTGTCTACCTATTCAGGAGGAATGCGACGAAGATTGGATATCGCGATGAGTCTGTTAGGCAATCCTGACGTACTCTTTCTCGACGAACCGACAACCGGACTTGATCCGCAAAATCGGATCGCTATGTGGGAATTGGTAAAACAACTTTCGTTGAAAGGAACTACAGTGTTTTTAACGACGCAATATTTAGAAGAAGCTGAATATCTTGCGGACAACGTTGCGATTCTTCATAAGGGACAGATTCTGGTTGAAGGCACTCCGCAATATCTTAAACAGATTATGCCTGCTCGAGGTGCTAAGCTAAACTTCGATAATGAAAAACAAGCAGCCAAAGCGGTTGAAATTTTGAATGAAAATAATATTGAAGTTACCAACCTGGAACAAAGTCTACCTTCATTAGAAGATGTGTTTTTGACCTTAATTGATGAGAAAATGGAGGATAATTAGAATGAATAAATCAAAGAGGAGTACCCTGTTCGATTCGTGGATTATGTTTAAACGTTGCTTATTTATTTCCTTGAGAAATCCTGAAGCTATTTTGGTAGCCATCATTGTACCTTTTATCTTAATGCTGCTGTTTGGAACAATCTTCGGCAGTATTTCCGATATTGAAAATTTCAACTACATTGATTTCATTGTTCCCGGAATTATCCTGCAGAGCATCGGCCAGGCATCGCAATATGCAGCTATGAATGTTGCTTCAGATATGAAAACCGGAATCATCGACCGTTTTCGTACAATGTCGATTTCAAAATCAGCGGTGCTGATCGGTCATACTGCAGCTGGAGTGATTAGAAATACCATTTCGACGATTATCATTTTTGTTACTGCTTTGCTTTTAGGCTTTAGACCAAAAGGCAGCTTTGGAGATTGGTGTATCGTTATTGGACTTCTTATTATTGTTAATACTACTGTCTCCCTGCTCGGTGTGCTTTGCGGCCTGCTCTCGAAAACAGTTGAAGGAGCCAGCAGTTTAATGCTTCCCCTCTTTATTTTGCCATTCATAAGTTCGGGATTTGCCCCTGTAGAAACATTGAACAGCAGTATTCGCTGGTTTGCCAAAACGCAGCCGATGACGCCGATTATCAACAGCATTCGGTCGTTAACGTTGGACTTGCCATTGGATAACAACTTAACGATAGCCTTGGCCTGGTGTATCGGCATTATTCTTGTGACTTATTTCAGTTCTTTACATGTTTACAACCGCAAAATTTCTTAGGGGTTTGCTCCAAAAAAAGATCGAATGACCAGATGTTACTTGACCATGTGTGATTCTAAACATTTGCAAACACACCATTATTCATAGACTGTGTTAACGGCAAACAAAAATGTAGGCAAACGGCAAGTTAAACTTGTTGGTTTTCCTACCTTTTTGTTTGCCATTTTTATCCTGTTTAAAACGAAGACTCGGATATATCTTGTATGGATTCCTACATCTTAGGCCTTATTGAATAGTAAAAAATTGAATGCTATCATTATTTTGTATGAACTATATTAGATTTAAAGTAGACATTGTCTCATCGTTTTTTTCTAAAGCACTCTTTTTGAGGGGAATTGGTTTTATAAATAAGAAAAGTTTCGATTTCTACATGATGACTACCATCATTTACCTTACGTAACTATTCAATAAAATTAGGTAAGAATAGGATCATGCGAATGATGGATGTAACGAATCATCTAGTTGTTCAAAGTTTGGAAAACAGCTTAACTACCCGGATTAACTAATGAAGGAGGAACATATGAAAAAAAGAAAGATAAATAATATAATCAGCTTCAACTCACCAATTATTTTGGGGCTTGCACTCTCATCTTTTATCGTATTAATTCTAAATGTAGCAACTAACGGAGAAATCAATAAATTATTTGCCATTTACTATACATCCTGGGCAGATCCAATGATGTATGTACGATTATTCACGCACACACTTGCACATCAGGATCTGAGTCATTACTCAGCAAATTTTCTGTTGTTATTAGCCGTGGGACCCTTAGTAGAAGAGAAGTATGGCAGTAAAAATGTGTTAATCATGATACTGACTGCATCCGCAATTATTGGCTTAATTAATATCATTTTCTTTCCACATACAATGCTTTTGGGTGCTAGCGGTATCGTGTTTATGTTCATCCTACTAGCTTCCTTCGCTAACGTGAGTGATGGAAGGATTCCACTTACTGTTATTTTAGTAGGAATGCTTTATATCGGAAATGAAGTCATAAGCAGTATGATAACTAGTGATAATATTTCGAGAATGGCACATATAATTGGTGGTTTATTGGGCGCATTATTTGGCGTTCTATTTCATATGGATAGGCTCCAAAATAAGAAAGAGAAGTCTGGTTATTAATTTTCTTGATCTATGCTCTCTTGGAATTTAGGTTAGCAGCATTTCGTTCTTCTCCCCCTTCGTTGTTCAAATTTCTGCGCTTAATAAACAGGTGTTTAATGAAGAGGAGCATCTAAGGTTCTGGCAGTAAAAGCAACCTGAAAAAGAGTCTTTACCACTACTATCGATTACATTTTAGATCTTTAGCCTGTAGGAATGACGGTCTAAGTTCGTTATACTGTCATAGAGAAATCAAAACAATTTAAGGAGATTCATACAATGGACCTATGGCGGCTCACCTTGAAAATAATTATGTGGCTTCTTATTGTCTATTTCAGCTGCAATTTCATCATGCAAACAATCAGTTACTCTTTTTACAAAAATGCTGAAAAACTGAAAAAAGTTGATCTAGATCCAATAAAACTGAACTTCAATGAACAGTTATCAGGATACGGTTGCAATCTTGATGCTAAGTCTGACAAACTAATCTTTTACTTTGGTGGTTCAAACGATATTGCTTATAATTCAATCGCAAAATACGGGGATAACTTTGATTGCCCGATTTTTTCCGTTGATTATTACGGAACGCAAAATAGCGAGGGCAAAATGAAACTTGACACGATGCAGAAGTCAGCTACGGATGCCTATGATTGGCTAGTTGAACATTATCCTAATAAGAAAGTAGTCGTTATAGGGCACAGTTATGGATCAGGTATGGCAGCCTACCTTGCTAGTCAAAAAAAGTGTGCAGCTCTTGTATTGATGGCTGCATACAGGGATGTATCTGATCTGTACAATAAAATTATTCCTATTTTTTGGGGACCTGCAAAAGTATTTATTTCAGATAACATGAAAGTCGATCAGTACGCGAAAAATGTTGTTTGCCCGACATATATTATTGGATCAACCTCTGACAAAACCCTTTCTGCGAATTTACAAAAAAACGTTGCTGTTCATTTCAAACAATCAGAGCTGAGAATTTTCGATAATGTTCACCATAAAAATTATTTTACTCAAGAAGTTGTTCACTATATTCAAACTAAAGTAATTGACTAAAACCAGCGGATTATTCTGCAGCAAAAAGTGGTTTATTCCGTTGTATTCTCAGCAACTTTTTGCTAAACATCTATACGACTACCAACTACTAGTGAATCCCCCACTGGAACATCAATCTTTTTAAACAAAAAACAAGCTCTATTCAAAAGCCTCATTTCTGAAATAAGGTCTTTGAATTGAGCTTGTTTATATTGACCTTAAACAGCGAATTTTAGTGTAAAATCCTAAAGCTACTCCAAAAAAAATACAGGTTCATTCAAGGTTTAACAAGTATATTAAACACATAAAATAAGGAGAAGAGGTTTTACTATGTTCAAAAGATATTTAAGTTACAAACATACTCGCCTGAAAAAGTGAGAATAAAAAGAAGCTTTTTAAATATGAACCGATAGCAACTTTTGGAAAACTTCTGAGGAGTACAATCGATGGAAAAAATCCTGAGCTGGACGAGACACGACTACACTGATCCAGTCTATGAGGTTTTTCAATAATATTAAGCGAGGAGTAGTGTTATGGGAAAAAATTTTTCCTGACATATCCGAAATTTCCGGATATTTCGGTTACTTATTGATGTGGTGCCCTGTAACATTGTAAGACGAAGGTATTATCCTAAAGATAGCATTTGGAGATTTCAAGTAAGTAAGCCCCGATAAATTTCAGATGGAAAAATCGTTTCTCACACTTTTTTATTCATTGTTTTCTCAACTCCCTTCACAACTGCTATCCATTTAACCAAATAGAAACGTAAACAATAAAGAGAGACTTCGCAAGTGTCATACAAAGTCTCTCTTTATTTTGATGTAAGGGGTTGTTTAATTCTTTATTCAATTGCTTGGCTCACTTCTTACCATCTATACTTTAATTTTTTGCTCTTTTTCGCCTAACTCTGACTCATAAGGAATAGAAGGTTGTGCTCCATAGCGTTGAACAGTCAACGATGCTGCTTTATTGGCATACTTAATTGCTTCTTCAATATTTTCAAAATCCATCGATAATTTTGTGGTGAACGCTCCGATAAACGTGTCGCCTGCAGCAGTTGTATCAACTACACTTACCTTGCTGGCCGGAACAAAACCTTGTTTTCCATCCAAAACAGAATAGAACGCCCCTTTGCTGCCCAATGTTACTATTAAAACCTTCACATCCAAAGAATGAATGATTTTAGCAGCGTTAATTAGGTCTTCTTTAGTATCGATTTTGTCCCCTATTATTGTTTCCAGTTCAATTTCGTTCGGAATTAAAATATCCGTCATTCTGATAATAGAATCAGGCATCTCTTTTAATGCAGGTGCTGGGTTGAGAATCGTTAATGCAGCTGATTTCTTAGCTATCTCAAAACTCTGTTCAATACTTGAAAGATTAGTTTCTAATTGAGCAATAACATAGTCACTCGAAGAAATTAATTCACTACTGTCCAATATATGTTCGCTTGAAATTTGCTGGTTTGCTCCACCATAAATCACAATACTATTTTCACCATTATCATCGACGGTTACATAGGCGCTTCCCGTTTTGATATTAGTTAAATGATCAATAGCTGAAGTATTAATCTCATCTTGTTCAAGTAACTCAACTAACGTTTTTCCCCCATCATCATTTCCAACGGCGCCGATAAAATTTACTTGTCCACCATTTCTAGCCGCAGCAATAGCTTGATTGGCTCCCTTCCCTCCACCATTAGTGAATACTTCTTTTGAGTGAATTGTCTCACCTGGTTTTGGAAATTGTTCTGTTCGAATCGTTGTATCTAAATTAATGCTTCCTACTACTGTAATCTTATTCATCTCTGCACTTCTCTCCAATTGACTTTGCTTACCTTTTAACTTTTTCATAAACAGTTTATGAAAAGTATTTTATCGTATCCATTGTTAATTTTCTGAACTTATCTAGATCAAGATTAAAGGCAACATTGACATTTTTCTCTTTTTTAAAGACATCATCATAATCAACAACGGTGCTGCCAAGTGCCAAGGTATCGCTTGTTTCAACTTGTACATTCATCGGGTAAACAGTAAACATATCTGGATCAATTACATAAGCAACAGCACAAGGATCATGCATATGAATACCTTCAACATGCTTTTCATCTGCCCAGTAAGGACGTGTTGTAGTTAGGTTGAAAAAATCCAAAAGGTCAGCCATGGTAGTTGCTACTTGGTTCCCAATACCGCGTATTTCTTTTATGTCCTCTTCAAATAATTGAGCTTTCAAGGTTACATCTAACCCGAACATCGCTACTGGCACACCGGATTGAACAACAATATCTGCCGCCTCGGGATCAACATAAATATTAAATTCAGCATGAGGTGTCATATTTCCACCAAAGCAGGCTCCTCCCATAAAGGAGATTAGTTCGATTTTTTCTTTTAGCTCAGGATGAGACAATAAGAAAATTGCAATATTCGTTAATGGTCCTGTTGCTATTAACGTGATCTTTTCTTCAGACTCTTTCAAAATTTTGGCAATTAACTCATTGGCAGAGATATCTAGATCTTGTATATTAGACTCCGGTAATTCAGCACCATCAATCCCTGACTCGCCATGAACATCATCCGCGATGATCAACTCTCGACGCAATGGTTTTTTAGCTCCGCTAGCAACTGGAATATGTTCACTCTTTGCCAAGGTTAACAGTCTTTTGGCGTTAACGTATGTTTTTTCTGGAAGTTGATTTCCAGCAGATGTTGTTACTGCTAATAACTCAATTTTTTCTGAAGCGATAGCCATCAATAATGCTAATGCATCGTCGTGACCTGGATCGCAATCTAAAATTACTTTTTTTACCATTGTTTATCCTCCAATACTAATCTATTTGCTTTGCTGCATTTTTTCACCATGAGAGTAAATCATTTTTCTTGTTACAATAAAGATCGCAAGTGCTATTAATACAATGACACCACCAATTAAGAAAATATTCGCATATGTTGAAGCAGCACCTTCGGCAGAACCAACAACGCTGCTCCCAGATAGGACGCCTGACGACATCATGCCGCCAAATACAGCAACACCCACAGAACCAGTGATAGCTTGTACTAAATCATTTACACCTAGTACACGACCAGATTCTTCTGGTGCAACAGTTAGTGTCGCCGTGTCTACAATCGGTGAATAAAAGAATGATGTACCAAAGTAATAAATACAAGGCGCTAATGCTAATGCCCAGACTTTTCCGTGAGGAATAGCGAATGCAATGGCTAATAAACCCAGACCCATGAAGGATAAAGCCATGATAATTGCCGCTGAACGTCCGATTTTTTTAACGACAGGACCACAAACAAATCCTAAAACAGCAGCTAATAAGATAGAACCAACTAATAGTAACGATACTTCCGCAGAATCAATTCCAAAAACGTTCAAGCCAATCGCATTTACTCCTGCATTCAAGGTGTAACTAAAGAAGTACCCAATGAAGATAACTGCCATTGTTGCAATCAATGCCGGGTTTTTCAAAAACTCAGGTGTAATAAATGGATTTTTAGCTTTATTAATATACACGAAAAACAATACTAATGTTACTACTGAAGAAATTGCCCAAAAAGCATTCATATCTGTGAAAAACATCGTCATTGCTCCAGCAAATGCACCAATTAAAATAAATCCAAGCCAGTCAATATTTGCCCCTTCAGCCCGTTCATCAGGTAAGTTTTTAGCTAACGAAGGAATAAATAAGATTGAAATGATTGGAACTGCGAATAACCAGCGCCAGTCAATTTTTGTGATATAACCAGCTGCAACAACCCCTAAGGCAGCTGAAAAACGAAAAACAGCTACAAAAATACCGTAATAGATAACGCGGTTTTCTTTAGCAATATATTTTGATACTAGCACCAAGAAAACTGATCCTGCGACTTGTCCTCCGGCAGATTGTAAGACGCGAGCAATAACTACCGCCCAAATACTGCTTGGTCCAAATCCAAAACCAATGATAGAACCTATAACAAAAATAATTACTCCCAACAAGGTCATTTTTTTCAATGAAACAAAGTCACCTAGCGCGCCATAGACTACACAGACAATTCCTAAGACAATCCCTGGAATTGAGGTAATAAGTGGTGCTAAGTTTGTCGCTCCTAATTGTTGTCCAATATTGACAAAGATCATACCAAAGGCTTGTTGTTCCAGAATACCAAAAGTGAATATTAACAAAATTAAGGGTATCGCTTTTTTTGCCATACGATTCATTGTTTCAAATTCTTGGCTTCCTTCTTCAGGTATCGGAACACCAACTATTTTTTCTCGCTCATTTGTTGCTGCCATTCTTTATCCCCACTTTCGTGATTTATCTATATAAAAGGTGATCTCACCTATATATACGTATTTCCTGTTTTCTTGTTTTTAAAGTGCTGATGAAAATCCTGTAGAGTAAAAACTGGCTTTTCTAATCCTAGTGCCTGCCCCACCCGCGTAATTGGCGGTGGACTTACTGAACTAGCCTGCAAAATTTCTCGACTTGAGAAAATCACATCTTTGGTTGCTCTTTTCACTATTCTTCCTTTTGCCATCACGAGTATTTGATCAAAGTTTTTTACAACAAACTTCATGTCATGGGTGATTGTTATACATAGTTGATGGTTTTCTTTCAGCGCGGTAATGATCCTTGCCAATCGTTTATTTCCTTCAAGATCCTGACCGCAAGTTGGCTCATCCAAAATAATCATTTCTGGGTTCATCATCAAAATCGAACCAATTGTACAAAACTTTTTTTCTGTCGCATTCAAATCAAAGGGATGAATCAATAGCTTGTCAGCTAATCCGACTAAATCAGCTACCTTTTTTAATCGTTCGTTGATTTCTTTTTGAGGTACTCCTTGCTGTTTTGGACCGAATTCAAACTCTTTTTTTACACTTTCTAAAAAAAGCTGATTGTCTGGATTCTGAAAAACGTACCCAATTTTTCGAGACCAAAAAGCTGTTGTATGGTTCTTAATACTCTCTCCGTTGATTAAAACATCTCCAGTGGTTGGCCGTAACAACCCATTCAAATGTTTAACGAACGTGGTCTTTCCAGCACCATTTTGACCAATGATCGCAATCGGCTCAGTCCCTTCAAATACAGTATTAATTTCGCTTAAGGCATTATCACCTGAAGGATACTGATGGGTAAGATTGATAATTTCAATTTTCATTTGCTAACACATCCTCTAGTTTTTTTATCGCTTGCTCTTCAGTTAAGATAACTGAACTAGAGTCGTAATCTTTAGTTAGTTCATAATAATCTGGGGCAGCAATGCCATATTCAGCTATATTTGGATTGCTGAAAACAGCTGCTGGAGAATCATTCAAAATTAAGTTACCGTTGTGTAGCACGAGTACTCTATCTGCTAGTTCTGCAACCTTTTCCATGTCATGATCTACCATTATAATCGTCATACCGTTTTGATTAAGCCTTTTAACCGTTTTCATTATTTGCTGACTACCGGCTGGATCTAATTGAGTTGTACATTCATCTAAAACTAAGACTTTTGGTTCTAGAATTATTGCCGAAGCGAGAGCAACTCTTTGAACTTGTCCCCCCGAAAGCTCTAACGGATTCTTATCTAACAAATCCTTTATTTGCACAATATCTGCCACTTTATTGATCTTTTCGATCATTATTTCTTTCGGCACTCCCCTATTTCCTAGTCCAAAAGCTAATTCCTCACTGACAGTATCAGCAGTATATGACAACTGATTAAAGGGATTTTGAAAAACTAAGCCCACTGTTTGTGATAATTCCCCCACACTGCATTCAATTGTTTTTTTTCCATCAATTTGAATCACTCCATCTGTATGCCCAACAAAATAGTTCGGAATTAAACCTGCTAATGCATTGCACAGTGTTGATTTTCCAGCTCCATTAGCACCTACTATTGCAACAATCTCACCTTTCTGAACTTCGAAAGTTATATCTTTAAGAGCTACCTCTAATGCTTCATTGTAGCGGTAAGAAAAGCTAGTGGATTCAATAATAGTATCAGTAACCATCTCGTCACCCCCTCATTTCAAAAAATCGTTTTAAAATACAAAAGACGATAAATGATCCTGAAAATATCTTTAAAAGCGGATCAGCATTGCTATGCTTAATTTCAATAAAACTCGTAGGCTTCACTCCATTAATACTGAACCCTCTTGTTTCCAGAGTCATTCCTCTTTCTTGCGCATCGGTTAATGATGAAAGTACGACAGGTCCAATAAGTGGAAAGAAAGCCTTCGCTCGTTGAACGAAATTACCTGTTACTTCAACACCTCGAGATTCTTGCGCTTCCTGAATTATTTTCACTTTTCTTTGCATTTGTGGGACAACGTTCAGACTCGCCAAAATCAAGTAGCCAATTTTCATATTGAGACCGGATTGTGTAAGAGCAGCCACAGTTTCTGAATTTTTTGTTGTCTGCATAAATATATAGAAAGTACATAGAAAAACTAACAATGTGGAGGAAATTTTTAATGCATACAACGTCCCTTCCAAACCAACTTGAGCAAATCCTAAATCAGCAATGATTATGGAATTTTTTGGACTATACAACCCTTGAATAAAAAGGAGCATGAATGTAACAGGTACTCCGAACCCAAGGAGGACTAAACTAATTTTTTTCCCCATACCTATAAAACCACCAAAAATTGAAGTCACTATTAAAATTCCATAACCCAGAAAAGGACTAGGATAAATCATACAACCCACTCCGAGACAAAGTACAAGGATTAACTTCGTTACGGGATTCAGTTCTTTCACAAAACAAATGATTTTATTACTCATTTTCACTGATTATCACCCTCGATTCTTCGCCCTCTCATTTATCAATGAAGCGTTATCCAATGGCGCGTATTGGCTAGAGAATCTTTTCGGTATCTTTTTTACTAACCAATAAACAATCAAAAAGACTAATCCTTTATCTACTAAATTCTCTATTAATGATGTAGAAAAAACAGAAAGAACAATTTCTTTAGTTGCAGCAATTAAGGCTGCCGTTGCAAGAGAACTGGCATTGACCCCAGTAGCACCACCATACACAAAAATCGTAATTAGTGACGAAGCAAAAGAATTAGTAAGCGTGCAGGCCAACCATGTACATGTTGCCCCTGCAATATTTTTAAAGAAGCCAGCCATTACTAAATACCCTGTAACCACGCCGCATAAAACACTAACAAGTGCATACGGAAAAAAAATTGGGTTTGTCACAATTGCTAAAAATAAGTTGGTAATCAATCCACAAAGTGCAGCCACCCAAGGTCCGGCTAAGCATGCAACCAATACAGTTCCAATCATATCTAGAAATAGTGGCAGTTTTAATGCCGAACATAAGGTGCCACCTACCAAATTGATTCCAACAGCAATCGGGATCAGTACAAGTGCTTTTGTTGAAAAATTTTTATGGAGAAATGCTTGAAAATATTTTTTCATTCTAGTTCCTCTTCACAAAAAGTGATAAAATCAAACCCAGGAAAACATTTTCGGAAAACGTTTTCCTTGATTAAAATTTATCATCGCTTACAGTTTTTGTCAATACTTTTTTTTGCTGTTGTTAAAAAAATTTATCTTTTTTGACGAAACATGCTTGACCCCTCTAGAATGAGTTGAGTATGATAAGATAGAAAACGAGGGAAAAGGAGAAGTTTATGAATATAAGAGATATCGCAAAATTAGCTGGTGTTTCTGTTTCAACGGTTTCAAAAATTGTAAATAAAAAAGACGCTAGCATCAGCAACGAAACTCGAGAGAGGGTTTTGAAGATTGTTCATGAATACAATTACACTCCCTATTCAGCAACTATTAATTCTGCAACGACCACCGGTTCAATAGGAATATTAATTAACTCTTCCAATTACGTTGATCAAACGCTTAACGGTGTGATTGATTTTGCTCAACAAAAGGGCTACAGTCCTATAGTGTTTAATAGCCTTGATGATCAGAAACAAGAACTGAAAAATATTACTGCTCTATGTACAAAGCAAGTCGACGGAATTATTTGGGATCCAATAGCTGAAAGCAGTTTAAAGAATCTAAAACATATTAAATCTTTAGGTATTCCACTGATATTGATTGGACAATCAGGAGAAGAAACTTCCCTTTCAATCCCTTATGAAGAGCTGTCTTATTTTTTAGCAAAACAATTAATCGAGAAAAACCATAAAAAAATTGCTTGCATTATCGGAGAAGATAAATCGAAAGAGGCCTTTATTTCTGGATATAAGCAAGCCCTTTTTGATCACAATTTAAAATTTGATGAATCAATGATTATCCATAGCTTGGACAATTCAATCAATGACGATATTATTGAAAAACAAATATCTGGATTTATCTCTGGTGATTTTTTTAAGTCTATTGAGCTATACAATCTAACCATGCAAAGCAGTTTGGAATGCCCGAAAGATTACTCATTACTTTCCCTTCGTGATGTTACCGACGAAAAGTACAAACACTATCAAGATAGACTATCTACGGCCCCAATTAATAAAAATACATTTGGTAAATATGTATGTCAATCACTGATTGATATCATTACGAAGGATCAAGAGCCAAAGCTGTATCATCAGGAAATAGTGTTGGAAAATGTGCAATCAATAGGTTTTCCTGCTGAAAATCAATACCCGACAATTCTCGTGGTAGGTAGTGTAAATATGGATACTTATCTTTATTCATCTAACCTTCCTCACAATGGTTCGACAAACTTTTTATCAAATTTAAGTAAACGTCCTGGAGGTAAAGGTCTCAATCAAGCTATTGGAACAGCAAAGCTTGGACACCAAGTTCGTCTAATTGGATGTGTTGGTGCTGATAGCGACTCTAACACTATGTTTCAAGAACTTAATAAAAACGGGATTAACACTGAAGGAGTCTCGCGCTCTGAAGATATAGAAACAGGACAAGCTTATATTTTTGTTGAGTCCAGTGGCGACTCTATGATTTCTATTTTACCTGGGGCTAATACGGAGTTATCTCCTACGACAATCAAAGATAATTATCACTTATTCTCTAATGTGGGATTCTGTCTTGTTCAAACAGAAGTTCCAATCGAAACGGTCGAGGCAACTTGTTTAATTGCGAAAGAAAAGGGTGTAAAAACAATCTTAAAACCAGCTGCGTCAAAAAAAATACCGGATTCACTTCTACGCAAAACGGATTATTTCGTTCCCAATGAGGACGAGTTATCCGCATTATGTCCAGATTTTAATACAATTGAAGAAAAAGCAGAACACTTAATTTCCAAGGGTGTAAATAATGTGATTGTTACTCTAGGCAAACAAGGCGTTTTTCTAAAGAACAAAGAAAAAGAAAAATATTTTCCAGCTGCTGATTTTTCAGCCGTTGATAGTACCGGTGCTAGTGATGCTTTTATTAGTGCTCTATCGGCTTATCTATTAAGAGATTATTGTTTAGAAAAAGCGATTCGAATTGCAACCTACGCAGCAGGTTTCTTGGTATCACGTGATGGCATAACTAATGCGTTAGTAGATCGTACGACATTAGAAAGCTTTATTGCGAAAAACGATCCTAATTTGCTCTTAAAAAATTAGACCATCTAATGGACTCTTTTCGAGAGATTAAGTTCGACCTTTATTTAGATAACCGTTCTCTAATTTTTTTCCTAAAGCTCATAATTTTTGTATTGAAAAAGTGAAAAGAGACCTTCAATTAGGGTCTCTTTTTATTGCTCCCGAAATCGTCTCTTTTGGTAATAATCCAAAAGTGAAATATCTTTATACGAAGCAGCAATGTCTGATGATATGTATATTCGTATGACAATAAAAGTAAAAACACTTTTATATTGTACGTTCAATTAATTCCGGATTATTGTTAAATCGTTAATCACATTTACTATAACAAACTACCTTATTTCATTATCAAATCAAATATCTGTCTTTTGAATAATATAGATAATTTTTTGGGTTTATTCTATCCTTCATAAGGAACAGTCAAGCCATTTCTACTTAGAAAACAAGCTCAACTCAAGCTCTCGATTCTGAAACGAAGCTTTTGAGTTGAGCTTGTTTATATTGAACTTCTTAGTACAAAAAACTAAGTCTGTTTACAAAATTACAGGTTCATTCAAGGTTGAGTAATTATATTAAATACATAAGATATAGAAATGAGGTTTTGCTATGTATAATAAATATCCGAGTTACAAAACTTGCTAAAAATAGCAAACTCGCTTGAAATAGCGAGCGTGGGAAGAAGCTTTTCAAATGCGAAGCAACAATAATCATTGGAAATCTTCTAAGTAGTACAAAAAAAGGAGCTAAATCAATTGAAAAAACCTAAGCTGGATGAGATGTGACTTCATTCTTCCAGTCTAAGAGTCTTTTCAATGAAATTGAGTGAGGAGCATGGTTATGGAAAAAAGCAAAAAGGCAATTACCTTATTTTTAGTTATTACGTTTGCTACTAGTTCTATTTTTTATGGTCTAATCATCTTAGGAGAAAAAATGTTTCCTGATTTATACGAAATTTCCGGATACTTCGGATACTTATTGATGTGGTGCCCTGGAATAGCAGCGATCATAGTAAGACGAAGGTATTATTCTAAAGATAAAATCTTGGGATTTCAAGTAAGCAAGCCCAGATATATCTTGGCTGGAATCCTTTTACCCGTGTTATATTGGGGACTATCTTATGGCATTTATTTGCTATTCTCCAAATCCTACAAAGTAAGTGACGAAGTTATTACTTACTTAGTAAAATCACCGATGACTTTTTTCGTCTATTTGTTGATTTTCTTAATCACAGCCATGGGTGAAGAAATTGGGTGGCGAGGTTTTCTCGTGCCAAAGTTGAATGACCTGTTTGGAATGAGGAAGACCGCTCTTATAAGCGGCTTGATTTGGGCTTTATGGCATTATCCGATTCTATTTTCTGGTTATGTTTCCCAAATCCCCCTTTGGTATCAACTGATTACTTATACACTATTAGTATTCGCACTATCTTTTATTATGGCTTTTCTCCGACTACGTTCAAACAGTGTTTGGCCTGCAATATTACTACACACCAGTCACAACTTTTTATGTCAATTAATTCTTGATCCATCAATAATTGGAAAAACGAGACCCTTTTTAGTTGGAGAAACAGGGATAATTTCTATCCTGTTCCTTATCCTTTTGGCAGTTGTCATGACTAAAAAGTATGCTGCTGTAAAAAACTAAATTTTTGATTCAGTAAATCGGCACCTCTCATTTCGATAAGAGGTGCATTTTTTGTGCGTAAAAGCTCACAGTCAAATTCATTGTGCTGTGAGCTTACTACTAACTATTCTCTTGGTTTATCAAACACCATTCGCCTTCATCGCTGACAGGACTTGCTCTACTCGTCCCTCTTCCAAACTTGAATCAATATTCAGCTCTATCATAATCTTGCCATCTTTCATAAATAATACACGTTCTGCTTTGGCGGCGACTTTGGCATCATGGGTAACCAGTAAAATAGCCATACCTTCTTGATTGATAGTTGTTAGCAGGCTCATGATTTCTTCCGCTGCTTTTGAATTTAAAGCCCCTGTTGGTTCGTCAGCAAATAAAATATCTGGTTGACTCATCAATGCCCGGCAAATCCCCACTCGTTGCAATTGACCACCAGAGACTTTAGTCGTTTCTCGCTCTGCCAGTTCGCTGATTCCAGTTTTTTGCATTAAGGATTTGGCTCTGGACAGATTATCGGCTTTGTTCTTTTGAGTGTTTTGCAAAACCGGTAAGAGAATATTGTCTAATAGATTCAGATTCTTCAGCATCGTAGGCTGCTGAAAAACAAAACCAAATTTTTCTCTACGTAAATCCGCCAAACGACGCTCCTTCATGCCTGTCAGCTGGATGCCCTCACATTCGATTGAACCTTGATCAATGGTATCCGTTCCGCTTAGTGCAAAAAGCAAGGTTGTTTTCCCACAACCAGAGGGACCCATAATGGCGACAAAATCCCCCTGCTTAATTTCTATATCCACTTTGTCGAGAATGGTCACCTTAGGGTCATCGCCAAATGATTTTTCAATTTTTGTGCCAGTCAGTATATTTTCCATCGGTTACTCCTTTATATATTCAGGTATAGTGATTTTACCAATGTCTCTCGTGCCAATTAATGTAGCAATAAAGATAGATGCTGCCATAATTAACGGTGCGAGAAAATAGGCAAAGAATGGATTGATTTCAAAGTGAATCGAGGAAAGACCAAAGGAAGAAATCAAAGCCACGCTAACATATTCTCCCAGTGTATTCGCTACTAGTGTTCCGGTTAGCACCCCTAAAATCAAAATTACGCCAGAACGTGCAAAATACTGCTTGCGAATACTCGTATTCTCAAAGCCGATTGATTTTAAGATAGCTGTTGAAAAGCGATCTTTTGCAATCAGTAATTTCATGAACAGAATCGTCACTAAAAAGATCAGGAAGACCGTAATCAGGATGGCAATCAAAGAAGCCGTTTGAATTCCTGCGATGGTTCCGCCTAATGTTTGTTGAATATGTTCATCAATGTCTGCGACAGAGGCATATTCGTATCGTTGTTTAAATTCTTCTGTCTTATCATCAATCATTTCTGCTTTTTTAAAGGTTATTGGGATAGAGCTTCCAATCACATGAGCCTTTTCTTGGGGCGGATCAAAGATTGCCTTGGTGGTTTTTCCGCCGTTTGTCACATCCGAATAAATACCGCTGACAGTCAAGGTTCGTTTTTTGCCAGCTACTAATAGCTCCAGTGTGTCTCCTACCTTTTTCTCTAAATCATCTGCTACCATATTTGATAAGGCTATTTGTACCTTTGATTTAGGGGCTGTCCCTTTTCCATAAGCCACTGGAAACTGTGTACGGTTTCCGAGCTCAACTTTTAGACGTTGGGTTGTTTGATCAGGCATGGCGACATCAAACATATAACTAGTTAACACCGCATAGTTTTCAACGGTTTGATCCTTCGCTAAATCACTAGCTATTTGATTTGTCTTCTCAGGAATATTATCTGTCTGCTGAAGATAAATCAGTGAATCGCATCGGCCAATCCCCATATAAGTCATAAAGCTTTTTGATGAGATAGTCGTATGAAGATTTCTAGGTAATATCATTAGAAAAGCAGAAATAATCACGACTATCAGCATCGTCAGATACAATTTTTTCCTCACCAAAACATCTTTGATTCCTAAAAAGACATTGGTGGAAAAAAGATGATTTTTACTTAAGGTGAAATGGCTGCTTCTTCCGGTCTTCTCTTTAGGAGCACCAAACCGAATCGCCTGTGCCGCTGATATTTTACGAAATCGTCTCATTAATCCGTTAGTATAAAGTAAGATATTGCTGACAATTAGGATTGCCCCAAATAAACTGAACATTACACTTAGCATGCCATTATTGCTTTCTCCAAAATATAACCGAATGTTTTCCATCAAAGGTTGCTGAAGCACTAGAGCACTGACAAATCCTAGAATTCCAGCGAATAAAGAAAGCACACCATATTTTGCCAAGTAAATTTTACGAATCATGGAAACGCGGATTCCTATGGCTTTTAAGACACCAATTTCTTGATAATCTTCCTCTATTTTTGCTAATAATGTAAAGCGAATACACAGAAAGGTAACTAATATAACCAGGAGGCTGATAATAACTAGCACACCTATCATCATTCCATCAGTAATAGCATTAGCCAATTTGAAATTTTGGTAGCTGACCGAAGGCGGTCCATTGGATTCTAAACCTGCTGCTGCATACGCATTTTCTAAATCAGATATCTTTGAAGGATCCTTTAATCGAAAAAGAATTAATGTTTCTAATCTGCCGAACTTTTCCAGCTGCTGGTAGTCGGCAGGATGAAGTAAAAACCGTTTTGAAGAGATCAGTGCTGCATTCATTTGTGAATCACGCAAAAATCCAGCAACCTTGAAAGATATTCCATGAATGGATAATTGATCCCCTAGCTTCGCCTGTCCTTCTTTTAGATAGTATAATGGAACATAAACTTCTCCCTTTTTTGGTTGAATAATCTGGCCTTCTATATCCAACAAATAATCAAAATCTTTACTTTGGATAGTTACTCCATTATCTTGGATACTATCCTTCAAAGTATGCTCACCGATCGTAATTTCTGATCCTTCAAGATTTAGAAAAGGACTCGTTTGAACCGCCTGAACATTGGCTTGCGCTTTAGCAAACTGTTGCAGTCTTGCTTGGTTAACTTCTCCTGAATGCATCTGCATTAAATGAGGTGTTTTGGCTTGTTCCATACTATGGTCAATGGCACTTGCTAAGTTGACAGCGAGTCCTGCCGCTAAAGAAGTTAATAAAACTGCTAAACAAATGAACATGGTAATCGTTGCGGTAATTAGTCTGTTTTTTTTGATGTCATTCAAGACCAATTGTTTGTACATACGCACCCTACTTTCTCGGAAAATAAATTTCAAGTACAAAGGAATTGTTTTCGAGAAATGCCTGTGCTTTGCCACCTTGCTTTTCGGCCAGTAACCGAACAATATATAGGCCTAAACCAGATTGTCCGTTTTTCCGGCTGGTGTCAGCAGTATAGGTTCGTTCAAATACTCTATCCATATCAATCAAGTGGGGTTGATCGGTATCATTTTTTACTTGGAGAATCAGAAATCCTGAATTCTTTTGAATAGACAGCTGAACATAAGATTCGGCATACCGCAAAATATTCTGCAGGAGATTGATGAAAATTCGTTCGATTGTTTTTTTATCTCCTTTGATCAGCTCCATTAGATTCGTTTCATCAATCTGAATTTCCAATTGACGCCTCTCCAGCTCCTGATGAAAAGTCAGTAAAGTGGGGATTAAAATTTCTTCTAATGAAAGGACTTCTAGTTGAACTGGCTGATCCGATGATTCTAAACAAGAAAGCTCATAAAATAGATCAACTGTATTAGTTAGATCGTCAATCTTCTGCTGGATGATCGTTAGATAAGCGCTTCGTTCAGTTTCACTGAGATTCTCATCCCGCAGCAGATCAGAAAAGCCCTTAATTGAGGTCAAGGGGGTTCGTAAATCATGAGAAATATTAGTGATTTCCTGTTTCAGCTTCCTAGACTGCTGCTGCTCATGCTGTTGTTCTTGCTTAAACTGTGTGATTAAATTATTTACCTGCTTCGCAAAAAGATTAAGTTCCTGGTTACGAGAATTTGTTCGAAGATGTTCATTGGTGCCGAGCTCGGCAATAATTTCTTCCAACTGCTTAGTCATTTTTCTAACATCCCAGCGGTAAAGCTGGATCAGCAGAACGCTACTGACGAAAAGAACCAAAAATATGCCACATAGAATCCAACTCACCAACATCTTCAACCCTCTCTATCACTAAAAACCTTTTCGGTTAAACAAGCTCAACCCGATAATTAAACATAAAACGACTACGATACCGCCCGCTATCCAGTTTTCCGGCATTGGCGAGACCCTTCCCTCAAAAAATTGATTAACGACCTCAGCCAATAGATTGGAAGGAAAATAGTAAGATAACTGCTCATTTTTGACAAACAAGCGAAGAATTCCATACAGCAGCTCTCCTGCTAAAGTATAACTAAAAAATAAAACTAGAATCCTAAAAATCTGACTAATCTGAAGCATTGTTAGTACATGTCCAAAGACAAACATGCTAATAAACAGTGGTAAAAAATTACTGATAGAAATGAAGTAATCCTTTAAAATTCCTGGATCAGCAGTGAATAAAGTTTCTCCTAAAAACACTGTCAGTATTACACCCGCTGCAAATACAACCAATAAAACACCTAGCGTGATCAATAATTTAGCTAGAAAAATCGTCTGTTTAGAAATCCCAAAAGCAAGCGTCTGTTTTAATACCCCATCATTTTTTCCCATTAATAAAGAATTGAAAAGTACTACCATAAAGAAATTGATCACGACAGTTATTAACAAATTGCTAAAATAGAATAGCCAAGTGGTTTCAAAAAAACTATCAGACATATTCTTATAAACAACCGTAATCCCACAGCTAATCAGTAAATAACCTACACTGGATATATAAAATGCGGTTCTACGAAATAGACGATACTTCTCACTGGCCAAATAATTAATCATGTCAGCTTTCCCCAATTCGTTGTAAGAAATAGTCTTCCAGCTTCAAATCCTCTATCCTTAATTCACTGATGGAAACACCGTTACTTACTAAGAGTTGATTGATCTCTGCACTGTTTTCTAAGTGATTTTGAATACTAATCCAACCACTGGATAAACAACGATACTGGATATTCGGAAAATTACGCTCCAATAATTGGGCAGCTTGGTCGCTTCGATTCACCTTCAGCTTCAACTGCTTTTGACATTTTTCCTGTAATTCTGCCTGACTAATCGTTTCAATGAGTTTTCCTTCATGAATAAAAACGTAGCGAGTGGCAATTAGCTGCAATTCCTTTAAAATGTGACTAGCGATTAGGATAGTCACTTGCTTTTGCTGGTTCAGCTCCAGCAACAGTTGACGGATTTGATTAATACCTTCTGGATCCAAGCCATTTGTCGGTTCGTCTAAAACAAGACAATCAGGACTAGCCAGCAAGCATAGCGCTAAACCCAGCCGTTGCTTCATTCCCATTGAATATTCCCGAACCTTTTTTCTTGCCTGATTGGTAAGTCCAACCTGTTCCAGAACCTCAGTAATCTTGGACTTTTCAACTACCCCACGTTGAATCCGAAAATACTCTAAATTCTGCTGTGCTGTGAAATCTGAAAAAAAGGGCGGCTCCTCAATTAGAAAACCAATCCGACTACGAGACTCTGCCGGTTCAGAGCTGCCAAAAAGTTGGATTTCGCCGCTCGTCGGCTGGAGCTGTCCGGAGAGCATTTTAAAGAAGGTTGATTTTCCTGCACCGTTTTTACCAATTAAGGCGCAAATTTCCCCTTTAGCAAGGGTAAAATCCAGTGATTCAACGGCGGCTTCTGTTTTATAGTGCTTCGTTAATCCATTTACAGTGATGACAACAGCCATGGCTTCAACTCCTTCATTCCTTTGTTAGCTTTACTTTAGTTTATTTCCCGTGAATAAGCTTTAAGCAACTCATAAAGAAATCATAAAGAAGCTATACCAGCACAAACCCAATTCCCCAAATAGTTTTAATATATTCCTCTGTTGTTTCTTTTGCGATCTTTTTTCTTAAGTTAGACACATGAACACTAATTGTATTGTCATCCCCGACGTAAGTGCCTCGCCAAATTTTTTCGTAAATCTCTCTTTTCGCTAAAGCCCGCTCTGGATAATCGAGAAATAAACAAAGGATGTCAAACTCAGCATTTGTTAGCTGCAATTCCTTCTCGCAAATCGTTGCGGCATGTCTTGAGGAGTCTACTCGAATTTCTCGCCAGCTTTTTCCTTGCTCGTTGCTGTGAATCATCCGCCTCAGCTGTACGTCGATCCTAACAGCAACCTCATCTTCACTGAAAGGCTTGGTTATGTAATCATCCGCTCCGTTTTTCAGCAGCTGAACTTTATCCTCAATGGCTTTTTTGGCAGATAAGACAATAATTGGAACAGAACTAGTTGCTCTGATCTTTTGTAAAACATCTTCCCCTGTCATCCCTGGCAGCATTAAGTCCAATAAAATCAAATCAAAAGACTGTTGCTGCAATTGAAGTAATCCTTCCGTTCCAGAATACGCAGCAGTTGCCTGGCAATTTTTTTTATGCAATATTACCTGCAGCAAGTGATTAATTTCAGCATCGTCTTCAATAATTAGTACTTTTTTCATACGTCTTTATCTCCATTTTTGTTTTATTATAAAAATAATAGCATATTCATCAGCCCACTTGTCGTATTTTTCAAGATAATAAAAAAAGACCTATTATGGTGAAATAATAGATCCCTTCCTCAATTCTTAGATTTATTGATTGTTCTTAAAGCTTTTTTTATGATGTACTGCGTCTCCTTTGTTTCACTTTCCTCCTGCCAGCATTGACATACCTGCCTTACAAACTCTGGCTGAGTTTTACTGGCATCGTTCAGCCAGTTTGCCACGCTGTCTCGTACGTATTTAGATGGATCTGACTTGAGGGGTTCAAGAATCACTAAGCCCTGCTGCGGATTTTCTTTTAAAACCTCAATGTGTTTACACCATACACCACGAGGACGAGTAACTTCGCTGGCAAACCGTCGCAGACTGTCATTCTCAGACAGACTCCATTCTGATAAACTATGAATACTTTCGTCTAAGTTGGCAATAATTCTAGGTCTAACCGCTGTCCAAGCCTCTTCCCTGACATTAAAATGAACGTCAGCAGCAAAGGGACGAATCTTTTCCAGCATCTGCTTAAGAGTTAAATCTGTATTTTTCCCAATCATAAACGTTCCTCAGCTGCGAACCAGATCAGATGAGTAGTGAGAAATAATTTTGAAAAATTCTTTGTCGTCATAAAGTATGGTTTGTTGAAGCAATCCTGCGCCAATCGTTTCACTTATCAGGTTACTAGTTTGTTTCTCCAAAGAGTCAACCATTTCTAAAATAGGCTGTAAATACTTTTCCCGATCATGCTTGACCAAGACCTGTTCTAACAACAGTCGGCGATCTATGGCAAACCATTCAACCACATTTGCACTTTCTAGTTCACCTTGATTTAATCGTTTAAGTGTACTTTTTGGTATTTCTTTCGTCGTACGAGCACCTTTTCGCTTAATAGGTTCCATGAGCCCCTCCTTACTATCTTTTTTGTAAATTCTTCATTAGGATTAATTAGTTTGATTTTAGCGTATATGCTTCTGCTCGTACGGTTCTTTTCAGAATAATGCTCAGTTTTTAGAATGAAACTAACATTTTAGAGAGTTTAATTTAATGGTTATATTAGGCAACAAAAACCTAGTTAAAAATGGCAATGGGAGATTGACAGTTAAGATAAATGTGATAAAATTAATTTATGAATATTTTATACGAATATTCATAAAGAATGTTTCAACAAAGGAGGATTCAAGTGCCTTTAAAACCGGTATTGTCTTATGAGGACAAAGAGCGGCTCAAGTACGATCTGCAAGTTCTTTGTGAAAAACTTTGGATTTCGCAAGGTTACAGAAAAACAAGCATTAAAGAACTTTGTACAAAAACTAAGATTGCAATTGGCACTTTTTATTCTCTATTTACCACCAAAGAGGAACTTTTTTACGAAACTTCGCTGACTATACAAAATCGTTTGAAGGAGCAATTTATGCAAACGGTCATGAAGCAGCCGAATAAACGTGGCTTTGCGGAAGCTTTGAAAGAGCTATTTCGCGAATTCGATCGCAAACCTTTTCTATATGATGTGAACACACCTGACTTCCGAGCATTTGTCACTAAATTGTCAGAGGAAGAAATGCATGCATTGAAATTTGACAGTCTGGAATTTTTTGAATCAGCGCTGCAAGCAGCAAATTTGAAACCTAAAATCGAGCGTGCAAAATCTTATGCTGTGTTTAGTTCATTACTTTCGACGATTACCACAAAACAAACGATTGCAGCCATCTACAATTATTTCGATGTATTTAATTTTATGGCGGATACCTTAGTAAATGAATTATTTGACTAAATTGATGAATACAGGAGGAATATGAAATGATCAATGAAACAGCAAATTATTTCGAGAAAGCAGCTAAACAACTGGGACTGACCATTCAATTGCCACGACCTAGCAAAAAAATGAAAACTTCTTCTGCAATTACCAATGGATTATTAGGAATTGGTTTGATTACATCAGGCGTTGTCTTCAAAAAAGCTCCTTTAACTGTTCTAGGCGTCCTAGGAGCAGCCGGTGCCGTGATGCTGGCAATCGAAGAGTAGATGAGCAATCATCTACTTTTTTTCTGAAGAATTATGTAGTTGTTAAAATTATTCCAGTATTCACCGTGCAAACTTTATAGCCAAATTCAACTCTGCAACAAGTCATGCCTTCACCATACCTATGACTTTTGAAACGGTGGATAAGTCTTCCAACTGTTCATAACCTTGTCATTAAGAATCTCCTTAATTTTTATGTAGAACATCTCTATTTAATATATTGCCCCCTTTGCTTTCGTTTCAGAGGGCTTTTTTCAAGTATTCGTTAGTTTCAATAGTACACCACAGCTTTAGTTTCTTGGTTATTTATAACAAACTCTCCATACAAAAAGCGAATTTCCCTAATGGAAATTCGCTTAATTTTTATCAATTAGGAGATTCGATAACGTTTCATTCGCCAGTAAACCAACCAGTCAAATACCCCTTTTGCTAGAAGGAAAATAATCAGCACCCCAATCAAGTTCATTAGTACTGTGCCAAATAGAAAGCCTTCCTTCAGCTGAATCAATTGGAGTATTTTTAATGATCCATAGTTATTAATCGGAAATAATTGTAAGATCTTCGCTGGGACCCCTTCTTTAAAAACTCTTAGTAAAAGCTCCGGTGCAAAAAATGCACCTAAAGAAATAGCTAAGGAACTAAACGGTGATTTGGTCATACTTGAAACATAGCAGGTCATTGCCACAATAGCTGAAACACTGACAATCTGAACACCTCTAGTCAAAAAGAACACTTGCAGAAGATTAATAAACCAAGGAAAATCATACAATCGCCACATTAAGTTAGCTTGAACACTAACATTCCAACCGCTGAACCCAAAAATAATTTGGAAAAGAATAATCGTCACGAGCTGAGCAAATAGAAAAATTCCTAAGCTTAAAAGCATTGCCGCAGCCAGTTTACTTACTGTTGATTTGGAACGACCGTATTTAGTTGACAGCAGCAGCCCTATATTCCCTCCTGATACCTCATTAGAGAAAATTGTCGAGCACAGGAAGATAATCAAAAGTGACGTTAGTATAAATATTCGATCTAAGGCATCCATTAGAATGGACCAGCTTGGAAAATTACCCGTTTGAAGATAGCCATTTTCTGGCTGATTGAATCCGACTTGATCCAAAGTTTTGATACGGGACTGTTTGATCGGAAAAACTTTTCCTTCTTGTGCAGCATCGTAAATCTGAGTGAATAAGTCCCCTGAATTTTTAGTAAAAGTAGTAATCGTGTAGTAAGAATACATATCGAAAAAATCTGAATTTGGATTTTTTGCTCGTTCTTCACTGTAATCAACCAGCGTATCGTGGATTTTTTGACTGGTTAGATCCCCCTCGTACTTAGCGGTGATAGCACTATTTTTTTGAACAGCTGCGCTGCGTGAGATGTCCCCTTCAAGCCTACTATGCATCCGTGAATTCACTAAATAAATCTGAAAAATCCCGCCTAAGACAATCAAAAATACCACGAATGCTCCCAAAATTGCCTTATTCAGCAATACCTTTTGAATTTCATATTTAATTAATTGTAGCATCGAATCAAACCTCCTCTCTGAAATAATATAAATACAGATCTTCTAAAGTTGGTAAAACCTGTCTTGCCTGCTTGTTTGGAGACGTTTCACTTACAATTCGTAGTATGGTACCACGATCCGTGTTTTTTTGATTGCTGATGGTGTAGGTCATCTCGTAACCCATTACTTCACTTTCTCTTACTTCAACTTCCCAGACAAAATGTTCAATTTCTTGAATCAAGCGCTGCGCCGTACCGCGATTTTTTAACTTCCCTTTTTTCAAAACCAACAATTCATCCGCGATGTATTCCACATCAGAAACGATGTGAGTGGATAAAATCACAATTTTTTCTTGGGAAAACGAAGAAATTAAATTCCGAAAACGTACTCGTTCCTTGGGATCCAAACCGCTGGTAGGCTCATCTAAGATTAAAACCTCAGGATCATTCAGCAACGCTTGAGCGATTCCCAAGCGTTGCTTCATCCCTCCGGAAAACTTCTTAATTCGTTTGTTTTTTACTTCTTCCAACCCAACCTTGTCCAACAATTCGTTACTTTTGTGTTTAGCAACTGTAGGATTAAGACCCTTCAAAGCAGCAATATACAGCATGAATTTCATAGCTGTAAATTCGGGATAATAACTAAAATCCTGCGGCAAAAAACCTAAAATAGTGCGAAATTCTTGGCTGTTAGCATCCGTATTTTTTCGATTGTACATGACTTCTCCCTCATCGGCATTAATCAATCCACAAATAATACGGAATAAAGTTGTCTTTCCTGAGCCGTTGGAGCCGAGTAGTCCATACACACCAGGAGTCAAACTGAAGGAAACATTGTCCAGAACGACGGTTCCTTCATATTTTTTAGTAATATTCATTAATTCCAGCTTCATGTCATTTCCCTTCCAATTCTTCTTGTACTTTTTAAAATAATCATGGTTACTATCAGACTAGTCGCTAAAAAGCTGATGATCCAGATAGATATATTCGCCTCATACAAATCAAATTTACTTAAAACTCCCCAAATCACTACAACACTTGCACCAGAAACCAACCACAGTAAGATTCGGAAGCTTTGGGTATTCCAAGTCGTTAAAACTGACAATACTACGATAGTGCAGCAGTTCATCGGTACCAGCAAATACAACGCGCATTTCCAAAAAGCTAGCATCAAAAAGTCTTGTCCAATCAGAGAAATCCCAATAATAAAGACCAACTCAAACAAACCAAAAAGCAAAAATTTAGCTAACAGCTGCTGATCCAGATTGTATTTTAGGGTCTGCTCCAGCTCCCATGTACCATAGGAGAAGCTTTTCAGCAACTCATCTGTAAATAGCAATAAGGAGAACGATACCAATACCGTTAAACCAGCCATCAAAATACTCAAATTATGAGAGTCACTATACCCTTCATGTTGGATAACAACTAAAAAGCTTACAATTCCTATGAATAGTGCAATTTGCCTGATCCAGATTGTTGCTGGAATAAAGCGCAAAGTAATTTCCAACAAACTGAAAAATGACTGACGAGTATAATGCTGCTGTTCCATCAGTTGTTTGCCTTCAGTAATCACTTGTTGTTTGGCTTCATCGTTAGTCGCAATTTTTTGCTGAAGCACAATTCTCTTTAGTTTTTCTTCATTCAAAGTAAAAAGCCTCCTTATCTAGCAGTTTGCTTAACTTTTTAATCCCTTGGTTAATCCTAGATTGAGCAGTAGGAACACTGACTTCTGTCATCTTGGCAATTTCCTTTACCTTTAAGTCATAATAAAATTTCAAAATAATCGCTTCTCTTTGAATATCCGGCAGCTGGTTTAAGGCTTGCTGGATTTCATCCGTCTTTTCTTCCTCACTAACTAGCTGAAAGGAGCTTTTTTGCCGCTGATCTGGAAGGTAGTCTGCTAATTCTGTCGTGTTGAATTTTTTCTTACTATAATAGTTATTGCAGGTATTCACTGCGATCGTAAATAGATAATTGAAAAATTTCCCAGTGAACTGATACCTATCGATGTTTTTTATCAGCTTAAGGAAAATATCCTGTGTTAAATCCTCTGCCAGTTTAATCTGTCCGAAACATCTTCTAAAGCAATAGGAATAAATTGTCTGATAATAACGCTCTACCAAAAACTCCCACGCCTCTGGATCGCCCTTTTTAATTTTAAGAACCAACAAATAATCCTTGATAAGTATCACCCCTCTCCTTTAATTCCTCACTATATAGTAACAAACCCGCTGCCAAAATCCTTCTTTTTTTCTGGTTCGAAAACCTTTCCTCCTTCCCTACTCTCTACTAATGAACCAATGACCTTCAAAAATCATTTAAACGAGGGGAACTTTTTTTGTCAATTAGGTAAAAAAATGAACCATTTAGGAAATCTTGCTCCTTTTTTGACTTAAGGAGGCTAAACTTTAACCAGAAACTATATTTAAGGAGGAAACAAAAATGAACGCTTTTATCTCTACTATTGTCAATTTGACCATCCTAATCGCCTTAGTTTATTGGAACCATAAAGTAGAAACAACTGGATCCAAGGAAGAGAAATGGGGTCACGATAAATCTATTGTGGGAACCGCAAAACTACTTATCTTTTTTGCCCTTGTGGGGTTAGGATTTGATATTTTAAAAATTCTTTGCCATTTTTTGGGGCTTATCACAGAAGCTCCTGCCCTAGCTCCCAACTTGACTGTGAGCTTGATTGCTGTTGCCGTAATCTACTTCTTTCTATCTGTTTATTATAAAAAAACTGAGTCTGAACAGAAAAAACTACGAAAATCGATATATTTTTGGGAGAATAAGCCATCGTAATAACTAGTAAGCTAATCAATTTTTTACTAAAATAGCAGTTCCTAGTTATGTAAGATTTGAATGATAAAACTCTCATCATGATATCCTTTAAATGTAGGTTAGAATGTGCTAATATTTGCTGTAATTTCAAAGGAAGAAAAGAGGCAAAAGCGTATGATGGACTGGATTCTACTGTTTGTAACCAGCGTTTTCTGGTGAGTTGTTTTCCCATTTAGCTTTGACATCGCCAAGTCAAATAATCGTTATCGGTGTCATTCAGTGCTAGGATTCCGTTCAACGTTAGCTGTCAGCAGCTGGAAACGTTGGAAATTAGCTCAAACTCGTGCAAAAAAATTTAGCTGGCTGGCTGGGATAATTCAGTTTGTCATTGCGGTTCCTATTCTTGCCTCCAATCGGATCAGCGAAGAAACTGGAGCAATCATGATTGCCGGTTTGCTGTTCCTACTATTAGCAGCGCAGTTTATTTATGTACAACGGTGCTTGAAGAAAGCTTGCTACTCCAATCAGAACACGTTAAATAAAGCGTAACGAAAAATTCGTTACGCTTTTTATCAGTTATTTATTAGCTCTAATTTATTATTATTTGCAACGATACGCTTTACTGGTCAGTAAGTCCCATATAAATAATCTCTCTTTTTTGAATAGTAATCCTTCATAATTTTCGTTTTCAATCGCTTCTTCAATAGTAATCCCTACCGAATTGTCCATTTCGTCAAAAATCTGGTTGTAAATCTCTTTAAATCCTACTTCTCTCATGTCTTTCTTCCTCCTTCAAATTGTTATACTTTTTATTAATGGGACTATCCCCTTAATAACATTATTTTATTGACAAAACATCGACAAGACTAGATTTTTCTTTCAGAGATAATCTTAAGATTTGATAACCAATTCCAGATAATCCGGTAAAAAAATCTATTGGAATAAATTGACTATTTGATTTTAAATAAATCGGTTTATATATTTTGTCTACGTAATTATTAGCACCAAAACTACCGTGACATATGCAGCTTTCCTTGCTATTAGTTTTGACTGTAACAGTTTTGGGTATTTTTTTTTCAAGCTTATCAAAAACAATGTTGAATCCCGCTTCTCCTCTACACCAAGAATTACTAATCTTTGGCTCTGTAAGAATGTGATTATTAAACTTTTCCTTATACCATACTATTTTTTCTTGTATTGTTGAATCTTCGTGCATTTTACTCGATTCTATCAGTGAGTAGAGTACACCACCATAGCCATGAGAGAAACTGCCGTCCTTCATTTCCTTACACGAAATGCCAGTTGATAGATCAATAATTTTTTGTTTCAATTCTTTCGAAGGCTTCATTTCGTAAATTCTTATTAGTAAAACAATTAAACTAGCACTTCCACCTAGCCACTCATTCACTTGAGATTTCTTAGAGTCTAACTGTAACGTTCTCAATGCTTCCTCAACTAAAAGTTCATAGGAGTTTTCTCCAGTTAATTTCCATAAAATAAAATAACTAAATAATTTTCCTCCCTCGCCAAAATATGCACTCTGGAAATTTCCATCATTAATATTTTCTTGAATTTCTATCTCCAGTATATTTGATATGTCTGAATATTTTTTCTTTGGGTAGTACTCATTAAGAATTTTCAGAAAAACGTATATACCTAATATTCCGTTATATAAATTGTATGTTGGATATACAATTGTAGCTTTTTTGAAACTAACAGGAACAATGGTATACCAATCACAATATTCCATTCCTTCTGTTATCATAATTTGATCCACAATAATATCACCAATATTCACCGCTTTTCTTAAACTATGTGAATATAACTTTTCGTTATTATTGGGAATTTTTACTTCACACTCTCTAATAGAAAGTGTTCCAAGGCTTTCCTTAAGCAATAAAAAAGAATAATCAATTTGTTTTTGAGTCAGTTGATTAATATGTCCGATTGTGGCTTCTAAAGCATTTTTAGAAAAGATATTCTTTAATTCTTTTCCATTATAATAAATGCTTTTCAAGGTGGTAGTTGTATAAAATCTAGGAATATCATGAATCTGTAAAGCATCAAACTCATAAGGAATAACTTTTCCTAATATACTATCTTTTCCCCAAAGATTCATCAATACTCTTTCTTTTTCAATATAGTCTACCGAACAACTAGGATGGCGGATAAAAGAAAGATATTCATAATATTCTTCTGTATTTCGAAATAAAACACGGATCTCAACATCTTTAAAAATCTTTTCGATCTGGCAAATGACATTATGTTTATTCTTCATGAGCAATGCGTTCATCTTAAAGAAATATTTTTCAATATATTGTGAATAATCTCTTGGATTTACCATCATAAAGTTAAGCAAAGGTATATTTTCACTTTCAATGGACGAAGAATCTTCGTTTGATTTTTTGGAATTCTGTCCGAGCCCACCTGTAAGAGCATTTAGTACAACTTTTTCTTCACTTGACTTAGAAAAAGGTATTAGACTCGTAGAAAGAATACTGTGAGTTTCTAATCTACCTTTTCTGGAATCTATGTCTTTTTTTTCGATTTTATTAGGCTGTATTATCGTTTCTGTGTCTATAATCACTGGATACTTTCCAAATGCTATTAAATTGTCCATGTGTAAGTCTGTAGAACGTAACCAAAAAGTGATTGCTAATATGGTGCCATATGATTTATAAAAATAGACAATATCTTCTTCTGATTTGTTATTTTCATGAATAATCTCTTCCTCAATAGTAAACGAATCACCTACTAGTCTTTTTATCTTATAAAAAGTGATTTCATCTTGTATTTCTTCGATGAATGAGAGAAATTGATTAAATCGGTTCGAAATTTCAAGGCTTTTAAATTTGAAATATAAATTTGTTTCATTGCATCTGAACTTAAGCACAGATTTCCCTATGTCGTGACTATCACCTTGAGAAACTTTTATACTATTAATACTTATGGGTAGCTGTAAATCAAATTTTTTTATCAATTTCCCTAAAGAATTCGAAACAGCCTTATAGAAAGCCGTGAAATTATCACATACATACTTAAGTCTATTTGCGAGAGATCGTGACAAAGCTGGATATGAGGCAAAGAAAGAAAATACATCATTATTAGTGAAAGCAAAATTTTCGAGGTACAATATCATATGTTCTTTTTCATTTGAAATATTTAGCTTATATTTTTTTGTCATATATTGAAAATCATACACTATAGTATTCTCGGAAATATCAAATAGCTCATCACATAAAGAATCACATAAACTATTAATTACCTCCTTTTCGATTTTTAGATTTTCTATATTGGATTGTTCAATGACATTTAAACAATGAACTTTAAATGCATTTATGTGGAACCTCAATACATCTCTCAACTCATAATTTTGAATAGGCATATCCTTTTTAAATAGACTGGTGTGATAATTAAACCAAGTACTTTCCAAAAGTTCTTTTTTTAAGCAGACAGACCTATCAAAATCCAACTTCGATATACAGCTATTGAATTCGCAATTATTCATTCCTAAAAACCTTAATATTTTATCATGATGTTTTTCACTCAGAAGACTTGCTTTTGATATCCATTTATCATATTCATCTAAATTATTTTCATAGACAAAATGAGTAAGTAAATTTTTTCTTTCTAAAATAGACATTCCTAAAGTGTACGTCAAAAATTTTTCCATTGTTTCCTCTCCAAAATGAACATAATATAGTAATAACTTATTAGTATAGTTGTAACGCCTTCAATATTTCCCTCTCATCACCAATAAAAACAGTAGTGCTCGTCATAGAGAATGGTTGTGATGTTTTTAAAATCCGTTAATTAATTTGCTTAGTTTCATAAAAAACTAAAAGGGTGAGACTATTTAAAAGAAAAAATTCCATCACTCGACTAAAAGACATGAACATATATTGAATCTCCGTTCCCTTTTTAACCCGATTCTATTCTAAATCTAATCAAATTACAATCTATTTTATCGTATATCATGGTCTTTTTTTGCTCTGTCATCGACTTTTTGACGATGATCAAGGATTTCTGATTGTATGGTGCCCAATTCCTTTATCGTTTCGGTAAGATCATTTTGCAGCTTTTCTTGCCGCATTTTAAATTTTTTTTCCTCCAAAGCCAATTCCTTTTTGAGGTTTCTTTGCAGATATCGATAATACATAAATCCTCCAACTAAGAAAATGAAAAAGAGGATGACTACTGGTCGGTACCGACTCACAAACTCAGGAGCAAGCATATTAGAAAAAAACAAACAAAAGAAGAGAGCTCCGATTCCTTTGGATATAATGTAAATTTTTTTGTCACTCATCATAGTTCCCTCCTCCCTGACTATTCTACCCAACAGCCAAAAGATAAATGCCTTTTTTCCTAAATGGTCCTTTCTATTGCTTGTTTGGAAGAGATGATTGACGTTTGGTTTGATAGAACGCTAAACTAGAGTGAAAACCCGTCAAATCAAACTGTCAAAAACCTTTGACAATTAAAATGGCACAATTATAAAGACCTTTGATCGCGGAAATTTTCTCGATCTTTTAAGCTAAGGATACAAAGGAGCGAAAAAAATGAATCTTAGTAAGCAAATCAAAAAATATCGGGAACGCGAACAGTTTTCTCAAGAAATGCTGGCGGAGAAATTATATGTCTCCCGACAAACCATCTCTAATTGGGAAAATGAACGTAGCTATCCTGATATCCATAATTTACTGCTAATGAGTGTTCTTTTTGACGTAACTTTAGATGAATTAGTCAAAGGAGACGTGGAAATGATGCGAAAAGAATTGGATAAACAGCAATGGAACAAATGGACTGCTTTAATGATTCTCGGCATGCTAGGAACAATCCTATCAATCGGTCCTAGTATTCGCTATTTAGGAAAACCCGGATTGGTAATCCCTGTGCTTTTTGCAGTGTTTATGATGCATGCAGCCCTCAAGGTTGAGAAACTGAAAAAAAATCTTCAGCTAAAAACCTACTCACAAATTGTCGCTTTTTATGATGGCAAAACGTTAAGTGAAAAAGATGTGAAGAAAAATGCCCGCAAGGATTTCTGGATCAAAGTCGCTTTGGTTATCGGCTTCGGAATTGTCGGTAGTGTGTTAGCCGCGATTAGTTTGCTATTTGCCTAAAAAGGAAGCCATCAGCCCGAAAACATCGAGCGGATGGCTTCTTGCTTTAAACCATTTTTGGCATCATGGCAAAGATGAAAAAGATAACCGCGAGAAACATCATCACAAAAATTGCCAAAATTTTTCGTTTCAATTGATCCATAGCAGCTTGCTCCTGTGGTGTCAAATGAACGTCATAGTTCCTTCGCTTAAACAAGTACAGCAGCAGTCCACCACCCGATTGCCCGCCCAAGCTAACCAGTGCCCAAAATTTGGGTCTTTCCAATCCACGTGCTTTCGCATCGATTAGAACCAACGAATAAAGATAGTAGCAAAGGAACGTGCTCCCTATTAGAATCATGCCGCAGCAAAACAGAACCAAAATATCTCTAGTGTTCATGATAAAGCCTCCTTAGATTTTCTTGATAATTAAGTAGAAGATGCTAAAGGTATTTGCCATTAACAAGAGAAAAAGCAAGATCCAAATAATTTTGTTTAGCGGACTTGCTAACATCAAACCGACCATTAATAGTACGTTTACTAGTAATAATAAAATGAACGTTTTGATAAAGCGGTTTTGTTGCGTATTCTTTTGTAATTGATGCACCATTTTATTGTCTCCCTTCAGTAATTCGTCCAAAGACAGCTGGTAGATATCTGACAAACGAATGATTCTTTCAATGTCTGGATAGCTGCGACCATTTTCCCAATTAGAAATCGTTTGCCGGGTCACGCCCAATGCTTCGGCAACCTCGTCCTGTGTCATATGCAGAATATTCCTTCTTTCTCTTAGCTTTTCTCCAACTTCCATCTGCTTATCCTCATTTTCTCTTCTTTTGTCTTTAGTTTAAATCAAAAACCGTTTGAATTGATGTAAAAATGCTTTTACATCCTTATTTAATCGCAAAAAAACATGATCAAACTCTCGTTCAATCATGCATCAATTTATTCACTTGGGATAAAATAGCCATGCCATTTTTTACTCTCTACATCATCTACATGAGAACCGATCAACTGTAGATTTGTGCCCTTTTTAAATTGTTTCGTATCTCTAGCTTCTAGATCTTCTTTGAACAGCTGATCATAAGTTTCGTAATCATGTCGTTCAATAGCTGCATTACTGTATTCTTGCATGAGCTCCGCAAGATATTGACGTTCATTTTCTCCACTGGTAGGTATGGTTACTTCTACTGAAGAAGTAGTGTTTTTTGGTGCTGGTGCCGCATCTTCTACTCGACAACCAGTGAGTAGTAATAAAATAGACAATAAGCAAACCGCTAATCCCTTTTTCATAGTCAATCCTCTTTTTTCATTTTCTCCCTTTTATAGTATCACATAGTTTTTTTGATTGGTATGGATTTTTTAAGGATTTTTGATTCTTCAAAAAAATCATCTAAGCAAAAAGAACTTTTAAAAGTCTTTCTCTGTTATAAACTTGATTAAACAAACAATCTGTTAAGTTTACATAATCCAAATCTATCTGAGTTAGATGTTCACTTAAAAGTGATGTGTCTTCGATACTTATGGTCTCAAAATCTGGTGCCACGCGATGAACCTGAGAAAGCATTATTAATCAGCTGTCGTCCCAGCCGAGGAAAATCGAGTGTCGCTTGTTTTTTTCTAAGAAGCCTATCGTTCTTCTAGTAAGTCGAGCATGCCAAAGTGCTTCAGTCGTTTTGACTTGAGCATGCCAATCTCTATTGATTTTTCGGACACATCTTAATTGATCGTCTCGATTTTTGGCAACACACAGTTTTCAGCAAAAAAGGTGTCTTTTGGTAAATAAATATGGAAAAGTGGTCGATAATACCTTTTTGGTGTAGGCAACCAATTTTTTTGCTGTACAGCAAAGTTAGTTTTTTTGTGGATAGACGGTTAACTGATTTCCTTGGTAAACCAATCCTTTCGTTCGGTCACTGATAGAATACCTATCAAGTTCATTGGCTACTAAATAATACTCTGGGAAAGTGTACATTTTAGGTTAATTCCACAGTTTTCAGCAGCTAGGAACGGTTTCTCGTCCTCCTCTTCAATATCAATGCAGGGATTATTTTCATTAAATAGCTCCAAACATTCTAAAGTTGTATGTTATCTCTCGAAGGTTTTTGAAAACGGAAAATCTTTTAAATACAAAGAGCATAACTACTCTATTATCTCTTTATTTGTATGAAAAAGGATTTCTTTAACAGCTACATTTCTTTTGCACAAGTATAAAAGATACGACAAACTGGAAAATCCATATAGAGACCACGTAAACCAATTTTGTGCCCCTTTCTCAAAGTCTTGCAGTCTATAAATAGAAAATAAGTCTTCAAGTAATTCTTCATAAAGAGTAGAACCCAATTGCACTTTAGTTGCTGTCAAAATTAGTTGGATAGCTAATTGAATAATAAAGATGATACACCAACCGATCAAGTAATGTGTACCACCTCTTACTGCCACCTGATTTTTATAGATATTCTTTTTTTGACCATTTTCTTCAAAGTAAACATACACTGGGATTAAATGTTGCCTTATCTTTGCATGTTTTGCTTGATAATACCCCACTAGGGAACCCGTCAAAAAACAGAAGAGTAAAACAACTAAATTATTTCGCGAATAATGAAAGTGAAACGCTACCTGCAATAAAGAAAAGAGTGGTAAAAAATAATACGTTACCTTGTTAACGGATCCGTAAGAGAATTGCTCTTTTATAAAATAAAGCAACATGAGGATTACTAAAAATGAAATCAAAAAATTGCTCCCTTCTTAGCTAGTAAGTCTTTTAAAGTATCGAATATCCCTATTCGCCTCTGATACAAAAATAATTTACTTTAACTCTCTGAGTTAGTCAAGAAAAGTCTATGTTTGGCAGTGTCTATTTTTGTGTCTTCGCTGACAAATAGATCAGTAAAGAAATCAATTAGTTAACCAATTGATTACCATAATCCTGTTTTACACATTTCGAAAAGTCTTTTAAACGTCTGCTTGTTTATCCTAAATAAAAAACTGAACAAGTTTTTTACCTTGCTCAGCTTTTGTACTTATTGTTTAGTGACTGAATTGATTTTTTGCTGCAAACGATCATATTCAACTTTGTAAGTATCAGCAGCCTTTTGAGAAGTTGGTACTTGGAAATAGTAGTCTGTAATTCCATCAGTTGGACTATTAGAATGTTGGAAACTATTTAAGTAGGCTTGTCGCAAGTCTCCCCTAGTTGCTACATAAAGGTCAAAGAAGCCTGTTTTATCTTTAATAGGTACTTCTTTTTCCAACGCAGCGAATTCTGTTTGATCCGGACTCAAATCTGATTTACGCATTTGTTGATACAATCGCTCATCTGATCCACTAGCAATTACATCTGACCAAGTAGTCTCGAAATCCGCAGAACGATCGAGGTAAGTATCATCTGACGTAATCAATAAAGCAGTAGTATCTGTACTATCACTTACTGACATGCTCAATAATTCTTCAGTATTAAACGTGATATCGGCTAGATAATCTTTTCGCGTCCCATCGGCTGAGGTAAAGGTCCATTGCTGGCGTTGGTTAGTCACGATATCTTCGTCCTGCAAAGTCTGACCAAAACCAATTAATTCAACTTGAACAAATGCCGCTTCTTCTGAGCTAATCATAGGATATACTTTACGATAAAGCTCATAAACTACCTTTGTATCAGCTACATTTCCGAAAACAGTCAAAAAGATGTGTTCTAAATCCTGCGAACTAGCTAAACTGTCTGGCTGCTGCAGTCCTTCATTTAAGGCATTAATCTTATCCATTTGTGCATTTAACAGCTCTTGATCATTGACATCCTTTAAGGCCAATGCTGGAAGCTTAGGCAGTTCAGCCTGCTGCTGCTCCTTTTCGTCACTGGCGAACACACTAAAGGGAATAGTAAACTGAGGAAAATTCCCCGTTAATATAATAGCAAAGGTTGCGACAAATAAACCGGCTAGAATGCCCCAAAAGATTAACCATTTTTTTGTGGTCTTCATTTTTCACCTCGTTTTGTTTTCCTTTCCCATTGTGGCGACATTTGCCCTTTTCGTCAAGCCCCCTCAGCAGATTATTGTGGAATTTTACTTAATTTTTCTAAATTTTTGATAGTAAAGTGACAATTTCCATGGTCATTCCTGCTGTTATCTATTAAACTAGAAGAAAATGATTTCTTGAGGGAGCTACATGGCAGAACGAAGAAAAGATCGACGCAAAAATGAAAAAAAACAGAAGTTGGTGTTGCCACTTCTGTCAGGTGAAAAAAAGCGTCAGAAACCAAAAAAAGAGGCAACTAAACGAAACAAAAATTTTAAGTCCAATAGACCTTCAGGCGGACTTTCGAGAGTAACTAAGGTGTCGATTGCAGCTTTGACTTTAATGGTAATTGCCGTTGTTGCTGGAAGTATTTTCTTCTTAAGGCAATATGGACAAGTAATTACAGCTGCAGTAGATGCTGGGCAGCAACAAGCGAAAGCTATTCAAGAAAGTGACTTTAAGCAATTTCGACCAACTACTATTTTAGATGTAAATGGCGGTGTAATTAAAGAGCTGAAAACCCAAGAACGGGATTACCTTAGTTACAAAGACATGGACCCGTTAGTTTCGGAAGCCTTAATTTCTATTGAGGATAAACGTTTCTATGAACATCACGGGGTTGATACTCAAGGATTACTGACGGTCGCCTTGAATGCTGCATTAGGCCGCGGTGTCCGGGGAGCCTCTACTATTACTCAGCAGCTGGTTAAAAATATTTATTTAACACCGGAAGTATCGATTTCTCGTAAAGTGGAAGAAATGGTTATGGCTCAATCTTTGGAGCAGAAGTTTTCTAAGGAGCAGATTCTTGAGTACTACTTGAATAATGTTTATTTCGGTCACGGTGCTTATGGGATTAACGCTGCTTCTCGTGTCTACTTTAACAAGTCCATTAACGACACAAGTTTACTAGAAAAAGCCGTTTTAGTCGGGATTACTAACAATCCGGGGTTGCATGATCCAGTAAGCAATAAGGACAATGCGATGAAACGAGGTAAGACTATTCTCGGTGAGATGTTGAGCCAAGGATATATTACTAATGATGACTATAATAAGGCGATAAAAGATGATTTTAATGCCAGCATTCATTCTGATGCCTTGAACAATGATCTAGGTGATAATGAAGTTGCCTTAGCAGTCGATTCAGCAACGAAAATTTTGATGGAGCAGCAAGATTTCCGCTTTCAATATCAATTTGACAGCAAAGAAGAAGAAGACCGCTACAACCAAGAATACCTTGATGCCTACAATAAAGTGTATCAACGAATTTTATCTGGTGGTTATGAAATTCAAACCAAAATTGATCCAACTATTCATCAGCAGCTGCAGGAAATCCTAACAGGAGTGATGCAAAGCTGGCCGGATATGGATTCTGAAAAGAATATTTATGTGAAACAAGCGGCCATGACGGTGATTGATAACAGTACTGGTAGTATAGTAGCAAGTATTGGTGGTCGCGGTGAAGAAGGGAATACCTACAATCGGGCCTTCCTTTCTTATCGTCAGCCCGGTTCAGCGATTAAGCCGTTGGTTTCTTTTGCTCCAGCTTATGAACGAGGACTTTTAGAAACTAGTACCGTATCAGATGATCGCCCAAACAATAATTATCCGAATAATATTTATATGGGCTCGCGAGGAAATCTAACCTTGCGTAATGCCTTGGCTATGTCGTCCAATGTGGTAGCCTACAAGTTAGCAATGGATAATCAAACTGAGCTGCAGGAACCAGTCTATCAACCATTAGCACAAATGCAATTTACCGGACTGGATGTCGCTGATGACAATCCAATTATTGCAGTCGGTGGTATGACCTATGGTGCGACCACCCAAGAAATGGCTAGTGGTATTTCAACACTGGTGAATCAAGGGAATTATCGAATGCCTACTAATATTCAAAGTATTAAACGCAAAGATAATGACCAGGAAGTCTTCAACTTGAATGATGCACCACAAAGAAAAGTATACAGCGAAGATGCCGCTTATCTAACGATCGATACCATGAAGGCGGTCCATCAGGAAGAAAATGGTACAGCTACCGATACGAATCTAGCTCATAATCAATACTGGGCAATTAAAACCGGTACAACAGATGAAGCGAAAGATTTATGGACAGTTGGGGCAACGCCGCACTACACCGTTGCTGTTTGGGCCGGTGATGATACACCGCAGCCTCAGGATAACGCCTCAGTTGGTAAAGCGACTCGGCAGATTTTCCAAGAAGCGATGGATTTGTTGAACAACGGTAAAGAAGATGTCGACTTCCAAATGCCTGCTTCAGTTACTAACCAAAATGGACAATTGGTTACCCGTTCCAGTCAGGCAAAACAAGTGCTAGCTACTCGTCAAAATGCTTTGCAGGCTACTACTCAAAACATTGATGCACTTGCTAAAACAAAGGCCAATGAACTGATTGCAGAAAAGCTGAACAGTCCTATGGTATCTGAAGCCTCCAGCTTCAGTACACAGCTATTAGCCGATCGTATTCAAACGTTGAGTAAATTTGAATTGATTGTAACTGACACGCAAGACAACTGGAAAACCTTTGACCAGTATGCGCAACAGGTTTGGGCCTTGATCCAAAATGTAGAACCCGCTGGTGGAACATTATCCAGCCAGTACACTAGCGTTTATCGCAGTAAAGAAGCTCAGTACGCTCAGGAAAAAGCTGCATTAACCTCGGATGTTGATCGTGTTGAAGGTGATATTACAACAACTGAAGAGCAAGGCAAAGAATTAGATAAGCAAATTGAAGATCTGAAAAAAGAATTGAATATTCGGGATACTACCCGACCTTCCAGCAGTTCAACTCCTTCTGGCAGCTCCAGTAGTTCCAGCGAATCACAAGAAAGGGATTAGCCAAATGGCTAATCCCTCTTTTCATCTGCAGATAAATATTTTTTTGAACGCTGCTGGACAATCTTTTGTCCCAAATTTGCCCAATCCAATGGTCGTGGCGGAGATAGCCAAACCACGTAATCACACGCACTAGATTCTCCTAACGCTCGATTGTCTGTCAGCAAAATATCGGCTTCTTCCATACGATTCGTAGTAACCGCCCCTGCAGATTGAAAGAAAATCAAGTTTCCCTCAATAAATTGGTTGTACAGTTCTCCGTAATAAAAATCAGTATAAATCTTCACTGTATGCAAAAGCGTCTCTTTGGGGAAAATTGTCACAATCAACAATAGATAATTAAAGAACACAAATTTCTTTTTGTCATACAAATCTGAGTTTTCCACCGATTTCAAGTACTGTCGGCAAAACGCTAATATTTCTGGATAGTTTTGCTGAAAATAGCTGATGTCGATCGCTGATTGTAAAGATTCATACCCCAAACTCAATTCTTTAAGCTGCAAATGCAAGAAATCCAAACGCAGGTTAAAGTCAGCCATCTTCTCATGATCAGTTGCCACAGCTGGAAAATCCTGAATCAAAGCCGTAATTAATTGCTGGCTATAGTCTTTCGCCTTCTCATCCCAAACACTCACTTGTTCAATTAGACTAGCCGAGCGAGTTAAATAATAATTGACAAGAGCTTGTTTCTCTACTGTCGCAAAAGAAACTGGCAACCGTAAAAAGAAATAGGGGAAGCACAACTGATCTTGTATTTCCTCATTTAACAAGGGCAGACTAGTTTCATCTAAATAATGTTCTTGTCGTATACGAATATCCGTTACATAATTGTAATGAATTAAATCATTCCGTTGATACCTAGTAAAGGATTCTAGTGGTACAACAGCAATTTGCTGATTGACCAAATAAGTATCTATATCAGTGTATAAGGACAACTCATCCTTAAAAATGCGGCTGAATAATTCTGTTATAAACAATCGCAGGTTTTGTTCATTCTCACCGACCAGCTGAAATTTGCGAGTGATTTGAAGACCGTTTTCTTTTAGGAAACGGTTCAAACGCTTGTATTCTTTGTAAGCTATTGGATAGCTGATTAGTTCCTTAACCGAAAAGTCATTGACCGAGTTATATTTTTGAAGATAGGCACTGCATAACAAATGAAAGTTCAGTGAATCCTTTACATAGTTTTCTAGTAAAGACCCCGAGCTAGCTTCCCCACTAATTTTTAAATGAATAAATGGATCCTCATCGATAATCAGAATCGCCTGATCCAACTGATATCTTTTCAAATCATAAATTAGAGCTTCGACAACCCCTTTTAGCACGTAACCGGAAACCTCTAAATGATCCATCATTTCTTGTTTACTGACAGAAAAAAATGGACTACGTTCTAATAACCCAATAATTTGATACTTCCGCCATTCCTCTTTTGCCAAAAATTGTTCAAGCAAAGTAATCACTCAGCTTTTTCTCGCCGGCTGGCACTGATTCTCCATAAAGTGCCACTCCTGACAACAAGTAGGCGCTTAGGGCAACTTGACTAAACTCGTTGTCTTCATTCGCCTCACCACCAGAAACTGGCTCAGGCATACTCAGAGGTGAGTTACTGAAAAAGTCATCGTCCAACATAAGAGATGTTTGCGGATGGCGAATAAAATTCCAGATTTTGTTGGATTGCTGCTTTTTTTCCGCTTTTTTCTGCTGTTTTTTTTCTTTTGGCGCATTATTTTCTACGTTTTCGTCAGAATTATTTGTTGATTCACCGCTTTGTGCCTCACTGGTCGTCTTAGTCGATGATTCTATGTCTGAAGACTCACTAGTCTCTGTTGCTTCTGATGAATCAGTTGATTCATAAACAATTTCAGCTGTTGATTCCTGCACTTCCTGTGAGCTATCATTAGGAATAGGTGTAATGGTTTCATTAGGATTCATCGGATCATAGATACTAGTTGCTGCTAAAGCATAATTGGAATATAGAAAAATACAAGCCCCCATCCATAATGAAACTGAATGAATAATTACTCGTTTTTTCAATGGCTTTCCTCCTCTCGTGATAACCTCAAAATGATCAGGGTTCCCAGGACAACTAAACTAAAGAAGAGACCCACTCCCCTCCACACATTCCGCTCATTTCTATGAACTGTTGCTTTTTCAAGCTTTTTCTCAATCTTAAGTGTCTCTTTAGTTGCCTGTGAGCGTTCTTTTAAGCTTGCTGTAACAACAAATCGCTGATCAGTTTGAGTCGGCTTATCACAAGTTATCAACGTTAATTGCGGTTCATGGGTTTCATCTAACACACTAAGATTGGTTTCTTTGATTATCTTAGTAGCTGTTACTTGGTAATGATAGACTTCCTCCGCAAAATAGAGGTATATATCATCCTTTTCTTTTAAAGAAAGCAGTTGCCCAAATAATAATTGCTGATTTCCTAAGTGATGTCCTAGTAGTACCATGTTATCATTGGCTGGAGTCCTTTCGGGAAATAGCATGCCCCCTCCAGCCAATAACGATTCCTGGGTAATAACTGGATAAATCGGGACTGCGAAATCAGCAGAAGGAATCAGCAGCTTGGCACTAACTGGCTGATCGGTTCCTTGGAAAGCCAGTATTTCCGAAAAGCTTGGCGGTTGAACAGCTTCGGCTTGATTTAACGGCTGGTCAACTACCTTAGTTTGAACGTCGGAAACTTTAGTTAATTTGTAACTCAATATACTTTGCTTTATCATCGGAAAGCCAAGCAGAAATAGCGCTGCCCAATAAATAATAATCAGGAAATACTTACTTTTTATCATGTCTCTTTTTGTACCAGATAATTGCGATGATTAACAACAGTAATAGTATACCAATTAAGATGTATAGCCAAGTGAAATCCTTCTTAACAGTCACATCTTTATCATTTAGTTTTCTGGCTTGGTCAGCTTTGATTTCAAATTCTTTTTCCAACTGCCAGTTATAGCGATAGTTTTCTTTTTCGCCACTGCTGGCTGTGTACGTGAATTCTCCTGCCTCATCCTTCTGTCCATAAGCATCAATTTTTAATACATATTTACCAGGGCTCAATCGTTCACCATTTAAAGGCAGGCCTAAATTAAAGTTTGAATTTGGGGCCATTTGCATACCAGTTTGCGTATTTTCGTAGATTACCTCGTTTTTTCCTTGCTTAGCAACTGTCATATGCGTTGTTAACTGATTCAAATAAACAGGCATTGGATTTTGAAGATTTCCGTAAATCAAGGTCCGTGCATTGACTTGCTCTGCTCCAGCCTTCAATAATTTCAAATCCGGTGTGCCATTTTCTTTCTCTTGACGCATCAATAAGGCAACTACATAAGAATACTCATTCTTAATCGCCAAGCCAGAAGAATCATCACTCGATGCTGTGGTTTCTTTTGCGTTTTTCTCTTGGAATGTAATTCCACCAGCTATAATCCCGTCAAATGCTTCGTTTGGCATATGTATGTTTAGTTTGTATTCTGTTTCAGAATGAGGGGCTAAGGTTATCTCCTTTGGTGCTTCTACATAATCCTTTAAATCAAATTTCAAGGACGAATCAGGGGCAATCTCATTAGCACTATATTCCACTACACCGTTGCTGTTAGTGGTGGCACTATTAATTTGAGCTTCGACAACAACCTCTTGGTCAGTATCGTTGCGCAAATTGACCGTTAACTCTTGTTTTTGATCTGGTGACAGCTGTAAATCGAAATACGTTTTGGATTTGTCGATTTGATTATCAGGAATTTGTGGCGTAACGGCAAAATTAAATTCAGCTGCCTCACCTGTAATACTCATCATTGTTCCTATTCCAGCTAGTAAAAAAATAGACAAAGCGATTTTTTTTAAAGTTTTCATTATTGCTTCCTTTCATTCAAAGGAAGGGATGCAATACTCACATCCCTTCTTAACTATTATTGGATTTTCTATTCTACAGGTATGTCTGCTAAAGTCCAAGTAAAAGTAGTCTTATACTGTTTAGCATACTTAGTCGTAGAGCCTGGTACAGATAATTCAATACTTTCAGCTCCAGTTGCTGCGTCTGTTCCCCATGCTAATAAATAGGTTCCCGCACCTTGACCGTTTGCCGCAGACATCACATTTGTCGAAGCATTTTCGGGAGACAATTTAATTGTTGCTTGTCCACTAGGTTTTTCAGAAGTAGAATTGGTTGCTACATTCCCATTTTTAAAGGTAACTGCAGCACCTGTTAGTTCTTGGTTTTCTGTGGTTTTAAATTGACCATTTTGTTTCACCTGTAAAACCCATCCGGATTCTAACCCACGATTATCGGTAACCTGAACGAAGTTTGGACCTGTCTTTTCGGCATCTGCTTTATCTAGGTATTTTTGAGCTTTTGCTTTATAAACCTCATCGGTAGAAGTAATTTTTTGGGTACCAAAATCTAGGCTTGAAGCATAGTCAATTGATAACGGACCATTTGTTCCTGGTTTAGGGCCAGTAGGATCAGTTGGATCGACTGGTTTAATAGGATCAACCGGGTTTGTAGGATCGACTGGTTTAGTCGGATCTGTGTTTGCTTCAAAAGTCACAGCTCCATTGGAAGTGTATTCCCCACCATCTGCTGCTAAAGTAGTTGCTGGTAAAGCTAAACCGGCTAAAGCTAGCGCCGCAATTGTTAAGTATTGAATTTTTTTCATAATCTCGCTCCTCTATGCGTTTTCTGGGATATCAGATAGATTCCAAGTTAAAGTTGTTTTGTAATTTACCGCATCTTTAGGTGTACTTCCTGGTACAAATAAGGATACGTCTTTAGTTACGTTTGCTTGAACATCGTTCCCTTCGGCATCCTTTTCAGTAACAGCTTCAACTGTACCCCAACGATTTGCCCAAGTACCTGCTCCAGCATTTTTTACTGCTGATAGAACAACTGATTCTGTACCGTTTGGATTTAAAGTAACTGGTTTTTCAGCCACTGGTGCCACTGCGGTAGAATTGCTGGCAACAGTTGGTTTGTCTAAAGTGATCACTGCTCCAGTTAAAGTATCATTCAAGGTGGTAGTTGCCGCTTTGAATTGACCATTTTGTTTCACTTTTAATACCCAACCGCCATTATTCCCACGATTATCAGAAATTTGAACATAGTTCGGAGATGCTGGTGTATCCCCTTCATATGCTTGTGCGCGAGCAAAATAGGTTTGGTCCTTGTTGGAAATTTTGTTTAAACCAAAATCTAATGATGATGCATAGTCGATAGACAATGGACCATCTGTTCCTGGGTTTGGACCATCTGGATCAGTCGGATCGACTGGTTTCACCGGCTTATCTGGATCTGGGTCAACCGGATTTACTGGCGGTGTTGGATCGGTATTGGGAATAAACTTAACTGCTCCGTTAGATGTATATTCACTGCTTTCCGCTGCATAAGTAGTAGCTGCACCACCAAGAGCAGTCAATGCTAAAACGGTCGCTGCAGCTGTTGTAATCATTTGTTTCTTTTTCATAATTATCCTCCTATTCATTTCCAGGCACATTTTTGATTGCCCAGGTTAAAGAAGTACGGTATTCTTTTGCATATTTAACCGAACTTCCTGGTACTTTTAGTTGAATCGCCTGATCACCTTGAGCTTGGCCAAAGCGATAAATCCAAGTTCCGATTCCTTGATTTTCGTTTGCTGTAACAACATTTTTCTCCTCACCGATAGACTGGAAAACAATTTCCTTCTCGGCTTGTGGTGCATAGGTCTGATCAACATTGGAAACGACCTGGCCTTTTAGAAAAGTCAATTCGGCGTTCTTTAGTTCTTGGTTGCTGGTAGTGTGAAATTGTTTATCCTGCTTCACACTTAACACCCATCCGCTGCCCGTTCCGCTAAGATCAGATACTTGAACAAAATTCGGTCCATCTTTTTCTGTGCCGTCTGCTGTTTGATAATTCAAATCTTGTGCATAATAGGTTTGGTCTGTAGTCGTTATACTTTGCTTACCAAATTGAAAACTTGATACATAATCAATTGAGCGACTTCCACCAGTTCCAGGCGCTGGACCTGAAGGATCTACAGGATCTTTTGGAATAATCGGCTTAGTTGGGTCAGGTGCCACAGGATCCAATGGTCGAACAACTGTGCTGCTATCTACCTGGTAGGCAAGTGTTGTTTGGGATTCTTCTGCTAATGCCGGACTGTTTGCTAGAAATAGACTACCAACGAGGAGAATGACCGCTTTTTTCAGTTAAATCCCCTCCTCGCTTTAGTTTAAACCCGACGAATGCTATTAAGGCAATTCCTGCAATTGTAGTGACGAGAGAAGAACGATCACCCGTCCGTGGTAAAATATGACCTTTTCCTTCGTACGATGGAAGAACACTTTGAATTCCACTTTCAACATCCCCAACTGAACCGTTAGAACTGGTATCTGTTTTAGGTAAGTCATCCTTTGTGGGTACCTTATCCTCTGGGTACTCATAGACGCCATAAAATCCCGTTTTTCCATTGGAATCATAATTTACTTCACCGTAAGCAGGTATACTAGTCAAGAAGAAGAGTGCAATACAGGTAAAAATTATTTTTTTCATTGTCATCACCTAATTTCCCGGAACATCTTCTAATTTCCAAGATAATTTACCGGAGTATGTGCCTACACGCTGCTTCTCGGGAGGTACGACTAATTTGAATCCTCCATCTGATTGCCAATCTGCAGAAATGTCTCGAATACCATCTTCAGCAAATTCACCTGTTTCGATCACTTGATTGCCGGCATTGATTGGTAATTCACCCAGTTGAGACGTATAGTACAACGAGTCGACTAAGGAAATTGACCCCAACTTGATTTCTTCCGATTGATTAACGGTTATTCGCCAAGGCTTATGAGCATCACTCCGAGAATCAGAAATTTCCAACTTACCACTGACTTGTGGATGATAGGTTTCTGTTTTATTCGAAATGCCATTTAATCCAAAATTGAATTGCTCTGGTACTGCTCTTAAGGATAGATAACCAACTAATGTAACAGTCGAAGCGGCTTTGAATGTGGCATCTCGATATTTCATATCAGTTGCTGGTTGAATATTCCCAATTGAATTGTTTGTGCTTGGGGGATTATCAATCCCGTCAGCTGAACCACTTTGATCCTGCAAAAAGATTTGAAGAACATCATTTTGTTTCAATTTCAAACTCGAAATATCCAGGGTCCAAGTGCCGTCTGCTTTTACTATGCTAGAAAGATTATTCGTCTTTTGACCATTGACTGTCAAAGTAACAATACTGTCAGGTTCTCCTGTACCAGAAATTTCAGGCGTGATGCTTTCAATCTTCGTATCATCATTTATCTTCGCTGGTTCCGGTGGTGTAACATCAATCACCGTTGTAGCGATCGGCGATTCAGTGATCCAAGGCCCTCTTTCAGCAATACCGGATACTTCTTTCCCTGCTTTTTGAAAGGTTTCAGCTTGATAAGAAATATAGCCGTTCTGGTCGGTAGTCAAATTGGAAATAGATTTACCATACGAATCTGTCAAGTTAACAGTTGCCTGCTTACTTGAAGCATAGACCGGAATGTAGTTGATTTCCCCAGCACTGTTTGAACCATTATTATCAGGAACCATGCCGATGATTACTCGTGCCTGTAATGTTTTGTCGGCATCTGTAATTGGTGTCCATTCGATGGTTGGATTCTGATTCATCCCTGAAATCCGACGATAGTTCCCTTGCTTAAATCCAGCAAGTCCGGTGTCAGTACTAGTGACTACCTGAGCAGTCCCGTTTCCCTTCACTTCAAAACTGTCAACTTTTGCATGAGTTTCATCTGATGGACCTAATGGCTGTGTGCTTAGCTTCCATAAATCAACATCTGAGTCGATTATCTTAAAGGAATTATCGCCATAGTTGCCCATCGCCACCTGAACCGCTTGTCTGCCATCGTATAGATTACGCAGATCGTATTGTGCAGGCGAATCTAAAATCATACGAGTGTTTTGCCAACGAACAGATGCTGAGCCAATCCCATTGGATGACATATTTATCAAAGGTTGACTACTTCGACCGATTACATAAAAATAAGCTCCAGGATTCACTTCTAAATACGTGTTATTGTTAGAAAAAGCGACTACTGATCCTGAGTTCTGCTTGCTGGTCAAGTTCACAACAGCTCCTGGTTTGATAACCATTCCTGAGCCGTCTTCATCAAAACGCACGGCATTCCCTGGCATGTTCACGTTGAACACACTATTTTCTCCAACTGTTAGACGTTGATAATATCGATACACTGCCGGATAAGTGGTTCCGCCGGTTTGACTTTGAGTAATATTGACTCGGCAATTTTTACCGATTGTATATTCTTTAGAAGCCCCAGTTGAAGTGCTGCTCGCTATTACGTTGTACCAGAACACAGAAAAATCATAGAAATTCACGTTTCCAGTGTAAACCGTGTTGTCCTCCATAATGAAACTTCCTAAATAGAAATTTTCTGCTCGGGTATTCACATTCATATTTCCATAAACAGTCACTTCACCATAGGATGCTCGTGCCAATCTTTGAACGCCAGGCTCAGTCGTCACATTTCCAAACCGATACCGCCATTTTCCACCATCTGAATAATTTAACCTTGTTCCTACAATATCCTCTGAATAACCTCCAGCGTATTGCTGGTTCAATACAATATCGTGCATATGAAAAGAACCTGTAGTGCTGCTTGGAGTTCCTAGCCATATAGAAGAATCTCTGAAATCTACTCGATGTCCTTGACCATCGATTTCAAGATTATTGCGTCGTACATAAGTAGAAAGACGACCATCGCTGAGTGACGTACTAGTAAAATCAGCAGTTAATATGATCTTAGTTACTGTTTCATTTCTAATACTATTCACAAAGGTTGTCCAATCGCCGACAGCCACTTCACCAGCTGCGAAGGTTTGTATGGCAGCTCGGTCAGTTGCTTCTTCCTTGCTTTCATCATTGTCACTTATAGTCTCTTCCTCTGTAGAGGATTCAACAGTCTCATTGTCAATTTCCGAATTCTCTGGTTCTGTGGTAGAAGTAGAACTTTCGGCTGCTTCACTAGTAGATATAGTCGATAAAGGATCTTTACTAAGTGAAGAAATCGTCTTATCTGTTGAAGAAGAGGTATTAGTACCCTTTATCGCTGCAAACGCACTTGTATTTGGTATCATCAGCCAAACCAGCAAAAGAATCAGCCACGTTTTTCGTCTCATGCTCTCCCCCCTTTCATTAATAGGCTAACAAAATAACGGATCTCTTTTTATAACTTTTTTTCGTAAAAAAGAGAGTTTCGTTATAACTATGTAGTTAAAGTTTGATTTTGTGCACATCACCTCATAAATAATAATCTTAAACTAATGAAGCACTTATTATTCTAATCATACTTTTGTGCAAAAAAAGGTCAATTTCACAGCTGCTAACACTCTGAAATTGACCTTTTCATCATTTTCTATATTTTATACAACTCTTTATGCGATAAAATCAGCGATTTCATTTCTTTCAATTTCTCTAAGTTTTTACCAAGACATATTAAATCGACGCATTTAAATTGAAATATTCTTAAAATATAATTATTATTAAAGTTCAGCAAGAAAAAATGAGGTGATTTATATTTTTGGTTTGGATAAAAATACGTTACTGAAAAGAAAAATTATTGATGTATTAGATCAACAAAGCCAGCCTCTTACATATAAAGAATTAGTAGAAATTGTTCAAACTTCCAGCGTGGGTACTTTACAGATAATTTGCAAAGAATTAGCAGAATTGATGGAAAAACTGTATCCAGATCAATCCTGCTCCATAGTTATTCAAAAAGAGAAACATGGTACGACTCTTAATTTGATGCGTTCATCGGATAATCTGCAACTATTTTATGATCACCTTTATATGTCAGATTTGGCTTATGAAATTCTTCAAACACTTTTAATGAAACGAAAAACGTCGACGATCATGTTTTGTATGAATCAAGGACTAAGTGAATCCAGTCTAAAACGGAAGGTTAAGGATATTAATCTCGAAATTTGTGATTTTGGTATACGGATTACTTGTGCTAAGCAATTAAGCTTAAAAGGACCTGAGACAAAAATACGAGCATTTCACTATATTTTTTTACGTAGTATGCATCGGCAGTTTTTTACTGTGCCAAGAATACAAAATTTAGCGACAGATTACCAATTGGCTTTAGATATTGCGGACTACTTAGATGTGTCAGATGATTTACCTCTGGTTGAGCGTTTCGCCTATTGGGTATTTATTACTCAGTTAGCCCTTTCAAAAGGAAAAAAACTGCAGTTTTCTCAAGCAGATTTGAATATAATGAATACGTTAGATTTTCCTGAACAGCCTGCTTTTTTAGCCCATTGGTCGACTGAAGATTGGAATTTTTTACTAGCTGCTGTCTACTGTTCTCTGTCGAAAAATTTCCAATTGCCATTGAAAAGTGAACAGTTGGTAACTACCGATTCATTGCAAAACTGGGTTCAATTATTTCAGAAACACTTTCGTTTACTCTCTACAAAAGAAGAAGAATTCATTTACAAGAAACTGAATCAATTAACTATGACTATGCATTTTTTTCCATTAAGTGGTTCATTTCTAACAAACCTCCAAGCTTTTGTTGGCTTAGAAGATTTAACTGAAATGTATCCACTTTACTTAAAACGTTTTGAGAATTTTTGGTCAGAATGGTCGAGGCAATTGTCCAATCCGGAATTAGATATGTTTCGCATGTTCAGCTTATCCATCTGTATCTCTATTATGCCGATGGATAAACTATTACCAGAAATTGCCATTTACATTTATTCTGAAACTAGTGATTCATTTAAACAGTATTTGGAAATCAAACTCAATTTTTATTACAGCAATCGTTACGCTCTCAATTTTGTAGAATTCCCTGAAGAAGCGGATTTACTAATCGGTACGGTTCCATTTTATGAGAATCAGTGTTCTCCCCAGCAAAAACAGTTGATCGTTCGAGCGCGAGTTTCGCAAAAGGATTTGGATAATATAGAAAAGTGTTTGTGTGAATTATGCGAAAACCAATTGCAGGCTAACTAAAAAAGCCGTTCTCTCGTCTGAAAGAACGACTCATATTTATCCAAAAACTTTTTCTAACATAATTTCGTAAGGCTCTCCTAAAGGCGTGAACCCGCCAATCGGAACATAGCCTAGCTTATGATAAAAATGCTGGGCAAACTCCGTCGATACCGTAGAGGTCATGACTCGTTTATAATCAAACTCACGCATTTTCGACTCCCAAAATTCAATAGCTTGACGACCATGGCCTTGTCCACGATACTCTTCAAAAAAGTAAAGCATTGTCATAAATGGGATGCTGTCCCAAAAATAATTGTAGCGCAGCCAACCAATTTTTTGACGTTTTTCTTCTATTATATAGACACGATTTAGGTGAATACTGTTCAACAATTCCTGCTTCTCAATATGCGGATCATTTTCATCCAAGAATTGAACGTCTTCTGACGTGGCTAACCGAATTTGCATACTTTTATCCCCCTGACCTTTTTTACTTTATTATAGCAAAAAGCGTTGTCCAGTTTTTAAACTAGACAACGTTTTTTGACTACTTATTAAACTTCTTACTGCTCCTAACATTCCTTTTCACAAGGAAGGTAATTTTAATAATATCAGTGGGGCATCTTGAACGAATCTCCGCATTTAAACGCCGATGCTATTGGTTGGCACTCAATTAAAATCTGAAAAACCGAATCAACGATGATACTCTCGAAAAAAAGCCGCTCCTCTTATTTGAGAAACGGCTGCTCTGATAATTTAATTAGCTGCACTTGAGCTTGGCTGAGTGGTCGAACTGGAACTTGATCCACTGGTTGAAGAGCTGGATTCGGTTGTAGATTCTTCTGCCGCTTTAGAACGACTGATACTGTCCGCTCGTGATTGACTAATCCGAGCATATGAGTCATAGGTTTTCTGCTTCTCGGCCACTTCTTTTTGAATCTTTTGCAGTTCCTTGTTTTTATCTTCTAAAACCTTAGCTTGACGCTGGCGATAGCTGGCTGCTGCTGAAGCAATCGCGCTTTCATCCTGCTGCATTTTAGCAGCAAACTGGTCATTAGAGTCGCTAAGTTTGGTACGTATCGGTTCCAATTTAGTTAAGAGATCTTTTTTATAATCCCCTTCTGGCAATAAAGCCACTGCTTGCACAGTTCCTAAATAATCCGATAAAGATATGCTTTTACTGCTAGTTAAAGTTGTCACCGAATCATCCGCTGCTTTGTATTTTTCTGCTTGCTCTTTGGCAATCGACAAGATCATTTGAATATCCTGTCCCCAGCTGATATCTTTCGCATCACTTTCCTGCAGCTTCGACTCTAAATCAGGAATCTTGTTCTCACTATCTGGCGATTTCAGTACTGGATGAGCCAGTAGCTCCATCCCATTTAATACATTCGATTCAAATAATTGATTCATTTGCTGCTGAATCGAAAAGTTTTCCTTTGCCTGCTTGATAGCCTCGACCGTTTTCGCCTCACCGGCACCATTGACTTCATTCGCCAATTGATCAAACTGATCTTCATTCAACTCTTTGGCAAAGTAGCCGGACTCCTGATCACTGTAAAGATTCTTCAATTTCTGATTGAAGGCTTCTTTTCGTTCGTTTTGTGTCTCTACTACTCTGTCCTGATAAATCCGATAACCCGCAAATGAAACTGAGCCGATAACCAGTATCCCTAGAAATAGCCAACCGATCATTTTCTTGGTCAAGCTGTTTCCTCCTTGTCCCTCAAAAGTTAGTCATTTTAAAAAATTAAATCTTACCTTAGGTTAAACATAATTAAATGAATAAGTGCACTGCATCCTGCTGAATTGATTGTTGCTTTGGATAGCCGATTTGTCAGCTTATTCTTCGGATGTCTTCGAAATGGATAATTGTATGCAAAATCAGAAACATATCCACTAAATAGAATCCCATCTTCCCTGACCCGTTTATTACTAAAAACAGAGCAATCACATACAACAGAATATGCAAAATCAGAAAAAATCGATAGGCTGTTTCATCAGACAAATCCTTAATCCAATAAACATTTACCATTCTTTATTTCTAATAGCGTCCATCTCATGAATAAATAACAACGCTAATGCTATAGAGAATAGAATTGTCAATCCCATCACAAAGCACCCTCCAAGCAATCTTAGGATCACAGATCAATGGTTTTTATCATTCGACTCCGGAAGTTTTCGTCAGAATATCTTTAAACGAAGATTCTACTTTTTTCACACAATGAAAACTCATTGCAAAGCTATTCAGCTTTTAAGAGCTGCTTAAAGTAAAAATTCCAATTGTCCACATTATAACATCTAATTTTGACAGATTATCCAACAATCGTCAAATCTATATGGAAGTTTTAGAAATTTACAGAAAAAACCTGATCTTCTCACTCAGTTGTGAAAAAATCAGGCTTCTATTATTTCGTCTTCAATTTTGTCACAAAGTTTTCCAGACGTTTAATCGCTTCTTTCAACTCATCAATTGAATAAGCATAAGACAGACGTAAAAATCCTTCGCCACTCGCACCAAAGGCCGATCCAGGAACAACCGCCAGCTTCTCTTCATCTAATAGACGCAAAGCAAATTCTTCGCTGCTGATACCAAATTGATCAACCTGCGGGAATAAATAGAAAGCACCCTTTGCCCGATAGCATGGCAAACCGATTCTGGTCAGCTCATAATGCAGAAAGTTGCGACGTTCCTCATAAGAAATACGCATTGTTTCCACAATATCATGCCAATCCTTCAAACCTTCCAATGCCGCATATTGGCTAGCCGTTGGAGCTGCCATAATGATGTATTGGTGCACTTTTAGCATTTGCTGGATAAACATTTCTGGTCCAGCTACGAACCCTAAGCGCCATCCAGTCATGGCAAAACCTTTGGAAAATCCATTAACTACAATCGTCCGTTCTCGCATATCTGGCAATGAAGCAATGCTGACGAATTCTTCGTCATACAATAATTCCGCATAGATTTCATCTGAAAGGACTAACAAATCATGCTTTTTCACTACATCAGCAATCTTAATCAAGGATTCACGATCCATCACTGCTCCAGTTGGGTTATTAGGGTATGACAAAATCAGAATTTTACTCTTTTCTGTAATGACCGCCTCCAACTGCTCTGGAGTTAGCTTAAATTCATTTTCAGCTTGTAAATCAATCGTTATTGCCTTCCCATGAACCATCTGGGTGATTGGCTCATAACAAACAAAGCAAGGTTGAGGAATTATTACTTCGTCGCCCGGATCAATAAAAACCCGCAACGCCAAATCAATTGCTTCACTTCCGCCAACTGTCACGATAATCTCCGAATCTGGTCGGTATTTTACCCCTACCCGTTCAGCCAAATACTCACTAATTCTTTCCCGTAAAGACATTAAACCTGCATTGGCTGTATAAAAAGTCCGTCCTTCCCGTAACGAACGAATCCCTTCTTCCGTCATATGACGAGGCGTATCAAAATCGGGCTCTCCAACCCCTAAAGAAATCGCATCCGGCTGTTCAGACACAATATCGAAAAATTTCCGAATGCCTGAAGGCTGGATATCCTCCATTTGTTTAGCTAAGAAATTTCTCATGGTGACACCATAATCCGGTGATCGATACTATCATCCTCCAGATCAATTCCCCATTGTTTGAACTTATCCAACAAGAAGTGGGTTCTAGTCCCGGTAACTTCTGGGATCGGTGCTAAATTACTTGATATAAACTTGGAGATTTCTTTGATATTGCGCCCTTGAACCAAAACAATAAAATCAAATCCACCGCTAATAAAGTACAAGGATTCTACTTCAGGAAATTTTCTGATGGTATCGCCAACTTTTTTATAGCCGTCCTCGCCTTGTGGCAAAGTGCTGATCTCAACCAACGCTTCGATCCAATCATCTTCAACTTTGTCCCAGTCAACCAATGCACGGTAGCCGGCAATTACTTTGGTCTCTTCTAATCGATTGATTTCCGCTGCTATAATGCTTTCTTCTTCTCCTAGCATAATGGCATACTCTTGTGTTGTTAATCGACAGTCTTTTTCGATCAATTTTAACAATTGATGCTGTTTGGCTTTTTCCATAGCAAACCCTCACAGTCCTTCATTATTTTTTTATTATCATTCTATTATTCACAAAAAAAGTCCAACTGTCAATTTAACTTTGACAGTTGAACTTTTTGATTTAGCGTAATATATCAATTAGGTCTTTTCGAGCGGCCTCAGAAGCCGGCATCACCGAGAATACTAGCCCAATACCACTGGAAACACCAACCGCTAGAATAACGGTAAACAGATCGATCGTTACCTCCAGTCCCATAGTTGAGCCCAGAGCATACGCTAAGATCATTCCAACGATGTAACCGATAATCCCACCGACTAGGGTTAAGGTCATACCTTCTAGCAAGAACTGCGTCCGAATAGCACCACGAGTTGCCCCAAGTGCCCGACGAATCCCGATTTCCTTAGTTCGTTCTGAAACCGAGATATACATCATATTCATAACTCCGACTCCAGCAATGAAGAGTGAAATACCCGCAACTGAACTAATGAAGACGGTGATAGTACTCATCATATTGCTGATTTCATCCGTCATCATAGCCATGTTAGAAACCGAATACTTGCCTAAATCCCGCATCATTCCTTTTTCTTCCAAAGTCTTAATGGCTTTGTCCGCAACTTTATTCATTTGCGCACCTGATGATAAAACCAAGGTAATCGAGCTGGTATCTTCAGAATTACCAAAAACCTGTTTGTAGGTCTCTAACGGAATTTCGATAGCGGCTGCGCCATTTGAAAACATAGTGTCGCCTTCCACTCGTGGGTAAACTCCGACAATAGTCATTACAGCCCCCTTGTCCATCGTAATCCCACGACCTATAGCCTGTTCACTTCCGCCGTAAAGCTCTTCTGCTAATCCTTCATCAATGGTTACAATTTTTTCGATGGTCTCATTGTCGTAGGCTGTTAGTCCACGGCCAACGACCGCTTCGGTACCCTCCGTATCTTTTATACCTAGACGATAATCTTTGGTTTTTCCGCGAACTGATAAAGTTTGCGAAAAATAATACATATCAGAGGTGTAATCCGGTAGAGGATACTCAATTGATTCCACTCCAGGAATTTCTTCCAAAGCAGTAAAATCTGTTTTAGGAATTAAATCCATATTCGAATTGTATAAGTTATAATCATCTGGTGTAAATTGCAAATTCACTTCCAAACGATCAGAATCACCAGCAGATAAAGCACTGATCATTTGCTTTTCATACGCCTTACCAATGGATAGGATCGCAATAACCGCCGCGATTCCAATGATAATCCCGAACATAGTCAAGAAGCTGCGTTTTTTGTTTTTAAAAATGGATCCTAAAGAGGAACGCCAGTTTACGTATAACTTCATTCGCTGACCACCGCCTTGTCTTCGATAATCGCACCATCACGAATCGAAACTAAACGGGTACAATAGGGAACAACTTCTGGATCATGGGTAACCATGAAAATTGTTGCCCCTTCATCACGATTTAGTTCTTGGAAGAGCTCCATAATTTCTTGTGAAGTATGAGTATCCAATGCTCCTGTCGGTTCGTCAGCAATTAAAAACTTTGGCTGATTAATCAATGCCCGAGCAATCGCTACCCGCTGCTGTTGACCACCAGACAACTGTTTGGGATGTTTCTCTGCTTTATCTGCCAGACCAACCTTTTCTAAGGCAGTCATTACTCTCTCTTTGGTTTGATGGAAACCTAAACCACTGTACAGTAGCGGCAGTTCAACATTTTCATAAACAGTATTGTTTTCAATCAGGCTAAAATTCTGAAAGACAAAGCCTACGATTTCGTTACGAACTTTAGACAAGCGATCATCGGAAGAGGTCACTAAGTTTTCCCCTTCAAACAAATACTCCCCATCAAATTTGGTATCAATAAAACCCAAGGTATTAATCAAGGTTGATTTCCCTGAACCAGAAGGGCCCATAACCGCAATCATTTCTCCAGCATCTGCAAAAAGATTAATATCCTTTAGTACATGCAGTGTTTCTTCTTCTGATCGGTAGTATTTATTAATGTTTTTCAACTCGATCATTTAATTCACCGCCAATTCCTGACCATCCTTTAACTCGTCATCAGGATTGGAAACAATCTGATCTTTTGCTTTCACACCTGCTTTAACGACTAAGAAACCGTTGCGTTCTTCCGTTTGTACTTCTGTTTTCTTAACTTTGCCGTTTTTGGCTACGAAAACATACTGCTTCCCGTCTTTTTCTACAACCCCATTACTTGGCAAACGAACTTCATCCAAAGGTAAAGTAATTTGAACGTTGTAGCCGTATTGAATTGGTCTATCTGGTTTTACAGAGAAATCATAATTAGCTACTGAAACTGAGTTCGCACTGGCAGCTGAGCCTTGTGAACCATTCGCAGCAGGCGCGGCCGCTTCCGGCAATTGATTAACGTTGGTAATTGTTCCTTGGATTTCTTCATCTGAGGTTACCGGCTTAACTGTCACACGTTGGTCTTTTTGCAAACGCTGAAAATCATATTCAGAAGCTTTGCCTTCAATTGTCACATCTGAGCTGACAATTTGAACAACCGCAACACTTGGATCAGTTTTTCCTTTTTCATTCACATAAGCAACACCACCAGTTGTGCTGTTCACAGTAGTATGTGCTTTGTTTTGTAAATTAGAAATTGATTGATTCCCTGACTGCAAATCAACTTGTGATGATTCCACTAACTGCTGCGATTGAAGTACAACATCGTTGGCAGCCTCTAGAGAACTCTCATACTGAGTAATTTCCCCTTTGTACTGCTCTTTTTTCATAGCAGCCTCTTCACTGCTGTTTTCATTCGTATTATTGTAGTTTGTAATCGCATCATTTAACTGTTGATTTGCTTTTGCTTGTTTAGCTTGAGCTGCTGCTAAGCTTTCTTGTGCATTAGTCAAAGCTAAGTTCAGTTTACTCATACTATTATTCTGTTCATCAACCTGCGATTGATACTCTGGACTCTCATAGCTCAATAAAACAGTTCCAGCGTCCACCTGCTGACCGTCAGTCACATGAATCTGGGTAATTTTTCCTAATGTCGAATCTAGATTGTAATCTTGAGTATCAGAGGCTGTAACAGCCCCGTTAAAAGTTAGATCCTCAGCCTTTTTTAAGGTAACTGTTTGGTAGTCGCTGGTTTGTTCTGCACTAGATGTACGATTTTGTGAAAATACATACGCACCAACTAATAAAACAATCGCTAACACACCAGCAATGATACTTAAACGTACTTTTTTCTTTTTAGTCATTTTTTTCTTTTTCATAGTTTACTCCTCAGGTTCAGCTTTAAAAAGATGAACGATTACTAATATGACTGGAATTGAAATGATAATACTGCTGACAATTGATGAAATTTGAGTAAATCTTGACATATCCACTCCCATATATTCGCCACTTGGTACAGCAATAAAACCAATTATCAAAGAGATAACTGTCCAAGCAAGCTTAGCATAGTAGGGAATTTTCGAAGGAGACTTTCCTTCTTTCAATTTCTTATTCGCCATAAAGTAGCAGACAAGCAACCCGATGGAAATCAGCAAGCCAATAATTGCAATCGCTTTGGCCATAGGACCATTTAAGTATTCATACATTTGAGCACCATAGGAACCCAAAGCATCATAAGTTTTTTTCGTAGGATTCAACGTTTCTGGCAAACCGAATAAAGTAATAATTAAAGAAATTAACCCAAGTACTAGAAGCACCATATTCCAAGTTTTAGCTTTTCTGAGATGCTTTTCAATGTTTTCCAAGTTTTTCACTCCTTTGCATTTTAATCATTTTACCATAAAAGAAACCGGAAATTATAGGGATTCTCAGAATTTTTTGGTTTTATTATAACGATTGATCTTTTTGTGGGATTTTCCTCTTCTTTTTACTTTTTTGCTGACACAAAACTGATTTTTCATAGTACAATAAATAGGAAAAGAGTTTGTTCTTTCTTCAAACAATTGGGGGTAGTAGAATGGAAACAGTGGTAGAACTTTTTATTGAAAAACAAAAGAAACGCTTAGCTGACGGGAAAATTCGTCAAGAAGAGTACGAGGCTTTCTTAGACGGTGTCAATGATGCGTTGTCTTTTTTAGGTCTACATTATGTAAACGGTTCTGAAACCGTAGAGCAAACCGATCGAAAACCGGTCACATACAATGAGGTCGAAGAAAAATATAAAAAGCTGCGCGAAGTTGCTATGTACAAAAACAGTTTTTTGCGTGTAGCAGATATTGCACGACACACCAGCCGAACAACCGAAGAGTTGTCTAAATTGTCGGGAACGATTCGCGCAGAGCTATAAAAAAACACTTATAATAGTAGAAAAATGACTATGAGTAAAAAAGTCGTTAAGAAACTAGTAGGCTTTTTAACCCTTTTTTAATCCAGGCGGCAAATTTCTTAAAAAAAAAAGACAATCAGCAATAGATCGACAAATGATCGATTTATGCTGATTGTCTTTTTACTTTCCTATTAAAACTTCTTCTTTTTTAGGTAGCTGCCACCTAAGAATATCAAAACAGAGGCAGCCACAGCAAATAGAAACATTTGTTGGTAAGCATCGGCGGCGGCTACATGAAAAGCATTTAGCAAATTATTCTTCTCAATCCCAGCACTCATTTCTTGCAGTTTTCGATAGGCTTGCTCCACAGAAGTAGCCTTTCCAAGATCGATTCCACTAAAACCTTGCAGGACTAATGTAGCATAAATCGTTGGTGCCAAGGTCAAGCCAATCTGACGAGAAACAGATAATGTCCCTAGAGCGACACCACTGTCTTTCTCACTAGCGATTTCTGACATTAGAACGGAGAACGGTGCCCCCATCAACATTCCAAACCCGATGCCAGCGATTGTGGACGACCCAACAAACCACCAAATAGAAGGGCTAAGAAAAGCCACTAAAGCAAAACCAAAAGCAGACAGCAATCCAGAAAGGATAATTGTCTTGGTTGCCCCTTGTTTTGATACCAAAGCACCACCTGCACCTGCACCAACAATAGACCCCAATCCTATGCCACTCATCCAGACACCACTATTATTAGCAGATATACCATAACGCTGCTCCACAAAACTTGGGATAAAAACAAACACGGCAATTAAGGTTCCTGACAACAATCCCATAAACAAAGTTAATACAAACCCACGACTCCTAAGTAGTTGATAAGGTAAGAATGGATCGACACCTTCCTTGACGCTCTTTTCAATTTGAATAAACATAGCAAAAAGGAATAAACCAAGTAAGAACACACCCCATACTTGCGGCTGCAATAAGCTACTGATCAATGAACCACTTTGTAAATTAGTGATTGCCAACATAAAGCTTAAAATTCCTAAAGTCAATAGTACCAATCCCTTATAATCAAGCCTGTTAATCGCAGTTGCTTTGGTTTCAGGAATTACAAGAAATCCGCAGATTAACACAAATACCGCAATGGGCAAATTTATAAGGAACAGCCAACTCCAATGACCTGTAGCATTCAAAATTACACTTCCCAAGTTGGGGCCCACGACTGAGGCAACTCCATTTATTGCTCCCAGAATTCCCAGCAGTCCACCTTGTTTTTCCTTTGGATAAGTGGAGAGCACATGACTAGAGGCAATAATAAAAATTCCTCCACCGCCAATTGATTGTATCAAACGTGCTCCTAAGAAAAAGATAAAGTAAGGACTCAGAGCAACCAGCAACGAACCCAAAGCAAAAATACTAATTTCAATCAGGAAAAGCTTGCGACGACCAAATTTGTCAGCTAATTTCCCGACTATGGGGGTTGAAATGGCCATTCCTAATGTATAAAGAGTAATTCCCCATGTTCCTTGCACTTCACTTACATTAAAGGAGTAGTTAATCGTAGACAGTGCACTGGAGATAATTCCGTTGTCTAAGGCTGACATAAACACACCAGTGATAAAAATTATTAATGCAAAAGTAGATTTTTTCAATGTTAACAAGTCCTTTCTAGTAGATTATTCTATTGGTAAATCATCTGTAATTGGAATTAATCAGAATAACTGAACTCCAGCAGTGACGAATCGTCACTACTTATTTGCAAATTATCATACCACCGAACTGACGCTTTGTCTCTTATTAATACTTGAAATTTATAAGCATTTTTTGCGAACGAAAAAAGCAAGAGATCATTCACCCAACCACGATCTCTTGCTGTCCAGTTTATTTATTTCCCGTTCATTTGAATCGAAACATTTGAAAGATTTTCTTGTTCTTTCAAGTGAAAAAGATGTTTGTATATGCTTGAGAAATTATTTTTGTTGATTTCTTACTCGAGCAGTTCGTTGTTGATATCGTTGCCGTTGCATGCCAATTGATTGCTGCTGCTTTTTCAACTGAGCTACTTCAAATGTCAGTTTCGCCTTTTCTTTAGCATCCGTTACTTGATTAAGCTGCTGTTCCTTTGTCGAAAGTTCCTGATTTACCCGTTTATCCCACTCATCCATCAAAGCGGACCAACGATTTTTGTTATCCCCATCCTTTAGAGACTCTCGCAGTAATTGAGAATACCTTTTGGCAGCTGTTCGCAGGTCACCACCACGATCTTCAAAATACATTGACCGCTGCTCTGGAGTGAGTGTCTCTACAAAATTATCTTCCTCACGGTCGGCCACATTTTGCATGAACGCTAAGATCGGCAATATTAAATAAATAATCAGTACTGGTTCAACTAAATACCATCCGATTACAAGTAATACCAATCGAGAAATCAAGCTGAACATATCTTGACGATTTAATTCATCCACTCGCCGTTTTTGTGACTCAGAATCTTGAATAGCTTGTTTAGTTAAAGAAACTACCATTCTTCTTACCGTAAACGTAACAATCAAAGTTAATATACCATAAATCAATAGCGTTTCTTGAGTAGTGTCTTCTATTAATAAACGTGTAGAAGAGGGCACCAATGATAGCAAAAATAACAGCAGCATATAAACGACTAAAAATTTTGTTTTTTACTTTTTCAATAGCATTAAACGCGTATGCCATCTGAAACCAGACACTCGCTACAAAACAAAAACTGATAAAATAAATCCCAATTGCCCGGAATAAAGAAGCGTAATTAAGTGCACCATTTGCTGCATATTTAATGGGCAGCTCTAAAACCATAATCGTTAAAATAATTGCAATAATCGCGTCACTAAATAGTACTACGCGCTCTTTCATATTCATCGTCTCCTTTTGGCTAGTGTAATACAACGGGCGACACTAGCCAAAAGATACGATTAGCCTTTGATCAGCAGCTCATTATAAAAAGCTTGGCCAACTTCTTTTATTTGAGCTTTGTTGCTGAAAGTCTGTGCTAGCCAGGTTGGCATTGGTTGTGCTACCTTGCCATAAATTTCAATCATCGCTTGAATAAAAGATTCTCCATCCAGCTTATCAACTGCTTTTCGCAGTGCTTTAGCTTGTTCCAATAAAAGTGTCTCTTCCTTACGTCCACGGTAAATGCGATAGATTGTTGCTCCCTCTTCTGCCGCCAAAGCAAATAGTGGCTTTTCATTTTCGATCAATTGCAAACGTTCCTGCTTGTAACGATCATAGCTTTGCTGCCACTTTACTAATTCTTGAAATACTTCCTCGATTTTCTTCTCACTAACCGTTGCAAGTGAGCTATAAAAATCAATTGGCAATTTCTCAACCCGACGTTCTCGCTTAATCCAGGTCGCCAAGGTTGATTGAGGGATACCCGCTATCTTGCCGAATTGTTCAACAGTTATTCCTAAATCTCTGCGGATGTACATTTTTATGGGATGCTCTATTTCACTAGGTCTAAATTTCATTTGTTTTCACCTATTTCTTTTGCGATATTTTTATTTTATTATATCAGTAATTCATATTTCGCTCAACTTTCCTTGCTGACTAGGGGGGCTTTCACTTGAAATCCCATTAGCTTATCAGAATTTCTCATAGGTAGGGATGGATGGATTAACTTAGCTTATCAAATACTTTAACTGTTTCCCTCTCTTCTTGAGTTATTATTCTGTGACCTACTGACTTACGTAATCTCTCATGAACTTTATTAGGTAATCACCAAGCTTTTTTAGGGAAAATGAAGCTTTCACTCTCAGAAATGATTTGTTATAGTGAAAGAAAAGGAGCGTTGGAGGATGACAAAACAATCTAAGGAACTAATCAGCTATTCTTTACCCTACGGATGGACTCTATTGACACCAGCAGATCTGATTATCACGACAAATGGAGATGGCTATGTAATTGCCGCCGCAAATTATGGAATGAATCATTTTGAACAATTAATCTTGTCGGTTACCGGAGAACAAGCGCAAATAATTTCTGTTCCCCATCAGCTATTGGAATTAACGATAAGTGTCACTAAAGAAATTATTTATCGTCCTTTAGATTTTTCTAGTGCCGAATAATCAATAAGAAGTGCATATTTTTTGTCACATTTAGCAGTCGGTGGTATGCTTTATTTGTAACACATCCCTATACCCCATATTTCAGTTCCAGCCAACTTGTTTGGCTGGTTTTTTTGCGTAAAAAGACTCCTTCATTAAAATCAGAAGGAGTCGAAAAAATTATTCTACTGGTAAATCTAAATGTGAGGCAGCTAAGTCTAAAGTGTATTCGATATCTTGATTCCCCCGAATCGTTTTTTCCAAATCGGTTCCATAAACAGCCAAACCGATTTGACGACCCTTTGGCAAATGATACATCGTTGGATGCAATTCAAGCTCAATTTCCACAAACTCACCAGCTTGTAAATCGTTAACTTTCCAAGGATTTTCCCGATTTTGCAAGTTGATATGCCCGCGAGAAATCAGCTTATAGGGTGTTGACGCGCCAAGCTTCAATTCCATGACGTTATCTTCGCGCCAATTATATCCCAGCTGTAACCCTTTTGGCACTAAAACATCTGGCACTGGCTTTAAGCGTTTTGCTTCACCAAAATCAATCAATTCCACACTCAACATGCCGAAATCTTGGTTGGAGGCTACTCGAATCGTTACTTTTGGACGACCGTTAAGAAACAGTTCCTCTGATAAAGCAGCTGATTTCGCCAAGTAGCGATGGCCATCCATCGGACCTGCTTCTTTTAATTCCTTTTCCCATTTTTCAATGTTTTTCGTATAGGCAATGAATTGTTCCTCTGGTAATTGATCCTTAAAAGCAACTTGTCCCGTTTGTGGTTCTGCTGCTAAGGCATTATCGCCAAAATACAAAGTATCCACTTTATTACTGTTCCAATCCTCCGCAGTATTCCAAGTTTCAGCATCAGTATTGGCTTGGTATACAATGTCTGGTAGAATTTCTTTGGCATTATTGTCGATATCATACAGTTTGTGACTTAACCATAAATTCATCATGTCCTGAAAATCTAATGAGGGAATATTATTGATATAGATATGCTGCCCTTGGTGCAGAATTAATTTCTTAGCTACTGGTACTTCTTTTAAAGCCTCCCACAAATCTGCTACCTGACGCGGCTTCACATTCCAGTCATTCAAACCGTGTACCATTACCACATCACATTTAATGTCCTTGATAAATGGTAAGTAGTTGCGCTCATCCCAGAAGGTATTATAATTACCAGTTTTACGGTCCTGCCAGTCAGCCATTTGTTTCAAGTAATTCTCAAAGAAAGTTTTACTATGAAGATAATCGCCAGCATTTTGCATTTTACTGTAGGTTTCAATCGCTAAAACATCGGCATCCTCTCCAGGAAACCCACCGGGAGCAATTACTAAGCCATTGTCGCGATAATATTGATACCAGTTGGAAATAGCCGCTTCGGATATAATTGTTTCTAACCCTTCCACCTGTCGTGTGGCACAAGCTGTCGCTAAAGTTCCTAAGTAGGATTTGCCAGTCATAGCTATTTTTTTGTTGCTCCACCAGGCTTTGATTTCAATATTGTCGATCCGGTTAGTGAACGCTCGACGATTGCCTGCCAGCCATTCAATGTATGCCACCATCGCTGTAGTTTGCTCCACTGAGCCACAAGTTTGAATTCCATCGGAGTCTTTAGTACCAATCGCTGCACCATAAACTACCGCAAAGCCGCGAGCCAAGAAAAAGTCATTTAAGGTATGGTTATTCTCCTTCACGAAAGTTTCCGTCCCATGCGTGGCAGATCCAGCCACCTCCCTTTCAGGCGGTAATTCTTTTTCTACTGGAGGATACTGAATATCCTCATAGGCAGTGTCATTAGGTTCTTTTCTTTCTAGAGGTTGATTCACATCATAGGTTAATGCTTCCCCCGCAGGTCCGTTAACTCCTTGACTGTATGGACTGGCAGTGAACAAAGTTGGAACCTTTAGACCTTCTTCCGTTTCGCCTGGTCGTAAGATTTCTAATTTCAGCAAATCACGTTTGCCATCATTGTCGGTATCCAGCGGTGCTTCGACATAGACAACTTCCCGAATAATTTTTTCTGTTTCAAAAACAGCTTGAGCCTTACCATTAAAAAAGAACGGTTTTTCGAATTGCTGCTTACGATAAAATCCTAGATTAGCTAATTTATCGATAAAGGCCAAACCATTTTTTGTGTGGCAGTTAAGCAACAGATACCACGCTTCTATGATCGTATCGACTTGATTAAAGTCTCCGCTGCTTGTCGCTAAATTAATTTCCACCAAATCCTCTTGAAGAGTTTCCGGTTTAAAGTCAATTTCAGCTTCAAATTCCAACAGCTGAAGAGCCACTAAATAAAACACCTCTGCTGTAATCGTCTCTTTTTTTTGATAAAAAGTTGCTAAATCTGTTGTCGAGGTTGCCAAATAGTTCCCCATTTTAGCGATAAGACCGCCTTCGTCCTGTACCAAAACAAAGCTTTTCTTCAAAAAATCAAAATATAAATCGGTCGCTGTTTGCGGCGCATCCTTTGCTAAAAAGCCAAGTGCGGTCAATTCTTTCTTTGCTGTTTGTAATGATACTTGCTGTAAACCAAACTGATTCAATTTCATGGACAATTCTCCTTTTATCCTTCAGATAATTTAATTATAACAAACCTGCTGAAATCTGTCGGTTAGAGTTCAATGAAAGCGATTGCTTATTTTAAGTGAATTCTAATGTTCAAAATTATGAGGAGAAGCAATCATTATAGCCCTTTTTTGATTTCTTCATGAAAAATTCAGTTATATTTCTCAACTGTATAAACGCGGCTTGCTTCCAATAACATTGTAGCAACCTGATAACCAGATATGATAGTTAACCTTGGGTATTTACTACCTTCGACACAACCAAATAGATTAACTACCTAATTAAAGAAGGCTTTTCACTCCGATTTGCTAAATTTTTTACTCCAGTCACTTTCGAGTCATCAGCATACTATTGTCGTACGACCATCTGTTAATAGCACCAATGTACGTTGTACCAATAGTGAGAGGCAAGTATTTTTTCTAGCACTGCTAAATGCTCGTTTTTTTGTATACTTCTCCACCCGTTTTAAATAGCACAGATAAACGTGTTCTTACTTTCTCAAACACTAATAAAAGCAACTAAAATAATAATTTGTTCACTTCTAAAAAACGAGCAAAAATTGCTAAATCGGTTTTTTCTACTATCTGGAATTCTGCCTATACAAAAACGAACAAAAAAGCTGCTCCAAAAGTGAAACAGCTTTCCTAGAATTTAGCTCTTTAGCTGTGCCAAATTCGTTTTCATTTGTTGGAAAATACTACGAGAATACCAGGAAATACCCAAAGTAATGACAGTCAATGCAACAATTAAAATCAGAATATCACTTTTCGACAACAAATCACCCAGCAATCCATACATCAATTGTCCTAAAGGTGAAGCCAAAGTGGAAATGATCATGATGAAAGACATCACTCTTCCCAGTAAAGCTTGCTTAGTTATTAGTTGGATATAAACAATCAGCTGAACCGATAGTAACGTTACTGTTCCTAAAAGAATTGTTACTACTATGACCATTAACCAAAAGGAAAGATTGTTGCTTGGCATTAATCCCAACGGAATTGTCAGTCCTAAGAAAAGCAAACTCATTCCAATCAAGCCTTTAAAAATGCTATTACCAGATAATCGATTCGCAAAGGCACTATACACCAAGGTTCCTACTAAACTTCCCAAAGCAAAGAAGGTATTCATTAAACCAAATTGCTCCTCGCTAACACCGATCTGTACTCGAGCAATAAATGGAATCATCACTTGAATAAAGGAAGAAATGAATAAATTCAATAAGAAAGCGACCAAACCGATTTTGACAATTGTTTGTTCGATTTTCAAATAACTTAGAACTTCCTTCAAATCACCAACAACTATTTCTTTCACCTTTTGACCACCCGTTTTCTCCTGCAAACGGGGAATCACTAATAGAACTTCACATAGAATAGCCGCTATAAATAATACACCGCAAACTGCGAAAATTTGGTAAACTGCCTCAAAACGATAAACAATTCCAGCCATTACTGGGCCCAAAATATTCCCAAGCATGCTAATTGAACTGATAATTCCATTAGCTTTAGGAATATCCTCCGGCTGACAAATCAATGGAATCGTTGATTGTACTACTGGCGTTTCAAAAGCTGATACCATTCCCATCAAAACAGTCAGAACCCCAATCATCATCAGTACTTCATTGACCTGTGTCGCTGCCAATAGCATCACCGACAGGATCAAATACAAGGAATCCATCACTATCATTAACCTTTTTTTAGACAAGCGATCAGCTAAAATACCACAAAAAGGCAAGCAAACGATTCGACCAATAATCGATAAGGAAGTAATGACGCTAAACAGTAAAGCCGAATGAGTAATATCTAGAACATATAAAGAAATTACGAATTGAATGACAGTTGTTCCCAAAACGGAGAACAGCTGACTCCCCATCAGTAGTAGAAAATTTTTCTCTTTAATCATATCAAGCCTCCAATCTTAACACCTTGTTTTTAAGTACGCCAACAACTATTAGGCCGAAGATAAATAGGATGACTGTTAGCACGGCGATAACAAACATATTTCCGCTTGAAGCCAAGTTGCTGGGTATACTAAATAGTAGAATTGCTGAAATTAAGACCAAAGGAACAGAGTTCTTTAGCCAGCCGATAAATAGGGCAATTAAACAGATGGAGCTTACTAAAACAGCTGCTGTCAACATTATTGGCAGCTGATTCAATACACTTTGAAAAGTAAGTTTATCCTCCACTAATTGAAATAAGGACTCCGAAATGAAAAACAATGTATTGGTGACAAAAATACTGACAAACACACCAATACTGGTTACTGATAAACACAGAAATAATTTACTGAAAAAAACTTTTGTCCGCGAGACTGGATATCCTAGGGTCAAATAGAGATTTCGGTCAGAATAAGCTTCTAGTACATATTTAACCAGCATCGTTGCCCCCAACATAACATAGCCGGCGACATTGCTAATAAAGGAAATTTGATATAAAAATGAATAACTGTTCATATCTTGCCCACTTGGAGCAGACGAAGGCATAGGTTGCTTGGAAACAAAGGCGACTAAATACAGCAGCATCAGACAAACCAGTGGGATAATTACAGCTGCAATTAAATACGATTGTAATGATTTCTTTTGGCGTTCAATTTTTACTAAATTCATGTTAGTTGCCCTCCATTTTATCAATTAAGTAGTCTTCAAAGTTATTACCCTGCTCTATAATCAGCTGTTGTTTGGTTTGATTTAAGACAATTTCTCCATCGGAAATAACCGCAATACGAGACGCGATGGCTTCAACCTCAGCTAAAATGTGGCTAGACATAATAATGGTTTTATTCATTTCAGAAATTTGTTCGATCAGCTTGCGAAATTCGCGAATCCCTTTCGGATCAAGACCATTCAACGGTTCATCAATAATTAATAAAGCTGGATCATGCACTAAACAACGAGCCAAGGCTAAACGTTGCCGCATTCCTGTAGAGTAACTTTTGACTGGTGTATCATCACTCTTCAATCCCATCAGCCGTAACCAATAATCAACATTAATATTCGACACCTGCATGTAGGCACAATGAATTTCCAAATTTTTTTTGGCACTTAAGCTTTCATAGAAGACCGGGTCATTAATGCTAAAGCCGATTTTTTTACTATCCACCTGCATATTATATTTTTGTCCGAAGAATTGAAATGTACCCCCGCTTTCTTTGGCCAATCCGGTTAAAACTTTAAATAAGGTTGATTTCCCCGCACCATTCTTTCCTAGTAAAACAAAAATCTCTCCTTGGTCAACTGTCAGGTCGATGCCTTTTAATACCTCTTTTGTCGTGTAGTTTTTTTCTAACTGTGAAATAGCAATTGCTTTCTCCATACATAACTTCCTTTCATTTTTCATACTAACGGTATGTAAAACTTAATAAAAAAATACCTACCATCGGTATGTATATATCTAAAAAAATAGTCGATGTACTCGGCTATTCTTTTTTTAGCAAAGCAAACAATTTGTAACTGTCTTCTAACAGCTCATCATTTATCAAAGGAACCCCAATTCCTTCAAATAGTTGTTTAAAAAAAAGCATTTTACGTCTGGCCTCGGTTTCAGTTAATACACTAAGTTGAAAGCCAATCCATAAATTCATTGTAACTAGCATCAGCTCCGCTACCTCTCTGGGAAATTCCGTTTGGATCGAGCCGTCTTCAATACCTTCCTCTACAATCTTAGTAATCTCCGGCGCATATTCTGCAAAAACTTGCAGGTACTGCTCTCCCAAAATACGAGGACTTCGTAAAGCGACTGCCGCTGAATAACCAATGGACTGCTTTTTGTACGAGTTGAAAGCTTGCTCTAGTGAATTTTGCAGCCGTTCAAATCCATTGGCTCCTCGCCATTCCGTAAAAGTTGTTGTATCTCCGGCTTCGGCCATCAAGGTTTCCAAAATATCAAACTTGGACTTAAAGTGATGGTAAATGACGCCTTTGGTCATACCGCCTAACCCATCAATTATGTCTTGGATGGAGGTATCATCATAGCCTTTCTCTAAAAACAGCTGTTCTGCTACATCTAAAATTTTTCTTCGGGTTTGTTCCGGATTTCTTCCTCTTGCCAATTCTCCCACCCCTTACATACTGCCGGTATCTATAAGCATCATACCCGGTATGTTAGCACCTGTCAATAACCTTTTTGAGAAAAGTTATTAACGCCAATAAAAAAAGCTGGGAAATTTTCCAGCTTAGTCGTGCACAATTAAGTCCATTGGAAGTGGTCCAGCAATCCCTATAAAGACAAATCGTTCGCCTCCCGTATTTTTCATACCATGCTGTTCACCAGGACGAGAAATAATTAAATCACCTTTAGTAATCTCTACTTCCTCACCATTGCCTGGATAAAAAGTTCCGGTTCCTTGTATACATATCCATAAATCGTCAGAGGTGCTATGCGAGTGTGTGAAAACAGATTGACCAGCCTCTAAGCACCACAATGCTCCTGCCGTTTTATCTGTTTCATAAAAGAAAGTTTTCTTTCCTTCATTGGGATCAAAGCAAAACAGCTCGCTAATTTTAAACAGTCGTTCTTCAATTTTTGATTTAGACATACGTATTCCCCTCTTTCACTCAATTTTTGATAAAAGCAAAACAGCTACTCAATTTCTTATAAGATATTTTCGATAATTGTTTTTTAACAATTTATATTCGTAACCAATTGGTTAGCATTCAAGAAAATCTTCAATGCGCTGTTTGTTGTATTTATCAATGCCTTCAAACACTCTAATGATAGTGAGAGCAATTAACTTTTGCCCTTTTAGAATTTATCTGACTAAATCTTTTCCCTACTGAATGGACATCGAATTGGTTTTCAATTAATAATTGAATCAGCAGCTTAAATTTTTCTGCCAGTCGTTGTTTTTGTTCAACAATTGGAATCCTAGTTGTCTCCTTCATTTAAATGGTTAACACTGTAAAGCCAAATCATCCAATGATTTAGCTCCTTGAGTTTTGGAATAGTTGCTGCAACTATTCATCTGTTATCTCAGCTTTACACTATTTTGCAGAAAACCATGTGATATATTTCACAATTTTTTTGAATCAATTTGGAACTCTCAGTTTATATGCTTCATCGTCCCCATTCTATTATCATTGTGGAGATTACTAACTAACTATGCTGCTACACCGTCTACCTCTAAATTAATTTATCTAATACACAAATTCTATTGTCCTAAGAATTTAGATATCTTTTTTGAAACAATTCTAAGAGCTCTCATTCCTTCTATTTACTAAATTGCTCGTTAGTAATAGCTTAATCAGCCTTAACGATTTTACTTAAGATCGCAGTGCTAAACAAATTTTAACTATATCCATCTTGATAAAATATTCACAATAGCTGAAAAACCTGTGTTTTTGTTTAGCTGTACCCTTTTCTATAATGCAAAGCTCTTGGCTACCTGCGAAATAATTTCCTCGGTCAGTTAGTAAGACAGTTGTATAATTTCTAAAAAAGACTCTTCCGAAGAAAAGTCTTTTCATAAATATCTCACTCATTTTTTGCTTTATTCAGTATAGCTTTTTTCGCCATTAAAAATGCCTCTATCTAATTCACCTTCATCATTTGCGATAATCAAGGCCACTAATACATCAATGTCTACATTTAACAGGGTTCGAAAAACGCCTGAAAACCAGTCAATCCCTGCTAACAAAGCTATACTTTCTGTTGGCAGTCCAAGCATAGGCATAACGGTTGCCAGCGCAACAAGTCCTCCACCTGGTACTACGACCGTTCCTAGACAAGCTAAAGTAGAAAGCAAAACGGCTTGTGTTAATTGTCCTAGTGTCAACTCAATTTGGAAAAATTGAGCGAAAGTGACAATTGACAATGATAAATACATTGCTAAACCATTACTATTTAGGCTCATTCCTAAGGGCATAACTAATTTATTAATGCGATCGCTTATTCCTAGCTTCTCACGTCCATCTTCTATCTTTACCGGTAATGAAACGGCTGAAGAGGTGGTTGTAACAGCAATCATGGTGATTCGCCAAATATTTTTCAATAAACGGCTAAAACTTACTTTGCAATAGAGTGTTGTAATCCCTAACCAAACAATTAAATACAGCACAGCAGCGGTACCCAATGTTAGCAGGAACTTCATTAAAGTGCCCAACACCCCCACACCAATTTCACCAACAACAGCAGCAATTAAAGCAAATATTCCGATTGGAGCCAATTGCATGATTAAAGTAACCATTTTCAAGATAACACTGTTGAAATTTGATACCCATTCCAACATCTGACGGCCTTTCACATCTTGTTTCACCAGACTAAGTGCTAATCCGAAAAACAGAGCAAATATAATCACTTGAATCATATTTGCTTCTGCCATTGCTGCAATAATATTTTGTGGGATAAAATCTAAAATAATTTCTTGCAGACTGCCATCATTAACGGTCAAACTGTCCACAGTACCTATTGTGCCTTTTAAACCAACACCAGGCTTAACTATCAGTCCGAAGATCACACCTATAACTGCCGCAACAATTGTTGACCCCATAAACCACACAAACATTTTGAAACCGATCTTACGCAATTCTTGAATTTCGAGGCCACCGACTGCTTCAATTACTGACCCCATAATCAAAATGACAACTGACATTTGGATTAGCCGCAGGAAAAGATCCCCCACTACCTTAATCCCAATGATGTTTTGTTGAAATATCGCTCCAGCGAGAATCCCCAATACCATTGCAGCCATAATTTGATTTGTTAAACTAACTTTTCGAAGCGTGCCCATAGCTATACCTCGTTTTCCCAATCAGTAGATACTTATTGTTCTCTGGCTTTTTTAAGGTTAGAAATCAAGAAAAGAATAGAGCCGACTACTAGAAGAAGCACAGCAATATAAAAGCCCATCACTTTGGAGCCTGTTGTATCTGAGATTGAACCAGTCAAGGTTGGTGCAATTACAGAAGACATCATTCCGAAGAAGTTGAACACTCCTAAGGTTGTGCCTATTCCCACAGTAGGGGCATTTTCACCTAACCAAGAAATAATAATCGGTTCAACCGCTAATTTTCCTAAAAAGCCATACATAATTAAGCCTACCATCAAGAAAGTGGAAGTTGATGCTTGGACAGTTATCAATAACATTGCTGCCGCTAAAAGCTCTAGAGTTACGATAAAACGTACTTTTTTATCCATAAATTTGTCTGCCAATCGGCTAAAAAATAGTGCTCCTGGAATTGACGCGAAAGCGACTAAGGAAGAAGAAAAACCGATGGCTGTTCCTTGAAATCCTCGTTCAGTACCCAAGAAATTAGGTAACCAAGTAACAGTCATATAGTAAGCATAACAAGTAGCAAAGTACAAAATATAAGTAAATAGCATTGCCGGTGTAAATAAAGTCTTCATAGAAACCGTTTCTTTAGGCTTCTCTGTTTTGGCTTCTTCTTTTGGCTGGTTAAAAGCAACATCATCTTTGTTTCCCCGGATAACTAAGCTAAATGCTGCTACCATCAGCAAACTTAATACAACGGAAATATACATCATAATCTGCCAAGGAAGTCCTAATTGAACCACCAAGTAGCTAGATAAGATCATGCCAAGACCTGAACCTACTGCTGAACCACTATTTACAATAGCTGTTGAAAAGCTTTTTTTCTCTGCTGGGATGTTTTGAGAGGTTAAGGAATATGCCGAACCATAAAAGGATCCGCAACCAATTCCTGCTAAGAAGCTGCCTAGATAAATCATTGAGATCCCTGAAGCTTGGGAGATAATAAATGCTGCTAAAGCAAAAAATAGAAATCCTGGAATAAGAACTTTTTTCTTCCCAATTTTATCTACTAAAAAACCAGCTGGAATTTGCATAATTACATAGCCCAAGAAATAAAAACTCGAAATTGACCCTAGAGCTGTGTCTGAAACATTCCCTCCTAATGATGCATTGATCTGCGGATAAACAGGTGATAAGGCTGAACGGTAGATCCAGATCGAAACCCAGCCAGAACATAGTAAAACGATTATCTTTTTCCAGTACTCCATACCAATTTTACGCTCTGTATTCGTTTCCATTCTTTTTTCCTCCATACATTTCGTCATTTATACTATTTTTTCGAACAGTGAAGATTGCTCCACTGTTCGATTTCATTGTAAGATTTATCAGCACGTTATACATTTGGCAGTTGCAACAAATGTGAATTTCTTTTTGTGCACTTTAAACAAATCTAACTTTGTGATTGGTTACACTTGATAAACTTTTAGCGCTGCATTTACTGCTTCACCAGCCTTGACAGAACCTCCACAATAAATGATTGCCGCTTCTAAAGCACCTAACACTTGCAAGACATTTTCTCTACGACTGCTGTAGCCCATATTTCCAATTCGCCATACTTTTCCTTTCAAATCACCAAAAGAAGATGCAATTTCAACATGGAAAACATCCAGCAACATTGAACGAACACCTTCTCCATCATCGACACCCTCAGGAATTAGAATAGGTGTGACTGTAGGCATTTTGGTATCCATATTTCCGAAAAAGCCCAATCCCATTGCTTCGATTCCAGCAACCAGCGCATCATTATTTAGTTGATGGCGAGCCCATACGTTTTCGATTCCTTCATTGATAACGGCTCTCAAACCCTCATGTAACGCATAGATCATGCTAGTCGCTTCCGTATGGTGATTAATTCTTTCAGAATTCCAATACCGCTGCAGCTGACTTAAGTCTAAGTAATTGCTGCTAATATGACGGTCGTTGCGTTCATCTTTGCTTAAACCTAATTCTTTTTGATAACGGCTATCTAGTACCGCTTCTACCCGTGAATTATAAGTAACTAATGACATTCCTGAAGGTACACTAATACACTTTTGAGTACCGCCAATCGCAATATCAACACACCAGTCATCTACAAAAATCGGTACACCGCCATAAGTTGCTACCATGTCAACTACAAAGAAAATATCGCGTTGACGACAAGCGGCACCTATTTTATCTAGTGGTTGCATTTGTCCATTTGCAGTCTCACCATGAACCATCGTCACAATTTTTGGATTGAACTCTTCAATAGCTTGAATAATTTCCTCTTGAGTAAAAGGACTATTCCAATCTTTCTCCAAATATTTGATTTCCGCCTTTGCCCGCTCACAGATTTCACCTAACAAATAAGCAAAGCGGCCATATGCAGGAATCAGTACTTTATCGCCAGGTTCAATCAGCGCAATTAGTGCTGCTTCCAATCCAGAACGAGATGTGCCATCAATAGCGAAAGCTTGCTGGTTTTTGGTCCCAAATGGAACCTTGATCATTTCTTTTACATTGTCCATGATAGTTAAAAACGCTGGATCAAATTGGCCTAGTATCGTCGAAGTCATTGCCTTTAATGCGTTGGGATGAGCTTCTACTGGACCGGGTGTCATAATGGTGCGACTTGGAATTACTAATTCTGAAAACATAGATGAATCTCCTCTTTCTTAATTATCTTTTGTTTGTTTTGCACAATTTTTGCTGAAAAATGGTAATTACTGCTAATTTTGTTGAGTTGCTTTCCCTCTTTCGTTATACTGCTTTTAAAGGAGGACGTTATGAAAACACTCGTTGATTTATTACAAATTCCCCGTTTTTCCGATTTGAAGCTATTAACGAATCCTAAATATGCGGAATTACCCGTCGAAAGTATTGAAATTAGTGAAACCCCAGATATTTCTTTTTATATTCCAGAACATATCCTGCTATTAACCACTGCAATGATCTATCAGGAGGATCAAACCAGAATGTTTGCTTTAATCGACTCCTTAAAGGAGAAGAAAGCGGCAGGTTTAGGTATCAAAGCTGGCCGCTTCCTTGATGAAATCGACCCCAAGGTGATCCAATACGCGGATAGTGTCCACTTTCCAATTGTGTTGGTTCCTACATCCATTCCTTTAGGCCGTCTGCTGCACCAATTGTTAAGCTTTTTGTGGGACAAGCAAACCGAGCAGCTGAGTTATGCGTTAGATATCCAGCGGCGTTTCTCCAATTTACTGGTAAATGATGTTAGTATTGCTCGCTTTATCGCAGATTTTGGACGATCAATCAATACGCCAGTGATTTTAGTTGATCCCTATAAGCAGGTGTATGCAGCTTCAAAACACTTTTCCAAGGCCTCAAAACCAGCAGAATTTTATATTGATCAATTGATATTCGGTCAGAAAAAAAGTGAGTCTGTACTGATTGAGGACCTGGATCAGAAAAAATTCCTTGTTTCCTATTTTTCAGTTGAAACAAATCACTATTTCCCTCATTCACTGGTTGTGTTGAATCCTGAAAAAATCCCTTACCCTGTTTCAAATTTTGCTTTGGAACAAGCTAGTTTAGTCTTGTCTTTTATGCTCTATAAAAATCAGAAGGTTCAGGAGTCTTATGATCTTTTAAAAACAGATTTTCTGACTCGAATGATTGAAATTCAACAAGCTCCCAACCAACATCCCCGTGATTGGTTAGATTTAGGTACCACATACGGACTAGTTAAGGCACGGCACTATCGTGTAGTCTATGCTTCCTGTAAGCAAAAAAATACCAGCGACTCTAAGATCAAATACCAAGAAGAGGTTAGCCAGCTAGGCTTTAAGTGGTTAAGCAGCAAGCTGAAACATCACATCAAGGATGTTAGTCTATTCAAGGTTAAAAATACCCAGCATTGTGTAGCGTTAATTCAGCATAAGCAAGAAAATCTGGAAAGCATCCTGCAAAATATTGCAGATGACTTAACTAAGAGACTTTCGATAGACCTGCAATTTGGTGTTGGAAATATCTATGGCACGATTGATGACGTTGCGAAATCCTATATCGAGGCTAAAACTGCTTATGAAGAGATGTCCTCTCTTTCGATTACTACTTCGATTTATCAATATCAGCAAAAAGGCATGCGCAGTCTATTTGAAAAAATTGGTCCCTCTGATATCGCTTATTTCTGTGAAATCACCTTGAAAGACTTAGCATATCCAAAGGAAGCTTCTTCGATTGAGTTGCGCAAAACCTTGAAATACTATCTTGATTTCAATTGCGAAATCGCTCGTACAGCGAAGGCTTTGTTTGTTCACCGCAATACTATCAAGTATCGCATTGATCAATGCAGCAATCTTATCGGAAAAAATATTCACGACCCGTCTGTGAGCCTAGATTTGAGATTGGCGCTTGACTTATCCGAAGAAAACAATCTGTGATTGGCTAGCTGAAGGATTTCCCTTCAGCTTTTTTAGTTCTAGCTGAAAAGAATACTCTCATCACGATCTTTATCAATTTTTCTGGAAATAACCCAAGGTACAAGAATTGCTGGATTTTTATCCAACAATTCTTGTACCTGCTTCACCTAATAATGCACGATCGGCCTCTTCTAGAGCACAAATGATCGCCGTCTTGCCTTGTCGGGCGAAGTTAATCGCGGCTTCAATTTTCGGCCCCATACTGCCATCAGCAAAATGCCCCTCATCGAAATGTTTTTGTGCGATTTCTGGAGTAATGGTCTCCAATTTTTTCTGATTGGGTTTGCCATAATTAATATATACATTGCTCACGTCTGTCAGCATCATGAAAACATCGGCGTCTAACTGTTCAGATAGTTTCTTCCCCGTACGATCTTTATCAATGACGGCTTCGATGCCGCTCAAAAAACCATTTTCTTTTCTTGAGACTGGGATTCCGCCGCCACCACCAGCTACAACAATCGTATTTTGGTTTAATAAATTTACAATGGCACTTACCCCGTGGATTGTTAGTGGCTGCGGTGAAGGGACCACACGTCGATACCCTCTTCCTGCATCCTCCATCATTGCCCAACCACGTTCTTTTTCCATCTGTTCGGCTTCTTCTTTTGAATAAAAGACTCCAATAGGCTTAGTTGGTTTTTGGAAAGCTTTGTCCTCAGGAGAAACTTCAACTTGTGTCAGTAAAGTTACAACTTCACTGGTCAACCCTTCTTCTTCAATTTTATTTTTAATTGTCTGCTCCATTAAATAGCCAATAAAGCCTTGTGATTCTGCGTTGCAGACATCTAATGGGAATGGTGGAACGATGTCCTTTGCTTCTTCATTTTGACGTAGAATGTTTCCGACCTGAGGGCCATTGCCATGTGTGACGACAATTTGATAATCTAATTTTTCAATTTTTGTCACCATTTCGGCGCTTGTTGTAATATTTTTTAGTTGTGCTTCTACCGTTTGTTCTTGACCCGGCTTCAAAATGGCATTCCCGCCAAGCGCAATGACTACTCTATTTGCCATGGTTCTCCTCCTTAAAAAAATGAATTGTACGTGTAAAACCTGCGAGAAAGTCAGCACCTGATGTGTGTCCGGTTGCTAAAACCGCTTGAATTCCTTTACTAATTTGTCCCGCGTTACTTCCGAACTCAGTGATTAGTTGTAAAACTGATTGGTTGAAACGCTGATCAATACTACATAACAGATAGTGTTTACTGACATCTGTCGTTAAATCAGTGACGGCCATTATTTTATTACGCAGGTAACGTTCCAGCTTTTGGTTTCGACGGCCTAACAATAGGCGCGCAGCTAAATGACCAATAATCATATCATCACCTGTCGGCGTTAGTCCCGGACCACGGCCGATTAAGAACTGAAGTCCACTTCGCTGCACTGAAAATTTATCTGTACACAATCGATCAATAGCTTGAACAAAGTCATTGAATTGGGTAAACACTGCTGCTAAAGGTTCGTGGTTTCCGGTCTCTTTCTTTACTTTCTTGATCTCCGACACATACCTGTCCCAAACTGCATCCGTTCTATCAGCAGATAGTTCTTTTTGGAAAGATTGATAGGTACGAGTGGTCAACAGTAAGTGGCGCTGAGGAAACTTCACGCGTAGCCCTTGAATCAGCAAGCAATCATCAACTTGAACTTCTGCTGCTAATTGCTTAAACTCATTCGGACTTAGATAGATTCCATTAGGTACATGAATCTTCTGATCGGAGGCAATAACGGCCAGGTGCTGTCTTGTCTCATCCTGAATATTAAAGCTGTGTGTAAATTTACTGTGTACCCGCCAGTGCCGCTTAGCAAGTGAGTGATCAAAGATTTTCTGATCTAAACAACTTGTTTCTACCAGCACTGGCACGAGTCTATTCCTTGAATCCAAGCTTGTTTGCATAGGCCAAAACAGCTTTTTCAAAGCAGTCAATAGGAGGTGTTACGGTTCCTGCACCAATTTGTCCCAACCCAGCTTTTTTATTAGCAATTCCGGTATTGATAACTGGTAAAATTCCGGTTTCAACCACTTTTCTAGCATCAATTCCTAAGCAGATTCCTTTAAAGTCCCAAGTAGGTACTGAGAAATTCGGATTGCTGTCAATACAAATCTCAGTCATTTCATTGCTTGTATTTAAGGCATCGTAAAAACCACCTGAGCCAACAAAGCGGGTAACTGCCGGTGCAGCGATCATAGCCATTCCACCAACACCAAAGGTTTCAGTAATGGCGCTATCTCCCATATCAGTAGCTGCGTCTTCTTCACTAAAGCCTGAAAAATACAAGCCTTTTGGCGTATTTACTGGTCCAGTAAACCACTCATCTCCCATCCCGGCGATCCGAATACCAAACTCATGACCATTTCGGCACATTGCTGTAACAATCGTGCCTTCTTGAATTTGTCTCGCACCATCCATAACTGCTTTTGCTGAAGCCATCATGATATTAAGGAAAAATTGATCCGTGTCCGCTAAGAATTGAACAACCTCCAGTTTTTCTTTTTCAAAACCGTTTAGGGAAATGATAGCTGGTGCAACTTCTTTTAAGAAAGCTAGGGAAGCTGCAATATTTCGTTGGTGGAATTCATCCCCCATCGCAATTGCTTTAGCGACAAGAACGTTAATATTTAGGCCCCCGTTTATTGTTTTCAACGCGGCACTCAAAACCGGTGCTAACGTATCCTTCATCCAATGCAGACGAGAAATCACTTCCTCGGAATATGCACCAAAACGTAATACAGCGCCGATTCCTTCGTTCATCGTGCAATATGCCCGGTTGCCGTCTGTTTTGTTTTCTACAACCAATACTGCCATATTGGCAGAAGTAATTCCGCCCATCGGCCCTACTGCATTCACATGGTGACACGGGATTAATTTAACTTTGCCGGACTCTAGCAATGTACGGACATCATCTACGGTTTCACCCCAACCTTCAAATAGTGCGGCTCCGATACAAGCTCCTTGAATTGGATCGACCATTTGATCATAGCGGATGGGTGGGCCGGCATGCAGCAGAACCTTTTCTTCATTTAATTCCTTAATAACCGTTTTCGCAGGAACTACGTCCAATAAGAAAGGAGAACCGGCGACGATTTTAGCGGCTACTGCTTTATTTGCTTCATCAATTGTTTGGTACACTTTTTCTCCTCCTATCCTAATTCCACTTTATTTAAGAAATTCAACGCCTTTTGCAATGTAATATTGCCGCCAGCAATTGGCTGCCAGTCGAATTGAACCACCTGGCCATTATGACCTGTGATCGCTTCAGAGAAACTACGTAACCCAACATTAATGAAGGAACTATTTGTTAATAAATTCAGCATAGCTTCAGACGGCATGTCGGTTGTCTTTGATCCAGCTTTTTTAGCTAAGACCTTTCGCTCCGGCAAAGTGACGGGATGTCCCAGCATAGTTAGAGCTGATTTAACTGCCTGAGCATTACTATGGCACAAAATTACGCCAGCATCTTCTAGAATGGCAGCTTGTTCGTCTATATTTTGCGGATCTTCGTCTGTCCCAACGATGGTAGCAATCACGGCTAACTCTCGACCATCTCTTTGCGCCTTTTCCTTAATTGCTTTGATGGTTGGTGCTAATTCTCGGGCCATATTTTCATGAGATCCATAACCCAATACATCATCTAATAAGATAACTGCAGTCGTTTCTTCATCCGCAGCTGCGGCTAACATTTCTTCACGTTTCGTTGGATCAATCATCGGGTGTGGTTTCCCCTGAGTGTAAATGTCGTCCCCTAGGTCTAAAATTTCATGGGCACCTGCTTTTAAAATATAACCATCTTCATTAGGCTGATCTTCCTCTAAGCCTAACCCTTGTTTTATCAGCATTGCTGCTTCATAGGCCAATGTGCCACCTGAATACAGACCTTTAATCCCTGTTTGTCCAGTTTTAAATTGATATTCCGGAACCATCAGGGTCTCACGATTCGGTTCTACTTTTTGATCATTCATTAATTGAACTGCGATTTCTGCAGCTTCTTCTAAAGTATAAGCGCGGTAAAGATTCTCTTCATGATCGGTTGGTTCTTCCCCTAGAAAAATCGTTACTACTGGTTTGGTAGATTCTCTTAACAAATTGAGTACTTCGTCTCTTACATTTGGTGCAGGCGGCTTGGAGATCACGACAATTACCTTAGTATTTGGATCACTTTCTAAAGTCATCACACTGTCCTTCAGAGTAATTCCACCAACTTCAGCCTTCAAATCGCGGCCACCCGTTCCGATAGCGTTTGTCACACCGCCGCCTAACTTATGAATCAACGTGGTCACTTCCTGAATACCTGTTCCAGATGCCCCAACGACACCAATACTCCCTTTGCGAATCGCATTGGTGAAAGCTACTGGGATACCATTGATGATTCCCGTTCCACAATCCGGACCCATTAGTAACAGCCCCTTGTCATGAGCCAGCTTTTTCAAGCGGACCTCATCTTCTAGAGGGATATTGTCGCTAAAGCAAAAGACGTGTTTATTTTCTTTCAATGCATGCTCAATTTCTAAAGCTGCATGGGCACCTGGAATGGAGAAGATTACCACATTGGCATCTTTCCCCAGAGTTAATGCTTTATCCCAAGTTTTCACAGTCTCAGTTCCCTTGTCGCTGCCGCCCTTGCTTTTTTCTTTCAAATATTCATCGACTACTGTCAATATTTCTTTGATTAGCTGCTCATCTTTTTTAGTAATATCTAACACGATCGCCATGTCATTTGACGAAGCTTTTTCTAGTTCGCTGGTATGCAATCCACCTGCTTTAAGAATATCTTTGTTAGCAGGAGTACCCATCATTACGGAGGCTTTTTTAACGCCGGCAATCGTATTTAATTGATTGGTCAACAGCATAAGTACAATTGAATCTTGATAACTATTTTTCTGAATAATTGTGTATAACAATTTCTTTCCTCACTTTCTGCTAACTCGTTGCAAAACTTCCTGTACCGCCATATTGATTAAAGTGTACGGTGTCACTTTCCAAATAATCCATAATCTTTTTAGTGACTGGAATCCCCTCAGCCATATAGGTATCATATTTTATCTGATTCGTTTCTCCTGGATAATAAACTTGCTGAAAGCCGATAGCCGGGGCAATCGTATGCAGCTCCTCTACCATCGTTTCGACACTGTGCTTGAAGCTAGGTAAATCAGTAAAACGGGTTGGATCAATTAGTATAAATAGTTGACCTAGATTTCTTTTTTCTGTTAAATCACTGTACATTGAGGAAACATTTTTACCAAATGGCAATCCCAATAACATACCCGAAAGGACGTCCACCATCATCATTAGACCGAAACCTTTTGGCCCAGCTAATGGAAGTAATCCATGGACATCATGCGGATTAGTTGTTGGATGCCCTTCACTATCTACTGCCCAATTATCAGGAATATCCTGATTTTTAGAACGGGCATCGAGTATCTTGCCCCAAGCTTGAACGGTTGTCGCCATGTCAAAAACAACAGGCGCTCCATTTTCTCTTGGTACAGCAAAAGCAATTGGGTTGGTACCAAAATAATTTTCTGAACCCCCGAAAGGTACGACCATAGGATCAGATTGACACATGGAAATCGCAATCAAATTTTCCTCGGCTGCTCTTTTAACATAGTAAGAAAGTGCACCAGAGTGACTCATGCGTTTGACACCAACAATTGCAGCTCCAGATTCCTTTGCCATATCCATTGCGTAGTCTAATCCTCTTAATGCAACATATTGACCAACACCGTTGTCGCCATGCACAATCCCCGTACTTTCCCCGGTTTTTTCAAAGGTGATTTCTGGATCAATGGTCACGCCACCTTTTGAGATACGCTCGGCATAATAATCCACACGGACTGCTCCATGCGAATGAATACCGCAGGCATCGGCAAAGACCAGATGCTTTGCAACTGTATCAGCCTGTTCTTTTCTTAGACCTGCCTTGATTAATTTTTCTTGAATCAATTCATGCAATCTTGCAGGCTGAACTTTGATTGTCTCTTCCATCTCACAAACTACTTCCTTTTCTTAAATTTCAGGTTCGCGGTTACAATCTTTTGAATAGACATACGCTAACGGCTCATCTCGACCCACTGCATAAGCTGCTTGATGCACATATGCACTCATAAAAATATAATCGCCCTTTTCCACTGGCAACCATTCATTGTCTAAATTGTACATTCCCTTGCCTGAAAGCAAATAAGCCCCATGTTCCTGATAATGCGTTTCAATATATCCGTGACTTGCTCCAGGCTCAAAGGATAAAATATGGAAATTCATGTCGAAGCATAAATCCTTTGGCAGAAAATCCCAAAGCAAAACGTCCGTCATGCCTTCATATTGAATAGGTTCAATCTCATTGATATTGCCAACTACTTTATAGGCTTCCTGTCCCTTGATTGGTTGGTAACGCTTTTTATATAGGAAGAATTCCGTCTTTTCTTCTTGAGCATTTTCCAAATACATTAATACACCTGCTGGCAAATATACAAAACCACCAGTGGTCACTTCATGTGTTTCTTCCCCATCACCTACGGTTAATTTTCCGTCGATTACATATACTAAGGTTTCAACACCTTCTCCGCCGAAGCCTTGAGTATTTTTACCGTCTTTTTGAAAGGTCATAATAAAATCGACGAAATTTGCACCTAATTTTTTTGAGCCTAAAATGGAGCAATCACAGTTTTCAAAACCAGGAATTACGTTATTGACTAGTCCTTCATGAGGCAATACGGCATAATTATTCTTCTTGATCACAGCCCTTGATTCTAAAAGTCCGTCAACATACCCAATATTGTTATTCTTGTAACCCACACACGTTACCTTCTTTCCTACTCTTTATATGCTAATTCGTACAACGCTTCTGTCAGGATATCTACCCCTGCAACTAGATCTTCTAAGTTTGTTGCTTCCGCTGGGTTGTGGCTAATCCCATTAATACTTGGAACAAATATCATGGCACTTGGGTAATGAGGAGCAATGACTTGTGAATCATGACCGGCACCACTGTGCATCACTTTATACTTCATATTTTTGTTTTTAGCAGCTTGCTCTACCTTTGCAACAATTGATTCATCCATTGGTACGGGACTTTCATCCATCCATAAATCAATTTCTAATTCCAAGCCGTGCTCTTTAGCAACCTCTTTCATAAACGCTTCTGCTTCAGCAGCGAATTTATTCAATGCCCCTGCATCTGTATGTCGGCAGTCCATCGTGAATAAAACTTCGCCAGGGACTACGTTGACAGTGTTTGGTTTTGGTTCTACTTTTCCGAAGGTAACTACTAACGGATCCCCTTCAGCTAAAGCACGATCAATTACACCTGAACAGATTTTTGAGAAGCCATACACTGCATCATGTCGGTAGCCCATTGGAGTCGTTCCTGCATGGTTCGCTTCTCCCTTCAGTTGGAAAGTATAGCGCTTTTGGCCAGCGATGTTATTCACTACACCAACTTGAAACTTTTCCATTTCTAGTACGTTTCCTTGTTCAATATGAATTTCAACAAACGCTTCAATATCATCACGCCGGACCTTGTCCTCAGACGCGAAATCAAAGCCTTGACGATGCATTTCTTCTACAAATTTTATGCCATTGGAATCCTCAATAGTTGCTACTTGTTCTTTTGAGGCTTCACAAACGAAATTCTTACTTCCCCAAAACACAGTTGGAAAACGGCTGCCTTCTTCTTCAGCCATCGAAATGACTTCTAAAGAACGTAACGGTTGTCCGTGTGTTTCTAAAAGTTGTTGAACAGCCAAATAAGCTGCTATCACACCATATTGTCCATCAAGGGTTCCGCCGTTAACAACGGTATCGATATGTGAGCCTGAGAGGATGGTTTTTGAGGGATATTTTGTTCCTTCTACTCGACCAAATAAATTCCCAATTTCATCGAAAGAGGTTTCAAGTCCAATTTCTTTCATTCTTCCTTCAACGAATTTTTGGGCCTCCAGCCAAGAATCTGAATAAAGCAAACGTGTCATACCACCAGTTGGATCACTTCCTATTTTCGATAAAGCGCTGATATTCTCTTCTAATCGTTTTTCTAAAGCCATTTCTAAATCCTCCTTTAGGTTGTTAAAGTAATTGTAATGTCTGTAAGCAGTCGATTCATTGTTCATAAGTGACAAATATGCACCTTCATTTGTGCTGAATAACCATAAATGATTGCGTATAATGAGAGTAGAAAGAAGGAATTCTATGAAATCGCAACATTTTGTGTACAAACGACTGGGTGATTTAGTCTTAGAGATGACTTTTTATCCTCAACAGGCAGAGAGTATGAGAGAAACTACCATTCTTTATTTCCACGGTGGCGGTTTTCTGTTTGGGCAGCGTGATGATTTACCCTACATTAATCAACTAGTGGAAAACGGCATCAATGTGCTGACAATTGATTATCCTTTAGCACCAGAAACTGCTTTAAGCGAAATTGTTTCCTGTCTAGAGGACGCAGTGGACTGGTTCTTAACTCATTTTGAAGATGAACTACAGCTGAGAACTTCTAATTTTTTTCTCTTCGGACGATCTGCTGGAGGATATTTAGCTTCCATTTTAACCACCAATAGGTACAAGGAGCAACTAGGTTTGGTTCGCTTTTATGGCTACCATGATTTTAAACATGCCTGCTTTACTTTGCCGAGTCCCTTTTATGGTCGTTATCCTAAAGTTCCACCAATGGATGCTCAAAAAATTATCAGTAAAGGCAATTCAGAGGAACGCTTCCTTTTGTATTTATCGGCTCGTCAATATGGTAACTGGCTTAGCTATCTAGGAAGTATGACTGAAAAATTGGTGGTCGAAGAAGAACAATTAAAGGAGTTTCCTCCAACCCTCTGTGTCCATTGCAGCCAAGATCCTGATGTACCTGTCGAAGCTTCCCGCCAGCTAGCAAAATCTATTGTGTCCTCAACCTATATTGAAATAGCCGCTGATGTCCATGATTTCGATCGAGAACAAAATCCTCAAAGTGATGACGTTTATGAACGATTAGTAACCTGGTTGAAAAAACATAATTAAAGATATTGATAGACATAAAAATTCGCTGAAATGAGTCTCCTCACTTCAGCGAATGCTTTTCTTATTTTTATATACAACTTTCTTATCCTCTAAATAAGAGACCTCTGGCTGACTATCTTTGAAACATACTCAATTAGACTTTTTTTACTTTTAATTCAATCTCAGTTGATTTAGTACCTATCGCAAAATAATAGCGCATAAAAAAACTGGTTGAATTCCTCAAAAAAGACCAAAAGCACTTAACAGGCTTTTGGTCTTTTTAACAGTCAGCTTGCTGCTTGAACGGCAGCTTTTTTCTTTTGCAGTTTTTTCGCAAAATAAGGAACTTCTTCTGCAGAGGTATAAACGAAATGGCCTGGAGCTACCTCTCTCAGCTCCCTCTGCTGATTATCTCGGGGATCACTTTGATAAGTAATTCGTTGCCGTTGTCGTTCATAAGCTGGATCAGGTAAAGGAATGGCTGACAGCAAGCTTTCGGTATAGGGATGAACACCATAGCGATAAATATCTTCACTGCTGCCCATTTCCAGCAAATGCCCATTGTACATTACACCAATGCGATCGCTTATATGCTTCACCATCGACAGATCATGGGCGATAAACAAATAAGTGAGTCCATGGGATTTTTGCAAATCTTGCAGCAAATTGACTACCTGTGCTTGGATCGATACATCCAAGGCCGAAATAGGTTCGTCACAAACAATAAAACGCGGATCTACAGCTAACGCCCGCGCAATCCCAATACGCTGTCGTTGCCCACCAGAAAATTCATGAGGATAGCGGGAGCTGTGACTGGGATTCAGGCCCACCGTCTCCAACAACTGATTTACCCGCTGGCCTCTCTCCTGTTTTGATTGGACCAGGCGGTTTACGTCCAACCCTTCGGCAATAATATCTTTCACCTTCATCCGAGGATTCAGTGAAGCATGGGGATCTTGAAAGATCATTTGAACATCTTTTCTAAAAGCAGTTTCCGCTTTTTTGCCTTTGATTTTGGTAACATCGTGTCCGTCGTAGATAATCTCTCCACTCGTTGGCTGATTTAGTCGTAAAATAGTACGGCCTGTAGTCGATTTGCCGCTGCCGGATTCGCCAACCAAACCGAATGTTTCTCCTTCATTAATATGAAAGCTGACATCATTGACAGCTTTAACTTCATTTTTCCTTCCTATATTAAAGGACTGCTTGAGGCCTTTGACTTCTAATAAGACTTTTGCCAACCCAATTCCTCCTAGTTAATATTACTGTAATCATTTTAACGTCGTATACTATTTTACTAAGCAACTTGCTCTGTCATTTATTGACATCTTTTGATTGTTCTATTGGTGAACGTTTAGTTACTGCGTAAAACAGAACTGACATCCTTTTGTGCGTGATTGATTTGAAACAATTCCCAGCGGCGTAAAATTTCCTGCGGCGGGGTAACTGTTGGTGCTTGCGGAGCCAACAGCCAGGTTGCAGCCTTATGGGTTTTTGATAATTCAAAAAAGGGTGGCTCCTCTTCGGTGTCAATTTTCAAAGCAAAAGGATTTCGGGGATAAAATGCATCTCCCTTAGGCGGGTCTAATAAATCCGGTGGTGAACCAGGAATGGCAAATAATCGTTCATTCGCATCATCCAAGGTCGGCATCGAGCCTAATAATCCCCATGTATAAGGATGCTGAGGATTGTAGAAAATTTCCTCTGCGGTTCCCACTTCGACAATTTTTCCAGCGTACATGACTGCTACACGGTCAGCAACATTCGCCACCACACCTAGATCATGGGTGATAAAAATAATCGAGGTCTTCATCTTCGACTGAATATCCTTCAACAGCTCTAAAATCTGGGCTTGAATGGTCACATCCAAAGCAGTAGTCGGCTCATCTGCAATCAAAATTTCTGGGTAGCAGATTAAGGCAATCGCAATAACGATCCGTTGTCTCTGACCACCTGAGAATTGATGAGGATAGCTCTTCAAGCGGCTGGGAGCCTCAGGGATTCCCACTAGTTCAAGTAACTCAAGCGCAGCATTCATACTTGCCTTTTTCGAAACTTTCTTGTGCTTTCGCATTGATTCAGCAACCTGTTTGCCAATCGGCATAGTTGGGTCTAATGAAGTCATCGGGTCTTGAAAGATCATGGCAATTTCTTTGCCGCGAATTCCTCGCATTTCTTTTTCTGACTTTTTGACTAAATCTTCTCTTTTAAACAGAACTTCTCCACTGTCGATGTTGGCATTAGCCGACAAAAGCTGCATAATTGCTCGACTAGTAACTGATTTGCCGCTGCCAGACTCGCCAACAATCGCTAAGGTTTCCCCTTCATATAAATCAAGATCAACCCCGCGAATGGCCTTTACCTTGCCGGCATAAGTATCGAAGGAAATTGTCAAATTCTTCATTTCTAAAACTTTTTCCATGCTTGATATCACTCCTTCATTTTCGGATCAAAGGCATCCCGTACACCATCCGCCAGCAGATTAAAGCAAATCATAATGACTGAGATGGTAATCGCTGGAATCCATAACAAGTAGGGCAAATATAAGAAAGTCTTGTATCCGTCATTCAGCAGGGTTCCTAATGAAGCAGACGGCGGTGTCAGCCCCAGTCCGATAAAGCTCAAGAAGGCTTCAAAGAAAATCGCCGATGGAATACTAAACATCATTTGAATAATAATCACACTAGAGATGTTGGGCAAAATATGCTTTAAGGCAATTCGCCATTTTGGTTCACCTAGCGTCATACCGGCTAACACATATTCCTGATCCTTCAATTTAAGGGTCTGCGCCCGGACAATCCGGGCCATCGGAATCCAGTTAGTAATCGCCATTGCCGCAACGATCGAGATAATTCCCGGTTTGAAAACCACCAACATCAGTATCATAACCACCAAATTAGGAATCCCTGATAAAACTTCTAAAAATCGCTGCATGACATTGTCTACACGTCCACCGATTAATCCAGAGATCAGACCGTAAATCACACCAAGAGTGATATCAAATAAAGCTGCAATAAAAGCAATCAATAAGGAAATTCGGGTTCCCATGAATAAACGACTAAGCACATCCCGTCCTAAACCGTCCGTACCAAGAAAAAAATTCACGTTGGCTGGAACAGCTGCTTCCTTATACTTATCGACCATTTGACCAGCCACTTCCGTTTTTCCGTTGAGTCCATCAACATTCAAGCCCGGAATCCGCGGCGGTAAATTAATGTATTCGACATTTTGCTGTGTAGGATTATGCGGGGAGACAAAGATGGTCACCACCGAGATGAAAATAATGATTCCCAAAGCAGCCATTGATAAAACAGCTGCTTTATTTTTCTTTAGCCGCCGCCAAGAATCCTGCAAAAAGGTCAAGGAAGGCGTCGCAATTTCTTCACGTTTCGCTTCGGTATTGCCCTGCAGCAGCTCAAAAGCGCTGACTGGAAGGTCCTTGATTTTGTGTTTCGATACATCCATTAGCCTTTGCTCCCTTCTGATAGACGGATCCGTGGATCAACCAAGCCGTATAAGATATCTACGATAAAAATTACCACAACTAGCATAAAGGAGTACAAAATCGTCACTGCCATAATCGTTGGATAATCATTTGTAGTAATTGACTTAACAAACTGTTCGCCAATGCCTGGAATGGCAAAAATGTTTTCAACCACCAAGGAACCGGTCATTAGAGCAACTGCTAGAGGCCCGATCAACGTTAATAATGGAATCAAACTATTCCGTAAACCATGCTTGAAAGCAATTTGCCAGCGGCTAAGTCCTTTTGCCCGGGCCAGCTCCACATAATCACTATGCAGAACCTCTACCATCTCGGTTCGCACAAAGCGGGCCGAATCCGCTAATGGTGACATAGCCAAAGCCACTGTCGGCAAAATAGTATAGATAAATCCATCCCACTTAGCGATAGGAAACCAGCCTAACTTGATCGCAAAAACGTATTGCAGCAGCACTGCGAAAACAAAGTTGGGAATCGAACGACCCAAAATCGCCATCAAAGTAGATGAAGTATCCACCCATGTATTTTGCTTCATGGCCGAAATGGTTCCTAACAAAATACCGGCCAAGGTTCCAAAAATAATTGCCTGTACTCCTAGCTGTAGAGAAGGTCCAATCCTTCCGGCCAATAAAGCCGCAACCGGCTGATTCTTAAACTGGAAGGAAATACCAAAATTGCCCTGTACTAGGTTTGATAGGTAAATTCCGTATTGGACAATTATGGGTTTATCCAAGCCCACCTGCCGATTTAACATTTCAATTGTTTCCGGGCTTAGACGCTCCTGATTAGTATAAGGAGTTCCTGGTAATAACTGCATCAGGAAAAACGTGACTGTCGCAATCAGCCACAGGGTAATAATCATAAAAAATACACGGTTTAGTAAATACTTTATGTAACTATTCAATGAACCATCGCCTCCTCTTTCACATTCTGACATTAAGCGGTTCCAGCTTTGTTGTGTAAAAGCAACTCACCTAAGGAAGTCATTTAGCCATCAACCTGTATCCTTTGACTTCCCTTCTGATCTTCGATAAATTACTGATAACAAATCAAAAGGAGCCTATTATGAGAAAGATTATCCTTCCCTTTAGTTTGGGGATTATTATTATTTTGGCAGTAATTGGTTACTCAAGCTTTACCAACACGTTAACTGCCCAAGCCTTGTCTGATCGCTTGTTCCTATTTAGCTTGCCGCTAATAATTATCAGCGGCTTTCTATGGGTGCGATCCTCTGGCTTTTTTCGCCTGTTCCATCGATCCTTCCAATTGAATAAGCAAAAACAGAAAAAGACGGCGGCCCCTTCAGGCTCAATACCAGCTGGACCTCTGACTTTTAGTCTGGTCCTTAGTGGTATGCTATTGGGAGTCTCCCTTCTTTTTCTGCTGCTTAGCTAGTACTTAAATTTTATTCTTCAATGGAAGTCCATTTGTAATCCCATGAGGCACCTGCCGGATGATGGACAATTCCTTTTACTTTTTCATTGATTAGATGACCTTCTGCTTTTTGATAAACTGGGGCTACACCCATTTCATCCATGATCAGCTTGTTGGCCTTTTGCAAATCTTCCCAACGGGCTGTTTCATTAGTAGCGTTGGTCGTTCCAGCTGATTCAATCAATTTATCGTAATCAGCGTTGCTCCAGCGTCCGCGATTGTATGAATTACCCGTAGTGAATAAGTTAGTGAAGCTGCTTGGGTCAACATAGTCAGCACCCCAGCCACCCATCAAGACATCGAAATCACCATTGTTTGAGCGATCCAAACGAACAGACAGCGGAACTGGTGTCGGTGTTACGGTAACACCAGGCAAATTCTCTTCAATGCTGCTTTGCAAATATTCAATAATTTTCTTAGTGGAGTCAGCATCAGAAGCCAAAATGTTAAAGTTCAGAGAATCTATGTTTAATGCTTGTTTTGCTTTGTCCCAATGCTCCTTAGCTTTTTCTTTATTATAAGAAACAAGAGTGCCTGCTTCTTTGGCAAAGTCTTCATCAGTTTCTGGATTCTTGGACATATCTTCTGGGACTAAACCGGTCGAAGCAATTGATCCGTCACCTAAAATTTGTTTCGTTAATGCGTCGCGATTAATTGAGTAAGAAATCGCTTTGCGCAAATCTTCGTTGCGGAATGGAGAATTTTCTTCCCGCTGATTGTATTCCAAATAGTAGGTCGACGCTTCTTTAAAGGATTGGTAGCTAGGATCATTAGCATTTTGCTGTGCCAGCTCTCCAGAGAGAATGACATCATCTTCTTGCCCATCCTTAAACAGATTCAAAGCAGTGGACGATTCCTTGACTACACTAACATTGATGTCAGACAATTGAACTGTATCCTTATCCCAATAATTATCATTTTTCTTGTAAGACCATTCGGTATCAGTTCCTGGACCACTAAAGCCTTCTAAAGTAAAGGGACCATTATAAACTGCTTTGTCACTTTTAGTAGCATATTCCTTTCCGTTTTCTTCTACCACCTTTTGATTTTGTGGGAAGAAAGATGGGAAAGCCAATAAGTATTGGAAATAAGGAGTTGCCTGAGCTAATGTAATTTCTAATTCGTGGTCATTCACGGCTTTAATTCCTAATTCAGTCGGTTCCTTTTCACCAGCAGTTATTGCCGCAGCATTTTCTACCGGTTCAAATAAATAGGCATATTCTGAAGCGGTTTCCGGTTTAACTGTCCGCTGCCAGCCGTAAACATAATCTTGAGCTGTTACCGGATCACCATTCGACCACTTAGCATCTTCTCGTAATTTTACTTTATAAGTAAGACCGTCCTCACTAACATCGGCCATGTCACTGGCACCAGCTGCCTGAGGCTTATTATCTTTATCTAAACGGTAAATTCCTTCGTATACATTGTTTAAAGCAGTAAAACTTATTGTGTCTGTGGCCAATGATAAATCAGCTGAAGGCATCTCTTGAGGCACAACGACATTAAAAACACCTTTTTGGCTGCCGCCGCTTGTTCCACTGCTGCTATCTGTGTCGCTGTTACTATTGCCATAGCATCCTGCCAGCGCAATTCCACTTAATGCAATAACACCAAACATCATCATCTTTTTCATATACATTCCCCTTTTTTTAAAATATTCAGATTACTCTGTGTTTTTTGATGATGCTTTGTATTCTAGATAAAGCTTCATTAAAAATCAATTATTTTATCTTAACCATAATGTTAAATAACTATAATAAATAAAACAAATGCACTTCAATCGCTTCTAATAAAGATCAGGATCGATTCACCATTTCTTAAAATAACCTAAAAATAATTACCAAAAGAATGAGTAATAGATATATGTTTTTCTAATAATTTTTTTCGAATTAAAAAGATTGTGATTTAATAAACTTCTAACACAATTCGCTTATTAAAAACAAGCTTCGAAAAATAACTTAAACCCACTCTCGCAACGAATCTTTTTTATCAAATTTTCACCAACTATAGTTTAAAAATCAAACAATATTTGTCTCGTATTGTTCATAGATAGACTAATTAGACTAAAACCTTTCCTTACTACTACATTTATCAAAAAGTCTCTATCAGAAAATTTTAATCACTTGCAAATTTTTTGTGCTAATCGAACGATTCGTTCCAATAAATTCGTTCATTCTCTGTACATTCCTTAAGCCCGAACCTCACAAGCTGATGAAAAATCCTACTGCTGGAAGTCCTAAAATTCAAGAAAACAGATCTAAACGAATAGGTAAAAAAACACTTTTTCTATTAAAAATTTCCTTCTCATCCCTCAGAAACTCAGTTCTGGCAATTACAATTGTTTAAAATAGTTTTAATAAAATATCATCTGTAATCTAATTGACAGCAGCTGCATTAAATAACTCTGATAAAAATAAGAAAACACTATTGATTTCTCATATGCCTTTGTAGTAATATGTAAACGTATTCTTATAACAGCTAGGAGAGATAAAATGACAAACTTAAAATTAGGCAAATCTCAAATTTTCGGCATTCGCAAATATAAAAACTTAGAAAAGCTCATGAATGATTACTACCAACAGACTAAGGATTCTGTTCATATCATTTATTGCGCAATCGCTATATCAGTGCGTAACGGTTTAAGCGCTTCAGATTTTTCTTTTGTTGCGAAGGATTTAATCCGTTCACTTTTCTTAGAGAATGAAGAGGTTCGTACAATTCCTCTTTCTTGCGTTTATTTCCGCGATTATTTTAACGAGAGCGAATGGGCTGCTGTTGTTAATCGCTTATTTAACAGCCAAGAAGAATTTGAACAATTAACTGAGAGCACCCGTGCATACATAGAAGACCTGCGGCCATTACTGATCTCAGGCGAAAATCCTACCAAAAAGAAAACCAACATGCTCTCTTACTTCAAGGATGGCAATGGCAAAAGACACAGCTGGAGCCTGAGCAATGTCAACCCCAACATTACTAAAGATCAACACTATGCTTTGCTATCAATTTTAGGAACACTGAATATTTTTGAAAAAGATGGCGTTCGTCGTTTTGTTGAACCAATTTATGCTGATTTCCTAACTTATGAATCAGGTTTTGATCGCAGAAATGAAGAAGAAGCGGCTGATTTGCGGGAAAAAGCAGGAAAATTATTGCCAATAACCATCCAGAGTGCTCCCGTCGAAGAAAATACATTTACTCAAGATCACAAAATTCGAACGTCTAACCAAGAAATACCGCATACCCATGGCCTTCATGAATCGATAAACGAAAGCGACGCAAATGCCAAACGTGATTTCTTATTGAAAGAATTTGACCCTTCCTCCGTTTCTCAAGAAGAACTTCCTGACTTGGCAATGAAGGCCATTCTTGAAGGAAAAAGCCTTCGTGATATGCAGCTAGAGCAGGAAAAACAAAAAGAACAAGTCCAGACTCAAACCCCTTCAGTGAAAAAAATGCTCACTCGAGAGGAACGTATAAAGCAACTTCAAGAGCTGCGAAGAGGAAAGAAACATCAAAATAAACGGCGTGGGAAAAAAAGGAAGTAGCATAATTACCCTTTCCCATAGTGAGCAAGACATTGTGAATCCATTGATCTATTTTTTCACTATTACTGATAAAGCTAGTTTATGAAGTCAGACACTGCAGCTCTCATTATGTTAAGTTGACTATTCTATAATTTCTTTGCACACGAAAAAAAGCCGCCACAGCTGGCGACCTTGAATAGCTTTTTACTCGTGTGGCTGAGACTAATAGCCCTTCTCTTTTAAATCGACAATCAGATCTTTGTAAAATTCGCGAACATCAAAGCCCTCAATATTTTCTCGGGTTAAGTCAATGACATCGGCGTGAGAAATACCGCGTTTCGCGGGTGGTTCAATTAACAACGTCTCATCGAAATAGCCAGCTGACTCTACTGAAACCAGCCCATCATTTCGACCATCGAAATGCTTGACGACTGGGTAAAAGAGATTCAAAGGGAATTTTCCGCTAGAAGCTTTCTTGACAAAAGTTGCAACGCTTTGGTAATAAACACCATCCACATTAGGCATTTGCTGATTGAGTTTCAGACAAGCTTCATCACTCAAATCACTGACAGCTGTCAAAAAGTTAGGATTATAATCTCCCAGTTTTTGGAAGGCACCATTGTAAACAGTCTCAACCACCTTAACTAATCTTGCAGGCGCATTTTTCAATAAATAATTGGCAAAAATACAGCCTTGATGCGGTGTATTAATCGTGGTCAACGAAGCGACATAAGAAACAACGCCGCAATTTGATATAGCATAGCGGCTATCCAGTCCGCCCTTGGAATGAGCGATAATGTTTATTTTCTCACAGCCAGTCTCTTCAACAATTTTCATGATCTGTTCGGCCAGCTGCTGACCACAATAAGCAACTGCCTGTGCAGATTCTTGATTGCCGTAATAAATCTCGGCTCCCCGTTGTTTTAGAAACCGTGGAATTCGTCCCCAGTAATTTAAATACTCAATATCTCGAAAAAATACGCCATGAACCAGCAGGATCGGGTATTTGGTGAGGCACTGCTGCGTTTCTGCTGCTACTTCATCGACTAAATCCTTTTTATATTCAAAAGCTAGTTCTTGTTCAACAATAGCAATCACTTTTAGCAGCATGTAAATATTCACTAAGGGAATCCAGCCGCAAAGCGCTGCGATTATTCGCATTTGCAATCCTAACTGAACAGAAGACAGAAAGACACGAAGCATCCCGTTCCAAAATAAAACGGTCTCCAGTAAAATAAACCAGGCCACTCCACCTAAAAAAACTGGCCAAAAAATCTGCTTAAGCAGCAATAAAAACAGCACTGTTACCAGCATCAACAAACAACTCATGATAAAAATCTTCAACGATAAGCAGCCGCTATATAAAACACTTAGATGCTTACGCTCAAATTGTTTCTTAGGAAAATGATGAATCAGTACTAAAGCCGCCACAAAACCGGCAATAAAAATAATTAGCTTAACCAAGAATCCCGACACCCTTATAGAGGCGATAATCGGAACCAAAATACATAAATTATACAAGAAACCATAAATAAAGGTGTAGCTGGCATCTCTTATCAGAAACGAACGCAACACAATCACCCTTTCCCCAAACTTTCCTTCTCTATAAAGTATAGCATACTCCTTTTCCTGCTACCGATCTTCTTTAGTAGTGTCCTTCCAAGCAACTATCAATTAAGTTGTTTTCTCTCAGACTAAAATACTTTATACTTTTAGCTAAAGCATATTTTTAAAAAGGAGTATTCTGTGACTAAACTTCTCTCTCTAACTACCGAAGTCCTTTGGCAAATTAAACGTAATTCAACGATTAGCTTTAGTAATTTAAGTCTTAGCTTGCTTTTTTGTCTTCTATTTAATTTGCTTGGCAGAGTCTACCTAGTTTTAGCGAAAGCAAAATTGGAAAATCAAAAGGATTTAAATACTCTGAGTCTTGTTGATACACAGCAGCAATTGATTCTTTTTTTATCAATTCTGCAATTACTGACTTTGGCAGCAATTCTAACGGCCGCTGTCTTAGGAACGCTTTACTACAGTACGATTTTCACGAAACATTTTCTTGCTTCAAAGGAAGAATTTATGATAAAAAAATATCTTGGTGCCTTCAGCTGGTATGTCTCCTTCCCTCTCTTTTTAGAAACTTGGCTGGCTCTAATGGTCGGCTTCGGATTGGGTGTTAAGATTATTCGACTGCTGTATCAGGTTGTTGCTGACCATTCAGGACAAACACTGCGGAGCTACCTGATTCAGCCCGTTTATTTCATTGAAGCTGTCGAACTGCCACTATTCGCTGCCCTAACCGTTATTCCTTTCCTACTGACACTTAGCGCCCACAGAAAAATAAGGACTTATTAAGGAGAAAATCATGAAAAAAAAGAGGATTAAACTTAGTTTACTAGTGGCCTACGCAATTTTACTGAGTGCCTGTACACCTGTTTCAAAAATGGCAACCTTATCGACTGAAGGAACTGATTCAGAGGTGTTGCATTACGGTTCAGAAGATTCGATCGCTTTTCCTTCGGCTGAGATCACTTTTTTAGAAAGTGGCAAAAATAGTTCGGATATTTTTTATTGCCAAATTAAATGGACCAATAATACAGAAAAAGCTCTCTCGTTTAATGAAATGTTTCCTACTTTCAAAGCCGAACAAGTCAAAGAGTTAAATGATCCTAATGCACTACCGTTAGAAATGTTAGTGCTGGCGAGGGATAGGAAAAAGCTTGATCCTGGAAAATCTCAAAATCTAACCCTTAAGTTTCAACTGAAAAATCAAGAGGATTTGGTTTACCTGACCTTTGGTACAATAGACAATTTTGAGAAGCATTACGATATTTATCTGTAAAAAATCGTTCGCACCAAGTCCCTAGGGTCTTGAGGCGAACGATTCTTTCTGAATGATTCAAATAAGTGCAATCTCATTTGAATGTATTTATTTTCCTGGATAACTTCCAATTGCGCTGCCATATTGAATGATGTGCCCCTCCACCGCTGCCATAAGTTCTTCTTTTTTCGCGGCTGGATCCAGTTTTAATTTTTTATTTAGAGCAAAGACATGATACTTGTAACGGTGACTTCCGAAAGGGGGCTTAGGTCCGCGATAACGATGCTTTCCATACCCTACCCCTTGGATAGCTTCTGACAATCCTGATACGGTTTTTCCTTGAGGGATCGCTTCTGGAATAATCTGTTGCGGCGGCAAATTCCAAACAACCCAGTGATTATACACACCCATCAGTGGATGATCGATATCATCCATGATTATGGTTATCGAAACCACCTCACGGTCCAACTGAGACACCTGTATTTCCGGTGAGACATCCTCTCCATTGCCAGAATACCGCTTTGGTATCACAGAATCAGACCCAAAAGCAGGAATGGAAACTGACAAGGGCTGATATTTTTCGCTAATATGAATATCCGAATTCTGATTAAATCTGACCAACAGCACTGCAAGCATTAAAACAATTAGAATAGTTCCAACTATCTTTACCATCAAACTTCCTCGCGAAGAGTGCGACGTATTCGACTTAAGGATACTGGGGTGATACCTACGTAAGTCGCAATATGGGTATGACTCACCCGCTGATCAATATCAGGAATTCTCTGTTTTAATTCAATATACCGTTGTGTAGCATTTTGATTAATCAGGGCTGTCTCCCTCATCAATTTGAGACGCAGCGTTTCTTCCAACAAACCAATGTACACCCAAGTCAAGGAAGGTTCTTCCATCATTAATTCCTGAATTTTCGTGTAATCAAAGCAAACCACCTCACACGGTTCTACAGCTTCAAAATTACACATTACCTGTCCAGCATAAACGACATTATGGGTACCAAAGATTCTTCCTTCCTGCATAAATAAATGAGTGAGATCATTTCCTTGATTGTCCAAATAAAATTTACGGACTAATCCCTCAACCAGTAAATAAAGCCGACTTTCTTTGTCACCGGAAGCGACGATTAAATCACCAGGCTGAAACTTCTTCATACTACCTAAAGCTGCAATTTGAGCGACGGTCTCCTCACTAATCGCTGTTTTTCGATAGCGGTTGACCAGCGTTTGAAGGCTTGTTTTAATATCTGTCATGCCAGCTCCCCATTCCTTTTTTACTTTATTGTAAAGGTCTGAGAGTATTCTGTCATTATCATAGGATAAGAACTAGCCTATTTCCGGCCTTACTCGTGCGTTTTCCAAAACTGAATTGTCTTGATTCTCGACTAGATCGTCCACGTACTTGGCGACTTCCTTAGAAATGGCTTTAGTCGATGTTTGAAAGAAAATGCTGGGGGTATTGTTGATCGTGTAGTGCAGAATGGAATCTACCTCATAGAGTGAGTCGTCAGCACTTGGTCTGCACGTTTCAATTGCCCCATGCGTATCACTGCTGATGTCGATAATCAATGAGTGGGGTGTTAATTTCTTAAGGTCTGCCCTAGAAAGGATATGATCCTGCCGCTTTTTGTCCCATTTTACGGCATTGACAACAACAGTGAAATTTCCCAATTCCTTCTGCAGCAGTTTTTCCTGTTGACGGTTGTAAATAACTACCTCAGCGCCCAGCTTTTCCAATATCCGAATAGCTCCTTGAGCAACATTTCCTCTGCCAATCACTGCTGCCTTCGTCTCCTCTGGTAATTTGCCATAAAGTAAATACGCATGCATGATAGCTGCTTCACCAGCAATTTGATTATTCTCCCAAAAAGAGTGCCGGTTGTCCTGGTACATCCGTTCCCAAGCGATCATTTCGACACCGCGTCTATAAAGCGGTTCCAACGAAGCTTGATTTGAACTTGTGTGAATCCAGCCAAACAGCACCTGTCCCCTTTTCAGTAAATCTAAGTAGTCGGCTTCACCAATTTTAGGATCACAAATAATGTCTTGCTTCAGCACCCGATCTCGCTGGAGTACGCTGCAGCCTAGCTGTTCATAAGCCGCATCTTCAATCCCCAAATGTTCACCATACCCTGTTTCAAAAATGAGTTGCTGCTTATTTTGAATGTCCTGAATATCTGATGGCAGCAAAGCTCTGCGCTTTTCATTTGGTTTATGTCCAATCACAAATCCCATGGTTCGTTTACTCATCGTTCTTCCTCCTTGTTTCAAAAATTTCTAATGTTCAAGTAAAAAAATCTATAGTATTTCCCTTCAAAATAATTGTATCATGAAGAGTTTCTTTCACTAAATATTAACTCTGAGAGCCAAAAAAAGAGCTCGCCTCACGATTTTCATCGTAAAGCGACCCCTTCGTTTTAACTGATTCGTTCAATATATTTTTCGTTTTTCTCTAAATGATTGAGGTAAAGCAGCAAACGATCATACAATTGGTTATTGGCTTCTTCATAGGCTTCGCCTAAGCGTTCCCCAATCTCCCGTACATTGCGCTGTCCGTCAATTTGCTGAAGAATAAAGCTGCCGTATTGATCCAGCTCCATCTCAGAAGTTTCAGGAATTTTATACTTTATTTTTCGCAGCATGCGCTGAACCCAAGCATTTTGTTCCTTAATGACGAAGACAATCCCGTCCCGAACTTCGTACTGCAGTTCCGGTTTCACTTGATAAACACGTTCTAATAATTGATCCGTTTCAGCATTTAATGCAGCTGAATTTTTATTTGTCATTAGCTTTCACATTCTTTACTTTTAACAAAGGTAATACAATTGAGATGACCAAAATAACTAATAACAGACCCGCAGCCCAGTTACTTCCTAAGAAGCCCGTTGGTGAACCTGGCGTAACAATTCCGGTTACTTGTAAAATAATTCCGATCAAACCGATGATTGAACCACCCGCGATTAATCCAGAAGACAAGCTGATTCCTAACGTAATTCGCTCTTCGCCAACCTCTTCTGATTCCTTCTTGTTCATGAATTCAATGAAGACACGAATCAAGGCACCCACTAGGATGATTGAAGTAGTTGAAATTGGCAAATAGAATCCAATAGCAAAGGTCATAATAGAAACGCCCTGCAATTGTAATACGATCCCCATTACAATACCAGCAATAATCATGTGCCATGGCAAGCTGCCTGATGTAATACCAGCAGTCAAGGTTGCCATTAAGTTCGCTTGCGGCAGACCAAATGGTGGGTTTGCACCTGTGATTTGTAATTGAGGCGTTAAGATAACCATCATACCAGTTACAATAATAACCCCTACAATGTTGGCAATTACAAAGTAGCGACGTCCTTCATTGAAGTTGCCTCCCATAACGAAAGTCACCTTTTGTGATTGTGAGTAACCACCACCAACAGAAATAGCCAATACGATAAAGGTACCAAACAATAATAGTTGTTGCGTATTTTCAGCTGAAGTCCAACCCATCACAACGAAAACTAAAGTCAAAATAACCATTGAGGCAATTGTCATACCGGATACAGGTAAATTAGATGTACCGATTGTTCCAGTCAAGCGACCAGCAACAATAACGAACAACAAACTCAAGATGATTGACAAGATACCACCAACTAAAGCCATTGCTATGTTTCCTGTAATGACAAAGCCCATAACTAAAGCAACTACTGCACCGATAATTAGTGGCAATATTCCACCGCCGCCTTCAGCATCAGCACCTTCTGTTTTACGTCCCTTCATAGTTGCCGAAATAGATGAAATAATGGTCGGGATTAATTTAATTGCCCCGATTAACCCACCGGAAATCATCATACCAGCACCAATATAACGGACATACGAACCAGAGATGACAGCAAAGTCCGCTGTGTTTAATAACTGACCAGCGTTATCCCAAATAGTTGCGCCACCACCAGCCATTCCCATGAAATAGCCTAATAATGGAGCGATTGCGAAGTTTGCCAAAATGGACCCAGCAAACATCAATAGTGAAACGTCCATGCCAACGATAAATCCTATCCCAGCTAACAATGGGTTTACTTCTGTTTCAAATTTCCATTTGTAGAAGCTCTCATTTACGAAGCTGATGACATTATTCATAATACCTAATACCGAACCTGTTAAAACAGTAATAATTCCGCCAATACCAAAACCGATTCCCATATATTTCAAGGATTCGCCACCGGTATCTGAAGCAACTAACGTCTCCGAAATTGCCATTGCTTCTGGGTAAACCAATTTACCGTGTTCGTCTACTAGCATGTAATCTTGGACTAACGTGAACACGCCGACACCTAGAAGTACTGCGCCAACACCTAAAGCTACACCCTCGAAGAAATTGATTTTCCCACCAACCAAAATAACCGCTGGTAATACGAAAATCATCCCGCTGGCTACCGATTCCCCACCAGATGACATTAATTGCAGTAAATTTTTACCTAAAATTGTTCGTGGCTTAACAAAAAGTGAAATTAAACCTGAACCAATAATTGCTCCGGGAATCCCTGCGGCAACGGTAAGTCCCGCTTTCATTCCTGAGTATGCTGTTGAGGCTGCAAATACCGCCGCTAAGATAATTCCTAGCGTTAGGATAATTCCTGAACCTGATTTTTTCGGCTTGTCCTCTACGTATGGTACGTAGTCTCTCCCGGACACGCCGCCAAATGCGTCTTTCGACAATTTTTTCATTATCCGAAATTCCTTTCCTACCTTTTTCCCCTAAGGTACACACTATGAAGGAGTCCTGCTCTCAAACAGGACTCCCTAAGCCTGTCAATCTATTTTGCCAAACGGTAAATTGCGTCAGCGTATATCGCAGTTGCTTTTAATAAGCTATCCACTGGCATGAATTCGTTTGGTTGATGCATTACGTTTTCTTCACCTGGGAACAATGCGCCATAAGCGACACCACGTTCCAAGATACGGCCATAAGTTCCGCCGCCGATTGATTGTTCTTCCCCTTTGTTGCCAGTATGTTCTTCATAAACGTCCAATAAGATTTTAACCAATGGATCGTCTCCTGGTACATAATGAGGCGTTTTGACGTCACCAATAATCTCGATTGAAACACCTTCGTCTTTCAATACTTCTTTCATATTGTCCAAGATGTCGTCTTTAGTAATTCCTTCTGGATGACGAATATTTAAGGTAACTTTCTTCGCACCATCTTGCGTATAATCAAACAAGTTAGCTGATGAAGTAGTTTCACCCATTACATCATGTTTGGTGTAAGCATTTAATTTCTTACCGTTATAATCTAAATGCATGTAGTCAGCAATCACTTTCACATAATGAACGCCTGAAGCATCCAAATCATGATCAACTAAAAATGTTGCCAAGTAAGTAGCGGCATTAATACCAAATTTAGGTTCTTGAGCGTGAGCTCCTTTACCGATTGTGGTTAATGTGATTTGGCCGTTTTCCTCTTTATATTCTCCATCTACTTCTTTTTCAGCAGTAAATGTTTCAAAAGCAGCTTTTAAGTCAGCAGCCTTCGTTTCATCATTAACCTTCAAGACCGCTGTTGCATCACCAGGTACCATATTGGTACGCATGCCCGCTTTAAAGCTTTCTAAAGTGAACGCACCAGTGTCTCCAGCTTGATTGTCAAAAGTAACTTCGTAAGATAGGATTCCTTTTTCACCATTGATAATTGGGAAGTTGGCATCGGGTGAAAAACCAACCTTTGGCATTTCTTCCACTTCCATATAGCGATGAATTCCTACCCATTCGCTTTCTTCATCAGTTCCGAAAATAAAACGGATCTTTTTAGAAAGCGGTAATTCTAAATCTTTAATAATCTTCATTGCATAGTAAGCCGCAATTGAAGGGCCTTTGTCATCGCTAGAACCGCGTGCGTAAAGTTTGCCGTCTTTCACTACTGGTTCAAAAGGATCAGTATCCCAATTATCATCGACAGGTACTACATCAACGTGACCTAGTAAGCCAAACATTTCTTCGCCGTCACCATAATCAATATGGCCTGCAACGTTTTCAATGTTTTTGGTTTCAAATCCATCACGTTCTGCAATTTCTAACACTTTGCGTAAAGCAGCCGCTGGTCCAGGTCCTAATGGTTCTTCTTTGGTACCATGTTCTATGTCGCGAACACTATCAATACGCAGCAAATCTTCAAGATCTCTCATCAAATCATCTTTGCGTACTTCAACTTCTTTTTGCCAATCAATTGTCATTGTTAATCTCCCTGCTCTCTTATTTATTTAACGGAAATATCCGCCAGTACGAATTAGAAAGTTCGTGCAGTAACACAACTTCTTTTCTCATTGTGATGTTGGCTAAACCTTCTTCCTATCAGTAATCATACCCCAGTTTTTTTCAAAAGAGTAATAATACGAACTAGAAATAGCTTGCTCCAATCGACTTCATGAGAAAAAAATCGTTATTCTAACATTTACAATCCTGCAGTTGTGTTCACCTCCCTAATCGGTTATTATAGCGTAAATAACGTAAAGCGTCATTTGCCCTCCTCCGGTTTTTTAGCAGAATCTCAACAATAAAAAAAACACTAGATACAACAATCCTTAGCCGTTCCTGTTATCAAAACGACTACGAGAAAGTCCGTGTTACCAACATGAAATATCGAAATCTAAGGAAATTATAACGAAAATTGTATCCGTTTTCAAATAATAATTCATTCATATTCGTTCTTTTATTCTAATCAAATTGTTAGGATATAAAATTTGCATGTGAATATAGTGTGAAAACAAAAAAATATCCTTCACTCTGTAAAAAAACAGATTGAAGGATACGCAAACGAAAAAGTATTTTTTTCGAGAAAAACAACGTTTGTTATTGTTTGATCAAGCTCTCCATCCCTTGCTGTGCGAGAGTCATCTTAGCTTGAGGAATTCTAAACGGCGAGCAAGAAATGTAATTTATCGGCAGCTGATTTAAAAAGGCGATCGATTTTGGATGGGCTGCAGCTTCACCGCAAATCCCAATTTTCAAGTTTGGTTTTACCTGTCGTCCTTTTTCAATCGCGATTTTCATCATCGCGCCCACACCAGCTTCATCTAATACTTGGAATGGATCGTCCTGCATGATTCCTGCATCTAAATATTGTGACACAATCCGTGGCGAATCGTCTCGAGATAATCCTAACACCATCTGAGTTAAATCGTTGGTTCCGAAGCTGAAGAAATCTGCATACTGAGCAATTTGGTCAGCCACCAAACAAGCCCTTGGGATTTCAATCATCGTACCAATTTGATAATTCATGCTTTGGCTGAATTGGGCCAATGAAGCTTGGATTGCTGTTTCAATTGATTCTCGCACACGAGCAAACTCTTCGGCATCAATTGTAAAAGGTATCATGATCTCAGGCTGTATTTCGTAGCCTCGCTCATTCATAACCTCATAAGCGGCTTCAATGATTGCCTCTCCTTGCATTTGATAAATTTCTGGATAAGCCACCCCTAAACGTAAACCACGGAAGCCTAGCATTGGATTAGTTTCAGCCAAATTATCGGTTTTCCGTTTCACTTCATTGAAGGTTTTACCCAGCTCTTTAGCGACTTCTCGGCACTCATCATTGTTTTTAGGTAAAAATTCATGCAATGGCGGATCCAGCAAACGAATCGTGGTTGCTTTCCCTTGGGCTGCTTGATAAATGAATTTGAAATCGTCCTTTTGAACCTGCTTCAATTTCTTTAATACTTCTAAGCGTTCATCTAAAGAATCCGCTAAAATTAACTGTCTGAACTGCAACAGACGTGATTTCTCAAAAAACATATGCTCTGTCCGAGCTAAACCGATTCCTGTTGCACCTAAAGCCATCGCAGTTTCGATATCCTTAGGTGTCTCGGCATTCGCCCGGACCTGAAATTTGGCATGACGATCCCAGATTACATGTAAATCATCTAAAGCGACCGTATTGCTTAATTCTTCTAAGGGAATTTCACCGAAATAAACACTCCCTGAAGTACCATCAACGGATAAAATCGTACCTTCTTGGATGGTTTCTTCTCCCACAACCCCTTGAGAATCTTCCATTGTTAACGCCTCACAGCCAACAACTGAACAAATTCCCATTCCACGAGCTACGACGGCTGCATGGGAGGTCATTCCTCCACGGGCTGTAACCACTGCTTCACTGACGGCAATCCCTTCAATATCTTCCGGCGAAGTTTCTTCCCGAATTAGAATTACTTTTTCTCCTCGAGCTTTAGCTAAGGTTGCTGAATCTGCGGTAAAATAAGCTGCACCAACGGCTGCTCCTGGGCTAGCAGCTAAACCAGTCAAAAATGATACCCGGTTCTTCAATGCCTCTTCTTCAAAGCTTGGATGCAGTGAAGCCTCCAAGTCTTTGGCCTCTAAGCGCATGACTAATTCTTTTTCAGTGATAATTCCTTCATTGAACAGATCCAACAAGATAGTAATTGTTGCTTTAGAGGTTCGCTTCCCATTTCTAGTTTGCAAGATGAACAGCTTTTCCCGCTCAATCGTGAATTCCACATCCTGCATATCTTTGTAATGCTTTTCTAGATTTTCACAAATCGCTTTTAATTGCTGATACTGTTCAGGTAGATCATCAGCTAAGGTTTGGATCGGCTTCGGTGTCCGCACACCGGCAACCACATCTTCCCCTTGAGCATTAATCAAGTATTCTCCAAAAAGACCAGGCTCGCCAATCGAAGGGTTTCTTGAGAAAACCACGCCGGTTCCTGAGGTTTCACCGAAGTTTCCGAAGACCATCTCTTGAATATTAACTGCTGTTCCCAAATCATCACTGATGTCGTGCAAGCGACGGTAAGTTTTGGCTCGTTGATTGTTCCAGCTGCCAAACACTGCCTCAATCGCCAGATATAATTGTTCGATTGGGTCTTGTGGAAATTCCCGTTGAAGGCTTTGACGATAAAGCTCCTTGTATTCGTTTACAATTTGTTTCCAATGTTCTGCGGTTAATTCATTGTCAAACTCTAGTTGATTCAATTTTTTTAAGGCAGTAATTCGTGACTCAAATTTTTGATTGTCAATTCCCATAACTACATCGCCAAACATTTGCAGCAAACGACGGTAACAATCGTAAGCAAAACGTTCATTTTGACTGTTTTTTGCTAATGTTTCAACAGTTTGATCATTTAATCCTAAATTCAAGACAGTATCCATCATACCTGGCATAGAAAATTTCGAACCACTACGCACCGAGACTAGCAAAGGATTTTTTTTATCGCCAAAGGCTTTATGTGTTTTTTCTGATAGTTGATCGACAGCCTGCAGGATTTGTCCTTTCATTTCTTCAGTTAAAGTATTTCCCTGATTCAAATAGCACAGACAAGCATCCGTGGTTACAGTAAAGCCGGTAGGAACCGGTAGTCCCAATTTAGTCATTTCAGCTAGATTCGCTCCCTTACCACCAAGCAAGCCCTTCTGTTCTTTTGATCCTTCTGAAAATAGATAAACCCATTGAGTCATATGTTTCTCCTTCTAATCGTTTATTTGGTATGAACTTAGTTTAATACGACACATATACAATGTCAATATGTGTATTAATAAAAGATATAAACGCGTATTAACTAGCAGGATGAACAAAAAAACTGCTGTCCAGCTAGAAATGCTGAAACAACAGTGTTTTTCATACTAATTCCACCACAAAACCATGTGGAGCAATCGTATACTCTTCTTTAGTTATCGTTTGTTGAGTAAATATCGGATCACCTTTTTTACTCATTACTTGTTCTTCCGCCGCTTCATTGAAGATACAACGCAAGGTTTTCCCTAGATAGCTGCGCTGAAAAATAATCACTCGATCCTTTTCAGTCGTCCAGCGTAATTGGCCAAAACTTAAGACATCGGCGTATGTTTTACGCAAATGGATCAGCTGCTGGAAAAAGGCCAGTAATGACTGATCCTGATTTTCCCACGGCATACAACGACGACAATCTGGATCGCTTCCGCCGGCTAAGCCAACTTCTGTTCCATAATAGATGCAAGGCGTCCCTTTTTGCAGGAACATGAAAGCAAAAATACTTCGCAAAAGAGACTTGTCCCCCTTACACAGTGTTAACATACGCGCAGTATCATGAGAATCCAGTAAATTAAAATTCACTTCATTGGTTTGATCCCGATACAAAATCTGCTGATGGTTCATGCCGTCCAGCATATTATCGCCAGTAACCTCTTGGTTTAAGAAGAAAGCTTTGATACTGTCTGTAAATGCATAGTTCATTACAGCATGAAACTCATTCCCCTGCAGCCAAGCCTGAGAGGAATGCCATATCTCCCCTAGAATGTACAACTCTGGTTTTTCAGTCAGTACCCGTTGGTGAAATAATTTCCAAAAGTGATGATCGACTTCATTGGCAACATCTAAACGCCATCCATCAATATCAAATTCCTTAATCCAATACGTAGCAATCTCCAACAGGTATTCCTGTACTTCGGGATTTGCGGTATTGAGCTTAGGCATATTCGGCACAAAGCTAAAGGTATCATAATTAATATTCTTGCCAAATTCTGAGTCAGGTACAGGGTCGTAATGAACTGGAAAAGAATGGATGTGAAACCAATCAGCATATTTAGATAGTCTGCCGTTTTTCACGACATCCTGCCATTGCCAAGAATTTGCTCCTAAATGGTTAAACACCGCATCCAGCATTACCCGAATCCCTCGATTATGGGCCTGATCCACTAATTCCTTAAACAGCATTTTATCGCCAAAATGCGGATCAACCTCTAAGTAATCCACCGTATCATATTTATGATTCGATGGTGCGGTAAAAATCGGACACAAATATAAGCCGGTAATCCCTAATTCCTCTAAATAATCCAGCTTATCAATGATTCCTTGCAAATCGCCGCCAAAAAAATCCTCTCGATCCGGTTTTTTGCTGCCCCAAGGCAAAGTTCCTGCTGGGTCATTCGCCGGATTGCCATTATTAAACCGCTCAGGAAATATTTGGTACCAAACCGTTTTGTGAACCCATTCAGGTGCCTTGAACCGATCAATTTCGTGGAAATAAGGCATTCTAAAATACCCGCTGTCCAACTTCATAAATTCTTCCTGATAAGGAAATATTCCTTGGTCGCAGTAAAAGTACTCATTTCCAGCATGGTCCTCTAAATAAAAAGCATAAGATAAACGACGATAATCGCTGGTCGCTTCAATTTCCCAATAATCATGATGTGCAGTCATTAGACCCTTTCCCATGATTTCTTTTTCTAAATACCATTTCTGATTGAATAAGTAGTGATCTCCACTAATTAACGCAACTGTTTTTACATCCTCTTTCGCAGTTTGCAAACGAATGCGCATCTTATCCTTCGCATATAAATAAGCAAATTCACTCTCTGGTCGATGATAAATTGCTGCTATATTCACGCATACACCTCCATGTTTTCTTTTATTCTAACAAAGTTTAAAACACTCATGCCATAAAAATGTCTACAACTTGAAAAAAGTTGTCACATAAAAAGAATTTTTATGATATTATATTACTAGGAGATAGATTCTATCTTCTGCCTCGTTTTTTACGAGGATCACTCCTGGGCGTAGTTGTTAGGGGAAGCAACTACGTCCACTCATTTTGTTTACTCTGATTTACTAAATTTATCTTAAGGATCGAGGGATCATGCCATTGAAAAACTAAGCGAATAGTGAAAGTTGACTAACTGAACCGATTTGGGTAAAGCAAACGGGATTAGTAGGCAAACTTTCAGGATTGGCTTAATTTTTCAAGGCAAGGTCTCTTTTTTGTCGTCTTTTTGCTGTTCCTGAAAGGATCAAAAATTTTTAACGAGGTGAGCACCTATGGCGACAATTAAAATTGAACAACTAACTTTCGGCTTTGATAAGCAAGGATCGACACTGTTCTCAGAGGCGAATTTATTATTGGATACCCACTGGAAGCTAGGGCTAATCGGTCGCAATGGACGCGGCAAGACGACTTTACTTCATTTATTATTAGGGCATTACTCGTATCATGGACGAATCGATCTGCCAGTAGAAGCAATCTATTTCCCAGCAGCAGTCCATGACAAAGAGCGACTTACCTATGAGGTACTTGGGGAGGCTGAAAATTTCGAGTTATGGGAGCTTGAACGAGAGATGAACTTGATCCAGCTGAATTCAGCTGTTTTATGGCAGCCCTTCTCCACCCTCTCTGGCGGCGAACAAACCAAAGCATTGCTGGCAATGCTTTTCACTCAAACGGATCGTTTTCCCCTGATTGATGAACCAACCAATCACTTGGATGCCCAAGGCCGACAGCACGTAGCGGATTATTTGCAGAAAAAGAACGGCTTTATCGTCGTTAGTCATGACCGCCGTTTCATGGATCAGGTCACTGATCATACTCTGGCAATTGAAAAAAGTCAGCTGATTTTGTATCAGGGAAATTTTTCAACCTATGAAGAACAAAAAAAACTACGAGATGACTTTGAGCAGGCCCAAAACAGAAAAATAAAGAAGGAAGTCACTCGATTGAAACAAACTGCTGCCGAAAAAGCAGAGTGGTCCCATCATCGAGAAACCGATAAATACGGCAAACCTTCCGAAAAAGGCAGCGGAGCGATTAACGACACCGGCTTCATTGGTGCACGAGCTGCTCGGGTGATGAAACGCTCCAAAACCCTTAACAAACGCATGGCTGAACAGATCCACGATAAGGAAGGATTACTGAAGGATCTTGAAGAAATTGATTCTTTGTCGATGGATTACCAGCCGACGCATCATCAGCAACTGCTAAAAGTGGAGAATTTGAGTTTGCGCTATCAGGAAGATTTGTTTGCTGCCCTTTCCTTTGAAGTTAACAAAGGAGAAATTATCGCTCTCACTGGTCCAAACGGTTCCGGGAAATCCAGTATTTTTTCTTATCTATTGGGCCAATTTGAGGGTCAAATCGCAGGCAGTCATCTTCAGCCTAAACAGTTGACTATCAGTTATGTTCGGCAAAATTACGAAGACAACCATGGAACCCTTCAGGACTTTGCAGAGAAGCATCGACTGAATTATTCCGCCTTTTTAAATAATTTACGTAAGTTGGGCATGGAGCGTGCTGTTTTTAATAACCTGATTGAAGAAATGAGCATGGGGCAGCGCAAAAAAGTGGAACTTGCAAAGTCGCTTTCTCAAGCTGCCGAACTGTATCTATGGGATGAACCGCTGAATTATCTAGATGTTTTTAATCAACAGCAATTAGAGGAGCTGCTGTTGCGGGTTCGACCCGCCATGCTAATTATTGAGCACGATCACCGATTTTTAGAGACTATTGGTGCTGTACAAATCCCCTTAGAAAAATAATTATTATCCGATTGCTTTTTACTAGTAATCGGTTTTTTGTTGTAAGCACTATTTTTGTCATTATTCTTAAAACTTGTTAACGTAAATGAGTAAACAAATTAAAGGAGGATTTTTATGAAACGTTTTGAAGGAAAGGTAGCGATTATCACGGGCGGTTCTAGCGGGATCGGCGCAGCATGTACCGAATTATTTTATCAAGAAGGTGCAAAGGTTGTTGTTGCGGATGCGAGTGAAGACGGCGGCGAAATTTTGCAGGACTTATCAATCAACGAAGATACTGGTTTGTTTTTACAAACTGATGTCACAAAATATGAACAAGTGAAAGACATGGTCGCTGCTGCTGTGGAGAAATTTGGTAAGGTAGATATTTTAGTAGCCAATGCCGGTATGTCTAATGATGCACCAATCACAGAATTGTCTCCAGAGGACTGGCAAGCAACAATTGATGTGAACCTGACCGGTGTTTTCTTATCTGACAAGGCAGTCGTGGAGCAAATGTTGCAGCAAAAAGAGCGCGGCACTATCGTTAACTGCGGATCAATCCACAGTGTTGATGCCCGCGAAGGCATCCCAGCCTATGCTGCGTCTAAGGGCGGCGTTAAAATGCTGAGCCAAACGATCGCAGCCAGCTACAGCAAAGAAGGCATTCGGGTAAATACTGTGGCCCCTGGTTACATCGAAACACCTCTTTTGGGTAATATGGATGATGAAGCAACACAAGCATTGGTTGACTTGCATCCAATTGGTCGTTTAGGTCAACCGGAGGAAGTCGCTGAAGCTGTGGCCTTTTTAGCCAGCGACCAAGCTAGCTTCGTGAATGGAGCCACTTTGTTAGTTGATGGCGGCTATACCGCAGTTTAAGCAAAAAAAAGTCGATTGTTGTCTTTTTAAACAGGCTGTAGTGACCCCAAAAAGTTAGACTTTTTCGGAGTGGAGAAATCCACTCCATTTTTCTGTCCTTTTATTGATGATTTTAGGCAACTTTTAATGCCGCTTCTCTAAATTGTACTGGACTCTGCCAGTTTAGTTTTCTCTTCATACGCTCATGATTGTAGTATTGAATATAGTCATCAATTGCTTGTTTCAATTCCTCAAAGCTATGATATTCTCTTCCGTGATAGATTTCCTGCTTCAACAGGCTGAAGAAATTCTCCATGATCGAATTATCCAAGCAGGTACCTTTACGAGACATACTTTGGAAGATCTTATGTTTTTTCAACGTATGATTATAAGCTTTCATTTGATAGGCCCAGCCTTGATCGGAGTGAAAGGTTCGTCGATAGAGGCAGTCATTTGTTGCTTGGATCGCTTCCTCTAAAGCTTCCATGATTGCCGATGCGTTCGGTTTCTCTGAAATGCGATAAGAAATAATCTCACTGTTGAACATATCTAAAAAAGGATCAAGATATAGCTTCTTTTCACGAATGATACCGGATTTGTCCGGTTCAAAATATTTTAGCTCTGTCGTATCTGTTGTAATCTTTTGATGGCAGATACTTGTGTAAAAGCGTCGATGAATTCGATGCTTCGCAATCGTACCGATTTTTCCACGATAAGAGTTATAGCGGCGGGATTTCCTCGTAAATGATCGGACTTCAATTTCCAGCTTTCGAATCAACCGTTGAACCTTCTTCTTATTTACAAGGAATCCCCGATTTCGCAATTCTTTTGTCATACGTAAGCAGCCATAATTCGTATGCTTTTCTCTTATTAGAAGCATTTCCTTTTCGATTTCCTGATCTGGATTTTTTCGATCAAACCGTTTTTGCCAATACATAAAGGTTGATTTAGGAAATTTCAAAGATTCAAGAAGCTCAACTAATTTGAATGATCCTCGGAGGCTGTCGATGATTCGTGCGATTGATTCTTTCGTCTTTGTTGGGCTTCCAGTTTTCGCAGCTTCCTCAATTCTTTTAAAAAGGCATTCTCGATCTGAAGGGAACGCACTTGTTTTTCCAATTCCTTGATGCGATCGCGTTCTTCCGGTGTTTCTTTCTTTGTTTTCTTCTCTTCTTTTTTCTTAGGCAAAATAGGTGGACGTCCTTTCGTTTTTGAGAGTCCACTCATTCCTTCTGCACGAAACATTCTCATCCAGTTGGCAATCAAAGCAGGATTATTCATCCCTAAATGATTCGCCACTTCGCGATAGGACAACTCAGTTGTTTGATATAACTCTATCGCATCCATCTTGAATTGAACAGAATAATTTTGATTTTGCCGTTTTCTAAAGAGTCCTTCTTCACCAAATTCTCGATAAGAATTTACCCAACGCCTCACTTGTATCTCATTCTTTACTGCGTATTTCTTTGCCAGATATCCATACCCTCCTTTCCCTTCTAAATACTCATGAATGATCTTTAACTTTAGTTCTAGACTATATTTAGCCATAAAAATACCGACCTCCAGAAGTTAGATTTTTGGTCTAACTTTTGGGGGTCGGTACAGGCAGCAATCGACTTTTTAATTTGAGCACTTTCACTTTATTGCATCAAATGGCAGCTCCCAGAAAAAACCAAAGAAAGATACTGCTCTTTTGAAAGCTTAAAGGAGTTCCCTGCTCTTCTCCAAAAAAAGAAGCAGCGGAAATTCCGCTGCCTGCTAAGCTTTTCTAAAGATATTAATTAACGCCTCATGCACAACCCCGGCAATCACAAAAATAATCCAGCTGAAACCCCAGGAGCCACTAAGAAATGACCAAACAAAATAGGTGCAAACAACGACCGGCCAATAAACTTTTTCTAAAATAATCCCAATTGGTGCTGCTTCACCATATCTTTCCTTCCGAGCATTTGGCCCCAGCTTATCATCATCTAAAATAAAATAGCGATTATCGATAAACTTACTATGGCTGCTGTAGTACAAGCTGCCGTAAACAATCAGAAAAACACCAGTGGCAATGAAAATAAACATTAGAGGGATACCGATCCCATTCATATAGTAACCTGAAAAGAGAAAAACAGGAACTAAACTCAATACACATAATCCTATTCCCAACACTAAACTAAATTGAAAGCTCTTTTGGTAAGTACTTCTCTCAGTTCCTGCCAGCTGCTGAACAGCTCTTGGTACAAAACGGTCATTTAGCGGCTTGCCCTCTGAGGACATCTGCATGCCATTATAAATAATCAACCCTACTCCTGTGGCGATACAAACGAAAAATGCTGCTAAACCTAAGCTGCTGGCATAACCAACAATATTAGCGCCTAAAATAGCGGCGATCGATAAGATGCAAAAGGAAATTCCCAAGCTCAATCCAGAGGCACTGCGCTTGCGTTTCGCCATAAATTCCAGCATTTCCTCTTGGCTGATCGGATCTTGGTCAAAATCAGTTTCAACTTCTTCTTCGTTCGTGCTAAATTGTAGTGTTTCTTTAAGCTCGTCGACGGAACCGAACTCGCTGATCACGGCACCAATAGCCTCGTGCTCACTCTTGCCTTCTTCTCGTAAAGACCAATAATGATCCTCCATAATCGCCAGCAGCTCTTCCTTGGCTCGCTGAACTTCATTCGTTTTTGGAAATTCAATAAACAAGGTTTCCAAATAATTTTTTATTGTGTCCATATTATCCCTCTTTCATAAATCGGTTCACAACCTCTTTGGTCTGCTGCCACTCTACACGTTTATCGGTCAGAAATTTTTTACCAACCTCCGTGATTCGGTAATACGTTCTTTTTTTCCCGTGAGTTACCTCTCCCGGATAAGGTTGAATCAGTCCGTTCTTTTCTAGACGATTGAAGGCCGAATACAAAGTCGTCTCTTTGATTACATACAGCTCTTCAGTTACTTCACGAATACGTTTAGAAATCTCATAGCCATAAGAATCCCCTTCACTCAAGACCGACAAAATGATCACATCATTGTAACCGCGAATGCCATCGCTTGAAATCATTTTGCCACCTCCAAAAATTACTTCATCTGTCGTTGTAATCAGTATAGCGTAATTACTACGACAGGTAAAGTAAAAATACAAACTTTTTTCTGTTGTTTGTTTGATCAATTTATGCCAGAATGAATAATCAGAGAGAAGGGATTAATATGGAAAAAATTGCCATTATTGGGGGCGGCATTATTGGATTAACCCTAGCTAATTATTTGGACAATAAGAAATTTGACGTCACCCTCTATGATCAGTCCACCGGACAAGCAACTGGAGCTAGTGCCGGCATCATTTCTCCTTGGCTGTCCAAACGACGTAACAAGCAATGGTATGCCTTGGCCAAAGACGGAGCAAACTTTTTCCCACAGCTGATTCAAGACTTTGATCTGGATGACAGCATTTATCAGCGTTCCGGGACGCTGCTGCTGCGAAAGCAAAAGCAATTAGAAGAACTCTACGAATTGGCTAAAAAACGTCGAGAAGAAGCTGCAGCAATCGGCGAGATCCGTTTATTCACAGAAACAGAAACAGCTGAGCATCTTCCTTTATTAAAACCAACAGCTGCTTTGCATATTTCGGGTGGAGGACGTTTGGATGGTAAAGCCTACTTGCAGCGGTTACGTTCGCTGGCGAAAAATAAAGGTATTCGATTGGTTAACCAATCGGTAACACTAAAACAAACCGCTTCATTAGAAGTGGTAGTTGATAAGCAGACCGTAAACTATGATCGAATTATTTTAACACCTGGGCCTCATTTGAAAAATCTGCTAAAGCCCTTGGGTTATCACACGGACATTCGTCCCCAAAAAGGACAATTATTGACATTTCAAACAGATTATACTGAATCAGCCAACTGGCCGGTTGCCATGCTGGATGGTGAAGCAGATTTGATCCCCTTTGCTGAGGGGAAAATCTTATTGGGTGCTACTCATGAAAATGATGGCGGCTGGGATTTGACTGCTACCAAAGAAGCTTTTCAGCAATTGACCTGTGGGGCTTCTGAATTTTTAGCTGATCCAGCCAGGCTGTTTTCAACGCCTTATAATTATCGAATAGGAACTCGAGCCTATACTTCCGACTTTGCACCGTTCTTCGGTCTGCTTCGGAACGAGTTACTTGTCGCCAGCGGTTTAGGCTCTTCTGGATTAACTACTGGCCCTTATATTGGGTATCTAATAGCAAACTATTTGAACGGCGAAACAATAACTGACTGGTCTGCTTATCAGAAACCTTTAGAAAACTATATTCATCGATAAAAAGAGGGTATACAAAAAGTATTTAGTTTCTCATCCGAGAGGTAAGCCGAAAACAGCTTCAGATATTTTTATGATTATCCGGTCTATTTCTAAGGAATTGCCTCAGTTACACCGATTACTCATTAAAAAGGCTGCGACGTTTGTCACAGCCTTTTCAGTATAAAATTATCCGCTTGAACCACTCTTTTTTATGGAACAATAGCAACCAATTATTTACTTAATCAAAACATTCTACTCCTGCACGATAAGATCAGGTCAATAATTATTCTTTATATCCGCTCAAACGCAATTCTCCTGAAACATACTCCCCTAAATAAATGGCTGAAACACCTGCAAACTCCCGCTTCTTGACCTCCTCATCCAGCCAATTCTGATCCTTGCCAATTAATTCCAGCACATCCTCATTTGACTGACCATCCACAATAATTGGGTAACGAATGTTCTCATCACCGAACTCAATAATCGTCAGCTGACCATTTTGCTCCAAAATTGCCCGCTTAACCTTTTCTACTTCATAAATTCCGTTGCTGCGCAATTTAAACATCAATTCATTGGCAGAAATCCCGTGCTTTAAACATTCCTGAACATCTACTTGTCCGTTTTGAATCAAATTCACTGGCTTGCCATCGATCAATAATTTCACATAGCGATTATGCTCCTTCATAAATTTCAGCAGCATTACCAAAAATGTCCAAATGACTAGTACCAGTACAAATTGTAAAACCGTAATCGAGTCGTTGTAAATGACACCACCAATAATTCCACCGAGCACATAATTTTGTACCGCATCCATCGCTGAGGATGGCGCCAAGTTGCCTTTTCCCGAGATATTGATTTGAAAAATCAAACAAATGATACCTAATGCAAATTTTAAAATGACTGGATAATATGCTGCCATACTCTGCCCCCTTACTTACTAATCTCTACTTGTGTATTCATTAAATAGGTTTCGGTCAGTCGGTAGGAGCTTTGATCTGCACTCAAATTAACCGTGTAATAAGTATCTTGGATCTTCACTACTACCCCATCAGTTAGTTGAACCGAGTTTACCAAAACATCTTCTTGGTCAATGGCAAATTCATTGGCCACTTCTTTGACAAAGGCTACCATTTGCGACGACTGTGTATAGCGACTTTGATTTTGTGCATAATCGGAATATTGAACCCCCAGCATAAATACCAGCAGTAAGAATAGCATAATACTTAAATCCCGATACTTGGTTTGAATTCGATGACGCATGTACAAGCTGAAGGCCACAATCATAAAAATCAGCGCCAGAAAAATAATGCCATATTTAATGTAGTCGTTTAAACTCGTTTGGTTTTCGATGTAATTAATCCCATAAAAAGTCATCTGCCTTCCTCCTCTCCTTTATTTTAGCGGTTTTCGCTACTTTCAGCAAAAGACTGCTCTTTACTTTTAGGCAGAAAAAGACGAATGTACTAGATGCTTTGCTATACTTATAACTAGCAAAGGAGCGGATAATATGGGAAAACTTGTCTTTTATGGTGCTATTAGTTTAGATGGGTACTTGGCCGGAAAAAATGAAAATTTGGATTGGCTGCTGCAAACACAAGTAGGAGATCACACCAGCTATGAGGAATTTATAGAAACGATTGGAACCGTGGTTATGGGACGAATTACTTATGAAGAAGCCTTGCGGTTAAATGATAATCAGCCGCTGTACGCGGATCAAAAAATCGTTGTTTTCTCCCACAAGCACCAGACGGTTGATGGTCAACTCACCATTCACGAAGATCCCGTCAATTATGTACAACAGATGAAGGCACAAGAAAAGAACGATATTTGGCTAGTAGGTGGTGGTACGTTGTTGCATCCCTTATTAGAAGCTGATCTTATCGATGAATGGTTCATCCAAATCGCTCCAGTTTTGCTGGGTGAAGGTAAACAATTATTTGAGCCTCATGGTCTGGCTGCTCGATTGGAGTTTATAGAAACCCGTCAATTTGGCGAGCTGGTCGAACTGCATTATCGCAAAAAAGCTTGATCGATTGATCAAGCTTTTTTGTACTGGTGGTTAAATAATTCCTGAACTTGTCGAAACTCCCTTACCTCAGGCGGAAAAGTCATTTCTTTTGTCAGTTTATTGGGATAAACATAAGTCTCTAATCCGGCCGCTACTGCTGCCTGTGCCCCTACCGGACTATCCTCAATTACAACAGCGTGCTCAACCATTAATCGGTTTAAACAAAGTAAGTAGCCCTCAGGATCCGGTTTACCTAACTGTAGATCGTCAATTGTAACGAATACATCAATCTGCTTCTTAATCGTTGGATGTGAATCAAAGTAATAAGCTAATTCCAGCATTTCTGAATTCGAGACCACCCCGATTTTCCATTGCTGTTGACGAGCCAACTCTATTAACTCACCAATTCCTGGCCTTAGCTTAGCCTCGGCATAATTTCTTTTCTGATCTACGACAATTTGCTGAGCAAAGCTTTCATCATCTATCGGCTGACCAATATCTTGGCTAAGCCTTTCATAAAAAGAAAGCTCTGCCGCCGTACCAACTCCCTGCTGGTATTCTGCAAAAGGAATTTGGTAATGAAACTGTTCCATTAAATAATTATTGATGCTCTCGTAAAACAACCATTCACTGTCAATCATCGTTCCATCAAAATCAAAAATAAGTGCTTTTGTCATCTACTTCTCCTTTCACCAATTGTACAAACAACAGTGTTCATGCCTGCGTCACTTTTCAACTCTACAGCTTCAGCATAAAAATCACGACTTGAAAAGTCAATGGTAAAAGAAAGCTTTCTACAATAAAACAGTATTCATTATTCTTCTGGGACTAGCTCTGCTGAGCAAAATGCTGAGCATCAATCTCTACAGGAATAGCTAGAATGTCCTTCAGTTGGATATACAAGGCCTCACCAATTGTTTCTTCGTGATCATTCAAACGATCCACCAAAATTTCTTTGCCTTCCAGTGTCTGGAAAACATACCGTTGGATATTGCCTAAAATAAACGATTCCTTCAAATGAACCGGAATCTTAACCCCCTGAGGAATCGGTTCAAACTGAATTAGTTCTGGCCGTAAATAATAAATATAGCGGTTGCCCTTAGCAGAAAATTCACGGGTATACTGATCCAGCTCATACCATTCAAAACGATTATAGTTGCCAATAAATTCAGCCACAAATCGACTCTGAGGATTTTGATATAGCTCCTTCGAATTAGAAACCTGAGCCACCCGTCCGGCTTCCATCACAAAAATCCGGTCACTGATACGCATTGCTTCTTCTTGGTCATGAGTTACAAAAATCATGGTCATACCCAAAGACTGCTGTATGTTACGTAAATCCCGCTGCAACTGTTTTCTAATTCGTGCGTCTAAAGCACTTAAAGGCTCATCCAGCAGCAATACTTTAGGCTCGGTAACTAAAGAGCGGGCCAACGCGACTCGCTGCCGTTGACCTCCAGAAAGAAACTGGACATTTTTATCAGCATGTTCGGTCATATCAACCAAAGCCAGAATTTTTAGTACCTTTTCATGAATTGCTTCAGCACTCAGCTTCTTAACCTTTAAGCCAAAGGCAACATTCTCAAAAACCGTCATAGTAGGAAACAACGCGTAATTTTGAAAAACGAAACCAATGTTGCGATCCTTTGTAGGCTTGTCAGCAATATGCTCATTGTCCAACACAATCTCGCCGCTTTTTGGTTGTTCTAATCCAGTGATGCAGCGCAGTAGGGTTGATTTCCCGCAACCACTAGGTCCCAAAAGGGTTACCAGCTCACCTTTTTCAATCTGGATTTCGTTAATATCTAAAATTTGTTTTTCATCAAAAAACAGCTTAAGATCATGTATTTCTAAAAACATTTTCCGTCACGACTCCTTTAATATCTTCATTTCCAGACTGCTTCACCTCGGTGTTCTGTTTAACCGTTAACCGTTGCTTCTGTCGGTTGGTCAGCATAAAAGTGGTCAACGCAATTCCCACCATAAACAGCAAATATAAAACCATTACAGCACTTGCCAAATGGCCATTCTCGTTCATCCGCCGCAGCATGTAAATCCGCACTGTTTGAAAGCGACCCCCGATTAGCAGATTCGTCAGCATATACTCTCCGAAAACGGAAGAAAAAATCATCAAGGAAACTAACGTCGCCCCGATACGAATATTGGGAAAAAGCACACGGAAGACGATTGTGGATATTGGTGCACCTAAGGTTTCTGCTGCATCTACTAATTCCTTCAGATTGATCAAGCGCATTTGATTATTAAGACTCAGAAACACAATCGGCAAAGCCGTAACGAATAAGGCGCCCACCAGCACAACGAACATCGGGATTCCCGTTTTGGCATAAGTTCGCAGCAAGGCAGTCACCAAAATCACGCCTGGCAAAGCATACGGCAATAGTACCAGCTTTTCCAGCCAGCGGTTCAATCGAGGAAAATACAAATGAATCCAAATAATTGTAGGAATCATTAGCACTAAGATCGTTAACAACACCACTCCCGCCAGTAAAATCGAACGACCTACAGCAGCAATAAACTCCCCATCCGTCAGCAGCTGCTGGAACCACTTCAAGGTAAAATCACTGGGTAGAATCGTCTTTGACCATTTAGTGGAGCTGGCATATAAAATAGTGCCGATAATTGGCAGAAAATAATAAAGACCAAAGCAGGCCAAAATCGGTTTAACTAGTTTTTTCACGATTGAACCACCTTGCCCTTCTTTTGAATAATCAACATTGCTGTTACCAGCAGTATGCCTAACACCACTGCCAATGCACTACCTAAATTGGGTTTAGCAAATACATCCCCAGACACCAAAGCCGCAATTCGAATCGTTAAAAGGTTAACATTACTGCTAGTCAAGGCATAAGCCGTCTCATAGGTACCCATGCCATTTGCAAACAAAATAACAAAGGTACTAGCAATCGAAGGACGTAAGAATGGTAACGCTACTTTAGTCCAAGCGTAGGTTGATGAAGCGCCCAACAATTGCGCGGACTCCAACCATTCCTTTTTCACTTCCTTCATGCTGGGATATAAGAATAAAACTCCCAATGGAATTTGGAAATAAGTATACGTAACGGTTAATCCCCACCAAGAATATAAATTGAAGTCCGCCAAAAATGGCAGAACCATTTTCAACACACCGACATTTCCCAACAAAATAATGAAGGAAAAGGCCAGCGGTATTCCGGCAAAATTAGCCGCCAAGTTGGAAACAAAAGTAATTTTCTCCTGCAGCTTAGCAGATAAATTCATCAGGCACAGACATAGAATAAATGTACCGATCAAACCAATAATGCTAGAGCTGACAGCAATCAGCACACTATTGACGAAAGCTTGAGTATAGTATGCGTTACTGAAAATATCGCTGTAATTTGACAAGGTCCATTGATTCGTCAAATCACTGCGCAAACTGCCTAAAATCATAAAAATTAAAGGCAGTAATAAAAAGGCACAGAAAACAAAGGATGCCGGAATAAGAATCAAGCGTTTCTTCATCTATTTCATCCTTTCATTAGCACTTGAATGTCCGACATTTTTTCAGACGGTGCAATTCCTAATAACCAGCAAAACAACGGAGCAGCCATCAGTTGCTGAAAGTGGTCTTCTTGCAGCTGCTCCCGTTTGTTTGAAATTAAATAAAAAGGTACTTCCCGATGTGCTGCTAGGGTTCCACCATGCAACCCGTGCTCATCCATCCCATGATCAGCCGTCACTACTACTTGATAGCCCTTTTGCAGCCACTCTGGAATGCAAATAGCCAGTAAGCTGTCCGCCCGATTGACCGCTGCCGAATATTCCCGAGAATCAGCCGTAAACTTGTGACCGACATCATCAATATTCATAGAATGTACCAACAAAAAGTCTGGCTGATACTGATTGACTAAATAATTAGCATCCGCAAATAGATGGGAGTCGGGATACGTATCCTCACTATAAAAAATGCCATGCTGAATCAGTCGTTCCTCCTGGTGCTGAATTCGATCAACCAAAATATTATAGGGGGCTTGATTGTACAACTCGCTGTACCAGTGGTAAGCAGCAGCTCCTGTTTTACCGCCAGCTTGCTTGACTAACTCAAACAGCGACCACTCTTTGGATCGCTGGGCATGGTAATTGCTATAAATGCCATTCTCATAAGTAGGTACCCCCGTCATCAACACTTCATATAAGGGACGGGAATTGCTTGGCATTTCACTTTTCACCTTCAGTAAGCTTGCTTGTTGATGCTCTACTAAGTGATTCATGAACCCAAGTTGGGCGACGGCTGTGTCGTAACGGCAGCCGTCTAAAATAACCACTACTAGTTTGTCTAGCTTACTTTGCATGAGTCAACACCTCGGCCTGCCAAAGTTCTGGAAGTTCTACTGAGGTTTTGTCCCAAGCTTCATTGTCTTCAACCGGCACAGCTGCTTCATAGGCAGAATCCGGTAATAGCTTTTCTGCTACTTCCTTCGGTAATTCTACCTCACGAATTGGTCGTGCATAGCCCTTTGCCAAGTTAATTTGACCTTCATCAGATAAAATATATTCCCGAGCCAATTTTGCAGCGTTTGGATGAGGTGCATTCTTGTTAATCAAAGTAGTGTAACCACTAATGATAGAACCATCCGTTGGTACTGTCACTTCGAAACGTTCTGAATCAATTTGATCGCGATAATTTAGGCCGTTAAAATCCCAAACGACTGCTACATCAATTTCACCCTTTTCCAGATTAGCTACACTAGCATCGACTGTCGATATGCGGCCATTTTCAGCCATCTTTTTGTAGTAATCTAAACCTGGTTGGATATCCTTTTCGTCACCACCGTTAGCAATAGCCGCAGCCAATACAGCGAACTGTGCTTGGTTAGCAACAGTGACATCACCAACACTAACTTGATAATCCCCTTCTTGCAGTTCTTTCCAGCTAGTCGGTGCTTGCTTCACATTATCTTTGTCCGTAATAAAAGAGATCGTTCCAGTATAGCTTAACAACCAATCCCCATTATCATCTTTCGCCCAATCAGGAATCTCTTCCCAGTAACTCGTCTTATAAGGCATGGTCAGCTCTTTGCTTTCTGCCAAAGGTCCAAAGCTGATTCCAACATCCCCAATATCAGCTGTCCCGTTTTTCCCTTCGGATTCAAATTTTGCTAATTCTTCCGCGCTAGACATGTCAGTATCTACATGACTTAAACCATATTCCTTTTCAAGGTCCTCCCAGGTTCCTACCCAGTTGGCCCAAGTATCGGGCATTCCTAAACTGGCTACTTCCCCTTCTTCCTTGGCTTTTTCAATAATCGTATCTAAAGAGTCATCCTCAGCAGCTGATTGCTTTTCGGCTTCACCTGATCCACAGCCTGCTAGTATTACACTTAGTGTTGTCATACAAATTAAACCCATTGTAATGTTACGAAATTTTTTCATTCATCTATCCCCTTTCGATAATTCCACTCTAACAAAGCTTTGTAATAAAAGAATCAATTTCTTGAAAAGTTCTTGTGAACAATGTAAAGGTTGTATATGGTTTGTAAATTTCGGCGAATTTCTGTTAACCTTCCTTAACTTTTAAGTTATGATAATAGAAAAAGGAGGTCCAACATGCAGTATTATGATCAGCATCTTCATACCTATTTTTCTTTTGATTCAGAAGAGCAATTTGAAAGCTATTTAGCGTATCAACCGGAGTTTTTTGTATCCACTGATCACTTTGACCTAAGTAATCCTTCCACTGGAAAGAATGATATTCCCGATTATTCGGCCTACGTAAAAAAACTAGAGCAATTAAAAGCAAGCAGTGCGACCAAATTTTTACGAGGGATCGAGATCGGTGTTGTTCCAGGACAAGAAGATCAGATTATCGCGTACCTTAACCAACATCCGCATGATCTTAAACTGATAAGCATTCATCAGAATGGTCGTTTTGATTACATGGATGACGTCGTTTTAACTAAGGACCCCATCCAAACGACCCATGAATATTTTGATCAAATGCTGAAAGTATTGATGCAATTTCCTGAAGGAGATATTTTGACCCACTTTGATTACGGCCTGCGCCGTTTCACCTTCACTCCCGAAGAACTTGCTGAACATTTTGAAACTCAGCTGATTGCTATTTTCAAAAAAGTAGTTGAAAGAGAATTGGCGATGGAATTAAATGCTAAAAGTTTTTTGAAGTATGGCAATGAAGATCTCTATCGGTATGCTGTCCCGCTATACCAAAGTGTTGGCGGAAAGCTTTTTACTTTAGGTTCAGATGCTCATGTAGCTGAAGACTATCAGCTAGGCTTCAAAGAAATGGGACAGCTCTTAACTGACTGCCAAGTAGAAAATTTACTAGTTGTTCAAGGAAAAGAACGTTACCTTACTCCATTGCCAATTTTATGATCACTATATAATAGAAGAAAGTGGGGAAAAATTTGAGTACACTACGTGACTATAACCAAGAAGCGCCGATCAACCACCTGATTGCCCGGCACTGGGATACTATCGAAATAAAGGAAGTCTGCCAAGGATTGCTATCGGCCATTCCCCAAGGTAATTTGATGGATTACCTAGTGTCTGACAGTTTACAACGAGAGCAGGTATTCGCGTATTTCGCAACCTTTGAGAACCAACCGCTTGATTACCTGCATAGTGAATTTCATCTATTTTATCAAGTGGCTGCACCAGATGACTACACTGATTTACGAGGACAACTACAATTGACTTTTCAAGCTGGAGAAACAGCTTATACTGTTTTGTTAGGAATGGCTCGACTTGGGGATCAAGCTGAGCTTCGCTGGTTAATCTATGATATTCTTTGGCAGGATCAAGGCGTTTTGGTAGCGGCCGTTCCCTTGATTCAATTGGAAGAACCTGATCAGGAGGAAGTTTGTGTTTTAGTGACGGATTTCGGGGGAATTCGCCTACGTTTGTTTCCAGAACAAGCGCCGTTAGCTGTGGCAAATTGGCGGACCTTAGCTAAACAAGGTTTTTATGACGGCACACCATTTGCCCGTGTGATCAAGGATTTTGTCATTCAAGGTGGGGCGCTGGACGGTTCTGGAGATGAAGCAATTTCTAGCTATGAGGGCTTTTTCGCTGACGAAGTTCATCGCGGTCTTTATCATTTTAATGGTGCCTTGGCTTTAGGCAATCATGGTCCTCATACCAATGGCAATCAGTTTTTTATCGTGCAAAATACTAAGGTAAAAACGAATCAGCTGCCTAAACTTTCGCTTCCAAAGAATGTAAAGCAGGCTTATTTGGATCTAGGCGGATTGCCGGAACTGGATGGTCGCTATACAGTATTTGGACAAGTTTATGAAGGAATAGATGTGGTGGAAAGAATTGCTGCACAAGCCACAGATCCCGAGGATTCGCCTGTACATCCCGTATTTATCCAGCAAATACTTTTTGACTAATCGTTAGAAGCTTTATACATGACTTTTTCTGCATACTAAAAAGCTGTAGAGACCTTAAATTTTAGTCTTCTACAGCTTTTTTAATAGATAAATGTTTGTGCCAAGGTGGTAACTGGCAAATGAGGAACGGTTCGAGCCAGCTGATCTGCCAATTCAAACATTTCCGCAAAGGAAGGCGAAGGAATATCCCCCAACGGGTACTCCCGGCCTAAAGTTTGGTAACTATGCATGCCATAACGATGATACGGCAGCAACTCCAACGGTACAAAGTGATCAAGATCTGCCACAAAACAAGCAATCATTAACAACTCTGTAACGTTCATGTTAATTCCTGGGATCACTGGAATCCGAATCCGTACTTCACAGCTTGGGTATTCAATTAGAAAGCGGCGAATATTGGTCAAAATACGTTGATTGCCTAATCCTGTCCATTTCTTATGCAGCTCATCTGTGAAAAACTTTACATCCACGAACAAAGTATCTACATAAGGAGCTACCTTTTTAATTTCACTGTAAGGAACACAAAAGCTTGTTTCCAACGCCGTATTTATACCAATATATTTGGATTTCTGCAAAATTTCTCGAGTAAAATCAGCCTGTATTAGTGCTTCGCCTCCGCTAATAGTAACCCCACCGTCTGAATGAAAGTAAAAGATATCATCCTTTTCAATTTCATCCATTACCTCGTCAGCAGTCATCCGCTGGCCGTAGACTTTTTCAATCAATTTGCTTTGTGACTCAGGAGTAGAACACCAGGCACAACGCAACGGGCAGCCCTTTAAATAAACAACTGTACGTAAACCTGCACCATCATACAAAGCACCCTGTTCTATTCTTAATACTGTTCCTTCCATACTTCACCTGCCACCAAACCTCTTTGCGGGGTTCGGTTAATAATCTCATTTTGAACTTCCTGACTCAAATCAACAAAATAGGTTGTGTAGCCTGCTACACGAATTAATAAGCCCCGATACTCCTCGGGAGCTTCCTGCGCATGCAGCAGCATATCCCGATCCACTACGTTAAAGTGAGCATGGAAAATGCCCAACGAACAAATTGATTTCAACATAGCCATCATTTGAGTAATTCCCTTTTCCGTACGGATTAGTTCTGGAGCAATTTTCATATTCAACAATGTTCCCTGAACAAAACGGTCGTGGGGAATGTTCGACACCGAACGCAAAATTGCATTGGGACCGAGATAATCTGTTCCTCCACTTGGACTAACACCATCTGCTAACGGCGAAGATGCTTTACGACCTGAGGGTAGTGCTCCTACGGATAAGCCAAATAACGTATTGACCGTTACTGGCAGAATACCTGGTGTCATCTTTCCGAATTTACTCCGATAAGATTCAATTTCATCAGCAATAAATGTAAACATTTCGCTGGCAATCTCATCGACTACTGGATTGGCATTGCCGTATTTTGGAACGTCTTCACATAAACAGCGAATAGTTTCATACCCGTCAAAATCATTCTCAATGGCCGTCAGCAGTTCATCCATTGTCAAACACTGCCTGTCATAAACCAGTTCCTTCACCGCCGCCAGCGTATTGATTAAATCAGCTACTCCAACAGAAGTAATTCCGTTGCCACAGGTATATTTAGCGCCGCCTCGTGAATAATCTAGCCCCTTTTCAATACACTCGCGATGCGTCAAGGACAAAACTGGGACAGGTCGTTCCATTGAGAGCTCGTCAATCACATGACTACCCTTCACACAAGCTTCAATCACATAAGTCATTTGAGCCTTGACCGCTTCTTTAAACTCGTAATAGCTGCCAAAGACTCGTGGATCACCGGTTTCAATCGAAATTTTTTCGTTGGTTTTAGGATTTTTTCCATTGGTTAAAACTAGTTCACAAACACTGCCTAAGTTTATGTCCGCCAATGAGGTGTATTGCTTCATTCGCCCCTCTAAACTCGTTTCCACACACCCACAAGGATTCCAGTCAAAGGCCTCTTTCAACGGAACGCCTTTATTCATCAGCATCCGCACACCTACATCATCATTATGGAATGCTGGGAAGCCGGTTCCTAGTTTAATCAGCTCAACAATCCGCCGCAAAAAACGATTGGAATTTTTTGCCAAGCTGTAGCGTACTGATAAAGAAGGTTGAGACAAACGAACCTCTTCTGTAGCCTGTAAGATCAGATAGGAAAGCTCATTCACTGCATCACGACCTAAGCTATCCACTCCACCAACACAAACATTCTGCAAAGTTGGGTAGCCTGCTACAAAGGTTGATGTCGCCTTATCCTGGAATAAACAAACCTCATTTAATTTCACCCATAAACAATCTAGAAGCTCTTGGGCACCTTCATCTGTCATTCGTTTAGAGCGGATATCTTCTTGGTAGTAAGGATACAAATACTGATCCATCCGTCCTGGATTGTATCCTTCAGCATTTTGTTCTATGAATAAAGACATATGATAAAAATACAGAGACTGCAAAGCTTCGTGGAAGGTTCGTGCCGGATATTTCGGTACCCGTTGACAAATTTTCGCAATTTGCAGCAGCTCAGTTTGTCTTGTACAATCGTTTTCAATTGATGCCAAGCGCAAAGCTTCCTCTCCATAACGAGCCGCTAATATTTCCAACCCTTCCAAGGTAATCAACAAGGCTGACAAGTAGCAATCCTGCTCATACGCTCCTGGCTCGGTCAGATTTAATGCTTGTTTACGAAGCAAGACATGCTTTTTGATCCCAACTAATCCTTCATCAATGATCTGCTTGTAACTAGCAGTCACTTCACCCGATCCTCGCATCAATCGTTTATCGATGAAAATCACACCATTGTCTCGCAGGATTTTGGTATCCTCTGGAATTTGTTTCACCCAAGCGTCATAGGCTGCTTTGCCTTGCCAATAAGGTTGAATTTCTTCCAGAAACATTTTTTTATTCTCTGGACTTAAATAAAAAGGATCCTGAGGCCGAGTACTGATTGTTTCTAATTCATCTGCTAATACTGACCAGCAAGTATCTACGCTTACAAGTCCGCCGCGCAATTTACTACCAGGACAGCCGACAATCAATTCATCCTGAAAAATCTCAATCGTTTTTTCTTCACATTGCGCCTTAAAAGCCTTGGCCTTGCGGACTGCCAATGGCTCCCCTGCTGTTTCCTTGAATACTCTGGTTAAAATTCGGGCATTTTCCAAATCTATTTCTGGTTCAGTCCTTCTGAGTCTCTGCTTCATTCGTTCGATTCTACGAAAATAGTCCTTCATTAAGACAAGCCTCCGTTCATAAACTGCTATTTGTTTCCATTTTACGCCCATCCATTAAAAAAAACAAAAGATATCATTAAAAATTGCGCTGTTTCAATTTGTTTTTTAGGAAAAACAGTCGGTAAAAGCCCATGCTAATAGATTAATTCATACTTTTCCTTGAGCTTAATAAAATGAGTTCTCAATTATAAAAAAACTTTTAACCTTTCATATATATAATTATATTCTATAGTGGTGAACATTTAACTATAGTAACCTTCTATCCATCCGATTCTCTCATATTTATAATCTTTTTCATTCTTAAGATAGTCTTAGCAACAAGAGCTCCCTTAACGTAAAAAATCTTTCCTCTGATACACAAATACTGTATCAGAGGAAAGATTCCATAAAAGATTACATCCCGTTGCGTTTGATTTTTTGATCCCAATTTTTCGTATAAATAGGCTGCTCGTTTTCCGACACATCCATTTGACCGGTAATATAGAAATAGTCTTTATCCGAGGTTTGTGTCGTCGTAATATCCGCATTGGTCCACCAGCCCTCACGACCAATTCGCATATTTTGAGTAATCACGTAATGAGCGGACAATGGATCTTGATTCGATAAGGTCAATTCGCGCTTCAAATTGTGTTCAACTGTCACATCCACTTCATCAAAACGATAAATTCCTTCACCGAACACGCCACCAATTCCATTCGTCATACAAGTCCAGGTATCGTTAACTAAATCGTAGGTAATTTCTCGTTCCACCTTACCTTCTGATAAAATAGTCATTGGTGTCAATGGAGCAGATTGCGCTTCTGGATCTGGCCCCGAAATCTCTGCACCATGGAAAATCGGCAATACAAAGCGAGCATCTTTCAAATTAAGAGTTAAGCTGTAGTCCTCTGGCATTGTCCAAAACATCGGCCAAGCAGTATTAGCCAAAGATAATCGAATTCGATGCCCTGCCTTAAAGCGATGGCCGCAACAATCTAAGCCAACAAAGGCTTGAACCTCTTCACCCGGGGTCAAATGAACCACCTTGTCATGTCCTTGTAAGTGCGTTAAATTCATCACTCCATAAGAAACCCGAGTAGAAGCCCCATCTGGACCAACATCACATAAAGAAGCATAAATCATAGCATTGGGCTTATCGCTGGATAAGTTGATTTCAACCTTTGGATAACCAAAGATTTCCAAATCCTCTTCCAGTATTTCTGAATCGAAGGTCATAGACAAACCATTATCTAAACGCTGGTCCCCCGGAGATTCTCCCGGCACACCAGCACCCATCCATTCATTAGCCAGCAAAGTGTGATTCAATGGGGTATGCAAAACAGCCTTCTCTTCCTGATCGCCCCGTTCATGAACCAAACGTCTATAGGTTAAGCCATAAGCTTTTGAAGTAACTTTTTTTGATGGCCAGTCCTCTAACCCAACCCATCGACCTTTACTTACCGGCACATGAGTAGACGGAGGCATGCTGTCCTCGATCCAAGCTTGAACCATCGGACCGTCCATTGCTCCATTGTCTTTCCCCTTAAGCCAATGATCCCACCACTTCACGCCTTCACCTAAGAAGTTAATCGCTGGTTCTGGTACACCATCGTGGGAATAGACATGAGCCCATGGCCCAATAATTCCTTTTTTCGGCACACTCAACCCCTTCAATAAACTTAATACGGTATTAGTATAAGAATCGGCATAACCATCTATACAGAAGACCGGCACCTGAATATCTTCATAGTTTTCGCAAACCGAACCATGCTTCCAGTAGTCATCCCGCGTTTGATGCTCTAGCCAGTTTGCCATCCACAATGGCATATTTTTCAAGCGATCCAGCCACATTTCTCGCCAGCGATCACCCACAACATTGGGATCAATCGCTCGTGACTGATAGCCCAGCATAATTGCGCCCCACCAAAAGCTGTCATTTAAAATTAAGCCGCCCTTGTAATGGATATCATTATTGTAACGATCATCGGTGTAACCAACCACCATAACTGCTTTTAAAGCTGGCGGTTTGCGGGTAGCAATCTGCAGGGAATTAAAGCCGCCCCATGACTTACCCATCATTGCCACTTGACCATCACACCAAGATTGTGTACTGATCCACTCAATAATCTCCATCGCATCGTCTTGTTCCTGTTTTAAATACTCGTCTTCCAGCAGGCCATCTGACTCTCCCGTTCCCCGCATATCCACCCGAACAACGTTGTAGCCATGACCCGAGAAAAAACCATGCATAGGATTATCTCTTCCCCGAGTCCCATCTGTTTTACGATAAGGCAGGTACTCAAGAATTGTTGGCAACGGCTCTTCTGATTCTGGCAGCCAGATCCGATAAGACAAACGCGTTCCATCAGATAAAGTAAACCACTCATTTTCGATTACTTTTACCTGATAAGGAAATTCTGTTACGATTTTTTTCACTATTGGTTCCTCCTTATTGTTGCGCTTCTTTTAGTTTCTGTTCTTCCTTATATTTCTTGCCATAGGTTCTGCCCCAAATGATACACAGAACAGCTCCAATTACTGCCATCGCAATCATTAAACTAAAGTAAATAAAGTATCCGGTATTTCCTTTAAAGCGATCCAAAATATTTCCAGCTACTAATGGCGCAATAACCTCTGGTAAATAGCCTAGTGTACTAGCTAAGCCGATAGCAACTCCCGATAGTCTTAAAGGAATACCTCCTTCTGACATAAAGGAGAAGAAAATCCCGTAGTTTGAATACATCGCCAAGTAAACCATACTTGCAGCAACAATCAATAGAACCACCTGGATTTGCCCGCTCATTCCTGCAATTGAAACCATGAGCAGTGTGCCTAATCCCATTACCACAAACCCCGCCATCATTACCGTTGACTTACTAATTTTATCAGCCAAAAACCCTCCAATCGGAGCTGCTACCAGCCGACAATATTGGGCCAAAACTGTCACTATTGCCGCAAAAACTGCGGATGTCCCGATAATATTGGAGGCATACGGTGTGAAGTAATAAATCGACATATTGAAAATATAGCTTGTGAACATCATTCCAACAATCAACCAAATCGCTGGCATTTTCAGCACATCCAGTACATCCTTGAACTTAAATTTCTCTCCCGATACATCTTCAACCGAACGTGTCGGCTCTTTTACCAAGAACAAAAAGGCCAAACCGCATAGAATCGGAATGACTGAATAAAAGATAATAATCCAGCGCAACCCAGCCGCCTCAGTTAGAGCTTTTTGGAAAAAACCAAAAATAGCTGTAGCAATCGCCATATGAATCACGTTGGTAATTCCTCGCGTCCCTTCAAAAATGCCATATGCACGACTTTGTTCATCATCCGCTGCTTGCATGCGTACAATTTTTAGCAAAGCTGGCCAGAAAGTCAAAAGAGAGGTCACACCCCATAAAGCATAAATAAGAAAAAGTGCAATAAAGCTAGTAAAAAAGAGGTGCAAAAAGCCCCCTAATCCAGTTGCAATCAGTGAGAACACCAGCAATTTCTTCGCCGCAAAACGATCGGCTAAAATTCCTCCTATTAAATAGGAAACAAGTCCCATAAAACCATAGGCACTTCCCAGTGATCCCATTTGTGTGTTAGTCAACCCGTAGGTCGCAATGTAAGCATCATAATAATACAAACGAAAATAGGCCAAACCATAAATAATCGAACCTGCAATTGCCAACAAAACAACTGTAAAAAAATTCTTTCGTAATCCCTGCTTCACATCTGCCGTATCCATCATAACTCCCCCTTTTTTTCTCATAATCGTTTCCGTGCTTGCCGCTCATCCTATCGCACTGTTTGATCGAAGATTCACATGTTTTTAACTCCTAAGAAACAAACATTTCGTTTTCTTACAACAGAATAAAACATTGTGGTGTTCTAATAAAATTTTAACATGAAAATTTTATTAGAACAATGTCTGATTGAACGCTTACATGCTTAAAAAACCTAAGGACATAACTGCCCTTAGGTCGCTCGTGGAACTACTGCCTGCCTTTTAAGCTGCTCCTCCACATCAGTAAATGTTTGTTCATCCAGGGGATTATTTCGCATCCGTTTCCGGTATTCCGTTGGTGTTTCACCTGTACTTTTCTTGAAGGTTCGACTGAAAACAATCAGGCTGTTAAAGCCCACCTGAACGGCAATTTCCTCTACCGATTCTTGCGTATACGCCAGCATAAAAGCCGCTCGGTTGGTGCGGACTCCATTTAAATATTCCTTAATCCCCATATCCATCTGCTTGCTGAAAACTCGCGATAAATGACTACGGTTCACAGCCAAATATTTAGCAATAGCTTCAACAGTTATTTTTTCTGCATAGTGCTGCTGTATGTATTCAACTGTTGCCAAAGCCAATGGTGAAGACAGTTCTTCAGCTGAAGCATTGATTTTTCCCCCATCCTTAAGCAAATCCCCTAAGAAATGATAGGTTTTTTCATTCAAAGCTATTTCATTCAGCAAACTGTCTTGACTAAACGTAAGACAGTCCTTGATTATCTCTACATATTGATGGGTATTAGAAGAAATCATAGTAAAGCCCTCTTCTCCAAAAGCCGAATGGCGAATAATTTCTTCCGTCGTCTCACCACTAAAAGCTAGCCAGCCATACAACCAAGGCTCCTCTGCATCAGCACGATAAAAAGTCGTCAATCCAGGACGAATGAGAAAAAGATCTCCTTTTCTTAGTTGAAATTTTTGATCCTTAACATGGTAAGTCCCCTTGCCCTCCAATACTACGTGCAAAACGAAGCATTCCCGGATCGCTGGCCCAAATGAGTGATAGGGCAAGGTTCTAGAAATCCCACAAAATTGAAACTGCAAATCACCAGAAAGATAGTGCTGACCCTTTTTCAAAAATAATGCCTGCTCCATATTTGCTCACACTCCCTACTACCAGTATAATAAGATGCAACAAAAAGTTAAATAGTAATCACAGAAGTAAGTTAAAAAGGAAGCGTTTTTTTGATACTATTTGGTATATAAAAGCCGATATTGGATCAAAATGCTCATTCAGAGATATATGAAAGGATGTTTATAGTGAAAATTAGTAATACAGATTTTGGTGGAGGCTATCGATTAATTACTTTAGAAAATGAACAAGGCATGCAGCTTGCGGTTTCCGATTTAGGGGCCCGAATTGTTCATTTAAGTTTTCCAGCTGCTGGAAAACAACGAGAGCTGATCTTAGGCTTTGATTCAGCTGAAGAATATTTAGTCAAAGATCCTTACATCGGTGCCAGCATTGGGCGAACCGCTGGACGAATTGAAAATGGTGTCTTGGAGCTGAACGGGCAAACGATTCAAGTCGACGTCGATAAAACCACCCACCATTCACTGCATGGCGGGCAACCTGGCTTTGAAAGTAAAAAATGGACCTATACAATTATCGAAGGTCATAACGAAGCCTCTGTTTTGTTTTCCCTAATCAGTCTTGAGGGCGAGCATGGTTACCCTGGAACTTTAGACATAGAAGTCAGATATACGCTAACTGCTGATAATCGTTGGCGCATTACAACTCGAGGAATCAGCGATCGAGACACTTTATTTAACCCTACCAATCATGTGTATTTTAATTTATCTGGTGATTGTACGGAGGCAGTTGATCAGCACCATCTTTGGCTAAATAGTTCCTATTTTGCAGAACTGCGGCAGGATACTATTCCTACAGGTAAAAAATTGCCTGTTGCCGGAACTGCCTTTGATTTTACTAAAAAGAAAGCTTTGGCTGAGTTGTTCATCAGTAATTTTGACCAGAAGCAATTAGCTGATGGGATGGATCATCCCTTCTTTTTAGATCAAGCAGACTTGAACGTCCCAGCTGCAATTTTAACTAGTCCTGATGAAAAAGTGGAACTAACAGTCAAAACTGACGCGAGCAGCGTGGTTTTATTTACTGCTAATTTTGGCGACAATACTCCCGAAATGCATGGACAGAAGATGGCAAACCACGGAGGAATTACTTTTGAAACTCAAACAGCTCCAGGAGCAGAGCAATTTCCAGAGTTTGGATCCATCCAATTAACTGCTTATCAACCATTAACAACGATTACTGAGTTCAAGATAGAAGGAAAAGAGGAATAATTATGGAAATGAATAGAAACTTAATTACCAAATTTGCGGAGGTCTTTGGACCAAGGGAAACCAGTCATTACTTCTCGCCTGGCCGGATCAACCTAATTGGTGAGCATACCGATTATAATGGCGGCCATGTTTTCCCTGCCTCCATCACTTATGGAACTTACAGTGTCGCTAGTCCTCGCGAAGATAAAAAGGTTTTGGTTTACTCAACCAACTTTGATGAATTAGGCGTCATCAGCTTTTCTTTAGATGATTTATCTTTTGACAAAAATGCCGATTGGGCGAACTATGTGAAAGGAATGATTCTTAAAACTAAAGAAGCCGGCTTCACAATTGATCACGGGTTTGAACTGCTGGTAGACGGAACAATTCCTAATGGTGCGGGTCTTTCCAGCAGTGCCTCATTAGAATTATTGGTGGGTGTCGTTTTAGAGGACCTTTTTCAGCTCGATATCGACCGCTTAACCTTGGTCAAGCTGGGACAAAAAGTCGAAAATGAATTTATCGGGGTTAACTCAGGTATTATGGACCAATTTGCTATCGGTTTTGGTGAAAAAGATAAGGCCATTTTACTCGATACAAATACTTTAGAATATGAACTGGTGCCAGTAGAACTTGACGGTTACGCAATCGTTATCATGAATACCAATAAACGTCGTGAGCTGGCTGATTCAAAATACAACGAACGTCGCGGCGAATGCGAAGAAGCTCTTTCTCGTCTGCAAAAGAAATTGGATATTGACTCATTAGGTGATTTGGACGAAGAAACCTTCGAAGCTAATCTTAATTTATTAGGTGATGATATTTTAATTAAGCGCGCCCGCCATGCAGTGACAGAGAACCAACGAACATTGATTGCTAAACAGGAATTAGTTCAAGGCAACTTAACCGCTTTTGGACAATTATTGAATGATTCGCATACCTCTTTGCGTGATGATTATGAAGTTACCGGATTAGAATTAGATACCTTAGTTGCAGCAGCACAAAAACAATCTGGTGTGTTAGGTGCACGTATGACCGGTGCCGGCTTTGGTGGATGCGCGATCGCTGTCGTTGAAGAATCAGCGATTCCAACCTTCAAAAACAATGTTTATGACGACTACTTGAACACCGTTGGTTACGCACCAGAATTTTATGTCGCTCATATCGGCAGCGGCACTACAAAATTAGGATAACTTTAGTTAACGCCAGTTAATTCTGGCGTTTTTTTGTTCTGCATCCTGAAACATCTCTAATAAATCACGTGCGGCCCCTTGAATATTTACTTCAAAAGCGAACATTACTAAGTAAAAACGAATCTTTTTTCACTTTTTTATCACTACAAGCGCAGTTTTATGATAAAATGGCAACAAAATAGGAGGGGTTGGATGGACGCATTTTTAACGAATTTTAATTCTATTATTTGGGGAGCACCGATGATTTTTCTAATTTTGGGAATCGGAATTGTGCTCACCGTAGGTTGTCGAGGCATCCAAATTCGCCGTTTGCCATTAGCTTTAAAGTATATGGTGAAAAACGAAGAAGGTGGTCAAGGTGACGTAACAAGTTTCCAAGCCTTATGTACGGCCTTATCTGCTACAATCGGTACTGGTAATATTGTTGGGGTGGCAACAGCGATCGTAGCTGGCGGGCCGGGAGCTTTGTTCTGGCTGGAGCTGGCCGGATTATTGGGAATGGCAACGAAATACGCGGAAGGCTTGCTGGCGGTAAAATATCGTACCTTTGATGATCATGGCAATGCCTTGGGTGGCCCCTTTTACTACATTGAAAATGGTCTTGGGAAAAACTGGCGCTGGTTAGCAAAAATGTTTGCTTTCTTCGGTGCAATTGCTGGATTGATCGGAATCGGAACGCTTACTCAGATCAATGGGATTACTTCAGCTGCTGAAACATTCTTTGATCCGAACCGATTGAATACCGTTAGTCTGTTTGGCAATGAATATACTTTAGCTACTATCATTTCAGGGATCGTAGTAACTATTTTAGTAGCAATCGTTTTAATTGGCGGTGTGCAGCGGATCGCCCGAGTCTCTGAAATTATTGTTCCATTGATGATTGTCATCTATGTTGGTCTTTGCTTGTTCATGATTATTTTGAATATTGGCAAATTGCCAAGTGTTATTGTAGAAATTATTCAAAGTGCCTTTGGTTTACGAGCTGTTTCTGGTGGTGCACTGGGTGCTATGATGATTGCCATGCAAAAAGGGATTGCCCGCGGGATTTTCTCTAACGAATCTGGTTTAGGTAGTGCACCTATTGCTGCTGCTGCTGCCCAATCAAAAGAGCCGGTTCGTCAGGGTCTTGTATCTATGACCGGAACTTTTATTGATACACTTATCGTCTGTAATATGACTGGGATGGCAATTATTCTTACAGGTGCTTGGGAGACTGGTTTAGAAGGGTCAGCTGTAACAATCTATGCTTTCACTGAAGCTTTACCTCTTTCCCAGACTATCGCTTCATTATTGCTAATGATTTGTTTGGCATTCTTTGCTTTTACTACCATTTTAGGCTGGAACTATTATTCTGAACGCTGCTTAAGTTATCTAACCAACGGGAATACGAAATTCTCTTCTGCTTTCCGAATTGTTTACATTGCAGCAGTATTTATCGGCCCTTACTTAACAGTAACAGCTGTTTGGACCATTGCCGATATCTTCAACGGCTTAATGGCCTTTCCAAATATTATCGCACTGATTCTTCTAAGTCCGGTAGTATTTAAGGAAACAAAATCTTATTTTGCTCGTTTGAAAGAAGCAAACGGTGGAGAACTTCCTTCTGTGCCATTATCTGGTGTTTCTATAGATGAGGAGTAATAAAAAATAAGAACTGAAGGGTATCAATCATCCGATTGGTGCCCTTTCTAGCGATTTACTTAATAAAATACTATGATTATCTTAAACTCGAAGATACATAAGAAAGGAGGATCAGTGTGAAGAAAAATTCAGGACTGCTGTATGCTTTTAGTGCATACATTTTATGGGGCTTTATTCCCCTTTATTGGAAACTGCTGCCCAATGTTGGTGCAGTAGATATATTGTTTTATCGAATTATTTGGTCACTGGTCTTCATGATTATCTATTTATTGTTCACTCGGAAAGTACCAATATTTCTCCGTGAAACAAAAGAATTGTTTAAAAATCCTAAGGGGACCCTCGCTATTGTTGCTGCTGCGATTTTTATTTCTATCAATTGGGGTGTCTTCATTTATACTGTAAACTCCGGTCACGTCCAGCAAGGAAGTCTGGGGTACTATATTAATCCTCTATTTAATGTATTGGCCGCAGCGATTTATTTGAAGGAACCCTTAACTCGTACTGCTAAAATTGCCACCTTTTGTGCTTTTATTGGAGTGGTTCTATTGACGGTACAAACCGGGGAGTTTCCTTGGGCTTCGATTATCTTAGCTGGCTCTTTCTGTCTGTATGGACTGACTAAAAAAAGCCTTAAGTTAAGTGCCGTAACCAGCATCACCTTAGAAACCTTGATTATTGCTCCATTTGGTTTGATCTATTTGTTCTTCTTTTCGGACGCAGGTTTCTTAGGCTACGACACTACGACTAATCTTTTGGCTATGGGTGCAGGTATCGTTACTGCGATTCCGTTGCTGCTATTTGCCAATGCAGCAAAGCAGTTATCCTATGTAACCTTAGGCTTCGTACAATATATTAATCCCACAATCATGCTGGCTCTGGCAATTTTCTTGTTCCACGAACCCTATGGTCTGCCACAGTTTATTGCCTTTTCCTTCATTTGGTTAGGCATTCTGGTATTTATTGTCGGCAATCTTTTGCAAGCCAAACGAATATTGAAACAACCTGCTAATGATCTTTAACTACAAATAAACCCAGCCGTCTCCACTAAAAGGGAAACGTTGCTGGGTTTTATTTTTCTATTAGCCTTTTTTCTCATTTGAAAACCAACTAATTGGTTGCGGAACAAGTATTTCTCAAAAAGAAATTACTGATTTATCTAAATAACTGCTCACTTAATTGTTTATCACCTAAAGAAATATCCTACCTGGTTTCACTCCTCTTGACTAATACAACTTTCTTCACTTCCCAGATCGTGTACATCTATTCAAAAAATTCCGCCCTCTGCTAAAATATACTTTTCGTAAGCGAAACTATTTTTCAATTCATAAATAAGACTAGCCACTGCTACCTTACAATTAATTTGCTAATTTTATCTCATTTTGGCGCATAGTCATCCGTTTTGAACAAATCCTCTGGAATCGTTTGTGAAACGTTACTAATGATAAACAGCTTTTGTTCCTCTTCAGGTCTGTTAATATTACTAATCCCAACTCCGTAAAGTTGTGGGGCCTCATCTAGATAAAGTTTAACCACTTTTCCCTCACTATTTTCATATTGATGATAGCGAACCTTCAGATCATTGGGCAATTTTTCATTTCCGCCGTTTGTTCGTTGGAAACCCTTTAAATTAAGATAATTCATTATTGGTACACGATGCCAACGGCTGTTAGCCAACTGCTCGTCCGTTGAAAAAACTATTTCTCTATTTGGAACAGCAATTGCCCAAAAGGTTCCATCCTTGACGACTTCCTTGCGGTCAATTTTATTGCTTATTTTTTTAGCGATTGACTCCATCTCGTAGGTTACATGAACCGCCGCAGATTTTTGCGGATTATAAACATATGTACCTCGGGTGTTATTCTCTGTCGAAACAAACTTATTGTACTGATCAACCGTAAACTCTTCATAATCAAAACAAAAAGCTTCATCTTGGTATATCCACGCCAAAAGTGTACCTGGATAATCAGCAGCCAGCTGATCTCCTTCTTTTTTTTTACTCATGTGACTACTTTGCTTTTCCTCATTTTTTGGTTGTCTAGCTGCATCCTTTTGAGAACAAGCACTAAAAAAAATTATACTAAGTATTAGCATGATTCGACTGAATTTCCCCATTGATTACTCCCTTTTTTACCCTTTAATTCATTATACATCGCTCACTTTACTTTATGTAGCTAAAAAATACGGGAAAACCGATAGAATCAGTCTTCCCGTATTTTTCTTTGCTTAAATTAAATGGTTATCCTTCAAAACGTCACTGATATAGGTACCTTCAACCTTCTTTACAAAACGCTCTACTAACTTGCGTTCTACAAATGGCATATCCATCTCAGTCAGTTTCTTTTTATCCGTTAAATAGTAAACAGAATTTGCTAGCGTTCGCAAATCATAGGCTGAAGCAAATACCTCTGGTACCCCACGCTCGACATCCAGCAGCTGATATACAGCCTCCATCGCTGTACGTACCGAATATTCTGTAGTAAAAACAGTATCCCGCTGCGTTTCAGCGAAGTTTCCAATAAAGGCCAAATTGGTTGAACCGTTAGGAATAACTAGTGGACGATCGCCAGGTTCCCGCAACATAAAGTAAGAGGTAATAAACGGCATATAAACTGGAACGACTCTGCAAGATTCTTCTGAAAAACGTTGAATATCTTCCTCTGGTACTCCAAGATGGTACATCAGTTCTTGAACAATCTCTTTACCAGAACATTCTTCAATCGGCTTCTTAATATAATTACCCGGAGTATTGGAAAGCAATCCATACACCCACGTAACCGTTTGCTGGTCCTCTTGTTCTTTAAAATGAGGCTGACGATGGGTTGCAAAGCTCATTAACCAATTAGAATCCTTGATGGTAATAATTCCGCCAGTAACAATCCGACCCGTCCGCAATTTTCTTTGGGTTAACCGACTAATATAAGGTTCAATATCAAAGTTCTCCCAAGTAACAGTTGCTGAAACAAACCAGCTCTCATTCGGTAAATTATCACAAAATACTTCAGGATGACCAAATTCAGATGACTGTTGGGCTAAATTTTTCCAAAGCTTCCAACTACCGCCTAAATCATGTGTTATGGGTGCAGGTGTATAATGATCCCCTTCGGTTGAACTTTCTGTAATGGAGCCATTGGTAACAAAAACCAAATCTTTTTGAGTTAAATCAATGGTTTCGGCTTTACCCGCTTTGGTCAAAACAATTTTTTTTGCTGTCTTGCTGTCAGACTGAATATCTACTTCAATGTTCTCGATTTTTGTTTCGTATTGAAAATCTACTCCTTGATCCTTTAAGAAGCTTAATAGTGGTTTGACTAATGATTCGTATTGATTGTAGCGTGTAAATTTCAAAGCTGTGAAATCAGGTAGTCCTTTAATATGATGAATAAAACGCATAACATAGCGGCGCATTTCAATTGCAGAATGCCATTTTTCAAAGGCAAACATTGAGCACCAGTACAACCAGAAATTTGAGGCAAAAAATTCTTCACCAAAAACATCCTCAATCCGCTTACCAATTAACTGATCCTCCGATGTCATAAATAGTTCAACCAATTCTCGTTGAGCCTTTTTCGATAATGTAAATTCTCCATCATCAGCAGCACGTTCGCCACGATTATGAATGATTCGACAGTTAGACGAATTAGGATCATCGTGGTCTAGCCAATAAAATTCATCTAAAACTGATGCATCGTCAACTTCTAAGGAGGGTACTGAACGAAACAAATCCCATAAGCATTCAAAGTGATTTTCCATTTCCCGACCGCCACGAGTAACAAATCCATCATGAGGAATAAACTTGCCATCCAACGAACCTCCAGAAAGAGACAACTCTTCAAAAATGTGAATATGCTCCCCCTTCATGTGTCCATCACGAATTAAGAACACAGCTGCTGCCAATCCAGCCAGACCTGCGCCTACAATATAAGCACTTTTATCCTCTACGCCCTCTGGTTTTCTGCTTTTAGCAAACGCTTCGTAATTCCCATTTGTATACCTCATTAGTAAAGTCCTCCTTCTTTTTATGACTCTCTTAAAGGGTAGCAGTCTCCTCAAGTTTAGACAAAAATTTGAGCTCCAAATTAGTATGTTTTTTCGCATAATAAAAAACAACCAAAATCAATACCTAAACCTCGAGAGCTGCTATCTTTTTGTGTCTTCGTTACTCACTGACCTCACCACATTATTATTACCACCGGTCTCAGTAAGTTAAACTGCTTGCACAAGCGATTTCCCTGCTCTTTAAATTAACTATTTTTGTTTAAAAAGGTTCTTCTGTTCAACTTTTTTCAACACCAAAAGTATTTATTTCCCCTTCTTTATTGTTTATTTCCCTACTCATATTGTGTTCGTCTCAGCAATCACCTATACTTTTAAGCAAAGAAATAGAAGAGGTGACCTGATGTTATTAACTGACAGAATGAAAGAATATCCTTTTTCTCCCAATGAAAAAGTCGTTATAGATTTTATTTTAGAGAAGAAGACTTTAATCAAGGATTACTCTGTGAAAGCTATCGCTGCGGAGACCTTCACTTCCCCTTCGATTTTAGTGCAGATTGCTCAAAAACTAGATTGTGCCGGCTGGGTAGAATTCAAAGAAAACTTCTTAACAGAAATCAATTACCTGAAAAAATATTTTCAATCCATTGATGCCAATCTTCCCTTTTATGTCAAAGATCCAATGATGACAATCATTGAAAAAATGGGACAACTGCATGTGGAAAGTATTCAAGATACACTGTCCCTGATTTCTCATGATGACCTTCACCAAGCCGTTCGGATCATGGAGAGAAGTAAAAAAATTCGGATATTTGCGGTAGATCATTTGAACTATGCAGGAGAAGAATTTGTTTTTAAACTGGGACGAATTGATAAAGAGGCTGAAATTACTCTCATCTCTGACAATCAATTTCATGCTGCTGCAATGGCTTCTCCCGATGATTGTGCCATTTGCATTTCTTATTCTGGCGATACACCAACCTTATTAAAGACAGTTACACTTTTACAAGAGAATCAAGTGCCGATTATCGCAATCACCAGCATCGGCAATAATCGTCTAGCTGAGTTGGCTGATGTTGTCTTGAATACGACGACTCGAGAAAAATCTTACTCTAAAATTGCTGATTTTTCTTCATTGGCTTCGATCAATTTTATTTTAGATACTTTGTATGCCTGCTATTTTTCATTGAACTACCAGCAGAATTTAGATCACAAAGTCAGAATCGCTGAAATAATCGAAACAAATTACGAAATCGAAAATGCAGCAAGTAAAAAAGATTAGCTTTCGCAATAGAACCTTGAGTAAGAAGCTCCATAGGTTAAGTACAAATTGCTTTCTTCTAATGGCTCAATAGATATTGAGTGAACTACCCGCCACTTAGCTAAACCTATCAGTTCTTCATGCTTGAAGTGGGAGCTTCTTGGGAACAGAGCTTACTTGCAAGAGTATGTCTTTGTTTGCAGCGGCTTCTCTTTTTTACCAAGCTATCCCCGTAGTTCCTACGGTTCTTGATTTGGTTATACGAGGGCTTGCAGTCGAAGTCCCTCGTTTAGAATGTTGATACTGGCATTGATGTCTCGATCATGGTGAGCCTGACAAACCGGGCAGGTCCACGCTCGAATCTGAAGTGGTTTCTTACCATCCTTGTGTCCACATTCGGAACAAAGTTGACTAGATGGATACCACCTATCTACCTGAAGCATTTCTCGTCCATACCAGTCGGCTTTGTACTGGAGTTTCGCCACAAAGCTGGACCAAGAGACATCCGAGATACTTTTGGCTAATTTATGATTCCGCAATAGACCCTTCGTATGTAAGTCTTCAATACAGATCACATCGTGGTTTTTGATAAGATCGGTACTCAACTTATTTAGAAAGTCGTGGCGTTGGTTTTTGACTTTTTCGTGCAATCTTGCCACTTTGCGTTTTTGTTTTTGGTAGTTCTTGGCTTCACTTAGCTTTTTACCTGCTTTCTTAGCTTGTACAGCTCGACGAGAAAGCTTTCGCTGTTCACGTGTTAACTTCCGTTCCATTTCGGCGGTAAAGCGATGGTTGTCAATCTTCTGTCCATCCGAAAGAATGGCAAAGTCTGTAATCCCCAGATCGATGCCAATAACCGAATTCGTTTTAGGAAGCTCGTGAATGTCTTCTTTGCACAACAAAGAAAGGTAATATTTACCGCTTGAATGATAAGAGATTGTTACGGATCGAATATTTCCTTTTGGTTGGCGATGGCGTTTTATACGGACAAGGGATTTTAGCTTTGGTAGTTTGATATAGTTGTTTTCCACTAGAGAAATGGTACCGTGTTGATTATTGGTAGTGTAACTTTGAACCGGACTGCTTTTGCTTTTGAATTTAGGGAAACCGACACGTTTATCGCGAAAGAAGTTGTTGTAGGCCTTGTCCAAATTCAACTGAGCATTCGCTAAGGCAAGACTATCAACTTCTTTCAGGTAGGGATAGTCGTTCTTGTATTTGGCTGGGGTAGGCTTTTTCAATTTTTTGGAAGGATCATTCTTCATTACCGCATAAGTCTTTATCCGCTCATCCAGCATCAGGTTGTAGACTTTTCGAACACAACCAAAAGTCTTGGCAAAGAAGATTGCTTGTTGTTCTGTTGGATAGATGCGGTACTTGTAAGCTTTTAGTTGTTCCATGATATCCACCCCTTTTGTCAGTTCCAAAGAAGCGAACGTGCGTTCTTTTAGGTGATTATATCATGCGAAGAATAGCGTAGCAATAGCTTTTTATCTTTTTTTAGTTGCACCGTCCCCCTAAACAAAAAACGGCATTCATCACCCACCTATAGAGGATGGGCGACTTCTGCCTGAAGTTCTGTTAAATGGTTTTCCATCAAGGCAAACCCTCGTAACTGGCACAAGCTTGAATAAAACTCTTTTTATGTATGTTTACTTAAAACAGATATGCCGACTTCGCCTGCCAGACTTCGTAAACTCTTAATTGACCAATGCGCTAATAACAAAATTTTATAAACTGCAAAAAGCAGGACTGGCAAAAAAACGACTAATGGATTTGTATCGCCTCCAAAAAATTAGACCAAAAATCTAATTTCTGGAGGTCGGTACATTACTCCACTAGTCGTTTTTCACTTCTTCCACAGCTTCAGAGGAACGAGCATGCAACTCTTCTTCATCTAAAATTAGAAAGCTGTGATTTTCTCGCTCCATTAAGCCTTCTTCACATAAATTTTTCAGCAAACGAAACATATGCCGATAGCTCATGCCAATTGTCGCTGCTACATCTGTCAAATTATCTTGAAAATAGCCTTTGTATGCTCCCTGCAAAATATACGAGCACAAACGCTGTTCGCCTGTATAAAGAGCTGTAGAAACATAGTTTTGCGAGCTTAACAATAATTTTTCCGACAAGCCGCGAGCCAAATGTTGAACAAAGGTGAGATTTTGCAGCAAAAAATTGCGCTGGTGTTGATAAGGAATCACTAGGCACTCTACCTTAGACAAGGCTACAACTGATGCAGTACCAATATCACTAGTACTTGCCAATTCCATATCACCGATTAAACCACCAGATAAGTAATAGCTTAGTACTAAATCCTTGCCGTTTGAAGCTGTCGTACAGACCTTAGCCTTGCCGGAAACAACCATGATTAAATGCTGATAAGGTTCTCCTTCATTATGAATTGTTTCTCCTGCCTTATACCAGTGAATAAAACAGTTGGTATCATGATCCGAAAGACCATACTTTCTCAATAATTTCCGATGAACATCGGTGAGTTGATAATTTTCCATCTTTTTTCTCCATTTTTTTCTCAAGTATGACATATGTCCTACTTGAATTGCAAACAATCATCTACAATAGGGTCATGGAGGTGTTCAATATGTTTTATTTACTAGGATTATTGTTGCTAGTCGCCTTGATTACCTGGAGATATCAAACAAACCAAACGAAAAAAAATGCTTATTTCCAACAAATTGATGCTTATGAAAATAAAAGAAAAGAAGCCATTTTAGAAAGAGCCAAGATTATGGCTGTCGGCAATAAGGCGCAAGCACAACACACTAATAGCAACTACGTACAAGCTGCTTCACTAAAGAAATCAGCTTAGCTGAAGCAGCCTTGCTATCGTAAAAATCAAAAGTAAAGCAAACCCCTTAGCTTTCCTCCCCTTTCTCGTTATAATGAGAAGGAGGAGGTTTTTTGTTATGAAAATTGGCTTTTTTGGTGCTGGTCATATGGGCAGCGCAATGATTCAAGGTTTAATCGCTTCAGGGAAGATTCCCGCGCAAGATATTTTAGTTAAAGGGGGCCGAAGTCAAACAGCGAAGAAACGGCAGAAAGAATTAGGCTTTACTTTGGTTGATCAATTAGAGGACTTAACTGAAGCTTCTTTATTAATCGTTGCAGTGAATCCGGCTGGGGTCCTGCCGATTATCCAGTCTTTACCTGCTGCTGTTACGGATAAGAAAATTCCATTGGTTTCAGTAGCGGCTGGGGTTGATATTGCAGAAATGACTGAGGTCTTAGGATCAGATTATCCCTTGGCTCACTGTATTCCCAACACTCCTGTGTCAGTAAATGAAGGGGTCTTAGGCATCTCCTATAGCGAACAATTAAGTGCTGCTGACAAAGAAATAATTGATCAAAGCTTGCAGCTGCTAGGATCACTAATTGAAATTGATGAGTCCTTGTTAGGCATTGTAGGTTCTGTGGCTGGTTGCGGACCAGCATTTGTCGATCTGTTTATTGAAGCATTGTCTGATGCCAGCGTTTTTTACGGTCTAAATCGTGAACTTTCTTATCAAATTGCCGAACAAATGATTAAGGGAGCTGCCGAGTTGGCTCTCCAATCCAAGAAGCATCCCGGTGAATTAAAAGATGGTGTCGCAACCCCCGGCGGTACAACAATTAAAGGTGTTGTCGCTCTAGAGAAACACGGCTTTCGCAATGCAGTGATTGAAGGCGTTAAAGGAACCATAGAGTAAAAAACTCAAGAAATATTTGCATAAAATGATACAAACCGAACGACCATTCAGCTAAACCCTTCTATTTCAAAGGAGTTATCGCTAAAGGTCGTTCGGTTATTTTTTTAAACTATGGCACTTGCTAAATGGTCATTTAGCATTGCGACAGCTTTTTTAATGTCTGAATCTAAGCTGAACAAACCACTGGAACCAATAATAAAAATATCCGCTCCCGCATCCAGCATGGTTTGATAAGTTTTCTCGTTGCAAGAACCGTCGATTTGAATTAAAAATGATTGATTATTTTCTTCTCGATAATTCTTCAGCCAACGAACCTTATTCAAACTCTCTACAATAAATTTCTGACCGGCAAATCCAGGATCTACTGTCATCACCGTTACAATATCAATTAAATGCAAATAGTCTAAAATTAACTCCATAGGTGATTCTGGGTTTAGGACAACGCCCATTTTTTTATCTTGCGCTTTAATTGCTTGACTCACCCGAAATGCATGTCCATTTAAATGTTCGGCATGAATACTAATTACTTCCACCCCTAGATCTAATAGTGGTTCTACATATTCGACTGGATTCGTTACCATTAAATGCGCATCCAACGGAACGTCAGTATGGGCTTGTAATTGTTGAATAAACCATGGTGATAAAGTCATATTGTTTACGTAGTGTCCATCCATGATATCAATGTGGTAATAGTCCATCACCGTATTCAAGTAGGTAATTTGTTCACTGAATTTGCCTAAGTCCATACACATCAGTGAAGGTGATAATTGTACCATTCGCGTTCCTCCTTAATTAGTTAACCGATTGTCCACCATCAACAACCATTTCAGCACCGGTCATAAAGCGTGAACCCTCTGTAGCCAAGAAGACTACTGCGTCGGCAACTTCTTCAGCAGTACTGATTCGGTTGTACAACGGAATACGCTGCCCCATTTCTTCCATTGTGCGTTCGGTCGCTTGAGCAGCATGTTCTGCCATTTGAGTTTTGATATAGGCGGGATGTACAGAATTTACCCGAATACCTCGCGGCGCTAATTCGATTGCGGCAGCTTTAGTTAGTGAAGCCACGGCTCCCTTGGAAGCTGCATAAGCAATGCGGTTTTTAGACCCCAAGAAAGAGGCGATTGACGCAGTATTAATGACACTGCTGCCTTCACTTAATAAGGGAAGCATTTCCTTAATTCCTAAAAACATACTTAACGTGTTCACCGCCATGGTCTTCTCCCAAAGCTCAACAGTTGTATCCTCAATCGTATCTATTTTAAAAATTCCAGCATTATTAAATAAAACATCTAATTTCTCAAATTTTTCCTGTATAGTTGCTGCCGCTTTCTTCCAAGCAGCTTCTTCCGTAACATCAAAACACATTGGGTAAACACTGTCGGTACCGTATGCTTCTACTAAGACATCCAATCGTTCTTGATTATTGTCGTTAACAAATACCATAAAATTTTGATCAACTAATTTTTCTACCACAGCCCGACCTAAGCCGCCAGCTGCTCCAGTAATCATTGCTGCTTTCTTTTTCAAAACATTTCCCTCTATTCTAAATTTGCATGATTGGCTTTCAACTCTTCAAAGCTTATTCCTTTTTCTTCCATCAATTGCAAGGTCAAAACATCATGGAACAATAGCAGAGCTTGCTCGAACACAGTAGTCATAGGTTGAATAGATGTAAAAACCCGCGAACTTTTCGATGGGCTCTCAAATTGAACAATGACGTCCGCCAATTGAGCAATAGAGCTTGTTGAATTGGAAGTTAAATGAACAATACGAGCATCAAACCCTTTAGCTTTTTTGGCAATTTCTAAAGGAATCACTGATTCCCCTGAACCGCTGCCTACTACTAACAAATCATTCCTAGTAATCGGCGGCTCATTCAAATCTCCAACCATGTGACAATGAATGCCCAAATGCGTCAAACGTTTTACGGCGGCTTCCAGCGCTAGCCTCACACGTCCGACACCGATAAAGAAAACTTGTTCTGCTTGCAAAAGCTCCACTGCATAACTAGTTATCTGTTCCTGAGAAACTTTGCCTAACAATTGACCTAATTCTTTCATCACTGCTTGAGTATTTTCATAATATGTCTTCATGCAGCATCAACACCTTGTTGTAGAATTCTTTTTTCTCGTGAACCATATTAAATGCCTCGATCAATTCCTCGATTGCTACTTTATGAGTAATCAATGGTTCTAAAATCAGGGTTCCAGCCGCAATGGCTTGCGCAGTTACCTGCCACTCATTTTTAGGAATTTTATCGTAAATACTATTAAACATACCGACAATCGTTCCTTCCTTACGCATGAACTGATCATAAGTCTTCTGTTTCAGCATCATGTCAGAGTGAGGATTGCCCAGCAATACCACCCGACCAAACGCCCGCATCGACTGGACACATTGATCAAAGGCTGCACTGGAGCCAGTTGCTTCCACTGCCACATCAGCTAGCTTTCCATCTAAGGTCTGTTTAATGAACTCTTCGATTGGAATTTCCCCGCTGTTGCAAACAAACTCAAAGCCTAGCTCTTTGGCAAAATCAACTTTTTTCTGATCAATGTCAGCTAGTAAAACCTTGGCTGCCCCATTGATCTTAGCCCACTGCGCTACCATCACTCCAATTGGTCCAGCACCGAAAACAACAATTGAATCTCCTAGTGTTAATTGTGCCTTATTGATAACATGCTGGGCAACTGTAGCCGGCTCTACCATAGCCCCTTCCTCAAAGCTTACCTGATCTTCCAATAGAACCAAATTGAATAACGGAACAGCTAAATATTCTTCAAAACCACCATCGGTTCGTGAACCAAAATAATTATAATTTGTACATTGGGCATAATTTCCTGATCGACAAAATTCGCATTCGTTACAGGGCAGTAACGGAAAAACGGCAGCTTTTTTACCTAGATAGTTTTCCGGAACCTCCTCACCCAAAGCAACAATTTCCCCCGAAAACTCATGACCTAAAACCGTTGGAAAATGGTAAGATCCTGTAACAAAGGTTCGCGGAATATCCGACCCGCAAATACCGCAAGCCATGATTTTTAACAGCACCTCGCCTTTTTTCGGCGAGGGCTTTTCTTTTTCTACTAATGTCAATTGACCAATTGAGACTAATTCAACTGCCTTCATCAAGTCCTCCCTCTAGCCTTTAGGAACTCCCAGCACACCAAGGTAAGCCAACGTAATTCCTAAGACAAAAATGATTAGAATAATCAAATTGATGTTCACTTTCTTACGAACTAACCAGTACACCAGCATAGTTATCCCCAAAGGCACCAAGCCTGGCATCAAGGCATTTATTACCTGTTCTTGAACATTCAGCTCCACTCCTTTGATATCTAAGATCAATGGAATTTCCACATTTACTCGCGAAGCAGTCATACAACCGACTACCATCAAACCGATCATACTGAAAATTTCTGTCAGACGAGCAATTGTGCCTTCCCGCAGCATAGTTAAAATAAACGATTTCCCTTTTTGATAACCCAACCGGTACATATTCCAACCGAAACCAATTAAACATGCTTTATAGGCAATCTCAAAAAAGATTGGTCCTACATAGCTGCCGTCAATCGCCAATGAGCAGGCAATCCCTGCTAGAATCGGGTAAACAATCCCCTGACTGACTGTGTCTCCAATCCCAGCGATCGGTCCCATCAATCCCGTGCGAAGGGAGTTGATTGTTTCATCTGTGATGTCTTCGGCACCGTTAGCTCTTTGTTCCTCCATCGCTGCAGCTACACCTGGAATCATGGTTCCTATAAAAGAAGGCTCCGTATTGTAAAAAACAAAATACTTTTTCAATTCCTTTACTTGTCTTTCCTTGTCATCAGGATACAGCTTGCGAATTACCGGAACCATGGCATTGGCTTGACCTAGAGCCTGCAATCGTTCATAGTTATAGGCGGTTTCACTAGAATAGGTTAAGGCCCAATTCTTTAACATCTCTTTTTTAGTTAATTTTACTTCCATCTATGATTGCTCCTTTCCAGCTGGTTTCATATCCAAGAAACCGGTGTTGTAGAATACAAAACCAAGAATTGCAGCAATTGCAGTGATTGCCATAACATCCAATTTCAAATAAACGGCTAAAACAAATCCTAAAAAGAAGAAAGGCATGATTTTTTTGTTTCCCATGAAGCTGATCAACATAGCAATTCCTAATGCTGGCATAATTGCCCCGACTACCTGCATTGCTGTAACAAAAGAATCAGGAATCATATTCAATAAATTCTGCATCGGTTCAGCGCCAAAATAAACTAAGATGAAAGCTGGAATTCCAGTAATCACAAAATTCAAAATTCCTGAAGGAACATAATTCATCATTCGCATGGCACGAATATTGCCATTGTCTAAAAATTTTTCTGCTTGGTGAACCCATAATGCATTGATAGACATTGTTAGCTGGAAGGTCAAAATTCCGAACAAGCTAAATGGAACAGCGAAAGTTACTGCCAAGCTTGGATCTGCACCAGACAGAATAGTCATTGCTGTACCAAATACTGCCGCCACCGGCAAGTTTCCTGGCATCGTTCCTCCTGCAGTAATCCAGCCCAGGTAAGCCAAGTTGATGTACGCTGCCGCCTGCATCCCTACTAGTGGCTCTCCCATTGCCAAAGCTACCAAGAAACCAGACCAAATGGGATAAAGCCACGATCGAGTGATCAAGTGACTAGGCCACCAGTTACAAACTGTCGAAATAATGGCAACTAAAATTGCAGATATTAACATTTTTTCTCCTCCTTTTTTTGCTGCTGGAAATTTTAAAGAAATTTAGAAAGGTCCGTTTCCTTCTGATCAGGGATAATATGAATCATCACTGGAATATTGCGATCGATCATCCGTTTGAATACCGCCCGTTCCTCATCTGATGCTGAGATATTTTTATACAAGACACGTCTTTCTGCTTTTGCTCCCATACCACCAACAATTAACTTATCAATTGCTATACCACTTTCTAGCAGTTTTTCAATCACAGCTGGCCCTTTGACTAAAATGATCAAGCGCTTGTTTTTATCCCCTTGCTGATTTAAAAAAACTACTGCATCATCTAATCCCTGCACAACGATGTCAATTCCATTGGGGGCTGACATTTTTAATACTTCTCGCATAAATTCATCTTTGGCAACGTCATCGTCAATAATCAATATTTGATTCGCTCTTGTTTTCTTTACCCACGCAGTCATCACCTGGCCGTGGATCAAGCGGTCATCAATTCTGGTTAGTACAATTTCACTCATGTTGTTCCTTCCTTCCCATTGTCTCAAATAATTCCTTAATACCCTCTTTGCCCACAGTTTGAATATATTGAGCCAGCTGATCCAGCTCCATGGTTTCACGACTGCAAATTGCTTCGATCACCATCGGTAAATTTACGCCCGTCACTGAACGATAATTTACCTTCCCTTTTAACAGATGATAATTTTGTGCAGTCACGTTGTAGGGACTTGCTCCGAAGATGTCGCAAAAAACTAAAACACCTTCTCCCTGATCCAATGCCTGTATTTTTTCAGCCGCTGCATCCTTGAATGCTTCAATACTTGTTTCATGAAATAAGCCCAATGAATCAATATTTTCTGCTTTTCCTGAAATCAACTCCGCTGCTGACAAATAGCCTTTTGCCAGTTCACCATGAGTAAGTATCAATAATCCAATCATCCTTTCACCTCCTCACCTCTCTATAAAGCAAGCCCTGTGCCAACTTTGTGAACTGCCTAAAAAGAGCCGCAAAACAACCTTTTACTTAATTGGTTGTCTTGTGACTCTCACTTAATTCGTCTTTTTACTTCATGTGTGCTGCACTGTTTGGTTAGTGTGCTGTCGATTATTCACTTGTGTGCTGTTAAACTGTCATTCCAGAATTTACTTCAATCAACTCCATTAAAAAGCTGACTTCACTTTCTTCAATTGAAATCGCAAACCGATTCTCAATCGGTATGAGCATTTCCCGTAAATAGGCGTGCAGGGCGGGGTTCTGTTGAATAATTTGCTTTGTTTCCTCTCGTAAAAACTGTTCTTTGCGAATTGCTCGCTCCAGCATACTGCTCGTGTGAAACAAAAACTTGATCCAGAAATCTTCATAATGATTAATCTGGTATTGTTCACAAATTTGCTTCGCTTCTACCTCTAACAAATCATAAATAGTGGCTCCATCTAAGAAAATTAGGCTTTCTTCCAAAATACAAATGATCTTACCTCGACGATCCTCTCCAAAAATTTCACTGCCTTCCTCCAAATTCTTCTCCTGAAATTCTTGCACACTATTTCCGATATAGCCGCTCTGCTCAACAATATCTTCAGCCAATTTTCTCAATGTCATTTTGGGCAGTAGTGATTTTCTTGTTGCCTCAATTGCCATAGGCGTCGTAACCATCTTTATCGTTTCAGTTGTAATTCCGGTCTTTTTAGTGATAATATCGCCAAACATATTCAAAGAGCCCATGTCACTAAGAATGACTACACCTTTGCCTTGATCAATCTTTTGAACAATCCCTGTTGCTTTTTCCAAGGTTTCACCCACAGATTGAGAGAGTGGCATGTTGAGACCTACTGCGTGTTCAACATTCAATAGCTGATTAGCCGTTGCCGCAAAATCTGTCGCAGCAGCATTGCCATGAGTCAGGATTAGCACGCCTATTTTTTTCTCCGTGTATTTCTCATTCATCGCCTTCAAATATAGCGAGATAAAATATTTTTCACTCTCAGGCAGTTCAACCTCCAGCTGTTTGGAAATTTCTTTGCAAATATGCTCAGCTACCTCCAGCTCCTTTTTCAGTTCAAAATCATTTTGACGTTTGTGCTCCAGAAACGAATTGTCCCGAAATGAATAGCCTTCAGAAATTTTTTCGATTAACGTATCCAAATGCAATGCCAAACTTTTAATATTACTTTCGTCCAGATGATAGTGATTGACCTGTGCGATTTTTTTCAAAATATTAACAGTGACCTCATAGTTTTTTCGTGAAACTATTTTAAAAATAGGCTGCTGACGATTTTGCTGCTTTTCCGCCAATTCTTGAGTCTTGCCATGAATAATCGTTTTTAGAGGCGACAGCGAGCCCTTCCCTTCCAGATAACGTTGATAGGTTTGTAGAACATCGTGAGAAACACTCTCTTCCTCATCCACTAATAAAAACGGATTTGTATTCTTTTCCTGCTGCGGCGTAAATACCAGTTCATCAATTTTTAACAGCTTCAACTTTTCCCGCATTTGCTGATCATTCATTTCATTAGAATGAGCATAGTAAAACTGATCAATTAAATAGGTAGACAGATGGGAAAGCTTCACCTGAACGATCTCTTGTTGATTGGAAATGCTGTCAACTAAAGCATTGGCACACAATAATTGCACATCATTTTTAATCTGTCCAATATTTCCAACCGGATCATATTGCAAAAAGAAACGAACCACATCTTCATTAACCTGCAGTTTTCGATTAATTTTCTTGGATTCCTGCTCGAAGCAAAAATAAATCAGTTTGATTTTTTCTGTTAGTCCTCGTTCCTTCACACTAGGCATATTAATTGTTAAAGGAATTCGCCGTAAAAAGGTTGCCAAAATTGTTCCTTGAATTTCTTCAGTGGTCGCCCCAATAATTAATACCTGGACTCTGCGCGACTGTGTTGATTCTCCTAAACGATAATATTCCCCTCGATCCATGATAGAAAAAAGCATTTCCTGCCCTTCTGGCGCCAGGCGATGAATTTCATCCAGAAACAAGATCCCCTGATCTGCTGTCTCAATCAAACCTGCCTTATCAGTCTCTGCACCAGTAAAAGCCTGCTTCACATGGCCAAACAAATGATCCAGCAGCAAATGCGGATTATTGGAATAATCCGCACAATTGAACACTACATAGGGGGCATTTTCAGTTAAGGTTCCTACCCGCTCAGCATATTGGTACATAAAACGAGCAAACGTGGTTTTTCCTGATCCAGAAGGCCCGGTCAAAAGAGTATGCAATCCGTTAGGTGGATAGAGCAATGCTGCTTTTGCCTGTCGAATGGCATTTTCTAACGAACCATCGTAGCCAATTAACTCAGTAAACGGATAATCAACCGGCAAGCTTCCTTCCTCTGACAAAAGCTGCTTGCTCAACTCATTAAAATCAAGCACCTCGTCGGTAATAAATTTATGCCCGGTTGCTTCCTCCACCAGCTCTTTAGAAAGAAAATGAACAGGGCGACCAGAAAATTTCAAAACCTTCCCTTCCTCAGCTAACCTGTTCAAATCACGACTAACGTTATAGCGTGCAATATGTAATTCTTCAGAGATTTGTGTAGAATCTAGCTTTAGGTCTTTTTCTCCTGCAACAAATTTCCCGGTTTGTTCAGTAATAAAATCAAAAATCAGTTCCTTTCTCCCCATAAAGCAACCCCCTTTTATTACCCACATTGTACACAGTCACGTAAGCACTTTCAACTCTATTTTCCTCCGTTACAAATTGTTCAGCAGAAAAAAGTTCCCTCTAGAACCTTTTAGAGTCTGTTTGTTCTGCAGCTTTACAGTAGAAAACGAATGATCCCCATATAATTTAATACCGTCAAAACAACACAGCCACTAGTGACACCCAATGAAACTACTAAGAATACTTGAATAATTCGATGAATTGATTTTTGGATGTGGTTATCGACTTTTTCATAAAAATTTTTGGTATAAATAATAATCATCCAAATTACCACAACCACAGCAGCTAATTGCAGCAAGACATCTGCAGAGAACACGATCATTCCATTATTCATTTGTAATCCCTTTAAAGGAAGTGACAGTACAGAAAATAGCGAGGCTGTTAAACAAATAATCAGTAAAAAAATCCCCTTTGAAATCATTTGATTCAGAGTCGTATCCTCTTTGATTTTTTTCATCAGCTGTGGATCTCCTTTTATTAAATAGTCCAAAGAGAGGTCAAAAAGCACACTAATTTCAAGTAACATAGAAACATCTGGCAGGCTTTTGCCAGTTTCCCAGTTGGATATCGTTTGTCTTGAAATATGAAGCTGATCGGCAACCTGCTGTTGGGTCATATTCAATATCTTTCTCTGGTCTTTCAATATCTCTCCAATCATTCCTATCCCCCCTCTCCTACAATCATAAAAGCAAAATCCTGCATTAGCTAGCAATTCTCGTTTGCAATTGCCTTTTTTATGTCAAAAAGCGTTGACATCTTCTATTTATTCTGACGGTTGTAGTAAAAGTAAATGACCCTTTTACTGGTAAGACCTTAATAAAAAAGACAACCTGTCAAATGGGTTGTCTTAATATAATCATTGATTCATCTTACAAAATCAGCTCAGAGCGATGTAATTTCATATACATGGTGGTCCACAAAAATTCGATATGATTGATCTTTGAATTGCGTCACAAAACAAATCGACCGTATTTCTTTCGGTAAATTGGGGTCCAAAACTAGTTGGTCATTTATTATTTGCAAATTACAAAAACCATAAACCAACGCCATAAAAGTACCACCCATTGAAGCCGTGTGAATCCCATCTTTAGTATTCTTATGACTATTGTCTAAGTCAGTTCGAGCATTTTCTAACAAATATTGATAGCCCTTCTTAGTACTACCTAACCGACTATAAACAGTTGAAAAAATCGAGTAAGACAACGAAGAATCATGGGTCGTTACATGATCATAATAAGCAACACTCTTCCGAATCGTTTCTTGGTCAAACTGATCTTGAAACAGCATTAAGGCTAGTACAGCATCTGCTTGCTTTGCTATTTGATAACGATAAATAGTTAGAGGATGGTAGTTTAATAAAAGCGGATAGTGGGTTTCCTCTGGTGAATACGGCCATTTACTTTTGTTCAAAAAGTCTCGATCCTGAGCTATGATGCCCAGCTCTTTTTCATAAGGCAAAGCCATTATTTCCGCAAAAATTTGAAAATCACTTATTTCTTCTTCCTCGAGGGAAAGCTTTTTAGCCAACTCTTGCCAGGCACCTGGATCACTCTTTTGAATAATCTTTCTTAGTCTTGCAATCCATTCAAATTGATAGGCGACTAACTTGTTGGTATAGTAATTGTCATTAACCAAAACTGTATATTCATCCGGTCCAGTAATTTTATCAATATGGAATTGATGATTCTTTATATAACCAATTTCAGCAAAAATACGAGCTGTCTCAACCATCACCTCAAATCCACAATCGATCATAAACGATAAATCATCTGTGTAGCGATAATAACTGATAAAAGCATAGGCAATATCAGCATTGATGTGATGCTGGGCAGAACCGCCTTCAAAAAAAGGCGAGGACTCTGTGCCTGAAATAGTTCGCCATGGATAAAGTGCCCCTGTTCGATAGCCGTAAAGTTCTCGATTTTCTTTGGCTTTTCCTAAAGTATGGTAACGAAATTCAAGCAAGGCCTTGGCCAGTTTAGGCTTCAAATGCAGAAATACCGGGAAAACGTACATCTCGGCATCCCAGAAAACATGCCCTTCATAACCACTTCCACTTAATCCCTTGGCAGCGATACTACTTTTTCCATCAGTTCCTAATGACTGCAGCAAAGCAAAGGTGCTATAGTTTACACTTTCTTCCAACTTTTCCTGGCTATCAATCTCAACCTTGGCTGTCCGCCAAAATTCTTTTAGATAATCTTCCTGTAAAGCAGCCAGCTCGTCGAAGCTTTTTTCAATCCCACTATGATTGTCGGTACGAAACTTGTAACTTAAGTTCTTTTGATAACTGTTACCTTCTAAAGACGAAAATACAGTGATTCTTTCTGCTTCGATGGTTTGTTCCAGCTTGCCAGTAATTGACCATTTTAATTCCGCTGTCAGATGTGATTGTTTTGTTCTGAAACGACAGGTTCTTTCAGCTAAATCGATCTTTCCAATTTGAATTGTTTGAAAATCATGACTCATTCTAGGATCATTTTTGTCGATAGTCCGAATTGGATAGAAATTCAGATGTGTGGTCAGTTCTATCGGCTCATTATGATTCAGTCGATCAAAATCAATTTTCATTGAAAACAGATTTTTATGAATAAAGGAGGCTAAACGAGAAATTTTGATTTTGGTTTTCAAACCTTTTGGTGAGCTCCAAAGCAACTCACGTACGGTCAAGCCTTTTTCCATATCCAAGTAACGAACTGATTGACTAACTTCTCCTCGTTCAATCGAAAACGGCTCTCCGCCAATAGTTATTAAAGTTGTTTGACCATCGATAACACTGATCATCGTCTCACCAGTGGGAGTAAAACCAAACATTTTTTCTGGATAATGAATGTCCTTGGTTTCATAAAAACCATTCATATATGTTTCACGGTTGGTAGCAAATTGCTCGTAATAAGCTTCTTCTAAATTCCCTCTCAGACCAATTGAACCGTTTCCGTTAAAAAACAAGCTTTCTGCTTTTTCTAACGTTTCTTGATCGTACTCATTTAGAAAAATTTTCATCTTTAGTTCCTCTTTCCTATAAAAAATTGTAGAACAGACCCATACGATCTGTCCTACAATTCCCATTTATTAAGTATTTGCCGCTAAGTTCTCCGTACTTTCCGTGGTGGCTGCTTCACCAGTTTCCTCTTTTTGAAGAATCAAAGTCAAGACAAAGGATAAAACTACTGACATTGCCATCATAACCAACCCGGCAATTACGTTAGAGGTCCCTTTTTCACCAGAAAAACCTAAAATCGCCATTAAGCTATTTTGAGGTACATACAACGTTACATGCATCAATCCAGCAAAACAGCCTGAAATTCCCGCACTAATACAAGCTGCAATTAATGGTTTTTTGAATTTCATAGTGATCCCATAAAGAGCTGGTTCGGTAATTCCCATGATCGCCGAAATTCCAGCGGCCGTTGCAATCGATTTTACATTCTTTTGTTTCGATTTCACAGCTACTGCTAAGGTAGCCCCTCCTTGGGCCAAATTCGCACAAATTTGAGCGACTAAAATCAACGATTCAGTACCAGTTGCGGCAAACGAAGCAACAAAAATCGGCGTCAGCGCATGGTGCATCCCTGTCATAACGATAAACGGCATGGCTGCTGCTAATAAAGCAACCATTATGAAGCCCAGCTGTCCTTGCAGCAGATTGATTACCCAAGCTAAACCTTGACCAGCATAATTGCCTAAAGGTCCAATCACAATTAAAGCTAGTGGTGCAGTGATTAACAGAACTAACGTAGGGTTCAGTAAAATCTTTAACGATTTAGGCGTTACTCTATCAACAGCCCGTTCGATATAGGACATTATCCAAATTGTTAACAATGCAGGAATCACTGATGCCGCATAAATGACCCCTTGAATCGGCATCCCTAGAAATGAAATCGGATCTCCTGAAGCAACCCAAGAACTAAAATTAGGATGCAGGAAAACGCCTACAACAATAATTGCAATTGAGGTGTTGACTTTGAATTTATTTGCTGCGAACACGGCTAGTAAAATAGGCATAAAGTAAAACGCACCGTCACCTATAAAATCTAATACTCGATACGTGCTAGATTCGTTGGACATCCAATTAAAAGTCGTTGATAAGGACAGAATAACCTTAATCATCCCTGCAGCGGTTAGTGCAGGAATCATCGGTGTCATACAACCGGTAATCGTATCCACTACTTTACTGAAAATGCTTGCTTCCTTTGAAGAAGTCGCAGCGGTTGTTGCGTTCTCTTCACTATCTCCATTGGTAATCCCCTGACGAATAACCTCAGCAAACACTTCCCCTACATGACTGCCAATAATTACCTGTAATTGAGTTGTTGTCGGATTAACTCCAACCACTCCCTCAATGTTCCTTAATTGTTCTTCCTGAACTAGTTCCGAATTTTTCAGGTTGAAACGTAATCGTGTAGCACAGTGCACCGCAAAATTTATATTATCCTTTCCCCCAAGACTTCGGATAATCTCTCTTGATAATTCTTCATACTTTCTCATTTTATTTACCCCTCTCTATTCAAATGCATACTTTCCATCCGTCGCAATCACTTGTTGATAAAAATAGAAGCTGTCCTTTTTGTATCGTTCGTGGCTGCCATTATTTACATCATCTTGATCTACATAGATAACGCCATAACGTTTACTGATTTTCCCCTCACTAACACTTGGCAAATCGATGATTCCCCACATTAAATAGCCGATTACATCGATGCCATCTTCTTCAACAGCAAGCACTAGACTTTTTACATGCTCCTTCAAATAATGAATTCGATAATCATCGTGAACTTTGCCTTCAGAAAATTCATCTTGGGTTCCGATTCCGTTCTCAACAATAAACAACGGTTTTCGGTAGCGATCATGCAGCTGATTCAAGGTAATTCGCAATCCCAAAGGATCATCCTGCCAAACACTTTTACTTTTTGGCAGATATGGATTTCTCAGGGTGGTGTCCCCGTTCGTTGCAACTCGATCAATGCCTGTTTCTTCGGCGGCTGTACAAGCACTGGAATAGTAGCTGAATGAAACAAAATCTACTGTATTTTCTCGTAAAATTTCTTGGTCTGCTTCACTGATTTCCAGAGAAAGATTATGCTGCTTACAATACGTAGAAAAGAATCTAGGATATTCGCCGAAAACTTGAACATCTGAAAACAACAGATTTTCTCTTTCCTGCTGCAGTGCTGCAAATACATCTTTTGGATCACAAGTATATGCATAGGTTTTTCCAGCAGCCAGCATAGCACCAAACTGCATTTTAGTATCAATTTTTCTACCTGCCTTGATGGTTAAAGCATTGGCTAGAAGCTGATGATGTCCCGCCTGATATTGAGTAGACAAATTGTCCTTACCTTCTTCGAACAAAATACCGCCACCAATATATGGGATGTGCAGGACCATGTTCATTTCATTAAAAGGAATCCAACGAGTAATTCTCCCTTTAAAGGCTGTCATGACTGTCTCAGCATAATGAACAAATAAATCCACAACCTTCCGATTTCCCCAGCCATTGTATTTTTTTACCAAATGCACAGGTAATTCAAAATGGGAAAGCGTTACAATTGGTTCAATCTGATAATTTTCCAACTCCGTCAGCAGCCGATCATAGAAGGCCAACCCAGCTTCATTTGGCTCCTGTTCCTCACCTGTCGGAAAAATTCTTGACCAGGAAATAGAAAAGCGAAAGCTGTTCACTCCTAACTCGCTAAGCAGTTTAATGTCCGATTGGTACCGATTAAAAAAATCATTGCCAAAGCGTCCTGGATAAACCTCACTCCCCTGAGTCTCAAGAAGTGAAGACTCCTGATTCTTATATACTGCTTTCAGTCTACGCTCATCCAAAGGTAGATAATCAAAGTTTGATGGCAACCTTCCCTCTGCTAAATAATTCCCTTCACATTGAGCAGCTGATACTGCTCCTCCCCACAAAAACCCAGATTCTTTTTCCATACCTCGTTACTCTCCTTTATAAAGTATCCGTTTTCAAAACTCTCTATACTTTTATTATAGTCAGCAAAATTTATTTTCATTCCCCTAATTTTGTTCATTTATTCTCAAAAATTGTCGAAAGGCAACTACCTTTCTCGGTAATTGCCTTAGTCAATCTTCATTCGATTACGATATTCCAAAGGAGCAATGTCCATTGATTTTTTAAATAGCCGGTAAAAAGTTTTGTCACTTTCAAAACCAGTCCGAGTAATAATTTCTGAAACAGAATAATCACTGTTGATCAACAGCCACTTAGCTTTATCAATTCGATAGTCATTTAAAAAGGTCAAAAAGGTTTTCCCAGTATTTCGCTTAAAGAATTTGGTAAAGTAAAATGTACTATAGCCGGAAACATCTGCAATGTTTCGCAAGGTGATATCTTCTTGGTAATAGTCTTCAACATAACGAAAAATTTTGTCCAGCTTTTCCAGAACATCCTTCGTAGCCAGTTTGTTCATCTTCTTCGATTGTTTGGTTTGTTTTGGAATATCACGAATCAACAAGCTGATCAGCTGAAAAATGGCTGCCTTCACTACAAATTGATACCCAGTCTGCTGAGTGTCCATTTCTAATTGAACCGACTTCAACAATTGTCGAATAATCTCTTCCTGCTGTTGTTTCCAATAAAGACTAACTGGAACTAATTCGGAAAACAATTTCTGCAAATCAAGATTTTCTTTATTTAACGATGCAAAATAAGAAAGATCAAACTGATAAACCAATCGTTCACTGCCTGGTGAGGCTAAAACGTAGTGAATCAATCCACCACTAATAAAAGCAATCTCCCCTTCTGATAATTTGTAAGGGATATCATCAATTCCCAAAGAAATCGTTCCTTTGGTTACATAAATTAATTCAACCTCACGGTGCCAATGAGGCGTGGTTAAAATATTGCCATCATTGATCAATGTTCGAAAAGGAAAATCTTTGTCTAGCTCCGGCATTTCCAAATAAATTGCCATATTCCTCACCTCGGTTTCATTCTGACGGATAAATCATAGAAAGTAAATGTTCTTTTTTGACTTCAAATCAAAAAGGACGATCAAGTAATAATGACCGTCCTTCCATTTCATATGCTATTCTTCACCTAAAACAATTACGCGATCAACAAAATCTTCGTAAAAACCATTTTCGTGGGAAACAACTACCACAGTGCCTGGGAATTTTTCTAAAGCCAGCTGTAGATTTTCTTTGGTTGCCTGATCTATGTGGTTTGTTGGTTCATCGAGAATTAAAAAATTACTCTTAATCATCGTCATATCAGCCAGCTTTACTTTGGTTTGTTCCCCACCACTAAGGGTTTTCAAGCTTTGTTGAGCTAGTTGGCTGCTTAAGCCTGAACGAGATAACTGACGACGCAGTTCTTTGTTATTGGCCTTTGGATAACGATTGCTCAAATATTGGAAAGGAGTTTCCAAAGGATTTTCCCAAGCTAATTCCTGAGAAAAATAATTGATTTTCGTATGGTTAGGAAAATGGAAGCTGCCGCCCAACGCTGGAATCTCACCGATCAACGTTTTGATCAATGTTGATTTACCAATGCCATTAAAACCACGCAAAGCAACTTTTTCGCCATAACGGATGGTTAATTGTAATGGTGCTAATAATGGTTTCTCATAACCGACTAACAATTCATCAGTTTCTAAAGCCAAGGTCGTCACTAATGGTACTGGTTCAAATACGATATTAGGAGTTGGTGCGTCCGATGGTGGTGTTAGACGTTCTACCTTCGCCAATTGCTTTTCACGGCTTTTCGCCATAGTTGAACGAGAACCTGCTTTGTATTTCCGAATATATTCTTCCGTTTTCTTGATATGGGTTTGCTGTGCTTCATATTGACGCATGTACGTCTCCGCCCGCAATTCCTTTTGCTTCGATGCTTTTTCCAAATTCCCGGTATATTTCGTCAACTGACCAAACTCTATATCCATAATATGCGTAGTTACAGCGTTTAAGAAATCTTGATCGTGAGAAACAACCAAGAACGTTCCCGGAAAATCCTTCAAGAAGTCCGTCAACCATTGCACATGATCATCATCCAAATGGTTCGTCGGTTCATCCAGTATCAACAGATCTGGTTTTTCTAGCAACAATTTAGCCAAAAGAATTTTCGAACGCTGACCACCACTCAAGTTTTTCAAGCGACTATCCATACCAAGAATGTTAATTCCAAGTCCGGTTGCCAATTCATCAATCAAGGTATTCATTTGATAAAACTCGCCCTGGTCTAGTTCATTTTGCAGCTTGCCGGCACGTTCCAACAGCTTATCATTCATATCAGTGGCATAGTCTTCGTACAACTTGATAATTTCTGCTTCCTTAGCAATATCCTCGGCGAAAGCCGTTTGCAGAAATTCTTGAATCGTTAACGTTTCATCCACATTAACATATTGGTCTAAATAGCCGACATGAAATTTAGGCGAAACAACAATTTGTCCTTCATCTGGCAAAATTTCACCCGTAATAATCTTGATCAAGGTACTTTTCCCAGCACCATTCCGCCCAATTAGGCCAACATGCTCGCCTTTATTAATCTGTGCATTAATTTTTTCATACAGCAGCTTGTCGCCAAACTGTTGGGTAATATCTACTAAATTCATCATAACTTTTCTATCTCCTTATTTACTGTTTCATTCTAGTATAGGTAAACATCAGCGATTTTAAACAAAAAAACCGCAGACAACAGCAATTGTCTGCAGCTACAACGTCTTTTTCCAAATCGAAAACACCTAAGCAAGACAAATAAACCTGCCTACTCCGGGCATTTTCGATGAAGTCTCAACCTTTATTGTATGCCCCTAACAATGCTTCATCGTATCCATTTGTTAAGAGCTGATTTTCTTGTAAATCTAAAATAATAATCGTATATCATCCGATGTTCCCTCTTTCGCCAAGAATCATAACATGTTAAAAGGAATGTGTCAAAAAGATGAAAAAAGTTTCTGTAAAACTAAAGTATATATACTTAGCGAGCCTTCATAGTAGAGTTATAGTTGATTCTATTAACTATAGTATGATTAATCAGATTACTAATTGCCAATCTTTACTAAAACATTCTCATCAAAACTATTAAAGTTCACTTCCACTAAAGGATTTGGGATAGATACCTCCGATAAATGATTCTTTTCAAATGCTCCATAGCCAATAAAGCTAACACTTGGTGAAAACAGCACTGTTTCTAGTTTATTTTGACTAAAGGCATATTGACCGATAGAAGTAACCTTTCCAGGTATTTTAACAGTCGTTAATTGATTGTTTTCAAATGCGTAATCACCAATACTCGTTAGCTGACTTGAAAGGACAACCTCTGTTAACAAATTATCACTAAATGCATGCCACCCTACAGTCTCAATCTTATCAGGGATAGTTAGCGCATTTAGTTTATTTTCAGTAAATGCTTGATCCCCTAAGAACGTTAAAGTGCTTGGAAGAGAAATCTCTTCCAGATAGTTATCTGAAAAGGCCCCATCTTCTATAGATAGCAATCCTTCCGGCAGTTCAAGTTTTGCTATTGAGTTCGCATAGAATGCTCCTTGCTCAATTACTTTGATATCTTTAGGTATTTTTAGTTCAGTAATCAGATTCTTTCCAAAAGCAAATTCTCCCATACTAGTAACAGTATCGGGCAGCTCAAGGGAGGTTATTGAATTATAATCGAAGGCTCCATCTCCTATAGAAATAACCCCCTCTGGAATAGTGACTTCACTTATATAGTCATCCGTAAATGACCATTCGCCGATTGTTTCCAGACTAGCCGGAAATTTAACAGACCTCAAATTTCTACATGCTCGAAAGGCTCTATCACCAATCGAAACGAGTCCTTCAGAAAAAACTACTTTGTCCAATTCAATTTCATTAAAGGCATCGTTTCCCACATGTTCAACCGAATACGTACGTCCATCTCTTTCTGTTTTACTTGGAATAATCACTTCAGAGTGTTTACTTCCAGCTGTAAAACCTGTTACTGTCGCAACATCACCTTCAAGAGAATAAGACAAATAATTTTCAGTGTATCTAAATACTATTGTTTGATTCTGTTTTACATTGGAAATAACTAGTTGTCTATCTCCAGTAATATCATATCCGTCAATGTTAGGGGCTGTAGCAGTAAAATTGCTTCCTTCTTTAGGAAATTCAGTTGTTATATTCTGAATGTCATTGCCATCAAGATCTTGATATTTGATAGTAATCTCATAATTCGGAATCGGAATATACTGTTTCTCATAAACAAAAATTATCGTGCTATTTTTGTTCACATTGCTAATGGTTTGACTTGCACTTTCAAGTACAAAATATTCTTCTATTTCTGGTGCAGCAGCCGTATAGCTGTTTCCTTTCTCCACTTGAGTAACCAAAGATTTTTGAATTTCTCTATTTTCAGTATCTACGTATTTTACTGTAACAGTAAATTTTTGTGTTTCTGGTTTAGCAGTCTCTTTCAAACTGCAAAACGCCTTTTGCAAAGCTGACTTAGCATCGTCTACTTGTTTTTGGGTTGCCTTTTTATTATCAATTGTAGATTTCGCATTTTTTAAAGCAGATTGGAATGTATTCCAAGTTGCAGAAGTATAAGTTCCTTTAGCTGTACCTTTGTACTTGTTGTACAAATTCTGCAAATCCGTTTTCTTCACAGCTGCGGCAGGCTTTTCATCCCCACTTCCACGATGAGTCCCATACCAAGCTAACCCTTCATCCTTCCAACCAGCTCGTATAAGCATATCTTGTTCGGCACCATTGACTGTATAGTTGTGGCTACCTGCTTTTGCATTCGGATTATAGGCACGATAAAGTTTAATTGTTTTCCTTGTATCTGAGAACCAGCCCACACCTTCGTAACGCCAACCAACTTTTACCAACATATCTTTTTCATTATCGTTTAAAGTATAGTGGTGATCTCCGGCGTTGAGATTGTACAAACGATAGACTGGATCTCCCTTAGTTGGGGCATACCAGCCGATACCCTCGTCTTTCCAGCCAACTTTTTTTAACATGTCTCGTTCTGCACCATTCTTTGTGTAGAAATGTTCTCCACTATTTGGATTGTAGAGACGATACATGTCATCAGTGGCAGCCTCTACTTCTGATGACAGAGTAAAGATTGCTACAATTGATACCAACAAAAATACAATCGCTTTTAAGCTTATTTTCATTTTTTTCATGAGTTTTACTCCTCAATATATTTTTAAATCCTTCGCTAACCGTGACAGCCTTCCTAATATTCCGTTAAACAATATCTTGACCCATCCCATTCAAATGTCTCGGCTCTATCTGTTGCAAAAACCGTGACTTTATTTTCCAAATTGTAATTTAGATTGCTAAAATCCAACCACTTAACCCCATTATCATCTTTAATCATATTAGTAAGATCGTCAGGAATACTAATATTTGAAATAGGATTGTTCTTGAAAATACAATCAAGATAGTACGTGTATGGTAATCCTTTATTTTTAGTGAAATCCAATTCCTTAATCCTGTTCCTTTCACAATTTAAGGTTCTCAAATTAATGAGCTTCTCTAAGGGAAGATATTCAAGTTGGTTGTTACCTACATTCATATTCATTAAATCAGGACAATTTTCATAATTTAAACTTTCCAATTTGTTATTCGAGCAATCTAATGATATAAGGTTAGAAAGATTACCAACATCCAATGTTTTAAGTTTATTTTCATGCAACATGATATCTTTTACATCGTTCAATCCTTTTAAATTAATTTGCTCTAAACTCCCCCAATTCATCCAAACAGATTGTAATTTTTTGTTTTTAGTTAAATCAACTTTCTCCAAATTGTAATTTCCCCTAAAGGATATTTGTGTCAGATTTTTAAATTTTTCTATCCCTGTAATATCCCTAGTCAGCGTTTCACCAAGGTATAAAGTAGAAACTTTATCAGCTTGTATTTCTCGATACATAAAATTACCTTCTGAATCATACTTATATCGAATCAAATTGTCTAAACCCGGATGTAAATTATTTCTAAAATGTTCATCTGGAAAATTTGATGCTGTTAGTGGCAACCAAGCTTCACTTTCCTCACCCGGATTTTCTCCTCCAGGTGTTTCTCCACCACTTTCTTGGCCCGTACCTTCACCTTTTGGCTCTTCAATGTTCTTTTCCCACAACACCCATTCTTTTTGTGGGAATATATCTTGCTCCCAACCAATAAATGGAACTTCTGCATCTACTGATCCAAAAGCAGATATTTTTTGGTTAAAGCTGTTTGTCTCGGACTCGCTGGATAGACTCGCCTGACAAGAATAACCTAATCCTGTTCGCCCATTAATTTTTGCTATATCCATTTGTAAGACGTTTGCAGAGACTGATGCTTGAATACCAAGTTTGGCATCAAATGATCCTTCAAAAGAAAATTTTGGTGCTGGGACTTTTATCATATCTTTCATTTCTGGATAGACTTGTATGTCATTTGATTCTTTCGCTTTGCGAATACCCGCGGATTCGATAACACTTGCATCAAATGCTAAAGTTGCTTCACCATCTACATTTACCAATAAATAAACTGGGATATTTACTGTAACTGTTGGGATCGGTGTAGGTACTACAATTTCCCCTAAACGAAGTTCTTCTTTAGAATCATAACTTCCCTTAATATTAATATTCCCATGCACTCGTTGAGACAATGTAGCTTTCACATCAAACTTAGTGTAAAAGCCTGAAAGTTCCCACCCAGCTGCTGCATCGATATCAATTTTTCCACCGAAATCCATGAAACCAGCCATTTCAATAGAGCCATTCTTAATTTGTTTCCCAAGAGAAATTTGAGTTTCTAAATTTTCTTCAATATTCCCTTCAATACCAAAGGCTTTAGCTTGTTGTGGTGGGTTTTCTATAGTAACTCCTTCTGCTGGAATAAATGTTGCTTGATCAAGGCGGATACTCGCTTCCCCTTCTAATGAATCTATAACCTCCTCTAACTTAGGTTGCTCAGTTTTTAAAATAGTTTTGCCAGAAGTTGAAATTACTTCTGTAACCTTTAATGCAACACCACTAGGATATTGTTCAGAAGGTGATGTTACAAAGACATCATCTTTTTGAAGTTCTACTTCACCATCAAAAACTACCTCCGAAAACCCTTCATCAACTTTGCTAAGTGAAGATTCCTCGTCAGTAAGATAAACAACAGATGGTTTTAACGAAGATTCTCCTCCATCATTAACAAGTTCTCTACCCAGAAAGATATTTCCTTTATTAACTTGGGTAGCAAAATCATTTAAACCATTTGCAATGATAGTAGTCTCAAAGTCTTTTCCGTTTAATGTATATGTTCTCTTCAGTATTAAATGAGTATAGAAATAACCTTCATCATCAGTTGAAAGGGTTTCAATCACTTGATTATCAAATGAAACAGCTATTTCACTATTTTTTAGCAATTGATTGTCAAGTGAATATGCACGACCAGTAAAGGCTATTTTCTCCAGTTCCTTAAACGTAAATGTGAATGTTTGATCAGAGAAAACAGCATCAGTAGTTTTTGTCCCTTCACTTTGTAATTCATATCCTTCAATCTTTGGCGCAATAGCAGTATATTTTTCGCCATGCTTCACTTGAACAATATCGACTTTCTTAATCTCTTTTTGCTCAGTGTCAACATATTTTACTGTAATAGTGTACTGTTGAGTTTCTTTCTTCAAACTAGTGTAACTATTTTTAAGTGCATCTTTAGCTGTATCTACCTGAGCTTGAGTTGCTTTGCCACTGTCTAATACAGACTTGGCACTCTTTAAGGCAGCTTTGAATTTATCCCAGGTCGCCGTTGTGTAGCTGCCTTTTGCTGTTCCTTTGTATTTGTCATACAAAGTTTGTAAATCTTTTTTATTAGCAGAAGGAGCTGGTGTACTTTCTTTTTTCAACCCATTAAAAGCTTTTTGCAAAGCTGACTTAGCATCGTCTACTTGTTTTTGGGTTGCCTTTTTATTATCAATTGTAGATTTCGCATTTTTTAAAGCAGATTGGAATGTATTCCAAGTTGCAGAAGTATAAGTTCCTTTAGCTGTACCTTTGTACTTGTTGTACAAATTCTGCAAATCCGTTTTCTTCACAGCTGCGGCAGGCTTTTCATCCCCACTTCCACGATGAGTCCCATACCAAGCTAACCCTTCATCCTTCCAACCAGCTCGTATAAGCATATCTTGTTCTGCACCATTGACTGTATAGTTGTGGCTACCTGCTTTTGCATTCGGATTATAGGCACGATAAAGTTTAATTGTTTTCCTTGTATCTGAGAACCAGCCCACACCTTCGTAACGCCAACCAACTTTTACCAACATATCTTTTTCATTTCCATTTAAAGTATAGTGATGATCCCCAGCATTGGGATTGTACAGTCGATACACTGGATCGCCTTTGGTTGGTGCATACCAGCCGATACCTTCGTCTTTCCAGCCAACTTTTTTTAACATGTCTCGTTCTGCACCATTCTTTGTGTAGAAATGTTCTCCACTATTTGGATTGTAGAGACGATACATGTCGTCGGTGGCTGCCTCTACCTCTGATGACAGAGTAAAAATTGCCACAATTGATACCAACAAAAATACTATCCACTTAAACATCTTTTTCATTCTGCGTTCACTCCTTTTAATAATCACTAAAAGTAAAATGGACTCTCTTTGAAACCAAAGAGAGCTCACATTTTTACTATTAATCAAATTTCTTCCGACTCTTCAAAAACATCCCTGTCAAAACTACACCAAGGGTTGAAATACCCATCAACGTTAATACGAAAGATCCTTCTTCCCCCGTCTGAGGAAGTCCTTTAGTTTCCGTTGCTCCTTGTGTATTAACCTGACTGTATTTATCTACATTTACAGTTTTTACTTTTCCATTATTTGATTCTTTGTCAGTATTTTTTGGTGCTGAATTATTCTGACCGCCATCATCTGTATTTTTGTTATCAGAATTAGTATCTTTATCTTTTGTTCCATTATTGTTAGCGTTGCCTGCATTGTTATTGGTTCCGCCATTATTACCTGCTCCTGAGTTGTTTCCATTATTTGATCCGTTGTTGTTTCCAGAACCATTATTACCGCTATTTCCATTATTACCACTGTCGTCTTTTTTGACTAGTTCACTCATTGCTGTCTGTAGTGTTTCAGTCAGCCAGTCTAGCCATGATTGACTAACTTCCTCTGGATAAGTTCCATCAATTATCGCTTGCAAAAATTCATTGACAGGCGTTTCACCAATTGCTTGATCTGCAAGGATTTGCTGCATCTTCTTCCATGATTCTGGTGTATAATCGGCTTCCTTCAGTCCATTAAACTGATTCATCGCTTCTTTTGCTTTTGAAAAATCTTCTGCTGGTTTTTCTCTTTCAAGAACTGAATAGCCGCTGCCTGTTTTATACCCTTGATAAGTGATTTCAATATCTCGACGACCTACACCTTTAAAGATAATACCCTCTTCGGTAATTACATCCTGATCATTTCCAGTAGTAATGACGTAATCATTTTTATTGAGATAGAGATTTTCATACGAACCATCAGAATAACTATGCTGAATCATAAAATTCGAAAATGGTGCAAGCTCTCCGTCAAATGACAGCCCTGGATAAGGAACCAGATTTATGCTGAATAAGTTTTTGGTGCCATCATTTCTTACCAATTTTCTGCGAGCATCCACCATACTTTGATAAGCTGTGAATAATTCCCTTTCATAGACACCATGATCTCTTATTTCTTGTTCTAATAGTGTTTTTGTCTTCAAGTATTCTTGATCAAACAACTGTTTGGAGGCACTAGTATAGCTAGTTGTATCTTGATAAATGTCTTGCAGTGAATCAAAAATCTCTTTGATACGATGTTGTATTTTTTCTCCATACATAAAGTAATGGTCAACAAAATTCAGGTGCATTCCCCCTAAAGGTTGTGATAAAAAATCTATTTCTTTCTGAGAGATATCTGTACGATTTCGAATACTCAAATAATTTTGATAAATGTCATTCCATGCATTCCAGTCATCCCACCAATAGAAATGATCATAAATATCTTTTAATTGAACATATGCTTCATAACCTGCAAGAGAAGCATCATACCTAGACCAATCTAATTCACCTGCTTCAAAAACAGCTGTTAAGGTTATATCTTGATGTATTTCCATTCCGTAACCAGCAAGCCACTCTTGGTTTTCTTTTCGCCATCCAACAAACCGATGTCCTGCAGCTGGAGTAACCCCAGGTAATTCATCGTAAGATAAATAGTAGCCTGTTTTTCTTTCAATTGGATTAGCATCTGACAACAGTCCATTTCCCTCAACTGCAAAAGAGATCGTCGAATAAGTAATCGGAGCCCGTTGATCAACAATTAGTGTGATGTTGTATTTTGCTTCGCCTATTTCATAAACAAGTGGTTCTCCACTTCGTCCGCCGTTTCCTCCTACAGAATAATCGTAATCAAGATCCCAAGCAGACCAAAAGAACTCATCGGAATCCTCATCTGGAAATGTACAAGTAATAAAGCCTACATGCCAATCTTCTTCATCATATATATTAAAGTTATAGTTTTCCCCATCAGAATTTAAAAAGGGGGTTATCTCACTCGTATGGAGTGTAGCAATATAATCCTTTAATACAATTTTACGATATCTGAATTGAAGATTAATCGTTTTGTTTGCTCCTGCTCCAGAGGGAGTTACGGTATACGTTTTATCGTGATGATTAGTTGTTACCATAGAATAATCATCACCAATAGGGGGTAATGTATCAGCCACTGCATATCCCACTATTTCCGGTGCAGTAATAATTTTTGACTCATTCAATGATACTTGGATTGTTTCCCTAGATAAAACATTGTTTTTGTTGTCGGTACATTGTAAATTTATATTCACCATACCAGCCTTTACTGGAGCTTCTTCTGTTTCTTCATCGTCATCAAATCCGCTTTTTTGAATTTGTATAGTCGATTGCATTCCAGTAACCTCCTCAACTGGTTTTAAGTCTTCCGTTTTACTAGTTGCTGTTTCTGAAACGCCCTCATTGATTTCTTCCCTTTCAGAATTAGTATTTTCTGGAACAGTCACCATTTCTGATTCTTCCGATTCCGTTAGTGTTTGTGAATCCAATGTCTCAAGTGAACTTGGATTTGCACTTGGCAACGTACCGTCCACAAAATTTACTGTATCAGTAGTTGCTTTTGCTGCTGGGACAGTTTCTTCAGCCAGTACCCCTACTGATCCTAATACCATCGGACAAAGTAAGGTAACAACTGTGGTTACTTGATAGAAGTATTTGCCTCGTTTGTTTTGTATTAACTTTTTTTCATGATAACGCATCATTCGTGTATTTTTCATTTCTAACTCCTTTTTAGTACTTCATTTTTGTTTCAACAGTGTTTAACCATTTGGTCATTCGAGTGTTCTTTACCCTATTTACCACCATTTGTTACCATGCTTCATTTTAACAACAATAAAAATTGCCAATAATTTAATTTATTTTATCATCCTCCAACAATCAATTGTCGACCAACCTTAACCAACTTTAGGACCAATTTGGCCAATAGCTGAAAAGACTGATATGGCTTAATTTTTGAGATCTATCTAGCAATTAATTTTCTCATTAGACTATAACTAATCAATTTGACCAAGATTTAAAATGTTATTCTGTTTTTTTAATTTTTGATTTAAAATAGAAGTTAGAAGTGCATTTTTCTTTTAGGCAGGGAGGGAGTTGGATTTGATGGGAACAACTGAAAAAGAGTTACGTGAGATCAGAGAGGTTATTACAACAAATATTTTATTATTAGTTCCTGCTACAACCGATATTACCAACAAAAAATTTGGAGTATCAAAATCATCAATAAATAGCTATCGCAGACGTGAACATATTCCGTCAGAACAAACTTTAAAACTCCTGCTAGATAGAATCAAAGTAATTTGCAAAGCTGAAGACATAAAACTAGATGATGGGCTAAAAAATTGGTTAGAGGATTTCAATAAATCATTGCGAGCTGTCGGTGTCACCAGTGAATCTAATGGAGTAGCCTATATTGAACGTAACGAAAATATTTGTGAAAGAATCATTCCATTTTGTGAAGAACTACTTGCTAGTCGTCAAAAGTCGGTTTCTCAATGGTATTGCTACCGACCTAAAGACAAAGAGAAACTTAAATTTCCCGCTCACCTTTCACCTAAACTCATGGAAGAACGTGTGATTATTGGTAGAGAAAAAGAATGTCTCGAGATTGAGCAAATGATAGAAGAACATACACAGCCCATTCATATCTATTCTGTAGCAGGTTTGGGAAAAACAATCACTGTTTACAAGTATGCATGTGAAGTAACTAAAAGAGAACCCATCTTAATCAGTATTCCCACCAGTTCAGTGAATATTGTTTATGATCTTCTTAACGAGTTAGAGCCTAATCTAGTGAAACATCTTAATACCGATGAAAGCCTCACAAAACATTTGGTCACTGCTTTATACAATTTTGCTGACAAAATGAAACACTATGATAATTATGTATTATTGATCATCGATAATATTAGTAAAGTATCACAGCTGAAATCTTTAGAAAGATTAAAACCATTAATAGAAATTGGTTGGAAAGTTCTCGCTACAACGCGTGTAATACTTGATGAAAATAAACATAGAAAAATCATCGAGTTATTTCCCTTATCTGAAGAAGATTGCCTGAAGCTTTTCAAATATCATTATTTTAAGACTTCTACTGACAAGCAACTCTCTCAAGAAGAGGAAAATAGGCTAAAAAAAATATTTTTAGAGATTGATTCACATACGTATTTAATAGAACTATTGGCAAAACTCGGCCGCCGTAGTGGATCTCAGATTTCTGATTTGGAAAAAACTATTACTCAACAGAAACACGCAGCTTTTTTGCCGGACGAAATCTTAAACTCATCAATACTTGTTGAAGATGAATATACGCACAGAAAGCTTCGAAACATCATTTTAAATTTGTTTGATAATAGTAATTTGGACGTACTTGAAAGACGCGTGTTGGGGTACTTCACTATGACGCCAGATAATCCAATTCTTGAAGATGATTTAGTCAAATGGATGTCGGATACAGAAGATTTAAAATCAATACCACTGAAATCAATATTTACTAATCTTTACGAACAAGGTTGGCTAATGATGGAAAAAGATAAACTAGCAAAACACGGCAACCGAAAATTTAAATGTCATTTTTTGGTTCAAAGTGCTCTAAGTTTAGATGAGGAAATTCGTCAGTCTATTGACTGTAGACCTTTCATTCAGAATGTTATAACTTACATGAATTTCCCTCATGACGGTATCGAGCGGACCAATATTTTTCAAAACCTCACCACTCTTTCGGTTATCGTTTCTAAATATCAGGAAACATCTATTGAACGTTATCAACTAATCAAACAATACTTATCCTGTTGCATTCACTTCAATACTTTTGCTAAAGAATGTCAATCCTATACTGAAGAACTGTTAGAATTGCAGCAGAAATTTTATCCAGATAATTCAATGGAGCATCAGATCGAAAAAGTCATCTGCCAACACATTTATAATGATACTTTTTTAGGAATTTATGATGTACGAGGTAAAATGTCCAAAGTGTTAGAATTGCGTAAACAAACAGCGATTAACGCTGAACAAATTTGTGATAGGAAACCATTATTGTATATTCGTATTAAACAAAAATATGCAAACTCTTTAAGTAAAAGAGGAGATTTTGATGATGCTCTAGCCATTTTAGAAGAAATCGAGAGGCAGATTAAATCAGTAATCAAACAAGGACTAATTGAAAATAAGAAAGAATGGCAGTATGCTCTTTTTAGAAATTATGAGCAGCAAGGTGACATTTATAGCAGTAAACATAAACATCTTAATGATCGTATATGTCTTGGCAAATCTTTGTCAATAAGAATTAAATATCTAGCTTTAGGTGAAGAATTTTTGACCGATGATTCTTATAAATTGCGCTCTTGTCATAATGATTTAGGCTTAACTTATCTCAATCAATATGATCAGTTTAAAAATGACAAGCTTTTGAAAAAAGCAAAAAAGCACTTAAAGTATTCCTATAAGACAGCAATTGAACGATACGGAAAAAATTCGGTTCGGAGTGCTTGGTCTATTGAAAATTTTGCTAGTTACTTTAGAAGAAAACAAAATTTTAAAGCAGCGATATATTATGTAACTTATGCATATCGCCTTATAAAGCCCAGACCAGATTTAAGTAAGAACCGTTCACTAATGATTACTGCTCGTTTTTTAGGAACACTTTACTTAGAACATTTTCTTTTTCAACAGACAAAGGATAGATCGCTTTTAGAAAATGCACTCAATTATTTGAATGAATCTCTCGAAATATCTATCTTTCTTCATGATGGTGAGGATAATCGCGATAGTATTCTTAACAGTGATTTGATTGCTGAGGTTCACGAAGAGTTATCAAAATTAGACAATTAAAAAAACAAACAGATCCCGTTATGTACACTACTTGACACATAACGGAATCTGTTTTATCTGCTTAAATAGTCTATCCTTCTTGATTCATCGCCATTTCCCAAAAATCATATTCCATTTTACTACTAATCACAAAAGCATCAATCATTTGCTGTTGTTCATCTTTCCCACTCGCTTCATACAATCGGTCCAAAACCGCCCGCTCTTTCAATATTCCTTGGGCTGCTTCTTCACCTGAATAGGTTTCAATCCAGCGCTGGTACAATGGATTTGGTGAACCTGATTGAATTAGCCGGACTCCAATTTCCTGATACAACCAAGCACATGGCAGCATTCCAGCAAAGGCTGCGTTAGGCGTCCCGTCAATCAACTGACGATACATGTGAGAAACATAGTGGTAAGCCGTTGGTGCGATTGGTGTTCCAGCAATTTCTTTGTCAGTAATTTTAAGTTCGTCAAAAAAATCTTCCCGAACCGCAATTTCTCCTAAACGAAGATTTTCCCCATTCTCTCTCAATAGAGCAATTACCTCTTGATCGTCTGCTTGATCGGCGATTAATTCATAAAGTTTGCTGAAGTGTTCTAAATAATAACGATCCTGCAACAAATAGAAACGAAAAATCTCTGGTGATAAAGTCCCGTCTCCAATTGCTTGAACAAAGGGATGAACAAAGCTTCCTTCCCAGTAAGATGCTGCCTCTTTACGTGCGATTTCTGTAAACATTTATACCCTCCATATTCTTATTTTGGATCTAAAAAAGCACCCTCCTCAAAGTAAGTGCACTAAGGAGACTGCTGGTGAAGGATGACAAAATAAAACCCGATCACAAAAAAAATGATCGGGTGTAATAAAATTCTGTCTAAAAAATGTTACACAATTCCCTGCGTCAGTACTAGCTGTTTCAGGTTCAATGGGTATAATCTCAGCTTCAAAAGCACCCCTAGTGTTCTTATTCGATTAATAAAAGTATAGCATATCCCTTAATGAAAAACGATCATAGGTTTAGCCATTTTATTTAAAAAGTTTCCATCTATGTCCAATAATGGGCTAATCCCCGTAAAATTAATAGGTGCATTGAAAACCAACAATTAGTGAACACGGTTTTTATCATCAGTGATTATTGAGTCGCAGCAGTCATTTTTTCTTCTGAAAGCTTGCTTTTATAGGTATCATTCATTTTGAATTTTTATTTGAGGTAAACTTTTAATGCTGTTTATAGAGGTATTCACTACGTACTAATTAAAGTAAACCTTTATAAAAGTCGATCTATTAGCAAAAATAACGACCATCCTGTTATTACCCCTAACAACATCACAATTCCTCCTGAACTTCTTCTTGTACCTAGTCTAATCCCAATTGAAAAAATATAGTTAGTTATGTCCAAAACGGTTGTTTTTATGGCTTAAATTAACGGCTAACTTCTTTTCTTTTTTTGCGGTAAACAAGCATGACTAAAAAAGACAAGCTCCCATGTGGAAACTTGTCTTCCCTATTAGTCAGGAATTTCAGTGCCTAAGCCTTTCTCACGAGCCTTCTCAACAATCTGCCCCGCTACTACTAAATCTAGAACAGCAGTACCAACTGATTTGAAGATGGTAATTTCTTGATCAGAAGTTCGTCCTTCTACCTCGCCTAGCAAGATTTGTCCTAATTCACCCGAATACTTTTCTTTCGGAATATACTCTTCTTTCAGCGGAGTAATAAAATCTCCTGCTGCATTAAGCACGCCTTCCGTTGTATCAAAAATTACTCGATCTGCTCGTTTGATTAATTCTTTAGGAATTTCAAACATACTTGGAGTGAAGGAGCCGATTCCATTGATGTGTGCACCATCCTTAACCCAAGCAGATTCGAAGGTTGGTTCATTGGAAGGAGTTGCAGTTGTGATGATATCCGCACCTTCTACGCATTCACGACTCGTTTTTGTTGGAATTAACCGAACTGTACAACCTTCTTGACGAGCCTTAGCAAAAGCTTCTGCCCGATTTTGATCTATATCAAAGATTCGGACTTCTTCCAAAGGGCGTGCAGCCATCATTGCTTCCAATTGCTTCTCAGCCTGACCACCCGTTCCGATTAAGGCGCCAATTTTAGCATCTTTTCTGGCAAGAATATCTGTCGCTACACCTTGTACAGCTCCAGTGCGTAACTGAGTCAAATAAGTGCCATCCACCATAGCATTTACCATACCCGTTTTAGGGTCCATCACAATCATCGTACCTGTTACACTAGGTAATCCTCGTTCGATATTGTGCAAATAAGTCGATACTATTTTAACACCCAACGCTGGTTGTTCCCCACCAATATAGGCTGGCATATAAGAACTCACGCCATTTTCTTCACGAATATCCACATTAGTCCGCAGCGGCGCATTGGTCTCTCCTTTAGAAAAGATCATCAAAGCTTGCTTATCTGCTTCTACTGCATCCTTCATGGTGAAGGTTTTGATGATATCTTCCTTTGTTAAAAACAACATACTTTTCACTCCTTGTTATATTAATGAGGTGAATCACCTCATGGTTCCATTCATTTGAGCAACTTAATGTAAGATAAAATTGAACAATTTAAGTAAAGTCTAGAACAAACTGTATTAAGCCTTTTTAAGTACATATAGATAATATTAATCATTCACTAATAGTTAAATTCCCTCTACTTTGTTATCGTCAAATATGCAATAACTGGTATGTAAATCAGAAGCTGTTCCAAAATAATCAGAACGGCACCGATCTTAAAACCAACGGGCAAATTTTGTCACAACAAATAAATACCAGAAATAATTCCAAGAAAAGGGAACGGAAAGAAAAAAGAAATGGCTAGAATGATTAGTGCAGCAATTCGTTGTTTGTCATCATGCGAAAGATTAAACATGGTTAACCCTCCTTGAAGCGTTTCTTTAATTATAGCATGCTGAGAATTGCCGCCAAAGTTTTATTTTGCAGAAAACTATTGATAAAATACGGATTTTCTATAGATTTTAACTATAAATAAAAGACCAAGTATCTTACCATTGATACCTGGTCTAGTTGGTTATTTAGTTAAAAATGTCTCTACGTTCTTAATTACTTTTTGTGCTAAACGAACCTTTGCCATCGAGGTTAATCCAGCACTGTGGTCTCCAGCAAAAACGTTTGGCCGATCCACAACTGCCTCCCCAATTCCATTGGTTGTATCACTAAAAGCATAGGTCCCTGATAAGTAGAGCCAGTTAGCTAATGCTTCAACATCATGAGAGGGTGCAATTGACAAATTCATCAGAATCTTGCCGGGGCCCATTAATTTGAATTGTTCAGATTGCAGCAAGACAACATTTTTATTTAGAGCGGTAATGACGATATCCACGTGAGCTAATAAGTCATTCAATGGATAGTAAGACATCGCCAATTTTTCTTCTAATTCAGGTTTGCGGGTACGACTGTAATACGAAACATCCGCACCGAAAAAGTGGAGTGCTTCAGATACCAGTGATCCCACAGTGCCCATACCGATAACGCCCACCTTCACACCGGTCAATTCCATCGGTTCGTTTTTCCACATCGCCTCTCCTCGCCCTTGAAGCAAGCGAACTAGTTCGCTGATGACATATTCCCGAACCCCTTCGTCACCATAATCTCGAATCCCCGTAACCACAATTCCCATTTTCTCAGCAGTTAGAATATCAACATTGGCACTCTCTGGAGAATATAGACTGCAGCACATGCCAATGTAGCGAATATTGGGACAAGCTTCTAAAACAGCTTGATTAATAAAGCTGGTAAAACTCAACATAACACAATCAGCATCTCCGATTCGGCGAATAATTTCAGCCTCATCCTCTGGAATATCTTCATAGAAGAACGTTTCTTCGGCGTATGCCTTCAACTTCTCGTCCCATTCAGGCAATAGCTTAGTCGGTTCAATCGCAACCATTTTTTTAAACTGTGTCTCTTGCATAAAATCCTCCCTTTCTCTCCATCACATCATATCGCGTAGCTGAGGGCAGAGTCAAACAGAAGTTAAATCAATTAGACAATTGCCTGCTGCAGATTTTCTTGTGTATTATTTTCTGCAGATTCATCCCAATCATGGGCGTCCTTAAGATAGTAGCCTTGTCCCCAAACCGTTATAATTTTATACCAATCAGGCTCATACTTTTCCAACTTATCACGAAGATGCTTAATGAGATTTGAAACATGACACATCCGAGATGCTGTAGGCTCCCCATTCCACAAATACAGCGAAATATCCTTTTTAGAAACCGTTTCTCCTTTAGCTTCTCTTAAGCAATCCAGCAGTTTTTTCTCCTTTTTGCTTAAACGTAAATAGAAAACTTCTTCTTCATTCTTCCCAGCTTGAATTATCGGACGTTCTCGATACATCGGCTTCTTCAATTTTGATACAACAGCAAGACTGTTTCCTAAATCTTCTAGGTCACAATCTGGATTAAGTACTCCTCTGAAAATTTCAGTTGGAGCAAATGATTCCTCAGATGTCATCTTCATAATTGGAACCTGGAAGCTTAACATTTTATTCGCAATAATCAATTGTTGGTCGACTGGCAACGTGTCGCTTAAAATAATTATGTCAAAAAATCGTACCATAGTCAGTGAGTCGGATAACAGTGCTTTACTGATAAACACCTCATTACCCAGCAAATGAAGCTGCTCCTCTATTAGTTTTTCTCTAAAAATACAGTTTGTCAGTACAAGAATTTTCACTTCTTCTTTCTCCTTTCCTAGGGTTAAGCACCCTGATATAAATTACGCATTTTTATCCAATTTCTTTTTCTATTTTCTCTTTTTTGGGCAAAATAAAAAAGCAGGAAAATTTTCCTGCTCTAATAGCAATCTGTTGCTTATTCCCATTTGAAGAAACGAACAGCGATTGCTGTTCCAGCTAACGTAATTATTATCAACAAAGCCACAATGGGCATAATTTGTGCCTGCTCCTGAAAAGTAATGGCTTTAAGTAGTTTTATTCCTTGAGTTAAAGGCAAGACACCTGCAATTTTTTGTAAACCATTGGGTAGAATCTCAAAGGGCACTGTGGCACCTGAAAGAAAAAACATGGGAAAGAAAACGGCCGAATTAATTGCACCTGTTGCTTTTTCACTGGGAGAAAGACTGGCAATAATCAAACCAATCGCATGAACTGCCAGCATCACTAATAAATATGCTGGAATAAATACTGCCCAGCTGCCTTGATAATGAAAGTTAAAAACAACCGTAAGCAGGGTAAAAATTAAAAGCATCGATACCAAACTGAGTGTAAAGCAAAAAAATAAATGAGCTAAAAGCAGTTGAATCGGACTTATCGGGGTTACCTGATACCTTTTTAAAATTTTGCGTTCTCGATAAGAAGACAGAGCTAACGGCAGTCCCATAACACCTGCAGAACAGATACCGACAGTAGATACCGAGGCAAAGATTCGATTTAGAGCCTCATTGCTATTTTCCATAAAAGCCATTAGCACTACAATTCCCACAGGAACACATACGCCAAAAATTACTGAGGACATTTCGCGAATGGATAACTTCGCTTCAGATTTATACAATAACCAAAAAGTTTTCATTTTATCGCTCCTCTCCAATTAATTTGATAAATGCTTCATCCATACTCTTTTGACCGCTGCGAGCAACCACCTCAGCCACCGTTCCGCGTTCAATTTCCTGGCCAGCCTTGATTACTAGAATTTCGTCGCAAAGAATTTCTACCTCATCCATGTAATGCGAAGTCAAAAAAATCGTTACCCCTCGTTCTTGTAAAAGCTTAAGATAACGCCAAACTTCGCGCCTAGCCATCGGGTCCAATCCCGTCGTCAACTCATCCAAGAAAATAATTTCTGGATTTCCCATTGCTGCCAGCAGAATACATAATTTCTGCTTTTCCCCACCAGATAAGGTTTGAAGAAAAGCATTCTTCTTAGTTTCTAATCCAAATTCCAGCAGCCCCTTTTCCCAATTAATTGGCTGCTGATATAAGGAATGAGTGATTTCACAAATCTCCTTTACCTTTAATTGTCCTTGAAAAGCGGACTCCTGAAACTGTACGCCTACTCGCTGAAACAATGCTTTTCTTTGCTTGCGGGGATCCTTTCCTAACAATAGAATCTCCTCTGCCTGACAGCTTTTCGTACCTAGAATACAATCAATCGTAGTCGATTTCCCTGCTCCATTATGTCCTAGCAAACCAAAAATACTGCCTTTTTTTACCGTGAAGCTGAGCTGATTCACTGCTGTTTGATCTCCGAACTTTTTGTTGAGATTTTTTACAATAATTGCCTGATTTGTCATATTTTAGCCTCCAATCACTAAATGAATTCTTAGTATAGCTGGAAAAACAACCTTGGTGGCTTAGTGTAGGGTAGCCTTTTGTAAAATTATTTGATAGAGTAAAAGAAGAGCTTGTTACAGGAGGAATTGAATGATTTATCACACTTCGGAGGTTGCCAAGTTAGTTGGTCTTCATCCTAATACAATTCGACGATATGAAGAATGGGAATTGATTCCCAAGCCTCAACGAGCAGTTAATGGCTACCGAATGTTCACTCAGTACCATATAGAGCTGATCCGCTTGGCTCAAGTAGCTTTCCAAATCGAAGTACTGCAGTCTGGCTTGCGGAGAAAAATGGTGGACGTAATTAAAGCTCTTGCGCTTTATGATTTCAACCTTGCGCGCCAATTGATTCTCGACTATCAATACTTAGCCAATCAAGAGATCGCTCAAGCGCACGAAGCAATTGAAATTGTTGAAGGAATAATTAGACCTGAAGCTGATGAAAATACGCAGCCTCCTCTAACTCGCAGTGAAGCAGCCGATTATTTAGAGGTGACGGTTGATGCTTTACGTAATTGGGAGCTCAATGGCTTATTGATGGTTAAGAGAAGGACAAATCGTTATCGCATATACAATCAGGAAGACTTAAAGCGATTAAAGATTATTCGCACCTTACGAGGAGCCAATTATTCATTAGAAGCTATTCTCCGTCTGCTGCTGACCATGGATCAAAAACGTGTTTCTTCTATTAAAGAAGTGTTGAATACCCCTGAGCCAGATGAAGATATCATTGCTGTTTGTGATCAGTTGCTGACCTCATTAGAGCAAGCAAAGAAAAATGCCGAAGATATCATGCAGAGAATTGATCATTTAGAGGAAACTGCTAAAATTACTCATTGAAAATGCAGAACCATCTACTAAATAATCAAGAGATTATTTAGCAAAGTGATGTGCCCTGTCTTACGCTGCATCCAGTGGAAATCTCTCATTTACAATTTGGGCTATGGAGCAGCATATGTTTTTTTCGTTAATAGTAGGTTTACTTAGTTTTATCGCGTTTAGTTTCCCTTGGGTAGTAAAGCAATGGAAACTAATGAAGGCTAATAATGTAGCCAAGATACTGAAATGTTTTTTATTGATAAAATATATATTATTACTATTGGGACTTTTGGTTCTAACGTATATCTTTACTTTTTTTATATTGGGATCTATGGGGCTCTTGTCCCATTAGGTATAACAAAAAGATCCCTTAGATTAGTTGCGACTAACTACTAAGAGATCTTTTAATTATTTATATTTCTAATCAGCAGTTTAGCCAGCAAAAAGAAAATGATAAACACGCCCCACTTTTTACCTATATTCTTTCTATGAGCATACGGTTCTGGATTGCGATCAACTTCTCGCCAATGATACTCCAGCTTGTCCTGAGGGTTATTCCATTCCTTCCCCAACTTTTTCCTTAAAGGATAATCCAAATGAATTGGCGGCAAACTATCTAAGCGTCGATGAACATTATCGTTGCGATCGGCATAGTTAAAGGACTCCCCATTTAGAATCTGCTGTTGAAAATAGTGCCATTCTGCATAAGTAGGATATCGTTCCTTATAATAGAAGAAATCCGTTATTACTTTCCCAGCTTCGTCCATTTCCAATACATTCCACTGGCTGACAAAACGTCCCTCAGGATCCAAAATAAATTCAGAGTGAAAATCCGGAGTAACCCTTTTGCGGTTCTCATTCCCAGCCAAATAATTTGTTTGGTATTTATTATGAAGCCTTGCACGTTCAGCTCTCAGTCCGTGTCCACCTAGACCACCTGCTTTTTTTGGCGCATGAACATAGGCTGCTAGCGCATCTTCATCTGTTTGGCCTGGTATTCCAAATTTTTTTCGGATATATCGGATATTTTGACGATCCAAATACATTCGCAGCTGATGAACTCGGGGATCATCCAGAAGCTTTCCTCGGTAGGCTTGTTGAATTGTCTTTGCCAATAAGTTCAAAAAATCGTCGTGTGGTGCCAGTTCTGGATCAATTTTATAAGGACCGGTAAGCTGCAAAGTCCCTTCTTCTATTTGCGCACCTAACTGTTCCAGTAATAGAACTACCTTTTCAATAGCCGTATGATTGGATGCTCTAAACATCTTAGTATAAATCGTGGAACCGACCAAGCGACTTTGCTGAATTATTTCTTGTTCCTTCTCCCGAGCTTCTTTTAAGGACAAACTGCGAACTGCTCGTGTTGTTTCACTTGAAAGGGCACGTTGCGCTGCGTCGTCCCAAATTATTGGTCTCATTATCTGCTCTCCTCGCCTGTCGTCATCAAAAGAACTATGTTTACGCTAGATGACCAGCATGAACATAGCTCTTTTGCTTTTAACTAAAAAAGTAATTTTTCAATTTGATGTTACTGTCGACATACTGATTATCACACATTAACTGGAAGCTGTTCAAGCGTGGATTAAAATCCATCAGAACTTTTTCAACTAATAGTGGTGCAGCTTCTTTGGAAGAATAAACAGTAAAGATTGGGTTTTCCATTGGTATTAGCTCGACCTCCCCTTCCGTAAATAAAGGGATGATCTGGAACTGACTTCCTTTGGCACACGAATGATCGCTCATGGATGTCTCCTCAATTTCTTTAGTTAGAGCAATCAAGAAAGCTTTTGTATCGCCAACTTTATCTAATAATACTTCCGCTGCTTGATCAGATACTACTATTTGCATTATTTCTCCTCCTCACAGCCAAGCTTATGCTTTTATTTGTAAAGGGTTCACTACTTAGTTGTTTTCATGATTAATCTTAGTTGATGAAAGGCTTTTATCTCTGAATTTTGACAGCCTGCCGCAGCAGTTCCTGTCCGTCAAATAATCAGAATATGTTTATCGTGCAACCTTGCCATAATGTGTAGTGGAAACATAAGTTACTGCATTTTGTTTATAAAGAGGCTTTTTTGAAAAGGCTGTCTTTCTAGCATATTTTAAATAGTACCCTTTTAGAGGAGAGGTAAATTCATCACTCCAAGGTTTTACATGTCCAGAAAAGTGAATAATACTTGGCGCTTTACGCGTTTCTTCGTACGTTTTTTCGCCGGTTGGATTAGGATGCGTTACTTCTTTTTGCATAATATAGCTTTGAGCATTCCATTGTGGGTGCAAAGGCAGCCACTGATCATGCAGAATTGCGTTTAAAGCATCTTGGTCATGAAATTTCAGCTTTTCAGGATTGTTTTTGATGAAGTCCAATACTCGCATCGTAACATTTTCATCTAACCATTTTTTTACATTGATTAGCATTAATCCAGAATTGAAGTACAGCTTAGAATCAGTATCTATCCCCATAAGCTCCAAACGATTATGGAATCCAGCATCTTCAACTGCTGCTAATGTATAGTTACCTAAGTCCATTTTCCATAGTTCGTCAATGTCAGTTACTGCAATCATATCACAGTCTAGATATAACAACTTGTCTACCTTTTTGCCCCGAAATAATTCAGGAATAGCAATTCTGAAGTATGCTGTTTGTGGAATCCGGTCGCTTTCAACAACGTTTTTGAAATATTTTTTGTTGATATTTAAAAATTGAAGGGTTGCTTGATAATTTGCCATCGTGTCCAGCATTAGTTGTTTGCTCTTGTAATCGATGTTGTCGTCAATTACATAAAAATCAAAGGTTGCTTGCTTATTTTTACAGTTTTCTAAGATTGAAACAAACAGGGCAGAAACATGAGGTGCAAAGGCTGCATTACTGCTTGAAACAATCGTAATTCTCTCTTTACTCATTATGCTTTCACCGCTTTCTTAAAAATACTATCTGCTAATAAATCCATATACTGTTCTTGGTAAGGGTGTCCTTCTAATGTGTTCCAAGGTTTATCGTGCCCAGTAAAGTGGACAATCGCAGGTGTTTCATTGCCTTCCTTGTACAATATTCTATATAGAGGGTTTGGGGCCGGATGACGGTTGAAAATAAGTGACGACTGCATGTTCCATTTAGGGTGAAGTGGTGCCCAGTCTTCGTATAAGACGGCGTTCAAGGCATCTTGATCGTGATAAATGATGCGATCTCCGTGATTTCTTAAAAAATCAATCGTCTTCTCCGTAATCTGACGATTGTTCCAACGTTCGATATCAATTACCATGACGCCTGAATTGAAATAATAATCTTTGGAATCAATCCCTAACCGTTCCAAAGCCTTAGTTTGCCCTGGATCAATCACAGCTCCGATGGTCTTTTGCTTTAAATTTTGTCGGTAAAGCTCTGCTACATCATCTAGAATCAATGTATCCGCATCTATGTAAAGCACTTTTTTATAGTTGTATTTTTTCAAAATTTTAGGTAAGGATATTCGGTAGTAGGCTGTCGTAGTAATATGGTCACTGACCAAGAAGTCTTCATACACTTGACCATCAACAGTTAGGTACTGGATAGTCGCCTTGTCTGATTTATTTTGAACTGTTTCCTTCAGTTTTTCTTTACTGGCTGCAGAAATTTCATCATCAATTACATAAATATTCAATGAAACTTCTTTTGATATATGATCCAGCAAAGAACCAAGCATCACGCTCAGGTAAGGAGCGTAATTCTCATCTGATGCAGTTACCACTGGTATCGTATTTTTCTGAGATAACATAAAATATCACTCCTTTGCTTAATTATGTTCGTCTTTTACCCTATTTCTATAACATACATTAGACCCATTCTTTTCTTTTAGCAAAAAAATTGCTTGTTATCCCTATCATTTTGTCACCAAATTCGGAAAAAATTGATCGAATCGACGTTTTTTAGCGGTATAACAACAGTTAAGATTCTTTAAACATTTAAGAAATTACTTGTCTCTATTCAACTATTTTGTCATTATTAAGCATTAAACTTCTCAAATAGCCAAAAATGGACTACCCTTAAAATAGAATATTTTCTAAAAAGGATGGATAAATATGAAGTTAGCAGCAATCGATCTTGATGGTACGTTACTGAATCATCTAGGTGAAATCCCTAAGAAGAACCAGGAGGCTCTGCAAACCTTTAGCCAGCAGGGAGGCACAATTGTCCTGGCTACTGGACGATCGATCCTTTCTGTTAAAAAGGTATTTGCTCAGCTCTCCATAGATGGTTATGTTTTAGCTTCCAATGGCGCCTACATAGCAAAAGTAGAAAAAGGGGAAACGACTTCTGTGTTAAAGCGATTCGATATCCCTGCAAAGACGATTAATCAAGCTTTCCATTTGGCTGAACAAATTGGTGTAACCATTGTAGCTAGTCGTGAAACACAGGATGATCGGATTACTTTTGATGCTGCCCCGGTCGAGGTGAATAGTCCTTATTATGCGCAATTTCAGCTACAAGATTCTTCTACCGAAGAGTTGTTAAAGAAGATCAATGATGGTAGTCTCAATTACTTTAAGCTGGCCTTTAATGATACAGATGTTGATAAGTTAGCCGTTTTGCGGAAAATGTTTGAATCGGCGGGTATTCCTTCAGTTTACACAGATATTCACTGGCTGGAGATTATGGCTGATGGAGTAAATAAAGGCACTTCTCTTACGTTCTTGGCCGACTATCTTCAGATTGATCCAGAAGAAGTCGTAGCCTTTGGTGATCAGGAAAATGACATTGAAATGTTGAAAGTCAGCGGTGTTGGTGTGGCGATGGACAATGCCTTAGAGCCAGTCAAAGCAATTGCCCAACAAGTGACTACCTCTAATGAAGAAGCAGGTGTAGCTGAAGTCTTGGAGGAATATTTATAAGTGCAATGAAAGAGGACAATCTGACGATTGTCCTCTTTTTTGCGTTTTATTCTACATATAAAGTGATGAACTTGGCATGAGCAACCTCAGGTAAACTCACCGTTTGATCTTGCAGTTCCAGTTCTGCTACTGTCTCTTCTTTAAGATTTACCAATTCCACTTTTTGAACTTCTTGTTTAAACTGAATCGCGGCATGACAAGTTTCCTTAAGTTTTCCGTTATACAGTCGAATAATACAGCCCTCCCGTTTCTCGGCCTTCTTGACTACACTTAGCGTCAAATCACCAACAACTTCTGCCATACTATAGCTAGCTGCTAGAGTTTTAGGCTCATCTCCCAAAGTAAAATTCAACCGCGAGTTTAAGAATTCAGCAGCTTGATACAACTGAACCGGAGATACTGCTATCTTGGCAATATTTGCCACATCAGCCTGGTTAAAGCTGCCAGCAAAGTAATAAGCAGAAAATGAGAATTCCAGTCTTTTGTGCAGCTGAGCATCAGGGGTGGCAATAACTGTTTCCCCAGAAGCACGACCTGGACGATACATCAGGTTTTCTTTACCCATGAAGCCATAGGTTCGAAAGATTGTTAAACGAATAGTATCGTAATTTTCTCCAACAATTTCATATTCTCTTACTCCTTTTGGCAGAATTGCAGCACCTCGCTGGTCATTAAAAAGACTGACAAACGTCTGGCAGGTTTCAATCGCAATTGGTTGTTCGTTCCATTGCTCTTTATTCGCCTCCCACAGCTTCATTTCTTTTTCAAAAACTACTGGTCGCTGAATCGTGCCAAATTGCTGATCCGCCGTCGAGAATTTTGACGGAATATTGGTATCAAACAAGACACAAATACGATGACTATCAACAGACTGATTTTCTGCCTCTAAATGGAAATCAATAACTGGCGAATCCTGCTTCATTGTTACTTCCAGTGAAATCGGCAGCTGGACGGTTGCTTTTTTTGCTGCTCGTTCTTCCAAATTAGCTGGTACTTGCAGCACAAAAGAACTTTTAATCGTTTTTAGTACGCTCGATTCATGCACCTCGATTACCGGTTCAAAATCAATGGATGAGATTACCCAATCCTTTTCCGGTGGAGAATAATTAAAGGAATCGCCATCATCACCATTTTCTTCGATAATCCCTTGTTCGTTATAAAGTACCTGAGCTGCTTTGTCGAAGATGTCAAAGGAACCATTGGCATTTACGGTAATTCGATAATAGTTGTTTTCAATCGTACGATTAGTGGTCCTTTCAAACGTCTGGTAACTGTTACCGGACAGATCAATAGTTAGCTGTGTGTAGCCCAGACTCGGCAGCTGACCGGCAGCTACCGCAATTTTGGCTTTGTAAACCTTTGTAGGATGGTAATAATCCTTGGTTGGATTTAATATATTTCCTTGATTCAGCACATAATCAGTCTGATCAATCATTTCCAACACAGTGTAGGAAACCGACTGCCCTGCTTCATCTAGAATGACGAATTCTTTTTGCGGTAAGTAGACCTCCGCTTCCACAACTTCATTCCGAGGATGATCATAAGGGTTAAACAACGTAAAAGTTATCGGTGTATTCTTCGACTCTTTAATCGTTGTCGCAATTTGGCGCATGGTCAATTCCACTAAATTCATAGCAATATCGCGAGCCTGCTTATAGCGCATATAAACATCCTCGTTCGTGTTGTCGGATACACAAGAACCAATGGAATCATGCGCAGCATTCTCAAACATCAGCTTCCAAATTTCCTTAACCGTTTCCACTGGATACTCAAAACCCAGCTGCTTCGCAATGGTTAATATAGGTTCCATCACATTGGTTAAGTAATGCTGAATCTGTGTATTTAAGGCCTTTAAATCAGAGCGGGAAGAGAAGATGGTCTTATGAATCCGCATCAGCTTTCCGTTAATCAGCTCACCAGCAATTTCCTCCAGCTCTGGCTGCTGCTCTTTAATGGCCGCGATATACTTTTCGATGGTCGATATATGCAATTCGTATTCGTCCTGATACAACGCATTTATTTGTTCGATTAGTTCCGGTAAGTTTTCGCGAACTGGCGCTTGGTCGAAACCGTTTGGAAAGTACACTTGATCAGTGGTGCTGCGCGACCAGGTGGTTTTGAAAGGTTCTTCGTGAAGAAAATCCGCTAAAGCTTCCTTGTTCTCAGGAATTGCTCCGCCAATGTAATAGCCGCTAGGTATTTGAAAGGCCGTAACGCTTGAACCGTCCTCCCCTTTCCAAACAAACTCTGTCTGCTTCACTTCGTCATCACTAACACCCCGCCAGAACAGCGTATCCTCAATGCCGAACTGTTGATAAATTTGTGGCATACTAGCTGCTTGACCAAAGGAATCCGGGACATAGCCGACATTCATGTAGTCACCAAACGCTTCACAAACCTGCATACCATAAAGCATGTTTCGAACAATACTTTCGCCAGAAATTACTAGCTGGTCGGTCTGAGTATACCAAGGTCCAATAATCAGTTGACCGGCTTGAACCAATTTTCTTATTCGGTTTCGATCTTGGGGACGCCAGTTTAAATAGTCATCCAATAATGAAGCTTGGCCATCTAAAATAAAATGATCATATGTGTCGTCCTTTTCTAGCTGCGTTAAAACTTTTTGCAAATCGTGCATCAAATATATTTTGGAACGACTAGTGGTAAAATACCACTCTCGATCCCAATGACTATGGGGAACTACGTGTACAGTTTTTTTCATTGGTCAACTACCCTTCTTGTAATAAAAGAGGCACTTGACGATTTCCCACCGTCAGTGCCCGTTTTTTAATTTTCAAAACTAATATCAATATCCTCTATATCGACTTCTTCGTCACCTTCAGCATCTACTTTGTTGAAGTTTACAAACAAAGGGGCTAAAAATCCGATGAAAGCAGCGCCAGCAAATAAACCAACTAGATATGCCCAGCCGTTACCAACTGTAAAGAAGCCATAAATCCCACCTACTGGCGGCATTTTGTCATACATGCCTAAAGCAATCCCTAAACCAGAGGCAATTGCGCCGCCAATCATATTAATCGGCACTAATTTTAGTGGACTAACTAAAGTAAAAGGAATTGCTCCTTCGGTAATACCGATAAAACCCATGATAAAGTTATTACGGCCGGCATCCAATAATTCGGCGTTGAAGCGTTTCTTATGGAAAACAGTCGCTAAAGCATAACCAAACGGTACGGCACAAATGGCCACATTGACAATAATTGCTGGTAAATAGACACCTTCTGCTAATAGAACATTACCGGCCATCCAGGCAGCTTTATTGACTGGTCCGCCTAAATCAGAACCAATCATGGCACCCATAATCATTGCCAGCAAGACTTTGTTCACATCATTAGCAATCATTGAACGAATCCATTCAACTAAGCTAGTATTAATCCAGGCCAATGGTTCTGACAGCAGCGCTCCCATAACGATCGCCACCGATAAAGTAGCAATTAAAGGTAAAATCACTAATGGCATTACACCTGAAAAAGATTCTGGCGGTTTAATTTTATTTTTTGCAATTTTCACTAAGTAACCTGCTAGGAAACCAGCGATTACCGCTCCTAAGAATCCGGCATTCGTACTGGTAGCCACTGCTCCACCAATAAAACCAGCTCCTAATGCTGCTTTGTCACCGATAGAATAAGCAATAAATCCAGCTAACACAGTATTAATAAGTCCGATTCCGGTCCAACCAACTTGTTCAATTGCATATAGTGCATGCTTGAACCCTTCTGCTTCAGCGTATGGGTCCAGACTGGTCAAGCCCATTCCTAAAGCGATCATCTTAGGTATCGCAACTACTAAGGATGCTCCAATGATCAGCGGCAGAACAAAACTGATCCCACTCATCAAGTGTCCTTTTACTTCTGCTAAACTTTTCTTCACTTTGTATTCTCCTCCTGTTTATTGCTAGTTTGCGGCGCTTCTTTGCTGAACCGCTGCGACACATTTTTTTAAAACAGCTTCTGGTGCTTTAATGCAGGTATTAATGTTTACTCTTAGCTGTGGTTTTCCTTCAAAGCGATCTAGGCCTTCCACTTTTTGATCGGTTGCCAGCAAAACAAAATCTGCTTCATTGGCTTCCTTTTGACTAATTTTGTTGACTTGGCCTAAAGAACCTTGTTGTTCAATTTTTACATCGTAGCCTAATTTTACTCCGGCTTTTTCTAAAGCCTTAGCGGCCATTGGTGTGTGGGCCAAACCGGCAGGACATGCTGAGATTCCGACAATTTTCATACGATTTTCTCTCCAATCATTTCTTTACTAATACGTTGAGCCAAAAAGCTTTTATCCTGGTGCTGCTGAATATCCTCAATAAAAGTTTCTTCCATTAAAGCAGTTGCTAAACGGCTTAACATTTCTAAATGCAAGGTACCAGCTTCCTCTAATGGTACTAATAAGGCAAATACATGCTGAACGGCTGAATCATCGAATGTCTCCCAAGGCACTGATTGTTTCAATCGTGCATATAAAACAGTTGGGGTTAAAACATAAGCAGACTTGGCATGGGGAATCGCAAAGCCTGCTTGCAGACCAGTGGAAAATTGCTGCTCTCTCTCCATAAAGGCCGCACTGACTTTTTCGGTTTCTTCTACCACATTTAACTCTTTGGCATAATTGGCCAGAAGCATGAATAGTTCTTCCTGACTGTCGGCTGATACATCTAATAGTATATTTTTTTCGGTAAAGTTCATGTTGAACCTCCTTTCCGGTTGGTTATTACATGCTTAACTTTACGGGATCAAACCTTAGGTGTAAACACTTCCAATTTCCAACATAAGTGGAAATCAATTGATAAAACGCTTTCCAAGTTTGCTTCCACTTGTATTGGAAAATTGCTGGATACCTTAGATATTTCAATCGCTTTCAAATTACGGTATGATGACAATGAAGTAGTCAGTTTGGAGGTGATACCATGTCAAAGTTATCTTATCAACGCTTAGACGAATTGCTAGAACGTTTTATCCAACAACCAAATCCGACTCCTATGAAGGAGTTAACTGCAGCATTTGCGGTCTCAGATCGAACGATTCGTACCGACATTACTAATCTAAACGATACCCTGAAAAATGTGGGAGCTGTTGTCTCGTTGATTCGCGGCAAAGGGTACCTTTTAGCTGTTAACAATCAAGCTGTTTTTGAAGAATGGTGGAAGGAAAGCACCGATTCCGTGGAGACTAGTTTAGCTTCTACAGAAGAACGGCAGCATTATTTATTGTTTACTTTGTTTAAGGCTACTGAGCCGTTGAATTTAGATGCCTTTTTAGATCAGCTTTATGTCAGCAAGAATACCTTTTATTCCTATTTAAAGACAATTCGCGATCAGCTTTTGCCTTATGGCTTGAAAATTGTAAATCGGCCGAACATTGGTTTTGAGGTTGTGGGTAATGAATTTGCCAAGCGCCAAGCGATTAGTGACCTATTAATCGGTAAGGATTTGCAGGAATATTTAATTGGTTTTACCGAAACCGAGCTGGCCCTATTCGATAACATTGATTTGTCATTGCTGCAGGAGCTGGAGCTGGCTTATCTGACTCCTTTGGATTTGCTAGAATCGGATTATTATCACAAGAATATTTTGTCCCATTTCGCCTTAGCTCTAAGCCGCTTGATCGATGGAAAATCCATCTCCGAAATGCCGGTTAAAATACCTCAGTTGAAAAAGAACGCACAACAGTTGATGCAGCAATTTTTCACTAAGCTGGAGGAGACTTTTGAGAGTCAGTTGCCTCAGGAAGAACAAGATTATTTGATCTATTATCTGTCGGTGAATGCCCCTCGTTTTGTAGTAAGCGATCCGGCAATAATTCAGTCAGAATCGATAGCAGATGAAATTGTGGAGGACTTGCTGCAGGGAATTAAGCAAACGTCTAATTATGATTGGACTCAGGATGCGATCTTGATCAAAGATCTGACCTCGCATATTGAAGGCTTTATTCATATGAACAGCTTAGACGCAGGTCACAGCAATCCTTTGCTGGAAACAATTAAACAATCCTTTCCTCTCGCCTATGACCTATGCCTTACTCATCTGGAGTCCATTGGAACCGCTCACGGACTGTATTTTTCTGAGGATGAAATGGGGTACATTGCCCTGCATATTGCCGGAGCTTTAGAACGTAGCTCGATGCTGGAAAATCGTAAATACAAAGTGATTTTGGTTTGTGGTACTGGTCGCGCCATGAGCCGCATTATTGAAGCAAAAATCAATAAACGCTACCAGGACAAATTTGAGATTGTTGAGCGGCTTTCTTACGTAGAACTGCAGCAGCAGCCCTTAGCGACAATTGATTTTGTTATTACCACGATTCCTTTAGACCAGTTGGAAATACCTTTTATTTATATTCGTATGGGTCAGCTAGATAAGGACATTGAAAAAATCGATCAGTTTTTGACAGCCTTTGAAACCCAGACGTCCACTGTTATGGACTTATTTCAAGAGGATGCTTTTCACTTATTCGAGGGAGGAGTTACTAAAGAGGCTTTGCTAAAAACAATGTGTGTGTCATTAGAGGAAAAGGGATTAGTACCTGCAGAGTTTTATGCGAGTATTCTAGCTCGAGAAGCGATAAGCCAAACCAATATTAATCAGCTGATTGCTATCCCCCATCCAATGTCTCTGCTAGCAAATCACTCCCGATTATCAGTAGCAATCGTGCCTGATGGTGTGGATTGGGGCAATCAAGAAAAAGTTCAGTTTGTCTTTCTGTTTGCAATCACCAAAGAGGATTACGAAGACACCGGAGATATTTACAGTTTATTATTAGACTTCATGGCGCGCACAGATCTTCAACAGGCGATTTTATCTAATCCCAGCTTTGAAGCCTTCCTTGCACAATTTAAAGAACTCTAAAGTAAGAAGCCTAGGCTGTTTACTTTAGAGTTCTTGTCACTTTAATCCTCACTTTTAGTATAACGATAAAAGGAGCCGGCAGCTCCGGCAAGCGCCAAGCCAATAACCAAGATAGAAGCGTTGTTTCCTTTCCCTCCAGCTTGAACGTTCAGTTTCTTTTCAAAAATTCCTTGAGACAAAATTTGATTGGCAGTATCATGTGCACTTGCCAGAATTCCTACTATAAATTATTCCAAGTAACAGGATCAATACAAGTTTCTTCATTTGAGTTGCTCCTAACATTTAGGTATTGACTGATCAATCCACTGCTTCATCTATATTTTTTGAAACTTTTCTTGAAAGAAAAATTGTGCAAGTCCCACTCAACAACGATCCTTCTGAAATCTACACTCACGCTATTTTCGTTGTCTAATTGGAAAGAGCAACAAAAAAAGCAGCTTATCCGTAGAGATAATAAACCACTTTTCACAGTATTTCTCAATGATTTTGCTTCAATGTAGGAGTTTTCATCAACTGATTAAACAAATCTTCCATTTCCCGCACCACTCTGATTGCTTAACGACTATACTTTTTTCTAAGAGTCTGCATTTTTCATGACCCTCATCTCCTTTATAAAAAACGTCTTTAGATACCTAACTAAAGAAACAACTTAACCCTTATTCTATTTTAGGATTCTCCTTGTTAGAGCCCATGTAAGTGCCATTATCCATTGGCAGTAATTACTATTAAACAGCTGTAAAAAATTAGCATCGAAAAGCGCACGAATACTTAGCCGACTTTTGATGCTTTTTGCGTAAATTTGTTATCTACAATTCCACATCTAAATGATAAACTAGTGATAGGATTACTATTCATGAAAGAAGTGATACAAGGTGGAATTGCTTTATAAATATGATGTAAAACATTCTCAGTTGAAAAAGGAATTGATGCAGCAGGTAAACAATGGGGATAATCCTTTCAAAGTTGCTTTGTTTGCTGCTACACAGATCTTTCTGTCGATCGTTAACGATAAAAAATATATTGATGATGAAGAAGCAAGTGATTTTTATCATTTTTTATACAATATGACAAAAAATGAATTGTCTCCCAAAGCTAATTACGAAGGTGAAACAGCAGAATTTTTCGATTTATTAGTTGTGTATTATCTCTTAGTAGAGCATGTAGATATTATGCGCGATTTCCCTGATACTGTCTGCTGGGTACCTGGACTAACTCCAAGTCAACGAAGGATCATGCTAACCTGGCCTAAAACATTTGTATTAAGTTTGTTTGAAGTCAAGCAGCAGGGAGAAACCATCGTCTATAGAGATCTGAATACTAGAAAATTGCATGACATAGATTTACCGGCATCTAATATTCATTTAACTGTTGACGAAAATAAGCAAAATACTGTTTTGGCTCTCCTTGTCCCCATCGGAAAGACCTACCTGTCAACACAGCCTATTTTCTATCCGATTGATGACTTTACCTTTGCCGATATAAAGTGGATGGAAAGATATAAGGCGAAAGGATTTGAAGAGAGTTGCTTTTACGGTGATGATCTTTTATCCAGCTATTACAGGTATTCTAAACAGAAAAATCTTTGCATGAAAAATACTCAAGCAACTAGAAGTGAGCTGGAAGATCTCTCTTTTTATCCAGCCAACAGAGTCCTGCGGGAAACAGATCAAGTAATGGCGCAGCGTTTGTTGAAACAGCATGTCTTCTTCCATGAATTTGAGCATTATGCCCAGGCTGAAAAACTATTAACCAAGGTAATTAGTACTTTTCCGCAAATGTTTCATTCCTATGCCAATGCCCTTGACCTGACGGAAGCGTTGCGGCTTTTATTTGTTGGTGAAAAATTAACTGCCGAAGATTTGAGAGACAGCTCAGATGAAGTATCCATTTTCTGGTATACATTGATTTGCCAGAATTTAGAAGAAGATGTGCGAGCAATTGAGGCCTATATTGTACCTGAATTAACTGATAATCCTCCCTTCTGATAAAAAAAGTAAGCCCAAGCCTGTTGTGACCAAGGCTCGGGCTTTTTTTGTTGCTCTAGCAAAAAAGGAGTTAAGATCAGTTATCCCACTATGTCACAAAACGATTTAAAAAATCGTTCAAATTTTAGTTGGATTAGTCCTGACAGCTTATTTCATCAACCAGTTAAACAATCCTTCCATTCCTAACGCAATTATCACACAGAGGAATGCTCCGACAAAAATAATCGGCTCGCCGCCAGTAATATTGATTCCTCTAAGAATGATATCCCCTAACCCTCCGGCACCTACAAAGGAACCAATTGTGGTAATCCCCACTGAAATCACCAAAGCATTTCTAATTCCAGCTAAGATAACCGGGGCGGCCAGTGGAATCTTGATTAAGTACAAAACTTGTAACCGGCTCATGCCAATTCCCCTAGCGCTATCAATATAGACTGGATCAACATTATTCAGACCCACATAAGTATTGTTCACAATTGGCAGCAAGGAATACAAAACCACCGTTGCAATGACTGTATTTTTCCCCAATCCCATTAAAATAAGTAAAATTGTCAACATACCAATTGATGGAATCGTTTGAACAACATTAATCAAACCAATCACAAAAGAGGCTGCCTTTTTATTGTCCGACAGAAAGATCCCAATCGGAAAGCCAATTAAACAGGTCAGCACTACACCAACGATAGAAATATAGATATGACTGAGAAACTGGCTAATAATGTACGAGGAGTTATCACTCAGGTAATTCGTTAAATTCTGGATCATGGGTTGTCCTCCTCAAAATAGTTATTGGCTTCCAAAAATTGACGAGCTACCAAGGCCGGCTCTAAAAGCTGACTGTCGGATTCATCATTCATGCGCTGCATCGCTTCTGTATCAATCGTATTTTCTAGTCGCTCCAAAATTTCCTTCAGCTCAGGATTTTCCTTTAAGGCTTCATCAGAAACCACTAAGCTGCAGGTATACGGTGGGAAAAACTGTCGATCGTCCTCCAGCATGACTAACCCGTAACTACCTACTCGTCCATCAGTAGAATAGCCTAAAATGACATCTAGTTCCTTAGCAGCCAAAGCATCATACAACAAACCTACTTGCATCGGATAGACTCGTTTGAAACGTGTATCGTATTCCTCAGTGTAGGCTTTGTAGCCATCGCCCTCTCTTTTATACCAAGTTTGATCGGTACCTAAGCTGAATTGATCCGCATATTTTTGCAGATCACTCACCTTTGACAGTTGGTATTTTTCAGCCGTTTCCTTCGTTACCATAAAAGTAAACTGATTGGAAAAGCCATAGCTGGGAAACCAATCAAAGTTGTAGCGCTTTTGAAACTCCTCTTGAACAATTGTTAATGCCTTGTCAGGATCTTTTTCAATCGGCAAATTTAACGTTCCTACTAGGTCCGTTCCTGTATAACGTGTTGACGCAATATCCAAATCACCACGTTCCATTGCTGCCTGCATTAAGTTGGCGGAAGCCAGATTGTTCAGATAGACGACCTCTTTGTCCGTATAATGAGTCAAAAATTCCACGACAATATTCCCTAAAATTTGTGATTCCGAGGTCACACCGCCGCACACCGTGATTTTGTCCTTTCGGTTGGATAGATTGGAAAAAACAAACAGGCCAAACAGACAAATAAACAAAAGAAAGACACTTAATTTCTTTTTCATTTACACCCCTCACCCTCGATCCACGGTTAATTGACTTTCGACAAAACGCAAAACAGCATCTGTTCCCAATGCTAAAAACGTGATGGGAATGGTTCCCATCATAATTAAATCAATACGATACAAGGTTAGTCCGTTGAAAATGAAATCCCCTAAACCACCCGCTCCAATATAAGCAGCCAACGTCGTCCAAGAAATTACATATACTGCTGATACCTTAATCCCGGAAATAATCACGCTGGAGGCTAAGGGTAATTCGATTTGCAGCAGCCGCTGCCATTTCGACATTCCCATCCCCTTGGCTGCATCCAAATAGGTCGGATTAACCGACTGAATGCCAACATAAGTATTGCGCAAAATCGGCAGCAGCGAATATAGAAACAACGCTGCAATCGCCGGTACCTTACCGATTCCTAAGAAAGGCACCATAATCGACAGCAGAGCCAAAGACGGAATCGTCTGAAAAAAACCGACAATGCTAATAATCGTTTCTGATCCCTTTTTGATTCGTGTCAGCAAAGCACCTAGTGGCACTGCCACTAAGGTTCCTAAAAGAATAGCGCTGAAAGAGATATAAAAATGCTCCCACAATTTAAACAGGATTTCGACACCATATTGATTCCAAAAATTTTCCATTCTCTTCACCTACTTCAGCTTGTCGTAAATCAAAGACACCAAAGAAGATCGGGTCAAGATTCCTACAAGACAATTTTCGTCATCCACTACCGGCAGATACTTCAGCTCCATGTTAAACAAAGGTGCCACTACATCTGACAGCTTCTCGTTTTGATTGACACTGGCAGTTTCAGTCCGCATGATTTCATAAATGTTAGCAGCCTTATTAATATTGTGATCAACATCCTTTATGTCAATGAAACCTTTTAAGTGCTGTTCATCATCTACTACCAGCAAGGTATCCACTTTTTTATGCGTCATTTGACGAATTGCTTCGATGATCGATTTGCTTAAAGAGATAGCTGCTACCTGAGGCTTCATCAGATCAATTACTCGCAGTTCATTTTCCACGTATGTTTGCTTCTTACGTTTACCTAACAGCTCACCGACAAAAGAGTTAGCAGGGTTTTGGATAATATTATCAGCTGTATCGTATTGCACAACTTTTCCGTGATCCATAATGATGATTTTATCTGCCAGTTTGATCGCTTCTTCCATATCATGGGTGACAAAAACCACCGTTTTCTGCATTTCTTGCTGCAGTCGTTTAATCATCACCTGCAAAGCTTCTCGCGTGATGGGGTCTAATGCCCCAAAAGGTTCATCCATTAAAATAATATCCTGATCAGCTGCCAGCGCACGAATAACACCGATTCTTTGCTGTTGTCCACCAGAAAGATTCTTCGGTTTGCGTTCTAGGTAGTCTACGGGCAGCTCCACTCGTTCAATCAATTTTTCTGCAATCCCTTGCTTCTGACTTTCTGTCCATTTCAACAATTTTGGCACAATCATAATATTGTCGCGAATCGTCATATGAGGAAACAGTCCAATATTTTGAATCACATAACCGATCTTCCGTCGAAGCTCGTCCTCGTTTAGGCTGATGGTATCTTTGCCATTAATTTTGATGCTGCCGTTAGAGGGTTCCACCATCCGATTAATCATCCGCAGCAGGGTAGTTTTTCCGCTGCCGCTAGTACCAATCACGCAAATAAACTGATTGTCTTCAATTGTTAAGTTCAACGTCTCTACCGCTGCGGGTGCGCTCCCGTATTTTTTCTCTACCTCTATAAATTCAATCATCAAGCTGCCCCTTCCCGAACTGTATGTAAAAAAGCTTTTCGAACTAGTGAACAAGTTGGAAAAGCTTTTTTAAATGACAAAAAGGCTAAAGCCAAAATTGGCTGTTAGACCTTCTTGTCACATCTTTCTTTACTTATGCTTCTGGATGCAAAATAGCGAAGCTCTTTTCTAATACCTTATCGGTGTGAACTGTTAAGCCTTGATAAACCTCTTCATTTAATTGCTTATAGATCGCAACATTTTCAGGAATCGGCGTAAAGACGTCTTTCACCTTAACCATCTTTTCTACCGCTTCTTCATAAGAAGGATAAATGCCCAAGCCGACGGCCGCATTAATTGCCGCCCCAACACTGGCACTGCCATTTACTACATTACGCTTAATTGGCAGATTGAAAACATCGGCAAAAATTTGCATCAGTAAATCACTATTAGAGCCGCCGCCAGTTACAATGACCTCGTCAATGGTCTTTCCCAGCTCTTCCGTCATATTGGTAACATTGTTTTTCATAGTATAAGCAATGCCCTCTAAAATAGAACGATACATATAGCGGTAATCGTGATGGGCATTAAAGCCAATCATGACACCCCGTTTGTAAGGTTCCCAAGGATTCGCCAACCAATCCAATACAGTCATTAACCCATCGCTGCCGGCAGGAACATGTTGTGCCTGTTCATTCAGATATTCTTCCTCAGAAATCCCCTGATAATTGGAACGAATACTTATTTTTTCACCCAATAGATCTTTGAACCAGGAAACAGTCCACATTCCGCGACGGATACCGTAGCCCTCATAGGCATATTTACCCGGAATAGATGACATGATGCCCCAATAGTTCACTGGATTTTCTGGCATTTCGGTTCCAGTCACCATGCTGCTGATATAGGTTCCTAAAGAAACAAACGCGCTAGTGTCGCGAATCAAACCGGCACCTAAGCCTTCTACTGCTTTATCACTAGTTGTAGCAAACAGCGGCAATCCTTCAGGCAATCCAGTTTTTTTACTAGCTTCTTGAGTAATATGGCCTAGCACATCGCCAGGTTTTACCGGATCAAACAGCATGTCTCTTGGTAATTTATAGCTATCCAGCACTTCCGGATCAGTAGACCAATCCCAGTTGGCATAATCCACTGGCCATTGGCCAAAATGATTTCCAATATTATCCCTAAACTCTCCCGTTAGCTGATGAGTTAAATATCCGTTTGTTGAAGTTACATATTGAACCTCTGGATTATCCTGAACATGGGGTGTTGCTGTCCGTTTATCCATCCAGCTGATGATCGGCTGAGCCAATGATCCGTCTTTTTTCAACAGCACCCGGCAGCAGCGAATCGATCCCAACCCAATACCGACAATATTTTCTTTTCTAGCACCAAATTGTTCCATCGCTTTTTGCGAGGCCGCACATAACGAATCCCACAAATCGTCACCCGGATGCTCTACTACTACACCTTCAGCCAAATGCATTGGTCGCAGATTTTCTTTGCCTTCTCCAACCACATTTCCTTCGAGATCAAAAATGACGATCTTAGTACTTTGACTCCCGCCGTCAATCCCGACGATATATTTCTTTTCCATGAAGTTCTCCCTCACCCAATAAATTTTTGATGGCTATTTGACGTGATTAACGAACCAAGAATCCGCCATCGACTGTCATAATATGTCCATTCACGAAATGAGAGGCTTCAGATGCCAAAAAGATTGTCGCACCCATTAAATCGGCTACATCACCCCAACGTCCTTCAGGTGTATGGTCCACAATCCATTTGTTACGTTCTGGATCATCAATCGATGCTTGAGCTACTGCCGTTTTAAAGTAACCAGGTGCAATTCCATTCACTTGAATGTTGTATTGCGCTAACTCGTCGCAATATGCTTTGGTTAACCCAGCCAGACCATGTTTTGAAGCAGCGTAAGCCGGTGCCCATTGACCGCCTAAGAAAGAGAACAAGGAGCAAATGTTAATAATTTTACCGCTCTTTTGCGGAATCATAACCTTAGCGGCTTCATGACTCATGTCAAAGGCAGCAGTCAAATTGATGTTGATCGTTGGGTCCCATTTATCTCGGCCGTAGCTCAAGACATCATCACAAGGACAAATGCCCGCACAATTCACCAAAATATCGACTGAACCAAATTCTTTGACACAGGTATCAATAATCTCCTGCGGCACGCCATCTTTCGTAATATCCGCATGCATATAGAAGGTTTTCGCTCCACGATCCTGCAACGTTTGACTAAATTCTGCATCATCCGGCATAATTGACGGCATAAAAATATTCGCTCCCGCTTCAGCTAAAGCTAATGAAAAAGCTTGACCTAAGCCAGTATTTCCGCCGGTAACGATTGCATTTTTTCCTTTGATCGCAAACATACCCATGTTAAAGTCTTTAATTTCCATTTTTTTACCTTCTCTTCTTTATATTTTGAAGCTATCGCTCCAAGTTTCCTTTTTTTAAAATGTGCCAATTACTGATTTAATCGCGCAGTGAGCCGTTCCGCAAATTCCACCGCATCACCGATAACTGCGATAGTGGCTAAATAGTTCATCGGTGCTCCCTTGTCAGTGTTAACCGAAATAATATCTGTAACCTTTTTAAGACCTTCCACATGCTGCATTGAGCCATAAATACCTAAGGCTACATAAAGCTGAGGACTCACCGTTTTTCCAGATTGCCCCACTTGGATTTCCCGTGGGGCGCGATTTTGCTCCACCAGCGGCTTGGAAACAGCCACGGCTCCTTTTAGCTGGCGGGCTAATTCAGTGAGTTGATTTACCTCGGCAGTATAGCCTGCTCCCGCTGAGACTAATACCTTGGCCTCACGAATATCTTGAGTTTTTTCTGACACGTCAACCGAAAGTACCTCGATTGACGACGCTTTCAATTCCTTCACAGGAAAATGAATCTGTTCCGGAATCTTTGAGGATTCCTTTGTATGGAACACGTTAGGATGAACACTAGCCATAATCGGCGTCGAAGTACAAAGAATACTTGCTAATATATTGCCGGAAAATGCCGGTCGAATCAGCTTGCGCCCTTTTTCATCTACTTCAATAGCAGTAATATCTGCCACAAGTCCAGCCTTTAATCGCATCGCCAATCTCGGTGCCACCATTCGGCCAAAATCTGTTGCCAGCACAATGACACTATCAAATTGCCAGTGCTGCTGAACCTGTTCTAAGATGTCCGTAATGACACGACTGTCTCGGCTTTGAATCGACGGATCGTCCACACAAATCAGTGAATCGAAGCCATTGATTGCCTTGTTTTCCAGATTAATTCCTAAGCCGTAAACGGCCAATTCCTCTTCACCAGCCAAACGTTTGGCCGCTTCTATCAAATCAACGGAGTAATCAATGGCCTCGTTATCAACTAGAATGAGTGCTTTAAACATTACAAGTACCCCTTTTCTTTTAGAAATTGGACCACCGTTTCAATTCCGTCGTCATCTACAGACACTTGCTGAGTCATTTCTTTTGTTCGTTTGGCCACAACATTTTTGATTACTTTAGTTGGCGAACCTTTGCGACCAATTGCATCAAGAGACAGCTGCAGGTCTTCGTTTGTTACTAGAGAGAATTGAGCATCGACATTTTTATCAATGTTTTCATATCTAACGAAGCCTAAACGCAGATTCATTTGATGTGTTACGCTTAATACACAGGGAGCTGGAATTTTTAAGCGGAAAATTCGTTCCTCCTGCTTTGCTTTTACAATCGTATAGCCATTCGTCCACTCTTCAAGTCCAATAATGTTGGAATATTGATCAACCGCTAACAGCTCGGCCACCTGAGGACCAATGTGTCCCGTTCCTCCATCTAACGTGTGAGTACCGGTAAGAATCAGATCGTAATTCTGCTGCGATAAATAGCTGGCTAAAATGACACTGGTTGCCAGTGAATCGCTGCCAGCGAACTGTCTGTCGCTTATCAAAGCGGCACGGTCAGCCCCTAATCGAATCAGATCCTTTAACTCCTTTTCAACCTTGGACGGCCCCATCGAAACAATCTCTATTTCAATCGAAGGATCTTGCTTCTTTCTTTGCAGCGCCCAGGCTATTGCATTCCGATCATCAGGATTTAAAATCAGTTTAGATTTCTCCCGGTTAATTTTGTCCGTCTTGTAGTCATATTCAAATTGATCGGTATCGGGAACATATTTAATGAGACAAATAATTTTCATCGTAACCGCTTCCTAACCTTTGGAAAAGTTCCTTCAAGAACAACAGTACATCCTTGAAGGAAAATGTAACTATTTTTGATATTTGTAGCCTTCTTGCACAGGATAAATGTTGCCGTAGTTCATGATACCTTTTGGATCAAAAGCTTCTTTTAAAGTTTCCAGCATATAATAAGCTGATTGATGCTCCTGTTTAGTCCACTCATTACGGTACTTGCCGATTCCGTGATGGTGACACATTGAGCCTCCCAATTTCAGCGTTTCCTCTACGATAATTGCTTGTATTGGATGATGATAAATACGCATTTCATCTTCCGGTTCGCAATTAATGTCGTAGTTATAAACAAAGTACATGTTGGTTCCGTTAATATAACTGTGTGAAGAATGGCCACCCAACATCGTCAAATCCTTCGCCCGTGGATACTCATTACGAATCCGATCAATCACATTGTTATAGATCTTAGTGATGGTTTCCCAATCAGCTGAAACTTCTGTTGTGTAGCCATCGTGCTTGTCATTGTCAATCATGCCTTGAACTTCGTCGTCAATGGTTTGCTGGGTCCAGTTTAATTGGTTAAACCAGTTAGCAATCAGCTGACTGTCTACCTGCTTGTAAACCCCATCCTTGAATTTTTCAACCGCTTCTTCGATTCCTTTACCTGTTGCCTCAACGATGCCTTCTGGTCCTTCTGCCATGAAAATCAATACACATTTATCTTCATAGAAGTGATAGAAATGCTGCCGAGCATCCTCTGGTGAATATGTCCGAGCAACAGATGGTCGGTACCCGTTGGTAATAACTTCCCGCAATACTTTAATCCCAGTTTCTACATCATTCACTAAATAACCGAAGAATTTGTTGTTGTCTGGGTAATGTTTGAAAATTTTTACAGTCACCTCTGTGATATAGCATAAGGTCCCTTCATTTCCGATGACAATATGACGAATATCTGGTCCGCCGGCACGACGAGAAACGTTTTTAATGCGAGAAATATGGCCATTTGGGAAAACACATTCCAAGCCAACTACCATATCTTCAATTCCGCCATATAAAGTCGAGAATTGACCAATCGAACGGGTTGATACTAAACCACCATATTGAGCAACTGGTTTTGATTGTGGTGAATGACCCGTGGTATAGCCAATTTTTCTTAATTCATCTTCTAAATCCTGCAGTCTTACGCCAGCTTCTACTGTTGCCTGCATATTATATGGATCGATTTTAATAATCTTATTCATCTTGGAGCCATCAATGACTAAGGCTAAATCCTTCCAGTTTTCCAAACCGCCCTCGGTTGCAGTTTTACCACTGCGTGGAATAACATTGATGCCATTTTCGTTGGCATACATCAAAAGCTCTTTAACTTCCTCTGCATTTTTAGGATAAACAACCGCAGTCGGTATTGGATTATCTAATACTCGTTTCGCCTTCGCGTACTTGCGGTAGCGATCGGAGGATGCATCATACAATGCCTCATAATCAGTTACCACTTGGTCTTCAGAAACAATTTTCTTTACATCTGCAACAATAGCTTCTTTTACTAATGTATCGGAATTCATTTAACTAGCTCCATTCATTATTTTTTCGGAAGCGCTTTTCCTATGACTTAGTATAGAGAGGTCACATCATTTTTACATTAAAATTTAATTATATTTTCCTTAAAAAGACTCTAATAATGACTTATTATGGAAAATTTTCCATTTTATTGCCTTGAGATGACTTTTTGTGCTATGCTGACCTTGTACATAACAGTAGGTGGTGAGGAAAATGCGTTTGCAATTGGATCGCTTAAATGAGCTGGAAACTCAAATTCATCAAAAACTCAGTGATATTAGTCAGGAGCGTCCCTCTATGACTATTACCGAGGCTGCGGAGGCAACAGGTGTTTCGCCTTCAAAAATTTCTAAGTTTGTTAAAAAGATCGGTTTCTCAGGCTATAAAGAATACTTCCGTTTCCTAACTGGGAAAGAATTAGTTAAGAAGAAAAAATTGAATTCTGAATTTGCTCGAATCCAAGACTTCATGGAAAATTTTGATGCTGAAACGGTCAGCTACTTAGCTGAGCAAATTAAGACGCACGACAAGATTATTCTCTTTGGTTATGGGCCGACTAGTATTTGTATGGAGTATTTTGGGTATAAATTAACCTATATCATTGATAAAAATGTGATTCAAGCGACCCAATCTTCTATGATACCCAGCCTGTTAACCGAAAATTCCCTGCTGCTGGTTTTCACAGTCGCTGGAAAATTTGCTCAATTTGATCATTTGTTTGAAGAAGCTAAGCGGCATCATACAAAAGCCTTACTGATTATTGAGGAATTTAATGCCAGCCTGAACTTAGATCAGCAGGAGATTATTTATCTAACGAAATCCCATCAGGATGAGCAGCTCAATTCTCATGAAAAAACCCGAACGGTTCTGATGATGTTTATAGAAGAGGTTATTCGTGAATTAAGTAAACAAAAGGACTGATCATTTTTGTTGATCCGTTCTTTTTTTTTGGAAACTATTCAACAATAAGAATTATTTTAGTCCTTTATCCCTATGGAAAATTACCGTGATAATTTCCAATTACAGAGCTATTTACACCGTTTTAATGAGATTATGATTAAAATTTGATAGCTGTTTTATTATAATAAAAGCGTTGACACCTCAAAAGAAAGCATTTACACTGAATCTGTTACTAGAGAGGATAGAGAGCTCGAGAATTAAGCTTGGTGTTAAGCGGCGTCGGCTTAGTTCAGAAAAACACTTAATGGGGGTTTCTTTATCTATGAACAAAACATTTGTGAAAAAATATGGCACTCTGTTACTCTTAGCGGCTGGTGCCGGGATTATTTTCCAGCTGCCTTATATCCGCGAGACGTTTTACGTACCAATTCAAAAAGCAATGAACCTAACTAATGCTCAAATGGGTATGCTGTCTTCCGGTTATGCGACTATGGCAACATTCTCTTATTTTGTGGGAGGCATTGTTGCAGATAAGTTCTCAGCTCGAAAGCTTTTGACGGTTTCTTTTTTGGCCACTGGCGTTTTAGGAATTTGGTTTTCTACCTTCCCTTCTTTTAACACAGCCCGGCTGATATTTGTTCTGATGGGAATTTCCACGATTATTACTTATTGGTCTGCCATGATTAAAGCTACTCGGATGTTGGGAGACTCTTCAGAGCAGGGGCGTTTGTTCGGCTTGCAGGAAGGGCTGCGGGGAATTTTAAATGCCTTGCTGGTTTTCGGTATGACTGCTGTTTACGGCATGTTCGCTAACGATATCTTAGGAACTGCTTGGGCGATTCGTACTTGTGCAATTGTAGTTATCATTATTGGAATCTTAAACTGGTTTATTATTGAAGATACCGATCAGGCAGAGAATACTGAATCCTTAAAAGAAGTCATCGTAGGAACCTTTAAGCAATTAGCGATTCCTCGAGTGTGGCTGCTGGTAGCTATCGTATTCTTCGGATACAGCTTGTATGGGATTTTCGGATATATCAACACTTTGGCGATTAATGTTTACGGACTGTCCGTTTCTGGTGGCGCTACATTGGGAGGACTTCGTTATGTAATTCAAGCCTTCGGTGGTATTATTGGCGGGTTTATTGCTGACAAAATCGGCTCTCGTTTGAAGGTAATTATTGGTGGTGCAGTACTGACAGCTATGTCTTATGGATTATTTTTAGTGCTTCCTGCTGAATCAGGTCTATTGACGATTGTCTTGGGAAATTTCGTAGCAGGTATGTTCTTTATCTACTTAATTCGCAGCCAATACTTTGCAATTATTGATGATGCTGGGATTCCTTTGTCACGAACTGGACGGGTATCTGGAATCGTTTCTTGTTTGGGCTATATGCCAGATATTTTTATGTATACCATGATCGGCGGCTGGTTAGACAATAACGCTGGGAAAACCGGTTTTAACATGATGTTTATTTACGCAATTGTGATGGCAGTTGGTTGTGTGGTTACTTGTCTGATTCTTTCTAAAGTTATTAAAAAGGATAAAGTTCCTGAAGAAACTACTTCAAAAGTAGTCTCCTAACTTGTTCAGGAAACTTAATCATAAGGCCAACACGCTCTTCTATGGGGAGAGAACGGTTGGTCTTTTTTATTTCCGCTGTTTTCACGCTGAACGTATTTTTTCTGCGAACATTTAATGATAAACTGGTACTATACAGTCTTTGCATCACGAAAGGATGGTCATCAGGTGAAACCAATCAACAGCAATGATTTGAAAAAAGAAGTTCGTGAACTGATAGCTGGCGGTGAAGACCCTTACTCAGTTGCACTTTTCGGCATTACCACCAAGTACCTGCTGGAATCGCAAACTAAGATTGATTTTGGCTTTTTTGAATTGCTAGATGAAGTCGATGTGATTGCTGGATCTCCTTCCAGTTTCGAAGGAGATGAAGGGCCTTACTTAGAATTATTGGCCTTCTACTATTTGATTGCTAGAAATACACTGACTTTTTCTCAAGGTGTTAACTGGATGACACATCTGAGTCCTGATCAAAGACAGGTAATTCTAAGCTGGCCGAAAAACTATGTCTTAAGTGTTTTTGATTTAATTATTAAGGATGACTTGGTGCTGCATAAAGATCTAAAAACCGGGAAAGAATACCTTATGGATTATTCTCCAGAAGATATCGGCTTACCTGAAGACAAACTAAACATTCGACTGTTAACCATTATCGTACCAACGGAAAAAAACTATCTATCTGCCATGCCCATTTTCTTACCCCTGGATGATCTCTCCTTAGCCAAGATTAAACGGTCTCCTAGCAAACAGGAGTACGAGTTGGCCTTGCTGATAGAGTGTTCCAACTTTTTAGATGCTCAAGCCGAAGACAACTGGGAAAACGAAGAATTTTTACCTGAAGATGTCGGCTTTTATCCAGCGAATCGGAAATTTGGAGAATCAGACAAAGACTTCGCAAGACGTTTGCTGCTGCAAAGTAAATTTTTCCAGGATTTCCCTTACCATACCCATGCTGAAGCATTGATGATCAAAGTCGTGCAAACTTTTCCACAGCTCTTTTTCAGCACCTCCAATGCTCATGCATTACTAGAGGCTGTCGAAATACTGTTTACCAAAGCTAAATTCAACAAAATGGACTTCGAATTGATGTCCGATGAGTTAGCCTTTTTCTGGTGTTTGCTGATTAAAGAACACTTACCCCGAGAAGTAGAAGCTTTAGCACCTTATTTAGTACCTGATAAATTTGATGACCAACCTTTTTAAATATGAACTAAAAAAAGACTGGAGTGCTTAATTTACTAAGCCTCCAGTCTTAAAAAAAAGCACCCAACCCTTTGGATTGAGTACTTTCCATTATTCTCTTACCACTACCCGCATCCCCACCGGTACTGTATCATAAATCCATTTCGCATCTGGAACAGACAAACGAATACAGCCGTGAGAGGTAGGTCGTACCCCTAAAGCCTCAGCTTCACTCTCAATATAATTCCCATTTTCATCAATTGGCACTGTGTGGAACAAATACACACCATGATCGCGCCAAGAAACCCAATAATTGGCTCCTTCACCTGAACCCGGATTATAAAAGGTTTCGCCTTTCTCCGTTTCAATCGTAAACTCACCTAAGGGTGTTGCAGACTCACCAGGTAAACCAGTTGAACAATTCATGGTATAAAGCACGTCATTTCCGCGCTTAAAATAAACCTTTTGGTCGTTGATAGAAACGTCGATCCAATCATCCGGTCCCAATTCTGGATAAGGCTTAGCTTCGGAAGGCTCATTTAGCTTGCTTTTCGCCGGGTGCTGTTCTTCCGTCGAAGCCGTTATTTCTGTTGTCGTCGATGACGTTTTTGTTCTGGACGTCTTACCGCTAGTCTCATTAAAAATTTCACTGAGGGAAATTGTACTAATAGAAACCGATCCAGAAGCTGCTATTTTATCATCCGCTTGTATAGTTTTAGCAAAATAAACAGCCACTGGAATAAACAGCATAATCAGAACACTCATTAAGCCAGCAAATTTTCTCAAACGAATTCTCCTTTCCGTAGAAAAGAATCAATCACTTACCCAAATGATCTTGTTCATTATACATGAGTCAGCTTTACAATAGGATTACAGTTTATTTATGATTTAGTACAATTTAAGATGAAAGGGAATTAATCAGCCAAGACTAATTCAAAAAAGACACAAGCATCGGTTCCCTCCCCTTGCCAAGAAGGCAGGTCACCGGCTCCGCAATAGCGATAGCCCAATTTTTTGTACAGCTGCTGTGCTGGATGATTCGCCGCAAAGGTATCCAAACGAATTGCCTGACAATTTTGCTCCTTCGCCAAATGCTCAGCATAGTTCAATAATTGACGGGCAATCCCTTGATTTCTGTAGTTTGGACTGGTCATCAAGGTATGCACAATGACTATCTGCTCGGCTGGTAACTGCGGATTTTGCCAAGCGATTTCTGCATATTCCTCATCTACATCATGGTTTAGAATGACCGATCCAACCACCCTGCCATCCAAAACAGCCAAATGCATCGTTTGTTCCTCAATTGCCTTTTCAGCCGTATCTATCGATGGATAGACTCCTGGAATCCAACTAGTAATCTCAAACTCTATCGTTGGAACCACCTCTGCATAAAAAGTTTGAATAGCTGATAAATCAGCTGCTTTTGCCTTGCGAATCATCATTTTTGTTCGTCTCCTTCATTTAAAGTTTGTCCCGTACAAACGGCATACTCATACATCGAGGCCCACCACGGCCACGAACCAGCTCACTGCCCGGAATACGATGAAGCGTCACTCCGGCTGCTTCCAGCTTTTGATTGGTCATTGGATTTCGATCGTAAACAATCACTTCACCAGGGGCAATTGCTAACGTATTGGACCCATCATTCCACTGTTCCCTAGCCGCTGCGGTGAAATCCCCGCCACCACAACGAATAAATTCCACCGCTGATAAATCTAAATAACGGCATAAGATCTGTTCTAATGATTCTGTCTCTTCAACAATCTCAGGATCCCCTTGCTTCTTAGCAATCGAGTATACTACTAAATGCTCTTCAATCTCAGGATGAATTGTAAATTTATCATAATCGACCATGGTAAAAACCGTGTCTAAATGCATAAATTTCCGTTCTTCTCCAATATTAAAAGCTAAAATATGCTGAAAGCTTGCTTCACTGGCAAAAATATTGCGCGCAATTTTTTCAATTGAACTGACATCTGTTCGTTGGGAAATGCCAATTGCTAATACCTGAGGGGACAGTACTAAAATATCTCCGCCTTCAATCCGTGTATCAAAATCACGATTGTAAAGTAAGTTGATTGATTCTTTACTAAACATAGGATGATGCTGAAAAATATATTTTCCGTATAGAGTTTCTCGGCGACGGGTTTTAGCATACATCTTGTTTAATGACGCGCTTTTGCCGATAATAGCAAAGGAATCACGGCTAAAATAAAGATTGGGCATGGGATCGATATAAAAAGGATAATTGTCCTCCACCATATCTGAGAGATTCAAATTTTTACTGATAGAAAGCTGCTTCTTATGCAAGCCTGCCATAGTTTGATCAATAAAATCTCGGGTATCCTTGATTGCTAAAAAGAAATCTTCAATCTCTTTACGAGTTTCCTTACCGGTAACATAAGCTTCATCTAGGTACTCCGCTAAAAATTGTTGTTTTAAACTATCTGTGTGTAACGCTTCTGCAGCCAAATCTTCTAAATACAATACATCGATTCCTTGCTCTCGCAATGTATCCGCAAAGAAATCATGCTCTTTTCTGGCCTGCTCCAAAAATGGAATATCATCAAACAAAAGCTGCTCTAAATAATCTGGCAGTAAATTTTCTAACTCTTTTCCAGGCCGATGAAGCATCACTTGCTGCAATTTTCCTATTTCGGAAAAATTATTTAAGGCATTCGCCATATCCATGACCTCCCTTAGCTATCATGCTACCAAACCCTACTCTCTTTCACAACGCATAAAGCTTTTAGTTGAGTAATAATATCCTGAATTCATCCAATTAAGGAGAGGATTCGAAAGAAATAGTGGGCTATTTCTGAACAATTTTCGGTTTCAGATGAAAAAAAGATGAATTTTCAGTGAGAATCTGGTACAATTCCACAAATAGCTTTATTTGAGTTTGCGGCAAAACTCGAGGTGAAGATATGAGAAAGTTTTTAAGTGAAGTAAACAGAATTGTTGTTAAAATTGGGACCAGTTCCTTAATCCATCCAAGTGGAAAAGTCAATTTTTCGGGAATTGATCAATTAGCCTTTGTGCTGACCGATCTAAACAACCAAGGCAAAGAAATTATTTTAGTCTCTTCTGGCGCAATCGGTGTGGGTATGGACAAATTACGTATGACCGAACGCCCAGATACAATCCCTGAGCAGCAAGCAGTTGCTGCAGTGGGACAATCAGAATTAATGCATTTTTACAGCCAGCGCTTCTTGGCTTACAATCAACAAACGGCCCAGGTATTGATGACGCGGGACATCGTCGATTATCCAGAAAGCCGTAAGAATGCCATTAATACGATGGAACAATTATTACACATGAATATTATTCCTATCATCAATGAAAACGATGCAGTGGCCGTTGATGAACTGGATCATTTAACTAAATTTGGCGACAACGATGAGCTTTCAGCCATTGTCAGCCAGATGTTGGATGCTGATTTATTGATTATGCTTTCAGATATTGATGGATTTTACTCTGACAATCCAAACAAGAACAAACAAGCAGTCCTCTACTCCACTATCTCTGCTATTACCAAAGAAACGATGGCCCAAGCTGGCGGATCAGCCGGCAGTAAGTTCGGCACCGGCGGAATGATTAGCAAGCTGAAGGCAGCCAAACGAATACTGGATGCTCAAAGTGCGATGGTCTTAGCAAATGGCAAGCCACCAAGAATTATTTTTGACATTTTAGATGGTAAAGAAGTCGGAACCTTATTCAAGGGGGAATAGCGATGAGTGGGATAGAGCAATTAGGAAAAAACGCAAAACAAGCCGCCGCTGTATTAAACGGTCTAGATACAAAAACAAAGAATTACTGTTTACAGGTCATGGCTGATAAGTTAAGAAAGCATGCCAATCGGGTCCTATCAGCAAATCGGCAAGACCTTGAACAAGCTGCCTTAAACGGTACCCGTGAGGTTATGCTAGATCGTTTACGACTAACGCATGCCCGAATTGAGGACATGGCCAAAGGAATCGAAGCGGTCATCGAACTGCCTGATCCGATCGGCGAAGTCGGTAAAATGTGGCGCAACGAAGCCGGCCTGCTTATTGGTCAGCAACGAGTCCCATTAGGGGTAATCGGAATTATTTTCGAATCCCGGCCAAACGTTACCACTGATGCAGCAACTCTTTGCTTTAAAACCGGTAATGCTGTAATTCTGCGGGGCGGAAAGGATGCCTTCCAATCTAATGAAGTGCTGGTCACTATCTTACAAGGAGCTCTGGCAGCTTGTAATCTGCCTCGCACCTGTATTCAATTTGTCAATGACACTTCATACGAAGTAGCGAATCAAATGATGACGGCTAACGAATTCTTGGACGTATTGATTCCTCGTGGAGGTGCTTCCTTAATTAAACGGATTACAGAAAATGCGACAGTTCCAGTGATCGAAACGGGTACTGGTAATAACCATATCTATGTGGATCAAGCTGCCCAATTGGACATGGCCGCGAATATTATTTTAAATGCGAAGGTTCAACGTCCGTCAGTCTGTAACTCCATTGAGACGATTTTGGTTCACGACACCATAGCAGCCGAATTTTTACCGCAGGTTGAACAACTGCTGCTGACTAATCAAGTAGAGTTACGGGCCTGTTCAAGATCAATCAAGTATTTAGAATCGGCTAATCCAGCGCAAACAGAAGATTGGGAAACTGAGTATTTAGACCTAACCTTAGCTGTTAAGGTAGTTGATTCCTTGGACGAAGCGATTCAGCATATTAATAAATACAACTCCGGTCACTCAGAAGCCATCATCACTAACAGCTACACAGCCGGTCAACGTTTCTTAAAAGAAGTCGATGCTGCTGCAGTTTATATTAATGCCTCAACCCGCTTCACAGACGGCTTCATGTACGGTTTTGGCGCTGAAATCGGCATCTCAACACAAAAATTACATGCCCGTGGACCCATGGGTTTGCCTGAACTAACCTCTACCAAGTATATTATTTACGGTGATGGACAAATTCGGGAATAAAATAATACGGCAGGCAAAAGAGTTGGGAGAGTCTCTTGTCTGCTTTTTTCTTGTATAAAGGATGCCTGTTTCGACTGATCAGAAACAGTTAAATATCCAGTCTTCCCTGCTTCAAACATCTCCTGTCATTTGCTAAAACTCTTGCATCACAATCACTTCTCGATAATGTGACGTCTTCGTATCACTTGTAGTAAGTTAATGAGATAGATTGGTATATTTAAAAAGATACCCACAATTAGTATCACCTGAATAGTTATCATGAAAAATACAATAGTTATAACTCTAAAGCGAACTGATTTTTTCTCTAGATAATGGCTAAAAAGCAGAATACCTGACAAAATAGAGCTGATTAAGTAGCCCCCCGCAAATCCTCCGCCAATTGCTAACAACATTCTTTGCAAAAAAGATTGCTGACCGCCAGTAAAAAAAGCGAATAAGCCTATTCCTCCATAGAGTACAGCACCTGTAATGAAAGCAGCTGAAACATAAATTATATATCTTTTTCTTTCTGCATAAGTCATCCTATATCCCCTTCATCATTTATTTTTATGCATATACATAAAAATATACAAATAAATCACACCAGTCAATAAGAAACGTACTAGAAATTTTTTCTTTATGGGAGCAACTGAACCTAGAAAATAACCGTCAACTCATCCGATCCCATTTGTATTTCATACACCTTCACTTTGATATTTTTACCATTCTAGGTTTACGCTTATGACTATTTTTATTTTGTGGTGTTGATAGATGCGCAGCAGAATGACACTCATTGTGTCTCCGGTAACGAAAATACTGAGAGAATAATCCCCTATGGATAAACTGATCTTCTATGTTGAAAAATTAGCACATGTAACGTATTAAAAAAGCGTCGAATCACTTCGACACTTTTTCCTTCTTCCCATAAGACAACAAATAGCAAAGCATCCCAGTAATCGCGGCACATGGATATATCCAAGCAAACCACTGATTCGCCCGATCCATTAAATGACTATTACCAACTAATAATCCCACCAACTGCAACATCACTAAACAGAATCCGCCAGCAATAAATAGAACAAATCCGACGATAATGATCGTTTCCATGACTTTTCTCATTTTTTCCTCCTTACACAAACAAAGGCAAGTAACCCATCGCAATCAACCAACCGACCAAAGTAATTGGAATAACAAAGTATTTAATCAATGGATAAAAAGTAGCTTCAGGCCGACAGTCAGTTAAACCTGCAGTAATAAAGATAGAACCAGATGCTGGTGGCGAGGCTCCTTCAGTTGAAGCAAAAACTAAAATTGCGACAACAGCTTCTAGCAGTGCACAATTACCTATATGCGTAAATTTTAAAATCAATTTCGCAGTCCATATCTTCACATCAAAAGCTGCATTTAAAAGGAGGAATTATTATGTCCATCGGAAACCGTGTTTTTTTGAAACGTCACCAAGCTGATCCGAAATTGGTTGAACGCTTTGGTAAGCTTCCCACTGCGGATGTCGCCGATTGTCTGTCGCGTACTTCTGCTTTGTCACCTGAAATCAGACTTCAATCCTCGCCAGAGAAATACATGTGCGGAGTTGCTCTAACCGTAAAAGCAAGAGCTGGTGATAACCTGATGCTGCACCAAGCAATGAAAATGGCACAGGAGGGCGATATCATTATTCTTTCTAATGAAGGAGATCGCTCTCGTGCATTGATGGGAGAAATCATGTATAAGTATTTGGCCGATTATAAGAAGGTAGCAGGAATTGTAATTGATGGCCCGATTCGTGACTTGGATGTGTTAGCTCGTGAAAAGTGTCCGATTTATGCAACTGGCTCAACTCCGCAAGCTTCTTACAAGGAGGGACCTGGCGAAGTGAATGGACCTATTTCTGTCGGTGGAATCACCGTTATGCCTGGCGATATTGTACTGGGCGATCGAGATGGTGTTGTAATTATACCCAAAAAGGATGCAGCAAAGATTATTGATCAGGCTGAGGCCATCACCGCAAATGATCGGGAGAAGGTTCAAAAAGCGAGTGTCGGTAATATAGATCATTCTTGGCTTACCAAGACCCTAGAGGAAAAACATGTGGAATTTATTGATGAGGAGTTTTCACTGTAGGATTTCGCAATAAAGGCACAACAACGAAGGAGAAGCGCTATCGATAGCAGCCTTCTCCTTTGTTCCTTTTCACCTCTTCTCAATAAGTTCGAAAGTATTAAGTCTCAGCTATCAAAGAAACTAATCCGTTTAGTTCAGCAAGACTATCCCTCCTTAAACCCCTATCAGTAAATCATTTATACAGCTTATTCTATAAAATGCTGAGGCAAATTTCTTATCGTTACGTTCTTCCCTCATAAGGACTTAATGGCTATTAACAGATTCACTTTTTTATAGGAGGACATCATTTCAACTCCCCTTTATGTTTGCTCAGCTCCCTGTAAATAGGAATAAAAGGTTCTATTGATGTTAAATAAATGCTTACATCACAGCTTTTTGTTTCATTTTGTCCCTTTTTTGGGACAAAACTGATCCTTTTTTTCTCAGTATGAAAAAATCTATTGAAATCCTTAAAACACATCGATACAATTCAGTTAAATAAATCAGATATTTTTTAAGGAGCGATATGATGTCAACTATAAATCTCGGAACTCGTCAATTATTTTTAATGAAGCGGGAAAATTTATCTAAAAAATTTAATTCTTTTTTGGAAAACAGTGACGATGCGTCTTACGTAATCCAGTGTGCTGTTGCCGTTTTAGTACGTAATTCTTTCACCCCTAGTGACTTTTCAAATTTTGAAAAAGATCTAATTCGTGACCTTTTTTTAACCAGTGACAAGGTTAAAAGTGCACGCAAATACTGTGTCTATTTCCGCAATTATTTTTCTGAGGACGAATGGCAAACAGTTGTAAATCGCTTATTTGATAGCGATGAAGAGTTTTCACAAACAACTGAACGAACACGTTTACATATTGAAAAGCTGTTACCAATGCTGCATTCTGGCGGCTGGGAAGCACCTATAAAAAGAAGCTTAGTGACAGTTTTTAAAGATGAAACTGGTAAAAAACATGGCTGGACTTTAAGCAATGTGGATCGTAAATATTCTACTCAAGAAAACTGTGATCTTTTAGCTATTTTGAGTACGCTAACAATTTTTGAGAAAAATGGGGTTCGTCGCTTCGCAGAGTTGGTTAAAAACAGCTTCACTACTATTGATATCGACTATAATAGTGAGAATGAAGAAGAGAAGATAGAAGTATGGACTGAACAGCCGAAATCCGCTGCAGACAAAACGGAGATTCACAATCCAGAAGAAGCGAACCTGCCTAGATCCTTAAAAGATACTCACCCAGCAAAGTATGTGGACCCGGTCGAAGAAGAGAAAAGCCTCGAGGCAGTCAATGAAACTGCTGCGACTTCGGTTCCAAAAAATGAAAAGAAACGACAGCGAAAAAGGCCTGAGGATCATCAGAAAAAACTGTACGCTAAAAATCCTTTCCATAAACAAGAAGAAACTAAAAAGCTAACTCAGCCTAAAAAGAAAAAGAAACGTAAGAAGAAGAGAAAATAGGCAATCTCTAAAAACTCAGCCTTCCCTTCCAACTATTTTGTAACTTGTGAACTACCCGCCACTTAGCTAAACCGATCGGTTCTTCACGCTTGAAGTGGGAGCTTCTTGGGAACTGAGCTTACTTGCCAGCAGATGTCTTTGCTTGCAGCGATTGCTCTTTTTTACCAAGCTATCCCCGTAGTTCCTACGGTTCTTGATTTGGTTATACAAAGGCTCGCACGCGCAGCCCTTCGTTTAGAATGTTGATACTGGCATTGATGTCTCGATCATGGTGGGCATGACAAACCGGGCAGGTCCACACTCGAATCTGAAGTGGTTTCTTGCCATCCTTGTGTCCACATTCGGAACAAAGTTGACTAGATGGATACCACCTGGCTACTTTGATCATTTCTCGTCCATACCAGTCGGCTTTGTACTGGAGTTTCGCCACAAAGCTGGACCAAGAGACATCCGAGATACTTTTGGCTAATTTATGATTCCGCAATAAATCTTTCGTGTGTAAGTCTTCGAGACAGATCACATCGTGGTTTTTAATGAGTTCGGTACTTAACTTATTTAGAAAGTCGTTGCGTTGGTTTTTGACTTTTTCGTGCAATCTTGCCACTTTGCGTTTTTGTTTTTGGTAGTTCTTGGCTTCACTTAGCTTTTTGCCTGCTTTCTTAGCTTGTAAAGCTCGACGAGAAAGCTTCCGCTGTTCACGTGTTACCTTCCGTTCCATTTCTGCGGTAAAACGATGGTTATCAATCTTTTGTCCATCCGAAAGAATCGCAAAGTCTGTAATCCCCAGATCGATGCCAATAACCGAATTCGTTTTGGGAAGCTCGTGAATGTCTTCTTTGCATAATAAAGAAAGGTAGTATTTGCCGCTTGAATGATAAGAGGTTGTTGCTGATCGGAGCTCTCCTTTTGGTTGGCGATGAAGTTTGATACGGACAAGGGATTTTAGTTTCGGTAGTTTGATGTATTTGTTATCCACCAGCGAAATAGTGCCATGTTGATTATTGGTGGTGTAGCTTTGTACAGGATGACTTTTGCTTTTGAATTTAGGGAAACCGACACGATTATCGCGAAAGAAGTTGTTGTAGGCCTTATCTAAATTCAGCTGGGCATTCGCTAAGGCAAGACTATCAACTTCTTTCAGGTAGGGATAGTCGTTCTTGTATTTGGCTGGGGTAGGCTTTTTCAATTTTTTGGAAGGATCCTTCTTCATTGTCGCATAAGCCTTTATCCGCTCATCCAGCATCAGGTTGTAGACTTTTCGAACACAACCAAAAGTCTTGGCAAAGAAGACGACTTGTTCTTCTGTTGGATAGATGCGGTACTTGTAGGCTTTTAGTTATTCCATGATATCCACCCTTTTTGTCAGTTCCGAAGACACGAACGTGCGTTCTCTAGGTGATTATATCATGCGAAAAATAGCGTAGCAATAGCTTTTTATCTTTTTTAGTTGCATCTCCCCCTAAAATAAAAAAAGGCATTCATCACCCACCTATAGAGGATGGGCGACTTCTGCCTGAAATTCTGTTAAAAAGGTTTTTACCTCTGTTTGACATTTAATCTAGGTACTGTATAATTTTAACTAATCAAATTAGTTTAAAACTATCTATATTAGTTTCGGAGGAATTACATGAAGGTTATCAAAAAGAAAAACTTGTATCAACTGACACCTGCAATCTTTCCAGTCAATTGCTTTGTCTATGAGACAGCAACAAGTTTAGTCGTAATTGACATGGGAAATAAACTGTTTATTGAAGAGGTTCGCAAGCTAGAGCTGAAAACAGAAAAAAAGGTGACGGTTTTGCTCCTTACTCATGCTCATGGTGATCATGTAAATGGTGTGGCTAAATTCAAAAAAGTATTCCCCACTGTCAAAGTCGGAATTTCTGTCCGAGATAATAAATTGCTAGAAGGTGATTTTAGTCTTCTAAAAGATGAGGCGAATAAAAAAGTCAAAGGTGGATTACCTAAAGAACCGATTCCAATTGATTTTATGTTTCAACCAGAGCAAGAAATTGAAGGTTTGAGGATCGTTGCCTGTCCTGGTCATACACCTGGTTCTGTTGCTTTTCTCGACAACGAAGGCGTGCTGATTGCAGGAGACGCGCTCCAACTATGTGGCGGTATAGCTGTGGCTGGTATCGTTCGCCCCCTTTTCCCTTTCCCAGCTTTTGGTACTTGGGATGCTAGGACTGCATTAGCGAGTGCCAAAGTATTGGTGGAATTACAGCCTAAGCTGTTAGCAGTCGGACATGGTACGATGCTTGAACATCCAGTTGCCGAAATGACCCAAGCAATTCGCACAGCTGAAAGGAAATTGCAGGATGAAAAAGATTACTAAACAAGAGATAGTTGATGTGACCATAAAAATTTTAGATGAACAAGGGGTGGAGGGCGTTAGTCTTAAGGAGGTGGCCGGAAATCTGCAAATCAAACCGCCCTCTCTCTACAACCATATAAAAAATCGAGAAGACCTGTTAGCACAGGCTGCTTATTTCAGTCTGGAAAATTTTTATCAAGCTCTGATACTGGCCGGCGTTGGTGTAGAAAAAAAAGAAGCCCTTTTTGCGATGTCACAGGCTTATAGAAAGTTTGCAGTTGCTCATCCTGGTCAATATGAACTCATTCAAAAACAAATTTATTGGGAAAATACAGAAGCTGAGCAAATCTCTAATCAAGTGGTGAACCTGCTGCAAAAAATCTTAGACGGCTTTGATCTGCCGAAAGCGGAACAAATTCATTTTATCCGACTGATGCGCAGTTATCTTCATGGATTTTCTTCATTAACCGGAAAAGAATCTTTCCAATTGCAGGAAAATATTGAGGAAAGCTTTATTTATGGATTAAGGATTATCCTTTCGAAACTGCCACAGGAATAAAGGGGGAGAAAATTTGAAAACCTATCAACTGACTGTCAATGACTTAATAATTGATGCAGACTTTGATGAAGAAAATATAGCCGCCATTTTTCACCCACTATTGAAGAAATGGACCGAGTTGCAAAGAACCCAGAAACAGCGGATTTTTATTTTTCTCGCTGCTCCTCCCGGCTGCGGTAAAACCACCCTAGCACTTTTCTTAGAGCAGTTATCGAGGAATTGTTCCGATTACACACCGATTCAAACACTTGGATTAGATGGCTTCCATTATGAACAAGCTTACCTAAACAGCCATGAAACAGATATAGACGGACAAGTCGTTCCGATGAAAGATTACAAAGGACATCCGTCAACCTTTAACGTACCACTGCTGTTGAAAAAACTTACTGAGGCTCGCTGGGAAGACAATAAGTGGCCCATCTATAGCCGTAAGCTTCACGATGTTATCCAAGATCAGGTACAGCTTACTGAGAAAATTATTTTGCTGGAGGGTAATTATTTATTATTGGACGAAGCACCTTGGAACCAACTTCATGAATATTGTGCTGATCGGGTATTTTTATATGCCGATGCTGCTGTCTTGGAAGAACGTTTAATTGAACGGAAAATGCAAGGTGGCCTATCTTACGAGAAAGCACGTATTTTCTATGAACGAAGTGATAAAAGAAATGTCGAAATTGCTTTAGCAAATGATCGCTCGGCTGAAACCATCCTTTATGTAGAAAAGGGGGTTTTTCACCCAGTAAAATTTGAAAAAGAACGTGAGGTTTAGACAGAAAAATGACGTTACTAGCAGGGTTAACTTTAAGCATTCGTTTTATCTTGGAAATTGGTACTGTGATAGGACTGGCTAGTGGAGTCTTTATTCAAAAACCTTTGTCAGAAAAGGTGCTCTTCTGTTTATTGGCTTCCGGCATAACCCTCGTCTGGGCAAAGTATGGAGCTCCAAAATCGGCCACCCACTTAACTGGCATTTATAAACTGATCTTAGAAATAATTGTCTATAGTATTGGAATCTTCGGAATCTGGCGAATTTTTGGAATTCGATTAGGTTTGATTTATGCCTTCTTTGTTGTAAGTGACTTAATGATGATGTATTTATTAGAACTGCAGGGAAACTAAAAAATACAGGATTGAGTATCATGTCTCAATTCAGTGTTTCTTTTTGATCTCCCGTCATTTGTTTTTACAAGCAGCTACAAATCAAATAACCGGAGTCAGTTGATAAAGTCGGCTGCTATGTGAGAATAATCCTGCTTTCAGGATGCGATTCCTCACGAATATCTTCGCCGATTTCACGAAAAGACAGGAGATATATGCTAAAACCCTCTCTTCATTTTGAGGTAAATTCAAAATCCGCACCTATCCCAATCCAACCCCATCATAATAGATACTAACAAAGAAGTGGAAAAGAAATGCTCGCAGCAAAAAAACAGTACATTATATTCTTCCAATGTAATATACTTGAATTTGTAATGTTTATTTAATTTTCGACGGGAGATGGATGGATGAATTACCATTATTCAACAAAAGTACCAACGAGTGACACTGATGCTGTAGGCGATCTTTTGCGGGTAGCTGCAAATCCGGAAATTATATCTTTTGCTGGCGGTTTACCTGCTCCAGAGCTGTTTCCAGTAGAGAAGATTCAGGCAGCAGCCAATCAGGTCTTTCAAGAAAAAGGGATGACTGCTCTGCAATACGGCAGCTCGAAAGGAATACCGGAACTTCGAAAGATTGTCGTTGAACGGTTAAAACAAGACGGCATCGCAGTTGATGAAGAACAAATTATGATTTCCACCGGCTCCCAACAAGTACTGGATTTAACCAGTAAAATGTTTATTAACGAAGGCGACACTGTTATCGTAGAACAACCAACTTATCTATGTGCCTTAGATGTCTTCAAATCCTATGAAGCAAACTTAGTAAGTGTGGAAATGGATGAGAACGGAATGAAGTTGGATATGCTGGAGGAAGCTCTAAAAGCGAATCCAAATACTAAAATGATTTACACTATTCCAACTTTTCAAAATCCGACTGGGCGAACACTTTCTTTAGAACGCCGGAAAAAGCTGGCGCAATTGGCAGTTGACTATGACGTGTTAGTTTTGGAGGATAATCCCTATGGAGCTGTGCGCTTTGAAGGAACCCCTTTACCGGCAATTCGTTCCTTTGATGAAACAGGCCACGTAATTTATACGAGTACTTTTTCTAAAATACTAGCTCCAGGCCTGCGTTTGGGATGGGTGGTTGCACCACTTGAATTAATCAATAAATTTACTATTATGAAGCAGTCAGTTGATTTACATTCAGATAATTTGGCGCAGTATATTGTAGCTGCTTTCTTTGAAAACAACGACATTGACCAGCATGTTTCAAAAATTACTGCCCTGTATAAAGAACGCAAAGATCTGATGATGGCTGCGATTAAAAAGTATTTTCCTGAAACGGTGACCTATAGTCAACCTGAGGGAGGAATGTTCATCTGGATTGAAGTTCCCGGTATTACTGATACCCAAGAGCTTTTTGATCGCTGTATTCAAAACAACGTCGCCTTTGTACCAGGTGAACCCTTCTACTGTGATGAGATTGTACCAGGGACCTTCCGTCTAAATTATTCCAATATGCCAGCTGAACAAATTGATATTGGAATGAAACGTTTAGCTGAAGCAATTGATGAAGTATTGGCGCAGTCTACAATTGGTTATACTTAAACAACAACAGCCGTAAAAAAGCCGTCGGATAATTTCTGACGGCTTTTTTTCTCGTTGACAGTTCAGTACATCAGCTTTAACTTTATTGTACATTCTGTTACTAAATCTATTGGCGCTCTTTCAACAAACTTGAAGCTTCTTGTCTCTAAATCCAGCATTCGATGTTGTTCTAGAAGGACCTCACCTTGTACATGCATTTCTGGAGTAAGAGAAACATGCAAAGGAAATTGCTTGGCTTTAGTCGTTATTGGAGCAACTCCAAACATATAGTTAAGGTAACGGAGAGGCTTTGTCAATACTATGCACGGTCTATATCCCTTTTGCTCATCGCCTTTGGTTGGATTAAAATCCAAAAAAATAATATCCCCTTGCCGTAATTCCGAAAAATGCTTATCAACAGCCATCATTAAAGTATCTCCCGTCCTTGAGAATCATCCCAATCATACTTATCTTCTCTACCCAAAGGAGTACTATCATAATCCTCAAAAAGTTCATCCAAAGTTGTTGGATACTCTTTTTTCGGAATCAGTGTGATTTTGCCATCACCAGCGACCATTTTGAAGGTTACATTTGTATCAAATTCACCAATTTCAGCTAGTTCTTCTTTACCTATCCTTATCCCCTGTGAGTTCCCCCATTTTTTCAGTTCTATATCTTTAATGATCATAAGAAAACCTCCTTCACACCAAAAGTATATACTTGTATAAACGATATGTCAATTAGATTAAATGACCCCTAAAAAGTTAGGATGAAAAGCAACGGACAAGATCACAGATGTAACTACTTACTTCCATTTTATACAACAACCATCCTTCCCCTAATCTTGAACATTTTACTTTTTTTATAAAAACTATACGAAAACGCAGCGCATCTAATTTTTTTTAATCAGATACCTACAGAGCAAAATCATTTTGCACTCTCTCTCAAATAGAAACCTATCGTTAATAAAAGGTCGCAGAACTTAAGGTAAGGATGATTTATTGGTACAACAAAAAATGCTTCACCTAATCAATAGCTAAGAATTCCCTGCCTAAAAAACTTCCTCAAAAAAAGGTGACCCAATCTGTCTATCGACAAATGTGATCACCTTTTTATCAAGCTAACTTCTACAATTTCTCTCCATTCGTCGAAATTACTTCTTTATACCAATCAAAAGATTTCTTCTTCGAACGATCCAAGGTTCCCTTGCCTTCGTCATCTAAATCAACGTAGATGAATCCGTAACGTTTGCTCATTTCACCTGTCGATGCACTGACTAAGTCAATACATCCCCATGGTGTGTAGCCCATCAAGTCGACTCCGTCAGCAATTGCCTCGCCCATCGCTTCGATGTGACGACGTAGATAGTCAATTCGATAATCGTCTTCAATCGTTCCTTCTGATGTAACTTGGTCAATGGCGCCCAGGCCATTCTCTACGATAAATAGTGGTTTTTGATAGCGATTGTACAATTCATTTAAGGCAATGCGCAGGCCTTCTGGATCAATTTGCCAACCCCATTCACTGGCTTCTAAGAATGGATTGCGAACACCTCCTAATAAATTGCCGCCAACTTCTTCACTGTCAGGATTGGTTTCATTGATAGCTGAAGACATGTAATAACTAAAGCCGATATAATCAACGGTGTGTTCTTTCAGCAACGCCAAATCTTCATTGGTGATTTCGATGTCTTCCCAAGCAATTCCTCTTTCACTTAACATACGTTTCGTGTAGGCAGGATATTCTCCCCGTACTTGAACATCGGTACAGAAGAAGTTGAACTCTTGATTTTGAACCATGGTCGCTAATTGATTCGCAGGATTTGCATCAATACTATAGGTAGTTGCATAAATAATCATACAGCCAATTTGCAAATCAGGATTTAATTCATGACCGATTTTCACTGCTTTGCTGCTGGCTACGAATTGATTGTGCCAAGCCTGAACAATATTTTTAAACTCTCCGCCACCTGTACTTTTTACCATCCCCTGGCTTAATGCTGGAAAATGAAACGCTGAATTGATTTCATTGAAGGTCATCCAGTATTTCACTTTCGCTTGATATCTTTCCAACACTACTTTTGCAAAACGTTCGTAAAAATCGATTAGCTGACGATTTTTCCAGCCGCCGTATTCCTTTGCTAAATGTAAAGGCATTTCGTAGTGAGAAATTGTTACTACTGGCTCAATATTGTATTTCAAGCATTCATCAATCAAGTTGTCATAGAACTTAAGTCCTGCTTCATTTGGTGTCGTCTCGTCGCCCTTCGGAAAAATACGCGTCCAGGCAATTGAGAAACGGTAGCACTTAAAACCCATTTCTGCAAATAAGGCAATGTCTTCCTGATAACGATCATAATGGTCAATACCACGATGATTGGGATACGTATATTTTTCAGAGTCTAAAGTCCAGTCAAATTCTTCACTGCTTAACACCTGCATACGAATTTTACCGCCAGGCATTGCATCAGCAACAGATAATCCTTTGCCTTCGCGATCGTACGCCCCTTCTAATTGATTGGCAGCTGTTGCGCCGCCCCATAAGAAATTTTTGGGAAATGTTGTCATTGATTCATCCTCTTTCTAGCTTTCTTAGGCGTTATCCAATTGTAGAAATAATTGGTAGATTGCCCCTAATAAATTGGCCTCACTGCGAAAATGACAAGGCAGGATTTCTAATGGTTCAAAACTGCTTTTCAACAATGGCTGATTGTCACGAGCAAGCTGGTATTGTTGATTGATTTCTTTAATCAGACGATTCTGAGCACTAATGCCGCCGCCAATCACTACCCGAGATATATCTAAAGTAGCTTGCAGATTGAGTAGGATTCGCGCAATAATTTGACAGTAATCTGTAAACATTTTTTGTAACTCGTCATTTTGACCTTGCTCCAGTGCTTCAAAGACTGCTTGACCGTCATTTAAATTTTCCAATCCTAGCAGCTTGCAAGCTTCAGTAACAAATCGTACTGCAGAAGAATGCCAACCAACTAAATTTTCTGGATCTTCTAGCTGCTGATAATTAATCAAAAAACTCAACTCACCCGCTTGGAAATGGCTGCCCTGAAAGAGTTCCCCATTAAGAATCAACCCACCGCCGATCCCGGTCCCTAAAACTACTGCCGCACCATTCTCAATTTCATTCAAATTGCCTAACCATAATTCAGCTAGAGCTGCGGCTTTTCCATCATTTGAAAGAGCACAGGGAATACCAAACTCCTCCTCAACAAGCGCTTTCAAACCAACTTCATGCATGTACTCCAAGGAACCGCCGTGATAGATGACACCATTTTTGATATCGATCTTCCCAGGCAAACTGATACCGATACCCTTGATTTGCTCTCGTACATCACCAATCAACTGAAACAGATCGGCCAGAAACTGTTCCAATGTTGCCGGTGTTTCAATTTTTTTGACGGTCAAAAGATTGCCCGCTCGATTGACTAAACTATATTTGATGTAGGTCCCCCCTACATCAATACTTAAATAATCCACTGAGGCATTCCCTCCATCCTTAAAGTTTTTACGCCGTTTTAGCTGCCGGATTTTCCTTCTTGAAAGTACCACTGATTAATAAATACAATACAGCAAAGGCTAGAAAGCTGCCTCCAGAAAATAGCAGTGAAAATTGGGCGGTAGTATTGTTAAACACACTGCCTACAAAGGATAGCAGATAGGGTGAAATCCATGACCCTAGATTGGTTCCAACCATAGCAATCGAAACGGCTAAATTTGCTGAATTCTTCGGTGCCTTTTCCATAATGGTACCAAACGAGTAGGGTAAGAAGGCTGAGCTGCCTAATCCGCTGATTAACAATCCAACTGTGAAAATCGCCATATTTGGTGCAAATGAAACAATTAGAAATCCTATTCCCATAATAGCATAACTAAAGACTAACGTTAGATGTTTTGTTACCTTCACAATGTGTCCATATAAGAAGTTACCCAAGAAACCAACCAGTGTGAATAAGGATAAGGCAGTGCCTAGAAAAGCTGGATTAGAGAAATTTGCTTCTTGAACTAAAGTACTGGCCTTCAAGAAAATCGCCATCAAAAATCCAAAGGAAAAGAACAAAGCAATACTAGACAAAATCACGAAACGATTTACTGTTTGTTTATCTGCCTCATTTGTTTCTGCAGCATCATCATTTTCAACATCCGGCACGTAAATAGAAAACAACAAGAACGAAACAATCGCTAAGAAATAGATTCCGTATGCATAGTGCCAATCGTAGGTAACTAAGATTCCAGCAATGAAGGTTGTAATGGTTTGCCCAATACTTTGCACTGCACTTTGGTAACCCAACATTTTATTTCGTTCATCACCCGCATAAAATTCATTAATCAAGCTGACTGCCAGTGAGTTAAACATTCCCAGTCCAGCACCTAATACTAAACGGGAAATATAAACGATTGTGTAGTTGGTTGAAAACATCGGTACTACCCCTGCCACCCCTGCTAAGAACAATCCCAGCAAAACGGTTTTCTTGGTTCCTAACGCTCGAACAAGAAAAGCACTTAACAGGACAAAGATCATGACTGTGATATTTGAAGCAGTAACTAAAGCTTCCACCGCAGTAGCTCCGCGATCAGCAAAGGTCTCCTGCATTTTCGAAACGGTAATGGCAATAGAGCCGGTTGAGGTAAGCAGTAAAGAGATTGAAAGCAGAGCAATTTTAAACATTTTTTGTGAAATTTTCGTATTCATTATCTTTTATCCTTCCTTTGCTGTTAAAATAATTCGACGATAGGTCTTCAGACTATGTTCTCCATCATTGGTTACCTCCAGAATTAAATGCAGCGTTTGGCCTGGTTTAATATCTTCTGGTACATAGCAGGTGACCTGAGGCGTATTGGCACCCTCCAGCTTAATCATCGGATGACATTGTATAACTGATTCAGCCGACTGACCAATCACGAAGCCTTCAATATCTTCATAACTGGGCTTTAGCCTATCCATCGGGGTATAGCTGGACGCTTCTTGATAAAACCACCAGTGGTAATACAGCGAACGCTGATTCGGATCTTGGGCTTCACAAGTGATCCTAACTTTTTCGCCGGGTTCTACCTGACGATTCAAAGAACCTTCCAAACGAACGATCGGATAATGGGCAGCATCTTCAAAACGTTTGGCTACGCACCATTGTGCCCGAGCCTTAAAGTCATCTTGAATATCATCCAACCAGCGAGTCAAGGTATATTCCGATTCAAATTGCTGCGTATAAGGATTATAATCCAACGCATCATTGGTAAAAAGATAAGGATTTTTCTCACTGAAACGTCCGCCCCAGCCACCATAAGATGGATCTTCATCATTGCGTAATCCATTGTTTAATAGATAGAAGAAAGAGGGAGAATCCCCTTCAGAAATAAACTCATACCTTTGATATTCACTATTGTTAGCCAAGTAGCTGTCCGATCCTCGCTGCTCCTCCGGCAGCTCTCCTTCCAGGATATTCCCGTCGCCCATCAAGGCATATTTTTCCAATAATGGTCCATATTTGTTTTTCAAATCATAGTTCCAGTCGCTAGATAGCCGAGTGGTCAGGTTCCTGTTGACCTTTTTCCATAGATACGCAAAATGCCAGAAGCTGAAACGGTCATTTATCACTTTGATTTTCCAATTTTCCGCAATATAATCACTGTAGGTTTCGTCCTGATCCAAAATGATGTACAAAACAACCTTTTCTTCAATTCTTTGCTTGAGTGCTGCCCATTCAGAGGTCCTGCTGTATTTTTCCTCCAGAGATTTTAATGCCCGTGCTGTAGTGTTAGTCCCGCCCCACGTTTGAATATACAACAGGCGCGGATCCTGATCTTTTAACAAATAGTTTTCAATAAATTGCGACCCTGCTGTTTCTTTTTCCATCTCACCTTTATAGCTGATATTGCCAATATGATATATTTCACGCAGGCGATCAGGTGCCGGATAACCTTCGGCATGAATACACAGATTGCTGTATACCTTTTCATATTGATCAATAAAATCATTTATCCAGCTTTCACCAGTCCAGCGAAAAGGTTCAATCCCTTTTTCTAGGTCCCCAGCATAATGGTAAACCGAGCTAGTTAAAACAATCCCTTCCGTGTCAATTTCATTGCTGTATAACAGGTAACGCAGAAATGAATTCATATCATCTACTTCACCATCAGTCGTTATAATCGTACGGGCTTTTGCCTCTAAAGCTTCCATTAATATTTCCTCCTTTTCGTATCTGTTTTCAACTACTTCCTAAGTCAGAGCTGAAACTACATTCACTAACTTGTACCATTGTAGATATTTGTCATTTAAGTCTTCACTGGCCTGCGGCACTACTTGCTGACCAGCCAAATTGGGCTGTTCTGGCACTTCTCCAGTTAACAACATCGCACCTAGTGCAGACAATTCCTCAATATCGTTCACAATAATTTCTTTTTGCAGTAAGTTGGCTAACTGTTGAACTAGCGCACTGTTTCGAGTAACTCCTCCATCAATCTTAATGACTGAAATCTTATGACCAGAAACCAATTCCAGCACATCGATCACTGCTTTAACCTGAAAAATAATACTATCTAAAATCGCCCCTAGCATATCCAGCTTAGAAGTAGTCCGTTTCAAACCTATAAAAGCTCCCGTTGCTTCATTATTCCAAAATGGGGCCCCTAATCCCTGCAACCCCGGTAAGAAATACACATCTGCTTGACGTTCTTCTGTCAAGACTTGGTTGCAGAGTGTACTGCTGTCGGCCATACTAGCTACCTGCTCATCGAACCAGCGAATCGAGTCAGCACAGGAACGAATAATTCCTTCCAAGGCATAATGCGTTTTAGTTCCTTGCCTTTGCGCAATTGTCGTCAAAATCCGTTGATCCTGATAGCTATCATTTTCTTCCACCTGCATCATAATCGAGCAGCCTGTTCCTAAGGTTACTTTCACTTCACCAGACTTTAAGCAGCCTTGACCGTACAATGCCGCCTGTGAATCAGCCATAATCCCTTGAATAGGAATTCCTCGATAATGGCCAACAATCTCAGAAGAATCCTTAATTGCAGGGAAATCTGTTGCAGCTCCTCCGCATAGTGCCAACAATTCATTATCCCAAGTATGGGTATGAATATTGTACAACAATGTGCGGCAAGCATTGCTTGGTTCTGTGACAAAAGCGTGCTGCTGGGTCAGATTCCATACTAACCAGCTGTCAATAGTTCCAATAGCCAATTCCCCGCTGCTTGATTTTTTAGCAATTGCGGGCACTTCGTCATAGAGCCATTTCACCTTAGTGCCAGAAAAGTAAGAGTCAATGGTCAAACCAGTCTTGGCTTGAACAAAATCACTTTTCCCTTCGTTAATTAGTTCTTCACAAATCGCCAGGCTGCGGTTGCATTGCCAGACGATCGCATTATAGAGCGGTTTGCCAGTTATTCGATCCCAAGCCACGATGGTTTCTCGTTGATTGGTAATGGACAAGGAGGCGACTTGCTTAGCCTGCAGCTGATTTTCTTCCAATGCTTGATTTAACAATAATTCTACATTGTGCCAGATTTCCAATGGGTCATGCTCCACCCAACCGGACTGAGGAAAAATTTGCCGATGGGCTTTATCATACCGCTTGGCAAGCTGACCGTTTTCAAACAGCAGCAGCTTGGTTCCAGAGGTGCTTTGGTCAATGACTAAGCGATAGTTCTTCATTTTATTTCACCATCTCAGCAGCCTGTTTAGCTAAGGAAGCACCATCCAAGCCATAATGCTTGAAAAGCTCCTCACTGGTACCAGTTAATAAAGCTTCATCAGGAAAACCAATAATTTTATGTCGAATTCCCGTTTCTTCCGATAAAGCCTCAGCCACCGCTGCACCTAAACCACCATAGATACTGTGTTCCTCAACTGAAATCACACGTTTAGTTGCAAGAGCTGCCGCCTTTACTGCCTCACTATCGAACGGCTTCAGAGAATGAATGTTTACTACTTTGGCAGAAATGTTTTGCTCCATCAACAGCTCCGCGGCATCCATCGCCTGACGAACCGTTTCACCAGTTGCAATTAAGGTTATATCCTTTCCTTCTTGCATAGTGACTGCTTTGCCGATTTCAAACTCATAATCTTCTTTATAACAATCCTCTACCGGGTTTCGGCCTAAACGAACATAAGCCGGAGTGTTGGAAGCAGCCAAGGCTTGAAACATTTTCTTGGTTTCAAGCCGATCTGCTGGCACTAGCACCTGCAGATTGGGAATCGCTCGTGTAACAGCGAAATCCTGTAGGGAATGATGACTCATTCCTAAAGCACCATAGCTGACACCGCCACTGATACCTATCAGTTTGACGTTTTTATTAGAATAGGCAACATCGACTTTAATTTGTTCAATACTGCGCATACTTAAGAAGCAAGCCGGTGAAGCGGCAAAGGGCCGTTTTCCCATATGAGCCAACCCGGCTGAGATACTAACTAAATTTTGTTCCGCAATGCCCACTTCGATTAATTGCTCTGGCAGCTGCTTAGCAAAATCGGCTAGGGAGGCTGAGCCACGAGAGTCACTGGTCAAAACTAAAATATCCCCATTCGCCTTGGCTTCCTTTATTAATACCTCACACATTACCTGCCGATTAGCTATGCTTTGCTTAGTCATGAGTTAATTCCTCCATCTCTTTTGTTAACTGTTCCAAGGCACTAGATAGTTCCTGATCAGTTGGAACTTTATGATGCCAAGCTGCCTGATTTTCAGCAAAGGATACGCCTTTCCCCTTGACTGTATGAGCAATCACCAATTTCGGTTTTCCTGGTTGATTGGGTTGCTTTAGGGTAGCAACGATTTCTGCCATATTATTGCCGTCAATTTCATGAACGTCCCAGCCGAAAGCTTGCCATTTCTGATTCAATGGTTCTAACCCCATCACATTTTCAGACGCGCCAGTAATTTGCAGGTTGTTACGGTCAATGATTGCTGTTAAATTATCCAGTTTGTAGTGAGCTGCGGCCATTGCCCCTTCCCAAACGGAACCCTCCGCTAACTCGCCGTCTCCCATCAAAGTATAGGTGTGGTATGTTTTATGATCCAATTTTCCCGCCAAAGCAATTCCTACTGAAACTGGCAAGCCATGGCCTAGTGACCCGGTGTTCATTTCTACTCCGGCTACTTTATTATTAGGATGACCGATTAAACGTGAGCCAAATTGTGAAAAGCTGGCCAGTTCAGTTTGATCAATAAATCCTCGATCGGCTAAAACGGCCCACAAGACTTCCGCTGCATGTCCTTTACTTTGAATGTATTGATCACGATCGGTTTGATTAGGATTGGCTGGATCAATCGCCATCACTTCATAGTAGAGAGCTACTAACAGATCAGTACAAGATAAATCCGAACCAGTGTGGCCCGTTTTAGCATCGTAAACTAATTGCATGACATCTTTGCGAATGCTTAAGGCTTTTTGTTGCAAGTTTAAACTTTCCATATTTACTCTCCTCTAAGATATGCTTGAACAGCTTCTTCAATTGGGTCATAAAAATCCGGTTGAACCCCTATATATTTACATGCCTCATATAAGATCGGTACAACATTCTTGCGAACGGCAGCAACATGATGAATGTAGGGTCCATAAACTAACTTGAATTCCAGGCGGTTCAAATTTTCAAATTCTAAATAAAGATACGTTCCTTGATTGTAAGGACCGTCAATCCCTTTACCAGTTCCCATTAACAACGAATATTCTCCATTGTCGCCATCAAACCGGCAAAGGGTGTACTCATCCTTGATAGCTCGGAAGGCAACCGAACCAGGATAATCGAAAACAAAATGCTTGGGCGGCAAAATTGGCTTGGTTTCAGCAGTGGAATAAGCGAATACACCTAAATGCTGCAGCAGCTCACCGTTCTCATTTTCTGGATGGCGGCAATTCACATCTGCAAAAATTGCGCGATGTTCTCCTAAGGAAGCAGCCTCGACTAATAATTCTGATATGGCTCCGTGCACATCGGTCTCGCAAACGAATGGAATCCCTTCTTCCTGTAACAATGACAAAGAAGCATAAGGCAAAATTCCGATTTCATCCTGCAAAGCGGTCCAGCACTGAATAACTCCTGAATTGCAGCCATAACGTTCACATAAGCTTTGTAATGCGACCTTCAAGGCTGCTACCATTTCCAATTCAGCTTCCGTAATTTGTACTTCCGTCTGTTGCTTAAAGTAATCAATAGTTTTCTGTACCTTTTCATATTCATCAGCTTTGATTCGGTTGATTTCCTGAACCACCTCTTGAATTGGCACAGGTGAAAGAGAAATGTTGTAACGTTCCAATAATTCCCCTTCATTACAAATTACAGTCCAAAAATCAAAAGGACGCGGTCCAACTTGTAAAATACGGGTAGCTTTAAAAGTTTTCACCACATTACAGACTTTAATAAAGTCCTGAAGGCCTCGTTCAAATTCTGGCGCATCAAGGTCACAGTTCTTCATATAAGTAAACGGAACTTTGAAGCGCCGCAATACTTTCCCAATCGCGAACAAGCCGCATTGAGTATCCCGCAGCCGTGAGCCGTCCTCTGCTGGTGTTTCGTCCTTCGGTCCCCATAACAAAACTGGGATATCTAACTTTTTGGCTAAACGAGCACAGGCGTATTCGGTTCCAAAATTAACATTGGCTAAAAATAATCCGTCAACCTCAGCTTCCTTAAACTTAGCAACAATTTTTTCAACCCCCTCGTCATCATATAAAAGCCCATCCTGATTCATATCTAAAATATCTACATAATCTACTGATAGTTCTTTCATTTTTTCTCGAGTTAAGTTTGCATAGTCAATTGCGGCATCCGCACTAAATAAATTTCTTCTTGTTGGTGCAAAACCAATTTTTACTTGATCCATTGGAGCTCCTCACTTTCTTAAACGCTTTCTTTTCAGTAGATTATCATCTGTCCTCAACCGCAACAAGGTAAAACAAGTAAAAAAAACTAATTCTATTTCTTAGTTTAGTAAACTAAGAAAAGAGAAGGCGTTTTCTTGTAAAACAAGTAGACAAATTAATCAATATGAGTTAAAAATAGAAAGATAGCCCTAACCACCGACTAAACTAAATCTCTTTTGTTTAGTTAAGTTCATTTATATAGGAGAAAAGAAAATGAAATTAGAAGATGTCGCACGTTTAGCAAACGTTTCAAAATCTGCCGCCTCCTTAGCCCTAAACGGTAAGCCCGGAGTCAGTGAAGAGACGAGAGAATTCATTTTAAAAATTGCCCAACAGTATAATTATGTCCCGATGCGAAAGCATACGAAGGTGGAGGAAGACAAGCTGTCGATTCGTTTGGTGGCCTGTACCAATAAAGATGTCATTACTGAAGAATACGATCAATTGCCTTTTTTTAAGGAGCTGCTTTCCTACATTGCTACCGAGGCTAGTCGAAATCACCATGTCTTGACGACAAACAATTTGCCAAAGCATCACTTATTAGAGAAATTAACTGAGCTGGAGTCTCATGATCTCAGCGACGGCATCATTCTGTTGGGTACGAATTTAACAGCAGCTCATATAGCTCCTGTCAATCAACGCTTTGAAAATTTAGTGATCTTGGATACTCAATGCAACAATTTAAACTGCAACACCATTACGATGAACAATTACCAGGGGGTGTACGCTGCCACTAGACATCTAGTGGAGATGGGACACGAGCGTATTGGATACATTAAAGGCCTGCCGCGAATCAATAACTTTTACGATCGACGGCGTGGCTTCAAGGATGCCCTAAAATTTTATGACATCAATCCGGAAAGTTTGCCTAAATTTTATCTACCGGCCATGAACCTGCAGCTGATTGATAAAAATTTGGAGAAATTCGACGCTTTCATAGCTGACCTGACTGCTGTTTTCTGCGAGGATGATTACATTGCCATCAGTGTGCTGAAAACGTTGAATTCGCTAGGCTATTCAGTACCTGAGGATCTGTCGATTGTTGGATTTGATGACATTCCTGAATGTCGTGTGACGACACCCGAGCTGACCACCATCCACGTTCCCATCAAGGAAATTGCTATGGAAGCCATCACGATGATTGAAAATGGCCTGACTGCCTCAAAAGTGAAAAAGCAAATTCTGCTAAACACCGAACTGATCCAACGAAATTCAGTCAAAAAGCTTTCCCGAATGTAAAAAGAGCGCCTCATTCTGATTTTAAACAGAATGAAGCGCCCTTTTCAGTTCAGCAGCCATAAGAACAAACATTGGTCGAATGCCCTATTTTAAGTTTCATCAGCTTGTTTGTCTTTCATTTCCTATCGCATTAACAGATTGCATCAACTTACTTCTACTAAGAACGTACTTGCTTATTTAATCTTGCCGATAACTTCACAAGAAACCTTTCAGCTTTTCAAAAAAAAAGAATTTACAGTACAGTTTTGCCGATGCTGTGTTTGCTTTTATTCTTCTTCAAACAATTCAAGCTCAAGGCAAGCCTTCCAAATACCATGGTTTTTAACCGTATCTGTTACATAGCTGGCCTTAGCTTTCAGTTCATCATTGCCATTTCCCATCGCAATCGGAAAGCCTACCTTTTCAAACATGGCAAAATCATTTTCTTCATCTCCAAATGCCAAAGCCTGATCGGAGCTGATCCCCATTTTTTGCAAAATTTCTTCGACTCCACTCGCCTTCGAGACATGCTTATAGTGGATATTCAAGGCGGTTGGGGCCACCTTCTCAGCAATTAGCTTCTCTGTATCTAGCGATGGCAAGTCTTCTTTAGGGCAATGACATAAAAATTGCAGAATATTTTCTGGCAATAGTTCGTCAGCAGAATATTCTAGAATTTCTTCAGGTGTTTCCAATAAGAAGTCTGTTTGCTTCGCCTGAAACTGCTCCACCATTTCCTTTACTAACTCAATGGACAGATAATGATTAGCCACCGGCTCCCCTTGAAAAGTAACATAAGTTCCGTTGGAAGAAATGACACTGTCTACCCCAAGCAGTTCTGCAAAATCAGCGATCTTCTCGTAATTACGTCCAGAAGCAATCACCGGTTCAATCCCTTCCTCCTTCAATTTGCTTAAAGCTCGTTTAGCTGACTCAGGAATTCGTCCATAAATCCCCAGCTCCCTAGGCAGTTCATTATCAGCCAACGTTCCATCCACATCAAAAAAAGCTACTTTATAATTTGAATTCATTAACAACTAGTTTCCTCCTTTTACTTACGACCATCCTTCAGCTTAACAACTACTCGAAACTGCCGTTCTGGGTGACTTTCCATATTTGCATATTGAATTCTCGCTTCAAAAATATCCTCAGAACCAAAATAAAGCATTTGGTTCAGCAGATCATTTTTACCACTGGGAACATAACCTAATTTGTGGTCTTCAAAGAAAACTGCCACTGCATTAGGATCATGAGGATTATCCGGTTTGTCTAAGGTTGATTCTTCCATGACCGCTAAGTGGAAATCTACCCGGTCTCGACTTCTTTCAAAGGTGTGCTCCTTTTGATTGATAATAATGCTCCCGGTTCTTTCCTTTTATTTTACCAATAGTTATACAAAGTTGCTATGTCATTTCTAAACTACTGACTCTCACTACAAAAAAATTACTACCCTTTTTTTAGTCAAAGAGTAGTAATTTTTTGCTTTAGTCTTCCGTCTGGTAATAAGAAATAGCAACATCGATACTTTGAAATTCCTTATCTGTCATAAATTCAAATTTATATTTTTGACCCGGGCGCCAGTTGTTGGCACTCAAATAGGTAGTATCTATGACTACACCTTCACTGTCCAATAGATTAACTGTGGCAGTCAGACTGCTCACATTGACACCCGTAGTGTTTTCAACCGTTGCAGTATAGTTGCGATAGATGATTCCGCTATCCACACCCTCCTCTGCAAATCCAGCATTTTGAAGCAACGTTTGAATCTCTTCCTCAATCTTTTCTTTTTGAGCAACTTCTGTGCCATGGGCTGTTAATTCTTTTAGGGTAGCCTCATACTTTTTAGAAATAGGAATCGTATAGTTCTCTGAAAAATCCACCAGCATTTTCGTACGAGTAGAATAATGCTTCTCCCACTTCTGATAAAAAGAGTCAGACCCAAACGTTTCTGTCACTTCAAGTCCATTTTTCAGTTCATTGATGTAAGCAATTGCTTTTTCTTGAAGCTTTGTATCCTTAAATTGTCCGCTTGTATAGCGATCAAGGATAGTCAATTCATAATTTGTCGCCTTTTGCAGTCCTTCTTTTTCCCCATCATCATTATCTTCCGCATAGCTCCATCGTTCTTCAAGTCCTTTACCTAAAGAATCCAAAAAATCCTGATCCACGTAAATAGGACCTGTTGACTCTGTTGTTTTTCCAGTGTCATTACCTCCGCAGGCTGACAGGAACGTGGTGAAAAGCAGACATGTTGCAACAAACACCATTTTTTTCATTTTTGCTCTCCAATCTATTTAACTACTTAACTGCTTTCTTGATATTTCTTTCTATCGATTATAATCGAACCGTAAAAGAACCCTCGTTTCAATTAATTATATCAAACCTTTTAAGAAAAAATCCGTAAAATTAAAAAAGGCCCTGGAAAAATTCCAAGGTCCCAATTCGCTATTTTAACTGTTCATTCATCTTTTCGATCTTCTTTTTTTCTACAAAGTAATAAACGGTCCAGATAGAAAAGAAAATTGCGGCAAAAATGAAGCTGCCAGAAATTATCGGTCCTAATTTGAATGGAAACAAGTCCACTAAGTAAGCTGTACTAAAAAATAGAACATAACTGCCAAATAAATGAATTGCCGCAGCAGGAAGCAGCGGGAGATTACTGTCATACACTCGCGATAATGCGCCAATCAGCGTTGTCATTAGTAAGCAGCCAATCACCATCCCTCGAACCTTGGCATCGACAAAAAATAGTCCCGAAACCATCAAAATTAAACTGCCTGTCATCAAGCCGATTATTGCTGATTTAAGTATTTTCATGTTGCTTCCTCCTAAAGGGTTAGTTTATTTTTTAATTGTTGGAAATAGCGTCTGGAGATTACGACCTGACAGTCGTCTTGTAAAAAACCATAATAATTACCGGAAAAGGCTACCTCCAACCGCTGCAGCTTGTTTAGGTTTATGATGGTTGATTTAGCTACCCGCACAAATTTCTTGCTGTCCAGCAGTTTCTCCAGGCTAGTTAAGGCTTGCCGCACAACCACTTGCTCCCCATTTAAGTGAATATTTACTTCCTTGCCAAATACTTCCACATAAATAATCTCATCCTGCCGAATCAACTGATACCCATCAATTGTTTTTAAGGAGAGTACTGCTGGTTTACCAGAAAACTCATTCACATGCTCGATCATTTTCTTACCAAATTCAAGATCATAGGTTTTGACTTCTACCTCTGAATCCTGATATTTTTCTGAAACCAACAAATGAACCTTGAATAGTTCCACTTCCATCACCTCTCTACATTCATAGTTTACCAAAAAACTTGCTGCGAAAAATGCCTTTTAGCACAAGCGGTTATATTTCGGTATAAGTGGTGAATCAAGCCTTTTTTCCGAGTCAAAAATAGGACTTAAGGTTGACGTCTTCCGGCTCCATCTCTCCTATGATAGAGAAGTAGAAAACATTCGGATAAATAAATGAAAAAAGAGGAGGTTTTTTTATGAAAAAAAATCTATTGGATAAAACAATTTTAGTCTTGGTCGTTGCTTCTTTAGGTCTAGTCGCAGTTAATCGTTATGTTTTTCAACCGATTTGGAAGGCCGAAGCAAAAAAGGAAATGGTCGCTTTAAAACAGGAGCTGAAGGAAGAGCAGCAAGACGTTAAATCAGAAGTGGTCGATACGGTTAAATCAGTTAAAGAAGAAGTGAAAGATGCTACAGCCACCAGTAAAATCCAACTAAAAGAAGCGCTAAATTAAAACGATCAATCGTCGGAAATAGGCTTCATTCAATACAACAATTCGTTTAGCATTTCAGAAACAAAGAAACGGAACCTTACCTATTTCTAAAGGTAGGGATTCGTTTCTTTTGATTTTTAAGGCGAATTCTCACTTTTACCTTAGAAAAAAGCTGTATAAATTTTTGCAATTGAATGTATAACAATTTATCCGCTCTTGAGCTGCCTTATTTTTTCTAGACTATCTTCTTAGCAACTGTGATAAAATAAGAGAAAAATGGATGGTGAGTTCATGAGCCCATATGTTAATTTAACCCAAGAAAATATCGCCCAAGAACATCTTTGCTGTGCGATTGCCGGCATGAAGCATCAAGCCGGTGTGGATACTAAAAAGGCTTGGCTGAACGATCGAATTCAAGAGGGACACATCTTTCGCAAGCTTAACGAAAACGGCAAAGTCTTTATTGAGTATTCACCTCTGGAAACGGCTTGGGTCCCAGTAGTGGGAGAAAACTATTTGTATATTTATTGCTTATGGGTTTCAGGGAAATTCAAGGGACACGGTCATGGGAAAGCCTTGCTGGACTATTGTATCGCTGATGCGAAAGCACAGGACAAATCAGGCGTTTGTGTTGTCAGCTCGAAAAAGAAGAGTCCCTTTCTTAGTGATAAGAAATTTCTGACCTTTCACGGGTTTGAGGTTGTGGATACGCTAGTGGGAGATTATGAACTGCTGGCTCTTTCCTTTGATAACACTCTGCCGCAATTTGCCGAAAATGCTCGAAAGCAGCAGATTGATGATCAGGAGCTGACTATTTTTTATGGTCTGCAATGTCCTTTCATCCCTAATGGTTTAAAAGAAGTTGAAAACTATTGTACTGCTAACGAGATTCCATTGAATACCATTGCAGTCGATAGTCTAGAAACAGCCAAAAATCTGCCCGGCATGTTTAACAACTGGGCCATCTATTATAAGGGTGATTTCCAGACGATTCATATGATGAATGAAGGCCAGCTGAAAAAGTTTTTAGCCAAACATTCCTAAAAAAGGACGATCCTCTTAGGTAAAAAGCCTAAGGGGATCTTTAGCAAGCGTTCTCTTATTATCGTATCAAAAGTATTTTACTTATGCTCGGATTGGTTGATCAACTGTTTGAATGACTACTGGTTGTTGAACTACTTCACGGAGATCATTGTCTACTTTTATCGACGTTTCCGGCTCTCCCATTAAAGCACTAACGACCGTAAGATCGCCGATCTCTTCCAACAAGCACTTAGCAAAAGTATAACGCAGTCGGCGAAAATGAATGGGGGCCAACTTAACTTTCTCTTCATTCCCATGAAAATATTCAGTAAGCCATTGCGGCTGCCTTGATTGATTGAATTGTGAAAAAACGTAGTGACTTGTTTCCGCAGATTCTTTCAGACGCAAAAAAAGTGGAACAATTTTATCCGGTATGGGAATAATCCGTTGCGCACCGGTTGATCTCCTATCTTCTGCTGCACCTGCCTTAACATATAAAAGATTTTGCTCGCAATCGATATCCTCCCATTTCAATGCAGCGATCTCTTCAGCTCGTAATCCCATATATAAGGCGATAATTGCAGCTTGTCCTGGCAGACTGTTTTTTCTTTCAATGAATTGATCTAAGTCCGCTTGTTCCGACAAGGAGAGCGCTTCGATTCTTACTCTGGTCCTTTTTTTCACGATCTGTTCATAAGGATTCTCTGAAAGAATGTCTAGCTGAACAGCATAATCTAAGGTCTTGCTGAGTAAAGACTTCAATTCTTCAATGGTGTAAGCATCTACTTCTTTTTGCTTCCAATCCATCATTAAATTAACTAGCATGAAGCGATCCAGCATTTGTAGAGGGACCTCACCAATTGCTGGATAGAGATACTTTTCCAATTTATATTGATAACTCCTAAATGATAAACAAAATGGCATAAACTGCTCCGATGCTACCCGTTTGCACCAGTTACGATACGTTATATGACAATCATCCGTCGTTTCGATTGCAGCCCTGTCTTCCTTTATCAGGTTTTCACCCGCTTCTTGTATCTGATTTTCTCTTTGATTAGCGTGGTAATTCCCTAGGCGCTGATCCTTTCTTAAATAGGCTCTTGCACTTCCTACCATAAACAACTTCCCCCTTTTTTTATGACACTTTAACAAAAAAATCCCTATAAATAGCTCTACTTCTCAAAAAAACATACAAGTTTTCACACAAAAAAAGTAGAACTATATATATTATAATCTTTTTCAGAAGTTTTTAAAGCTTAAATTCAAGATTTTACCAACAGAAAATTAGTTTTTTTGTTGCGCATTTTTATAAAATTCTTTTTAACAAAAATTGCTAGACATTTTACTTAAAACAATCAATTATTTTATTCAAAGAAAAAAAGCTGATTTATCCTCAGCTTTTCTTAGGTGAAACCTTGATTGCAATCAAGGAGAGAATGTCAGTCAAATCTTGCTCTGTTCTAATTTTCGGATGCAGCCATCCCCCTTGCTCGCCACAGGGATAGCGCTCCTTCCAGAGCCTTTGCATCTGCGGCTGCAGTTGAGCAAGAATTGCTTCAACCTTAGATGCACCTTTGTCATTAATGGATAACGTGCAGGCAATCCCACCCTCTTCAAAAAAAAGGTAACAGAGCAACGACTTCTTGTGGGCATAACGATAGCCCCAGCCCTCCTGCCTTCCAAAAGGAAAACGTAATTCCCGCTGCAAATCATAACGTTTTTGCAGTGCGTCTTCGAATTGCTCCAGCTGATGAAGAGCTAATTTACCGATAAACATTTGAATTTGTTCCTCAGTCGGCCTTTTTTTCTTATCCGACAAATGTTTTGTTTCTTCCATCGTATCCCTCTCCTCACAAAAGAATAAACCGCTTTCTTATATTATAAAGTAAAAAGAGCTGGCAATCAGAATAATATGCCAGCTCTCTTATCGTAAGTTATTCCATGCGGTAATCCCTTAGTCGGTAGCCTACCCCTATTTCAGTAATCAAATATTCCGGCTCCAACGTATTCTCCTCAATTTTTTTTCGAAGATTAGACATATTTACTCGTAAGGTTTGCGCATCGCCAGCATAAGGTCCCCACACTGTAGTCATCAATGTGTCGTAAGTGACCACTTTACCTAAGTTTTGAAAAAGAACCGTCAGAATGCGAAACTCATTTTTAGTCAGATGAATTTCTTTACTCGCTTTATAAAAAAGCTGCCGTTCAAAATCAATTTTTAGTTCCTTGTTTTCAATAACCTGGGAATCTAACAAGGGGCGACTGGTATGACGCAAAGCAGTTCGGATACGGGCTAACAATTCATTGGTGCTAAAAGGCTTCGTCACATAGTCATCCGCTCCCAAATCCAACGCCTTCACCTTGTCGATTTCGCTATTACGAGCTGAAATAATAATGATTGGCAGTTCCATCCGTTTACGGATAATTTTCAACAGCTCAACACCGTCAATGTCTGGCAATCCCAAATCTAGCAGCAGCAAATCAAAGCTCTCCTCCTGCAGCAGCATTAACGCTTCCATCCCGTTACCTGCGATTACCAGCTGGTAGCGCTCCTTTTCCAGCACCACCTCCATAAAGTCGGTAATGTTGGGATCATCCTCAATTAACAGCAGCTTTCTGACCATTGACTTCCCTCCTTAACACGAGACGAAAAATGGTTCGTCCTGGTTTTGTTTCAATTTCTAATTGTCCTCCATGCGCATGAACGATGGTTTTTACAATACTTAAGCCAATTCCTAGACCATTTTTGGAATCTACTGGAACTTCCTGGTCACTTGTCAGATTATTTTGGATTCGTTGAAATTGAGCTAGCGGAATTTCTCCGGCATTTTCGATTTCAAATGTCGTCCGTTGATCCTGCTGATAGGCAGTCAGCTGAACAGGTGTCTCACCATTCCCATGACGCAGAGCATTCTCAATTAGATTAAACAGCGCTTGCTCGATCAAAATCGGATCAACCCTCAACAAAATAAATTCTTCTGGCAGCGTGACCTGAATCTCCCGCTGCGGATAAACTTTTTTAATATGCTTGTAGACCGCCTCCACGATTTCCTCGAGGGATTCCTCCGTTTTATCTACCTTCATAGTATCCATATTAATTCGGGTAATCGACAATAGATTCTCCACCATTCGAATCAACCATTGGGATTCTTCTTGGATATCGGCTAATAGTTTTTCCCGCGTTTCTATCTTGATTTCAGGATTCTTCTCCATGGTTTCTGCCAAACCAGAAATCGCGGTTAGCGGTGTTCGTAAATCATGGGAAACGGCCCGCAACAGATTGCTGCGAACTTTTTCCCGTTCATTCTCGATTTCAATCTTTTCTTTTTCACTCTTTAAATTAGCTTGCTCCAAAACCACGGCAATTTGGGTTAGGACTAACCGTAGATAGTTGAGCTGACTATTTTCTAAAACTTGATTGCGGTTACGTTGAATCCCCAGCACCCCTAAACTTTGTCCACCAGAAAGGATGGGTAAATAGAAGCCTTTTGAACCCACTAAAGTATCGGTTCCATTGCCCGCCTCCTTCTGATTTTTCGCAGACCAGAAAGCCACAGCGGCTTCTTCTGCACCACCTAATTTTGAACTTTTGTTGTCCGGGACACTGACACTTTTCTTCTCACCTGATGGATTATAAAAAATAACCTCACGATTGAGCAGACGAGATAAATAAGTCGTCGTAATCTCAAAGATTTGCTGAGAATTTTCAGCCAACACATACTGCTTATTTAATTCATATAAAATTTCCATCTGGTGCTCTTTTTCCTTAGAGCGAACCGCTTGAGCTTTTAATCGAACCATCAAATTGCTTATCATTAAGGCCACAATCAGCATAATTACCAAGGTAATCGGATACCCCTGCTTGTACACTGTTAATGAGTATAGCGGCTCCACGAAAAACCAGTTGAAAGAAAGCACACTTAAAATAGAAGAAAGAGCACTCCAAAAGTATCCGGAAGTCAGTCGAGCAACCAGTAAAACAAAGAAAATATAGAGCAGCATCAAGTTTTGATCCCCTACATGCAAATACTGCATCAGCTCGGTGACTACTGTTGCGGCCAAGACTCCGCTTAAAGCAATCCCAAAATCTTTGGCGCCTCCCTCAATCACTTTCTTAGGATAGGCAAAAATCGAGGTTTGAGTTTCCTTATAGGGAATCAAATGAACCTCAGTAGCACTCAAGCGGCGCAGCAGCCGATCTTCAAATTCCTCTGAAAAAAGCGAGTGATACCAACGGCGGCTTAAGTTTTTACCCATTATGATATCCGTTACACCAATCATCTTGGCGTACTCAACAATCGTTTCGAAGCTGTCATCTTCTTCAATGCTAATCACTTGGGCACCCAGCTTTTCTGCTAAAGGAACTCCGGTTGACGTCGTGTCTGAGGAGCGTATCTGGATCACCACCCATTCAGCACCTAAGCCCTGAGCCAAACGAGAAGACCAGCGGATACACTTTTCAGCCATTTTCGGCATAGTTTCATGAATAATCGTTAAAAGCTTTACTTGTACGCCGGTGTTTTTACCACCTACTCGATTAATATGATCAGAAGCCCGTTGAATCGCTAATCCTCTTAACTGCTCCAGCTTTTGCGGTATGAAGAAATTTTGCAAAGCACGTTTGGCGTTTTCGTTGGAATAAATTTTCCCCTGCTCCAGCCGTTCAATCAGCTCATCCGGCTCGACATCAATCACCTTCAACGAGGCTTGTTGGAAAAAGGTATCCGAAACCGTTTCTTTAACCTCGATCCCGGTTACCTCTTCTACAATATCATTTAGGCTTTCGATATGCTGAACATTCACTGTAGTCATGACACTGATACCAGCATTCAGCAGCTCATCTATGTCCTGATATCGTTTGCGATTTCGCGAGCCTGCAGCGTTGCTGTGAGCCAATTCATCAATAACGACTAGATCCGGCTGGCGTTCAATGATTCGGTCAATGTCTGGCTCATATAAAGTCAGCTGCTTATAAGTCACCGCTTTTAACGGAACCTGCGGCAAGCCATCCAAAAGTTGATTTGTTTCTGGTCGATCATGCGGTTCAACATACCCAACCACCACATCTTTACCTAGCGCTAACAGCTCATGAGCTTCCGCCAGCATTGCATACGTTTTACCCACGCCAGCCGCAAAGCCGAAGAAGACCCGCAGTTTTCCTCGATGAGAAAAGGGCTTCTGTGTTTCTGAAATTTTAGTGACCGCCATTTGGGCCGGTGCTCCTTTCCCTACTGATCGTCCAAGGCCAAATTCAAGGCAAGAACATTGACGAATTTCCGATCAGAAAACCAATCTTTTTGGCTGTTTTTCTCGATTATATCATGAATTGCCGCTTCACTTAGTTTTCGCTCACTGGCAATACGGGGAATTTGAAATTCAGCCGCCTCAAAACTAATGTGAGGGTCCACACCGCTGCCGGAAGCAGTCACTAAATCATTGGGTACATCAACAGCAGAATTAGCTTTCTGTGCTTCATTTGTCCGAGCCGCCACCAGTTCTTTTTGCTTTTCAGAAACTGGCGAAAGCTGACTGACCTCTGGACTTCGACCTGTAAAATAGCCAGCCCCTTCAAAGGTTTGAGCAATTAATTCCGAACCGACAATTTTCCCATTCTTCTCCAGAACACTTCCATTAGCTTGGTTAGGAAACAGCAATTGCCCAACTCCAGTAACTAGTAAAGTATACAGTCCTCCAAAAATCAGCAGACTGAATAATAAAAATCGCAGGCTTGCACCAAGTTTCTTCATTTCCTTTTCCTCCTAAAGAATGATTGCTGACAGGATCAAGTCAATCAATTTAATAAATACGAAGGGAGCCAAAATTCCTCCTAAGCCATACACCAGCAAATTATTCCGCAGAATCTGACTAGCCGGTTTCTCCTGATAGCGGACTCCCTTCAAGGCCAAAGGAATTAACGCCACAATAATCAAGGCATTATAGATGACTGCTGAAAGGATCGCAGTTAATGGACTCCCTAAATGCATCAAATTCAATTGATTCAATTCGGGATAGATTCCATAAAACAACACGGGAATTACCGCAAAATATTTAGCAATATCGTTAGAGATACTAAAGGTGGTCAATGCTCCACGAGTCATCAACAGCTGCTTACCAATTTGAACTACAGCCAGTAGTTTCGTGGGACTGGAATCCAAGTCAATCATATTCCCTGCTTCTTTGGCTGCTTGAGTACCGGTATTCATCGCCATCGCCACATCCGCCTGAGCCAAGGCTGGCGCATCATTTGTTCCATCACCAGTCATGGCGACCAAATGTCCTTTGTCCTGATAGTCACGGATCAAGTTCATTTTATTTTCCGGAGTGGCTTCGGCTAGGAAATCATCCACGCCTGCTTCAGCTGCAATCGCTGCTGCAGTCAATGGGTTGTCCCCAGTAATCATAATGGTTTTAATACCCATCTTTCGCATGTCAGCGAATTTGTCCTTTACGCCATTTTTGACTACATCTTTCAAATAAACGACACCCAGAACTTGGTTGTTCTTCACTACTACCAAGGGTGTTCCACCAGCTCTGGCTATATTATCCACGATCTCATCACAAGCCTCCGGGTAACGATTGCCTTTTTCCTCCACGTATTTTTTCATGGTATCAGCAGCACCTTTACGAATTTCATCGCCGCGATAATCAATCCCGCTCATCCGAGTTTTGGCACTGAAATCAATGAAGCGTACTTCCGATTTCTGAAATTCTCTTTGACGAATATTAAAGGCTTCCTTAGCCAAAATGACAATGCTGCGCCCTTCTGCCGTTTCATCAGCCAGAGAAGAAAGCTGAGCAGCATCGGCTAATTGTTCTTCAGTGACACCCGGAACCGGTAAAAATTCACTGGCCCGACGATTTCCCAACGTAATTGTCCCCGTTTTATCCAACAGCAGGACATCCACGTCTCCCGCCGCCTCAATTGCGCGACCGCTCATCGCAATCACATTTTCCTTAGTCAAACGACTCATCCCAGCAATCCCGATAGAAGAAATCAACGCTCCAATAGTAGTCGGTGCCAAACAAATCAATAAGGCAATCACAATAACACTGGAAATCACTTCACCTTGACCGGAAAGCTGACTGCTGAAATCGGTAAAAGGCACTAAAGTAATCGCTACGCTTAAAAAAATAATCGTTAAAGTGATCAAAAAGATTTGCAGACCAATCTCATTTGGTGTTTTTTTTCGTTGGGTTCCTTCTACCATGGCAATCATCTTATCTAAGAAGGATTGGCCATTTTCGGAAGTTACTCGAATCACTAGATAGTCAGAAACGACCGTTGTTCCTCCAGTAACTGCACTGCGGTCACCACCAGATTCCCGAATCACCGGAGCCGATTCACCGGTAATCGCGCTTTCGTCCACTGAAGCTGCACCTTCAACCACGTCCCCATCCGCCGGGATTTGTTCGCCGGATTGAACGTAAACTAAATCACCTTTTTTCAAGTCTGACGAACGTATCTCTGTAAATTCTTCCGCCTCGATCGCTGCTAAAGAATCAATTTTGTACGTCATTACTTCTTTTTTTGCCTGCTTCAAGCTGTCAGCCTGAGCTTTGCCTCGTCCTTCCGCAACTGCTTCAGCGAAATTGGCAAAAAGCAAGGTCAGCCAAAGGAAAATGGTAATGGATATACTGAACCATAGAGGAACACCAGTATCGGTAAAGCACAGCCCGGTGGTCAGCAGGGCACCAACATAAACGACAAACATGACCGGATTTTTTATTTGTTGGCGAGGGTCAAGCTTTTTAAAGGCCTGCCCGATCGCCCATTGATAGATTTTTTTCATCATTTTCACTCCGTTTATATCCTAAAGTATTCAGCAATTGGTCCCAAAGCCATTGCGGGAAGAAAGCTTAAAGCTCCCACCACGAAGATTACAATAATCAACATAGTCACAAAGGTTGGACTGCTGGTTGACAAGGTTCCTTCGTTTAACGCCGATTTTTTCTTCATGCCCATATTTTCAGCCAGTAATAAAATAACCAGTATCGGCAAATAACGCGAAAGCGTCATTAACAAGCTGCCTAACACATTTATAAATGGCGTATCTGCTGCTAATCCAGCAAAAGCACTCCCATTGTTGTTGGCTAAAGAAGTTGCCCCATACAGTAATTCACTAAAAGCGTGAGGACCACTATTGGTCAACCAGGTCATTACGTCTGGATGAAGTACTAACGCCATCGCTCCGAATAACGTCAATAGTAACGGTGTCAAAATAACCACACTGGCCATCTTAATATCAAAGGCTTCAATTTTCTTGCCTAAATATTCTGGTGTACGTCCGACTAGCAAACCAGCGATAAATACGGCTAGCAGCAAGAAGGCCATCATTCCGTATAATCCGCTGCCGACACCCCCGAAGATTATTTCTCCTAGCTGCATCAGAAATAGCGGAATTGCTCCACCTAAGGGCGTGAAGCTGTCCAGCATGGCATTAACTGACCCGTTGGAAGCGGCTGTCGTGCTAACTGCCCACAAGCTGGACCAGCCAATTCCAAATCGAACTTCCTTACCTTCCATGTTCATGGTTCCTAATGCATTGGCCAGCTGCGGGCCGTAATATTCATTGACCACCACTCCTACAAAAGCTAACGAAACAAAAACTAAAGATGTAATCAAAATCGTTCGTCCTTGCTTCAAATCCTTTACCCAAAAACCAAAGGCAAAAATCAACGCCGCTGGAATCAATAAAATCGCCAAATTTTCAAAGAAATTCGCTAAAATAGTCGGGTTTTCAAAAGGGTGCGCTGCATTTGCTCCGAAAAAGCCGCCGCCGTTGGTTCCCAGCTGTTTAATCGCAACTTGACTGGCTACTGGCCCTAAATGCAACCACAGGGATTTTCCTTCCACTCCTTGATAGGCTGTCCCATTGCTAAACGTCTGTACACTTCCTTGTGAAATCAACACAATTGCCAGCACAAAGGCCAGTGGTAGTAAGATATAAACTAAACTACGAGTCAAATCCTGCCAGAAATTACCGAGCATGCGCTTTTGTCTCTGACTAATTCCTCGTATCAACGCGCAAGCTACTGAAAGTCCAATGCCGGCAGAAATAAAATTCTGAACCGTCAAACCAAAAATCTGCGAAAAATGCGACAGTGTTGTTTCTCCGGCATAAGCCTGCCAGTTTGTATTGGTCACGAAACTAACTGCAGTATTCAAAGCCAGATCAATCGGCAAATTAGCAACCTTCTCGCCTCCCGGCAGCCACTGCTGGGTCGTCAGCAGTACCATCAGAACCACTAGCGAAGAGAAACTCAATAGTAGTACATGAACAAAATAAGTTTTCCCACGCATTTCCTTTTTACTAACAGGTCCAATAACCTTATAAAAAAGCCGCTCCAAAGGCTGTAAAAACCGTACATAACGCGGGATTTTCCCTTGCATTACTTCCTTGATATACCAGCCTAAAGGTAAAGCAGCCGCCAGCAAAACAAAAAAGAAAAAGATGCCTTGATAAATTAGACTGCTCATAGCTCTTCCCCCTTAAACAAAAACCAGAATAAGTAGACCATTAATAGTCCGCCGATTATTCCAAGTAGTACATTCATTGTCTTTTCCTCCATATCGACAGCCACTGCTGCCGCAAACTAGCGGGACCTTGTCCTCCACCTCTTTATCTTAGCCAAAAAGCTATAAAGACAGTGTTAAGCTTGCTGAAATTTCTTTATATCCTCTTTATACAAGCCAGTTCTGAGTTTTATTGGGGATAAATGGACAACTAAACGCGCATTGCATAAAACCCTTTGCTGGAACGAAAAGCAGCTTACCTTTTAGCTAAAAATTCTGAAGGTTAAGGTAGAAGAATTGAGCAGAATAGAGTTGTTCTTTACAAAAAAATACCCAAACGAGTAAGGGAGGACTTCGGTGTAATCACGTTCGATCACCCAATGTGTCCCCAATCGTTTGAGTAGTTTTTCAACCTATTTATTTTTACGTACATAATCCATATAGCCAAAGGCAAAAGCCTCTATCAAAATGAAAAAAGACGAGGCTGTCTGCAGCCACCAATCTTTTGGCAACGGACTGCGGCTGGTGGAAGCATACAAATTATAGTCCGACCGACCCGACAACCAGTTGTTCTGTAAACTAGTCACCGATACAATTACCGAGTTGCGAATCGACAACGTATTTAATACATTTTCCAAATGTGTATTCTCACCTGACAGCGATAAAACAAAAATGATGTCCTCATCAGTCAGACGTTCAATAATTCGTCGAAATTCATTTGACTGAGCCGAGGCCGGAATCATTTGGGCCGGCTTGCCAATGAGTAAAAATAATCGCTGCAGCTCAGCAGCCTGACTTTGCTGAGTTACTCCAGTTGAAAGAATGTAAATATTATGACTAAGTTTGATTTTTTGATAAATCTCTTCCCATTCAGCTGCTTCAATATACTCCATGGTCTTTTTTGTATCTTTAATAATCTGCTTGCGAAAATCCAAATGCTGCTCTAGTGTATCTTCGTGATCCTGCCATTTTAAAAAGTTTCGTAATTCACCAAACCCGGTAAATCCTAATTTTTGGGCAAAACGAATAACTGACGACTTGGAGGATAAACAAGCTTTAGCAAACTCCTGAGTACTCATGTTGGGCACCTCTTTGGGATGATCCACAATATAATTGCTCATGGCTAAATCTGTTTCATTTAAGTCAGTATAATTTTGATTGATAATATCCGCAAAGCGCATCGTTTTCCCCTCACCCGTTTTCTTCTATTGTATAAGAAGAGCGTTTGGAGAAGCAAGCTGTTTCCGCAGATGGAAGGCAAAAAACGAATGCCTGAACAGTAACCAGACATTCGTTTATTAGCTATTTCAATTCAGGCCACCAGTCTTGGTTAGCTTCAATCAATTCATCCAAAATTGCTTTCGCTACCTTAGCACTGGGAACTGTTTTTGATAAAGTCAAGGCCTGCCATAGTTTTTGGTAGGATTGTTCTAAATAGGCCTGAACCACCAGCTTCTCAACTGAAACCTGCTGAGTCATCAAGCCTTTTTGGAAGTCAGGAATTTCCCCCATACACAACGGTTCATAGCCTCGCTTGCTGACAATACATGGGACCTCTACCATCGTATCCTGAGCCATATTTGCAATCGCGCCCTTGTTCTCAACAATCAGCAGCATTCTTTCATACGTATTGTAAGCCAATGCCCCCGCAAGCTGAACGATAAACTCTGCGTGCTCTCCTGCTTCAATGGATGTCCCTACCGCTGTTTGTTCATGAGCTACCCGCTGACATTCGACAAAAACATTTTTCTCGCGATTGTCCATTACTTCGTTAGCTCTCGTCCGATTTGGATCAGCATGGGCGACTACATAATCGGGATACAGATAATATTTCAAATAAGTATTGGGCATGGTATCAGGATCGACAGCATACACATCTTTGGCTTTTTGGAAAGTATCCATCCAGCTGGCCTCATCCAACAGTGGGTTGCCTTCTTCAGCAGCCGCAGCATACCCAAACTTCTGGACATGCTCCTTCAGTCGCGGCATTAAATCATTCCCCTGACGGTCCGTCAGCTCCGTCCACCAGCCAAAATGGTTTAAACCATAATAACGATCCACAATTTCATTCTCATTTTTCAAGCCTAAAATATCCGCCATTGATTTTTTAATTGCCACTGGCATATCGCAAATGTTGATAATTTTTGCTTCCGGACGCAGTCTGCGAGTTGCTTCAGCCACAATCGCTGCTGGGTTGGAATAGTTTAACATCCAAGCCTCCGGTGAGTATTTTTCCATAAAATCAATCAACTCAATTACTCCAGGAATCGAACGCATACCATAAGCTACTCCTCCTGGTCCACAGGTTTCTTGACCAACGACACCATAACGCAACGGGATTTTTTCATCCAGCTCCCGCATCTTTAACCCGCCAACCCGAATGTGAGCCATTACAAAATCCACATCGGAAAAAGCGGTCTCTGGGTCGGTTGTCGCCAAAAATGAAATATGAGGTGCCCGTTCTCTAATAATTACTTCGCAGGCCTTCGCTACAACCTCTTGTCGTTCTTGATCATTGTCATAAAATTTCAACTGACGCAGAGGGAATTTATCTTGATTTTCAATTAACATCATGACGATTCCAGCAGTATACGTACTACCTCCGCCAGCAATTACTACTGATTGTGCTTCTAAACTCATTACTTTCGCTCCTATTCTTCAATTCCTAAAATTTCACAGACTGTTTCTTTAAACTCTTGCACACCCATGCCAATAATGACCTGAATATTCTTGCCGTTTGTTACGACTCCCTTAGATTTGGGAAGGTTTTCCAGTAGATGGGTGTCCACTTTTTCAGGGTCCTTTACTGTTACTCGCAAGCGGGTAAAACAGTTAGTCACCAGTTCAATGTTACTAGCACCACCTAAACCGGAAATAACCAAATCCTCCTCTTGCTCTGAAACTTCGATCGCTGTTTGATCAACTAGTCCATTGCCTTCTGCAACTGCTGCTTCAACTACGTCACGTCCAGGTGTTTTAATGTCCAGCTTTTTAATCAAATAAACAAAGGTAACAAACCAAACTACCATCATGACTAGGCCAACAATAATCACTAAATAAAACTTAGTCAGCGATGGACTAAAGACTGAATTGGAAACGACTGTATCAATTAGTCCGTACAGCATATATGTTCTTGCTCCTAATGCCCAAAGCAAGGTTTCTGAAATGGCGGTTAACAAACTATTCACTAGCCATAACAAAGGTGAAATGAACAAGAAAGTGAAATCTAGTGGTTCTGTAATACCCGCAATCGCTGCCACAAACATTGAGGGCAACATCATCCCTTTTACTTCATCTTTTCGATCTTTGTTGGCACAATAAATAATCGCCAAGGTAATCGCAATCGAACCGAAAATCTTAACAAAGCCAAAGGTCGCAAAACGTAATGATGAATCCAATTGAGTAATCGTATTGGCATTCGCCATCTCCGCGTAAAAAATGTTTGCCGCTCCACTGTAAACCTGTCCATTGATTTCCGCTGTCCCACCAAGTGCTGTAAAACAAAACGGCATCCAAAGCAAATGATGCAAGCCAGTTGGAATCAAGAAACGATTCCCAAAAGCATAAATGAAGACACCTAGCAGGCCTGTAGTCAAAATGACATCAGACAATGACGTGATCCAACCATTAATCACCGGCCATACATAAGACAAAACAATCGCTAGTGCCAAGATAATGGGAATCACAATCATGAAGGTCAGGCGTGAACCACCATAAATACTCAAAATATCATGCAATTCTTTATTAGAAAATTTATTATGCAAATAGCCTACTAGACAGCCAACAATCATACCTAGAAAAACATTCATATCAACTACCTGAAACCCTAATACCATTCCTTGGCCTGTTCCGAACAGCCCCATTTCGCCAGCTTCCGCAATCATGTGATTCATAGAAAGCCAAGCATTATTTGCTGCTAAGAAAAACAAAAAGGCAATAAGGGCAATTAATCCTGCTTCCACTTTTTTCTTTTCAGCCAATGATGAGGCAATCCCAATACAGAAAATCAACGACAGGTTATTTAACATACTGTCCATCATCGTTTTAATCAATGTTCCAAAGGTTTGTAAAAAAGCTGGCATGAAGCTCAATTGTAAAATCACGGCCAAAGCAAGAAACAACCCCATTACCGCCATGAATTTCACTGGTACAATGACTGCCCGTGAAAATTTCTGCATCGCTTCTGTCACTTTTATTTTCATTCGTTCTCCTCCCAAAATTTTTCGATACGTATCTATGTCTCTAATTTACCTGTCGCCGCAACCGATTACAATGGATCATCCGTATTGTGGACCTAGGTCCACAGTTTGAAACGCAGCAGTCATCCATCAAAAAATTATTTTGCACGACGCAACAAAAAAAGCAAAACCTCAAAGATTCTGCTTTCGTTACACTATTTCTTGTATGTCTGCTTTTTCACTTTCTTCTCTAGTCAGCTTGTAGATCCATTTACCAAAATTGGCTTTCAGAAAGACTGGGACGCATTTAAACAGCTGATCCGAGTTCAAGGCAAAAACTACCACTGCCGGTGAGGCCTTGAAATAAAAGGCTAATAGATAAGACAGCGGAATCACAATTAGCCAGCTGCTGATTAAATTCATCTTGATGATAAACATTGGACTGCCGCCGCCTCGAATAATTCCTTCGCTGGTGGGCATCTGATACCCCATTCCGACGTAAATGACACTCAAAATAATCAGAAATTGATTCGCCATCGTTTGGGTTTCAGTTGACAAATCATACAAGCCTAAAATCGGAATACGAACAAAAAACAGAAGAATTCCGCCGATAATGCCAATAGCCAAGTACATTTTTTGTAATTTCTTCGAATAGACAATGACTTGGTCGAGATTGCCTGAGCCAATCTCTTTTCCGATAATAATTGCTCCCGCTGAAGCAGCACCCACAGCTCCACCCTTAACCAATAGAAAAAGAACAGAAGCCACACTATTAGCAGCAATTGCGGCCGAGCTCATGTAACCTAAAATCGACGTTTGCAGTCCCGTACTTAATCCCCAAAGTGCTGCAATAGCAGTCATTGGCGCTACTACCCGAAAATAATCTTTTCTCAATAACGAATCGAAGGTCAGGTAATCCTTTACCTTACTGCGCAGTGTTTTATCTCGCAGCTTTAAATAAAGCAGCAGTAAAGTCAGTTCAATTATTCGGGCAATCAAAGTCCCGATAGCGGCTCCCTGAACGCCTAATTCTGGTGCTCCAAACTTCCCGAAAATCAGAGTATAATTAATGCAAATATTTAATAAAAAAGCTGCGATTGACAGATAAAACCCAATCTTAACAACTTCAACACTACGCAAAGAAGCCAGCAAAATCATGGTAATTGCTAAAAAGAAATAGGAAAAACGGACAATCATTAAGTAGTTGATCCCCTGCTCAATAATCGGCTGAGAAGTCGTGAATATCCGCATGACCTGCTCTGGAAATAACGACACCGCCGTAAATAACAGCACCGCTGCGCCAACCGTAATTTTGATCGCAATAGCCACAATTTTTTTGATTGGTTCAATCCGACCAGTTCCCCAGTACTGACTACTAATCATCACGACCCCTTCACCTAAAGCATTTAAGATTTGCTGGTAAAAAAATTGTACCTGATTAATCGCAGCTACACCCGATAAAGCGATTTCACTATAGGCGCCAATCATCATGTTATCAGTTAGATTCACGCTTAAGGTAACAACATTTTGTAAGACAAATATCGTATACAAGGAGAAGAAACGTTTCGAAAACTTCATGCTCAACCTCCTTTTCTTATAAGTATAGCATCGAGCAGAATGAAAATAAAAGAGCTGTAGACGATTGTTTTGTCTACAGCTGATTGTTTTTGCCTTTACCTAACGAATTAAATTCGGTCATTTTCATTCTAACCACTTAAGCAATGACTTTTTCTCTGTCTCTATTAATTGTTTTGGTTCATTTTGATCGAATGGATACCCAGCAAGCAGTTCCTCCCAGGATTAAATGCTAGTGTGAAAAAACAGACCGACCTAATTGATATTATAAAAGTAAAATAAGAAGAAGTATCTCCTGCACGATACTTCTTCTTATCGTTTATTCCTCATCATTGACCTGAAAAAACCGTACCGACTGGTTCATTGTTAATCACCTTATACAAGGATTGAGGATTATTGCCGTTAGTAATCACGGTATCAATTCCCCGTTCCATGGCGAATTTAGCTGCTCGCAGTTTCGTGATCATCCCGCCTCTTCCTCGTTTAGAACCCGCGCCTGATGCTAGTGCCTCAAGCTCAGGGTCAATGCTTCTTACTTGGTTAATCAGCTGGGCATCGGAATTTATTCGCGGATCTTGAGAATACAAGCCATCAATATCAGAAAAAATAACCAGCTTTCTAGCATGACATAGACTGGCAACCTGTGCGGATAACATATCATTGTCTCCAAACAACTTATCTGCTGATTCTATTTCCGAACAATTGATGGAGTCATTTTCGTTAACTATGGGAATGATTCCAATCTCCAGCAGGCTTTCAAAGGTACTTATTAGGTTTTCCTTCCTTTCTGCCACCTTCAAATCTCCATCATTCAATAGAATTTGTGCCACAGTTTTCCCATAATCACGAAAGAATTTGTCATAAAGCATCATAATGTTGCATTGCCCCACAGCCGCTGCTGCTTGCTTCATGCGTAAAGATTCGGGATAAGCTGCCAGCTGTAATTTATTGGCACCAATCGCAATGGCCCCGGAAGAAACTAAAATCAATTCATACCCCAAATTTTGGATGTCCGCCAAAACGTAAGCAAATTGATCAAAAGACCGCAGATCATTTTTGCCGATTTTATTAGTTAATGAAGTCGTCCCTACTTTAACAACCAGTCGATTCTTGTGTAATCCCATATGCTATACCTCAATAATGGTCAGATCATGCTTGCTATAAGGTAATAATTTTTCAACAATATCCTTTGTCGCTATTTTTAAATAACCGGTGGTGGTTCCATCACTGCAGCCATACCACTGATCATTGACTACATCCTGGTCAAAAACAATCTGCACTTTTTTCTCTGGATCAATTAAAACACTAAAAACGGTGGCTGCCCCAATTTGGGTACCCAGCAGCTCTGCCATTCGTTCTTCTGACGCAAAGGAAACACGGGCGATTTCTAACGCTTTACTAAAATCCTTTGAGCGAAAGGGTTTATCTCCTCTCGTTACAAACAGATAAAAATTGGTTTGCTGCCGATTACATAAAAACAAAGTTTTGACCATATTCATATCCAAACGCTCATTAATTTGTAGACAATCCTCCATTGTAATTACTTCATCAGTTGCTACACGTTCGAAAGAAATCTTCAGCTCATCCATAGCTTGATACGCTTGTTCTTGTACAGTTGTCGTCAATTTTGTTGGTGTGTCAGTATAAATCTCACTCACTTGAATCATTTATTCTCCTACTTTCCGGTTGAAATTACTGTAGAATTAGCTTACCATGAATTTAAACATTACAAAAACGAATGTTTATCATCTTTAACATGATGATTCCAGATGAAAAGAGTGAGATACCTATGGATATGAATATTCAAAAATACATAGCTTTTGTCAAAACAGTTGAGTTAGGCAGTTTTACCAAAGCTGCTGAAACACTTAACTATTCACAATCCGGTATTAGCCGCATGATTAACGATCTGGAAAAGGAATGGAACATTACCTTATTGGAACGTAACCGTGCCGGATTGCGCCTCACCTCCGATGGCTTAAATATTTTCCCATTGGCAAAGAAATTATATGAAGAATATGAGGCTGTGCAGCTTCGTCTGGAAGAATTGGGCGGCATCCAAACTGGCGGCATTCGTATCGGAACTTTTTCTAGTGTAGCAACCCACTGGCTGCCGCAATTAATGAGTGATTTTCAAAAAGACTACCCCAATATCGCCTTTGAATTGCTCTTAGGCGATTACGATGAAATTGAAAAATGGATCGTTAATGGCCGCGTTGATTTTGGTTTTCTGCGTTTACCCACGCTACCTGAATTGCAGGTTCAGTATATTGAACAAGATGAGTTGAAGGTCATTTTACCTGAGAATCATCCTCTGACTAGCTTGCCGCAGGTTTCGCTGCAGGATCTTTATGGCCTTCCTTTCATTTTGCTGGAAAAGGATGGCAACTCAGATATTACACGCCTGTTGAATAAGCTGAATTTTTCACCCAATGTCCAATTTACCACCTGGGACGACTACGCCATTATGGCGATGGTAGAAAAGGGATTAGGAATTAGTATTTTACCTAGCCTAATCCTAGAACGAATTCCTTATAAATTAGTAATTAAGGAATTAGATGTCCCAGCCTTTCGCAAAATCGGTTTAGCCTATAAACAAAAACAGATGCTTTCCTTGGCCAGTAAAAAGTTTATTGCAGTATTTGAATAGAAAAAAGCAGTTAACCCATTTAATGGTTAGCTGCTCACAATAAATCTTTTTTCATAATAGCGATAGACGGATAGTGCTCCAATGCAGTTAAATCCATATCTAATGGCACACTGTAAACCATATAATAAGCTTGACTGTCGTCCTGCTCAGCCAACTTTCTCTTATAAGCTGTTTAAGCAATTCGGGAGTAGATTAATTTTATTTTTAGCTTTAATTAAGAAAAGAGACGCAACTATTATTTCTCTTAGACAAAAGAACGGCGATAATTGGGAGCCAGTTTTGTATGATTGATAACTAGAGATTTTATACAAGGAAAGCTGCTCAATAACATAAAGAAAAGCCGCGACATTTTGATATGCTACCCCTATCTAGGACAAGGAAATAATTAAATCCTAGATAGGGGTATTTGTTATGGGAAAAAGAAGGATGAAGCTGAGTCCAGAAGAACGTCTAAAGATTGTCGAGAGTTATCTTAGACATGAGATCAGTTTGAAGAGAGCCACCAAGGAAGCACAGGTTTCCACAGAAACAATCAAACGATGGTGCAATTTGTATGAAAATGAAGGAGCCGCAGGTTTGGTTGCTTCAAGAAAGAATAACAATTATTCGAAGGATTTGAAGCTGATAGCCGTTCAAGATTACTTTACTGGTGGAGGCAGCCAAGTTTATATCGCCAAAAAGTATGGATTAAGAAGCAAGAGGCAACTACAGGACTGGATCAAGGTTTATAATACTCATAAAGACTTCAAATCAGAAAGTGGTGGAAGTAGAATGAGTCAAACCCGTGAGACCAGTCAAGAGGAACGTCTGAAGATTGTATTAGAGTGTCTAGCCAATAATAAGGATTATGGAGCGATGGCAATCAAGTATCAAGTGTCCTATCAGAACGTCTATAACTGGGTGAAGAAGTATGAGCAGCGAGGCTATGACGGGCTTCAAGATCGGCGAGGCCGACGCAAAGCGAAACAAGTCGGCCGAACACCAGAAGAAGAACAAGCAATTGAGCTAGCCAAATTGAAGAGTGAGATTAGACAATTGAGAATGGAAAATGACCTGTTAAAAAAAGTGAGGGAATTGGAGAGGAGGAATCGTTAGGGTAATTTCGAAACGTGGCTGCTTACCAAGCAATCAAATTCTTGCACGAAGAAATGGACTACCCGATAAAACCCTTGTGCGAACTCTTGCGGATAACACGCTCTGCCTATTATCGCTGGTTGAAACATCCAGAGAGTGTACGTGAACAAATCAATCGTCAAATCACAAAAGACATTCGAACAATTCATGAGAAGCATCCAGATATGGGGTATCGTCGAATTAAAGATGAATTGAAGCGGACCTATAAGATAAATGTTAACGATAAACGAGTCTTACGCATCTGTCGTCATGAACAAATCCAATCGAGGATAAAACATCCAGCAAATTGTATTACAAGGCGTGCTTATGCTCCGTACTACAAAGCAAAGAACGTTTTGCGTGGCCAATTTCATGCAGAGGCGCCGAATCAGAAGTGGGTGACAGATGTTTCAGAATTCAAGTATTTTATTGGACCAATAGTCAAAAAACTCTATTTGAGTGCGATTCTAGATCTTTACGATCACCGCATTGTCACGTATGTACTGAGTGACACCAATGATTTGGACTTGGTCTTTGATACGTTTGATCAAGCAGTCGAATTGGAGCCAGAGGCTCATCCAATTTTCCACAGTGATCAAGGGTTTCAATATACCCATGTGAACTTCTTCCGCCGCATCGTAAAAGCCGATATGATTCAGAGTATGTCTCGTGTAGGGAAATGTACTGATAATGGGCCTATGGAAGGTTTCTGGGGAATGCTTAAGCGAGAAAACTATTATGGACGAAAGTTTACCAGTCGCGAAGAACTCGTCACAATGATTACTGACTACATGAAGTACTACAATACTGGACGTTACCAACGAAAATTACAAGTAATGACGCCGATGGAATTTCACAACAATTACTACAAAGCTGCATAAATCACCAAGGTATATTCAAAAAAACTACTCATCTATTTTTGATGAGTAGTCCACAAAAATTTTATACTATTTCACTGTCCTATTGACGGGGTGCGCACCATTTACGTCACAGCTTCTCTCTAGTATTGATTTGGCCAAAACCTCAAAAGCAGCCTCGGAATGAATGGCCGCAACAAAGCATAAAACAGCAGATTACCTACACCATGTAGAGTATCAAAATAGATTCCCTGCACGTAGTAAGGCCAAAAAGCACGGATTCCATAAATAATTGTATCACCGCAAGCTGTTAGGAAACCAAACAGATACCCAGTAAAAAGTGCAAAAATCAACTGGGGTAATTGGTGCTGAGCAAACCAAGGAATTTGAGAGAACCCGCAGCTCACAATAATAATTACGGTATAAGAAAAAACTTGTGTCAGTGTCCAAGGACCCATTCCCATATAAATATTGGTCGTGAAAATCGTCAGTAATACAATTACAAAGCTACGCGAAAACCCTTTGTTGAAGCTGACTAAAATAAAAATAGCAGTAATCGGTTGAACATTAGGAATAAATTGAAAGGCTGTACGCCCAACTACACAAGCCGAAGTAATCAACGCTATAAAACAAATATCGCGAATGGTAAATTTGTTACTCGACTTTGCCATAATCAAACTCAACCTGATCACCATTTTTTACGAAGGTTTCCTGTGCACCTTTTGTTGCCCATTCACCATTGATTGTATAGGTCCAGTAATAACCAGCCTGTTCATCTTGCTTGAGGCCATCAATTGCTGTGATCATACCATCCTTCTCTTCCAGCTTATGTTCCTTTTTCATTAAATCCATCAGACTAGTACCTTCAATTAGTTCTACATTTTTATTGGAAACCTCTTTAGTGTTATCAGTAATCTTGACACTAATTGTGATCTTTTCCTCCGTAGAAGCAGTCGTTGATTGATTAGAGCTGGTCAAAGTATTTCCAGTTGGCGAGCAACCTGTGATCAATGTTAAGGTTAGTCCTAATAATAAGATAATACTCAATTTTTTCATGGGTTGTTTCCCCTCCTTTTTATAATTGAAAATAATTCCTAGCAAAATTTTACTCTACTCTTTAGTGTATCACAAGGGTAGAAAGTAAAAAACATGGCTCCCACCTTCCATCAACAGGTCAGTGAAAATCCATGTTCTCTTTATGAGAATCGATCAGCCTAAATTGATTGCCGAGGCAATGTCCTGTTCATATGCGGTCAACATAGGATAGTTTGTGATGGTGGTCGACTGATCTCGATCTCGCTTTTTTGTGTATTACCAAATGATAGAATACGTTTCCATTGTTTGGCAAAAGAATATTATATAGATAGCACTACCAAAATTCAACCAAGAAGTGTTCAAAAATTGTGTTTTCTATTTTAGTGATCCATCCTGCCACTAGAAGTGGAATAGGATAGTTATTCTACTTCTAGTGGACTGGCCAAGACTATCTCACTTTCATCGTAGCTTCCTAGATTAAGTAAGATTTAGTATTACTAATAGTGCTTATTCATTAGGCTCAGTCGATGGACCATCGTAATTTTTGAAGAAGTTGTAGCTAATTATTCGCTAAGAAAAATACGTAAGCAACAGGTGATAAAGGACCTCTGCATGGAACCCATTAAGAGATGGTTGTCTAAAATTGTAAAAACTTGCAACATCCCTAAATCGACAAAATATCTGTAGACCTCATTGTTTGCTAAATTTAGATTGAAATCGTGTTTCTACTATTATATATGTGCTGAAACCGTGTTTTCTAAGTCTTAATACTAAATCCACTGCTGTCAAATCTCATTTAACGAAGTATTTTGAACAAAGCAGGAAAACATCCACATCCTTCAAATGTGTTTCAGCATCATCGCCATAGTAAAAGATCGTTGTAACGCTGACTTAGGAGCAGCCGCTGAAGGACCTGATTGATGCTTGGTGTATATCCAGACGCAAAATAGCCGACAAAGAAGGATACTTTGTCGGCTGCTTTTATTGACGTAAGGGTTGTACTACTCGAACTTCGTTGTTGCCGTAAGCAATCCATTGCTTACGTTCGTTAAGATAAAAATAGATATTTTTTTGTTTAGTACGTTCATTATGGTCCAGCACAAGTTCATAAACAATGTTACTGGAGAGCCAGTCTGTATAATAAATGCGAACGTTCTCATCAGTTTCTATTTTTTTGCCGCAGCAGAAAATCGAATAGTTGGTAAAGCATTCCAAGTCATCATCCAAGCATTCTTCAATATACTGATTTACGATTGTCATTACAGGCCCCCCTTTCGTTCTACTTTAGATTGATTCTTATCATAACATATTTTGATAGCGCTTTCCATAACTAAGATTGTTCTTTTTTAGTCTTTTAAGAATTTGTTCAGTATTTTTCAAACTATCTAGAAAAAAGTGGTGAAGTATCCTTAAGATTTATGATTGAAGCGACCCCTAGAAGATAAGAATCTAACTTCTGGGATCGCTTCATGACTCTAACAATTAAGGGTCTATTTTTTATGGCAATTTTTTTCAGATAGCTTTCGGTTCCTAATCAAATTAAGCAAGCTTAACTACATCGATAAGTATTCTTTACCATTACTACAACGGCAGCTTCCGCCCAATTCCTTCTTGTAGAGCCTTCGAGAAGATCGCTTGTCCCATAACCACATCGCTGACAGAAATTCCTACGTTGCTGCAAACAATCAATTCGTTTTTACTAGTACGTCCTGGATGCACACCGACCAAAATTTCACCTGTCTCGCAAGTAACTGGTGCCAGCCCATCTGGGAAGTAACCCATGTCTGCAAACAATTCATGCTCTTCCTTACTGTCCAAGATATACTTGTCCGCCATATAGCAAATTTCTGGATCCCAAAACGTGTTCAAATCACAGGGGAGAATCGTCTGACCTTTGCCAACCCAGTCCTTTTTCACTACCTTTAAGGTGTCCTTTAAAATAACCGTTGCTGAACTCATCACTTCCGATTGCTTAACCAGCTCTTCTGGGCTATTCACTTTAATAATCGGAATCGTAACTTCACCTTTGACTTCCTCAATCAATTGATCCATTGTTTCGCTATGAATATCATAGATGTAAATCTTTTCTATTTTTTTTAACGTTTTGACAATGTATCTTACATGGGCTACTCCCTGAATTCCGCAGCCAAACATACCAAAAGTCGTCGCATCCGGATGCAGTGCTTTGGCAGCCAAGGCTGTTACAGCTGGTGTACGCATTGCCGTCAGCCACGCTGAATCCATCACTGTAATCGGCACACCAGTTGTGATGTCATTCAAGATTAACAGACCAGTTGTTTGCGGCAAGTTGAATTCTTTAGGATTGCGAGGATAGCATTCGATCCATTTTACACCACAAGCTAAATTGTCTGGAACATAAGCTGGCATGGCATGATAGAACACATCAGGATAAGGATGAATACCAATTTTAGCAGGCATTTCGTAAGCTTTTTTTCCGTGAGCAATCAGTGCTTGTTTCACTAATTCCAGCGTTTCCTCAATATTTGGTCCCACCTTTTTACATTCATCTTGGGTTAACCAAAGTAATTCTTTACCTAAATCCAATTTTGTTTTTAAATACTCATGCTACTTCTGAAAAGATTTAAGCTGTAATTCCGTTGCTTCATACGATATATAAAGTACCTCCAATTTTTATTCTATTTATAAACAGCAGGATAAACTGCTCTCATATCCAATAAATATCATTAAAAATGTAATGAAATCACTATAATTCTAGTGTAAGATCGCTATGAATCCTATGTCAATAAAATATTTTTTGTGCTCATTGCCAGTAATTTATTCAAATTAAAATCATTAATCAGTTCAATTCTTAATAAATGCCGTTAATGCTTCAGATAAAAATAGCGAAAAATCTTTTCCATATTGCTTAAAATACTCTTGAGCCTGTGGGGAATCTCGATAAAAAAGCACAAACTTTTCTAAGCCTTCTTTCTGAAAAGAAGCCCCATAGTTTTCTGTTAACATAGTAACAAAATTTGCTAATTCCCGTTGAACATGATTATCACAAGCGGATAATTGCTGAAGCTTGGCAAGTTTACGAAAGTGAACATCAAAATTTATATTGCCATTGAATTCTTTCAAATAAGATAAATCCTGAACATTTTCAAAATCTAACGTCCAAATATTCGAAAGTTCAGCCTTCAACGGATTATTATCTATAAAAATATTTTTTATCGCACGTTCTTCCAAGTCTTTTTCATCATTTAAAATCTGGTCAATTCTTGCTAAACGACCCTTGATTCTTTTGACCTGCGTTAATAACAGTTGCTCTTGTCTCAGTAACGACTCTTTCAGCGGTTCATTTGGATTTTGCTTAATTTGGTCAATGATCTCCTCCAAGCTTAACCCCGTTTCCTTTAACAAAATAATCTCGTGAGCCAAAACCAAGTCGCGATAAGTATACACTCTATGTCCACTAGAATCTCTACTTGGAACGAGCAAGCCAACTTCATCATAATAATGTAAGGTTCGTATCGTTAAGTTAGTTAGTTGGGAAAATTCAGTCATTTTGAACATTTACTTGCACCTCACGTAACGTTATGGAATACACTCATCTTATCATAGTAAAACTCACGGAGGAAAAAAATGAAAAATCAGGTAACTAAGTATTTAATCGAAAATAAACAGCTTCGCCTATACCTATTGTCAGGAAAACAAATCTATTCAACGGTTAAAGAATTGTCTTTGGTTGAAGCTGATGCCAGTCAATTTATAAAAGCCTTGAATATCACTGCCTTGGTGAACGTTTTGACGATTGGTAAGCAAAGAATATCGTTTACTTTTTCATCGAAAAACAAAAAAAATAAGCTCTCAACGGATTCATTTTCCAACCATACGATTACTGGAACAGCTACCTTACAAGAGCGGCCCACTAATTTTAAGAAAGGAACGATCCAGACGATTTCAAGCTTAGAGGGGCAATTTGGAAGTGCCCATACTTCTTATTCATTGATGAAAACTGGGGATTTTTATTCTGATATTGAAGCCTATTTTGCAGATAGCGAACAAACACCTACTTATTTCTACCCTATCTCGACAGAAGAAAATGCGGAAAATATTGTATTGTTGCTGCAGCCATTGCCCTTTGCACAGGATGAAGTGGTGTTGAGTTCTTTAGAAAAAATTGAAGTTCTTAGAAAAGGTCTTGGATTGGCAACAATCGAAACGGTTGAATCAAATTTGGCTATTTTATTCTCAGATCAACAGTTTTTAGGGCACACTTCGATTAACTACCACTGTGGCTGTTCAAAGCAAATGTTTTTGCCGTTAATTTTTTCCTTAAGAAAAAAAGAGGTTGAAGAACTTGCAACACAAAAAGAAAATCTCGAAGCAATCTGTCCCCTATGCGGTAAATCCTATACCTTCTTGCCAGAAGATATTTTGTTTTATTTACAATAGTGTTGTGACCATCAAAAAAACTTCTACTTATCCTTGGACAACCATCGAGATAAGTAGAAGTTTTTTTCTATTTATTAAGGAAACTATTAGTTATTCTACTCATTTTTTCTTGTCCAAGCGAAAAGTACCTAAACAGTACTCTCAAAAATTCACGTTAGTCTGTTTTTCACTAACTGATCTCGTAGACACGAGTTAATCAAATATTCTCTTAAATAAAAAACTCCTACTGATTTTGATGCTGAAAAAAAGCTATGCCTCCAAAAATTCCCAGCAAGCAGCAAATAAAAATAGAAGCATAGGGTAGATAATTGTTTGTATCTAATAAACTGATGGAAGTAACTGCAGACCAGGGAACTAGATTTCGCAGATTTGCTGGCCAATATAAACCGACAAAACCAATTCCTGAAATTAGACAGCTGCAAAGTAAACTGGGGTAAAAAATATTCTTTTGCAAAATACAAATGATCAATAGTGGACTCATAGAAAAAAGGCTTAGCAGACCTGTTTTTAAAACAACCCGTGTAATTTCAGTTAACGAGTGTTGGAAAGATGGGACGCCGAAAATGGCTAAATAACCAGCAAAAGTGATTATTAAAAAGCTGAATGTTGTAACAAAACTCCAAAGCAACCAAATAAGATATTTGCTCAATAAAAATTTCCCGCGATTTGTTGGAGCTGTTAGAGTGTTAATGATCGTGCGTTCTGCATACTCTTTTTGAATCAAAAAGGTGATCACAAAACCATTTAGCACTGGATAGACAATTACCTGAATAGGTACAACCAGTCGATATACCCATTCAGTACCTGTCATTACCAAAGAATCTTTTTCCACTAAATCAATTGCTATCATAAACAATGGAAGAATTAAGGCAATTAATGAGCAAACAGGTAGCAGTTTATTTCTTCTTAACTTCAAACATTCATTTGCTACAATATTATGCAATTCCTGTACCTCCTGTTACCTTTTTAAAATAGTCTTCTAAATTATCTACACATAATTCCAAATGGGTCAGAGCAATATCAGCTTGAAAAAAAGATTTACCTAACTCAGCAACCGGAATGCTCAAATCATAAATTCGAATAAACTTGTGCTCCTGTAAAGCATACTTTTCAATTTTTAAAACAGAGTCCAAATAATGAATAGCCCGATATACCTCAGGAGCTTGAATCAAAATATATTGTTCCGATTTACTTTGTAATTCCTCTAACGTACTCTCTTCTAAAAGCACACCGTCGTGGATAATCCCAATGTCATCAGCCAGGAGAGCCATTTCGGACAAGATATGACTAGAAATAATAATCGTTTTCCCGTCTTCCTCACAAAGTTTTTTTAAAAAGGTACGAATTTCAGCAATTCCGATTGGATCAAGTCCATTGGTGGGTTCGTCCAAAATTAATAGTTCTGGATCATTCAAAAGCGCATTAGCAATTCCCAATCTTTGTTTCATTCCTAATGAGTAGGAGGAAAAAACTTTTTTATCATTGTATGCTAGTCCTACCACTGCTAATGCATTTTCAACAGCTGCTTTATTGATGGTTCCTCTCAAACGAGCAAAAACCTGTAAATTTTCAGTCCCTGTTAAGTTAGAATAAAATCCAGGCGTCTCAATAATCGAACCAATTCGAGGATAAACTGATGACTTATTTTTTTTAAGCGGTTGATCAAAAATTGTGATCTCACCAGACGTAATAGTAGTTAAACCCAAAATCATTTTCATGATCGTCGTTTTCCCCGCACCATTTCTTCCTAGTAAACCGTATATTCGCCCTTTTTTTACATTCAAGCTCACTTGATCGACAGCCGATTGTAGTCCGTATTTTTTAGTCAACTTATTAGTCGTAAGAATTGTTTGTCTATTCACTTACTTACCTCCCTTTACTCTACACTTTAACGAAAGAACCTTGCCAAAACCTTGCTAGTTTTATTCATTAATCATGTTTAAAGCGAAAGTTAACACAAAAGTGGTACCACAAGCTGGACGACTAGATACTGTAATCGTTCCATGAGCCAAAGAAACCAATTCTCGAACAATTGCTAAGCCAAGTCCATTGCTGCTCTCTGTTCTTGAATTGTCACATTTATACAGACGATCAAAAATAAATGGCTGATCTGCCAATGAAATGCCGATACCATTATCAGAAATTTCAATGATTATCTCATTGTCTGATTTTTTCAGTGAAACATTCAGCTGATCCGCTTTACTATGCTTAAAAATATTGGTAAAAAGATTATTCAGAATTCTTTCAAATGCCGATTTGTCCAGCAACAGATAGACCGGTTCTTCAGGAATGTCAAAATGAAAATCTAAATTGCTGTTCTCAAACTTTAGAATCCAATCAGCCAAAATTACTCTAATCAACTCACTTACATTTTGTTCTTCAAAATGATAGATCCATTCACCAGATTCCAGCCTTAACCACTCAAATAAGGACTGGACATATTCATTTAAATACAGCGCTTTTGCTTTTGCTACCTTTAGAAATTGGTCATGCTCTTCTTCTGTCACTGTCCCCTTTTCCAACACCTCTAAATATCCAACTAAAGAAGCCAAGGGCGTTCGAATATCGTGAGACAAACTGGTTACCATTTTCTTATAAGCCTGTTCAGATTTACGAGTTTCCATAAGTCTTTGCTTATTTTGGATGACAATTTCGTTAATCCTATAAACTATTTTGCTGACCACAGAATCTTCATTAGCCAGTAGTCGTCTGTCCAAATTCCCCTCTGTGATTTCATTAAGAATTGATGAAGCCTCAATCAGCTGTTTTTTAGTCTGCAAAATGTAGAGAGTTTGAAAAATGGTCAGTGAACACAAAGCAATAACTAAAACAATCATTCTCACACCCCCAAACTAAAACGATAGCCAATACCGTGAATTGTCTGAATGTAATACAAGTGCTCTTTTTCATTACGAATCTTCTTACGCAATTTACTAATGAAGGACATAATATTTCGATCATCAAAAGCATAATCATCTTGCCAGACCTGAATGTAAATTTGTTCTTTGGTGAAAACCTTCCCCTGATTAGCCGCTAGAAAATAAAGTAAATCAAACTCTTTAGCGGTCAATTGAATTTCTTCTCCATTGACCACTACTTTCCTTAAATCAGGATGAATCGCTAATCCCTTAAACTGCAATACCGTTTTCTTCTTCTGGTTTTCATTGAAAACCGTATATCTGCGAATCAACGAATGAGTCCTAGCAATTAGTTCACTCATCAAAAAAGGCTTGGTTAGATAATCATCGGCCCCCAGCCTCAAGCCAGATACTTTGTCCACTTCAGAGTCTTTCGCTGTCAGCATCAACACTGGGATATGATTATTTCTGCGGATTTCTTCCAAAACTTCTAATCCATTGAGGATCGGTAACATAATATCTAGAATAATCAGTTGATAAACAGCCCTATTTAAAGCTTCAAGCCCACTTTTCCCATCATTGCAAACCGTGACGGCATAATTTTCCAGCTTTAATTCTCTTTCAATCAGCAGACAAAGATCCTTATCATCATCTACCAATAATACATTTTTTTGTCTCATCATTTTTCTCCTCTATTACCAAAAGTCGCAATTGAACATTCATCATTATCAGTATGTGTTTTATTATAGCTTTTCCTTTAATCAATACCAATGGGATTTTAGTTCTTGTTTCTAAGATTTTGTGTTAGCTGCTCGCTATGAAGTTGACGATCCGTCTACTTCCCTATTTACAGCTGGATACATTTCACAATATACTGAAAGAAAGTCGTTCTACACAAAGAGGTCGGTATGAATAAACTACAACTCATCAACCAAAGCATTGACTATATCATTCAACATTTAAATGAATCGCTAACCTTAGAAAAAGTAGCAGCACACTTCCATTTCTCTCATTATCATTTTGGTCGTCTATTTAAGAAACAAACTGGTGAAACTGTCTATGCCTTTATTAAGCGCTTGAAACTGGAGCAAAGTGCAATTGATTTGAAGTTAGAGGTAGATCAGCGCGTAACAGATATTGGATTGAAATATGGCTATAGTTCTTCTAAATTACAGCAGCGCGTTTAAGCAAAATTACGCGACCTCACCTAGTACTTATAAGCAATTCGTGACAGCGCCTCAAGCGTCGAATCCATTTATTGCAGCTAAGTTGGAAAAGTTTTCAAGCTATGAAGACTATCAGGAGAAAATAGAAATTGAGCAGCTGCCGGATCAACTGGTTTATTATGAACGATTCATTGGAAATTATGCTGAATTAAAGCAGCACTGGTTGTTTTTTTTGAAGGAGCATCAGGGAAAAATCCACGGGAAGACCTTACTGCAGGAAAAATTTTATAGCGATCCGGTTTCGGCGGATGTCGATCGTTGTATTTGTGACCTGTGTTTTTCAGTAGACCAGGTGCAGGATGGTACCACTACTATAAAGGGTGGCACCTATGCTATTTATGCTTTTGAAGGAAATATTGAAGACATTTTCAATGTGCTTTAGGGGATTTTTCGGATCTGGCTGCCCCAAAGCAACTATCGAATGCGTGAACGTTTTGCGATTAATCAGTATCTCTATATCGATTCTAATAATGATTTCGTCAGTATGAAGTTGTGTATTCCAATAGAGAAGCAAAGCTAGTTTAGTATAATGTCCTAAACCTATATCATGAAAAAATTTAGATCTGTGGAGGATTGGATAATGAAAACGAAGAAACAAAAAGAGTTGATTGATTCATTTTTGTTAATGCTTGGAGCTGAAAATGAATCCTTATACCGTGAAATTATTCTCTATTTGTCTGATCTCGGTTATAATCCGAAAAAAGATCGGTCAAATATTTCATTTAAGCATAATTTACACAATAAGCAGATAGTTAAAATAGGAATTCGAGGCAAAAAAGACCCTTTACCATTTTTTGCCTTGCGGTTTTCAGGGTGTAAAGGATATTCGCAACGATTTGTGGATGTTGTTCATACTGCGACTGATAAATTTCCTAACAGAACTCCCAAATGTCTAGAAAAAGAATGTGACTATTGCGCTGGTAATCCAGATACACATGTTTATACGCACACATTTCCAGATGGGAAGAAAAAATCGCATTGTGGAGCTTATGCATTGGAAATATTGGCTATTACTTTTGAAGATTTAGCTGAGATTAAGAGACTCATCCAAGAAGAACATGATTATCTACTGAAACATGAAGTAAGCACAGTATAGGCATGGTGATAAAACATTAAAGTCCCTGAAAAACAAGTGATCGATGCTGCTGAGCTAGCTCTTTCGAAAATAAGCTGAATAATCGCAAAAATGTAAGAAGCTTCAAGGTATTATTGTTCGATATCGATTTCAATAGTCATTGGGTTCTCTCGACATTTTTTGGATTATCCAGCTTATTTCTTGGAACTAGCTACCTCTACTCTGACCTTTTGTCGGTATTCTAAATCGTTGAGTCCGTCACTAGTTCAAAGAATTTTATTAAGACAGCATCTTTTTTACTGTCTTTTTATCTACTGAACTGATGGGGCCGTTGTGGCACTTCAGTTTCCTCTTTTTCAGTTTTACTCGTTTTTTTAGGCCACTGTGCGTTTTCTGTTTCGACATGTTTTGACTTCCCTTATTATAAAATCCGCTCAGTCTACTTTAATTGTAGGTGGAAAATACTGAATAATGATCATGACGATCCTCCTTTTCTTAGCTAGATTACCAGTTACTCTTCATTTTTCATTGGATTCTCTTCCCTTCTATTTCCTTCATTCTATGCAAAAGGAGTGGAAGAAACTTCTGAATTCTTGCTATGTTGCAGATCAAATGTTCACCACCGAAGATGAGATAATTCATTTGTCTATACTTATATTCGAAGGCATTTTGATTGTTTAATTAGCCACTGATCCCCTCTATTTTTATTTTTTCAAATTTAATGGATTCCATCCTTGTCCATATCTTTTTAGCATAGAATAAGTACGGACAGGATGATATAATTTGATGAGATTAAAGCTTAGTCTTATCACTTAGCTCTACAAGTCCTTGTTCTCAGTAAACGACACTTTCGCTTTAACATCACATAGAAGGAGAATATATGCCTACTTTACTAAAAGACCAATACTACAATTACGATTCAGTAAACCAGTTAGCTTTGAATCTTCAAGCTGTTGATCCTACCTTTCCTACCACTGATTTTATCAATGATGTTATGAATGAGACTTGGGAAGAACTGGCATTGAAGGCTCGAATGCGTCAGATTACCTTAACTCTTGGGAAATATTTACCACCTGATTATGAAAAAGCATTGCACATAATCGACCAACTTCTTGCCAATTATCCAACAGGATTCAGTGATTTTTCTTTAATGTATTTTCCAGATTTCGTGGAAGTCTACGGTCAGGCTGAAGAACATTGGGATTTGTCTATTGCAGGATTAGAAAGATATACGCCTTTTTCAACGGCTGAATTCGCAGTGAGGCCCTTCATTATCCAGCATGAAAAACGCATGATGGACCATCTGGCTGTATGGGCGAAGCATGACAACGAACATGTTCGGCGCCTTGCCAGTGAAGGTTGTCGCCCACGCCTGCCTTGGGGTCAAGCATTGACTAGTTTCAAAAATGATCCTACTCCTGTCCTTGCCATTTTAGAACAGTTGAAGGCCGACCCGTCCTTATACGTTCGGAAAAGTGTCGCCAATAATCTAAATGATATTTCAAAAGACCATCCTGACTTAGTAGTAAAAATCGCTCAAAATTGGTACGGAAATAATCCTCGGACTGACTGGATTGTAAAGCATGGCTGTCGAACCTTGCTTAAAAAAAGTAATCACGATGTATTAAGTATCTTTGGATTTTCAGATGCTAATTGCCTAGAGGTTACAGATTTCGCGTTAGATACTGATGCTGTTAATGACGGACAAGATTTGAACTTTTCCTTCCAGGTTGAAGCGAAAAAAACAACCAAGGTGCGATTAGAATATGGGGTTGATTATGTCAAAGCCAATGCCACCCGCAATCGAAAAATTTTTCAAATCGCTGAAACTACGCTGCAAGCTGGAGAAAAAAAGTTTTTTACTAAGAAACGGTCTTTTGCCAGAGTAAGTACTAGAAAGCATTACCCCGGAACCCATTCAATCACCTTAATTATGAACGGCATTGAGCAAGGTACCTTGGACTTTAATGTGTTGTCTGAGAGTTAACTTTCAAACCACATCGTCACTTAGAATCGAAGGGCTGTTCTCACATTCATTTTTTTATTTAATAGGTAAGTCTTCTATTTTTTGTGCTAATCTTATTTTGTATTTCAGACTACAAGGAAGCAAAAGGTGCATTCTAAGTACAAAGTAATACCTATATTATGAGGAGCATTTACCCAAATAACCTTGACAGCTCATTATCTATGATGATAGGATTAAAAAAGAATTTAAAGAAGGGAGAGAGCATCATGATTAAGACTAATAAAACAGCTTTAATACAATTGATTGATCAGTTCGTTTCGTTTTATTGCACTAGTGGGTCTTTTTCAGAAGACTCTCCATGCAAATAAAGCTTATTTATCAAACTGTCAATCATCCGATTGGCAGTTTTTTTGTGTCGTTTTTTACCGATCTAAAAATATTTACGGAGGTGTTCCTAATGAGTGGAAAAAGAAAAAATCAGAGAGTCATACTAATGAACTAGAGGAATCCCTTGATTCCTCTAAAGAGAGGATTCAACATGTTAACAATAAAAGGAAAATACACTACAGCAAAAGTATATACAGATACCTTAACTGACAGTACAGTAGGTCAAATCATGACCCTATGCAATCAAAAAATGGCTAAAGATGCTAAAATTCGAATTATGCCCGATACCCACAGCGGTTCCAGCTGTGTGATTGGAACAACTATGACCGTAAAAGATCAGGTAGTTCCTAACCTTGTGGGCGTTGACATTGGCTGCGGACTCTATGTCGCAAAAATTAGAAAAGGCGTAAAGCTAAACTTCGATAAGCTAGATCGGATCATTCGTAACCGGATTCCCAGTGGACACCATTCACACAATAAACCGCAGTATACATTTCCGTTAGAGGATGTTCAAGCCCCGATCCATCGCGGTTGGGCATTACGGAGTTTGGGAACTTTAGGCGGCGGGAATCACTTTATTGAAGTAAATGAAGGCAGCGATGGAATTTATTTAGTCGTTCACAGCGGCAGCCGTGTTTTAGGAAAAGAGATTGCAGAATATCATCAAGAGCTTGCTTATCAAAAACTAGCTCAAAGACGACAAGATTTGAAACAACTTGCTAGGTCAGCGTCCACTCCTAACGAAAAAGCGGATCTATTACAAGAACGGGAAGAAATTAAGATTCCTTATGAGCTGTCTTATGTGTCAGAAAAGGATTTGGATAATTATTTATCTGATATGCAAATCGCTCAACAATACGCCGCTTTCAATCGCCAAAGTATGGCACTGATAATTTTGAAAGCGATGAAATGGGGAAAGTACGTGATTGAAAGCTTTGACAGCCCCCACAATTATATTGATCTACAGCACATGATTTTACGTAAAGGTGCAGCCTCTGCTAGAAAGAACGAAAAAATGATTGTTCCATTGAACATGAAGGATGGCTCGATTATCGGTGTGGGCAAAGGCAACGAAGAATGGAATCAATCGGGACCTCATGGGGCTGGTCGAATGATGAGCCGCTCGCAAGCTCGAGCTTCTATCAGCTTAGAAAATTATCAGCATATGATGCGTCATGTCTGGACAACTTCGGTCTCTAAGAAAACGTTAGATGAAGCACCTAAGGCTTATAAAGCCAAGAAACAAATAATGGCAGATTTGCAGGAGACCATGGAAGTAAAGGAAGTCATTCGGCCGTTGTACAATTTTAAGGGATAGTTGGAGAAGTATTCATTCGCTTTATTTGAAAGCAAAACTTCCTGTTGCTCTTTTTAGCTAAAAGAGCAGCAGGCGTTTTTTTATTTCTGATAATAAGCTTTTACGTAAGCATCAACCGCCAACAGTGCAGCAGCGACTTCCTTAGCAGTAATCACAAAGGGCATTTGATGAATTGTTTCGGCTGAGACGGTGGCCAGCTCACTTACCTTCAACAGATCCTCATAAGAAGCATCTGATAAATACACCTCTTCCAAGGTTATCGGTAATCCGAGAGATTGATAAAAGCGAATGTAGTGATCAATTTCTTCACTAGTACGATTTTCCAAAAATAGTTGAGTCAAGGGTCCATAAGCAACTTTCTCTCCATGAGTCAGATGATGGATTTCTCCAGTTAGAGCGGTAAAGCCATTGTGAATAGAATGAGCTGCACCTAGCCCGCTGCTTTTAAATCCCACCCCACTTAACAATGTATTGGCTTCAACAATTGCCTCCAAAGCTTTAGTAACAACTTGTGCCTCGTTCGCCGCAACCGCACTCAGGCTATAACGAAACAAAACATCCTCACATGCTTCAGCAATTGCCACTGAAGCTAAAGTTTGCTTCCCCCCGACTAAATTCTCACCATTATTTTGTAATACTGCCTTGGCCTCAATCCAGGTTGCCATCGCATCTGCAAGTCCTGATTTCAGTAAACGAACCGGAGCTTGACTGATTATCCATGAAATTCAGCTTTTTTACTATAAGCTCCTTTATTGTCAGAATCTATTGTCCCTTAAGTGTTCTAATGTGACTTCTTCCTTCTTGCCTTCAGATAGCGGTTAGTTTCTGATACCTTATCGTCTAAAGGAAGTCATAGCAATTAAAACTAAACAAGTTACCAGGAAAATTATCAGAACGTATTTCCAAATATATTTAAGCCAGATACTGTATTCAACTTTGCCAATCGCTAATGAACCAACCAAAACAGCAGATGTTGGGGTTACCAAATAAACGATTCCGCTAGCGCATTGATAAGCCATAATGACAACCGAACTAGAAACACCAATAAATTCCCCTAATGGCGTCAAAATACCAATCGTAGCAGAAGCCAAACCTGAGGTTGAAGGAATCAAGAAAGCCATAGGAATATAAAATAAATAAGTCATCAACGTAAAAGCAACTGGTGAAAGTCCGCTCAAATGGATCTCTCCAAAATGTAAAATCGTGGCAGTAATTTGTCCTTCATTCATAACTACTTGGATTCCCCGTGCCACAGCCACAACCATCGCTACTGTCACCAAATCTTTCAATCCCACAAAAAAGCTATCCATAATTTCTGATTCGTTCATGTGGTTTACTTTACCAATCACAAGTGTCATCATAAAGAATAAGGTCGACATTTCAACAAAATACCAAGTTCCCAGCGGAGGAAGGTCGCTTCCCAATAGGTTCCCCAATAGAGGCACATTTTTTATCGAGGTACTCAAAGAGTTAAAAAAAGTGAAGCTCGGATTGATATCAGTCCAAGGAATCAATCCTAAGATCATAATCACGAAAGTTAAGACAAACAAAATCAATATCATTTTTTGGTTTTTATTCATCGGTATAATTTCAGTAGTATAGCTTTTGGCTATAAAGGCTTCTTCCGGACGTTGATTATGCAATAACGATTGACTGGGGTCATTTTTTACCTTCATGGCATACTTGTGTACGAAAATAATAGTGATGAGCAGAACAATGACTAAAAGAACTAACCGCCAATTTAATCCATCTCCAGGTGAAATTCCTGCAGTGGCTGAAGCAACTCCTACAGAAAATGGATTAACAGTTGAAGCCAAAATCCCAGCTGATACTCCTAGGAAAACAATGGAAATTCCCGTTAACACATCAAATCCTGCTCCTAACATAACCGGAATAATTAAAGGCAAGAATGCAATGGATTCTTCAAACATGCCATAAGAAGTTCCTCCCAATGCAAAAAGTATTAGTAGTAAAATCATGACCTTAGTTTCTCTACCTTTATTTTTCTTAATGATAGTGGCTATTCCAATATCCAATACCTTAGTTTCATTTACTACACCTAAAAATCCACCAATAATCAAAATAAATAGTGATACTGGTATGGCTCCCGCCGTTTTATCGTTCCCAATCATCCCAATGATCGGGGCTTTAAAAGCATCCCAAATTCCTTGCGGGTTGCTGGTCACCCGTTGGTAGGTTCCAGCAATTAAATTTCCATTGGCATCAATGTCATACTTGCCAGCAGGAATTAACCAAGTCAGGGTAGTCATAACCAAGATAATGATAAATAAAACAGTGTATGCACCGGGCATTTTAAACGTTTTCTTCTTTCTCTCCTTACTTGTAACCGAGTTTTCTTGCATAAAGGTTCTCCTTCTTTACGTAAACCTGAACAACAGGGCTTTCTCTTCATAAACAAAAAAGGCAGTAAAGCTGTATTAGCAATTACTGCAATGGTAATAACCCTCAAAATATTTAAAACCTTTGCCTAAAGTTTCCAACAAGCCCTTTTCGTTCTCAACTCTCGTTTACTTAGAATCTTTTCAAACTATTCTGATCAATTTTTCTAAATTACTCTTTCATAAAAATTACACCAGTCAAAGCCTTTATTATCAAAAGAAGCCAACGTTCCACTTCCTCGATTAACAAAACCTTTGCTTTCATACAAACGTTTGGCGGGAAGGTTATTTTCCAACACGTCTAGGCGAACTGCTTTACAGTTTGTGTCCTGAGCTAATTCAATTGAAAAATCAAGCATTTTGCTGGCAATTCCACTTCTTTGATACTCAACGGCGGTCATTAACGTGTGGATGAACACTATTTTTTCCAAAGAAACCTGCGGATCTTCCCATGGAATCAGCTTGTGTTCTTCTTCACCAGTATGATTCAAAATAACTGATCCAACAATCGTTTCATTTATTTCCGCAATATAAAAATCGGATCTGCTTAGAGCTTGCTTGACTGTATCTATCGTCGGATAGATATTGGGCATCCAGCTGGTCACCTCAGGATCAACCAATGATACATTTTTTTCAAAGAATTGTTCGATTTGGTTAAAATCTTTCCTATCTGCCCTTCGCACGCTGATTGTCACTTGCTCATCTCCTAAAAGTCTATTTTTAAACCCTATTTAGCGGGTTTTTATAGGTTACTTCAAGACAGCTTTCAATCGGTCGTTCAAACTTCCTATTGTATAACCGCTCTGTTTTTTGATGTTCTAGTAGATTCGTTGGTTGCCTTTTTCAACATGATACCAATCATCTTCAATATTAATTCTTACCCGTTCTAAATAATCTTTCAGCTGCTGCGCTTCCGCTTCTGTAAAGCCATCCAACGCCACTCGATTCGAATACTCATTTTCACGAGCAATAAAGGGATGGACCTCTTCTCCTTTTGCAGTTGGATAGATTTTCTTCGTCCGGTTATTTTTTTTATCCACTGTTTGCGTGATTAAGCCGATTTTTTCCAGCTTTTTTAATGCCTTAACGGTCGTCGCTTTATCCACCTTGATCATATCTGCCAATTCTACTGGCGTAATTCCAGGATGCTCACATATTCTGACAATATAAAGATATTGACCTCTGATCAAATCAACTTCTTTAAACTCAATATTACTAATCGAATCTAACGCTCGTGCAATCATACCAATTTCTCTAAGAATTTCAACCATTTTCCCCATCTCACTTTCTCAAGTCTCAAAAAAATTATATCTATTATTTAGCGGCTTTGCAATAAACCTTGAGACTAAGGTATTTGCTTTTAATTTTATTACTTACTCCTCTTCGTTTATCCTAAAAATTAAGATAGATAAAAATGGATGAATGGCTCGTCTTAGCAGTATTACCAACCGAAGCTTATTCACATTCTATGTGCTGTTGTCTTTTTTCTCAAAACGTTCAGACCATTCTTCACGAATTAAGTCAAACTTGAGTTGAATTAATTGCTTCTCTTTTTCAGCATTAAAGGCCTGAAGCAGAAGAAACAACAGAAGAATTTTGCAGAGGTTCTCTAATCCATTTAAACCAGAAAAGAGAAAATTAATTGTTGTTGTGATCAGAACGAATACATTCAAAGTGAAGAGCAGCGGTACGCTAATCTGCAAAACTTTTAGTGAAAATGGCTTCCGCGCGAAAGGAATTCGTATTTTGTTGAACTCTTCTTTGAAGGTTTGATTGATTTCTTCACACTCAGCTTTTAACAACTCACACATATAGACATCTGCTTTATGCTTCCCCTTACATTTGGCTTGGCGCATGAACACCTAACAATCGCAGACTTTCCTTCAGAATGGTGGCAGCTGCAAAAACAAGTGCCAGTCTTGATTCACGATATGGATCAGCTGCCAATATCTTAGTGTGAGCGTAATAACGATTAAAAGCTTGTGCTAGTCTGATTGAATGTTTAGCCAGTACAGAGGGTTCGTATTGTTCCGCAGCTTGCAGAACAATTTCCGGATAAGACTGGATTAATTTGATCATTTCCCAGCTATCCTCATCAGCTAATGCATAGTTAGCAGCAGAATCAATAGAGAACTGGGCCTTTCTCAATAGAGTCATTGCTCGAGCATAGGTGTATTGAACGTAAGGTCCTGTCTCACCTTCAAAACGTACCACTTCCTCCAACTCAAAGTCGAAGGTATTTAAGCGGTCATTTTTTAGATCGTGGAAGATGACTGCTCCTACACCAACCTGATGAGCAACTTCTTCTTTATTGGGAAGATCAGGATTTTTCTCATTAATTTGAGCTAAAGCTGCTGCCGTTGCTTCATTTAAAACCTCCTCTAGCAAAACGATTTTTCCCTTACGAGTTGATAATTTTTTTCCACCTTGAGTTATCAGACCAAATGCAATATGCACCATATCATCCGACCATTCGAAACCCAGCTCTTTTAAAACAGCCTTTAATTGTTTAAAATGAATACTTTGTTCGTTTCCGACAACATATAGGGATTTTGCAAAATGATAATTCCGTTTTCGATACAAGGCTGCTGCCAGATCACGCGTGATATAGAGAGTCGCACCATCGGATTTTCGGATCATTGCCGGATTTAAATCATAGGTACTCAAATCAACGATCTCAGCCCCTTTGTCTTCCTTCAGAAGATTTTTTTCTTCCAATAAAGTAATCACTTCGTCCATCTTATCGTTATAAAAAGCTTCACCATTCGTAGAATCGAAAGTAACTTCCAGCATGTCATAAATCTTATCGAATTCGGTCAAAGAGGCGCTGCGAAACCATTCCCAAAGGTTAATTGCTGCAGGGTCGTCTTCTTCTAAGCGTTTGAACCAAGCTCGGGCTTCATCTTCCAATCGAGAGTCGTTTTCTGCCTCTTCATGAAATTTTACATACAAACGCAATAATTCATTGATCGGTTCTTGCCTAACTTTTTCTTCTGTTCCCCACTCTCGGTAAGCAACAATTAATTTTCCAAATTGAGTACCCCAATCACCTAAATGATTGATTCGAATCGAGCAATACCCGATTTTTTCCATAATCAAGCTGATCGAGTTGCCGATCACTGTTGAACGCAAATGCCCCATGGAGATTGGCTTAGCTATGTTTGGAGAAGACATATCGACCGTGACATTTTCTTTATTTCCCACTTGGCTATCTCCAAAATGACTGCCTTCTTTTAATACTTGACTCAATACGTTGCTGGAAACCATTTGCTTATCCATATAAAAATTCACGTAGGAGCCTACTGCGTTGACTTTTTCAAAGGGGCCCTCATCAATTGCCTGCACAAGTTCTTCAGCAATTTTTTGCGGCGCTTTTCGATAGAGTTTTGCCAGTGAAAAAACTGGAAAAGCGACATCCCCATGACTGGTAAACTTAGGGGTTTCTAATAAGTTTAAGATATCTTCTTTTGTCAGCTGCTCTTGGGTAATTTGGAAGATGGCTGCGGCAATAAGTTCTTTATTATTCATGGCATTCCCTCCAATATATTATGTTTACACTTTTTGGACTGCCCTAGAAACTCCTATTCATTGAGAAAGGTTGTTCGATCAAAGATGACCTACTAGGCTTCATCCACGATTAATTTTTTACCGCCATTGGGATATTGCGAATAGCAAACCTTAGCTGACAGTTCATTCGGAAATTCCCGATAGCGGTAAATGATGCTGAGCGGATTTGTTAATTGACCACTTTTACTGAGAAGTCCTAAAGCTTTTCAGCACTCAATAATTTTTTTGTTATAGGTTTAAAGCAGTTCTTTCTTCACCAATCAATGGTCATAGTCAGTTGAGATATGTTGAGCGTTGTTCCTACCAATCTGGAAATCCTATTACTTATATTTCAACACACTTATTCAACTCACCAATCAATTGTTTGGCACTTTCCTCTGCGCGGGTCACTATAATCAACGTGTCATATCCCGCTACCGTTGCTGCAACTTGTTCAAAATCAATTTCGTCCATGTAGTTGGCAATAACATCGGCACCATGGGGTAATGTGTGAATAATAACCAGGAAGTTGACTTGTTCGATAACAGTAGAATAATCATTGATACTTTTTCGGAATTTTGTATAAAAATCCTGTTCACTTTGCTCCGAAGCAATTAAGGTAAATTTTTTCTTCCCTTCCTTGGTGTATGATCTTACGATGTTTAACTCTCTAAGATCACGAGAAATAGTTGCTTGAGTCAAACTAATATCCTCAGCTTTTAAATAATTCAGCAATTCGTCCTGTGTTTCAATTTCGTTTTCAATAATAATTTGTTTTATGATTTTATGACGTTCTGCTTTTCTCATAGTATCCTCCAGTATCGATAGTCATTTTTTACTCTAGAGACTAGTACTAGTCTCTAGAGCTTATTTTTTATACTAATAGCATCGAAGCAATCAAAATAATCAAATTACTGATTCCAATCACAATCAACGGTTTCCTCATAAATTTTGTCCAAGTTGAATAATTGATTTTAGAAAGCTCCAAACCACCCATTACTACTCCCGATGTCGGCGTAATCAAGTTGACGAGTCCGCATCCAGCAGTAAAGATCATTACCATGACGTTAGGGTTCAAACCCACATTTTGCGCAAGCGCTCCCATAACTGGAATTGAAACATACGCTAATCCGGAGGTAGATGGGATTAAGAAGGATAAGAACAAATACAAAATGTACGCACCAATTACAAATAAAATTGGAGAGAACCCTTGTAAAAGTCCCGCTGATTTGTCTAAAATAAATAAATCTAAATGAGTAACCTGCATAATGACAGAGGCGCCACGAGCGACCACAATAATTAAGACAACCGATAAAATATCTTTTACTCCATCGATAAAGGTGTCGATGATCTCTTTTTCTGAGAAACCATGAATCAGTGCAATCACTAAACTAGCTAAAAAGAACCACATAGCCAGATCACCGAAGTACCAGTCTCCAAAATTTTGTCCTGTTAAGAATGACGTCCAGCCATTAAAAAAAGTGATACCAAAAGATCCCCATGGAATCAGAGAAACCACCATCACAACAAAAGAAATCATAAACACAATCAGGATCATTTTACGTTTGCGGGTAAACTCAATATTGGCGGATCCCGAATTTTCAAAAGCAGTTTTCATGTCTTGCTGCTCTTGCAGGGAAAGAATTGTTGAGCCTTTATCAGCCTTGACCTTTTTCGCATAACTCATCACGCAAAAAATGCAATAGATTGTCGTTACTGCCCACAGCAATAAACCAATCATCATGATTGTTCCCGCGTTAGGCTGAATACCCACACTTCGCAAGGCATCCATAGCAACGCCAGTAGCAAAGGGGTTAACCGTTGATCCAATCACTCCTGCTCCAGCACCCAGCATCACTGTCCCGGTGGAAACAATCGTATCAAAACCAGAAGCAACCATGGTGACTGCTAGTAGAGAATAGAAGGGAATGGTTTCTTCCGCCATTCCATAAGTTGATCCCCCGATTGAAAAGAGAACCATTAATACGGGAATAAGAACCAGCTCGTTCCCCTTTAGTTTCTTCACAACATGCTGAATTCCTGCCTCTAAGGCACCCGTTCCAGTAACAATATTTAAAAATCCGCCTAGAAAAAGGATAAAGACACAAATATCTATTGCATCTCTAAAGCCATTGAAGGGCGACATTACTAAATCTGAAATTTTTGCACCTACTACTTGGCTAACCTCTTCAGTTCCGCCTGCTGGAATTGTTGGCGTGAATGTTTGTCCTGAGAAGAGCCAAGAAATCACCGTTAAGAGAATAATGATGATGAACAGAATGCTAAAAGATGAGATTGATTTTTTTTCTTTCTTATTTTTTTTACTCATTTTGCTCACTGTAATACAAAAGAGCTCCAGAGGAAAACATAGTACGCTCTTTTAGAGCTCCCTCATATTTTTCCTTTCTGTCGAGTCAGTTTATTTTCTTGAAATGAAATAGTCTGTATCAAGGAATTTTAATTCCTTGTACTGATAATCAATTTTTTTTTGCTTTACCAACGCTTTAATTGTTTGGCTGGCTGTTTCTCTGGTTGTACCGCTATATCTCGAAATATCATTAATCATGATTGGATAAGGAATGACATAATTACCCTCTTGCTCTTCTGCTAAATCCTCCATTAAAATCGATAAGGTATTCTCCACTCGCTCAGTCGCCTTCGAGATAACGGAATATTGGATTCGTCGAATTTGTTTCTCAATCAAATGATTCAAGTTCGAATTGAATAATCTCAGTTGATCATTATTCGATTTAACGATCCTTTCGAAAACCGCCGTTGACAGATAAAAAACTTGAATATCGGTCATGGCAATAGCAGAGAAGTGATAGTTTTGGGCTTCAAACATGCCTAACAATGGAAATGGGCGTTTTTCATTTAAGAATTCAAGAAAATTGTAGCAGGCAGTCTGATCCACTCGCTCAATTCGAATCAGGCCTTTATCTAAAATGAATATTCGGTCCCGTTTGTCATCTGTGTCGAACAAAACTTGTCCCTTTTTGTAAAATCGATAGTACATGTTTCGTTCCATCATTTCGCGGACTTCTTGATCCAAAGCCGAGAAATATGGATGATTATCTATTGCTGTAGACACAGAATTTTTTTCCATAACTATCACTCCAAAACCTATTTTTATCGACTGTTTTTACGAAATTACGGTGGTTCCAACAGTCCCTTTATCAATATCCCCTAACATTTCCAAGGAAGTAATAATCGCTTTGCATTTCGGCTTAGCTTTTACATATTGAATAGCTGCTTCAACCTTCGGCAGCATACTGCCGGGAGCAAAGTGCTGCTCTTCAATATATTGTTCTAATTCAGAAACAGTCACTTGATCCAGCCACTGCTCATCTTCTTTGCCAAAATTTAAGGCAATTTTTTCAACACCAGTCAAGATAACCAACAGATCTGCATCTAATAATTCCGCTAATTTTTCAGAAGCAAAATCTTTATCAATCACTGCTTCGACTCCTTGACCAGAATGCTGTTCGACAGGAATTCCACCCCCGCCGGCACAAATCGTCAACACATTGTTATTTACCAATGTATTTATGCTATACTTTTCTTTGATGGATATTGGTTTGGGACTAGGAACGACCTTACGCCAGCCTCGGCCAGCATCCTCTTTGTAAACAGCCCCCGTTGCTTGTTCCAGAGCTTGGGCCTGTTCATGCGTCAGGAATGGACCAATTGGTTTGCTTGGATTTTTGAATGCCTCATCGTTGCCATCGACAATTACTTGAGTAATTATCGTTGCAACTTCTTGTTTCAGATTGGCATTTTGAATTTCTTTTTCAAGGGCATTTTGTAACCAAAAGCCAATGCTTCCTTGAGTCATAGCCACACAAGTATCTAACGGCATAGCCGGATTCTCTTTTGAATCAGCTGCCTGTTGCTGCAACAACAGATTGCCGACTTGAGGTCCATTCCCGTGTGAGATAATCACTTGCGTTTCAGCGTTAATCAGTTTAATCAAGTGCTGGGCTGTCTGTTCTAAAGCCTGCTGTTGAGCTTTCGCACTTGCATCGTTTGACAGAATTGCGTTTCCTCCTAAAGCTACCACGATCCGTTTCTTTTGCTGCACTACGGATTTCCTCCTCTCTCATTTACACTTTTGGAATAAATAAATTACCTAATGTTGCAGCCATAATCGCTTTGATTGAATGCATCCGATTTTCTGCTTCTTCAAATTGGCGGCCATATTTACTGCGGAATACTTCATCGGTGATTTCCATTTCATTGATCCCAAATTTTTCTTTGATCATTTCGCCGTATTGAGTTTTTGTATCATGGAAAGCCGGCAAACAATGCAAGACAATTAAATCGCCATCCATATTTCCAGTCGCTTTTACCATATCCATATTGATTTGATAATCTTTCAGCAAGTTCACTCGTTCTTCAAACTTATCTTCTTCTCCCATTGATACCCACACATCTGTGTAAAGAACATTGGCACCCTTCACACCTTTTGCTACGTCATCAGTAATCATTAGCTGACTGCCAGATTCGGCTGCAAATTTGTTTGCGTAATCAACTACAGATTGTTCTGGTTGTAATTCCTTTGGTGCACAAATTCTTACATGAACACCTAAGATTGCTCCAGTTACCAGTAAACTATTTGCCATATTGTTGCGTCCATCACCAACATAGACTAAGGTAATATTTTCTAAGGTGTTGAAGTTTTCTTTGATGGTCATAAAATCAGCGATCATTTGAGTTGGATGCCACTCATCGGTCAACCCATTCCAAACTGGAACACCGGAATATTTAGCTAAGTCTTCAACAACTTGTTGACTGAATCCACGGAATTCGATACCATCAAACATGCTGCCCAATACTTTTGCAGTGTCTTCAACCGATTCCTTTTTACCTAACTGAATGTCATTCGCCCCTAAAAATTCTGGGTGTGCACCTAAGTCAATTGATGCAGTAGTAAAAGCTGCCCGGGTACGAGTCGAAGTTTTTTCAAACAGCAACGCAATGTTTTTTCCTTCTAAATAATGATGGGGAATGTTGCGTTTCTTTAAATCCTTCAAATGAATTGAGAAATCAATTAAATATTCCAATTCTTCTCTCGTAAAATCCTTTTCCGCTAATAAGCTACGTCCTTGAAAAACTGATGTCATTTTTATTCCTCCTATAATTTAAATGTCTTCTCTAACAAACGGCATACTCATACAACGTGGGCCGCCTCGTCCACGAACTAATTCACTGCCTGGAATGTAGTTCAATTTCACGCCCGCTTCTTCTAATTTCTTATTGGTGATCGTGTTGCGATCGTACACTACCACTTCGCCAGGTGCGATTGCTAAAGTGTTGGAGCCGTCATTCCATTGTTCGCGAGCTGCTGCGGTAATATCATCGCCGCCGCAACGGATCAACTCAACTGCTGGCAGATCTAGGTAACGACATAAGATATTTTCTAGGGTATCCTTCTCTTCCACAATTTTGATTTGTCCATTTGGTTTCGACAGAGAGTAAACAACTAAATCACCTTCAATTTCAGGGTGAATCGTGAATTTATCGTAATCCACCATTGTAAACACCGTATCCAAGTGCATGAATTTACGTTCCTCACCAATGTTAAATGCCAAGACATGCTCAAAGCTTGGTTCACTTTCAAAAATTTGAAGGGCCAATTTTTCAATGGATGAAACATCGGTCCGTTGGGAAATTCCCACTGCCAAAACATTCTTCGAAAGAACCAGTTCATCGCCACCCTCAATACGAGTATCATTTTCTCGGTTGTATACCAGATTAACCGGATTTTCGATGAACATTGGATGATATTTAAAAATGTACTTCGCGTATAAGGTTTCTCTCCGCCTGGTTTCCGCATACATCTTATTCAGAGATACGCTATTTCCAATAGTTGCAAAAGGATCGCGAGTAAAATAAAGATTCGGCATTGGATCAATATAGAATGGATATTCATCCTGAACCATGTCAGAAAGATTCTTATTCACTCCCACCGAAAGCTGATTTTTTCTCAGTCCAGCCATTGTTTGGTCAATGAACTCCCGATTGTCCTTAATTGCGGAGAAATAACTTTCGATTTCCTTACGTGCATCCGAACCCTTAATATTTGCTTCATTCAAATACTCAGTAAGAAATTGTTGTTTAAGGCCATCACTAGTTAGTGCTTCCGCAGCCAAATCCTCTAAATATAATACATCGATCGCCTTTGATCTCAGTGTATCAGCAAAAGCGTCGTGCTCCTTTCTAGCTTGGTCTAGAAAAGGGATGTCATCAAACAATAAGCGCTCTAGATAATCAGGCATCAAATTTTCTAACTCTTTACCTGGTCTGTGAAGCAGTACTTGTTTCAATGGTCCGATTTCTGAAAAAACATTAATTGCATTTCCCATAAAACATTTCCTCCTTTGTAATATTGGTACAAGCACATACTAACAAAAGGTATGCGCTTTCACTACGCAGGTTTTGGCAAAATAAATGTCGGTTTCTTTGCATTATTCAAAAAGTATGTATATATTCAATTTTTCGAGAATAAATACTCCTTGTGTTATTTCAAAACCTAATATAAATACAGAAAAAAATTCAACTTTTTTTAAATGACATTTTGTCTCAACACTAATCACTGATCATTTCATCAATAGATTTGATTTGGCTCTTATATAAAGTGTAAATTAACTAGTCTTACGATACAAGTCTAGAAAATCTATTAAATGAGCCTTAAAATATAACAATTTATAGCCTCACTCGATTTATCAAATACTGATCTAATGTTCCACATTGTATATTTTTCATCCTATCAAGAACATAGAACTATTCCAAAAAAACAAAAAATAACGATCTTTTTGGATTATCAGAATAATCGCTTAGTGATTCTCGTTTTAATTAATTTGATATCGTTTTTTTATAAAACATTGCTTCGCTCTGACTAAAAAACTTGTACAAGCTTTCAACACTGAACATCTAGCTTGTACAAAGTCTGGCTTTTTCCTGTAAGGACAGTGCTCAATTTTGTTGGTTTCCTTTGATAATCTTCTCTTACTACAAAAAAACTGGCTTAACAGCTGGAAGCTGTTAAACCAGTTTTTATTGATTATTCAATTCTAGATAGCGTGTTCCGTCCGTTCAATAATATCATCCTGCGTTGCTTTCGACAGAACATTGAAGAAAGCCGAGTAGCCAGCGACCCGAACAATCAAGTCCCGGTGTTTTTCTGGATGCTTCTGGGCATCAATTAAGGTTTCGCGAGAGACGACATTGTACTGAATATGATAACCGTGCAGCTTGTTAAAGAAGGTCCGCAGCAGCATAATCAACTTTTGTTTGTCCTCTTCCTTAGCCAAAGTCTGAGGATTTACTTTCTGATTCAATAAGACGCCGCCGATAATTTCTTCGGTTCGCAATTTAGAGACTGATTTCAGTACTGCGGTTGGTCCGTTTTTATCCATATTATGGGAAGGTGAGCAGCCTTCTGCTAAAGGTACCCAAGCGTTTCGCCCGTCTGGTGTCGCCATAGTTGCTCGTCCTTGACCCACATTAGCTGAAATCGATGAGGTCCCTGAATAACGAGTACCACCAATAGGTCCTCGACCAAAACGAGTATTCGGATATTTTTTGACTTCATCAATGTAGCTGTCGTACGCTTGTCGCACCAGTTGATCAGGATAATCATCATCATTGCCGTATTTAGGAACATCAAAAAGAATCATTTGCTGGATTTCTTTACTGCGATCACTTTCGTAATCAGTCATTAATGCTTCCCATAGTTCCTCGGTTGTGACTTTCTCTTCTTCAAAAACCAGCTTCTTAATGGCAGCTAACGAATCAGCTAAATTGGCAATGCCTACTTGCAGACCAGAAATAAAGTCGTAAACTGCTCCGCCCTCTTTTAAGGTTTTGCCTCGACCGATACAATCCTCTGTTAAAGCAGAACATAGAATATCTGGAACTTCCTTTTCTAACCCAAGATCAATCGCATTTTCCACAATCACACTCATGCGAGTCAGTTCTCGCACTGTTTTATCCCAAGCAGTCTGTAATTCTTCAAAGGTTTGCATCTCTTTGAAGTGTCCATTCCCTTCTACAAAACGTTTACCAGAAACTGGATCAATGCCGTCATTCATGGCAGTCATCAGAATTTTAGGGAAATTCATGTAGCTCATTCCAGTACAGCGGTAGCCCCATTTACCGGGGACCGCTGTCTCGACACAGCCGATTGCACTATAATCATAGGCATCTTCTTCTGTGACTCCGATGTTAATAAAGGATGGAATGATAATTTCGTCATTATTAAACGCCGGCATCCCGAAACCAATCTTCATAACTTCAATAGCTTCATCCATAAAATGCTTATCTAGACCAGCATGATAGCGCACCGTCAAGTTTGGTTGCGGCAGCTTCGTTTGTGCCACACTTCGTAAAACCAGATAAGACAAATCATTGACAGCATCTTGTTTATCTCGTGTTTGACCACCGATCGTCACATTTTGGTAAATCGGACTACCCGCACTGCTGAAGGTGTGGGCCTGGCTGCGAACTTTATTCACGGTCAAGGTCTTAATCCACAGGTTGGTTAACAACTCAACTGCTTGATCTTCAGTTATGCTGCCTCTGTCTAAATCAGCCTTCAAATAGGGATACATGTATTGATCGAAACGGCCATAGGATAATGAGTGACCATTTGATTCAATTTGCAAAACTAGTTGAATAAACCACACTGATTGTATTGCTTCTTGGAAGGTTTCCGCCGGCTCGTTAGGTACCTTGGCACAAATTCGGCTGATTTCCAACAACTCGGCCTTTCTTTCGGGTGCTGCAGTCTCTGCTTGTTCCTTAGCCAGTTGAGAAAAACGCTCGGCAAATGTCTTCACCGCATCCAAGACCAGTAAGACCGCATTATAAAACTGATATTTGTTAATACTTTCTGGTTGGGTTAAATCTAAATTCTCTTTTTCTCTTAGAGTGCGTTCTTTGTAGCCCTTGAGTCCAACTTCCAGAACTTGCCTGTAGTCAACTGCTAAATGCGCATCTCCGGAGTTCATCTTGCCTTCCATTCCGAAAAATCCGGTTTCCATAAAGACAGAAACCTCTTCCGGTAGTAAGCAGCCAGCTTTGGCACGTAAATTATTGTTTTCCCAAAATGGCGCAATCGAGCGTAGCTCCTCTTTCGTTTGTTCTGAAATGTAAAAAACATCCCCATCACGTTTTTCAAACAGATCTAACTCGTTTAAAACAAATTCCATGGTATATTCTGGAAAAATCGGAGCATCCTTGTTGGAAGAGGCTTGATTACCTACAATCAATGTTTCATCTTCAATATAGATGGACATTTTTTCTAGAATGTTCTTTAGCATTAGAGCTCGCTTCATAACGTTGGTCTGATTCATGTTTTCCTTATAGGCTTCTGTTGCTAACAGAGCACGTTCAGCACAAATATAAGGCTTCTTAGTCAGTACAGACTCACGATAGTCGTTCATGCGATTGGTTAATGTTCCAAAATAAGGGTAGTTTTCAGCCGAGCTTTTTTCTTTTGTTTGAATACTCATTACGCTTCCTCCTTTTTTTCGTTCGTAAACATTATTGTTTCTTTCGTAACCATAATAGCATGGTAATAGAATACGCGTCAATTGCTATTCAGTCATTTAAAAATAAAAAAAATATTGCACAAATGTGCAATATCAGACAGTTATTACTTTGATATGGTGATTAATTAAAAAAGCTTGGTTCTCTGCACTGATTCCCGCATCGGTAAATACCTTGTTGACTTCATCAAAACCAAATTCGGATACTACACCATTCTGGGTAAATTTGCTGGAATCTGTTAAAACAATCGTATGATTTGCAGCGGTCGCCAGTGTCCTAGTAGTATCACAGCGAGTAATGTCACTGCCGGTAAAGCCGCGCTTTTTATCAAAGCCATCGATACCAACAAAAAGCTTATCAACGAAAAACTCACTAATTACCTTTTTAACCAATGGTCCTACATTTACCTGAGAATCTTTTTGATATTCACCACCAATAAGGATTACTTTAGCGGATTCAGCCTTGCGAATATAGGAAGCTATAAAACAAGAATTCGTAATAATAGTGATATCATTTCGATTGAAAGCCAATTCTTCTGCCAGCAACGTACAGGTAGAGCCTGACTCAATCATAATCACATCCCCATCGTTCACTATTTTACTTGCTTCTAAAGCAATCCTTCGCTTGAGATCATAATTCTGAGCCAAACGGAAATTGATATCGTCGGTATTATTTAGTAAAGCATAGCCATGCTGGCGGTGCAACAACCCCCTAGACTCCAGCTTATCTAAGTCTTTTCGAATAGTTACTTTAGAAACCTCCAATAGTTCTGAAAGTTCATTAACTTCGATTTTTTTCTTTTGACTAACAATCGAAAGTATCTCTTCTTCTCTAGACATTCAATCCCCCCTATTCTTTACCAGATTACCATATTTTCCAGCAGACAACAATCATTAAAGATAACCTATTCACTTTCATTCGAAACTAAAACTATTTACGTAAGGATTTTTATCTGTTAATATGAATTTGAATAAGAAAGGAGCCTTTGCCATGATGGACCAAGCATGTATTTTCAATATCCAAAAATTTAGTATTCACGATGGACCTGGAATTCGAACGGTGGTTTTTTTCAAAGGTTGCCCGCTCCGCTGTTACTGGTGTTCCAATCCCGAGTCTCAAGCTGGTGATCCAGAAAATATGTGGGACACTCAAAAGAAAGATTACGCCACTGTAGGGGAATACAAAAGCATGAATGAAATTATTGATGAGGTCATGAAGGATGAACCTTTTTACGAAGAATCCGATGGGGGCGTGACTCTTTCCGGCGGCGAAGTCCTCTATCAGGCAGAATTTGCGACCGAATTATTGCGGAAATTAAAGGAGAAAGGCATTCACACTGCCAGTGAAACAACTGGGTTTGCCAGACAGGAAGTTTTTGAAAAATATATTCAACAGGTGGATCTGTTGTACTTTGATGTAAAACACCATGATGAGCTGCAACATAAAAAGGGCACAAAAGTATCTTTAGCTCCAATTTTAAAAAATTTGGCATTTGCCTTGGAGCGTCATACCAATTTAATTGTTCGTATTCCCGTTATTCCTGATTTCAACGATGGCAGAGAAAATGCGGAGTCTTTTGCTCAGCTGTTTGATCAATTGGGCATTCAAAAAGTCGAGCTTTTACCTTTCCATCAATTTGGTGAAAAGAAATATGCATTTTTGGATCGAGAATATAAGATGCAGGATATTCCCCAGCTACACACTGAGGAGCTGGCTTACTTTAAAGAAATATTTGAACAACATCATATTGCTTGTCAAATTCATTGATAGCCTTAGGTGAAGTAAGATTTGAATCTGCTTCACCTTTTTGCTGCCTTAAATTATAAAAAAGAAATTGATGTATTTTTCTTGCATCTTTATTTGTAAATTAGTCATTTTAGTAAAAGTTTTATCGCTCGTTCTTTATTGTGTTGTCACTGATTAGAATCAAAAATTATTTTAATATAGAAATCTGATTCTGTCTTTATTGGTTGGAATTCCTTTGTCTACTTTTTTCCACTGCCCTTCCTGATACAGTTCATATCGCTCAAAAGCACAAGGTAATCCTTGGGCTTTGACAATATTGCTGCTGTCCATTAATTGAAAATGCAAATGAGGACCGAAGGAGTTGCCTGAATGCCCAACACGACCAATCAACTGACCCTTTTTGACTTGTTGGCCAGCTGCAACTTGTACCGAACCTGTCTGTAAATGGCACAAAGCGGCATAAACTTTTTCTACCCGCTTAATAATCACATAATTTCCAGCTACTGTTCGTGCATCGTCAATAACGGGATCAAAATGATTGGCATTTTTGTAAGCATTTATCAAATCAGTCCGTAAATTCGTGCGCTCTCGTTCGGGATAATGATCTTCTGCGAAAACAACTTCTCCATCAAAGGGGGCATAAATCTCTTGCCCCCAGCAATAGTAATCACTAATAGGTAATCCGGATACCAAATATTTTGGCAAGCTGCTGCGATAGGCTGGCCAGCCGCTGCGGTTCCAATCCACCTGAATAAAATCATACGCATAGCGTGTTCCCAATCGATCCGTCCCATGACTGGGTATCTTTGTACCAGGTGTATTTGGCGACTGCCATTCTCCCCGCAGAGGAAATTCAACAATTATCGGATCTTGTATTTCAGTGTTCTTCACGGAATACCCTCCTATCTTGAATTGACTAAGCAATACAATTATCAATATAACTAAAACAAGTGCTGCCTTTTTATTCATCTGCTGCTGCATAAACTAATTTCTTCAATTCTTTTAAATACTCATCCAGTGTAACAATGACCGCCTCTTCATCGAAATCTATACCATTGGATGACTTAATCTTCTCCACAATCTGGCTGGTAAAGCCTAAGTTGATCCACAAAATGAATTGCTTACACTTTTCATGATCTAGATCACTGCGAAATTTCGATTTATCAAGATTATCAAACAATTGCTGCTGACAAGTCTTTTGTTTCTCAACAGTCGCTAACCTTTGATTGATTTCAGCTGATTTTGTTTTTGCTGATAATTTGTCAAAATCAAGGATCCAAGGATAGCGTTTGATCAGCTGGAGCTGCAAAAGATATGACCAACGTAAGCGAACAAAGATATCTCCTTCTGAAAAATCCAGCATTTCAAAATACTCCTGCTCAAGCAAATCCGTGAAATAGTCATAAACTGCTAAAAAAAGATCCTGCTTGTTATTCACGTAATGAAACATCAGTGCTTTGGACATTTTAGCCTCTTTAGCAATTACATTGGTAGAAGAATGATCATAGCCTTTTAAGACAAACTCCTTCAAAGCCGCATTCAACAGCCTGTCCCGTCGTTCCTGTTCTAATTCCAATAATTTTTTATCCATTTATTGCTCCTTCCACCTAGCTGTTTACCTATTAGGTCAACACAATTATATCTTTGTTTATCTAATAGGTCAATATTTTTTATAGTACTAGAATTGTCATCTGTATATAATAGAAGACAAATTTCTTAATTGGTGCCTGAAAAAGCCCAAACCCTTTTGGCTTCGGGCTTCGGCACTATTTTATTAAGACAATAAACTTAACAAGTAATAAACAATCCATGAATACCACTGCGTTCCCACAGCCAAGGAGGTGATTTCGGTCGCTTCCCCCGGGATTTGATAGCCAATATCGGCTGCTAATCCAGTCATAATTGGTGCAGCAATTCCCGAAATATACAGGGTAATTGTTGCAATAAATATTCCGGTGATTACACCGCGAAATAGGTTCCCCTTCGAAGGCAAGATTGCAAAAATCATATAAAATGGCAGTGCGGTTAAATCAGCTAACGGCAAAGTTTTGTTTCCGGGAAGAATAAATGCCAGTACTAAAGTAATCGGGATCATCAACAAACCTAAAGACAATACAAAAGGGTGTCCAATTCCTAATGCAGCATCTAAACCAATGTAAATCTCTCGGCCTTCGAACCGTTTCTCCATGAATTCCTGAGCAGCTTCGGAAATGACAATCAAGCCGTCCATCAATAGGGAAACCATGCGTGGAATCAAGACTAGTGATGCAGCAATTGAAACAGCCGTAGTCAAGATATCAGACAAAGGCATTCCGGCAACAGCGGCTAACAAGCCGCCTATTACCAGCCCCATCATCATTGGTTCGCCAAAAATCCCTAGTCTTTTCTGAACATTCTCGGTGGTCCAATTAATCTTGTTAATCCCGGGAATCCGATCTAACAGCCAATTCATAGGATACCCTAACACTGCCCAGCCGGTTGTCTGCAGTGCCGGTAATGAAATTCCTTCCAAGCCTAAAACATCTGAAACATCTTTTTGCGTCATATCTGCTAATTTAAAAATAATTGCCATATTAATGACAGCACTTGCTACAGCCAAAACCATACTTCCTGTCGTCAGGTACAGCGCACTAGAGATAAATAATGGCTGCCAGTAATTCCAAATGTCGACGTCCATCGTTTTAGTCAAATTAAACATTAACATTAAAACATTGGTGATAATGATAGCGATAAAAACAAACGGAACAACGGGTGTCCCCCAGGCAATCGAGGAGCCAATTCCCCAGCCGATATCTGTGGCTGTTAAACTAAAATTGTACCGTTCAACTAAGGCTTTGGTTACTGGTGTGATAGCACTCATCATGACACCGGCCATTACATTAATTCCGATAAACCCAATCCCAACAGTCAGTCCTGCTTTAAAAGAGACCGACAGCTTCCTTCCAAATATAACGCCCAAAATAGTAATAATAATGGGCATCATCACACTCACACCTAAATCAATGATGTATTTGAAAAAGTCAAAAACAACTGACATTTCTTTTCCTCCTTTTTGCTAGAATTCTAAAATCTCACGCAGCTCTTGCTTTGTTTTATCCCGACCAATTCCGGTCAAAAATGAGCGGCCTAAGAGCACTGGCACATCTCCTAAATCAGCAGAAATAGTGGTAGAGCTGATGACTATATCTGGTTTTTTATTAGCAACCTTAGAAGGAATGTCGGAGACAATATATTGACTAATATCGTACTGAATATTATTTTCATCTAAAAACTCCGAAACCTTTTTTACAATAACTGTGGAAGTTGCAATCCCCGTCCCACAGCATACATAGATTCTTTTTCGATTCATTTTTTTCTTCCTTTCCTAGAACTCTTCAGGGAAAAACATGATTTTGCCAAAATTGTCTTCTGGTTTTTTATGCGTGACGGTGTCAAATATTTCTGGTCCCTCGGATAGTTTCAAGCGATGAGTAATCATTGATTTTAATTCCAATTGACCATTTTCAAGCAGCGACATAATGGTTAACCACTCCTTACCAGGGAACGGTGCCGAAACACAACTCCAGGCCCCCCAAACCTTCAATTCACTACGTACAATTTTTTCAAAATAAAAGCGTTCAATCATAATATCCGCATACGGAATTCCCATAAAGACTACACCGCCGCCTTTCTTGGCATAGGCGAATACTTGAGCGGAAGTAATGGGAGAGCCTGCCGATTCTACTACAATATCAGACATCAAACCGCCTGTATAAGCGGTAATTCTTTCTAAAGTCTCTTCCTTCAAAGAGTTTATGGTATGAGAGGCTCCTGCTTCTTCTGCCATTTTTAATGCCTCGTCAGCAATATCTACTGCAATAATTTTGGTTGCTCCGAATATCTTGGCAAATTTAATTGATAACAAACCAATATTTCCACAGCCAACCACAACTACAGTATCGCCAGCAGTAATATTCGTGTGGTAATAGCCATGCACCACTACAGCTGAAGGCTCAATCATAGCTGCCGATTCATAATCCACCGAATCGGGAATGGCCACACAATTTTTTTCAGGTAAACGAATGTATTCAGCATAGGCTCCACCATGGCGAGCACCAATAACTGTTAAGTTTTCACAACGAGCAAACTCCGATTTTTTACAGTAATAGCACTCCTCAACATCCAAATCAGCACAAGTAAGACAAGGAGCTCCTGCCACACGATCACCTATAGATACATGTTTTACCTGCTCGCCAATCTCTATGACCTCACCAGAAAATTCATGGCCCCAAACCATCCCCGAAACATAGGGTCCTAATTTTTTATAGCGTGACAGATCGGAACCGCAAATTCCCACAGCTTTCACTCTGATCAACACATCGGTTGGTTTTTTCAACTGTGGTTTTTTGGCTTCTTCATAACGCAAATCTTGTTTTCCATATAATTTTAATGCTCTCATTTTATGCTCTCCTTACTGTAACGCATTTTCTAAAAGCTTAAATTTTTCGGTTGAATCCCCTGAGAACAGATAGGATCCTACCACAAACCAGTTAGCACCCGCTTGTTGGCAAGCCTTGATATTTTTAGTATTTACTCCGCCATCCACTTGGATATTAATCGGCCGTTCACCAATCAACTTCTTCATGGCCTGAATCTTTTGGTAAATTGGCGAATACAGCTCTTGTCCACCTAAACCTGGATTCACTGTCATCAGCAATACATAGTCAATTTCATCTAAAACCAACTGAATACTTTCTATCGGTGTACCTGGATTCAACACAACTCCAGCTTTTGCTCCCAATTCTTTAATCAACTGAATGCCCCGCAACAAATGAACCGTTGCTTCTTGATGGATGCTAATATACTCCACCCCAGCTTTCACTAATTGAGGAATAAATTTTTCTGGATTTTCAACCATCATATGAACATCAAATTGAAAGGGTAAAATTTGTTTTAAGTCCGCAACCTGAGTTGGTCCGAAAGCAATATTTGGCACAAAACTACCATCCATCATATCTACATGCAGCGTTTCTATCTCTAACTCTTTCAATGCCATAACGTCGTGTTGCAAATTCCCAATATCAGCCCCGAATAAGGAAGGCATGATGCTATTTTTAACCAAGATGAAAATCTCCCTTCAGATTCTCGTATAAATTTTCAATCATTGTTTGTTCGCTGGCATAACTGCTCTTTCGATTAAAATACAGCAGTTGATATTCCCCATTCGACTGACTGGCAAGTTTAACCCACCGTTCATTCTTTGAAGGAATCAAAATATACCAGGGTAGTTTTTTCTTTTCCTGCTTCCAGATTTCTGATAGTTTCTTTACAGGAAGTCCCGGATTCATCAAAATTATTTGTTTGATACGGCCTGGGATGTAATACATGTAAATGACTTTGGAGTACAGAAGCAGTGATCCATAACAAGCGAACAGAACGAGAAACAACAGCTTGTGTTGGATTAAAAATGTTAATACACTTTGTCCCACTTCTCCTAACATACGATCATTAATTTCTTCAAAAAGGCTTTTCATTCTCCCGTACTCCTTTTCGTTAGTTTAATAATTGAAGAACAGCAGCTTCATCTTCAGCCTGAACAAGGGCCCTCATTTTTTCTTCATTCTCAATCAATGAAATTACTGCCTGAAGTGTCTCCAACTGTTTATTAGGTTCTTTAATCGCCAGCATAAAAACGAGACGAACCGGAACCTCCACATCTTCTGCACCCATCTCCTGGAAAATGACTGGTGTTCTTACTACACCGATAGCAATTGTTGCTTCAATTACATGCTTGCTATCGGTGTGAGGAATTGCAATACCATAATTTGTAGTGTTTAATCCCGTAGGAAATGCTGCTTCCCGTTTCTTAATAGCTGGAATAAAACTGCTTTTTACATATCCATTTTTAAACAGCCGGCAGCCAATTTTTTCCAACAGCTGTTCCTTATCCAAATCGATCTGTTCATCAAAAAAAACAATGTTCTTCTGCTTAATCATATTAACTAACTCACTCATTTACCGTTACCTTCCATTTTCCATTATTTGCCCAGCAAGCGATCTCCCACTGCACCACCAGGATGATTAATACCAAACTGCTCTTTTGTAAATTTGGTATAAGTCATCAAGGCTATGCACACCGCATCAAAAATCGAAATAACTGCCAATGTACTCGCTGTTGCCAACATATTAAAACTATCTGGTTCTTTGTCCACTGACACTTTGATAAATAGATCAGCAGAGTGACTAATGGCCGAAGTTTCATTTTCACCAACTCCGACAATATAAGGCTTTTGAGCTTTGATAGAATCCAACAAATGAACCAATTCTTTGGTATTCCCGCCTTTGGAAATTAGAATAACAATATCGTCCTCGGTAATAATCCCCATTGAACCATGCACAGCATCCGCTGGATTCAGATAGACTGCCGGAATACTGACACAGGATAATGAATGCACAATCTTTTTAGCACCAACCCCTGAAGTACCGCATCCGCTGACAACTACCTTGCCTTTTTTTTCACCAATTTTATGAACCAGAGTAGTTAAAACATCCAAATCAACAGTTTCACTTAATTTTGTAATGGCTGCTCCTTCAATAGCTAAAGTATTTAATATACTATCTTTGATTTCTTGGTTATTCATACATAATTCCTTTCTTAATTCACGATTTCTTTCAATAGTTTTAAAATCGATTGCTTCTCATTCGTATTTGTCATTTTTTCTATCATTACCGGTGATTCAGCAATTGTTAAAATATCAATAATCGCTTGATTGTGCTGCTTCTTGTCAATCGGAGCGATCATAAAAACAATTTTGAGTGAATGGCTTTTAGAATAGTAGAAACCCTTGCGTACAATCAGCAGACTAATGCCAATTCTCTTAACTCCTTCGCTTGGTAAAGCATGGGGAATCGCTACCTCTTCTCCCAAAATTGTGTATGGGTCCTCAAAGTCATGGCTGTCAATCACCGCTTGAATGTAGCTTTCCGTAACTGCTCCTTCAGCCAAAAGCGGCTGACCAGCAATCTTTAAAGCTTCTCGATAATCAACCACCTCATCTAGAATAGTAATTTTATTTTCCGAAAGAAACTCATATAGCCCCATGGTTTTATTACCACTGGTACGAATTCGATTTTCATTTTTAATGGGCAAACGTTCTCCTAAAATTTCCAGAATGCTGTTTTCGATTCTGACTGTTTGAGCATCAGGGATATATTCTCTTATTTCTCCCATAATTCGTTCAACAATAGTCGTACGATCTTCATCGCCAAAAACGTTCTTAAAGACCTGCGCTCGCAATTGCTGCTTTTCTTCTTCTGTCATCGCAGCCTGGACTACGAAGCAATTATCATAAGGATGAAAGTGTCCAATTGAAAAAATAATGTCTACTTTCAAATGACTCTTCTCAAAGGCTCGGTGTGACACGGGTTCATAAAAATAAACTTCGGGAAAAATCGTCATCAATTGAGAAAGCATTAATTGCGAGTAGGTTACTCCTTTTGGACAAATAACAATCGCTGTTTTCATTTTTGGGTACTCTGTTTTTCCCTGAGGTAGAATTTTTGACCCGAATATTAAGGAAATGTACATAATTTCGATATCAGGCAGCGGTACTTCCAATAAATCCTCTAAAGGCTTGAAACAATCCTCAATGATGGTATTTAGAAAATCATATTGAGCAATAACATTTTCCAAAAACTCCTTCTCATAAAGATCATTCTTTTCATTAATCAAATAGCGAATGCGATAATAAGCGGGTGTCAAATGATACATTAAGCTGTTTAAAATCAGCTCGCGATCCTTTAATTCAATTGAGGTTTTCACTTCGAAGTTATCAATACATACATTTAAAGCTTCTCTTAAACGATTGGTGATCGTTTCATTCACAAACTCTGCTGAAATAATTTTTGAAGTCAAAATCTGCAAGGATATATAGATCGTTTCTCTACGTCCATATTGTTCTAAACCCAGAGTTTGTTCGATTAAACGAACTTCTTTCAGTTGATAGATGTCTAATTCTTCTTCTGAAGTTTTCTCATTAACCAACTGTCCATAAGAAATCCGATTAAACACAATCAGTAAAAAGTATGGCAGTTGACTAAACTGTTCATCAGTAAAACGAATTTCCAGCTTTTGCTCGATTGCTTTCAATTTTTTCTCCATCGCTAAGCGTTCCACTCGTGTTAAACCAGAAAATTTAACCAAAAGTTGAGTTCCACTAGACATTTTGTTAACATATAAGAGAGTTTCTTTAATGAAATCTCTTATAAATAGTTCTTTACCAGAAAGTGAATAGCCTTGTGTACGAGAATAAACAACCTTAATTTTGTGGACAGATAATTTCTTTTTCAGCTTAGAAAGGTCTCGTAAAATCGTATTTTTACTAACCTTCAGCTCATAAGAAAAATACTCTAAGGATAAATCTAATGCTTCGTTGAATAACAATAGGGCAAGTATTGTTATTCTTTCGTCTTCTGAATAGAAAAGGTTAGGGTCTTTTCTTGCTTCTTCATCAGTTTGTATGAAGGCAGCAACTGATTCGTCAATGATAAATCCACCGGTTCGTGTTCGTTGTATACTTGGCAATTCATTTTCTTTTAGTTCACTGTTAATTTGACGCATCGCATATTTAATTTGATCCTTTGATAAATTTAGTTTGCTTTCCAACCCCTTTCGCGTAATGCTAGGGTTAGCAATCAATTCTGTCATTATGTTTAAATACCTTTCTTCCATCTTCAAACTAACCCCCTTTTTTCTTGGTACCTATCTGCTGCAAAACAATACATTTTCCTTATGTCCTTATTATAGATTTTCACCTTGAAAAAGTATAAGCGTTTTCATTCAAAAAATTCCCCAGCCATGTACCTCGCTTGGTGATGTTATAGAATGCACCGAATATTTCAAATGAATACAGGGAAAGCTTTAACTCATCTCAGCAAATTCAGTTATATTAATTATACATAGGTTATCTGCCAAGACTGAAATTTTTTTTTGTACTAACCAAAATAACTTTCAGGAACAGAAATTTTTTTAATTTGCTACGAAAATACCTGTACTTTTTCATGCCCATAATTCTCGCAGAATAGTTCCAGTATTCCGCTTATCTTTTATATAGATGATTTATCTACATTACTTTTATGACATGATGGGAAAGCTACTTCTACAACTTTTGTACGATAAAGATTCTTTGTCCAAAAACTTCCAAATTTATTTTGGATACGGTCACTAAACTAACAGCCGTTTGGCATTTTGCCAGTCTCTTTTTATTAACACGCTGCAGACTATTTACCCCCCTCACAAATCCTAGGTGGTTTTAAAAAAATGCAAAAAAATAGTGAAAAAGCATACAGCCTTCCCACTATTCTTAGTGTTATTTTTCGATTTTATTTTAATACTTGCATCACAGACTCTACTGTAAAACCATACTCTTTGATAATGGTATCACCAAGAGCACTCATACCAAATTTATCAATTGACAAGATCTTTCCTTGGGCACCAACATACCGTCCCCAACCGAAGCTTGTATCCATTTCGATTGATACACGAGCTGTCACTTCTTTTGGCAGAAAAGAGTTTTTATACGCTTCTGTTTGTTGCTGGAATAGTTCAAAGCTAGGTATGAAAACGACCGAGACATCTTTGCCTTCTGCGACCTTCATACTGACCAGGTTTAAAATCTTTTTCAGCTGCCACCATTTTATTGTTTGAACCAGAAAGATCAGCTGATCCGCCTCATGAATACGGGACCGCTTTTGATAATTTCTGAATCATTTCTCGGCTGGATACGTGACTAGCTTGACTGGATCCACCTTCATATTTAGGCAGAGCAGCCTCCCAGTCCACCGGCAATTCATCAGTAAAAGCTTGTTTGAATTACTGCGCCAATTCTGGATAGTCCTGTTCATAGCAGATAAACGTTCATCCCATTCAGCTTCAGCTCTTTCACCTTCTTCAATCACCGTTTTCTTATTTTATTGTTTTGCCAGTCATATCTTCATAATCTTTAGCCATGATAGCAAAAGCTTTTGATATATCTTCATCCAAGCCGAATAACCCGCTGCGTCCAACAATATAAATGTCCGGTCCAGCAGCATCAATCCGTTTGAAAGATTTGCGGTTAGAAGAACCATCCATTTCAATTACATAATTGTAGCCTTTTTCTTCTCGTAATTCCCGTAACGCAACGATTTTGTCTAAAGTACTCTCGATAAATCGTTGACCAGCAAAGCCGGGATCAATCGTCATGATAGTAATTTTGTCCAACAACTCGATATAAGGGAAAAGCATTTCAATCGGTGTTTCAGGGTTCAAAACGATTCCCGCCTTTAAGTCGGCATCATGGATTTGGTCGATTAGACGAAAAGCTAAGCCGTCTAATACTTCTGCATGCATACAGATCCATTCACATTTCATATCGACTAATTGCTGCACCCACAGACTAGGATTAGTAACCATCAAATGAGCCGACATAGGCAAATCGGTAATCTTGCGCAGCTCCTCAATGAACCATGGAGATAGCGTAATGTTTGGGACATAATGTCCATCCATAATATCAATGTGATAAGAATCTACCTTGTCATTCAAAAAGGTAATTTGTTCTTTAAACTTGTCTAAATCCATCGTCATTAAGGATGGTGAAAATTCTACTTTACTCATAACAGTCTCCCGTTCTTCCATTTATTTATTTCTAGAAAATTTGAATGTCATCCAAATTAATCTCTTCTTCTTCTTTCTCTACTAGACCTTCATCAACTTTTTGTGAAACGTCTTTTTTAATTACTGCCAGAACTAATCCGGTAACAACTGCATTCACAACAATCGCAATTACACCGGCCATTGGTTTGCTCATGGTTGGAATCATTAATATTCCACCAAACGGAACTGTCGCATCAGCACCTAAAATCATAGTGGTTGCTCCACCTACAAAACCTCCGATAGCAGTTGCTGCAACACCGCGAACAATATCATTCATGACTAAGGGGATAACGCCTTCAACGATGTTGATAACACCCATAGGAACCGCTGATTTCAAGGTTTCAACTTCTAAAGGAGTATAAATAGTTTTTCTAAACAATTTAGCAATAAAGTAAGCTAAGCCAAAGCCAATTGGTGTTGCTGTATTGACTAGCTGTAAAGCTGTGATTGGTCCATTTAGCCCTTCCGCCTGCATAGTTAATACAAAGGCAAAAACAGTCTTATTGATAGGACCGCCATAATCAATGCCACTTAGCAAACCAATCACACCGCCGAATAAAAGCAAGGAAGAATTGCCTAGTCCATCTAAAAAGTTCGTCAATAGTGAAGTCAAGGCCGCAATCGGTGCACCAATTATGTACACCATTATCAAGCCGCCAATAATTGAGGTTAAGAACGGAATAACCAGAGTTGGCATTAGGCCTTTAGCCCAGTTTGGTAATTTCACATATTTTAAAATTGCTAATACAAGATAACCTGCTAAATAGCCTCCTAAAATTCCGCCAATAAATCCTGCGCCAATCGCATTCGCCGTTAATCCAATGATAAACCCTGGTGCGATTCCTGGTTTACCACCGATTGAGAATGAAATCCCGGTTGAAATAACTACCGGTAATAGTCCTAAAGCTGCGCCACCCATGGTCGCCAGTGCATCCCAAATCGAGAATTCTCCTTGAACCAGCTGTCCTTGACTAGTTCCGCCGAATGCCATACCAATCGCAATTAGAAACCCTGCGCCACAGACAATCGGAATTAAATAAGAAATTGCGGTTAATAAGTGCCCTTTAAGATTTAACTCTTTGATTTTTTTCATCGTCCTACCCCTTTACCCTAATTTTGTATTTTCTTGATCAACAACTTCTTTAGCTTTTTCAATTAATTTATTGGGTGATTTTACGGCGACTTCCGTTGGAACCTGAATCACTCGTTTGCCATCAAATCGTTCACGATTGGTGATTTTAACATCCACCGCTAGAATCACAATGTCTGCTTGGTCGATTTCTTCTTGCGTTAATTCATTTTCAATCCCTATGGTTCCTTGCGTTTCAACCTTCATTTCAAAACCCGCTTTTTTCGCGGCATTTTCTAATTTTTCTTGGGCAATGTAAGTGTGCGCAATTCCCACTGTACAAGCGGCTACTCCTACTAGTTTCATGCGAAGAATTCCTTTCCTTTAAGCAAATGCTGCAACGACCTCTTCTGGTTTCGAAGATTTCAACAAGTTATCGACAACTTCGTCATTACCAAGCTTTCTAGCAAATAATGACAATAACTTCAAATGACTAGTTGCTCCTTCATTATTGTTACCAACTGCAAACAGAATAATTCCCTTTACCCCATTGCCATCTAGTGACTCCCAAGGTATTTCCTGTTGGTTAATTCCAATCGCTACTCCAATCTTATTCACATAAGCACTTTTGCCATGAGGAATTGCGATATAATTGCCGATACCCGTTTGTCCTTCAGCTTCACGAGCATAGATGTCTTTGATGAAACCGTCAATGTCAGAGATGTAGTTGTTTGTTAGTAATTCCTGAGCTAAATCTCTCAAAGCTTCATCCTTAGTTGTCGCATTCATATTAGTCTTAACCGTTTTCAAATCAACGATATCAGTTACTTCCATCTTGCATTTCTCCTTTTTATGCCGTTTGTTGTTCAACAACTTCCTTAGCTTTTTCGATCAATTTATTTGGTGATTTGACTGCGACTTCTGTTGGTACTTGGATTACCCTTTTACCATCAAAACGTTCGCGATTGGCAATTTTAACATCCACTGCTAGGATCACGATATCCGCTAGATCAATTTCCTCTTGGGTCAATTCATTTTCAATCCCGATAGTTCCTTGCGTTTCGACCTTCATTTCAAATCCAGCCTTTTTCGCGACATTTTCTAATTTTTCCTGCGCAATATACGTGTGGGCAATTCCAACAGTACAAGCAGCAACTCCTACTAATTTCATGATAGTTCCTCCTTAGTTGGGGTAAAACAGCCAGCAATTTCGTGTTCACGAGTTGTTTTAGTGCTTGGTTGTTTTCCTTTGATAGCCTTATCATAATAGATATTTCAGAAAACGCTTCACTCAAAGTTGACCGTTGCAATGGACAATTTTGTAAATAATTATATCATGTTGCTATTGAGAGCCTTGTCACTACAAGTTTAATTAGAAGTTCATCTTTCATGTTTACTTACCCAACTTTTTTACCTATTTTAATTAAACAAGTCAAAAAAGCGAGAAGCCTTCGCTCCTCGCCAAACGTTTTTTCTATTCCTCGATATTATACGCTAACTCTTTTTCTTCACTCATTGTATTAATTCCCAGCTTGTCATAAATCATCGCTTTATAGGCAATATAAGCATTATATTCCAGACGCTCCAGCATATCGTTAGCCTTATTCAGGGAGTCTTCCAACACTAGAACACCGTGTTTGTTCAACAACATCACCTTGGACAACACATCATCTCCCAAACTTCCCACATGCTTTGTCACAATTTCCGCTAGTTCGGGTGAGCAAGCTGGTGCAAAGGGCAGACAAGGAATCTCACCAAATTTTTGAGTGGCTTCGGTCAGATTCGGCATCGGCAGTCCCATACTGGCAAAAACCATTGACTCACGAGCATGTCCATGTAAGACACAGCCGATTTTACGATTAGTGCGGTAGCAAGCCATGTGCATATTGATCTCTCGCGTTAAGCGTCCATCTCCTTCAATAATATTTTCAGCCATGTCTACAACTAAAATCTGATAAGGAGACAAATCACATAGATGGTTCTGCGACATTAATGTAGGAGTCATAATCACATGATCCTCGTTCAGCCGTACACTGATGTTACCTCCAGCTGCATTGGTCCCATATCGTTCGTAAACATTGCGGGTAATTTTTGCTAAATGCGCTCTTTCCTGTTGATATAGCATAAGTTTCCTCCTAATTTTGCTGTTTAATTCGAACCTTGTTCTTCAGTTCTTTGGCTTCTGCTAAATTAAAGTAGCAGCTATCTTCATATCGAACTTTGCTGGCAGCACAACCGCTTGCCATCATTAAGGACTGTTCAATATCACTTGTCTGATAAAAAGTCGCTAGAAAGGCGCCTACAAAGCAGTCACCTGCTCCTGTATCATTAACCTCCTTCACATCCGGAACGATCACTTGATACTGTTTCCCTTCAAAATAGCAGATGCTGCCTTGATCACCTCGAGAAGCAATCATTACGGCAACTTTAGCAGAAATTTCATTCAACTTTTCTTCGATAGTTTCCTTTTCTGACAATAATTCCCGCAGCTCCAACTCATTAGGTTTAATGAAGTCGGCGCCTGAATCAATTGCCAGCTTTAAAGCCTCACTGGACAAATCGCAGGCTAAAAAACACCCTTTAGTTTTAATTAACTGCAAAAGCTCTGCTAAATCGATCAAATCAAAGCCTTCTGGTGTGGAGCCTGCTACTAAAACCATGTCTTGTGGAGTTAATGTAACCGCCAAATAATTCTTCAGCTTCTCTTTGTCAACCGCTGACACTGTGAAGCTAGGCTCAGTTACCATAGTAGAACCCTGGTTTTCTGGATCAATTAGAATAACTGCTTCTCTCGTTGAGCCATCTGTTGTGATGAATCGATGAGCAATTTCTTTATCATCCAATACCTGCTGAAATTTCAGCAAATTCATTATTCCGGCAAAACCCAGAGCCAGATTTTCCACACCCAATTTTGATATGGCATAAGAAGCGTGGGTACCCTTTCCGCCGATATCGTACAACACCTTTTGTGCTCGATTATTTTTACGTTTTTTCAACTGTCCCTTTAAAAAAATCAAACGATCAATCGCCGGATTTAATGTGATTGTATAAATCATAGTGTGCCTCTCTTTTTAAGCAATTTCTTCGGTACCATTAATTTCGCTCTCACCTTTGTCCGCTTTGGCTTCCTTCATTAAGTCCCGATAGTAAAACACGAAACTGGTCACCCAAATTACCAAGATAATCGCTGGAATAAAATTACCTTCCAAGAATTTGAAGACATGAGAGAAAGCATAGGTAAAGACTGGCGCATCAATTGAGCTGTTAGAAATCATTTGACCAGCTGCTAATTCTACTGCCCCTGTCTGATTCGCTAGTTGGGTCATGAATGGGGCAAAAGCTGTCCCCACCCATAAGAAAATTGGTGAACCAATTATACAAAGAATGATCATTCGCAGTAAGTTGCCGCTCGTTACCAAATAAGCAGGCACCGCAATAGAAATGTTGATGATTCCAGCAAATGGTAAAATCTCATTGCCTGGCAAGAACATAGAGAACAGCAGCGTCACTGGAACGGTGAAAATAATTGCTAGCCAGATTTCATTAGAACCACCCATAAACGGCCAGTCTAATCCCACTAGAAGTGTGCGCCCTTCGAATTTTTTGTTCATAAAATCGCTAACTGCCTCTGAGATTGGTGATAAAGCCTGCATGAAATACTTTGTGATTACTGGGAACAAGGTTAAGGATGTAGCTGCCTGAATAGCCAAAGTCAACGTTTCAGCCACACTATAACGAGCCAGCACTCCAAAGACGATCCCTAACAAGAATCCTAATACATGATTTTCTGCAAAAACACCGATTTTACTCTTCAAGGTTTCGGCATCAAACTTACGATCCAACGCCGGAATTTTTCTCAGCATTTTGTCAATCGGGTAGAAAATTGCGGCCAGGAAAACCATTTTATGTGTACAGGTCACCCCAGGGATACCTGATAGTTTTTCGATTCGGTGTTGATGAGCATCAGCACTCATTAACTTGAAAACAATTTGGACTGCTGCTACAGCGAATGCCAAGAAAATGTTGCCGGTAATTCCCACCACAGCTACAGCTGTAAAGATTTTACCCCAAACATTCCAAATATCGGCATTAAAGGTATTGGTTCTATTGATTACCAGCATTAGCACATTGATTCCGATCATCAAAGGAAACATCAAGAAAGCATAAGGCCAGGACCAAGAAATCGTAGACATGGTAGTCCAACCGCCGTCAACAATTGGCAGTGAAATCCCGGTTGCTTTTAACATCGCTTCCGCTGCTGGAGTAATCGCTCCAGTCATAAAGCTGATTAGCATGGTCATTCCGGTAAATGCCACTCCCAGCGTAATACCTGCGCTAATAGCGTCCTTAATCTTCATCTTCACTGCAATTCCGGCAATGATAATAATGATTGGAACGAAAATTGCGGCACCCAAACTTAGTAAATAATCGATAACAGTTTTTAAGATATCCATTTACTTGCTCCTTTTCGTTTTATTTGCAAACTTCGATTAGCTTCTGTAACTCTGCTTCCTGCCCCATTCCGGTTAAAAAGGCAATGCCGTTAATCACTGGAATCGGGTATTCTTTAGTAGTTTTCGTAATAGTAATATAAGCCACACTCGAATCCATGTAACGGTCTACTGATTTCAGATCAACTGCCTCTACATAGGCATCTACCCCTCGATCCTTTAATAAGCGACTTACTTTGCTTGCTACCGTTTGTGAAGTTGCTACCCCACTTCCGCATGCTACAATTACTCGTTTCATTTTCCATTCCTCCATTTTCTAATCAATCGGTCCAAAATTGGCCTTAATAATATTGATAATCTCTTTTTTCTGCTCTACACTCATTAATGCACTTACCGCTTCTGTATTGCACAATAACCCCATCAGATTTTGTAGTGCTGTTACCTGCTGCCCATCTTTCAAAACTCCTAGCATAAAAATCAGTTCGGCGTTAATTGACCCTTCGGCAATACCCATTGGCTCAAAGGAGATACTGTTTTTAGGCCGAATCACTGCAATGAAAGGTTTTTTCAAATTCTCCGGATCAGTGTGAGGGATCGCTACTCCCACTGTGCTAGTCTGTAATCCGGTCGGGTACTCCTTTTCCCGCAAAGTAATGTTGTCATAATAGCTCTCCTTTACGTAGCCTGCCTGCTCCATGTAGGCGGCAAACCATTTAAAAAGATCTGTTTTGCAAGATATTTCCGGCTCTAAAAACACCAAATTTTCATCAAATAACTCTATTCCTGCCATATCTTCACCTCTTCTATTCATTGATTAGCTCAAAAGAAGATTTCAACAAATCATAAAAAGTCTCAATAGTTGAAATTTCTTCAATTTGACGAATATTTTTCTCCTGCAATAAGGCATCATTAATCTTTAGCAGCCATTCCACATGCTCATTTTGCTTTGAAGGTGCCAGAGCGATCATCATTTTTAATTCTCGTTCACCAGCAAATTTCACCTTATTTTTTACCAAGACCAATTGATAATCTGGCTTAAACACATCATTTTCCGGTTTCGCATGAGGTAAAAAACAATCCTTGGCAATCATCATGAACGGGTAGTCCTCTTCAAACAGCTGTAAAGTTCGCTCTACATATCTTTGATTGACACTGCCTCTCTCCAGCAGTTTTCCAAAGGCAAACTGGAAAACCTCTTGCCAGGAATCGGCTTCAATCATAGAAAATTGCTCAATTTTTAATTCAAAGGGATTACACTCCTCATCCGTATTCCCCGTATCCTTTTGGTAAAACTGCTCAATTCGCTTAACTGCATTGGCCTTGTTACCGTCTGGAAAAAGATCATCTAATAAACCGTACAACTCCTTGGTTTTCTTTTTGATGTCCTGATTGATCGCTATTTCTACCTGCTGCTGAATTTTCTGCTTGGCTTGCTTGTCTAAAACTGAAGGAATAACAAAGGTTGTAATCTCCGTATCGATCGGAATGGTTGTGAAAATGAAATCTGGCAAAACCTCTGCCTGGGAAATTTCATCCACTGCGTAGGTTCCTGCAAAAGCAATGTTAGGGAAAAGCTCCTTCAAATTCTCCTGCAGCAGCTTAGAAATCGACATGCCGCTTCGACACAAAACCAGTGCCGTAAAAGGCTTAAAGGATTGATCTTGAACAATTTCCTTCATGGAGCTGATAACGATCATAGCGATAAAGGCCTTCTCTTCATTTGAGAAATGACAGCTGATTTTCTTCTCAATCATGGAAATCCCCTCACTGATCTTCATATACAGTGCACTGTACTCCTCCATAATTACTCTAGTCAGCGGATTACGAATATTTACACTTAACAAACTACGAAAAATCGCCGGCTTCAAATGCAATGCCAGTTTTTCCTTCAAGGTTGCCGGATCCTTGAAATGCATCAGACAACCATTTTCCAGAAAATAAACAAACTCATTAATCGCTGATTCAACCTCACCGCTACCATAAAGCTCATCATTGATCTGTAAAAAAGTAGAGGACAAAATTTGAAGAATCATATACAGCTTGTCATTTTCATTTAAATTAGGCATGCCGCGAAAAACATTCCGATAAGTCGGATACTCGCTGGTGTTAACAATATCGTATTTTTCAAATGGAAAATGCCACTTTATGCGCTGCTGCTGAGCTCGTTTAATCAACGTACTTAGCAGAATCGGCAATTCCTCCAGACTTTCTTCAGTAAAAGTCATTTTGACCTGTGATTGAATTTTCAGGAGCCGATTCTTTAATAGCACAATTTCACTATTACTGGTATAACCTGCCTCCAATAACAGATAGCGGCTAAAGGATTTACGCAATAAGCCTCGCAGCGAATTAACAATTTCATTACGAATCGAAAACTCCGGCCCTTCAATCGTATAACCAATTTTGCGCGAATAGTTGATCAAGATCCCTTGAGTCGTTAACGCCTCCCGTAGCCGTTTTACATCAGTTAAGGCAGTGTTCTTACTCACCAAAAGTTGATCCGCCAGCTCCTGCAAATTAAGGTCCAGTTCACTCAAAGACATATGCAAAAACAACAATTGCTGACGATTCTCTGCATCGTAATAGGGCAGAATTTTGATATTATGCTTTTTCAAATATTTGTAACAAATGTTGCGATCCTGATCAGAAACATAGATTTTCCGTTCATCCAACTTCAGTTTGGCCTGCAATACTGTATTGATTTCCTCAACATCCTTTTTCAATGTGCATCGTGAGATAACCTGACGACTTAACAAGTCCTTGACTGAAATTTTGGACTGCTGAACACATTCTTGAATAATCTGAATTTGTGAACTCTTCATTTTTAAGCACCTCTTACACTAATTATCTTAACTGAAAAAAAAGGTCGTTTTTGAGAGTTCATCACAATATGAAAACGCTCTATTTTCCAAATTGTGATGAACTACTTTTCTGCTAAAATCACCCCTTTCATTAAAAATTAACCGAAACGCCTCGTAAAATAAGCTAGCAGTCTCTATGTTAAACTACGGAAGGTGATTGAAAAAATTTCCAGTCGTTTGAGCCATTTTCCTTTTTAAATAGCAGGCAGTACCCTGATCTAAAGCTTTTGTGCACAAAAAGCCCTCTAAAACTTCAATGTTTTAGAGGACTCGCTTTATTCTAGGATGGAGATTCACGAGAAGCAATGGTTCATTTTGATACAAAAAGTCTAATTAAATCAAAAAAACTTGACTGGTTGTCAACCAATCAAGTCTAATTTGAAAATTATTTCACTGAGCCGCTAGTCATCCCTGAGATGATATTTTTCTGGAAGATCAAGTAAACAATCAAAATCACGATAATTCCAATTACATAGGAGGCAAATGACGGACCGTAATCACTGAAGTATTGCCCTTGGTAATTGTATTGGAATAATGGTAACGTCCAGCTTGACGAATCCTTATTCAAAATCAGCAATGGCAGCAAGAAGTCATTCCAAACCCACAACGCATTAATGATCAAGGTCGTGGCATGCATTGGTTTCATTAAAGGAAAAGCAATTTGGAAATACATTCTAAACTTGCCGCAACCGTCAATTTCCGCGGCTTCATCTAATTCTACCGGAATCGCGGTTTTGATGTAACCTACATACAGGAACAAGGTTTGTGGAACAGCATAGGCTAAGTACAGAATAATCAAACCGGCGATATTAGATAATCCCAATTTAGTCATCATTGAGGTAATCGGAATCATAATTACCTGAAAGGGAACAAAAATTCCTAAAATCAAAAAAGAATACATAAGAGCAAAAGCTTTTTTGCGGTTGATATTTCTGGCAATCGAGAAGGCTGCCATAGGAACAAATAAAGTAATTAAGCAAATGGCTACCACAGAAATCAGCGCTGAGTTGAAGAAATATTGACCTATCCCATCAGCAATAAGTCGTTGATAATTCTCTGTAGTGAATGGATTAGGAAAACCGAAAAAGTTTCCGGTAATTTGATTCGTTTCTTTAAAGGAACTTAGCAGGGTCAAAAACAGCGGAACAAATATTAGGACGAACCCAATAATGAGTATCACATAATGACCAATGGAACCTTTTCTTTTCATGGGAATTCCTCCTTATATTTCGAACCGTTTGGATAAACGAATTTGCATTATCGAAATAATCGCAATTGCTACGAACAATACAATCGCAATCGCATTGGCATAACCATACTGATTATTTTTGAAGGCATAATTGTAAACTAACAAGCCTAAGGTGGTTGTTGAATCACTAGGTCCACCGCCAGTCAATGCGTAGATCAAATCAAATGCAGTTAATCCACCCTTTAGTGCCATAATGAAAACCATACTCAAGGAAGGCAGCAAATAGGGCAATTCAATGTTTGTAAAAATCTGCAAATTGCTGGCCCCATCAATTGATGCCGCCTCAATAATTTCTTCTGGAATACTCTGCAGGCCAGCCAGAAAAATCACAATAGGCATGGCCACACCTTGCCACAGTGCCACAAACAGTACACCCCAGAAAACTGTTTCCTCATTGGCAATCAGGTTTTGCTGCAAAAATTTAATCCCAAACGCTTCCCCTAGCTGAGGAATCCCGTAATTAAACACTTGCTTGAAGATCAAGCCGAGAGTTACCGTACTAAGAACCGCCGGGAAGAAGTAGGCTGTTCGAAAAAAACCTACTCCTTTCATTTTTCGGTTCAAAAATCTGGCTATCGCAATTCCTAGAACAACTTCCCCGACAATTAAGCCAATTGTGAAGATGATGGTGAAGCTAATTGATTTCATAAATTTCTCATCTGAAAGAATCGCCTGAAAATTCGCGAAACCAACCATATTATAGTTAGACGTTAATCCAGTCCAATCAGTAAAACTATAAAAGAAACCTTGCAGCATCGGAACATAAAAGAATACTATTTGCAGAAGTACAGGAACAATAACGAATAGGTACGCCCAGCTTTTATTAAAAAATCCTTTTCTTTGCATGTTCGTTTCCTCCCTGATTATTTCATCGTATCGAAGAAATTATTTAGATTGGATGCCAGCTTATCTTTATCTCCGCTGTTTACATATTCAACAGTCATATGATGGAAGGTTTCTTCTGAAGTCCATTCCTTCTGCAACCAAACAATTTGCTGATCAGTAAACACATACTGATTGACACCTTCCATTTCAGGGAATTTACCTTCTGTATCCACAGAGGTTACCGAAGTTGGTGCTCCATTTACGTCATAGTATTTTTGCATTGCTTCTTTAGAAGTCATGTATTCTACAAACTTTTCAGCTGCTTCTTTATTCTCTGAGCTTTCAGCTATCGATAAGGCTAAATCAGCCGCTCCAACCGTCAACTCTTCTCCTTCATTTTGTCCAGGATAAGCAAACATTCCTATTTCAAACTCAGGCGACTGATTTTGAACTGCCGGCAATGCCCAAATTCCGTTAGGGAAAATTAACGCATCTCCCTTAGCAAATGCGGCAACCGCATCATCATACGTCGCACCAGAAGCATTTTTTTGCCCGTTGTCTCGTAGTAAATCAAGCTCTTTTGTGACATTTTTGAAATCTGCATTGGAAGTTTTGATTGCTCCCTTAGGACTGTGTACCAATGCATTGTTGGCACCATCAAAACCACCATCCGTAGTTGCCCAAGCCAATTGATGATAACCGTTTAACGTCCAAGCATCTGTTTGAGTTAACGATAAAGCAAAAGGTGTTTCCTTTTTCTCTTTGATATCAGCAACCAGCTCTTCAAACTCAGCCCAAGTTTTTGGTGTTTCTAAGCCTAACTCTTCAAATTTATCTTTATTGTAAAAGAAACCCCAAGCATTGCTGGTTAATGGTACCGAGTAAATTTTATCATTAATCGCGTAGGTTTCAGCAGTTCCTTCTTTCAAATTCTTCAAGTAATCGTTTTCAGTTAAATCCTTAAAAACGCCATCTTTTGCCCATTCCTGAAAATCATTGTTTTGAGGATAAACGTTGATAACATCTGGAGCATCATCGCTAGATATTCGCGTTTTCAGCACGGTTGCTCCATCAGGTACATTGGTAAAGTTTACCTTGATGTCTGGATTTTCCTTTTCAAAGTCTTTAATGATTTCATCTAAAGTACTTTGCATTTCCTTTTTTTGATTATAAAACTCAATCTCTGTTTTTCCATTAGAACTAGATCCTCCGCTATTACCGCAAGCGCTTAACATTACACCAGTACTAATCAAAGCCAAACCACTTACAATCACTTTTTTCATATCCATTACTAAACAACCTTCTTTTTTATTATTGTTTTGTCTATTGTTTTCTTGTGTTTTTAGATTAACGTTTATCAAACAAAAAGTCAATGTTTTTTTCACTTCGTTTTCTAAAAAGCTTTAAAATCGCTATTATAAAGGCATTCAAATCTTACAAAACGCTTCACAAGATTTTTACCCCCGTGTCAGTAAACAAGTATAAGGAATAATGGAATTATAAAGAACTTCGTTAAGAATAAGTAAACAGCAGTAAACACTAACCTACGCAAAAAAAGCCTAGAAAAGATTTCTAGACTAAATTTAGTATGTTTATTATTTTAGTTGCGTACTTGTTCACTTTCTCGAACAATAATCGTTCCTGGTACATTAATCCGAACTGGAGCACAACGAACTCCTTCGATTTTTTCTGCCGCCATCCGTACACTAAGGGAACCAATTTCTTCAGTTTCAATATTGATAGTGCTCAAAGAGGGCGTTAAGAATTCAGCAACCTCAATATTGTCATAGCTGACAATCGAAATGTCCTCAGGAATGCGAATGCTTTTTTCCTGCAGCGCACGATAAACACCTACAGCCATCGGATCACTACCAACAACAATAGCTGTCGGCAGCTCTTTGTTCTGATACGCAGCTATGAATTCTTGTCCTAGGCGCATCCCTTCAATCGTCGTCCAATCGCCAACAAAAGCCGCTGAATATTCTCCCAGCTGTTGCCGTTTCATCCAGTTCAAATAGGTCAAATGACGAATATCATCATATTTGATAATTTCACTACCATTGTTGCTGCGAATCCTTCTGAAACCGCCGATAAAGGCGATATTTCGATGCCCTTTTTGATATATCCGATCCAGATGTGACTCAGTCGCTTCCTCTAAATCGGAATAGACGGTATCAAACTTTTTTGAGACCTTAGCATCATCAATAATAACAACATTCCTGTTTTTACTGTAAATCTCCTCCAGCAGCTGTTCTTCTACCTGTCCAATCACTAGCACAGCTCCCAGCTTGTCGATCCCCTCCAGCTTAGGATTTTGCGGTAATCGATAGACATTTTCGATGCGTAGATGCGCTCGTTTCGCTTCCTTTTCCATACCAATGCGTATGTTGCGGAAATAAGGATCATCCCATTCATTGATTTTCGTAACTGAAGTAACAATTCCGATCGTTGCCACCACTCGCTTGGATCGTTCCTTTTTCTCATACCCGTAAAACTCCACTGCAGCCATGATTTTTTGACGTGTTTCTTTCGTGACTGTCAATGAAGCATCTGCGTTTAAAACCCGCGAAACAGTTCCGGGAGATACACCGGCTTTTTTCGCAACATCTCTAATCCCAACCATTTTTTCTCCCCCTTTCCTGTCTTGCGAATTCTCTTTTAATCTTTCAATAGCTGTTCAATTGTTTGCAATTCTTGTTCCGTAAAGTTAACATTTCCCAAGCATTTAACGTTTGACTCTAATTGCTTCAAACTGCTAGCTCCCACGATGACACTAGCCACCGACTTTAAGCGCATATTCCACGCCAAAGCCATTTCTGCCAAAGTTTGACCTCGGCTCTCAGCCAATTCATTCAGTCTAGCTACCGAAGCCAATGTTTTCTCGACCTTTTCCTCGTTAAGGAAAGGACTGTCTGAACGGCTGGCCCGTGAATGTTCTGGAATTCCATGTAAATACTTATTGGTCAATAAACCTTGAGCAAGCGGACTGTAAACAATCGCACCAATCCCCTCGTTTTCTAACACGTCCACCAATTCATCCTCAATCCATCGATCAAACATATTGTAGTTCGGCTGATGAATAATGAACGGCGTTCCTAACTGTTTGAAGATCTTCGAAATCTCCAATGTCCGCTGAGCATCATAATTGGACACTCCGATATAAAGAGCTTTCCCTTGATGAACCAACAGATCCAAAGCACGAGCTGTTTCTTCCAGCGGCGTTTCATAATCAGGTCTATGATGGTAGAAAATGTCAAAATACTCGACTCCTACCCGCTTCAAGCTTTGATCACAGCTGGCAATAATATTTTTCTTTGAACCCCATTCACCATAAGGGCCTTCCCACATGTAATATCCTGCTTTAGACGAAATAATCAATTCGTCACGGTAAGCTCCAAGTTCTTCTTTCATCATTCGACCAAAATTTATTTCGGCGGAACCAGCTGGGGGACCATAGTTGTTCGCCAAATCGAAATGTGTTATACCTAGATCAAAAGCTCCCAATACAATTTCCTTTTGATTCTGAAAATAGTCAGTGTCCCCAAAATTATGCCACAATCCTAACGACAATGCTGGCAATTTAAGCCCTGAATTTCCTACACGATTATACTGCATTTGCATATATCTTTCGCTGTTTGCTTGATACATTTCATCCACTCCATTATTTTTTCTACCTTTACACTGCTTAGTCTTTCCAACAAGAAAACACCTAATCCATACTAAACAAAAGTAATCGGTTTCAATTCAAGAAAAAGCTAAAATCCTTAATCAATGAACATACAAAAAATGATTACACCTTTTTACCAGAATGTTTATCCAAGTGTTTTCCGCTTTTTAAGATTATCGTTTATTGAGTAAAAAGTCAATATTTTTTTAAATGTTTTCCTTTAAAACCCCGTCATTGCAAACAAAACAATTGGTAATCCATTCCATGAAAAAAAGCAGTTAAGTGTCCAAACTTAACTGCCCAATAATAATTAATTTTCCTTCGGTACAAAGCTTTCTCGGATAATCAATTTTGCCGGGAATGATAGTGTAACGTTCACTTCCCGTTCTTTTTGAATTTTTTCATTCGCTAATCGGACTGCTGCCTTGCCCAATTCTTTAGCATTGACCTTTACCGTCGTCAAATTGGGAGTCAAAAACTCCGCAATTTCAATATCATCATAACTGGAAACAACTACGTCGCGGCCAATCGTTTTTCCTGCTGATTGTATCGCTCGGTAAACACCCACTGACAGCGGGTCACTTCCAACTAATAACGCTGTCGGAAAATTATCTGCTCTTTCTGCCAACAGCTCATCAGCCATTCGTTTGCCTTCCAATGGTTCCCATTCTCCTAATTTGTAAGAAATTTTATCAGATAGACCTTGCTCGTTCATAAATTCCTTGTAAGCCTTCAACCGTTTCTCATTTTCGTCGGCAACTTCATTCCCCTGCTCGTCAATGTCTATATTATAACCACCAATATAAGCAATCTCCTTATGCCCGGCCGCAACAAATAGGGACAGAACCTTCTTAGTCACTTTAGAAAAATCAGTGAACACCAAATCGACAGACAAATCGATATCTGGATTGTCTAACAGAATAATATTACAATTATGGTCAAGCAGCTTCTCAATTGATCCCTTTTCAATGGTACCTAACACCACCAAAGCATCCAAATTACTGATTAACTTAGACTTCTTGAAAACATCCGCAAGGGCATACTGTTCTAAATTGAAATGACGTTTTTTGCATTCTTCCTCCATACTCAGCCGCAGCTCGCTAAAGTACGGGTCATCAATTTCTCGTTGACGCGTAATTGTAGAAACCAAGCCTATCGTGGTCGTCTTAGCCCGGTTATATTTTCTTTTCTTGATGTCATAATTTAGCTCTTGTGCTGCTTGATATATTCTCTCTTTCGTGGAATCCGTGACCGAAAGGGTTTCATCAGAATTTAGCACTCTCGATACGGTTCCAGGACTCACCTGAGCTCTTCGTGCAACGTCGCGAATACCTACCATATTATCAATACCTCATGAATTTTTACTTTAACAATAATACATGATTGCTGATAAGTCAAAGTTTCGCCATGCTTAGCACCCTATTTTGAGTTTACTATTTTACCGCCAATCATCCGTTTTTGGAAATGATCGGTATTATTTACCCATAGAATTACCAATACCACTAAAACCAGTCCAAATAAAATTTTGAAAGGAGCAAAAATACTAGATGAGCCAGAAGCCGTTTGCAAAATTCTTAAGCCAAAAGGAGCCACGAAATTCCCTAGATTGCAACCAATTAAAATAATCGAAGTAGCATAGTTCATTTTACTGGAAGGAGCGTATTTATTCAGCGAATTGTAAATGAAGGGAAAAATAAGGCTTCCCGGAATTCCACTGATAAAATAGCCTACCAACAGCAGCCGAAAATTATCCTCCGAATTACCAATAAGAATAGTCGACAACGCTAGCAAACCAAGACCGATGTACAAGCATTTCTCACCAAATAAGCGATTAACAAAACCAAAGGTAGCACCCGTCAGAATACCAATAATTGGCATTACAGCCAAAAAGTTAGAAGCATTGTAGCTATCTCCTTTTAAAGAAGCCACCATTGCTGGAAACCGTACGCCAATAGCCACGAAAATCATCACCAAAAACAAAGCAAACATCGAAAGCAAGTAGACTTGAGGTAAGACCCTGGTAATTTCCTCCGTGCCTAAAGTAGAAATCTCCTCTTCCGTATCTTGATCATTAATTTCCGGCACAAACAAGCTGAACATTATCAAAATCGGAAATGCCAACAAATAAACACCAAAGGACAACTTCCAGCCAAACGCTAAAAGCAAACCCGCCACAAGCGTCATCATTGCACTACCGATATTTTCAGCTGACCCTCGGAACCCCAGCAAAGCAGCTCGTTTGTTAGGCTCATTCTTATAAAGCAGATTGATAATAGAAACTGCCAATGAATTAAACAAACCAAAGCCCGCTCCCAGCACAAAACGGCTAACAATAATCAGCGGGTAGCTAGTTAAGAAGATCGGAACAACACCACCTATTCCTACCAATAGTAAACCCAGCTGTACGGTCTTTTTCACCCCAATCTTTTGGGCGATAAAACTAGACAGAACCACAAAGATCACTACTGCCAACGCCGGAACAGTCGCAACCAATTCTCCTTGAGTCGTGGTCATTCCTAGGCTGTTCTTCATCTGAGGCAATGCACCATTGATGGCTGTAGCGCTAGTTAACAGCATGGAAATTGCTAAAATTGAAATTTGCGTGATTACCGAATTCTTCTTAACCATTTTTTTATCCTACTTTCTTTTCAAATGAATCAGCTGTGTTTGAAAATCGCCAAAGAAATCTGGGTAGTACAAGCCGATATTCATCAACTCCGAACCCGAGTAAACTGCACCTGACTCTGTATCCTCATATAACCCTTTCTCATCCAAGCCTGCTAAACGAACTTCATTGAAGACAGGCTGAGCATTTGCCAATACCCTTCCAATGAACAACAACGCTTCGTCTTGCTCTTCTGAAACGAACATCCAGGAAGCCAAATTACCCTCAAAAGGACTTTGTAAACGGATAAAATTGCCAAATTGCACCAGCTGTCTGATTTCTTGGTAATAAGTCACCTGCTCCTTCACCTGAAGCTTTTCTTCCTCACTCATCAAAGTTAAGTCTAATTCGTATCCGAACACACCGCACATTGCGACATCCGCACGAGTCTTCAATGACGTAATCCGGCCTGTTTGATGATTTGGCACCGCTGAAACGTGTGCTGTAATTGCCGAGGTTGGATAGGCTAGGCTGGTACCATATTGAATCTTCAATCGTTCGACAGCATCAGTATTGTCACTGGCCCATGATTGCGGCATGTAGTACAAAAAACCAGCGTCGAAACGGCCGCCGCCGCCGGAGCAGCCTTCCCACAAAATGTTCGGATATTTCTTAGTTAGATTCTCCATCAATTCATACACACCTAGGATATAGCGATGTGCTGTTTCCCCTTGGTTAGTTGACGAGAGGGTTAAAGAATAAGCATCCGACATACTGCGATTCATATCCCATTTAATGTAGTCAATTTCTACCTTATCCAAAATTTTCTCCATTTGGACTTGAATATACTCTCGTACTTCTTTACGTCCCATATCCAATAAATGCTGATCTCTTGAGGAAGAGGGAATCCTTCCAGGCTCGGTCATTAAGAAATCAGGATGCTCACGGTAAAGTTCTGAATCAATTGAAATCATTTCCGGTTCAAACCACAAACCGAATTTCAGGCCTTTTTGATGTACGTAGTCAGCAACACCTTTCAAACCATTTTCCAACTTGCCATCAAACTCAAACCAATCCCCTAAAGAAGAATTATCGGAGCTGCGCTTACCAAACCATCCATCATCCAGTACAAACATTTCAATCCCTAAGTCGGACGCTTCGTCGACGATCTCTTCAACCTTTTGGCTAGTAAAATCAAAATACGTGGCTTCCCAATTGTTAACTAAAATCGGACGCTCCTGGTATTGATGATGTCCACGCGCCACTCGCTCTCGCAACAGATGATGATACGTATCACTCATTTTATTAAGACCTCTATCTGAATAGACTATCAAGACCTCTGGGGTTTGAAATTCTTGCTTCGGCTTTAGTTCCCAAGAAAAATTATAGGGATTGATTCCCGCTATAATCCGTAACTGATCAATCTGGTCTTTCTCCAATTCAAAGGCATGGTTGCCGGAATAAACAAAGTTAAACCCAATTACTTCACCAGTAAACTCATTAGTATCTCTTCCAGCAATCGCTACAAAGCTATTCATATGATGACTAGATGCCCCACGACGACTTTCAAAAGTTTGAATTCCTGTTGAAATTTCTTTACGAGAGATTTGGCGCTCCCTAACATGAGCTCCCGGCAGCGAAATCACCTCCTGATACATTCCGTTGTTGGTCAAATCCAACTGCATCGAAGCGATTCTTTCAATGTTGATTGCCGTTTCCAGTCTGTTTCTGACTTTAGTTGAACGTGCGATAACCGCACGATCGCGATAAATTGTAAACAAAAGATCCACATAGATTTCTTGATCACGATCCTTTAGGATAATTGTTAAAGTGCTTGCTTCCTCATCCTCAGTTACATAGGCCGCTGGTAACCCTGCTAAAGCAGGCTTGCCTTCATCAATGAAATGATTAAAATATCGAAAATCATGCAGATTAGAGCCATTTTCTCGTCGAATGATTGAAGCAGGAATTCGATAGTCCATAGAACCATGACTAGAAAACTCTTGCGGCAGCGTGTCTTTAGAATAGGTCCGGTCAGGATGCCCTGGTACATTGCCGGAAAAACCACGGTCTCGATGAGGATAGTTTTTATAGTCTCCATAGCTTGTGACTATTTTGCCAAAATAAATATGACTTAATACATTGTCAGCCTCAATTTTCATAATGTAAGAGATTTCACCATTAGATAAATGAAAGACTTGTTGCTCTTTATTAAAGGTAATTAATTCTTGTGACATTCTTTCTCCTCCGCTCAGTAAACAAAATAATTTTCCTTATTTGTTTACTTTAATGTTTACTAAACTGTTTTGTCAATGTTTTTTTGCTTTATCTACATCTTTTTTTATAAATAGCTAAAGATTACCGGTTTTACAAAATACTTTGTAGAACAAAATAAAAAAGTGATCAGACTTTTGTCTAACCACTTAATTATTCTCACATTTATCAAATTTTCTTGGTTACCTCACAAGGTGAGCCAAAGGCAACTACATTAGGTGGGATGTCTTTCGTAACTAAACTCCCTGCTCCAATTACAGCATTTTCGCCAATTGTCACTCCAGGGAAAATAATCGAACCAGCACCAATCCAAACGTTTCGCTCAATCACTACTGGCAAATTGTACTGGGCATTTTGTTTTCTCAGCTCGGGATCAAGCGGATGAGTGCCCGTAATGATGGTGACATTCGGTCCGATCATTGTATCCTCGTGAATTTCAATTCGGGTATCGTCAACCAAAGTTAAATTGAAATTGGCGTAGACATTTTTACCCAAATAAGTATTTTTCCCCCAATTTGCATGGAGCGGCTGCTCAATATAAACACCTTCACCTTTGGCTCCTAATAATTTTTCCAACTGCTCAGATTTTTTCTCCACCTGATCTGGAGAAATCTGATTGAATTCATGTAACAGACGATTATAGTGCAGCTTTTCTTCAAAAATTTCCCTGTTCTCATAATAGATTTCACCGGCATCCATTTTCCGTTTGATCTCTTGTGTACTATCCATCTTCTCCACCTCGAATTTTCCAGTCATCAAAACGTTAAATTTTGACATGCTAATTGCGATAAGTTTACTAAACCTTTAGCTGATAATCAATCAGTTTCTTTAGTTGATTTTTAATAAAAGGGACTCAGCTGGCAGCATTCTTCATAAAATCCAAGCAAATTAACAGTATTAACCTAAATCAAATTTCATCAAAATTTAGAAAACACCCTTCCAAAAGAGTAAATTTTCTAGTAGAATCTCGTTTAAGCACATCAATATAGGTAACAATAGGAGGTCACTATGCTCAATTATCAGGAAATAAAAGCGCTTTTCCCAGCAGCTGTTTTAGCGGATTCTCCTCATCCGATTGACGAGATCACTTATTTTAAACACAAGAATCAATATATCGGTATACCAAATTCTGATTTTACTCCGCGGGAAAAACAATTGTTAAAACTTTTATTACCGCAATCGGAGTTGTCCGTTGACAATAAACTTTGGTATCAAATCCTTTTTCAGCACAAGACAATTAAAACACAAGAAAGTTATCGACTCATTCAAGTAAAGTTCCAACAGGCAGACCCCATTATGCTGAAAGCTTGGCAAAATGAGATCAAGGAAATTTTACCCGCTTTGGTGGATATTCTTGTGTTAGAGCGACAACAAGCTATTCTAATTGAAGCCTTCAGTGGAGAACCTTTCTCAGCAGCCGATTTGAAAGGTATCTTTTTGGCTCTAGATACAGACTTTACTTTTTCCACCAAACTATTTGTAGGACCCTTTCATCAATCTAACCATGATTTCACTAATCTGCTGCAAGAGGAAAAACAACTATTCACCTTTGGAGATGACTATTTACGGACAGTCAAATGTGTTACCTTGCCTCAATTGAGTGTTCCTTATTTTTCGATCCACAGCGCTCAAGACAGCTATTTGTTGGCCTCTTTGTACAAGGATTGGTTTGCTAGTGATGAACTGTTGGAAATTATTCCTGCCCTTTGGAGTAATCATGGTAATCTCAGTTCGACTGCTAAGGCACTCTTTCTACATCGCAATACACTCCTTTACAAGCTGGATAAATTTCAAACCGAGACTTTTATTGACTTAAAAAATATTGATCAACTTTTTTTATGCTATTTGATTTTAATCAATTATCACTATTAGCTGAGCTGTTTTAACAACCTGACCATATTTATCCAAAGAATCTTGTGCAAGTTGACGTTGTCCTTCTACCCGTTTTTTCGGTATATTCTTGTTAATCAAACACGCTGACAAGAAAGAAGGAACTGCTATGGTAGAAATGAAGCTGCAAAATATTTACAAAAGATATGACAATAATCCAAATAATTCTGTAACTGATTTCAATTTGGATATTGCGGATAGAGAATTTATCGTTTTCGTCGGCCCTTCTGGTTGTGGAAAATCGACTACATTGCGGATGATTGCCGGTTTAGAGGATATTACTGAAGGCGAGCTTTCGATTGATGGTAAATTAATGAATGATGTCGCTCCTAAAGACCGAGACATCGCAATGGTTTTCCAAAACTATGCTCTTTATCCTCATATGACTGTATTTGATAACATGGCCTTTGGCTTGAAATTACGGAAATATAGTAAGGAAAAAATTAAGGAGCGGGTTGAAAATGCTGCTGAAATTCTCGGATTAACCGACTATCTTTCTCGCAAACCAGCAGCCCTTTCTGGTGGTCAAAGACAACGAGTAGCCTTAGGACGAGCAATTGTCAGGGATGCTAAAGTATTTCTGATGGATGAGCCCCTTTCCAATTTAGATGCCAAGTTAAGGGTAGCTATGCGGGCGGAGATTGCCAAACTGCATCGTAGATTAGAAACTACAACTATTTATGTAACTCATGACCAAACTGAAGCAATGACGATGGCTGACCGGATTGTTATTATGAAAGATGGCTTTGTACAGCAAATCGGTTCACCCAAAGAGGTGTACAATCAACCGAAAAATGTTTTTGTAGCCGGCTTCATCGGTTCTCCAGCTATGAATTTTTTCAACGTTTCTTTGAACCAGGGGGTAATTACTGACGGTTATGGCTTAAGACTGCGTATTCCTGAAGGTAAAAACAAAGTATTGCTAGAAAAAGGCTACGAAGGTAAAGAATTAATCTTCGGTGTTCGACCTGAAGATATTCACAGTGAGCAGGTTGCTTTAGATGCCGCAGTAGGTTCCACCGTTACTGCTGAAGTAGTGGTTTCTGAACTTTTGGGAGCAGAAACCATGCTGTACACGAAGATTGGCGAAACAGAATTCATTTCCAAAGTCGATGCCCGAGATTTCCACAATCCAGGTGAAACAATTGATCTGGCCTTCAATGTTAACAAGGCCCACTTCTTTGATAAAGACTCCGAAGAGGTCATCACCTTACCCTGAGGCACAAATCCTTATTCGTCGAATCAACAATAATTTGTTGATTCGGCTATTTTTATTTGGTAAAACATTTTAGTATTTGAGGAATTGAAGAAAAACTTATACTTTCTCTTTCGCAAATGAAAAATTGTAAAAATAAAGGGGTTGCTACTATTTCTTTAACGCGCTAATTAGAATTTATTTAAATAACACTTGTGTTTTCTCTCATTGTATATTAATATTTTGTCGTAACAAAACTAGAGAGAAGGACTTATCACCATGAATTATTCAATGACCACCCAAGAATTCGTCGCCCTTGCTTTAACGAAGCCCTTGCATGTGCTGGATCTTAGAGACCCAGATTTTTTTGATACAGAAGAAGTCAGAACACCTTCTTCAGTCACACAGATTCCTTTGACTCAGCTGCCGAATCGCTATAATGAATTAGATAAATCAGAAACCTATTACCTATTCAGCCAGTCAGGGAAACGAGCGAAAACTATGGCTCGCTTTTTAACGGAAAAAGGCTATCATGCAGTCGATGTAATCGGAGGAACAACCGCGGTATTGAGCTATCTGGAAATTTTCCATCCGGCTCAGTTAAGCTTGGTAAAACACTCAGTGATCGATTGCTTCTCCCAAAGCCTGATCGTAATCAAGATGCTGCGTACAAAAGAAGACTTGGCTCAGCGCTCTGTTGAATTCGCTTAATATTTAAAACACTATTTTCATCGTGAGAATTTTTAGTTATCGTTAGAGTATGGCACTTTCTGTCGGAATACTTTTTCCTTCGCAGATCACTCCTCATCCCGACAATACCCATCTATCTGCTTTCACTAAACCAAAAGATTCTCACCACTCTCAATTCTCACTAAAAAAGTCGAAAAGCTTTAACACTCTTCGACTTTCCTACTAATTCTCTTCAAGAGATCTTATTTTATACACAACAAAAATCGTCATACACAAAATAAAACCTAAAATAATTAGACTGTTGTTGATCGTATCATTCGTTTGGGCCAGTCTGCCGGAATAAACCCGTGATTCTACTTCGGTTGAGCCAGTGACAACTGGCTGATCAGCAGGGATTGATTCCTCCGTTCCCAAGGTCCCAAAAACTTCAATCTGACTTGTCAAATGACTGCCTCCTTACTTAGAGGGATGAGTTTACCATTTTGTTGGAGTGAATTTCAGCCCTAAATCGTAAGTTTCAGTGATTTGACCAGTAACGCTGCCTTGATCAAAACTTCCTGAGTAACCAAAAGTTAAAGAAGTTGCGTTATTAGTGGTTCCAGCTGAAGTCAACTTACCTTCACTATTCGACAATTCCCCTAAGCTTGTTTCTGCTTCACCAGCAGGAGTTCCGCTGCTGATAACCGCTACATCAGTTTTGGTTCCATTCAAGTTTGCATTCAATGCAACATTCAAACTGGTAATTTTGCTAAGTGCGCCATCTGCTGTTTGGGAAGAAAAACTTGCCACAGATACTGTCACAGGACGACCTGAATGATTTTCAATTGTATAATTTGGGGATTTAATCGTTGTTGATTTACCAGCACTGTAAAACAAGGTTTTGCTCGGCACCGTCACATTGACCCAATCAGTGTTTCCCTCGTCAATTCCGGCATCTGGTTTGGAGTTGTCCGCCCCTAGTGTTCCTTTTACTGGAACTGTACTTGTACCTGCTTCTGTTACTGTTTTGGTTCCATCACCATTATCGGTTTCAGCTGCAGCTGCTCCTACAGCAAAACTTAACATTCCAGCACTTAGCAATAATCCTGTAATAATTTTTTTCATTTTTTTGATCTCCTCTAATTGTTCTTTTATTGAACGACAATTTCCAGGGCGGATTTGACCTGTCCCTGTTGTTTCTTGGTATCTGAATTGAAAATTTCAAAGGTTGCAGTAGCTGAATAAGTCCCTTGATTTAGTTTTTTATCCAAAGTGGCTTCTTTAATTTCCTCTCCTGGTTGAATGGCACCTGAAGTGTAAAGAACCTCTCCAGTACTGTCCAGAGTAACAATTACGTTGGCCGGCTGAGCATTGGATGGTGGGTTTTGAATTGCCAATTTTCCAGTCATACTTTCTTGATCAATTATTGCAGAGGCAACAATCCGCATATTAAATTGACTGTTATCCACAGCTTGCTGCGCATAATCAGCGACTTCTGCTTCGGTCATTTTAGATGCATCTTTTCCCTCTGGTAAAAAATTCCCGGCTATCACTGTGGCTGAATCATTTTCGGAAAAATAGTTGTAAGCAAAATATCCGCCAAGCAGCAGAAGTAAAAGCAGCACTAGATACCACATTTTTTTCCTATTTTCTTTCTTTTTAAAAGTCAGTCCCTCCTTTATCTAACTGAATTTCTATTAAACAGCTTTCCTCTAACTTAACTGCTGAGGTAAGTATCTTGCTGGATTGCTTTTTATCCTACAGCATTCGAGAATGAAGGTAAATACGTTATTTTTTATATATTTTCAATTTGTTTGCAGAAAAAATAAAAATTTCTAAGAACGAATTGACGTATAGTAATCATGAAGTAAACTCGATGAGAGGAAGATTTATGAAGAAATTATCTTATTTACTCAGCATATGTCTGATTTTTTTCATACCAATAAAAACGGCGGCTGAGGAAACAATTGAAAGTCCTGAAACAAGTTCGACAGTTGCGTCTAGCCAAACAACTACCGAATCTACCAATGAAACAACAGATGAAACAACAGAAGCTACGACAAATTCAAGTCAAAGCAGTGGGTCTTCTAGTGAAGAAGCAACTAACGAATCTGTTGACACACTCGAATCAGAAGAGCTGCCTAGAATGGAACGGTCTGCTACGACATACAGTGAAGTAACTGTTCCTGAAGGTTATCACCTATATGCTATCACCAACTATGCCAGCTTCAAATCGGCCATGGCAGATACTACCTACAAAAAAAAGTACCTGCTTTTACAAACAGATATTGTTTATGGTTATGTAAATTTGGCGATCGATACCTTAACCTTTAATGCGGATACAATTATCGATGGAGGAGGGACTGATGGAACACATCAATACGGTATGTTTTTTGGTTACACTTCAAACGATGCAAACTTCAACACGAGTACTTTATTAAAGGTTTCATCAGCTAATTTGAATATCACTTTTCGTAATTTAAGCTTCGGCAGCAATGCATATCCTAATTCAACCACTGCTGGATTAGTTTATCCGTATACTAATGGTTCTTCTTTTGCAGCCAATTTGAATTTAACGATTGAAAATGTAAATTATACTATTTCTGGAAACGGTGCAGTTCCTTTTAACGGTTATTACGGAACCGGCAGCACGATTACTTTTAAAGGCACTAACAGTTTTATTAGCTCTAGTACAGGAAATTACGGACGTGAATTCGCATCTGGCTTTCGCTGGATCATTTTCGATGCAGCCAGCACGAATTATATCAAGGTGATGTCGAATCCTAACGGCGAGGATGCTGTCTTTCGTGGAGAATCGGAGAAAGGGCCCATTGATGTATCTCTCAATCAGAATGCTCAAGTAACCATTGACAATGGAAAAAATGATTTATTTGCTAGTAGTATCGCCACCTTAAATGTTGGGGAAAATGCTCAATTTCACTACAAAACTATCAATGGTGGAGGTTTGCGGGGAACAAGCTATATGAATTCAGGTATTCGCAATGTATCAGATGGAGGACCCACTACTCTGAATGTTGGAAAGAATGCTGAGGTACTTTTCGAAAACAATAAATCGGTTTCGACATCTTGGTCATTAAAGGGAAATACAGTGGTAAATGCGGATGATCCAAAACGAATTTTATTTTCTAAAACTAATGCAGGAACGAATCTATTTACTGGCGGGACAATGACCTTCAATCGAAAAGATGCTGATGCATTTAGGAAAGGACAAATAAACACTCTAATTAATGGAGCAACAGAAGCAGCAAATCCAAAATTATTAGATATCAATCAGTCTGCTTCCTATACTGAAAATAATACTGCCAATCAAGTCACTTTACTTTATCAGCCTACTGCTAAAGTGGCGTCTGTCTCTGCGACTACTAAAGTCGCTCCAAAACAAAGTGATTTAATCCTGGGTGAATCATTGATTCCTACACCAACTGATCGTACCCTGCAGGAAACCACCTATAAGGTTGCAACCGCTGATTTAGTAGCCGATCAAAATCCCAATAGCGAAAGTTCACAAGCAGCTATCGAAATGGCCAGTGGAAATACCTTGCAGGCGAACCAAAGTTTAACGGGTCAAACGCAATTTACGATCAATCAATTAGTTGCTCAAACTTATTATCTTTATACGAAGATTAAGGATCAGATCACTCTAACTGCTTCTGGTCGAACTTTCACTGTCGGTACCACGAGCAATTGGCTGTCCACAACCCAAACAGTTGAACCAGGAATTTTTGTTCAATTACCAGTTCAGGCGGCTTTTACCTCCCCCATGACTGGTGCTTTCAAAAGCACGAGCTATGATGCAATAAATCTGGGTAATACCCCAATTTTGGTTTCCGCAACAGCATTAACTGATTCAACGAACAACCAATTCAAACTGGTGGATCAGCTAACCAATAATTCTAGTTTTGAAGCAACCTTAAATTTGGAGTTAGCTGCTTCTTACAATGCCCAAAAAGAACTAGTAAGCTTGACAAACATAGATACTCGCAAAGGAGTTACCTTACAGCCCTTTTCCGAAACTGGCAGCAAAGGTAGCTTCACCTTAAAAGGCGACTACTCTGGACCACTCTCTGGAGTAAAAAGCAGCAACTATCTGCTGCAATTTTCAATTCAAGCAGCGAACTAGTTAGCAAAAAAACAAGGCGAGATTCGCGATGAGATCGATTGTTAAAATAAGGTTAGTCCCCGATTATCCAGGGATTAACCTTATTTTCTTTCAAAAAGTCTTCGGTTCCATGTTTACAGTATCATTTTATTCTGATTTCCAAGCTTACCAAACTTTTTTAGCCACTTCTTGCAGCAATTGAATTTTCGCCCACTGCTCTTTTGATGTTAATCTATTTCCTTCTTGGGTGGAAGCAAACCCACATTGAGGACTGATCGCCAAATTTTCAAGTGGTACATAGTCTGTTGCTTCTTTGATTCGTTGGACCAGCAAGTTCGGGTCCTCCAGCTCAGGAAACTTGGAGGTGACTAAGCCTAAAACTACTTTGCTATTGGGGTTAGTCCAATAACGAAGCGGTGCAAAGTCCCCCGCTCGATCCGAATCATACTCCAAGAAAAATCCATCGTAATTCGTTGAGAACAACTCCTTAGCAATTGGTTCATATCCACCAGAAAACAACCAAGAGGAGGCGTGATTTCCACGGCAGATGTGGGTGGTGATTATCAAATCTTCTGGTTTGTTTTTTAAAGCATCGTTGATGATTGTCGTACAAATTTGAGCAATCTCTTTTGGATTAATTCCTTTTGCAGTCAATTCAGACCGTTTATCTGTATCGGCCAAAAAGGCCCAATTAGTATCATCAAACTGTAAGTAGCGACAACCTGCTTGATAAAACGCTTGAATAGCCTCCTGATAGGTTTTTGATAAATCCTGATAAAAGTCCTGCAAATCAGGATAAATTTTAGTAATTTGAGAAGATCCATCATTTGCTAATAACTCCTGCCGTAAAATCATGGTCGGGCTAGGAATTGTGGCCTTAGCATAATAGCCAACCTCTGTTTCCACTAAATCCTTCAGAAAAATGAAATCAGCTAAGAAAGGATGTTCTAGATTGAAAGAAATCTTCTCTGTCACTCGGATATTGTAAGATGGAGCCGCCTTACCGTGAAACTGCTGATTGTAGCCTTGCTCTGGCACATAACCTTCAACTCCGTTTAAATTCTCCAAAAAATCAATATGCCAAAAGCCTCGCCGAAATTCGCCATCGGTAATCCCTCTAATACCTACCGCTTTTTGTTCCTTTACCAGTTTGGCAATCTCCTGATCCTCCAGCTTCCGCAACTCCGCTTGCGACAGAGTACCTGCTGCTACCTCTTGTCGTGCCTCCTTAATACTTTCTGGTCGTAAAAAACTGCCTACATGGTCTACTGTAAATGGAATTTTTTGAGTCATTGTCAACATCCTTTTCTTTTTTGTTTTAAAAAATTTGATCAAGCGAGCGTTGAAAAATAAAAAAAGCCCTTCTGCCAGCATGACTAGCAAAAGGACGAATGATCGTGTTACCACCTTAAATTTAGAAGGTTTCCCTTCCCTCAGTTCGACGTCACATTGTGAGATCGATGGCCCTGATATCGGCGGACATTCCGCTTTTGACTACCTATCGTCAAAAGTTTCTCAAAAGCCATTTTCAGCTTGTCACTTCTAACTCTTTTCACCTGCCAGAGTCTCTCTTAAACCGTTCCAAACTTACTTTCTTTCTCATCGAAAAAATATTTTATTAATCAATAGATTATCACTAAATTCTCATTTGTCAAATAGTTTTTCTAATTTTTTGAGCCAAATTTTTTCACTAGGCCTCAAAAAGTGCATCTCTTTCATTTAAAACGCTTGACTCATTTTTTCCAACTTACGTAAATATTTCTCTCGTTTTTCTGGCGTCGAGCCTCGTAAATAAGCAATTTCTGTTAATTTCACTGGCTTAATACCGCACATTTCCAGTACTTGCCGCTTCAACACACGGCCATAGTCTTGTTGAAAAAAACGTGCATAAGGCTTCGGTGTATCATGACTGGTAATAATCCAAGCTTGGCGACCCTTTAATAAACCCACTGGCATCATTCCCCTGTATTCATACGCAAAGCCCTTAGCAAATACCCGGTCAATAAATCCTTTTAAGATTGCTGGCATACTGCTCCACCAAATCGGAAAAATAAATATTAGCTGTTCCGACCACTCCAGCAGTTCCCGATACTTTTTAGTTTTTTCATCCGTAGCTAAATCCCGTCTCTGATTCTGCTCGTTAAAGACTAACAAAGGGTCAAAGCCTTCTTGGTACAAATCTAGCACCTTCACCTGATGCTGACTACTCAAATTCTCTCGAACTGTCTTTAAGACTCCCGCTGAAAAACCCGTTTGATTTGGGTAAGCATAAATAATTAGAATATTCATTAAAAGTCTCCTTCAAAAATAGTTACTGACCATTATAGACTCTTTGCAGGTTAAAAGACAGAGTTATTTAGTATGCCTTAACTATCCCCATCCGTTGACTCAATCGCTAAGTCAATAATTATTCAAAGATGTTGAGGAGCCTCATTGAATTCACATATGGTTGCCCCGGCAATAAAACGAATTTATAATTCCTCAGTCTCTCAATCAAAGGACTAATGGTATCTTGAACTTTTTGATTAAATTCAATGAGAATAAGCGATCACTTAAATGCCTAATCCTGCCAAACCATTTGATATTCTAATTCATTGGTGGCCTGTTCAACTTGACTTCCAGTACATACAAAGTTTTGTTTTTGATAAAAGTGCAGGGCTTGTTCATTTTTAGCATAGACAGATAAAAATAACTTTGTCTGCTGCTTTTTGACTTCAGCCATCAAAGCTTTGCCAATGCCTTGGTGTTGATAAGCGGCTTGAACAAAGATTCCGGCAATATACTGATCCATTAAACCTAAAAAGCCGACAATTTTATCTTCCCGATAATAAGCAAATAGTCTGGCATCAGGCAATAATTCTCTGACGTCCGTATAATTTTTTTGCCAGTATTCAGCTGGAATAAAAGCGTGAGCCGAAAGATTGCTAGCCAACCAGATTTGGGCAAGTTCATCAATTTCACTATGTGTTGGTGTTAATTCTTTAATCATAACTGATCCGATCCCTTCTCTGGTTTCACCGAATAAAAGCCAAAAGAGAAATATTTTAATACCTTACGATATGCTTCGAAGGAGAAGTCAGGCGCATTGGTCAATACATCGTAAACGACCCCAAACTCCTTCACACGATAACCAGTATCCTGCATTTGATTGTTGAAATAGAATTTTTGTCTTCGTTTTCGCTGCGCATAATCAGGATAATCTGGATCAACGGTTTCAATCGTCAGAACAATTCCTGACTCCGCATATTCTTGTTGAATCCAGCGAACTATTTGCGAACCATACCCTTTTGAACGCATGTCAGGATCGGTCGCCAGATAGAAAACGAAGGTTAGCCCTTCGTTATAAACCAAATAAGCAAAACCACAAAAAACCTCCTGATCATAAAACGCTAAAAAATCCACCCGCTTTCTACGTGCAAACAAGCGCATTAGCCAAAAGGGCATCTGTTCATCCTTTGGAAAAGAATGCTTATAAATTTCTACAATTCGTAAGTAAGCGGGCAGCTGCTTCGTAACAGGTTTGGTTGTGAGCATCAAATCCTCCTTTTATAAATAGATCAAAAAAGACTTCTTCAAGCTTAATTTTCTTTTTACTTGCTTGATTGTTGAAACAATGGCAATCCACATAATCATTTTGTAAGCCGCAGTTGAAATCAACGAAATGACCATAATACATACCCAATTCGGCATTTTCAAGCACACACTTCATCTTTTCTACTAAAAACAAGTATAACAAGTCCTTATTCTCACAGCAAATTTCGATAATAAAAAAACGCTGAATCAGCGTAAAAAGGCGTGTTCGACAACTAAGCGAACTAGTATTGGCAAAATAATAATTGTATAAAGCGTTCGACAAATTTGGATACCGGCAATTTTGGGCATATCACCGCCCAACTCTCCAGCAATTAGCGAAATATCCGTCGCTCCTGCCGGTGATGAAGCGAATAGAGCTGAGCGCAAGTCTAAAATCCCCCTCTTGTAAACGATAAAACCAAACAAGATATTAATCAATAAATAACTGATCAGCAAAAGACAAGCAGGAATGAATAGCTGAACTATTTGTTCCAGACTCTCTCTAGTAAAGGTACTGCCAATAATCGAACCAGCCAAAATCTGAGCCAATTGCCGTATTTTATTATTCAACGGTGCCGTATTTTTTAGAAGCTTCAACCCACAAGAAAAAATAAGCGAGAAAATCAGTGCTCCTACTGGTATTTGCAAGTACATTCCCAGCAAGCCGCCAAATCCGGCAATTAGAAGAATCAACAGATTATTCATCAACTCATGATTGGTTCCAAAAGGCACAAGTTTATTGGACGATATATCATCCGCTACTTCCCGTTTCTCGACTTTACCTAAGCGTTTCAGAATGAACGTAATCCAATAAGGCAATATCAGCAGCATTCCTACCAGACGTGCCAACTGCATGGTAGCAACAATTTCTGCCTGTGCTCCCATGTCAATACTAATCAATGACACATCCATGATCCCACCTGGAAGACAGCTCAAGAGCGCTGTGGTCAAATCAATTGAAAAAAAACGAGCAAATAAATAGCCCATCACAAAGGTATTAATGGTGAAAAAGGTCAGCAGTAAAACAATCGATTTTGCCAGTTTAGGAAAGTTTAGCAAATCCTGCTTTGATACTTGCTGACCAATATATGCACCACTGACAATTTGAGCGATGACCTTTAAACTGCTAGGCATAAACATAGCATTCGACAAAATCGAAAAAAGCGCCACTGCCAGCATACTTCCCGTCATAAAAGCGGCTGGCATTTTTAAACGCTTGGCGACTGTCCCACCCAAAAAGCCGACAATTAATGTTCCTACAATTTTTAACAGCAACTGATAAATCTCCTTGTAAAAGTATTAAACTCAATAGCTTCATTTTATCAGTTGATTACAGTTGGCTCTGTTCTTTTATTGTTCTTTTTTAACAAACAGAATTATTCACCGCGGATACCTGAGATCTTCTGTTCGATCCGTTTCGCATCTAAACGATATCTGACACTGCTGGCACTCAAAACAATCAGTACGATAATTGTTATGAAAAAATGGAGCGGAGATCTTGGTAAATGAAGTTTCCCAAATAACTCATAGGTCACATAAATGCTGTTGAAAAGACCAGCTAATGCTACATAGAACCAAGCGGTCGCTTTATCAAAATACAACAGCAACTTTTTGAGATCATTGGCTTCTAATTTCATTTCACGGATAATGATGAGTGCCCGTTCCTTTTCTTTGTGGATTTTTAATGGAGGAAGTACCCAGTAAAGAGGAGAAATTTTTTTGACTGTCTCTAATCTGCCCGAAACCATTTTAGAAAAAGTTATTGCCTGATCTGATAACTCTAAAAAGGCTTGGTACATAGGAAAGATAAACAGCAGCCATCCGCCAGTAAAACCCAATAGATTAATAAAAAGCGCCATTTCTGCACCCCATTTCGTTATGAAAATAGCTAAAATTTATTACCATTTTTCCGATCGGATTCGCGAATTGGTCGAATCACTTTGCAAGGATTCCCAGCAGCAATTACATTGGCTGGAATGTCTTTCGTGACTACACTGCCTGCACCAATAATCGTATTTTCCCCAACTGTCACTCCTTGTAAAACATGGACACCCGCTCCCAGCCAAACTCGGTCACCAATTTTTATCGGTTTTGAATACACAATATGGTCTTCAGCTCGTTCAATAGGGTCTTCCGCATGATTCGCGCCATACATTCCCACTCTGGGAGCAATATAAACACCATTACCGATTGTCACTTGATTGCAGTCTAGAATAATTAGGTCATGATTAATGTACACATTGCTGCCAATAGAAATGTTAAAGCCAAACTCACACAAAAAATTTGACTCAATATAAACGTCCTCACCGATCGAATGTAATAGTCCTTGTAAAATTGATAGATCATACTTGTTTTCCGAATTCACCAAAAAATTGTATCTTCGGCATTCCTGGATTGCTTTTGCCCGAATTGCTTCAACACCAGCATCCATATCATCGTAGGGTTCTCCAGAATTAATCATTTTTTTTACTGTTTCAATGTTCAAAGTATTCAACCTCCTAGTTATTAGTCATTTGAGTATATCATTAAGTAAAAGACTTGTTACAACTAAAAAAAGAAAACAGCCGAATTCGACTGCCTTCTTTTAATAATTTTTTACTGTGCTTTCTGTGCATCCATATCATTTTCCGTTTTAACTAATTCCTCGTAGGTTAAAATGCCATCGTTATTAATGTCCGCTTGCGAAGTCTGTTCGCTAATCACTCGTTCGCCATTTGGCAACACTCGTAAAACTGTTACCTCTTCACCCCATGGCGTAATTAAGACTTTACCAACTTGAGCTTCCTGTTGGGCATTCTGAGCGTCCATATCATTTTCCGTTTTAACTAATTCTTCATAGGTCAAAACACCGTCGTTATTGATATCCGCTTGAGAGGTTTCCTCACTGATTACTCGTTCACCATTTGGCAATACTCGCAAAACAGTCACCTGTTCACCCCATGGCGTAGTTAATACTTGGCCAATTTGACTCGATTGCTGCGCTTCGCTGGACGGCGTCGTTTGTTGATTGTTCGCCGTTGAAGTTGCAACAGTATTTTTTTCTTTTATAAAATCAGCAGATGGTGTAATTTTTACTTTCTGTTCTTTCTTCAAGTCATCCAAGGAGGCAGTAATAGTGATGGTTTTGCCTTCTGCTTCCTCTAATTTGTAATCATAAGTGAATTTCCCTTTGTTATCAGCTGTTACCGTATCATCTTCAATTTTAATCTTAGCCTCAGGATCAGTGCTTCCTTTAATCGTTGCTTTCCCGGTATCGTCCGTTGTAAATTCTTTGGCAACTGTTAATTTGAGACTTTTTACCTCAGAAGTCGATTGCGCCATACTGGAGCTAGTGGTCCCGTTGTCTCCTGAACCACAGCCTGCTAAAGCAACAGAACAACATAGTAATAAAGTTAACCCAATGATTTTTTTCATGGTTTCACCCTCTTTTTCTCTCTGTAATATAATTGTAACAAAAGAAATCTTTTTGTAAATACTTTTTGGCGAAAAAAACTAAATTTTTTTCCTATTTCTCCTCTAATCTTTGATAGCGCTCTTCTTTCAAGCTGCTTATTCATTATTATCTCTGTCTATAGTGTACCATACAACTAAATTAGACCAAATTTTTACTTGTGTATTCTATCATCCAGCTAGCTATCTTTGTGCGTGCTTCGCCATTTCCCAGTAGATATTCACAGTCAGATTGAACCCAACGGCTTGTATCTTTGTTTTATAAAATACACAGAAAATAAAGAAAAAGGTATCCCAACTCATTCATTAAGGTTGGGGTACCTTTTCTTTATTCTAACTATCTACCAATTCTCTGGCTTGTCCATTACCTTCGCTACATGGACTAATCCAGCATAATCAGCCAAGTTAATAGTACTGATCGGTTGAACCATCCACGCATCCTCCAACCCTTTTTTTGTAGGATAAGGTGGAATAAAGCCTTGTGGTAATGCTGGGACAAATCCATGACGAGGATAATAGTCAATATGACCTAAAACAAACACCAAATCTCCCTTTTGCTGCTTTAGCAGATTCAGACCTGCTCGAATCAACTGCCCGCCAATTCCCTTTTTTTGATGGCTAGGAATAATCGCCAGAGGAGCTAAAATTGAAACTGATAATTCTTCAAAACCTTCTAGCCAACCTTTAGTAAACAAAATATGCCCTACTGCCTGTTCTCCGTCGAAAGCCAATAGTGATAGTAACGGTTGTGCCGTTGGATCGTCCAATAATTCATCAGCCAGCACTGGCACTTCTGGGTCATTAAAGGCTAGATCCTCCACTTGAAAAATTGTCTTACGGTCCTGCTCATTTGTTTCACGAATGTTAATGGTCATTTTTTGCACTCTCCTTATTTTTTAGCTATGAGAAGAGCGTGTTACCAGTAGTAAACATAAGCTTGTCAAACAAAGGCCTCCTTTTATCTATTACCTAAAGTATAAAGGAGAACGATTGATACGACAACAAATTTTAGTGCATACCTGCAAGTAGTACAAAGAAAAAAATCAGATAATCATAAACAGTATGAGCGATAATTCCACCGCGAAGGCTGTCGGTTTTCTTCCAGGCATAATTGAATGGGAGACGCGTCAAGCCAATGACTACTAGACTTTGGTACCAATTCCAAGAATAAGTGGTCAAATGCAACGAACCAAAAAATAATGCACTCAAAATGGAACTGAAAAGAAAGGCTTGCTTTTGTCCGAATTGCTTAACTAAATAATAATACAAAGGAAAAGCTACTGCGGCAGTCGTTAGTTCTTCACCAGCCAGTGAGATCCAGGTGGTAAGAAAGAAATAGATATTTTGCAGTAAGCTGTTCTCGTGCAACGATTGCGCAATAGGATTTTCTACCGTTTGATTATTCAACAATAAATTGCCCAATCTTGCAGCAATCGTTGAAAGAACAAAGCTCAGCACTACAAACAGTATGATGTACCTTATTTTGCCTTTTCCCATTGGTTTAAGGAATAGTTTGCAAGCATCAGGACCAAATTGAAAAAGCAGCGCCAATAAAGAGAAAAGAAACAGCCAAATCCAGCTAAGCGGCCAGTCAGTCGTGCGTCCTATAAAACCAATTGCCAACAAAAATGGCGTGGCTATTAATCCCCGACGGTTGGGCCTCGTTTGTTCTATTTCATCCAGCATAATGAAACCTCTCCTTTTCCAAACAGTATACAGGAAGTCCCAAAAAAAGAGATAAAATTAGACTGCTAACCGATTGGCAGCAGTCTTTAGTCGTACTTATTCCATTTCCATTTCTCTTGCCGTTCGTTCTTTGATGGATTTATCAATCAACCACTCGCCTATGCCCACCGCTAAACCAACTCCAGCAACTAAGAACAAAACATAAGATACTGGATTTTCTCCTTCTGGAGGCAGAAAGAAGAAGATTGTACTGAAAGCAAAGAAGATAAATTGAACAGCTGCGACTAATTTTCCAATACCGTCACCACCAGGAATTCGGAAAGGTCGTTCGATATCTGGGTCTTTCTTACGCAAAGTAATAAAAGCGAATGAAAGAATAATATATGGTAAGAAGAAAATAATCGACGTAAAGGACAGCAATGTCCAAAATAAATTAGCATTACTAGAAGAGATTAAGCCATAAAAGACCAGCAATGCGGTTGAAGAAAGTCCCAGTAAAATAGCTGAGCCAATTGGCGCATGTACTTTATTGGTTTTTGCAAAAACCTTCGGCAGCTCACCCTCTAGTCCCGCCTCTAACGCAGCCTTGTTGCCCCCTAAAGCCCAACTGAAAATGTAACCTAGAAAAGCGATAAAGAAAATTACACCAACAACGATTACCACCCCGCGACCAAAAACTTCTCCAAAAGCAATAAACAAACCAGAATCAGGGTCAATACTGTCCACTGGCAAAATAATCAGCATGGCCACTGCCGCAATGATATACAAAACAATTGTACAAATACCGCTAGAGAAAACTGCTTTTGGCACATTTTTGCTAGGATTTTCCATTTCACCTGCTGAACAGCTGATCAAATCGTAACCTGTTAAAGCATAAACATACACCGGAACTAACGCAAAGAAGCTTAAGTCAAAGGTTGGTACGATATTAGCCATCGAAAATTCTGTTTGTGATCCCTTAGTAGTTAAGGTCATTACTGCTCCGATCATCAAAGCCAAACAGGCCAATAATTTACAGATCGTACTTAGCATAGTCAGCCATTTAGCATCCTGTAGATCAATACAGTTGAAACCTACAACAACCCAAGTGCAAATAATGCAAAAGATAACCATGCCCCATACAGATAGATCTGGGAAAAACAGCATTTGTAAAACGGACCCCATTACTACTAACGTCGAAGGAATAAAGCCCGCCACATTGACCCAGTACCACCAGGTAGTCCGAGCTGCCCAACGATCCCCGTAAGCTCGTTTGATCCAAACATAAATTCCTCCTTGATCAGGATAAGTCGAGCCCAGCTCGGCACAAATCAATCCATGAGATAAAAAGAAGGTTGCTCCTAACACAACAAAGCAAAAGATTAATGAGGGGCCCATGGATGCCTGAGAAGCAATCAATTCCAGTGAAAACACTGCCGCAAAGGACAGCGAAACAATGTCAATAAACCCCAGTTTTTTTACATCTTCCATTGTTCACTCACTCCTTTTAGTTGAGTCTTTGATCTAGAAAGGCACGCATTTTCCCTTCGTAATACGCCTTAGTCTGATCATCTGCCCGTTTCAATTGTGGATACAAATACCATGCCAGTAATCCCCGCTGAACATGCAAGCGGTTTTCTGCCTCCTGGAAGACCAATGAGCGTGTTGGATGATCTAGAACCTCACTAGTAATTTCCACTTCGCGATTAGCTGGCAAACAGTGCATAGCTTTACAATGATCGGGAGCCATTTCCAGCATTTCCATGTTTAATTGATAACGAGGATAAAAGGCTGCTGTTCGTTCCTCTTTTTCATCCTCATACCCATAATAGTACCAAACATCAGGAATAATAAAATCGGCTTTTTTTACAGCTTCTTCCACATTTTCAGTAACGGTCAGTGTTCCACCAGTTTTTTGCATTTTCTCCTCTACCTTTTTGATTTCTGCATCGCTGATAGAATACTGCTTTGGTGAAGCAATTGTATAATGCAAGCCTAATGACGCAGCCAAATGTGCATGTTCCATTGCCATGATACCGTTTTCGCCAGAATCGCCGACAAAAACTACTTCAACTTCCTCCAACGATTTACCTTTTGGCAGATGTTCCATCATGGTCAGTACATCAGCTAAGCCTTGCGTCGGATGAATGTAATAAGTCATAGCATTAAACACTGGAACAGAAGCGTATTTAGCCAAGGTTAATACCAGCTCATGATCCTCTGTCCGCAGCATAATTCCGTCACACATACTGGACAGAACCTGTGCAGTATCCTTAATGGCTTCATGAGACCCAAAATGAATCTCCCCTGGTTTTAAATAAAGACCATGTCCACCAAGTTCGGCCATAGCAGTCTCAAAAGAAACTCGGGTTCGGGTGGAAGGCTCTTCAAAAATCATCGCTAAGGTTGCTCCCTTTAATAATTGCGGCACTGCATTTTGATGGGCAGCTTCCTTTAGCTGAATGATCGTCGTTAAGATGTCCTGGATTTCCTCTTTGGCTAAATCATAATTATCTAAAAAATGCTTAATTGGATATGTTGGTGTATGTGATAGTTTCATTTGTTACCCCTCCAGTTTATTGTTGTAGGCAGTTTCGCCTCAAAAAGAACTACGCTATAATGAAATAGAAAGCGGGTGATCGGATGACAGCGACCAAAGATTTTTATTCAGCAGCGAATCAGCATTTTACGGAGCTCAATGATTCAGAAAAGCGTATCTTTAATTACATTCTGAAAAATTTTGATCAGATAAAATTCTACAGTATTCGCGAATTAGCCTTAAGATGCTACGTCTCCTCCACCACTATTTTTCGTTTTGCTAAAAAATTGGGCTTCAACGGATATAGTGATTTTATTGAAAGTTTGACCGTAGTACCCGAAGCTCCGCAAACGATTCCCCATTCGATTAAGCAAAAAGATTTTAAAGATGAATATTTAAAAAACATTGTTGAATCTGTTCGAGTCACTGACCAAACCAAAATTGAACAATTTAACCAGCTATTAGATTTGAATCCGGTACTTTACTTAATGGGTGAAGACCTTGATTTACAAGCCTTGCATTATGTTCATTGGTTGTTTACTGCACAAGGTTTTCGCGCAGTTTTGTTGCAGGATCAGGCTGCCGTTCAAAATGCATTGCGACATATTACTGACCAAGATATTTTCTTTGCCTTTGCCTATACTGGCGACAATAGTTCGATCGTCGAAGCGATTGAACGAGTGAGGCAAAATTCTCGTGCTACCATTGTCACCTTTACACGTGCCGTAACCAATGTTATTCAAAATTTGTGTGATATTGATTTTTACGTGTTCAGTGACGAAATTGGGCTGGATCACTTGGATCTCACTTCACGCATTTCCATGCTGGCTATTGTCGAGCTGATTTTCTATCATCGCTTCAATCGCACGCTTGACGAATGATAGTACCCGTTTCAGCTGAAATTGCTTGCGCCACCTGCTCCAAGTCGGCAATAATTGCGGTTTTCCCCGATTCGCTGGCCACAAACTCACAGGCTGCTTCTACCTTTGGCAGCATACTACCAGCAGGAAATTGTCCTTCTGCAACATATCGCTGCATTTCCTTTAGACTAACTTCTTTTAAAGCTTGCTGATTTTCTTTTCCAAAATGAATATAAACATAGTCCACCGCTGTCAAAATGATAAAGGTATCGGCATCGATTAAGGTGGCCATTTTGGAAGCCGCAAAGTCTTTATCAATTACGGCATCCACTCCTTCATAGCGATTCCCATGATAAACCACCGGAATCCCCCCCCACCACAGGCAATCACCACCTGATTAGCATCTACCAATGTTTTCAAACTCACTTTTTCATAAATATCTACCGGCTTAGGTGAAGAAACCACCCGCCGCCAGCCCCTGCCTGCATCCTCTTGATAGATTTCCCCAGTTTTAACCATCAACTCTTTGGCTTGCTCTTCAGAATAGTAGCTGCCAATCGGTTTTGTTGGTTTTTGAAAGGCTGGATCCTTGCCATCCACCACCACCTGAGTCAACATAGATATGACTGGAATATCATCTACGCTTCGGCTAACCAGTTCTTCGTCAATCGCCTGCTGCAAATGGTACCCAATATATCCCTGACTCATGGCAATACACTCTGCAAAAGGCATGACTGCTTCACTAATCATTGCTTCAAAGGCTAGTCGGATTTGACCAACTTGAGGCCCATTGCCATGAGCGATCACTACCTGATGCCCCGCTACAATCAAATCAGCAATTGAACGAGCTGCCAACTGTGCCCGTGATAATTGTTCATTAGCGGAATTTCCTAAAGCATTCCCCCCTAAAGCCACTACAATTTTTGCCATTTTATTTTTCGCCTATTCTAAGGTTTCTAAAAAACTATCCAGCTTCTCTTTAGCCGCCAGCTGTTCGTATTCTGTTCCAACATTTTGATACTTAGTTAAATACACTAGCAGTCCTCGCATTGCTGTTAAGCGGTTTTCCGCTTCGTCAAAGGCTAAGGAAATCGCTGAATCCAACACTTCATCCGTCACTTCTTCTCCACGGGTTGCTGGTAAACAATGTAAAAATTTTACTCCAAGGCTGCATTGCTCTAACAACTCACGATTCACTTGATACTTCGGCATGAAAATCTGATGCCGTTCTTCAGGCGACAATTCACTTTCATACAGACCGTACCATACATCTGTGTAAACAAAATCGGTACCTGGCAAAGCTTGCAATGGATCATCGGTAACCAGCCAGCTGCCGCCATTCTCTTGAACATTCTTTTCTAAAATTGCTCGGTAGTCAGCATTTAATTGATACCCCTCTGGACCATAATGAACAAAATGCATTCCAAGCTTAGTAGTTATAAAACCTAATGAAGCACAAACCTGTGTTGCGTCACCCACAAAGGTTACTTTGCAATCCTCTAAACGTTTCCCTTCTGGTAAATGTTCAACGATGGTACACAAATCGCTAATTTCCTGGGTTGGATGATTATAATCACTCATGGCATTCAGTACTGGAACACTCGAGGCTTTAGCTAAATCGACTACGGTTTGATGTTCAATCACCCGTGCCATCACCACATCAACTAAACGGGAAATAACTTTTCCTGTATCTTCAATCGTTTCATGTCCACCTAGCTGAATCATACCCGGTCCCAAATATTGCGCATGTCCACCCAGCTGTTCCATGGCTGTCTCAAAGGAAACACGGGTTCGAGTCGAACTTTGTTGGAAAATCATGCCTAAGGTTTTCCGTCGCATCAATGGCGGATAGTAGCCTTTTTTTACACAATCTTTGATTAAAAGTGATAAGTTGATGGTGTCCAATAATTCTTTTTTTGAAAAATCCTGTGTGTCGATAAAATGTTTCATAGTCTGCCTTCCTCCTATCCTTTTGGCTGCTGCTGAGTAATGCAGTGAATATTTCCGCCGCCGTAAACAATTTCCCGCGTTTGTACTCCGACAATTTCTCGATCTGGGAACATTTCCTGAATTTGCTTCAACGCTAATTCATCGTTAGGATCACCATACTGAGGTGCAATGATGGCACCATTGGTAATCAAGAAATTCATGTATGAAGTAATGCAAATATCCTCTGCATGTCTAGGAATACTGCCTGTCACTGAATCTACTTCATATTCAGCTCCATAAGTCACCGGATTCACTGTCGTACATAACTTATGAACCTTCAGCTTCCGACCTTTCGCATCGGTTTGATTGCTTAAAAATTGATAGGTTTCCTGTGCCACCTGATAAAAAGGATGATCCTTTTCTTCGGTATAAATACACGCAGCCTCACCTGGTCGAACGAAGCAGGCAACATCATCAATATGTCCATTGGTTTCATCAGGGTCAATACCATCTCTTACCCATAGGACTTTTTCAACGTTGAGATACTCTTGCAGCATATTTTCTATTTCTTCCCGATTTAAATGTGGATTACGACCTTCTGACAATAGACACATTTCCGTGACCATCACTGTTCCTTCGCCATCAACATGAATCGAACCACCCTCTAAAATAAATTCCGGGGTGTGATACGTATCCACATATTCAATTTCACAAACCTTCTGGGCAACTTTTTGGTCATAATGCCAAGGAAAATACAAACCATCTACTAAACCGCCCCAAGCATTAAAGTCCCAATCCACCGCGCGAACATCTCCTTGGTCGTTCACCACAAAGGTTGGCCCACAATCCCGCATCCAGGCATCGTCGGTGGTAACCTCCACTACTCGAATATCCTCTGACAAGCTGTTGCGGCAATGTTCAAATTGATTGGCCGATACACACATGGTCACCGGTACAAATTTAACAATTGCCTCAGCCACCGAAACAAATGCTTTTTGCGCATCCTTCCCGCCATTTTTCCAATTGTCAGGTCGTTCTGGCCAAATCATCCAAATTTGTTTGTGGGGTTCAAATTCTCCCGGCATACGGAAGTTGTCCTGTTTAGGTGTTGATGAAAGTCGCTTTGCCATGTAAAACACTCCTATTCTTTAGTTAAAATTTATTTTTGATTAGATATCCAAAATCTCCGTTTTAGCCGATTTCATAGCATAATGGATCAGCCATTCTCCACAACCAATTGAAAGCAGCAACCCTATTATTAAACTGGCTACGTATAAAAGCGGCTCCTCTCCCTCTGGTGGTAATAGAAAAGAGAAACTGCTGAAGATTAGAAAGAAACAATGTACCCCCGCCACTAGATAGGCCACTGGTTTACCAAAAGGTACTTTAAAAGGTCGTTCAATAGCAGGGTCAAGCCGACGTAGTTTTAAAAAGGTAAAGCTCATTACGATATAGGGTAAAAAGAAAATAATTGAAGTAAAAGCCAATAATGTCCAAAACAGGTTCTCACTAGTACTGGCAGTGACCCCGTAAAAAATCAGTAAAGCCGTTGAAACAATTCCTAATAAAATGGCCGAGCCGACGGGTGCATAGCTTTGATTGGTTTTCGCAAAAAATTTGGGTAGCTCTCCACCTTCTCCGGCTTCCAAAGCAACTTTATTTCCACCCAGTGCCCAGCCAAAAACATAGCCTAAAAAGCCAACAAAAGTTACCATACCAATCATGTTTACCAGCCATTTACTGCCAAACATGGCTACCACCGTATCGAACAAGCCGGAGGTTTCACTAATCGTCGAAATCGGCAAAACAACTAAAATAGCGGTAGCAGCTAATATATAAAAGAGAATCGTAAAAAAGCCGCTGAGAAAAACTGTTTTTGGAACATTTTTGCTCGGATTATCCATTTCTCCAGCTGAACAACTGATCAAATCAAATCCGGTTACGCTGTAAACATAAACTGGAATCAATGCCACAAAGCTTAAATTAAAGCTTGGTAAAAATGAATCGCTGGCAAAAGAATGGTTTACCCCTTGTGTAAAGGTGTAATACAGCCCCCCAACCAACAAGACCAAGGTCACTGCAATTTTGCTAATAGAGCTGATAATTGGCAGCCACTTGGCTTTTTGCAGATCAATACAATTGAAGAAAACGACAAACCAAACACACAAAATACAAATTCCGACAATCCCCCAGACTGAAAGATTCGGTAAAAACATTTCCTTGATAATTGAAACCATTACCACTGCAGTGGCAGGAATGAACCCTGCGACATTCAGCCAATACCACCAGGTCGTACGTGCTGCCCACTTATCCCCATAGGCTCGTTTTACCCAGACATAAATCCCCCCTTGATCTGGATAAGTAGAACCTAACTCGGCACAGATCAAACCATGGGACAAAAAGTACGTTAAACCGATAAATAAAAAATTGAAAATAAGTGAAGGCCCCAACTTTGCCTGTGAAGAAATTAGTTCCAGTGAAAACACCGAAGAGAAGGCTAAGGCTAAAATATCAAAGAAACCCAATTTCTTTTTTGCACCACCCATCTAATCACCTCTTTTCCTTTTTTGAAAGCGTTTGCTTTTCTTTCTTTTACTTTAGCATTGCCGAAAGTGCTCGTCTATTGTCTAGGCAGGGAATGTATCAACGAAACATTTTTTGGAGATCGTTACTTAATGAGTAACGTTGTAGTAACACCATTAAAAGTTGACTATAAAAGCTTTTTTTATTATCCGTTGTTATTCCACATATTTTTTTATAGCTGTTTCTTAGGTACAAAAACAAAAAGAGATACAGGATATCCTGCACCTCAGTAAGTGTATTAGAAAAATATTTTTATTCTTCTTCCTTTGAAGTAACTGCCAGTACCATAAAGGAGAGGGTTGCAATCAAATAAAAAATAAACGATTCCAGTCTGATTTTATCTTAACAATCGAACCAAGAATCGTTTATGTTTTTTGTGCTTTGTTGTAAAAGTAAACGCTTAATCTTCGCTGCCATTACTCAAAAACTATTTTTACTTAGCTTGTTCGTCTACTTAATGCCGCTTCAAGATTATCAAAACAATCATCCACTTGTTGTTGTGAGAGATTTTCGTCTGCAAGAACATTCCAAGCATCTCCCATTGCGTTATGATAAGCTGTGTAATCTTCACGAGGTCCAAAGTCTGCTGGCCCCAGCCCTTGAGACGAATCATATAATGCTTGAAGATCTGTCTTATCTGCTATTAAAATCAGATTATCTAATGCAACTTGTAGCTTATCCAATACTGGTTGTGTCGTTTCTTCTATTGGACGTTCACTATCGAGAATACCTTTCGCTGCATTTAAACAGTTATTTAGTTCGTTCCAAGAAGCTAACGTATAGTCGGCCGAATTCTTGGTCATACCTGTGTCATATAGTCTCTGTAATTGATCTAACAATGTCTGCGATGCATCTGCTTTTGCTGAATCTACCATTCCCTGCAACCTATTCAAGGCCTCATCAACTTCAGATTGAGAACTATTTAAATCATTCATTCTCATATACGCACCCGAATATGCTTCATGAAATAATAAATAGGTTGGTCGATCCTCATAATGGTGTGGTCCTATGCCTGTTGCACTTAGATGAAGATCTTTTAGCGCCTGGAACTTTGCACGTCCAACTAATTCATTAATCCTTTCATTCAGATCATTTAGACTGTCATTTACCTCTTTTTGGGTCGCATCTTCTCGAGCTTCAATGTCCTTGGCCGCATCTTTCGAAGCCATTAATTTATCCCAAGAAATTGGTGTATAGTCGTCTGCTTTTAAACCGTCTAGAGATTTTAAAGCATTCGTCAGTTTGTCTTTATTCACTTTGTTGTAATTAAAGACGATTTCCTTACTGGAAGTGATGTTTTTGATTTCTTGCCTACTACTCCCCACAAGCTCGTAGCCAGAGAAATTCTCGGCATTCGCAATATAGTTAAATCCTTCCTTAACTCTAGTAGTTGATTCTTTCAGTACTTTTGTCCCACTTTTATGAACAGTTTTTATATTGAAATAATCATTGGACCCGTGATGTGCATAGAAAGCGACTTTTTCGTCTTTCCAGCCAACTTGAATCAAATGCCTCTGCTCATTTAGATTAATTGTAAAATTATGGGCACCCGATTTAGTATTGGGGTTATATGCTCTGTAAACAGGAATTCCAATAGGCTTTTCTTTGTTGCTGGTATCAACTGATTTGAATGCTTCTCCTTCTTTGCGCCAGCCTGCTTTTTCCAAATGGTTATATTCATTTACGTCCATCGTATAATGGTGATCTCCGGCATTCGGATTATATAATCGGTAAACGATTATTCCGCTGCCAGGAGTTTCCCATGCTATTCCTTCATCATGCCAACCAACATTTACTAAAAGGTCTCTTTCACTTGAGTTCTGCGTATAGAAGTGTTCTCCGCTGTTGGGATTGTATACCCGAAATAGTGTCTGAGAAGCTGCCTGTGCCTCATTTGAAGTAAAAAATAGTGCCAGTCCAGAAAGAAAAAGTATACTCAGCAACAATTTTTTTCTCATAAAAAATCCTCCAATTTTTATAAGCGTTTACACTTAAAATAATATATGTTGTTTTTATTGTTGTCAACACATGGTTAAATATCCAATTTAATTAAATAAAATTAATTAAGTGGTAAATTATTCCACTATGAACTAGCTTATTTATAAAGAACATCAAAGAAACTACTTTATTGCGCATTTGAGCACATGTTCTTCAACTTCTTCAGCTAACTGTTGGTTATTTAAAAATCTTCTCATGCTAAAAAGAGTTTCTTAGAGACAGATACTCATTTAATCTGAAATTCTCCTACTCAAATCGCACGAAGCATAAAGTGAAATTTTTTAAAAAAATACATTTACAAAGATTTCTTTTGTGTTACAATTGGGTTACAAAAAAATTACTAAAAAGACAAGGAGTAGAAACATGAAAAAACTAGGAAAAGTAGGACTTATTATTGCGATGATTTTTGTATTGGCTGGGTGTCAAACAAAGCAGAAGGAAGAAGCAAAAAAAGCTGAGCCAAAGATAACTCAAACAAAGAAAAAAGCGAAAAAAACGACCACTACGTCAACTTCTGAAAGACAGCAAACGGATGATACAACACTTGTGCAACAAGCACCTGTTGGAAATGAACCCGCAGCAAACCCTGAGGCAGTAGGCAGCCAAGTAAACAATACCAATCCTGTAAACACACCACAGGAACAAACAGCAAGTCCTGCTCAACCAGTGCAGCCAGAAGAGATTGAAAAGCCTGGTGTTTATTCTCGTGAAGAGTGTATTCATATTGCACGGATGACTATTAGCATGAGCGGCGTTGATGCAACTCAATTTACTGAGGATCAATTATACAATTATTACGATCAGTGCGCACAGCTCGGTGCAGACTATAGCTACCTTTTGGGATTAGTCGCTCAAGATATTGGTGGTGATAAACAAGCCATGATTGAAAACTATCATCTGGTACATGGCTTGAATCCAGATGGAACAACACCGGAGTAAATCGATTTTTCTTTATAGGACTCTCGTTAAAAGCACCTTTATTTTGTAAAAGATAAAAGCTTCCTTATCCCGAATTTTTGGGATAAGGAAGCTTGATGAATTATTTTGCTGTTCGAATCGTTACAAATTTTACTACCACGTATTCTTCCACGCCATAGATTCCATTTTCGCGACCGAAGCCTGAGTGCTTGATTCCGCCGAATGGGGTAGCCGAATTAGAAATTTCTGTATCGTTTACACCTACCATGCCATATTCCAATTTATTGCTGACATTGTCAATGGTATGGATATTTGTAGCGAAGAAATAAGAAGCTAGACCAAATTCGCTGTCATTTGCATCCTCAATTACTTTTTCTTCGTCTTCAAATTCGATTAAAGGAATAACTGGTCCAAAGGTTTCTTTATAAAAAATATCCATTTCTTTGGTCACACCATCAAGAACAGTTGGTTCGAAGAAGAAGCCATTTGCATATTCGCCTTCATTCATTTCACTGCTGCCAACCAAAACCTTTGCTCCTTTGGCTGTCGCATCTTCCATTTGTTCGACAACCTTTTCGACACCTTCTTGATTAATCAGTGGTCCAGTCGTTGGATCATCCAATCCATTACCCACGGTCACCTCTTTAACCTTTTCAACGATCATCTTCGTCGCCTTCTCTTTAATATCTTTGTGAATAAAGATTCGATTTGGCGAAGTACATACTTGTCCGTTGTTGCCGAACTTAGTTTCAACTAATGTTTCAACTGCTAATTCTAGATCAGCATCTGGGAAAATAATAAATGGTGCATGTCCGCCTAATTCCATCGATACCTTTTTTAAGGTTGGTGCAGATTGCTCATTTAATGTTTTACCTACTTCAGTTGAGCCGGTAAACGTGATTTTCTTTACCGTATCTGATTCAGAAAGAATTTCGCCGATCGTAGCTGCATCTCCTAGCAAAATGTTAACTACACCTTCAGGAAATCCTGCCTTATCAAAAAGTTCCATTAAAGCTAAGGCTGAAAGTGGTGTATCCTCCGCTGGTTTAAGTACAACCGTACAACCAGCTGCGATTGCAGGAGAAATTTTTCGAACAATCATGTTTGACGGGAAGTTCCACGGTGTAATTGCACCAACTACTCCAACTGGCTGTTTGCGTACTTGCCATTGGTTGGTTGATGGTGAGGGGATAATTTCTCCCATTACTCGCTGACCTTCCGCTGCATTCCAACGCAAGTTCTCAACGTTGGTTTGAATTTCTCCTTTGGCTTGTGAAAGCGGCTTGCCTTGTTCCATCGTCATGATAGTTGCCAGACGTTCCGCATCCTCTTCCACTAAATCTGCCATTTTATTCATTAATTCAGCTCGTTTTGCTGGTGCCATAGCCGACCATTTAGGTAATGCAGCCTCCGCTGCTTCAATTGCTGTATTCGTTTCTTTTTCTCCGCCTTGATGAACCTCAATCAATGTTTCACCAGTTGCCGGATTAATAACAGGCCGTTTGTCTTCTGAGCCTTCGATCCATTTGCCATTAATATAGAGACGAGTTTCGACTTGTGGTAAATCTTTTTTTGCCATATGTCTAATTTCCTCCTTATTATTCGGTGCTTGGTACGTTAATCACCGTAACATGGATAAAATGAAAGCACAAAAATGATGCCTGTTATTGAATAAAAACTCGTTTCCTCTTAATAACTTATAAAAAAGTTTTTTTCTACTTGGTTAACGTTTAAGCGCCAAATCAAAAGCCAATCAAACAGATGAATTTCTGCTTAATTGGCTTTTGTGTACTTAGCTTTTAATTAATCCCGATGGCTCTTCCATCCCATTCGCGATTAAAATCTGCGACTGAAACCCAGGCAACCGCTCCCTTGTCATAGGCCATGTTTTTACCACCAGTACCCGCACCGGCATTAGCACTATAATACAACGGATCATGTACCAAGAATTTATTGTCTTTGTAACCAACAACTACCTTGCAATGGTTTCTGTTCGTGTCGTTTGGTTTTTGATAAGAAGAGTAGCCATAATAAAGTACAGGATTACCACCCATAATTCGGTCTACAATTGCTTGTGTATTCGTACCCGTAATGTTGGACACATTGTTATACCAGCGTTTCGCATAATTAGTCAGTGATCCTGGTGTAATGACCCAACCAAATCCAGCTCCAGTATAAACATTCCCCTGCTGTCCACCTTTATCACTAGGATACATTGGAAGATTATCTTGTACATATTTCAAATCAACATTTGCTCCTTTATAACGCAGCAGCATCGTCATGGCCGCACCGGCACAGCCCCATGGTGACATGACGGGGACGTATTGACTCACGTAAGGAACTGACAACACTCGTTCTACTGGAGCAATCGGTTGTGCTCCTCCTAGTGTATGCCAGGAAATCCCTTCATAACGCCAACCAGCACGAGTCAAAAAGTCTCGTTCATTGGCATCCATTGTATAATGATGAGCGCCTGCGCCTCGTGTATTCGGATTGTACACCCGATACATAGGCATCCCAGTCCAAGGTGTATGCCAGGCAATTCCCTCATACCGCCAACCGACTGATTTAAGATGATCTCGTTCAGCGCCATTTAAGGTAAAAAAGTGTTCGCCAGAATTCGGGTTATAAATCCGGAACAATTCTCTTCCAGATCCGAGTACCCGCATACTAATACCTTCGTAACGCCATCCTAGTCTTACTAAGAAATCTTTTTCGTTGCCGTTCATAGTATGCAGATGTTCACCCGAGTTCGGATTGTACACTCGATAAATCGGAATCGTCGCTTCTGCTTTTGGTGCTGCCGCTTGAGGAGCAGCTTTTACCGCTGGAGCCGCAGCAGGAGTTGTACTGTTTGTCGTTGCTTGAACAGCTGTTTTATCCGTACTGTCTTTGTTATCGGCCGGTTTATTTAAAGTTTCCTTATTAGTTTCTTCAACTGGTGCTTCTGCTTTTTCTTCTGTAGTATCAGGAACTGTTTCTGCAGATTCGTCCGTTGATGGGTCAACGGTTTGTTCCTGTTTATCTTCAGCTGGAAGAGACTCTTGTTCATTTTTTGGTGCTTCTTCAGTAGAGTCATCTGTAGTAGGCGTCTCTTCCGTTGGTTGTTCTATCACAGGTATTTCTGGCAGAACTGCTTCCTTGGAATCCTCTGCGACTGTTTCACCAGCACTTTCCTGAGAGTCAACAGTCGTTGGTGCATCAGTGGGCGGTGTTTCTACCACTGTCTCTACTGTCGTTGCTTCTGCTGCATGAACTGTTTGTTCCTGAACAGCTAAACCGCCAACCCCTAAAAGTCCCAGAAATACAATAGGTGCTACTAACCAGGTTTTTCCCTTTTTGTACATTTTAAACCGCTTCTTTTCCATAATAACCTCCTTGTTTTTTAACAAAATAAACACCCTAAAACTATTATACATTATAATGTGGGTTTCTATTAAAAAACAAATGGCAATTAGCGGGATTGTTTATAAATAGCCGCTGTTTTTGAAAGGAAAACCTAATCGAGAACGATACAAAGACGGTTACCTGTGCTTTTCAATATTTCTCGTAAACCCGATATAAGTAACTAGGAAGTAGGCCAAGTAAATGATTAAGAAAACCAGCAATGCCAAGCCATAAAATCTAACGGGCGTTCCCTGAACACCTGTGTAATAAACGAAACGTTCACCAGCAAACATGCCAATAAAAATACTTAGAATTATCGAAATCAGCAGTGGACACAAGTAATAAATACTTAGCTGCTTTAACACCACTTTTTCCGTTTCTTTTTTGTTTAATCCTAACTGGCGTAAAATATCGTAACGTTTTTTGTGCTTGGTAGAATCACTTAATTGCTGAACTGCCAAGATGGTCAAGGCCGCACATAGGAAGACGATCCCTAAATACGCCAACATGAAACAGATTGATACAATCACAAAACTGGCTTCCTTTTTGATATTGTCTCTAACGATTGTTGTCCCGGACATCGTTAAAATCTGATCACTGCCATTGCCATACCCCATAGCATAAAGATCCCCATATTGATCCGTTTCAATGAAATTCTTATCTAAGGTTTCCAAATTCTTCTGCAAATTCGCTGGTGCCTCATCAGTAAGATTGGCAATCAGTACCCCGTAATAAGGCGTCATTTGGTCAGCTACTTGATCTGGTACCACCAGGATGTAGTCTGCCCCATTCATTCCGTTCTGAGCAAAAGGTTCCATATTGGTATCCTGCAGTGATAAAGTTTTGTGATTAGCAGTAACAGTAACCGCCTCTTTTACCAACTGCCATTGTTTTTCTAATCGGCGTTTGCCATGTAAAATATAATTTCCCGATTTCAGACGAACTTGGCTGTAACCAGCTTGCTTTCTTAGGTGATTGTAGTCACTAAGTCGCATAAAAGTATCTTCGCCAAAATAGGTGCCATCAGTCCAGCGACCGTCGATTTTTTCCCCCTTTTGCGTTCCATCAACATGCTGATACAGATAGTCGTTCATCGTTGTCGTCCCATCACGGTAAATCTGGTATTGATAAAGTTCTTTAATGGAAGCTTTTTTTTCAATAGTAGCCCTCTCTTTAGTAAATGCATAATTAGGATCGGAGTTAGCTATAGAAATGTCAAAGGGCTGCTCCAAGGTTACTTGGTTCTGTTGATAATCTGCAAACATCATTACTACCATCCACGTTAGTAATGCCCCGGTGAATAAAATCGTCAAAGTTCCCATGGTAACACGCATTGTTTTAATTTTTGATGACAGCTGCCGCAGGACAAACAGAGTATCTTGTTTATAAATCAACGGCGATTTCTTCTGAATGAAGCGAATAAAGAAAGCCGATAAGCCAAAATACAATAAATAAATGGCGAGAACTAAGCCCAGCGAATAGAACACGCTGCTGTTTAAAGGCATATTCGAAGTTAATATCAGGACATTGAAGACACAAATGTATATCAGTGAAAGAAAGACCAAAATGCCTTTACGCGTATTTTTCTCGTGAACAATTTTCTCATTTTGCTGATCCGCATGCAGCAGCTGACGGATGCTCATCTTTTTGATTTTTCGTCGAACGTTTTTCATTGCTAGTAAATAAGCCAATGCTTGAATGCCAAAGGTCAGCAAAAGATACCAAGGATTAAAATCTGGAGAAATCTTGTACTCCGCATCCAAAATAGAATAAAAAATGTTTACAAATAACAGCTGAAACAAATACCCAGGGATAATTCCTAAAATAATCGACAGAAAACCTAGCAGATAGTTTTCTCTCCGAAAAAGTTTGATTATTTCCTTTTTAGTCATTCCCAGCAACAAATAGGTGCCGAATTCCTTACTGCGTTTTTCCAGCATGAAGTTAACAATATAGCGAACCAGCCACATGACAATTCCAATAATGAAAAAGGAAGCAGTACCAATCATGACGCCAAAAACTGTCATATCAGCATACAAAGCTCGCATATCTTTGGAGAAAATCATACCGTGAAAGGCAAACATCAGACTGGAAATAATCGTCATGGTACCCACGTAAATCATATAATCCTTGGCAGAACGCTTAGTATTGCGCCAAATGAGGGTATTAAACATTGCCCCCACCTCCGCCAAACACTGACAGCACATCTAAAATATCATTCAAAAACTCCCGGCGGCTTTTGGTGCCACGGATTAATTCATGAAAAATCTGACCATCCTTTAAGAATAAAATTCGTTTGCAATAACTGGCGGAAAAAGCATCGTGAGTCACCATCAAAATTGTTGAATGAAGATTTTCATTCATAGTTACGAAGGTCTCCAGCAAGGTTTGGGCCGATTTCGAATCCAAGGCCCCCGTTGGTTCATCTGCCATAATAACTAGCGGTTGGTTGGCAATTGCCCGGGCACAGGCACAGCGCTGTTTTTGGCCACCGGAAACTTCATAGGGAAATTTATCCCCAATCGTGTCAATACCCAGCTGCTGCAACAAACGCTTCACCCTTTTTTGAATATCTTTGGCCGGGCGGCTTTGTAGACTCATCGCCAGCATAATATTTTCTTCAATTGTTAAGGTATCCAGCAGATTAAAATCCTGAAAAACAAAGCCTAGATTTTCCTTACGAAAGGTCGCTACCTGTTCCTCATTTAAGGTGCTAATGTCGCTGTCGCGAAAATAAATATGGCCTGCTGTCACGGTATCGATAGTGGAAAGGACATTCAATAGCGTGCTTTTCCCGGAACCGGAAGCCCCCATTATGCCAGTAAATTCTCCTTCATTTACGGCGAAGCTCACGTTGTCCAGTGCTTTTGTGACATTGTTTTTAGACCCATAATATTTTTCTATTTTTTCAACTTTTATCAGTGTGTTCATTTTTCGCTCTCCAATCTATATCCTGTGTTGTTAAGTTCAGTTTATAGATTTTCTTAGTTAGTTAATATAGAACTAGCTGTAGTGAAGATTACAGTTTTGAAAGATAAGTATTTTTAGGGAAGCTTAAGGTAACAATAGTATACGCTCCTTCTTTAGAGTCGATTTCTAAGCCCAGCTCCAGTTTTTTACAGAGTTTTTGGCACAAATACAAACCGATACCAGTGGTTTTTTCCCGCTTACGGCCGTTTGTTCCAGTGAATCCCTTGTCAAATACTCTTCTTAGCTCTGTCTCAGGGATTCCGATGCCATTATCCTTTAAAGAAAGTCGAGTTGCGTGATCCGTTTCTTCTATTATAAAGGCGATTGCACCTGATCCATCTTTTTTGTATTTCAGTGCATTAGTAACCAGCTGGCCTAAGATAAAGGCTACCCATTTCTCATCAGTTTGAACGAAGACCGAATTTACTAAAGGGTCTACAGTCATTTGATGTTGAATCAGCAAGTATTTGCTTTTCCCCAAAACTTGCAGTACCACTTGACGTAGATCCGTTTCCTTAATAGCATAATCCTTATAGACCTCTTCAGAACGAGCATAGAAAAGGGCCTGCTCAACCATTTCGTCCATTTCAGTTAAATAAATTTCTAGTTTGCGGCGCAATTCATTGGTTTGATTGTGAGCCGTTAAACGCATCCCGGTAATCGGCAGCTTTACCTCATGAATCCATCCTTCAATAAATTCTCGATAATCCTGCTGTTCTTCCTCTATTGCCTGAATTTTTTCAATTACAGCCTTATTAGATTGACGCAAAATCTGCTGATACAATTGATCCTCCAAGCGCCAGCTTTGACCCATGAACTCTTGAATCAAATACGGTTTTTCCAAATTATACAAAGTGTTAATAATATCTTGAAAATACCTTCTCCGCTGATGATAACTGATAACTAGCCAAACAATTAAAATTGTCAGCCAAAAGCAGGTAATTAAGCCACAAGTCAGCCCGCTGTTGCCGATTGCCAGCAAATACAGCAGCAATAGAAACAGACTGATCCCATTTAACAGCAAAATAAGCAGCTTATCTCTCAAAAAGTTTGCAATTGTCATTCTCTGCTCCTTAATTTGTACCCGGCACCTCGTTTAGTTTCAATAAAGTTAATCACATCAATCTCGGACAGGCGTCCACGAATACGATTGACAGTGACGCTTAAGGCGTTGTCATCGATGAACACTTCGTTATCCCATAAATATTCAATTAAATCTAAGCGCGGGACTACTTCCTCCTTATGTAAAAACAAATAATGCAGCAGCTTGCATTCATTCTTAGAGAGCTCTACAGTTCTAGTCCCTGCTTGTAGTTTGTAGGATCGGATGTCCAGCCGTACCCCGTTATGCTCCAAAACTGACTCCTCAGGCAATTTTGTCCGACCCGTCCGCTTCAAAACAGCCGAAATCCGCGCCAGTAAAACCGATGGATGATAAGGCTTGGCAATAAAGTCATCGCCGCCCATTAAAATACTATTGGTTTCAGTCATCGCATTGCTGTCACTGGTCAAGAAAATAATCGGCACCTCCATAGTACGACGGATTTCTCCACACAAAGCCTGACCATCCTGTTCCGGCAAATGAATATCTAACAAAATTAGATCTGGTGCTAACTGCTGAACCTGCAGAGCAACAGCTTCAAATTTTTCAATAGCAACCACTTCGTACAGTGAATTCCGCAGCAAAGCAGCCAGTTCTTCTCGGATTTTAGGTTCGTCCTCAATAATCATGATTTTCAATCGGTATCCCTCATTTCTCGGCAGCCATTATCTTTTATTCTATGATAGCATTGGCTTTTGGAAATGAACATCCTTTTCCAGAATCAGCCAAAAAGAACCATCCAGCAAAAAAGTGCTGGATGGTTCTAGGGTTTAATGACGTTTTCTTCTTACGTAAACTACTCCAACTACAATTATCAATAGAGCTCCGATAATTAATAGAATTGGTGCATTTTGACTCCCTGTTTTAGGAAGATAGGTGCGGTTCAAGCGCTGAGTACTTTGGGTACTTTGCGTACTGCCGCCAGAGGTTGTTGGAAGCTTTGTTTCTGTTTCTTCCTTCGTATTTTTCTTCGTTAATGTCAGTGATTCTTTTTCATCTTTGACTTCGAAGGTTACTGGCGTATTGTCTAATACGTATCCTGCTGGAGCTTGTGTTTCTACCAGCTGATATTTACCCGGTGCTAAGTCCTCCAGCACGAAGGTTCCGGCTTCATTAGTAGTCAGATTCTTTTGCAAAGTTTTTCCTTTGTCATCCTGCAGCTCAAAATCGGCTTTGGCCAGGCGTTCAGAGGTTTGACTATCTATCTTGTTCAGAACAACCGTGTTAGGCAGAAGCTTATTGGTTTTCTTGACTTGGACTTCATCTTTTCCTTTAATCGTAAAGGTTACTGGCGCAGCATCTAGTTTATAACCATCCGGTGCTTTAGTTTCGATGAACTGATAATCTCCTTCTGGTAATTCCTTGACTGCTAAGCGTCCGTTGTCATCTGTTGTCATTTTATCAACCATGGTTTTTCCCTTAGTTGACTTCAAGGTAAATTCTGCTCCCGGTAAAGCTGCTCCCGTCACATCGTCTACTTTTTCTAAAAGAACACTGCCTTCTATTCGCTTATTCGTTTTCACCAGCTCAATTGCTTTCGCTTCAGTAGTCACTGTAAATTTGACTGGTGTCTGGTCGGCTTCATATCCGGTTGGTGCCTGGGTTTCTACTAGCTGGTAGTCCCCTGCTGTAAGATTTTCAAGCGATAATTTGCCTGATTCATCGGTTGCTAAATCTGATTTAAGCTGTTTCCCTTGTCCGTCTTGCAATTCGAAAACGGCTCCGGATAATGCTTCGCCAGTTTTGGCATCCGTTTTAGTTAATACAGCTGATCCTAGTTTAGCTGGTTCTGCCTTGTTAATCATCTGAACTTCAGCAGCTTTTGCTTGAGCTTTAGTGATAGTAAACTCAACCGGCGTTGCATCGAGTTCATATCCTGTTGGTGCTTGGGTTTCCACTAGTTGATAATCTCCCGGCGCCAAATCCTTAATTGTTAATTTGCCGTTCCCATCGGTAGCCAGATTCGATTGCATCTCGGTTCCGTCACTGGAGTTCAACTGAAAGATTGCACCTTTCAGCATTTGATCCTGTTGTTCATTTGTCTTGGTTAAAACAACGGAACCTGTAGACAGAGTATTGGTTTTCTTCAAATTAACTACTTGCCCCTGCCGTTCAGTAATAGTAAATTTAACCGGTGTTGCGTCTAGCTGATACCCTTCTGGTGCCTGGGTTTCTACTAGCTGGTAATCCCCTTTTGTTAAACCAGTGATGACAATGCTTCCATCGATATCCGTCGTATATTCGTTGTCGTCTGCTGCTGTTCCATCTGCTTTTTGCAGCTGGAAGACTGCATTTTTTAACGGATCTTTGGTTAACTGGTCAGTTTTAACTAATTCAACACTATTAGGAACCGTTTTAGTATTAGTAACTTTAATAGGTTCCATATTCTCGGTTAGGTTAATCAATTTGCCGGTGGCATACTCGGCATTGATTTCATAACCATTTGGTGCCTTGCTTTCCTTCAGAAGGTACTCTCCTAATGGTAACCCAGTGAAAGTAACTTTCCCATCCACATTGGTGTCGGCCTTCAAGCCGGTTTCATTGCCGTCAGCTGTCAGGATTTCAAAGGTAGCTCCTTCTAATACTTTGGATTCATCCTCTTTATCTACTTTTATAACGGATAAATCGGCTGTTTTCACCACACCAGAACCGCTGCCGCTAGTAAAGTTTAGATTTACATTGGCACTGGACTGACGATAGTAAATATTCAATCCGCCATAGCTTGCAGAATCCACCTGAGATTGGTTTTTCACCAAGCCCGGGAATTCGCTAATCGTATTGTAGGTAACTTTGATGTTATTTTCAGCTTTGTAATCAGAGAACGTCAGCTTGAAGGAGTTATCTCCAAAGGTTAGACGGTAATGATCAGTACTAATTTTTTCACCAGTTGACGCGTCTGTAACAACAAAGGAAGTCGGATCATAGGCTGCATTGGTGGTTCCTTGCGTTAAGGTATCAGAAATCACCGGATCTTCCACTGACATATTGGAAGAAATATTTCTCGTTTGCAGTGTCCAGTTAGCGACATTCTCCTTAGTTGGATCCTTAGCCGCTGATTTCTGCAGAGCATAATCATAATTGCTAGCATAGACAGTGTACTGATAATCCACCGGTGTTTGCGAATCATACGTCACTTCGGCCTTATTATCTAAACGTTGATAAACATACCAGTCTCGTTTCACACGGGTTTTGTATTTTACATACACCCGTTTTTCTCCAAGCTTGGCAAATTCCAAATTGACTTGATTATTCTCAGTATCAATTTTGGTTGGGTAAGCGTCATCGCCTTCTGGTACTAAGTTGTAATCATAACGCAAATAGTTTTGAATGTTGGTCAGCATTGATTCACTGGTCACTTCTTCAAAGCGTAGAGAGCCTGGTACCAGCTCAGTGCCAGCTGGCAAAGTATCTGCCATTTTGGTCATGTTGAACTTGGTTCCTTTCGAGTTCAACAAAACCAGCCAGTCTTGATACAAATACTGATCATCCATTGTAGAAGCTCGGCCTAGTTTAGCACCGCCAGTGTAATAAGGATCGGTAAAGACGCCTTTAGCTTCATACTCGATCACGCCTGGTGTATCTCCATAATTTAATGTTGCTTTATTTTTAATATCTGTACGCTGATCTGAGGTTTCCAGTTTCGTCTTAATTGTAATGACTAAGGTATCATCCAGTTGCTGATAATCTCCCAAGAAATCAATTCGAACGCCGCCGTTGAAGCTGTCTGGTGCCCCATTCACATTCGGTTGTACACCGGCTGGAGAACCATTCTCATCAAACCCTGTCAGCTTGTAATCCACGTTTTCGGTTAAAGGAACAAATTCCGTATCAGAAACTTTTTTCTTCACCGTTAAATCAGTATAGGACTTAACTGCCCCAATAAAGTAATCGTGAACTACCGGATTCTTCATGCGATATTTTTCGGCATTGATCGTAATTGTCCATTCCATTGTACGATTGAAAACATCAATTGTTCCAGATTCTTTGGATAATAAATTAGGAATTAGACTAACCTGTGCTTCTTTGTTAACTGTTCCATTAGAGATTTTGTTCTTGATCACTCGTTCTGTCGGATCGGTGATCTTCGTAGAATATCTGACAATATATGCCTGAGTAGTATTCGCTTTCGGTTGCAGGGTTAACGACCCATCTGTCTTAGAAACGACCGATAGCTCATTAGTACCGTCCCCTTGAGTGTTGACCTCGTAATCATTGCCGCCATTATAGGTGAAGCCTACCTTTTCAACAGATAAGGAGCCTGGTACAAATTCGACCCCTTGGTCAGCTAAGTTAGTTGTTAACTGAGAGGCAGTGGTCAATGGCTGCTCGTTGAAGTTGTACTTAATTTCCCAATCAATGTTGCCGGTATCCTTGTTGATAGTTCCCTTTGCCTCCAGTGGCTGCAAGGTTACAAAGCTCTTGCTTGCTGAAGAAGAACTGATATTGGTGGTATCTTCATAGGTATACCCATACGCATATAAATAGTTATACTCGGCGCCAGCAATGGATTCGTCCACGTAATTCTTACCATCTACACCAGTAACAATTGATTCAACAAAAACTGCCTTCTTATTCATTGGTTTCGTCAGTTGAATTTCCGCGGCAACCTGATTGGTACCCGCATTTTTTAACGATACCTTGTAGTCGCTGTCAACTGTCAGCAAAGTTTTTTCTCCAACCAAGGCACCGTTGAAATCCACGTCGCTGGTATATACCTTAATGGAATCAAAAGAAAGTTTACTAGTATAATTGTACGCTTCCACTCGAAACATTCGATTATCTTTATTGGTTCGATCTAAATTAAAAGCAGAATTGATTTGAACAGATTTAGGATTCAAATCGTCCATGGCTACTGCTGTAGTATTTTTCCCAGTATCTACACTAGAGGTCATTTCTAAATTGAAAATAGTTTGTGTAGGTGTTGTGTCAAATACGACTTTTTGTGTCTCTTCATCAATGCCGTTAACTTTCTCAAGAGAAGTCGTCAAGGTTAATTCATATTCTTCCGCTGCGACATTATCCTCTAAAAAGGTAATAGTTAATTCTTTTGTAGCAGCATTGATTTTCCAGTTTGCTGATGTCATAGGACTGAAATCACCGGATAAATCCTTGGCGATGGCAATCTGTTGAGGTAATTGGGTCGCAAAGGTATCCCCAGCCTGATAATTCTTATTAGCAAACGAGAACTTCAAGTTTAGTTTAATCCCTGACATGTTAGGCAATGTATCTGATGGTTGAACCTCATCGCCATTAATTTTATAAAGCTTCGCAGACGTAAAGATATTATCCGTAATGGCTGTCCGTAATGTTTTAGTTGCAGCAGCAGGTGCTTTCTCTTTAGCTGCAGATATCGACGGTTCTGTCGTATCTGTGCTGCTTTCTTTGGTTAAACTGCTACTTTCATTATTTACACTGCTGCTCGCTGCTATACTCCCCTGACTGCTGACAGTCGTAGAAGCAGTTGTTGTCTCTGTCGATTTCGTTACTTCAGAAACCTGCGAGTCCTTTGTTCCAGATTCGTCTGTTCCCTGTGCATAAGTGAACGTTGGAACAATGACTTGTAAAATTAACAAAACTGTTAAACTTATAGCTATAAATTTTCTTTTCACTTCCCCACACCTTTCTAACTCTATGTATATTATATTTAACAATAAAATAACTTTTTTGTTCGCTGATTAACATGTTTTATTATCATTTACTAATTTAGCGATTCTTTTTCTATGTATAAAAAATAAATAAAAAACCACAATTTTCAACCGATAAAAGTTATATGCAAGTATCATACTTTGATTTCCCCTTTTTTTATGAGTTTCATCTCTAAAAATAAGTTATTTATACATGCTAAAAAAGCCGTTCAATTAATCACTTTAAACAGCTCTAGCCTTTTTTCGATTGAAAGCTATTCAAAAAGGCCAAAACAGTTGTTTTGGCCTCCCTAAGTATAATTTTCCTATTCGAACGCTTTGTTTACATCCTCAAGCATCAGTTTTACTGATTCTAGTCCCCCTCCGCTTAAGTACCAAACATCTGGCTGAAGTGTGATCACTTTGTTTTCTTTGCCAGCAGTTGTTTGGGCAACTAATTCGTTCCCAGCAACATCATTATCAGTGCTATCTCCACCAATCGCTTTAGTGCGATCTACAACAAATAAAATATCTGGATTTTTATCTAAGACATATTCATAGGAAACGCTTTGGCCGTGAGTAGATGCTTCAATTGCATCATCAGCTTCGGCAAAACCAAAGGTGTCATAAATAATACCAAAGCGAGAATCTTTACCATAAGCGGAAAGCTGGCCTTCATTCACCAAAACAGTTAAGGCTTTATCTTTACTTTCTTCAGCTTTAGTTTTGGTTTCCTTGATACTTGTTTCTAAAGCAGCCAATTGTTCTTTGGCTTCAGATTCTTTGTCAAAGATTTTTCCTAAGGTTTCCACGTTGTGCTTAATAGAGTTCCAAGTGTCAGAAGTGTCTACCTCCAAATACATGGTTGGAGCAATTTCTTTTAATTGATCTTGGAAATCGCTTTGGCGACCGGAAATGATGATCAAATCTGGCTGCATTTGATTGATTTTTTCCAAATCTGGTTCCTTGATACCTCCAGCTGAATCAATCCCTTTGTAATCTGACAAGTAAGCAGGCAGATTATCTGTTGCTGCACCTACGATGCTGTCACCAGCGCCTAATGCATCAATCGTATCCAATGAACCATTATCAAATACCACAACTTTTTTAGGATTTTTAGGTACAGTTATTTTCCCATTGCTGTCGGTAACCTCTAAGGTTTCCGCTTTAGCTGCGCTGCTTTGCGCCGTTCCGCTGCTTGAATCCGTGGTTCCATCATTGGACGACCCGCATCCTGCTAAACCAAATCCTAACAATAAAATTGACAAACTAACCATATATTTTTTCACATTTATTTCCTCCAATTTAATTAAAATACATACAAAAGCGCTTGCCCTCAAGCTCGCAAATTTTGACGTTCATTTCATATAAAGGATCCAGCACACTACACTGGATCATTTCATCGGTGGTACCATGAGCAAAAATCTGTCCTGCCTTCATAGCTACAATTTCATCCGCATAACTGGCAGCAAAATTAATGTCATGAATCACCAAAAGAATCGTTTTTTTCTCCTCATCGACTAGGCGCCGTAAAGTTTGCATCAGCTGAACCGCATAATTCATGTCTAGATTGTTCAACGGCTCATCCAATAAAATGTACTCCGTATCCTGAGCCAAAATCATAGCAATATAAGCTCGCTGCAGCTGACCGCCAGATAAGGTATCAATTGTATCCTCAGCCATTTCAGTTAAGCCCAGCTTGTCCAACGCATGATCAATCAATTGATAATCTGCTTGGTTCAGGCGACCTTTGCTGTAAGGAAATCGACCGAAGCTCACTAGTTCACGAACAGTAATTCGTAGACTTAAGCCATTGCTTTGCTTAAGAATCGACAGCTTTTTTGATAGTTCATTGGATCGCCAGGCTTTTACCTCATTGTGATCCAAATATATTTCACCAGTATCAATCTCAATCAAACGACTAATCATTGACAGAAGCGTACTCTTACCAGCACCATTGGGACCAATAAAAGCGGTCAGCTGTTTCTCTTTAATCGGCAAACGAACTTCGGTAATAACCTGCTTGCTGCCGTAATTTTTCGATACATCTTTGACATCGATCATCCTTGACGCCTCCTTTCACGAATAATTTTCCAAATAAAATAGACGCCGCCGACAAATTGCGTTACGACACTGACCGTTGTTTTCAAATGGAAAACCTGCTCTACTAAAAACTGACTGCCGACTAGAAAAATGATTCCTAGCAGTACCGCCGTTGGAAAAAGGTAGCTATGGCGATAGGTTGGCATCAGCTGATAGGCAATGTTAGCAACAATAAACCCTAAAAAGGTTATTGGTCCTACTAATGCTGTAGCGGTTCCTGTCAACAGACTAACCAAAAATAAAATTAGAATCTGGAAGCGATTTAACGAGAGCCCTAGATTGGTAGCCTGATCTGCTCCTAAATGCAGAACATCCAAGTAGCGATTTACCCCATATAATAGAAGCGAACCCGTCAAAATAATCACTGCTGCCAGAATCAAATGGTTGGTGTTGACGTTGCTGAAGCTGGCAAACAGCCGACCTTGCAGCAGGTCATACTCATTCGGATCCATCATCACTTGAAGGAAGCTGCTGGTGCTGCTGAATAATGTGCCAAAGATCATCCCTAGCATCAGCAAAATAAACAGATCATTTTTCCGCCGCTGCAAAAGCACCTTGGCCAGCAGTAAACTTAACAATGCCATCAGTAAAATACTGATTAAAAATAAGGGCGTTTGTTCCTGTGATAGCATTTTTACACCGCCAACCGTAAAAAACAAAATGGTTTGGATTAAAACGTATAAAGAATCCAAGCCTAAAATATTCGGAGTTAAAAATTGATTCTGGGTCAGCGTCTGAAAGCTGACCGTTGCCATACCTGTTGCCAGCGCTACTAGTAAAAAGGCCGCAACCTTTTTGCCCCTCAGCATCCAGGCAAATTGAAAATTCCCATAGGTGTTATAAGTTAAGTAAAGCCCGCACAACCCAATGGCCACCAAGATTAATACCGCAATCGTTGTTCCTTTTTTTAAGGGAAAAGCTCTCATGCCTGCCGCCTCCTAACCAGTAGATAAATGAAGATAATACTGCCTAGAACGCCTACTGTCAGGCTGACTGGAACTTCGTAAGGCGCAATGACCACTCGCGAAATCATATCACAAACCATTAAAAACAAACTGCCCGACAAAGCAGTAATCCACAAGGTTTGCTTTACGTGATCGCCATAAATCAACGAGACAACGTTGGGTACGATGACTCCTAAAAACGGTACTGTTCCTACCATTATCAAAACCAAACCACTAGCTGCCGCTACTAAGGCAATGCCAAAGGTTTGAGTTAGCTGATAGTTGATTCCCAAATTGACAGCTACATCTTCACCCAAGCCTACAATTGTGAAAAGATAGGCAAAAATATAGATCACAAAGAATAGTGGAATAGTCAGATACAACAATTCATAGCTTCCCTTGGTTACTAAAGAAAAGTTGCCCTGCAACCAGGAGGACATGTTTTGAATCAGCTCAAACTGGTAGGCAAAGAAAGTTGCTACCGAGCCGATGATGTTGCCAAACATTACACCTAACAGTGGAAGGAACACCGGATCTTTTCCCGGCAGTAGCCGACTCAATGCCAGAAAAACCATTGTTCCTAAAAAAGCAAAGACAAAAGCTGCTAAGGTTCGCATCGGGGTTGAAGCATTTGGTAAGAAGAGCATCACCAATAAAATCCCCAGACGTGCACTGTCCATTGTCCCGGCCGTAGTCGGCGAAACAAACTTATTTTGGGTTAAATGCTGCATAATTAAACCACAAATGCTCATGGTTGCTCCTGCTAGAATCAAGCTAACGGTTCGCGGAATCCGCGTAGTTGCCAAAACCAGCCATTGCTCCTGATTCCCCTGAAGTAATTCCTGCAGCATTAAATCCTTTACACCTAAGAAAATCGAGAAACCACTAAAGAGGAATAAAAGAGCAACAATCCATCTTTTTTTCAACGAATCACTCCTTATCTAACTGATAATGATTCTCATTCTCCCTCTCATTTCTAAAGTTTAGGTGAATTTGTCTGAAAATGCAAGATTTTTTTTGCTATTAGGTGAGAATTGTTGTAGGTAACTTTTTGAAATACTCTTTCGTTTACAATTCCAATTAGAATAAAAATATTTTTAAATCCAAGTAAACATAGCATCAAGCCCTATCAACAGCAGCTGCTATTAAAGGTGCCTTGTTACATTGAATCGTTGAATTTGATACCGAGATACGAGTTCCAAAGCGAAGAGAGTATGAGTGTTAAGTTAATTGATATTGTCGATGACTGAGCATAACCACTGTGTACTTGATAAATTAAATGGCACTTATTACAAAAACTTAAACGACGACAGAAAATTCAAATGAAATCACCGATATTGCAGGTGGTTTTCAAAACAGACAAAAAAAACAGACATGAATTCAGCATTCACGTCTGTTAATAAACTCTCCGTTTTTTAAGTCACAAAGCAGTACCTTTAGTAGGAATCAAAAACTTACTAGTATCCACACCTTCATGTTGAAGAAGATAAATTTTTTTAGTGAGTCCCCCGGCGTATCCAGTTAAACTGCTGTTTGTTCCCACTACTCGATGACAAGGAATGATGATCGAAAGCGGGTTGTGACCGACAGCTCCGCCAATTGCCTGAGCAGACATGGAAGTTTTGTTTAATTTTTCGGCTGTACGTTGAGCAACCTCCTTATAGGTCATCACTTCACCATAAGGAATTTGACACAATACTGTCCAAACAGTTTGCCGAAATTCGTTGCCGACCGGCTTCAAAGGCAGTTCAAAAATAGCAGGTTTTTCATTGGCAAAGTAAGCATCCAACCAATTTTTGGTTTGAAGAAAAACCGGCAGCTGCTGATTTTGAGTGATTGCTTCCGATAAACCTGCACCATAATATTTTTGATCCTTCATCCATACCCCCACCAGCGTTTGGTCGATTGCAGCTAAGGTTAAGGGCCCAATCGGTGAAGAATAATCCATCACATAATGCATCTGCATCTTCCCTTCTTATAATGAATTCCACAAGCTGACTGTAGCGTAACTGCGCCACGGTCGCCAATTTTCAGCTAGCTGCAGCATTTCTTTCGGCTTTAATGGTGCTAAAGCCTTCTTAATTCCAACATCCGTTTCCAGAAAAGCATCCGGCCAGTTCAATGCGCGCATTGCTAAGTAATGGGCGGTCCAGTGGCCAATACCGGGAATCGCCAACAGCTTTTCTACTTCTGCTTCAGGAGTGGCTTGAGGGCCAAAACGAATCGTCCCTGCTGACAACCTTTCAGCCAAACTTTTAATCGTTCGCGAACGCGTGGCAATTACACCCAATTGGCCCAAATTTTCTTCAATTGTTCCTTCCAACGTCAAAACCGTTTGCGGCGTAGGAAAGGTGTGCGTTAATTCAGTGAAAGGTGTTTGAATTGGCGTTCCAAATTTTTGAACAATTCTGGCAGCCAATGTACTAGCAGCTTTCACTGTGATTTGCTGTCCAAGAATCGCTCGCACGGCCATTTCAAACGGATCAAAGCAGCCAGGAATACGCGTCCCGCAAGCAAAATTTTCCATATGATTAAGGGTCTCATAAACAACTGTCGGATCACAATACAAATCAAACAATTGACGAATTCTGCTTAACACCTGCGGTAAAACTGGCAGCAAGCTTTCACTAAGGGTTACTGCCAACAAATTTTTTCCTTCCATGGACTGTATTTTTATCCAACCCGAGCATTCTTTTCCTTCAAAGTTCGCGAGTCGAACGGTTCGCAGATAGGTATTATCCTGGACCCTTTCAACCCCCTCAATCGCCCGTTTCTCAAGAAAGTTTAGCAGCTCCTGCCAACGATAAGGCGGCCGATATCCCAGTGCTAAGGTAATCTTATCCTTTTCCCGCTGATCACTGATGCTTTCTTTACGCAACGCGGTTGGTGTTAGTTGGTAGTGTTTTTGGAATAAAGCATTAAACCGGCGTAAACTGCCAAATCCAGAGGCCATTGCCACTTCTATGACTGACAAATTCGTATCTGTCAGTAAGCTTTTTGCCAGCAGCAAGCGACAGGTCTGCAAATACTGAATCGGTGAAACATGGTATTCTTCCAAAAATACCCGTCGCAAATGGCGGTCTGTATAGCCTAATTCTTCGGCCAGCTCCTTCAAATGAATACCACTACCGCAATGCTCCTCCAGCACTTTGGCAACTTGAGCCGCCAAATTTGTCTGAGCATCCGTTACCGAATTTCCTGGCGCTTGTTCAGGACGGCACAATAAACATGGACGAAAACCTGCCAATTCCGCTTCGGCAGCCGTTTTGAAATAGCGGCAATTCTCAGCCTTTGCCTGCCGTGCGCGACAAACTGGACGACAATAAATCTGAGTAGTAGTGATACCGATAAAAAAGCGGCCATCAAAACGAGTATCCTTAGCTTTAAAGGCACTGTATAGATAGTCATTTGTTAACTGCTCCACAAAACTCACCTCCATTTTAAGTTAGTTTACAGAGTGTGAACTACCCGCCACTTAGCTAAACCAATCGGTTCTTCACGATTGAAGTGGGAGCTTCTTGGGAACAGAGCTTACTTGCCAGCAGATGTCTTTGCCTGCAGCGGTTGCTCTTTGTTACCAAGCTATCCCCGTAGTTCCTACGGTTCTTGATTTGGTTATGCAAAGGCTCGCATGCGCAGCCCTTCGTTTAGAATGTTGATACTGGCATTGATGTCTCGATCATGGTGAGCATGACAAATCGGGCAGGTCCACTCTCTAATCTGAAGTGGTTTCTTGCCATCCTTGTGTCCATATTCGGAACAAAGTTGACTAGATGGATACCACCTATCTACCTGGATCATTTCTCGTCCATACCAGTCGGCTTTGTACTGGAGTTTCGCCACAAGGCTGGACCAAGAGACATCCGAAATACTTTTGGCTAATTTATGATTACGCAATAGATCCTTCGTGTGTAAGTCTTCGAGACAGATCACATCGTGGTTTTTGATAAGTTCGGTACTTAACTTATTTAGAAAGTCGTTGCGTTGATTTTTGACTTTTTCATGCAATCTTGCCACTTTGCGTCTTTGTTTTTGGTAGTTCTTGGCTTCACTTAGCTTTTTGCCTGCTTTCTTAGCTTGTAAAGCTCGACGAGAAAGCTTCTGCTGTTCACGTGTTACCTTCCGTTCCATTTCTGCGGTAAAGCGAGGGTTATCAATCTTTTGTCCATCCGAAAGAATCGCAAAGTCTGTAATCCCCAGATCGATGCCAATAACCGAATTCGTTTTAGGAAGTTCTTGTATGTCTTCTTTGCACAACAAAGAAAGGTAATATTTGCCGCTTGAATGATAAGAGATTGTTGCGGATCGGATCTCTCCTTTTGGTTGGCGATGGCGTTTGATACAGACAAGGGATTTTAGCTTTGGTAGTTTGATGTATTTGTTTTCCACCAGCGAAATGGTACCGTTTTGATTGTTGGTGGTATAGCTTTGAACCGGACTGCTTTTGCTTTTGAATTTAGGGAAACCGACACGTTTATCGCGAAAGAAGTTGTTGTAGGCCTTGTCTAAATTCAGCTGGGCATTCGCTAAGGCAAGACTATCAACTTCTTTCAGGTAGGGATAGTCATTCTTATATTTGGCTGGGTAGGCTTTTTCAATTTTTTGGAAGGATCATTCTTCATTGCCGCATAAGCCTTTATCCGCTCATCCAGCATCAGGTTGTAGACTTTTCGAACACAACCAAAAGTCTTGGCAAAGAAGACGACTTGTTCTTCTGTTGGATAGATGCGGTACTTGTACGCTTTTAGTCGTTCCATGAGAGCCGCCCTTTTGTCAGTTTAGATGACACGAACACTTGTTCCTCTAATGATTATATCATGCGGAAAATAGCGTAGCAATAGCTTTTTGTCATTTTTAGTTGCACCGTCCCCCTAAACAAAAAACGGCATTCATCACCCACCTATAGAGGATGGGCGACTTCTGCCTGAAATTCTGTTAAAAATCAAAGCCTTAGTTACTTTTCTATATTATCAAGAAACTTTAACACAAACCAGCCGTTTTCGGACATGAAATTACTTTTCGTTTGTGGAGGCCTGTTTATCATTAAGACAAGTTTTCATTAGGAAAAGGAGCAGTATAGGACAAAAAATCCTATACTGCTCCTTTAGTCAATTCAGAATTGCTGCGCAGTGGCTTAAAAGGAAATTCTGCTAATCTTCATCCATAGCAGCTATTTACAGCGCCTTGCGCACTGCATCCGCAATCTTTTCAATTTTTGGTCCATAAACTACCTGAATATGCGTTTCTGAGGGCTTAATAATCCCCATGCTGCCGGTTTGCTTTAGAATATTTTCCTGTACTAGATTCATATCGTCAACATCTACCCGCAGTCGAGAGATACAGTTATTGACTACCTTGATATTTTCACGACCACCTAAGCCGGCAATTACCTGCATTGCCAAGGAATTATCACCAGCCAGCGATGAAGCACCTACTGCTTCATCCTCATCCACTTCTTCTGCAACATCAATCGACAAGTTTTTAGCTGTTAAGTATTTTTTAAAGACAACATAGTACAGTACGGCATAAACAGGTCCTACGACCAAAACCATGTACCAGCGGGAACCCGGCTGCATGACACCCCAGACAATATAATCAATCAAACCGCCACCCGTATTTCCAATTGCCACACCCAGAACGGACATCAACAAGAAGGAAACACCGCCCATAAAAGCATGGAAAAGAAACAATACTGGTGCAATAAACATAAAGGAAAATTCCAATGGTTCAGTGATTCCTGAAATAATGCTGGCTGCTACACCGGCAATCATCAAAGCTTTCACTCGATCTTTTTTGTCAGAAGGACTAGAGCGGTAAATGGCCAAAGCGGCGGCTGGCAAGCCGAACATCATAAATGGCATTTTTCCTTGTCCTAAGAATTGAGTAAACGGACGTAACGTATCAATATCTACTTTATCAAAGAACTGAAGGAAAATATTCAAGCAACCTTCCACACCTTCATAAACGCCCCCTACTGCAGTAGTTCGGAAGATACTATTCAACACATGGTGCAGTCCCGTTGGAATCAACAAACGTTCCAAGAAACCAAAGAAGAAAACACCCAACGATCCAGCACTGCCAATCAGTGTTCCTAAAGCAGTAATTCCGGCAGAAATTGGCTGCCAAACAAACGGCGCTACCTGTCCCAACAAACCCATAACTAAAATAACAACAATAGCTACAAAACGTTTTCCGCCATAAAAGGCAATTGCCACCGGAAATTGAATCTTATGGTATTTATTATGGAGAAAAGCTACAATAATCCCAGTTAAAATCCCCGCAACCGCTCCCATATCAATCGTTTCGACACCTAAGATCGGCGCTACCCGTAGCGATTCAAAGTTACCAAAGCCGGAATTCACCACTGTGCTGGCACTCACCAAAAAAGTATAATAGCCGACAAAGCCTGCAAAAGCAGCGATTCCTTTATCTTCTTTAGCCATCCCCAATGAAATCGAGATCGCAAACAAAACTGGAATCAAGGTAAAGACAACCCCAGAGATCGTTCGCAGCGTATCAATTACATAAAAAACGGCTGGGGTCTCTAAAATCGGTAATGCCGCTACTACCTGATCCTTAAGCAGAGCCCCTGAGATTCCCAAAAGAATCCCACAGGCTGCCAAAGCGGCGATCGGCATCATCAAGCTGCTGCCTAATGTCGAGAAAAAATCCATTATTTTATTCTTTTTCATTCCTTTTTCCTCCTTGTATCGCCGGCTTTATCGTAGCTCAGGCCACATACCTTGATTGGCTTCTATTAAAGCATCCAAAACCTTACGTGCTCTTTTTCCATCATTTATTAAGCGGTTTAGGGTAAAGGCTTCTAACGCTTTTTGATAAGAGTTTTCGTAATAAGCATCTACTAACAGCTTTTCACTAGAAACCTGGTTAACTAATAAGCCAAGATAAAATTGTGGAATAATACCGACCCCCATTGGACGCGGACCGTTAGCGCCCAATTCGCAGACAACCTCTACCATCGCATCGTCCTGCATGTTAGCAATTGCTCCATTGTTTTCAACAATTAAAATGTGTCGATTATTTTTGTTAAAGGCAATTGCAACCGCAACTTCAATCATCATTTCAGCATGAGCGTCACTGATATCATCAAACTTATCTCCCAGTGTCCCTGCTGAAATAATTTCCTCACATTCCGCAAAAACCCGTTTTTCCCGGCCAGCCATGACTTCATCAGCTCGTGTGAAATTGGGATCTAAGGTTGCTGCTTTGTATTCTGGATATAAGTAATACTGGTCATACGTATTTGGTAAAAATTCTGGAAAATCCTTCATCATCGTTTCCACCATGCCATAAGTATCTAACCAAGAAGGATCTCGCTGCTCGGCATCCTGTGGCAGAAACCCTTGTTTTTTAATCAGCTCCTTAATCTTCGGCAGCAAGTCTTCACCAGTAGTTTTATCGTAAATATGAGTAAACCAACCGTAATGATTCAGACCAAAGTAAACCGGATCCAAATCTTCCCATGAACAGCCCAACAAGCGGCTGCAAGAGCGGACAACATTTTCCGGCTGATCACAAATATTTAAAATTCGTCGATCCGCAGGAAATTCTCTTCGCAAAGCTTCAGCGACGATCGCTGCTGGATTGGAATAGTTTAGAATCCAAGCGTCCGGTGCGTACTCTCGAATCTCGTGAACCGCTTTAATCATTTCAACAATCGAGCGCAAACCATAGGCCATGCCGCCCGCCCCACAGGTTTCTTGTCCAACTAGTCCTATACCCAACGGAATATGTTCATCCTGCGCCCGCATTGGCAAACCGCCCGCTCGCATTTGCATGAAAACAAAATCCATTCCTTCGTAAGCTTCTTTGCTGTCTGTGGTGTACGAAAAGTCCAGCTCAGGAAATTGTTCCCGATACAAAATCTCACCAAACTTGCCGACTAAATTCTGACGCTCCTGGTCAATATCAAACAATACTAATTTTTTTAACGGAAAGTCCTTTTTCATCCGAACAAATGATTTTAAAAAACCTAAAGTAAAGGTGCTGCCTCCACCGACGATACATACGTTAAATTCTCTCATGATTTATAGTCCCCTTAGCTTGAATTGAATTCACTATTAATGGCCAGTTAATATAGTCTTACTATGCCATCGATTGAAAACGAATACAATATCCTGTATTATTTTACTAAGTGATTACCGATTTAGTGCTTTGTCACAAATAATGTAACAAATTTCAACCAAAGGAGTATAAGTATGTTAACAGACCTTTTAGATAATAGAATAATGACCAGCCTTAATCCTAATGAGCAAGCTATTTTTCAGTATATTTATACGCATCCTCAAATAGTTGAGACAGCTACAATTCGCGAATTAGCCAACCAACTAACGGTTTCCACCACAACTATTTTGCGCTTTTGCAAGAAAATCGGTTTATCTGGCTACAGTGAATTGAAGTATTTGACCAAACAAGCCAATTCCTCCATTCCTCAGCCTATCCTTAAGCAAAAATCTGATGCAGCGCTTTTGCAGGAGATGGCACAAGATATTGAAAACACCTTGTTATTGATGAAAGAACAAGATGTCCATCAAATGATTGAGCTCTTGAACAGTTCCAAACACATCCATCTTTACAGTGGCGGTGGTATTTCCGCGCGGGTGCTGGATTACTGGGAAAAAATGCTGTTTTCTTATGGCCGGCAAAATGTCTATCGCTATGAAGCCTCTCGTCTGGCCTTTCATATTGCCGAAACCTTGACCGATCAAGATGTGCTGTTTGTTATCAGCTGCAGCGGAACCTATGAACCGACCATTCGTATGGCTAATCTAGCCAAAATGCGAGGAGCCACGGTTGCAGCTATAACGCCTTACACCGATAATGTTTTGGCAAAAACTGCAGATCTGAACTTTCGGTTTTTCGGGCGATCACGGCAAAATAAAAATACTGAATTTACTTCACGATTGCCCATTTTTTTCGTAATTGATACTATCTTTAAGGCATACTACACTTCATCAGAGGAGGGTATTTCCCATGAATGATTTTTTCGCTGCCATTGAGATCGAAAAATTATCAGAAAATGAGCAAACCATGTTGAAATACATTCAAGATAATTCGACGTTAATCGCTCAGATGAAACTTCATGATTTAGCCAGCAAACTATTTGTATCAGACACCCTTGTAGTTCGTTTTTGTCAGAAGCTGGGACTGACGGGTTTTAGTGAATTAAAATACTTAATCAAAAACGAACTGGTATTGCAAAAGAAACGCCAAAAGGTTTTTCGCGAGCAGATCGATCAGCAGATCAATGATTTTAAATACTTTTTAGCGTTTGCACCTTTGGATCAGCTGCATACGATTGTTCAATTGCTTTGCAATGATCAGCCTTTGTATATCCACGGACGAAGTCTCAGTTCGATTCCCGCTAAGTACCTGCACACCGTTTTAAATACCTTGAACCGCCGCTGTATTCTAGTCGAAGATTTGCATTTGCTCAAAAGTATTAGTCGGACGATTCATCCAGGGGCTACCATTTTAATCACCTCTGCAAATGTTCCACTGGCCGTATATCAGGAAGTTTTTGACAATAGCCGCCAGAATCAGGCTAAAACTATTTTGATTACTTCGCAGGAAAATGATCAAACTACAAATTTAGCGGATTTTTGTTTATTTAGTAACGATACCCCTCTAAGCTATAATGAAACGGATGCTAACTCGCGAATCAATATGCTGAGCCTGATCCAAATCATTATTGAGTTAGCTAGTAAAGAACTGCTGGCTGAGGAATCCACTGCTTTCTAACAGCAAAAAATACCTGGCTATAATTGAAAAGCTCCGGCAAAGGATGGATTGCAAGCGTCTTTTCGTTATAGTCAGGTATTAAACGTTATTATTTTTTGTCCCAAACAGGAATGCTGGAATTTTCAGTTGTCTCGGCAATGATTTTGGCAACCTCGTCTGTCTGATAGGCAGCGATAATTTTTTGATACACCTTTGAATCTTTTTCCTCTTTACGTGCAGCAATCACATTATAATATGGCTTAGAGCTGTCCGCAATAGGCTCCAAGAAAATTGCATCCTTGGTAGGAATCAGTCCCGCATCTACGGCCATACCATTATTGATTAAGGAAATATCAACATCCGCCAACGCACGAGCAGTTTGATTAGAGTCCAGCGATTTAAAGGTCAATTTTTTCGGATTTTCGATAATATCACTAATATCGGGCAGCAGTCCTTTGTCAGGATTTACCTTGATTAATCCAGCGGTTTGCAATAAAAGCAGCGCTCGACTTTGGTTAGAAACATCGTTAGGTACAGCAACAATTGCTTCATCCTCTAATTCTTTAAGATCCTTAATTTTATTGGAATAAACACCTAATGGATTTAGCGTCGTATAAGCGATTGTTGTATTGTCATAACCGCTTTCCTCATTAACTGTGTCCATAAAAATTTCGGTTAAACACGCATGCAAATCGATTGATCCATCCTCCAAGGCTGTAATCGGGGTGCGATAATCGGTAAATTTTACCAGCTCCAGTTGGATATTTTCTTTGTCAGCTAATTCTTTTTTCACATATTCCCAAGGTTCATTGTTTTCACCAACGACTCCTAGTTTGACCACCTTTTGGTCCTCCACTGTTTGACTTTTGGCCTGTCCGCACCCGGTTAAGACAAGTACTCCACCTAATAAAACAACTCCAATTGAGAGCCACTTAGTTAACTTCATTTTTTTCTCCTTTTAGTAGTTTTTTATGACTTAAGTATTCTGCGCCTCCAGATTTTCCTGATGCTGCTCTTTAATGGCTTGCAGCAGCTCTGGATTTTGGATTAAGTCCAACGCCGTTTTTGCCAACAATTCAGCACCGATAGCAATTGATGCTAAGCCCTTTTCACTGCGAGCGGCCGCTTTGAATTCCTCACTATGTCCCGCAATGTAATCATCTGAAATCGATACGGTCGGCTGAATGGTAGGAATTACCTGACTCACATTTCCTACGTCTGAAGAACCATAGCTATCAGGAATTTCCGTACTGATTTCCGTTGCTGGTATGTCTAACTCTGTTAAATGTTTGAAAAGAACTTCATCAAAAAGCGGTGTTAAAACCGTATCATCCACCGAGTTTTGGAAGAGCCCAAAATCATACGTACAGCCAGTAGCTAAGGCCGCCCCCTGGACAATCTGATCAAACTTTTGATAAACCTCGTTTAAGGTTTTACGGCTTGCTGCCCGCAGGTAAAAACGAGCTGAAGCGAATTCAGGAACGACATTGGCGGCCACACCACCATTGGTAATTACTCCATGGATTTTTACATCCAGAGGTAAATGCTGTCTCAGCGCATTCACACTATTGTAAACCTGTAAAATCGCATCTAAAGCATTAATCCCTTTTTCAGGTGCCGCTGCTGCGTGAGAAGCTCGTCCGTAAAACTTCACATCGACCGGATCATTAGCTAGTGAAGGTAAAGTCTGACTGTAGCGATGCGCTGGATGCACACACAAAGCTGCATCCACGTCAGTGAAAAAGCCCTCTCGTACAAAACTACCTTTAGCTGAGCCGTTTTCACCGCCTTCCTCTCCCGGTGTTCCGTACACGCGAATTTCACCGCCTGTCTGATCAATTAATTTCTTAAGTGCGCTGGCTGCTAAAAGAGAGGTAGTTCCAAATAAATTATGTCCACAAGCATGCCCAATTCCTGGCAGAGCATCATACTCCGCTAAAAAGACAATCGTCGGTCCAGGTTTTGCGCTTTTATAACGTGCATCAAAACCAGTGCGGTGTCCGGCAACGTCAGTTTTAACCGCAAAGCCCTCTGCCTGCAGCTGTCTGCCTAAAACATCTGCTGCGTGAAACTCGTAATTGCTGACCTCCGGATGGTCGTGAATATCCAACGCCAATTCTTGATAATGGACTAAACGATTTGCAATAAATTCCTGGATAATTTGTGTTTCCTCTAGTGTATTTGTCGTCATAAAAAATTCCTCCAATTATTTTTTGCCAAAGGTTTCCCAAGCTGGGACATTCGAACCCTTTGAGGTACTCTCAATATCTTTAGCCGTTTCTTCTGTTTGATAAGCGGCCACTACTTTTTGATAAACATCGTTGTCTGCATCTTCTTTACGAGCTACGATAATATTGACGTACGGCTTTGCTCGCTCATCAACTGGTTCCAGGAAAATCGCGTCCTTCTTCGGTGCTAAACCAGCATCCACAGCCATACCGCTGTTGATGACTGAAATTGCTACATCTGATAAAGATCGGGCTGTCTGTGAAGCATCCAATTCAGAAATTTCCAGCTTTAGAGGATTATCAATAATATCAGAAACAGTTGGGGTTTGACCTGCGGCTTCATCTACCTTAATCAAATCTGCGGATTGCAGCAGCAATAATGCCCGACCACCGTTAGTAACATCATTAGGAATCGCAACCTTATCGCCTTCTTTGAGTTCCTTTAAATCCTTAATCTTGTCGGAATAAATACCTAGCGGTGCACTCACTGTATTACCAATAGAAACTAAATCTGTACCGTGCTCTTCATTGTAGTTATCTAAGAAAAACTGATGCTGAAACGAATTCAGATCAATCGAACCATCAGACAAAGCTGCATTAGGCTGATTATAATCGCTGAATTTTACATATTCTAAATCGATCCCCTCTTTACTCAAGCGTTCCTTAACACCGTCCCAAACATCAGTGTCCGCACCAATTACACCTAGCTTCACAACTTGTTGATCCTTAGCTTCTGTTTTGCCATTCCCACTGGAGCAGCCGGTGATGGCCAGTAATAACGCGGCCCCTAAAATAAATGTACTGATTTTTTTCATCTAATTTTCCTCCATTTAATGACTGATTTTTTTTATAACTAAATTACTAATAAATTGACTGATAAAAACTAATACTAGGATTAACAGTGTAGCGACCAAGGTAACATCAGTTTGAAATCGATTATATCCGCGAGTGATGGCCAAGTTACCTAATCCACCAGCCCCTACCGCTCCGGCCATAGCTGTCAAGCCGATGACATTAATGATAGTGACTGCAGATGCTCGGATAATTCCGGCTAATCCCTCCACAAGATAAACGCGAAAGATAATACCAGCTGGACTAGTCCCCATCGCCTGAGCGGCCTCAATCACCCCAGGATCAACCTCCAATAAAGCATTTTCGATTTGCCGAGCAAAAAAAGGAATTACCCCAATAATTAGCGGTACCAGCGCTGCCTTTTCACCAATAGTTGTTCCTACTAAAAATCGAGTAAAAACTGCTAACAGCGTCAGCAAAATAATAAAAGGGATCGAGCGAACAATATTGATCAGTTTATCCAAAACCTCATAAATACCACGATTAGCCAATAGTCCATCCGGACGGATCACCACCAGCAGTACGCCCAAGGCAATTCCTAAAATTCCGGCAACTAACGCGGTCCAAAAAACCATGTACAAGGTTTGCCAAGTAGCCGTCACGAATTCCTGTGGTATTTCACTGACATTTGGTAAATACGTTTCTAACAAATGCATTATTATTCTCCTCCCCTTTCAACCAACCGAATCGGTGATGACTGTTCTGGTCGTTTCAAAATCGTTGCCTCGACTTGGTGCTGCTGTAAAAATTCCAACGCTTTTTTCCGTTGGTGCTGTTCTCCTGTCAGGCGAACAATTAAGCGGCCAATTGGTACCTCCTGTAAAATTTCCACATTTCCGTATAAAATATTGGTGCTAACCTGATAGCGGCTATACAGTTGGGTAATCAGTGGTTCACTCGTCTCATCTCCTACGTAAGCGAACTCTGCCAAAATTTCATTAGGTGCCAGCTTCGAGAATTTTTGATGATTCAAAATAGTAGTTAAGGCCTGATCCACATGCAAAGCCGTTCGGATGAAATCTTTAGTTAAAGGCTGCTGCGGCTGACTAAAAATCTGAACGCTCTCTCCCTTTTCAATAATTTCTCCATTTTCCATTACCGCTACCTTATTACAAATTTCCTTAACCACCTGCATCTCATGAGTAATCAAAACAATTGTCAGACCCAGCTTCCGATTTAACTCCTTTAACAAATCCAGTATTTGCAAAGTTGTCTTAGGGTCTAAAGCACTAGTCGCTTCATCACATAAAAGAATAGTTGGGTCATTCGCTAAAGCCCGAGCAATCGCAACTCGCTGCTTTTGCCCGCCTGAGAGTTGACTAGGATAGGCCTGATGTTTATCAGAAAGTCCTACCAGCTCCAAAAGCTCGGTCACTTTTTGATAACGCTCCTGTTTGGTTTTACCTGAATATTTCAAGGAAAAATCCACGTTATCAAAAATAGTACGAGCATCCATTAAGTTAAAATGCTGGAAAATCATGCCAATAGACTTCCGCTCCTGCCGTAATTCCTTTGGCTTCAACTTATTCAGCTGGATTCCATTAATCAGCACCTCCCCTTCAGAAGGCTTCTGGAGCAGGTTAATCACTCGAACCAAGGTACTTTTCCCAGCTCCTGAATAACCTACAATGCCATAAACATCTCCCTTTCCAATCCGCAGGTCTACCTGCTTTACCGCAGCGATGGTTTTATTCTTTTGCTGAAAGGTCACTGATATATTTCTCAATTCAATCATTCGCTTCACTCCTTTTTATAAAAAAGACGCCCTCAGATCCCTATTGATTACGGATCTGAGGACGCCTGTCGCGTGTTACCACCTCAATTTAAGTGACACTTTCATGCCACTCCTCTTCAAGTACTATCATACTCTAGCAAGATAACGGCTGCTGCCGTTGCCGTCTCACGTTCTCCGCTCGGGGCAAATCACTCAATGGCCATTTTCCAATTTGCTGTTTCCTATCTCTTTTCAGCTGCCGAGATTCTCTGTAAGGGAAGTCAAACTGTACTTACCATTTCATCGTTTTTCCTATTTTAAAACAAAAAAGCCCCTTTACCAGTCTAGACTGATAAAAGGGCGAATGCTCGCGGTACCACCTTTTGTTTCGAAGTTTCCTTCTGCTTAATCCAACGTCTTAAATTCAAGATATTGGTGTTCCGGGTAACGGTGGAACCGACCGTGCCTGCCTACTTATCGACACGCTATCCTCAGAGGCCATTGTTCATCTTTTCTTCCTTGGTTCTTTTCACCAGCCAGAACCTCTCTAAAAAGTTTTCCAAGATTACTTTTCTCTTCAACGGAGTTGTTTATTAAGTTGATCCAAACTTTACACGAAGAAAAATTCACTGTCAACCAAAAAAATTAAGAATAACGACTATTTTTACTCTCAAAAATCTAAAAGGGTATTTTATCAAAGTTTCTTACCCAATTTTTTTTTGCGAAATAACGATTCTTTTTCCCCAAAAAAATCACTCTTTGATACGAAAAGTCTGAGGGGCTTTTTTCCATAAAATGACTAAACCGATCACTATATACAATAAACTCAGACCTGAGACTAGCAAGGCATAGCTCAATCCAGTAACATTCAGCTGCAGGTTCAAATAGGCAATCCCGTAGAAAATCCCGGAAATAATTTTGTATAGAGGGTTCATCACTTCCATCTCACTAGTAAAGGGCTGCAGCACATAATAGATAAACAGCTCATGAAAGGAGAATAAAACTGCCAGGCTAAATAGTAGTAGTACTAATACCATAAAAAATTGCAGTGATAGGATTCCCGGGTTTAACAAGGTAAAGGTAATAAAAAGCAGTAAAATACCCAAAATAATGGAGCCGTTGTAAAACAAGGTTTTTCGGAAACGATAGAAAAATCCCGACAGAATTGTTGAAGCCTCACGATAAAAGGGATAATAAAGCATCGCCACATCACAATTCACGAAGACCATTTGTACGATGGTTTTACCAAAGGAAGCCAAATACATGGTGAAAAACAGCAACGGCAATAAGCCGATCAGCTCAGCTTCTTTCGCGTCCTTCAATACACCAAATAGTGATCCGCCAATCACTAATAACCAGGTAGCCCCTATCACTGCCAAACGGATAAACAAGTTTCGCTGCAAAATGCGATGGTACCGTTTGAACAGAAGATCGTTCAAATACTGACTACCGGAAAGTGTTTCGTTGCTGTCAGCTTCCAGCTCTAATTTCTTTTGCATTGACAAGCCTTGCCCCAGATATTGTGAATTCTTGGCTTCCGGTGCAGCAGCGTCCAAATTACGAAGCCGTTCAACCTGCCAAATCAAATAGCCACCCTCATCATCAAAATACAAAAGCTTATAACCACAAAGAATTGTTAAAATTAGTAAGGGGAGCCAGCAGACAGGATGTAAGAGCACCGACATGACCTTAGCAGTTGGATCAAGCCAAAATTCAGCCGCTACCAGCAAAATGATAGCAAAAAAAATTGTCCATGTGATTCCGCGACGCTGACTAAGGGTCAAGGTATATGTTTTTCTTCCCAACCAATAAAAGAACAAACTAATAGCCAAGTAAGATAAGCTTCCAACAATAATTACTGTTAACGGATTTCGCAGAAACAAACCGTAAATAAAAAAAGCTGGCCAGTATTTCACAGTCTCAACAATGTTAAGCAGCATCAGCCTCCCCCGGACAAAACGCTGTCGTGGTAAAGAAAACTGGTCCAAAAAATTCACTTCATTGTTATCCATCGAATACCATATTCCGTTGAAGATACTCATGATCCCCAGCCAACCTATCCAAAACAGCAAACCCTGTTTTACAATGGTCTGATCTAGGGGAATCAAAACGAATGGCCCTCCCGAAAAAAAACGAATGGCAAAAAAAGAAAGGACATAGCTTAACCCCAGCCACAGAAATTTTGCCCCCAACGTCATTAGAGCCTTCCAAATGAAAATTAGTACGGTCAAAATCTTTTTCAATTCATAGCTGTTGTAGACTGTCACAGGAATTTTTTTACCAATCAATGGCAACTTTCGCAAATAATAAAGCAAGCCGTTAACCTTTTGAGTTGTTTTGACCACGGAAAAAATCCAAGAGATTCTAATTACCTCAATCATGCCTGCGGGTCCTGCAACAATTGAATAATCTCTTCTTCAAAATCCGCGTCATGTATTTTTTCCGAAGGGATTGACTGCAGCTGGTGATGATTCAGCAGCACAATCTCATCGCACAAATCCTGTGCCAGCTGCAAGATATGTGTCGAAAAAATAACAATTGAACTCTTTTTAGCAGCCACAATTAATTCTTTCATTTCATGAGCAGCAACGACATCAAAGGAAGTCAGCGGTTCATCCATCAAAAGAACTGGCGGGGTAATCATCAAGGAAACCACCATTTGTACCTTATTTTGCATTCCGTGAGAAAAATCCTTTAGTAACCGATGCTGGTCTTCTCCCTTAATCCCCACCATTGTTAAATATTCTGAAGGAGTTTTGCTACTCGTCATACGATCATTGTTAATATCCATAAAAAATTTCACGAATTCAATTGCTGTCATAAAAGCTGGCAAATGAGGAATCGTATAAACATAACCAATATCTGTATTAAAATAATCTTTCGGACCGGCTCCCTGATCCAACAAAATCTCTCCGCTGTTTAGCTGCATATTTTTGGCAATACAATTGAACAGTGTCGTCTTTCCAGAACCATTTCTTCCCAGCAAGCCATAAATCTTGCCCGCTTCAAAAGTAAAATCCGCCTTATCAAAAATAATCTTTTCATCAAACTGCTTGGCGATCTTATCTAACACTAATTTCATCATCCAACACTTCTTCCATTTTCGCTCTCTTAAGAACACTTTTTTTTATTGTATCAAACATCATTCGGCACTACGAGAAGATTCTCAGTAGGCTGCCCGCGAACTAACAATCCTGCTGTTCGTCAAAAAGACATCTAGTAATAAGAAAGTGTACAACTAAGTATACTTTTTCATAGCTTTTTATTTTCTCTATCTCTTTTTCAATAAGAAATCCTTCCCTGTTGTAACTGCGCTTAACAATGGGCTCTCTCACTCATCACAAAAAAATAGCTAACTTTACACTCCGAGTCCAGTAGACTCCATTTCGTCTAGAAAGTTATTATCCATTTATTTAGGAATTCGTTGGCTTCAGTTGCACGTTTAAAAGAGAAAAATTAGCTGATAAGAAAGAACTAAAATATTCTCATCTTTACAGCTTTATAGGTGAGAATTCCCACTAATTATCAAGTCAAATGACTACGTTCTTATAAATATTTCGTTTTTTGAGAATATGTAAGGTACAATCTGTATTATTAAAGCCTTCAGCATTTTTAGAAAAAAAACTTTTCACCCATATCTTTTAGCAAGCACAATGATCAACTTATTCCTACTTTTCAATACTGCTGCATTGGTATAATGCACTATAAAAATTTCTAATATCCTTAAAATACGCAGCAACTTACTGTTTCCGGAGTTGATGCCTGCCATACCATACCTTTATGCTATGTACCAACCGTCTCTTATTATTTTTCTATCAAGTAACCAATTAGTACATCCTAAACAGAAAATCTTTATCCTCTTTTAGCTTGCTCTTAAATATTTCTATGTCTAACTAAAAAATAAATGGGCATAGATGTGAGTTCAAAAAAAAGCCTGCGGAAAACCGCAAGCTTTCTCTATGATATATGTGAAAAATAGGTGTACAAGGTTCTTCCCCAAAAACCTTGCTCATTATAAGAAAAGCTCTCATAATGATCTATCAAGATCACACATATCAGATAACTTAATTATACGACAAAAATTAAATAAATAAAGCTATTTTTCGATATTTACAACTAAAAGCTTGGAATATATTTTTGAGTACAGATCAAAACAAATACTATGACCCTATCAATTGCCGCCATGACCTCCATTTGAGCATTGAAGGCCATGAAAATGACAACCCGCGGCTTATTAAAACGGGGATTATTTCAGTAAGTTATCTCGCAGTATTTTTCAGTATAACTTTTCAAAGTTTGAAAAGCTTCAATGACCAAGGACCAAGTTTAAATGCAGAATCTACTATTCTGCCTATTCCTCTATTATTAGCCTTCAGAGTTTTTATTCTTTAAAATTTGGTTCACTAAATAACCACCTTGCCAGCGTTATTATTGTTTAGGATAATCCCTTTCCGAGTGGTCTCAAGAGTCATTCTGTCTCATAAAAATTTATTCTATTCAAAGACAGGTCTAAATAAGCTATACTAACTAAACCAATTTAGAAAGCTATCTTCGCTTTTTCTTTCTTCGTTTTTTATTGACCTTCCGAACTAGATTCTGATTCGTTCGCCAATCCTTATTGGTTGATGGCGGACCGGCTCCATTTTCAGATTCAGAAACGGTTTCTTCTATTGAATCAACAAATTCAAAATTGAAATCTTTCAGCTTTGATCCTTTTGGCAGGGTACTTTTCACAAATTCCCGCAGCTCCTTCTTAGTCATTGAGGAATAATCGAAATCCTTCGGCAAATAGGTTTCCATAACTTGATCGCCATTTTTACAAGGTTTACCATATCTGCTCAGAACTTCCCCAGAGGGCACTAACGGCTTCACCGATTTCATTTGTTCACTTTCAGTTGTATGAGATGTCTTTTTAACTCGTGGTAAAGTCTCACACTGCTGTTTTCGAGCAGTCGTTTCTTCTATCGTTTTTCGGGTAATACTGGTTCGAAACAGACGGTATTTCACTTCCACAACTGTCACAAATCGACGAACACCATCTTTTTGGAGAATGTCAACGGTGCTTAGCAGGGATAAATAATCTTCATGTTCTTGGGTAGAAAGGGTCGGGTCAACATTGCTTAAGGTCCAATTGTGCTTTTTGCCGTTTTCGTCTTCAAAGGTCGAGATTAAGCTGGCTTTCGCTTCTACTTCTCGCTCACCAGAATGAAGCAAAGGGAATTTTTCCATATATAAAAGAGCTTGCTCTGTTAATTCCTTGCGTTTTTTTGAATTGGAGAATAATCGACGAAGTACAATATCCCATTCTTTGTCACTGAAATAAGGTCGAAAATAGACACACAGCTCTCTCACTTCTTGAAGATCTTTGCTTTCCATAAACAGTGAGCGAATTAGATCAGCCGCCAAATAAGAAAAATCAGCAGGACAAAGTGCATTGCGCAGAAGCACAATTAAGGCACACTGAATCACGTAAGCGCCATCATTGGTAATCTGATAAAAATCGCGTATTCTTTTTTCGAGCGAATTGCGCAACATATTATGAAGTTGTCGAGTACCAAGTGGTTTTGTAATCTTAGCCATGTTCACATCTCCCAAAAACGTTTTTTTATTTAATTACACCTTAATATAAAAAACTTACACAGTCAAGGAAGATTTCATTTTTAGTTATTCTATCTTTCATCCCATAATAAAAAAACTCTACATAAAAACTTTTATCTAAAATAAACCATGAGAATCCCTTCAGTTTAAATCACTGAAAAAACCTTATATAGAAACAATTACGACTATCCTTTTATTAACTTTCAACAAAATAAGTTATTAAAAGAAGTTGCTTAGAATTCTTTAGAACCTAAGAAACTTTTTTCTATTTCGTTATATAACTAGTCGTATTTTCCATTAACTACAAGAATCTAATTAAAAAACCTAAATAATTAGTTATTTATATAAGAGAATTTGTTAAGTACTAATTAAGAATAATCTATGTCAAATTTGTCACGAATGCTCAAGAAAAGTCTTCCCGATGAATCATCAGTTCAACAACCGATAGTTTCAAATTGACCCTAAGTTAAGACTAGTATTGCCTTTTCACCCCAGCACTCTTATATCGATTTCAATGAAGTTGCTAAATTCTTATCCTTATACACATGAGACGGCGAAATAGTTAAACAAACCTTTCTCTCGTTCCGCAGAAAGGCTGATCTAAATAGTTAAAATTTTCCCTACCTCCGTAGAAACATCAGCTAGCTTTTGATAACGACCTTTCCTACCTGTTATCCGATCTCTTTGCTTTGTTGCGTATCGTAGATTTCAAGTTTTTTAAAAGTTCACTCAAAAAAAGGCGGCTATAGCCACCTTCTACTCCAAATGCTTCGAATAATTCCAGACCTTTTGCTGGAAAGCCTCTCCATCTTCTGAAGAAAAAATACTTAAGCTAGTATTCTTCAGCAAACCCTTTTGACGGATTTTTCGCAAATCTTGTTCTCTCAGAAAAGCCAGCAAAGATGACAGCATCACGCCATGGCCTACAATCAGATAATTTTTATCTCCCTGATAGTCCAACGACTGTAAGAAACCCAGACCTCGATCCAACAATTCTTGATAGCTTTCTCCAGCAAAACCGCTTGGATCATACAGCTCGGGTTGGTGCATCAAATGATCAAATTGGTCATGATCCTTTTGTGCCTCGATAGCGGTCCCATCCCAGTCACCAAAATCCATTTCTTTTAAGTCATCACTAATAATAATTTCCAACTGACTGTGTTGATTTTCACTCAGAATTGCCTGCATTGTTTTAATGGTTCTTTGAGTCGGGCTGACATAAATACTGGCAAAATCGATTTCCTCCAAATACGCTCCGAGCCTTTTAGCCTGCTGGATTCCCTCTGGCATAAGACCAGGATTGGAACGACTTCCGTTAAACAGTTGTTGCCGATTATTCTCGGTTACTCCATGTCTTACAAAATATAAAGTTGCCATATGCTGCCTCCGATCCTTTTATTAAGGATAGTTTCTTTTCGGCAGTTGTGTCAAATTACGGGCTTAGTTAATCATCTGATGTTAGAGCTGTCCTCGCTTATAAGAGTCGTTATATACTTGAAAATCCTGATCATGCAAGGAAATGGCCGCGTCAGCTAACCAGTTAACATTACGAATCAGTGCCCGTCCCTGCATGATTATATCCGCCTGCTTATTCTGCAAAATATACTCGCACAAGCCAGGGTTGTCTAATAGACCCAATGCCGTTACCGGTATCGAAACTGCCTGTTTCATTGCAATTGAAAACGGTACTTGATACCCGTCATGCATCGGAATGTTGGGCCTGCGGTTCAGTAGTCCGCCCGTAGAAATATCTAAACAATCGACACCTTCAGTCTCTAACCAACGGCCAATTTCTTGCCAGTCTTCCAAGCTGTTTTGTTCCCCCGCTTGGGCGTAATCAGTTAGAGACAAACGAACCCACAAGCTGCCGTGGTAATTTTTACGAACTTGTTCCACAATTTCTTGCAGGAAACGATAACGATTTTCCAGCGTCCCACCATATTTATCCGTTCGTTGATTGGTCGAGGGTGATAAAAACTGGTTAATCAAATATCCATGTGCGCCGTGCAATTGGATCATATCAATCCCAGCATCGACACTGCGTTTAGCTGCTGCAACAAAGCTCGCCTGCACACGATGAATTTCTTCAACCGTCAGTTGATTTGGTGTTGCATAATCCTCACTATAGGCAATTTCACTAGGAGCCAGGGGATAAACAGCATCTTTCGCTTTCCGACCTGCATGATTCAACTGAATTCCCACTTTAGTTCCAAAACTATGCAAATCAGCTACTAATCTTTCCAACGCAACTTTCTGTTCTTGATTCCAAAGCCCTAAATCCCGACTGCTGATTCGGCCATCCGGTTCAACTCCCGTTGCTTCAATAATAATCAGACCTGTCTGGCCAATTGCACGAGCGCCGTAATGAGCGAAGTGAAAGGGGGTTGCCACTCCGTCCTCTTTTATAACTTCGTACATACACATGGGTGACATCACCACACGATTTGCTAAGGACAGATTACCAATTTCTACAGGCGACAACAATAATGACATTTTTCTCGACTCCTTCTATTTTATTAACCAGCTTTCGTCCATGTTAGGCTGCTTGCGGTAATGCTTCCCATGAATATCAATTACCGCATGCCACTCCCGACACAATTCCCAGGAAATCTCTTCAGGAATCGGCAGTAAGGCATTACGCATTTCTTCATAGCTTAAATAATCACCTAAGCCTAGTCGCTTAAACAAGCGTTGTGCGTAAGTATCTGCAATAAAGGCTTTTCGCTTGAATATATATAGCAACATCACATCAGCCGTTTCTGGACCAACACCCTTTATGGATAGCAGCTCTTCTCTTAATTCCTTCGTTGAGAAGTGCTCCAAAGCTGACACTTCTCCACCATGGCCCTTAAACCAATCCAGCAATGCCTTGATAGCTTGACTCTTTTGACGATAAAAGCCGGCTGGCCGAATCAATTCCTCTAGCTGTTCCAGCGTTAACTGTTCCAATTGCTCAATCGTCAAATAGGGTTGAAGGTTTTTCAATGCTCGTTCCGCGTTGCCTTCATTGGTTCGCTGAATCAAGATCATTGTAAGCCAATCTGACAACCAATCATCTGATTCCCACCAGTATTGGAATCCGTAATGCGCCACCAACCGATTCAAGACTTCAACTATTTGATCAGTCATCTTCTTTACTCCTTCGTTCTTTCCAAAAGCTTGGTGCCTTCTTTTATTATTATAAAGCCTTTTTCTTAGCTGACAAAGCAAAAAGCCGACTTGTTCTTCCTTGTCGGCCTTTGCATACATCATTTATTCCTCTGGATTCTTAATAGTTGCTGGATCAATTCCCAATGCTTCACACATTTCTTTATTAACGTAGAATTCCAGATTTTCTGATTCCTCTACTGGCATGTCTGCTGGAGTTGCTTCGCCTCGTAAAATTTTAGCAGCCATTCTTCCCGTTTGTGCCCCTAATTCTTCGTAATTAATCCCAATAGTAGCAATGCCGGCTTCTTTGACATCGTTGATGGCTCCAGCAACTAAGGGAACCTTTTTTTCTTTCATTACATCCCCAACCAGTGTTTTTGCACTAGCAAAGGTATTGTCTGTCGGCAGGTAAATGCCATCAACTTCATCCGCAACTGTTTGAGAAACTTGTTGCACATCATTCGTGCTGGTAACTGTGCGAACAACCGGTTCTACCCCAGCTTTTTTCAACGCTTCGATCGCCAAATCTGCTTGAATTTTTGAATTGATTTCACCGGAATTGTACATGATTCCCACTTTTTTAGCATCGGGCACAATCGACAACAGTAATTTGATTTGTTTAGCCACTGGCGACATATTGGTTGTTCCTGTTACATTTCCACCAGGTTTGTCGTAACTGTTTACCAATTTTGCTTCCTTCAAATCAGTCACACAGGTTACAACAATCGGAATATCTGTTGTCGCTGTCAACAACGATTGACCAGCGACCGTGGTTACTCCCAACAATAAATCTGGATCTGATTTTACTAATTTTTCACTGATGCTCTTCAAATTATCCTGACTGCCTTGGGCATTGTGGTAGTCGATCTTAACAGTTTCGCCATCAATAAAGCCCTCTTCTTTCAAGCCGCGAACAAAGCCCTTGTATGAATCATCCAACGATTCATGCTCCACAAATTGCAGTGCCCCAACTGTTTTCATGTCATCTTCAGCTGATTCTCCTTGCCCACATGCACCTAATATCATCAAACTTAAAATACCAATTCCTGCTAATACTTTTTTCATTATTTCCTCTTCCTTTCGAATAAAAAAATCGTCCACCTAGATAGTCTAAGCGGACGATTGGAAATTACGAAAGAAATCAATACTATTTTCGCACTATTCACAGCCACTTAGAATTACCTACGTGGCTGGTGACGCGTTGAAGCACATTAGCCATCATAGATACAAACCTGTCCGTTTGTATCCAGATGAATACAAACGTATCTAATAATAGCTAACGTAATAGCGGTTATTCAGTTGTGAGAGTTTGTTCTTTGTCATGTTAATGACCTCCAACCGATGAGTTGAACATAGTATACAACAAGATAAATTAAATGTAAATGAGAAAAATGGAATTTGTATTAAACATTTTTTTAGCTAGACCAATAAAACTAGAAATCCAATCTTACTTTTTCTCTCGCTGCAGGTAGACTCCATCAACTTAAATTAAAGAGGATATCCTTGAATTTCATTAGAAAAAATTACTTATTCATTATTTTCACTCGGAGTTAAAGGCATGCTCGCTTCTTTCTAACTAGTAGACCAATTTCCTCCCCAAAGAAAAACATCAGAGTCTACTCTAAACTAGACTCTGATGCTATTAATCCAGCCAATCCTCCCCTTGATCCATCAATTCCTGCAGCTGCTCCAAAAATACTTTCAGCTGATAGCCATCCGTTGCTGCATGATGTGCATTAATCGCCAATGGCATGTACCATTCGTCATCCTGCTGAATAAATTTTCCAGCTTCAAAGCTGGGAAAATAATAATCCTTTAGTTGATGATGCTGCAAAGAAAAACTATCAAAACTGAACCAGGGGATACAAGAGATCACATACGCATTCTCTGGTGGCGGTCCTTTCTTCGTTAACATGCCACGATCAGTGCCAAATGTTTGAACATCTGCCAAATAACGCTGATAAAATTCCGAAAAATTGGTCGAATATTCAGTCCATAGCAGGGAAACCGTCTGATCTTCTGGATGAAACTGCGGATAAACCGGATTGAGATAGTCCCAAAAACCCAAAGTCTCATCCTTTATCGCCAATTTCAATTCCTGCAGTTGACTTATCACGCGACTCCCAGCATACAAATATGCTGGGAAAAATTTAATCTGTTTGTATTTGGCTTGTTGACGCAGTTTAGTAACCCGCAGCTTTACTGTAATTGAGTAGCTGGTAGGAGCCATTTGCGAATAATAGTAAAAAGATTCCGCTCTAGGCCAATTTTCCATCGATTGTTTATAAAAAGTGGCCATTGGTTTGCTCCTTTTTGAATAATCCATGCGTAGTACAATAAAAATACATAGTCGCATGACACATTCGCGGCAGTCGAACTGCTGGTTCCTGTTCGGGATACAGCTTTTTCAACTGAATTTGATCACCAGAGACTAGCGCCAGAAAGGACAACGAGTGCTCCTTTTTCATTTCATGGGCAAAGGTAGCATACCAGTCAGCTTCAACTTCTGTTACCTTCACCTGATGCTCCCCTTGTTCTGCCTGAGGCAATAAGGGTTCTAAATGTCTTCCACAACAAGTCATTTCAGTTTTCCCAAATGAAAAGTTGATGGTCTGGCAGGTCGAACAGACAAAAAAACTGACCTTAGTTATATTCCCGTTATTCAGTTGATTTTGAGTTAATTCCCCTGCCAGCAGTTGATTGGTTTCTACTTGAAACAACTGAGAAAGTTTTGTTACCAGTGATACATCGGGGTAACCTCGCCCCCGCTCCCACTTGGAAACCGTCCGATCGCTAATCATTAGAGCTTCGGCTAATTCTTTTTGTGTCCAGCCGCGTTCATTCCGTAAATTGCGAATTAATCGGCCAGTTTGTATACTATCCATCTTCTCACCTCTTACCTTAAGATTACGTGATTCCCACCGGCAAAACAACCAACGGAACGTAGAGTTTTACTGCTTACTGACCACAAAGCAGGCGGTATCGGAATTATCCTCCCACGGCTCACCGGCAATATTTTTATAAAGCTTGACTTGGGTAAAGCCTCCTCGCTGCAACTCTTCTGTCATTTCTTTCGGCGTAAAGACCGTCTCCCAAATATAAAAAGTCTTTTGCTCTTCTTCATTCAACAAATGATGGGCTGCTAAATAGGTTGACCCATATTTTTCCGTACGTTCCAAATGCAGACAGGGTTCTTGGCTCCAAAAACTATTTTCTTCCATTTGCCAGATTTGAGTTGGCTTAAAATCTTGATAACGAACAGGCGTAAACACATCAAAAACCAGTCGACCATCAGGCTTCAGTGCCTGATAAGCCCTTTCTAAAATAATTCGGCGATTCTCATGGGACAAAACACCTAAATCACAATAAATCATAAAGATCAGATCGTAGGATTCCTCCTGCCAATCAGTTTTAGTATAGTCTCCCTGAATATAACGAATCGGCAGGTTCTCCTCCTCAGCAGATCGTCGGGCATAGTCAATACTATTCTGGGAAAAATCAATCCCAGTCACTTGATAGCCAGCTCGTGAAAACTTCTCAGCATAGATTCCCGGACCGCAGCCTAAATCCAATACTTTTGGATAGTCTTCTGGTGGAAATTTTTCTGTCAGCCAAGCCACCGATTTTTCAACAAAATATTTGTTGCGAGTGGCTCCGTCTTCCTGCTCATTTAAATGAGCAGCCAGCATGTGGTTAGCTACATAAGGATCAAGCCAAATATTCTCACTGCTTTTCGTGAACAAAGGGATGTCTTGTCTTAATTTATTTAGATTCATTTTTAAATTCTCCTTTTTAGTAGTTGATCGTTGATTGGTTTTAGATATACAAGAATAGCAACGCAAAAAAACATGAAAAAGCCAACATCTAAACACAACAAATAAACTGATTTCACCATGAAATTTTTCAGTTTATTTGTCTTAGATGGCTTTTCCACGTTTCACTAGCTTACTTTATTTGTAATGCTTAGTGCGCCGGACTACATGCACTTCCTTTAATCAACGATCACTATAAGTTTAGCAGAGCCATTCAGCATGTGCAAGCCTGGTTTTTGTCAGCTAATTTTTCGACATTTCTTTCAAAACGTAGTAAACTACCTCCAAGGAAGTGAACGGAATGTCATTAACGCAACAACAAAAATTGGATACTATTTTAGAATTCCAAGAAAATATGTCTTTGGCAAATCTGACAATTGAAGCAGTTGCTGAAGACTTTCAAGTAGCACCAGAAAAAATTACCCGCATTCTTCAGCTTCAACAAAATTCCATTGAAGATCCATGGATTCTAAAAGAGTACTTAGCCAAAAAGGTTGAAGAAGCTGGCCAAGTTCCTGTACCTTTCACCGCTTTGGTCGGTGATCACCATCAATATTGGTTCTTAAATACTCGAAAAATTGATAAAATGAAGCTAAGCCGCGGAAACGCTTAAACAAAAAAACTTCTCTGACCACTCAGGTTAGAGAAGTTTTTTATCCTTGCAGCTTCACCTAAAAGCCCATTCGCCTTTTTACCTGTTGAACATTTTCTTGATTTGTTAGTTGTTCAAGCAGCCAAAACGCTACTTCCAAAGCTGTTGCTGGCGAAGAAGAAGTAACAATATTTCCCTCTTGAACAATGGACTGACCATGCTGCACCTCTACCCCAAAAGCTGCCAGCTGATCTTGCCGAGGATTGCCGGGATAGGTATAAGTTGTCGCTTTTTTACCAGATAAAACACCACTTTTGGCTACACTTAAGGCGGCCACACAGATTGAAGCGATCGGTTTACCCGCTCCTGCAAAATATCTAATTACAGTCAGAAATCGTTCATTGAACGCATCTGTGTAAAATCCTGCTTCTTCAAAACCGCCAGGAATTGCCAAAGCATCGTAAGAGTCCAGTTGGATTTCATCTAACAGAACATCGGGAATCCATTTCGGCCCCCAAGTACAAGTCAGTTCTGAATGCAGTCCCACCGATACCAGCTCGGTGGAACCATCTCCCTCATATAAATTCCAACCTAGAACATCTGTGAAAACACTTGCTTCATACGCTTCAAACCCATTCGCTAACAATAATAATGTTTTTGTCATTTTTCGTTCCTGCCTTTCCTTCCCTCTATTAATAGCATATAATGAAAAAATACTTGCTTCCATGTACAAAACAAGGTATTAGGGGTGTTTCACCTTATTTATTAAGGTAAAAGAGCCTTTTCACCTTAATAAAGGAGGTTTCTATGGATCAAACTGATTGGAAGATTCTCGACCTACTGGCAGAAAATGCCCGCATGCCGATAAAAGAGCTTTCTAAGAGGGTCGCCTTAAGTAATCCCTCAGTAAAGGAAAGAATTTTAAAACTAGAAGAACAAGGTATCATCGAGGGCTACACTACCAAAATCAACTATCAAAAGCTGGGGAAGAAGATTGACGTCTTTATTCTGATGGAAACCATAAATTGCCAAGCCTTTCGTGAGTTTTGCTGGAGTCATCCTGATGTTATCGAATGCCATCGCATTGCTGGAAAATACAGTTATTTAGTTAAATTTGCGACAGACTCGATGGCTTCATTAGAGGATTTTATTGATCAAACCCTCAAGTATGGCCATCCTTCGACACAAATCGTTTTTTCCTCTCATTACAATGAAAAAATGTTCAAAGCTCCTTAATTAGAAGCCTTGAACATTTTTTTGAGCCTTGTTTTTTTCACTACATAATAAACCGGACAAAGTAGCCAAAACAGTATGGCAAGCCAAATACCCACATCTACGTAAAACGGTGGATTGAACCACAGACGTACCTTGTTTACTCCACTTTTTGCCTGAACAGCAGGCGTGCCAATCTCAGATAGCGTCGGCGAAACTTTTTTACCATTTACCGCTATTCCCGAACCATGATACAGAACAATTGGCAATTGCGTTTGTCCCGCTTTCGACTGTGTCCATTTAACAATTAAAGAATTACCAGCCACGATCTTTTGAAAATCCGGATTGGGATCAACCACTTTTTGTTTGTATAAATTGTAATTGTTGCGGCCAGTTTCTTCATAAACCGGCAAGTAGTCCGGTGTACCTTTTTGCAAAAGTTCTAAACTCTTTTTCAAGTCACGACTGTAGAAGGAGTCACGAACCTGCTGGTCATCTCCATAAACATACGTATGAATTCCTTCTTTATTAGTGTAACGCTCAGTGTGCCAGCGCTGCAAAGTCTGATTCGTGGTATACAAAATCTGCACCGCACCAATCACAACCACCAGCATCGGAATTATCTGCTTCAAACGCTTGGGCCAATTGGTTGTACTGTAGACCTGAGCCGTGAAAAAAACAAACAAGACAGTAAAAGGTGCAAAGAAACGAAACGGAAACTGAATTAACGACACAAACGGAACCTGCTTCTGCACCCAGGTTGTCCAAGGCAGCAAATCACTGGATAAAATCAAGAAAATCAGCGATAAAGCACCCGTCAAATGAATTAAAGGCGTCATCTTCTTGCGACTCACTAGATAGATTGCCAGCATTGCGCCCATTAACGGCACAAAGGTATAAGGATAAAACAGCCAATAATCACTACCGCTGTCCACCGCAAAATTTGACATTTGCTGGTTTACAAAAGGACTAATCAGCTGATTGTTGGTGTATAGATAGAAAAGCGACCCCCACAGATTCGCCGTTAGCCCTAAAAACAGCAGCACCGCCAAACTGACGTCCTTCATCAGCTTCATTTTCTGCTCACTGCGAATGAAGGTATAAACAAAATAGAAGGCATAAATCCCTGCCAGCAGCAAGCTAGAAAATAAATGAATTTGCGTCATCAACGCCATCAGAATCGCCAGCTTCACCACTGGAATCCGGCCTTTTTCCACCATATCCAATAACGGTAACAGACACAGTGGCAAAACCGCCGTTCCCCAGCTGGTAAATCCCTGACGCTGAATCCAGTATTGAATCGAAAATGTCGTCATAAAGAAAATTGCCGCTGAAACCGCCAAACTCTTGGAAATCCCGGCCCGCTTCAGCAAACAATACATTGAACTACCTGATATCAAATAAATCAAAAAATTTGCCAGCACCTGATACCTAAACCAGCTGCCACCGATCAGGACTAACAAACCGTTTAGATAAGCCCACAGCGGACCGTAAAGAGCATTGACAATTCGTCCCGACTGCTGAAAACCATAAAGAGTAATAAAATATTCAAAATTTCCGTTTTTAATTTGCATCGCTGTATCATAAAAGCGATTGAAGTGAAAAACTGCATCCGAACCAACGATCATATCGCGGGTAATCAGGTTAGGCAAAATAAATAAAACCGCCATCAAGGGAATGACCCAGTACGGATAGTTTTTTTTCATGAAAACCAACTCCTCGTTTTTCATTATATGTCACACCTATGTGATTCATGTAATAAGAAGACTTGGTTCAAGAAGCTTTATTAGCAATTTTTCTTTTTTCTTTAATGATTTATGCCGATAAACACCCTCAATAAGTGCGATTGAGGGTGCTCAAAAGTAGTTTTTAAGTCGCTATGTTCTGAATAATTAAAGAAAATCATCTTAACATAGTTAGCACAAAGTTCTGCAGTTTGTCTTACCTTCTTGATATCAGACAGAAAATCCACTAAGTCAACTATTGATAACAGACTCACAATTGACGGATTACAAAAACCGAATGGGTTCATTAACAATCAGTAATGACTTTTATCAGTAATCATCAGTGTCTCTTTATCGTAAGTAACAGTAACAGAGTGGGGCTCGTAATCCCCATCACTGGTTTTATTCCAAGTAGCCATCGATCTTGGCGGCATACCATAGGATTCTTTTTCCCAGCTAGTAACAGTATCGGGCTTGCCCACCAACTTTTCTAATTCTTCATAACTTGAACCATTTTCAAAAGAATACTTTTCACTGTCAGCATCGTAATTCTCGGTAGCTACTTTTACAGAATCATAGATATTTTGTGTCCAACCTTCAGGGAACTCCCCTTTTGTAGAAGAATCTTCGACACCTGGCTCGATTGGCTGATAGGGAATTACACTCTCAGTATTGCTACTAAACACTGAATAACTCAATAGTCCGACCAGCATAATAATAATCGGAATTGCCGCACTGACATGTATCAAGTTTTTTTTCTTTTTAACTGTAGACAACTCATCAACTTGATTGACGGTGCTCTTTTTTTTCGTGTTCAAATAAATTGTGCCGCAATATTCGCACTTCCAGCCATTTTTTACTTGGTGGAATTGCGTACTGCCACAGTTCATACATTCTTTATTTTTCATGATAAAACCCATCCGATCCATATTCTTCAGGAAAATCATCTGGGTATTTTCCTAACCCTTCTCGAGGATATTTTTCTGGCGAGCGGGTGAAGGATACGTAGCGCACGATCGGTGTCACATACCCCACTCGATCATCCTTAAAATAAACGTTTGGTTTTCCTTGTTTTTCGTAAACGAATTGTTTTGAGTACCCTGCATAAGAGTTGTCTTTAATAAATGCAATAAAAGCTTGAACTTCTCTCCAAGTAAGTTGTCCAGTTTGCCATTGCTCCTTTAAGGATTTAGCTTCGTAGTTGACAGGTCTGTTCTCATCATCAAATTCAAGTCGAATATTATTTTGGATTGCTTCAGAATTTGTGATGATTTCATCCGGCTGTCCCCAAATTCGCAAAATATCCGCAGTAGAATATTGTTCAAAATCTGGTCCATAAGCAACTAGAAAACCAGCTTCATGATAATAGGTTGTTACCGCGAACTCTGAATTAGGATCTTCGATGATCATATCTTTTTTAGGCGGTTTTTTTACTCTTTTCTTTTTTGCGATATCATGATCTTTTTGTGCCTCAGCCAATCGTTCTTCAAACTCATTTGTTCTCTCTCCGCCATATTCAGCAACTGAGGCTTTAGCTAATTTAATTTCCTCATCGTTGAGTGAGAGCTCTGCGATTCGAACAGCTCGTTCCGGATTGCTTAATTGACTTGACGAATAATCTGACTTGGGACTATCATTTGGGTTTTCCACATCTTGTTTTGCAGGTATGTTCTCTCCTGAAAAAAATAGTATGAAACTGAAGACGAATAAAATGAGAAAAAGACTAATTATCGTAGGTTTTGCAACTCGTGTATTTTTAGTTGGAACAGGCGATTTCTTCGGTGTGACTGGTGCATCATCGAAATCATATTCTGCGTGACAGTAAGAACACTGGTACCCTCTCTTTGTTTTTTTAAATTGATTCCCACCACAGTATTTACAAATTAAACCTTTCATCTTATCTACCTAACTTTTCTTTAGATTGTGAACAGTCATTGCCTCAACCATAGATTCCCTCTCAACTACACACAAGCAACAATATCCAAGAAGTAACTACAGGAAGAGAACCTGTCGACATCGTTGATTATTGATTAAATGACTATTTTATCGTGATTCCCCTAAGCATATTGTTTCATTTAAAAATAAGTGCGTGCAGAAAAAGCTGTTCTTCTGTCCACTCAATTGTTTAAGAAATTTGTCCATTTATTTTTCAGCATAGGTTCTGATTCTTCTTGTGTCAGAAAAAATCACCTTAATAATGGCAAAGAGGTCAGGAATCCAATTAAACTTCCCTTTTAGATGCAGGAATCACAAAAATTTTGTCCGCTTCAGTCTCTCAGTAATTGTTTTACACTATCTATTACCGTATCTAAATTTATACAACAAACAACTCCTAATTTCATATCAGAGTCCTTGTCTACCAAATTTCCTTTGAACTCAGTAGAAGCACTTTATCTGTGTATAAAAAACATGCCTTTTTAAATCAACTGACAGTAGCATTTCAATGGCCTCTCTAAGAATTTCTTGTTTTGTCACAAATTAATAAATAGACGATATTTTCTCCTATACTACAAACTTAATAATAAATAAAATTAATCGAATTAAAGGAGGGATCCTTCCGAATAAATTACAATAATGATTATTTTCATTCGCTGACAATCAAATTTATCCTCTATTTATTTTCATGCTATTTTTTATTATGAAAACTTGATTAATCCTATTATATCAAAGGAAATAGGAAGCACAATAGGTATTCTTCACAAGATTCTTTTCAGTATAAAAGCAGAATAATCTCGTGTACACTCTCCACGTAACATAACACCTATTTATTTTTATGCCAATGTGCGTATTTGGTTTGTCTTCAATTCCACCTTCACAGATAATCATTAATTGAAAAAATAATTAATTCTGCATTATATCTTACACATTTTTTATGTATGAACATTAACAGCTCCTTTTTATAAGTACTAGATAAGAAATCAAAGCAAAAAAGACAAGAAATTTAGCGAATACACCTCATTTCCTGTCTTCATGCTTTATTAAGTAAACTTATTTTCCTCTCAAACGCTTGAAAAGCAAGGGATCCGTTCTCACACTTACATCTCTTCCCCTGCCAAAAAGACCTGCTGTACATTCCGCAGCTGCTCAATATCCTGGGTAACATCGCCGGATACCACTAAAATATCCGCCTGCAGGCCCGATTTAAGTTGGCCTGTCACCTCGGTTAAGTCGAAAACTCGTGCCGGATTTTGAGTAGCTGTTTGAATCGCCTCAAGTGGCGTCAAACCATAACGAACCATTAACTCAAGCTCCTCAACAATCGGCACATCAGGCGCCTCCAGCATCACCATATCTGTCCCTGCTAAAATTGTTACTCCTTCATCATAGATCGGTTTAAAATTCTTCGAGTAAGCCTCAACAGAAGCTTCAAAAAAATCTAAATGATGAGAGTAGGTTTCAGTAGATTGATTAGAATGATCAATCCCCACCTCTTGTACCTTCTTGTTGTAATCAGCCAGAAAATGATAAGCAAACATCGTAGGCGTCCAAGTCTGCTGATTTGCCGCCATTTGTTTGCCTTGTTCTACCGTTAAAAAGTTGCCATGTTCAATCGTATCAAAGCCAGCATCAATACACATTTGGATTCCTGGTTGCGTGCCGGAGTGAACCACACATTTCATGCCCAAACGATGGGCCTCCTCAACTCCCGCATTCAGTTCTTCTTGGGTAAATTCACAGATATCGTCACGGTTTGTGGTTAACAGCTTAATCCAATCCGCACCATCACGTTTTTGACGACGAATGGTATGACGAATATTTTCTACACCATCCACCTCTTCAATGCCATCCTCATGGCCATGACCACCAGTAATACAAATTCCACGATCAGTATGCAGAATCCTTGGTGCTTTGACAAAACCTTTTTCCGCTGCCAGCCGCAGCGTTTCTAAAAGAAATTGCGGACCGCAGCAGTCCCGAATCGTTGTTACCCCCTTCTTCAGACAGGTCTCCGCTTGCTTTTGTGCATAATAAGCAATCATAAAATCATTGTAGTGATGCAAATCTGGCTGCGTCCAATAATAGCCCAAATGGATATGAGCATCCATTAAACCTGGTAGAATCGTTGACTGACCGTAATCTCGAACCTCTGCCTCCGGATATTTTTCCTGTAATTCTTTCGCAGGACCCACTGACAGAATCTGATCGTTTTGACAAACCACACCGCCATCCTCGATCACTGTTTCTCCATCACCAATAATAATTTTTGCCGCCTTTAATAAAAACATGCTATCCTCCCTTTCCCTACTAATGTTAGTATATTCACAAAAGTTTACGCTTACAAGGGGGAGGTGGAATTATTTAGCAAAGTCATTTTTTTAGAGATTTAAAAGCTTTCTATTACTCCTTTTTACTTTCCCATACGTGTCTTCTCTGTATTAACCTTATATAAATCAGAAATTATGCAGATTGAAAATTTTTGCACCTCTAATAATTTTTTTACAGTTTGCTTCATGAAAAAAAGCCTGCCTTCATTTTGCAACGAAAGCAGACTGTCTATTCTTAATAGCGTTCATTTAACACGGATAAAGCAACTAGAAACAAGATTACCAAGCTGATACTTAAAATAATATTCATTGAACGCTTGCTGACATCCAAGCCTTTGCCATGGCTGCTGAACAGCGGAACCATAGTTAGCCCAACCGGAATAAAGTAGCGGCCTTGAAGTCCCTCAATGGTTTTCTTGGCATTCACTGGATTCCAGATTTGATACAGTGCAAAGAAAGTCAGCAGGGTGTATAGGATCAGCAACAGCACAATAATTCCTTTTTGATAAAGAGCCAGTGTTCCACCGTCTTCTTTTTGCAGCAGGGAAGCCACAATCAAAATTGAAAAGTAAAAGATAATCCAGTGGGTTGCCATTGGTGCATCCAACAAACCAAAGTCTCCGACTGCTGACCGAGTGATATAATCTCCTTTGATCCCTAAAACATAGTTATCATAAAAATTCGTCAGAAAAATCGACGGATCCTTGAAAAAGGCTGCCACCTGCTTCGATGGGTTAGAAAAATCACGATAAAGCGTTTGCTGATCAATCATGAAGCTGTTCCACCACAGATAAAAACCAATCGATAAAGCCAAAATCAAAATACCCCAGGCAATTTTCCTTCGCACACTTAAAGCTTTATTGGGCAACAAGAAAAACAGCATCCCTAAAGTAATCATTGTCGGCTTCATTAAAACCAGTCCGATCATCATTACCATACTGATCAACATAGCTGGCGAGCTGATTCGTTTTTTGCTTCTAAGATGCAAGATCCAAGACGTAAAGAAAAAACCGCCGGCAATAATCATGGCATCTCCAGAAACCGTAGAAGCTAAAAACATAGCCATCGGATTGAGACCAATTACTGCCCCGCCCCATTTTGAAAAGGGGAAAATAGCTAAAGCTGCAAACACCACAAAAATGTAAGCAAACAGATTGAAATAGCGGGCAATATAATACTGATTCAGCGGTCGTTGATTAAACAGCTTACCCACCCAGATCGCGGTTATTTGCGGAATGTAATTGACAAAGCTGTAGTTGGTCATGCCGCCGGTTCCGATAAATTTATCCGAATTATCGCCATCTGACTTAATCATATAAGGATACTTTTCATTTTCTCCCCATTTTTGAACGGCGTATTCGTTCATGCGATAGATTTCATCTGAAACCTCAAAACCATAAAAGCCCCAGGTTTGATCAGCCTTTTTCGGTGCCTTTCCTGTACGCGTCTCTGGACGCACCTTAAAACGGGAAAGGGCATCAGCCTTCACTAAGTGCCCGACTTCATCGGGGGCCTGCAGCGGTGGAATGATTTTGATGAAGATTAGACCAAATACCATTGCGAAAATTAAAAAGAAAACGACTGGAAATTCCAGTCTTTTTATTGTTTGAAAGATCGGATTTTCTTGTCTTTTGCCCGATCGAAGTTGGGTGGTTGTCATTAACTAGCTCCTCAATAAATTTGTCTATGTCTAATTTATCATACTTCACAACATTTTGAGTGGACTTTTTCTTGATTGGTACAAAAAATCTATACAAGAAAAAAGAAGTCGCATCTTACCGCGACTTCTTCCATCAAAAAGGCTGAATCAATCTATAAAATCAAGTTGATTCCACGTTGCTTCTTTATTCAGCAATATACGAACAGCTGTAATCAGCATATTCCGTTACTTTTACTTGAAACGCACTATTTTTAGGAACAATAAACTCTTCTTCTTCAGTGAAAGTTTGCCATTCCGTTTCGCCAGGCAGCAAAACCGTCATTGCCCCTTGTAAAACAGTCATTAATTCTTTTTCGTTTGTATTAAAGGTATAGTCACCTGCTAACATGAACCCTAAAGTAACCTTACTGCCATCTGCCTGTTGAAGGGTTCGGCTGGTTACCTTCCCGTCAAAATAAACATTGGCCTTTTTCACTGCATCTACATTTTTTAACACGACAATTTATCCCCTTTTTTCAGTTTTATGCTTTTTGTGCAATCGCCAGCTTACGACTCTTTTGAATATAGGTAAAGCCAGAGTAAATAATCACTACGATGACAATCCAAGTTAACACCGTAATATCTAAGCCTGTAACGAATTTCGAAGCAATAATTACCCCCGCAATTCCGCCAATCGTGATTCCCAGACTTACCTTACGAGCATACTCACCTGTTCGAATAAAGTTGATACTCGCTACAGGCATCAATGCACCGCAGGAAGCAGACATGATCGGGAAAGCCACCAAAGGACTCAAGCCCAGCATATACACCATTGCCATACAAGGGGCATACAATCCCACCCCCATCGTCATTAGTGCACCTAAACCAAAATTACCCACAATTCCAATTATCAGTTTAATCCCGGTTAAGCCAGTCGCTGTATTGCCTTCACCTAAAATATTGATCATGCCAGTTTGTTTCAAGGCCATCAAGATTGCGGTCAATATTAAAGCACAGCCCATTACAAATTGAACCTTTTGCTCCGGCAGCTTAGTAACAAATTTCGAGCCGATCCATGAACCAACTGTTGCAGCAGCAACCAAAGAAAACAAAGTCAACGGCTCCACCTTTACCACTGTGATAAAGATAATTGCTTCCAATAAACAGGATAACGCATGACTGACATTTAACGTTCCCGGCAGCTTGCGATCGTCATCCAGCTGCTTGGTCAAGTTCATTAATAAAGTGGTAGGAGCAAATGCCCCAATGCCCAAAGTATCTAAGAAATCAGTAATAAAACCAATCCCGATTGAAACAGGCATACTGCCGCTGCCAAGATTTCTCTTATTCTTAAACAGATCCCGACCTAAAACACTCATGTGCAAGCCTATAAAAAGGACCAGCATTACCAAAACGATTTGTTTCATACTTACCTTCCCCCAAGAGAGAGCCTAGAAAGCATTTCCCGTTATCTTTCTAGGCTCAGATTTTTTTAGCCAAAATCTTGTTCTGTTCGAGCAATAATTTCATCCTGCAGCGCTTTTTCCAAATTATTAAAGTAGTCGCTGTAACCCGCTACTCGTACAATCAGATTTTCGTATTCTTTTGGATGCTTTTGAGCCTTAAGCAGAACATCCCGATTGACAACGTTAAATTGAATATGGTGTCCGTCCAGTGCAAAGTAGCTACGAACCAACGACGCCATATTAATAATTCCCTGTTCTCCAGCAACTACACTTGGCGTAAACTTCTGATTCAACAATGCACCACCAGTTTTGGTTTGATCCAGCTTAGAAGCAGATTTGATTACTGCAGTTGGACCGTTGCGGTCGGCTCCTTTTTCAGGTGAAATCCCATCTGGTAAAGGAATTCCTTTATGACGGCCATTTGGTGAAGCTTCCATCACTTGACCAAAGTAAACGTGGCAAGTGGTTGGCAGGAACTCTACTACCGTTTTAGAACCTTTTGGTGTAGGCCGGCCAGCAATGATATCCTGCAAGGTTTCATCCACTGTTTTTAACAAATCATCCGCATAGTCATCGTCGTTCCCGTATTTCGGTGTTTCATTGTAAACCATGTCATAAATATCGTCATGCCCTTCAAAATCATCCGAACAAGCTTGAATCATTTCAGCCATCGTCATCGTTTTTTGATCAAACACATTATGCTTCATCGCAGCTAATGAATCGGTGATAGTTGCGACACCCACACACTGAATATAACTCGTGTTATAGCGAGCTCCGCCGCAGTTGTAATCTTTCCCCACGGATATACAGTCATCGCTCATTACTGAAAGCAACGGTACGGGCATAAATTCCATGTACATCCGTTCGATCATATTGTTTCCGGCAACCTTCACGTCCACCACATATTTCAATTCTTCATAAAAAGCATCAAACATTTCTTCGTAAGTTGTCATTTCGCGGAAATCGCCAACATCAATCCCTACCTGCTTGCCTGTATAGTGATCGTACCCGCGATACATTGCTAACTCAAAAACTTTCGGAATATTCAAGTAACCAGTCAGAACATACGCTTCTTTACCAGCGACGCCCACTTCCACACAACCTGAACAAATCCCGCTTTCTCTCGCATCATCGACAGATTTGCCTAAATAGCTCAATTCATTCAAAATAGCTTCTGAATTATAAAGCGCCGGTTGACCCCAGCCTTTACGAGAGACCCGCAACGCTTCACGCAGGAATTTCTCTGGTGATTTTTTCGAAATTTGAACGTTCGAGCTTGGCTGCAGCAGCTTCATTTCATCCATTACTTCTAAAATTAAATAGCTGACTTCACTAACTCCGCTGGTTCCATCAGGACGCAATGCCCCGGTATTCAAATTACAGAAATCAGTATACGTACCGCTTTCCTTCAACGTGATTCCGACTTTTGGCGGTGCCGGCTGGTTGTTAAATTGGATCCACAGATTTTCTAAAAGCTCCCGCGCTTCCTCACGAGTCAAACGGCCTTCTTCTATGTCTTTTTCATAAAAAGGTTCTAAATGCTGATCCAATTTACCTGGTGAATACGCATCCCAGTTATTCATTTCAACAGTTACCCCAATGTGCACAAACCAGTACATTTGAATTGCTTGACGGAAAGTTTGTGGTGCATGTTCAGGTACAACATCACAGACTTCAGCCAATTCCAACAGTTCTTTTTTCCATTCTGGATCAGTTTCTGTTTCAGCCATATTCCGACATTGCTGAGCATAACGTTTTCCAAAGATAATCATTGCTTCACAAACCAGCTTCATACCTTCTAATTCTTCTCGTTTGTTTAAAGCTTCCATATCATTGTTGTAATCAAGGTTGTCAATTTCCCGTTGGATATCTGCTTTGAAATCAGCGAAACCTTTTTGATACATTTTTCCGTCTGCAACTGTATGACCAGGTCCCCGTTGCATCAAGAATTCTGTATATAAACCAGCATCAAACAATAAATGCCATTCTTCCGGCAATAACTTATTCATGCGCGTCATCATTGCTCGATCATGCCAATAAGGAATAATGACTTCCTCTTGAATCTTGCGATCTTCCTCTGATACTTTGAAGAATACCTTTTCACGATTGTTCATATTCTCAAAATCGTCTAACGTATGACAACATAACTCTGGGAAAGTTGGAGCTGCCCAAGGTGCATGCCCCTTCTCACCAAGAACCAAACTACCTTTTTCAATATAGTTTGTCCGGTTTTCCATAATATACTTAAATGCTAAACCACGCAAAACGGGGGTTGAAACTTTGCCTTCCCATTGCTTGTAGGCTTCTGTCAGTAAAACAGCTCGTTCCATGGAAATTCTAGGTTCACACTCTTTTTCACTAATTTCTCTTAATCGCTTGATTCGTTCAGTACTGCCTCTTCTCGTTGGTTCCAATGTTAATTCAGCCATTTCTTTTCCTCCTGTACTTCTTTATTATCCACCGATTGTCACTTGATAACCGGCTGTTTCATATACTTTTTGAATGTGCGCAACTTGTTCATCAGATGGTTTAATAAAATTCTGGGTACATTCTCGGTTCAAACGTTTGTATTTGTCTCGACCAAAGTCATGATAAGGCAACAATGAGATTTCACTCACATGAATTCCTTGTTCATAAAGCCAACCCACAATATTCCTCGCTGTCTGTTCATCTGCATTGACTTCATCCAGCAGAATTAATCGCAAATCGATCACTGCCTTTTGGTCGGATAAATAGCGTAAATTCGATAGAACCATGTCATTTCCAGCGCCTGTATACAGGTGATGCAATTGTGAATTTATGAACTTTAAATCGTACAAAAACAGGTCGGCATAAGGTAAGATTCTCTCGTAATTTTTTTGAGGGGCCACGCCGCATGTATCAATCGCTACCGAGATACCCATACGCTGACATTCTTTTGCCAACTCAACCACATAGTCCATGTCTTGCGCCATTACCTCGCCGCCGGAGAAAGTAACTCCGCCACCAGACTGATCATAAAATATCTGGTCTGCTTGGATTTTTTTAACCAGTTCTCGAATGGAATAGTCTTTGCCGATTACCTCTTCTTTTCCGTATTTGTTCAACATAATCTCTGGACCAAAAACTTGGCTTTCTGGATTGTGACACCATTCACATCGAATGGGACACCCCTTGAAAAAAATCGTTGTTCGAATACCTGGACCATCATGGGTAGAGAATTTTTGAATGTTAAAAATGGTCGGATTTTTTTTCACGTTATTCCCCTCCTACTCACTTGTAATTATAATCACAAAGGCAAATCTTTGCAAGCGGTTTTTTCATAATAATGAATTTTTTTCTTTTTGATGGCGCTTTCTTTCACGAGCGTGACCACATAGGCATTTAGGGTATTTTGCGTTATACTAATAGTAATAACTTCAAGGAGGAACACCATGAATATTGGAGATAAAGTAAAAGCATTGCGTACAGAACGGGGCTTTACCTTGAAGCAGCTTTCTGAGGCTACCGGCCTGTCTACCGGCTTTTTGTCACAATTTGAACGAGGAATTACCACGATTGCAGTGGAGCATCTGTCAAACATCGCCGAAATATTTGATGTAAAAATCAATTATTTCTTTGAGGATGTTGAAGAAAGTGAACCAATTATTCGCGGCTATGATCAACCAGTTCTGCGGATTTTAAACAATATGATCTACAAAAAGCTTAGCCCTGCTCCTGAGGACAAACAAATGGCACCGAAGTTAATTGAGATAATGCCTCACGAGGATCGTGAATTTCCTGCTTCCTATCCTCACCACGGTGAAGAATTTGTCTATGTATTGGAAGGAATTCTTACGCTGGAGCTGGATAGTAAAAGTTATCAGATGTATCCTGGCGACTCTGCTCACTATTTTTCAACCTTGGATCACAACTGGGATAATCAAACCAATAAGGTCGTTAAGTTCATTGTGGTTCATTTTCCGAATGATTATTGAAACAGTAAAACAACCCCAGTTAAACTATATACTTCTTGACGTATAGTTTAACTGGGATTGTCTCTTAGATCGCTTTATTTATGTGATTACCATCAATTAACCACTTATCTTCCTATTCAATTTCGCGTAATCGCTGCACACGATTTATTTACTTTTATTCCATCTAGTTCAAGCTGCTTTCTTCACTTTCGGCTGAAGCTTTTCGTTTGCTTAACTGTTTTTATTCATCGCTATCAAGTCTCCCTACTTGCCTTGAGTGCAGCGCGCATGCTTAATCGTTAAAAAACTTTGTTATAGTGGAACAAACAAAAAAGCCCTCCAATTTTAAAGAGGACATTTGATGCAAAGAAAACAATATTATACTTTCTGAATATCCTGATCAATTTTTTCCTGCACATATTTAGAAATACTGATATTATTGTTGTTCAGATAGAAATCCTGATATTTTTTGATGGAGACCATACGCTTAACCGGTTCTTCGCTGAACCTTTTCAAAATTGCCGTCAAATTAGTCGCGATTAACGTAATGTATTGATGATCTTCCTTCGTTTTTTCTAACTCTGAAAGAGCCTCTTCACCCATCTCTGGAAAAGGCTCTTTGGCTTCATAAATATCAAACAGCGTAAATTCCAACGAGCTCTTCGCCACCCCAACTGCTTCCGTTAACGTTTCCGCGCTCGCAGCAATTGTCATTCCAGTAAAAGGATAATCGATGAGATAATCGTCTTCGGCCAATCTACTAATACGCATGGCAAAAACAAGTTCTTGCTGGTCCATGGTAAACCTCCTTGTAAAACTTTAGTTTAGATTTAATAGTTTTAGCAGTGCTTGCTCAGTTCCTTTAGATAAATCCTTATTTGCATGAATAGCAATTGTTACCTTTTCTCCAGTTTCAAAATGCTTTAATCTAACATGGGAACCCTTTTGTCTAATCATTTGCCAACCATTTTTTCTTGCTAAACGCAATAGGTCTTTACCAGTCATTGGCATGATGTATCCTCCAATTTCATAATTATCTTATCACAAAAGTATATATTTTTATATACTTTATAATTTTGATTAGTATCTCCCCTGTTTAATATACGCATTCTGCCAAAAAACTATTTTTCACTATACAAAATAAAATCGAACCATCGTATCACTATTCATTGCATCACGCCTCTTCTACAATAAATATATCAAAGAAAAAGCAGGTGAAAAAATGAAGCTTCTAAACTTACGAGAATCACCAGAAATAAAAAATGAGTTGACAAACTATTTACAGGCTAAATGGGGTACTAAGGAAAGCAACCCCGTTTACCTTAATTGTTTGGCTCATGCTGTTAGTCCAGAACTAGCATTGCCAATGTGGTATGCCTTAATAGATGGAGAGAGAATAATTGGCTGTGCCGGATTAATACCGAATGATTTTATCAGTCGGATGGATTTAACACCTTGGCTTTGTGCACTTTTTATTGATGAAGCGCATCGCGGGAAGCAATTGAGTCGGTGGCTTATCGAACAAATCAAGCAGGACACGCGAAAATTAGGCTATCAGAAGCTTTATCTGTGTACCGATCATATCGGACTTTATGAAAAAATGGGGTTTGACTATATTGGCGACGGCTTCCATCCTTGGGGCGAGCAAAGCCGCATTTATCAAATAAACAGTTAAAAAGCTTCACGAAAAAAGCTCATGAAGCCCCCCTTTATGCTGACCAGCTATCGTACAGCTTTTGATAGTCGGTCTTTTTCTGTTTATCACCATAAACTTTTTCACTCAGTGCAGCCTGCAGCCAGAAAATGTCATTAATCACTTCGCGAGATTGCTTAGCTTCAGGAACATCTGCCCAGACTGAAATGGCAATGCCTTTAGTTTGGGTCAGGTTGATAACTCGTTGACCATTAGCAAATGTGGTTAATTGAAATTCCGCATTAATTTTTTCGTAGGTAGGATAACTGTAACCCGCCGCTTCACCCAAAACATAATAAAAGAAATTGTCATTATGATTGATGACGCTATAATTTTTTTCGAAATACTTTTCGATCGGTGCCATGTGTTGATTCCAGCAGGTCCAATAAGAAATTTCACAGTCCTGAGTTAAGTGAACCTGTTCCTGACGATTACTTCTATAAAAACCATCATTCCAGACACGTACTGTAAAACCAAGTCCTTTTACATAAGCAGCTAGATCATTTATATAGGAAATAAAGGTCTCAATTCCGCTAGCGGATTTTCCAAAATGTTTCGAGGCAGCCTTTTTCAATTCAGGATAGTTTTCAAGCAGATCGAAATCGACAAACTCATCGGCACCGATATGGAAATAGCGGCTTTCGTAAAATAATTCTGCAAATTCCTGATAAATAGCCTGAATGAACGCTGTGGCCTCCGAATTTAAAATATCTACTGCTTTCGTGTCACGTTCGTTATCCTTCATGGGCAGCTGCCACTGTGGATAATGGCGCAAAACCTGCTGCAAATGTCCTGGCGAGTCTAAATCTGGAATGAGTTCCAAATAGTATTGTTTGGCATAAGCAATCAATTCCTTGATCTCAGCTTGAGTTAAATGCTCTGCTGAAACAATCTCTGGATACCGCAGCGATTCAATACCAAAACCCTCATTTTCTGAAAAATGCAGCTGTAAATGCGTGAACTGGAACAACGCCATACTACGAACCAGACGTTTTAGTTCGACTAACGGATAATATTTTCGACCAATATCCAGCATTACAATCCGTTCTTCCAGTTGAGGCTGAAGTATTTCTGGCCAATTATTTTCCATTAATTGACTCAAAATAACTCGAACCGCTCCTCGAAACAGAATCGCTGGATTCCCTCCTAGAATACGAGTAGATTCAAGTTTAGCCTTCATCCCCAGCTCTGAATCTATTTGCAAACAAAAAGTATTTTCCTGGTCATTCACAAAATAATACCCTAGCTCCACAAATAGCTTCGTCACTCGATGTTGGACTTCTTGTGTGACTTTTGTTTCAGCAAGCAGCGTGCATTTTATTTTTTCCATAACCGTTTCCTTCTATCTAAAGAAGCTGACCTAAAAGCGCATTGCTCTTTCCTCAGCTTCCAATTCTTATTTTGATGCTTCTTCCGCCAATAAAAGACTGCCAAGAATTCCGCTTTCGTTAGGCAATCCCCAGCGAACAATATACTCGCTGGCAGCTGGTGTTTCCATGTATCCAGCCATTTGATCGACAAAGGATTGTTGTATTTTCATCAGCATATGCTCTTGATTCATTACTCCACCACCTAATACAATTTTTTCCGGTGCTAAAGTCAATACATAGCTCATTAATGCTTGTCCAATGTAATAAGCCTGCAAATCCCAAATCTGATGATCCTCCGGCAAGTCCTGTCCCTTGATTCCAGTGCGAGCCTCTAGCGAAGGTCCGGCTGCCAAGCCTTCCAGACAATCCTTGTGATACGGACAGCTTCCCGCGAAATTATCATCGGGATGACGCTTAACATGCATATGGCCCATTTCAGGATGACCTATTCCCGAAAAGATTTGCTGATCGACGACCACACCGCCGCCAATTCCGGTTCCCACAGTCAAATAGATGCAGCTTTTTTCCCCTTGAGCAGCCCCCTTCTTCAGTTCACCATAAGCTGCCGCATTGACATCCGTCGTCCAAGCCACTGGAATTGAGTAATGCTTTTTAATGCTGCCAAGAAAATCAAAATCAGCCCAACCAGGCTTAGGCGTAGCTAAAATATAGCCATAATTGTCTTTTGCAGGGTCTGTCCCAATTGGCCCGAAAGAACCAATTCCCATCGCTGCTAATTCGTAAGGATCAAAAAATGCGTAAACCTTCGTTAAGGTTTCTTCCGGTGTTGTAGTAGGTATACTAACTTTTCTAATGATATTCTGTTGTTGATCGCTGACGGCACAAACAAATTTTGTTCCACCAGCTTCGATACCGCCAAAGTACATACTTTTTACTCCTTCATTTCCAGCGTTTTGATTTCATAAGGCTGAAGGGTTGCTTCAAATTCTCCACAGCGCTCCTCCAATAGATTCAATTGATAGGCAGGGGCTTGACCAGCTTTTTCTACGAATAAGTTTGTCGCTTGATCACTCAAATTATACCCGCGAAGAATCAAGGCCTCGTCTTCCTTGCGCCGTTTAAGAGCCGTTACTTCAAAGCGATCTTCTTCAAGCAATAAATAATTGTGCCTAGCCTTCAATAGTCCACTATGAACATTAGTTTGTCGGGTAGTTAATGGAACTTGTGCACTATGAGCCTGCTTATAGGTTTGGTAACGACTAGCCGGTTCGCCATGCAATTCAACCCCAAAGCTGAAGGTATGCTCTCCTAAACATTGCGCTTCAGGAGTTGGGAAATAGCCCCAGTCACCCATTTCACCGACACTTCGTAAAAGTGTCAAGGCAATTGTATCATCAATAATTTCATACTCATTCAAACCAAAGTTAGAAACCGTCAGCCCATATTGTTGATTATGCAGATTAACAAAAGCATGCTGATGCTGCGGATTAGCTGGGTTTTCCCAATGCTTAGATGGCTTAGTTGGGCGGACAACCGTCTCATAAATACTGTCAGTTTCGTGAGTGTCTGCTGTGATCATCGTAGAGAACAATACCCGCAGACGATGGTCTTTTGCCTGATTATTGACCCTCGTTTCAAAATTCACCCGCCGATTATGATTATCCAGCGTTATCTCTGTTGTCAAAATGAATGGAATCCGTTTATCTGAACGCTGTGCTTTTCGCTCTCTAAAATCAACCACCATTTGCTGTTCCAAAGCGAGTAAATCCTCTGCTGCTTGTGGAATCTTCAACTCATGGACTAAACGAATTTTCCCAGTCAACGGCGTATCTTCTAAAACTTCTACCCGATGATCAAAGGATGTCGATAAAATCGCTTGATCATTTTCCGGCTGTTTGAAAATATACTCATTAGCAATATCGCCAACATCTTCAAAAACCAGCAGGTTATTCACGGTCCGACCTAATTCTTTGTCTGTTAAGCTGATTGAGCCATCCCCAGCAATCGTTACTTTGACCTGTCCATTTTCTAAAACACGGCCTTCTTCTTTAATTAAGCTGCCTTCCATCGCATCTACAGCCCCCTCAACCAAGCTAAAGCTTTCCCAAGAGAAAGGCGGTAAATCCTTTACGTCAATAGTTACAGTCACATATTTTTCCATGTACGGAATGCGAAAACGGTCCTTCGGCAAATCGTAATCAAAGCGAATCCGCTCTTCACTAATTACAGCCGGTATCGTCTGACCCGTTTGATTAATAACATGGTATTGCTTCCTTGTCTCTTGCGCTAAAGTTTCATAGCCATCAGAAGGATACTGCTCTTGAAACGTAATTCGCTTCAACTCAAGATCAACCTGAGCAGTACCGCTTTTTGCTGCACTGGCGGTATTAAACACGACAAAAGGGGAACTGCCGTCAGGAAACTCGCTAGTATCAATCGTTGAAACCAATTGTTCAGCTGCTTCCTCTGCCAAATATTTCCCCACCTCATTGGCTTTCTCAAAACGCGGCAGCATTTCTCGATGTACTTCGTCCACGGAGCATCCGCAAATGCTATCGTGAGGATGGTTTTGCATCAAGGTTTTCCAAGCATAATCCAACTGATCATGAGGGTACTCTCCAGTAACTTCAAAAGCCATCGAAGCCAACGGTTCCGTGATATTTTCCAGCTGACGGCTGACTTTGGTATTCCACTGCTTTAAATAAACTCGGGCAGATGACGTATTGGCTAAAGTAAACCAGCCGTCGGTCTCCTGACTGGTCAATTCTCCAGTTACCTGCCCAATTTCTTCTGGTAAATCTGCTTGAACAGCCTCTAAATATTCAGCAAAACTAGAGTGAACGAATTCATAGTTTGGATACAATTTATTGGCTAATGTGATTGCTTTTGATATATCTTTTTGTACCGGCTGGTGATCAACACCGTTCATCATCAGTAAATGATCCGTTGAAGCATATTTTTCTGCATCTGCCAATTTTTGGTCCCAAAAAGCTTTCGCCGCTGTCTCTTCTGCCGGAATCTCATTCCCGTTGCTGTACCAGTTAGCAAACAGCAACCCAAAAATCTCGGTTCCATCTGGTCCCTGCCAGTTCATTTCAGAATATTGTGAAGTATAGCGGTCCTCCAAAACTTCGTTATCAAAGCCAATCGGTTTCACCCCGCGACCAAATGCAGCCGCAGCTAAATTGGCTTGCTTCATCATTTGCGGTGTTTGTCCCATGTTACCAAAAGTGTCGGGAAAATAACCCAGCATCACCGGTGTTCCCCACTTTTTACTTTCCTCCATACCAATCAGCATATTCCGCGCATTTGATTCAGAGCTGATTAAAAAATCATCCTGTAAAATGTAAAAGGGGCCAATTTGTAGCTTGCCAGAGGCAATTGCTCGCTGAACTGCTGCTTTTCTTTCCGGACGTACCTGCAAATAATCGTCCAGTATAATTGTTTGTCCATCTAAATGAAAGCTGTGGAATTCTGGATCGTGTTCAATTAAATCCAACAAATCGTCCATCAGCTGAACTAGACGCATGTGATGCTGCTCGTAAGCCATGTACCATTCACGATCCCAGTGACTATGCGAGATGATATATACTTTTTTCTTCATTGAAATGCTCCTCATCTATTTTTCTACTCGTATATCAAAGTAATCCATCACCAGCTCACAAAACATCATATTAGCCCACGAAAACCATTCGCGCGTATACTGATTTGGATTATTTACATCAAATCCTTCGTGCATCAAATGAGTGCCGCCGTCAGTTGCAACCAGCTGATTCAAAATTCTTTCCTTTTCACCTTTATCATTGGTCGTCATGCCTTCCATTGCCAAAGCAATTGGCCAAACATAATTTTCCGGCGTATGGGAGGACCCGATCCCCTTAGCAAACTTTCCTTCATAAAAATAAGGATTTTCCTTACTCAATAAGGTCTTACGGGTAGCAAGGTAAGTTGACTCGTCTATTGAACCATAGCCTAAGTAAGGAGCCGAAATTAAATTTGGTACATTGCTGTCATCCATGATTGTGGCATGGCCTTTACCATCCACTTCGTAGGCAAAAATCGTTTCTCCAGCTTGGTTAATTGTTCGGCCGTATTCCTCAATGCCACTTTGAATCTCAGTTTTCAACTTGTGGGCTCGGGCAACAACCTCTTCATCCTTCAATACTTCAGTGAACAATTCTTCCAAGTACCCCAGTATAACTACTGCAAACATATTCGAAGGAACCAGATAGCCATATTGGCACGCATCATCACTTGGTCTAAATCCAGACCAAGTCATACCAGTAGGAACAACCTCCGCTCCTCGACCTTGGTTAACTAGTGTATCTTCTTGACGAGTAGTCTCTCGTTCAAAGGAATACAGCGATTGATTATGATCTTGTTCTGTTTCAAAAACTGTCAAAAGCTTGTCAATGCCTCTAACAAAATCAGCATTAAACTGATCCTGTCTACCTGTGTTTTTATATAACAAGTAAGCTAGCTGAACGGGATAACAAAGAGAATCAATCTCATATTTTCTTTCCCAAATCCAGTCGTTCATTTCTGTGTGGTCAGTTTGATGGCCCGCCCCATTCGCGGTTTCGTTAAAAGCATTGGCATAAGGATCAATAGTTATATAAAAAAATTGTTTCTTCACCAACCCAGCAATCATATCTGCCAAATCAGAATCTTCTTTAGCTACTACTAAATAAGGTCGAACCTGCGCCGTTGAATCCCGCAGCCACATCGCTGGAATATCTCCCGTTAATAGAAACGTCGTGCCATCCTCCTGACGTTTTACTGTTGTCAGAAGAGTGTTAGCAAAGGCCGCATTAAAATTTTCTGCCCAATTAGTATGTTCACTTCCACATTTCTCAGTAATTTGTTCCATAAAGCTAACGATGGATTTTGGTATATCTTTGTAGGTCATATTCTGTCTCCTTTTTGTAATTTGATATATCATTTACGCAATTGATTATATCCTAATAACCGATCATTGTCTACGCTTTCACCAACATTTATTTAACTATTTACAGAAATCAAAAGTATGTTAATATAGTGATATGATATATCAAATAGGAGGAGACCATGGAACCTTTATATAAAACGATTCTCAACGATCTTAAAGAACAAATCAGCAATGGAACCTTGCCTCTCGGCAGTCAGGTTCCTACCGAAAAAGAACTATCCGATACTTACGGTGTCAGCCGGATCACGTCTAAACGGGCCTTGACTGAGTTGGAGCAATTAGGGCTGATTGAACGAACACGGGGAAAAGGCAGCTTTGTCAAAGAACCGTCTCCACAAAAAAATTCAACCAAACGGATTTTGTTTTTGCTGCCCTTTTCCAATGACCTGTCGCTAGGAAACTTTTCAGAAGGACTGCTGCCAGTGGTTCAAGAGGAACAATTTGAAGTGATGATGACGAATTTTGACTTTCTAACCAGTCATCAAGCCCGTGATATTGCCCTGGAATTTGATGGCATGATTTATTATGCCGATGATGAAAGCCAGCATCTGGATTTGCTATTTGATCTTTCTTTCCAGCAATTTCCAATTGTCGTGTTGGACAAACAGCTGCACGACTTGGATCTGCCAACAGTACTTTCGGATAACTTAGCTGGAGGCAAGGCCGCCTGTGACTACTTAATTGAACAGGGCCATACTCAAATTGCTTATATTTTTGGTCATCTCCATCCACCACAATCGACTCGGCAGCGTTATTTAGGGTATATCCGCAGCCTAAAAGAGCAGCAATTGACTTTTCACACTACTTTAGAAGAAAAGCTGGCCAATCCAGCTAACGTACTTGAGTATGTAGAAAAAAATGGGATCACTGCTTTAGTTTGCGAAAACGATTTAGTTGCGATTGAAGCGATGAGAGTGTTAAAACAGGGCGGCTACCAGTTACCGCAGCAGATTTCAGTAATCGGCTTTGATGATATTCAAGCCGCTTCATTGGTGGATCCGGCATTAACAACTATTTCTCAAAATTTTAAAGAAATCGGAGCCCTAGCTGGTCAGTCCTTAATAGCGTGGATTAAAACCGGGCAGCAGCCGGACAGCTGCAAAGTAGACATAACCTTAATTACCCGAGACTCAACGAAGGAGTATGCAACCAATGATTAAAACGATTGATACCCGTCATGGAACCGCCAACCAGCACAGTTTTTCCAACGGCAACTGCCTGCCATATACTGGCGTTCCCTTTGGCATGAACTATTTTGCACCGCAAACGACCGACCAAAATGGCAGCTGGTGGTTCCATCCCAATGATCGAACTTTCCAAGGTTATCGCTTAACCCATCAGCCAAGTCCTTGGATGGGAGATTTCAGCCGCATGCTAATGACCCCATTCAGCGGAGAGCTGGCCGATATTTCTTTATTCCATGCCCAAAGCTCTTACCGTCCAGAGGAAGCAGTTTTTGCTCCTTATCAGTTAAAAATTAATCAATTGCGCTACGGTATTGATTCCATCTTGGTTCCTAGCATGTATGGTGCTATTTTAGAATTAACTTTCAGTCAAGAACAAAATGGACTTCTATTGACATTACCTGGTATGAAAGATGTTCAACAGATAAATGATTCTGAACTGCAGTTAAGTATTGTTAATTTCAGCGGATGTGAGGATGAAGACTTTACCTTTTACTTAACCTTTCAGTTTGCTGAACCCGTTTTATCTTTTGTTAAAACTATCAAAGACAATGACACTTTTATTAAATTAAATTTCGGCTCTGTTAAACAGCAAACGATTCACTTAGGTACCTCTTTTATTAGCCAAGAGCAAGCTGCATTAAATCTGGAACGAGAAAAAGAAAAATCCCTAGCTGAATTTTTGCAGACCAGTCAACAAGAATGGACTTCTTATTTCAATCGCATTCAGGTTGAACACACGGATTCGCAGCAAACAAAAACCTTTTATCACAACTTATATCGAATCTTTTTGTTCCCACAAACCTTCTATGAGATTGATGCAACAGGTCATAAGATTCACTATGATACCTTTAATCGCAAAGTTCAGTCTGGTGTGTTGTATACTAACAATGGTTTTTGGGATACTTACAAGACGGTTTATCCTTTATTTTCTTTGATTGCTCAGGAGAAATATGGGGAAATGCTGGAAGGTTTTTTAAACAGCTACGAAGAGACTGGCTTTTTACCAAAATGGTTGTCACCAGATGAACGTGGTTTAATGCCCGGTACCTTAATTGATGCAGTAATTGCCGATGCTGCAGTGAAAAATATTAGGCCGGATTTAATGCCCCGCTTTTTACAAGCTATGAAAAAGGGGGCTACCGTTCAAAGTGAACGCGCCAATTACGGTCGCCAAGGGACCCTGGATTATTTAAAATACGGGTATGTTCCCAGCAGTTATCATGAATCGGTTAATCACACGCTGGATTATGCTTACAGTGATTTTTGTATCAGCCAAGTAGCAAAAACATTAGGCGACAAGGAAATGGCTCAAACTTATGCTCAGCAGTCGCTGAATTATCGGCAGATTTCCGATCCAGCTGTCGGATTAATGCGGGCGAAAGATGCAGAAGGGCATTTTCGTAAGGACTTTTCACCAATTCGTTGGGGTAGAGATTATGCAGAGGGCAGCGCTTGGCAAAGCAGTTTTGCTGTATATCAGGATTTCCAAGGCTTAATTCAGTATATGGGAGGACAAACGGCCTTCACTGAAAAATTGATTGCGCTTTGTAATCAGTCACCGGATTTTGATGTAGCCGGTTATGGTTTTGAAATTCATGAGATGAGCGAAATGGCTGCAGTCGAATTTGGCCAGCTGGCGATTTCTAATCAACCAAGCTTCCACTATCCTTATTTATTCAGCTATGTCGGCAAACCAGAAATGGCTCAGCCCCTGATCAAAAATCTGTTAACCGAGTGTTTTAGTTCCGATACTGACGGTTATCCTGGCGATGAGGATAACGGCAGCATGGCCGGCTGGTACATCTTCAACTCGCTGGGCTTTTACCCGGTTAGTCCTGGTACTGGTGAATATGTGATTGGCATGCCGCTGGTCAAGAAAGCTGTCCTGATTTTGTCAACGGAGGAAAAATTAACCATTACAGCCTCTCCAAATCAGCGGCAACAGCAATTTATCCATCAAACGAAACGAAATGATCGCCCTCACCAGCAACTGTTTTTTACCCACGATGATTTGATGACTGGTGGACAAATTGACTATCAGCTAGGCATTGTACCTCATCCTAAAGAATACAAAACAAGCGACTTCCCCTTTTCGCTGAGCAAATAAAAAATCGGCCGAAAAAATCCCATCAAAGATTTTTCGGCCTTTTCCTATTTCATAACCGCTTCAAAATGAATCGCTGCTCCGATTAAATTAGCATCATTTTGATACTGACAGGCAACTACCTCGGGCATTATTTCTTCCACTGATTCAGCAGCTAAATAATGATACAAGCGTTCCTTAATATTCGTAATCACATCTTCCCGCGTTGAAACGCCGCCTCCAATCATAACGATTTCCGGATCAAGCGCCACCTGCAGATTATAGAGAGTCAAGCCAATTGCATCATACATGGCTGCTAAATATTGCTTTGCTTGTTCGTCGCCAGCATCTGCGCGAGCAAATAACTCCATGCCTGTTAGTTGGATTCCCGTATTTTGGCTAAAAGCATTAGCCGTATTAACCGCTGTTCCCAATTTGCTCAGTATCGTTTGACCATACGGCTTCATCAAGCCAAATTCTCCCCCAAAGAGATGACGCCCCTTGTGAAGCTTACGATCAATAAACACTGCTCCACCAATACCAGTTCCAATTATGATAAACACTGCATGCTTAGCGTGCTGTCCAGCACCTAACACCATTTCACTAATTCCGGCGCAGTTGGCATCATTTTCAATGGTTATCGGCAGACCAAGTTCAGCTTCCAGCTCATCAAAAATCGGGCGGAAATGCAAATACCCCACCGCGCTTACCCCTTCAATCTGACGAGCGGCCACATTCACTGCTCCAGGAGAGCTGATCGCCACCCCCGTGACCTTCGGAATTTGCTGCAGCCTCTCCTTCATAGCCAGAACCATTTCCTCAAAAGTTTCCGGTGTAGCAAAGCTGCCCTTTTGCGACAGCTGATCGGACTGCCAGCGAGCATACTTCACTGAAGTTCCACCAATATCAAATACGGCTAAAGCCATTTGTTTTCCTCCTCGCTGTTTACATTGGAATAATCCATAAAATATTGCTCACGAAATTCCTTTGGAGTGATCCCATTGAGCTTCTTGAACATTTTCGAAAAATAGTTGGTGTTGTTGTAGCCAATCTCATCAGCAATCTCATTGATATTCTGATTGCTGTACAGTAAAAGCTGTTGAGCCTTTTTAATTCGTACCTGATTGAGATATTGAGAAAAGCTGCTGTGCATTTCTTTTTTGAACAGCTGACCTAAATAAACAGCATTCAAATGTAATTCATCGGCCACCATCTTCAGTGTGAGATCCTGAGTATAATCCATGCGCACCAGTTCAATCACCTCCTGAGTTGCTTCAGAAATCTGCTTTTCTACCGGCTGTTCACTGACCATGTGCAGTACATCCTCCAATACCTGCTTCAATTGGTAGACCGTGGTGCTTTGACGAATTTTTTGGATTGTCTCTTCATAAATCACCTTAGTAACGGTGGGGTACTGCCGGGAAATATCAGTAAACAACAAGAAAGCAATATAACGGGCATTTTCTGGCTGCAGGTGTTGGCTGTGAACTTCTTCGAATATTTTATCCAATTCCTGCTGAATTGTTTTCGCATCGCCGATCATCAGAGACTTATTAAACACCAGAAAAGAAAACTCCTGCTCATTTAAGTTCTCTACCAATTCCAGCTTCTGATTCGGCAGCAAATCGGGATAAAAATTATTCAATTCCTCAATCTGCAAGACCTTCTCATAACTTTCATATACATTCTCCCAGTCTAGAATAGTCTCCCCTGTGTAAAAGGCAACTCGTCCACCATACTGTCGCTTCAAATCAGCTAAAAAACGTTTCAACTTCTCGGCATCTCCTTGAAAAATCAAGGTAATTTGCTGATCCTGCTGCGGACCTCCAGTGATAATCAATCGTTGGTTTTTGGTTTTCAATTGCTGGATAATCGCCAGCAATTGATCCGCCTCGCTTAAAATCTTAATTACCGTAAAAGGTCCTTGGATTGGTGTGCCAAAACTCTCCATCAGCTCAAAAAAATCATGCTCATTTAGATCATCGTTGAGCCAACGAACGATGCTGTTTTCACTATATAGCTGCTCTTGCTCCTTACGGTGCTGTTTTTCCTTTAACTCCTGCTGAATTTTCTTGACGATTTCGGTCAATTCCTCCTGATCAACCGGCTTCACTAAATAGTCCTTCACACCCAAGCGGATTCCCTCTTTGACATACTCAAATTCCTGATAGCCAGACAGAAAGATCGCTGCAAATTCATAGCCGCGGCTGTACGCTTCCCCGACCATCTCGATGCCGTTCATTTCCGGCATGGTAATATCACTCACAATCAAATCTACCGGATGCCAGCTCAAATAATCCAACGCTTCAAGACCCGTTCGAGCTGTGGCAACAATTTCAAAGCCCAGTTCCTGCCAAGAAATGATTTGCTTCAGGCCCTCTAAAATCATATATTCATCATCTACTAGCATTGCTTTATGCAACAAGAGCTTTCCCCCCTTTAATCCGAATAGTCACGATAGTCCCTTGGTTCAACTGTGCGTCAATGTGCATCGAAAATTCCAAGCTAAAGGAATTCTTCAAGCGCTCATAGATATTGCGCATTCCAATCGATGAATCCTGAAGATTCTCTGGCAGGAACAGCTTCTGCCGCAATTCCTTTAACGCTGCGTCCTCCATACCTTTCCCATTATCGATCACCTGAATCACGATATCTTGCCCTTCAAAAAAGGCCTTCACACTAATCGCGTTGTCATTGCGAGTATAATCAATTCCATGGACAAAATAATTCTCTATTAACGGTTGCAGGCTAAATTTCGGAATCACCAGCTGCTCCAATTCTTTTTCAATCGTAAACCGGTAAGCTACTCGATCGGGATATCGCATTTGATAAAGATAAACGTACTTCTCACAGAATGACAATTCTTTTTTCAACGTTGTGGTTTTTTCCTGAGTTGTATTATTTCGCAGCAAAGCCGAAAAAGCATACACTACATCAGCTAATTCTTTTTGCTGCTTGCTTAAAGCATACATCCGAATATACTCCAACGTATTATAAAGAAAATGTGGATTGATTTGCGATTGCAACGCGCGCATGTGAGCATCCCGCTGTTTAATCTCCAGTTCGTAATTTTCCTTAATATACTGATCTAAGCTGCCAATCATAAAATTAATCGCCTGGGAAAGATCAAAAAGTTCATCCTGAACCAAAGCAAGATCGATTCTTTCCTGCAAGTTCCCTTCCGCTACACTGTGAGTAATAGCCACAATCGTTTCCACCTGCCGGAAGTAGCGTTTGAAGGTTCGGTGAAGCACCAGTAATAAAACACTAGCCAACAAACAGCCCAACAAAATTATTAAGCTGAAGGTTTTTAGATTTTTCCACCAAAGAACGTTTTTGTTTGCCACTAAAACGTAGGAATAAGCTTTACTGGTTTTCCGATCCAGCACATAGTAATTTTTGTGAATTATTTTGGGAACTGCACTGTGACGTTCGATCCCTTTCACCAGTGTTTTGTATTCAGCATCCGTCACTTGATGATGAGTAGAAAACATTACTTGATCCGCACTATCGACGATAAATACATCAATTCCTTCATCCATCAACGACTGAGCAGAGCTGCCCAGCACCGCCGATTCTGAAAAAACACCATAAATCTGGCCAATGGTTTGAAAGCTGTACTGATCAACAATGGGACGATTAATCAAAAAGCCATTTTTTTCCGGCAGTTCTCCCTGCATTTTCTGTCCATTGTGATTTTTTCGATCAGCCTTCAAATAATTCTCTGAACCATCCAATGTGACATATAGCTCTTCCAGATCCGGAAAAGCAGTAAAAAAGCCGCTAATCGTAGAAGAAACACGGGTATCCTTCTGATAATCATCCCAATACTTTTGGGTAAATTCAAAATACTCCGAAGGCGACAAATTCAAATACTTGCGCACATTATCTACCGCCGCATTTGAACTAGCTAATTCCATGTAAAGATAACTCATGGTGGTGTCCTTATCCGTTGCATAACTGTGAATTCGATTCTCCAAGATGTTCATTTCACTCATCAGCTTCTTGTAATTAGAATCCGCAGTAAAAACGCACAAAGCAGCCACCGTTAATAGGATAATTCCTACTAACAGAAGGCTGTATACTCGCATCAATCGATTCATTAAATAAGTTTTCTTAGTCAAACGGAATCCACCCTTATCCATGGACGGCCAACTTCTGATCCACTAACTGGCGATTACTCTTAGTAGCATACCCACTCCAGATAATCAGCAGTGCAAAGGTCGCAAACAAGAATAAACCTTTAAAGTACCAAGTAACTGCTAAAATACTAATCACTCCAAAGAGCACCTTCAAGAAAACACCAAAATTTAAGAAAACACTGATAAAAGCTAGCTTCAGCAGATTGACGTTGGAAATCTCGTAGCTCGTTTCGTACAACGTTATATAGAGAAACAGCACCGTCACTAAAAGCAGCACAAAGAACAATAAGACAGCAATAATCAGCCAAAGCAAGCCTTGAATTTGCGCCGCCAAATAGAGATTATAGACTAACACCAAAGTAAGTACTGCAAACAATCCAAAGTGTAGATTTCCTCGTTTAAAGTTCGACTTCCAGCCGGTTAAAAAGCGCTTAAAGGTAATTTCTTGATAGTTTATTCCTTGTTCAGTCAGCAAATCATTCATCGTTTGAAATGCCGGTCCGATGCCTAAAACCAGTCCCCCCATTAGTGAAAATAAAAGGAAGAAAAGATTTAATTTGATAATGGTCCATATCACATAGAACAGTCTTTGAACCCCGCTGCTTGCCATAACCTTCACCTCATCATTTTTTTGAAAATGTTCAAGCCTTAGTTCACAAGGCTGTTATAAACTAAGGTTTAAACACTTGTCATATACTACCACGAATTCCAATTAAGAACAGCGACCATGACAGAAGCCTTTAAGCTAGGAACTTATCACTTGGCCCAAGAGTTCAAGTACCCTCTTGGAACCAAGCACGTTTTTCTAATTCATCCTATTTCTGTCACAGCCTAAGTATTCCTTAGTTGCTTTCTTCCATATATTGATCCAGTTGTGCCTGCATTTCTTTTTGAGCTTTGTCCCAGCCTGCGGTTTTTAATTCTTCAATTAATTTTGGCAGATTTTCTTCAGGGTCAATTGAACCAGTATTCAAATTCGCTGCGTAACGATTCATCACATTCATAATATTGGTCAATTCTGTTTTGAAGCTGTCCGTTTTCACGTTGAAGCCTAGAATTGGTGAAGTCTCTGCTGTTTCAATACTTTGATCACGTTTTTGAATCATTTCATCTGTCACAGTTTCGGAAGTATAAAGCAGCATGTTGTTACCCGTGTTCCAAGCATCCATGTGCGCTTTTGGTTTGTAACCGTCCAGTAATTTGATCTTTTTATCGCCAACTTTTTCCCAAGCTTCACCTTCCACTCCCCAAACCAAGCCGTTTAACAAATCAGGATCTGTGTTTAACAGATTCAAGAATTCTACCGCTTTTTCTTTGTTTTTCGAAGTATTGGAAACAACAAAGTTTGCCATTTGTGCCTGAGCCGTAGTCTTCAATTGAGAAGTTAAGGGACGAGAAGTCAATGATTGACCAGCAGCCTGTGACAGGATCGTATCACCATAATCCAATGGCCCTTGAGTTTCTTCACGGGCAAACCATGTGTTGCCCTCTAAAGGATAAGCCTGTGTATCTGTTGCCGCATCTGAAGGAATCAAACCAGCTTTGTACCACTGATGTAGGACCTTCAAATTGTTCTGGAATTCAGGATCTTCGTACTGGTTCACAATTTTCGGTGAACCATTGGCATCCAATTTCACCGCAAAAGGATAATCCTTGCCTAATGGAAAATCAAAGTTGCCGGAAGCTTTAAAATTTTGACCAATTGCAAAAGCAGCAATATTTGGTTCCTTTTCATGAAACTGCTTCAATACTTCGGTAGCAGATTCATAAGAACCATCAACTTTACTGATATCTAAATTGTATTTTTTCACGAATTGATCATTAAAGGTTAACACCTGCTGTGCCCAATTATTGCCATATACCGGAATCGCATACAATTTGCCATCGACTTCGTTTCCCTTTTTATACATTTCGGGCAGTTGATCCATGTATTCCTTAGCATGCGTTTGTGAAAGTTCAGTTAAATCGGCGAAAGCACCTTTTTGCGCATTGGCTACATATTGATAAGCAAAAGCGATATCGTAGCTTTCTCCTGAATTAATAATCGTTGGCATTTTCTTGTCCCAGTCTCCCCAGCTGATATATTGCAGGTCGATGGTTACACCAATCTTATCCTTGATTTGCTTGTTGGCAATCTTCATTAATTCATCATAGTTATCCGGCTTATCCCCCACTTGATACATTAACAAGGTTTTGGAATCACCACCGCCAGCTCCCTTTGAGTCATCTGATCCGCCGCAAGCAGCCAAACCGACTGTTGCTAAAGCAATTGCTGCTATCCCTAGTACTTTTTTCCACGCTTTCATCATTCCACTTCTTTCTATTCGTTTATTCTTTGACACCGCCAATAGTTAAGCCTCCAACGAAATAACGTTGGAAGAATGGATACGTTAAAGCAATCGGCAAGGTTGATACCACCACAATCGCCATCCGAGCAGACTCACTCGGCAGGGCTGCCAAGCCACCTTGAATCTGTGCACCTAAGCCGGCATTTCTTGCCAGAAAGTCCAAATTATTTTGAATCTTCATTAATAAATATTGCAATGGAACCAAATTATCTCTTTGAATATACAGCAAGGCATTCAACCAGTCATTCCAATATCCTAAAGCCGCGAACAAACTAATTGTCGCAATGCCCGGAACCGCCAACGGTAAAACAATGCTCCTAAAAATACGCATTTCACTGGCACCATCAATACGAGCAGACTCAATAATACTGTCTGGTACGGTCTTTTTAAAGAAAGAACGCATTACCAGAATATTGAACGGTCCTAAGGCCAATGGCAGAATCAACGCCCAAATCGTGTCATTCAGACCTAACAGATTCTTAACCACTAAATAATTGGCAACCATCCCAGGTGTGAACAGCATAGTTACTAGAGCAAAAATGGTAAAGAAACGGCGAAACGGAAAATTGGACCGCGAAATAACGTAAGCATACAACGAGGTCATCGACGCATTTACTAATGTTCCTAAAACCGTAACAAAAATCGTTACTCCAAAGGCCTGAAAAATTTTCTTACTCATTTCCCCCGCAAAAATGTAACTGTAGGCTGCCGTTGAAAATTCTTTTGGCCAAAAGCGATACCCCATCTCCGCCAGCGATGCTTCCTGAGTTAACGAAATCATGATGACAAAGATGAACGGCAACACACAAGAAACCGCAAACAAGGCAATTACTACATTGAAAATTAAATTGACCGTCGGATTAAAGGAACGAACTTCAACTTTGTTTACTTTTTTCTTTTTCATTGAATTCCTCCTTAGAATAGTGCTGAATCCGGTTCGATTTTTCTAACAACAAAATTAGCAATTAATAATAATGCAGCTCCGACGACTGACTGATACAAGCCGGCTGCCGACGACATTCCGATATCTCCCGTTGAGGTCAACCCATTATAGATGTAAGTATCTAAAACAGAGGTTACTTGATACAATGCACCAGAATTACGTGGTACATTGTAGAACATACCGAAGTCAGCTCGGAAGATCCCGCCGATGTTCATGATTAAAAGCACCAGCATCATCGGTACAATTTGCGGAATAGTCACGTTTTTAATCTGCTGCCACTTGCTGGCACCATCCACCATCGCTGCTTCATAATACGTCGGATCAATTCCCATCACGGAAGCATAGTAGATAATACTATTGTAGCCCAGACTTTTCCAAACGTTCATAATAACGAAAATCAGCGGCCACCACGTTGGATCGCTGTACCAGTTAATCGGGGTTTTTCCGGCATTGGTCAGCCAATGATTGATAATCCCTTTATCTGGACTCAAGAAAGCATAAACGAAATACCCGATAACTACCCAAGATAAGAAATACGGTAAAAGAGACATTGTATGATAAACCTTTACAAATTTCTTATTGCGCAGTTCACTCATAATAATCGCAAAAGCGATTGCGAAGAACAAATTAAATGCCAAGAAAACAATGTTGTATAACAGTGTGTTTCGGGTAATTAACCAAGCATCCTGTGAAGCAAACAAGAATTTGAAATTATCAAAGCCTACCCATTCACTGGTCATCAGGCTGTCAATAAACCCATTCGGTGAAATGTGAAAATTCTTAAAGGCCACCACATTGGCAAAGACTGGTATATAAAAGAAGAATATAAACCAGATGAACCCCGGCAAAGCCATTAAGATCAAGGCTTTATACCGCCATATATTTTGCCAAAATCCAGCTTTCTTTTTTTTCTGCATTCCTTCAACTCCTTTCGAAAACAATGATATCGCTTTCCATCAGCAGAAGTAATGAACAAATTTAAGGTATGTCGCAACAAATTAAAGGAAAGCTCTAAAAGCTATTTTTGATCGAAAGCAATTGTGATAAAAAGTAGGTAGCTGCTTTTGCAGGTTTTTTCAAACAAAGAAGATTTTGCTTCATAATTAAATGAAAGCGATATCCCGCCAAGCTCTGACTAGAGCTTGGAAAAATTTGGAAAAGAATCGTCGAAGGGTAAATAAAAGGAGGAACCACCAATGGTTGAAATGGCTTTAAAAAATATTTATAAACAATACGACAACAACGCAACATATTCCGTCACTGATTTTAATCTAGCTGTAAAAGATCAGGAATTTATCGTCTTTGTCGGTCCTTCCGGCTGCGGAAAATCCACTACTCTGCGAATGATCGCTGGACTAGAAGATATCTCAGAAGGTGAATTTTTAATTGACGGAAAATTGATGAACGACGTAGCACCTAAAGACCGTGACATCGCCATGGTCTTCCAGAATTATGCTTTGTATCCTCATATGACAGTATTCGACAATATGGCTTTTGGCCTGAAGCTGCGGAAAATCAGTAAAGAGGAAATAAAATCGCGGGTGGACAATGCGGCAGAAATTCTAGGTTTAACCGAATACTTGGATCGAAAACCAGCCGCTCTATCTGGGGGACAAAGACAACGGGTGGCCTTGGGACGGGCAATCGTTCGGGACGCGCAGATTTTCTTAATGGATGAACCCTTGTCCAATTTAGATGCCAAGCTGCGGGTAGCCATGCGGGCAGAAATTGCTAAGCTGCACCGTCGCTTAAAAACGACCACCATTTACGTTACTCACGATCAAACTGAAGCCATGACCATGGCCGATCGCATCGTGATTATGAAAGATGGCTTCATCCAACAAATCGGCTCACCAATTGAAGTCTATAATTCGCCAAGAAATGTGTTCGTAGCAGGATTTATCGGCTCACCAGCTATGAACTTTTTCAATGTAATTCTGTCTAAAGGCATAATTACTGATAATCAAGGTCTGACTTTGAAAATTCCTGAAGGCAAAAACAAACGCCTGATAGAAAAAGGTTACGAAGACAAAGAGCTGATCTTCGGTATTCGTCCTGAAGACATTCATACCGAACAAATCGCTATTGATACCACACCAGATGCAACAGTAAAAGCCGAAATCGTAGTTTCTGAATTGCTGGGTGCTGAAACCATGCTTTACTCCCGGGTGGGCGATACCGAGTTCATTTCCCGGGTCGATGCTCGTGACTTCCATCAACCAGGTAAAATGATCGATTTGGCCTTTAACCTGAATAAGAGCCACTTCTTTGATAAGGATTCTGAAGAAGTCATTGAGTTGAGGTAAAAAAAGCTGAGGAGAAATCCATTATAAGATTTCTCCTCAGCTCTCTTTTTATTTCACTGTATATCTTACTTGTTTAAACAAAGTCACATTTTCGTTGTCTTCAGTGTCGTCCTCGGTTTGGTAAAACTGTACTTTTGATTTATAATCTGTGGGATGTGCATCCTCTAATCCCTCTATATCGATAGAATACTCTTGATTATTCTTTAATGATTCAGCCAGTACCTTTTGATTGGCAACATAGACAAAAGTTGTTTTCTCTTCATCAAAATCAGTCACCATGAACCCCGATAATGTTGTTCTCAGACGAAATTTCATTTGTTAACAACTGTACCTCACCAGTACCGATGTCCATCTGCTTATCTATTTCTTTTTTCACTTCTTTAGTTGCTGTAGAGCACCTAGCTAGTAAAAAACTCCCATCAACATCTCGATTAATGTAAACTTTTTCATGCCAAAACTCCTTTCATTCTCATAAACAATATACGTTTTTTTTCACAAATTAACTATCTGTCTTAGGTCCGAAGTTAAAAGAAATTCTCTCTTTCTAAATTATCCAATTTACTTTATAATCATCAACGAGGAAGTGAGACGATGAGCCCTATTAACGCTAACGAAATTGTTGATAACATGAAAAACCAAAAAATAAACTATGACCGAGTATTACAAAAAATGATTAGTGTCTGGCAGCAGCAACATGCTCGTCCCAAAATTCTAATTCATTCCTGCTGTGCACCCTGCAGCACCTATACCTTAGAATTTTTGACCCAATATGCCGATGTGACAATCTTCTTTTCAAACTCCAACATCCATCCTGCCAGCGAATATCAAAGAAGGATGCTGGTCCAGAAAAAGTTTATTGATGACTTTAATAAAGCTACCGGCCAACAGGTAGATTTAATCGTCGATGAATACAAACCCAATGCCTTTATTCAAATGGTTCAAGAAAATCAGCTAGCCGAAGAAAAAGAAGGTGGGAAACGTTGCACCGCCTGCTTTAACATGCGCTTAGATTTAGCTGCCAAAGAAGCACTCGAACGGGGCTATGATTATTTTGGCAGTGCCTTGACGATTTCTCCAAAGAAAAATAGTCAGCTGATTAATCAGATCGGAATGGATATCCAAAAAATCTACGATACCAATTACCTGCCAAGTGATTTCAAAAAAAATTCTGGTTATCAGCGGTCTATCGAGCTGTGCAAAGAATACGACGTTTACCGTCAATGCTACTGCGGCTGTGTTTTCGCTGCTAAACAACAAGGCTGTGATCTAAAAACTGTTAACAAGGAAGCGAAAGAATACCTTTCGCAGCAGGAAACATCTACGAATAAACTAGAAGTATAATTGCCAAAGAAGCGGTGACAAAAGTAAAAAGATGATTTCAATTTCCGAACAGGAAATTTGAAATCATCTTAGTAGAAAAGCTTAAATGACTACTCAAAATATGCTCAATTTTGTCATCTCTAGTGTTGGAAAACTATTTGCTTTTATGTGTTACTTTCTTTTCCGATTGCACTTTTTTTCTTTTCATATTTTCTTCTTTTAAACGTTTTTGAGCATCTTCTGTGGATTCATTCTCTTTTTTCAAAAAAGTATCTACAAATTTATCAGCTATTTTATTGTGATTAGAGATAACAGTATCCGCAATTTTGTCATTAGTAGACATAAGCTTGTCGGCTATATTTTTGTTGGTTGAAGATAAAGTGTTTGCAATTTTGTCATTTAAATTATTCATAATGAACACCCCTTAATTTGTTATGTATTTATCTTACTCCTGAAAAAAAGACGATACAATCAACAGAATTAGGTAAAGTGTTGGTACACGAGGTGAAGAATATGTGTCGAGAATCTGCAGTAAAGAGAATTAAAAAAAATTTTATTTTATTACTCCAAACCAAGGAGTTACACGAAATCAAAGTTGCTCAATTATGTAAATTAGCGGAGATAAACCGCTCTACATTTTATGCTCATTTTATAGACATTTATGATTTGAGCGAAAAAATAACTGCTGAAATAGAAGATAAATACCTTTACATGGTCAACTTAGCAGGTGATAATGTAGGGCTAAAGCAAGCATTTTTTGAATTGTTTGCAGACGTTAAAAAAAATCCGAAAATTTACCAAGCTTATTTTAAAATTAATCCAACCAAAGGACTGCTTTTTAAAGAGCACGACGAAACAACAGGCGAGTCTCACAACGACTTCCTAAAATATAATTCGATTTTTTTTAGAACAGGAATAACTGCTGTGGTAAAGCTTTGGTTAGAAAATGTTTGTGAAGAATCCATTGAAGAGATGACCGCACTGGTTCTAAATAAATACAGCTTCTAGAACTTTTTGAAAATGAGCAATAAGCTATACTAAGTAGGGTTTATAAACGGCAACTACCTCTTAAGAGAGATGCGGCCTGAAAAATCGTCTATTTAATTGCTTTCAAAGCTATTTTTTTAATTTGTAATATCTCTACTGGTACATGAGTAAAAAGTAATTTTGGCATGTGAAGATACTGGGAGAATGCACTAAGACAATACTTACTGTTGATAGTACTGTTGGGGAAGTATACATGAATAACGTAAAAGAACTATTGCTAGGCTGCTTAGATTTGGCTAAGTTCACTGTTCAGGTGCAGTTCAACAATTCGGACTTTTTTCTCTGCCGTGCGGTGCATTTTTTCAATTCCCACCCTAAATACCCGTAACTAAGACTTAATTATTTCTTTGCCCTAGTTACGGGTAATATATCATGTTGGGCTTGCTGCTCTTATTAATCACTTTAACGTAAATAAATTAAAAAAAGCAGAGTTTTGTCTGTTTGCTCAAAAATCTTTACTCCAATTAATTGTCCTATCAAAGAGGAAGTCCACTACTGTTAAAACAGCGTTTTTTCGGATATCAACTAATAATTTTGTCATCAATCTGTATTGTGTCTCTTTTCCTTCAATTGATTGTCTTGCAAATTAATGCTGTAGATGCCATTTGAACGAAACCAGTTATAGTACTCATACACACCCATTTCAGACTGCGCAACTGATTCCATGTCGGGATAGCCGAAAATTTCAACCAAATCCTCTCGAGTATACGTGTCCATTAACTGCAAAGCATCAAACTCTGATTGATTGAACATTTGGTCTTTCATTTTTTCATTACTAAAGTATAAATTTTTATTGACGACCTTATCATTCTTGTAACTCACACTGAGCATAGGCATAGGTGATTCCCAAGAAAAATTCTGCCAAGTATACGTAAGAACCTTTTCGCCTTCTAAATGATCTTCCATCTTCATATTAGGAGAACCTAGAGAAGAATTGACCTGCTTCTTTGTACTTCCACCTTCCCCTGTTTCCTCTTTGCCAACCTGAATAGCTTCAAACGACTCTCGTAATTCACTAACCGAACCAATCTTTTCGTTCACCTGTTCATCTAATTCTGAAGATTCTATGTCTTTTGTACTCGTGGTTGAATGAAAAGGCTGCTTAAAATAAGTATAGGAAACTACTGCTAGAGTAATACAGAGTAAGCCTATCCAAAAATATTTATCGCGATAAAATTTCTTATTCCATTTTCTCACAGTTCAATCTCCTTTTTGCATTTAGAAACCGTTCATTCCTTTTTTTCGCTAAAAGCTGAAGCTTTATTTCATTTTACCTAAAGACGCCGCTTAAATGAATACTTTCTCACTATTTAACGATCTTTTCTCATGATCTTATCTTATTTTTTTCCTTTTTTTAAGGTATTTATAAAGGATTGCTAAGTCATAGGAATTTTCTTGGTTCACTTTTACTTAATATCTATACAAAAAATAATGGCTGGGAAGATTATCAGTTGGAGAGGTTTTGACCCCTTTCGAATAAATCACATATATCATTTGATGTTAGAATGTTGATTTAACGGTGTTTTGACACTCGATGAAACGAGTAAAAACATAGCAATTGACAAAGTCACCCGCCAGAATTCCGACAAGGGTTTTAAAATTCAAAATCGTTTTAAAAAAGATTGCTTTCGTTTCGATATCTCTTTTTGTTCGAAAATATAGTAATGTACTGAATGAATTAGTTCTACTTTAAAAAAAGTCGAAAAAAAATGTTTCTGCTTTTTAAATTGATGTATAATACCTATATGACTTAAAAGTACTGGAGGTAATTATGAAAAAATTTGAACTAAGTGAAGTGATTTATCAAGCTATTGTCGATGGTACGCTAAAAGGGTATCTGCAATACCTTGACGAACGTAAAGAAAAAATAGCCAAAATGAATGTTAGTGGTGCCTACGCTTGAACTAAAGGAAATCACATTGATGATCAAGTATCTAAAGTTGGACAAAAAGCTGGTATTGATTTTACAATTGAAAAAGCTGGCTATACTTGGGAGTATTTACAATTTACTTTAAGTGAAGAATCAGAAAACTTTATGTTGATTGTAAAAAATTCTCGCAGAATCCAACAATCATTTGACGGAGACATCAAAAAGGAAAAAAATTATCTTGTAGACCTATCAGATATCAATCTACCCGCATTCAAAGAATCCGGTCTTACATTTATCAAAAGGCCAGAACAAATTGAATTAGAGTTAAGTGATCCTGAGGAAGTAAAGGCAGTCTTAGAAGGCCGTTCTCTAAATGTTGAGCATAAATATTCCCGTTTTTACATTGTCACTTATGAAATCAACGATGAGACAAAAATTATTGACTCTATTAATCTGATGATGCCTAATAGCGAAACAATGAGTTTGATTCCAGTAGCAGACTTAACTAGCTATATTACGACCAGCCCATATGAAATTAGGTTTGATGATGTAGCACCAATCAGGGAAGAAAAAACAACAGATCAAACGATCTTTTCCGGAGAACCAAATGCTTTTGGCCTTTCTGTTGCAGCAGAAGATGAGGAAAAGAAAGAATAGTAAAACCTAAATAAGGATGTGTTAATCATGTTTTTCGGAGAGCAATTACAAAATGTTCGAGAATTGAAGGGGCTCTCCAGAAAAGATCTTGCTGAATTAGTTAATGTCAGTGAACAAGCCATATGGCAATATGAAAATCAGTATACTGTGCCTAAATTTGAAATCGTAAATGAATTCAAGAGAATTTTTTCTGTTAAACCTCAATTTTTCTATTCAAAACCTTTCACAAAGAATATAAGTACTATTGAACATATCGCTTATCGAGCAGAAGATCGAGAATCTAGAAAAAAAGCGAAAATGGAAACAACCTATTTAGACTTTGTTAGTCATTTCATTTTTGAGTTTGAATTTAGTGTAGATGTACCTCAAAGATCTATTTATTCTCTGAGAGAAGCTTCAGAAAAACTTTATTATAATGGCGATTCTAAAGTTACTGATAAAAAGAGTATTTTGCAACACCTTGCAGAAAACGCAAGAAGCACTCTGGATATACAAAATAATAGAGATCTATTGTATAAGTTAGAAATGTCTGGAATTTCAATTCTTGAAAAGAATATGGGATCTCATATTGATGCATATAGTACGTGGACAAAAGAAGAACGTCCCTTTATTATTTTAGGAAATATAAAGAAATCATCTGTACGAAGAAATTTTGATTTGGCACACGAATTAGGTCATCTTTTGATGCATAGATTAATTGACATGGATAGCCTTTCCAAAGATGAACATAAAGTCATTGAAAAAGAAGCCAATGATTTTGCTTCTTATTTCTTAATACCAGAAGAAGAATTTGTAAAAGATTTTAAACAAATTAAAAAGAAATCGAATCCATATTCTTACGTCGAGATGAAAATGAAATATATGGTTTCTATCATCGCTTTGGAATACAGAGCCTACAAATTGGGGCTCCTAAGTTATGAAGAAAACAGGTACTTTTACGCATCACTTAATAAATACAAAATGAGACAAAAAGAACCCTTGGATGAAGATATTCCTGTCGTTAAACCGGGTAAAACACGTGCGCTTCTTAATTTTGTATTTGAAAATCATCTGCTAGTACTAAATGATTTTTTAGACAAATATAACATTGAACTTCCCTTTTTAGAATCTCTGCTTGGGATTGATGAAGACTTTTTAACGAAGTTTAAAGCGACTATCAGAGAAGACTACTATGGGTCGAATGTCATTCATTTGTCTCCCAGTGGAAACTAAGGAGAAATCGAGTAGCTCAGCCGTCGCTGCGCCTTAGTGCACGCGAAAGAGCTGAGCTGCTCATCTTTTGAACGCATAGAAAAGATAACTATCCATCAATTTTGTATCACTTTTTGCAGTAAACCTAACAGTTAGTCGAAGATTCCTTTCATATGGGTTAAAGAATATCCAATGATTATTGGCTCTCAATAGGATAAACTGTCTACTGCAGAACAAACAAGAGAATTTCTTTCATAGAAAATAGACACGTCTCTAAAATCCACTAAAGATTTTTAGAGACCTGCCCATTTTCTTTTTTTTGAGACTACTTATGTCAGCCCCTATTTGTTTATTTCAGTAACAGGGACGCTCTTTTTAGCTGAAGTAATTTGCTCAATTTTTTCACCAAAGAAGTTAATTAATGGTCCGGTAAAAAATGCAGTCAACACTGTCCCCATACCTATCGGAGCTCCTAACAGAAAACCGACGGATACACACCCTAAATCGGTTAAGACCCTTATTTCCCGATATTTTAATTTGGTCTTGCTCTGCTCTTCAATGATCTTTGCCGCTGCATCGTAGGGGGAAATACCCAAATCGGCTCGCATGTAAATGGCTACTCCTAATGTGCAGCACAATAAGCCGATACACATTGCTAGTACTCGAATATAGATATTAAGCGGCAATAAAGTAAGCAGAGACAAGACAAAGTCCGACATATAGCCTACTAAGAAAATTCCCAGTGCTGTGCCTAAATGAATAGACCGCTTGCTGAAGCGCAGCATAAAGAGTAGAAAGAGTAAATTCATTACCATTTGAACGGTGCCAAAAGGCAAGGCTAAAAACTGAGCAATGCCGATATTCATTGTTACAAACGGATCTGTTCCAAAGCTGCTGAACCGCATCCAGGCAATGCCCAGTGCAATAATCATCACGCCAGCTATCGTTGCAAGAGCTCGATTGACCAAACTACGCTTCATTAGGCAAATCACTGTAAAGCTGTGCTTCAGCCTTACTCTCCTTTTCAGTATGAATATCTAAAACCTGTTTGGACAGATTAATCAATCGAGTTCCTTTTAGCTTATAGAACTTGCGGTACACAACATAACTGATAATCACAAACACAATTGGAATGATGCAAGTCAATATCCGAATACCCCAAATCGCCGTAGCCGATTGTGCTACATTCGGAACATACCCAACAATTGATAACCCAACCCCGGTCAGTAAACCAGCAACTGCTTGCGCAGATTTCATTAAGAAGGTTTGTGCCGAACAAATAATGCTTTCATTCCGGGTACCAAATTTAATTTCACCATAGTCGATACAGTCAGCGATTGAAACAGTTGTCACGCCTAAGGATAGACCTGAACCAAATTTCAGAATCAAACCAGAAGCCATCGCCAAAACCACATTTGTCGGTGCAATAAATCCAGACACCAGCAAAAGAGTCAATCCTGCTACAGGTAAGGCACAAGCAAGAATGTAAGTTTTTTCCCTACTGATTTTTCGACTAATTTTAGGAAAAAGCATCAATCCAAGCATCTCTGCAAAAATCGTAAAGAAGAAAAGTGAAAATAAGCGTTCACTGCCTGCGACATATTTAAAATAATAAATCATGAATCCATTCAAAATCTGCATCGATAAATTAAAGGTCAGCAGTAAACCGATAAAAGCCAACAGCTGATCATTTTTCTTAATGACATTTACCGCCGTCTTTATGGTAATTTTAGGTGCATTTTTTTGATCAAGCGTGGAAGCCTCGGGGACGTTGGTTTCAGTAATCCCAATTAATACAACAAAGATCACTGCAATAATCACTGCAATCGTTTGAAATCCTTGAAGCTGATTTCCGCCACCTAGTTTATTTACTATTTGGAGACCGAATGTTCCCACCAGCAAACCAGCCAAGCTGGCAAAAATTCTTGGAATAACTGAAACCTTTTCTCGTTCCTGTGGATCACTCGTCAAGTTAGGCAGCCATGACCAATAAGGAACATCCATTATCGTATAGGTCATCCCAAATAGTACATACATGATGGTGGCGTAGATATAAAGGCTGTTTCCAGTCAAACCAAACGTTGAAAAAAGTAAAACAAATACAATGGCATTTAACATGGTTCCTATCACCAGCCAAATTCGAAATTTTCCATGCTTCGTTCGAGTATTATCGATAATCATGCCCATCACAGGATCATTAATCGCATCCCAAATTCGTGCTCCAAAAAATAAAGCCCCTACAAATGCAGGTGTTAAGTACAAAACATCTGTAAAATAATAGGCTAAAAAGGTACCGACAAAGCAGATAATAGCATCTTTACCCAACGCACCTAAACCGAATGCGTATTTCTCTCTAAATGGTACTTTCATTAATCATTTCTCCCTTCATTTCGGTATGCGCTTACCTATAAATCTATTATAGGTTGATGAAAGCGGATACCACAGAGTATAATGTGATTAAATACAGTCAGAATGTTAGGTGGAAAACAATGGAGAAAACGTTTGTTAAGACTTACGCCTTTGATACACAAAAAGATTTACGACTTTTGTACACTGGAAAAGCGATTTGTGGTGCGTTGCACAGCTTTGGACCAGCAGTCAGGCCCAACCATATTGTGCATATTGTAACCAGCGGGAACGGGAGTTATCATGTGGATGGACAGGTTTATTCTGTAAAAGAAGGACAAGGCTTTTTGATTCCACCAGATAAGCGAACCTTTTACCAAGCCGACAGAGAATCTCCCTGGAGTTACTATTGGATAGCATTTTCTGGTGAAATGGCAACTTTTTATTTAGAAGGCTTAGGATTAGATGCCAAGCACCCCATTTTTAAAATTGATCAGATGGAACAATTAGTCGCTATCATTGAAACGACTTTTTCTTTTGAAGACACTTCGGTTCAATCAGAGTTAATGCTTTCTTCATTGCTTTACAAATTTCTCTCTTTGCTGCAGCAGTCTAATGCCAGCACCGTTGCTGTCAACAAGTCCGTTAACCCTCATGTCCAGTATGCGATTGACTACATTAAATCAAATTATGCAACTGACTTAACAGTCAAAAATTTGGCTGAAGCCTTATCCTTAAATCGAAGCTACCTTTCAACAATCTTTAAAAGTGAAATGCGGACTACCTTACAGCAATACATCACCGAGTATCGTTTAACAAGGGCCGCTGAATTATTAGGGATCAGTCAATTACGGATTGAGGATGTTTCAGAATACAGTGGGTATAAGGATCCATTGGTCTTTGCTAAAGCCTTTAAAAGAAAATTCGGCAAGACTCCCTCCCAATATCGCAAAAGTGAACAGGAAAGACAAAAATTATTTGAACATTCTTCTTTCCTCGTCGACCATGAGTAATTAGCAAAAAAAGCTGCTTCAATTCACCTAGTTAGATAAATTGAAGCAGCTTTTTTGTTGTTTTCGTTAGTCCTACTGCTATTTTGCCTGCAGCACGATTATTCTAGAATCAAAATCATGGGAAGTTTTTCGTCCATCAATGACCTGCCCACACGACGTATCGCTAGTTACAAAACCAACATTCATTAACTCATCACCAAAATAAGTCTTTCCTGTTTGAACGTTAGTATATTCAACTTTTGAGGCTAAGCCCTTCAGCTGCAAACGCGAGAACGGTCCATTGATTTCATTTAAAATCTTATAGTACCCCAAGATACTAGTTTTCTTATCAGCTGACACCACCATCCAAGCACAATAATTTCCCTCGAAGGGACTAACCAACCGATAAAAGTCTCCTTGGTGAATGATTTTACGGTAATCCTTAATAAAACAGATTTGCTGCCTGACAATTTCCCGATCCGTTTCCGTCAGCTGGTTCAAATCCAATTCGTAACCAAACGAACCAAAAGCCGCTACATTCCCTCGTGTTTCCATCGATACTTCCCGGAAAGACTGCTCATTTGGCACTGCCGAAACGTGTGCCCCCATCGAACTTAATGGATAAACCAATGACGTACCGTATTGAATCTTCAATCGCTCAACCGCATCCGTATCATCACTCGTCCAGCCTTGAGGAGAATAGTAAAGCATTCCTGGATCAAAGCGACCGCCTCCTGAAGCACAAAATTCAAACAGAATATGCGGAAAATCTGAAGTCAATCGTTCATACAGCGTATATACTCCCAGTATATAGCGATGGAATAACTCCCCTTGGCGTTCGGCCGGTAATTTTTCCGAGTAAGCTTCCGTGATGCAACGATTCATATCCCATTTAACATAGCTAATCTTTGCTTCTCCTAATACCTTAGCAACCATTTGATAAATTTTTTCAACTACTTCTTCTCGACTAAAATCCAAGACATACTGATGGCGGCCATGAGAAACTGTGCGGTCAGGTACTTTGATGATCCAGTCAGGATGTTTTCGATAAAGTTCACTGTCCTCATTAACCATCTCAGGCTCAAACCACAAACCAAAGGACAAACCAATCTGATTGATTTGTTCCGCCAGACCAGCTATCCCATTAGGCAATAGCTCCTCGTTCGCAAACCAATCCCCTAAGCCAGCACGCTCGTGTCGGCGGCCGCCAAACCAACCATCATCCAACACGAACAATTCTACGCCATCCTCGAAAGCAGTCTTAGCAAAATCAATCAATTTCTCCTCAGTAAAATCCATGCCCGTTGCTTCCCAATTATTAATTAGAATTGGGCGCTCCTGATCACGCCACTGGCCGCGAACCAACCGCTTACGATACAACCAATGGTAGCTTTGACTCATTCCATTCAAGCCTTTGCTGCTATAAGTCATCACTACTTCTGGCGATTGAAAGCTCTCTCCCGACTCCAGCACCCAATCAAAATTGAAAGGATTAATTCCCAATGAAACCCGCGAAACATTGTAAGTATCTACTTCTACCTGGGCAAGAAAATTTCCCGAATAGATTAAACTGAAGCCAATTGCCTCCCCCATTTGCTCAGTACAATCAGGCCGCTTTAATGCAATAAAAGGATTTTGATAGTGACTGGAAGACCCCCGAGTACTCTCGATACTTTGAATCCCTGGTACCAGTTTTCTGAACTGCAAATGTCGTTCTCTTCCCCAAGCCCCTGAAAGCTGCAGCAGCTCATAGTTACTATCTGGTAAATCCAAACTCATACTCATTATCTGCTCCAGATGAAGCTTTTGCTCTCCCCGATTAATTACCTTAACCGATCGAGTCACAACCGGCTGCTGCTCAAAGATAGTATAGCTTAGTGTTAGCTCCAAATTTAGCAGCTCATCCAAAAGTTGAATCTCTAATGTTGCTGCTTCATTCTTTTGTTCAACATAAGTTGCCGGCAACTGATCCAGTTCTTTCTTTCCATCAAAAACAGTATAGTCTTTCACCACAAATGACGAAATTCGGCTGCCATTTTCTTGCAGAACCGTAATCGCTGGATGACGAAAATCTGTTGAGCCATACACTGGATATTCTTGCCGTAAATGCTCTCTTGAAAAGCTGACATCCCCTTTGTTTACATACGCTGTATTCGGACGATATTCTGCTTCAATTAAATGATCAAAGGAGTCTCGGTCTGTAATCCGTTTTCCATAATATAAATTTCCTAATGTCCCATCTGACAATACTTGAATGACATAACTTATCTCATCATTGAATAGATGAAACATCTTTCCCTCTTGATGAACTGCAATCGGCATAATACGTTCCCCCTCAAATTTGATTTTATTGTAACCCCTTTCTTAGCGGTTAAGGAGTTCGATTAGTCAGTTAAATCAGTCAAAGTGTTAGGTAATTTATTCTTTAACAAATTGAGATCCGTTTTAGGGAAATTCTCTGTTCCAACCAGCAATCGTATAAGTAAACTTTACTTTTGTATAAATTTAGTTTATCATAATTACAAGAGGTGATTTGATTTGAAAAAAAATATAAGTGACTCTATCACCAATAAGGTTTATGAATATCGAGTGCTAGCCCGACTGTCTCAACGGGAATTAGCTCAACAGGTGGGCGTTTCAAAACAGACCATTTTTGTGATGGAAAAAGGCAATTATCTGCCATCTTTGCTTTTAGCCTTTCGTATAGCCAAGTTTTTCAATGTTGATATTACTGAGATTTTTGAATATATTGAGGAAGGAGAAGTGAACCATGAAGACCATTGATCACCTAATTATCAGTAGAGGGGAAATTTTCTCCAACAATCTGTTGGTTGTCGCCTGCGTACTTTCTGTTGTTCTTGTGCTGAGTATTTTTTTCCTACTGTTCAAAATGGGAGATGACGAGCGTTCCAGTCTTTTAGCTTATCAAACGGCTGCTATTGTTTTATTAGTCAATTGTGCCCTAAACAACTTTTTGCTACTTGGTTCAATTCAAAATTGGAAATTGTTCATTTGTCTAAATTTCATGTTGGCTTCCTTTTTCGGTCTTTTGTTTATTAGTAAGAAGTACTATCAATTTTTGAGGTGATGAGATGGCTGAACTTGAAAAAGATTTTATGCTGAGGCAGGCTAAGGATTTAGCTAAAGGATTAGGAAAGTTTCTAGAACAAGAATCCATTGACGAAATTCTTCAGATGGACCAAGCCAGCAATCAGAAGCAGCCATTGGATCAATTCATCGAAAACGAATTAGAGCGATTCAAAGAAGAACAAGAGGCTGCTTCAAAAGATTCTCTTTCTGGTAAAACTTAGCCGACGAAAACAGCCGTTCCTCAACAAAACAGGAACGGCTACTTACTATTTATAAAAGACTTTTAATAGACTTTATACTCTTGTCCAGTCTGCTTTCCAGCCACGCTCTTCAAAAACGCTGTTGCTACACGATCTGCCGGAACTGGAACAAAACCTTTAAAAGACTCCTTCAAGCGATCATAGGATTCTTCTAAAACATTTGGACTCACGCAGTTAATCCGAATACCTCTAGTGTAATCAATCGCTGCTGCTTTAACAAAAGCAGCTACTCCTCCATTCGCCATTGCAGAAGAAGCACCTGCCGCAATCGGATCGTCTTTCATCACTCCAGTAGTCAACGTGATACTTCCATTATTACGTAAATATTTTTGTCCAATCAACACCAAATTAATCTGACCCAACAGCTTGCTTTGAACCGCCACCATATTATCTTCTGGTGTCATCTCTTCAACCAGAACTTTTTTAGCTGCTCCTGTAGTAGAAATAATCGCATCCACATTGCCAATCTTTTGAAACATCTGCTCGATACTTTCCGGCAAAGTGATATCCACTTGAACATCTCCGCTCGTTCTTCCCGCTGTCAAAACTTCATAATTTTCCGCCTGCAATTTCGTCACGACAGCTTTTCCAATCGTACCATTGCCACCGACTACTAGAATTCTCATCTAAACACGTCCTTACCTTCTTTTTCTCAGAATACCACGAAAAGCCTATAAAACCAATATTCTACTTAGAGTAGAGTTGCTTTTTTTGATTTTTTTCTCCATTGCTACAGCTTTTTTTGCTATGCTTAGAACAAGAAGTTACAACTACAATTTCTTGGTAGGAGAGACAATCAATGGAGAATTTTTTAGCAAAGAAACTAAAGCGATACCGCAAACAACATGAACTTACCCAAAAACAATTAGCAAGTATTCTCTACGTGTCGGACAAAACCGTCTCGAAATGGGAACGAGGAAATGGACAGCCCGATATAGAAACACTAAAGAAAATTGCCCAACTATTGGAAACTACTATCGACAATTTATTAAACGAACGAGAGCCGGTTTATTACTTTGAGTATAAGAGCAAATGAATGATTGGCCTGCTGCCGATTTTGCACGTCGTGATTCCCAATTTTCTGGAGCTCATTCGGACATATGGATTTAAGTATAGCTACTTTTCAATCTTGAAAAAGCTGCCACACGCAAAAGGAATTATCAGCTGCGGCTTTCTTTCTACCGGCATTTTTTCATTGGGAATTTTTAGTCGAGGGATTTTTTCAGTCGGGTTACTTTCATTAGGTGTAATGTCCTTTGGCGTTGCTTCAGGTGGATTAATCAGCTTTGGCAGCCTGGCGGTAGGACCGATAGGCTTTGGAAATTTCGCTTTGGGACTCTTAGCCTTTGCGAATCTTGGAATTGGTTACTTAAGTATCGGGAATCTAGCAATCGGCAGGATCGCTATTGGCAATCACGGAGCTGGTACTTACGCACTATCTCTTGGAGGTAACCTTCATGATAAAGAAATACTGGCTGCTCTGCATCAGCTTCAGCAATTAGATATTCCCACTATGGTAAATGACCTGCTAATTCAACCAATGATCACTTTTATGCAAACACCTTGGATAACTGTGGTTTTCGCTAGTATAGTTATTCTACTGAGCCTGATCACTATTGGGGGGCTGGGATTAGGCTTAATGAGAATTATTCAACATAATCGCAATGAAAAAAGATGGGTGTAGAAGAAAGTCGTGGGTGTAGTGTCCACGACTTTTCGATTTTTAGTAAGCGTAAGATACGATTGCAGAAGTTGTCCTGCACATATACACAAAAATAAGCAGCCGACTTTGTATAAACAAAAATCGACTGCTTGTATTTATAGTTATACTTCTATGACATTCGAATCACTAATTTGCAACTTATAATTGACATCTGATGGAAAGCTATACGTAAACCCATCCACTTTACATGGACTTCAATAATATAATCCAGTGGTTTGAGTAACTCGGAAATATTGATTTCTAAACGACTATCAAATATCTTGCACCGTTGTTCATATTTGACATCACCGTTGTTGACCAAGTAGATAGTTGCTTGGTATTTATCCAAGTATACGATCTGTTGTTTCATACACCATATCATAATATCTGTTCCATATTTTTATTGCCTGATAATTATGTTCTCTGCCATTCTCAACACTTGAATTAAGGAGAAAACGTACTAAAGTTGTATCTATTGTTCGATTATCAGGAAGCACAAATCCAGTTATTGGACGATAAGTTATCCCTTTAGAATTAACAATCTTTCCCACTTCAGGTCGACTTAATACATATTCAAAATAGACACGAATAATGTCATCTGGAACATTGACAGTTATATTTTTAATTTCTCCATTATTATCCGAAACTAAATCATCACGTAAAACATGTCTTTTTCCTTGAGCATCATAATAGAGAATCTTCAAATGTGCATTTCTGATAAGAATGGCTTCTTCTTTATCCTCTGAATAAATCATTGTTAAAAATCTGTCTATCACGACTGGTTTTTCTGCTGCGTCTGATTTACTGTCTCCAATGGTGAATAAAAACAGACCAAGTACCAACAAACAAAATATCTTATCCTTCTTTTCAAATCAATCTCCTCCACATAATTTTTAGGAGATTACCTATTACATCCATCGCACATGAACGTACGTTCTTTTTGGTGCAAAAAAAAAAGACATCTTTTTAGCCTCACAAAGATATTTTACCTTAACTCATGTATATGAACGTCAGATAACTAAATTGATAGCTATTTGACGTTCATAAATCAATTTTCAAAATTTGAGAATCTATAATGAGCTAATTTTTTTATTTATTCCGTAAAAGTCAACTTTACATTTTCAAAAAAACTTTGTCGCTTAAAAAACAGTAATTACAATCAGCTTGATATGCATGGTATACTTTTCCTGAAATTACTATCAATCACATCAAACTGTTTAATAAGTCATCCAAAGTTATCATCTTTTCTCCCAGCTTTGGCAGTAATGCTTTATGCTCTTCAAACGCAGCTAAAAATTCTGAGGGTGTTGCATTTCCTGCTACTGACAAAGCCAAAATATTATAGTTCCACCATTGACTTTCTTGTAAGCTTTGAATAGTTGCCTCATCAAATCGATATTTTATCACCTTTGCCGGTACCCCACCAACAATCGCATAGTTCGGTACATCCTTTGTCACAACGGCATGAGCTGCGATGACTGCACCGTTCCCTATTTTTACTCCCTGCTTGATCGTTACATCCTCGCCAATCCACACATCGTTTCCGATAATTATCGAAGATTGGCTTTGGCTTACTGGAACAGGCTTGAATGTCGCCTGTTCACCTAAATCTTTATAACCATTTTTCGCAGGGTAATGCCTGCCATAAACAATATGAGAAGTAGAGAATCGATTCGTGGGATGTTGAAAGCCCATCATTTTTACATTCGGGGCGATACTGCAATAGCGACCTACTGTAACATTTGTAGCTAGACTAGAGGAAGAATACGTGTAGCTTCCCATGCTGCACAGCTTGCTTCCTACATCAAAACTGGTATAAGGTTCCAGCTGAAGTGTACTTGGAACAATGACTGAGTCCCCTGGTTGGAATCGTCTTCCTGTGGTCCAACGTTCAAAGGTAATGCCGGATGCTTCAAAATAATTGAGTAGTTTTTCAGTGACTACCAAGTGTTGAAGGAACCTTACAGGGGTGATAGCAGGACGTTCCACAAACTTTTGAATAATGTGAGTGTTACGAAATTTCCCGATCATCACAAGTTTTCCGTTCTCAAGTACTGCATGGTTAGTGATTGTGGAAGGTCTGTTTTTCCTATCATAAATAATGAGTTGATCCTCTTCTATTCTCCAATGATGCTCATTAAAATTACTGTTATAGCCAGATACCATGCCTGATGAATGAAAATGAAACTGATTGGTATTGAACTGATCATTGCTAGTCATTCTAAAGTACCCATTCTTTATTCGATGAAAATATTCGCGGATCATCACACATTCCTCACTTACCTATTTTGTCTTTAAAAATAGTCCTCTAGAAAATTGCTCACAACGGAAGATTCTCTCTCATTTGAATAATCCGATGTCCAACCTCTCTTGAAATAAACTTCGCAGCGGTATTGGAGCTTGCCAAGAATAATAAATACAATGCATCCTTAAAGCTGATTCGATCTCCTTCAAACATTCTAGGACCACTTCCTCCAGTAATATCTGAAGAAACAATCATGCCAATCTCATTCAAATTTTGTATATTCTCTACAAGCAAAAGTGCTGTCATTACCTTAGACAAGGCTGCCGGAGTAACTACCTGTGTTTCATGAATCCCTATCGTTGAATTCGGAAGCTGATTCGTATAATAAAGAGGGTTCCCATTTGGCACCCGCAGAGCCATTCCAGAAGTCGCTTTTAAGGACACCTCCGAGCCTACGTTCCCAGATTTATTTTTGCAGGCTGTGATTAATTGATGAACGGCTTCAAAACGATCATTTTCACCCGTTACTCCAGTGGCTCCCATCACAACAGCTAGGTAGAGATCACCCGATGATGGGTCAACAGTTAACGTAATGACATCCAAAACATCTCTTCCAATCGTTCCAGTTTTACCACCAAGAACAGTGTACTTCTCTTCTAAGAACGCATTTCGTAAGGTCGTTTTCACCGTCTCCTTCCGACTGTTTCCACCCTCAATGCGTACTGTGTAATCTTTGGTACCCCAAATTTTTACCAGCTTATCACTTCCCAAAACCTGTATGCCCAACTTCAAAAAATCTTTCGCCGTTGAAACTTGTCCATCTACCTTAAAGCCATGCATATTCTCAATCTTTGTCTGTTCCATTCCTATCTCGCAGGCTTTCTGATTCATTTCTTTTAAGAAAGCGGCATGTGCTTCACGATCTGAAGCTCCGAAACCTTTTCCGCTCAGTCTGTTTATTTTTGTATCCAACGCTGCAAACAACTGCCGCCCGGTCGAAGCAACACCAAACTCATCTTGCGTGTCTGGCAATGCTTCTAGGAACGCTTCCGCAGTTGGCTCATTCCCCGCCTGATAGATCGCAGTGAGATCATATACTGACAAGCGTCGAACGTTTCCAGCACCATTGGCTGATTCCATACTTCCAACGGAAAGAGTGTACTCCTGACTAGGAAAGCTGCCAGTCTTTACGATACCGGTAATGGTTTCATAGCCTTTATTTTTCGTTTTCCTACGTAGTCCAAGACGTGAGCTGCCTGCAACAAAGCGACCATTGACCTGTACCCCGAATAATCCGCTAACGTATCGGGTCACTTTGACATCAAACATAATGAAGTAACAATGATTTTCTTTCAAAATTAGCGATTGCTGCAGCTGTGCACTTCCTTCACTATCCATAGATAGATTCATCCATCCTTGGTCATCTTCATCAAGCACAAGCTCTTCACCAAGTTTCTCCCAATGAGAGAATCGATTTGTCCACCAAGCATTAGTCAACAAGTTTCTTGAAAGCATTTCTGAATCGTTTCTTTCCTTCAGCTGCACTTTTTCTATCGTTTTACCTGCCATCATCTTCTCCTATTTCTTTTCTGCTTGTTTTTTGATCATTTCAGTCACTTCATAAAAGCCCGTTTCACCATGGGATCCCTTAATAAATACGAGAGAATCTTCTGTTACCTCTGCCATGATCTTTTCTATCACCTGTTCCTTGGTTTCACACCAGGTCACAGGTGCGATAGACACGGGGAGGTCTTTAAAAGATTTCCCGTAAAAAATGGCTTGGTCTGGGTCGGCTTGATTAATGTGGGGAATCAAACGTTCGTGATGAAATCTTGCTTCTTCCTCATTTCCTAAGTAATCTACTTCGCCTAACACTAAAAGACTTTTGCCTTTATAAAAAGGCTTCTTACTGGTAAAAAAATCGATACCGTTCATCATAGATTCGATAGCAGAATTATGGGTATCATCAATCACCGTGACATTTTTTTCATTTAAAGTTAGCGGAATCGGACGCAAAACTCGTTTCAAGCTGTGAAAGTCGGCTAACTTAGGTGCCATCTTTTCAACTGAAGAACCCATACAGTCCAGTGCCAATAGTGCCCCCATAGCATTTTGAATTTGTCCATCACTATCGGTCGTCAAAGTAAAAGTCACTTCTTTACCCCGGAAGGAAATGCGGACATCAGTCTTCTCTCGGGACACTTTTTTCTCAAGCAGATAGCAATCAGTCGTTTTATCCTCAAAACTGAATAGAAGGACATTCAACTTGAAGAGCCGAGCCATCTCCACAAAACTAGCCAAATGATCTTCATCCATATCCTTGTTAATCACTACATACCCGTTTTCCTTCACACTAAAGAAGAGTTCTTTCTTTTTGCACAAATTATTTTCTACTCCATCAACAACATGCGCACTGCCGAAGGAGGGAATAATAACCACGTCTGTTTGCCAGATAAAGGCATTATTGCCATAGCCCAGTCGATTCATACAGGCACCGGCAGCTTCGAATAGAACAAAATCGTAATTATCATTGATCTCTACTGATAAGCTGAACGTTGGGTAATGCAGATTCGCATTGCCCATATTTGCCAGGATAGTTCCCTCATCTTTTAGTAAATGCTCCATAATCAGACGAGTGGATGATTTTCCAACACTTCCAGTCAATGCACAAAATTTTCCATGGTAATTCCCCATTTGATACGCGGCATAATGGTAAGCAAAGGTTAGACTATTGGGAACAATGAACTGAGGGATTGTATCCTTCAGTTTGAGAATGGGTTCGTCAGTAATAATGATCGATAAATGCTTTTCTACTTTGTATCGCAGAATGATTTCATTGCCGTGAAAATCCCGTTTCGCCTTGGGAATGATCGCCCGATAACTCTCTGCCGATAGCGCGATGTAAGCCACATTTTGCCAGTTGTTTCGTAACGTCAAGGTGGGATCGCAAACCGTGTGATCAATGACTAATTTAGCACCCAGCTCATCATTAAGAAAATAACCTTCAAAGGTTTGTTCTAACCATTGTTTGTGGGGCAGATTCGGCTCTTTTTCCACCAAATACTCTTTGGGTGCAGATTCTGGCTGCATCGCCAAATCAGCCGTATGGTTGTAATCTTTCCCATTAATTACTAAGGTACAAATCCGCTGATCTGCCTCCTTTTTGAAAACCAAGCAGTCGCTTTGATCGGTTCCCCAAAAAATGCTGCCAAGTACTCCTGCTTGATCCCCTAGCTGAGATTGCGCTTTATATACTTTTCCATGAATCAGATGATCCCGATTCTTGAGATAGTCGAAGCTTTTATCTGATAAACGCAAGAACTCTTCACCAATTTGATAATAGTCATATAAATGAGTCAGCTGCGGAATCATTTTTCGGCCAGTTGGTGTCTTTCGAGAATAATTAGAAGCAAAAATAAATTGGTTGACTCGACGCAGGGTTCCTTTCAGTCCACCATAGACATCAAATAAAGCCACAATACAATCCGGTGCATTGAGAGAAATAGCCTGATTCAATAACTCCCCTAATGGCCGTTTTTCCCCAGATTTTCCGTGGGTGGATCGTCGAGCCGCGTACTCTTTTTCAGCCTCTATGGAAAAACAAATTTCCTGATCTGGCGACAACTTGTTTGCCTCCATATCCTGTAAAATGGCTAAATAAAGCAATAAATGAACCGTTCCCCACGGGGATTGTCGAACCCCTGAAGGCCGTTTTCCGATGAATTCTTTGGTGCTAAATGTTAGCACGGTAGGCTGGAAGATTTCTTTCTCCATCTGTTTCATGTAATCTGTCGGTCATTTTAAGTGTGAAACGACCGTACTCCTCTCGTTGGTTGAATTTTTTATCTCGTTAAAGAAAGCAGCGCTTTTTTGGTAAGCGTGGCATTCTCCTTGTTTCTTCGTTTTTCATAGATCGTTAACATCTTAGTCATAGATTGATTAGTCAGTGCCACTTCGGTCCCTAATTCAAGAAGCCTCAGCGCCCGGATATCTCGACCTTTTTCTAAGTACTCATCAGATAACTGATACAGATAGTTCGCTAGCTCCTTACAAGAAAATTGAGCACGCATCACTGCCTCAAACTCTGCTTTCTCTAAATAACGATCCAAAATAAACCGAGTCCGGCTGTCAGAATAGAAATCCTGGTTTGTTTTTTCTGAGTGTAAGGACAATACCCGGTTAAGCATATACTGGCAGGTCTTGATATTCGCTGTTTTTCTTTGTACTTGAACATCAAAGGACACCTGAATCAGATGTTCCAGACTTTCTTGTGTCTTTGAATCAGTGATCATGCCCCTGCGCAACATGCGCGATAAAATCAACAAGGCATTCTGATTTTGCGTCCGACCAAACGGCAGGACCATTTGTTCAGCTGAAGAAAAATCTAGCTTCGAATGGTTCAGCCAGTAATTGTATAAAAAGACATCCACTCGTTCCTTGTCTTTTAATGCTTCGAGGAGTTCATGATTCTCTTCTTCGTCTAAACCAACAAACTGATAGGTCAGTACAGGCTCTGAATACTCCCGTTTTTGTTCCGCTACTTTCTTTCGCCAATTTCTCTCTCTCAGCCAATTAGCGGATAAGCCCCAGCCTTTGTTTTTGGCAAAGATTCTCAACTCATCAAATTCTTCATTGGTCGCTGCATTGAATAATTCCTCTGACCACAGTGCTTGGTGAAATAAATCGTCTGAAGCTTCACCACTACAGTTCTTGGCATCTAAAAAGCTATGCACCACTTGGTTGTTCATCAGTACACTGCCTAAAGGCCCATGAAGAATACCGTTTGATCGTTTATCTAAAAACAGATCTTTGAAATGGCAGGTCGTCTCGTACTGATTGCCATTGACCTCCACCAAATCAAAGTAATGTGCCTGAATCAGTAAATACGCGGCATACACACGATAGAAAAATGCTGGAAAATAATCCTCTGCCTCGTCTCGTTCAAAGTATTCCTTTATCCCCTTAATCAGAGGTCTAAAGTTAATCAGGCGGAAATAATCACGAATGATCGGAAATTGTCGCAGAATTGGATAAACGAACCATTGAGTATTGGCTACTAAATCACGACTGACATACAATTCCGCGATGTCAAAATTCACCAATTTTCTAACATCCTTCGCATGTCCCCAAAACACAAAATCACTGAAGTTAAAGATACGATGGGTTTTGGCACCAATAACGGTAATTTTGTAGTCAAAGACTGCAGGCATCTCTCTTTGATGGCTTCCTTTAGAAAAGGTATTTTTAATTCGTTTAGGCTCTTTGGTTAAACAGGCGTCAAACTTCTTGATATGATTCAATGCACGATCGGTTCGTACCTTCAACACAAAACAATCCGCTGGCAAATGATCCAGTGCTGCCTGAAACTGCAAGGCTTGCCGCATATAATTAATGGAGGTACTTCTGTTTAAATCCACCCGTCTTTCTAATGGCGGTTGTTCGATAATTTTTATGTGATTTTCTTCTAATTCCTGTTTTAATTCTGGAAAGCGGTCAAACTCACCCTGCCAAGTACTCAACAGGATACCCTCGATTGTTTTGGCTGCTCTCATCTTCAAGAGCTTATCGATGGTTAATCGAACTTCCAATTCTTCCCGAATAGCGCCACACATGACAGCCCACGTTTTCTTCATCTTGTTTTCCTCTCCTAACACACTTGTTTTGTCAGTGTGCCGTCTTCTCGATTGATCTGCCAGCCCAGTTCTTGCAGGTTGGCTTCACCCCAGGTTTCTAGGATTCGCTTGAAATCCTCCATATCCACTTTCCGAGGCTGCCATCTGGTTAGTTGATTTTCAGCATAAATCATCTGTGCCTGAAGAATCATTTGGTCATCTTCAAGCTTCAACTGCGTAACCATGCCATAAGGAACTGCCTCCGGATGAGTGTCAAACTCGCCATTACTATTGAAGACAAAATTGCCCAAGCTATAAAGAACATCCACGCCATCGACTTGTTCAATGGGTTGAATCGCATGAGGACCGTGCCCCATAATTAAGTCCGCACCTGCTTCGACTAAGCGTCGTGCTAAGAAACGTTGTGTTGGATTAATGTGTTGGAAATCAATCCCCCAATGGCAAAGAACGATTACTTTGGAGGCAGGAAATTCCTCTTTTGTTCGTTGAATCGTGCGGAATAATTGTTGAGATAAACAATTTCCTCCTAAGTGATTCCCTTGGGCATACATGCCAAACTCATTGTATTGCCCATTTCTAAACCAATAACCGTTAAAAATGAATAGGTCCTGGCTTTTAGTTTTTAACCGATAGGGACAAAGTGCTTCAAGAGAGGTATGTCCCGAACCAATTGCCGCAATTTTCTGTTTTTTCAAGGCAGCGAGTGTGGATAGGATGCCCGCGCGACCAAAGTCGTTGGTATGATTCGTAGCTAGGGTCACTAAGTCAATGCCATGCTTTTTGAAGGTTTCAGCGGTTATGTCTGCTTTTGCCCCCAGCACAAATTTCTTTTTCCTTTTCATTGGAGAGATAGTAGGATCATCCACCAAAACAGCTTCCAAATTGGCAATGGTGAAATCTGCTTCATCTAAGAAAGATTGGACCTTCTCAAAGGAATAATCATAGCCTTCTTCAGTCAACGGATCCCACTGATTCCGTTTGATTCTTCTTTCGGAATACCATTCTCCTAAATAGGTATCTCCAACGACTGTCATAGTGACGTTCTTTTTCCGAAACGTTTTTTGTTTTTTGTTTTCTTTTATTAGTTTTTCAATACTGATGTCTTCATAGTCTTCTTCAAACCACAGTTTTAGAAGCTGCTGGTCCAATTCAAACGTATTTTCTGCTTCTAAAACAACTACCAGTGTGTGCTCATCAAATGCGATACTGTTGTTTAACCATGAAATTCGATAGCCTACTTCTCGTTCACCCACCAGATGTCCCTGCTTCTTAAACAGTTTGCCCTTGTGAACACATTCGACGTCGATAAAGTAAGCCAATAATTCCTTCGATAGCTCCATGAACATTACACTGATTTTCTTTACATCTTGGATAGTATAGCTTTGAGGATCGTTTCTTTTTTTCCGTCCCGAGATATTTTTACAACAGTTTTCCGTTAATTCATTTTCAACAACAAAGGCATCAATTGCCTTTTGACAACTTTTTTTCGTTTGCTCTCTAAACAGCTTGGCTAACAATAGGCTGGTGTCTGGTCCCATCGTACAAACATGCAGTCGAATCAATTCGCTTAAAGAAATAAATTCGCCCTCATCAAATTGAACCGCATTCGGTGAACGCTTTTCTTTAGCGACTACCTCATTCACTTTGACTTGGTCAGTCAGTAATAACTCCCCTGCTTCCACTGCCTGAAGCACCTGTAAAAGAACCAATAAACTGCCTAGTCCTTTGTCTCCAATTGGTTCTGTTTCCGTTGTATAGTCGATCGATGTGCGATTGTCTTTTGAATAGTGCATCATTTAGCTTTCCTCCACAAAGTACGCATTATTTTTGATAAATATTTCTAACTCCTCTGGCGTCCCCAGTGCCGCATAACTGTTCTGAGGTAAAAATACCGGATGAATAGTTTTCCCCTGCTCAATCAAATAGTTATACAAAGGGGCAATATAAATCTCGCCATACTCATCCAATAATTGAGCGGACATTGCTTCAAAGGCTTCAGAGAAATCCTGCCATGGGTGGAAGTAATATAATCCTACCGAACCCCAAGAAGAAATCGGACGCTTTTCAGCCATCTCTGTAATCCTTTCCTGAGTTTCATCCAGTTTGGCAAAGGACCAGTGAGTGCCTTCTGCTTTAAATAAGGGAACACTGCCATCCCCTTGAAGAATGGCCTCCTTGGAAAGACATTCAGGGTTAATGGTTGTATCAATGTTGTAAATCAGAATATCTTCATCCTTATCTATAAGTTTCGCTACCTGCATAACCGTATCGGCTTGCCCTTTCGTCACTTCAGCCAATTCGATAATTTCATAAGTTTTAATTCCCAATCGCACAATTTCTTCTCTTAAAGACTCTGGAGAATAGCTGCCCTTTCTGACAATAAAAAGAAACGTTTCGTCAAAAAACTGTTTCAATGATCCGACTGCCCAAGAGAACAAGCTGCGCTCCCCAGCCATGATTTCATGTTTAGGCTGTGTATAGCCTTGTTTAGTAAAACGGCTGCCTCGACCAGCCATCGTGATAATTACCTTCATTCGTTTCCTCCATGTATCTACTTTCCGCCTTGAGTAAGGATTATTCTTGGCAGCCCAAAACTTACCTAACGGAATTTCGGTTCCGTAATTTATTCCTATCTAATCAAACGTTTACCAAGTGCATTCTTTTAGGTGTATTTTCGGATGTCTTCAGCTGTAACAACGGTCAACTCAGACACTTTTTTCAACTTATTCTGCACCTTCATCTCCTGAATCCTATCAATAAAATATTCGATACCATCACTAGCTTTGATCCCATCAAAAGTCCAATAGCAATAATCCCACCAATTCAAGTCCAGCAGATTTTCAATAATCGGTTTTCTGAAGCGATAATACAGAATTTTGGCCGGTACACCACCAACTACCGCATACGGTGGAACATCTTTGGTGACAACTGCACCCGTAGCAACTATTGAACCATGCCCAATGACAATACCTTGTTTAAAAGTTACGTTATCGCCAACCCAAACATCGTTTTGAATTTGTACTCCTGAAGGAATCTGCTTGTACGGAATGGCTTGAAAATTTCCTTTCTCAGTTCCAGCAGCTAACGGTACACTCACATTAGCTGGATGAACAGAATAAGAAATGTTTGAGGTAGTAAATCGTTCAATAGGATGCTGCACACCCATAATCTTAAGATTCGGTGCAATCGAACAATAGCGTCCAACTGTAGTAAATTCAGTCAACCTGCTATGGCTATAAGAACAAGTCCCCATTGAAGTGAGAGTATTTCCTACTCCAAAAACACAATGAGGTTCAATTTTCAAGTTCGTAGGATAGCGTAAAGGTGCTCCTTCTTTTAAGCGCCTAAATTTGTTAATGCCAAAGTAAACATGATGTTCCTCTAAAAAATCACCTAGTCGATCAGTATATTTGGTTAAGGGCATAATTAAAATCCTTTCAAATACGGTGCCAAAAGCTTCATCGCCTGCCCAAACATCACCTTCTGCCGCTCTGGATAATCCGCGTGTAAGGGAATCATCGACAAGAACAACAATCCTTCAATCAAACGAACCTGTTCGATTGGATACAGCTGGGCAATACTCTTGTTAACCAATCCCGTAATTTCCTGTTGTAAAGCTGTTTTATGAATCGTGTAGGAATAAACCATCGCAGACTTTTCCGCTAAGCTGAATTGATCCGTAATAATGTGGTCATAGGCCCCCTCAAAGCTGTGCATAATTTTGGCAATATCATAGAAATCATCGCCATAAATATCGAAAGAACCGAATTTACCCCGCGGATCAATCAGCTTCACCAGCTGATTACTTACTTCAAACAGAATATTACTCATGCAAAAGTCGCCATGAATGATTGAAGCGGGTTTTTCACTAATTAACTGATGGTGTTCCAATAAACTAAGTAATCGCTCCATCATTCCCTTGACTGGCTGATAGGTCACACCATTAATCGTTGGTGCTGCTTCATAGAACACTTGAAACGCTGGATCTTCCATCAAACGTTCGACTCGATCCACGGTTTTCTGGTAGTAAATAGCCTTCAAGTCCTGCGGGTCCAGCTGCTTCTTCTCAGAGTGCTGCTTCATTTCCTGACGAACAAACATCAGCTTGTTCATAATCTTTTCCCAATCACTGATCTCTAAATTTCCGTAGATGTATAGATTATGCAGGGTTTCATAGGGATAATATTCCATCTCCACGCATGGCTGCTTTTGATCCAAGGAATAATTGTAGATACGAGGTGTAAAGAACTGCAGCGCCTCCGGCATTTTGATGTACCATTCAATTTCGTGTATCAGCTTCGTGGTATCGTCACTCTTCTTGGTTAAGATTCCACGCTGGTCGTCAATCGTAATCGAGTTGAAGAATCGCGCTTGAACCAATTTTTTCGTTTCTAAGTACTCCCTCTCATGGCCTAAGTCCAGCCACGCATCGGTTGAGATTAATTCGACTAAGTGATCCGTTTTGTCGTACTGCTTAATGGCTTCATAAAAGGAGCGGCTGTCATCTTTGTGGTTTTCCCACCGATCATATTTTCCCGACAGTAAGGGTACGCAGTCGTGAAAGGCTTGTCCGCTGCGAAAGCCAAAAACTCCCGCCACCAGCTGGTCCGTCGGCTTGTCCTGCGAAGAATCATTTTTACTACTGAAGAGCAGCGCCCCTTCTTCACGAACGACACTGGTCCACGGTGTCACGTTATCCCGGTGACCAATCACAATGAAGTCTTTTGCCGCAAAGAAATTCTCCTTCACAATCGTATCGCCAAAGTGAATCGTCAAATGAAAATCATCGTTTACAAAGGACAACATCCGACGCAAGCCATTACTGACGGCTTGAAATAATGTACGACTCTCGCTATCCGTTAAATACAGCTCATAAACTGACTCTGAACGTTGCTTAATTAACTCATTCGCTTCTGCCTGACTTTGATCAGATAGAATAAATACAAAGTCCTTCTCATGGTATTGTTCTAACAAACTATCCTCGATTGTGCCCTCCTCAAAAGGCAGCATCAGCGGGTAGATCGATCCAAAGCGTGTCTGCATATTTGCCGAAATCTTTTTCGTATTTAAAATCATCACTGCTTCCATCGGTCATCCTCAATTCGTTGTAAAATTTCTTCTTCCGTCCATTCCAGGAATTCACTGGGACGAATGGCTCGATCATCGACATAGAAGCCTTGACCACACCAAGGCTTCCCTACATGCAGTTCATCGTAAGGAATCGCCCATTTCTCCAGCCATTCTGTAAGCACAGGCACCATATTTGCCGTGATCAATCCCACATTTCCCTGATAGGTACGCATTTGTCTGGCGGTATACAAAATAATTGTGTAGCCCTTTTCCTTGTATTGCTTCATTTGATCCACCACTTCTTTAATTGGCTCAAGATCGGTGTATTCCTTCTCACCCTTTTTCTCACAAAAGGTATTATCGATATCCATCACAATGGCTCTCATTTGCCACCTCAATTCTAGCGTTTCTCTTAGTTGTCTTCTGACTCAATCGTCAGACACTCATTGGGCTTAGTCGGTCAGCCATTCCCGAATATTCTGCATACCCGCTATCACTCTGACCCGTTGTCAGATAGACGAAAAATTCCGGTGCCAAGGCATAGCCCTGTCCCCATTTCGTAATGAGGGAATCCCCTTGGTAGCCGATTTTCTTGAACTTGCTTTTGATTTTAGTGGCAATACAAGAGAGCTGACTGCGATTCGAATCGGTTTCACCTTCTGACCACAGCACTTCACAGATTTCAGCACGAGAAAGCATTCCCCCTTGTGCTTCCAGCAACAGCTGAAACAGCCGCTCTTCCTTTTTAGAGAAATAAATCCGGCCCGTTGCGGTTTCCAACGTCCGATTCTCCATTCTCTGAACCGGCGGACATTCTTGGCTTTTATTTTCTAGCCGTTCTTCGTAATAAGTACTTTGCAACAAGACTAATTTTTCCCGCATGCTATCAAATGAAAGTGCTTTTGACAGATAGCCAAAAATACCGGCTTCTTTTTCTTCTTCATTGCGTTCGCTTTCAGAAGTCAGGCGAAGCGCCATATTTTTACCTTCACTAAGGGCCGCAATAATTTTACTCACCTCTAGATTACTCATTGTTTCACTCAACAAGACGATGGGGAAAAATTGAACGATCGAAAGCATCCGATGATTATTGAAGGTTTCAGCGGAACAAAACACTTCATAGTTTAATAATTGCAGCTGCTTTTGAAGCTGCTGCTCAGCCAATATATTTTTGGTAAGAATCAGTATCCTATTCATACACATACACTCCTTGTCTTTCCTTTGTTGGTGGGTCATTCCACAAGACTCATTGAAAACTCTGGGCTCAAACAATACCCGCTGCCCCAAATCGTTTGTAAAAGATCTTCACTAAAACCAGCTGCTGCCAGCTTTTCTTTGATCTTTTTCACTAGCACAGATAGCTGAGACATGCGCGAATGATTCAACGGCTCCTTCCAGAGGTAGTCGCACAGCTCCTCGCGGGAAACAATGCCACCATTGGTCGTTTGCAAATAGTGAAAGAGCTGTTGCTCCTTTTTCGTTAATGTTTTTATAAAATGCTCCTGCAGCCTTTCGGTCATCGCCGAATGCTGGTGCAAGGCCACGCGCTGTTTTTCTTCTGTTTGTTGAACCTGTTCCATTTTCTCAGCCAAGCATTCCCTTAGTTGATCCAACGACAGATTTTCTGTCATCCACTCGGTTACGCCCAATACCCGCAATTGTTCTTGCTCGTCTATCGTCGGCGCCCCACTGAATTTGCGAAAGACCGCCACATTAGCTGTTGCTAATCGCGGCAACACCTCCGCAATCTCCCTATTTGTGATCGTTTCACTGAAAATCACTACGCGATAATCGTTCATCACAAAGTCTTCTTTTCTGACATGCTGCAACGCCTGAACCGAGCACAGTACTTCATAATTCAGCTGCTGCAATTGTCCCTGTAACCCTTGTTCCATTAGTACATTCTTTGTCAATACTAAGATCAGCTGCATGCGCGTTTCCTCTCTTTCCTTCAGCCAAGCAGTGCCTCCTGTTTTTGTTTCTTTCTCAATAGGATCGAATCGGCAGTTGAAAAGCTTGGGCGGCTTCCTTCGACAGTCGCTTCATGGGTTGAACGTCAACCAATTCTCCTTGAACCACCAAACGACTCGTCGCATACAAATCCCCACAAGTGATCAACGTTAACAGCTTCCTCTCTGGAACGATCGCCAACACTTCCGTCTGCGTTGGACGGACTTTCTCCTTATGCACCGTTTGATAGGTATAAACACTGGATAGATCCGTTAAATAGATCACATCTCCCAACTGAATTTCTTCAAGCGGTGTAAACAAAAGCTCCGCTTGATCCGAACGATGACTGGCCAAGGCATAATTTCCTGTTCCCATTTCCTGATCAGGTGACAGAGTCCCGGCACCATATAACAACCCTTCATTGGATAATCCTTTAAAAATCGGCAGCCGAATCTTCACACTAGGAATCGCGATACTCGCAATCACTGGCAGCTCCTTTTTTCGTCCAGCCAGTTGTGATTTCACAACCGCCTCTGAGCTGAGCGACTTCACTTGATCGAAATCAAAGGGCGCCTGTTTCTGTTTGTTCTTCGCTAATTGCTGCTTCGATAGATGTCCAATGTCATAAGCTGCACCCGTATCCTTTATAAAATAATTGATCAGCGGTTTATTAAATAGAAGAAAAAATCCGACAACAATCAGCAAAAAAGAACAAAACTGAACGATTTTTTTCTTCATATCTTCCCTTTCTGTAAAAAAAAAGCCATACGATTGAAAAAAACGAACGATCCGTCTAAAAAGATTAATTCTTAGTTCTAGAGAGATCGTTCGTTTCCTTACTGTTTCCTACTCTTCATGATCGAAAAATTCATCAATTGTATCTTTGGTCTTGCGTTTCTTACGCTTCAGCTTGTCCTTCAGTCCAAGCAAGCCAAGTCCAAGCAAGCCCAAACCAGCAGCTGGATAGGCTGCTTCTTTCACTTCGGTCCCTGTCTTCGGTAATGAACCAGCTTTCACTGTCTGAGAAGGTCCCTTCTTCGGAGTCGGTTTGTCCGTATCTGAATCACTGTCTGAATCTGAGTCGCTATCCGAGTCTGAATCGCTGTCCGAGTCTGAGTCGCTATCTGAGTCCGAATCACTATCTGAATCTGAGTCGCTATCCGAGTCTGAGTCGCTATCCGAGTCCGAATCACTGTCCGAATCCGAGTCGCTGTCTGAATCTGAATCGCTATCCGAGTCCGAATCACTGTCCGAATCTGAATCGCTATCCGAGTCTGAATCACTGTCCGAATCCGAGTCGCTATCCGAATCTGAATCACCATCAGACTTCACGATATCCTTCACCTTTTCACTTTCTTTTTGTTCTTCTCCAGGCTGATGGCCCTTCAAAACAATTTCAACTACATCGCCATCTTCCAAGGTAATCCCTACTAAGCGCGCGAGATTCTGAATATAATCATTCAAATCAATCGAGAAGCTGCTTCCAGGAGTCACAGCAAAATCAGCAATAAATAATTGACCATTGATATAAAGATCGATGGTGTAGTATCTATCGAAATCCGTATTCTGATTAGGCACATACCCAGTAATCACAGAACCACCTACGTAATTTGGATTCAGTGTTGGTGGAGTAACTACCCAATCGTCATAATCAACATCCCCGTCTGAATCTCTATCTGAGTCCGAATCGCTGTCTGAATCTGAGTCGCTATCTGAATCTGAATCGCTGTCTGAATCCGAATCGCTATCCGAATCTGAGTCACTATCCGAATCTGAATCGCTATCTGAGTCCGAATCGCTGTCTGAATCTGAGTCGCTATCTGAATCTGAATCGCTGTCTGAATCCGAATCGCTATCCGAATCTGAGTCACTATCCGAATCTGAGTCGCTATCTGAGTCCGAATCACTATCTGAGTCTGAATCGCTATCCGAATCTGAATCACTATCTGAATCTGAGTCACTGTCTGAATCCGAGTCGCTATCCGAATCTGAATCGCTATCTGAGTCTGAGTCACTGTCCGAATCCGAGTCACTGTCCGAGTCCGAATCGCTATCTGAATCTGAGTCACTATCCGAGTCTGAATCGCTATCTGAATCTGAGTCACTGTCCGAGTCTGAATCGCTATCCGAATCTGAATCGCTGTCTGAATCTGAGTCGCTATCCGAGTCCGAATCGCTGTCTGAGTCTGAATCGCTGTCCGAGTCTGAGTCACTATCCGAGTCTGAATCGCTATCTGAATCTGAGTCACTGTCCGAGTCTGAGTCACTATCCGAATCTGAGTCGCTATCTGAGTCTGAATCGCTATCCGAATCTGAATCGCTGTCCGAGTCTGAGTCACTATCCGAATCTGAGTCGCTATCTGAGTCTGAATCGCTATCCGAATCCGAATCGCTGTCTGAATCTGAGTCACTATCTGAATCTGAGTCGCTATCTGAATCTGAGTCGCTATCTGAGTCTGAGTCGCTATCCGAATCTGAATCGCTATCTGAGTCTGAGTCGCTATCCGAGTCCGAATCGCTATCCGAATCTGAGTCGCTATCTGAATCTGAGTCGCTATCCGAGTCTGAATCACTGTCTGAATCTGAGTCGCTATCTGAGTCTGAATCGCTATCCGAATCCGAATCGCTGTCTGAATCTGAGTCGCTATCTGAGTCTGAGTCGCTATCTGAGTCTGAATCGCTATCCGAATCCGAATCGCTGTCTGAATCTGAGTCGCTATCTGAATCTGAGTCGCTATCTGAGTCTGAGTCGCTATCCGAATCTGAATCGCTATCTGAGTCTGAGTCGCTATCCGAGTCCGAATCGCTATCCGAATCTGAGTCGCTATCTGAATCTGAGTCGCTATCCGAGTCTGAATCACTGTCTGAATCTGAGTCGCTATCTGAGTCTGAATCGCTATCCGAATCCGAATCGCTGTCTGAATCTGAGTCGCTATCTGAGTCTGAGTCGCTATCCGAATCTGAGTCGCTATCTGAGTCTGAGTCGCTATCTGAGTCTGAATCGCTATCTGAGTCTGAGTCGCTATCCGAATCTGAGTCACTATCTGAGTCTGAGTCGCTATCCGAGTCTGAATCGCTGTCTGAATCTGAGTCGCTATCCGAGTCTGAATCACTATCTGAATCTGAGTCGCTGTCTGAGTCTGAATCGCTGTCCGAATCTGAGTCACTGTCCGAGTCGCTGTCTGAGTCCGAGTCGCTATCCGAGTCTGAATCACTGTCTGAATCTGAATCGCTATCCGAATCTGAGTCACTATCTGAGTCCGAATCGCTATCCGAATCTGAGTCGCTATCCGAATCTGAGTCACTGTCTGAATCTGAGTCACTATCTGAGTCCGAATCACTGTCTGAATCTGAATCGCTATCCGAATCTGAGTCGCTATCTGAATCCGAATCGCTGTCTGAGTCCGAATCGCTATCTGAATCTGAATCACTGTCTGAATCTGAGTCGCTATCCGAGTCTGAGTCGCTATCCGAGTCCGAATCGCTGTCTGAATCTGAGTCGCTATCCGAGTCCGAATCGCTGTCTGAATCTGAGTCGCTATCCGAGTCCGAATCGCTGTCTGAGTCTGAGTCGCTATCCGAGTCTGAATCTGAGTCGCTATCCGAATCTGAGTCACTATCTGAATCTGAGTCGCTATCCGAGTCTGAATCGCTGTCTGAATCTGAGTCGCTATCCGAGTCTGAATCACTATCCGAATCTGAGTCGCTATCTGAGTCGCTATCTGAGTCTGAATCGCTATCCGAGTCTGAGTCGCTGTCTGAATCTGAGTCCGAATCACTATCCGAATCTGAGTCGCTATCCGAGTCCGAATCACTATCCGAATCTGAGTCGCTATCCGAGTCCGAATCGCTATCTGAATCTGAGTCACTGTCTGAGTCCGAGTCGCTGTCCGAATCTGAGTCGCTATCCGAGTCTGAATCGCTGTCTGAATCTGAGTCACTGTCTGAATCTGAATCGCTGTCTGAATCTGAGTCACTGTCCGAATCTGAGTCACTATCTGAGTCTGAATCGCTGTCCGAATCTGAATCACTATCCGAGTCTGAATCGCTGTCCGAATCTGAGTCGCTATCCGAATCTGAGTCGCTATCTGAGTCTGAATCGCTGTCCGAATCTGAGTCTGAATCACTGTCTGAATCCGAATCGCTATCTGAATCTGAATTGCTATCCGAGTCCGAGTCACTGTCCGAATCTGAGTCGCTATCCGAGTCCGAATCGCTGTCTGAATCTGAATCGCTATCCGAATCTGAGTCGCTATCTGAGTCTGAATCGCTGTCTGAATCTGAGTCACTATCTGAATCTGAGTCGCTATCTGAATCTGAGTCGCTATCCGAATCTGAATCGCTATCTGAGTCTGAGTCGCTATCCGAGTCCGAATCGCTATCCGAATCTGAGTCGCTATCTGAATCTGAGTCGCTATCCGAGTCCGAGTCGCTATCTGAATCCGAGTCGCTATCTGAGTCTGAATCGCTGTCCGAATCTGAATCACTATCCGAGTCTGAATCGCTGTCCGAGTCCGAGTCACTGTCCGAATCTGAGTCGCTATCTGAATCTGAGTCGCTATCTGAGTCTGAATCGCTATCCGAGTCCGAGTCACTGTCCGAATCTGAGTCGCTATCCGAGTCCGAATCGCTGTCTGAATCTGAATCACTATCCGAATCTGAGTCGCTATCTGAGTCTGAATCGCTGTCCGAATCTGAATCACTATCCGAGTCCGAATCACTATCCGAATCTGAATCGCTGTCTGAGTCTGAATCGCTGTCTGAATCCGAATCGCTATCTGAGTCTGAATCGCTGTCCGAGTCACTGTCCGAATCTGAGTCGCTATCTGAGTCTGAATCGCTATCCGAGTCCGAGTCACTGTCTGAATCTGAGTCACTATCCGAGTCTGAATCACTGTCTGAATCCGAATCGCTATCTGAATCGCTATCCGAGTCCGAGTCACTGTCCGAATCTGAGTCGCTATCCGAGTCCGAATCGCTGTCTGAATCTGAATCACTATCCGAATCTGAGTCGCTATCTGAGTCTGAATCGCTGTCCGAATCTGAATCACTATCCGAGTCCGAATCACTATCCGAATCTGAATCGCTGTCCGAATCTGAATCACTATCCGAGTCCGAATCGCTATCCGAATCTGAGTCGCTATCCGAATCTGAATCGCTATCTGAGTCCGAGTCACTATCCGAATCGCTGTCTGAATCCGAGTCACTGTCTGAATCCGAGTCACTGTCGGAGTCTGAATCGCTATCCGAATCTGAGTCGCTATCTGAGTCCGAGTCACTATCCGAATCCGAATCGCTGTCTGAATCCGAGTCACTGTCGGAGTCTGAGTCGCTATCTGAGTCTGAATCGCTGTCCGAATCTGAATCGCTATCTGAATCCGAGTCACTGTCTGAGTCTGAGTCGCTATCTGAGTCCGAGTCACTATCCGAATCTGAATCGCTATCCGAATCTGAGTCGCTATCTGAGTCTGAATCGCTGTCCGAATCTGAATCGCTATCTGAGTCACTATCTGAGTCACTATCTGAGTCACTATCTGAGTCACTATCTGAGTCACTATCCGAGTCTGAATCTGAGTCACTGTCCGAATCCGAATCACTATCCGAATCCGAGTCGCTATCTGAGTCTGAGTCACTGTCGGAGTCTGAATCGCTATCCGAGTCTGAGTCGCTATCCGAATCTGAGTCACTATCCGAATCTGAATCGCTATCTGAGTCTGAGTCACTATCCGAATCTGAATCGCTGTCTGAATCCGAGTCAGAGTCGCTGTCCGAGTCTGAGTCGCTATCTGAGTCCGAATCACTATCTGAATCCGAGTCGCTATCTGAGTCTGAATCGCTGTCCGAGTCCGAATCGCTGTCTGAATCCGAGTCTGAGTCGCTGTCCGAGTCCGAATCGCTGTCTGAATCTGAATCGCTATCTGAGTCCGAATCACTATCCGAGTCCGAATCGCTGTCTGAATCTGAATCACTGTCGGAGTCTGAATCGCTATCCGAGTCTGAGTCGCTATCTGAATCTGAGTCACTATCCGAATCTGAGTCACTATCCGAATCTGAATCGCTATCTGAGTCTGAGTCACTATCCGAATCTGAATCGCTGTCTGAATCCGAGTCAGAGTCGCTGTCCGAGTCTGAATCGCTATCTGAATCTGAGTCACTATCCGAGTCTGAATCACTGTCTGAGTCCGAATCGCTATCTGAGTCTGAATCGCTGTCGGCATCCGAGTCACTATCTGAATCATCATCTTTTACATAAGTGATCTTTGTATCTTGTTCTGGATTGGTTATTTCCCTTTTCGTATACCCTAGGCTAGGGTCCGTTTCATCGATCAGTTCTAATTCTTCTCCATCTTGTGTCGCTACATAGCCAGGTTCATAAGGAATTTCAGCTCCTTCCAGAATCCCACTTGCATCCTCTGGGTCATTGACATAGTCAATAAGCGTTTCTTCTCCATCTTTTTCAAGAACGTATTGGCCTAATTTACCATATACATAGGTAATTGTTGGTGTATCTTCCGCACCAATGATTCCCTCTGACGATCCACCTTGTTTCTCTACATAGATATAGCCAGTAACCACTTGAATCTTTTCTGTAATCTTATCGCCAACCTTTACTGATTCAGTGTCTGTATAAATTGTTTGGCCATTTCTGTCGACATACGTGTAAGAAATCGTCTTTGCTTGCCCCTCATAGATATAGGTAACGACGGTTTTGTTATCTGCCAGAACAGTTTCTGAATTACTATCGGTTTCCACAAGATCGTAGCCGGGGATTGCTTCTTCCTTGTTGGTAACCGTATCATCAAAACGTTGAGTATCCGTTACAGTTGGATGGACTTCATCTCCGTGTTGATTCAAATATCGATAAGTAACTGTTGAGTCGTTCCCTTCATAGATATACGTAATGATCGATGAACCATTAGGCTGGGCAATAGTATCTCCTTCTCTTCTAGCAAAGGTATACTGCTCAAAAGTCTTTGCTTCAGGGGCAATAATTGCCTGACCCACTAGATACTCCGAGTTAACTTCATCAGCTGTTAGTTCTTTGCCCGTATCACTTACGTAACGATAGGTAACCGTAGTTGGATTTCCTTCATAAACATAAGTGACTCTTGACGCATCATTTTCTAAAACAGTTTCGGATGAACCTGCTTGAACTTCCTTGAAGGTATAATCAGGAATCTCCAATTTATTCTCAGGAACTGCTGCGCCTACTTCTTCTTCAACAGTTGTGTCCTCAGCAATTGGATTCCCGAACGTATCCACATAACTATAGGTAACATTCGCTTTCGCTACCCACTGATCAGAAAGAGGGCCTGGTTTTCCTTTATAGGCTCTGATTTCCGCATCGACTTGAATTCTCAGTTCAGCATGCGCTGCTGTAGCATCTTCCAAGTCGCTAGTTGTTTTAGTTGGTGGATTCGCACTGACTGCTGCATAGGTTACATTAAGGTCATCGAAAGCTCCTCCTATGAATTTATAGTAAGTGGATCGCCCACCTGTAGGATTTCTTTTATCCTTTCTCATCTCGGTGATTGCTTCTGTCATCGCACCGTTTCTTAAGTTTTTAGCTTCCTCAACTGCAGCGTCTACCTCAGACGCTGCAGCTTCAACTATCTTTCTATCTAAAGAGTTGGCAGCTCTGACTGCTAGCATATTTTCTATTTTTTCAATAACCTCTGGTTCATTAATGAATACACCAGTTTTATTTAAAGTGTTAAGTACAACTTCTACCCAAATTTTTCTTTTAGCTGAGGAAGAACCAATATCCCCTGGCTCTTCAAAATAATCCCTGGACTGCGTACCTATCCCATTACTCAGCGAAATAAACTCACTCACTGTTTCAAAAGTAAAATCTGTATGATTTCTTACGGGGTCTTGGGGAGTAGACGTAGTAGCATAAACATTGCTCACAGTTAAGGAGCTTAAGAATAGCACCAATAGCGGACTGCTGGCTAACACTATTTTTTTCCCGGTCCTTCGATAGACAATCGTTTTTTCACTCAGCGGTTGATATTCCCGCTTCATCTTATTTAAATCCATCAACACTTTCCTCCCTTTGAGAGAATGAAGCTACACAGTTGACCTGGTTCTAGTTGTGTAGCCTCATTCACTAATCACATGAACGGCTTACTTATTCTGGTTTCTCGTTTCTTCTTTTCTTTTTCTTTGAAACCTCATAGAAAGTAAGACCTAATCCAACCATTCCCAATCCAGCAACAGAATAGAGCAGCTGGCTGTCTTCTGTACCCGTACTAGGAAGTGATTTCTTGCTCAAGGAAGTGCCTGACGACCCGCTTGACCCTGTACCTGGAAGTGTTTTAGGTTTATCGGAATCTGAATCACTGTCTGAATCTGAGTCGCTATCTGAGTCCGAATCGCTGTCTGAATCTGAGTCACTATCCGAGTCTGAATCGCTGTCTGAATCTGAGTCGCTATCTGAGTCCGAATCGCTGTCTGAATCTGAGTCGCTATCTGAGTCCGAATCGCTATCTGAGTCCGAATCGCTGTCTGAATCTGAGTCGCTATCTGAGTCCGAATCGCTATCTGAGTCCGAATCGCTGTCTGAATCTGAGTCGCTATCTGAGTCCGAATCGCTATCTGAGTCCGAATCGCTATCTGAGTCCGAATCGCTGTCTGAATCTGAGTCGCTATCTGAGTCCGAATCGCTATCTGAGTCCGAATCGCTATCTGAGTCCGAATCGCTATCTGAGTCCGAATCGCTGTCTGAATCTGAGTCGCTATCTGAGTCCGAATCGCTGTCTGAGTCACCTTGAACCACCGTACTCGCTGTTTGGCTTTCTTTATCTTCTTTTCCTTCTTGATGCCCTTTGACTATAGCGGTCACGACATCGCCTTCTTCAAGTACTTTTCCAGTCAGTCTTGCGTATTCATTTGCAATTTCAGCTAAATCATAGAAGAAATTCCCCTCAGAATCCACGGCCACTCCACCAACAATCAATTGGCCATTGACATATATGTCAACTGTGTACGTCCGATCGTAATCCATATTCTGACTTGGTATATTTCCAGAAATAACAGTATCTCCACCTTTATTAGGATTTAATGTTGGTGGATTGACAATCCAATGATCATAATCAGCGTCTGAGTCGCTATCCGAGTCTGAATCGCTATCTGAATCTGAGTCGCTGTCTGAATCTGAGTCGCTGTCTGAATCTGAATCGCTATCCGAGTCCGAATCGCTGTCTGAATCTGAGTCGCTATCCGAGTCCGAATCGCTATCTGAGTCTGAGTCGCTATCCGAGTCCGAATCACTATCTGAGTCTGAATCGCTATCCGAATCTGAATCGCTGTCTGAATCTGAGTCGCTGTCTGAGTCTGAATCGCTATCCGAGTCCGAATCACTATCCGAGTCTGAATCGCTATCCGAGTCCGAATCACTGTCCGAGTCTGAATCGCTATCCGAATCTGAGTCGCTGTCTGAATCCGAGTCACTATCTGAGTCTGAGTCGCTATCTGAATCCGAATCACTGTCCGAGTCTGAGTCGCTATCTGAATCCGAGTCACTATCTGAGTCGCTATCCGAGTCCGAATCACTATCTGAGTCTGAATCGCTATCCGAATCTGAATCGCTGTCGGAGTCCGAATCGCTGTCCGAATCTGAGTCGCTGTCCGAATCTGAATCACTATCCGAGTCTGAATCGCTATCCGAATCTGAATCGCTGTCTGAATCTGAGTCGCTATCCGAATCTGAGTCGCTATCTGAGTCTGAATCACTATCCGAGTCTGAGTCGCTGTCCGAGTCTGAATCACTATCCGAATCTGAATCGCTATCTGAGTCTGAATCGCTGTCTGAATCTGAGTCACTATCCGAGTCTGAATCGCTATCCGAATCTGAATCGCTGTCTGAATCTGAGTCACTATCTGAATCTGAATCGCTGTCTGAATCTGAGTCGCTATCCGAGTCTGAATCGCTGTCTGAATCTGAGTCACTATCTGAGTCTGAATCACTGTCGGAGTCTGAATCGCTATCCGAATCTGAATCGCTGTCTGAATCCGAATCGCTGTCTGAATCTGAGTCCGAATCGCTGTCCGAGTCTGAGTCACTGTCCGAATCTGAATCGCTGTCTGAATCTGAGTCGCTATCCGAGTCTGAATCGCTGTCCGAATCTGAGTCGCTATCCGAGTCCGAATCGCTATCTGAGTCTGAATCGCTGTCTGAATCTGAGTCGCTATCCGAGTCTGAATCGCTATCCGAATCTGAATCGCTATCTGAGTCTGAATCACTATCCGAATCTGAGTCGCTGTCCGAGTCTGAATCACTATCCGAATCTGAGTCGCTATCCGAGTCTGAGTCACTGTCCGAGTCTGAATCGCTATCCGAATCTGAATCACTATCCGAGTCTGAATCACTATCCGAATCTGAGTCGCTGTCCGAATCTGAATCACTATCCGAATCTGAGTCGCTGTCCGAATCTGAATCACTATCCGAATCTGAGTCGCTATCTGAGTCTGAATCACTATCCGAGTCTGAGTCGCTGTCCGAGTCTGAATCACTATCCGAATCTGAATCGCTGTCTGAATCCGAATCACTATCTGAGTCTGAGTCACTATCTGAATCTGAGTCGCTATCCGAATCTGAGTCGCTATCCGAGTCTGAGTCTGAATCGCTGTCCGAATCTGAGTCGCTATCCGAGTCTGAATCGCTGTCTGAATCTGAGTCGCTATCTGAGTCCGAATCGCTGTCTGAATCTGAGTCGCTATCTGAGTCCGAATCGCTGTCTGAATCTGAGTCGCTATCTGAGTCCGAATCGCTGTCTGAATCTGAATCGCTATCCGAATCTGAGTCGCTGTCTGAATCTGAGTCGCTATCTGAGTCCGAATCGCTGTCTGAATCTGAGTCGCTGTCTGAGTCCGAATCGCTGTCTGAATCTGAGTCGCTGTCTGAGTCCGAATCGCTGTCTGAATCTGAGTCGCTATCCGAGTCTGAATCACTGTCTGAATCTGAATCGCTATCCGAATCTGAGTCGCTGTCTGAGTCTGAGTCGCTGTCTGAGTCCGAATCGCTATCTGAATCTGAGTCGCTATCCGAGTCCGAATCACTGTCCGAATCTGAGTCGCTATCCGAATCCGAATCACTGTCCGAATCCGAGTCACTATCCGAGTCTGAATCACTATCCGAGTCTGAATCACTGTCTGAATCTGAATCGCTGTCCGAATCCGAGTCACTGTCTGAATCTGAATCGCTGTCTGAGTCTGAGTCGCTATCCGAGTCTGAATCGCTATCTGAATCTGAGTCGCTATCTGAGTCTGAGTCGCTATCTGAGTCTGAGTCGCTATCCGAATCTGAGTCACTATCCGAATCTGAGTCGCTATCTGAGTCGCTGTCTGAATCTGAGTCGCTATCCGAGTCTGAATCTGAGTCGCTATCCGAATCTGAATCGCTGTCCGAGTCTGAGTCACTGTCTGAATCTGAGTCGCTATCCGAGTCTGAATCGCTATCCGAATCTGAATCGCTGTCTGAATCTGAGTCGCTATCCGAATCCGAATCGCTATCTGAGTCTGAATCGCTATCCGAATCTGAATCGCTGTCTGAATCCGAGTCACTATCCGAGTCTGAATCACTGTCTGAGTCCGAATCGCTATCCGAGTCTGAATCGCTGTCTGAATCTGAGTCACTGTCTGAATCCGAATCGCTATCCGAGTCTGAATCACTGTCTGAATCCGAATCGCTATCCGAGTCTGAATCGCTATCCGAATCTGAGTCGCTGTCCGAATCTGAATCGCTATCTGAGTCTGAGTCGCTATCCGAATCTGAATCGCTATCCGAATCTGAATCGCTGTCTGAATCCGAGTCACTATCCGAGTCTGAATCACTGTCTGAGTCCGAATCGCTATCCGAGTCTGAATCGCTATCCGAATCTGAATCGCTATCCGAATCTGAGTCGCTGTCCGAATCTGAGTCACTATCCGAGTCTGAATCGCTATCCGAGTCTGAATCGCTATCCGAATCTGAGTCGCTATCTGAGTCTGAGTCACTGTCTGAGTCCGAATCGCTATCTGAATCTGAGTCGCTATCTGAATCTGAGTCGCTATCCGAATCTGAATCGCTGTCTGAATCCGAGTCGCTATCCGAGTCTGAATCGCTATCCGAGTCCGAATCACTGTCCGAATCTGAGTCGCTATCCGAATCCGAATCACTGTCCGAATCTGAATCGCTGTCTGAATCTGAGTCACTATCCGAGTCTGAATCGCTGTCCGAATCCGAGTCGCTATCTGAGTCTGAATCGCTATCTGAATCCGAATCGCTGTCTGAATCTGAGTCACTGTCCGAATCTGAATCGCTGTCTGAATCTGAGTCACTATCCGAGTCTGAATCGCTGTCTGAATCCGAATCGCTGTCTGAGTCTGAATCGCTGTCTGAATCTGAATCGCTATCCGAATCTGAGTCGCTATCTGAGTCTGAGTCACTGTCTGAGTCCGAATCGCTATCTGAATCTGAGTCGCTATCTGAGTCTGAATCGCTGTCTGAATCTGAGTCACTGTCCGAGTCCGAATCGCTGTCTGAGTCTGAATCGCTATCTGAGTCCGAATCGCTATCCGAATCTGAGTCACTGTCTGAGTCCGAGTCACTATCTGAATCTGAGTCTGAATCACTATCCGAATCTGAGTCACTGTCCGAGTCCGAATCGCTGTCTGAATCTGAGTCACTGTCTGAGTCCGAATCGCTGTCTGAATCTGAGTCGCTATCTGAGTCCGAATCGCTGTCTGAATCTGAGTCGCTATCCGAATCTGAGTCGCTGTCCGAATCTGAATCGCTATCTGAGTCTGAATCGCTGTCCGAATCTGAGTCACTATCCGAGTCTGAATCACTGTCTGAGTCCGAATCGCTATCCGAGTCTGAATCGCTGTCTGAATCTGAGTCACTGTCTGAATCTGAATCGCTATCCGAGTCTGAATCGCTATCTGAATCTGAGTCGCTGTCTGAGTCTGAGTCGCTGTCTGAATCCGAGTCACTATCCGAGTCTGAATCACTGTCTGAATCCGAATCGCTATCCGAGTCTGAATCGCTATCTGAATCTGAATCGCTGTCTGAATCCGAATCGCTATCTGAGTCTGAATCGCTGTCTGAATCCGAATCGCTATCTGAGTCTGAATCACTGTCTGAGTCTGAATCACTGTCTGAGTCTGAATCGCTGTCCGAATCTGAATCGCTGTCTGAATCTGAGTCGCTATCTGAGTCCGAATCGCTATCCGAGTCTGAATCGCTATCCGAGTCGCTATCTGAGTCTGAATCCGAGTCACTATCCGAGTCTGAATCACTGTCATCATCATTTAGTTCATATTTTATTGCAGTGTCTTCATCTAATGATGTGACCTCAGGCGCCATATATCCTTTTGTTTCATCCTCAGGGTCTAGCCATTTCAAAGGATTTCCTTCACTATCGACTGGTGAATACCCTTCAACATAGTCAATAACTTGATTTGGATTCCTTTTGGTTGGATCGGTTGAATCATTTTCATATTTTATTGGTGTTGGTGGTGTTAGTTCTCCGTCTCCTGTAAAGGTGTAGCTGCCCATTTCTTTATAAGTGTATTTAACCTTCACATCACCGGTTGCGCCTACTTTTCCTAACTCACTTGTATTACTTGATTCATGCCCAGTAACGTTTTTTTCTGTTAGATAATAACCTGTCACTACTTGTGCTTTGTCTTCAATATCATTGCCTACAAGACTTGGATCTACGATTGTAGTAACACCTTCTAAAGGTTGTCCTTTATCATCTACAAAGGTATGCGTTACAGTTGCTGCATTTGGTACTAAAGTTAGGGTTGTATTCTCTATCGGGCTTGCTGGACTAAGAGTACTGTTATTTTGATAAACTGTTCGATCGTCATCTACTAAATGATAACCAGCTGGGATGTTGGCTAGTTTAATATCTTTTACTGTTTCTAAGTCATCATTAATTGCATATGGTCCACTATTGCTTGTCATTTTTGTTAAATCTTCGGCTGAACCTTTGTAGGCTGTCGTGTCGTAACTTAGACTACCGACTTCCTGATAAATGAAATCATAGGACTCTTCCATATCTGGACCAAAAGTAATAGTCATATCCGGTTGTTCTACTAAGACATATCCTTTGTCACGATAGTCTTCTGAAAAGATGTAGTCTTCAGATCCGGTCGTTCCGGATAGTTCTTGACTAGGGTCAATTTCTGTCATGTTGGTTCTTGTGCCATCTGGATCTAATAAATATTTTACTTTTGTCTTGTACTCATTAGGCGTATAGCAGTAGGTAATTGTCGGTGTTTCTTCACCCTCAGCAGGGTACTCAATAGTCATTCCTCCTGTTTCTGGATCAGCACCTACAGGTAATTTAGTCTTATCTAAGGTATAACCAGCAACAGCTATATCCTCTTCAGTAATCTTTAAAGCATCGCTAGGAAAACCTGCTTTGGTTTCTGTACTTTTTATTGTGTTCCCAGCATCATCAACATACTTAATATCAATTGTTGTTTGACCTTCAATAATATATTGATTCGGAGTAGTAGTACCTTCAGTATCTTTCCTATTTCCTATTGAATCACTATATTCAATTTTTAAAGTGTGCGGAACACTTTGGTCTTTAAAAACAATTTCCGGTCTCCATCTTATATCAATACAGTAATTTCCATAAACATAATTAATCATATCTTCGTAGACAGCATTCTTATACGAAATACCATATTTTTTTTCAAAAAAATCGACAGGAGAAATCGCCCCACTAGCAAGATATGCTGGACTATCTACTAATCTGTAACCTGTATCTAATTGACTAAACGCTCTAGCAAATGTATACGTTCCATCGGAATTCTTTTTTGAAGTATAAACAAGACTTCTATGCGCACTAGCCTCTTCCGAAGCCTTTTTCAGAATTTCGGTTATTTCTTCATTTGTAGCATCATCTGGTGTTTCTACGTATTTCGTAGGAATGCCAACAACACTTCCATCTACACTTCTTGTAGTATCTGTACTTTGAAAAACTTTACCGGATCCATCGGCTTTAGGCAGGGAAATTAAGTCCCAAGTAGAGGTTAAATCTTCTTCTTGATTCATTCCTGTATAGCTAAGTATTTCTGATTCTGACTCCACAGTAGCTCTGCTTATTTGTACGACAGTTCTGTTGGTAGGAAGTGTCCCTTTACCATCTTTGACTGCAGAATATAGTATTCCATTAACTTTGTAATCTGAAAGAGCCATCAAACGTCCCGAACTTGGACTTATGCCACTAAATATTCCCCGTTCTCCAGTTCCTGCATCATTTTCATTTGTGGACTTATATGTTTCCACAGCTATATCATTTAGTAATAAAGTTGTTGGTAAACATACGAACTTATCCTTTATAGGATCGTATCCCTTTGTAAAAGAAAACTTGGACTTTGATCTACCAACTAAATTGATCTCTATCCTCTTTTTTTCTATGCTAGTTGTTTCAACTTTTAAAATGAAACTATTTTCTTCCGTCGAATAGGCCAAACCTCCTATTCCATCAATATTTGCTATTAATTCTGATAAAACATTGCTACTATTAATTCCTGTTGAAGTTTCTAATCTAATTGGAATCTTTATTTCATCGCCAACAGCTAATTTATTTGACAAATTATCAATGTTCACTATCATGTGAAGTCCATTTTCGAAATACTGATCCGAAGCTACTTCATTAAATTTATTTAGATTCTCATCAATTAGGTATAAGTCTGACACAGTTACTTCCGCATCCTCGTTCGCAACCCAAGTAGTTGTCCCATCAGGATTCTCCGTAGCTCTTGGCTGCGGTCTTTGCGGCATATCTGTTCCTGCTGTAACAACATCTCCACCCTGCTGTCCAACTTCCTCCACCGGATCACTACTGGCAACCGTTCCTACTCCTTCACCAGTGGCATCCACTACTTCATTCTCTGCGGCATGAGCCAACAGATTGCTTGCTGGGCTTGCCACTGTACCAACCAGCATTGCCCCAGCAACGCCACCTTTAACTACCCAATTCTTCTTAACCTTGTGCATCCGGTATTTCTTGATTGGTTCATGCCGGTACACCATTTTTCTTCTTCTACTCATACGTTTTGCAACTCCCCTTTTTGCTAATTTCCCCTTTGATGCGTATTTACTCCGTGTAAAAATAGGTATAGAAATTGATCAGTCCACTTAAGAAGTGTTCCTGATCATCAATCCGCATACGGAATTTATCATGTCTGGTATAGAAACCATTCACAATCTTATCTGGTCGTTTCATGAACAGCGCCATTTCGGGATGCATGACCCCTTTTTCAATTTCAATCACAGCTCGCTTGATCGCCACTTGTTGTAAGCGCCAGAAATCAGTTTTTGAGACAAATTCAGTGAATTGCCCTTTTTTATAGTCATCGGATGCTTTTAACTGATCCGTCGTTTTGATGGCTGCCATTAATAGTTCCAGTAAGGTTGGATACGCGGTATCCCGATGTTCAATGAAACTTAAGTTTTCAAAGGCATTCTTTAAACCAAACTCATAATATTTTTTGTCTTTCAAGTACAACAAAATTTCGTTCGTGGCGTAGCTCAACCAATGATCGTGATAGCGTTCATAGTTCTTCGCTACAAAGCGATCAAACAGTTTTTTCGCTAGTTCTAAGTGTTGTGGATTCTTAGTGATCGCATAGCCACGCAAGATACTAAAAACCGCTTCGCCATCGTAGTAAATAATATTGAATTTCTTCTTGGTCTCAAGATTCTCATTTAAGATATGGGTGGTTTCACCTTTTTCATCGACAAAGTGCCGTTCCATACCCAAAATCAGTTGATTGATCGCGGCTTCATATTTGGTATTGCTAGTAATCACTTGGAACTTCGCTAAAGCCAAAACAGCTAAAGCCTGAGCACCTAATTTTACGGAAATTCCTGAGCCCGCTTTTTCTTTGATGTATAAGGCATCTTCTTTTTGAATCGTTAGATTGGCTAATCCCCAATCCAATCCTTGTTCTGTCGCTTTCAACTCTTCGGTTTGTTTCAGATATTCCTGCGCTTCCAACAAAGCATACAAACTAGAGAAATGCCGAACGGAATTGTACCCGGTCAGCTTATAATCATAAGTGGGATAGTAGCCATAAATGAACTGGCCGGAATCCTTTATTTGTCGCTGTAAGAAGGCGGCTCCTTGGGTTATTGCGTCATCAATAGCCGGTGGCAGTGTTTGATAATCGACGGTTCGCACTCCTGCTTGCTCCTGTTGGGTAGCTAAGGTTAGCCACTCGCCGTTTTCCAAGTAATACCCTTGCGTATCGAACACATAGAATTTCCGCTGAGCGATTTTATTCTTTAGTGTCTGTCCGTATTTTTTCTTCATATAGCTATCGATATTCTTTTGATCAAAGGACAACTCGGGTGAATTAAAGCCCACCCGATGATTGGCTGAAGGCTTGATCAAGGCATTGCCCATCAATTCTTCTGCTAGAAAAGCCGTATTGAATTTCTTGTCAAAGGCGATACCAGACCGAAAGTAATTGTTGCGGGTGACGACTGACAGCTTGCGCATGAGTTCTAAATACGTGCATTCCTCGATTATTTTAACTACATCTACTCGGATGTATGTCTGCTTGTCTTTCGCTTTCTTTAGTTCTTTTCTTAGCCACTCCAGGCAGTCCTCTAAACGTGCTGTGCGGATATTTTTTACTTTGGCGCGATTATTCCCTTTAGAAACTGATAAAAATACCAGTCGTTCTGCTGTCTCAATCGGCACTTGTTTGATTAACTTTTCCAATTTGGTTACTTGCTGCTCCACTCAAAAACGTTCCCTTCTCCAACAATCTTCTTGCCGATGTTTAACGCCATCGGCCGCGTTTCGGTCCCCATCTGTTCACAATTGGTTTACTCTCTGGTGTCACACGCAGCGGGCTGTCATCGGTATCGGCTTCCCAAGGATACAAACCGTTCTCATCCTTTTCGTAGATAGCTTCAATCCGTTGATTCTCTTCTTCTGCGGTAATTTGCCGATGCTTGTACCGATTTTGTAAATACCGTACAGCCATCATGGTAAACGTGAGGGCAATCAGGATTCGCTTGAAATTAAATCCGCCAGCACCCACAGCACTATCCATAGAAGAAAGCCATGCTGTTTGAAGTAGTTGTGTCATCATTGCCTCAGCTCCTTCATTCGATCGGCCAGTAGGAGGATTTCCTTCAAGGTCTTGTATTCTTTAAAATCATAGAGAGACACGACCTTATGAGTGAAAGTTTCCCCTAGCATCAGGTAGCGCAGCACAAAAGGATCATAGATGGACGTGAGTCGCGGCTCTTCATTCTTCACTTACATGACCTCTTTCTCCCGTTCCAGCACCTGCGTGGTGGATGGTTGTCTGGCTTGTGTTTCCTTTCGGACTGTTTCATTTTTCTTTGTTAAGGCTTCAATACTTGCCGTGTATTCTTGACTAATTTCCTGTCTGGCAGCGGTCATCATTCCAGCGAAGGTCTGAATCTCGTCATGGATCGAGGCCTTCAGCTGCAACAAGTCGTGCTGTTTTTTCTCCAGCAATTGTTGTTGAGCCGTTAACTTTACCGCCCATTCCTCCTGCTCTTTTTGCAGGGCACTGATTTCCAGCTTGCTGCTGAAGAGGTTTTGCAGGCGCTCTTCTTCGGCTTGGTTCATTAGGGCTTGTTGTTGTTGTTCCGCTTCGGTTAACAACGTATGTTTTTGTTGCTGAGCAGTGGTTAAAATACTAGTCTTTTTCCGTTCGGCTTCTTCCAGTAGTTTATTGGCTGCTTTCTCAGCTGCTTCCAGTGTTTGTTGGGCAATTCGCTTCATCTTGGTGATGTCTTGGTAGTCTAGATGCAGCTGCTTGAATTGGTCCCACTCGGCTTTTTGTGTTCTTAGTTGATTCAGTGCCGTTTCTAACTGCTGAATCTTCTGCAACAAGTCGTTCTTTTCCGTTTCTTGTTGGGTAGTCAAACGGTTCTGTCCGGCTTGTTTTGACGTTAGCTTGGTCTCTAGTTTTTCCTTTTCTTCAATCAGACGACGGATCCGTTCGTCATAGGTCTCATAGTCATCGGCCACGTTTCGCAAAAAATCATTGACATCACTCTGTCGAAAGCCGCCTAAAGCATTCTTCTTAAAGGTGAGCTTGCGCAGTTCAATTGCTTCAAAATTCATTGACTTGTTTCCTTTCTACGCTTGGATTTGGTGCAGCTTGTCATCAAAGGTTCCTGCCCAGTTTTGCCATTTCACATCGTTGATTTTAGCTAATGCGGCTTTATAATCGTAGATCAGCGTATCGCGGAAATTGATTTCTTCCCGCTTAGCTGCGTCGATTTCCTGTTTGGTTTGCGCCATCTCTTCTGCTAGTAGACTTAACTCATGCTTGGCCTGTTGCAGCATCATTTCCTTTTCTTGTTCCAGCTTCACTAATTCTTGTTGGCAATGGGCCTCTATTTCCTGCTTCCGTTGTTCGGCTGCAGCCAAGACCTGATTGGCTTGTTGCTGGATCGCTCGACGACTGGTTTCGGCTTGCTTTAAAAGGTTCGTCTTCTCTTCTTTGGCTTCTTTGATAATGCGACCGCGTTCGACATGGGCCTCTTCAATGATCTTAGCCCCTTCTTTTTCGGCACTGCGTTCAATTTCTAACGCTGTTTCCTGCGAAATTAGAATGGCTTCTTGGAAGGTACTGCTGGGCTGCTTGGTCGCTTCTTGTTCTTTTTCCCAAGCTAATTGCTTCAAACGTCCTTCCAGCTCTTCCGTTCGCTGTTTTTGTTCGTGCAGCTCGATGACATAGCGCGAACGTTCTTTACTGAACTCGTCTTCCTGCTTCTTCTGCCGAACAGTGATCATTTCGATATCTTCTTGCAGGTCTTCCTTGTCCTGTTCAAAGCGCCGATAATCTTTGGCGACATAGTGCAGGAAATCGTCCACATCGTATTTCCGGTAACCGGAAAAGGATGCCACTGGAAACGTGGTTTTTTTAATCTTTTCTGAATCGAATTTCATGGAACTCCCCCTCCTAAAACAACACTGTTGCTGGATCAACCAGCCGCTCCACCGCTAAGGTTGAATCTAAGCACAATTCAAAGTGCAAATGGCTGCCGGTACTGTTACCGGTTGAACCAACAAAGCCAATCGTTTGTCCTTGTTCGACCCGCTCTCCGGCATTGACTGCGAAGTTGCGTTGATGGGCATACAAGGTTGTTTCTCCATTGTCGTGTTGAATCACGACGTAATTGCCCCAAGAGTAGTGGTACTCTGCAACCAAAACTTTTCCTGCTTTACTGGCAAAGATTGGCATGCCTTCACCAGCGGCTAAGTCAATACCTCGGTGAAATTCACTACCGCGCATTCCGAATGGACTTGATACAACGAAATCATTCAATGGCAGTAAATAACCGGATGAAGCCACTTGATTGGTGGCTTCAGATTCTTCTTTCGGATGATCGTATTGTGTTAAGTTATAGGTTTCGATTAAGCCATTTAGTTTCTTGTTGTAAGAAGTATCTGTGGCATACTTGCCTGTTAAGAATGCTGTCGCTTCTTCATAGTTTTCAGTAGTCGTTTTCCAAGCTCCTTTATAAAAATCAGAATTGCCAGAAATCCCTTCTTTCAATAATTTCGCATAATCTTCAAAGCAATCTTCATAATCGTCATAGGCTCTGAAGCTGGCTTGGATCGTGGTCATGTTGCCACCACCCGTATCTTCTTGCGTGGCGAAACTAACGCTCTTGCCTTCGTGTGCTCCCTTAATTCCAAATAAGTTATAGTTCGGTGCTTGTGCCAATTGGCTGCCGCCCGAACCGGATTCTAAAATGGCTTGAGCAATCATGACCGACGCATAAAGTTCCTGTTCTTGCCCAATCTTTCGTGCCGATTCGCCAATTTCTTCAATAAATTCTGTCGTCGTTAAGTTCCGATCAAATTTGATTGAACCATGACTAGCAGTAGTTTGTTGCGGACCAACGGGCACGATATTCTCTGGGGAGTGCACAACAATCGGTTCAGTTACTGGCTCTTGGACCGGTTGTTGTGCAGGCTGTTGCACGTAAATGACTTCAAACTCAGATTGAGGAGTGGGGGTCTCTTTTTCTGGTTCAACTGGTTTGGACGGTTCTGGTGCCGGAGTTTCCTGTTCAGGCTCCGGCTTTGGTTTTTCTGGTTCAGGCTTTGGTTTTTCTGGTTCAGGCTTTGGATCTGGCTTCTCTTCCGGTTTAGGAGTAGGAGTCGGTTTTTCTTCTGGGTCACTTAGATCAGGGATGGGAGTAGGTACTGGTTCAGTCTCCTCCTCGTCTTCCGAATCAGGCGTTAACACGTTTCCTTCCTCTTTAACTGATCCTCCCTCAGAAGGAGCAGTGATTGTTTCCTCATTATGAATCTCCTCATTTACAGGTTTGGAATCTTCCTTTGTCTCCGTTGGAGCAGCTGAGGAAATGGTTGGCTGTTCTACTGTTACCGACTCACTGGTCGACGCTGCCTTCCCGCTGATCGTATTCTCCGTTGAAAGGGTGCCTTCCGCCGCATGAGCCAACACAGAGGTGCTGTTTATGGCAATTGAAGCTGACCCCAACAAGGTTGTGGTTCCAATAATCCCTTTCCTTAGTGTCGGATGTTTACTGCGTGATCGAAAGACTTTTTGTTCCCACATTCGCTGATACCTTTGCCTTCTTTTCAACTCTTTCCTCTCCTATCCATCTCCATTGGTTGCTTGAACAACCGGGGTGCTTTCTATATACTTAACTTATTTATAGGTAAATCTGGATTACCGACTTGAGTAAAATCAAATGAAGTCCCTGGCTCATTTAAGGCAATTTCACTGACTTCATACGTTAACCGTTGCACAAGCTCTAATAAGGGGGTGGCTAATTCCGCAATTTCAGCCTCGGTCAGGTCTTTCTGGGTTTCAACCTGTTTATTTTTTATGTGATTAATTTGAGTGATGCCGCCTGAAATCTTAAATTTCTTAACCGCTAATGAGAAATCTAATCGGGTGCCCACTGTACTTGTGTAGTGTTCTTGTGATTCTGGATGTTCCGTTTCCAAAGGAAGAATACTTAGATTGAGGAGCTGTTCCTCTGTATCTTCTTGGATGCGATCGTAATGAAATGCTTCCACTAGCGGGTGGCGTCTGTGAATCTCCATTTTGTTCCCTCCTGACTATCTGTAACAACTTAATTTATTACTACTTAACAATGAAATAAATAAAGAAAAATGGTCGCATCAATTGCTTTAACGCCATTTTTAATTGGAAAAATCGATTCATTTAGTCACTGATTGCCCCTCTTAACTCATGAAATTTATTTCTTGGTTTTAACAAGACCAAGAGAACCAACTAACAATCCTATGAAGACAATAAAAAACCGCCAATTGACGGTCTTTGACGGTTTAAAAAGTTTGTGAAAAATAAAATGAAGAAAAATTAATAAATAATGAGAGAATATTTCGGATAATTTTTTCAATTTACTGCGTTGATCCTTGAAACGATTCTTCAGGGAAACACGTTTTAGTGAGACAGACATCTACATCCAACAAAGTAAGCGCTTTCTTTAAAAACGAAAAAAGAGTTGCCCGATAACTAAAATGCTTACTTTTTGTAAGTGAAAGCTATTAGCTGATGGCTCGTTCCATCTGTTTGACCACCTTGATTCGTTGCTCCAACATCGAATCAGTATAGGTGTCTAACGTTAACTTCGCTGAGCTGTGGCCCATGAGCTGGCTAACACTCTTGATATCCCCTTTGCTCTCGATGCAGCGGGTCGCAAACGTATGGCGCAGCTGATGGAAATGGATGTGTTCCAGCTTAGCTTTACTCCGCAGCTTATGAAAGTGATAGGTCAATAGACGCGGCTCTGCCGGGTTTTCTTTGGTTGAAAAGACAAATTCCCCAGTTGAGTCTGCTTGATGCTTCAACAATAATTCTCTCAACAGACCACTCATAGGAATGTACCGGGCAGAAGCTTCTGTTTTAGAACTGGTGTGAATCAGCTCTGTTTTACTCTCCTTGTCCAAAACACAAAAGACACGTTGAAAGGTTGAATGGACGTGAATAGTATTGTCATCAAAATCAATGTCCTGCCAAGCCAACGCCGAGGCTTCGCCAATGCGTAAGCCAGCATGCAAAGCCAGAAGTATTGGCAATCCTTTACTGGTCTTTTCTGTTAAGGCAATTGTCTCCAATGACTTTTGTTCTTTTTTTGTTAAGGCCTGATGCTTATTTTTAACTGCCTTTGGTAATTTTACTGAAGCAAAGGGAGCAGCCTTCAAAAGATTTTTGGTAATGGCAGAATGAATGCACTGATTGACAATTCGGAAAATGACTTGGATCGTCGAAGCCTTAAGTTCCTGTGCTTTTAATGATTCCAGCAACTCTAAACCAGCTGCTTCATCCAGTTCATTCAGCGCATAATTGCCAATCACCGGCAAGACGTAATGCGTTAATTTGTGCTTGTAGTTGGCATGGGTTGATTGCTTCACGTGCTCTTCTGCCTCATAGAGCCAGCGCTGTCCCCATTCTTCTAATAGGATGCACGCTCCTCCCTGGGTTTCCTGGATCAATTGATACTTTAGCTTCAATGGATACAATTTCTGGCGGACTTCTTGAAGGGATTTGCCGTATACCGAGCGGTATTTCCGTTTTCCATTCGCTTTTTTGCCAACAGAATAACGCCCTTCCCAACGTTTGTCCTTTCTTCGATAGATATTTTCTCCTCTGCGCATAAATAATTTCCTTTCTATAGAATGACGGAATTTTTGACGGTAAATAGAGAACCCTGTTCTACTGCCATTCTTTATTTCTTCTTTTTCCAACAATAAATAAAACGATTCAGATTAATTATTTTTTTAAAAGATATTGCGTATTCTAAGCGCATATTCTATAATTAATTCAGTTAAGAATAAATTTTACAACTGATTTTGTTTTGATTTCTCGATTCCTCTTAGTTTTGTTAACACTAAGATATATTTCCCGCTACGAACGATCATTTTTAACCTCTCTCCACTACAAAAACGAGTATAAATCTAATTTTCCCCTCATTTCATTATAATACAACGACATAGTTTATTGGAATTTACAAATAGAAGTTTGTGAATTTTTCATTTTATAAAAGTTATTAACTAGTGTTTTTTATTAATTACACTATTCCCAAATGAATTGGTTAAATGTACTATATTAGTATCCCCTTAATAACTGGGACAAGTAAAAATTATACCCTAAAAAATGATCGGAGTGAGAATCAATGTTACCTATAAAAAATGAAGAATTATGGATGAATGAAAGCGATATTTTGTTAAACTGCCAAGAATGGGGTCCAGATTGGGCGCGTGAATTAGAGCGAGCCGATCCTATTTACCCAACCTTGGATATTATGCAGACCCACCTTGTTCTGCCAATCCCTGGGCAAAACGCAACCCTCACCTTTTATGATGAGAACCAGTGTTACCATTCTCCCTTCAAAACGCTGACCACCTTACGGCGGAAGGAAGAAGCGCTAACCTTCTATGACTACCCTCTTACCAGTCAGGTGTTCACTCATTTACACCAGCATTTAAACGTTTTTCAGAGCCGCCTGCATCCCATGGTGAATGCCCTGTATGTGCTTTTTCCGCTAACCACCATTGAGCATACGATCTGGATTAATCCTTTATCCATTCACACCGTCTGGGAAGACTCTGGCCGAACCTACATCAAGATGGCCAGTGGCCCTGGAGCGGTTGTCAAAACCCGCAAAGAAACCATTATCAAATATGCCGCGAATGCGGCCCTGGCTTTTGCCTGTTCCGAACGGGATCTGCCTTGGCCAACGAAACGATCACGTTACGGGACACCGCTGGACTATTTACAATTGCCAGACACGCCATTCGGACTCCTGTTAAGCAAGCAGCCGGTTTTACAACAATTTCCTTTCGAGTCTGGGATTTATTATCACCAATATTCGACTCGCTGGACGGCCCACTATCAGGCTGAAGCAGAGAGAAATCGCGGCTTCGATGCCTTCCCTTTGGATGAACAGTCCGTATGATCAGACAAAAATAAATAACTAGAAAATAGAGGTAGTTTCCCTTTCATCAGGTGAAACTGCCTCTTTGGTTGTTCTTATTTTTTCGTTTTTTGTTATTTTATCTTTTTCTCAAAAAAGCTGAAACTGCTCTTTTCGTTGGTATATCAGGGTTTATCGGCTTTTTACCGCAAAAGGAGAACACCCCGATTAAAAAAACTTTTCTGGTACCCCAGCCCCTTTTTCCACTTTCTCAAAAATCAAAAGCCTGTTAAATCAAGGTTTTGATTTTTGAAAAGGGCCTGTAAGCCCGAATTATACTCTGGGGTCCCTATAGCTTTTTTTTGAAAAATTATTTATTGTTTAGTCACCGGCCGGGACACAAAAACGAAAAATAAAACAACACCATTGGAGGAATGAAAAAAATGATCCAACTACTAGGAACAAAATTGCAGGTCCAAATTGAACAGAATGGCGAAGACAAACAAAAGAAAGTCAATTTCAGCAATATCGTCAATAATCCAGCGGAAGCCGACATCGTAGCATTAGGGGAAATAATGGCTGACCTGGCACCGGATAGTTCGTTAGACAGCGTAATCGTGACAAACCAAACACGAGTTACTAAATAAAGGAGGTTAACTATGCCTACAACTAAACTAGTCGCTAGATTTCAAACGGAAGATGGGAAGAAGCAAACTTGGTCTTATGAAACGCCCAATACGAGTAAAACAGCAGAAGAAATGAAGGAAACACTTGAGAGAATGACTCAACTAAATCTGTTTCAAAAGCATGGCATTCGTCAGTTTGCGGCGATCCAAAGTGCTGAATTTATTACTACCAAAGAAACAACGATCTTTTAGTCACTTATTATAAAAGCTTCGTTCACTTAGACATTTTCGAAGTCATCACTAAAAACAATACTGAAAACATTAAAAATAGCCCCGCAGTCTGAGTCCTGCGGGTGCTAAAGGAGGAATTAATCGATGTCAGAACAGCCTTTTACCACTCATCAGCTGTTTCATTCAAAACAAGAAAAATTAGAAGAAGAAATTCTGAACTTCTATCAAGAAACACAGGACAGTACTGTCACTATCCAAGTTTTACTAGCCGCTAAGGTTCGTTACCAGCTAGGCGACACAGGCTTTCACTTATTTATGAAGGGATTGGTACGGCATTTATTTGCCAAAGCAACCGTTAACCGTGCCCTTCGCCGTTACTTCTTTTTCTTTGCGGACTATTTTACCAAAGATGAGTGGCAGAAGCTGACTGCCCGATGTTTCCCAGCTGAGCCTGTCACCACTGAATTATTTAAAGTTACTGAAGCCAATACCCTTGGAGCTGTTCTGTCTGCAGCAGAAAGTTCCTGACTACTAATTAACTAAACCCAAAAAGAGGAGAGATCTATATGTTAAAACTAAATGCTTCATTTGAAGACGAAATGGGAAAAAGACACCGTTGGTCTTACAATGAACCTAATCCAAATCTAACACCTGAGGAAATTCGTACATCCTTAGAGACTTTAACCACACTGAAACTATTTGAGAAAGACAATGTGAAGCAATTCCAAAAGGTGGTTTCTGCTAAATTCGTGGAAACGATTGAAACACCGCTCTTTGATTTATCAAAGCCAGCTCCACAGGCGTATGTAGCAGATCCCGATAATGTATTTGCGCCACAATTTGTGACCGAAGAAGTATCCCAAGTCTCTGAAGCTAAAGAACTGCCTGTTAATGAAGAGAAGAAGTCTGAGATAACAGTAGAAGCTGTTGCGTCAGCTGAACAAAAACCAGCATTACCGGTTTCAACTAAAATAGTAGAAGATAGCACAGCTGGTATTGTAAAGAGAACAACTCCAACCGCTATTCCAACTGCACCTGTCCCTGAAGCCATCAAACCTAAGAATCTTCCAAATGATTCAGCCAAACAACTGCTTGAAGTGACTGAATCACAGGAATCTGAAGCTCCTGCTAAACCGATCAACCCACGGAAGGCTCAGGTAGACCGAGTCCGAGCCTTTCATGAAGCCAAGAAGAAGAAAAAAGGGACGAAGAAGAAACGCTAAACTGTCTTTCTCTCCTGCCCTTACCTGTCACAAAGGTGGTGATGATTGATTGAGCAGTGTTTCTGGCGGTGGCTGAACTCTATAAAGGAGGGATGCTTGGATGCTTACCCTAGGAAAGGATTCTCCGCCATGACTGTGTTTCAAGCGTTGACGCTGGCAATTGCCTTTGCGACCTTGATCATCACCATTGATCGACAGAACAAGAAATAGATTCTACTCTTCTAGTTCCACAGTCACCGTCTTAAATGGTGCTACTGGGGTGCCAGCGCGCGGCACCTCTTATCTGAGTAGAGGGTTACTATTTTTCTGCTACATAAATGGAAGCTGGATTGAAGAATTTGTTCATTGACAACAGAATATTTTTTAGAAAGATCTAGCTGCTTCGAAACTCTCAGAGGATATAAGGAAACTGTTGCAAAAATAAGTGGCTGGCAGTATGGAATTGGTGGGTGCCTTAGAAATCTTTACTGGAAACTATTGCTCAATGAATTTGAAAAATATTTACTTCATACCCAATTCCAAGTCGGGATTTTTATTTTTCGATTTTTCTCTATAGCATTTTAAACTTAGAAAACCTTTCAACCGAAAAAACGACTCCAGGAACTTGATCATTTCCTTAGAGCCGCAATGTATACCATTTATTTCCACATATTGGATTGTTCTGTGCTATCTACTTTCACATATGGTTATTAGTGTGTTTCATAAGTTTATGAGCTTTTTCAACAAAAAACAGTATTCATTTTTAAGTCCATCAGAAGTCGAAAGCAATCTTTGTAATTGTCTTGTTATGCTTCTAGGCTTCTCAAAGATTTAATCAGATTATCGTAAGTCTCTTCTTTTTTAAATAGAGCAGAGGTACCTAAGACAAATCCATCCACACTCATTTTGAGCTGGTTCTCTATTTTATCAGGCGATATTGCCCCATCTGTATAGATTTCAAAGGAATAAGCTTTTTCCTCTCTTAAATCAGCAAGCTGTTGAATTTTTGCATCGACAAGATCAAGATATTTTTGTCCAGCAAAGCCTAAATTAACAGTCATTACAAGAACGGCATCCACCATTGGCAACAACTCTTGAATGGTGCAAATAGAAGTACTTGGACTTAGAACGATGCTTGCTTTAAGTCCCTTTTCCTTTATTTTTTGAATTGTTTTACTGGGTTCAGGATCTACCTCTGGATGGATATGAACCATATCACCCGAAACCAATTCAAAATAATCGATAAACTGATAAGGGGATTCCGTCATCAAATGGACATCCAGTGGTTTCTTGGAAACTCTTTGTACCGCTTGAATATCCTGCTGTCCTAATCCAAAGCTTTTGACGAAGTGTCCGTCAATAACATCAATATGATAGCCATCAACACCTGCTTCATCTAATTTTTTAATTTCCGAATCAACCTGAGAAAAATCGAGACACATTAACGAAGGCAATAATTTCACGACGGATCTCCTCCATTCACATTAAATAGTTGCTTTAAGTCGGCAATACCTTCACTGCCTGCGGTGATCGCTTTTTCTTTAAGTTCTTGAACATTTCCGACTGTCTGACTGTTAACGACCGCTTCGATTAACATCGGGAGATTCACACCAGCGACGAACTCGACATTGGGCGTATTCTCGTTCAGTTTATTTAAAATTAAAGCACTCCGATTTGATGGACTGCCACCCAGCAGGTCGATAAAAACCAAAACTTGTCTCCCTTGTTCTAAAGAAGTAAAGATTTTCGATTGAATTTCTTGTTCTAAATGCTCTACATCATCGCCATGAAAGAAGCCAACATAAGTGATGGGGGTTGTTTCTCCGACAATGAGCGTTACTGTTTCTTCAAAAGCTTTGCTTAGTGGTCCGTGTGTAGCGACTACAATATCAATCAAGCTGCTCACTCCCTTAGTTATTCAATAAATTTAGCAATTGAATGGATTCTCGATTTTTTTTGATTTCTTGATAATAATACAAGGTCTTTTCTATATAAGGTGCATCCTCTTTGATTTCTAACAGTTCAGCCAGTAATTTCCGGTGGTCACTAGGCATTTCGGGTTCGGTGATCCCTTGTAGTTCTTCCCAATAAACCAATGCCGCAGCTGCATTAAAAGGTAAAATCTCTGTATCCAACTCATTTTGTCTAATAATCGTATAGGGTGCATAGATTCGTTCGGTTTTGCCAAGCTTACGTTTGGCTGCCCGACCGTTTTTAATACAGAAATCGATAATTGCCCGATCCTTAAACTTAGTCATCGCTTTGTCAGAAAAGTCTTTTTGCTCTTCTAGGGGAATGTTAAAATATTTTGCCAAGCTAGGATTCAAGCTTTCCTGAAGCTGATCGATCATCGTTAAAATTTCAGGATCATTTGCGGCGTCACCAAATAATTCGTAGCCTTTAAGATACCCTAAATAGCTTATGATCCCAGCAAAACAGTTATACGTATAAATTTTACGTTTTAAATAGTTTTCAAAATCATGGATCTTTTCTGCTCCATTAAAATCAAGTGTGCCCTCAAAATGATCGGTATCATAAGGGAAGTGGGTGATATTTTGTGACAAAATGTCCAACCGTGTTTGTTCTAGATTGATTGTTGAACAAAATACCGCCGTTTGTGACACGTTAAAATTTAAATCCTGTTCAAATACTTCTACTAAAGCTTCGTGAAGAACTTTTCCAGGGTTAATGCCGTTTTCACAGGTTAATAATTGTGGCAGGTTTCTATCCGACTGCCAATTTTTACGGATCGTTGTGGCAACTGCTTTTAAATTTTGTTCCCCTACCGCAGTAAAAATCATGTCTGCTGTTTCCAAAACTTCGGATAAATCATCCTCCACATGATAGCCTTTGATCTTTTCTACAATAAAAGGGGTGCGATCTTTATTGTAAAAATGAATGGAAAAGAAGCCATCTTGATTGATTCGCTGGATCAGTTCCTTATCCTGATCAACGAAGACAATCTCTACATTTTTTTCAACTAAGTATCTTGCGGTGTAGCCTCTACCTGTCTGACCTGCGCCAAAAATGACTACTTTATTCATCTTCCTTCACCTGCTTTATCCATTCTTTTTCTTTCAACTCATCAATCGCCGCAAGTACCAATTTTAATAAAGCATCATTTTCTTTTAGTCCAGACAGCTCCTCTAACGTTTTGATATCTCCCTTTTCTTTTCTCATCTCCTGCAGCTTTACGGATACAGGATCTTCCTCGTTATCATAATAAAGCGCAGCTGCGATTGCTTTAGCAAGTGCCCTAGGCTCAAACCCTGAGTCTAAGGCCATTTTCGCAGGGCCGATTAAGCGATCGGTCGGCGATAACTTGCGAATTGGATCTCTAGCGATACGATCCACAGCATCAATAATTGTTCGACTTTGGTATTTTTCTTTGGCAATCTGAGAAAACTCCAGCTGACTCTCTTCTGATACCTGCAATTGAGCGATCAACGCTCGATTTATCTCATCGTATCCTTGATCAAGTAGTTCAACTATTTCAGGATCGTTCGCCGCATCACTCAATACTGTATACCCTTTTAGCGAACCTAGGTAGGCAATCAACGCCACACTGGTATTATTTGTATAAATTTTTTGATACAGCATCTTGCCAAACTGCGGATCAAACTTAAAATATTGCCAGTCAGGGAGTTGATTGACCGTTATTCGCGCTTGATCGACGGGAATCTCCCAATAATCCTGCACCCAGGTATCCATCTGATTTTTCAGATCAAAATCCGCTGGTGCTGAGGTTCCTGAAGCGCGAATTACAGATTGGCTAACATCATTTCCATCTTCAAATTTGTTTTGCTCCGCTTCAGATAAACCATTTAGAATCGCTTCGTGAAGTTCCTCCGCTGGTGTGAGCCAATTTTCACAGGTGATGAATACATTTTTGGGAAGCTGATTTTGCTGATACAACTCATGGTAAGCTTCTGAAATTTTTTCTCCCACACCTGCCAGATTTTTACCGCCTACTGCAGTGAAAACAACGGCGGATTCTGCCAATTCTGTTGCCAGTCGTTCTTTATCAGAGAGTAAATATGCCTGATAGTGATCAATAACTGTATCCTTTTCTGCGTTTCCCAAAACATGAACGGTGTACGTTTTATACTCATTTAGCTGCTCCACCACCGATGGATTCACATCAAAAAATGTCAGCTCTACCTGATTGCGTTTTAATAGCGACGCCACAAATCCTCTACCTATTCTACCTGCACCTATAATAATTGCCTTCATCAATACTTCCTCCCCGTTCTAAATAAATCCAATCAAAACTCCTACGACTGCAATCATGACTAAAATCAATAGCAATTTGGTAGAGCTAAGATTCTTCTTCATTAACAAATACAAGGTGAGAAAAATAATCGACAATGGTAAAATCCCTAAAATGATCTTATCGAATAATTCTTGGATAACCATCTTATTGGCTCCTAAGTTAATGACCGCCGAAGAGGAAAGCTTCACTGTATTTGCAGCTAAGCCGCCGATTGTCACTGCTCCAACACTGGTTGCCATCGTCATATACTTTTCTAATAAACCGCCAGAGAAGATTTCGCTAATTCCTTCTTTTCCTTTCGTAAATAGTTTGCGAAACCCAAAGTAAGAAATACCGTAGTTAATCCCTAGTGTCGCCACCATATAAAAGATTGGTCCAAAGAAGCTCCCGCCAGTCCCTAGCGCAATCGCAATCGAGCCGATAATTGGAACTAAAGTTGCTTGTCGTAATGTATCTCCAACACCGGCCATAGGTCCCATCAAACCAGTTTTCATACCTGAAATATCTTCACTTTCAATAGGAACACCCGCTGCTTTTTCTTCTTCCATTGAGAGAACAACGGCTAAAATAAATGGCCCCGTTAACCAAGGCTCGGTATTATAGAACTCCATATGGCGAGCCATCATTTCTTTTCTTTCCTGCTTGTATTTGTTGGCATCTGGATACAAGCGTTCCATGACATGGATCATTGTCCCTGCCATCGCCGGACCCTGCATTCGCTCCCACGAATAAGTCGTTTGTGCTAGGCTGGTCCAGTAAATAAAGGCTTTGTTTAAATCTTTTTTCGTTAATTTACGGGATTCGTCAAAAGTCATCTCATTCATTTGATTGTCCATTTTTAGACCTCCGCTTCATCTTTAAATTTTAAATCTGCATAGAAATAGGCAATGATCGTGGCAAAAACTGCTAATAGCATCATTGGCAATTCTGCATAAACAACTAAGAAATAGCCCAACAGAAATAAAGGAATGATTCCTTTTCGATTCATAATTACTTTAAGGGTTAAGGCAATCCCCAGAGCTGGTAAAACACCGCCGATAGCACTAAGAATACTCATCGGTGTTCCTTCTAGAAACGTTAATAGGGAAGAAACGGAGCTGCCTCCCAGCTTTAAAATCAGCATCACAGGAATCGCACTAATCGCAAAAGTAGATAATTGAGACGGAACTAAATGAATGAACATAATTTTATGATAGGTTTCTTTTTCTACCATACGATCCATCCACTGAACAAAGAATGAGTTGATGGTTTGTCTGACATTCCAAATCAGTGTTCCAACTAATCCAAAAGGAACAGCTAGGGAAATTGCTACTTCTGGTGAAGAGCTGGACATAATGGCTAAAGCTGTCCCAACAATCCCGGCAATACCTGGTTCGCTGGAGACAGATCCTCCTGGTGAGATAAAACCAATAAAGAATCCATTGATTGTCGCACCGATAATTAATCCGGTTAACGGGTCCCCCAAGATAATACCTACGATCGTCCCTGCCACAATCGGCTGCCGGACAGAAACACTGGTCAACCCTGTTAACCAAGGACTATTTGCAACAGTAAAATAATATAGAACGCCAATTAAAAACGCTTGAATAAGTGAAATTTGCATGTTGGTTCCCCCTCTTTAAAGAACTGACGAAAGTTGAACTTTGTTGGTATCCGGTGTTACTTGGAAAAAGACATCCAATCCTTTTTCTTGCAGCTTAACTAAAGCAGCTTTTTCATCCTCTGAAGCTGAAATATTACGATACAATGGACTTCTTTCAGGCTTGGCTCCCATTCCGCCAACACCCAAACTTCGAAAATCGACACCCTTTTCAACCAGCTCAAGCACTACATTGGGCGTTTTCACGAGAACAAATAGTTTTAGCTTTGGATCGTCTTTACTTAGATAGTCAACCGCTTGTTCAATCGTTAGTACTTCCAACTTAATCTTCCCAGGCATCGACTGCTTCATAACCATCTGTAAAAACGTATCCTTGGCTACTTGGTTATCAATAATAACCACACAATTGGCTCCAGTCGTTTGAACCCAAGCGGTCATAACCTGTCCATGCACCAAGCGATCATCAACTCGTGAATAAACAATATTTTTCATACATTTTTCCTCCTTTGTTGTTACTTTACTAAAAGCAAGTATCGTGCCAACTTGCTAAAAAGCGCTTCAGCGTACGTCTAAAAAGCAAAATGCACACATAAAGGAGGATTCTCCAAATGTGTGCATTTTATTCCTCTGATGTGTGCAGCTGCGAAGACCGCATTCTAACTTGTGTGCACGGAGCTATCCTTCGAGATTAATGATTATCTCGATCAAATACGCCATCTCATCATCACTTAGTTTAATTGTGTATGCATTTTCGATTAGAATCATTTCCGTACGAAGAACTTTATAAATGTGTGCATGCTGTGAAATGTCCTCCGCCGTTCTTGGATTGACGAGGGGTTCTTTCCGAATTCCTCGCTCGATCATGCTGTGGCAATGGAACTGCATCTTGATATAAACCGCATCTGTGATGACTAGTTTCAAATGACTGCATATTTTACTGATTGCTTCATTTATTAGCGGGATTGATTTTTTTGTCTCAATAAAGTTGGTCGAATCTTTGATCAACTCGAAGATTCGAGCATCGTATCGCAAAACTTCTGCCAAATCTTTTTTCTCATCTTTATAGGCACTGATAACTGAAGCGGCCTTTGCCCCTTCCAAATAAGCCGCATCATGAGCAATTTGCTTGATAAGTTCATTTACAGTCATGCCGGGAAGTAGTGATTTTCTCGTTGCTTCTAAAACAATCGGTGTGCTAACAGAGCTGATCAGCTTTACATTCAGTCCTGTGCGCTCTGAAACAATTCGATCTAAACTCACCAATGACCCCATATCTACAAGTAATAAGAGTCCATTATGATAGTTTTCCTTTTTTATCTCTTTGATTACTAGCTCAACTATGTCGGTAAACGAGTCTGTTAATCGCATATCTATCGCTTTCGCGTGATCACAATCTAGCAGATCATTTGCTACCTTCGCCATACTGCTGCCCGTGCTGTCTCCATGCATGACAATCAGAACGCCTACACCATTATTTTGCTTTGAGACTTGAACAGCTTCTAAAAACATGCAGATTGCCAAAATTTCGTGATCGGGTAATTTGATATTGATGTGTTTTCCTAAAGAATCATAGACAATTTGATAGATACCAAAACGATCGGAATACTTTTTTTCGCGCGTTTTTGCGGGTGATTCCAAGCGTCCTGATTTTAGCTTAACTTTAACTGATTCAATATGAAGGGCCAAGCTATATCGGACTTGATTATCGAAGAGCAGTTTTCTTTCTTTACTTACCCGATCGAATAGTTCTTTTACTCCATCGAATACTTCCGGAGAGATTATTTTACCTAATTGAAAGGCTTTGTTATCCACTGGCAATTCGATGGAGAAAAACTCTTCCAATTTTCTTTTAATATCGGTTGTCTCAAATGCTTGATCCGCACTTGCCATTTCAGAGTACATATTTAAGATACTTTGATAAAGGACTTGCTCCTCCTGATAGGTATCAATCGAGAGAGATTTTCCACCGATTGTCTCACGACTAATATTCTTCCCATTAGAGAATATTTGAGAACCAACGCTATCCAAGAAGTTGCTTGTTACTACTGCATTGCGCTTTTCTTTGGCAAATAAAATTCGTTGTTCTTCATTCATTTGCATGTGACCACTCGTTACTTCGATCGTTTCTGCATCACTGATAATCGCTTCAGCAAACGCACGGGCACAGATCATTTGAATATCATTTTTAAGCTGTCCGATATTTCCCACACAGTCATAAATGCAGAAAAACTTGATCACATCCTTGTGAACATTCATTTGATTTTGAATCTTGGTGGATTCATATTTAAAAAAGCTCTCAATCAGCTGAAATCGTTCTTCTGTTTTTTTACTTTTCAACCCTTCCAAATGAATAACATTCGGTATACGTCGTCGAAAAGTCGCTAAGATACTCTCATCAACATTTTCTGTAGTTGCTCCAATTAATAATAGATCCACTTGATGCTGCTCATTATTATTTTCTCCAAGCCTGCGAAACGTCCCATTATCAAGGATCGAAAACAGCATTTCTTGACCTTCTGGAGGCAGTCGATGGATTTCATCCAGAAACAAGATTCCCCCATTCGCAGCATCCACTAATCCACTTTTCTCTTTATCCGCACCTGTAAAAGCTCCCTTTACATGGCCAAACAAGAAAGAGAGAAGCAGCTGAGAGTTCCCTGCATAGTCCGCACAATTATAATAAACATACGGCGCGTTCTCTTCTAATTGGCCGATATCTAAGGCATATTCATGCATTGTTTTCGCAAAGGTAGTTTTTCCGACACCGCTTGGTCCCGTAATCAACGTATGGATGCCCCTAGGCGGATACAATATCGCTGCCTTTGCTTGGTTGACAGCATGTGAAAGACTGCCGTCGTAGCCAATCAGCTTTGAGAAAGCATCCAGCTTAGCATCTTCCTTGTGTTCCTTTTTGTGAGAGAAAATAGTCTTCCACAAATCATTCACATCTCTCCAGGTTGTTTGCTCTAACGCTAAAAAGTTATAAATATATTTGACTGGTTTTCCCTTAACCTTTAAGAAACGCCCCTCATTGACTTCTTGATTCAATACTTTACTCACTCTTGTTCTCTCAAACCCCAGTGAATCTGTAATATCTTTCGTTTCCAAAGAAATGAGCAATTTATCTTTTTGATTGATTTTTGTATTTTGTCTGACGTACTGTACAATTTGCTCACGCATCGGATATCCTCCCCATTCTGAAAATAAAACGATTTCTTTAACCTTATCATATTTAGCAAACAAAAAATATTCATTTTCCAGATGACGTTTTGATCCTTGTCCTTGCCGCCAAAAAGACCGAATCAACGATTGATTCGGTCTCCTGCTCTCTTTTTTTAAAACAAAGACCCAACTGAGCTAGTTGTTACGCGTATTTCTCTTCCGAGTCCTTCTTCAACAATTGAGAAATGACATGGCAGAAATACATGTGTGCATCCTCAACTACTCCGTAATTCTTTGATTGGATCACTTCACAGTATTCTGAATAGGTTTTCATTTCACCATTGTAATCACCTAAGATCGAGAAGACCGTCGCATCATTGTCTTTGGCATATTTGAATGCGCTGACAAGATTCGGTGAATTACCTGAGACCGATAAACCAATAACAAGATCCTTTGGTTTTAAATAGTTTTTCAATTGCTCAGTAAAAACCTCTTCATAAGCGACATCGTTGGACAACGCCGTCACAAGCGGACTGTTATCTACTAAGCTCTGAATATGCAATCGCTTATCCTGCTCCACCGTAATATTTTTACTGAAATCTGCTACCCAATGACTGGAAGAAGCAGCACTCCCGCCATTTCCCAGCATAAATATTTTCCGATCCTGTAATCGTGCTTGATTGATTTCATTTTTCAAGGTTTCGATAAATATTACATCAATTTCAGAGATCGCGTGAAAAAAATCTTGATTATATTTCTCAATATATGTTTTCGTGTTTGTCATGTTGTTGCCTCCTAGTTTAGTAGTTTTGCAATGAAATCAGAGAAGAGTCCCACGACCGTGAAATCGGGATCTCCAAAGGTCATATTGTTTGAAAGTCCGCCTACCACCGCCATAAAAACAGCGGGCAAGATGGAAATCAGTAAGCCATTCATTACCGCACCGGCAATTGCTCCTCTTCTTCCCCCTGTACTATTGCCATAGATAGCCGCTGTCGCACCGGTGAAAAAATGTGGCGTCATGCCTGGAACAATCACGGGTAATTTCGAAAAGCTAAGTAGCAGCATTCCCAATAGCCCAGCTAAAAAACTTGAGATAAAGCCAATAATTACTGCATTCGGGGCGAAGGGAAAGACGATCGGACAATCAAGAGCCGGTTTTGCTCCTACGATTACTTTGTCCGCGATTCCTTGGAATGCGGGAACAATTTCAGTCAAAGCCATTCTCACACCAGCTAATACAACATAAACCCCTGCCGCAAAAGTAATTCCTTGAATTAAAGAAAAGACGACAAAGAATTGGCCTGAGCTTAATTCAGTTTCAATATATGCAGGCCCTGCAAAGAATCCAACAATTACAAATAAGATGGTCATCGTTAGAGAAATTGCGATAGAAGAATCTCTGAGAAAGGATAAGCCTTTTGGCACATTGATATCTTCTGTCGATTTGCTCTTGTTTCCAATAATGCCGCCTAATTTTGAAGCGAGAAGATACGAGACTGTTCCTGAATGACCAATCGCAAAGTCATCGGAATCTGTTATTAGTATCGTGTTTTTCTGGATAAGTGCTGGCCCAATTGCCATATAAGCTCCTAGAATAATAGCACCGATAACTACCGCCAGCCACGGAGTAACTCCACTAAAGATCATTGCGAGCATCCCAGACATGTACATAGTAAGGTGTCCGGTCAAATAAATATATTTAAAACGAGTGAACTTCGCGATCAACAAATTGACTGCCATACCAAAAATCAGAATGAAAGCTGCCGTGCTGTATTTTTCATTGGTCAAAGCACCCATCGCATCTGTATTCGTTACCACTCCTTGAAGCCCAAAAGCTTGAGTGAACATCTGATTAAAAATCGTCAGTGTTCCCGAAATAATCCCCGCACCGGCTCCCAGCAAAATGAACCCCATAATCGTTTTTATCGTCCCAGTTAGTATATTCGTAAAGGGTTTTTTCAAAAGCAATAAACCGATAAAAACAAATATTCCAATCAGGATTGAAGGAGTTCCTAAAATATCGCGTACAAAAATATCGAGCATTTTATCTCCTCCTTATAAATCGAATCCTTTTTCAATAGCCGCCTGCAGGTCTTTTTTACTCATTAAATTAACCAACCCTTGGATGTTTTTCTTTCCATCTTCAAGATTTTCTACAATCGATTTATCGCCAATATAAAGATCAGCGACCTCACCCTTCGCAGAAGTTAGGTCTGTATGGCTTACTTCCATCTCCAAACCCATTTCGGCAAGAACTTTTTTGATATTCATTTCAACCATGAAGCTACTGCCTAACCCATTACCACAAACAATTAAAATTTTCTTAGTCATTTTCTGTTCCTCCTTCTTTGATCAAATCCATGATCGACTGCTTGTTCTCACATTTAAATAGCTCTTCCGTTTTTGTTTCATCAGAAAGAATTTCCGATAATTGCGCTAATGCTTTCAAATGTAGAGAATTGTCAACCGTTGCCAAAATAAAGATCAAATTCACATCTCCTTTTTCTCCAAAAGAAACGCCTTCCTCAAGCTTCAGCAAGCTCATCCCAAGCTGGTTCACACCGTTCTCTGGTCTACTATGCGGAATAGCTACACCTGGTGCAATAACAACATATGGACCGAATTTTTCAACATCCTCGATCATTTTTTCAACGTAGCGAGTTTCAATTTGTTTTCCTTGAACAAGCGGCTCAGAAGCCAGTTGGATCGCTTCTTTCCAATCACTTACAGAGTGTAAAAATTGGATATGTTCTTCTATTAATAGGTCTTTCAACATAGGTTTCCCTCCAGCAGTTACGGATGTCCGATTAAATATAAAGTTCGTCAATTCTTTTCTTACTTTTTCTTCATCATGGATCGTTGCGTAACTTTCAATAATATCCAAGACCCCGTCCATGTAATGCCTGATCTGGTAGCCTGTGATATCTGTTCCTAATTGTTTCCGAATCATCTTTATTTGATCAATTCCCAAGAATGGCTCGATTTGCATAAAGGGATGATTCGTAGCCGTTTCTAAATGAATCGTTGATAAAACTAGATCAATCGGATTCATTGATGGTTCTAAGAGTGTGAACTCTTCTTTCGAGTAGGGGCCAACTACATTAATTTCTGGTATCTCATTCGTCAACTGAATCGATAATAAATTCGCTGTTCCAATTCCACTGGCACACACGAGAATCACTTTCTTCTTTTCAGTCTTTTCAACGTGGTTTTTGATTTCTCCACCAAAATAGACCGTAATAAAGCCAATCTCATCTTCTGAAAATTTTCTTTTTGCATACTCTTCTAATGAGCGAACAGACAATTTAGCAATGGTGAAGATATCTTGGTACTCTTTTTTTAGTTGATCCAAAATTGGGTTGATGTTTGGAATATCGTAGATCAACCGATAGTAAGCTCCATAAAGATGAGAATAAAATTCTTCTAAAAAACTTTCTTTTTGATTAACATACACCCCTGACAACCGTTCAAAAGAGGCCACGATCCGCACAGTGATACTAAATAATTCCTTATCAATCGACGTATTTCTCTTTCGATTTCTTAACCCATTCAGCTGTCCACTAATCAAAAAGGTTTCAAAAAATTGAAGTTCACTGGATTCAGTCGTTTTCAAAAGCTGCTCAGCAATCTTTATCTCCGAAGATTCATCTTGCGGCTGCTCTTCACTAATGAGGGAGTTTTCAATTAAGCTGGTATTGATTCGAATGTTAATTGATCCAGCAAATACACTCAGCAAGTATCGGATTTCATCTGTATAGACAATAGCGTATTTATTTTTTGCTTGATCAATGATAGCTAAGCAACGGGTCACGTCTGATCTAAAAGCTTCTGCTTCGACGATAAATTCATCAAACACTGACAAGATTTGGTCTAATCCGTAGTGAGAACGATAGGCATAATATTGAATTACTCTGAAGAGAAATTTCCTCGTTTGTTTTTCCGATTCTGGCTTTAGGTAATGACCGTCCTTATTCACGGATAGTTGGATAGCTTCTTGTGACGAGAGTGTTTTCAAATCTTTCAGTACGGTATTTTTTGTAACTGCGTTCAACTCTTCCAACCGAGAAATAGTGACGGCTTTGTTTGAGAAAAACAGGCATAGAAACGTGCGGAATTTTCTTTCTTCGGCATCAAATCGAGTAACTATGATTTCTTCATTTGTGAGTTCCAGACTTAGCTTTTCAACCGTTGCTTCTTCAAGATAGTAGCCGGAGATCTTTGAATATTGAATCGGAACCAGCTGAGATTGTCTCAGCCATTCATTTATTTTTGAGATATCATAATAAACTGTTCGCTTAGAGACAGAATATTTTCTGATGAACGTCTCTACAGAGATATAGTCAGGTGAAGTTTTCAAATCATTCAGCATGTTTTTTCTTCTCAGCGTCAGCATAATACCGCTCCTAATTAGTTTATTTTTCTACTCTTATGATACCATGCACAGCTCGTGAACTTTGTCATATCAAGGTTATTGCTCATTTTAATTTCAGAGTTCTGTTCAATATTGGATACTTTCCGTTCTCTTTTCTACTTCTTCGAATTCGTTTTCCCTCCTTTTCATTTATTATTGTATGTTCTTTGGTTTTCGGATGTAAGTTGAATCCCTGTACTATAAAACAGTGCAAAATAGTTTGCTTGTTATGACCTGTAACTATTTTATTGCAGTAATTGTACTTGGTTCAAAAAAAGGCGAGCTTCTTTTTTATAAACTCACAAGTAAATAGGCTATTGAGAACCTATTATTATGGCAGGTTGAATTTTAAGTTGCCCTTCTCCTAATGGACAACACAGTAAAAAGACTGAGCGATAAATACTCGTGTTGATTACTAGGTAAAAATATTCACAGTATACTGTTGCACTATTGATCAATCACCAAAATAAGGTACCACGCTCAGCAAATCATTGTGAGTGTTTTGCTATAATAAGACGCTATAAGTATGTGCTAATTTTCTTTTTAGGAACTTATATGATTCAAAATGCAATATATACTTTACAAATAGTCAGATATAAAATATACTAGGTTTATCAAATTTGATGAAAGGATGCATCCCTGTCATGAAGAATAAACGAATGAAGATGGCTAGAATTGAGTGTGATGTGAGTCAAGAAGACCTCGCCAATGCGATCGGCGTCACACGACAAACAATCGGATTGATTGAGGCTGGCAAGTACAACCCAACACTAAAACTTTGCATTGCCATTTGTAAAACACTGAATAAAACCTTAAACGACTTATTTTGGGAGGATTACTATGAAAAAGAATAAAGATGAACGAACCGTACAATTGAACAACAAAATTCAAAGTGAAGGCTTTGCTTTAGTGATTGGCTTATTATCCCTATCCATATTTATTAAGACATATATTTTGGACATGCCAGTTGCAGAATATACGACTGAATTAGTCATTATGGCTATTGCTGTCCTTTACATTACGATTCGAAGCTCAACTTTGGGTTTTAACTCTTTTGATTACCCGATGAACATGAAAAAATTGATTGTACCTTTAACAATTGCTATCGGATTGCTTATAACTGTCGTTAGTGGGGTTAGAAATTTTTCTCTTTATGGTAATAAGTACACCGGCATAATGGATGGACACTTCCTTGCTGTTTTAGGAGTCACTTTCGTCTCTTCAACTATTTTCATAGGCGTAATTATTGGCGTTTTGTATTCTATTGGCGAATTTGGACAAAAGCGTTTAGAAAAAAAGCTGTATGATGAGGATAAGTAATTTTGGACTTGTGCTTATGAGGAACAAAGCTCTAGTAGCAATCTAAAAAAAGAGCTCTTAGGATAAAATAGCATCCTTCACCGAACAGCTTAGAAAATCTCAATAGTAAAAAAACTGAGCAGATGTTTTTAGACACCCTGCTCAGTTTTTGTATTATTCTTTTACGTTTGGTTTCGCTAATAAACAACAAGCTAACAAAGATTTATTTCCGCATTAAGGGAGTTGAATTCATAAGAGAACCTAAAAAAGCTGATTATGGTACTGTTGCGGTATTCAAAGACTTATACGGAAATTTATGGGATTTAGTTCAATTTGATACGGATTATCCAATGAGTAAACAAGTTGAATATTAGGTAAGCATTCTGTATACCTTTTTTCCTTGCCTCAATGATAACTAGAATTAATAATTCATTCGTTAAAGCTATCATTTATTTGATAGATTTTTTTAGCCATTAAAAGTTAGCTGATTGCCCCAACTGGATGATCTATTTAAATTCAATATGCAGCTCTTTACCTACTTTTGTAGCAATCTCATAGAGAATGCTAAAGCTAGGGTTCATTGAGCCATTTTCAATACGAGCAATTGTACTTTGTGGCTTGCCTACTCGTTCTGCTAACTCTCTTTGAGAAAGACCAAGCTCACTTCTTAATTGTGTCAAAGCAACCGCAACATCCAAACGTTGCGACTCCTTTTCATATTCAGCGGCGAAAGTCGCACTCTCCGCTTTTTTCTTTGCAATTAGTTCATCAATCTTGTTCATAATTATTTTCCTTTCTCATATTCTTCACGCATCCGTCTAGCATGTTCAATCTCACTTCTGGGTGTTCGTTGCTGCTTTTTAGTGAATCCATGAGTTATAAGATATTCGTTTCCGACCTTTTGAAAATAGATTGCTCGTTGAATATTACCTCCGACTTTTGATCGTAGCTCGTATAAGTCAGAATCTAGTTTTTTTACCCATTCCATTCTTTGAGCAACCAGCAATCCATGATCTTCGGCTCTTTTGATTACTGCTAAAAGTTTTGCAGAATCTTTTTCTGGAATTAAATTCAAAAAATCTTCAAATTCACTTGATCCATCTTTCCTTCTAATAAAATCAAACTTTGGCTTTTCCATACTCTGATGATAGCTCATCCGCTATCATTTGTAAATAGTATGCATCAACTAATTAGACTTAACGTTCGTGTTTATACGGAAAATATTCGTTGATTGGGCGCCTACAGCTGTACGGATCATATTCCTCAAATAATGTTAGCTGATCTGCTGCATAATCGTCTTGTAATTAATTACGAATATATTCTCCTTATTTCGTCCTACTGTGTCCACATAATAGCCTCGACACCAAAACTTTCGATTCCCATAACGATATTTCAGATTGGAGTGACGATCGAAAATCATCAAACTATTTTTTCCCTTTCAAATAACCTATGAATTGAGCAATACTTATTTTGGGCGGGAAGCTAACAAGTAGGTGGCTGTAGTCTTTACAAGTATTTGCTTCGAGAATTTCTACTCTCTTTCGTTCGCATAATTCTCGAATAATCTCACCGATGCTTTGTTTGTATTTTCCATAGATAATTTGCCTTCTATTCAAATTGTCTAAATTTACAGGCATTATCGAGATAAGATTAAGCTTCAAATGATCGTTTTTTATTTTTTATAACTAGAATTTTAGTATAATTTTAGAAACGCAGAATATTCTAACTTTTATAGTGATGTCTATACTTATCCCTTGGTTGTACAATTTCTTACTACCGTCTAGAAGAAGTTGGAAAAATACAGTGTAAGAAGTCGCAAAATACTTGTTAATATGTTCGGATATTGTGCTTCTAGATACCTTTAATCCGCAAAGCCAAGAAATCGCAAGAACATTAATAAATCAACGTTTACGTGTTATAATATTACTTAGAAATATAGCAATCCAACAAATTATCCCTTATCCTTACTAGTTAGTAAGAGCTGGATGAAATATATAGAAAAGGGTTTGATAGTTTTGACAACTGTTAAAATGGAGTTAACAGACGACGAAAAGAAAGCTTTAGATGATTTAGGCTTGACAGATCAAAGCATTCATCTTTCGTAAAATAATCGAAGACAATGTTTTTCCAACTATCTCAAATCCTAAAAAATCTAAAAGAGTTAGTCTAAAAACTTATGGTGATGGCTCTCTTATTGTCCCAGATGATGCCCCAGAACATGTTAAGGAGTGGGTGAAGCACGGCTAACTATGATATTTATCTAGCTACTGTCCACTTTCCAGATGATTTTGGGAAGAAAGATAGACAAAAGGACTGGGAAAAGCTGGATTAAAAACTCACTCTATCCTTGATATAAGTATATTATTCGATGCTCTACTTGTTGAGATTAAGCAAAGTCAAAGCCTTGGTAAATTAGCTCAAAATGATACTGTGAGCTTGATTAACAAATTCAACGAATACAACAAATAGTAATCTCTCTCTACGCCTCTTATGCTCTCATTATTTACGTGGGCATTTTTCTTTGTCTATTTTTCGCTTTGGTTTTTTGACTGAAAAGTGCGCAACCTCTTAACAGGATATGTCAGCCCAATCCCACGGACCGATCATGTTAACCCTTATTCTTTAAATTTCACTGTAAAAAAACTTATACCTGCTCAAAGATGTTAAAATAGACTATGGCTATTGATTGAAAGTAGGAATTTTTAAATGAAAAATAAATTGGGTGGTTGGTTTAACGGGCGAATTGGATTTATTTTCCTGTTGGTTTTGTTGCTATGGATGAAGGCGCTATTTGCTTATTTTGTAGAGTTTGATTTGGGACTTGATAATGCGCTGCAGTATTTTATCTTGCTGATTAATCCATTGGCTTCGAGTCTTTTGATTCTTTCTTTTTCCCTCTATATAAGAAGAGAAAAGCTGGCCTACATTACAGCCTTTGTTTTATATGCAATACAGCTGATGCTATTGTTCGCCAATATTATGTATTATCGAGAATTTACGGATTTTCTAACAGTCAATACGATGCTGGGGGTAGGCAAGGTAAGCGGCGGCTTAGGTGAAAGTGCGCTGCAGCTGCTTCATCTTAGCGATCTGCTGTATTTCATTGATTTGTTCATTCTGCCGTTTCTTCTATGGAAGAAAAAGCTTCAGGTCTCTACGCAACGAATTCGAGCTCGTAAAGCATTTGCGGTATCTCTTGGCGCACTCTTACTTTTTTCGGGCAATTTGTTTTTAGCCGAAACTAGTCGGACTGGCCTTCTCACTCGGAACTTTTCTAGAAGCTATTTGGTGAAATATTTAGGAATGAATGTTTACACAGCACTAGATGGCATCCAGACTTACAATACCTACCAGGTTCGTGCTGAAGCGAGTCCTAATGAACTAGTGGAAGTTCAGGATTACACTAGCGCGCATTTTGCAGAACCGAATAGCGAGCTGTTTGGTATTGCTAAGGGAAAAAATGTGATTTATATCCATTTGGAAAGTACACAGCAATTTGTGATCGATTATAAATTAAAGGATGAGAACGGTGAAGAACATGAAGTGATGCCTTTCATTAATCAGCTTTATCATGATAAGAGCACCTTTAGCTTTGAGAATTTCTTCCATCAGGTTAGTGCTGGTAAGACCAGTGATGCTGAAACTCTGCTGGAAAACTCGTTATTTGGTTTGAGCCAAGGATCGTTGTTTAGTCAAATGGGGGATAAAAATACCTTTTATGCTGCACCGGCGATTCTGAATCAGACTCAAGGCTATTCTAGCGCCGCTTTCCATGGCAATGCAGGGAATTTTTGGAATCGAAATGAAACGTATAAGCGGTTTGGCTATCAGAATTTCTTTGATGCTTCCTATTATGATGTGAACGAGGACAATTCCTTCCAATATGGTTTGCATGACAAACCTTTTTTCCAGCAATCGGTGCCTTATCTAGAGCATTTGCAGCAGCCGTTTTATACGAAGTTTATTGCGGTTTCAAATCACTATCCTTATGCTCCGCTGAAAAATGATGAAGCAGGCTTCCCAATGGCGGCTACCGAGGATAAAACCATCAACGGCTATTTTGCCACAGAAAATTATTTGGATCGTTCAGTGGAGGAATTTGTGAATTATCTGAAGGCTAGCGGACTATACGAGAATTCTATTTTAGTCTTTTACGGGGATCATTATGGTATTTCAGAATCACGCAATCAAAGCATGGCTGGTTTGTTAGGAAAAGATAGTCAGTCTTGGAACAATTATGACCAGGTACAGATGCAGAAGGTGCCGTTGATGTTCCATATTCCTGGTCAAGAAAATGGCGGTATTCAGTCAACTTACGGCGGACAGGTAGATGTTTTGCCTACCCTGCTTCATTTGCTGGGGGTCAACAGTCAGGAATATCCTTTCCTAGGTCAAGATTTGTTTTCTGCTCAACATAATCAAATGGTAACCTTTAGAAATGGTGACTTTATTTCTCCTGAGTACACGTATCATCGCGGTTCTCTGTACCATACACAGACTGGTGGGATTATCAGTGAAATGCCTAGTGAGGCCGAAACTGTGAAAGAACAAGTAGCGACTCAATTGGCGATGTCCGATAAGATTAATAATGGTGATTTACTGCGATTTTACAATAACGAAGGTCTTCACCCAGTGGATCCTACTGACTTTGGCTACAAGAATTCTTTGGAACGTTTAGAGACTGAGGAAAAGAATTTGGCTGAAAAGTCTACCAGTGTTTATTCGCAAAATGGTGGACAAACAACCAAAGATTTGTATGAGTCGAAGAGCTATAAAACGTATGAGCTAGAGAATGATCAATAAAATAAATACTGCAAAAGCTGCGTAAACGTCTCAGAAGTCGGTTACGCAGCTTTTTAATTTGCCTATTGCAATGGAGTTAAAATTAGGATTGTCTTTTAAAAATGGTAGCAAAGTACTTGAACTTCTTTTGTCTAACGTTCAGACTGAACGCAAAGCTATTTTTCTGGTGTAATGTATGGAACTGTTGGGACAGTTACGCCGATTGAACTGCCTCTGATATAGGATTGATTCTCTAGCTCAGTAAGGTTCTGGGTTTGCCCGGTTACCATGACGCCCAGTACTGGCAACTCATCCATTTTCTTATCTTTGTTTTCCTTAATAAAGGCAGCGGCTTGCTTATTACCAGCGGAAGCAAAATGTGTGTCAAATGAATCAAAGAAATTATCTTTATCGGCTGAATTATTTTTTGCATCGTTGCTCAATTGGAAGCCATATACCGGCATGCCGGAAGGCCCCACCCGTTCATCCCTCTCTTCTGAAAATAAGTAAAGCCACACGACATTGATGTTTTCTGGCAGCATTTCTTGCACTTCACGGTAAGTGTACGGTCGATCAAAGGAAATGGCCACTTCGGCAACATAATTATCCATTTTTTTTAATTCAGGTAATTCATTTTTCACATTATCATAATACTTCTTGATATTCGGATGATAAAATTTCGCCACCTTTTGTTTAGTCTGTTGATTGTACTCATAGGAATTTTGGTCTGAATGGTACCAAGAATTTGTCAACTCATTATAATCAATCGAATTACGCCAAGTTGTATATTTACTGCGTAAGCTGCTCCAAGGTACGATATACCCATCAATATTTTTGGATTGGTTCGTTACAACATCTCCACCCAAGAAAGAACTGTTGGCAATTACTTGAGAATCGATTTGAGTATTTGGTGCAGCAATTGTTTGATAATTGAACAAGGCTTTGTCTAATTTGCGGTAATTATTTGTTGCGATTTTATCTAAGGCAACGATCAATAAGCCTAAACTAACCAGAGTAATCAGTATTGAGATACCTGCAATTCGTACTAGATTTTTTCTTTTTGCTTTCTGGATGCTTTTGTTTAAATCCATGATCAGTCCTCCAAGCTTTTCTTTAATTTTTTCCGACTTCGGTATAGTTTCTTGCGTACATTTTCGATGGATATCCCTAATAAATCAGAAATGTCGCTATAGGACAGTTGATAAAAGTATTTAAGCAGGATTAACTCTTGTTCTGCAGCAGTCAATGAATCAATCAATTCAAATAATTTCGAGTGTTCTTCTGAAAAGTCTGATTGAAAAACATGGTAGTTATGAACGAACCCCTGCTCCCTTCTTTTTTTCCTATAAATGTTTATATAATTGTTAAAAGATACTCGAAAAAACCACGGTCTCAAATTGTCTTGCGTAATTTCGGGAAGAATCGAAAATATGGTGAGATATGTCTGAGATACCGCATCTTCTGCATCCTCAAAAGAACTGCCTCTTTTTACCAAGAGGTTTGTCATCTCTTGCCCCAACGAAAGCAGAACTTCTTCAAATTTCACATCCTTTTTCATTTGATTTTCTCCTTTCACCTATACAACGTCTGAAGGTACCAAAAAGTGGACAATAAAATTCGGAAAATACTAATTAAGGCGTTAAAGCTTTAGATACAATTATTCAACCTACTAATTCCTCTTGTAAGACCTCCCTTAAGCATACCATGTCACTATCCCTTCATACTTATTTTTCAAGATAGGAAAGAAAGTCGCTATGGTTCGCTAGCATTGAATAAGTTAACTAGAAGTGATCTGCTGGAGAAGTTAAAAGAAGTTATTCATTCTGCTGTGGTACCTATCGCTGCCATTAGTATTTCCATTCCAGGAAAAGTCTTTCAAGGAACCTTAATATCGAGCTGGAAGCAGGAATTGAATGGTTGGGATATAGTAGGAGATTTAGCTAAGCTAACAGATGCACCTGTCCGTATTCAAAATGATGCACATTTGTTTACGATTGGTTATTCGCTGGACCAAAATATTCTGGAGGGAACGACCATTGTTGGAATATACTACCCTCCTCATAGTATGCCTGGGGTAACCATTTTATCTGATGGTCAGTTAATTGAAGGGGAAAAATCGTTGGCTGGAGAGGCAAAATTTCTGCCGTTTTTGATGGACTCGGAGCTGCCAGCTTCTGAAGAAACCTTTCTGAAAAATCTGGTGAATCTCGTTTCAATTTACAATGTGGTTATTGCTCCAAAATATTTTGTCATTTCTGCAGGAAAGACTTCACCACAGTCGCTAAGTCAGACCTTGACTCAAAATGAGACCTTACTTCAACAGCCTAACACACCTAGTTTTTACTTTGATGATCAGGTTACTCATAGTATTGAGTCCGGATTGTTCTGGCTAGCTTCTCAAGATAGGAAATTTTAACAACAAAATAGACCCGTTAGCTGTGGGGGAGCTAACGGGTCCATTTCTTCTATTCTTTTTCTTTATGTTCGTCGATCTTCTTATTCATTTTTCCAGCAGCATCATCGGCAGTATCCTCAGCTTTTTCTTTCGCTTTGCCCATGCCTTGCTGAATCTTGCCTTTTAGTTCATCTTTATTGTCACCTGTCGCTTTACCTTTTGCTTCATTTAATTTTCCTTTAATTTCTTCTTTGTTTGTCATATTAATTCCCTCCTGTTTTTACACCTTTAATTATACGCTTGAAGTACTTCTTGTTCTAACAATGTGCTCGCAAATTAACAAGCAGGAGCAAGAGCAGATTTATCGGCCTATGTTACACTCATAATGAGGTGAAGATCATGCGCAATACTTGGTTGGCTGAACAGCTACAGACGTTAAAAAATGAGCAGAATCAGCTGGTAATTGAAGAAGCACTTCGTTACATCGAACAGTTAGAGGATGACAACGAAAGTTTACAGGTGGCTTTAGAAGGAAACATTTGGAGTCCCAAAAAATGGAATGAAAACAGATAGCCGTACTGGTTTGCAGCACGGCTGTTTCTATGGTTTGATATACGCGTACCCTTCATGCTGAAGACGGACAAGGGCCATCACCCCAGCGGGGACAACCTCGATTTCCTTTGCCAGATCTTCTTTTTTTATATGGTGGGCTTTCATGGCGTTGTTGCAGGCAAGATAGCTGACTGTTGGACAGTCCTTCATAAACTCAAGCTGAGCTGGCAGCAAATAGCCTTGAATGGCCTCCCCGTTAACAACTAAAGTAATTGCCGCATTTTTATCTGCTGCTAACAGGTTTTGAATATTATGACGGGCTTCACTAAGCTTACCTAATTCATCGACATGGAACACAACTCTCATCTTCAATTTCCCCTTACCTATATATATTTGCACGTTCTTCCATTAGATTAGCTGAAATAAGTAAAAAAAACAAAGCATACGAATGCGTTATTTTTCTTTATCGAAATCACAGAAAGTTTTTACTTTGCTTCTTTTGATAATTTGCAAAAAAATTTACTTTAAATACAAAAAAATTGTTTACATGAGACGTTTTTTTGTTTATGTTTAGATTGGTGGTTTAAAAGATGTGATGGAGGTTGTAAGGTGTCTTATCAAGAGATGTTTTTTACGTTTTTAGGTGGCTTAGGAATTTTTCTATTTGGGATCAAGTATTTAGGTGACGGTCTGCAAAAAGCAGCGGGGAATCGTTTACGGGAAATACTGAATCGATTTACTTCAACCCCTCTGCGAGCAGTCCTGGCTGGGCTTATTGTTACTGGATTGATTCAAAGCAGCTCGGGTACCACAGTTCTAGCCGTCGGATTGGTTAGTGCTGGATTTATGACTTTAAAGCAAGCGATTGGGGTTATCATGGGGGCAAATGTCGGCACCACTGTAACCGCATTCATCATCGGATTTAATTTGAGTGAGTATGCTCTCCCCATTATGGGTATTGGGGCTTTGCTGCTATTCTTCACTAAACGCAAGTCACTTCAGTACTTGGGACAAATCCTGTTTGGTTTCGGTGCTCTGTTTTTCGGACTGGAATTAATGGGCAGCAGTATGGACCCCTTAAAGGATTTGCCACAATTTAATGACTTAATGATTCGAGTGTCTCACCTGCCGATTTTAGGCGTGGGGATTGGAACTTTACTAACGATGGTCCTGCAAAGTTCCAGCGCAACAATCGGAATTTTACAACAATTATATATGCAAGGAAGTTTAGGACTGTCTGCTGCATTGCCGATTTTGTTCGGTGACAATATTGGAACGACAATTACAGCTGTTATCGCCTCTTTAGGGGCTAGTGTTGCAGCTAAACGAACCGCCGCTTCGCACGTCATTTTCAATTTAGTTGGTGCAGTTATCTTTACTTTATTATTAACGCCCTTTACACACGTAGTAATTTTTTTAACAGATACATTTAATTTAAACCCGGCCATGCAAATTGCTTTTGCTCATGGATTATTTAACGTATCCAATTTAGCGATTCAATTCTGGTTCATTCCACAAATTGAAATTATTGTGAAAAAGATCATTCCAGGTACCGAAAAGAATTTGAACATTCGACCAACGGCCTTGAGCGATTCCCTGATTTATACTTCGCCTAACATGGCGATTGAACAGGCTTCCAACGAGGTCATTCAAATGGGACGTTATGTGCTGTCGGCCTTGGATGCTGCAAAGAAATTTTATCTGGATCCTAAGAATGAATGGCAGGAAGATGTTAGTCAATATGAGGAAGCCATTAATCGCTTTGATGTTGAATTAACGGAATTTCTTGTGAAGATTTCTACAGCTGAATTGTCTGATTTAGAGAGTCAGGAACAGGCGATGCTGATGGAATTCACCAAAGACTTTGAGCGAATGGGGGATCACTGCATCAATATCATTCGTTACATTGAAGAGTCCATTGACCGCGAAGAACGACAACGACAAAAAGACAAGCGCAATAAGAAACCAAGCCCACGGGATAGTTATATCCTTTATGACGAGGATCTGGAATTGTTGTTTGATAAGGTACGGAAAAATATTCGTGATGCACTGACTGTTTTGGAAGATGACGATGTTGAATTAGCAGAAAGGATGCTGGAGCGGGAAAAGGAAATCAATCAATTGGTAGAATTGCTGCGTTCGAAGTATATTCGCTTGATGAATGCCGGTGAAGGACGTGCTGGAGATAGTGTCGTATTTATTGATATCAGTTCGAATCTAGAACGTTCTAGTGATCGGACCTTGCATATTGCCAAGTATATTTTGGGAAATAAATACAGCTTTAAAGCAGACACTAAGAATTTCCAATATATTGAAACAGAAGATATATAAAAAAAGCTGTCGCATCACTGATGCGGCAGTTTTTTTCAGCCATTAATCCTGCAAGGTCATAATCACTGGACCATCTTTAGTAATTGCAATGGAATGTTCATATTGCGCACAGTATCCCCCATCAATCGTGCGAGCTGTCCAGTTATTTAGATCCATCTGCATCTCCCAAGTACCTGTTGCAATCATTGGCTCAATGGTAATCGTCATGCCTTCTTTTAAACGCGCTCCTTTACCAGCTATACCTACGTGGGGAAAAATCGGATCTTCATGAATTGATGGTCCAATCCCATGGGCTAGAAAATCACGGATCACGCTATAGCCTTTGTCCTCAGCGTAGGTCTGAATCGCATGCCCAATATCCCCCACACGATTTCCCACCTGTGCTTGTTCAATTCCTCGCATCAAGGCTTCATAGGTCACTTCCATTAACTCTTTATGTTTATCAGAGATTTCACCAACTGCATAGGTCCAGCAGCTATCCGAAATTGCACCATGGTAATCGACACAGAAATCAACGTTAACAATGTCACCGGATTTCAAGCAATAATCCGAAGGAAAACCGTGACAAATTTCGTCATTTACGCTGGTACAAGTCGCATACTTATAACCTTCAAAACCAATTTGTGCAGCCACAGCTCCTGCTTCCTCAATCCTCTTTTGGACGAACTGATCAATTTCATTGGTCGTGATTCCAGGTTTGATGAACCCTCTTAATTGTTTATGTATGCCTGCTAAAATTGCACCTGATTCTTTCATTTGTTCTATTTCTCTTGATGACTTTAATGTAACCATGTAACACGCTCCTTTTTTAATTGCAAGATGCTTCCCCATCGCAAAGACTAGCTGGATTATCTCACTATACTTTGGTAAATACAACTGTTTGAAAAGGAATAAGCAGCAGACACGGATGCATCTGCTGCTTGTAACTAGTCCATTGCTATAACAATTCGATAAGTTTCCGGAGTTAGGGCTGCCTGTATCCCCTCTACAATAGAAACGAGTGGATAAGTGCCGGAAATAAACGGCTTCACGTCAACAATCCCTTCATTTAACAATTTCATAGCAGTGATAAAATCGTGGGTATTGGAATTGGCCGTTCCGACTAGCTTAGTCATTCGACGGTGCAGTTTATTCGGGCTGACACTTATCGGTGTATCGGGATGGTAGGAACTATACAGTACCACTCGTCCATACAAAGCGCTCATCTCAATTGACTCTTCTGCCAGCTTGGAAACACCCACTGTGTTCAAAATAATATCAGCACCTTTATTATCTGTTAGCGCCAAAACTGCTTCTACGACATTCACTTGATTCGGATTGATTAATTCATTAAAGCCTAATGTTTTTAGAAAGTCTAAGCGCTGCTCATTTGGTTCTACTACAATTACCCGGCCGCCTTTATTACGAGCTAAAATTGCATGGAATGCACCCATTATCCCAGCTCCGATAACCACAACACTTTCACCTAGTTGAATATTTGCTAACTCAACACTGTGCACAACGCAAGATAGGGGTTCTGTCAAGGCTGCTTCTTCATAGCTTAATTTATCAGCGATTTTGAAAAGCTTGCTGACAGGAACCGCCAAATATTGAGAAAAGCCGCCCATACCACGTGTATCCAAGCCGCCAACCATATTTTCATAACTGAAATTTTGGCAGCTGCTTTCTTCACCAATTCGGCAATTTTCACATTCACCACAGGAAGTCAGCATCCCAACTACCACCCGATCACCGATGTTCCACAGCTTTAGATCAATATCACTACCGACTGCGGTAATAATTCCAGCTTCTTCGTGCCCGCCAATGAAAGGAAAATCAACTTGATTGATCCCTTTATAGACCCGCTGCTCCCAAGTACAAATTGCGCAGGTTTTAAGTTCGACCAAAACCTCGTTGGCTTTAGGAACAGGTTTTTTAATATCAACTACCTCTAATTTTTCTACTTCGGTGAAAATTGCTGCTTTGCATGTATCCATTATATTGTTAGCTCCCTTCGCTACTTAGAAAATTCCGATGATCGCGCCGATAGTTGAGATTAAAACCAGGATCAATAATACCATGGTAGATTTCATTTTTTTATTTAAAAAATATAGTGCCAGCATTGTTACCGTTAGTGGCAGCATACCTTCTAACAGCTTATCCAAAATATCTGTTTGAACATTCAACTTTAAATCACCAAATTTGAAAACCATGCTCGTACTCAAACTGACATAATTAGCGGTCAAAGCACCGATAACCACGCCACCCATAACTTTCGCTCCCAGCATCACCTTTTTTAGTAAATCGCCATTCATTAATTTCTGAATACCTTCTTTACCGTAATTGTAGCCTTGCATCCATAAATAATAGGCAATCCCCAACATAATGACAAACATAGAAATAATATAGAACAACGGACCAAATATATTCCCGTCTGATCCGATACTAATGGCAATCGACAATAGAATCGGAACCAAGGTCCCTTGCCACAAGGTATCACCAATCCCTGCTAAAGGTCCCATTAAACCTGTTTTAATCGAGTTAATGGCATCACCAGTAATCGGAGCTCCAGAAGCCTTTTCTTCTTCTAATGCAATAGTCAATCCACCAATAATTCCACCAAAATGCGGTTCGGTATTGAAAAATTCTAGATGCCGATTGTAGCTTTCTCTCAATTCTTCTTCATCATCCCCATAAAGCTTGTTAAGCACTGGCAACATTGCCAATAGAAACCCTGAAGACTGCATTCGTTCATAATTATAATTAGAATGAGAGAAAAAGGTCCATCGCCAAAAACTCTTTTTTAACTCTTTCTTGGTTAATTTCTTTGCTTTATTTTCCATTCTGCTTCCCCCTACTCTAGTCCGGCATTTCCTTTAAACAATAATTGTGTATAAACAAAAGCAATGATGAAGGCAAGTATTGATACGGCAATAATCGGTAGACCCAAATAAACTGCCAATACAAAGCCTAAGAAGTAAAACACTGCGGTGTCCCTGCTCATAATAGATTTTAAAATCATCGCGACCCCAAGTGCCGGCAGCACGCCGCCAATTACTTCTAACACATGCAGTGGTTTTCCTTGCAATGCATCCAGAATATCCTTCACCACTCCGGAACCAAAATAAGTAATAATAAAGACTGGAATAACTGAGATTAACAGCAAAAACAATTGTGGCATAAACATTTGAATTCGTTCGATTTTTTTGGGATTTAGTTCGTCAGCAGCCTGATCAATCATGTGTAAGAAGGATATATCAACGGTCATATGAGCAATCCAAATGACTGTTCCCAACAATCCAATCGGCACTGCCATTGAGACCGCTACTTCTGGTGAAGCATTCGCTGCCATTGCTAATGCGGTTCCCAACGTTCCCGCCAAGCCTGGGTCCATCGGTACTGTCCCACCGGCTGAAATATAAGCCAAATAAGGTAAACTAATGGCTGCACCGATCATACACCCTTGAACAACATCCCCTAAAACCAATCCGACTAACGTGCCGCAAATCAGCGGCCTTGCTAAAACCGTGCTTCCAAGCAATGTTAACCATGGTGTTCCGTTAATACTCAAATAGTAAATAAAGCCAATTAAAAGTGCTTGAAATAAATTGATTTCCATATTTTTCCCCCATTTTTCTATAAGTACTGTTTAATATCGGCACTGTTTTCTTCCGGTATTACTTGAACAAATACGCGGACTCCTTTATCGGCAAGCGTTTTGAAACACTGACGCTCAGAATCACTAACAGAGATGTTTCGGTAGAGCTTACTGCGGTCTTTTCGAGCCCCCATACCTCCAACATTTAAAGCCTCAATTACCACTCCACCATCAATCAGATTCTCAATCACGTGAGGATTCTTGGCTAAAACAATGATTTTATTGTCGTCAGCTTGTTGTGTTAAATATTCAATCCCTCCGTCCTCTGTTAAAACAGATACCTTAATACCGGCTGGTACTGATGAAGCCATAATCATTTTTAAAAATTCATCCTGTGCCACTTCATTGTCCACAATGACAATTTCGTTGCCCTTGGTTTCATGTACCCAAGCAGTCATCACCTGTCCGTGAATTAAGCGATCGTCAATACGGGCAAATACAATATTTCTCATGCTTGTTCCTCCTTTTGAAATGCTCCTGCTTCAACAAACAATTCTTTGATACCCTCTTGTCCTGTGCTCATAATATGGAGCGCTAATGTATCCAGATCCTTGCTGTCTCGCATTAAAATACTTTCAATCAGCATCGGAAAGTTTACACCCGCGATTGAGCGGTACGACTGCGGCCCTAGTTTACTGGCACAATAGGCCGTTGCTTTAAAAGGACTAGCACCATAAAGATCCGTGAAAATCAATACCCCAGATCCATCATTTAATTGTTTTATTTTCGTGATAACCTTTTCATTGAATTCATCAATGTTATCACCAGGATAAAGTCCTAACCACTCTAGTTTTTCGGTCTCTCCGACAATCATTTTGCTACTTTCGATAAAGCCCCTGGCTAATTCGCCATGTGTCATTACTAAAATACTGATCATCTCTTTTCCTCCTCTTCACTTTCTATATAAGCAATTGCTGTGCCAAAAATCTGGTACACATCTTTTTGGCTAAATACGAGAGTTTTTTCTCGATCTGTGACAGATCAGTTGTTACACATCATAAAAATGATCTGTAACAAGTTCAAAACTATCTGTAACAAGAGATGTGTAACAAATAGTTTTGTCTAAACGAAGGTTTTCACCATCTTGGTTACATATAAAATTTCGCTTTCTGGCAGGCTGATCCCGTATATCCGTTCCAGCAGTTGCAACTCTTTTTCAATCTGATAGAAGTAATTATCTTTATCCTCGCTTCGTAATTCGAAAGCCAAATTCTCTTTACGAATAGAACGTTCAATCATTGCTAAGCAATGGAAATAGAATTTAATAACTAACGTATCAATAATTTCAAACGCTAAAAGCTCCGATAAAGAAAGCAAGATTTCGTCTAAGATTTCCGAAGCTCGCCGGATATCTAGAAAAGTGACACTTTTTTCCAAAGAATGGTAAAATAAATGATCTTTATTTTTGATTAATCGTCGGCTGGAGTAATCAAAAATGGTTGTATTCTTTCGATGACTGGTGAAATAAGTACTCTCCTCTAACAGTTCATTGACAAGGCTTTCAATTTCCAGATTAGTAAACAATGCTTTTCTGGTAGCTTCAATTAGCAGAGGTGACGTGATATTGTCTACTACTCGCACGTTGATCCCCAGTTCTTTCTTCAATCTGACAGAAAAAGTGCTGAGAGAACCCATATCCACCAGCAGCAGAACTCCTGCTCCTTGGTCAATCCGTCGCACAATATCGATGGATTTTTCATAGACACTTTCGATCGTATCCTCTAGGGGCATATCCAATCCTTCTGCATGGTGGATTCCCAATAAATCGTTGACCATTTTTGCTAAATTCGTTGCCACACCCACTCCGTGCATAATAATCAGGATACCAATTGGATTTTTGCGTGTATCTTTATAAATAGTCTCTAGAAATAGTTCAATAATTTCCTGTTCCTCTAAAGGAATTTTTATTTGGAATTTTCGATTAATACTTTTAACCAATTTTTGAGCATAGGGATGAAAAGCTGTTTGTTTAGCTTCCTCAGAAATTTTTCGCTTGCTAAAGTTACGTGATCCGGAGTTGCATTTTAGAACTAAGGCTTCTACATGCAGAGCCAAATTGTAGGTCACTTTTTGATCACAGTTCACCTCTAGATCCGCCGATATTTTCTGAATGGTTGTATTGACAATACTTAATACTTCCTCTGAAACTAGTTTCTCAATCCCTTTATTACTGAGAGGTTCTCGACTTTCAACTGCATCGATCTGAATATTAAAACGCTGATTCATAAAGAGAGTCATCTTCTGCTGAATTTCCTTAATAGATTTTCCCTCCTTCAACAGCGTCGAATATTTTTCTAAAATTTTCTGATAAAACGAAGAGTCAATGGTACTCTCGATCGGCAGCTCCACTTTAGTTCGTCGGTTTAACATAATTTTATTTCCCATGTAATAAGTACAGTCTTGAAAGAAGCCTCTGTCCTCTATATCTATCTCTGGCAACAACGAGCGATCTAGCTGATCGATGCTGATTTTTATCTGGTCATAGCCCTGAATAACTGCTTGGGCAAACTCTTTGGCACACAGAATTTGGATGTCATTCTTCAGCTGACCAATATTTCCCGGACAGTTGTAACGAGTCAGGCTTTCCACAATCTGTTTTTCCACAAAGATTTCTTTCTCAATTTTTTCTGATTCTAAACAGAAAAAAGAATCCACCAGCTGGATTCGTTCCTGTAAGGTCCGGTCTTTCAAATCTGGCAGCTTCAATACCATTTGAAACCTTCGTTTAAAGGTATGGAGCAGAGAACTCTCGATATTTTCAGTTGTTGCGCAAACAATCAGCACATTGACTGGATGGCTCTGACTGGAGGTTTCTCCCAGCTTTCGGTACTGCTGTGTATCAATAATCGTAAATAACATCTCTTGTCCCTCTGGCGGTAACCGGTGAACTTCATCCAAGAAAAGTAATCCATTATTAGCTTCCTCAATTAACCCATCCTTATCAGTATCTGCTCCTGTAAAGGCCCCCCGAACATAACCAAACAAGACAGACAGCAGTAGTTGAGGATTGTTGGAATAATCCGAGCAGTTCACGTGGACAAAAGGACTTTTACCTCTAAACTTACCGATCTCTTGGCCGTATTTGTACATTACCTTGGCAAACGTACTCTTACCTACTCCGGTTGAGCCCAGCAAAATGGTATGCAGACCATCAGGCGGATACATAATTGCAGCTTTGGCTGAGTTAACTTGGTTTTTCAAACTTTCACTTGTACCAATAAACTCAGTAAAAATGGAGCTTTTTTTAGTTGGAGAGGGTTCCTCTTTTCTGATTCTTTTAGGTAACGGTGACTCCTCAGATAACATATTCAAGATGTAAAGGACTGGTTTACCTGCAACTTTTTTTAATTGTCGGTTTTGCACTAATTTATTCAATTCCCGACTAACGGCGGTGCGATTCATATTTAAGGCTTGAGAAATCTCTAACGTCGTAAAGGATACTTTCGATTGATTACTCTTTTTTTTGATCCAAGCTAGAACTTGTTCTGTTCGATTCATACATTCCCTCCTCAAGAAATATAATTAAAGTAAACTTCAATAAGACTGGCCTACACATTTTTCTGTGAAGGCCAGTCTTATTTTTATGAAAAACGTTGAGTTGTTGTTTCGGATTCAACTTTGTCTTGTAATGGAGATGCTGTTACTTTAAGGACCTTATTCAGCTCTTCAATATTCTTGCGTCCAATGGTCCTTAACCATTCGCGAGCAGCCTCTTCTCCCTTGGTAATAAAGGGTTCTACACCATTCGCCCAGGTTGCACGACCGCAAAGAACGCCGTTAAACGTTGAACCAGAATCTTTAGCAAAGTGTAATGTTTTCTGGAATAATTCTGCACTGACACCGGCACTCAAGAAGATAAATGGCAGATCAGTTGCTTTACTCTGTTCCTCAAAAAGTGCTGCTGCTTCCGATTTAGAGTAAACTTCAATTTCGCCAAATCCTTCGACAAACTTCATATTGACAGGAACTTCGACCTTCAATACATCCACGTTATAACGAGGGTTGGAGAACTCCTTCATCATATCATTCACTTTATGAGGTTTTACTTTGGCATATTCTTCTGAAGCGGCATCCGTAATAGTGGCATCATAAGAAACCAGCTCCAAGAAGAATGGAATTCCTTCAGCCACACATTCAGAACCGATTCTTTCCATATAGGCTTTCTTTTGATCATTGATTTCATCGGCTTCATCGATGTCGTAATACAGTAAGAATTTGCAGGCGTCTGCTCCAGCTTCCTTCAGGCGCTTCACGGACCAAACATTCAATGAATCAGGCAACCGACCCGGAGTTGATGCATCGTAGCCTGTTTTTTCATAGGCTAGCAGCAAACCGGCATTTTCTGCCCGGGCTTTTGCCGCTGGCAAACCATATTCTGGGTCCAGCAAGATTGATGTTGCATACGGCGTTAATTCTTCTGAGACAATTTTCTTGAAATCGATAATATCTTGATCAGTCGCTGTTTCTTTGTATTTGGCGATCATCTTTTTCAAAGCACCACGCTGATCAATGGCTAAAGCACCGATTACTCCATCCGCATTACAAGTGTTCATTAAGTTAGTATATTGAACTGCATTTAATTTTTTCACGATTAGTTGGCTCCTTCTAATTGGCTTGAGATTAATTGGGCTAACTCTTTGCTTGAGTTAGTTCCGATAAATTGTGTTTTGAACTCTTCCTTCATTAACATGCGCGCTACTTGAGAAAGTACCTTCAAGTGAGTCGTACCGCCTTCAGCAACTGGGATAAATAGTGCAAGCACATATTTCGTAGGCTTGCCATCCAGACTGTCCCAGTTGATCCCGTCTTTAAGTTTAACCACGATAATTGCTGGCTGACTGACCGCATCGCTTTTCGCATGAGGAATCGCAAAGCCGTCCATCATTCCCGTCGTTCCTTCAGCTTCGCGTTTTTTTAACGCATCATAAACGGCTTGTTCATTATTGGCTAACTCTTTCTCTACAATGGTTTTCGCCAGAAATTGAAAGGTCGCTTCCTGGTCCGGCAAAGCCATATCGGTAAAAATCAATTCTTCATTTAACATATCTTTTTCACTCCTTTATGCTTTCTTCACTCGATTTTTTTGAATCAATCCTAATAAGACACCACCTACAATTGAACCGATTAGAATAGCAACGACCCACAAAAATCCATGAGTAACTACTGGCAAGACTAAGAATCCACCATGCGGTGCTGGTACTTGAACTTTAAACATATAGGTCAAAACAGCTGCAATTGACGAACCAATCATCATGGTTGGCAATACACGCAACGGATCTTTCGCTGCAAAAGGAATCGCTCCTTCTGTGATATGAGTAGAACCCAGAACAAAGTTAACCAATCCCGCATTTCGGTCATTTTTGTCAAAATATTTTCCAAACAGCAATACGGCAAAACCAGTAATTAGCGGTGGAGCGATACAGGCTGCGGATACACCGGCCATAAAGGTTGTGTTTCCTTCTGCTAACAAGGCAGTTCCTGTTACATAAGCGGCTTTATTGATCGGGCCGCCCATATCAAAGGCACACATACAGCCGACAATTATTCCTAAAACTAAGGGACTTGAATTTTCAAATCCAGCCAGGAAGTTCATCATCGCTTCATTGATAGAGGACATCGGACCAGAAACCACTGACATAATTAATCCAGTTACAGCAACGCCCAAAACTGGATACAAGAAGATGGCCTTCAACCCATCCAATGATTTTGGTAATGGTGTCAACAGCTTACCTAAGCCTAAAATTACATAACCGGCCAAGAAACCTGAAACAATTCCGCCTAAGAAGCCTGTTCCTCCATCAGCAGCAATCAATCCACCTACAAAACCAACCACCAAACCAGGACGTTTAGCAATGCTTTCGGCAATATAGGCTGAAAGTATTGGAACCATCATGCTCATAGCAAAACCACCAATACTGTTTAAGCGAGCGGCAAGTTCGTTATATTGCGCATTGGTTGGATCAGCTGAGTAAATCCCCCACAAGAAGGAAATCGCAATTAGTACTCCTCCACTGACAACGAATGGCAGCATATGGGAAACACCATTCATTAAGTTCTTATAGATTGAACGGCCAATTCCACTGGAGCTTTTTTCATTTTCCTGTTCAACCGCTGTTGTATTTTCTTCATGAGAAATTTTACCCTTGCCTGCTAAAGCATCATCAATTAGTTGTTCCGCATCTTTGATCCCTTTGGCTACAGGTACATCAATGATCCGTTTCCCTGCAAAGCGTTCAGCATGAACATCTTTATCCGCAGCAATAATGACAGCATCGGCACCAGCAATTTCTTCGGGGCTCAGTTCATTTTCGACTCCAACTTGCCCATGGGTTTCCACCTTAATGGTAATTCCCTTTTTCTTAGCTGCCTGTTCCAAAGCCTCCTGTGCCATGTACGTATGGGCGATACCGGTGGGACAGCCAGTAGCGGCAATAATTTGATATTTTGTCATTGCGTGTTCCTCCTATTCGATTGTGATTTGTTTTTCTAATTCCGCAACATCCGACAGATCAGTTAATCCTTTTCTAAAAGCTGTTGAGCTCCCGGCTGCAATACTTGTTCGTAAAGTTTCAGCCGGGTCATTTTCTTTAATTAGTCCTGCTAAAAAAGTTCCTAATAGAGTATCTCCGGCACAGGCTGAGTTAACCAGCTTGCCCTTCGGTGAATTTCCTCGTAGACAGTGCTCCTGATTGATAAAAATGGCTCCTTCACTTCCTAATGACAACAGCACATTTTTAGCTCCTGCAGCAATCAGCTTTTTCCCGTACGTAACATACTCCTCTTCTTTCAAGCGCTCCTTGCCAAACCATTCGGCTAGTTCATCTTCATTTGGCTTTAATAGGAACGGTTTGTAAGGCAAGCATTCCAAAATTTCCGTATAGCTGCTGTCGATGATCAAGTTCACCTTATTTTCGAAGCAAATTTTACTAATCTCGATCAAAATACTCGGCGATACCCCCCGCGGCAAACTGCCGGAAACACATAGATAATCTCCCGACTTAAACTGACGAATCTGTTGAAGCAGTGTATCAATGCTTGGTGAATCAATTTCTGGTCCTTTGTTCACCAGCTTGTACTCGGTCTGCTCGCTATTAACTTGAGTAAAAACGTTAATCCGAGTTATTCCGTCAACTGTAACAAAATCGGTTTGAATGTCCTGCTTGTTTAAAAATTGTTCAATATATTCTCCAGTAAACCCGCCACTAAAACCCAGGGCTGTATTAGGAATCCCCAGCATTTTCAGCAATAGGGAAACATTGACGCCTTTTCCATTAGCCTGAATGTCGTCATCGATTGTTCGATTGACTACTTTGGGGATTAACTGCTCTGTTTCGATGTATAAATCAATCGCCAGATTCATGGTACAGGTATATACATTTACCATTTCTTTCCCTCCATCTCTGTGACTTCATTATGCCTTAGAAACTTCTGGTAATGTTTTCTAAAAAAGGGGATCCAGCCGGAAACATTTCCTAAACAGTTGGCAATTCATCTTTTTACTTTGCCTATGCCAAAAAATATCTTAGAACGGTTTGCTTTTAAAAATAAAAGAGCTTACAATATGATAAGAATTAAGGAGGGATCAAGCATGGATAGCAAGTTGAGTGAGGCAGAAGCTTATTTGTGGAAATACATAACCAAGCATATGAATGATATTCCAAACTTGTCGATTGTAAAACTGAGTGAATTAGCCAATGTTTCTACCAGTACAATTGTTCGAACTATGAAGAAAAAAGGCTATGAAGGCTTTACTTCCTTTAAACACCACTTAAAAGAACAAGCCAGCTCCACAATCAATTTTGCTAAAGTAGATCGAGTAGATGAAGAAATCCGCCGCTCCATTTTGAAAAATGAGCAGGAAGTAGTTCGTACCATTAACATGCTGGATACAGGGATTATTGAGGATGCGATTCAAAAAATCGGCAGCTCGCAGCGGATTATTCTTTTTGCCCGTGCCTTCTCTGAACTAATTGCCGAAGAAATGAAAATCAAATTCCAGCTGGCAGGAAAATACTGTGAACTGCATACTGATCCTAATATTATCAAGACCATGAGCACTCGTTTAAGTAAAAGTGATACCGTGATCTTTGTTTCTCTAAATGGCGAAACGGAGGAATTGGTGGTTGCTGCTAAAAACTGTTATAAAGAGGAGATCACAACGATTTTGATCACTGCTAATAATGACAGTCGACTGACTGACCTTTGCGAATTGTCCTTAATTGGCTTCAAATCAGAAATTTCTTTTTTCCCTGATTACGAAGTCCGCTCTCGTCTGCCTTTGTCAGTAATTGCTCGAATCTTACTGGATTCCTATGCAATACGGGTAAGCCGCAACAAAGAAGAGGGTTAAAAACGAAAACCGGAATCTCCTGTGATTTTCTTCAGGAAATTCCGGTTATTTTGTCTATTAATCCGTTACTGAGACAGACACAATCTCAAATTTTGTGACATCCACCAAACCTAAATCAGTAATCTTCAGGCTGGGAATTACCGCTAATGACATAAAGCCTAGAGTCATAATCGGATCAACCTCCGTAGAAATCCCTAGTTCCTCATGAGCAAGCTGATTGATAATTGCTTCCTGCTGAGCTACTTCCACGCCAGTCAAATCGCTCATCAAACCAGCGATTGGTAAAGCTAATTGTCCAATGACTTCTTGATCATTGACTAATACGACTCCACCACCTAACTCTTTTAAGGCTTCTACCGCAACCGTCATGTCAGCGTCGTTCGTTCCGGTAACAATTAAATTATGGGAATCATGGGCGATAGACAACCCAATCGCACCTTTTTTCAAGCCATAATTTTTAAGCAAACCAACAAATACATTACCAGTATTATGATGACGCTCAATCACGGCAATCTTGGTTACATCTTGATGAGCATCGTAAATAAAATCTCCCGACGCATCTCGTTGAACCGGTACAACCGCTTCGTTGGTTAAGGCTTCTTTCGGTACGACCTCAATTGCTCGTGCTTTGTCAGAAGTTAGATGCATTTGGAGCTGAGCTGAGTGAAATTGGTCAATATGAACACTAGATTGAACGTTTTCTGTAGACACTTTCTGAAGTTCGGGTAAGTATTCTCCATTCTTGGCTACTAAAACACCGTCAATGTAAGTTTCTTCGACTGCAAACTTTTCCAAGTCAGAAAAGACGATAAAATCCGCCTTCAAGCCAGGGGCTACTGCTCCACGATCTGGTAATTGGCAGCATTGAGCTGCATTAATCGTCGCCATTTGAATGGCGCGAATCGTCTCAAGACCCTCTTCAATACAAATTCGAATACTATTGTCTAAATGACCCACTTCTAAAATTGAAGCAGCCTGTAAATCATCGGCCACTAAAACACAACGGTGAGAATTATTCACTGTTACGCCTTTTATTAGCGTGCGTAAATTCTGCGTTACTGAACCTTCGCGCAAGAAGGCATACATCCCCCGAGCGATTCGGTCCTGAAGCTCTTCAATCGTAGAGGACTCGTGATCGTTAGTGATCCCCGCCGCTGCATAAGCATTCAGATCCTTGGCGAAAACCATCGGTGCATGACCATCAATTCGTTTCCCATGATTTTTAGCTACCAAAAGCTTATCCAAAATAGCATCTTGCCCTTGAATAACGCCGGGAAAATCCATGAATTCCGCTAGACCATCCACTACTTGGTCTTTCATCGGTTGAAGCATGTCTTCAGCTGTAAGTACTGCTCCCGCATTTTCCATATTTGTGGCTGGAACACAGGATGGCAGCATATAGCGAATATCTAGTGCTGTTCCTCTGGCAGCTTCTAGCATATAATCAAGACCTTTTAAACCTAAGACATTAACAATTTCGTGAGGATCAGCTAAAACAGTGGTTGTCCCATGAGGCACCAGCAATCGTCCAAATTCTTCGGGTGTCACATAAGACGACTCTACATGAATATGAGACTCAATCAAACCCGGGGCCAAATATTTTCCTTGCAGATCATAACTCACTTTGCCCTCGTAATCACCGCCAATTCCGGCTATGACACCATTCACCACCGCAACATCGCCCTCCAAAACCGCGGCTTGATAAACATCTATAATTTTAGCCTGTTTAAAAACGATATCTGCTGGTACACGCCCGGCAGCAACATCGATGATTTGCTTTAACTGTTGTTTGTTCAATTGGGTCACTCCTTAAAAAACATTTTCTCTATTATAACAGGAGTGCTGCGTATTGAGTAAAAAATAAAGAGGATCCTTCAAAACTCTGCCTCTCACTTTTTGACAAGTGTTCTCCATTATTGAAGCTGCAGCTTAACTACCCCTTTTAGCAAGTTATGTACCACTTGATCTCATGCAGCATCACTTTTAAAAACCTTCTATTACTATCATTACTAGCCAAGCTCTCTTATTATTTAACAGCGTTTAAGAAGTCCTTGTCTTTAATACAGAAAAAAACATCAACATATACTTAACTGTTGATGTCTCCTGAAAGTTATGAAGCTAGATAATTATTGACTAGATGCTTCAATACATGTACAGTGATCGGACCCTTATTTAGTAAAAATCTATGACTCATACAAACATACTTTTGGTCATGGTCCACGTCAATTATTATTAAAACCAGTCAACCCTCTCGTAATTATTTACTGCTTAAAACTCTTGTTGAGTGACGCTCAATTAGGGTCACTGGTAAAGAAATGTCTTCCGCCTCTTTGTCCGGCTCTTTAATTCGCTTCATTAACAGTTGAGCCGCCGCTTCCCCAAGCTCCTCAATGGGCTGGGCAATAGTCGTTAAGCGAGGCGTAACATACTCACACATTTCAACATCATCATACCCAACCACACTGTAATCCTCTGGAATCCTTTTTCCTAAATCTTCCAGTCCTCGATAGAGCCCAAAAGCTGTTTCATCATTAATGGCAAAGATCCCTGTAGCTTTTGTCTCTACTACTTGCTTAGCCACAGTATAACCACCGGACTTGTTCATACTTGTATCTAAAATTGTAACTGTCTCTACTTGATTCTTGCAGGCCGCTCTGAAACCTCGTAGACGATTTTGTAAATTTTCTGGTCCTTCAACAGGCATGACAATTGCCAGCTGCTTATGTCCTAATCCAAGTAAATGTTCAGCTGCCAATCGGCCCCCCTCAAAATCATCAGATACAACGGAATCAATAGCACCTTCTGTCCGATTTTGGTCAATGACAATAAAGGGATGATTATTGCCATGAAGCATCTCACATAATGCCTTGTTGGAAATAACTGGCGTTGCAATAATAAAGCCATCTACTCCACGACGCATCAGTTCTTCTAGATAGTCATGTTCCTTTGTCATATCGAAGTTCGCATTGCATAAGACCGTAACAAACTTTTCTTGATAAAGTGCTTTTTCGACTCCGGTCATTAGCTGGCCAAAGAATGGATTAGCAATATCTGAAAGCATGACTCCGATCGTTTTGCTGCCCTTGATTACCATTCGTTGGGCAAAATAATTCGGTGAATAATTTAATTCCTTCTTAGCCTCTATCACTTTAGCAACTGTGGCTGGACTAAATTTGTGGGCGTTTCCATTTAAAACCAGTGATACGGTAGCGATTGATACCCCAGAAAATCTTGCTACATCTTTAATTGTGGCTTTTTTCCCCATTATCCTGTCAATCCTTTACTCCATTATCTACAAACCTATCCCATAGATTAAACGTTTTATTTCAAAAGATGTACCGCTCTCAACCGATCCAGGTGGTGTAGTATCTTAATTATAAAATGTATTGATAACTTTTCAAGTACTTTTGGATAATTTTTGTCATGTTATGGGATTTTTCTCATTATAAAGCTAATGTTGTTTGTCTTGGAACTTACGTAAAAAACTGTGAAGCCTTAACGCACTTCACAGTTCTCTCCTAAATTAAAATAGCTATTGTTTGATACGGCTGCAACTTGAACTCAGAATTCAGTTGAGTTGCGCGATAGTTATCAACTAAAATTTCGCCAGTCAAGAACTCATCAGGCAAGTGAACGATCGTCTCCTCAGCAAAAAAATTATTTAAGACGACTAACTTTTGTTCTTCATGTTCTCGAATAAAGCCGTATACGGATTCATGTTCAGGAGCGAAAGCTCGATAACTGCCTTCTGCGATAATGGGATACTCTTTGCGCAAACGGATCAGCTTTTGATAATAAGCAAAGATTGATCCTTCTTCCAATTCAGTAGCTGCGTTAATCTCTTGGGCATGATTTCCAACCGCTAACCATGGTATTCCTTTAGTAAACCCAGCATTTGCTTCATGCGTCCATTGCATTGGCGTCCGGGCATTGTCTCGTGATTTACTTTGTACAATCGCAAAGGCTTCTTTTTCCGAGTATCCTTTTTGAGTCAGTTCTTGATAAGCATTCAAAGTTTCAACATCCACGTAATCAGCCATTGATTCAAAATCAGGATCAAGCATACCAATTTCTTCACCCATATAAATATATGGCGTCCCACGATTTAAATGAATTGCTGAGGCTAACATCTTTGCCCCTTCGATTCGATAGTTTTCCACATCTACAAATCTGTTAAGGGCCCGCGGTTGATCATGGTTATTCCAAAACCAAGCGTTCCAGCCGTTGTTTTCGCTCATTTGTGTTCCCCAAGTGTGAAACAATCTTTTTAATTCTGAAAAATTAAAGGGAACGTTTGTCCACTTTTTACCCTCTTCATAATCTACTTTTAGATGATGAAAATTGAAGGTCATAGATAATTCATGACGCTCTGGTTGAGTATACAAAATGCAGTTTTCTACAGTCGTAAAACTCATTTCTCCTACAGTAATAATCTCAGGATCTGCTCCATAAGTTGCTTCATTCATCATACGTATATACTCGTGGGCAATCGGACGATCTGTGTATTCTGGTTTACCCTCACTAACAGAATTATCTTTTAGAACCTCGTCTTTACCGATCAAATTGATTACATCAAAACGGAAGCCTTTAATCCCTTTATCCATCCAAAAACGTACAACCTTAAATAACTCTTCCCGAACTTCAGGATTACGCCAATTCAAATCTGCTTGCGTAACATCAAACAGGTGTAAATAGTATTTCCCAGTATCGCCGAAGGGTGCCCAGGCATTGCCGCCAAACTTCGATACCCAATCAGTAGGCTCTTCCTGAATAATAAAATACTCCTGATATCTTTTATCACCGGCCAAAGCCTTTTGAAACCATTCATGCTCGATTGATACATGATTTAATACCATATCCAGCATTACCCCAATTCCATGCTCTTCAGCAGTTTGAATTAGGTGTTCAAATTCTTCCATTGTTCCAAATACAGGATTGATGGCAGTATAATTGGAGATATCATAGCCATTATCTCTTTGTGGACTTGGATAAACCGGATTTAACCAAATCATATCTACCCCTAATAATTTTAAATAGGGCAATTTCTTTAAGATCCCTGCCAAATCACCAATCCCATCACCATCGGTATCTAGATAAGATTTGGGATAAATTTGATAAATTACTTTGTCCTTAAAAGACATCTTCTTCCTCCTAAAACGAGGCAGTTGTTTCACCAACTGCCCTTTGTTAATTATAAGTGTGTAACGGTCATTATCGTCTCAGCTGGGGTAATAGGCGCTGCTTCTAAAACCGGATCAACTTGAAATTCATTCGAGTTGGTTACAATAATTGGGGTTTGAACTTCGTAACCCGCTTGACGAATTGCTTCTAAATCGAACTCCATTAATAATTGTCCTTTAGTTACCGTATCTCCTTGATCTACTTTAGCAGTAAAATATTTACCGTCCAGCTTGACCGTATCAATACCTATATGGATTAATACTTCGGTACCGTCATTACTTAACAAACCGATCGCATGCTTCGTCGGGAACAATAGGCTGACCTGACCATCAAATGGCGCAAAGAGCTTTCCTTCCACAGGGTCAATCACTACTCCTTGCCCCATCATACCTTCAGCAAACACAGGATCTTTGGCTTGATTCAACGGTTGTACTTCGCCGTTTAATGGTGCAAACAATTCTAGAATCTGACCCTTTTTACTAGAGACAGGTTGATCCACCTCGTTTAGGTCAACAGACAGCTCCTCACCAATCCGATCGATTTTGTTAAAGATACCCGCACGTCGGAAGAATAACGTCAATAGGAATGGCACAACAATCGTAATCAGCATCGCAATCCCAAAAATCACATAGTCCTGTGGTCGGATCGCTAAAATTCCCGGCAAACCACCGACACCGATAGACAGTGCGCGAACTTTGAATAAAGTGACGAACATCCCAGCTATTCCGCTGCCAATCATCGCCGCAATGAAGGGATACATGTATTTTAGATTAATCCCAAACATCGCTGGCTCAGTAACCCCTAGCCAAGCAGAAATCACCGATGGAACAGATACTTGCTCTTCCTTTTTATTACCGCGGTGAGCATAAACAACCGCCGCAACCGCTGCTCCTTGAGCAATATTCGATAAACAAATCATTGGCCACAAATTAGTTGAACCAAAATCGGCAATCAGTTGAGAATCAATCGCCAAGGTGGTATGATGCAATCCAGTAATAACCAATGGCGCATAAACTGCGCCGAACACTCCTCCGAACAACCAGCTAAAGCTTGAAGTTAGTCCAGCATTGACTACTGCTGAAATCATCGTTCCGATTTTCCATCCGATTGGTCCTAAAATCACGTGAGCCGCCAAAATGGTTGGCAGTAATGAGAAGAACGGTACAAAGATCATTGAAACAGCTTCGGGAATATGCTTTCTAAAGAAGCGCTCTAGATAAACTAATAGGAAACCTGCCAACATCGCTGGTATGACCTGAGCTTGGTAGCCGATTTTCTCAACTGTTAAAAAACCAAAATTCCAAGTATAATTTGCAGCTATTTCAGCAGCTGAAGTACCATTTACCGCATAGGCATTCAATAGTTGTGGTGATACTAGGGTAATCCCTAATACAATTCCTAGAATTTCCGTTGCCCCCATTTTACGGGCGATACTCCAAGTAATTCCTACTGGTAGAAAATGAAAGATCGCTTCCCCAGGGAGCCATAAGAAGTTGTTCACAGCATCCCAAAATTGCGAGGATTCTGTGATTGTTTGTCCTCCAAGGAATCCCATCGGAACAGCTTCTAAAATGTTGCGGAACCCTAAGATCAAACCACCGACAATAATGGCAGGTAATAATGGCGTGAAAATTTCAGCTAAAACAGTAATGGCACGTTGAACAGGATTTTGATTTTGCTTAGCAACAGATTTGGCGGCCTCTTTTGAAACGCCTTCAATTCCAGAAATAGCAACAAACTCATTGTAAAAAACTGGCACGTCATTCCCGATGATTACTTGAAATTGTCCTGCATTAGTAAACATTCCCTTGACACTTTGAATATCACTAATCTTCTCTTCATCCGCTTTCTTTGGATCATTCAGTACAAATCTCATCCGCGTAGCACAGTGGGTGACCGCAGAAATATTTTGTTTCCCTCCAATGGAAACTAACAGTTCTTTGGCATCCTTTTCGTATTTACCCATCTTTTTCCCTCCAATTTAATAACTTGTATGGATAAGTTATTTCTGCCTTAACTATATGAAATTATGTTCAAATTGTAAACCGCTTACAATTTTGGCCTTTTGTTTTTAATTAGAATTATCTCATTTTATATAGCTACAAGAAAAAATTCACTGCACTTTCTTGTCTACTGTTTACCAACATGTATCTCCTAAAGCAAACAAGTCATCCTTATACATCAAAAAAAATAAGTTTTTTCTAATGTTCTAAAACCACTTAAGAAAGCGATTTACTTTTCATTTGTTTTAATTTATACTTTAGTTGCTTATCCGTACAAGTGAATATCAAGATTGGGTTAAAGGAGGTATCTGATGAAAACTTATGAAATGGTCTATCAGACAATCGAACGAGGTATTTTGAAAGGAATTTATTCTCCTGGCAGCTATTTGCCTAGTGAGAACCAATTACGCAAAACGTATGCTGTTTCTCGCGATACAATTCGCAAAGCACTGTCTCTACTGATGGCGAATGGATATATTCAAAAAATGCAGGGTAAAGGTTCCCTTGTACTGAAACGCGAACAGCTGCGTTTTCCAGTTTCTGGTTTAACCAGCTATAAGGAACTGCAAAATTCTTATGGTTATGAGAGTACCACTGCTGTTGTAAGCCTAACAAAAGTAACCATAGATGAGGATATGGCACGAATAACCGGTTTTGAGGTTGGAGAAATTTGCTGGTCCTTGATTCGTACTCGACAAATTGACCAGAAGAAAGTGATTTTAGATAAGGATTTATTACTGGCCTCCTTGATACCAGAATTGGATACAGAAATTGCTAAAGATTCTATTTATCGTTACATTGAACAGGATTTGCATATTTCTATCAGCTTTGCAGAAAAAGAGATTACCATTGACAGTTTGACAGATGAGGATCGAAAGCTGTTAGATCTGAATCATCACGATATTAATATTGTCTCTGTTAAAAGTCGTGTCTATACTTCGGAAGCTCAACAATTCCAATACACTGAAAGTCGGCATCAGGTAGACAAGTTCCGATTTTTCGATTTTGCCCGCCGCAATCCTTCTACTATGTAACGAATAAAGGGCAGGTTCCATTGCATCACCCTGCCCTCATTTCTATTCGTTTTTCTCTAAGTCATCCCAATGTCGTTTGTACTGTGAAGCTGCTTTGGTAATTTGGTGAAGATCACCTGCTAAAAGATTTCCGCCAACCCCTACCATTACTGCACCTGCTGCATGCCACTCTGCTAAGTTATCCAAGTTCACGCCGCCTGTAGGCATCAAGTTTACCTGAGGCAGCAGACCCTTAATTGCTTTTATCATTTTTGGTCCAGCACTGCTGCCAGGAAATAGCTTGATTACTTCTACTCCACTTTTTAGAGCTTGCTGCATTTCCGTAATGGTAGCACAGCCGGGAAGGTATGGAATTTGATACAAATTACAAATCTCCGCTGTGGCCTGATCAAAAGCAGGGCCAACGATGAAGTCTGCTCCTGCCATAATCATACGTTCAGCACTCGATACATGTAGCACTGTACCTGCACCAATAACGATTTTTTTATTTTTAACCTGCTCCTTCTTTAATTCCTGAATAACTGATTCAGCTTCAGGAACAGTTAAAGTCACTTCAATTCCGGTAATTCCCCCCTTAATCAGTGCACGGCACACACTAAGAGCTTCATCTTTATTATTTCCTCTAACTACAGCAATTACTCCTGATTGCCTTAATTGCTGTAAAAGGTTGATTCGTTGCACTCTCTTCACTTCCTATTCTACGTTCACATGTTCATGCAACGCGTCCTGATTAGAGGTGTCATCACGTTTTGCCAGCATTAAAGTTAAAGCATCCAACGTAATATGAACAGTTTGATCAAACAATGAAGACAATAGTTGAACAGATCTTATACCTGCTCCGGTTTTCGTTGCTCCTGGCACTACAATGACCTGATCCGCTAATTCTGCTAATGGAGAGTTAGGGTCACTGGTCAACACCACAATATCCAGACCTATTTTTTGGGCAGTCTTTGTATCAGCTACAATACTCTTGGTCGTACCTGATCCAGAAATAGCGACCCATGTATCGCCTTTTTGAATGGACGGTGTGATTGTTTCCCCCATTACGTAATCAGTATACCCAATATGCATCAAGCGCATGGCAAAGCCTTTGCCTTGAAAACCGCTGCGGCCAGCTCCAATCACAAAAATTCGTTTATCTTTTTGAAAATAGGATAAAGCAGCCTCTAATTGGGTTTCATCTACCTGCTTCATTACTTCGTTAATTTCTGTCATGATGGTTGTTATCGTGCTCAATTTATTCCCTCCATAAATTGCTCTGCTGCTTGCAGCGGTTCAGATGCTTTGGTGATTTTTGAACCTACAATGACAATTTCTGTCAGTCCTTGCTTAGCTAATCCTTTCGCCTGTTCCAAATCAATTCCACCAGCAATCGCGAGATGCTTAATCGTTGGATACTTTTCGTGAAAAGTTTTCACACTAGCTACAGCGTCTAATTTATCTTTGCGATCAATGGAGTGATGCAGCGCGAAAATTGCCTGATCAAAATTTGTTAGCTGAGTAATCTTTTCATCAGCTACCTCCAGCAGGTCAATCATCATGGTTTTTTGCTGCTCCTGAGCAACTTCATAGCAAGCTTTTAATGTATCGTAAGAAGCAGCACCCATCACTGTTAATATATCTCCACCATAATGGTACCCTTGACGAAACTCGTAGGCTCCTTCATCAATTGTCTTTAAATCCACTAATAGTTCGGTGTCTGACAAAACAGTTCGAATTTGCTCAATTGCTTGATTGCCGTAATCTTTCACTAACGACGTTCCCATTTCTAAAATATCTGTTTTTCCATTTAAAGATTTGGCTAGTTCGACAGCTTCTTCAAGGGTAACTCGATCGATGGCTATTTGTAATTTCATGCTGGTTTCACCTCATTTTTTGCTAAAAAATCTGCTAACTCTTTAGGCGTAGGATAACCATCATTATCTCCTGGTGATTGAACAGCCAATGCACCTACCGCATTTGCTCGAGTAACTGATTCTTTCAGGCTTTTTCCTTCTATTAAAGCAGTAATTAGTCCTGCAGCAAATCCATCCCCCGCACCCACGGTATCCACAACTTCATTAACTGTAAAGCCAGGTATTGTAAAGCTGGTTCCATCTTTTTGCTTCACATATGCTCCCTCTGTTCCTAGTTTTACTACTACTGTTTGTGTCGCAGCACCGTTAGCCAGATAAAAGTCAGCAATTTTTTCCGGATCTCGACTTCCCATAAGAATCTCTCCTTCATTAATACCAGGTAAAATGATTTCAGCATGAGAAGCCAATTCATTAATGGTTGCGACCATTTTCTCCTGTGTTTCCCACAATTGAGGCCGCAGGTTTGGATCAAAAGTTGTCCGTATTTGTTTCTTCTCTAACAATTGAACAAAATGTCGGAATGCAGCCAGCGCTTCACTAGAAATTGCCGGAAAAATACCAGATAAGTGCACCATCTTTACTTCTGAAAAATCAATGTTATCTAAAATTTCTTGATTGAGGTGAGCGGCTGCTGAACCTTTACGGAAATAGAAGATACTCGGGTCTCCTTGACTGACACGATCCTTCAATTGAAAAGCAGTCCAATAATCTTCCGTTTGATCAATATAGTCGGTCCCTACCTGATTTTTGCGCAATTGATCAATAATAAATTCACCAAATGGGTCTTTTCCTAAACGAGTAATATATTCTGAAGTATGACCTAAACGTGAAACTCCTACTGCTACATTCACCTCAGCACCGGCTAAAAATTTTTGGAAATTCTGTGCATCTTTTAAACTTTTGTCTACCTCTGTTGATCCAAATAAAGCAATCGGTTCACCAATCGTTAAAAATTCACTCATCATTTATTCCTCTTTTCTATTAAAGTAAGATATAAGCAGTTGCTAGATTCAAAATAGTAGCCATCCATGCCCATGGCAGGCCGGTTAACAAGAAAGTCTTCGTATCCAATTTCGCGTATTGTACTGACCATAAATTCCAGGATTGAGTTATACATGCTGAGACACCCATCATAGAAGGTACTACCAGCAATCCGTACAAGAAGTATTGATCAAACATGCCGGTTCCGACTAAAATGGCAGCAGTCGCTGCCCCTGCTCCATACAGCATCAAAGGTCCTCGGAAGTAGGATAGTGGCGCGATTATGGCAATAATAATTACGAGAATCAGTTTGCTGTCTGGAATGATTTGTTGGAAAACACCTGTGAATCCTGACATTGCATGAACAGCTGCTGACTGAAACATCGTTAAAACAAACAACATAATCAGTAATCCAGCAATGTCACTAATCGCATGCTTCGCTGTTTCGTTCATCATCGTAACAAAGCGGGTATAGCTTTTCATATTTCCGGTGGCAGCAAAAGCAATAATAGTAGACAACAGCAATGCTGGTACTGCATCCCATTTAGCAAAAATGCTCAAAGCTACTGGTAACACTGGTAAAATATAGGTCCAAATAGGTACTTCAGCAATTTCTTCGCTGGAGTCGCTAGTTATAATTTCCGGCGTACCATTACGAATTTTTTTCGCATTAAATAAAATAAATAATAAAACAATCACCATTTGTACACCCATTGCAACGAAGCCAAAACGTTGGTAATGAGGGCCCCACTCAACTTGCGGAAAGAAAACTTGAAACTGAACAAAGAGCACATTGTTCACATACATTGCAGCCCCGATTGACATGGTGAAGACTAAAACAGCAATATTTCGTGGTACCCCGATCGAAAACATAATCGGGAACAAAATGACTCCGACTGCAATTGCTGACCCAACACCATAAGAACTGGTAAAAATCAACGCAATAACTAATGCGATTAATACCGTTGCTAAAACTGGACTTTTTTTACCCACGGTTTCTGTTCGTCGACTAATACTACCAGCAATTCCCGTATCCACTAGCACGCGGCCAAACCAGGAACCGAAAATAATATAGGCAGCTGTTTTCCCGTAATTTAAGACTGGTTCAGTGAAAATTTCTTGAATTGCTTGGTTAAACGGCACTCGGCCAATGATAGTCCATAAAACAGCCATGACAAAGAATCCGACCGTTAAATTACCGCCCTTCATCGCGTATAAAACAAAGACGATAAAGGTAACCGCTAACAATATTCCGACAATTGCACTACTCATGTTAGTCACCTCCTTAATATTGGTTCAATTCACTTAAAATCTTTTGATACGTTGAAATTGGTTTGGTGTGATCATCAATAAAAAATTCATTTTCCATACTATTAAATCGCTGGGCTAAATAATAAGCACTTAAGTAAGCCGCCAATGCTTCCTTAGCAGCATCCTCCATTTTTTGCTTTTCAATGATCGGTCGATTAATCGTATCCATGAAATGATAAGCGAAGGTTTCAGGATCGATTTTTGTTTGTTGGTCACGCATGTTTTTAAGCCTCCTCAAGTAATTGTTTGGCAGTCAAGATTTGTTTATCTGATGTCGTTGGGTACTCGATTGCTACTGGTATATTCTGTGGCAAAATTTCTAAAATTTTGCGCCATTTAATGACCCCTTTGTCCAATTCGGCGGCTTGAGGTTGATTGTTCTCATAAGCAACATTTTTTACATGAATGTAACGAACATATGCGGATAGTTTTTCCGCCGCGACCTCTTCAGACTCCCCAACAAATCTCCAGTTTCCTAAATCATAAACATAACCAATCGCTAGCCTCGCAATATTAACCGCTTCCATAAATGTTAAAATTGCCTGAATAGTTCCAGATGTCTGTGTTTGATCATTCTCAACATTAACCTCCACGCCTTCTTCAGTAAGCGCTTGAAGATTAGCCAATTCAATGTCTTTATGGAAATCACCAATATTCCACTTAATGTGTTTGACGCCTAATTCCTTAGCTTCCATTAAATACTTGGTTAAGTTAGGATTGATCTCTCGATTTACAAATACCTCATCCGGCACACTATAAAACAACTCAATGTCATTTTTTTCAGCCAACTTTTTGATAACAGGTATTTCTTCTTTTATATTCTGAAAATACTCTCTTCTTAATTCGACTTTGTTAAAGCCTAACTCTTTCGCCTTCATTAACAACTCTGCTTGGAGTGCACCTGCTTCTGCCTCTTTTGCAAAAACAAGTAAGTTTAATACAATTTGTTCTCTCTTCATAAAACAGCTTCCTTTCAATGTGTTAACCGGTTTCTATACCAATATAGTAAACCGGTTTCCTAAAAGTGTCAACCGCTTTCAGTCTAAAAACAAAAGTTAACTGCATATAAAAAGAAGCTGAGTATGGAAAACGGTTCCCATACTCAGCTTCTTCGCCTTAATACTTTCTTAAACAATAACGGTTAAATCGATTTTCGCCAACATAATTTTGTTGGTACTATAATTTCATCGACCACAGATTCTTCATCCTGCAGCAATTGAAGAATCTGCTCAGCAGCAGTTTGCCCGATCGTCTGAGATTGCTGTTCAATACTGGTAATACCTGGTCCTACTAGCGCTGTTAGATTCCAATCATCAAACCCGGTAACCCCTACAGCCTTAGGAATATCAATTTTTTCCTCTACTAAAAAAGTCAACAAAGCCATTAATACTCGTCCATTAGAAGCAAACAACATCGTTTTTTTTGGCTGCATAATTTGTCGTCGAATCCGTTGATCAAGTTTATCTTCTAGAGTAGTTTCCAGCAATTCCGTTTCCATACCAGCCTCGTCTGCAAGTGTTTTAACGGTCTCATAACGAATTTCACGAGTTGTTGCTTCGTGCAAAGGCTCACTGACAACAACAATTTTTTGATAGTTTTCTTGAATAATTACTTTCATTATTTTATTAATTGCGGAGACATTATCAGTTATCACGGCCGGCCACAACACCGGAGAAGTTTGCCTATCCACCAGCAGTAAAGGAATGTTACGTTCTTTCAAAAATTCGTAGTGCTGCGAATCACGAGAAGAGGGCTGCAAAATGATGGCTTCAACACTTTGATCCATCAGCTTTTCCAGTAAATCATGCTCTTGCTCAACAGAGTTGGCTGCGTCCATAATAATCATTTGATAGCCTTGCTCCCCTAGCACTTCACCAATACCTTTTAATAGTAAGGAAGAGTACATATTGGAGATATCGGCAACAACGACTCCAATTAAATAGCTTCGCTTTGACTTTAGTGCTTGGGCCTGACGATTTGGTCGATAATTTAATGCTTTAATAACCGCCGCTACTCTTTCTTTTGTTTCGTGCGACATGTTACCGTAATGACCATTTAAATACCGGGAAATAGTAGTTTTAGACACACCGGCTTGTTCAGCTACTTGATTAATCGTCACTTTCTTCTTCATGTGTTTACCTTCTTCACTTTGGTGTTTCTTCTATTTTAGCGGAAGCTGCCCAGTTTGTGAAGGTTTAGTGTGCCAGCATTTCTTGTGCGATGTCCATTCCTGACAAATTGCTTGGATAATAGGTTGGCCAATGATCCATTTCCTCCAATAGCGCATCTTGGCTCTCGTTGCCACAATAAATATGAAAATGTCCCGATTTTTCTGGCTGAACTCCATGATCGCTAAATTGAATGTACTTGAACGCATCTGTGTCACCTTTTGCTTCAAATAAGAAACGAACTCCTCGATTCCCCGCTTTATAATTTAATATTTTATATCCAGCAGATTTATACTCTGCAGATTTCTCAGTTCCATCATCAAAAATAAAGGTCATTTTATCTCCTTTAATTTTGATTTCTTTGACATCGGTTTGATAACCCGTTTCATAATAAGCCTTATATTCCTCTGCCGTTTTGGAAGAATCCTTTTTGGTTTTGTATTCCATCACTTGATCCAATGTTCCATTTTCTAAATAAGGATAGACCGATTGCCAATTTCCAGCCCAGTCAGACAAAGAACGATCCTTTACATCACTGTCTTCGAAATAACCATTATAGACTGTCTTTTCTTTAGTTGGTGCCAAATTCTCTTCTTTAGGATTTTCGGTATCGGTTGTTTTCCGCAGGGCCTTCAAGTTTTGCTCCATAACGGAAACATAGTCTTCTCCATCGTCCATTTGTTGCTGAGTTAATCCTTCTAACGGATTTAATACTTCTGTTTTAATTTTCGTTTCAGCTGCTAAGGTTTCTGCGACGCTGCTTTTCGCATTCTCTTCAAAGTAAATATATTGAATCCCATTCTTTTCAACAAATTCTTTTAGTTCAGCCAATCGAGCAGGAGAAGGCTCTTCCTCAGCTGACACTCCTGAAATTGGTACTTGATTTAGGCCATATTCCAAAGCTAAATAACTGAATGCTGCATGCTGAGTCACAAAACTTTTTTGTTTAGCGTTAGAAAAAGCGCTAGAGTAATCAGAATCAAGCTTTTGTAATTTTTCCACATAATCAGCTGTATTTTTTTCAAACGTCTTTGCGTGTTCTGGATAGCTTTCACTTAATTGATCACAAATTGCTTCTACTTCTTTGATTGCTAAACTTGGGGCCAGCCAAACATGTGGATCTAATTCATGATGGTGACCTTCTTCACTGTGGTCATGATCATGTTCTTCTTCCTCACCGCCCGGCATTAACAGCATATCTTTAGTTGCTTTAATAATTTTTACATCTTCTTTTTCTAAAGAATCCTCCACATCCGGTACCCACATCTCCATATTTTCATTGTTGTATACTAAAGCATCTGCATCCTGAATCTTAGCAATCTCTTTCGCTGAAGGCTCAAAATCATGGGAATCCGTCCCAGCCGGAACTAGCAGCTCAACCTTTCCTGCATCCCCTACAATATTTTTGGTGAAATCATACATTGGATAAAAACTGGCTACGATAGTTAACTCGTCTTTTCCTGAATTCTCTTTCTTTTCTTCGTTATTTCCACAGGCACCTAGTACACCTGCTAATCCTAGTAATGCCAACCACTTCCATGCTTTTTTCATTCTTTCACATGCTCCTTTACGGTTTATATTTACAAATCGTAATATTTACGTTTTGCCGCATGGGTTTAAATTTAGCATAGACTAATTTCCTTTGTCAACAAAAAATAAAAATTTCTCTCAAAATGAAAAAACAAAAAATCTAAACAATATCCGTACTCTCTCTGCGATCCAATCAGACCGTTTCGCAAATTTTGCGTTTTAACAGAGTTGCTACTAAATATAGTTCAGATTTATTCGTTTTGTATTTTCGAATGCTAGCCATCAATAATTTCAGTCTGATTATCCTTGTAATGCTTCACACTCAAAGTTTCAAAAACAGCCATTACCGGGTGATGATAATCTAACTGCTGCTGGAAATCGTTAAGCTTAGCCGTCAGAGCTTCATAACCTTCTATTTCTTCTAAAAAGAAGTAGCCTTTTAAAGCCAAGCTTTCATGATTAATCGAATCCACACAAAATAAACTGCCAGAGCGGTTATTTTGTATATTTTCAGCGGTTCTTCCATCCATATTAATATAGAATTTGAAATAGTGGAAACCGTTGCGTTCTAACGGCTTCGAAACTGCAATTACATGAGGAAAACCGCGACTATCAATTGTCGTTAAGGTAAACATGTCTGCCCTTTTTATTAATGCTTCAATTTCTTTATCCACTAGAATCCTCCTTTAAATTTAACTGTTTTCCTTTGGTTCGGGCACGTAAAGAGTGAGAAACTTATCCAGCCAATCCAACTCAACTGGCAAAGTTGGACCCTTGTCCCCATCAATCCGTGCAACAATATCCTGTTTTCCTAAAGGTGTAAGTTTCAGCTTTTTTGGTTCCAGATAAAGCAAGCTTTCTGTATTTTTCAATTTGCCGGTAAAAACAAAACGAGCTAACTGAAACAGCTTTAAGAATGTCATATTATGCAGCATACTGACGTGAAATGACTCTGATCCATCCTGAACGTAGTTCATACCGCCAATTGAGTGGGTGGTGGTAATTAAAGCAAACCAAACTTTTAAATTTTTTTTGTAAGAATCGGCCTCAATACTTACCTTGTAGGATCTTTTCTTACCAAATTGTTTCAACGCCTTCAATGGATAGACAATTAAACCAAATTTTTGTTTTTCCTGCTGCCGTACTTCATTGGAGATATCCGCAAAGGTACCAAAAGCAAATGAGCTGACAATCGCTTTTTTGTGCTCATCACATGCTCCAATTCCCACTTTTCGTGTGTGTCCTTTAACAATCACATCCATCGCTTGTTCTAAATCCATCGGAATGTGCCATCGTTTAGCAAAATTATTAACTGTCCCTCCAGGAATAATTCCAAAAGGCACCGTTTGATCCGCCTGTACAAATGCGGTAGCAACGATATTCAAGGTCCCATCTCCACCAATTGCTACTATCGCCTCATAATCGGATAAGTGCTCCTTGATTTTTTTGATAGCTGCCTCTGGATCAGGTGCCGTTAAAAATTCTGCTTGCTTATTGGCAGCCTTCAATTTTTCCTTAAGTTTGTGCGCTGTTTTTTCTGCCTCCCCATCTCCAGCATTCGGATTAAAAAAAATTGCGTATGTCATGTGAATCCCTTCTTTCATCAATCTAACCATACCATGACCTTGAAAAAAAAGCCGTTAAAATGATTATTTCTTACTCAAATAGTTTCCTTTCTCAGAAAAACTGCTATTATAAAAACTAGAAAGGAATGACTGTTATGTTTGAACCGAATAAAAAACGACGCAGCGAGGTATCCGCTGAGCAATTACCTGAACAAATGCAAAATGAATTGTGGCATATGATTTTCATGCGTCCTCATAAAGGATTGCCCTTAAGCTCACCACAACGCTTTAACTTTTTTAAAAATCCCAATAAAACTTTAAGTGTGGTCCATTCACAAAGTGAACCTTACTTTTCCGATAGCGTGACTGCACCTTACATACAGGCTTATGAGCACGTCTCCTTCCCTAGCCGTCTATACGTGTATGATACCGGAGAAGAATTAGTAATGACTTTAGAAGAAAAAAACTGAGTTTCTGTAAAAAGGACCCTCAAATGCAGACTAGAAATCTAACGTTTGAGGGTTACTCTCTATTTAATTACCATGACATTGCAAGAAGAGTGGTTGACTACATATCCCGTTGTAGATCCCAACATCCACTGACCTAATCTATTTAGTCCCGTTGCTCCCATCACGATCAGGTCGCTATCAAAATCTTCTGCCGCCTTAATAATTTCCAATTTGGGATTTCCAGCAGCAATCTGTGTCTCCAACGGAAAATCTACTTTTTCTTTCAGTTTAGTAATCATTTGCTGCGCTTTTTTTTGCAGTTCTTTTGTAATTTCAATCGAATTAACACTGGCAGTCCCTCGAAAACTAGTCACATCAATTACTGTTAACAACAGCAGTTGTGCCTGATTGCGTTTAGCAATTTGAGAAGCTTCTAAAAAAGCTTTTTCAGCCAAATCCGACCCATCTACTAGAACTAAAATTTTGCGATACTCCTTCACATTATCACCTTATTTCACAACTAAGACACTACAAGAAGCATTATTTACAACGAAGGAAGTTGTTGATCCCACTAAAGCTCGTCGAATCGCTCCTTTACCTGTTGGCCCCATAACAATTAAATCAATCGACTGACTTTCAGGAATAATTGTAGCAAGGTACTCTTTGGGGTTCCCAATTTCGATCACACTCGTTACTTCTTTTACTTGTGCTTGTTGTGCTTCATTAATTTTTTTCGCTATCTCCTTTTCGACCATTTCTTTTTCTTCATAAAGAATTTTCGAATACGAAAAGGCACTGTTACTAAGATCCTCTTCATTGATAATCCAAGCGATAAACAATGATGCTTGGTTAGCTAAAGCGATTGTAATGGCTTCTTTAAAGGCTTTTTCGGCTTGTTTTGATCCGTCTACAGCTACTAAAATTGTCTCATAATTTCCAAATATTGTAACCGCCTCCCTTTTCTTAATTATAGCATAATTTTGCTAAAGTACTCTTTGGGAGAGGCTCATTTTATTGCTCTTCCTCTCTATGAATGCTAAGATATGACCAAATTTTCTGAAAGGAAGCTTTGCAATGGATAGAAAACAACGAAAAAGAACTCATTTAGTTATTCACACGGCTTCTTCTACCGCAGCCGCCATTGGTGGAGGGATGGCTCAATTGCCTATCTCCGATGCGGCCGCCTTAATTCCTGTTCAAACAGCTATGATTATTGCTTTAGGCAAGATTTTTAATAAAAAAATTGAAGACGGTGCTGCAAAAGCCTTGGCAACGCAATTCATTGCTCAGCAAGCTGGAAAGATGACTGCCCGTTTCGTCGCTGGTAAAATTCCAGTTGCTGGTACGATTGTTAATGCCACTACTGCAGCAGCTATTACCGAAACTTACGGCTGGATGATTGCTAAAGAGTTTGCTGAGGAAGCTCAAGCTTTAAAAAAAGCTTAAAAGGATCGGCTTGAAATAAAAGCTGCCATTCTTTTTATTATACTATGTTTGTGGATGAACACGGTGTTTCACTCGTTCAATGAAGTAGTCTGCATTTAAGAAAGAGGTCCAGGTTCAACTCCTGGCATCCACATTATAATTCACAAGTGAAGCTTTAGTTGGGTAAATTCCGCTGAAGCTTTTTTGTGTGAAGAATGAAATGCTTCCTTTAAAATTCGAGATCATTCTTAAAGTTATTCACTAAATAACCTAATCAGATAATTTTTAGGCTTTAAATTTTTGATGCTTTCGTGGGCATATTTTTTGTCGTTTTAGACAGATGATGGTAAATTGAAGATGTAGCACATATCCCAACTACCCCATTTTTTCCGGTCACGTTTAGTGATCGGTTTTTTTATTGAATTAAAATCACTCTAATCAAGATGTGTTTCTTCTATCCTAAAGGTTACCTAGCTTTTTGTAATAATTTTAGTCACTCGTTAAATGTTATCTTTTCCTGGCAATTTTAGTATGCTATAATTCTTGTTAGATTGACCATGACTTTTAGAACCTGCAGATTACAGATAATTAATTTGTTTACAACTATTACTATCTTTCTCAGGTCCTTTAATTTGTTTACGCATGCTTCATGGTCAATCCCTTTTAAAAAAAACTATTTTTGCGGTCTTTGAGTGCTTCTCTTGTGAACTAAATTACAATCTGATATTATGACACTGTCTAGCTCAATTAGACGAGTCAATGTACTGGGGTAGTCAGGCTTGACTATCCTTTTTTAGGTGAATTGAATAGGTTTAGTGATTGAGAAAGAAGTGAAAAAATGCTCTTTATTAAGATTCCCCTACTAAACGACATTCCCCCGTTTGATTCTCCTGAAGAGTTGCGATTCACTTGTGTTACCAAAAGTCTCAGCGTCCATACAATGACACCTTATTTAGTATCTTGTGGCTCATTTTTCTATGTCGCTGAACTTATAGAAGGTGCTCCAGCAACGATTTGGACCCAACAAGACTTAGAATTCGCAAAAAGGAGTCTTAAGAGAAAAAATGCCGAAATCTATTTTAAACATTCAAATGATATGTACGAAAAGATTTCAAATTGAGTCCTGTGATATTTTTATATCACAGGTACTGAAAAACGGGTAAATAGTGTGGCTGGAACAGCTTCTTGAAAAACAAGCTGAATAACGAAAAGCTAGTTTAGGAGCTGTCCGCTTCCGTCACACACTTCTTTACTGCTCTTCTTAGAAGCTTCTAATTCCAAATCAAATTTCTGGCTGTTTATACCATCTGCTCTCCCCTATTTTGTCATTTTGCAATGAACAAATCTCATTATTCTTACAGAACTCCTTTATTTCCTGTGCTATAATCAACATAAGTTCACCGTTTGAATAAAGGAGTTTGTTATGCATAAAGTTTGTTTACACGATTTGATTACCCGAAAAACTTTTTTGGCGGAATTTTCTTCTATTCCGGCAGTTTCTGAAACGATTCAAATTGATAATAGTCAACGTTTCTATTTAATTCATGGCATTACTAAAAATATTACTGATCAAATGGAAGCTTCTCATGATTTTGATATTTATGTTGAACAGATTAACAAAGAATACTGGGTGAATTCTTTATTGGACAAAACCCAGAATTGTTAATTTTGAGAAACTTTACATATGGAAAGGCGACAATGAGATGACTACATTAACGATCAAGAGTTATCATATAAATAACGTCCAGTTAGGTGAAAAAAATTTAGTCCTTGAAACCGGGAGCCTAACTCTATCACCAAAATTACTATTTTTCGATCATCCTTTAATCGAAGCAATTACTATCAAAATAATTCCTCCAGATAATCGTAACCAATTCACGAACACCATCATGGATGTTATCCCTCTTTCGGCTAAAGCATTAGGAAGTCTAGGTGAGGGGATTACTCATACATTAACTGGAGTATATGTTTTATTGACTGGAGTGGATACAAACGGCCGCCAAATTTGCAATGGTGGCGGGTCAGAAGGTATTTTGACGGAGCAAGTTGCTTGGGGAAGAGCCGGAACTCCGGCGGATGAGGATTTCCTGATTTCCTTTAATGTGGTCTTGAAAGCAGATGCCTGGGTGTCGCGAGCTGGACCTGATGCTGCACATTTAGCGTGCGATCAGTTTTGTGCCGTTTTTCGACAACAGTTGCGTGCTTTTGACCCACAGGTCTATACTGAAAAACATGTGTTTGACGATCACCTCCGTCCTAATGCAAAGCAAGTTGTTTTAGTTAAAGAGGTTTCGGGGCAGGGTGCTATTTACGATACACGATTATTTCCTACCGAACCAGCCGGTTTTCAAGGAAGTAAATCAATCATTGATATGGGGTGTATGCCCCAATTAGTAACACCAAACGAATACCGTGATGGTATTATTCGAGCAATGGATTAAGGAGACGGCGACATGGGTTTAGGTGCAAGTATGAAAGAAACAACTTTACACCATTATCGTGATCCCTTTGTCGAACTTTTAGCTGAAGATGCTGAGATCGATTTACTGGGAGTGATTATCATGGGAAGTGCTGATGACACGCCAACAAAAATATTAGCTAGCAACCGAACTGCTCAGCTTCTTTGTTCCTTAAAAGCTGATGGAGCTATTTTGTCTTGCAATGGATTTGGCAATAATCATGTTGATTACGCTAATTTAATTAATGAAGTAGGAAAAAATAAGCTTCCCTTTGTTGCCATGAGCGTTTGTGATGCCGAGAATTTTGTGGTTACAAATAATTACCTAACTGAGGTATTGCCTTTTTACAAAAGCAATCAAGGAAAAGAGACTGGTATTTTAGCTCAAAACACCGTAACTAAAGAGGATGCTCAAAAAGCAATCGCACGTTTACGGTTAAAAATGCGTCATTCTTAAGAAGCTAAGAAGCTTCTTTTTTTTGAGGAAATCTACTTTACTTTTAGAACGTATGTTCGTATAATAGCAGTGAGGTGATGATAATGTCTATGATCAGTGCAAATTCTGTTTCAACTTTTTATCAAGCTTATTATTCTATTGTTCAAGAATCCGTTCCTTTAGCCCTATTTCTTAGCAACATTGTTGAAAAAATGGACGAAGAGCAACGAGATTATTTTAAAGTAGCGGCCAAACGTACAAAGCAAAATCAGGATAGTTACTTTTTGTTCGAACGTTCAAATGATGAACTTGTCTTTAAAGGGGTTCGCACGAAAGAAACTTGCCTTGCTTTTCCCAGTGGTAGAAATAAGGAGTGATTAGGATGAATACATTAAAAGGAACAGTCAGCCATTTGAAAGTAATAAAGTTCTCTGATTACCCTCTCGTATATTTCCAGCTAGATGATCATCATTGTTTAATCGCTAAACATAGTTTAAATTTCCTTGCTGACGTAGAAGATGGTATGCAAATCACCGTTGTTGGCCAGTTCAATGTTCGGAAACAATTCGTCGCAGCTAAATACGCTGTGTTAGGAAAAACGCGAATTATGATTGATATAGAAAAATTTCAGCAAACACATTTCATTTCATAAAAAAATCGTGAGGAGGAATCAATTGCATTCCTTCTCGCGGTTTCTCTACTCATTCTTAAAGTTTCGCGTTTCTTGTAGTGTCCCGTCACGTTTAAAAATTCTCAGTTCAGATTCTTTATTTTCAGCTATATCTTTCCCTCGTTGGATAGCTTCTGATTTTTTAGCAAACCGTTCGCTGGCACGTTTTGCACCGTCCGAAATGACTTCCCATTGATCTTCCTGATATTTGACTAATACAGTTGCATTAATTAGTTTTTTTGTATTAGGATTGGTTTCATGCGTATCATTTTTCTGTGGATTCTTAGCATTTTCTACTTGACGTAGTTCCTTCTCAGAAGCATCTGTGTACCATTTTTCCGCTTGACTAATCGCAATTGGAATTGCACGTTCTTCTGGATATCCGTCAGCTAAAAGTGCATTACCAATATCAATTGCTTTTTTGCGTGTTACCTTTTCCAAATTTTTCATAGACGCTGGATAGTCTTTCATATTCCAAGGCATTGGATTTCCCCCTTTTATGCTGCACAAATTAGACTTCTTACAGCTCCCTTCTATTGTATCGACTGATCTCTAAAAAAGAAAAAAATTAGCTCAATCAAAAAAGACACTCCTGCGATAGAGTGCCTTAGGGGAAAACATTGCTTACTCTCATAAGCAGACAAAGAAAGAATGAGAGTTTCTTTCTTCTAGATTTATCTTAGCAGATTTTCTCATCCTTTTACCATTTATATTTGAAATAATTATCCTAAATTTGCGTTGCCTATAAACAAAATGATCACTAAGTAATAAGTTCAAAATAAAAAAAGACCGTCCGTAAAAGCATACATGAATGCTTTACAAACCGCCTTTGATAATTTTTTCACAAAATGCTAGAAAAAAATTAAACATGGACGTATTCCAATTCCACTCCTCTAGCGGTATCTTCATTCACCACTACTTGATAGGTTTTGAATAATTTGGCCATTGTTTTTGAATCGAATGCAAGTACTACACTTGCTGGTAAATCAACCGCTTCAGTTACCTCGCTGATATTGACTTCCTTTTTATTTCTTTGTTGGAATTCAGCAAAAGGACGCATCATATTAGCAAACCCACTAGTCAGTGCAATCTCTTTCTTTTCACAACGAATGGCATCTCTCAGTTCGATTGGATTGGCAACAGTTTTTCTCATGTTATCACATCTCCTTTTCCATACTTTAGCATATTAAAAAAAAGAAAGCAATGAATTTGTGAAAAAAAGCACAAATGTTTTACTTGTTTGAGAGTTCGTTCACTATATCTTTATTTAATGCTATACTCAAAAAAAGGAGATTTTTTTATGAAAAGTAGCAAAAAGCAGCTTCAAACAAGAGGCTGGTTAGAAGAGGACGATCTGATAAATTTTAGAAAATGTTCTTTTGAAATGTTAATGGTACTTTTGGATTCAGAACAGTCGCTAGAACGCAGCGCTGCTGCTCGTTTGATCCCACTTACCGTTGATTCATCTGCTAAATTATTAGAAGTAGTCTCTAAAGAAAGAAAACTGTACTGCCGTTTAGAAATGATGCGCAAGCTGGAAACTGGAACGGTAGAAACAGCTAAACAAATGCTGCCTTATCTAGGAAAGATTGGAAGTAACCAACATCAGCAACCGTTGAATACACCTTCAGCTAAAAAATCTTTCCCACTGCCCCGCGATTTGATTGCTCGTTCATTAGGTAACATGTCGACAAGTATTTTACCTACGTTGTTTGAACAGTTGAATCAGTTAGACATGCCCGCATTAAGTGAATTGATCGATGCGATTGGTCTGCTTATTTTTTATCACCCTAATGAAGCATCTGATAATTACTTTAACGAACTTCAAACACTTTGGGAGGAAAGTATTTATGAGCCCTTGCTTCAATGGAAACTAGTTATTTGCTTTTCTTCCTTTCCACAAAGCGAAATGCTGCTTAAAGAAATTATTCAAACGAACGCTGATTTAGCAAGTGAAGCCCAGCGTTCATTAATCTTAAGGAGGCCTATGTAAATGAAGAATCTTAACCGTATCGAAAAACGCATTGCCCATTTTCAAGATTTTGGTAACGAACTCCCCAAGGCGAAGGTTTATTATCGTCTGGATTGGGAAATTTTATATTTCGATCTTTATGGCAAAATGTTTGGTCTAATGACCCAAGAAGTTAGTGAATCTGCTACTATCACCCTTAAAGGCTTACCCGAAAAGAATGAGGAACTGCGAGAACTTTATTCCGATATTACTCCTGGCTATCATACTAATAAAAAACACTGGAACACCATTAACTTAGCTACCACCCAATTAAGTGATGAAGAAATTGAAAATATGATTCGTCTTTCTTATCAGTTAGTGGTAAAAAATTTACCCGTAAAAGATCGAAAAAAAGTAGAAGTGTATCTTTCATAGCACTTCTACTTTTTGGCAATAATTTTTTTAATTAGAGGCTCAGGAACTGACTGGTCAAATCGAATGTTTAATCTCTTTTGCCCAGTAGCGTAACCCAAATCTTTCGCTTCCTTTACTTGTTCAGGTGTCAAATCCTCAGAGAAGCTGACACTCACGTGCGCTTTGTAAGCAGCTATATTGGCCCGCATTTCATTGTATAAGAAAAAAGGCAGTCCCCATTTAATTGTTTCTTCAACTGGTTGAGTTTTCCGTAAAAGACTCACTAATTGAGATAGAATATCTTGAGCCTCAGCAGGTGACTGTTCAATGTAATCCTGAGTATCAGTTGCTGGTATTTTTTTAGGCATCATGCTCGCTTCCTTTCGCTAACACTATAACAGAAATGCCTATATTCACCGAATGTTACGCATAAAATTTGATAATGTCTCTTAACCAGTTGGCTGCGTTCTTGCCAACACGTATTTCATAGTATTCCGTGAATCGTTCATCCAGTATATACATTTCAGCGACTCCACGATGGGCTTGGGAAGAATATTCTTGCCAACTATACTGCAACCACTTTTTGTGTAGTAAGAAGACTTGTTTGGCTAAATCACTAGGGAGTTCCGGTTGTTGACCATATTTCTTCAACTTTCTTAACAATTCTTGTTCCGTTTCTTCTTTCGTTTGAAAATCTGTTTGGGACATCGCTGACCATTTTTTGGCCGCTTTTTTCACTACATCCTCTCCATATTTTTCAAGCAGCTCTTCTCCATACTGCTCTTCGTTTTCCTGCCATGATTGCTGTTTAAACAACTCAAATTTTTCTTCATTTGTCATTTTCTGCTCTCCTTTATAATGAGCCAAGGTTTGATCAACTAATAAGAGCAACTCATCAATTTCTTGGCGTCTTTTCAGCAATTGCGTTTGCTGCTTATGAAGTGCGGTTTCAATTTTAAATTCTGGTTGATCCAAAATTTGTCGAATCTCTTTTAGTGGCAGCCCCATTGAACGGTAGACTAGGATCTGCTGCAAACGATCAACTTCTGTTTGTTTGTATAAACGATACCCTGCTAGATTAACTTCTGCAGGCTTCAACAAATTAATTTCATCATAATAGCGTAGCGTTCGAGGACTAACTCCAGATAAATCAGCCAATTGCTTAACTGTGTAAATCACTGTATTCACCTCCATGTAGTTAATTTACACCTTTACGTAACGGAAAGGTCAAGTCAATTTACATTTTATGCTTTGGTTTAATAAAGTTAAAAATAAAGAATTTACTGTATGCCATTACCTATTGTGTCAATTTTTTTACAGTTCCTTTTTTCATTAAAGGAACGTATCTCAGACCGACTTACTCTAATAGGAAAAAAATCGGTTTGATGATCTTTTTCGTCTGAATGGCAGAGTATGTTTTTCTGAATTATAGATCTAATTTATTTTATCATGTTTTTGAAAGTTGGATTTTTCGTCCCTGCAAATCTTTTGAAAAATGTCAGCGGTATGATTTTAAAAAGAAATTTTTTTATCCATTTATTTAAAGATAGGAAGAATTAGTAGCTATTCTTTTCTGTAAGACAACCATAGAAATCTAAGAAATAGTATGAACATTTTTGTCATCTTAGCGTTAAAATTGTCACTTTCAGTAATTTTTGAAAACGTTCTCTTTTTTTGCTAAAATTATTGAAAGGAGGTTTCTTATGAAAAAGTTGTTTGTGGGAATGTGGGGTATCCTAATGTGTCTCACGCTATCCGCTTGTGGAAAGTCGGTCACGGTGAACGACCTGAAAGCCCATGATTGGGTAATGGAAACACACGAGCAAGAGGAAGATATAAAATTTATTGCATCCTTTAATGACAAGGAAATGGTTCTTACTATCGACACTCCAGAAACACCCACTGATGCATCTAACGAGTGGGAACAAGCTGGGGAAGAATTAGGTAAGGAACTGATTGAAAATATGGCGTTCCACGTAGCCTGTCAATTAGAAGAAGAAACAATCCATCTAAAAAATGAAGAATTAGAATTAGATAATGATTACCGGGTGAAATTAGATGGAGAAAATGTGGTCTTCACTTCAGAAGAGCCCCAGGAAACGGAGACCATCACTCTGATTCCATTAGAAAAGACGAGTAACACGAACAAATAATAACGTATGTATTTTTTCTGTCAAAAACTAGTAAACATCCTGATTTGCTCTCCATAAATGCTTAATATTTGCTATACTATTTTTAATCAATAAAGAAGGAAGGTTCTTGTATGATCGATCATTTGAGTTTAGGCGTTTCAGATTTGAGCAAAAGCAAAACTTTTTACCAGAAAACTTTAAAACCATTAGGTTACGAAGTAAAAGTAGAAATGGAAAACGGTGTTTGCTTTGGTGCTAAAGATGGTGGCGATCTTTGGATTGTTAAAAGTGAACCTAGCAAAACCCATGTTGCTTTCAGTGCAAATACTCGTGAATATGTTGACGCTTTTTACCAAGCAGCTTTGAATGCTGGTGGTGAAACCAACGGAGCTCCAGGTCTTCGTCCCCACTATCATGAAAATTACTATGGTGCTTTTGTGATTGATCCAGATGGTTACAATATTGAAGCTGTTTGCCATAAAAAAGCTTAAAGGAGAAAATAATGATTATTATTAATGTATTACTAAAAGTAAAAGAAGAAAAAAGAGAAGAATTTTTGGTGTTTGTAGAAGATTTAGTCAACAAATCTCGGCAAGATGAAGGTGCACTGTTCTATGATTGCCTAGAAAGTCTGGATAACAGAAATCAATTCATGATTATTGAAAATTGGCGTGATCAGGCGGCCATTGATAAACATAATGCTACAGATCATTTAAAAAAATTCTTAGCAGAAATCGATCCATATTTATCAGCAGATAAAGAACTTAAAAAGGTTGAGTATCAAGGATAAAAAAGACTGATATACTTAAGAAGGAATTCAATGATGATGTGCTCATTATTGAATTCCTTTTTTTAAATTTTTTGGAGCATTGTAACGTACATTTTAAACGATAATGCCATTGATCCTTGAACTCAAAAACTCAAACCGATCACCAACCCAATCGAACAGCTATTTCTTGAAGAAATTCATTGTCGTACCTTTTAATTGTGGACCCACTTAAATAGACATCACTAGCTACTACAGCATTATCTTTACTTGGATAACCGTTTAGATACTTCGATTCGAAAATAGTAGTTATTTGATCTGGTGAATTTGATAAAGTTTCTTCGACTATTGTCAAAAACATTTTATGAAAAACCAATTGATTAATATTCCACTGAGTATTTAAATCATGCGAAACAGGATAGTCCCAAAATACATTTTTTTGATCCAATGTAACATCTGAAATATTCCTCAATACTTTTTTGATTGTTTTGATATCCCATAGAATATTACGTATATGCGTTCTAGTTGCTTTGTTCATAGTATTCTCCTTAGCGAAAAATATCCTGATAATGAAGCAGTCTAAAAATTAAATTTTTTATCCTAATTTTGACCCGTCTCATCATTCAGGATAGTTTAATCCTTTCATTCAATCGGGCTTCTCTTAGCCCCTTTTTTCTTCTTTATCTCTAATTTGTTGAAAAACTTCTCGCAGCTTTTCCGGTAGAGGAATAAACTCGGAAATATTCTCAAGAAATGAAATTCCTTCATTTGCTAAATAGAACATAATAACGATTTCCCGTAAAGGAATCGTATTTCCTAAAATTTTTTCAACCTCAACAGAAACAGCTACTACTGCAAATAGTAATACTTTTTTGATTAAACCTACAAAGCCAATTTCACTGTTGATTGTTTTCAATTTCCAAGCTTTAATCAGTCCAGTGACATAATCAAGTACCACTAAAAAGATTAGTGCATGTAAAATAGCATCCATCCCTCCAAGATAATTTACGAAGAATCCACCAATCAAACCGATAATGATAGATAGTTCGTTTAAATATTTTTCCATGTGTTCACCTCGATTCAAAACTAAAGTATTTCTCAGTTGACTGTTTAAATTATTAATACGCAGATTTTGGATTTTCTGGAGGCGCCCCTCTATACAAGAGAGCTCCTGTTACTAAAATTTTTTTAATTCCATCATTTGATGTTTTAATAAAGAAAACATGAGGCTTCTCAAAGCCATTAAATGTACAATCAGCCACTAACTGGAATGATTCAAAGCCTGCCCCGCCATAATAGTTAGGCCGAACATTATAACCCAAAATAGTAATTACGCTTTTCATATTACTAGGTACTTGTAATGCAGGGTATTTCCCGGATCCTAGTTGTACAGCATTACCCGTTTTCCAAACGCCAGCATTTTCCAATGATGCACTTGACCATCCCAGCCAAATTTCTCCACCTAAATAGATTTTCCCATTTGTTTGGAAGGCGTTTTGAGCATCTGGACTGTTATTTTCAGTATAAGGAATCGCCATATCAACATTTTTAAAAGAGGGCATCTTTGTATAATTTTTCTTTCCATTAACATCTTGATTCCCTTCTAGCATTACAGATTGAGCCTCAATGGTGTCCTTCACATTCTTCGGAGTCATCACCTTATTATTAACTGTTCCTAACAAAGCTTCCGCATCTGTAGCAGCTCCGTAATTAGGTACATTTCCTAATCCAACCTGATTCTTTGTCACAACATGGGGGTTATTTGTGTCATCAGTATGCTGCTTCAATTGATTAGTAACCTCTGCTGATTTGGCAAAACCGCTTGATTCTAAAACATCTAATGGATTCAAGGAGACGACAATCTGAACACCAACATAATCAATATCAATGTTTGAAGAGGTTACACCATTAGAACTATCCGAATAAACAAGTACATTGATTTTTCCTTTAGAATCAATAAAATTGCGATCATTAATTTCTGTTGTGAAATCATTATATTCTTGTGCTGCACTTTGCAACTGGGTAGAATAACTGTCAGTTGATTCCAAATAGATTGCAGCCTTCAGATTTTTATTGTTAGGTGAAGTTGCTTTCCCCCGCAGTGCTAGCGTAAATGAAACAAAGTTGTTTTTTATCAGCTGAATACTTTCCTCTACACTTTTTCCACTAAATACTGTTGGTGCAATCTGTTCAATGGCTTTTACTACATCAAATTTAAATAGTTGCTGCGGAATTACGCCATTTTGCGTTGAGCCTGTTGATAATCCTGAATCATCTCGAGCTACTATTTTGTTGTAAGCATCCTGATTTACTTCGTTCCAAGCTGCTGCAGGCTTTTTCAACGTGGCAGCCGTATAATCTGAATAACCTTGATGAGGATTCGTTGCTAGATTCCCAGCTGTTTTACTTGAAAAATCCATCATCTTAGGGGTATTTACTGAACCTGAAAACATTTTGATCGCATCCGCGGTAGTCAGACGGTTGCCGAAATCTCTGGTTAATCTTGCTTGTAAGGTTGGTTGCTTAATTCCTTCTGTATCGGTACGAGCTTGGACAATTTCAGGATTGCTGTCGCCAGATTCGGCAACAAGTTCGTCAAACTCATTTCTTAGCGTATCAAACTCTTGCTTATTTTGATTGGCTGTACCTACCGCACGATTGGCTGTTTCTACCGCTGTTTTTGAATCAGCGACTGCTTGATCTGCCTTTACATTTGCCTCTGCTCCGGCATTTTGAGCGATTTGTTTGGCATCATCTCCGGCATCGGCTGCAATTTGTTTGGCATCTCTGATTCCTTGCTCTAAGGTTCTTGAATAGTCGTCAACCTTTTGAGCTGACTGATTGGACTGGTCCATGATTTCGTTAATCTTTTGCCGCCCTTGATTAAGGGTATCGGTCTCTTTAATATGTTCAATTGCCATATGTTTTTCCTCCTTTAAGCTGCTTCACTTTAGCAGCTCAATTCAATTTGTAACTTCACTAAAACTGTCCGCCGATTTGACTTTGAATAAATACCCGACAAGTAATTTGCGCTTCTATTCTCGCTAATTTATTGGGTCTAATCTCGATTGTATGATTGCCCCGTAGAATTTTCCCATTGCTTTTTTTCAAACTTCCTACAATATCCAATCGATTTTCATCTAATTTATGGCTATCTTTTAGTAGTTCTCCATCCACATAAATATCTACCTTGCTGGCATTCTCATTGGCTTCATAAATTCCTAGTTGTAATGGATGTGTGTGATTTGGCAGATTTATCTTATGTTTATGTGCCGGTAAATCCACTTGATGATTATGTGCCGGAATCGTCACATTATGAGCGTGGGCGGGAATTGTAACGCTGTGGGTATGCCCAGCTTTATCAAACCTGAAATTATGGGCGTGACTTGGTAAATCCACACTGTGTGAATGATTTCCAGAAGAGCTCGCAGTATAAATGTCTTTAACTGAGCCGCTTCCACCAACAAAAAGACTATTGCCATTGGAAGCATTATAAACATTCGCTGTCTCATCATCCTTCCACTTATGGTTGACAGTATTACCACCTCGAAGCACCAAATGATTATGATCACCAGCAGGACTAGTATTGGTCGTTCCTCCACCACTTTGACCAGTTATTTCGTTTATATGGATATCCCCATCAGAACTGGTTGTCGAATTTCCTCCACCACCGTTAGAAGCAGCTACCGTTATTGCTCGATTGTTTTTACTGCTAATCGTTTTTGCACCGCCATCTTCACTGTTGATAGGTTTCGCTCCTCCATCACGAACAGCTTTCGTATACCCACGATATTTTTTGGTTTTATAGGTTAATTCCACCGTATTGATATGAAATACATCCTCATCTAAATAAAAATCAATTTTCGCTGGAAAGTTGTATTCACAATTATCCTGATAAGAGTAGCTCAATATATTTGTTGCCCCTTGGGAATAAGTTTCATTGATCTGCTGCTTCCGACTCAAATCAGAAACGGTGGTTGTGATGTCTCCGCTTAGATTGCCAAGCTCTAATTCAATATCCTGCGGAGCGCCAAATACATCATTTTTCCTTTCTTTTTTGATTCGCAAATCAATACTGCCAAAATCATTGGTATTAATCATTACGGTATTGCCCAATCTTAATTGATCAATTGCTAACGGCTGATCGGTTAGCTTCATCAGATCAGTCGCTCGAATAGTCCATGAAATTTTAGGTTCCAGCCATTTTTTTAATAGGCTTTCGGCACTGTCTTTTAACGACTGAGCCTGGGTAAAACGAGTATCTGTCCAAACATATTCAATTAATCCATGCTTCTCGATACTTTCTTTGTTTTCAATATAATAAATTCCATTGTTGACAGAAGAAATATTTAATTGGTTGACACCTTCACCCGAACCCAGAGGATAAATGCGATTGACTAAATTATTGGGATCTCTTTCAATTTCAAAGCCTTGCATGTTGTAGCCTTCTTGAATCCGAGCCACAGCGGATGTCTTAGGCTTAACCAAAGAGAGTTCAAACGGATATGTTTGTGTATTCCACTCCCACAAATACTCTTCATCAAAGACCTCTGGAATTGAAAACAGCGCATCTGCTAACCCATTCTCATTTTCCCAAGAGTAGGAAAAGTACTTCGTAAAGTCGCACTTTTTCAATACCCAATGTTTTGTCTTTTGTTTAGCTAAAATGAACTTGATCGCATCCGCTGTTTTTCTGTTTATACACTCGTGATAACCAAAGAGGACTGTATCTAGTAATGTGCACAACGCATGGGTAGCCGTATAGGTAATCGTATTTTGCGAGGCATCTTTTCGAATCGTTGAAGGCATGATCCGATACAAGCCAATATATTCATTCTCATTATCCACTAGCTCTACCCACAACATTTCTTGTAAAAACTTATTTTTAGGTTCATCCAGCGGCATGGAAAACTCGATGCTTCCAATCTGATTTTCAATTTTTTCATAACTAACATTAAATGCATTCTCAAGGATCGCTGTATACTCTCGCTTGAGATTCATTGCCATAAGCATATGCTCAGCCTCCTATAAGAATCGATTTGGATAGCGTATAGTTAGGCGGAAATCACTATCCTTTGCTTGGATGTACAATGGTTCGTTAGGATAAATATAAAAATCATTCATTGGTCGAATCATTGGTTGTCCATTTCTAGTAATATTAAAAAATTTGGTATCAATGACAACATCTGAACGGTCAAAGTCACCTAAATCAACGGTGTCATTCCTAGTCTTAATCCAAACGCCTCGCCCAGTTCCTGATAAAGTAATGGTAGGTTTTACCTTCAATCCCTCAACGGTTGGATAAATTTCAATTGGTTTAATTTCTTTGCCTTCATCTCCCATTGTGTAGGCCCGATTTTGAAAAGTGATCATAGTGGATCCCCAGTAAGCTCCACCTTCAATCTTAATCGGCATATTTACAGCTCCAGATCCAGTATTTCCCATTAAATAATTTGCTTGGAAAGTAATAGTCTGAGAACCCCACATTACGCTTGTAGCATCTGAACGAGTATATTTATAAGGATCACTTAGTAAAATAGTAAAAGTGCCAATTACTTGATTTCCTCCTTCGGGCACCTCACCGACGTCCAATTTACTTCCTGACCAACGCATCTCTGGCTCATCATTGAACCAAATGTCTACATCTTTCTCCGAAAACAAAGCTACATTCAGCCGATTGAATTTATCCCGAAAAGATTCATTGTTTGACGTCGTCAGCTGATACTTGATTGTCAGTACACGATCCGGAATTCTGGCATACACATGTCGTTTTCCGTCACGAATTCCTAATTGATAGCTTTCAACTTCTGTCGCTGCCAGTTCCCGTCCGGTTACATTTAATGTTCGATATCCGGGAATCAGTTTTTCGAGAAAGTTCCCATTAAAATTCAACGCCTCAGAAGGAAGAGGTCGTTCCTTTTGCGTTGCTGTTGTATCAATAAATTCATATAAGCTCAAAGATTATCCTCTCCTTCCTAATTGACTGTTCCTGCGGTCCTGGTGTTTTTGAAGCAGCTTAGGCATAAAGGGTGCGGTTGTTTCAGCAATAATCCTTCCATCTGGCAACGTGACATAAATTGGTTGATCATTGCCGATAATAATTGGTTGATTCATAGATTCCGCAGAAAAACTAGCCCCAATACTTCCCATACTTTGATTCATCGCATAGTCCATCGATTGCATATCGGGAATAGCCGCCTGAGCTAACTGTTCAGAAGTTTTCTCAACATTAGAAATCATGCTGTCCATTCCTAATACAAACCCCTGACCAGTATATTCACCAATCCTTTTAAATACTCGAGACGGTGATTTTATTCTTAGAAATTCTTTAACCTTATCAACAGCCGAAGAAGCTAATTCACCTGCTTTTCGAACAACACTATCAATCATTGAGCCAATGCCCTCAATAAATCCACGCACTAAATCTTTGCCAGCCGCAATCATATTCGGCCCAGCCTCTAAAATTTTAGAAAGTAACTTCGACGCAATTTCCATCGCTTTCTCTCCTACTGCTGGAATTTTTTCAGCAATTGATTGGATAAATCCCTGGATCAGCTGAACTCCTGAGTCGATAACTTGGGGCAGCTTGTCGATTAGTCCTTGAATCAATGAACCAACAATCTCGCCCCCTTTATTCACAACATCTGCCAACTTTTCGCCAATAGTACTTAAAAATTGATAAATAATGCTTGCAGCTACTGGAATCAGCTGTACGACTGTTTTAGCAATTGCGGTAATCAATGTGCCTAAAATTTCAACCCCCTTAGAAAAAATTGTCGGTAAATATTCCGTAATAGCGCCAAGAAAAGCAGTTAGAACATTAGCAATGGTCTCGACAATTCTTCCAGTGTTTTCACTAATCCCTTGTACAATCGCCAGCAGCAGATTCAAACCCTGAATCATTAATTGAGGTGCTGCGCTAATCAAGCTGATTGCCAAAGTTTCAATCATCTGCAAGGCAGCTGGAATTAATTGCGGTAAAGCCGCAATCACCCCTTCGATTAGAGAACTAATAATTGCCACCGCTCCATTAAATATGGGTTCGATGTTGGCAGTAATAGCTTCCATTAGCGACGTTAAAATTTGCGCCCCCGAAGCGATCAAGGCTGGTAAAGCTGTCGTTATGTTAGTCACTAAGCTATTAATGATCTCTGGTCCCTTCGTAGCAATCATCGTAATCATACTGGAGATCTGCTCGCCAAATTGCTGATTGGCTAAACCTAAACCAGCTAAAACGACACCTAAAATTGCTCCTGGGCCTAATACTTTTAGCGCTAGACCAAACACATTGGTTAAACCACCAAGCATGCCGTTTACAATACCTTGAATTGTTTCAAATGCACCTTTCGATTTTTCAACCTCATCCTTCAACTGCACTGCTGGATTTGCGCCACCGCTTTTTTTCTCTCCGCTGCTTGAGGAAGAACATTTACAGCCTGAATTATCCTGGCCATCCGACTTAGCATTATCTTCTTTTTTACTTCCTAATAAGCCAGTTATTTTTCCTACTGACGAATCAACTACGCCGTTAAATTTACTTAAGGCTTTTTCTACTGGTGTAACAATGGCTTTTACATTACTCATTAATTCTAGAAATTTAGAAATACCGCTATTTTCACCTAGGGTTTCAAACGCTCGATTGACTTGATCTACACCGTTTAAAATCTTTTGCCAAGCCTTTGATAACTCATCAACACTTGAATTAACCGATTTCCCTAGGCTGTTTATGGCTTTACCAGAATTTTCCAATTCGTTTGCCGATGCACTAGAGCGCCCTGAGATTTTTCCAGTTGCTGCATCGGCTAAATTAGAAGCCATTCGTAAAATCCCTCGCACTGGCTCGCTTTCTTCTTTCGCTGCTTCTGTTCGTTGAAATAAACTATTCATATTAGAAAGTGTAATTTCAAAATTATACATGTCATCCATCTATTTCCCTCCTTTCGCATTATAATTTGCAATAAAGTCCTGCAACTGATCCTTATCAGCTTCCTTCACCGACACCTCTTCAGTTGCTCGTTTAATTGCCTTTTTATAATCAAAAAACTTATCAAAACGCGTATAAATGGGTTTCCCTTTTTTCGTTGCTTGGGCCATGGCATTAGCCCAAGCCTGTGAATGAATCATATATTGTTCATCCACCTGCTGCAGACGAAAGGCCTTCATTCTTAGTTCATATTCCACAATCGTCATTCGCTCAATATCTTTAAAATGGAAGAAGTTCAGACAACGCAAGGCGTTGATTTGAACTTCCTCATAGTAATCGCGAAATGATCGTGGTTTTACAGAGCTCCTTGAGCTTCCTGCAACGTTTGATTGACTAGGCGTTTTGTATACTCCGACTTTTTTAATTCTTCGATCACATCATTAATAAGTTTTTCAGCACCAACGTTATTTAAGTACTGATCCAATAAATCCAGCGTGATTTTAGGCTTTTCTGTCTCATTTGCCATAAGAAGTGCTTCAAATGCTGTTTGCATATCACCCAACATAAGATTAGTAATGATGGTACCAATCCCTAGTCTCAGTTCAATGCCGTTTTTATCTAACGAGTATTTTTCGTTAATTCTTGCTAAAAAACCGTACCCAAATTTAAAATGATAGTTTTTTTCATTTACCGTAATATCCACAAAAAGATCCTCCTAAGTGTTTGATTATGGTGCTGCTTCAACTTTTACTGTGTCCTTAAATGCGTAGTCGCCGCCGTCACTATCATCAATTACTAATGTTGCATACCCATTTTTTCCGGTCGATTCAATTGACCATTCTAATGAATATTCCACTTTATCTTCGGCATTATCTGTTGGTTCAAAGGTTGTAAGATAGCCTTCAAAATACTTTGCTTTATATTTAGAAACATTTTCACCAGTACCCGCTTCTTTGGTGCTAATCCGCCATAATTGCATCCGTTTTCCAGCATCAATTCCTTTCTCTTCCAATTCATCAATTCGTGTATCTCCTACTTTGTATAACGTAGTGGCTGATGCAGTCGTTTCAACAGCTCCTGGTGTAACAACTGTGCCATCTTTTGTGATCGTCGTTTCACTGCTTTTTGATTTTGAATAGCCGCTTTCTGTTGTGTAAGCCAATCCCCAAGCTGCCTCGTTTCCTTCTTCCTCTGTAAAGCGATAGCGCCACAATACATCGATTCCGTCTAATGCTGCCATATTCTATTCCTCCATTTTCTTTTTTTCTAAAGGTAATTTGTTGCTGATTAACAGACCGAGCTGATTTTTTAAGTCATCGATCATGGTAGTTAAAGCTTCCAATGCAAGCTCATGAGATTGGTCTGTTAATAGCAGCTGTTCTGTAAAACTGTATTGAAATTCTTGCCAAATTCTTTCTGATTGCCTCATAAAAAGTTGTTGGCGATAGTGCAACTCCAACCTTGAAAGCTGCTCTTCCTGTTTTTGCTTTTCTTGAGTCAGCTCTTTTTGTTGGTTCTCAAGTTGTTGAATATAAAGCTGTGTTTCTGCTAAACGTTGGCGAAATGCATTTTTTCTTGCTTGTTCTTTACCCACTCGTTTTTGCAGCTTTTCAATAATTCTTTCTGATTCCAAATGATTAGTCCTCCTACTCCCTCTGCAGCGGTTTACTTGTAACTAATTATTTTCAGATACGCACATTTTTGGTCATTGGGAGACCCCCACGTGTTTTATTTAACGTCCACAACCTCCGGAAACGGACCATTCTGTTGTTTAGAATTGTTGCGCTATTTGACATTACCAATTTAACGTATGTAATTGGTAGAAAGATATAAACGTTATTCTACTCTTACCAAAATTCCTCGCTCAATCGCTAATTTTTCTAAAATACGATAACGTTTCTTATAAATTCCAGCAGTAGAAAAGTAAGTTGCTTTAGCTATTTCAGGCCAACTCAAATAGTTGAATTCTCCCCATAAATAGATATCCACCAGCTCTTTTAGATCTTCACTTAATTGGTTATATACCTTCGTAATATCTTCATACAAAGCTGCATAATACCTGTAGCTTCTATTTCTCTCCTTTAGAAATAGAGCTCCTAATTCTTCCTCTGGGTGGGACATAGAACTTTTCATCCATATATTTACATCATTAGGATGCCATTCATCAGCTATTAGTGCCTCTGCCATTTTACTAGGTAACCTTTTATAAGAACGAAAATCCTCTTCTAAATTTGCTAATTTTGCTTTACTTAATTCTGCCATATTAACTCCTCCTTTTAATCTCTTTTCGAACATATGTTCTTTTTTAGTTAAAAAAAATTTAAATTCCCAATTTCTCCAGTAAGTTAGCAAAAAACTGATCCCGCAAACGTGTTACCTGTCGTGCACTTAAATAGACTTGATCTGCTACACTAGATAAATTGCAATTTTTGTATGGATTCATATACAGCTCTTTAATGATTATGCGAACTTCAGGAGAAGCAGTTGCTAAGGTCTCCTGAATTATTCTATGGTTTCTTTCTAAATTTCTCAGCCTCCTATCTGAAGAAATAGTTATGAGTAATCGGTCGTCAGTGTTCGGCCACTGAAGAGAAATTTCACCCTCCTTTTCCTTAATATACTCTTTCAAGTTAGGATAATCAGAAAGAATTCCTTTCAAATAATCTTTTTTCCATTTTTCCACGTGCGTAACTCCTTTCGCCAATTTTCTCATCACTTCTTTACTTAAATAGACAAATATTCTACAATAGAGAAGACGAATAGATCAGATTGGCCCTTTTTTCCGTTTCCTATACAACTATTGTATACATATATTCTGCACAATGCAACCATGTCGATTTTTTGTCTATGTTTTTTTTAGAAAGAAAGGTTATTCTCATGAATCTATACGAAAAAATAAAAATATTAGCAAATGAACAAGATATTTCCATTCGTCAATTGGAAGAACAATTGAATTTTGGCAATGGCGTAATCAATCGATGGCGAAAAAACAAACCTGGGATTGATAAAATTGAAAAAGTTGCTGATTATTTTGATGTCTCTCTCGATTATTTGTTAGACCGAGCCGCAAGTGTCAACGATACTGATGCTCCAGACAATCATTCAATTGCCAGGCAAATTATGCTTCGTTCGGATACCTCCGATCTCTCTGAAGAAGATGCAGAAGATATTGAAAAAGAAGTTGAGCGTTTCTTGAATTGGCGTCTGCAGGAAATCAAACGAGAACGTACAGAAAAGGATTGATTGTATGTCAGGCGAATTAGAGGAATATGTTCAATTTTCTACAAAAATTAACGAGTACCTTTCAGCCACAATGTTAGGGTTAGAAATGAATGTTGAAAACTATAATCACGAAGCAGTTTGGCAGTGTATAATGGGTGAAAGTATAAAAATCCGCGGTTTTTATTTCGAAGGCAAAGCACGTCAAACGCTCTCCGGAATGATCGTTAAAGATGCGCATGAAACTACCATTACTTACAATAAGCATATGAACCAAAACCGAATTAACTTTACAATTTCACACGAATTAATTCACTACCTTTATCATTTAAATAGAGAAACTCCTTACCATTATGATACAAAGCAAACTTTGAATACGTATGATTATAAATCGCTCATTGAATTTCAAGCCAATATCGGAGCTGCGGCAATTCTTTTACCTGACCCAGTATTTATCAATGTATTAAAACAAGGGAAGAAACCAGCCGACATTTCAAAAGAATTTGGTATTTCCGAAACAGCTTTAAAGCTGCGTTTAATTCAGACAATGCAAGCTGAATTTAGCGCCTCCTATGAAGCTGCCAGCAAAACTAGCTTTAAAATACTAAATCAATTCGGCCATACTGGGCAAACTTTGATGAAGGATCTGGGAACCAATCTCGAAAGAAAAATTATCGATACAAATCCTTTTTATGAGGCTTTGTGTATCTAGATAATATTTTATTAACGAACGAATAGAAAAGAGGAACAATTATGGGATTATTTGATGGCCTGATGGGCAATGCTTCTGAAGTTAAACAAACAAAAGCAGACAAAGAATTAGAAAATGTATTAATACCCAATGAAACAGTTGATTTAGCTTTTGTGTTAGTCAGAGATTTAATCGTTTTTACAGATTATCGATTAGTTATTGTCGATAAACAGGGAATGACTGGAAAAAAAGTTGAATACAAAAGTTATCCTTACAAAAGTATCTCACGCTTCAGTGTTGAAACTTCTGGACACTTTGATTTAGATGCTGAACTAAAAATTTGGGTTTCTAGTGCCCTGGAACCAGCAGAAGTACTACAGTTTAGAAAAGACAAAAATATTATAAAGGTCCAACAAGCGTTAGCTGCAGCGGTAATGAAATAACCAAAGAAGCGAAAAGTTCGTTCACTTTTCGCTTCTTTGGTACTTCTAGTACTTCTAGTTACTTAATTACATCCCAATCGTAAGCCTATGCTTGCCAGCCAGAGGCTGCATTAGAATAAATCAGCAATTGATTTGCTTGGCGCTCTTTCACTAAGAAAGTTCGGGTTGTTTTGTTTTCAATATTGATTGCATCTCCATTTGCCCAGTGAGTTGCTTGAGCACGAAGTTTTACTAAAGCCCCTCGAGTGATTTGATTTTTAGGTGCTGGGCTTACTTGGCTACTATTTACCCAACCAAAAACTTCTGGATTTGATGCCGAGGCCATTCTAGTTCCTTCAGCATTTCCACCAGTAACTTTATATACTGAGTCATATTCTGAAAGACTAATTTTGACGTTGGTGGATACTGCTTTGTACGCGTTCCATCGGGTCGTATTTTTGTTCATAGCAACATATCGCTCAGTAGCACCAGCAGGGATAATCTTATGCTTCCGCTCTAACAAACAATCCCAGTCATAAGCCCATACCTCCCAACCATTTGCCGCATCTGAATATAAAAGCAACTGGTTGTCTTTTCGATCTTTAACAATAAAAGATCGGGTTGTCTTATTTTCAATATTAATTACATCTCCTTGGCCCAATGACTTGCCGCAGCGCTCAGTTTAACAACCTCATTCGAACTAATTGTATTTGATCTGAATAGCATCAAATCTTTTTCTAAAACATTCCCTCCCCAAGCATCATCTAATGTTCGAATGTAAAGAGAACCATCATTATTGATTTTCGATACATTATACCCTCGCATCATATCATCATAGTTAATCGAGTTACCTCCATGCCATTTCGTAGCACTATTAGAAAAGTGTACCTTTTGGCCTACTTTAAATTTAGAAGTTGGAACAGGTGGTGGTGTGGGTGTACTGTTTTTCAACCGATAATAATAAACAGGTAAGCCGCTGTAATCACCCATCCAACCTTGAGCAGGGGTTGTTACAATTCCATTTTTCCCATAAGCAGGAGCTAAAGTACAATGAATGATTGTCTGATTATCTAAAAAGACCCCCGTATGACCACCAGATCCGCCAGATCCGCCCTTAACACCGGAGACAAAAAGATCTCCTTTACGAACTTCGCCTCTTCCAATCGACTGCAATACACTACCTTCTAATCGATACAAGCTGTCCGTATTACCTACCGCTGTTCCAGATGGCAGAAATCCTGCCTCCATTAATGCGAAATAAACGGAAGAACTGCAGTCATAACTATTCGGTCCCATTCTGTTAGTCATGGAATAGGTAACCTTTCCTTCTCTTGCCTTAAACCAATTAATTACTCCTTCAATACTTGCCATAAAAATCAATCCTTTCTCTTGTTTCTATTTTAGAAGTGGCCACCTCCTCATATAAATGTACACGAACTTATGTTCTGGTTGTGGACAAAAAAAAGACATCTTGATTTTTTTGATAATCTAAAAAATGCTATCTCCTACTTAGATGGACTACTGGCGCATGAATAAATAATAAGATGATCCGAACTATAAAAAATGATCTCGTCATTTAAGAATGTTCATCTCGTAGAGTTCGGATATTTTTATCGGCATTTTACTTCTATCATCATTCCTTTGAGAGGTTACACTTCAACCATTTTTTCAGCAATTTCCCACTCCGTTATTTTTCCAGCTGTTTTCATTCGGTCATAAATTTTACCATCCTTCAAGAAGATCACACTCTTCGCGCTATTGGCAACTTTATTATCATGAGTGATCATTAGAATAGTTACACCCATTGCTTCATTGATGCGCTTAAAAATAGCTAAAACTTCCGCACCTGCATTGCTGTCGAGATTACCCGTCGGTTCATCAGCTAAAATAATTCTTGGTTGATTAACCAGGGCTCGACAAATAGCTGTTCGCTGCTTTTCTCCTACTGATAAGGTTTGAGGGAGTTTATCCAACAAAGGTTCGATTCTCAAGGTATCAATCAAGGGTTTTAATTGCTGCTCTATTTCGTTGAGATTGCGTTTATCTAAAATAGCCGGCAGCAGAATATTCTCCCGTACCGTAATACTCTCCATCAATTGGAAATCTTGGAAAACAAATCCTAATTTACGGCGCCGAATATCCGATAATTCATCTGGATACAACTCCTGTGTATCTTTCCCCTCAAAGAAAACTTTTCCAGAGGTGGGTGAATTAACCATGCCCAATATTTTTAGTAACGTAGTTTTACCGCAACCTGAACGGCCCATAATACTCACATAATCGCCTTGATCAAGCTGTAAATCGATCCCCTTTAGCACATGTTGTTCCCCGTAACTTTTGAAAACATTCTTAGCTGTAATAATTGCTGTCATCAGATCACCCACTTTATAATTTGATTTCCGCACCAGCGATAACCGCAATACCAAATAAAAATGTACCCGATAATTGCTGATAAAAAGTGACTCCAGAATTCCTGACGTTCTACTTGATTAAAAAATCGTAAGCCAAACATTGTAAAAATAAACCCCATACTTGTACCTACAGCTAATACAATTGGTAATAGAAGAAATAATCGTAGTTGACGATTCACCAATTTTCGCCGATCTCTTTCACGAATGCCTAATAAGCCAAGTAGATTTTGCCGGTCCGTCCAGACATTTTTTTCACTAACATATTTATTTAAAAGTAAACTAAAGCACAGCAGCTGACTGATAATAACTAAAAAGATTAAAACCATCATTTCCAGTTTATTTTCAGTAACAACATTTTGCTTTCGTTGCCCTCTCGCATAAAATGGCTGAATCGACTCGTCCCAGCGACGTTCATCAGCATACTTTTCAGACAAAAACGCTAATTCTTTGACCATAGTCTCTTCGTCAGCTGTACGAATCAAAACCAACTGTCGAGCGAAATTGGGCTGTTCTTTTACGGCTTGTTGAAAATCTTTATTTGATAAAACAATTAGATTTTCTTGCAATCCTCGTTGAAACATTCCGGTTAAAATAGACCGTTCCTCGCTTTGAATCTGACGTATAGGAAATAGATTATCGACATTTGCTGTGTCATACTCTTCCAAAGGTTGGCCAATTCGCAAACGTGGCAACGAGCTTCCTGGATCCCAGTCAATCGGTTGCGCTTGAATACTGATAGTCTGTTGGTAAACTACATGCCAGAATCCCTTTGCTAAGTGCAGTGGTTGTTCATTCATTCCAATTTTCTTCCGTAATAGTTGATAGGTATCCTCTGATATCCCTACATGCTGCCCTTGGATAATCATCACCGGACGTTGTGTACCATACATTTCCGGTTCAGGATCCCCATCGACCGAAGTAATGGGTAACATCGGAAATATGTTCATTTCAGCATTTTGTTCTTCACTAATTTTCTTCAGTTGAAGAACATCTTCAGCTTTGACTTTTGCCATAATAGTGTAGGGAAAAATAGTTGCTTCTTCTGTCATTTGATACGTAATGATTCTAGGAATCAAAATGCCCATACAAAACACTTGCAATAGAATCAAAAGCACAACTAAACTAACACTCTTACGAAATTGATAGAAAAAATCAGTAAAATTCAAAAATTGTTCATAATAGCTGTGGCTGTGTTTCAATAGCTGCTGTCCAAGAGCTGCTCCACCATATACTATACCAAGTAACCCAATCGCTAATGGAGCAAAGATAAAGTATGTTTCTGAAGATTTTCGGCGGCTAAACCATAAAAAGGTAATGACTAGAGAAACTATCCCTACACTTAACCAAATAATTGGATATTTGACATTTCCTTTACGTACATCGACCGATTCTTTATGCTTAAACTGTAAAAGACGCAAAATTTGTTCTTGATGAAAAGCCAATGTTAAAACCGAAAACATCAATTGAATCAGTATCGCTATCACAAAAACTAACCAATCTACTCTAACTATTGGCAGCAACAAAAAAGTACCAAAAACTACAGCTAAGCTAATATTTAAAAGATATTCTCTAATAAGCATCCACAAATAGGTCTTTCGTCGAATACCCAAAAGAATCCAAAGTCCATTATTAGCTGTTCTAAAAGACAAATAAACCCCGGTAACATAAGTTAAAAAAATCAATAATAATAGACCCAATATCCCACCAGACTCAATGAATATCCGTAATAAGCCAGTTTTATTAAAGATACTCTCCTGACTATGAAGCACCGAGAATGAACGATAAAAAACCAATAGTAAAACAACAGAAGTATATGACACTAGATTGCCTACAACCAATATGACGGAATCTTGACGATAAAACAGCCAATTTTTTCGAATGATTTTTTTTAGCAGTTTAGGGTATGTACCTTTAAAGTCTAATCTCTCCTTTTTGTCTTCTTTCATAGTGAGCTTAGCAGCCTTAGTCTCAGCATATTCTCGATCTCGCTCTGGTTTTCCGTCAAGATAACGTGACAGCATAAACTCAATAAATGCCAATCCTGGAACGAATAGCAGCGCAATATTTACTTGAAAGAACTGCAAATAAGCGACCCCGATCATCAGGAAAAATAAACTAACATTTTTCATTTTTGGTAATAGCATATTTCTGTAGTCAAATGTTAATCCAACAGCTTCTGCAAAACTAAAAATAATTAGCAACAGCAGTAAGCCACTTCCAACCATTGCTTGTGTCCCAGAAGCAAAGTTGTGTTGCCAAAATGCAAAAAAATCATGATTAAATAAGCTCGTAAACCAAGCTCCAAAAACTGTATATTTCTTTTCAATTCCTTGGACAAAAGGGAATGCGATCCCTAAAATAATTAGGATATATCCAAAAACGATGGAAATTTTATCTATTGGCTTTTTCATTATTTTTCCTCTTCCATTCACAAATTAATAATAACGCTTTCAATAAAAGCTTAACATGCTAATACATAAAAACAACCATGATTTTTTAGTTTTACAAATTATTTACTCAAACTTCATTTATTCAAAACAGATACTCTATACAATAAAAGGTGAAGGGAATCCTCTTCAAAACAACGTAGTAGTCAACTATTCCCATTTATGCTACAATTGTAGATGGAATTTCGTTATCAGCGTAATAGTTGCCTTTCGTTAGTACAAAGAAAGGAGAATGAATATGACATTCTATAACAAAGAATTAACTTATCGAGTAACTTTGGATACTGAATTGAATCTTTTCATCGTTTTTAATGAAGAGGATGCAAATCAATTTGCTACCGGTGTTACTATCGAACAAGCAGTACAAGAATTGAAAAAAATCGCATAAGGAGTGCAATTCTCAAATGAACGGTTCCAGTTCTCTGTAAAGGCATCTACTAGAAGTCAATAGTAGATGCCTTTTGTTTTGTCTTTTTATCAATATTTGCCATGTTTTTTTACTTTGAATACTGTTCTGCTAACGCTACAATTTACTTGTTGATTGTGCATCCTAATCGGTTTTTTCTATTTCCCCTTTTGCAAAAGATATGAATAAATTAACCTATATATCCTTTCAAAGAACGAGTTTGGGGAGAAAAAAGAACGTACGAAGGATCTATATTTCTCCAATTCTTAATAAGTGTTAAATTCTGACTATTGTGCTTCGCAGCTTCCATAAAAACATGATATAATAAATTAATACGAAAAATATTTTTATGCGACACTTTAACTCATTTTGATGAAATTTAATCAATCTGGCGTAACTATAGGGTTACAAGGATGTATTAGAAGGATTTGGGAATACATCGTTTAAACGAGAAATAGTTAATTTTTAGTAATAGTCTACACCCTCAACTTTAGAATATGAATATTGATTAGTTAGATAGCCTTCTCTTTTTTGAGAAGGCTATCGTTCATTTTGCTGATATATTGAGCACTGTCGCTTTTAAAAGTATCTTCCCATTAATTTAGTAAGTAATCTGCCTTTTGTTATAAAAACGGTTGATTGAGCTGCCAAAGAATGATAAAATTATCTTGTTTCGGGAGTGGATGGGTTCTGGTGTGCCCTCTGGTCTTCAAAACCAGTATGAGGAGTTAGTAGCTTCTTGGGTGGGTTCGATTCCCACACATTCCCGCCAATAATGCTTAGCCAAGCTGATCACTAGTGATTGGCTTTTTTATTTTATCAAAATAAGAGAACAGGCAAAAGTTTAAAGTGTATCGTTCACTATAAACTTTTGCCTGTTCTCATACTCATTATTCAGCTGGATATAAATTAGCAGTGGTCTGATTCCCGTTTTGGGAATAGACACTTGTTGATTTTTGACCTTTTTCTTTTTCAACTGCTGCATTTTTATCATCTAAATTATGATAATCATATTTCTTAGCCTCCACAGGAGTAAATCCCTGTGGTGTATAAAAACGCAGTAAATTTTCTTGATTTAGCTTATCAGATAAGGATAAAGCAGTCTTCACCTGCTTTTGATCCTTATCCACTTGATCAGCAATTCCTACCGCTGTGGGATCAACTACTTGACCTGTTTGATTGTCATAAGTTTGTCCGCCTAGTTCCGTGTATTGCGGAGTAACAAAATCGCCATTTCTAAAGGCAACTACTTGATTATGCTGTGGTGAAAAAAGATCCGTTCCAAAATGAATATAGCTTTTATCATCAATACCTACTAAATGCAACAACGTTGGCAATACATCAATTTCGCCACCATATTGATGCTGCACCCCACCATTTTCGAAACCTGGTATATGAAACATCAAAGGTACCCGTTGCATTTGAGCATTATCAAAGTTACTCCATGTGCTTGGATCTTTTCCTAACGCTTGTGCCAAATCTTTATTATTCGTATCAGAAATACCAAAATGATCACCATAAATCATAAAAATAGAATTCTGATAAATCCCTGCATTTTTTAAATACGTGAAGAACTGTTGCAGTGATTCATCCAAGTAATGAGCCGTTCGCACATAATCATCTACAACACTATCACCAGTATTCAATGAAGGGAAATTGAAATTTTTGTCATCAGTATAATAAGGTGTATGATTCGTTACCGTTAAGAATTTAGCATAAAAAGGCTGTTGTAAATGTTCTAAATGCCCTGCTGATTCTCTCAGCATATCCTTATCTAAAATTCCATAACCCAAACTTTCATCTGATTGATTGAAGTAAGAACGGTCAAAAAAGTTTTCATAACCTAAATTCTTATACACATGGTCTCGATTCCAAAAGCTACCAACGTTTCCATGGAAAACAGCACTGGTGTATCCTGCTGATTGATTTAAAATGGCTGGAGCACCTTGAAAGACATTGTCTGAACCCAACTGGGTAAATAGCGACCCTTGCGGCAAACCAAACGTACCCGTTTCCAGCATATTTTCTGCATCACTCGTCTTGCCTTGACCTACTTCATGGAAAAAATTATCAAAGCCTAAGGTTTGCTTGTCACTATAAAGACTATTTAAAAAAGGTGTTACCTCCTGACCATCAACCTTCATTCCAATTAAAAATTGTTGGAAACTTTCCAAGTGAATAACAATCACATTCTTACCCTTAGCCACCCCAAATAAATTTGGATCAGCTGCAGCATAGTGACTGTCCGTGTATTTTTTTACTTCATCTAGACCATTACTAGAAGCATGCGCTCTTACACTATTGGCCATTTCAGTAGTGATTCCATCATATACCGTAAAAGCATCTAATCCTAAATATTTTACAATGTAGGAACGATCAAAGGTTCGCTGCAATAATTGAGGACGATTTGCTTCGCTTAAGGATAAATTTACTGTGAAAAACAAAACAGACAATGCTGTCATAGCAATAGCAGCCGGCTTTTTAACTGACGGACTAACCAACGGTATTTTCTTAATGAACAGCCATAATAAAATTCCTAGAAACGCTAAAATATCCAACCAATAAAAAATATCATGTCCGTTCATTAAAGCAAATGAGCTTCCTGAAATACCATCCGAAACCTTCGAAAAACCTAAAACTGACTTAACTGTAACGAAATCCGTAAACTCTCGATAAAAAATAATGTTCAAATATAAAATCAGAGTATTCAATACATCCAAGACAAACAAAGTGATTAATGCTGGTTTAATTTTTTTAACGTAAAGAAAAATCCCAAAAATTAGAGTGGTTGTTGCAACCGGATTAATCCACAAAATCATCGTTTGAATGGTTCCCTTGACTCCTAACGAAAAATCTAAGTAATAAGCTAGCATTGTTTTAGCCCAAAATAAGAGACCGACAACCAGTAAAATTACCCAGCGATTGGTAATTACTCGTCTAATTCGGTTCATCAAAACCACTTCTTTCTACTATTAAACTCTCCTCCATACACTATAGACCTTTTGATAAAAGAACGGGTCCTTCTGATAAATTATTTAGGATTTTTACAGTTTATTCTAGAAGATCAGCTATAAATGTCCGATTAGTGTAACCATACTTGTTGAGTCAAGAAAACTTTCAGTCTAAACACTTAAAAAATTTTAACCTTTTATCGTTTTTTTTTCATAATTCTATCTGCATTATATAAAATAACAAACCATCTGAAACTTACTCTTGTTGTTCAATTACTAAGTGTGTATACATCCAAACAGTAATCACATAATAAATCAAATATAAAAGGAAAAATATCCCAAATGGTATCCATAACGCTTGATAAGGATCGCTCAAAAATGCTGTGAACATTTGCAGTCCAAAAAGTACATGAACCATTCCTAAGAAGCCAGGTCCTAAAAATAGAACTCCAATTTCTCTGCGAATAGATTGTTTCAATAATGATTGACGTGCACCAATCTTATTAAGCATACGATAACGTTGAACATCGCTATAAGCTCCTGATAAAATTTTAAACATTAGACAGCTTGCTAACATTGTTAGAAAGGCTAATCCTAAGAAGAAACCCATAAATTCAAATCCAGAAAACATGATATTGTAAGAATTATAAGCAGAAACCTTTTGTGAAAAACTACCAATACCGTCTTCATCAATTGATGGATTATTTTTCTCATTCTCGTGAGCCAAAGCTTGGATAGGTTTCAACTGTTTCAAAAAGTCATTTACTTGAACCAATTGCAACTCATCAATTGATTGATCAATAGCATCAAATTCAGCCTGAGAAACTAGATGCATTTCCTTGCTTTGTTGATCTGGTAATTCTACCGAACGTATCGCATCCTGAGCCGTAATATTATTCTGCATTTCTGAGCCTGTATATTTTTTAACCTTTACTGAGCGATCTTGTTTGAACTCATGAGTAGAAATTGGGTTTTGATTGAACTCTTCCGTTAAATAGTAAATATTCTCGGCGTCTTCTTTAAATTGATAGTTCACATCTGTCGTTGGATTTAACGCTGACACTTTTTGCTGATCCACTTTTTGAGCATTATTTAGTACAAGGTCATACGGTGTCACTGCATTGGCCATTTTAGGAATCTCATTGCGGAAACCTAATCCTACTGTTAAAGCACCCAAAGCTAAAGCAACTAGCATGGCTACCATTGACAAAATTCGTGTATATTCCTGCATGCGAAAACTTAATTGTGATAGAGTAAAATTATTTAGTTTCTTAAAGGCAATATTATCTACTTTTTTCAGCATGGACAAAATAAAGACAATGACTGAATGGAATACAAAATAGGTGCCTAATACAATCGTAACCAGTGCTCCCGCAATTCCCAAAAGCTGAAGAACCATTAGTTGATCCATCATGACATAACCAGCTATCAGTAAAATTACACCCAGCAATGCTTCAAAAAACAAGCCCGATTTACGACGTTTTACTTGCAGCGGCGTTTGGTTTTCCCGCAACAAGGTCAAGATTGGTTTTTTAGCAATTACTGTCGCATTTGAAACAGCTGCAATCAAAAATAAAATTGTAAAGAAAACAACGGTCACTAAGAATGCTTTCCCATTAAGCGGTGAAAAGTGTTGAATTTGAATATTGAGTTTAGTTGTCAATAGATGATTCACTACCGAAGTTAATCCAAGTCCCACAATTGAACCACAAATAGTTGCGAGAATCCCAATCAAAAATGTTTCAATAAAAATCATTTGAGCAATTTTTTTTGCTTTAGCTCCCAACATCATAAACATGCCATAATCCTTTTGACGCATTGCCATCAAAAAGGAATTGGCATAAAAAATGTAGACTAACGTAATAATCGATAGTAGGACAGTGCCAAAATAGAAGATAAAGACTATTGATGAAACCAACGAATTGCTTTTTAGAAAGGCTTCATTACTAGCCATAGATTGAAACATATAAAAGATGGCTGCTGCCATTACTAAGCCAGAAAACAAGACTAAATAGTCCCGCAAACGGCTTTTTACTCCTGTTAATGATAACTTGACTAACATACACATACTCCTTCTACTGTTCAAGGTTTCCTAAAGCTGATAAAATATCTCGATAAAATTTTTCGCGACTTTTTTCACCCCGCTGAATTTGCTGATAAATTACGCCATCTTTAATAAATAAGATTCGCTGGCAATAACTGGCAGATAGCGGATCATGGGTTACTAATAAAATAGAAACTTGATCCTCACGATTTAATTCTTCCATTGTGTCCAATAAATCTTTGGCACTTTTTGAATCCAAAGCGCCCGTCGGCTCATCTCCTAATAGTATTGTCGGTTGGGTCACTAAAGCCCGAGCGGCTGCCACCCGTTGCTTTTGACCACCAGATATAGCCGTTGGATAACTATCTAAAATATGGTCAATCGACAAACGTTGCGCTATCTTTTGAACCTCTCTCTTAATTATTTTTGGCTTTACCCCTTGTAATGACAAAGGAACCGCTATATTTTCGGCAGCGGTTAAATTTTCTAACAAATTAAAGTCTTGAAAAATGAACCCAATTTCCTTGCCACGAAAATCAGCTAGACGATTTCCTTTCAGAGTAGAAACATCTTTTTGGTTTATCAAAATATTCCCCTCCGTTGGATTATCCAACGTTGACAATAAATTTAATAAAGTTGATTTTCCTGAACCTGATGCTCCCATGATGCCAATAAATTCTCCTTTGTTCACTTCAAAGGAAATTCCTTTTAGAGCCTCTGTCTTTTTTTCATTTTTCTTACCATATACTTTTTTCACGTCTTGTATTTTTACTATTGTTTCCATTAATTTGCCTCCAATAATTTTTCTTGCGCTTTTTTAGGGACTTCTTTTTCTTTTACTTCTTCAAACGAAGTGACCCCCTTATTCTTGTTCCACGTCAATTTCAAAAAAGCTTCTTTACGTAATGGACGTTCTTTTACTGTAGAGAAATCCATACTCTTTTCCTCACCATTTTGATCATAGCCTGGGAGTTGGTATTGATATTTTGTATAAGTTTGGCCTTGACTATCGGTTTCATTCTGCTTTGTTCCATCCGTTGTTACTTGAACATAATAGCTATCTCCTCCCATAACGACAATATCAGCTATTTTTAGGGCAGCTACTCCAATAACAATCAATGTGATTAAGCCAATTAAAAGTTTTTTCAATTTATATCGCTCCTTTGTTTTTTCTTGTAGTATAGGCTGAATTAGAAAAACGCTCCATCGAACAAAGACAAAAAGAACTAACAATTTTGTCATATGAAAAAAAGACTCAAACATGGATTTTTGCTCCATCGTTTGAGTCTTTTACTCCCATTATGCTAATGTTCTGATCGCTGAAGTTATGAACGCGAATTCCTCATCCTCAATTGTTCGTACATCCAAATAATTTTTTTTGTTTTTTATGCGACTAATTATTGGCATACGACTTTCCCGCAGCTTTTGTTGCAAAGATTCTGCCGAAATAACATCCGAATAAATCGATACGACATAAGTTGGCAACGAATGTTCAGGATAAGAACCGCCTCCGACTGCACTGGCATCCTTTTCAACAGTTATAGTTAAATCATTAGTATTTTTTTCTAGTTTCTCTGCTAAAATTGTTGCTTTGCTCAGACAGTCCTCTTCTGTTAATGACAACATACGTAAAACAGGAATTTCTTGAATTGCTTGCGTTGGATCGAGGTATAATTCAAAGGTTGCCTCCAAAGCACTTAAGGTCATTTTATCGATCCGCAATGCTCGCAATAGTTGGTTTTTTTTCATCTGTTGAATATATTTCTTTTTACCTACAATAATACCTGCCTGTGGCCCACCTAATAATTTATCACCACTAAAAGTTACTATATCACAGCCTTGATCCAGTGCTTCCTTAACTGTTGGTTCATATGGTAACCCAAATTGTCGCATATCAATAAATAAGCCGCTACCTAAATCATTAATCAATGGAATAGCGGTATGATCGGCTATTTTCGCCAATTCTGGTATAGGGACACTTTCTGTAAAACCGACAATTCGATAATTGCTCGTATGCACTTTCAAAATTCCGCCAGTTTCTTCATTCACTGCCTGTTGGTAATCATTTAAATGGGTTTTGTTGGTTGTCCCAACTTCTACAATTTTTCCTCCACTGGAGGTCACTACATCAGGAATACGAAAAGCACCGCCTATTTCCACCAACTCTCCTCGAGAAACCAAAACTTCCTGGCCCTTGATTAGCGTACTCAGAACTAGTAAAACCGCCGCCGCATTGTTATTAACTACTAATACATCTTCAGCACCAGTTAACTCCTTAATAATTTCCGTTAAGTGGCTGTAGCGAGAACCCCTTTCCCCAGATTCTAAGTCAAACTCTAAATTAGAATAGTGAAAACTAATATCTTCTACCTGCTGTTGGACTCGTTTACTTAAAGAGGATCTTCCTAGATTGGTATGAATTACAGTACCTGTTCCGTTAATCACACGACGTAAAGAAAATTGATGTTGTATTAGTTCTTCAGTAATCATTTGTTCAATAGTTGGCAATTGCGGTAAATCTTGACGTATTTGCTGCAGCACTTCTCGACGAATATTACCAAGAACTTCTTGAATCGCTGCTTTTATCGCTCCTCTAGGATACTCCGTGGCTAACTGTTCAATCGCGGGACGTTTCAAAAGAATATCCACTGCCGGCAATTGTGCTAAAAGCTCTTGAATACTTTTCACCATAATCTTCCTACTTCCTTCCAGCAACTTCACTCAATGCCTGTACTACCTGATCAATTTCTTTCTGAGTAGTAAAACGAGAAAAAGAAAATCGAACGGTTCCTCGTGCTGCAGTTCCCAATGCTTCGTGCATCAAGGGGGCACAATGATAACCCGAACGTGTGGCAATTTCATAGTCTTCCCATAATAAATCACTCACTAAAGCCGAATCAGCGTCAGCAATATTTAAAGAAAAAACATTTACTCGCTGCTGATTCATATCTCCATATACAGAAATATTAGGAAGTTCCTGAAGCCTTTTAATGAAATAGCGACCAACTATTTCTTGCGCGGGTGCTGGGTTTTCTAATCCCCATTGGACAGCAGCCCCTAAACCTGCAATTCCTGGAACATTTGCTGTTCCCGCTTCTAATAACGTAGGGAATTCCTTTGGTTGTGTCTTAGAAAATGAACGCATACCGTCGCCACCAGTTAATACAGGTTCAACTACTATGTCTTTACGTACACAGACACCCCCTGTCCCTTGTGGTCCATACAACGATTTATGTCCGGTAAAACAAACAGCTGCAATTTCTTCATCGCCTAAATCGATCGATAAAACTCCAGCTGTTTGAGAAATATCAAGAACTAGCAACAAATCATACTTTTTACAAAAGGCCTTTACTCGCTCCAAATCCAATACATTTCCCGTCACATTACTCGCATGATTGCATACCACTACCTTGGTCTCTGGTCGTACTTTCTCCTCAAATTCTTGATAATTTAAACAACCAGTTGATGTTTCACTAGTAACAAAATCTAACTGAGCACCCGCTTGTTCTAACTGATATAAAGGACGAAGTACTGAATTGTGTTCCCAGCTGGTTGTTATTACGTGGTCCCCTGGTCGAATTATTCCTTTTAGCACTTCATTTAATGCAACTGTCGCATTATTAGTAAAAGCGACCTCATACCCTTCTGTGGCATGGAAAAGTTTCTTGATTGCTTCACGAGTTTCTTCAACTACCTGATAAGCCCGCAAAGAATAAAGATGAGCTCCCCGTGATGGATTACCGAAACTGTCAGCACTCAACACCTCTGCTACTCGTTTAGCTACAACAGAAGGTTTATGAACTGTAGTAGCGGCATTGTCAAAATATAGACTCATCCTATTCACCCGTTTCTTTCGATGCACCTAAAATCCGATAATTCTCCACTCTTTTAGTAATTTCTTGCTTATCCATATATTCTAAAATCAGCATTGATGATTTACGACTAGAGTTGGTCATGTCACGAAAATCTGCCAGTGTCATTTGTTCTTGTTCCTGAATTGTTTTACGAACCTTTTGAACCGCTTGCCAATAAATATTAGCCGATAATACGTATTCGTGAGTCAAAAAGATAACGGAATCTCCGTTTAGTGCCTCTAATACTTCCTCTGCATTTTTATCGAGTCCATACAAAGCATCTTTTTTAACCGGAGTATGACCATTTTTAGCCAACTCCGTTTCAATTTTTTCTTTCGCAAGTTGTTGGTATTTGTTAAAAGTAACTGTAAACTCAGCAACAGCCAATTTGTCCTGCTGTTCCTTGACTACTTCTGATTCTATCAATAGACGAATCAAAGCTGACAATTCCTTTTCAGTTAAGTGATTCCGCATGCGTGAACGAAATTCCTCTACCGGCATTCCTAAACGTAACCGATGTTTCTTATGATAGTCATTTAAGATGCCGATTGCTTTTTCTTGCAATGCTTGGTAACTACTTTGAGCCAGATAACCTGATTTCGTATCAATGATTTGCTGATCAGTTACCATTTCTTTTAGTAATGGCTGTAATTCTTCAATAGACTGCCCCAGATATTCGTGCAGTTCCTTTGATGTAGTAAAAGGCTGTTTTTTATTATTCATGAAATCCAAAATGATCTCTTCAATACTTCCTGCCTCTTTAGCTTTTAAGCTTTCTAAGATTTCTACCTTGAACCGACGGTGTTTAGTTGGTGCAGCATCTAGAACTTCTCCACCAGCAATTGTATGCATTGGTGAATAGGAACGCAATATAAAATGGTCTCGTTCCCTAACTGCCACTTGATCCTCTAAACGTAATTGTAAAAAACCTTCTGTCCCAGGTTTAATCCATTCCGTTCCTAAAGGTACCGTACGTGCCATGACTTCCCTAGTTCCAATCAATAAACGAACGCGATCCCATAGGCCAATTCCCATTTCAACTTCAGGCAAACACTTGACTTTTACATCTAACATCCAGGTCGGTTGCAGACTTTCAGAGGCTGACAATACATCGCCTCGCTCCAATTCGTCTTTACTTATATTAGCCAGATTCAAAGCTGTTCGCTGACCCGCCTGAGCCTGCTGAACATCTTGTTCATGAACCTGAATATTTCTAACTCGAACCTTTTTCCCACTCGAGTATACAAAAAGTTCTTCTCCCAACTGGACTGTACCATCCAACAGCGTACCCGTAATAACCGTACCAAATCCCTTAACACTGAATACTCGGTCAATATTCAAACGAGCGATCCCGGTACTGTTTTTTTCAGACAGTTCCTCAGAGCGAACTTGGATGGCCGTCAATAGTTTTTCAATTCCTGTACCACTAACAGCATCCGTCTCAATAATCTCTACCTCTGCTAACGGTGTATCAGCCAATTGATCTCGAATATCCTCTACTACCAGTTCCTTTAATTCTGGATCAACCGTATCAACCTTGGTTAAAACCACTAAGAAGTCTTGAATACCTAGTAACGTCAAAATATCGATGTGTTCCTTCGTCTGAGGCATAATTCCTTCTGCAGCATCAATAACTAGCAGGACTAAATTGATACCTGGTAACCCAGCTACCATATTTTTAATAAACTTTTCATGTCCAGGAACATCTACGATTCCTACTCGTTGATGGTTAGACAAATCTAAATAGGCGAAACCTAGATTAATAGACATTCCTCGTTTTTTTTCTTCTTTGGTTGTATCCGTCTCAATTCCCGTCAAGGCCTTAATTAAGGTTGTTTTCCCATGATCAATATGGCCGGCAGTTCCAATTACAATATTCGCCATCTAAAGATCCTTTCTTAATTCATAGTCTGTTTTTAATCCTTCTCGTTTCACATGATAAAAGCTTTCAGACTTCACCTGCTGCAAAAGTGTACTTAATATTTCCTCTTCTGCTAACTCATACTTCAAAGAAAAGCCGCAACTGGCATGAATTTTCTCTGGAGTAGGAATAATTCGTACCTTTAGTTGGGCTTCTTTGGCTAGTTTTTCAGCTTTCATAGCTTCATGGGTGGAATAGAAAAGGACCACTCCATATTCTTGCATCGCCTGCTCCTTTACGGTTTCATCACTTTTGGCGCTTGTCGCATCATTTCCACAATACGGTACATGTTAGTGATTTCACCAATGGCTACTTTTTCTGTCAGCTCAAAGAAATTCAAACATGCACCACAGGCATAAATTTCTACATCCTGATCCGCCAAGGCTTGCAAATCTTCTAATGAGTCTGATCCCTCTGTTACAAGACTTACACCACCATTATAGAAAATAATTTGCTTTGGCAATACATCTTGTTCCGTTATAGAATAAATGAACATCTTTAAAAGATTTTTCCCAAGCTCATCTGAACCGCGGCCCATAATATTAGTATCTACCACTACAATATAATCCTCGTTTGTCACTATTTCTGGTGATTCTTTTATCTCTTCTGTATCCACCGCGTCGCCATTACCCTTAGAAATTTTTACTCGATAATTATCCTTGTCGGGTTCCATTTGGTAAATATACCCTAATTGATCCGCCATCTTTTTCAGATTTTGTGTGGCAATCTCATTATCAACCAACGTCTCCACCGCTTCATGTTCCTTTAATGCTTTCTTTGTTTCAATCACTGGTAATGGACATGCTTTGCCAATTGCATCAATTTTATACATGTTATCGTCTCCTTAATATACAATAATTTCTTTTTCTGCTGGCTCTGTTACCCTCCCAAAATCTTGCGCTGGAATTCCCGCTGAGTTCAGTTCAGAAACTAACTCTTTCACCTGTTCTTCCGGTACACTAACTAATAAACCGCCAGAAGTTTGAGGGTCAAATAACAATTCTTCAATTGCAAAATCATCTACTACAAATTTTATTTTTTCCGTCATATAGTTGCGATTTCGCTGCCCGCCAGCAGTCAAAATAAATTCTTTGGCACCTTCATAGGCTTCTTGGAAATAGGGCAGCTGATCCGATTGAATTTCAGCAGAAAAATGACTATTCAACATTTCATGTAAATGTCCCGCCAAACCAAAGCCTGTGACATCCGTACAACTAGTAATCTCATAATTACGAATAATGGACATCGCATATTTATTTAGAGTCTGCATACTTTCAGTTGCCTTGTTGAAACCTTCTTGACTAATTTCATTAGCACTATAGCCTACTGTAATGATACTTACCCCAAGTGGCTTTGTCAGTACTAAATGGTCCCCTATCTGACAAGTATTGTTTTGATAAATATGATTAGGATCAATTGTTCCAGTTACAGATAACCCATATTTTACTGAATGATCATGGATCGAGTGACCCCCGGCTAAAATGGCACCAGCCTCTTGTACTTTCTCCGCTCCACCTCGTAAAATTTCTTTTAAAATCGTTAAATCCTTCTCCTCAGGAAAAGCTACGATATTTAGTGCTGATAATACTTCGCCCCCCATTGCGTAAACATCACTCAAAGCATTAGCCGCAGCAATCTTTCCGAATAAATAAGGATCAGTAACCATAGTTGGGAAAAAATCCAATGTTTGAATAATCGCTAAATCGTCTCTTAGCTTAATGACTGCAGCATCATCTGTTGAATCAAATCCTACTAGTAAGTTTTCATCACTAGATTTTGGTAAATCAGCTAATAGTTCTCCTAAATTCCCAGGACCGATCTTAGCGTTACATCCACCGCAAACAATTAATTTTTCGATTGTATCCATCTGTGCATCATCCTCCACGTTTCCTATTATAACAGGTAATTTTGTTATTCTCTATGTAAGTTTCCTTTGCAGTTTATCAGGAATAATTAATCTTTAATTTATATCCAAAAACTTGTTTCAAAAGGCTGTAAATCATGCTACCATGACAGTGAAGTATCAGATAATTTAAGGAGCACTGCTTATGTTTATAGGATCTATCGTTAACGCATTGTCCGTTATGTTAGGCAGTATTTTAGGAGCCTTTTTAAGAAATATTACTGAACAAACGAAAGAAACCATGACACATGGTCTAAGTCTTGCTGTCATAGCCATTTCAATCCAAATGGCTACTCAGACTGCTTCGTTTATTTTAGTTATCATTTGTATTTGCCTAGGCGGTATGCTTGGAGAATTTTTTAAAATTGAAGACCGCATGAATCAATTTGGTCTCTTACTTCAAAAACGTTTTGCTAATGGTAACGGTAATTTCGCTGAAGGTTTTGTGACCGCCAGCCTAGTTTACGTCGTTGGCTCAATGGGTATCATTGGCGCAATCGAAAGTGGTATTACTGGAAGTAATCATACCCTTTTTATGAAAGCCATTATGGATGGTTTTATCTCGATTGTCTTGACCGCCTCGTTAGGTATTGGAGTCTTTTTCTCTGCATTTGCTGTTCTTATTTATCAAGGAGCACTAACTTTATTGGCTTATTTGATTGCTGAAGGTTTGCCAAATCAGCTATTAGATCCTCTGATGAATGAAATTAGTGCCGTTGGTGGTATTATTATTCTAGGTATTGGACTAAATATGCTAAAGCTGACAACCATTCGAACCTCTAACTTTTTACCTAGCATGATTGTCTTGATTTTGATTATGAGCATTAAATACTATTTTTTTTAACCCATAAAAACTCCAATCCTTACGGGCACAACCGCAAGTAGATTGGAGTTTTTAATATTAAAAAATTAAATTGGTGCTGACTTACGACTTTTACGAATATAAGTAATTCCAGTATAGATTACTACGAAGATGATGATCCAAACCAAAATTGTTAAATCTAGCCCTGTAACAAATTTCGCAGCGATAATTACTCCAACGATTCCTCCCATTGCAATACCCAAGCTTACTCGACGGGAGTATTCTCCCTCTCTAATAAAGTTCACACTAGCAACCGGCATCAAGGCCCCACAAGAACCTGACATAATTGGGAAAGCAACCAACGGACTCAAGCCTAACATATAGACCATTGCCATACATGGCGCATAAAGTCCGACACCAATGGTCATCAATGCTCCAAATATGGCATTGCCGATAATTCCAATAATTAAAAGTCCACCTGACAGGCCGGTAGCTGTATTCCCTTCCCCTAACAAATTGATCATCCCAGCTTGACGTAATGCCATCAGAACAGCTGTAACAATTAAAGCCCACCCCATCCAAAACTGGACAGTTTTTTCTGGTAATTTTGTTACTGTCTTTGAGCCCAGCCATGATCCAACAATCGAAGCTGCGATCAAAGAAAACAACGTCAAAGGATCCACGTCCACTACTGTTATAAAAATAAGGCCTTCCAATAAACAAGAAAGTGCATGTCCAACATTCAACGTTCCTGGCAACTGCTTATCGCTGTCTAATTGCTTAGTTGCGTCTAACAACATAGCCGTAGGTGCAAAACTTCCGATACCCAGCGTATCTAAAAAATCTGTTACAAATCCAATCCCGATTGAGATAGGCCAACTACCGCCTCCAAGATTGGTTTTGTGTTTAATTAAATCTCTCCCAAAAACAACAATGTGCAGCAGTGCAAATAATCCTAAAGTGACCAAAACAATCTGTACCATTTTTTTCCTCCTGTTATTTGTATTAAAACATCAAAAACTACTCGTCCTTCTCTAAGGAAGGACAAAGTAGTTTTAGTAATATCTTATTATGCTGCAGCTGGTTTCATACTCTTACGAATGTAAGTAATACCAGTATAGATGATAACTACAATAATGATATACGTTAAAACATTCAAGTCTAAACCAGTAACAAATTTTGCTGCAATGATTACTCCGATGATCCCACCTGCTGTAATTGCTAAACTTACTTTACGAGCATAATCGCCGGTTTTTACAAAGTTTAAACTTGCTATCGGCATCAAGCCTGCACATGAACCCATCATTACTGGGAAAGCAACTAGTGGGCTTAGGCCTAACATATAAACCATCGCCATACATGGTGCATACAAACCGACACCAATCGTCATCAATGCTCCTAAGAAAAAGTTGATTACAACACCAATAATCAATTTGATCCCAGTCAATGCAGTAGCTGTATTATCCGCACCCAAGATATCAATCCAGCCTTGTTGACGTGCAAACATCAAAACAGCTGTAACAATCAACGCCCAACCCATCCAAAGTTGGACTTTCTTTTCTGGCAAACCTGTTACGAATCTTGAACCGATAAACGCACCTATAGTTGCAGAACCAACTAAGGCAAATAATGTAACCGGAGATACATCTACTACAGTCGTAAAGATAAATGCTTCTACCAATACGGGAATCCCATGTCCTACATTCAAAGTTCCTGGTAGCAAGCGGTCATGACTTAATTGCTTGGTAAAATCTAAAAGCATCGTAGTTGGAGCAAAACTTCCGATTCCTAGTGTGTCTAAAAAGTCTGTAATAAAACCGATGATTCCTGAAACAATCCAATTCCCATGTCCTAAATCATCTTTATGCTTAACGCAATCGCGCCCCATATTTACGGCATGTAACAAAATCAACCCAACATAAATCGCTAAAATAACTGTTACCATATCACTTACCCCTCCTTCATCTCTACCCTAAAAGGAACCCATCTTTTAAAGAATCTTTTGGATCAACTAAAAATGTATTGTATCCAGTAACATACGCTGACCCAGAGACACGAGGAATGATACCTTTATATCCACCCACTTCAGCTTCCTTAACAATTTCACCTTTGAATTTCGTGCATAAAATACTTTCGTAAACAAAAGTATCCCCAACCTTCATTTCGCCTTTACCATACAAAGTGGCAAGCTTCGCACTAGTTCCTGTTCCACAAGGAGAGCGATCCACTTGTCCGTCTCCAAACACAACCACATTTTGATAAGTCGCATCTGGGCTAGTAGCAGGTCCATAAAACTCAACTAAGTCAACTGTCTTAATGTGTTCTAAAGTAGGATGCTGAATTTCAATTTGATCATTCACTGCATCTCGAATGATCATACCTAAATCGTTAAATTTAGAAGCATTTTCTGGTTTAATCTCTAATCCGACAGAAGCCGCAGGTAAAATTGCAAAGAAGCTTCCTCCAAAAGAAATATCCATAGTGACTTCGCCAATTTCCGGAACATTGACTTTGACTGCTTCTTTGTATAAGAATGATTCCACGTTCTCAAATGATACAGATTCCGCTGAGAAATCTTCATCTAAGTGTACTGTTCCGCGAACAATTCCGGCAGGTGTATCTTGAACAACTTTGACTTCACAATCGCCTTCTTTAACTTCTACCCAACCTTGTTCAACTGCGGTAGTCATAGCAGCAATTGTGTTATGTCCGCACATATTCAGATAGCCACCCGAATCCATGAAGATAATTCCGTAATCAGCTTCTTCGTGGACAGGTTCCGTAATAAAAGCACCAAACATATCACGGTGCCCACGCGGTTCTAGCATAAGCATTTGACGTAATACGTCTTGTTGTGTTTCTAAATATTCTCTTTTTTCAGCCATTGTTTTACCAGGAAATTTTGGAATTCCACCAATGATTAAACGTGCTGCTTCTCCCGCTGTGTGTGTATCGATTGCTGAGATCATTTTTGATACTTTCATGTTTTTTCCCTCCAGGTTTATAGATATAGCTACTTTCATACTCAAATCAGCCTTAAATCAATATTAAGTAAAAGTATGCTATCTAATTTTTTGATCGTCTTTACGCATTTTCAATTTGATTGAAGCTAATGCCTTAACTGCATCTCGATGATTGATCGTATTTTCCCCAACTATCTCTGTTTCAATACCCTTTTCAGATTTATTAAAATCTAAAACAAAGTCAGTATACTTGTTTTCGACCACAAACTTAGCTTGTGATCCAATGAACTTAAGACCAATCACGCTGATATCTCTTTGTCCAATCTCTTCCAACATGTTCGCAAAATCAACATCTGAGTTACCCCATCCATCGGTTGAAGCAATTACACCATTGGTGCGCATCCCTTCAAGCCAAGCAGCTGCTCTACGGCCAACTAAATGTTTCATTTTGTTGCTTTGCGGTGTTCCCACTACCACAATGCCTTGAAAATCTATGTCAGGGTCATTCGACAAAAGATCTACTAACGGATCTTGAAAATGATGCAGTGAGGTTTCTTTTGTTGATGGGCCAATCCCCATAAAACATTCCCTCCTATCCGAATTCAAACTATACCATTGAGCGTATGACACCATCACGATATTCGTTTGCAGTAAGGTATACTGGCATATTATTCGTATCGATAATTGAAACGCCGCCTCTAAAACCACTTGGCTCTTCTGGAAACAGCAACATGTCATACATTGCACCTTGACCTGCTACTTGCTTAACTAAAGCTACTTTGGGTTTTCCAGGATTACTTTTTTCTTCATAAGTATGGGTTTCAACGGCCAGCTTACCTTCCAACATTTTCATCCGTTCTCTGATTTCTTGAATATAGTGATCTACAATTTCAAACATTTTTAAACTTAGCTCACGGTTAAAAGGCGTTCCTTTTTTCGCAATTAAGTCAATCCAAATAATGAAATCAGTTTCTTTTGGTGTTCCTGCTCGATTCAGCATCAAGTTTTCACGTAACAAACCTTCAGATGAGCCAAATTCATGCATCTGTTCGCCTTCTTCAATTGTCCCAGTCATAACAACAGTGACGCCTGTTAAAGTGTACGTGATTCCTGTCCCCAACGTTCCCAATACCTTCGTGGATATTGGTATAATATCCATGATGGTATTGGTTTCAATATCTAATTGATCAGGTTGGAGAACGTGAATGGTTAGTTTCTGAATATCGGGGCACGCACTGTCAAAGTGTTTTTTGATCTGTAGACGATCATGTGTCATATGAAATTGGTCACCAAGGGTTACCTCCGCCATATGGAAAACTTTGATTTTTAGTGTTTCGCCTCGCATAAAGTCACCTATATTCTATACATGCGCAATGTATTCGTAAGGTAATGGAACGATCTTACCTGGTGTCTCGATGGTTACTAAGTTAGTTAACGTATCTTTTAAGATACCTGTCTGCATTTCAATATTATGTGGTTCTCCAGCATTGGCGCCCATGGGTACCATCGGTGCAACTGCACGTGGTGATCCATTTTGACGTACTACTGGTGGTAATGCTGCAATTAAAATAGTAGGAATTCCCGCTTCCTCAATAGCTCTCTGCACGATCACGGCAGTTCTATGACAGGTTCCTCAGCCAGCGGTCATTACGACAGCGTCGACTTCTTCGTCCACTAATTTTTGTGCGATCTCAGGACCAGTGACATCGTGAAATGCTTCTTGGTCTCCTCCGCCGCCCATAAATGCGTAATGTACTGGTGCTGCTTCTTTGATAAAGCCTTCTTTGACTAATTCATGCAACCGGTCGATCGGGAACATTGCGTTCACGTCGCGGTTTACATCGGCGTTGTCGTACCCGCCGTGAGAGACCATCAATTCGTCGCTTGGTGTGCCGTCTGGTACTTCGCGGTATGTGGTATCTCCTGCTAAATTGAATCGTTTATCACTCTTTAAATGAACGCCTGCTGCCGTAGCTAATGCAACACGCATTTCTTTAAGCTCTTTTGTGACAGGTGTGAAGACAGATTTCGGCGTAATTGGCACGAAAATTTCTGACTGCAACCCTTCAAAGACTGTTAAGCCCATGTGTTAATTCTCCTCTCCTGGTGTCTGTGCTTGCTTCTTCTGAGTTTCCAAGCGTCGACGTTCATGCTCTTTGATGGCATGGACATAATGATCGTTGGGTTCCTCTTCCAAAACTTCTGGATAAGTCATTAAAAAGCCGACTTCCTGACCAATCGCTAAATCATATTCAGAGATGATCATGCGTCTGGGAATTTTCAATTGACCTAAACGTCCTTTAATGTCGATGGTTACACTGGCATCGTGAAGCTCGACAATGATTCCCTCAAACATTTGCTCTGTTGAAATATATTTGAGTCTATCCATAGTTATTCGTCACCCAAATCTAGTCTTTTTCGTAAATCTCTTGACGTTTTTTACTCTTCGGCAACACTTGTTCATTGTCTGCAAGGTCAATTTTCTTCCCTGTCGCTTTTTCAATGATTTCGATGTTGTTCAATTTCACATTTGGGTTCCACTTGCGTTCCGCTGTTTTGATTTCGCCGCCACCCATTAATGTTTTCAACATGGCCAAGTCACGAATCGCATCTTCTTTACACAAGGTGTTATTAGATAAGATTTCGTTTTCGATTCCTTGTTTGGACTTGTTATTATCCACCATAGCGCCCATTTCTGAGTTGCCGACAACCAATGCACCTTGAACAGCTGAATAAGAATCACCGACTACTTTCACGCCGCGTTTACCGATCTCTTCGATATGAGAAGCGAAGTCGATGTGGTTATTTCCGAAGCCTTCGGTTGTAACAATCGCTCCGTCGATATCCATCGCTTCAATCGTCATACCTAGACGTTTTGATACATAGTATTTTTCCGTGTTTGCCTGAGGTGAACCGACAAACATCACACCAACCAAGTCAATTTCTGGATCTTCCATTGCTTCCATTACCAATGGTTCTCTCCAGTAATGACGAGAGGTTTCTTTTGATGCTGGTCCAATACAGGTTAATGCATGGATTCCACCATCTAATACTTCAGTTGGAGCTAACATGATTGGCAAGTTCCCCAAGTCAACGTTTGGCTTCGCGCCAAGGGTGCCAACTGGTTCAACAGGCATAATCAAGTTATCGTGCATCGCACCTTGTCCCATGATTTCTTTCACGATCAAGACACGTTTGTTGCCAAAGCGACGTTTTTGCACGATTTCGTCTGTTTCTGCGACTAAAGCTTCATCAGCAACTTTAATGGCTTCACGAATTTCTTGTGTAATATGATCAGAAGCTTTATGAGCTGCCAAAGGTCCAGGACGTTCCATATTGGCGCCCTCTTTAATCGTTACTTGTGTTTTGATGAAGATTTCGCCTTTTTCTGGGGCACCAGGACGTCCCCACATAATATTGCGATCCAATTCACCTTCGGATGAACCAAATTCACCGATTTGTACGCCGTTGGCGTCTGTTCCAGTTACCACTAGTACGATGCCATCCAAAACACGAGTAACGCCATGGCCAATATCGCCTTCTGCTTTGGCCGCAATCGGTTGAACATCCATAATGGTTTCACTGTATTCGTTGTAACGATCGGGTGTAATAATTTCGAAGGTCATGCTTTCCACTAGCTCTTCTAGCTCAACTGCTTCCGCACACATCTCTTCCATTTTACGTAAAATTAAAGTTGTTCCTTCAATTTTAGTCTCTTCGCCAAATTCTACTTTGTTAATCTTTAAATAATCACGACGAACTGAGCGAATTACTTTTTCTTCTACCTCCGCAGCTGGTGCCTGCGGTGCAGGAGCGGCTGCTTGTTCTGGAGCAACTGGCATTGGTGCAGCTGGTGCTGCAACGCCCATTGATCCAGCAACAGACATAGGGACTTCTAAGTCAATGCCTTTTCCTTCAGCAATATGAATTTTGATGGTACCTCCTGTAAAAGGTGCTGCTGGTGATACAGGCGGTGCTGGGTGAACGGGTGCTGCTGGAGCCATTGGTTCTTCTGCCACTTCTGGTTCTGCAGCAGCTTCTTCCACTTCCTTCACACCATCAAGAATTTCTCTTGTTAAAGGAATCAAAGCATCTGTGGTTTCCTTTAAAGTTGTGCCAAGTACTTGTTCGATTGTTAACGCATTTTCAGGAATTTCCAGCAAGCCTGAATCCTCTAAATCTTCAAAGATTGCTGGATCTTCTAAATCATCTGGTGCGATTACTTTGCCTGCTTCTGCACGGCAACATAATACTGCAGGATCTTTTGCATGTTCTTTCGCAGTTTCTGCTGTGATGGACATTCGTTAATTCCTCCTAATATTTTTCTTAATTTGTCGGTAATTTACGATATAACCTGTGCCCATCCGCTCGCAGTACATGATCTGTATGATGATAAACCGGAACTCCTAACCTAGGAGCTACACCCATGACGGTGTTCGTTCAATCAGAACAGGATCCAGTCATTACTACCTCGGCGCCTTGTTTCTTCAAGGACATTACCGTCTTCGCTTGACCTGGACATATACCTGGTAAGGCACACCTATATCTTCCGTTCACTTCTACCATTCGCTTGCAGCGCTCTGCAGCGACAACTTCGGCACCCATGTTATTCACGATTTCGGTCATTCGTTCTGCGGACCCTCCGCATTCGCAAATCAGCAAACCGACTTTGCGGTGTTCCTGTGGAAACGGCATAGCTACGAGCACGCCCCCACTTGTTTTTGTAATTGGCGTGGTTTCTTCCCCGCTGCGTCCAGTCATCGGTCCACCGATGACGATTTCACCATGAGGTTCTACATAGCCGCCCACATTATTAATCAAAGTCTTGACGGGTGTTCCGATTGGCACATCTACAAAGACCGTTTCTTTTTGTTTTACACGTCCAGAAACAGTGACATCTTTGTCAATGAATGGTTTGCGGTCTTCAATGGCTTCTGCAATACGTTTGATGGTTTCAACATTGTCAATGACCGCACCGACTTCAGTCGGAAGTTGACCAGGTTCTAGAACAATATCCATGACTTCACGAACAATCATCCGTTCATCCCCTGCTGGATAAATATCCGGTAGCTGATGAACATCAATAGCAGTTTCTGTATCTACAGCTTTGATTAACCGCGTTACTAATTGGCGATGCTTACCTTTCACAGCGATGACACCTTTAGGTGCTTTAACCATCTCCATACAATACTTCATGCCACGAATTAATTGATCAATATGCTCATTCATTTGTTTGACATTATGAACTAGCAACGCTTCGCATTCCGCACCATTAGCAATGAATGTTCCCTTTGAAATTTCACAGGACAATTTTAGAAATGTTGGAAAACCAGCTCCACCAGCTCCAACCACACCGGCTTCTTCTACAGCCTTAATCATCGTGTCTGTTTCAGGGATCGGTAAATAGCTGGAAAAGTCTTGTTCTTCATCAATCATTAGGACAACGCTTTCTTCGCTAACATCTACAACTTTTCCCGAAAAACTACTATGAATATTAGCCCCAAGACCATTTGGCTCCGCAACCAACTGGCCTCGTTTAACCATCTCACCGGCTTTGACAATCCCTTTACAAGGAGCACCAACATGTTGTTTCAATGGTATAAGAATTTGTGTCAATTTATTTCACCTCCTCCGTTTTTTACTTGTTCGAACTTGAGCAAATCAGCCGCCCTTAGTTCAAATAAATCATATCACAATGACGGTTTTTAATAAAGACGATTTCTACTATTTATCTCATCTTCGTATCAATTTTATCTTCTAAGTTACTTCTATTTTTAATTATTTTTTTCGAAAAGCAAAAACGATAGAAAAAATCTTGAAAACTTTAACAAATAGCTTCAAAAGAAGAATATACGTTCATCATATCTCTTTCTAATTTCCGTCACACCATATTTTAATCCAGTTATTTATAATGATTACAAATATATCATATGCGTTATTTAGCATTTCGTGAAAGCGTTACTATTTTCGCTTTCAATAGATATTTATTATCAGATATTAGTAAATCTATCGATGTAATTTATATGTGACTCTATACACAAGTTACTCTTCACATTTTCCAAAAAAAAATAGACCTCAAAATGAGATCTATTTTTCAAACCATTATTCTGCTGTTTCCAATTTATCCAGATTTTTACTTCCAAACCATAGAATCAAACCTAAGACGATAACAATTGCGGCTAAAATACCATAGCCTCTTTGGAATTCCGCTGGAACATCGGTTTCTAAGAAAGCATAAATTTTTGGATAAATTAATTGGGCGATAAATACTGCAACCGGCCAAACACCAAGCAATAACCCCATCAATTTTGCCGGAGCTAACTTGGCAATAAATGAATTTCCTAGTGGTGAGAAAATCATCTCTCCAACTGACATTAAAAGGCTGACTAATACTAACCACATGATAGATGCATGACCTTGTCCCACCATATCCGCAACTACCATTGCCACGTAAGATACACCTACTAAAATCATTCCTAACGCTGTTTTCTTAAACATACTCATATCACCTTGTGGGCGAGCAGCTAGCTTTGTCCATAATTTACCTAAAATTGGACCTAAGATGATACAAGTTAGAGCATTCATAGAATCAAAATATGATGTTGGTACTTGGAAGCTTCCGACCACCCAGTTAGCACGACCTAAGAAGCCTGCTCCATCTCCATAACCAAAGTAGTAGTACGCTGGCATATACGCCATATACCAGACCATCCAAAATACAACTGAGAACAAAGTAACTAAAATAATAGCAAAGATTCGTTTTTTATCTCCAGAAGTCAATGGTGCATTTTCTTCACCCGAAGTATTTTTACCAGCCGACTCAAATTGACGCTGATCAATTTTAAATGGTTTCTTACCTGCTTCACCTAATGAACGGCTGTTAAAGATAAACCATACAGCATCGATTAAAAGTAAAAGGCCGCAAATCATGAAGACAAAGTTAAATCCAAAACCTGGGATTAACAATACTAGAAATGTTGTTCCACAAAACGAGCCAATATTGACGAATGAGTACTGAACAGAGAAAGCCTCATTCAATTCATTTTCATCACTAAACAATAGGCCGTTTATACCAGAAAGATTTCCTTTAAATAATCCTGTCCCAATAGCAACTAAAATGATCATTGCCCACACCATGCCCATAGAGTTTGCTTGCCAAGCTAGCATGTAACCGGCACCCATCAAAATCATTCCAACTGCTACACAAAGTCGTGGACTCAACCAGTAGTCAGCCAACCAACCTCCAAACATTGGTGTAATATAGGTTGCTGCTACGAAATAGGCAGAGATAGCTGCCCCCTGTGCACTAGTCATTCCTAATCCGCCAGAAGCAGCAGTTGTTGCGATCCAAATAGCCAGCATGTATTTTGCTGTATAAAAGGCCGCGCGTTCAAAAGAGAAGCCTAGTGAGCAGACATAAAAGCCAAAAGGTTTTTTCTTTTTAACCGGAGTCGTTTCCATGGTGTTCCTTCTTTCTTAAAATATTTTTAGTCGTGTGCAGAAAGCCACGATTCTAACAAATTCATATACTTTTCACGTTCTTCCACAAACGGCATGTGGCGACTGTACGCAAATAATTCCCATTGTGCTCCAGGAATTACGTCGTACATTGTCTTAGCAACAAGTGGTGTAGACAAATCGTTGGTTCCACTGGTAATCAATGTTGGTACATCTATTGACGATAATTTATTCGTATATTCATATGGCTGTAAGGTACCCGTTGGCATGTATTCATTTGGTCCCCAAGCAGTAACATAGCTTTCAGTTCCAGGAACTTTTTTCCGACGTAACGGTTCTGGAGAATCTTCAGTCGGTACCGCGGCTGCATGACGGATCATGAAGCGGTCATTAGCAGCTAGATAAGCCGGATCATCGTATTTGTTCTCAGCTTCTGCTTTAGCAATCGCAGCCTGATCCTCTTCCGTCATGAATTTGATCATGCGATGCTGTTCTTGTGCCCAAAGACTAGCAGAAGAAAGTGTACTAGAGAGAATCATACTCTTGATTCCTTTAGGTGCATAATCACATAAATAGATAATTTCTAGCATCCCACCCCATGACTGACCTAACAGATGAACTTCATCTAAACTCAAATATTCTCTCAAAGCGATCAACTCATTGACCCATGTTTCTTTGGTCCACAAGGATGGATCAGAAGGAACCGCTGACTTGCCGCATCCCAACTGATCATACATGATTAGTTGACGGCCCTCAACAGCCAGTTCGTCAAGAACTTCAAAATAATTATGAGTTGAGCCTGGTCCTCCGTGCATCAAGATTAACGGTTTTTTACCGCCACTTTTTTCTCCAATTATACGGTAATACGTCTTGTGATCTAAATAAGGCATATAGCCTTCTTCTACTTTCATCTTCATCCTCCTTAATTAATCAATGAGTCTGATATTTACCGATGTTTTTTTGATAGTTAACGATTTTTTGAAAGCCTTCTACCCGCAATAACTACGGATAGAAGGTTATTTCAATTTAACCGACAATTTCAAGCTCTTTTGAATAGTGGTTCAAGTTTTCACAACCGTCTTCTGTAACAATAACTAAGTCTTCGATGCGCACTCCTACTTCTCCAGGAATATAAATTCCTGGTTCGATCGAGAAGATATTTCCTACTTCAGCTACATTATCATTAGCTCCTGAAACATCTCCTGCTTCGTGACATTCAATTCCGATAAAGTGTCCTAGTCGATGAGTAAAATATTCACCGTAGCCCTTTTCTGTGATGTAATCACGAGCCGCTGCATCAATAGCTGATAACTTTACGCCTGGTTTTACCATGTCAATTGCACGTTGGTTAGCTTCCTTGACGATTTCGTAAACTTCACGACCTTTTTCAGATACTTTTTTATAGAAAAACGTACGAGTTAAGTCAGAAGCATAAGAATTTTTGATTCCACCGATGTCCAGAATTACACTATCGCCCGGCTTCACTTTAGAATCATCTGTTTCATGATGGGGGTCTGCTGCATTAGCTCCATAACCCACGATTGGATCAAATGAGAACCCGCTGTTGCCTAACTCTTTATAAATCTCACCTAATTTGTCAGCCATTTCAGCTTCTGTTAACTCCTCAGGTAATAGTTTTTTCAGACGATCAACTGCAACTTCATTATCTGCTTGTGCATCACGCATTAATTGCTTTTCTTCTTCATCCTTGATTGCACGAACGGCATCCGTTACTTGAGAACCATTACTTAATTTTGCATCCGGAACGAGTTCTAACAAGCGCAATAAAAAGTGCGCCGGCCAGTTTTTGTCAACACCAATTTTTTCATCAGTATTTATATACTCTAAAACTTTTTTCACCGCATCATCAGTATCATCAATAAATACTTTTTCTACCCCTAAGTCTTCTTCAATCGGAAATAATTTGTTGATAATCAGTGTATTTTTGTTTTCTGGAGTAATGACTAATACTAATAACCTTTCACCGGGATGAATCCAACGACCCGTTAGATAGAAAATGGTTGCTGGATCCGAAACTAATAATTGCCCATACCCTTGTTCCTTCATTTTTTCTATTACTCTTTCCACACGACGTTCTTTCAAAATAGTTCACTCCTTTTATTGGATTATTTGGCCTTTAAGGCTATTTAAAACAGTTGAATACTGTTTAAAATTATTATTTGAACGTAAATAAGAACCTGTTAGAAACCGGCGATCTTAGTAAAATCAAAAGTACAATTGCTCAACTATTCACCTATAACAGTTTTAAAATAACCATAAAAAGAGAAAAATTTCAAGTCTTTTCAAATAGAAAATTGTTTTTTTCTATTTTTCTCACTTACGTAAGTTTACTACAAATTTTTGTCAATTTAAACAATTCTTTTCATAATCCTCTAAAAACCTCTTCTTTTTTTAGCTATCTCATAAAAAGGAGCGTAAAAACCGGGAAATATTTCGTAATCCTCTAAAGCTATTTTTGCTAAGAAAGAACCAACGGATTATATTATAATAAGATTAGAAAAATCTTTATATAACATTTTTATTCTAATTGCAATCTTATGTTGCTTTAAAAAACATTCACTCCTGTATTTTTTACCTGTAATGAAAAAAAAACGAGAAACCTATTTCTAATTTTCACAGAAATGAACAAATGTCTATACACCTATACTAATCACCGTTTTTTAATAAAAAAAGAAGATAGAACACAGCCTGCTCTATCTTGAATTATTTTCAGTTGTATTTCGAATAATCATATTTTATTATTAGCCTTTTGACGACGACGATAGGAAAAAAAACATTTAGGAGACAGTTCATATCCTACTGTAATTCCGATAGAGATAGCAATAGCAATTTTTAGTACCTGAACACCTATCTGTGCCGCTTTAATTGAATCCCCGATAAAAAAGTTATACGTAAAATTGTACACACCCATTCCTGGAACTAAACAAAAAATTCCACAGATCAAAAAAATTGTAACTGGTGCTCGTAAAGCAAATGAAGCTTCTCTTGATAAAACGATTAATGCCAATGAAGCAATAAAAGTTGCTGCAATAGGAGCTGTCCAAAATTGCATTATTAACAAATAAATAAACCAACCTAGTGCACCAATAATTCCGCAAAGCAAATAATATTTCTTTGGGGCCTCAAATAGTATAGCAAAGGAAATAGTACCTAAAAAACCCGCCACTACCTGTAATATCATACTCACCATCTTTATCTTCTCCTATAACCAGTTAAATACGGTTAAAACCAATCCGACACCAACAGATACACATAATGCTGTAATTAATGCATAGATCATTTGACCCCATCCAGAGCTATAGTCCTCGTTAAATAAGTAGCGTATCCCATTTACTACAGCTACTCCTGGCAGCAAAGAAATAATTCCGCCAGTTACTAGACTAGTTAGCTGTAAGACTGGAAAAAAATGTACAAAAATACAGGCTAAAGTACTAACCCAAATACTGCAAGTAATATTCCAAATTATTTGTGACATATTAAATTTAGGTGCCAAAAAGAAACTATAAAATGCCAACAAAAATCCAAGTACAAATGCTCCAGCAGCATCCCAAAAAGTACCACCAAAAATGTAACAAAAGCTGGCACTACCAAAGGCATAAGCAAAAAATTTTAATCCAGCAGAAGCAAAATGCTCTTGCTTAATTATCGCCAATTGTTCCTTCGCTTCTTCCGGTGTATACTTCTTTTCAGCAATACGACGGGACAGGGTGTTAAGTTCTTCAATCCGTCCTAAATTGATCGGCGATATTGGGATATCGCGCACTCGTGCCTGAACTGTTTGGTCTTTTAGGCGAGCCGTCATAAAAATTCCATTAATTAAGACAAAGCTGTCAAACTCCTTCAGCTCCAGAGCATCAGCGACATGGCGGATCGTACTCTCAATTCGAACAATTTCTGCACCATTTTTTAACATGGTTTCACCAATATCATATACAAAATCAAAACGATCACGTTCATTCATACTTCAAGCCCCCCCTTTATTCCTTACAGAAAAACAACGACAGCAAACTGCTGTCGTTGACCTAGTATAGCCTATTTACCTCTTATAGTTCAATCAAATCATGAGAAATACTAATCATATTTTCGTAACCGTCATCTGTTATTAATACTTGATCCTCAATCCGTACACCACCCCAGTCAGGAATGTAGATACCCGGTTCGATAGTCATTACCATTCCTGTTTCTAACACATCTTCATATTGTTCATCGATATACGGCAATTCATGAACAAACAAACCAATGCTGTGACCAATATTTCGATAGGTATATTGAGGATATTCGGTTCCTTCTAAAGGTTTCAAGGAAGCTTGATAAACATCGCGAACCGCTACTCCATTTTTCATCACTGTCTCAGCAGCTTCCAAGCTCTGTCTTTCATATTCATAAACTTCCCGTTGTTTATCCGAGGCTTTTCCAACAACCACCGTCCGAGTCATGTCAGACATATAGCCATTGTATTGACAGCCAAAATCCATTAAGACAAAGTCGCCATATTCCACGGCTTTTTTAGATGGAATACCGTGCAATAATGAAGTATTAGCACCCGAGATTAAAATATTACCATAAGGCTGTGTATCTGCTCCTTCTTGTACCATGTATAAAGAAAGCTTGGCCGCTAATTCTTTTTCAGTTACACCTACTTTGATATCTTCTAAAATACGAGTGAAGGCACGGCAGGAAATTTCACAGGCATTGCGCATATATTGAATTTCTTGAGGAGATTTGATTGCACGCATTTTGTCGATTACACCACCAGCCTGTACAAATTCTGCAGGTGTTTTTTCATTAAAATCTGTATACATATCATAGGTTAAATAATCAGCTTCAAAAGCAATTGTTTTAATATTTTTTTCTTCAACTAGGCGTGCTACTGTGTCTCCCACTGTTTTTCCTGGCAACCGCCAGTTAATAATTTCATAATCAGGCACTTCGATGTCGGCTTGTTCCGTGTAACGCGGATCAGTTAAAAAGAATTGTTCATCTTTAGTTAATAAGATAAATGAATCATCTCCTGTCCAACCGCTGGTAAAACGAACATTAACTCTTTTAGCAATGAAGAAAGCATCAACTTTTTCTTTTTCTAAATACGCACGAATCTTCATCTCATTCATCATTTTACATACCTTCTTTTCTTTTATTCACTGAAACAATTTCTTGTTTCTATTTCTAGAGTAGCAGTCAACCTTTCAAGGGTCAAACCGTTTTCATTAAAAATAAGTAAATCCTCATTTTGACTGCATTCGTTTTTTTGTCTCTGTTTGCATGGGACTTTCATCAATCTCCCGATGTAAAAAGTAAGAAATAACTGTTCTGATGATGACAATCAGTGCTAGTTTGATAATATCCTGAAATGTCGGATTAATAATCGACTCAATGATGTCAGCAATGATAAGTACTTCTAAGCTTAACAATACATAACTACCTAAATAAGCTTTAATAAAATTATTCTCCAAAGCAATTCCTACCTGATCAGCTTTCTTTTGGAACAGATTTTTGAAGAAATCAAGACACGCAGTAAAGGCTCCCCATAAAATAATAAAGATAGATACCATATTCAATAAGAATACAATAACCTGAAAAACTGGCATCATCCACAATAAGAGCTCATGAGTAAGATTATCCATCACTTTTTCCTCCTTGATTAAAAATAGTTGTTCGAAAGGCCTGCATAGTCTCAGTGAATAGATGCTCTGGTTGATAAACTAATTGAATTTGATTATACAAACGCTGGCCCTCAAAAGACAAACAACAAACCTGATCATGATAAATCGATTGTTCCACCAACTTTTTAGGTAAAAAAGTAATTCCCGTTCCTGTGGCCGTCATTGCTAACAAAGCTGGTGAATTGATACTAGTCATCATGGGTACTGCTTGTTTTTGCTGGAGTAGTAACCAGCTATCCAAAGTCTTCCTAATGGCACTTCCTTGCTCTCGTAAAAAAAGTGGATATTGTAAAAATTCTTCTACAGAAACCGTCTTTTGCCTAGCTAAGGGGTGATCCGACCCAGCCACTACCACTAATTCGTACTGATCAAAAGGTTCAACTATTAAATCCTTTTCAGGCACACTTCCCTCCAACAAAGCCAAATCTAAATCTTGATTACGCAAGGCTGTCAAAATACGTTCAGCAGTATCCGCTTGGATTGTGACCTGATGTCCTTGTTGTATGAAAGCCGGTATTAAATCCGGCAACCAAAAATTAGCAATCGTTAAGTTAGCGCCTAATTTCATAGGTGCTTGCTTTTCAAGATAAACCGCAAAATCTTCCAGCTCTTGGTATTCTTGTAAGAAATGCTTGACCCGCTGATAAAAAGATTTCCCAGCTGGATTCAATTGGATAGCTCGCCCAGGGCGATCAAAAAGTCGAACGCCGATTTCCTTTTCTAACTCTTGAATAGTTTGACTGACGGCCGGCTGGGAAATAAATGCACGTTCGGCAGCTTCGGTCATATTTCCAACTTCTGCAACCACCATAAATAATTCTAATTGGCGGATATTCATAATTTTTCTCCTTATAAGTAAATAGTTATCGTTTTGATAATTACATTGTATTTCACTTATGGGTATTTGTCTCGTATACTGTCTTTAAGGGGGTTTTTTTTTGTCTTCATCTTATTTACGACTATTTGGTTATAATTTTTTTATTAGTGCCTTCACCTTTGGAGGTGGTTATGTAACGATTCCTATGATGGACAAATATTTTGTCACTCATGGTGATATTACCAAAGATGAGCTATTAGATTTAGCAACTATTGCTCAATCTTCTCCAGGCGCAATCGCGGTCAACCTATCAGTTCTCGTAGGAAAAAAATCTCGTGGCTACCTAGGTGCTTTTGTCAGTGGTATTGCAGCGATTTTACCATCATTTATTATTTTGTCTATTATTTCATTGGCTTATACCGCCTTTCAAAACAATCCTGTAATTAGAGCAGTACTACGAGGAATGGAGGCTGCTGTGGCGGCAATCATTGTCGATTTGGTAATTGATATGTATTTGGCTTTAAGGCGTGAAAAAAAGCTTTTACTGATGATTTTACCTTTTATTGCTTTCGTAGCTAATGCCTTCTTCAATGTCCATCCGCTTTGGATTTTAGTCGGAACCGTACTGATTTTGTTTATCCAGGCTAAAGGAGGCAAGAAATGAAATTATATTTAGAAATATTTATCAGCTTTTTCCAAATTGGATTATTGAGTATCGGTGGTGGCTACGCGACTTTACCATTAATTCAAGCAGAAATTGTTCAAGAACAGCAATGGCTTTCATTACAGGAATTTAGTGATATTGTCACCATCTCTCAAATGACGCCAGGGCCTTTGGCAGTCAATAGTGCAACATTTGTGGGATTGCGAGTAGCAGGTCCGGTGGGAGCTATTTTAGCAACCGTAGCCTGTGTAATTTCCGGGTGTTTAATTGCTCTTTTTTTAGAACGTCTTTTTACTAAGAATAAAGAAAATACCACGCTACAATTAGCTTTCTCTGGTTTAAAATCCGCCACTGTTGGTTTGATTGCAGCAGCAAGTTTATCCATGATTACTTTAGCCTTTAGCGGTACCCTAAACTGGTTTGAAGTAGATCATGTTAATTTTATTGCGGTCGCCTTATTTCTAGTTTTCTTCATTTTACTGAGGAAAAAGAAAATAAGTCCTATTTCTTTACTAATTTTAGCTGGCGTCATTGGTTTCATACTTTACTAAAAATTTTCTCAGTGTTTCATGTGAAACTCTGAGAAAATGAGTATCCTTTCCCAAATCACTTTAATAATATGAATAAATCTACTGATTGGTAAATTATTGTCCTATATGTAAAAAAGCTTTCTCAAAGAAAAATCTTTGAGAAAGCTTTTATTTACGTCGGCTGTGACGAGAACGTGAAAAATCTGATGAAGAACTTTTCATCGGTTCTTTTGTTTCCTTAGTATCTTGTTTGTCATCAGTATTCTTATTAAGTATCGGTAAATTAAATCTTGATGTACCTAAAGGAAGCTTTTTAATCAACAGATTACCTAAATATCCAGCTAACCAGGTCCATAAAAATAGTTGAACCGGAAATAGGAATAAGAAAAGGCAAGCCGTTGCAAATGGACGCTTTAAAATGACCGCACAAGAACTTGCTGTAAAAATCGCTACAAGTAAGCCGTTTGAAAACGGAAATACTTGAACTAAAGCTAAAGCAGCAGCTATGCTTGAAAAAATCATCGGAAAAATGATTCCTCCGCGCCAATTACACGCTAAACAAATCATAGTGATAGCTACTTTACCAAAAGCAATCAATAGTATAATGAATACACTCATGGTTTCTGCTTGCCGAGTGAACGACAAAAGACTATGTTCTCCTGAAAATAAGAAATATGGTGATACTAAGCCTAAAATCCCTAAAAGAACCCCAGCAGTAATAGTTAATGGCATTGGCCGTTTAATTCGCTGATTAAAATTCTCTGCTTGTTTTTGCATCCACAAGAAGAACTTTCCGAAAAAGGCTCCTAAAGCAATGGTCGGAATCACTAATAGAATTCCTTGCCATGACCAATTAGTGCTCATTCGTTGGATGGCGAAAACCTGTTCCTGATTTGGAAATAGACTGTAAGTCATCAAGTACCCAATAAAGCCTGTAAACGTAGCAAAAATGAATAATACGTATCTTTTTAACTTACTTTCAGTCAAATTTTGCAAATCATCTTTTTCTAAGGCACTACCGACACCAAACAACGGTGCAGTAAATATAACTCCTAATACCGTTCCTGAAGCAAATTCCAGCAAATCTTTTCTTTGCGGCAAACTTACTTTAAAATGATCACAAAAAAAAGTAATCACGCCGCCAACGATGATCATTAACGAGGCTTCAGGACTAACACTTGCACCAAACAGTAAAACAAGCATGGCACCTAAAATATTGAACAGCAACTGTCCATTTTTATATTCTAGTCTTCCTGTCTCCTGAGATTCAACAAGTGTTTCTGGAAGCATTTTAGGGTATTTTCCAACGTGCTCAATAAAAAAGCCAATGACAATCCCACCCAATGAACAAATCAGTAAGGGATAAATAAACGGATCTCCTAATGCACGTGGAATAATTTGCCATAGTAATTGATTTCCTAATTCCACCATTCCCATAAATAATGCAGCGATGACTCCTACAATCAGCCCTAGCCCGCCACTATAGACGAATGAGGTTCCTGTAAACTTATTCATATAACAGACCTTTCTGAATAGACTCTGCTACATTATAGCAGAGCTTGGGCCTCTTAAGCGCCATAAATAGGTTTTTTTGTGGTATTTTGCCTATTTTTATTAAATTTTTCTTTACTAAACACGTGTTTCACGCCTGAAAGCGTTGTTTCCAATTCTGGTGTTAGTTCATAATGATCCAATAAGTACTGCCGAGTTTTTTCTGTGAAATAGCCGCGCATAAAAGCAAAGAAAAAAGCTTCGATATTTTTAACTTTGTTAAATCGATAGATTTGTTCCAAAGCTTTTGCTACTGCATCTGCCAATCCATTTTTGTAGTACTCATTTTCTTCAAAGGTTAGTACTTTTGCCTCAGCTGGTAGTCCCGCCTTTAAAAATTGTTGGTTACTGACATACTTAGCTTTAAAAATAGTGTCCACAAACCATTTTGCTTTTTCATACTGTCCATCACAAAACGGTAGAAAACGCTGAAAAACTAAATTTGGAATCAATTGTGCATAACGTGCCTGTAAACCGGCAATCAATGCAGACTCTTTATCCACCTGTGGATAACTATTGCTGGCAGGCTCCATGTGTGTTGCATTTGTATTATTTGTTGTTTTTATTACTTGCTGTTTTTCTGTACTTGTCAGTAAATTTTGCGCGCTCGGAGCCGCAAAATTTGCATCTCGTTCAATTCCCCGGTTTTCCCCGGTAGTGGGTTCGATCATTCGCTTACTCGTCGTATAATTTTTGAAAGCCAACTTCACTACGGATCCTTCAGCCGGAGCCTCTGGGTTTGCCACATAAATTCGGTAGTTTTTCAAGCCATGACGAAGCACCTTGATCAAATCCAGCTCTGCCAAGCGATTTCTCAAGGTTGTGATTTTGCGTTCAGATACTCTTAATAAGTCAGCTGCTTCATCATTAGAAAAATAAATGTAAGGCAGTTGATTATCATCCAGCCAACTGCCATCCTGCCGACTGTTGTGGATACTGCAGGTTATACGCATGGTGTACAAAGCGTGCAGCATCATTGCTTCAATAGATAACTCTTGATATTTTGGATTATTGATTAAGTTTAGATCAATGGGCAGATAGTTCCCATTGGGTAAATTGGTTGCTGTCATTGCGTTAAAGGTAGACATGCCAATCGCTCCTTAAATTTTTATCGAAAAAAATTCTTAAGGATTTGAGAGCTGTCACACTATAAATGATTGAGAAAAGAGTGAATTTATAGTATAATAAATAGAGGTTAGTTAAACGCCAATTTTTCTAACCGATTGCTTAAATTTATATGTGACATGCTAATTCGCCAAAATTAGCTCAAACCTTGGGAGTTTAAAGATCGCCAAATCTTTAGACTCTTTTTTTTCGCTGTGCTTTACATGTATTAGAATAATGGATATAAAACGCGTTGTAAAGCGATTTGTTGCCATCTTTTTTTGAGGTTAACTTTTATAAATGTTATGAAGTGTATTATAGTTTACCGCAATTTGGCGGATAACTTTATTTGAGTTAACTTCAAATAAAGTTAAAATCTTTAAAAAGGTAAACTTAAATCAAAGAAGCATTAAGAACAGACGTTTGAAAAGTGTGGATAAACTCTTTGAGAATAGTCACTTTGTCTAAAAGATATCCACAGCTTTGGATTATCCACAACTCCAAAAAAGTAAACCGTAATCGCAAATGCTCCTTTAAAAAAAGTAAACTTTAATCATAGTTTCTCAAAAAAAAAGTAAACCACAATTCATCTTTTAAAGATAATTGGAGTTTACTTTTTTTAGTTGTTTTTCTCATCATTTTCTAATTCAGCGAATAATTTCTGATATTTAGGCTTCTCTTTGTACTCTTCCATCGCTGTTTCTTCCACATGATTCAAGAAATCTCGGTCATCCTTGGACAATTCTTTCTCAATGTAGTATTCATACAGCCAGTCAAACATCTTATCCGGTGTATACCCGTCAAACTTAGCATTGATCAGGTTTTGAATCCGAATTTTTGTGCGTGCCGAAATCTTTTGCATCTCCAAAGCCTTAAGCCGCGGATCGTAGTATTGCCGTTTACGTCCCCGCTTTCCAACTTCCTCATCAGCAGAGACTGCAGGTGTCGGGGCAGATGGACGTGATTGCGGTTCAACAAAATGACTGCGATCAATCGTGTTTTCCGGTTTGCTGGTGGTCTTCTTAATTGGTGCATTAGCTAGCAGATCCTTGGAACTAGGCTTTGGTTTAGTGGCTGTCTTTTCGGTCTGCTCTTGATTGGAGTATTCGGACATTTTCTCAATGCCCTTATTCTTCTTGTTCGCCGTCAAAAGCGAGTCTAGCTTCATCTTTTTCGCCATTTAACGTCTCCCCTATTCACCCGATAATAAGTAACGATGCTCATCAATTTCATCTAAAATATGCACAAACACCTCATGCGCCCGGTTATCCCATTGCTCTACCTTGCCATTTTTATTGATATCATAGGTAATCCCAGAGCCGTCATAGCGTTTCAAGCGGCTTTGGTTCAAGACAACGGTGTTCAATAAGTGACCGCCATAGATGCCCTTTGCTGTTTCATAGATCTCTTGATCGACCGAATCTCTTTTTTGCATCATAAATGGAATGATTCCGACTACTTCCAGCTCCGTTTGATACTGTTCAACGAAAAAATTCATGTAGTCGATGTAGTTCTGGGCCCCTTTAAGTGATTTCACCTGGGTCTGCAGAATGACAATAACGTATTCTGCCACATACATCGCAGCGTTTGAATACGTACTGATCGTCGGCGGTACGTCAATGTAAATTACGTCATAGACCGACTTCAATGAAGAAATAAGCTTGTCCATGTATTGGAACTGCGACAACTTATCATTAGGAAACATCGAGATCATGTAATCCGGAAAGTCAGAGAACGAAATATTGGCTGGGATCAAGTCCAAATTCGGCATAATATTATAGATAGAATTAGAAATGTCCCCTGTTCGGACCGCTTCCCAAATTGTTGAATCAAATTCATCCGGCAGCTCGCTGTTGCCAAAGTTCTCTGCAGTCAATGACAATACGTCACTAGTGTTTCCTTGAGGGTCCAAGTCAATAACCAAGGTCTTCCGGTTCTTTCTGAAGGCACTCTCAAAGGACAACATTTGTACGGTGGTTGATTTACCCACACCACCTTTAAAGTTTCCGACAACATATGTCTGAGCTTTCTGTTCTGCCATATACTACTACTCCCCTATCCTGTGTAAGACTCTTTTAAAGTTTACTATAATTCCCAGCAAAATACAATAAGGTTTACTATTAACGAGGAAAACAGGAGGTAAACCGCAATCATTTAAGGTTTACCGTGAATAACAGCTTGAGAGACAAACGGCTTTTATTGCGGTAAACTATAACTATATGAATAAGGATTACTCTATTTACTCATGTAAAGTTTACTTTATTAAGAAATAAGGTATACTATTTTCTAATTAAGGTAAACTTCTTGTTAACAGAAATACTGTAAACATAGCGATACAGACAGCAAAAAGTAAACTTCTAGATAATTGGAGTTTACTCTAAAAATTTTAGAAGTATACTTTATAGTGTAAATCGACTAGGTTCTCTCAGAGATAAGAAGCATAAGGTAAACTTTAGTTAGTTTAATTAAGGTATACTTTCTATCTTCAGAAATACTAATATAACAGTCATCTGAAATAAAAAAAGTAAACCTTTATAGAACATTTGAGGTAAACTCTAAATACTAATCTGACTTGGCTGCTACTGTAGGAAGAGAGTTTAAAGTTTACCTTTACCAGTATAATTAGCATAAGAATTGAAGTAAACTTCAAAAATCAAAGGTTTACCCTAACTCCACAGAAGAAAATGTACAGTATAGAGCGTTTTCGATGGGTATCTTTAAAGGTAAACTCCTAAATATATGGGATAAAAAGTAAACCTTTAACAACATAAAAAAAGTTTACTTCAAATTTAAACACTGATCTGTAGGTGCTTATTTAGAGTATACTGTATAAGTATTTATATATAAGGTAAACTTTAATCATTTGAAGTTTACCGTTTGACACAGACCCGTAAGTACAAATATGTGAAAGTAAACCATAATTCGTTTCATAAAAAGTAAACCGTTAGTAGACAGTTCCAAGGTTTACTTTAAGGATAAACATTGATATAATAACTTTTATTTAAGGTATACTTCATAATGGTATTATTAAAAGGTAAACTGTATATCAATAAAGTAAACCGCATTTGTCATTGTTGAATCATGTAGAGAGTGTGTATTAAAGGTGAACCTCAATAATTAACCATTAAAGTAAACTTTTACTCATATTGTTTTAAAGTAAACTTTTACATCCAGGATTTATTTAACAGCGATTATTTAAGGTAAACTTAAAATAAGATAATTATTAAAAGTTTACTTTATATAAAAAGGTTTATCTTAATTACCCAATAAACAGAGCCATCTCAACAATTCTCTTCCTATAAAGGTAACCTTCAAATCATAAAGTAAACCTTTAATCCGTCTTGTAACAAAAAGGTAAACCTCAAATGATAAAGGTTTACTTTAATGTATATTTTAAAAAACCTTGCTATAACAGCAATAATTCTATAAATACATAAAAGTTAACCGCAAAAAATCCTATCAGAGTCAGACTCCAATAGGATTAAAGTAAACTTTATTTAGTTAAGGTAAACTTTTAAAGGGATTCGACCACCTGAATCGCTTGATAAACCTGCTCTGAAGTAATTGTCGGGTCAATCATTCTAAAGGTTTCTTCTTCACAGGCGGCATGGTCGGTACAAGGCTTCAACGCCTCTGCATCTGTTTGAGTTACATTCAGTTCAGCCAGCTTTAATGGTAAACCAGTTGCTTGATAGAAGTCCTTCAGCTTTATGATTTCGTCAATCTCATTGGTATGAGCCAATTGAACCAAGATACCATAAGCTACTTTGTTGCCGTGCAGCTGATTGTGAGTGGATTCCAAATAAGAAAGGCCATCATGGATTGCGTGGGCGCCAGCTGAACGTCCGTAGGTAGCGGCAAAGCCGCCAGTTTCTCCCGCCAAACCGACAATCGTATCAGTTACTCGTTCAAAGGCTGGCGTGATTTGTTTGCTTTCTAAGTCTTTAATGCCTTGGATGGAATCCTCCAATAGAATATCTAAAATCACCTTCGCACTAGCTATTCCCAAACGAATGTAAGCGGTCTTATCGTCTGGTGACAGCTGTTCGGTGATCCCTTTGATTTCATACCATTTAGCGAGGGTATCCCCAATTCCAGCTACAAAATAGTCCTTAGGGGTAGCTAGCAAGAAGTCATAATCGACTAAGGTTAAGTACGGCGCCTTTTTCATGAAGCCCATCTCTCGGAAAGTGCGATCCGGGTGATACACCGCAACAATGGGAGTAAACGGTGCACAGTTTGAGATCAGGGTAGGGACCATGATAGCATCGATGTTCATTTCATCAGCCACTAGTTTCCCAGTATCTAAGACTCGTCCACCACCGATAGCGACGATCACATCAGCTTCACCGATTTCTTCAGCGATTCGGTGAGCATCTTCGCGGCTGGCACTGCCATTATAGCGAAACACTGGATATTCTAGTTCTTTTTTATAGTAATCTGAAAAGATTTGGTAAGAAATAGTTCCAGTAACGACGGCTACTTTTTTGAATGGTGCTAAGTATTGAGGTAATTCGTGTAAAATATTCTTTCCAGTGGCGTAACGATTGGCGCCAGGACGTACTTCGGTTGCTAGGTTCATTAAAGCTTCAGCTCCTTGGTTTTTGAATTGAAACCAGTCTAAGCTTTTCTATTATTAAAGTCAACTGTGATTTCGATGAAATAAAAAGGTTGACAAATGAAAAATAGATGAGTAATATACGTAACATATCAAAAAGCTAAAAACGTGATGAAGAGAAAAGTATAAATGATTAAGCATCAAAGAGAGTCTGGGTAGGTGAGAGCCAGGCATGTGGAAGCATTTAGAAAATGGTCTCTGAATGGTGACGTCGATAAGTAGGCGTCAACGGGGTAGCGCTCGTTAGATACGCTCTAGTATGCATACGTACTAGTGAAGGCAAGAGTTGTGAGACTTTTGCGAACAAAGGTGGTAACGCGAGTAAACTCGTCCTTTTCTGACTCATTAAAGCAGAAAAGGACGAGTTTTTTTTAGCTTAAAATTAGGAGGAATTCATGATGAAAAAAACGCACAAATTATTAGTAGGAACATTCGCAACAGCTGCACTATTACTGACAGGCTGCGGTGGCGGCAATGCCCAATCAGAAGCTTTAAATGAAAAAGAGGTGACTGTCGGCGTTACCTCTGGCCCGCATCAAGAGATTTTAGAAGAGGTAGCCAAGCAGGCGGAAGAAGATGGTTTGACCATTAATATTAAAGCCTTTGATGATTACAATACACCGAATACGGCCCTAAATGACGGTGATTTGGATGCCAACAGCTACCAGACGATTCCGTTTTTGGATCAGCAGGTGAAGGATAAGAGCTATGAAATTGAGCAAGTCTTTGAGACGGTGGCCTTTCCATTAGGAGTTTATTCGGAACAGATTAAGAAATTGGATGAATTGAAGAGCGGCGACAAGGTCGGTGTACCGAATGATCCCACCAATGAATATCGGGCCTTGAAACTATTGCAGGACGCAGGTGTAATCACTTTGAAGGATGGCGTTAAGGTCCAAGCCACTAAGAATGATGTCGGAGAAAATCCAAGAAACATCGATATTGTGGAGCTGGAGGCTTCCCAGATTCCATCTCAATTAGGTGAGCTTACGGCGGCGGTGATCAATACTAACTTTGCCTTCAGTGCGGGTTTGACAATTAATGATGATTCAATTTATCATGAACCGCTAGTGGACAACCCGTATCCGAATGTATTTGTGGTTCGCAGCAGCAACAAAGACGATGCAGTCGTTAAGGAAATTGAAAAATACTACCATTCAGATGAAACAAAACAATTTATTGAAGAGAAATACAAAGGTTCGGTTGTACCAGCCTTTTAGTGAGGAGGATAAGCAGATGATTGAGTTGAAGCAGGTATCGAAAACTTATCAACAGAAAAATAAAACAATTGAAGCAGTGAAGGAAGTTAATTTATCCATTAAGAAGGGCGAAATCTTTGGGGTAGTAGGCTATTCAGGAGCCGGTAAGTCAACTTTGATTCGCATGATCAACTTTTTGGAGCCGCCTACCCAAGGCGAGGTTTGGATCAATCAGCACAATCTAAACGAATTAACTAAGAAGGAATTGCTGCTGGCGCGCAGGAAGATCGGCATGATTTTCCAGGGCTACAATCTGCTTTCGACTGCCACAGTTTATGAAAATATTGCCAAGCCGTTAAGCCTGGAAGGTGTGCTAGATGAGGAAATCAAGCTGCGGGCAGAAAAGTACTTAACTTTGGTTGGGTTGATGGATCGCAAAGATAATTATCCTGCGCAGCTTTCAGGCGGTCAAAGACAGCGGGTAGCCATCGCCCGGGCTTTAGCCCATGAGCCGGAGATTTTGCTTTCGGATGAAGCTACCAGCGCTCTTGATCCGGAAACCACCGAATCGATTTTGGAGCTTTTGTTAGAGATCAATCAGGAGTTGGGGATCACCATTTTCCTGATTACCCATGAAATTGATGTGGTTCAGCGCATTTGCGATCGGGTGGCGGTGATGGAGGAAGGAGAGATCATCGAAGAAGGTCCGGTGATTGAAGTCTTTACCCAACCGAAAAAAACCACTACTAAACGCTTTATTGGTGCTAACGAAAATTATAATGTGCCAGAGGAAGTGTTGAATCACTACAAGCGCACTGGCCGTCTGCTGTACCTGCAGTTTATTGGTGACGAGGCCACCGAGCCAGTATTAGCCAAAGTGGCGCAGGATTATACAGTAACACCGAACATTTTAAGCGGAAATATTAGTTACTTAAAGGATCAACGCCATGGACAGCTGTTGGTTCAGTTGGCTGGCGGCAGTGAAGATGATTACCAAAATGCCAAAGACTACATCGCATCACAAGGCGTTTTTATTGAGGAGGTTCAAGCATGACACAATTTTTTGAACAATGGGGAGCCGTCATTTTAGAGGGCTTAGGACAGACATTGATCATGGTAGTGATCGGTTTGGGCATTTCCATCATCGTCGGCATTCCTCTAGGGGTGCTACTGGTGTTGACGCGCCCGGGCGGCTTAAATAGCAGTCACGCGTTGTACTCTGTATCTAACTGGCTAATTAATATTTTGCGATCACTGCCATTTATTATTATGCTCTTTCTGATTTTGCCAGTGACCAAATTTATTATGGGAACCACCATTGGTGTCAGAGGTGTGCTGCTGCCGTTGATTGTGTACACGGCACCTTATTTGGCCCGCTTGGTGGAAACTTCACTATTAGAAGTGGACGGAGGAGTGATTGAAGCCTATCAGTCCATGGGCATCAGTAATTTCAATATCATTAAGACTGTTTTGCTGCGGGAAGCCCGTGGCGGAATTATTCGTGGTTTGACGATTGCCATGATCGGCTTGATTGGTGCGACAGCGATGGCTGGCTTAGTGGGTGCCGGTGGATTAGGAAGTATCGCTTACCAATATGGTTTTTTACGGAATGAACCTGCTGTAATGTATGGTACAATTCTTTTATTGATTATCTTAGTCCAAATCGTTCAGTCGATAGGCAATTTTATCGCAAAAAGCCTAGATCGGAGTTAACCATGAGAATTACCTTACTGCAATTGGATATTCAATTCGGTCAGCCAGAAGCTAATATGTTCCATGTGGAACAGTGGTGTGAAACAGCTCAACTTGTTCCGCACAGCTTAGTGGTGCTGCCGGAAATGTGGAATACGGGCTATGATTTAACTCGCTTAGCTGAAATTGCGGACACAGACGGCCGGCAAACTCAGCAGATGCTGTCACAACTGGCTAAAAAGTATCAGATTTACCTTGTAGGCGGTTCTGTCGCCCTTAAACGGGGAAATAAGTATTACAATACTACTTTTGTTTACGGGCCAGCAGGAGAGCTGTTAGGTAGCTATGACAAAGTCCATCTCTTTCGTTTGATGAAGGAAGAACAATTTTTGACGGCTGGTAATAGTAGTTTGTCAGTAAACATGGCAGAGACGGTTCTTTCCAATGTGATCTGTTACGATTTGCGCTTTCCTGAGTGGTTTCGCAAGCAGGCCAGCGAATCGGGGACTCAACTATTTGTTGTACCAGCACAATGGCCACTAGTGCGCATTGAAGCCTGGCGCAAGCTTTTGCAGGCTCGGGCAATCGAGAATCAAGCCTTTGTTGTCGGTGTAAATCGTGTCGGTTCAGACCCTGATAATCAATTTGGCGGACATTCAATGATTGTCGATCCGTTAGGGCGAATTGTTTTAGAACTGGATGATAATGAAGCAACTGGCTCAGCGACGATTGAGTTATCATTAATAGAAGAGGTACGAAGAGGTATTCCGATTTTTCATGATCGGCGTCCTGAACTTTATTAGACCTGAAAGGGTCTTTTTTTTAACCATTGACAGAGAAAACAGTATAATAAAATGAAGAGAGTAACAATTAAGGAGACTACTATGAAAGCAAAAGATTTATTAGCCGCTCTGCAGGTGGATACAACAGGCAAGTTAAATAGCTTATCAACAATGATTTATGTTTACGCTGATATTGGAGAAAAGCCAGTAAAAGAATTGCATTTGGATACAGCGGATGACCAGATTGAAATTAGAAAAGATCTTAAACAGCCTGCGTTAACGATGAAGGAGTTTGTTGACATTCTGAATCGTCACAAAGAAGCCAATTTATATTTGATAAAGGAAGAAAAGAAGCTGATTTATGGCTATCGCCTAATTAAAGATGGAATTGTCATTGGTTAAGAAATTCAATCTAGTTTTGGGAACTAGATTGAATTATTTTTATAATCATGTTATGATGTTGTCAACAAATAATTTGAGGTGAATTGTATGAATGCAGAGTTTAGTCGCAAGTATTTAATTGCAAATGAAGTGTTAAATGCTGTAACACATGGAATTGCAGCTGTTTTGAGTTTAGTAGGAGTTGGTTTCTTATTGCAAAAGGCATCTACTAATATTGACTATGTTTCTTTTGCCATTTACGGTGTATGTTTGTTTGTCTTGTTCTTTGCTTCTACTATGTATCATAGCTTGATCTTTACTAAGGCGCGCAAAGTTTTTCAGGTCTTTGATCATTGCTCCATCTTTTTACTAATTGCCGGCACGTATACACCATTTTGTCTGCTTCGTATCAAAGGGACATTGGGAATTATTTTGTTGGTAGTTATTTGGCTAGCGGCAATTACCGGAATTATTTATAAGAGCTTGACCTTGACGAAAAGAAACAGTGTTTCCAATATGTCAACGATATTATATAACGTAATGGGGTGGGCAGTAGTTATCGCTTTACCTACCTTATATCAAAGTATTGGTATTAAAGGTTTACTTTTATTAGTTGGTGGGGGACTTTCTTATTCAGTTGGCTCTTTATTTTATAGCATGAAAAGCAAGAAATTTACTCATGTTATATGGCATTTGTTTGTTATATTAGGAGCATTGCTGATGTTCTTTGTGGTTTACCTTTATTAATTGAATAGAACCACATAAAGTAAAAAATTCACGGTTCATTTGAACCGTGAATTTTCTTACTTATTTTTTTGCTTCGTCTAAAGCAATTTCGTAAGCTTCAACTTGAGCATATAAGCGTTGGATTTGAATTTCGTTTTCAATGTAGTTGATTGAGTTGCCTAAGCTTTCGCTGCGGCGATCTTCTAGACGTTCAACTTCTTTTTTTGCTTCGATTAACTTACTATTTAGAAATTTTTCCATGATCCTTCACTCCGTTTCTTTTACTACCTCTAAATTAGCACTTCCGTTTGAAAATTACAAAAGAATGGTCTTGAGAATCAACTATAAGTAATCATCTTCTGAGAAATCGGTATTTTCATATGTCCCTTTATCTCCGAAATAATGATTGTAGCGCTGTTTAAACTTCCGGAAGGTGAAGACCACTAACAACTTAATCATTGAATAAATTGGTATCCCGAAGATTACTCCAACTAGTCCAAGTAAATCACCCATAACCAACAAGACAATTAGGATGGTTACTGGATGAATTTTCAGGCGATCACCCATTACTCGAGGAACGACTAAGTCTCCATGGAGCATTTGGACCGCGAACCAGGCGATAACGAATTTAACTACCATAAAGGTTGAATCCTGAAAGGCAATAAAAAGTCCTGGGAAAAAGGCTAAAAAGGCGCCGATGTAGGGAACAATGCTTAGGATACCCGCTGCAATTGCAATGACCGTAGCGAACTCCATGCCAATTAATAAAAAGACTATCCAATAAATGGCTCCTAGTAAAAGAGAAGCAATCACTTGCCCCTTTAAGAAAGCTCCCAACTGCTGATTAGCAATTTTCGTCAATTCCTGCACATCTTTACGGAACCTTGGCGGTACAATCGCAATAAATGATTGATACAGCTTGTGAGGATTCTTAATTAAGAAGAAGGCCACAATCGGTCCAGTAAATAAAGTAATGGCCACACTAGAAACGGCTGAAAAGATCGTGCCTAGTCCTTGAGCTCCTTTTTGCCAATTACTGGCAATAAAGTTGGCAAAGTCCTTCACAATTGAATCAATTGAATTCAAAGCTTCGTTTGATTGAGCAGCGAAGGGTGTATTATCTAACAGATTTTGAACTGTTCCCTGAAAATCATTAAAGAATCCCGGAAGCTGTTCAAATAAATCAGAGGCTTGGCGTTCTACAATTGGTCCTAGCTGAAAGCCGCCAATTACTAAAGCTCCTAAAATCACGATATAGCTTAGTCCGATGCTTAATCCACGCGACAGGCCTTTCTTACTAAGAAAGTTAACAATTGGATTAAACAAATAATAAAGCAGCAGTGCAAAGATCATTGGTGGCAAAATTGTGGTAAAAATAACTACCAATGGGTGAAAAATGAAAGAAATCTTGTTTAATAGGTAGACGGTAACTGATAAAAGAGCCACCAGCCCGATTAAATAGTAGGATGTTTTTCCGCCAAAAAAAGCAACTAACGGCGATTTAGCGTCCTTTTTCAAAAAAAGCACCTCGTTTCGATTTTATTTCTTTTAAGTATAACGAAAGATTAAGGTTGTGTATATGTGAAAGTTTCAATTGATTTTCAATTGTGTAAAAAGGGACAAAATTGCATCATTTGAAAGCGTTTTTCTTTGTGGTATATTTAAGATGTAAATTTACTTTTTGGAAACTTTTACTGTGATAAAAAAGCAAAATAAAGGAGCGGAACGCATGGAATCTTACATTATGTCGATTGACCAAGGAACAACTTCTTCACGCGCGATCATTTTTGATAAGGCCGGAAAAGAAGTCGCTTCGTCGCAAAAAGAATTTAAGCAGTATTTTCCTAAGTCAGGGTGGGTGGAACACGATGCCAATGAGATATGGAATTCAGTTCAATCAGTAATTGCAGGAGCTTTGATTGAGGGCAGTTTAAAGCCTGATCAAATAGAAGGAATTGGGATCACGAATCAACGGGAAACAACGGTAGTCTGGGATAAGGAAACTGGATTGCCAATCTATCCGGCGATTGTCTGGCAATCGAAACAAACTAGCAAGATTGCTGATGAGTTAAAAGATGAAGGACATCAAGAAATGATTCAGAAGAAAACTGGATTACTGATTGATTCTTATTTCTCAGCTACTAAGGTTAAATGGATTTTAGATCATGTAGACGGTTCTCGGGAGCGAGCAAAAAACGGTGAGCTGTTGTTTGGTACCATCGATACTTGGTTGGTTTGGAAGTTAACGGGAGGCAAAGTTCACGTAACTGATTACACCAATGCTGGTCGTACCATGCTCTATAATATTTATAAGTTAGAGTGGGATGAAGAAATCCTGCAGTTGTTGGATATTCCGAAGGTGATGCTGCCAGAAGTAAAATCAAACTCTGAAATTTATGGTTATACTGAAGACTACCATTTTTATGGTAATAATGTTCCGATTGCCGGTATGGCAGGTGACCAGCAAGCCGCATTGGTTGGCCAATTAGCCTTTGAAAAAGGGATGGTTAAAAATACTTATGGAACTGGTGCCTTTATTGTTATGAACGCTGGTGAAGAACCGATCCTATCGGGAAATGGATTGCTAACAACAATTGGCTACGGTATTGATGGGAAGATTACCTACGCGTTAGAAGGAAGTATTTTCGTTGCCGGCTCAGCAATTCAGTGGTTGCGAGACGGTTTGCGCATGTTCAAAACAGCACCAGAATCAGAAGACTATGCGAAACGTGTAGAGGATAGCGGCAATGTTTACATGGTTCCGGCATTTACTGGTTTGGGTGCGCCTTATTGGGACCAAGAAGCACGAGGTGCAATCTTTGGTTTAACCCGTGGTGTGACTAAAGAACATTTTATTCGGGCAACCTTGGAGTCCTTGGCTTATCAAACTGCCGATGTTGTAAAAACGATGGCGATGGATTCTGGCACAGATATCAAATTACTACGGGTGGATGGGGGAGCATCTAAGAATGATTTGCTGATGCAATTCCAGGCGGATATTTTACAGACACCAGTAGAACGAGCACCGTTCTTAGAAACTACAGCATTAGGAGTAGCTTATCTAGCAGGGTTGGCAGTTGGCTACTGGGAGGATATTGAAGAAATCAAGAAGTTCAAGGAAGATGGTATTTGCTTTGAACCGAAGATGGCTCAGGAGCGGACCGATGATCTATACGCTGGTTGGCAGGAAGCAGTTCAGGCGACCATGCAGTATAAGCATCAACCGAAAACTTAAGAATGACAGGCAGCCAAGTCTAAGGTGATTTGGCTGCCTGTTTGTGATTATTTTTAGCCTAAATACTTTTGACTGATAAACCTTGCGGCGTTAACAGCACCATCTGCGTGAAAATTTTCCGCTAATTGTTGTGCTTTGTGCTGATAATCATCGCTTTGAATACTCTCAATGGCTTGACGCAGTTTGGTTTCGGAAAATGGTTTAGGCTTCAAGCGAATGGCATTGCCATAGTGTTCGCAGTATTTGAGATTCATGACCTGCTCCTGTTGAAGACCGAAACCGATGAAGGGTTTACCTGACAGACAGGCTGTTTGAACGGTTCCTTCACCGCCATGAATAATCGAGAAGCTTAAATAAGAACCCAATAAGGGAGCTGGCAGCAGATCTGTGATCATAATTGATGATTCTTGAAATTCAGCGATCGCTTTTTCAGAAAGGTATTGTTTGATCGGTGCTACCACTAAAAAATTTAATTCGCGAAGAACGTTTAAAATATTCAAGGCTAAATCTGAATTTCCCGAGCTGCCTAATGCAAAATAAACAATCGGTCTATTTTCTTGTTGTGCCGCCAATAAGGTATTCTGTAAATTATCAGGTAGCGAATCTCCCAATTGAGCAAAAATCGGTCCAACATTATGATAGTTTTGGGGATACTTTTGCCAGCTGGTAAACTCACGAAATGTGGTAATTAGATTTTCATCCCCATCTAACAAGTCAATACTATACTTTGGCAGCGACAGCTGATGCTCTCTGGCCACCGCCCTAAAAGCTTTCGGCTGCCATTTAACCTTCAATAAAAAAATGTCCAGTAAGGATTGTCGGTCATTTTCCAGCTGCGGCCGCGACATAGCATAGGGTTTAACATAAACCAAAGGAATTTTGGCAATCCGAGCACTAAGAAAAATCGTGACATTGGTTCCGGTAATAATTGCGGCGGGGCGTTTATCAGCAAGGTAGCTCAATTCACTGTTAACTCGGGAAGCAACTAACTCCTTCGTAAAAGGATTTTTCACAGATTTCATTTGATCTAGGTCCATAATCTGCTGCTCCTGTTTTTTGGTTAAGATTGGGGAAAGCAGGGAAAAATCAAAACCGTTTTGACTAATTAGTGGAGCATATGTTGGTGAAAAACCAAAAAAGTGACAGTCACAGCTTTTTTTCAGCTGTTTAGCAACTTCAATCATCCGAGTAGTCTCAGCTAAGTTAAAGGTGGCCGGGGCAAAGACAATTACTTTTTTCAAGGGTACTGCAAACCTCCTTTTATGATAGAAAAATGCGCACCTTTAACAAGATGCGCATAAAAAATCTATTTGCGAAGGTCATCCAAAAATTCGGTTTTTCCAGCCGTTTTTTCGTCCTTCATTTTGATAACACGTGCGGGTGAACCAGCAACAACAGCTCCAGCTGGAACATCTTCAGTTACAATGGCTCCTGCAGCTACCACCGCATCTTTACCGACACGCACGCCTTCCAATACTACTGCATTGGCACCAACTAATACGTTATCTTCAACAATAACCGGAGTAGCACTAGGCGGCTCAAGAACACCAGCCAGAACTGCACCTGCTCCAATGTGTGCGTGTTTTCCAACGGTTGCACGAGCACCTAAGATGGCTCCCATATCGATCATGGTTCCTTCGCCGACTTCAGCGCCGATATTAATGATGGCTCCCATCATAATTACTGCGTTATCGCCAATCTCCACCCGGTCGCGGATCATTGCGCCGGGTTCAATCCGAGCATTTACTTTAGTAAAATCAAGCATTGGAATAGCGGAATTGCGGCGATCATTTTCAACATGACTTTCCAAAATACGATCTGCTTGTTGTTCCAACAATGCTGTTACTTCTTGGGCATTACCAATCCAGATCCAAGAGTGTCCTTGACCGAAAATTTTTACCTTGTCACTTTTAACGCCAGCCAAGTCGCCTTGGACGTAAGCTTTAACCGGTGACATTTTTTCTGCATTTTTAATATATTTAGCGATCTCATATGGATCGGTTAACTTCTCTTGGGTCATGTGTAAATCCTCATTTCTCGTCAATTAGTTGTTCCATGTCATATAAGCCAGCAGGTTTCTGACTGACATATTTGGCTGCTTTCACCGCACCGTTAGCAAAAATGTTGCGGGAAAGAGCTAAGTGGTTTAACTCAATTACTTCATCTGGTCCAGCATATAATACAGTATGCTCTCCAGGGATCGTACCACCGCGAACAGCATGAATACCAAGTTCGGACAGCGGGTTGGTCAGATCATTACCATGGCGACCATAAATATAAGTTTTCTTTTCCTTCACTGCATCATTGACTGCATCAGCTAAAAGCAGTGCAGTTCCGCTCGGAGAATCTTTCTTTTGGTTATGGTGCTTCTCAATAATTTCCATGTTGAAATCATCCTCTAACAAAGGTGTGATTTCGCGAATCGCCTTAGCCAACAGGTTAATTCCGATCGACATGTTAGCCGAAAAGAAGACAGCTGTTTTTTTGCTGGCAGCCAATAGCTGTTGTTTAGTTTCTTCATCTAAACCAGTAGTAGCAATCACAACTGGCAGTTGTTTTTCAACACAATACGCCAACACAGCTGGTGTAGCAGTGTAGTGTGAGAAATCGATCACTACGTCAGCTGCTACATCACAGTCAGCCATGGTTTGAAAAGTAGGGAATTCCGCCGAAAAGGCCTCACGATCGACACCGGCAACAACCTGCATGTCTGTTTCGTTGGTGATCATTTCCTGTAGAACTTTCCCCATGCGGCCATTGGCACCGTTCAAAATGACCTTGATCATGCTTGAACCTCCAAGCCGTATGCTGTCATTTCTTTCTTCAAGCGTTCAACCGTTTCTGGCTGCGCTTCACTTAGAGGCAGACGGAAGTTTGGATCAATTTTGCCTAGCAAACCAACGGCTGTTTTTACCGGAATTGGGTTTACTTCACAGAATAAAGAATGAATTAACGGCAATTGAGCGAGCTGCAACTCTCTAGCTAAATCATAGTTGCCATCTAACACAGCCTGTGCTAATTCGTGAGTCTGTCTTGGTGCAATATTAGCGATAGTTGAAATAATTCCTTTTCCGCCTAAAGCCATCAATGGCAGAACCTGATCGTCATTGCCAGAGTAGACAGTAAAATTGTCGGAAGCTAAGCGACAAATGTCAGCAATTTGCGAAATATCGCCGCTGGCTTCCTTAATACCAACGATATTAGGGATAGTAATTAATTTTTCTACCATTGCAGGAGTCAAATTCATATTAGTACGTGACTGTACTGAATACAAAATAATTGGCAGTTTTACACTTTGTGCGATTTTCTCGTAGTGTAAAAATAAGCCAGTATCTGAGGCTTTATTATAGTAAGGAGTTACGATTAATAAAGCATCGGCGCCTACACTTTCTGCCCCAGTAGATAGTTCGATGGCGTGGTTGGTGTCATTTACGCCCGTACCGGCAATAATCGGTACCCGACCAGCTGCTTTTTTCACAACGGCCTCAATAACACTGATATGTTCATGATTAGCTAATGTGGATGCTTCACCTGTAGTACCACAGGCGACAATCGCATCAGTACCCTCATTAATTTGCCATTCCACTAACTCGTCTAAGCGTTTATAATCAACTGCACAGTCTTCTTTCATTGGTGTAACGAGAGCGACTGCTGTACCTTCAAAGATGCTCAAATAAAACACTCCTTTGTTTGTGATTTAAAAGGATGAAAAAGCTTGAAAAACCAATAGATAATCCTTTAATTATTCGAATTATATACCAAATCATTAGAACCTGTCTATTCGTTTTCTAATCCTTTTTTCGCAAATGAATAAAAACTCAAGAAATTCACATTGAAAAGCATCTTTTATACAAGGAAAAAGAGATTGTCCAAAAGGTGGTTTGACAGGGAGTGTATACTCGCTATAATCAGATCAGAGACGTCTTTCCACGAAGAAAAGATTTTTTTGTGAATACAAGCACATGTGAGTTAATCATGTCATCATCAAAGATTTGTCTTCATATAGAAAGGGGAGGACTGCGATGTATAGAAATTATTCTTGAGTTTGAGAAAAAGTAAAACTTAGAGTTTCTAAGAGAATAGATTGCCTGTTTTTCAAGCTGAATGAGTTTTTGTTTGTCGTGAAAAGACCTCTCCTTCAGTTGGATAAAGCAAGGTAAATAGAAATGGATGAAAAAATGAATCAACCAAGCAAGAAATTAGTAGCGGTTTCTCATTGTATTTTGAATCAAAATGCTGTAATTCATGGATGGGAACGGGCTAGTGGAGCATTTCCTTTCGCTCTTGAACTGCTTAAGCAGGGGGTTGCGATGATTCAATTGCCTTGTCCTGAATTCATAACACTGGGGGCTAATCGACCACCGATGACCTATGAAGAATACGCTCAAATTCCGAATTATCGCAAGATTTGCCGCGATCTGTTATTGCCAATCCTCCAGCAAATTCAGGCTTATCAACAAGAAGGCTATGAGTACCTGGGAATAATTGGTATTAATGAAAGCCCTAACTGCTCAATTACTGATCAGCGGGGTGTTTTAATGGAAGAATTTTTTTCATTGTGTGAGGTGTTCGCTGTTTCCTCAGACTTTTTTGAGGTGCCCGTTTGGTACAGCGAAGATCATCAAGAGAACATGACTGGGCTGTTAGCTCAATTTATGGAAAGAGGTTAATAAATTGAAAAATACCACGAAAGTTTTAGCAATGTGTGCCATTGCGGTAGTATTAAATGTAGTATTGGGAGAAGCGGTATCTATGTTAAAAATTCCTTTACTGTTTTTAGACACGATGGGAACAATTTTTATCGCGGCTAACTTTGGGATGAAATATGGAATTCTGACGGGTGTAACGACAAATCTACTAATGGGTCTAATTAGCGGCCCTTTGTCGATTCCCTTTGCTTTAGTAAATGTTGCGGTAGCTATTGTGGTTGCTCTAGTGGCCAAAAAAGGCTTCTGTTACAAACAGGCCTTGATTGCGGGTGTGTTGTTGGCAATTATTTGTCCTATGATCGGTGCTCCAATTCGGTTAGCTTTATTTGGCGGTTTTACAGGATCAGGAACTGATATTGTTATTTTAGCTTTAAGAGCTTCTGGTAAAGAGATGATTAGTGCTACTTATTGGGGAGCAGTCGCTGGAAATATTGTCGATAAAATTGTTTCTTGTTTAGTAGTTGCTTGGTTTATTAAGCTTCCGCAGTTGAAAAAATATACAGCATCTTTTTAATTGATTACGGGGTAACATAAATTCTATATAATTAAAAAAAGGAATAGCAATCCACTACGAGCTTTTTCACTTAGGTGATTGGCTCGTTTTTATTTACAACTAGCAGCCTTTACACACTAAGAGAGGTTTGGTAAAAGCATATGCTAAACAAAAGATGTTTGCACTCGTCAGGAAAAGGGAAAGGATCGATAATCAGAGAGGAGAAAGCAATAAAAAAGCTTTCCCAAACCTTCATTAACGAGGATGGGAAAGTATTGATTGAGGTTCAATTGAGTAACGGACAATCGCTAGAGACAAAGTTCTTTTGATCTAAAAGTGACTGCATCTTTCGTCGATATTGCAAAGGAGACTGCTGGTATTTCTCTTTAAAGCATTTGCTGAAGTAGGCGGAATTATTGAAGCCGCATTGAAAAGCGATCGACGTAGCAGGTTGATTAGACTGAAATAGTTTGACAGCAGCTAAGGCTAAGCGGGCATCTTTTACGTAACCGCTGAAGGATAATCTAGCAGTTTGGAAGCCCTTTTGCAAAGTGCGAGTCGATATTTGGCAAGCCTGTGCCGTTCTTTCCAGCGATAATGTTGCATCCCATAGATAGGAACGAATATAATCTGCAGCTTGATTCAAAAGCAGTTCCTCTGTAGAGTAGGATTTCTTTTGACCTAACCAGTCTCTCAACAGAGTAAGAAAATGATGTAAAATTAATCTATTTTCTTCCATTGAAATATGGTTAAACTGTTGTTCAAAGATAAACATGCTTTCAAGTAAAAAGCGAGCAAGACCATTTGAGCAATCCAAAACCACACTGGTAGTAATCGGATTAAGTAAATTTCGGGTATAACCGTTTTTTTCAATGAACAAGTTAATTCCTTCAGTTGGTCGTTGGCGATCATAGATGCTGATAGTGTTTAAATCAAAAATACCGATACTATAATCCTTCAAGATATTTTTCTTGTTATCGTCAGTATGAACTTCATATCCATGGCGGATAAATCGTAATGCTAAATACTCTTGCGGAGTATCAGGAATCCGAGAGAAAATACCTTTTGAACAATCAACAACACTATAGGTTAAAATCGCATCATCCAGTTGGTGGATACGAGAAACGGTCAAGCTGTCAGCAGCTGGACTTTTAATAGTATAGCGAAAATTCAAATGAGCCAGTCCTTTTGAATAATCTTGCGCTTTTAAAAAGCGTTGACACTTATGTTCCATGGATACTTGCTCCTCTCGCGTGATTCTTATAGGGCAACTGCGTAAAAGTGATAGTCTTTTTACAATAGGATCGTATACTTAAAGTATAAAGCATGATAGGTTTTTCACAAGCGTTTTTTGTCAGGAAAGTTCGATTGCCTTAAAAAATGTAAGAGGAGGAAACGTTATGGAAACAAAGTATCAAGCACTCTTTTCGCCATTGAAAGTAGGATCGGTGGAGCTGCCGAACCGAATTGCTATGATGCCGATGGGAGTATTTTCTCCACGTTTGTTGAACATGGACACCGTCGCGTACACTAAAGACGGTGCAGATTACTATATTGAGCGCGCCAAGGGTGGTACTGGGCTGATTATTACCGGATTGATGCCAGTTGTTGACAACATGGGTTTTTGTATTCTAAGTAATCCTGAAGGTTATGTGAAGGACATGAAGTATTTGACCGAAGGGGTTCATGCAGCCGGCGGTAAAGTTTTTGTTCAGTTGACTGCTTTAACAGGTCGGGCTAATCATGGCTTAACGGGTATTACACCGGCTCCAGCACCGATTCAAAATGTTTGGGATCCAACCAAGATGGATATCGGAATGACCAAGGATGAAATTAATCAATACGTGAAGAATTTTGCGGAAGGTGCGAAGCTGGTTCAGGATGCCGGCGGAGATGGTGTGGAAATTCATGCGGTTCATGAAGGATACCTTCTTGATCAATTTGTTATTTCCTTCTTTAACCGTCGGACTGACGAATATGGTGGTTCTTTAGAAAATCGTTTGCGAATTATTAAAGAAATTGTAGAAGCAATTAAGGAAAAATGCGGTGTAGATTTTCCAGTATCCATGCGATATAGTGTGAAAAGCTATATCAAAGATTTTAACCGAGGTGCAATTCCAGGTGAAAAATTTGAAGAAAAAGGTCGTGACTATGAAGAGTCCTTTGTTGTGGCGAAAAAGCTGGAGGAATTTGGCTATGATATGCTGAACTGCGATAACGGAAGCTATGATTCGTGGTTCTGGGCACATCCACCAATGTATATGCCGAAAGCCTGTAATCTAGAAGATGTCATGAAATTAAAAGATGTAGTAGATATTCCGATTGTGTGTGCTGGACGCTTTGATAATCCAGAATTAGCTAACCGGGTAATCGAAGAAGGCAAATTAGACATGATGGGTATGGGACGACCTTTGTTAGCTGATCCAGAAATTGTGAACAAATTTGCGGAAGATCGTTTAGCAGATATTCGACCATGTATCTACTGTCATCAAGGCTGTTTAGGTCGAATATTCCAAGGCAAAGATATTTCCTGTGCAGTGAATCCTGCCTGCGGTCGTGAAAAAAGTTTTGCTTTGACACCTGCTGAAACACCTAAGAAAGTTTTAGTAGTCGGTGGGGGAATCGGCGGAATGGAAGCTGCTCGGGTAGCGGCCATTCGCGGTCATCAAGTAGATCTCTTGGAAAAAACCGATCAACTAGGTGGTGTATTTGTAGCAGCAGCAACACCAGATTTCAAAGAAGATGATCGGCAGTTACTCGAATGGTACAAGAAACAAATGAAGGATTTAACTATCAATGTGCAAATGAACACCGAAGTTACCGAAGCTATGACCAAAGGGTATGATGAAATTTTTGTTGCCACGGGTGCCAATGAAAGAAAATTGCCTATCCCGGGCTTCGAGAGTGAACATGTAGCCTACGCAATTGATGCCCTGCGTCACAAAGAAATTACTGGAGAAAACGTAGTAATTGTTGGCGGAGGTTTGACCGGTTGTGAAATTGCCTATGATTTGGCTCGCAAAGGTAAAAAGGTAACTATCATTGAAGCTAGCGAAACCATTATAAACGCATTTGGTTTATCGGCAGCTAACTATAATATGATGATGGAGCTTTTGGAGTACTATAAAGTAACGGTCATAAAAAATGCGGTTGTTGATAAATACGAAAACGACATTGCCTATGTGACCGAAATGGTCAAAAACTATCCTAACGTGGCCAATCGTGCACAGCACATGTTTGCTCTTGGAGTTCAAGGCATGCCGAAACCCCATGAAATTCCGGCGGATGATATTGTGGTTTCAGTGGGCTATCTACCAGACGATCGACTATATAAAGCAGTCAAAGGTGAACATGTACATTTGATTGGTGATGCTAAGAAGCCGACTAATGTAATGGATGCAATTTGGGCAGCTTACGAAACTGCAATGAGGGTTTAGTTTTGTGCTTATATAATAGAAGTATTCATTAGCTTCTTTTGAAAGTAAAAGAAAAAAGGCAAACTTGAGAAGAACTTTTGTCTCAATGTTTGCCTTTTTGACGTGTTTAGTTTAAAGAAGGCAAAAAGATATTCACCTTCACTAGACAATCTGCGCATTTGTACTATAATATTAGAAACTGTCAATACTATTTTAATCGAATAAACAGAATAATTTCACTGATGAAGGATGATACGATGATTGAGCTTGAGATACAAGAATTAGAAGAATTAGTCACTAAGATGCGCCGAGACCTACATCAAATTCCCGAATTAGGTTTAGAAGAATTTCAGACAGCTAACTATATTCGTGAGAAGCTGGCTTCTTTTGGCATTACAGAAATCTATGAAGTGGTTAACACAGGAACGATTGCGGTAATCCGGAGTGAACGACCAGGTAAGACAATAGCTTATCGTTCAGATATCGATGCCTTGCCGGTAGAGGAACAAACAGGCTATGATTTTGCTTCAAAAACATCAGGAAAAATGCATGCTTGTGGACACGATGGTCATATGTCAACTCTGTTAGGGTTTGCAGGCTATTTAACAAATCACCCGGAAAAAGTTCGAGGAACAATTGTTTTGGTTTTTCAACCAGCTGAGGAAGGACCAGGTGGCGCTCAGTTAATCGTAGATACAGGGATTTTACAAGAGTTAGGTGTAGAAGAAATTGTGGGACTACATGTTTTTCCAGATTTGCCCGCGGGTAAAATTTCTTGTCGTCCAGGACCGATGATGGCGCGCAACGCCGAAGTGACGATTATTGTTAAGGGACTAAGTTCTCACGGCGCTCAACCACAGCAAGGAGAAGATGCAATCGTGGCAACTGGTGGAATTATTTCCGGATTATCCAGTATTTTAGCCCGTAACATCAGCCCATTAGATAATGTTGTTTTAACTTTTGGAACCATTCATGGTGGAGAAGCGATGAATATTATCGCTCAAGAGGTCACTTTACATGGTACGATGCGAGCTTTTGATGATAAGGTTTACGATGAAGTCGTTCGACGGATTGATCTAATTGCTTCGGAGATTGCTAAAGGTTATGGTTGTGAAGCGGAAGTTATTTTCAATCATATGTATCGAGTGGTGGATAACAATCCTCGTATGGTGGAAGCCTTGGAAAAAGTTGCAACTGATTATTATGTGGAAACACCGCCATATTTAATTGCGGAAGATTTCTCAATGTATCAAACCGTTATGCCGGGAATGTTCTTCTTCTTGGGTATCCGTGATGAAGAAAAAGGATACACATATCCTTTACACAGCGGAAAAATGAAATTTGATGAAAAGCACTTATTATTAGGAATTCAAACGTTTGTAAACTTAATCGACGCATTGAACGAGGGGGAATAATATGGAAATGACAGTAAAAAATGGACATTTATTTTGGGATGGCTGTGACACGGTAGAATTAGCAAAAATTTACGGTACGCCACTTTACGTTTTCTCACAAAGTATTATTGAAGAACGCTGCCAGGAATTGCGTCGAGACTTTGTTAATAAATACGATAGGGTTCGAGTTGCCTATGCCAGTAAAGCTTTTTCAACCATGGCGATGCTGAAAATTATCGAAAAGCAAGGCTTCTCATTGGAAGTTCTTTCTGATGGTGAGTTGCATACAGCGTTACAAGCTGGATTTCCAGTAGAAAAAATCGAAATCAACGGCAACAATAAATCACTGGCTGAGCTAGAAATGGCTATCGACAATGGGATTGGCCGGATTATCGTAGACAGCCTACAAGAAGTAGATACGATTTCAGCTTTGGCGCAAGAAAAAAATAAAACCGTTAATGTTTTGTTCCGGATTACTCCAGAAGTGAATGTGGAAACTCATTCCTTTATTTCGACTGGTCAAAAAGATTCTAAGTTTGGTATTCCAATTAATGAAGACATTTTATTCCCACAAGTGCAAAAAGCGATTAACGCAGAGGGAATTAATTTCCTAGGCTTCCATTTTCATGTAGGCAGTCAGTTGTCTGACAATAGTGCTCATTTGGGCGCTGTAGATATTGCACTAGACTTAGTAAAAATGGTGAAAGAACGATTTGATTACGAAATCAGTGAATTGAATTTTGGTGGCGGCTTTGGTGTACGCTATACCGATGAAGATATTCGTCAGCCCTTTGCTTATTTCTTAGCTCCGATGATGGATAAATTGTTAGCGTTCTGTGAAAAAGAAAACTACCCGCAGCCAGCCGTTGTGATTGAACCAGGTCGCAGCATAGTAGCTGAGGCTGGAATTTCTTTGCATACGATTGGAGCGATCAAAGAATTGCCAGGAATTCGTAAATATGTCAGTATAGATGGTGGGATGACGGATAATATTCGCCCGGGTCTTTACGAAGCAAAATATACGGGAATATTAGCAAACAAAGCAGATCAAGCTGTGGCAGAAACAGTAACGGTTTCTGGTAAAGCCTGCGAAAGTACAGATATCTTGGTAAAGGATATTGAGTTGCCAGCAGTTGAAACGGAGGATATTTTTGCAACCTTCTCAACTGGTGCATATGGCTACTCAATGGCCAGCAATTACAACAAACTAGCAATTCCCGCGGTAGTCTTAGTGAAGGACGGCCAGGCTGATTTAATTGTAAAACGTCAAACCTTAGAGCAAATGATCCAAAACGAAGTAATTCCGGAATCACTGAAATAAGCATGCTAGGAGCAACTTATGAGAATACCTTTTAACAAAATGCAAGGTGCTGGTAATGATTTTATTGTGGTTAACAATATTGAACTGAATTTAACTGGCGAACAATTAAGCCGATTGGCAAAACAAACATGTGAACGTCGAGTTTCGGTAGGGGCAGATACATTGATCGCCATTGAAACAGCAAAAAGCGCTGGTGATTTTTATGCTCGTTATTACAATTCTGATGGTTCGGAAGCGGAAATGTGTGGAAACGGTGCCCGTTGTGTTGCCCGATTTGCCTACGAGACTGGCTTAGCGTCAGAAGAAATGGTAATCGAATCAATCGCGGGAGACGTACCAGCACAACGTTTGTCTGAGCGGATTTACCGGGTACAGTTGAATTCACCGACCGTGTTTAAGCAGGACTTAGTTTTGCAGATAGATGGTCGAGATTTGACAGTAGATTATGTGGAGCTTGGCAATCCAGGAATTCCACATTTAGTCGTACATTATCCTGATTTAGCTATGACTCAATTGGAGACGATCCTTGATTTGGGTCGTGAGCTGCGCAATCACCCATCATTTGAGAAAGGTGCCAATGTAAACTTTTACGATCTTTTACGAGATGGACATATAGTTGAACGAACCTATGAGCGTGGGGTTGAAGATTTCACTTTGGCGTGTGGAACAGGAACAGGCTCAACTGCTTATGTTCTAAAAAAAAAAGGCCTGACGCCGGATAATCCAGTAAAGGTAGAAGTATTAGGTGGCCAACTTCAAGTTAATGTCGAAGGTGAGAATCTCTTTTTGATCGGGGATACTAACCGTGTGGTTGAGGGTACTATTATTGATGAAAATTTAAGAGTATAAAAAGCCTAGGCTGTATCCCCAAAATGCAGCCTAGGCTTTTTGTGCGCTACAGTATTTACGATTATCAAAAATTTGAGTTCAGGTCAGCTATTTTTCTGTGGATCGCTTCTATGGATCTCTTAGCTGCAGGAATAAACCGAATAGTTGCTACTCCTGAAATATATTGAGTATTTTGAAGCATCTTAAAAAAAAAGAACCCAAAAGGAATATAGAATAAGTTAAACTATAAATACAGAGTGAAACCAAAAGTGCAGAAGCAAAAGGGGAATAACTCCGCAGCTAATTAGTCATTTTCGTTTATCACTACCAATTTTGTTTTTTTCCTTTTTATATATTCTCTCAGAAGAGTACCTCTAGTTTCTAAAACTGGAGGTACTTTTCGTACCTGTAAGGATTTAACTCCTTTTTTAACGTGACAATTAAAATGAAGATAGATGCAAAATAATAGTAAAGAATCTCCTGCTTTATAGTTTATATTTGTTTAAATACTGCATTATCTACAGCAATGATTTTAACACAAGTCATTTATGAAGCTGATAGCTAGTGTGATTGGTTTTAATAGTCATACTTTAGTACTGCCATTTATAGCTGGAGAAATGAGACAACAGAAAAAGAAGCCAAGGGATGTTTAGAGGCAAAAGTATAAAGGAGAGTATAGGCATATTAAAGAGCAACAGAGAAAAAACATGCTATCATAAAAAGAAAAAAAGGTGATAGCTATGACAGATCAAACGAAGAAAACAGTTCAGATTAAGGAATTAGAAAGTGACCTTCAAGCGTTTATAGTGCAGCAGACACCAGAGATGAATCAAGAATCAAAACTTTCCTATCAAAATTTGTTAAATTATCGTTTCCAGTATATCAATCAATTATTGATCCAAGAAATTCACATTACGAATCAATTTGACCATGAATTAAAGCATAAGATTCGTAATGAGCAAGTCCACATTCAAAACGTCAATGATGCCTTGAAAACTAAAGAAACAAGAGGGCAAAAACTTGCGGATGGTATCGCTAAATTTGGAGGCAGCTGGCCATTCATCATTATATTTCTACTTATCTTAGCAATATGGATTGTTTTGAATACGCTGCCTTTGTTTTTTCAACCATTCGACAAATTTCCTTTCATACTGTTAAATTTGGCACTCTCTTGTTTAGCGGCAATTCAAGCCCCTATTATTTTGATGAGCCAAAATCGTCAGGCCGATCGTGACCGGGTAGAGGCAGACAATGATTATCAAGTCAATGTCAAAGCGGAAGTAGAAATACATTTGCTTCACGAGAAACTTGATTATCTGATGTCAACTAAATGGCAGCATATTCTTGACTTGCAAAAGCTGCAAGTTGAGATCTTACAAGAGCTTATGGCTCAAAATAAAACAGATGAGCACAATAAAAATTAAGATAAGAGATCTTTTAACAGAATAAAGGAAGTGAATCTATGGTAGTTGGTCAGTCTTCTATTATTAAGAGCAGAACAATCGAAATATAAGAAGAGAGATTAACAGTCATAGAAAGATTTGTTTTCAAGAAATTTAACGAGTGCTATAAATGCAAGAATGTATTTGTTCCTAAAATACAAAAGTTCTACTTCTGGCTTCTTTTGGGAGTTTTTTAAATCGCTGTGTCTAAATTCCCAGGCCGAGGTCACCCTGACTAAAATAATTATTATCAAAGATGCTTGGCAGCTAGTGTTACAGTACACTCAAAAGGATAATGTGCTTTTGGCAACAAGCTATTGAAGGAAATAGCGGAATAAGAATTAAGGAGTAAAATATCGACTCAGAGTATAACAGCTCTGGGTCTTTTTGGTGTTAACTAAAAAGCTATTCCTCGGTAGATCGTAATTCAGTAGTTTATGATATACTAAATGCAAATCAAATAGATGAGGTGAAGTGATGTTTGTAGGAAGAAAGCAGGAGCTTGTAGAACTGGAGGAACGATTAGCCAGTGAACAGTTTGAATTCGTTGCAATGTATGGTCGACGGCGGATCGGAAAATCCCGGCTATTGGAAGAGTTTGTTCAAGGTAAACAGACCATTTTCTTTACAGCGGATCAATTTGGGCCAGCCATTAATCTTGCTAATTTGAGTCAAGCAATCAATGACTTAACTGAACCAGATGATTCAACTAAAAATTTTGCTACTTTTATGGCAGCTTTTGATGCAGTAGCTAAGCTTGCCCAGGCTTCGGATGAACCAGTTGTCTTTGTTATTGATGACTACCCTCATTTAGCGAAATCAAATGAAGGACTTGCTGAAGAGCTACTAGAAATCATTAAAAAATCTTATCAGAATAGTGGTAATTTGCTAGTGATTCTAACTGGATCACAGGTTTCCTTTATGAAGGAACAAGTTTTAGGTAGCAAGAGCCCTCTTAATGAAAAAATCACTGGACAAATAAACCTGTTGCCATTAACTTTTACTGAGGCTCATACGCTCCTAGCGAGAATCCCTAAGGAAGTTTTTATGACTATTTATGGGTTAACAGGAGGCATTCCCTTTTATCTTGAAATGTTTAATGACAGCTTATCTTTGAAGGAAAATATTTTAACCAATGTGTTGCGTAAAAATACTTTCTTATACGAAGAGCCTAGCAACTTGTTAATGCAGGAGTTGCGAACACCAAATCGTTACAATGATATTATTACCGCTATTGCTGCAGGTGCAACTGAGGTTAGAGAAATTGTCAATAGAACTGGTATTGAATCTGGACCGTTAACTAAGTATTTGGAAACACTGATTGACTTAGAAATAGTTGAGAAAAGAACGGCATTAACTGAAATTGGAAAAAACAAGCCAATTTATGTGATCTCGGATGGCTTATTCCGTTTCTGGTACCGTTATGTTCCTAAATACAAGCAGTTTATTGAAACTGAACGGACAGAGTTGATCTGGAAATACATTGCCGAGGATATTTTGCAGTTTACTTCAAAAACTTTTGAAGATTATTGTCGCAGCTGGCTGGTAGAGAAAAACGGAAGTGAGCGGATGGCCATTTCACTCACTGAAGTGGGTTCTTGGTGGGGGAATCCGTCCACTGGAAAAAATAAAAATGTTCAACAGCAAAAAGTCAATGTGGTTGGACTGGGTACTGAAGAAGAAGATTTGTTACTAGGTGATTGCTACTGGCGAAATGAAAAAATTGATTTGCCAGCAGCTGAACAACTGATAGAGCATAGTAAATATTTTCCATACGCTACTAAAGAATTGTTTTTATTCTCCAAAAGAGGTTTCACTAAGCAAGTGAAGGAATTTGCAAGAGAGAAAAAAATTCGTTTAATTTCATTGGCAGAGATGTAGATAAAACTAGCTAGAAGAAACTGAGTCAACTCAGAGTCTTTCTAGCTAGTTTTTATTCCTGATAAAAAAGGCGGTATTAAAAAATATACAGTAAGAAATTTAGTATCTTATGATCTACTGAATTACGATTATAAATTTTTCCTGCGGGCAGAGCCTACGAACAAATTAGAAATGCGGTCGCCTATCAAAAGTTAAATGTGGTTATTGCCGCTACCCATGCTGGAATTACTGTTGGTGAAGATGGCGGGTCTCATCAAGCAATTGAAGATTTGGCATTGATGCGGGTGATTCCTGGGATGACGATTTTAAACCCTGCGGATGATTTGGAAACAGAAGCAGCGATTGATGCTATTTTGGCTCAAAATGGACCGGTTTATCTACGATTGGGTCGGCTGGCCGTACAACGAGTTCACCAGACCAAACCTGTTTTCGATATCGGGAAAGGGGAAACCTTGACGGAGGGGGCAGACGGAACGATTATAGCAACCGGACTGATGGTACAAGAAGCTCTAGAAGCTGCAAAAATTTTAGAAAAACAAAGAATTAAAGTACGAGTATTAAACTTCTCAACTATCAAACCTTTAGACGAAGAATTAGTTTTGCAAGCTGCTAGGGAAACGCCATGGATTATTACAGCAGAAGAGCACAGTATTATTGGCGGGTTAGGTAGTGCAGTGGCAGAATTTCTGGCTGAGTACCATCCAGCCAATGTCGTAAAAATTGGAGTGAAAGACTGTTTTGGTCAATCCGGGGATCCCAAGCTGCTAAAAGAGCATTATGGCTTAACTGCAGAAAACTTGGTAAATAGAGTGGTTCAATTAAATAAATAAGAATAAGCGGACCATTCGAGAAAATGGTTCGCTTATTTCTGTTGGCTATTTTTCCACACTTTCCCAAAACTCTCAACAGGTGGTATACTAAAAGAAAAAAAAGAAGGTCTTATTATGGCATTTTTTAAAGAAATTGGTGAAGCAGTTGGAGCCGTGCGCGGTGGGATAATCAGTGGCGTAACGAATATTGCAGCGGAACTAACGGATAGTGATGATCTAAGAGAAATTAGTAAAGATGTTTTTGAGCGGAACAAAGCAGTAGGTAAAGTAGTCGGTCAAACATTGGATGGGGTGGCTAATACTGCAGTAGGTACGATTGGTAAACAAAGAATTCGTCGAGATGATGGACTGGAAGATTTAGGTGAAGTGGTTGAACAAACCAAGGACGGTGTAGTCCGAACGATTAACTTTACTACACAACAGGTTGGAGAAGTATTAGATGGCGTAAAAATCAACGACAGTAAAAAGGTTGTTTCCAGTGCTAAAAAACTGGCTAAAGAATCGGTAGTCGGTTTGTTAACATTCAAGAAGTTTTAAAGGAGGCTGATTTCAGTCTCTTTTTTTCTCTCTACTGTAAGCATATCAGTTAAGCAACATCGAAAATCATGCTACCATGAAGAAAACTGAGACTAGAGGAAAAAACGATGAAAAAAGGATTGGCACTATTTACGTTGAGTTTTTTGCTGGTAATTTTAGGCAGCTGCAGTGATCCGGATTCACTTGAACTAAAAAATGGCACGAGCATTTCGCCAGCAGTTTATACCGATTCCCAGCAAAAACAACAGATAAAAAAATATCCTAAACTATACCAAGCAGTTTATGAAAGCGAGAATCTTGACCAGCCCCGTACGTACATCATTCCTGGCTTAGATCAGACTAAAACTTTAGATATCAATCAACAGGTATCTACCAGTACGGATATGGATCCTCAAGGTGTGGCAGTGGCGGATCGGTACGTCTTTATCAGCGCTTACAGCCATGATCATCGTCATTTTTCGGTAATCTACGTGATGGATCGGCAAACAGGTGGTTACATCAAAACCTTGGTTTTACCAGGGATGCCTCATGCAGGTGGAATTACTTATGATCCAAAAAGCGAAAATCTTTGGGTAACCTCACAGGTTGAATTGGATCATTCGCAAATTTCAGCGATCTCTCTTAAACAAATTGAGAGCTATGATTTTGATGTGAGTCACCGTCCGGTTAAGTACGACCAGAATATTCAGTTTGAAGACTTTTCTGTTACTTCCTATATCACTTATTCTGACCAGAAACTTTACGTAGGAACTTTTAAGCTGAATCGCGAAGGTGAGGTTTCTATTTATCCATTGGATGAGAAGGGGAAGCTTAAGCCTAAGCGCACAGTTGTCGATGATAATCGGGATTATTACACGATGCCTAGTGAGGCTCAAGGAATTACCTTTTATCAGAATGACTTTTTGATCTCAACCTCCTTTGGTTCTAGTGATTCAGAAATCTTGCGGTACCGCAATTCAAAGCATTTAACTCAGGATCTGACTAATGATGAGTATAGAGGGAAAATTAGAATGCCTCCTTACTTGGAACAAATCACTGCTAACGATGGACAACTATATATTCTTTTTGAATCAGCCTCAACCTATTACGATTACACCTCGGCGCCTCGAGTGGATCGAGTATTGGTAGCGGACATAAAAACATTATTGAATTAGAGACGATAATATCCTTCTATGGTGCATGGCGCCACAGAAGGGTGTCATCGCCTCATTTTTTGACAGAAATCGCTAATGCTGAGGATCTTTTACAATTTATCAAGCGTGTAAATAATGTTTCCCGTTTTCTCACTTTCGGTCATTTCTTTGTCTCTATCCTTACCGCTGAAGGCCTCAACTCCATGAATATGGACCGGAACGCGAGCATCCTTTTTAGCTAAAATATTTTCACAGAGGATCAAGTTATTATCTAACAAATGAATCGGTGATTCGAATGTCCCATGATTTCTTAAAATTCGATCATAGCGACCCTCCCACTTCTTTAATTTTTTTAAAGCAGTGTAATGTTCAGCAAGTGATGTGCTTTCGGGAAAACAGATCAAGGTGTTCTCGCCACAAGCATCTCCAAAAATAGCTATTTTTTCTTCTGGTAATAAGAAAACCATCATTCCTTGCGTATGTCCTGGAATAAGTAGAAGTTCAATTGTTACCCCACCTAAATCGAAGATCATTTCTTCTGTTAACTTTTTAAATCCATTGGCTTGTTGTGACAATACTTGATCCGACTGCCATATTTCTGGAAGCGGAGTAGGTGCTTTTTGGATTTCTCGGATACGAAACTGTTGGGTGCAATGATAGCTTTCTAAATTGTTATCTAATGGACTTAGGTAAACTTCCTCAAACTGGCTGCTACCTCCAGCATGATCACAATGACCATGAGACAAAATAACGGTGTAGTCGGTAGTTGATAAATCATCTATGAAACTCTTTAAATCACCACAGCCCAATCCTGTATCTAACAGGGCGCCGCTTGTTTCTCCTTGAATATAATAAGCACATACTTCAAAGGCTGTTCGAATCCGGGTAATTCTTTCAGTTATTTTTTCAGAGGTAAAATACATTATTCCTTCACCAATCCTTCATCAAGTTTGAAAAACAGCATGACAACGAATCCAGAGATCAAACCAGCCGCCACGGTCACACCCAATACAATATAATTGTAAGTGCTGCCGCCCACAAATCCTGCTAAACCATAGATGCCGTTGGATATGTTCAATACATGACCAGTCAAATTTAAAATACCTGCGATCAAACCAGTGATGGCTCCGGCAATGGTTCCAGCAACAAAAGGTGTTTTGTAAGGAACATTCAATCCATACAATAGAGGTTCGCCAACGCCACCTAAAAACCAAGTAACCACGTAACCAAACGTCAAAGTTTTCTTCTCTTTTGATTTAAATTTATAAACGCAAGCCAGTGCCACACCAGTTCCAGCCCATGAAGCTGCTAAAATTCCTGGCATTAAGAAGTTATCGTAGCCTAATGCTGGAAAAGTTGTAAACAGATAGGTAAATAGAACGGGATGCATTCCCGTCATAACGATAAAAGCAAACGTTGCTCCCACGACACAGACGGCTAAAGGTCGTGCGAAGGTATTCAAGGCAATCAAAGCTTCACCTATATAAACCCCTAAAAATCCACCTAGTGGACCAAAAATTATCAGCGTTAAAGGAAGCATTACAAGCAAAGTACCAAAGGGAATCAAAAATACTTTTAGCACATCCGGTGTGTATCGTTTCCAAAACTTCTCAACAAAGCTCATTGCTGCAATCGTCAAGATCATTGGCAAAACAGTACTTGAATAATTCTGCAGCATCGTAGGGATTCCGTAAACAGAAAATGAAACACTATCTTCCGCCATTTGCATAAAATTAGGGTACAGCATCACAGCACCCAGCAGCATTCCAATAGGAATACTGCTCTTTAATTTGCGGGCGGCTGACCAGCCAATAAAAACAGGTAAGAAATAGAAGCCAGCATCTCCAACAAATGTAAACAATTGATAAATATCACTATTTTCTGTGACTAGGCCCAACAATGAGGGGCCCAGTACAACACCAACTGTTTTACATAGCGACGCAACTAAAAGAATCGGAATCAACGGCGTCAAAGAACCTGAAATATAATCCAATACCTGTTCAAAAATTGCTTTTCCATCTTTTTTATGTTTAACCGTTTGTTCTTCCGTTTGTTCCTGACCGGCTGCTGGTAATAATTTTTCAACAACATCATAAAGACTCGCGACATTCGGTCCAATAATTAATTGATATTGACCGCCTTTTCTAGTAACTCCCATCACACCAGCAACGTTTTTTACTTTTCCATCATCTGCTTTTCCATCATCTCTCAGAACAAATCGTAGACGGGTCATGCAATGTGTCACATTGTCGACATTCCCGGTTCCCCCTACTGCGTCAATAATCAGTGGTGCGGCTTCTTGATAGTTCATCTTTTTGTACCTCCATTTATTTTAGTTGATTAAAATAAAAGGTCTAGCCGGCTTTTCCCGTAACCATCCAGTACGAAGTCATTTTCCCTCCTTAATAGTCAAATTATCCGCTGATTTCTTTAGCGGTTGTTAAACGAATGACGTGAATCAGTAAAAACAGGCGCTCTCCTTCGATTTCTTTTTGATATTTTTCAGAGATGACCTGCATAATTTTCGACACACAGACAGACTGATGAGGATATTCCTTCATTAATAGTGCCATCATGTGATCGCTTTTATCGTATTGTAATATTTCTTCTTGAATAATTCGTTGAAGTAAAAAACGTAGATGCAGAACAAAGCGGGCCTTATCAAGCTCGGAGTTTTCGAGAAATACAGTAGTATCCATACATTCTTCAATCACAAGCAAGATTTGATTGATTGTCTCGGTAATCCCAACGGTTTCTTGGATTTCTAAATCCATTTCTGAGTTGACAATGTGTATCGCGATAAAATTGGCCTCATCGTTGGCAACTGGCAAGTCAAAATGCTGCCGGATCATAGCAACCGCCTGGACAGCTAATTGGTATTCTTCTGGATATAGTGCCTGAACATTCCACAAAAGAGTACTGTCGAAGTGAATGCCTAATGCCATTCGTTCTAACAGATTTGAAATATGATCGGTTAATGTGATATAAATTTTGTCACTGATGGTTTTTTCAGTGCCATTTTTTATCACTTCAATAATCTCTTCAGTCAGTTCGATGATATCTTCTGATATATCCATAATGATTTCTTGATATTGGCGAATGGTTTCCGTAGTATCTAACGTAAACACTTTTTCAGTTTTACTTTTATCTGCTTTCTGTCCAGGCTTCTTCCCAAAAGCAATTCCTTTTCCTTTAACAATTATTTCTGCTCCATTGGGGTCCAGACTAATAATCGTATTGTTATTAAGTACTCTTTTTATGATCATTATTCCACCTACTTTATTGTAAGAATAGGGGTTGCACAGTCCACTTCACCTAATGAAGCTTTCTTTTCAATGCTTTTTCCGGCAGTATTTGTGATAATCAGCATCACATCTGTATCATATCCGGCCTCTTTTATACTTGAAAAATCCATGTCAACGAGTAATTCGCCGGCTTTGACCGATTGATTCAACTGAACGTTACTTTGGAAAAAATTACCTTTAAGAGCTACGGTGTCTATTCCTAAATGCAATAACAGTTCAATTCCTTCTGCTGTTTTTAAACCAATGGCATGACCAGTTGGGAATACAGCAGTTACCTCAGCATCTGCTGGAGAGACGATTCGCGGGTCTCGTGGTAAAATAGCCACTCCATCTCCTAACATCTTGGTAGCAAACATTTCATCATCTACCGTTTCAATCTGTTTTAGTTTCCCGATTACCGGACTTAACAAATCCATTTTAATCCCTCTCCTTTTCTAAAAAAATGAACAAAAAAGACCCATTTACACAAAATCTCCACGGATTTTGGTAAACCGGTCATGCTTAGCCGAACTAATAACATTCCTTAATTACACTTTAAAGTTATCATATGTCTTCATTCTTGTAAACCTTTTCTTTTAAAAAAATGAATATTAAACCCCGCTCCGTTTTGTATATATGTAGTAAAAATCGTTAATAAGAACTACATGATGAGTGCGAGTAAACGAAGTAGTTTCAATTCTATTCTTAATGGTTTTCGAGCAGAATTGACATACAGACTGTATGTATGCTAAAGTCAAAGGAAAAATGGAGTGAGGCAGGATGAAGCACAAGGATCACTATAATGATGCCTATGTTGGTGAACTGGCAGGAAAAATAGCGGAGGTTTCCCCAAATTTTGATGCGGCGAATTTTACCAAAGAAATACAGGGACAACTGGAAAACAAAGAACTTTTTGCTCGTTTTGATTTCATTGTAGATGCGATGGATAAATATATGAGTCCTGATTATTTCGAAAATATTCAGATCTTTTATCAGCTGCTGGGCCCGGAATTGGAAAAATCAGAAGGTATGTTTAGCTTTGGCTGGTGGCTGTGGCCGATTGGTCGTTATGTCGAACGCAACGGTAATCAAGATTGGCAGGTGTCGTTGGCTTTTTTAAAGGAGCTAACCAAACGTTTTACCGGAGAGTATGCAGTTCGTCCTTTACTGAAGGAGCATCCTAAGGAAGTCATGGACGAATTGATCCAGTGGACTTTAAATGATAATGTACATGTCAGAAGACTAGCTTGCGAAGGGGTTCGTTTACGTTTGCCATGGTCAGAAAAACTATCGATGGCGCTGGACGAACACGAACGTTACTGCGAAATTTTGACGAATTTAAAGGATGATCCTGAAAAATTTGTGCAAAAAAGTGTTGGTAATAACCTAAATGATCTTTATAAAGACTCTCCTGACAAAGCAGATGCGTTGATTGCCCAATGGCGGCAATCACCTAGCACCAAAGCCCAAGATTGGATTATCAAGCATGGAACTAGAAATCAAAAATAGAAAGGAAATTCTATGAGAAAAGAAGAGGCAACTCGCAAAACAACAGCCTTGCTGACGCAAATCGCGCGTAGGCATTTTACTCAATATGGGTATCATAGTGTTTCACTGGAGAAAATCGCTGAAGAAGGTCAAGTAACTCGTGGTGCAGTGTATCATCATTTCAAAAATAAGCAGGGACTTTTTCTGGCTGTATTGGATCACGTACAGCAGGATGTCGCTGCACAAATCGAAAAAAATGCACGAACCAGTGACGACCCTTGGCAGCAACTAATTCTCGGGTGTATTGGTTTCATTAAAGGAGCCAATGCGCTGGAATGTCGACGAATTTTATTGGTGGATGCTCCTGCAGTGGTTGGTTGGGATGCCTGGCGCAAAGCGGATCAAGAAAACTCAATGAATTCTTTGCAACAGCACTTGATGGATTTAAAGGCACAGAATTATTTAACCGATGAAGTAAATCCAGTATGGGTCACCCATGCCCTTTCAGGGGCACTTAATGAGATGGCTTTGAATTATCCAGCCGCAGTTAATGATGAAAGTGACCAAATGATTGTTCAAACAGTTACTCGATTAGTTGCAGGTTTTAAAAAGATGTAAGAAAGTAAGTTCAGATTATTCCTAATAAATGCCCCTGAGCAAGTAGGTGAAACTAACTGCTCAGGGGCATTCATAATGCATACTTTTTCTAAATCCCTCAAGCTAAAATGATAGCTGCTATAGCCTCAGTGACCAGAAAGTTTATGGACACTTCGAATCGAATAGAGCTTTTTAGGAATATCGGCAGTTACTTCATCAATATTGTCTTGACGAAATCCTCCTTTTGCAATAAAGGTTAAGTTATCCTAACTATAGCATAATAAGTTTTTCAGAGAACCTCATCTTTTTAAGTAAAAGAGACGTCAGCTATAGTAGTCATTCCTTCACAATTTCCGACTCGCCATCCAGCTTTAAGAAAAGATAAACGAGCAACAAAATCGTTAGGGCATTCAACACGGGTCCTAGCCAAAAGGTATTATTCCAAGGTGAATTCCAAAGAAAATGTAAAATGATTGGAGCTAACAGCCACAGGTACGCACGTTGTCCTTTTACATGCTTGATTAAATAGAATACACCTAATGTAAAAATGCCCGTATAAACCCAATGAGAACTGACTGATCCAGAGACACGATTCAATGCTTCAGGAATTACTTCGCGCAGGGATTTTTCTGCGGCGTCCGAAATATAAGCAATATCTTCAATCAGCTGAAAACCTAATCCTACTCCCATTCCAGTAAGCAAGGCTCCTTGCGGCTTTTCAATTTTCAACAAATAAAGAAAACAAAGGGCAAATAAACCCTTGGAAAATTCTTCGACAAACGGTGCAGAAAGTGCATCTGACCACTGCTTCAATAGTGCTGAATGACCAAATAGTGCAGTCAAACCAGAGCCGACTGCCTCATTACCAAAAGTGGCGATCCAGCCGCTGGAAAATCCGCCAAAGAGAATAATAAAGGGAAACAACATCAGGGATATCTCCCAACGCTTCGCTGCCGTATGGAACAAATACAAGAGCGGTAGAACGTAAATAAGCAGAAGTAAAATAGCAGAAAAAACTTGCTGATAGTCATGGGTGGACAAACCCAAATCAGCCATATTGCCAAATTCATAGTCCAGACCCAAAAAAGCAATTACCAGTAAGAAAAACAGAACCAATGCTTTCTTCATAATAGTGACTCTAACCTTCCTTCTTCTTCCAAATTGTAGCATGACTGAAGCTAAATAGTGGATTGAGAAGGCTTGAACTGTGGCTCTTTTTTTAACTTTCTCAAATCAACTAAACTTCTCTGAAAAAGATTGTTCAATTCAAATTTGATGAGTAGTTGTGGAAGGGAAATTACTGCGTGTTGAGGGAGTAATCAACTATAACGGTAGATTAAGAGTTTCGTTTTTTTGTTTTGAAATAGAGAACTCATCTGGTTAAACGTTTTTTAAAAACGAATAAACCAAGGACTATTTTATATGATAAAAATAGAATGACTTTTACAAAAATCAGCAGAGAAACAAAGTATTTTTGAAACGATGTTCTAAGATGGACCCAACAACGTTTTTTGATAAAAAGATAATGATACTATTTAAACAAAGTTAGGAGGAATTTAACATATGAAAATTGTTGTTATAGGTGGAGCTGGACATATCGGTACGTACCTCACACCCAGATTAGCCAAAGCAGGACATGAAGTTATATCTATCAGTCGTGGTATCAATAAACCATATATTGAAGACCCCGCATGGGAGAAGGTGAAACAAGTGAAATTAGATAGAAGTAAGACTGAGGATTTCTCTCAAAAAATTGCAGATTTGAATGCTGATGTGGTTGTTGATTTAATCAACTTTACGCTGAAAGATGTAAAAAGCATGGTAGAAGCATTAAGAGAAACAAACCTTTCCCACTACTTATATTGTTCGTCTATTTGGGCACATGGTAGAGCTGAGCTTGTTCCAGCGGATCCCAACGGTGTGAAACATCCATTAGATGAATATGGTTGCCAGAAATACAAAAGCGAACAGTATTTGAAAAAAGAGTTTCGCACCACAGGCTTCCCTGCCACTGTAATTATGCCAGGACAAATTTCAGGACCAGGCTGGACTTTTATCAATCCGCTAGGAAATGAAGATAGTATGGTGTTTCAAACAATTGCTGAAGGTGGGAAAATCTATCTTCCAAATTTCGGAATGGAAACATTGCATCATGTACATGCTTCAGACGTGGCACAGATGTTTGTAGATGCAGTTAATCATAGGAACCAGGCGGTGGGTGAGAGTTTTCACGCCGTAGCAGAAGAATCACTGACTTTATACGGATATGCAACCTTGATGTACCAGTTCTTTAATCGTGATCCCAAAATCGAATTTTTGTCCTGGGAAAAATGGTGTGAGTATATAGATGATGAGTATCATATTGATAAAACATATTACCATATTGCACGCAGCGGTCACTATAGCATTAAAAATGCTAAGAACCTGATTGGCTATTCGCCAAAATATAAAACAAGTGATGTGGTGGAGGACAGTTTAAAGAGTTACATTGAAAGAGGGATCATTTCAGTTCCCTAATAAAGTATTGGAAGAAATGATTTAAGACGTAATGACAACCGATCATTACGTCTTTTTAAGGTGAACTTTTAATCAAAACTAAACTCAGCCTGATCATCTACTATTTGATTTTGAATTTGTCTATGTTCTGTTCTTCGGGCTAAGTCAATTTTATAATCATAGTTTTCTTGGAAATGAATTGCAAAAAAGTTTGAATAGAGAATATCCAAAATTAACGAAATCGATTCTAGTGAAGAAAAACCACCAATTTTTGAGTAGGAAGTTTCCCGAGTGGAGATCCGGAGAATCACGTCAGCAAATCTTGATAGGCTATTTTCTCCAATGCTTGTAATAGCAATAATAGGTACTTTGTTTTCACGTAATATTTTGCATGTATCTAAAAGTTCTCCAGTTTCTCCTGAATAGGATAGGCAAATTGCACATTCAGCAGAAGTCATCATTGTCGCTTCTTGGTACAAGGCATTGGAGACCATTACTATTTCCGCCCGTTTATTTATATGTTTCAGTTTATGAACAAACTCTTCTCCGAGAAATAAGGTGTTGTATAGTCCGAAAACTTTGACATTATTCGCATCCTCGAGAATTCTTACTGCTTTTCGCAAGGTGTCATGCTTTAAAAGTGAAAGGGTATCATTAGCACTTTCAATTTTTAATTGCGTTATTTTCGCAGCAATAGTCATAGGTGAATCCTTTGAACTGAAGGGCTTGTTTGCATCAAGGTTGCTAAAACTGGACTGTAAATAATGAACCTCTTCTAAAAAGGCTGGTTTGAAATCATTCCACCCATTGAAATTCAATTTCTTTGCTATTCGAATTAAAACAGAAGGAGAGGTATAAGTTTCCCCAGCAATTGATTTAGTGGAATAGGGTTCTATTTGTTCTTGTTTATCTAAAATGAAATCAACGACAATTCGTTCATTTGGGGAAAATCGTCTCTGCTTCATTTTTTCTTGTAAAAGCAATACTAACACCTCCTATTGTTTATTTTAGTAAGAGAAACCTTAGAGTGCAAGAACCAATTTAGTAGTGTCCCAAAAGATTAGGTAGTGTCGACAGCCTCGGGGACACTATTTTTAGCTGTTAACCATTGCTATTAAAGGAAATACGATTAGTTTAATATTGGCACGCTACTTGCTTAATAGTAAAGTGAAGAGAGGTGAAGAAATGTATCATATAGTGATCTCATCCCATGGAAGTTTATCAGATGGCTTTCTTGACACATTAAGATACTTTACAAAGGATCTTGAGCAGGTTCATTCCATAGCACTTAGAGATAAAAGTGTCTATGACTATCAGCAAGAAGTGCACGAGCTGATAGAAAAGCTGGAAGGCGATGTTCTGGTAATGGTAGACTTATTTCAAGGAACACCATTCAAAACATTCTATCTGGAGCTTCAAAAAAAAGAGGAAGCAATCATCTTGTCAAATGTCGGCTTTCCACAAGTACTAAATGCCGTACTTATGCAACAGTCGAAATTGAGTGAAATATTACCGATGATTGAAGAATGCGGGGAATTAACTGTTACTAAGTGCGGAGAAATTGTAAATGTTGCCACAGAAGAGGATGAATAGGGGAGGAAAAAAATGGAACCGAATGTATTGCAAATAGCATTTGTTATCTTTTTTGGTTTTTTTATTAATTTGGATCGTTACGGGCTGCACTTTAATTTATGGCAGCCAGTAGTTGGTGGAACGATTGTTGGGTTGATTTTAGGGGACATGCAAACCGGGATGTATATTGGTGCTAGTCTACAGCTGATGACTTTAGGTGTGAGCCAATTTGGTGGGGCCTCTGTACCTGATTATGCAACGGCTGCAGTAGTAGGAACGTTTATTGCTATTACGACTGGGCAAAGTCGTGAATTGGGTGTTACTTTGGGGATTCCTGTTGCGCTATTAATGGTTCAATTAGATGTTTTAAAAATGACCATCAATATCTTCTTTCAACATGAAGCTGAAAAAGCGGTACAAAATGGCAATTACAAAAAAATCGGTATTAGTCATTGGATTGCCACAGTCTTGACTATGTGTTCTACCGGTGTACCAATTTTACTCTGTGTATTGATGGGACCAACACTCGTTGATTTTATTGTAAATCGGACGCCTGAATGGCTAATTGGGGGATTAACTGTTGCAGGAGGACTACTGCCAGTAATGGGTTTAGGGATCTTACTACGCTATTTGCCAACCAGAGACTACCTTACCCCTTTGATTGTTGGCTTTGTACTAGTTGCTTACTTTGAAATACCTATTATGGGGGTAGCTTTATTAGGTGGAGCTTGGGCGCTCCATGTATTGAAGACATATAATAAAAACAATGGAGAAACTGTTGGTGCAATCACCACAACGTCATACGAAGGAGTGTTCGATGAAGATGAGTAATACGGAAAATAAAACATTTACCAAAGCTAGAACCAAATCTTTAGTTCGCTGGATGTTTACCAGCTGTAATTCATTAAATTATGAAAAGCAATTATCCCTTGCCTATGCTTACTCAATGCTGCCGGTTCTGCAAGAAGTATACAAAGACAAGCCCGAAGATTTGAAAAAATCAATGACGGCACACTTGCAGTTCTTCAACTGCACCCCTTGGGTATGTCCGTATATTTTGGGCTTGAATGTTGGAATTGAAGAAAATGAAGGAGCCAAATCATTAGAAACAGTGACTTCTTTGAAAACAGCGTTAATGGGACCTCTATCGGCACTGGGAGATACTGTGATGATTACAATTCCTTGGACAATTTTTGGAGCGATTGCTTCATACATGGCTTTAGAGGGCAATGTTTTTGGAATTATTCTATGGCTGATCGTCAGCTTAGTTTTGCTAGGTCTGAGCTTTCCATTTTTCAAAGCTGGATTAATTTCAGGGATGTCCTTGATTGATTCACTTAATGAAAAAATGGCCAGCATTACAGCTGCTGTTTCTACGATTGGGTTGATGGTTGTAGGAGCATTAATACCTTCAGTCGTCAAAGCGAATGTTGCTTTTCAATATAAAATGGGCGATGTAACGCTGAAAATACAGGATCTTTTGGATCAGATTATGCCGAATTTGGTTCCTGCTTTGCTGGCTGTTTTTGTCTACTATTTATTAGGGAAAAATAAAATGACTCCAGTCAAGGTAATTGGAATTCTATTAGTATTTTCTATCCTTTGTTATGTATTAGGTATTTTAAAATAGGAGGGTAAATGAATGAAAGGGATTAAACATATTCGTATTGATGATCGATTGATCCATGGACAGGTCGCGGGACTGTGGACAAATAATTTGAAAGCAAATCGAATCATGGTCATCAACGATCCGATTGCAGCCGACGAGGTTCAGAAGAACTTATTGAGAATGGTTGCACCGCCAACGGTAAGAACTTCAATCATTGCTAGAGATACTGCAGTAGCAAATATTTCAAATGGAAAATACCACGGACAAAACGTTTTCATAGTGGTAAAGTCGCCAGAGGATGTTCTCTATTTGTTAAACAACGGATTAGACATTAAAGAAGTAAATTTGGGCAATATCTCTTCAAGAGAAAATACTGAAAAGATTAAAGCAGGAATTAATGTTACTGCCTCGGAACGCGCAGCACTTAAAGAGCTTTTAGCAAAAGGAGTCAGAATCACCACTATTCGTACACCTTCTGACCCAGTAGTAGAATTGACCGTCAGCGAATTATAGGAAGAGAGGAGATGGAAGGTTGTTTCTCATTGATCAACTCGATCAATAGAAAATCGTTCGTCTCCTTTTGACTTTTTGCAGACTATTTGGATAAAAACTCTCGAAATTCAGGAAAAGCCTTTATCGAGAAAAATTTTCAAAATCAGAATAAAGCAGAGCAAAAAGATTTTTTTTAAAAGCAGACACTGAGATAACTAAAAAACTATTTAACTATAATATAAAAGCCTTTATGATAGAAATAACTATCCTTATTGGAGGTCAGTTATGGATACAAAACAAAATAAGATTATCAGGTATATCAGAGACACCCAGGAAAAGGCGGAATTTTACACGGCATCATGCATTTCTACAGCACTGAATATAAGCCGCAACAATGCCAGTCACCATTTGAATCGTTTGGTTGAAGAAGGGGTCTTAACGAAAATAAATACTCGTCCGACCAAATTTGTTTATAAAGAAAATCAAGAAAGCAGTCAAGCCTTTGAGGGCTTTATTGGCTATGATTCCTCCTTAAAAAACAGCATTCAAAAGTGTAAAGCGGCGGTTAATTACCCAAAGGGACTGCCATTGATGCTGCGAGGAGAAAGTGGGACAGGAAAAAGTTATCTAGCCAGCTTGATCTTTCAGTATGCGAAAGACAATGGTGTGATTCCTCCTCAAGCACCACTTGTAGTTTTAAATTGTGCTGACTATGCAAATAATCCGGAATTGCTGTCATCAGTTTTATTCGGACATATTAAAGGAGCCTTCACTGGTGCAGAAACCGATAAAAAAGGATTAATCGATGAGGCGCAAGGCGGCTTTCTCTTTTTGGATGAGGTTCACAATTTAAGTGCTGAAAATCAGGAAAAGCTCTTTCTTTTAATAGATTCACAAAAGTTTAGGCGTTTAGGAGATAACGACAATTGGCAGTCGTCAGATGTACGACTAATTATGGCTACTACAGAAGAAATAACTTCTAGTTTATTGACCACCTTTAGACGAAGAATTCCTCTGACTATCACGTTGCCAAAGTTTACCGATCGACCATTGATAGAACGCCACGAACTAGTTTTAGCCTTATTTCAATCAGAAGTCAAAAAAGTAAAGAAAACCATCCAAGTTTCCTATGAAATAATCGAAGGGCTTGAAAAAAGCCAGTATGAAGGCAACGTTGGGGAATTAAAAAATGAAATCAAAGTAATGGTAGCCAAGCATTACTCCCAAACGACCATCGTTATTAATAAAAAAGGTTCTTCTGATCAAAGGTATCAATTATTTTCAACCGAAACAGCAAGTAAGGGACAAGCAAAGAAAAGCAGCAGCTTGTTAGAATTGGCAGATACCTCAGCGATAAAAAACTTTCAGGGATTGCTGAATTCGGTCGAAAATTTAGTTTTTAATATTCACTGTTGTATTAAACAAGAATACGGCAGCTATCAAATTTTCATCGAGAATGAATTTGAAGAAAGCCAGGTTGAGTATGATAGAGATTTGGTGAAAAAGCTATTTAACCAACGAGGGATACCATTAGAACAAATGGAGCTCGACAAATTTATAGAGCTGTTGCATTTTTTCCAACATTTTGATTATGTTTACCCACTTTCAATTGAGCTTAATACCAAAGAACGAATGCAGCTACACAAATACCTTCGATTAGCAAAAACAGTGGTTTCAGAATTATTGGTTTATACCGAAAAGGCTGATCAATTGGTTTTATTTTTCACGGCCTTCTTTTACAAGAAAAAAATCATCACATCGATAATACCAGCCGTAATTGCAATGCACGGATTCAACAATGCAACAAGCATGGCAGCAATGGCCAATCAATTGGTGAATGATTATATCTATGATGGCTTCGATTTGCCGCTAGAATTATCAAGCACTCAGCTGATTGAAGAAATTGTTCAATATATCAAGCAAATCGATACGAAAAATGGCTTGGTTGTTTTTGTAGATATGGGATCTTTAGAAGAAATGTATGTAAAAATCACCCCTTTTGTCGAAGGAGATTTACTTGTGTTAAACAATGTTTCATCGGCAGCCGCGCTAGATATTGCCCTTCAACTGAAGGCGAAGGTTCCCATGAATGAGATTGTGAAGGTAGATACGACGAAATACACCGTTGAAAAACGATACTTTGAGGGGCTGTCTCAAAAAAATAATATTTTAGTGACCTGCTTATCTGGAGAAGGAATTGCGATCAAGGTGAAAGAAATTCTTAGCCATTATTTTGATCATGAAAAAATTGAGATTTTGACTATGGATTACAAAAACGTTCAGCAGCAATTTAAGCGGGAGGATTTAACCATTTTTAAAAATACGATTGCCATTTTTACAACCCCTAGTATGAATGAACAGCGGGTCCCCGTGGTCAACATTGAAGAAATTGTAAATGGACGAGAAACATTGGAACGATTTGCTTTATTTATTGCTGAAGAAAAACGGAAAGACTGTATCAATGAAATTGTTAAATTATTTACGATCGAAGGGGCAACGGCTAGATTAACCTTTTTAAATCCCGAAATGGTCGTTAACGAAATCGAGGAAGCCATTATTGCTTACGAAGAATTTTACGATATTGAGATTCAAAGCTTCATAAGAATCAACCTATTCCTGCATCTGTCATCTATGATTGAACGGATTTTACGGCATGATGAGATCGATGAGGAGCTATCCCCAGATGTTCTTTCGCAAAAAGAGAAATTTGACGATTTCTTAGGTTTTTCAAAGCTTGTTTTCTCAAAAATCCGTCAAAAGTACAATATCCAAATTCCCAAGAGTGAATTTGGAATGGTTTTCCAATTAATCAATGAGTTGATTTCTAAAAAGAAATAAAGGTGGTCACTAGTCATCACTAAGTAGAAAGGACAAACGATGCTTAAATCAATAATAAAAAATACCCAATTAAAAGCCAGCGTTTTTAACAAGCGTTTTTCGAAGAATTATGATTATATGTTAAGCTTGCGGACGGATAATTTATTGCGTAGTTATTTGTTAGAAGCAGGTCTTTGGAGTTATAGCGGGAATTCTAGCACAACCATTGATCCGGAAGAGCAAGTAGAACAGCCAGATGAGTGGCATTGGGGATGGGAAGCTGTCACCTGTGAAATTCGTGGTCATTTTCTCGGCCATTGGTTATCGGCCGCTGCTAAAATTTACGGAGCAACTAACTCACCAGTGATCGCTGGAAAAACCGAAGAAATTATAGCTGGTTTGGCTAGGTGTCAGCAGGCCAACGGCGATGGCTGGGTGGCTTCTATTCCCGAAAAATACATGCAGCGGATGGAAAAAAAGCAAGCTGTTTGGGCTCCCCATTACACCATTCACAAAACGATGATGGGCTTGTTAGATGTTTACAAATATACTAATAACGAAGAGGCACTCGCTATTCTTATTCAGTTCAGTGAGTGGTTTATTCATTGGTGTGAGAGAGTAAATGAGGAGACTTTTCAAAATATTTTGTCTTATGAAACAGGAGGGATGTTAGAAATCTGGGCGGAGCTGTTCGCCATTACGAAGGATCCGCGCTATCGCCAATTAATTGACCTCTATTATCGGCATTCTTTTTTTGATCAGCTGTTAGAAGGAAAAGATGTATTAACCAACAAGCATGCGAATACTCAAATTGCTGAAATTCTGGGTATCGCCCGTATTTGGGAGGTCACTAAAGAAGCCAAGTATCGATCGATTGTAGAAAAATTTTGGGAAATGGCAGTTGAAAAGCGCGGGACTTATATTACAGGGGGGATTTCCTGCGGGGAGCTGTGGACTCCGATTAAAGATTTTTCGGGTCGTTTAGGCAAGGCTCAGGAGCATTGCACGGTCTATCATATGATTCGTTTGGCTCACTATTTATTTAAGTGGACGGGGGATTCTAAATATGGAGATTTTGAAGAATTGAATCTATACAATGGTATTCTGGCACAGCAAAACAAAAACACTGGAATGGTTACTTATTTTCTTGATATGGAGCCTTGTAGTCAGAAGAACTGGGGCGATCCCTTAAAGCATTTTTGGTGTTGTCATGGCACTTTAGTCCAGGCGCAGAGCTCGTATCAAGAGTGTGTTTTTTATCAAGAAGAAAATACGGTAACCATAAACCAATACATTCCTTCCCAAACGATCCTAGAAGCAAAGGAAGGTCAGCTGAAAATAAAGCTTATTCAAGATAGTCAGCTGGGGGAAGGTCCCTTGGAGCGTTCTAATAAATTTGGCAAGCAGGTTATTCAGTCCTATGAATCTAGCAGTGATATTCCCAGCAAACGACCATCAAGCTACCGATATAAAATTATCCTAACAGGTGAAGGCTTCTGTACATTGAACTTTCGTGTGCCAAAATGGTCAAAGGAGACACTTCTATGGGTCAATAATCAACCACGAAATTATATAGCTAATCGAGGATTTGTAACCATCGAAAATCTTACCTCAGTTAGTGAGATTGTAATTGAATTTAAAAAGTCTATTGAAATGGTTACGCTGCCTGGCAATCCTAATCGCGTAGCCTTTATTGATGGCCCCTTAGTTTTAGCCGGATTAACTGAGAAAGATGTACCAATACACATCCATGAGGGGCTTTTCCAGCCACTGAATGAGAGACACCATAGTTTTTGGCGGGACAGCACCTATATCACCACAGGACAAGAAAAAAATATAAAATTTGTTCCCATATCAGAAGTTTCAAATGAGACCTATTCAATCTATTTTGAAAGAAAAGGATAACAAAGTAACATATCTAAGAACTGTTGTCCAATAAATCATTGTTATCACAGCTTCTATATACAGATGATGAAAAAGTGTCAATAAGATAGTCATTTTAACGACACTTTTTCATCATTCAGCAAGTAGCCAGTCAACAATATAAATAATCGGAATCCCATCCACCTGCTCAACCTCAGAGTAGCGGCCAGTGATGACTATTTTTTTGTAGTTATCTTTTATATGAAGTAAATTATCCGTCTCGTGCTGATTATCGGGTAATTCGTAAGTGATTTGGACGTAAAGGGTTTCATCCAATTTTCTGGCGACAAAGTCAATTTCTTTTTTACTCAGCTTACCGACATCAACGGTGTATCCTCTACGTAATAATTCAATGTAAACAATATTTTCTAAGCGATTACTGTAGTTTCCATCTTTTCTCCCTACAGCATTTCTTCTTAAACCAGCATCCACAATAAAGTATTTGCCATTTGTTCTTAAATACTCTCTGCCACGAATGTCATATTGTTTAGCCTGGTAAAACAGATAACCGTTCTCCAATAAATCCAAATAGCGATTAACTGTATGATTAGTGGTTTCGATGCCTTCGCTTTTCAACGTATTGACAATTTTTGACGCATTGACCAATTGTCCAACATTATCGGCTAAGAAACGAATGAGTGATTTTAAAACAGCGGGGTCTTTCACACCTGCTCGTAAAGCGACGTCGTTCAAAACAATCGTATCGAAAATCCCCGCTAAGATGGTATCCTTGATTGACTCCTCAGCGATGACCACGTTGGGAAAACCACTATATTTCTCATACTCATTATAAGCACTATCTACTTTACGAGAAGCTAGATCAATATTTTTTGCTCGTAAAAATTCTTGAAAAGAGAAAGGATACAGAGGGATTTCAATATAACGTCCATTTAAAAGAGTAGCCAATTCACCTGAAAGCATGTTTGCATTAGAGCCTGTGATCACAATATCACTATTAAAGCTGACACGAAGACCGTTGACTACCCGTTGCCAACCATCAACGACTTGAATTTCATCAAATAGAAAATAGATTCTCTGATCATCCTTAGGTAATAATCCGCTAATTGTATTGCGAAATTTTTCTTCGGTAGTGACGGTTTGATACGCAAAGCTTTCTAAATTTATATAAATGATATGATCTTCAGGAACCCCTTCTTGTAATAAATACTCCCTAAAAAGCATCAGTAAAACAGACTTTCCAGCACGTCGTACACCCGTAATGACTTTGATAAAATCAGTATTCTCAAATTGAATGAGTTGTTGAAGATATTCTGGTCGCTGAAACATGAGCAGTCCTCTTTGAAGTAAACTTCCAATTTCGTTTAAAATTAATAGAATTTGAAGTAAAACTAAATTTGTGCCTGATGAACTATCTCATCAAATAAAATCAAATCAAAGCTTACTATTTTATTTCACCTCTCGATAAACGTTGATATAAAGCTTTTTCTCAAGAGGTGAAATAAATTGACTACTATTTTAAAAATTTACGTACTTTGCAAACTTAATAGCCGCTTCTCCTTCTAATGGAATCATTTTAACGGTAACGGGTAAATTGTCGTGTAAATAAGCAGTGATTCCTAACTGTAACGAAGTATTTTTTTTCAATATTAAAATGAAGGTCTACATCATCGGGGTCGATTGACCTTTCGTGAAAATCATCACGTAATTCAATGCCGTTTTGAAAGAATTTATATTTAACGAGCGAACCCATAAAAGATCTTTTGTTATATAAAGAAGAATCATTTCTCCAATCAAATTGGAAATTCATTGTTGTACCTTCTACTTTTACATATAAAGGCTTTAAGTTAGCACGGTCAAATTGAAAATCGCCAAAAGAAGTAAGATCAATTTTTGTATCTATTTTCTTTTCGCTTTCTTGTACTGATGATTCTTTAAAAAGATTTTGCAAATGGATTGAAGGGCCGATAGTTACAAAGAAGCTTAATACATATACGGCAATAGATGAAATAAAAACTTCTTATTATATTTTGTTTTTCCATAGTAGAATATGCTTACTAGTCCGCTTAAAAATATTCATGGTCTTTCTCCTCCAATGAATTTATTTTACGTCATACGTTTTTCTGTAAAGACATTTCTTGTTCTTCCGTTAGCCAACATTGATAAAATTCCTCATTTAATTCATAGCCTTTTCCCCATACGGTAGTAATGACATCATAAGGAAGGCCACATTGTTTAAATTTATTTCTAATTTTTTGGATTAAGCAGGACAACTGACTCAAATTAGAATTAGTAATACCATCGTTCCATAAATAATCACACAAATCTTTTCGTGACAAAATAGTTTCTTGATTTTGTGCCCATAGTAAACGGTCGAATATATTTTTCTGAGATTTAGTAAAATTCATATAAACACTTCTTAAATTTCCAGCGTGTAAAGGTATAACATGTTTTGTAGAAAAGCTTTTAAAATGATCCTTATTACCTATCTTTTCCTCCAATATAATAGCGGCTTCCGCTAATCCTTCCCTTAATTCTTTTACAGAAGGGAGTTTGTTAATCCAATGAAGGATGCCATTTTCTTTCCACATTCTCTTTTCATCGGGAGAAGGAGATTCACCAGCCCGAATAACGACCAATCCATAAGAATTCAAAGTAGGTAAAATATTTACGACTTCATTGTCGCTTATAGTTTCGCTGATAATCACTATTTTAAAATAAGAAATTACAGGCAAAATTTTACCATCTTCTAAAGGTTGAATAAGGTGAGCTGAACATAACACTTCATAGTTTAAATAATGAAGTTGCTGAATTAATGATTCCTCAGATAAAACATTTCTAGTTAAAATTAATACGTGTTTCATAAGGGGGCACCTCTATTTTAAATTTTTAGACTTTCCATATAATTATTGTTTTACCTTAATATGAAATGGATGTTTTGTTCATCGAGCTGTTTTTTTGCATCTTTAAAAACTTTTTCTTTTCTTGAAGGTTCAAGTGTTTGATAGATTTAATCTAATGGTAAGTTTGTAATTTTATATGCCGAAAGGCAATATACTTTTTGGAATAACGGTATAACTATTAATATAAATTTGCTTTTAGCTGTTTTTCAGCATAGATAAGATTTTTTTCGTGAGGGTTCTAATTTGAAGTAAAATAGTTTCCTATAGATGAATTATGGTTTTATCATCTGAAACATTTTAAAACGTTTCAGATGATAAAATCCTCTAAAAAACCTCTTTTTTTCTTAAAAGCAGCATGTGGGAACAAATGATTCAATTTAAATAAATTTCGTTTAGTGTTAGTTGTTTAATCGGTTGTATTTTTTCGTTGAGTTGTTACTTTGCGGCTTTAAAAACTTTTTCTTTTCTTGATGGTAAGCTTGTAATTTTATATGTTGAAGGGCAATGGTGGATGTAGTTTTTTTTGAATACTTTTGAATACCAAAAGATCGTTAAACGTTGCGAGTGATTGTGAGAGGTATTAGTCGCAAATGCTTTTAAACCATTTTTTTGTGAAAAGTCCTGACTTCTTTATTATGTGAATTCAAAGCTTACTATTTTATTCATGATTTGCACAAGGTCTTCTGGCGATTCTTTTTGACCAGTGTTAATCCATTCCTGCAAAACGCCTAATATTGCATTGCTTAAAAAGGTCACTAAATAATGCTTTTCTGTCTCGGTATCCAGTTGGATATTAATGTGGGCAATTATATTTTTCAGAGCATTCTTTTTCAATAATTGCTTCACTTGATTCTGAATTTCTGGTGACCCATGATCAGAAATTAGAAGGGCTAATAGTTCTCCATCATTTTTCAGGTAGTTAAGCATATGCAACATCAAGTCATTCCTTTTGATCGTACTTTGTGAAGCTGTTTGAATGATTTTATTGGCGTGAGCCAGTAGCTCCAGCTGATGTTTTTCAGCTAAATCATACTTATCAAGGTAATGTAGATAAAATCCGCTGCGGCTTATTTCGGCATATTCACAAATATCCTTAACGGTTATCTGATCAAAGTTTTTTTCCTTTAGTAAGCGAACCATAGCTGCTGTAATCCGCTGTTTGGTACGATAATAACGGATATCTTTTTCTTGTTTCATTAAAGAGCACCTCAGTTAGTAATCAATTTTTGACAAGTGTCCATTAAGTCAGTAAATGTCTTGTAGTTTTTTAAAATCATTCTATACTACAAAGAGTACAAGATAATACACACGATGTCCATTAAAATGAGGAGGGATTACACGTGGGGAAAAACACTCAAATCGCTGCAAAGATGACTCAAGCATCCATATCATTTAATCAACGTAAAATATTAGATAACGTTAATATTAAGCTTGATTCTGGTTGTATATTAGGATTAATCGGTCCCAGTGGAGCAGGAAAATCAACGACGATTAAATGCTTAATGGGAATGGAAAAACTAGATCAAGGAACAGCAGAAATTTTCGGAACAACGATGCCAAATCGTCAGATTTTAGGCCGGATCGGATACATGGGACAAAGTGATGCTTTGTATGAGGATCTGACTGCAAAAGAAAATTTAGTCTTTTTCGGTAACCTGATGGGTCTGAAGAAAAAGGAGCTAGACCAGGCAATTGATACAAACATAAACCTCGTTAACTTGACTCAGTTCATAAATCAACCCGTGAAAACCTACTCAGGAGGAATGAAGCGTCGACTTTCCTTAGCGATTACATTATTAGCTAATCCTGATTTGATTGTGCTGGATGAGCCAACTGTTGGGATCGATCCGAGTCTGCGAGTGACTATTTGGGAGCAGCTGCAGACTTTGGCTGCTATGGAAAAGGCAATCATTGTAACGACTCATGTAATGGATGAGGCAGAAAAATGTGATTACGTTGGATTGATCATCGAGGGGCAGCTCTTTGTTTTAGGAACGCCTAATGAATTAAAGAAAAAATTTGATGCAGACAGTATCGAAGAAGTCTTCTTAAAAGCAGAGGTGAATGCAAAATGATTCGATACAAAGCAATGTTGACTCGTGTGGTGAAGGAGCTGACTCGAGATAAGCGTACCTTGGCGTTAATGCTTATCGCACCGATAATCGTTTTGAGTCTTATGAATGTCGTCTTTGATACAAATGCAGAAACCCACGTTAAAATTGGGGTCGATGAGACGGTGCCGGCTGCTCTAACCGACAATTTTCCAACGGACGAAGTAAAAGTGAAAAGGTACCGTGATGCAAAAGATAGTGAGGATAAAATGTTGACCGACAATTTAGATGCATTTGTCACACTAAAAGGCTCTACCTTTCATATTTTGTATCAAAATGAGGACCCTAGCAATACAGCGAAAGTGAAAGCACTGTTCCAAAATATCATTACTACAAGTAAACTGAAGAAACTGAGTGTAGATTTGCAGAAGCTGGCAATGCAAACGGGGCAAAAAGTACATGTTGAAAACTTCTCAATCAAAAATACCTATGTATATGGTGATGCGGACAGTTCCTTTTTTGATAAAATATTTCCGATTCTAATTGGCTTCTTTGTTTTCTTTTTCGTTTTTCTGATTTCAGGAATTGCTCTGTTACGGGAACGAACTACTGGAACTTTAGAACGTTTGCTTGCGACACCTATTAAGCGGAGCGAGATTGTTATGGGGTATTTAACAGGCTATGGGATATTTGCTATCCTGCAGACACTCATTATCGTTTTCTTTTCCATCTATATTTTGGATTTACAAATAGCCGGGAATCTGCTGTGGGTTATCATAACCAATAGTTTGATCGCACTGACAGCATTATCTATGGGGATTTTTGTTTCGACCTTTGCCAACTCAGAATTCCAAATGATTCAGTTTATTCCTTTAGTTGTTATTCCTCAGGTTTTCTTTTCTGGCCTGATTCCATTAGATAGTATGGCAGATTGGGTCCGGTATATTTCCTACATTTTCCCCTTAAGTTATGGAGGAGAAGCTTTAACGAATGTAATGATCAAAGGGCAGGGCTGGTCAGCCATTTCCTTTGATTTAGGGGTGCTAGTTCTCTTTGTTGTCGGATTTACATTGTTAAATATTGTTGGGTTACGGCGGTATAGAAAAGTGTGAAGCAACTTTTTTTCACTCTGACATCTTTCGCGACAAGCTTGATTTTCAACAGCAAAAAGAGAACTGCTCGATTTTCATTGTGAGCAGTTCTCTTTTTATAAGTAAAAAATGAGAAAAAAGAACAAATCCGACACTGGATAAGCTTTTTGCCAAATGATGCACCCAATTTCTGTGACAACCAACGGATGGGGTGTTTTATGTATACTCTCAAAAATTCTAGCAGAAAAAGCAGTTAATTTTCGATCTTAATAGACTATAGAAACTCAAAAATTTAAGTTGAGGACCAGTTGTAACTTTTAATGATTAATCAATCAGACTGCGAAGAAATATTCTCAAAGTGAATAGAGCGTCATTTTTTGCCAAGCAATTGTAGCGGTTTATTCTTGGTGTTACGATACAAGCGAAAAGAATGGAGGAGGCTCGAATGAAAACGAATTTTGAGAGAATAAAAAGCGATATTGAAAACTTGGCAAAATATAATGCGACCCCAGAACTAGGTATTACACGATCAGCTTATTCAACAGAAGATCGTCAAGCGAGAAATTACCTAATCGATGAAATGGAGAAGCTAGGTCTGGAGATTTGGGAGGATGGGTTTTCCACCTTGTTTGGAAGACGACCAGGTAAAAAAACTGAAGCTCCGGCGGTGATGATTGGTTCACATTATGATTCAGTCGTAAACGGTGGACAGTTTGATGGTACTGCTGGAGTTGTTACGGCACTGGAAACGATGCGAGTCCTTGAAGAAATTAATTTTGAAAATGAATACCCGATCGATCTCATTTTAATGAATGCAGAAGAAGGTGAGACCTTTGGACCAAGTACTGGGGTTTCAAATTCACGAGCAATGATGGGGACTTTAACTATGAAGGAATTAGAAACGGTTAAGAATCGTCATGGTCAGACGAAATTAGCAGCATTGCGAAACTACGGTGTTGAGCCTGATTTGGAAAAAGCTAAACGAGATCCCAAAACCATTAAAAATTTTATTGAACTGCATATTGAACAAGGTCCTATATTAGAAGATGAGGGGAAAGATATTGGATTGGTTGAATTTATTCCAGGAATTGGCCGCTTTAAAGTACGCTTTTATGGTGAGACTGAAGATTCTACAGCACCGATGACTACTCGCAAAGATGCTTTAGTTGCAGCTGCTCGTTTTGTCTTATTCATGAATAATTGGATGTTATCTTTGGGAGATAATATTGCAGGTACTGTTGGAAAATTGAACATTGAGCCAAACTCTAATCAGTTTGTTCCTCACTTTGTCGAAGCACTTGTGGAGATTCGAACGTTTGATACAAAAACCATCACACCAGCTGAGGTAAAGGATAGTATGTCGAAAGAGTTGGTCGAGATTCAAAAGGATACAGGGGTGCGTTGTGAACTTGAGGAAATGGCCCGAATCGGTTACAGCAACCCAACAGAACCAAGTGTGATGGATCAAAGAAATGTAGAAAAAATGAAAGAGATTTGTCATCGATTGGATTATACGTATCGTATTATTAATAATGGGACTGGCCATGATGCTATGATAATGGCGGATTTTGTTCCAACTAATATGATCTACATTCCTTCAAAAAATGGCGTTACTCATCATCCTGATGAATGGACAGATCTTGAAGATGTTCAAAAAGGTGCCGATGTTCTACTGAATCTAGTGATGGCTATTGCGATGGAATAGGAGGCGGTTCATGGGAGTCTTCAAGTGTTAGTTAAGGAAAACCAACAGGTATTTGTTGGAAAGCCATTGCTTGTTTTTGATGCAGAACAGATTCAAGCAGGGAAGCTTTCCGATACGATAATGAGTTTGTTCCCTGAAGAGAAAGAATTCATTTTAGAATTTACGGAACATGAAGTAAAAAGTGGGAAACTGTTATTAAAAGTATAAAATAAACTTATCAAAGCTGTACTTTCGTATTACAATGAAAGTACAGCTTTTAATTTTTTTAGAGGAGGTCTGGGGATATGACACTCGAACAACTGATTAATGAGCATCATGGGCTATTAAATGAAAATGATGAATATGTCTTAGGATTCATTACTCGTAATATGGAAAAAAGCATCAAACAAACTGTTTCAGAATTGGCTAGACAGGCGAATGTATCAGATTCAACAATTATTCGCTTAACAAAGAAATTAGGGTTTAAGGGGTATGGTGAATTCCGTTATTTTTTAAAAGAGGAATACGTACGCAACCAAAAGACAAGAGTGGATATGAGTGATTTATTTCAGCCCACTATCCTTTTGGAGGATGTTCAGGTAACGATTAAACTATTCGAGGATGATAAAAGTGTAGAAGATATTTATGAAGCCATTCGTCGTTCGAAAAGGATTTTTGCTTACGCAACAGGCCATGGACAACGAATGATGCTGAATGAATTTGCCCGATGCATGTGGAATCTAGGAATTTATATAATCATTGTTCCTGAAAAGAATGAATTGAAATTAATCTCAAATGATATTACTGATGAAGATTTGCTGTTTGTTGTCTCATTGTCTGGAAGATTAAATACGTTAGAAGAAATCGTCCGAAAAATTCAATTAAAAGGAACACAATTAATTTCTGTTACACGTTTTGGTCAGAATAAGCTAGCCAGTCTGGCGGATACCAGCTTGTATTATCAAGTCACGAACATTAATAATGTCAATGGATTGAACAATTCTTCTTTTTGTACCTTAAACCTTGCTTTGAGTCTACTCTATGAGGGGTACCTCAATTATCAAAAAATGAATAGCTGAGAGTTCTTCAGCTGTTTGAAGACACGTTTTCGTGTCTTTTTACTTTTGAATGACCATTCAAAAAAAGAACGAACAATCATCCGTTGAATACTGATTTTATAGCCTTCTATCATATTGTTAGCGCTTTTTCAGGGTGCTATACTCACCTTGTAACAGAGAGATAAACGTTTATGTCAATCTAGAAAAAGAAGGTGTTAATTGTGAGAACTTATGTCCAAAAGTTAGGTAAATCATTGATGGGCCCCTTATCAATCATCGTTGCTTCGGGGTTGTTGTTAGGTATTGTATCGATTTTACAGAATCCTACTCTGGTGGGGGAAGGATTTGCAAATGCAACGATTATTCAAGGCATTGTTGGAGGTGTCCAAACGGTTGTCGGGACCATGTTTGGATTATTACCAATTTTGTTCGCAATTTCAGTTGCGATAGGGATGTCACAGGAAGACAAAGAAATTGCAGCTTTCTCTGTAGTTATAGCTTTTATTTTATTCCATGTAGTCATTAACTATTTGTTGAAACTAAAGGGAATTGATGCTGACAATACAACAGTTGAGCACTTAATGGAAAACGGGATGAGTCAGATTCGTGCTGTTGAGACTTCGAATATGTATGAAACTATGTTGGGAACCTTTACTTATCGGATGGGGGTTTTTGGTGGGATTATTACCGGACTTTGGACTGCAATGATCCACAATCGCTACCATACCAAACAATTACCTACAGCATTTAGTTTCTTTAGTGGTAATCGTTTTGTTCCTATTATGATTATCTTGACCATTCCTATTGTATCAATCATTTCCTATTTTGTATGGCCATTTTTCAATACTGCCATTAATGCATTAGGTGGTTTGATTGGTAACTCTGGAGTTATTGGAACATTTTTGTATGGCTTTTCAGAACGATTGTTGATTCCGACGGGCCTCCACCACGTATTGAATCAATTGATTCGGTTCTCACCGATTGGCGGAACAGCTACGATTGATGGGGAAACTATTTCGGGTGCATTAACGATTTTCAATGCTGAACTAGCAGCTCCGGTCAAAGACATGGAAATTATGCGCAATGCTACACGTTTCCTGACACAAGGCACACATCCATTTATGGTATTTGGTTTGCCGGCAGCTTGCTATGCAATGTACAAAACATCTTATTTAACACAGCGACCTAAGATCAAAGGTATGCTGATTGCAGCAGCAGCTACTAGCTTTGTGACAGGGATTACTGAACCAATTGAATTCGCATTTATCTTTATTTCACCGATTTTATGGGTTTTCCACGCCTTTATGTCAGGTTTGTCATTCATGATCATGAACTTACTGGGTGTAGCTGTCGGAAATGCCGGCGGCGGGATGATTGATTTAGCTATTTTCGGTATTCTCCAAGGGACCTATACCCGGTGGTACTTAGTCGTAGCTTTAGGATTAGTTTACGCGGTAGTCTATTATTTCGTTTTCAAATATGTAATTGAGAGATTTGACATCAAAACGCCTGGTCGTTCAAAGGATGATGTTTTAGAAGATGCTGACGAAGAAGTGGCAGGTAGTGAGTTAGGAAGTTTAATTATGCAAGCACTAGGTGGATTCGATAATATTAAGGAGATTGATAACTGTATTTCTCGTTTGCGTTTGGTGTTAGAGGATACAAGTATTATAAATGAGCAGCGGCTAAAGAAAACCGGATCGATGGGCATTGTCAGAATTGATGAGAAGAACCTCCAGGTGGTTTATGGTGGAAAAGTAGAAAATGCGGCACGTTCTTTGAAGAACGAAATGAAATCAATAAAAAGGAATCAGTGAGAGTGATCCTTACTAGGTGAAAAATAGTGACAACAGGAAAATTCGCATTTTTTATTTTTCCTAGGTGAGTGTCACCAAACTGCATTATCTTGCAACGATATACCTTTGTTTACCTCCGAATTAATTGACGTTCTTATCATCAAGAAACAAAAATACTGCAAGGGTAGTGATATCGACTACCCTTGCAGTATTTTTGATTTTGTTCAGCCATATTTACCAATGCTTTAGATGTTGTTGGACATCTAGTTTGCAAATCGAATGAACTCTCACGAAGGTGAAAATGATTCAAGTTACTTTCGTTTTCCTTCATAGCCACTAATTCCATCTGTAATGAGCTACATCGTTTTTTCTTCCTTAAAAAGATCCAAGCTGCCTCTATTAAGATTTTCATCGTTTAAAAGAATTGTTAAAAATACTTTTTCAGTGGCTCGGCGTACTTTACGTGGGACAAATTGTTGAATCCCCTCTTTGTTGTAACCAAGCTGAAGCTTATTTTCGTCGAACATTATAGGATGTTTCAATAAATCAGGATAATCCTCCAGCAATTTAATCAACTCATTAAAGGACAAGTCTTCAAAGTCAATATTCAATTCTCTATAGGATTTCGAACGAATAGAAATAATGTCTTCTGTTCCGTTTTCTGTTTTGCTAAGAAGCTCTTTAAGCTCTTCACTGGTGAGGGGGTTATTGATAATGTTTCTTTCTTCAAATGGAATTCGATTCTCTAACAGCCAAGAACGGGCCTTTTTGCAAGAATCACAATATGAAGCTATATACAATGTAATCATGTCAGTGACACCCCTTTCTGCCTGTAGATAAACCATAGGAATAGAATAACATATCTTTTATAGAAATCCACCATGATCTGATTAAGGTTATCTAATTTTTTCAGGAAAGGAAGGGGGAGGTCACAAAATTCAAGGCTGTCTTCTAACTGTTTTCCGATTTTTTCAGTGATTCTGGGGTTCATTTTTTCTGACATCAGCAGCTGCATCTAGGGTTTAGGCGCAATGAGCAAAAGTTTCTGGAAGTTTGTCTGGGTACTTATCCTAGTTCTAAAGTAAAAATCTCAGACAAATACATCGTCTCATCCTCAGCAATCGCAATTCCATAAGCATCTTCACTTATCATTAAAGTTGATAGTCGTTCAACCTTTTTTTGTATTGCCTGTTTTCTATTTGTTTAACAAGTACTAAAAAGTAGCGCAATACTAGCAAATAGCAAACCTTTTAACTTCTCTCAATCTTAAAAAGTAAAGTCGGGTGATAAATCTCCGGTATAGGGTTTATGTTCAACAAAAACTTTGATCTCTTCTCCAGCTTTATCTTTTCCCATTCGAGTATAGGTAAATTGTTTATCATTTAGTTCAGTCAATTCCAGAACAGCACCATATTTGTTTTCACCTAACGAAACGTGGGCACGAACTTTATTATGATCTAATACTTTAAAATATCCGAAATCTCCGCGGCTTTTTCCCGAAGTTTTATCAAAGAACTCATATTTATTAGTCGCAGCGTCAAACTTAGCTAAACTAATAAACATTTGATTTTCAGCAGTGACATCATTACCGTCTTCATCTACTACTTTTGTACCATTCCATAATGTTTCACCTAATAATTGGTTACCATCTTCATTTGTAACAGTTTTTCCTGTACTTGTGGTAAGTTTTTGAGGCTCATTTGTGAAGGCTAATTCTTTTTTCTCGTAGGGCACATGTTCAACAAAGACTTCGACTTCTTTGCCGTTTTGATCTTTGCCCATTCTTTTATAAGTAAATTTTTCATTCGTTACATCCGTCAAATCAACAACTGCTTGATAATTTTGCGAGGTTGAAATCAGAATGCGCTTTGCACCATCTGCTGTTATAAAGAATGTTCCTTCATCTCCGCGGCTTTCTCCGGTTTCTTTATCAAAAAACTCATAATGACCGGTTGTCCCATCATACTTCGCCAGTCCAATAAAATTAGCATTCTCCGCTGTTAAATCGTTATTGTCTTTGTCATATACACGTGTTCCTTGCCAATCCGTTTTTGCTAAAATAGTCGTTAGGTCATCCCCTTTAGTCGAATTTTTATTCTTTTCAGATGTAGTTGCTGTACTTTCAGTGACCTTTTTAGTAGAAGCTGAGTTACTGCATCCTGCTAATGTAACGCCGCCAACTGCTGCTAACGTTAACATTAAAATCAATTTCTTTTTCATAATTGTTCCCTCTTTCCTATTGGATGACCTTAGAATAGCATCCCTTCCTAAACTGCTTCTGTCTTAAATATGAACAAAAAATAAACTCTTTAGTGATTTAAAGGAAATCACTCGCCTTTCTCCACTTCTTTCGATACACTAAATTAGAAATTGAGAGTAAAGGAGGAAAAGCTGTGACGATCAAACGACGTTTTTTTATTTCTTATATAAGTGCCATTATTATTACATTAAGTGCTGTGCTGATCGTACTGTCTTTGGCTTTTTATATTACTTCAGGCACCGTTCCCAGTGTTCCGCAGGCATATAAAATGATGACGAAACAACGACCGTTGACTCAAACGGAAGAAGAGAGTTATATCACACTAGATAAATTGGTCAAACGCTCTCCTGAGCTGCTCACCCTTCCTATGAACAGTGAGTTATCAGAAGCCATTCATTCTATTGAAAACAAAGGCTTAGAAGTCGTCATCCGTAAAAATGCTTCCTTTCCATATTATTCAAAAGACCTGGTTGAAAAATCCTTGATTGTTCATAGCCCTGATTATGAAATGAATAATTTTATGCCGACAGGAACTTTAGACAATGCCGGTCGACTTTATCATTATGTTAAATCTGATTTTCAATATTTAGATGGAAGTAAGGGAAGCTTCATTATTTTAAAAAGAGAAAGCAACCTCTTTGAATTCATCACGCGATGGATCATTTGGGTAGTTATTGTGATTATCATCATTGCCTTTTTAGCTGCTTGGTATATCAATAAAAGATTAACAAAAACAACCATTGAACCGTTAGAAGATTTAGAAAAAGCGTCCAAAAAAATCAGTGATCCTACTCTGACGAATAATCCTTTTACCACAAAAGATGAGCAAAAATTATCATCTGAAGTAAAACAGTTACAAATTAGCTTTGAACAAATGTGGCAAGACTTACAAGAAGCCAATCAACAAAAAGAACTAGACGAAGATAGCCGAAAAGAATTGATTGCTAATATTTCTCACGATTTAAAAACACCAGTTACCTCTATTTTGGGTTATGTTGAGGGACTTTTAGATGGTGTTGCTAACACAAATGAAAAAAGGAACCACTATTTAAAGGTGATCCATGAAAAAAGCATCGCTTTAAATGAATTGATCGAAGAACTTTTCTTCTATTCAAAACTGGATTTAGATCAATCTCTTTATGAGCTGCGACTAACAAATTTTGTTTCATTCATTCAACCAATTTTAGAAGAATATCTCTGGGAGAAAGATATTGAGTTAACAACTGACATTCCAGATAAAAAATTACTGGTTAATATGGATGAAATTCAAATGAGACGTGTAATTACTAATTTAATCCAAAATAGCATAAAATTTGCTCATTCAGAAAAAGACGTATTAAAAATCTTTTTTAGTATTACCTATTCATCTACTGAATTGACTCTCACGATCACCGATAATGGGATCGGGGTTGCTGAAGAAGAACTCCCATACCTTTTTGATCGGTTTTATCGAACAGACAAGTCCCGGACCCCAACGATCAAAGGCAGCGGTTTGGGATTAAGTATCGCTAAACAAATTATTGAACACCATCAAGGAAGTATCTCCATAGACAGTAAGCACAAAACAGGCACGAGCGTAAAAATCCAATTACCTTTAATGAAGGAGGCTCACTAATTTTGCCACACATTTTGATCATAGAAGACGATCCTGATATCGCTGAACTTCAAAAAGACTATTTAGAGATCAATAATATGAATGTTTCGATTGAGCACGATGGGAAAATGGGGTTACAACTGTCTTTAGAAAAAAATTTTGATTTGATTATTTTAGATATCATGCTGCCTAGCATGAATGGCTTTGAAATTTGTAAAGCCATTCGTGAAAAGAAACAAACACCTTTGATCATTGTTTCAGCAAAAACGGAAGATATCGATAAAATTCGTGGACTTGGATTAGGGGCAGATGATTACATTATCAAACCATTTAGTCCTAATGAACTGGTTGCTAGAGTAAAAGCTCATATGAATCGTTATCAATTATTGAGCGGAAATACTTACCAGCCAAAAACAATCGAACGAGCAGATATTTCAATCAATATCGATGCCCATAAAGTTTATGTATTAGAAGAAGAAATTATTTTTACTAACAAAGAATTTCAGCTGCTATTGTTTTTGATGGAACATCCCAATCGAGTATGGAATAAAGAAGAATTATTCGAACGTATTTGGGATTTCGATGTTCTAAATACAGAAGTATCGACGGTAACCGTTCATATCAAACGAATTCGTGAAAAATTGAGAAAAACTGAATTGTCTGAATTACCCATTGAAACACTATGGGGTAGCGGTTATCGCTTTAATGCATAAATTTTGTAAAGAGTAGGGAGCTTAGCAAAAAATCGCACTTCTGCGGCAATGAGGAAAAACTTACTTTAAAAAGGCGTTTTAACGAATAAGACAAGACCGTTTATTGAAACAAATGAATATAAACGATTCGCAGAGATCTGTGATGCATGTACTAAATATATTGGAGTTGGTAAAACTTTCTTAGCACGTACTGACATAGCTGCGACGAAAGAAATTCTACAATATTCTCCAAAGTATCAGCAGAAAGACAATTAAAGACTAGCAATGATATTCATGGGTAGGGTGTTAGGGTTAGTTGACTCGGAGAATTTATCGAATCGAACAATAGAGAAAAAGGGACATAGGTTGTCGAGTGATGTGTATGAGAGAATTGATCCAATTATGGCAGATGAAATAGATATACAAAAGCATAAGCATAAATATCGATATATCTGAATCAAAAAAATAGAAAAGTGAACGCTCTCTTTGAGACTTCGCTCTTCTATTTTTTTCATTTTTAGCGTGTGCAACGTTTTGAAAAAGACAACTATTTTGTTATGAAGCATCTCTTTACATAAAAGGTGAAAGCTGGTAGCTGTTACCCGAAAGGCTAGAATCACTTCTCCCTGAAAGTCCAGATCCTATTTTAATCGAATGATGCTGAAAAGCTGACTCAGATCGGAAATGGTGGTTTTCTCGCCTCATAGAATACTGTATAGTTCGTGCTCGGAAATCACTTCTAGTCCTTGCAGCAAACAGTCAAAATGAATAGGAAACAGCCAAAAATAAGTTATGTCCTTCTATACGGATTTCAGAAAATTATTTTACTCTGCTTTAGGTATATAAGATTATCTGAAAATGTGTTTAAAATAAATTAAATGAACTTTTGATTAAGAAAATATGTTATAATCTCTAAGGAACTTTACTTTAAGGTGTATAGTAAAGTCGAAATTAAGGAGAAAAGAAGGATAAAAATGAAAAAACTAGTCAATGGGGTCATCTTACTGTTATTATCACTCTCAACAATATCAGTAGCAACAACTAAAGTAGAGGCTCTATCCAGTAGCCAAGGTGCGGTATTGTCGACACCAGAAACGAATTCAGAATTTGGTCATGTTCTTTATTTTCCAAATTCAGAATCCAGCAAAATCAATCGCTATTCATTAAATCGAGCGAGAAAATTTTACAGCTCAGATTTGAAGGCTTCTTGGACTACTCTTATTCCACAAGAGCAAGAAGGCTCACAAAAAATTGAAATGAATTCTTTTAAAATGACTTTAAGCTATAACGGCACAATGGCAACAAAGCAAGACTTTCTCGATCATGGCATTTCATTTCATTTTTACATTACCAAAGATGGAACTAATTTTACTGAAATGACGGATCTTATGGTTCCTCAAGAAGGTTATTATCAAATTCCTGGTGAATTTATTGGCTATCGTTATGAAATGATAAAAACTAATCCAACGGCAACAATTGAAGATACGTTTCAGGTTGAAGCCAATTGTTTAGTTGATGTAGATTTAACCAAAATTACACAAGACCAGTTTGCTGGTCAAGCTGGATTAGGAAATTGGTTAGATTCAAAATCTCCGAATGAACAGCCAACGAGTAATTATCAAAATGTATTCGCCATTCAACCAACGATTAGCGGCCAAGTTAATTATCAACAGTTAGCAGCTGAAACGGATTCTCCAGTGTGGGATAGTTCAAATGCAATTGAAGGGATTACTGTTGATTTATTAGAAGATACGCCCACTGGTGAAAGAATTGCTGCGAGCACTTCAACGGATGCACAAGGGACATTTACCTTCTCTGCTTTATCTGGTAAAAACTTTAGTATTACTGATACGAACAACCAATTAAGCGTTCGTGTTCGTCCAAAAAGTTATAAGGGATGGCTGGTCCAAGACGATACACCGACAGCCAGCAAAAATTTAGTCGTAAATGTTGGCCGATTGTCTGACATCGCGCGCCAATCAGGAGCGTACGCTCTTGCAGAATCAAAAACAACTTGGCTTGCTCCTTTTGATGAAGTTTTAGAAGCAGGTAAAAATGCGACCAATAGTAAATTTATTTTAACCGATTTTGAAACAACCCCACCAACCACTGAACCAAGCACTACTGAACCAAGCACTACCGAACCAAGCACTACTGAACCAAGCACTACCGAACCAAGTACTACTGAACCAAGCACTACTGAACCAAGCACTACTGAACCAAGCACTACCGAACCAAGTACCACTGAACCGAGCACTACGGAGCCAAGTACCACGGAACCAAGTACCACGGAACCAAGCACCACCGAACCAAGTACTACTGAACCAAGCACGACGACATCTACTACTAGTACAACAGTAGGGATAGTAACCAATAAAAATAATACGAATAGAACTGGTGGATTAGGATCAAATAATTCAACCGATCAGAGAAAGCTGCCAGCAACAGGTAGCCAACAGTCGTTCTTATTTATTGGTTTAGGTAGTTTAGTTTTGCTCATTGCAGCTTCTCTTTTACTATTTGCTAACCATAAGAAGGTAGACTAATCGAAAAGACTTAACAATGAAGAACTCGGATTCCTATTTAATTCCTACTAGCAACTTTAACGAAAATAAGCGGCATATAGTCTCTTGATAAGTAACTCAAAAACACTCTGTCATGAATCGTAACAACTGAGTTATTAAGGATTGCAGTTCTTTATGACCTGATTTCACCAGAGCATTGAGAAGCCAGAAATACTTAAAAAATTAGTTACAATGAGTTTGCGAAATGCGGAGATTTCGAATGCTAGAAGCACAAAGAGGCTAGAAAATAAGTGAAAAGATGACTTCAAATTCTGAACAGAGAATCTGAGGTTATCTTTTTTCTAATTGAGCTAATTTCATAACCGAGTACCAGTATTTAGCACTGATATGGAACTAACTTAATTAGAAAATATTCGAAAACGGGTGTTGGGTAACTATCTGGTATTTTTTTATTGCTGAAGACCATCGGGTGGTCAATATCGTTTTTATACATAACCGATTGAAAGAGGGAAGATAGACTACTGAGAGAGCCCACTCACTTTAGGAAAAATTAGAAATTAGCGGATGATAAATTATATTGTATTCTATAGATCAGTATATTCTTATAGAAGATTGCCTCTATTTCTTAGTTTCGTAATGAGCTTACAAATTAATTCAGTTGATCTTTTTGCGAGTTAACAGGATAGGACTTTTAGTTGTAATTGGTTTTGGTTTGTTGCTGAGATAGTTGGCAGTTAGTTGATAAAACAATGTTTCCATATGGCTTTTGCATTTACATTGCTTCCTTTTAGATATACAATGAACGTACAAAGGATGTGGTATTTATGTCAATGACGACAATTAATTTTAAAGTTGAGGAAGAGGTAAAAGAAGAAGCACAGAAGATTTTTAAAGAAATGGGGTTGAATATGACCACTGCATTTAATATGTTTCTTGTTAAAACAATTCAAGAAAGGCAACTACCATTTCAACCAACCGCAAATCGAAAAACAGAAATAGACTGGGAAATGCTCCCGCCAACTATACAAAATAAAATCGATGAGGCTCTTCTTGAATTGAACAATGAGAACAGCTACACGATTCAAGATTTAATGAAGAACAAAGAAAAACTGAGAGCGAAATATGAATGAGACCTATTCTGTCGAAATAAAGCAAACTGCATTGGATGATATGGAAGCTATCTACAGTTATATTGTCCGTAAGTTTAAAAGTATAGTAATAGCAGAACAACATTATGAGGCATTTATTCTTAGTATTCAGGGATTAGAGTATGACGCAGGTATGCGACCCATATACGTAGAAAGAAAAGGGATACACATTTATCGAAAGTCTGTAAAGAATTACATGCTTCTCTACACAATCAGTAGTAGAAAAGTAATTGTATTGAGAGTACTGTATGAAAAAAGAAATGTTTATACCCACTTAAATTAAATTTATACCTAGCAAAAGCGGGATTACTAATGTAAGGGAACCAATTTCTATCTTTTATAGCTCGATTTCAGCAGAGTATTGAGAAGCTAGATATGATTGAAAAAACTATAATTAGCTTGCGAAATGTGCAGAATTTAAGCAGCAATATGTTGGCATAATGTACTTTGGCAAATCAAAGTAAAAATAAAAACTATGCTACAATATAAAATAAGAACCAAAAAAATAGTTAGGATAAAAAAAGAAGCATATAAAATTTCTTTTGATAGCCTCTTTAATGGGAATAGCATTGGCAGGGTGTTCAAACAATTCATCCGATTCTGTAGAGTCTTCCAGAGAGACAAGCGATCAGTTGAGCTCCAGTTCAGTTATGGAAACTGCGACAATCAGCAGCGAAGTACCCAGCTCAGCTTCAACAGAATCTACCCCTACTACGACAACTAGTTCAGAGGAACAAATTGTTATAACTGGACTGTCAGAAGAAGCGATATTGAATAATGATTATTCTTCATTAAATGGAACCTGGACAAATTCAAATGGGCATGAGTTAACCATTCAATAATGGTTTAGTTACTTTATCTGGTGAAGGACTTGGAGGAGTAACTGAGTTTTCGCTGAGCAATCCACAGAAACAAAGCAATGTGATCTTTTTGTCATTTGAACCGGCTCCTGCACCAACTGGTATGAGCTTGATGATAGCTTCGAAGGGCACCACTCCGGAAGGCATCGAAGCAGACGGGACAGACTCAAATTATGATCGTATTATGATGGGAAACAATGGAGGTACGTTGTTGTTTGCTCCTAATGAAAACGGCGGCATCCCAGATACAGCATATTTTAGAGGGAAATAACACGCTAAATGATCAGCTCTTATCTTTACGAGTGCAGCGCAAACAGATTGTGCTGCATTCTTTTTTTGTTGCTAGAATTTTTACCTGTCAGATAATAGATATTCATAGCGACTTTATAAAAAACTAATGTAAAAGCTTACCTGTGTCTTTCTTTTTTTAGGATATTATATGTAAAACCTGCGTGGATTTTACAACTTTTCAATAGGATCGCAATCAGTTTCTTCAAAAAACACGGTCAATAATTCCCCATATACTATTTCTTGATTTATCAATCATAGAAGAGACAGGCATCCTATATGCAAGTATCAAAAGTTAAACGTTCTCAATGAATCAAAATCATCTAAACTATCTATAATATTTCTAGCTATTTTGTCAGCAACGATATTTCCAATGATTCCATTATGCGATTTTACATTCAAAAAATGAATATTCAATTCATAAGTATCAATGTTTTCAACAATTTGCTCTTGCACAGCAGTGGTCACGCCTCTAATTTTCATCTGATTTCTAGCCACTTTCTCCAAGTCATCAAAATCATATACTAAAATAAATTCTTTAAACTCATAAAGCCCGATAACCAATTTTAATGCAAATAGGAGTGCTTCTACTTCCCCATCAATATTGTTTTTTTTACTTACTTCGGCCTTTGCAAAAGTGGCAATCGTGCTACTTTTTTCGCATATCACAACAGAAGAACTGTACCGTTTTCGATGAGGAAAGTAAGAACCATCTACATAAATTACGGGTAACGACTTGCTTTCATAGGCTACAATCACTTCTTTATAAAGGCTATTTTTGTATTTACGAATAAATGCTGTACGCTCGTCGAACCATTTTTGTGCGTCTTCCCTGCTTTTGAAGTTATCTTTGCCCCAACTATTTTTTATTCCTTTCAAATTATTATCGAATTTTTTCTTATCTGTATAAATACCTGCACGCTTGCCAATGACAATTGCGTGGTATTTTTTTTGATTCTTGGTGACTCTCTCAAGCCATTTTTTAGCTTGTTCCTTATTTTTGAAGCCCCCTTTAGCAATCATATCTTTCGAACTAGAACTATACTTCTGGTATTTAGTAATATCAGTATAGATACCTCTGCGTTTTCCTTTAGCTACGACATAGTATCTAGTCTTTTTAGGAGATTTCTTTTTGTCAGTTGATTTTTCGACCTTTGACTGCTTAATCAGATTCGGTTCGGTAGTTTTAACAAGCTTGTAAGATCTTCCAGCAAGCCACTCTTCAGCATCCGCCAATTGTCTAAATCCTCTACTAGAAGAACCACTATGACCTTTAATTCCAGCTTGATAGTCGTCAAAATTTGTGAATATCCGTCCGGTATTATCTGTATATTTAACTGAATAATAATTGTTTTTAGACACGTTATCCTCCTTGAGAAAATTTTTATCTAATTTTCATTATACCAGCAAGTTTATTCAACTGATCTATTTAAGTGAGACCTTGTGTTAAGAAGTTTGTACCCTGTGAGCTCTTAGAGGATTGTCCATTGTTGTGTTGCGTGAAGTTGAAATAGACCGACAGAAGAAGAGACCCGAGAGACACAACAGTAAGAATTAGTGACTGGATTCGTAAAAGCTGTACGCAGGAAGATCTGCAGGAAATTCTCCAATGAAATTAAGTGATTCCGGCAACGATTTGCCATTCTCCCAAAACCATGAAGAAGGACGGTGCGCTGTCTATTCTGTTGAACATCCGGTTTGCCCGTTAAGAAAAGTAGCTGCTGAAAATTTTGTTTGATCGGAAAGAAGAGATCGTGTCGCGACAAGAACTATGCATCCTTTTGTGGGGAGGAATGCTACGCCATCCAATTTGAGACAGCTTTCCAGTATTGTCAACCGGCTCAAAAGAAAGTTCGAGGAAAGAGAAAATGATTCTCACCTATTGGAGCAATGGGTATCAGCTTACCACTAATTTTTATAAAAAGATGCCCGATCCGTTTCAAAAGATCATTGTCAACTGTTTCAGAAGATCAAAATAAGAAAACAACTAGGAAAGTAAAGTCACAGTACGAACTTTCACTTACCTAATTGTTTTTCTCTTATCGTGAACGAATCTATGAGTCTAATAATAGCCACTAAGACGGGCAATTACAACTTAAAAAACACACTCTACGCATGAAAAGGCAAAAGAAAATGATCCTTAAACGAAGTGATACACACCCATAGAATCAGCATAGGGATAAACAATACGTTAGATTTACCCAAAGAATAAATCTATAAACAGGGAAAAGGGACGTAATTCAATAAAATTACAACTGGTAAAAGCGTTCCTCAAAAGATCAATTACAGCTGATTTATTCAATTATCAAATATCGCAATCGCCAATGCCAACGCCTGATGCACTGTCATGGCGGAAATTCTTAGGATAAATATACCAGCATCACTTTTTTTAAGAGTTTAACCACTTTTTTAGACGAAATAAATAGTTTGAAGCTATTCTAATCTGTTAGGCATTCACCCTAATCTATTATCGAGCCAGATTTTTGCGAAGCCCTTAAAAATATCTGAGGCTGCAGAAGAATAGACCTCCGGGTTTCTTGCAATGACTAGGGAACGGTAATAGTGTTCCTTGATCGGTCGAATAGCGACAGTTACATGATTAGGTATGCTATCCAAGAAAAATTTTGAAAAGATACTGATGCCAAATCCTGCTTCAATAAGTTTTAAAGCCACCAATTCGTCGAATATTTCGAAAGTATATTGTGGTTCCAAACCAAGTGAATGGATAAAATTACCAATTTCAAAGTCAAATCTTTCGCCGGATAAAATGTATGTTTCTTCAACTATACGATTGATGGAAATAGTTGACTCTGTAACAAGTGGATGATCGCAGGGTAAGACCACGACAAACTCATCTTTTAGAAATACTTCACAAGAAAATTCTTCCATACCATACATAGAAGTAAAAGCAATATCAATTTCATTTCTATGTAATTTTGTATAAATCTCTTGCTGGTTGCCTGTAAAAATCTCAAATTTGATCTTTGGATATTTTGCTGTAAATTCTTTCAATATTTTTGGAAGGTAAGTCATTGCAAAGCTTATAAAACTTCCAATACGCACAGTTCCGATTTCCGATTGGGTCATAGAATCTGAGAGCTGTTGTAATTTTTGGTTTTCTTGATGAATAATTTCAAGCGATTTAATAACATCCTGTGCATTTGGTAAAAGCTGCACACCCGAATTTAAGCGTTTAAAAATCGGAAAGCCCATTTCACTTTCAAATGATTTAATTGTTTGACTAATTGCTGATTGACTATAGTTCAAATTTTTTGCGGCCTTGGAAATATTGCTTGTTCTTACAACTTCTAATATAACATCGTATTTCTCCATTTTGACCTCCAAATAGTAATCTTGTTGTTAACTAAAAAGTATGGGCCTTTTTCGATTTAATGTCAATTGCAGGTATTAATAAAAGTGATATCGGCCAACAGGATGCACGGTAAAGTCATGAGTAATTGTGAAATAAAACACATGTTTTTTTAGGTATTAAAATTTATGATAACGGCTATCGCTTATTGTTTGTTTATTAATGTCCCTTCTGTAATTACAATGAAATCGATAATACAACACCTTTAGAAAGGATGAGTTTATGAAGACAATTGATGAAACTCAGGTCAAGGCATTTTTGAATATGGAGAATGTCATTGAAGTAGTGAACAATTTATATTTAGAATGTTCAGCAGGACAGATTTACGCGGGAAATAGAATATATATGCCTATCCGCGGTGGAGAAAATGTGGGGCAATGGCTAGTAGCTAACTCACTGAATCAACCTTTTTTTGGTTCAAAGTTTTCCTCGGTATTTCCTAATAATGTGACGATGGGTTTACCAAGTACAATTTCGAAAATCAGTCTCTATTCTGCAAAAACAGGTGAGCTGCAAGCTTTGATTGATGCGAATTACCTTACCGCTATCAAAACGGGAGCGAGCGCAGCTGTTGCAACGGATTTAATGGCAAGAAAAGATGCTTCTGTTCTATCTATTATTGGTACAGGCTTACAGGCATTTTCTCAAGTGTTAGCTATTCAAGAGGTAAGGAAACTGGAAAAGGTATATGTTTATGACGTGGTTCCTGAACGTATAGAACAATTTATCGCACTATTAGAAAAAGAAAAGAGTCATGATTATCCAATCGTGGCAGCGGCTTCCGGAGATGAATGTGCCGAGCAAGCACACATCATCTGTACATGCACGACGGCTAAAGCTCCTGTCTTCTCAGGGAGAAAGCTGAAACCTGGTACACATGTAAATGCTATTGGTTCTTTCACGCCATTCATGCAAGAAATCGATGAAGATACTGTTCTTAAAGCTTCAAAGATTTTGACTGAGCATGTTGATGGCTTGTGGGAAGCTGCCGGTGATATTTTGATTCCCTTTAATGAAGGTAAGATCACCAAAGAGGATGTAACTGGATCTATTGGGGATGCTCTGACTAAAAAAGTTTCTGCTAGAGATAATGACAATGAAATCACTCTGTATGAGAGTGTGGGTTCAGGCGTCTTAGATATAGGTCTATCAATCTATGTCTATCAAAGTCTTTATGAAGAAGAAAAAGGGAATTGATTATGGAAACACAAATGAGCTATAAACTTGCGCCATTAATGACCATTCACAAAAAAGTATTTCTCTGTATGCTTTTGGGACAAATGGCTTGCTCCTATGCTTTAGGTATTGCTGGTACAGCATTGACACAAGCTTCTGGACCATTAGGGCTTAACAGTTTTTGGATTGGATTAATAGGGGCAGGTACGTTAATTGGTTTAATGGGTAGTATAGTGGTTGGTAATTTAGCCGATCACATTGGCAGACGAATTCTTTTTAGTTTAGATATGATTTTATTTACATTCATTTCCCTTGCCCAATTTTTTGTAGTCGGGCCAGTAAGTTTATTTATTTTGAGAGTTGCATTGGGATTGATGATAGCGATTGATTATACAGTAGGAAGTGCATTATTGACCGAATGGTTACCAGATAAATTAGCAGCCAAATTCCAAAGTTACCTCATTATTTTTTGGAGTATTGGATTTGTTGCCTCTTACTTTGTTGGGAGTGCAATGACTAGTTTAGGGAGTGAGATGTGGAAATGGATCTTTATGTCTTCTGCTCTATTTGGTGCCGTAGCCGCTATTGTTAGAATTGTTCTCAATGTTCCAGAATCTCCAGAGTGGTTAACAACTGTTGGTAAAAAACAAGAAGCTTTAAAATTAATACACACACAGGTAGGGGCAGAATATAGTTTACCGATTGTTGAACAAGGAGAAGCTGAAAAAGTTAGTTGGTCTGAGCTGTTTAATAAACACAATCGAATGAATACCTTAGTAGGTAGTGTCTTTTATGGTTGTCAAGTATTTCCGTACTTTGGTGTGAGCATCTTCATTCCAATATTGGTGAAAAATATGAACATGGGGAATAGTGGTACATCAGGTACTATTTACAATATTTTTGTGGTAGTTGGTGCGATTGTTGGAGTTATTTTCTTTGATCGGGTATCGCGGCGAGCCTTTCTACTGACAACTTTCTATGTACCAGCTGTTGCGGTTATAGGAATGATTATTTTACAAAATGCGCCAATTGTTATTACGATTATTCTATTTTCTATTTTCGCTCTGGGAATGGCGGCTTCTGTCGTTGCAGAGAATCCGTATCCACCTGAATTATTTTCAGCAAGATTAAGAGCTTCAGGTGTAGGTGCCGTGATTGCGATAAGTCGTATTGGTGCCGCTTTAGGAACATTTCTTTTGCCGATAATTGTGGATCGTTTCAGTGCCTATACCGCTCTTGGTGTATGCGCAGCTGTTCTGCTGTGTGGGGGTCTATTTTGCCAATTGTATGCACCTGAAACGTCTAAGTAAGTAATAGTTAAACCAAGTGAAAGGAGGACTGCTCTATGCCCCATATTGCTATTCAAATGTTTCCAGGAAGAGACCAAGTGACCAAAGAAAAAATTGCTGAAAAAATGCAAACGGTATTGGCTGAAGAAATGCAAGCAGATAAAAAATATTTTTCAGTCTCCATTGAAGATATTGCACCAGAAAAATGGAAAGCGATGGTTGAAGATAAAATTGAACCAGAGAATCTGTATATTCCAGCTGAATTTTAGTGTGATAAAAATACAAAATAAAAAGGAGTAAAGATTATGGCATTTAAACGAATGATTAATTGTGTAGAAACACATGATGGTGAACCAATGCGTGTGGTAACTGGAGGCGTTGGGCATATTCCAGGAGACAGTGTCTATGAAATGATGCAAAATCTAAGAAACACCGATGATGGCTTGCGGAAATTTCTGCTAAGAGAACCTAGAGGCTATCCACCACTATGCTGTAACATAGTGGTACCACCGAAGCATCCAGATGCTGAAGCTGGCTTCATCATCATGGAACAAGTGGAATATCCTATGATGTCTGGAGGAAATACAATTTCAGTAGCCACCGCTTTGTTAGAGACAGGGATTATTCCAATGCAAGAACCCTACACCGAATTTAACTTAGAAGCTCCTGCTGGGTTGATTGGTATTAAAGCAAAATGTGAAAATGGGAAAGCTACAGAAGTGACATTCAAAAATGTACCTGCCTTTGCTGCTTATACGGATACAGTGATTGAAGTTCCCCACATCGGACATGGTGTTGAGAAAGTAACAGTTGATGTTGCTTGGGGAGGGATGTTCTATGTTATGGCAGATGTTCGTCAGTTCCCTTGGGTACAACTAGAACCTGATCAAGGACGTGAAATAACTCGTATTTCATCATTGATTTTAAAAGCTGCACAAGATCAATTATCAGTAGCTCATCCTGACTATCCAGGAGTAGGTATTACTATTTCTCAATTATTTGGACCAACAGACGATCCTGATGCAGATATAAAAAATGCGGTAACCGTAGCAAGCGGTGAGGTAGATTTTAATAATCCTTCCACCTGGATTGGTGCCCTTGACCGATGTCCTTGTGGTACGGGAACCTGTGCACGAATGGCCGCAATGTATGCTAAAGGTGAATTAAGTCTAAATGAACCTTTCCGTCATCAAGGTCTTTTAGGTGTAGTCTATAAGGGTGAACTTGTCGAAGAAACAACAATTGGCGACTATAAAGCAATTGTACCTACAATAACCGGATGTTCATGGATTTATGGGTTCAATAACCTTGTTTTAGATCCGACTGATCCATTCACTGAAGGATTCACTATTGGAGATATTTGGGCTTAAGGGTGTAATTACAACTTCTCGGTTATCGATCAAGAGAGAGCAAAAAATAAGTTATCAATGCTATAGAGATAAAATTAATAGATAAAGTGTACAGGAAAAGTTTCGCTTCTGTACACTTTTTTTAGATAAATTCGTTAAGTGAGCCAACAAGTTCATTGGTCATAAACCCGCTTTCAAATCTTGTTCAAATAATTCAGAGAAATAGAGTTAGAATACAAGTTAATGCGTCTTGAAAAGTAGTGCTTATATTAAATAGAAGAAACTAGTTAGCTGAAGCAAATGATATTCAAATTTGTGAGTTCTAAAAACGTAGTATATTTCGATTCAGTTACATTCATATCTATAACAATGCCCTTGAGACTTTTAAGGAAAGATTATATTTCTAAGAGCCGCTATTTGTTCGTTTGAAACGTAGAATAATACTTTCTTTACCATGTTTTTACTAGGCTGATCACTTAATATTTTTAGCTGTAAGGTAATTGGATACTGGGTTAAAGGACTTATATGAAAGTATATTTACTATTTTTATTAAAATATGTATAATTATCATTTGATTGTCAAAATAATTTTTAGATGGAGTTTCGAGATGAAAAAGGAAGTCAAAAGTGGGGATTTTTTTAGTTTAGCCATGTTAGCCTTTGGAGGCGTAGGTTTAGAACTGTTACTATTGTTTTTAGAAAGCTTAGTCTATAGCAATTCACTTAATGAAATGACCACTACGCAACATATTCTTCATTGGTGCTTAACAAGCTTTGTTTGGGGAGCATGTACGCTGCTGCTAGCAAGATATGCAAAAAATCACTATTCTTTTGATATTACAGGCAGCAGGAAATCTATAAAAACATCAAAATTAATCGTGGCTATTCTGTTAGTCCTAGTTTGTATTGCTTCAAACGCATGGAGTTGGGGAACGTTAAAAATTTTAGGAGAACTTGCTAAAAAGGAGAGTATTGCTCTTTTTCTTTTCCAATACATCTACTACATTTTTGAAGTTGGACTAATACTATCAATTATTGCTTATGGTCAAAAAGCAGGTGAACTTCGGTTTGGGAAAGTAAATATTCCATGGGGAGGGTTCATCGTAGGCTTAAGTTGGGGATTGATGCATGCATTAACAAAAGGAAGTTTGTTTATTGGGGCGGAGGCTATGATTACAGGTATTTTGTATGGCAGTATCTATCTACTAGTAGAAAAACGGGGCTGGTATTCTTATTGCTTGATTTTATTAGCTTTTGTTTTATAAGGAATGTGTCATAAAATAATTCTACTATTCTTGAAATAGTATTCAAGTTAGCAAAAGGAGCATGTTAGCAGCATGCTTTCAGACTATAAACAAAGTCAATTAGATAGCGTAACGATGAATATATGATAATAATTATTCAATACTATTTTTCCATCCTTACCCATGCTATACTTTACTAAATCAGAATTTAAAATGGAGATATCTATGGACTGCTATAATTATATAATTGAAAATAGTGAAGCTTGGTTACAATACGCTGTGCGATTTAATGTTATGAATGAGAATAAAAAAAATCTGCAGGAACTGAGAACGCAAGTTATTACAGATGTCAAAATCAAGAAGTACCTGCATGATATTACCGATTTTCACAGTATTCTGGTACGTAACCATAAGAATCCTGATTTGCCTATTCACAAACTGATATTTCTCTTAGATATTGGGTTAGACACAGATGTTCCGGAGATACAAGCTGCAGTAAAGGAAATAATGGCACATAAAGACGAAAACGGTGTATATCAGTCTTTAACCAATGTCCCAAAACATTTCGGTGGCAGCGGTACTGATATATTCAGCTGGTGCCTTTGTGATGCACCTTTATTGTTATATGGCTTACTAAAAGCGGGAATTGATTATGAAAAACACATAAAACAAGGGGTAGATTATCTTTTAAACTTTTATAAGCCACACGGGTTCCCGTGCACTGTTTCACAGGAATTAGGTAAGTTTAGAGGCCCCGGAAGGAAAGCGGATTGTTGCCCATATGCTACATTAATAATGCTGCGATTGCTTATATCGATTTCAGAATATAAGGATAGCGACATGGTAAAAGAATCAGCAGATGCTTTACTTTCTTTATGGGAGAATAGTTTAGAAAGACATCCATATATGTTCTATATGGGAACCGACTTTAGAAAACTAAAAGCTCCTACTATATGGTATGATATTGTAAGCGTTGTTGATGTATTGAGCCAGATTGACTCTGTTAGAGAAGATGTACGCTTTAAAGAAATGATTCAATTAATAAAAAATAAGCAGGACGAAAACGGTTTTTTTACGCCAGAATCTGTTTACCAAAAATACAAGGGATGGGATTTTGGACAAAAGAAGAAACCTTCATCTTATCTCACATATCGTTGTTGCTTAATTTTAGAAAGGCAAGTCTTTAAAAGCGATAAAAAGAATTAAATGTATGCTGAATAATTGATGAACTAAATTCATATTTAACGATTAAATAATAATCGCCCAGGTAAGTAATTTATCTAGGCGATTGCATATTAATGCGAATATTGTATAAAGCAAACAAAATAAATTAGTTTGTCTACGGTCTGGGAGCATGTTAGCAGCATGCTCTTTTTGCTCTTTCCTAACAGGGCTTTGTATAGGGTATCCCACAATAGAACTAGACAAAGTAATAGTTCGTTTTCATAAATTTAGATTCCTTATAACACTAGTAACTTAATCTATACGAAAAAATCCATTCTTTGAAATTATAGATGTTTTAACACCTTAAGCCACAAGTTTATTAGTTTCGGAACAGTAAAGATCTCCATGAATAGGGATATCTTGAGATCAAGGTACAAAATAGCGAGCTTATCATCACAACCCCGAAACCTACATCCCAAACCAATAACGATATTAAAAATTCTAATTTTCTCAATCCTGTCTATGCTTTTTCGTATGCTTGACTAAAATTATATAATCTATGGCAAGCTACATAGTTCAAGATCTAATTAAGAATAAAAAAAACTGAGAACGAAATATGAATGAAGCACATTGTGTCGAAATTAAGCCAACTTTCTGGAAGACTTGGAGGCTAGTTCTGCTAATATTGTCCATAAGCTGAACAACATTATTAGCAGTCATTTGTTCTAGGTATTCAGGAAGTAGAGTATGAATCATCTATTTGCCCCGTATTCATAGAAAGAATAGGCATTCATCTATAAAGAATGAAATGTTTATACTAATTTAGAGTGAATTCAGACATAGCAATAAACGGAAATTGCCGATGCAAAAGAACAGATTGTCGCCCTTTTGTACCTCGGTCTCAAAAGGGCAGTGAGAAGCTAAAAACGCCATAAGAAGTTTGCGAAATGTGAAGATTTCGATTGTCAAAAGCACGAAAACCTTACTCAGCCAGGAGTAGTTTTTAATCGCTTGATGCGACAGTCAGCGCGGGAGTTAATGCACAACTGCTATGCTAAAAGGCATCATTCTTTTCCATGTTCACGTTTCAAAAATCTGGAACGCTAGTAAATATACAGTGATATGCTGAATTGAAAACAAAAATTATGATACAATAAAAGCGATCAAATAAGAACTGAGAAAATAGTTAGGAGGAAAGAAATGAAGCCTATAAAATTTCTTTTGATAACATCTTTAATGGGGATAGTCTTGGCAGGGTGTTCAACTAATACAACGGAGTCTTCGGATACTTCAAAAGAAACAAGTGAGCAGGGAAGCTCCAGCTCACTTGTAGAAACCACGACTAGCAGCAGCAAATCAACTAGTTCAACGTCAATGGAAACAACCGCTGCTACAACGAGCAGTTCAGAAGAACAAGCTGCTGTGACTGGAGTAGTAGAAGAAGCGATATTGAATGGTGACTATTCTTCATTGAATGGAACTTGGACAAATTCAAATGGTTACCAAGTAACGTTCAATAATGGTTCAGTTACCTTATCAGGTGAAGGGCTTGGAGGGCAAACCCAGTTTTCCTTGGACAATCCACGAAAGCAAAGCAATGTTATCTTTTTAGCATTTGATCCGGCTCCAGCTCCGAATGGAATGGAAATAATGCTCGCTTTGAAAGGAACAAGTCCTTCAGAAGGTATCGACGCAGATGGAACGGACTCAAATTACGATCGAATGATCATGGGGAACAATGGAGGGACGTTATTGTTTGCGCCTAAAGAAAGTGGCGGCATTCCAGACACGGCGTATTACAGAGACAAATGATAGGGAACTGATTATTTTTTATCTTCACGAATGAACCGAAATTAGGAATAAAAGCAAGCACACCTAACTAAAAGAAAAGTTTGTGTGCTTGCTTTTTTGAGATCATGTAGTGTTCAATGTCAAAAATATATAAATGAATTTAGCTTTCATAGGGACCTAGTTCAATTATTCCAAGAAAGTAGACCCATTTGGAAATTTGCCAATCATTGTCAATTTTCTTAAATTCAATTTCATAGCGACCACAGGCATGTTCAGTCGTTGCGTTATCTTTTGTAAAAACGTAAGGATGCTTTCTCTGTTTGTGACCGGCCATTCTATAAGCTAGGACTTTGGCGATGTCTTTATCCACTTGGAGATCGTAAATCAAAACGGGGTGTGCCCAGTAACGATCTTTTTGACGGTGGTACTTGAGACATTCTAGATAATGGCGTTTATTCATTGGACCCCAGGGCGGCATAGCACCAGATAGATCTTCAGAAAGAACTGAATTTACGTGATCAAACGCTAAATTGTCCACACCGAAGTTGTATTTAGAGAAGGCTTCCTCGATTTTTTCTTCTTCAGTCAAGTAGTCCTCAGCATCTTTTATTCTATTCCAAGGGGAGTCAAGTTCACCACTGATACATGGATAGTGTAATCCTGGAGTGGTTTTTACCACAGTATCCTCGAAAAACCATTCCGTTGTAAAGGTCTCTATATCTCCACCATGAGAACATACATCCATTCTCATTTCGTCTATCATCCAATTTTTTTCTTTTTTAATCCAATGATTCGAAAAGATGGCGGTGAACTCGAAAGATTTGGTTTTGTTCGTGCTCTTTTCAAATGAAAGTGCAGTACCTACGACTTCAGCGCTTTGCTGCGCTTCATGTTGATTTGATTTACAGACAAAATTGCACACCCTTGTGTGTAACTGATCGCTCTTTGGAAAATCACGCACAAAACTTTTCACGCCAAATTTACTGTGTTGAGAACCATCAGCATAGGCAGCAACGATACTTAGATAACACTCAATCTCACTATCTATAATCCGATCTAACTTCTTTACCTCTTTTGTTTTCCAAGTTTCAACAAATTCATTGAATTTGTTTTTAATTTCGTTATAGTCCTTCTTTGACATTATCGATCCTCCTAGTATACGCCTTGGTTTTTAATTAAGTCTTTGTACCAATAAAACGAGTCTTTTTTGTATCTTTGTAAGTCCAATAAATCCTCATCTGATCTATTTACATAGACGAAACCATAACGCTTTCGAATGCCCTGATGAGTAGAAATCAAGTCAATCGCTGACCATGGACAATAGCCTATAATGGGTACGCCATCTTCCACAGCTTTAGCAAGCTGACCAATATGCTGTTCGTAATAGTAGATTCGTTCTTGGTCATGAATGGTTCCGTCTTCTTCTAACGTATCAAAAGTCCCAATCCCATTTTCAGAAATTAGAAGCGGTAATTGATAACGATCGTAGACTTCCCGTAGCGTTACTCTGAATCCAACTGGATCAATTTCCCAACCAAAATCCGTTTCTTTCAAGTGAGGATTGTTAACCTGTCTATAGTAACCCTCTTCGGCCATAGCGATTTGTTGATCACCGTATTCACCGGCAGAGTTAGTATTTTCTAAGTTCGCCTCGACAGTCATCGTATTATAATAATTTACTGCGATAAAATCTGGCTTGGCCTGTTTTAAAAGATCCATATCTCCTGCTTCAATTTTAGGTAAATAATCTCGTTCTTTTAAATAGTTCCACGCTTGAAAGTTATATTTCCCATAAACAGACAAATCTAAATACAACCAGTTTCTAATGGCTGTGGCATTCATTGCTGCCAAATAATCTTCTGGGCTGCATGTTTTTGGATAAGCTGGCGAGATATTTGGTGCAGGACCAATTTTTGCGTTTGGAGCTAACTCGTGACAAAGAATAGTCGCTTTTGCTTGGGCGAGCTGCATGTAATGGTTTTGTTGGTATAAACTTCTCCATTTTTTCTCAGCTTCAAGTGAAGTCCCAATGACATTTCCATGTAGAATCATAACATTTTGCTCGTTAATCGAAAGAAAGTAGGGGACCTTTTCACCATACTCTGAAAAGACGATTTTACTAAATTCTTCGAAGGCATCGATTGTTGAGGGATTAGACCAGCCACCCTCAATTTCTAGCGCATAAGGCAAATCAAAATGAAACATGGTGGCAATCGGAACAATACCATAGTTGATACACTCATCAATTAATTTGTGATAAAATTCTACACCTTTTTGGTTAACTTCACCTCTGCCATTTGGAAGCAGTCTAGTCCATGCAATCGAAAATCGGTAAGCTTTTAAACCCATTTCATGAAAAAGCTTGATGTCTTCTTTGTATCTGTTGTAATGATCTACGCAAACTTTGAAGTCACTCGTATTTTCGTAGACTTCTTTAACATCTTGAACACTTTTACCTTTATTATCAGTCTCCCATGCGCCTTCAATCTGATATGCACTTGTTGAGGCACCCCATAGAAAGTCTTTGCTGAATTTATAATTTTGTTTCATTTTATTTACCTCTTTCTTCGAAGTGAAAGAACTTAGTTTCCTTCGCTTTGATTTTTCCTGATTTATCTAGTTTCACCTTATAATTTATCAAATTTGTAAAAATGACAGGACTAATTACAGAAACTTTAGAAGCTAATTGCGCTAAATCGACTGTCATAATTAATTGACCAGCCTCTACCAACTCGTCCTGATTAACTAAAATTTCAAAAGGTGAACCGTTTAGCTTAACAGAATCTAAACCAATATGAATGAGTATTTCTTTCCCTTCATCAGAAAGAATGCCAATGGCGTGCTTTGTTGGAAAAACATTATCAATTTTCCCATTCACTGGTGAATAAATTTTTCCATCCGAAAGCTCAATGGCAAATCCTGAACCCATCATTTCTTCGGAGAAAACTTTGTCTGGCACTTGATCAATCTCCAAGAGGTTTCCTTCCATTGGAGAGAGAATAGATTCTGTTAGTCCAATTTCATTAAGGTTTTTTACTGGGGTAACGGTCTTCTTAACAGGAACCTTTCCATCCATGATGGACTTGATTTGTTCCTTAAGAAAACCAGCTTGAGTTCCAAAAATGATCTGTAGAGAAGTTCCGACCTGCATCACGCCACTTGCACCCATTTGAACGAAGTCGTCCTTGTCTATATTTTCTAAAGAATTTAAACTCACTCGTAAACGTGTTGCGCAGGCATCAATACTTGAAATATTGCTAGAACCTCCTAATCCATTGTAAACAGAGTAGGCTAAGTCATCGACGGGTATTTTCTTGGAAGAAGTTTCAGAAACAGCATCTTCTCTTCCTGGTGTTTTGAAATCAAATACCTTAATAATGAGCTTGAACAAGAAGTAATAGGCTACACCCACGATTAGATTCAATGGAATAATCAATGCCCAGCCTGGAGCATTTTGCAATACACCATAAACGATGAAGTCCATGATTCCACCACAGAACGTGGAGCCGACATGAACACCAAAGATGTTAAGCAGAGGAAAGGACAACGCCATGAAAAATGAGTGAATAATGTACAATGGAAAAGTTGTAAATAGGAAAACAAATTCAATTGGTTCGGAAATTCCTGTAAAAAGTACGGTTACAATACCAGCACTAAATAACCCAAGAATTCTCTTACGATTTTCCGGTTTTGCCATTTTGGTAATAGCTAAGGCAGCCGCGATACAAAATGCAGGAAATAGATAACAACCACCAGAAAAGCTTCCTGCTGTAACAGGTACACCATCAGCAATTTGTGCTAAGAAAATGTTGATATCACCATGGACCACTTCACCAGCGACTGTGGTATAATTTCCAAATTGGAAAAAGAATGGAGGATACCACAGATTGTGCAGGCCAAATGGGATTAGTAATCGATTGACTAATCCATAAATGTAAAGTGTCAAAGGACTTTGCGAATTTACCATAGTATCCGCTAGGCTTAAAATGCCACTTTGAATTGCCGGCCAGACTAGAGCAAATGGGATAGCTACAATACAGGCAGCAAAAATATTAATAATGGGAACAAATCTTTTTCCTTGAAAAAACGATAATGCTTGTGGAAATTTTATGTCTTTAAACTTCTTATATGTCCAAGCAACCGTCAATCCGACAACAATCCCTGCGAATATCCCTGTTTGCAGAGTTGGAATTCCTAACACTGTGGTATACATGGCCGGATCTTTTGCCATAGTTTCTGTTGTTATCCCTAAATAACTTCCAATTGCTGTATTCAAAGTCAAGAAAGACAAGACGGCACTTAACGCCGCTATACCGTCATGATCACTTAAACCTTCTGCGATGGCTACTGAAAATAAAATGGGCAGATTTCCTAAGATGAGTCCACCGATGCTGCTGAATAGAGTTGCTATTGCTACAATCACACTAGAGCCTAACAGTGGAATATCCTGAACAAAGGTTTCATTTTGCATGATGGTCCCTAACCCGAGTAGTAATCCACCAACTGGAATTACTGCAATAACTATCATCATAGCTGGTCCAAATTTCTGGAGCTTATCAAGTATTGTTTTTCCGATAGTGTTTTTCATTTCTTTTCCCTCCAATAAAAAATAGGCGCAAAAGAGACTCAAACCATTTAGAATAGTTTGAATGTCTTCTACACCTAATTTAATAGTTATGCAAAAAATATTTAGTTAACAGCTGTCACTTGCATTGTAGTATCTTAAAAAAAGAAAGTCAAGTATTTTTCGAAAATAAAAAAACATTGACTTTTAAATAGTTATTCGCTTACAATATGCTTAACAGCTGTCAAACAAAAAAATATCGTGTATGACTATTAAATTAGGTACATAAATATCCTCATCATTAGGGGATATTTATGTACTTTTTTGCTTGGAGGTAATTATGGAATATTTAAAAAAATACATTGACTTCTATTCAGGAAATAACAGGAAAGAATTATTCTCTCAGTTTTACAGTTTCATCTCTTCTTTACAGGACAACAATTTTGAGAATTTCGCTGACTTTTTTGTCGAGGATTGTAAAGCGGATATAAGTATGACCGGTCACTTTGAGACGATTGAAGAAGTCAAAAATGGATTAAGATGGCCGGGTCCGTCGATGGACATCCAACGTATTACTATTTGGAATTTTGTGGCTCGATCAACGGGTGATAGGGCGCAGCAAAGCGCGTATGTTCAATGCATATATGGTAAAAAGTCAGGCGGGATCATTCATCCTTTCGTTTTTGGCGGTCACTTTGTTAATACGTTCAAGAAAACGATGAATGGCTGGAAAATTTCTCATCTTAAGTTCGATTTGATGTATGAGAGCGGGAATAATTCTTTTGTTAAGGATCATTGGACTTTAATGGATTACGGGATTTTTTACGGTCACAAGCCGATGATTAATGCGGAACTTGATTCTCCCTGGCATGTGATCCCTCACGATGAGGAAGAACAAAGTGATGCAGAAAAAATATTTGATACTGAATTTAAATTGAACTTTGGTATGGATGGTGGAAATTTTGAGATGACAGCATCGACTTTCACTACAGATGTACAGTTTAAGATGGCTGCTCATAAGAACGTCAATAAGTATAACCCTTCTCAAACGGACGGTGATTATTTTGGAATAGCTGAGTGCAATAACTTTTTGAAATCTAAGCATCATAAGGAACCACGTTTGCAGCATACAGATACCATGGGAGATATCGTGATTAATGGAAACGAGGCAACTGCCTATATGTTTCGAAGTGAATTTAATCGTATCGCAAATAGAATTTATGATGACAAAACCGTCTTTACCAATGTAAATAATGCCCTCCATAGAAATAAATTTCGAAAAGAAGAGGGGGAGTGGAAGCTATCGGAATTTACGTATGATCCTGTTCTTGATTTTGTTGAAGTACCTGAGCATTCTCTTTGTTACGATGACTTAATTTGTGGAGGTAAAAAATGGTCAACTATCAAACAATAATCAATAATTTTCTAATCGCTTATACGAACAACGATTCTGAAGGAATGCAAAAATTACTCTCGTCGGACGTGTCAATCAATTACTCAAATTTAGGGTCAGCAAAGGGGATTGAGGCTGTATTGCGGGCACTTTGTTTTGAGGAAAATTTTGATGTGTTTACTGTCAACACAACGGGAATCATGACCTATACATTAAATGATAAATTTGTAGAAGCTCTAACAGTCCATCACATGGTAGCTGACGAAAAATTCAACACTCTTTATCCCCTTGTTTTTGGTGGTAAATATGTCTTTATAATTGATAGACTAAGTAATAAAATAGAAGAAATTTCTTTTGTCTTAGAATATCAGGCGGAAAATACCAGCTACATGATAAATAAATGGAACTTCTCAACGGGTAAGAATAATTACAAAGGTCTAAACAAGTTCAGCTTGAAGTCTTATCTTAACTCATTGAGGTTTGAAATGCATTTAGACAACAAAGCGAAAGATTACTCCAAAATTCTTTTCTGGTGCCTAGATACTGGTGAGGTAGATATATTAAGAGAGATTGTAACGAAAGATTTTTTGATTCAAAGAGATAAATCTGTTGGCGAAGAAATATTTTCAGGAGCACCAGATAGTTTGGACCAGTATATTTCAGAAACGAGAGCTTATTTTGATTTAGATCAGAATAGCATTGCTTTGAAAGAAGTTCATTTAATCGATTCAGGTTTGATTGTGGAAGGTCAACATTTAACGTCACATAGACTGGGAACAAAGAAACTGAACTCGTTGACTAAATACCATACGTTCTTTGATGAAGATGTATCGATTGAATTAACCAAAACAAATGATTGCGATTTGAGAATCAGAAAAGTTCAAATGAAAAAAGCTGCAGATGTTCACTATAATCGTGTGTCTATAATTAACTATTAGAATGATGGAGTGAAACGATGGAATACGTAAAGGATTATTTGAATTTTTATTCTGGAGAAAATAGAAAAGAGATTTTTCAACTTTTCTATAAGTTTTCCTCTTTTTGGAGAGACAATGCGATTGATAAACTTGAAGAGTTAGTAAGTGAAAATTGTATTTTTGATGTCAGCATGACCGGTCATTTTGTAGGACGAAAGAATTTAAGGAATGCGTTATCTTGGGAAGGTCCTAAATTGGATGCAGCGATTCTTAATTTTTCAAATTTTGTTTGTCGTAGTCAGAATGATTCAGCACAGCAAAGCGCATATACACAACACAAGTATGCCCTTATCGACAAAGATGGCCAGACTGTCCATTCATTCATTTTTGGCGGTCAATTTTGTAATTCCTTAAAAAAAGAAGAGGGTAAATGGCTTTTCTCGCATATTCGCTTTGATTTGATGTATGAGCATGGCAACAATTCGTTGATTAAAGATCATTGGAAGCTGATTGATTATACAAAATTCTATGGGCACACCCCTATGATCAATCCTGAGCTTGAATCACCCTGGAGGGCCATCCCCTTTGATGAAGAGCCGCAGTCAGATGAAGAAGTACTATTTGAGTTAGAATTCAAAAACAACTTTGGTATGGATGGCGGCGATTTTTCATTATGTCACGAAGCTTTTTCAGACGAAATACTCCTGGATTACTCAAGTCATAAGAATATGAACCGAAATGATCCCTTTGCTGCGGATGGTTCTTACTATGGAAGAAAGGCTGCGATAAATTTCTTTAAGTCCAAGCAGCACAAAGAAGCAAGACTGCAACATACAACCAGTATGGCTGAACTCATTATCGAGAAAGATTGTGCTACAGCCTATATGATTCGAAGTGAATTCAACAGAACTAAGAATCATATACTTAGCGCAAGCTCGCTCTCTCTTCATCCTTTGACCGCTATTCATGTCATAAAGGCGGCAAAAGAACAGGGAACTTGGAAAATGAAAGAAATGAAGTATTATCCAATCATGCAACTTGTGGATATTCCCCCTTCAGTTTTATGCTTTGATGAATTTATTTGTAAAAATAACTACTGGAAAAAACTAAAAAATAACTTGGCTATCTAAAAAAAGCAAGGTCCGATAAGAATGTTATTGGAACAATTCTTTGAGTTAAAACTATGGGAGATAAAAAATGGAAAAAATTGAGGATCTTTTCTTACCTCTGGTATTACCTAATGGGGCTACTATTCCGAATAGGATTGCTATGGCTCCAATGACCACTAAAGGTGCTACTTATGATGGTATCGTTCTTAAGGAAGATATAGATTTTTATTCTTCTCGTTCGAGTGTAGGCGGTCTTATAATTACAGGTGCAACAGCAGTGTCAGAGCATGGTGAAGCTTTTTTTTATCAAGCATCAGTTTCAGACGATCGATTCATTGAAGGGCTAAGTAAACTTGCTTCGGTCATGAAAAAAGAGGGGGGACGAGCCATTTTGCAGATATACCATGGGGGTAGACAAGCCGAAGTGTCCCAAAAAAATCTGGGGGTTGTTTTTGCACCAAGTTTCATAGAGTTTCCTTTTCTTGAGTATGACGTTAAAGAACTACAGCTGTGTGAGATATGGTCGATAATTGATGATTTTGGACAGGCGACGAGACGAGCCATTTCAGCCGGGTTTGATGGTATCGAGATTCATGGTGCGAATCATCATCTGATTCAGCAATTTTTCTCTTCTTATTCGAATCGCAGAGAAGATTATTTTGGTGGCAGCCTTAGAAAAAGAATGAATTTTCCACTAGAAATAATCAAAGCAGTAAAAAAAGTTGTATCAGACAATGCCTCAAAGGAATTTATCATCGGCTACAGAATTACTCAAACAGAAATTCATGGTGAAAATATAGGGTATGGAATTGAAGACTCTCTACAGTTGATTGACGAAGTATTGAAAATAGGAATCGACTATCTACATGTCTCTCGTCCAGAATACGGAGATCTAATTAAGCAGTGTATTTCTAACCGTGCTGCCTATATATTTATGCCAAGAGCAGCTTCTCTAAACGAGGTGGTACATGCTGCTTCTGTAGGAGACATGGTTTCAATAGGCAGATTAGCTATTTTAAATCCGGCGTTCTCCAAAACTATAAAGACTAAACCAGAAAAAATTTCTTATGAGTTGACCTCCGTATCAACCATTGAGACATTAGATCTTCCAACAAAATTGAAATATTGGTTTAAGAATTCTGATTCTGGCATTCCCAAATTTAAAGGTACAGAGTTTCTAGAATGATTGAGCACAAGTTATTGAAATAAAAATACACTACTGTTCTGCTATTTGGAGGAAAGGATGGTAGAAATGGGACGATATATAATAAAAAAGGTTCTAACGAACAATATTTTACTTGCCATGGAAAACGACAGGAATGGTGAGGAAGTCTTTTTAATAGGCAAAGGGATTGGTTTTAGTAAAAAATCAAAAGATATCATCGTATCATCAAAGGTCGATACTGTTTTTGTCCTAAAAGATCGTTACGAAAAGGAAATGTACTCTCAATTACTTGAGAACACTTCTCCAAAGATTGCCGAAATTTCAAGTGAAGTTGTTGCACTGATTCAGGAAAATCTTTCAGAGAAACTAAATGAGCATATCCATGTCGCTTTAACAGATCATATTTCTTTCTTAATTAAAAGAATTAAAATGGGGATTCCAATTGAAAATCCGTTTGCTATGGAGCTGCATGCTCTTTATTCTAAGGAATTTGAAATAGCTAAAAAAGTTGTTTCATTCTTAGAAGAAGAATTTACTGTTGAAATTCCTGAAGGAGAAGTAGGATTGATCACTTTGCACATTGTAAGTTCGATTAAGGGAGAATCTATTGAAGATATGCAAAGAATATCCTCTCTGATCCAAAAGTTGATTGAGCTAATAGAGGACTATATTGGTGGGAAAATTGACAAAACTAGTCTAAACTACGGCCGATTAGTGACTCATTTCAAATTTGCAATCGAGAGAATTCGCAGAAATGAAGTATTGGAAATCCCTGCTGAGATGGAGACTCTTTTAAAAGAAAACTATGCACGTAGCTATTCATTAGCCTGGCGACTCGTAAAAGTCATGCAAAATGATTTAAACAAAAAGATCAATAGATCCGAGGTTGGTTATATTGCCCTTCATTTATATAGATTTGGAGTGGATGCATTTTAATCAGATCCTATATTTATTCGGTAATGTTTCATAGTAAGGATTCGAAAGCTGCTGCCATCCAAAATAAAATTGATGAGGCTCTACTTGAATTGAACCATGAGAACAGTTATACCGTTCAAGATCTAATTAATTTAAGTTTCGCACATGAAAAACTTGAGTAAATCCTAACTTACAGTGCTTCTTTGAAAATGAAATAGGGACCTTGACATTAACTGCGTTTCTTTCAAGAAACTACACAAAGAGAGTCCCCTTTGCTTTATAAGGAGTTCGTCTAAAAATCACATTAAGCAAGTAGACTCTTCACTTGTGTTAAATTGAACACCTATCAAAAAGCAATTAGCAAATGAAATTTTTGCCGTTTTTTCTGAATCAAAGCTGTTCTATTCTGTTAGAAATTCTGCGATTATCAAGCAAAAAATGGGTAACACCGCTTTTTGTACACGGTAATATTTTCCCTCGTCTTCAAAGGAAACTCGTTGAATCAAGTCTAAAACAGTGTGATAAAGAATACCAAATCTCACTTACTGAGACAGCTGATTTTCGCAATACATGACACCTTTCTGTTTCAAGAGCTGGCAGCTTCCTCTGCTTATTTTATCAGTTTGTTAATTGATAAATGGTAAACAATCATACTATAATGATGTTGCGAAACGATAGTAATTGTGTTGCATTGCAGCATGAAAGCCAACCCTATGCGACTATGGTTGGCTTTTTTTTACGTTCGTTGTGTGGGATAGATAGCAAACTTGTTCTATCAATCTTACACGGTATTCCTAGCGGACGCTTTTCTTTTTTACCAAATTTAGTTATATAAATTCTTTTAACTGGTTTCGCTGAGTAGTGGTTCGGATTCAGTAGTCCAATGGCTTGGAATCTTAGAGAGTCGCTTTTCCAAATGAGCCACCCTGAAAAAAGTTTTACTAAAACTATAACCATGTTCAAAGCATTCCCACTAAATCCCCTCACAAAACCTTAGGGGACTTAAGAGCCACGTCCAATCCTTGGCGGCACCTGAACCGCAGGGTTTAAAAAGCAGGCTTTTTCATCAAAAAAAACATAATCCCAAAAGAGAACCGCCATTCTCACAAGGATTTTAGATGATAAGAGTATTCTTTTTTTGTCCACCACGTTCCGACCGCCACCACCACTTAGGTGGACAAAAAAAAGCGGGCAAAAGCCCGTTAGATCAATCCTGAAATTGGTTTTTAGCATACTTTGTGGTATAATGAAAAAGTAAAGAGGGGGAGTTAGTGCTCCACCCTCAATAAAGATGTAGACCGTTTAAAGCGGTAGCATGGATAATTTTTGGAAAAGTAATCCCGTCAATCCCGCTAAAGATTATGACGGGTTACTTTTTGTCGTTTTTTAGCAATTTAACAATCAAGCTAATCAAAGCAATGGTAAATGTACCAAAGCCAAGAATGACCTGAATTGTCTCATATGCAGACAAATGCGCGCCTCCTTTCGTCAGATTTCCGGTGTTGTGCATAGAGCACCACCCTCTTTCTTTCGAATAGGATTTGCTACCGCCATAAACTTCCTACCCTTAAATTATATCATATAGAAGCACTGAAATCATTGATGTGACAATGTTTTTAGTGCTTTTTTGTTAATGACTTTAGTCAGTTTTGCTCGCGTTAGCGAGTGAAACAACAAGTTCTTTACGTCTCCTCTCTTAACGATTACAGGCATTCGATCATGGATCAGTTTGATCGAACGGTTCGCCTTCGTCGTTGGTATGGAATATTTAACTGGTCAGACTGAAGACCAAGCCAATGCTGGTACCTGGTTAGTTAGACGTGAGAAAAATTGGATAGTTGACTTTGATAGACGCGTAGACTCCGAAAAAGCTGCACGAGAAATGATAGCTAGAGAAATAGCAAAAAGAATTAAACAGCAGCTGTATGCAGATAGAGTTTGAACAGCTCGAGCAAAGGCCTATCAAGTCCAAAGTGGTCATTACCTATAGCCAAGTTGATAAGCGGCGAAGAAATTATACTCTTATCCCTCTACTCTTAAACAAAACTGACTAGGAGGAAAAGGCAGATGCTGAAGCTGTTGTATCTGCAGTTATATGATTGCTAGAGATTAGTCAAGCTACGGTTGCCAGTGCTGCTTAGTATTAGATAGTTAATAGAACTATTAATATCGCAAAAAATATTTCAAAAAAACTATTAGTAAGTAGGGATTGCTACTCCATTGTCATGTCTTTCCTATTCTGAAAATTGCCAACTGGCATTTCTTAATAAACCTGCGAAACGACAGTGTATGTACTGCATTGCAGCACAAAAGCCAGCCATATTGCGAGAAGGATTGGCTTTTTTTACGCTCGTTGCGACTACGAACATGTGGACTAGATAGCAAACTTGCTCTATTGATCGTCGCCTTTGTCCTTCTCATCTAGCCAGTAAGAAAATAGCTTTGTAGCTATACAAACAATAATTGGTGCAACAATCAACGATAGTAATTGTGCAAACATTCCGGCACTCCCTCACGGGGCAAGCTGTCAAATCATTCTTGGTGTGCTATTCGTATTCGTTTTGTAGAATCAGTCGCAAACTAAAATTAGGGTGCTAAATCACCAAATAATATAAAAAATCAGACTCATTCATAGATATGTATTCTTCCATCCATCTCGCCAATAAATTACAGCCAACTGCCACTAAATATTCTTTTAGATTTATTCAATTTTCAAAGGTCACAGTCCACCAACATACCGGCAGAAAAAAGCTGAATTTCATCCTCAATTATGTAGAACCTTTTTACTCAAAGCAGAGGTGCTGCGCGCATAACACCTCAAAGAGCACCGTTTAAGACGGTGACTGTGAGTAGAGCTCGGTACTATTTCTTGTTGTGTCGATCAAGGGTAATGATCAAGGTCGCAAAGGCAATTGCCAATGTCAACGCCTGATACACAGTCATGGCGGAAGTTCCTTTCCTAGGATGAACATGTCAGCATCACTCCTTTCTTAGAGTTCAGCCACCGCCAGAAACACTGCTAAGTTAGCATCACCTCCTTTACGACAATCAAGGTTAGGTGAGGGACTTAGCGTTTTTTCTTTTTCCCTTTTTTCTTCTTGGTTTCATGAAAGGCTCGAACTCGATCTACTTGTGCCTTTCGCGAATTCACAGGCTTTTGGACTGTGAGACTGTCGGTTGTAGGCGAGGCAGACTCATTGGTCAGAGCCTCTAACTGCTGTGCTGAGTTGCTTGATACAAGATTAGTTTTCTTAGTTTTTTCAACAATAGCTGCTAGAGTTTCAGGTTTAACAGAAGCAGCTGATACGTTAGATTTTTGTTTCATTGGATTCACCATTTTTGTTGCTGGAACTTCGGCTTCCATAGTTTTTGGTGCAACAACTTCTTCTTGTGCTACTGCTTCTATTGTAATTTCTTCTTCATTTACGGCTGGTGTTACTGAGACTTGGGGTGTTTCTTCAGAAATAATGTGAGCTGAAAAGATATTGTTCGGATCAGCGATATAAGCTTCTAGTGTTGGCTTCGATAGATCAAAAATTGGTGTTTCAATAGTTTCAACGAATTTCGCAGAAACGACCTTAGTGAATTGTCGGATTCCGTCTTTCTGAAATAGATTTAACGTAGTTATGGTATCTAAGGCTGTTTTGATTTCCTCTGGACTCTTCGTTGGATCTGGATCATTGTAGCCCCAGCGATGGGTTCTTCCCGCGGCATTTTCAAATACGGCTGCTAGTTTAAACATAGTTTTTTCTCTCCTTTAATTTTTTTATCTTTATATAGTAGTTTTCTTTCAGGAACTTTCTAAAGTACCCTGTTCATTTCCTTCAACAGTTGACGGGACGACTTCCATTAATTCTGTAGTAACATGACTTGGTGGAAAACACCGAGCTGACAAGATCTCCCACTCATTCTCTTCAAAATATTCTCTAAAAAAATAAAAGTAACGGCGCAAGGCACGAGTAATCCGATTGTTGACAAAGAGATGCTTAACTAAATCCTGCAGGAATAATTCAAAATCGGATTCGCCTAACATATGGCGAACTTTCATGGCTAACAACAGTTGAATCGTCACAGAACTATCTTGGGTTTCTTGATAATAGTGGCTGATTTGTTCCTCTAATTTAGTGTGTTTTAAATGAAACAGTTGGTATTGAGTGAATGGTTGTTCAGTCATCGGTGGTTTCCTCCTTCAGCTCCCGCGGCGTTTTAGCCGCGGGGCATACTTGTATTTAAAATAGTGGGGTTTCTTTGGTAGTAACGAATTCTGCACTTTCCACTGAGAAAAACTGGCGGATGCCATCCTTCTTGAAGAGATTCAGAGTAGTTAGTTCTTCTAAGCTTGCTTTGACTTCTACTGGAGTCTTAGTGGTATCCGGTTCGTTGTAGCTCCAGGTGTGGGTTTTGTCCGCTTCGGTTTTGAAGCGAGCGATCAGTTTTGTTTCGGGCATAGCTTCCTCCTTTGGTTTATTTAGTAACACGAGTTTGGTTGGTAACAATGATGCTGTCTAGACTGCTGCCATCTCCTGCTAGATCAGCCATGATTTCACCTAACTTTGTGATGTCTGATTCTGCTGGGTTTGTGACGATGTTGCTGAAATTCACTTTCTTTTGTTTGTCTTCGCCTGCTTGTTCGATTTGTACTTGTAATTTGGTGCCTAGCTGTTGGATCATTTGTTTTCCTCCTATGAGATAATTTTTTTGTTCCGGCCGGTGACTAAACAATAAATCAAAGGAATAAAAAAACAAACTAGCAAAGTTGCCAAAAACCATAGAAAGTTTCCAGTCTCATTTGCCATAATGCTGATTTAATCGCACAGTAAAATTTACCTTTGAAAACTTTCTATCCCTTTTAGAAACTTTGACCTTTTCATCGAATAAGTGTTAAAAGCTGTTACAAAGCCATTTTCATTTTTTTAGTACTCTACGACTAGAGTTAAAATAACGTTTAAGTGGTTTCCGTTTCTTTATCTATCCAAAAAAAAGGAAAAAGCACCCATCCTAACCTTTGTTAGAATGAGTGCATCACTTAGTTACTCTATTTCCGGAAATTCACCTTCAAGAGATTGATACCAAAGCAGATGTTCCTCCAGTTTATATTGTCTAGAAAATTCACCAGGCGTTAACAGCCATTCCTGCAGCAGCTTTTGCTTAACTAATGTCCGACCAAATGGTGTGGCGGGAATCATTACGTAACTCAACGGATGTCCTTCAGATCTCATAAAGGTGGAATAATCCTGACGATAGGTAGCCAATGAATAAATCGCCTTATTAGTCAAAGCAACCAAGGATTTCCTAACAATAGGTAACTTCAAGGAGAGTCCGTTGGTTAACGTTATAGTAGTGTACCCACCATCTTCAGCCACTTGAAAAATGGTTAAGGGATTCAACCATGTAGATATCTCTGGCTTGGTAATAGGAAACAATACAAAGTGGGCGTTCACAATGGGTACCTTTTTCGAAGGCAAGCCCTCTAACGATTGACAGGTCCGACGCATCAACTGATAATCCATCAAGCGATGAGTGGCAAAGAACTTCTCAATCATTTTTAATGGTCCTTCAGTAGCCAAGTAAGGTAAATCATCTTGTAAAACAAAGGTGCCTTTCTCTCCCGGAATAGGGCACACTAAGTGAATCTCTTTCATATTCAAATAATTGAACACAGGAGCTGTGTCTAAGAAATATTCCCAATCATCTGACATTTCTTCTCCCAACACTTTTCCCTCAAATACACGCTTCTTACTTATGACAATCACTCCGATCAACAGGTATGTAGTGCATTGTTTCGAAATCTAAGCTGTGGCTACACAGGGGGAGGGTGGCACAAATTTGTTTTTCATAAAATCCTGAAAAGGTGGATGTTGAGGAAATACCAAGAACTTCTTTACTAAAGTAGAATCTTTTTGTGACAAGAGCGAATCAATCAAAGCCAGCTGCTTTCTCAAATACTGATTAAAAGGTGTATCCAAAAGGTGAAAAGACTCGACTAAATTCTGATGAACAGAACGATACAGTGCGAACGTATAAGCTGTTTCAACTGATAATCGTAGAAAAAACGTACAATCAATTGCCATATCCAAGCTCAAACCATTGCTTAATTCAACTAAAACGCCTTCATTTCCACAATATAATTGATAAATGTGCAAAGGATTCACCCAAAGCACCCCATCAGAATGCGGAATAGCACTTAAGCAGAACGTTGAAGTCACTAAAGAGACCGTTCCCGATGAGGACGGTTTCAACTCAGCATTCACGTAACGATGGATGGTCAACCATTTTTCCAATACGTTCAATGGTTTCTCTTCAGCATAAAAGAGACCGAAATTCTTCACAACTAATGTACCCAAATCACACGGCATCGAGATTAAGGATGTTATTTCACTTAAGTCATAATAGTTCAGTGGTGAAGCTGCCTCACAAATATGAACCCAGTCTTCAGATAATACCTCCTCTCTTAGCACCTTGTCTTTTAATAACCAATCATACTTCTTCATTTTCAAACTTACCTCCTCAATATGGTGTTACTTCAATAATAATACTATATAAAAAACCATTGTAAATAGACATATTTTCGGTATGGACGAAAAAATAACGATATAAATTATTAAAAAGATACGGTATGTGATTAAATCAGCAGAAAAGGTCGTTTATCAAATTTCATACATGAAACAATCATTTGTTATATAGTTGAAATCGTGTAATTTCCGATGTGTTTCCCATTCCTAATGAAATTGTGGGAAGGAAAATAATGAATCTATAAGTAAAATCGGTGCTTAATCGATAACTTATTAAGTGGTAATAGTTAGATGATTAATAAAAGATATAAATAAATTTAAGAAAGCCCCACGGGATGAAGAAGATTCCAAAAAGGACAATGAAAGAAGAAATTTTTTTGAGGAGGCATTAAAAGAAGAGCTAAAAAATATGGTCATAAAACGATAAAAAATTCAATAAAAATAACGAAAAATAGATTTAAGTGGAAAGGATTTTGTAGTGGTTAATCTTATTTTGAGAAATAGATAAGTGAGATAAATATTGCAATAGTAGTAAAAATAGGCTTTGCTCATATTTAATGAGCAAAGCCAAATGAAGTACAAATAAATCGATTAAAAAACATCCATTCTTTCAAAAAAATTATTGATTATTTAGTAATGATTTGATAAATTGACAGTTGGCTTGTTTTCCTGTTTGGCTATAAAACTGGAAAAAAGTTCAATAGAAGCCTCAAACTTGTTAAATAATAGAATAAACTAATTTAGCAAAACCTTCATTTCATAATTATTGTAAATTATTCAAACCAATAAATCAATAGTTTAAATAAAAAATATGTGATAATAATTTTTGAGGGAAGAAAATTAGCTATTTGAAGTGAAATTAATGACGGAAATTAGGTTAGAAATTGGCCTTTTTACGTCGTCAAAATAAATCGTCTACTAAAGAAAAAGGGAGTGTTATCTTATGGCGCGAACAGGTGAAAATATCTATCACCGAAAAGATCTTCGTTGGGAGGGCCGCTTTCATAGAGGCCGTAAAGTTGATGGAAAAATTAGGTATGGCTATATCTACGGTAATTCGTATGAAGAGGTCAAAGAAAAGTTAGGTCCGTTACGTAGGCAAGCTCAAATCACATTAGAACTCTACGGAAAAAGCGTTGTGGAATATGACGAATGGAGTCAAACCTGGCTGGCAGAACAACAAAAAGTCGTCAAACCAGCAACTTATTCTAGTTACTTAAGTAAGCTCAAAAAATATATTTGGCCGCATATTGGGAAGGTAGCATTGTATCAATTAGATGAGTCCACCATCCATCGCATGATTCAAGCCTGGATTCAAACTGGTTTATCATTAAGTAGTATAAAAGTGATCTTTCGGATCGTAAAACAATCTTTGAAGTATGCAATTCAAAAAGAATTAGTACAGAAGAACCCTTGTGAATGGATTCGATTACCTAAAGGACCTAAAGAAAAAGTGCATGCTTTAACGACCAAAGAACAACAGCGTCTAGAAAAGGCTGTCTTAGCCGAGAAAGATATTCGCACAAAAGCGGTCATTTTAGCAATGGAGACAGGCATGCGGATTGGCGAGATTGCTGGTCTAAAATGGGAAGCGGTCGATCTGGACAAACGGATGATCGAAGTGAACTACACGTATCAACGAGTACTATCCGCAACCGGAACCAAAACAGCTTTACACTTAGGACCGCCTAAATCACAGTCTTCTCGGCGAGTAATCCCTATGACAAGCAAGCTGCATCAGTTGTTGTCTAGCCTAAAGGAAGAATCTAAATCAGAGTATGTTTTCTCCGTGAAAGGCAAACCATGTGAACCACGACTGTTAACGTATCATTTTCATCGTGTTCGCAAAAAGGCCAAGCTGGAAGACATTCACTTCCACCAGCTACGCCATACCTTTGCGACCCGTTGCTTGGAATCTTCAGAGGATATCTTAAATGTCAGCATCTTGTTAGGGCATACCTCTCCACAACTGACCACAACGGTCTACTTTGATTCCATCGTACAAAAACGTATCGCTGTGATCGGTTCAATGGAACGTGCACAACAAAATATTGCTTAATTAGTAAGTAATCGATTTCAAAAAACGTTTTCGATTCTCCTTACTCCCCCTTTTTTTCTTTTTTTGTATGTAATCGTTTTCCTGTGGAGGAAATCGAACTAACTCCAGTTTTTTAAAAAAGTTCATTCCTTATTGAATGAATTCATCTCAAAAAAAAATTTCAAATTATTTTTTGTTATTTAATATCGTCTAAAGGCAAGTGTGCGCCGTCATTTTACGCCGTAATAAAAAGTGTATCCTTGTGGATATAGGTATTGAGGTAGAAATCGTGTTTTATAGCCAAACAGGAAAAATACAGAACTAAAAAATAGCATATGAATCGTTTTTGATTAGCTATCAATAGTTAATCATCCTTACTAAGTATCAATAAATGAATAGCAAAGATTCATTTCGAACAAAGATTATTAATTTTTTGAAAGCTGACTTTCTTATTCTTAAATAGAACAGGATAAAAAAAGCTTTAAAAAGGCATCAAGTAAAAGTATAGCACTTTTACTGTCATACCGGTATCAATGGGGGAGTAACCTTGATATAGATCTCAAAATAACAACATAGAGGAGAGAAAAAGAGATGAATAGGAAAAAATTAGCAACAGCACTATTGGGTACAGCAATGATGGGTGGTTTGTTGGTGCAGGCAATGCCGGCAGCTGCGGCACCAGTATCTGGAGGTTCAACTAATGGGAGCGTGGGATTCACAGGACATACCCCACCAACTCCAAATGGTGGAGATTTAGACTTACTTTGGTATCCAACAGCTTTTGAGTTTGGTAATTCTAACGCACACACCACAGCAGCAAAAACCTACACAGCGACAAATGGAGCAACAAAATATGCCGTTGTAAAAGACGAGCGGATCGCAAATGGTACAACAGTTCCTACGGACAATGGATGGAAATTGACTGCAGCAGCCAAAGAATTGAAAGCTGGAACAGATGTACTAACAAATGCAGAGTATTCTTTTACAGGTAATGCGTTGAAAGAATACAAGAGTGCTAGCGGACAAAATACTGAAGTTCCTGAATCAACAGGTGCTATTGCGGCTTTTGGTACTGCACCCACTTTAGTAACTGTAGCTGGTGCGACAAGTGTAACTTTGAAAGCAACTGGTTTATCAGCTGATACCGTAACTATGATGCAGTCGGCAGATCCTGGTGTTGACGGAAAATTTGCTCTAGAAATGAATGCTATTTCATTAAAGGTTCCTGCAAATACATCAAAAGACGGAAAACAATATGCCGGCAAAATTGATTGGGTATTAGAAGATTCTATTTAAATAAAAACCAGAAGAAATGGGAGTGGGGAATTTCCCGCTCCTTTTTTCAACGATTGTTTAGAGGTGTGAATATGCAGATAAAGAAACAATTTGAGTTTTTACTCATACTTATTAGTTTCTTCCTAGTTGCTTCTACAGGAAGTACAAGTGCCAATGCGGAGGACAAAGCAGCATCTGATGTAGCCGATCAAACAGGATACTCAGTTGAAGCAATTCAGCCGGATACACAAATTGATAAAAATTATTCATTCTTTTATATTCACGCAGAGCCTGATGAAGAACAGACCATTAAAGTAAAGATATCGAGCAAAAGAAAAGAACCCTGCAAAGTGAAAATTAGTTTGAACAATGCAACGACAAGTACAAACGGACAAGTTGTTTATGGAAATGAGAAGAATCTCTTAGATGACAGTCTTGCCTATCCATTGACTGAAATAGTAAAAATTGTTGAAAAAGAAGTCACTGTTGAGGATTTTGAAGAAAAGATTGTAGACATAAAAGTGAAACCACCAAAAGAAGCTTTTCAAGGCGTTCGTTTGGGTGCGATAGCTTTTCAAGGAATCGAAGAGGAGTCAACTAGTGGAGGAGTTAATAATACCTATGGCTACAAGATAGGTTTAATGATCAATGAGGACCTTCGACCTTTCAATGAAGGTGGTCAAATAAAGTACAAAAAAGTTCAAGCGATTTTGCGAAGTGGCGAAAAAGTAATTGCAACGACCGTTCAAAATCTTGAGCCAAAGGTACTGGAAAATGTGACCATGCAAATGAAAGTCACAAGAAAAGGCGAAGAAGAGGTTCTGTATTCTAATGGTTTAGCGAATATGAAGCTCGCTCCAAATAGTTCATTTGATTTTCTACTCTATACAGGAATTGAAGATTTGGTTCCTGGGAAATATATTCTGACAGCCACAGCCACCGATGGCAAAGAAAACTGGAACTGGGAAAAAGAATTCGAAATCACGAATAAACAAGCCAATCAAATTAACAAAGATGCAGCCTACAAAATCACAATGCCAAAACTTTACAAAATTATCGGGATTATTTTGCTTGTCTTGACTACAGGCAACATTGCTTACCTGATTTATCGAAGAAAGACACAGCAAGGAGGAGGAAAGGATGATGCGAAAGAAGAGTAAGCAAGCAGGGATCATTGCTTCTGCTGCTTTGATCTGTCTTTTTTTTGCAGGCACGACTGCGTTTGCCAATACTAAAACCTATATTGGTTTTGAAAAATCAACCAGCAGTTCACAAACGAGTACAAGTAGTTCAGATACATCCACAAGCACTACCACCAGTACTTCTACCAGCAGCACCACTGAACCGAGCCACAGTTCAACCGATTCAACAAGCAGTACAACTGAACCAAGCGCGACAACAGATACGACAAGTACGAGTGGAACGGCTAGTACCACTAGTTCAACGAAGCAACAGGGTAAGACATTGCCTAATACCAACGGAGGCTCTGGTGGTTCATCTGGTTCAGGCAACAAGTGGCTGCCTCAAACAGGGGAGAAGAAGCAGTTATTTTGGACTGTTTCGGGATTTCTATTATTAGTGATTCTAACTACAATTGTCTTTATCAGACGATCAAAGGAGGAGAAAACCTATGAAAAATAGGCAGCGAAACCTTCGTCTTAGTTCTTGGCTGATGCTTGCTTTGATGATTGGGTCCATTCTTTCTCCAACAATTAGTTTGGCAAATACTGTTGAATCAACGACAAGTTCAGAAGAACAAACAGCAAACACCTTACAGACATTAAGCAGTGATCCATTGTTGCCAGAAGCAACAACAGAAGCAACAACAGAATCTACTACTGCAAGTTCAGAAATGGAAACAGCAGATGAAGCAGTAGAGCCTGTGATTACTTATGGTGCAGAGACAATTGATGAAAATGAATTGAAGCTGCATGAAGATCAGAAGAACCCACAACCAAGTATCAAAGAACAGAAAATAGAGCAGGTAGAAGATCGTGTTCATTTTTCTGGGAAGTTATTTGCAGGAGTGGATGAAACAGAGAAGACGAGAAGCACCACTGCTGTCACTTCTTTTGAGTTGCAGAGAAAGGCTTCTTCTGGCGAATGGGAAACGGTTAAAGAATGGCTGGAGCAAGAAGTGGCGATTCAAGAAGAGGATTATCCCTTTGAGACTGAGGTTTTATTGGTAGAGGATGAGGTAACCACTTTTCGTTATGTAATAAAGTATAAGGTGAATGCTCATGATCAGGAGAATCAAAGTTTAATAGAAGAAAAGAATAATAAAGGGTATTTTTTGGTAGAGGATGAGTATTCTTATCAAAAAAAAGTTGTAGAAGATAAAGCACAAGAGTTTGAGAATACAACAATCTCTTCTAATCAATCTGATGAACATTCTAAAGAAGAAGTTTTGGTTACTGATAGCAACACTTCTGATGGTGAACTTAATGAGTCAACTAAAAATCATATTAAAATCCCTTCAATAGGTGGAGTAAAAAGCAAAAGCCGATACTCTTCTCTAGGTATACAACCTTTCGGATTAGGAACCGTTGGTGTATATGATACTCAAAAAGATATTGTACAGAATACAGCACTCGGACAATGGAATGATGTTGCTATTAGTAAAATTGGGTCAGACGGAGTTAGTATTTCGGGCAGGTTCAAACTTAACTATTTTAAAGCTTCACATGTAGGTGGTGTATATGGGACAGATGAAGATAATGTTTATGCTATTCATCTGTTGTATAAAGAACAAGGACAGACTGTTTGGCAAAAAAAAGGAACGATTGCAACTGTTGCTACTGGAAGTGAAATCAATATCTCAAATGCTACTTTTGGAGGATTTACTTTAGGCAAGACATTTGATTTTGCAATTGGGTATGATGTCGAGGAAAAACGTTTATGGGATTATGGATCACATGCGGGATATCAATATACTAAATCAAGTTATTGGACTGGGCCTTTTTCTGGAGGGACGATTGTATTTCCGCCCCCTCCATCTCCAGCAGTTGGAGTCCCAGTACCATCAAGTATAAAAAGAAAGGCTGCTGATATTTCCTGTCAAATAGATAATTCTGTGTTTGATAATAAAATCACGTCAGTTCATATAAGAAAAGCTTCTGATGCAACTTATACAGAGTTAAATGTTATAGACAATCAAGTTATTGTTCCAAATGGTTCAAAAAATGGGATATCTTGGGCTGTAGGACATGCATTCATTTCGGGAACAGATACCTTGAAACTAACATTGCATACTTTAGAATCAAATACTAAATATATTGTCAGAGTAGTTATTTTAACATCAGAAGGTGGAACTGTATATAGTAGTCCTTCAGAAGCAGATTTTACTACTCTTCCTGAACCGAGCATATCAAATGCTAATGTCTCTAGTATAGGAGCTACAAGGGTGAGTGCCGTTTGTGCGGTGGACAACTCTGATGGAAATAATGGAATATCCCAATTTCAGATTAGTACAGATAAATCCAATTGGACAAATTATGAGATAAGGGGAGGATATGCCAACAAAGCACCCGATAATACAACTTGGACGTCCGGAGGTGCACCCACTTCTGGATCTGGAAATATGACGATAGATGTTATTGGATTATTGCCAGATACTCAATACTATATACGAGGCCAATTACTGGTTACATTGTCAGAAGGTAACGTAATAGTAGAAAGTACGAAACCGCAAGAATTCAGAACTAAGAAACTGACTGTTGGAGGAAGTGCGATATCTGGTATTGGAGCTACACGAGCATCGCTTTTTACAGCTGTTGATAATTGTGAAGGGAATAACGGAATAGCCAAATTTCAGCTAAGTACAGATCAGTCAACCTGGATAGATTATGAAATGAGAGCCAATTATGTGGATCAAACACCCGACAACGTAAAATGGACAGGCGGAGGTGCGCCATCGACAGGATTTGGAGGCATGAGTGCAAATATTATAGGTTTAACACCAAATACAAAATACTATATACGTGCGCAAATATTGGTTACTTTTGATAACAATACTTCTTACATTATTACAGGTGAAGAAACCAACTTTACAACAAAAGAGATAAGCGTTGGAGGGAGTGCGATATCCAACATTGGAACTACAAAAGCTTCTTTATTTACAGCTGTAGATAATTGTGAAGGAAATAATGGGGTATCCAAGTTCCAACTAAGTACAGATAAACTAACTTGGGTAGACTACGAAATGAGAACCAATTATGTGGATCAAACACCTGACAATGTAAAATGGACAGGTGGAGGTGCACCATCGACAGGATTTGGAGGCATGAGTGCAAATATTATCGGTTTGACACCAAACACAAAGTATTATGTACGTGCACAAATTCTAGTGACTTTCGATAACAATGTTTCGCATATTGTTACAGGAGTCGAAACAGATTTTAAAACAAATTATACTGTAAAAGAACAATATTATGACTTATCAGGAAACCATATAAAAACTAAGGAAAATGAGGTGCTAGGAAATAGTCAATTTACACCTACTCCTCCTAACTCCTTTACACATTCCGGTCAAGCTTACATCTACAAAGGTTGGCTTAAAGAATCCGAGTGGGATGGCAACAGTGCAACACCAATGCCAGCATTACGTACAGGCGCAGTAGATCCATTAACAACCCATGATGAAGAGGTCTACTTAATCTACGACTTAGACTCAAACTCCCTACGTCTAGATGAATACCCGAACAAATTCGATTTCGGCAACCAGCACAGACCTGAGAGCTACAATCAAATCTTCAATCTGGATGATTCGAAGTACGCTTCGACAGAATCAACCGATGGCTTTAAGCTGCGGGTTCGTGATGATCGAGCGACACATCCGGGATGGAAGTTAACGTCTACCTTCTCTCAACTAGTCGGTGTGAATAATACTTCTGATCAGCTTGTGGGAGCGAAAATTTCCTTTGGTGTTGAATTGAAAGAGATTCAAAATCCGGGAACACCTGGCGAGACAGCGATTACGCCAACACCAGCAATTGCTCCATCATTTGGGGCACCTGTATCTAGCAGCACAGCTACACTAACTGCGGATGGTACTGCACTAACCTTCCTAAGCGCATCAAATACCAAAGGCGAAGGTGTCTGGGATGTGCTGATTGATTTTGATTCTGTGAAGCTCTTTGTACCTGCGGGGCAAGGAAATACAGGGGAAGAATATCAAGGAACGATTCAGTGGGATTTGGAAGATACCCCTTAATCAATAAAGGAGCTGCAAAGAATGAATACGTGGATTTTTGGAACGATTGGTGTCGGTGCAGTTGTCTTGATTCTTGCGCTTGTCTTTTTCGTAAAGGACAGTCAAGCGATGCTGCAATGGCAGAAAAAGGGCAATTATTTGTTGCCGAATCTTTCGTTAACGATTTTGTCGTTTGTATGGATTGGCTTGGCAGTCTATCTGTATTTAGACGTACAAAATCAGATCAATTTTTTCTTGAAATAGGAAACGGGGTGTCTGCTTGCGGGAGCAGGTACCTGATACATAGTAGAAACTGACTAACGTAAACGATAGCTGTCTACTAAAAGAAAAAAAGTACGCATATGTGCCAAGTTTTGATAGTAACAAAATGTTCTTTTGCGAAACCGGAAACGGAACAGTAATTCACTTGCTGGGACATAAAGTATATGCGACATATGTTTTGTTAGATTTACCGAAGAAACGAGCAGTAGTGGATGTGTTTTTTGCTTATTTTCATTTGATACTTTTAAGCGAAATGATTTCTGAGTATGAGAAGCCGGAGCTGTTGGTTCAGGTGCTTGAATAAAACTTGAAAATTGTTCAGAAAGTAGCGCATCAGCCATCACAGAAAGATATAAATATTCAAAAAATGACCAATCGGGATACCTCTCAAGAAGAAATCGACTGTATTACTAGTGGATTGCGACTTATTGTTTGTCAGGCTGCTGGCATTTGGTGATCTTGTATCTTGATTGGCATGATCATAGAATTATTTTCTATCCTGAGAGTTGAGAGGGAGGGAAGCTTTCCTTTCAGCTACTTTTTTAAAGAGTTCGGGTGATTCTTGCCTACATAATTCGTTGACTAAAAATAAAATAGAGAGAAGTGTAATCATGAGCCGAATTTTGATGTTAACAAAGTGCCAATACGCGGAAGAAAATCTAGAGAAAATGATTCGACGACTGGGGCATGAGTTGTTTTGTACGACGAGTATTTTGGACGCTATTAAGTACGGAAAACCTTCCTCAGAGTTTTTGGAGCAATTTCAGATTATCCTTCTAAGCGAAACAATCTCCAATAAAGAGTGTCTAGAAATCATTGGAAAATTAGATGAGAATCAATTCGTCTTCATTCAACTAAGCGGAAAAGTCCTTTCGAAGGATGAACAAGAAAGAAAAGTAAGTGAAGGAATTACTCACTGCTTATCAACTTCAGCCTCATTAGAAATGTTTAGAGAAGTGTTAAGTCAGCAACCAAAAGGTAAAACCAAAGAAATCTTTTCTCTGAGTGCGAATGGAACTTATTTACCGGAAGACTTAATTGAGAAACTAGCACTCACTAAAATGGAAAGACGAGTGTTTCAGCTATTAATCGACTCAGAAGGACAAACCATGTCTCGCGAGAACCTCTGCCGTGAAATTTGGAAAGTAGAACCTAGTCAATCCACCCAATCGCAGTTATCAACACTGATCAGAAAAATAAAAGTCAAAATGAGTAAAACTGGGATAAATAGCGGCTGCATTAAAACACAATGGGGTCTAGGATACATGCTTGATATGAATGTTTTGCGTAGTGGTTCGACTATCGATCACTCTGTCCTATATCAAGCACAATAGATGAAAACGGCTATGCTTACATATGCATACAGCCGTTTTTTTGTGTTGGGGAAAGTATCAATAAGATTAAGTTAGATCGGAAAATCAAGTGAGGAATTACTTGGACTTCTGGTTTATTTCCTGTGCCCGTTATATTTTTATAAAACTGCTGGAAGTAAGTTTAAGGGAAGCGAGTCAGACTGTTGAACTAAAAGAAGTATGGATATCGGCAGAAGGGCATCTAATGATATCTGTGCTCTATTTATAGGAAATGATTTGTTACAGCTGCTGCTATAACAAAAATTCTGTAAGTTTATGGGCTACATATACCAACGAGGAAGTAGAGATTATTATTGAAATAAAGCACTAAGTAAACAGTAGATCAATGGTACAATAATTATAAATAAAATATGTAATCATTTAGAGATAGTTCATTTAGTTGTCTGTATGTAATACAGGGAGAGTGACATGAAAAGGAACGTAGGGAGAAGCATCTATTCATAATTCTATTATTGTTAGGATTTATGTTCTTCCTTCCATCGTTATAATGTGCCGCGACCTCCTTTGGAATCATTCAAGTCATTAGTTCACTATTTGGTGGATACTTGAGGCAAAGCGACGACTTCATCTGGAGTGGAGAAGGCTTTAAGAGAATCGTCTATCTTTTATCTGTTATCGATGCAATCGGGATAATTATTGGAGGATGTTTGATTATACTTGGTTTTTTCGGAATAATCATACAGCGAAATAGGAATAGGTAAATATGAGGGGCTTTATCTGTGTTGCTGCGGACTTTTGTACTAGTATGTTTAGACTCATCCATTAATGAGGGTTGGAGGGATTGTGATGAAAAATGAAATCAAGTCCAGGACATTGATTGGTTCACTCCTTATTCTGGCATCTTTGCTTTGCCTGCCATCAAGTGCTTATGCTAATTCGTCTTGGCATTGGTTTACAAAGCAGCCATGGACTATTCTGCCATTAGTTGTCGTCATTACGTTGCTTATAGAAGTAGGCATTATATGTTTTAGCAATCGGATGAAACCTAGATTTATACCACTTATCAGTATCGTAGCAGCCAATGTTCTTTCATTTTTGTTTCCACTTTTTGCCTTGGGGATCTTGCCAGTGCTTGGGATGGAGAATGAACCTTTTTTTGAGCGAATAAACTACTCAACAAGTCGTTTTCCTTTCTATATGGTGAATATGGGCTTTCTATTTCTGACACTGATTGTTGAAATGCCTATTGTTTATATAGTTCTCAAGAAATATGTTCCCAATAAAAAACGATTATTTTGGTCGATTCTGTTAGTAAATTGCCTGACTACATTAGTGATTGCAGTAATTGAACGTATGTTGTTCAAAGGCAGTTGGTAGTCGGAGATTTGTACTACGTGACTTAGAAAAAAATTATCCTATGATTCCAAGATTAATGATCTGCCAAATCATCGGATAATTGATGTTGTTGCCATTTATTAACTATGGAAAGGATTCTTATGAAAAAGTATAGGCGAAGGGAAACGAACCATGCGAGTGAATATGTCATAAGAAGGCCCTTATTTTGGCCGATCTTCCTTTTGATCATGTGTTTGTGCTGCTTAGTTCTCTGCTTTCAGGATACAGCATCGATAGAAACTAGTTACCTAATTGATGAAGTAGATCGATTGTTCTATGCAATCGTGGGGTTTTCTATTTGGATACCGATCACGATGGTTATGTTCAGTATATTAGCAATCCAACTCTATTTTCACCTCCGATTCAAGGTAGTGATCCATGGAAAGGGTCTCGCTGTTACCCCACTTTTTGGAGCAACCTACGATCTTCCTTATTCTTCGGTAGAGAAGGTAGTACATGTAGGATGGTCCGCAAAGGGATCTTTCATTGACATCTTCTACCATAATAAAAAGCTTCATATTCCCTATACTTACAACAGTCATGGCCGATTTAAGCAGGAGGGATTTGAAGTTCTACTGAGGAAGTTTAAAAGCTGCAATGTCCCGATTAGTGAGCATTTGGATATGCGTGAGAATTGGGGGAAGAAACACTTTTCTTAAGTTTTTAAACGAGGAGGGAGTCACATGCAGATAATTCGTAAATATAAATGGTTCTACCTCTTGAACAGTTTCAGTATTTATATTCTTCCGTTGTTGTTCCTAATAATAAGCGGTTCTTATTTCGACTTCCTGATAGTCAGCGCAACTTTTCTTGTCCCTTTTGGCTGTCTCATTCTTGGAACGGTGTTCGGTTTTCTTTGCAAAACAGCGGGCGATATTCCACGGTATGCAATCACAGTGTCCTTATTAATCTTTCCTGCAGTATTTGTGCCCAGCCTTACGGGTGATTCTTTTAGTGAGAAGTTGCTGACGTTCATGCTGCTGTACATCTGCTATTTTGTTCTTACTATTTTTGCAGGCTTGCTGGGTCAAGTACTTCGAGCTTTATTTTTTAAAATCCGTGCAGGAAAATAAGACATTTACATAGCTATTTTCCTTGCTAAGAGGCTGGTTAGACTAAATTGTGTGGGTGTCTACTTGATGAAAACGAAGGATAGGAAGGATTGAAGCGAGGATGATCGAGGTTTCAAGTCAGTTAACAAAAGAAGAGTGGATACACTTCAACGAAATGTATCGAAGCTATGCGTCAAAGGCAGCAAGAAAATGGGTTTTGGTTGGAATGGTTTTGTTTTCTTTTCTACTCCTCTGGTTGGGTATCGGGTTGCTTAGAGATCTCTATTTTACTTTTCACATGGTAGACTTTCCCTGGTCCTTCACGTTTGTATCGTTGGCTTTTCAACTTTATGGTTCTAGAATGCTTCTCATGTTCCTATGCCTGGTCTTTTTCCTTTATTATCTGTATCGGATATACGTTCTCTTTTCTACAAGTTATGTCAGGAAGAAAGTGGGTAAAAGTTTCAAGGAGAGTCAGGGGAGTCGTGTTCAATTAACTGACCAATCCATTGGCACCTATTCTGACACTATTGATTTGCGTTTAAATTGGGAGCAAATAACTAAAGTAGTTACTACTAACGAAGTGATTGCCTTATTTGGCACAGATCCACAATGCATCGTGATTTCGAAGCAAACACTTTCTGAAGAGGAGATTCAACAGGTGGATAAGAAGATAGAGGGATGTTTTTCGGGGACAATTGTTAGATTGTAAGGAAGTCCAACTGGTGTTTGTTGGGGTAACTATACTTAGTGAATAGGAAAGTACTTTTGCGATTGTTGCCCGAGTTGATAAATGTCGAAATTTATAGTGAGTCTGAAGATAAATTATATTTCTAGATCAAGTATCATTTCACTGAAAAAAGAACGTGATAAAGTATGTTAACCACGAAGATAGCTCGTGAGCGGTGGTCTTCTCTTGGAAGGATGTGGTACTTATGAAAGTGAGTGCTGAAATCTACAGAAAGGAGAAGATATTTTGTCTACTAAGGACGTTATTATTTTGATGTTTATAGCAGCAACTGCAAAGAATAAAGTTAGAATAACTTTTTTGTGATTTCATAATAATCCCTCTTGACACTAGCGAAATGTTTAAACACTAATTTTATTTGTATTGAATTTCTTTAGATTGAAACCTGCATGTCCTTTTATGGAAATGCTAATTTTGACATTGTACAGAAAATGTCCCATTTCTGTACAATGTTTTTTTGCTATATACTTTGAAAACTACCTGCTATATGGGGGGGCAAAGAGCCTCAAACGAGTTAGAAAAAAGCCTTCCAAATTGTCAAAAACGTACCACAAACAAATTAGGAGGTGTCCAAATGAAGAAGGACAAAAAAGTTTATTACATAGTGTGTTCTGAAAGTGAAGGAAATTGAAAGGAAAATTGGAAATTAGGTAATTTTGTAAACTTGGATTAGTCAATTTATTCGCTATTGAGGAAGCGCTAAACCAATGAAATCAATACTAAAGTCCAATATATTCTATTATTGTTCTAGTAATTATTAAAAGTGGGATTCGAGAATAGACGGTCAATCCACTAACATCCATTATCTTTTCACTATGACCAATAATAGAAATATCTGAATAGTCTTCTAATTCTGTTTTTTCCTTACAACATAAAGTAACAACATTTGCACCGATTTTTTTAGCAGCTTTTGCCGACTCTAATAACTCTGGAGTGGAATTTCGGACGGAGACAATAATGATAACGTCCTCTGAAGTAACAATCTGATTTGTATTTTTCATCCACATACTATCTTTTACAATGATCGCATTATAGCCTAGTAATTGCAGATACATTTGGAATTCATCAGCTATCAGTGACGTAAAGCCTCTTGAATAAATAAAAATTCGACCAGCCGACTTAATATATTCAATGATTTGAAAAATAGTTGTTGAATTAATCGAATCGATAGTTTCGGTGCATTCCAAATATGACTTAGCCAAAATGTTATTGACAACATATGGAGCATGAACTTCATCTTTTGTTTTTCCTTGTTGAGAAATCTTGTATCTCAATTCATTAATACCAGAAAAGCCACACTTTTGAATGGTCCTAGAAACTGTTGCAGATGAGACAAACGTCTTTTTTGCAATTTTCGTAATTGACAAATCAGGAATTGCTTTCTCATTTTTATTTAAAAAGTCAATGACTACGCGTTCTGAAGCTGATAGATTCTGATAGATTTCTTTTTTTACATCTATAATCATACTTGACCTCCTAATGTTCTAACGTATTATACCATGAATCGATTTTCATAAATCGAGTAAATCACTCTAATTCTGTAACGGTTTTCCTTTACAGATTATAGATTTGCCCCAAAAAAAGCTATATGATGAATATGAATCAAACGTACGTATATTCTAACGTTGATTGTATTCTTTTTGAATGAAATCACAGATGGCCATCTTATTGTTAGGAGATTCGGATTATGCTTAGGGGGAAACGTTGATGTATGTGACATTAAAAGAAGTGTTAAAAGATGCCAGTCAATTGAATATGGCCGTAGGAGCATTTAATACCCATAACTTGGAAATGCTACCAGCAATAATTAAAGCAGCCGGTAATCAGAAAACGCCAGTTATTATTCAAACTAGTTGTGGCACAGCTAATTATGTAGGGCACAGAAACTTAGTAGCTGTTTGTAAATCTATGGCAGAAGAGTATGGAGTAAATGTAGTTTTACATTTGGACCATGCAAAAGACTTTGCTGAAATTCGTAAAGCAATCCGAGCTGGATACAGTTCTGTAATGTTTGACGGCTCTTCATTACCATTCAAGGAAAATATTCTAGGCACAAAACAAGTAGTAAATTTTGCCAAAGAATACGGAGTAAGTGTTGAAGCCGAATTAGGAACAGTAGGTGGAACAGAAGATGGAATCGTTGTTAGCCAAGATGAAGTTTTCTACACTGATCCAAAAGATGCAGTAGAATTTGTGGCTGAAACGGGAATAGATGCTTTAGCTGTTGCAATTGGAACAAATCACGGACAGTATATGTCGAAAACGGACATCAGCTTTGATCAGCTGAAACAGATTAATGATGCTGTTACTATTCCTTTGGTTATTCATGGCGGAACTGGTGTTAAGGATGATGATGTAAAAAGAGTTATTGATCTAGGGATTCGCAAATTTAATGTTGGCACGGAATTATTAGTAGGATGGAACAGAAAGTCTAAAGAATGTTATGACTCTCATAAAGAGAACGTATCTAATAGAGACAATGTTGTTCCTTGTTTAGAAACGATTGAAGAAATCGTAGAACGGAAAATCAAATTGTTTAAAAATTTGAGTGACTGAGGTAGGTAAAATGAAGGCAGGATATTATGTTGGTGATTATTCTTACGAAGTTCGAGACATTCCTGAAAAAGAGCCTGAGAAGGACGAGGTTAAAATCCGAGTAGCTTGGTGCGGATTATGTGGAACGGACGTCCACAAATTTCAAGGAAAGAACGGCGCAAGTGTGGTGAAACCACCGATCATTTTAGGACATGAGTGTTCAGGAATTGTTGTTGCAGTAGGGCCAGAGTGTAAATATTTTAAGCCTGGAGATCGAGTAGCTTGTGATCCGAGTTATGGATGTGGCAAGTGCTCGTGGTGTCAACAAGGTTATCCCAATTTTTGTCTAGTAAGACATGGTGTTGCTAAGGGATTTGCTGAGTTTGTTTGCCCACCAGAGAAAAATGTTTATCATATATCGGATAAGCTGGATCTTAAAGCAGCAGCGTTCACTGAACCACTATCCTGTGCTGTACATGGACTTGATCTTATACAAATTGAAAGTGGTAAGACAGTTGTCATGTATGGTATGGGATCAATTGGCTCGTTGATGCTTCAATTGATTTGTTACAGTGGTGCTACAGAAGTAATTGTTGTAGAAAGAGAAGTTCAGAAGAGAAAGTTAGCTTTAGAACTTGGTGCAACTGAAGCTGTATCAGATCAAGAAATTGAGGCAATAAGTCAAGCAAAAAACATTGATTATGTTGTAGAGTGTATAGGTCTAAAACAAACTATGGAACAAGCAATTAAAATTGCTGGGAAAAATGGCAAAGTGTTACTATTTGGATTGGGTGATCCTGAGGAACCAATCTCATTCAATCAGTTTGAAGCTTATACAAAAGAGTTAAGTATTTTTACGTCTTATTTAAATCCTCATACTTCGGAACGAGCTGTAAAACTTTTAGAAAGCGGTTTAATTAATACAGAAAAAATTATTAGCGCAGAGTTGAGTTTAAAAGAAATTGGAAATGAACTCAAAGAATTAAGATATTCAAGAATAGGAAAAGTGATGGTGTATCTGAGTAAAGAGTATTAGTTATTAGGGAGGAAGAAAATGGTAGTATCCGCGATTTTGGTTGCAATACTGGCAACGATGGGGCAATGGTGGTTCTTCGGTCCAGTCACGAAATGTTTAGTGTATCCACTAACCACTGGAACTTTGGTGGGGTTATTTATGGGTGATCCAATGCTGGGCATGCTAGCAGGAGCAAATATCCAATTAATTTACCTGGGTTGGATTTCAGCAGGTGGTACAATGCCGAGTAATACAATTGTAGCTGGTATTTTTGGTACGGCTATGACGATTTTATCAGGCGCCGATCCAAAAATGGCTGTAACTTTTGCAATTCCTTTTAGTATGCTTGGTCTTTTATTAAATCAAGTATATATGACAGTAAACGCTGCTTGGATTCATAGAGCTGACAAACTTTTAGAAAAGGGGAATTTAAGAGGCGTTAGGTTAATGAACTTTGTTCCTTCAGCATGTATGGCATTTGTTCTATATGGAATTCCAGCTTTCTTGTTAGTTTACTCTGGAAGCAGTTGGGCACAACAATTAATAGATATGGTTCCAACACATGTAATTAGCGCACTTGAAGTAGTTGGAGGAATCATGCCAGCTTTAGGGATTGCTATGTTACTCAACTATTTGGGTAAAAGAAATCTTATACCATGGTTTTTTGGAGGTTTCTTCCTAACAGTTTACTCTGGACTTGGAATGACAGCGATCTCTATTTTCTCAGCAATTATAGCATTGATCATGTATTTGAATAGTAATAATAAGACATCAGATAAAGTAGAGAAGAAAAAAGTAAAACGATTGTCAGTAAATAAAAAGATCGAACCTGTCGAGGTTGTAGATAAAACTGCTGAAGCAGGCACTGCAGCACCAGTTATCGAATACAATAAAAGGTTATCTAAGAGTACATTAGTAAAAACTTGGCTTTGGTCAACGAGTACAGAATCTTGTTACAACTATGAACGATTACAGGCCTTAGGAGCTACTAACTTAATGATAACACCGATTCGAGAATTGTATGATACAAATGATCGCCGCGCAGAAGAATTAAAAAAATATATGGTTTTCTATAATTCAGAAGTATTTACAATTGGACCGATCATTAATGGGATTGCTTGTTCGATGGAAGAAGCTAGGGCAAATGGTGAAGATATTGAGGCTAAAGATATCAATGCAGTACGAACAGGTTTAATGGGACCAGTAGCAGGTATTGGCGATACTGTAATGCAGGGAATATTGTTCCCAATTATCTTTGGTATCGGTTGTTCTTTAGCATTGGAAGGAAGTTTCTTAGGCCCTATTTTATCCTTTGTAGTTTTTGAAGCATTGATCTTTGGTTGTGGTTATTTCATGTTTATGACAGGATATAAACAAGGGAAAACATCACTACTGAAAATTCTAAAAAACGGAACAATTGATAGAATTATCAACTCATTTAGCATTGTTGGTTTGATGGTAGTAGGAGCTATGGCTGCTAGTCGAGTTACAGTGAACACACCCTTAGCAATTACAGTAGGAGAAGGTACCACAAAAATTCAAGATGTTTTAGATTCTTTGGCACCAGGGTTAATTCCTTTAGGACTAACATTACTTGTGTGGTGGATGTTGAAAAAGAAAATTAACACACTTTACATTATTATTGCGATATTTGTTGTTGGTATTCTTGCATATTATCTAGGCTTACTAGGTTATGTAGCGTAAAATTAAAAGAGGTGATTTAATGGTACATGTTGTAGTGATAAGTCATGGAGCTTTCTGTGAAGGATTGTTAAGTAGTTTGAAAATGATCTCTGGAGACACTTATGGGGTTAAAGCAGTTCCTTTAATTCCTGGAGAAGCCCCTGAAAGCTACAGAGAGAAGCTAGCCAAAGTATTGTCAGAATACGAAAATCCAGTAGCTGGATTTATCATTTTATCTGATATTGCTGGAGGAACACCATTTCAAAGTGCTGCTTACTTATCAAAAGATTTTAAGATTGGTTTGGTATCTGGAATGAACATGCCGATGCTTCTGTCTTTAACTTTGGCAAAAACTGAGGATGATACTCTAGAAGATTTAATGAAAAGGGTAACTGAAGAAGAGTGTGTTGGAATTCAAAGCAAGCTATTTGGTAAAGGAGAGAAAAAACAACGTGCAAAACTTAGTGTTAACAAGAATAGATGATCGTTTAATCCATGGACAAGTAATGACTGCTTGGATTAAAAACAAAGGTGCAAATCAGGTTGTTATCGTCGACGATGGTACTGCCAATGATGAGTATATGATTGAAGTTTTGGAAATGGCTATACCAGAAGAAATTGCCATTGGAATTTTTACAAAAGAAGAAGGGGTTCAATTCTTTAGTCAAGGATTAGATGAAAAAACTATTCTTTTAGTTAAAGGTCCAGATGTTTTAAATTATCTTGTTGATAATGGTATTCAGATTGATGAGGTTGATGTCGGAGGTATGGGAACTAGAAATGATCGAAATGTGCTTTACAAAAATATTTCTACCAGTGAAGAAGAAAACAAACAATTTCAGTCATTACTCGAGAAAAATGTAAATGTATTTATACAGGTTATGCCGCAAGACAAACCGGTTAGTGTTGGAAAATATTTGAACTAGGGGTGCAAAAGATTATGAAAAGAATGGATGGAAAAGTTTTTGTCATTACTGGTGGAAGTAGTGGTATGGGAGCAGCAATGGCGAAAGATTTCGTATCACGAGGAGCAAAGGTAGCCGTATTTGATTTAGATGAAAATAAAGGTAAAGCTCTTGAAACTGAGGGTAATGGAGATTTGTTTTACTACAAAGTAGATGTAACTTCTAAAAATCAAATCAAAGAAGCTGTCAATAAAGTTGAGTCCCAATTTGGACCCTTAACATCTCTAGTGAACTCTGCAGGTGTTTCTAAGATGGTGCCTTTCTTAGAAAGCAGTGAAGAACTATGGGATTTGACTATGGATGTAAACTTAAAAGCGACATTTTTAACTTGTCAAGTGGCGATTGAACGTATGCTAGAACATGGTGGGGGAGAGATTTTGAATATGTCGTCTCTATCTGGAAAAAAAGCAAGTTCATGGCAGACCATTTATTGTGCTAGTAAATTTGGCGTGCAAGGTTTAACGCAATCGATTGCGAAAGAATTTGCTGATCAGAATATTCGTGTTAATTCAATTTGTCCAGGCATTGTGTATACAGAAATGTGGGAAAAGCTTAAACATGAATATGCTAGAAAGCGAAATATTGATCCTGAAGAGGTAATGGACTACTTCAAAGGAAATATTCCTATGCATCGATTAGTTGACATGCAAGACGTTATCAATGCTGCGGTTTTCCTATTGACTGATAGTTCAAGTTATTTAACTGGGCAATCTATTAATCTTGTCGGTGGAGAATGGATGGATTAACAAAGTAAGGAGGATGGCATAAATGATTGCGCTAGATTTTAGTGGTAGAGAGCAACTCTATTATCAAATTTATGATCGGCTGTTTCAAGGAATCATTAATGGAACCTATGCAGTGGGAGAATGTATTCCATCAGAAAGTGAATTAATGAAAAATTATCAAGTAAGTCGAGCAACTGTCAGAAAATCAATGGAGATGCTTGCAAATGATGGATTTGTGAAAAAGCAAAGAGGTCATGGTACCGTAGTCATTTCTGCCCATCCTAAACACTCACCTCAAAGAGTTGCTAATTACTCTAGAAAATGTGTGATTAGTGATGTTGTTGCTCAAAAGAAAGTTATAAAATTCGGCGTGATTTCAGCTCCACAACAAATTTCAGATTCACTTGGCTTTTTAAAAAATACTAAACTGATTTGTTTGGAGAGAGTTAGATATGGAAATAGCGTTCCATATTACTTGGAAGTAAATTACTTTGAGAAAGATTATGTCCCTGAAATGCTAAATCGAGATTTTTCGGAAGAATCTTTACGTGTTTTCCTAGATAAGACTTACAATATCAAATGGGCATATGCAAAGCAGGAAATTCACTCTATGATAGCAGACACTTATATAGCAACTCTACTTGAAGTTAAAGTAGGTACTCCATTACTAAATATCAAAAGAGTTTCTTTTGATATTGAAGATACTCCGAGAGAATATGTTGATACATATTATATAGCGGATAAGTATCATTTAGAAATAGAACTAACGATATAAGGGAATGAGAGACTAGATGAAAAAATCTTTAATATTATTAGCGGGATTTCCAGGAACAGGAAAATCATATTTGTCGAATCTCATTATGGAAAAGTTTCCAGAGATTTATCTCATTTCACCGGATGAATTGAAAGAAAAAAATTGGGATAAATTTGGTTTTGAAAACCTTGAGGATAAAGAAAAATTAATACAACGGAGTTGGAAAGAATACTATAGTGAATTGGAAAATTCATTCCAAAAGGGAAAAAGTGTTATTTCTGATTATCCTTTTAGCGATAAGCAAAAGAGTACAATAGAAAAACTAACTGAAAAATATGGTATTCAAGTAATTACTATTCGATTAATTGCTGATTTGGATGTACTTTTTGAACGACAAAAAATTAGAGATTTAGATGATAGTAGGCATTTAGGACATATTTTAACTTGCTATAATAAGGATAATAAAGAAATAGAACATCAGACTGCCGATAATTTGTTAGACTATCAGGAATTTATAAAAAGATGCACGACTCGAGGATATGGCGAATTTAACCTAGGTCTTTTATTTGAGATAGATGTTACTGATTTTTCAAAGGTTGATTATGATTCGTTGCTGGAAAATCTTGAAAAAGAACTCCGAATTTGAATCATCATAAATACGCTAGGAATAGCAGCCAAGATATTCTACAAGATATCTTAGCTGCTATTCCTAGTGTGTTTATTCCTATGCCTGGTCTTTTTCCTTTATTATCTGCATCGTGATTTCGAAGCGAACACTTTCTGAAGAGGAGATTCAGCAAGTGGATAAGAAGATAGAGTTTTTTTTCGGGGATAATTGTTACTTTATAGAGGATGGGAATGTTCAAAATGTGTTCTTTAGGGTAACTATACTTAGCGAATAGGGAAGTACTTTTGTGATTATTGCCCGAGTTGAAGGATTTACAGTTTAAATGACTTTTATTTGAAATAGTCATTGATTTAGGTGATGGTTGAATCTATTTATCTATCACAGATATATTAACACTAACTCACTTTTTTCATGAGTGTTGCAAATTATTATAGTATATGATCATTTTCATTCACCATAATAACCTAAAGCGATGATGTGATAATCATGAATCTGTTGAAGCTAAGAAGACCTCCGAGAGCTTCAAAAATCAAGCAGATTTCACTTCTGCAGGTTCTCTTAGTTCTTCTTCAGAATGTGCTGGTAATCACTCAACTGAAGAGTATGTTAAGCGTCTTCTAGAAGATCTATTGATGAATCTCTAGGTGCATAAGAATGAAAAAGCAAGTATCGTTGTAGATAGTGTTTGCCTTTTGTTTAAGCTTTTCATTTTTTAATCAATTGCTATACAAAGGAATACATTGAATTTACGAATAGCAGCAAAAGTAGTACAATATATTACAAAGGGGTGGATTAATATGGCACAATTAAATATGAGGCTGGATGATCAGTTGAAGAAAGAATCAAGCGAGATATTTGACAGTTTAGGAATGGATTTGACGACAGGTATTAAAATATATTTAACCAAGGTAGTTCGGGAAAAAGGAATACCTTTTGATTTATCCTTGCCGCAAAGTGAATTGGAGGAAGCATTAAGAGACATTGAAAAGGGCAACTATAAGACATTTTCTTCCAAAGATGAACTGTTGAGAGAATTGAACAATGGAGATTAGAGTAGCCCCGCCGTTTGAACGTAATTATAAAGCTTTAAAGAAGAAACACTATGATATGAATAAGATCGATGAAGTTTTAGGTCTGCTCATTGATCAGGAAATAAATATACTAAGACAGAAGTACAAAGATCATGCACTAAAAGGAAACAGAAAAGGCTTGAGAGAACTTCACATAGAAAGTGATTGGCTGTTAGTTTATCGAATAGATAACGATCACTTAGAGTTGTGGTTGCTTGCTACGGGTTCACATGACCAAATATTCAGAAATACTTAAAGGATTAGAAGGACGAATTTTTGTAAATATAGTTTTCCATTGAATTGAATATGACGAATGCAAGTTGCTTTTTTACTCGTCACTAAAAGGTGATGTTTATGTATATTTTCCTATTTCTATAGAAGAGAGTAGCGTTTTTGTCTATTGTTGAAGCAATTGGACGGAGGATTCAGCTTGGATCATTTGTTCTGTTTTTCATTGGCATAATGTTGACAATTAGTAAGCATAAAAAAACGTCATAATCTTTGGTAGGGATGATGGGGTATTTAGTCTATAGAATTTTGACACCGTTTTAAACGGGCTATGCTTAATAGTTATGCTGATGCATAGATCTTTTTACATATACAGTATGCCGTAAATCCATTCTATTCCAATTACTAGCTTTTCAAATCTACAGGTATAAAATACTACTTACATTTATATTTCTTATCTTTTTCCTTTTCTGCAAGTTATATCAGGAAGAAGGTAGGGAAATAATTCAACCCAGAGAATTTTCAAGAGAGTTGTGTTCAGTTGACTGACCAATTTTTGGGCACTTATTAAAATAGTAGCGCTTTGCGTTTAAGCTGGAACCGGATACCCAAATTTTTTTATACGAAAGAAGTGATCTTTTTTTATGGGACAGATATACAAGTGCATCCTGATTTTGAAGCAAACACTTTATGATTCCATCAATACCAGGAGTGCTCTTCCCTTGATTTAATATCATCTTTTTAGATAAAGCTTTTGCGTAAAATGAATGTGTCATTAGGAAATGGAGTCTTTTAACAAGTCTCCATTTTTTTTGTTGTGTAGTTCTTTACAATACTCAGTTGCAGTCGTTTTATATAGTCCTCAGTTTGTCTCCATTCAACGGTTTTACATGCAAGTTGTCCTCATTTTCGTGTCGTAGAACTTTACTTGTTAGATAACATCAGCTGATTCAAGTAATAGAATACCCTTTGGAAGTCAGCTACCCTTTAGTACGGGGTAAATTTTGAATCTCTATTTCAACGATTACAGCCGAATAGTCGCTTATCCCAAAATCCTACATCCCCAGTACATTGTACGTTCTCACAGATTACCTACTCGTTGGGAGCACCTGGAACCTACCCTGTTTCGGCAGGGGTGACTCACTCAAATCCCATCACGGTCCATCGAAAGTTCACTTACGTCAACTAAGTATATTTTTCCTAGCAGCATTATCGGATTGTTCTGACAGCTTCACACTCCAAAATTACTTTTAAGCATGATCTGGTATGGATATTACGAGTGGAAGCAATAGCTCTATTAACAATTTTATAGACGATTTTTCAGGTCACAAATCCCCTTGCCGAGGCAGCTGCCAAGAAGTATCATGCCGTTGTAAGATCTACTATGAGGTCCGTTATTACTAAATTTGGTGTGTGACAGAAAATTAAAATTAACTCCAAAAGAAAGAAAAATCTTTATAAAAAATGGTGAAATTGATATACTAATATTAGTAATCATGAAAGGAGTGCTAAAAATAGGTAATAAATATTTAGATGTCTTAGATTGTTGTTGATAATGACAACGAATGTTATATCGTTGCTAACAGCAGTAAACTAAACAACAAAGTAAGCCAATTCGCACCAACAAGAAAAATCTGAAATTGATACGAGACATGAAAATCACAATCTAGAAGAGGGCGCTAAACCGAGGGTATCCACGGTAAATACTGTCGCTCTAAATGAATTTATTAGTATACGAGTTACTGATTCCTTTGATAATGTCACAAATACATCAATAGGGGTATAAGATTCATTTCGTATTTATGGAGGTTTTACAATTCCGAATGATCAAGTGAGTGCTGGGGATGCAGCAAAAATTACGTTGCCAAACACGCTAACTTTTTATGCAACAGAAAGTTTTGATGCTAAAGACAGGGAAGGAAATGTTGTAGCGAATGCGGTTATTGATCCTGATACAAAAACAGTTGTATTAACTTACAAAGACTATCTAGAAAAATTCAGATAATTCTGGCATATTTTTTCCGAGCTGAAGTTAATACTGAAATCATAAAGGAAATAGAGCCTATTAGTGTTGATGTTGATGGAACAGTAATTATTAGTGTTATATGCAATTCAAAAAAAAGGGGAAATTCATATTATTTTTCAAGAAATTATCTTGGGGTACATGGAACATAGAAACGAAATAGTACGGTAATATACACAAGCCGAAAATGGCGAGTATTTTTCTAATTTTTAATCTCAGCACAAATGAAGTATTTTGGGAAATCTTCATTTAGGACTTATAAGCGCAGAGGGGGAAAAATCTCTATAACCAATATTTTCGCTTTTTTTGCCGTCATTTCACTCCTTAAATTATCAGTTCTCCACAGGAAGAACTTGTGTACCTAACTTTTACGTGAAAATGGGCCGATGATAGTGCAGTCACGTGATATCCAAGATAATTCAAAGAAACAATTAATGGGAGGATACAATGAAAAAATCATATAATTTGTTATGTATAGCCATAATATTTTTAGGTCAATTATTTTTACCGGTTTCTGTTTTTGCTGAAACAGCAACTAATAATAGCGAAGCAATTGATACCTGGATGCCGGATAAAAACTTACAAAAAGCAGTTGCTGAAAAGTATAATGTTGATGTCGATCATTTAACAAAAGAGCTATTGGAAAATAATAAAGAATCATTTGTGGATCTTATGTTAACTGACGACCTTAGTGCAGCAAACGAAAGTGGACGTTATTATGTAGAAAATTTGGAAGGGTTACAATATATTTCAGGAATGTTATACGCTGATATTAGCTTATATCATACGACTAATACGAGTATGAGTATCAATCAATCCTATTTTTTAACTATCAAAAATGATTCAAAAAGAAATCATGCGATCTTTAATGAAAACTATAACCCAGATTTCACCAATTTCTCTTTGTTTTGGGATTATTTAAATGATGATAATGCGTATTCTTCTTTTTCTCTATCTGACAATACATCAATGAATCGAATAACTAATTTACGTTTAGAAACATCTATCGATGACTATAGAAAAATAGTCTTGCCTATTTCTGATTTTTATCAAAAAGGAACCCCTTTTTCAGATTCATATAGTGGGGCCCGTTTGTCCATATATCCGTTAGAAGCAGTATGGGATAATGATTTTGATACAACAGAAGAGGAAGAAAATCCACTTAATTTTTTAGATTATGTATATGTTTCTCAAGAAGATACCAAGTTAGTTTATGCTATATATTTGGAAGATGATAACCTTGTCTTTAAACTAAAGAAAGGTGAACTAAATCTATCCGATATAGACTTAGATAAACCGTTTAGCACTAGTTTATCGTTTTATCATATGTTAATACCTACTAGAAGTCTATTAGGCAATTATCGTTTTAGTACACAATTAAACACAGACATATATTTAAAAAAACCTGTGAATGTAGGGGAGAACGTGACCGTTCAGTACCAAGATACTGATGGCAATACGATTGCTCCTGATGTGATAAAGTCTGGAAATGTTGGAGATAGTTATACAACAGAGCAGCTAACGATTGACGGATACTCATTTAAAGAAGTTAAGGGAGCAGCTACCGGGACATTTACCACAGAACCACAAACAGTTACCTATGTTTACACGAAGAATCCTGTTAAGGGCGCTGAAGTAACTGTTCAATACCAAGATACTGACGGTAATACTATAGCGCCTGATAAGATAAAGACTGGAAATGTAGGGGATACTTATACTACAGAGCAACTAACGATTGACGGATATTCATTTAAAGAAGTTAAGGGAGCAGCCAGCGGAACATTTACCACTGAGCCACAAACGGTTACTTATGTTTATACTAAGGATCCTATTAAAGGTTCTGCAGAAGTAACTGTTCAATACCAAGATATTGATGGTAATACTATAGCGCCTAATAAGATAAAGACTGGAAATGTAGGGGATACTTATACTACAGAGCAACTAACGATTGACGGATATTCATTTAAAGAAGTTAAGGGAGCAGCCAGCGGAACATTTACCACTGAGCCACAAACGGTTACTTATGTTTACACGAAGAATCCTGTTATAGGTTCTGCAGAAGTAACTGTTCAATACCAAGATACTGATGGCAATACGATAGCGCCTAACGTGATAAAGACTGGAAATGTTGGAGATAGTTATACAACAGAGCAGCTAACGATTGACGGATATTCATTTAAGGAAATCAAGGGAACAGCCAGCGGAACATTTACGACAGACCCACAAACAGTTATCTATGTTTATACGAAGAATCCTGTTATAGGTTCTGCAGAAGTAACTGTTCAATACCAAGATACTGATGGCAATACGATAGCGCCTAACGTGATAAAGACTGGAAATGTTGGAGATAATTATACAACAGAGCAGCTAACGATTGACGGATACTCATTTAAAGAAGTTAAGGGTGCAGCAGCCAGCGGAACATTTACCACAGACCCACAAACGGTTACTTATATATATACAGATAATCAGGTACCTCCTGTAAATCCTTCAGATAGCAATTTAGTGAAGACTACAGGAAACACTGTACCTGTCAATTCAAAATCAACAATGAAGCTTCTTCCTCAAACTGGTGAATCAAAGACTATATTATTCACACTACTTGGTGGGGTTATTCTAATCATTGGAGTATATATATTTATTTCAAAACAAAGAAAACTTAGATAAAAAAGTTCATTTAATAGTTGGTTTTTGATCAACTGGTGTTGATGAGGGGAAATCAATGGAATAATACAAGCGGCCAGGCAGCTCTTTTGCCTGGCCGCTTGTTTATCGTAGGTATAATCTTAATATCTTCTGTTAGTTTTATATCGTATTTTCAACTCATTATTTGATCTGATCTCTTGAGAGTGTACTCTTAGTATTCTTCTTTCTAGTTTGATACCATTTCAAAACTTACATAAAAAAAGAATCTTGGAGAGTAGTTAGACGCAAATGAAAAAAAGATCAAAAAGGTTCTGTTGCAGGATCAACTGCAGATCGTTCTAAAATTTATGTTCAAATTCTGCAAAAGCTGCGAACAGTAAGGCATCAATTGACCAGTAGAACTAGATTCATCCATCGGAATATTTTCTTGTAGACTATGGAAAGTAACCTCACATTCGTTCACTCTATTTAGAATCGAAATTAAATCTTCCATTTTTCTTCCTAGTCGATCCAATCGCCAAACAACCGAGGTATCTCCTGAGCGAACAAAATCAATCGTTGTTTCTAAACTAAATCTTGTAATTTTTACCCCACTCATAGGATCAGTGAATACATTCAGTATCAGCATTCATTCTCTTGAAGATAAAACGAAAAATAAAATAGTCTGCAAAATAGTAAATAGTAAAATAAATGCCATGGAGTCCAAACGAAAAATTGTAGGAACAGCCTGCAATATTGATACTGGATGGTTTAAAACATTCACACTATTAAATCTTAAAAAACGTCCCAAAAAAACACCAATACTAATCAAAAAGAACAGGATAAAGAGTATTGTCAGATTTTTATTTCGTGTAAGTGAATATTTTTCCGATAATAATCTTAGAATAGCTTGTTCACTTTGTACCCCTAAAATATATAGGCTTAAAATTCCGCCTACTGCTAAGACAAACATCATCCAAATTAAAACATTCTCTGACATAACTAGATTGGACGAAGTATAAAAATTGATGCGATTCAAGTGAACTAAATCTGTTAATAAATAAGCATTGTTAGGAATAAACAGAATATAAAAGATGAAGAATAGTGTGGTTCTTTTTTTTTGAAATCTACCTTTCATGTAAGAATAAATTTCTAATGGTAAGTAGGCTAGTAAAGAGTCAATCAGTAAAAAATGAATGGGTAAATCATACACATAAAATGGGATAAGAGCAATAATGTAGATGCTAAATAGGATTCTGATGTTCTTTAGGTTATTCATAGTTCTCCTTTAAAAAACTGAATTCATTTTGATATATCTTATGTCATTGTTTTAATATAAACAGGCTTTTTAAAATAGTGATTAGTACACAGCTGAAAGTAGCACTGATTGGTCCAAAAGAAAAAGTGATAGAATAGGATTCTTGAAAATAATAAAAGCGTTACCAATAGTTACACTCCATATCCGTTTTTTATCTAACCCTTTTATTAAATTCTAGATTTTACGTACCTTGAAAATTCGGATCTGCACACGGCTGGTTATGAGCCGGATGCTGTTTCAGTGTAGATTAATTGAGCACCTCTGTGATTCAACGAATCAATTTGAAAATCTAAATTTCGTTCAAAAGTTGAAACTCGAGCATAACTAAATAGTTTCTCATGCTAAGAAAACCTCCCTAAACTTATGATAACTAAAGTATATAGGGAAGTAGAATTAGGGACAAGAAAAGTAACGTGATAGACCAAATAATGATCTAAATTTTTATGAAACATTTATAAAGAATACTAACCGTACAAAACTGGCAGAACCCTGCTGTTACATCATAATAAAAAAGAATAGCAGTGATCTGGAATGAATCAATTATAGTGTTAATTTATTGAATTTTGTGTGATTAGATTTTTGGTAATCGCTCACTTTTTACATCCAATCTTCCATGAACGGAAGAGTCCCAACTAATTCATGAATAAATCGGGCAGGATTCTCTTTTTATGTGAGTATAGGAAATAGATATATCCAAAGTAAGTTGAGTAATGTTATAAGTAGTTATGTGTTTTGATCCTTTCGAGGATTAAAGTGTGAGTATAGGCAGTCCACCTATACTCTTTTATTTTACTGGCATTTTTTACTAAGGAAATTAATCGAAAAAAACTTTCTATAATTAAAAATAAACTAAATCAATGAATGTGAGTACTTCTTCCACTAGCTGTTTTGATATAATTGTGAAGAACAAGTGGATAAACTTAGAGATAAATTAACTAAGGAGAACGAAGTAAATGAAAAATAAACTAACGACTTATCTGAGCATATTTTTGATGATGACTTCCTTTTTAGCAGCACCGTTAACGGTGTTGGCAGAGACAAATGATAGTAGTGGTACACAAGCAACACAGTCAGAAAGTATGCAGCCAGCAGAAGCAGCTAAAAGTACGGGAATCACAAAAGAAAAGGCTGATCAACAAGAAAATCCTCTGAAAAAAAGTGAGGAAGTAACGACTAGTAAATCTGATACTTTGAAAAATACCCAAACAGATCAAAAACAAGCATCAGCAACTACTCAATCAACGAACCAACAGACACGAGCGCCAAACCAGACGAAAAGTATACAAGAGCCTGAGGTAAACGCAGAGGAAAATAGTTTGAGTATAACATCATCTTTGAGCTACCCCTCTGGTCAAGATTACGTAGTAGCTACTTCAGATTGGTTGACAGTTGCGATGGATTTAACTTTACCAGCTATGAAAATGGGAGATACAGTAAAGCTCACCGTGGCCAATTCAGATTGGGCATATTCTGACCAGCCGTTTGTTGTTGGCGATTATACAATAATACCTGATAGTAAAAAAGATGGCACTTTTATCATAAAAGCAAACACAGATACCTTAGCGGAGAACATAAAGCTAGATATTAACATTAGATACAAAGAAAATCTCTCTTCTTCTAAAGTAACACAAGAACTACCCATATCTATTCAATATCAAAATCAAGTTAGCAGTGATAACAAATATGTTGAAATTCATCGATTTAAAGATACTATACCCAAAAATGAATTCATCAAAAAAGTAGCGTATGGGATAAATGAAGACGGGAATGCTTTATGGGGATTATATTTTAACTACAATAATTTCAATTTAAGAGGTAATGATACGGTTCCCTTTATCTTTAAAGATATTTCTGACAAAGGACAAAAAATCATTCCGGAATCAATTTTGGCATATGATGTTTCTAAACCTACACTAGAAGTTGATGGGTCTATGGAAAGAAATCCAGACCATGATGAATATAATTATATGGTATCAAAATATTTAATAGATCATGTGAACGATGGAATTCTTGATATTCAGTCGAATTCGTCCAATCCATTGGGATTAGATGATATAACAAAATCTTTTTATATATTTTTTGAAACTAAGCCGGAAAAACAACCAGAAGTGGGAGAAGTGCTTTCGAACAAGGTCAATGTTCAAATAGCAGGGGAAAATGGAGAGACTCAAAAAGATGAGAGCGAAGCTTCTGTCACGATTCCTCCTATTAATAATGGTGAACAGTTTATTAAGATATCGGGCACTAAGACTTGGGCAGACAATGATAACCAAGATGGCAAACGTCCGGATAAGATCACTGTAAATTTATTAGCCGATGGACAACAAATTGCTACCAAAGATGTGACTCAAGCGGATGGTTGGGCGTACGAATTTAAAAATTTACCAAAATTCAAGAACGGCAAAGAGATCGGCTATACAGTCACTGAAAATCAAGTAGCGGATTATAATACAGACATTAAAGGCTTCGACATCACCAACAGTTACACCCCAGGTAAAACTAGTATTTCTGTTACCAAGCAATGGGAAGATGCCAATAATCAAGACGGCAAACGTCCAAATAGTATTCAGGTTCAATTAAAAGCAAATGGCGAAAGTCAAGGACATCCTGTTACATTAAATGCAGCGAATAATTGGACCACGACTTGGAATGATTTGCCGCAAAAAGCCAAAGGACAAGACATTGTCTATACAGTAGAGGAAAGTGCCGTTCCAGGCTACATTACAACAGTGGATGCCTCGGATAAAGGCAATGTGAAGATTGTCAATATCCATACACCAGAATCAACCGAAGTGAAGGGAACAAAAACGTGGGCAGACAATGACAACCAAGATGGCAAGCGTCCGGACAAGATTACCGTCAACTTGTTAGCGGACGGGCAACAAGTAGCTGAAAAAGAAATTACCGAAGCTGACGGATGGCAGTACAACTTTTCCAACTTACCGAAATTCAAAAACGGAAAAGAAATTGTATATACTTTGACTGAAAATGCAGTAGAAAATTATACAGTAAGTATGGATGGGTACAACATTACCAATACGTATTCACCAGGAGAAGTTAGCGGAACAGTGACCAAGCATTGGGAGGATAGCAACGATCAAGCTAGGGTTCGTCCAGAAAGTATAAAAATCCAACTTTATGCTAATGGGAAGGAACAAGGTAAGCCAGTGGAAGTCAAAGCCAAAGACAACTGGACATATACTTGGACACATTTAAAAATCACTGATAAAACTGGAAAAGTGATTCAGTACAGTTTGAAAGAAATTGGTGTTCCAACTGGTTACACAGCAGCAATCACTGGGGAAAATACAGGAAACTTGCTAATTACTAACACATATACACCAGTAAATTCTACCAAACCAAACCAACCAACAAAACCAGAAAATTCAACTATACAAAAGTTCGAAAAATGGTTGCCAAAAACAGGGGAAGAAAAAGCAGCCTGGTTAACTATAATTGGCGCGTTCTTAGTTTGCAGTGTCGTTGGGTATCTTTATTTTAGAAAAAAAGCCAAATAATATGGAATAAAAAACGAACGTTTATTATCTAAAAGATATTAACCGTTCTTTTTTTTAGTCCTTTTCTTTCTTGTCTTGTACGGTTGTATGAAGAATCCCGAAATGTTTAAAAAATCGCTCGATAGAATATATGCTTTGGTTTAGGATAGGCTGTTGATATACTTTTAAGTTTGGAATAGTCCAAAACAAAAATGCAGGGGCGGACGGTTCATCACTGAAGAATCCCACCTTAATTCCTAAGGAGTGGGAATTCACTGAGTGAAAAATAAGCTAAAGACCTTTAAAACTTGCAATTATTATCATTTTACAATATTTTATTTAAATTATATATTTTTTTATATGTCAGACTTTGATAGATGTACTCTTTTTTTATAACACAGGAAAGATTTTAATATCTGAGCTATAGGGACAGTCTTTACAGTTATTAGAGTAGTATATTTATTTGTTAAAATTGTCAAGAAGTCATTTACATGTGTCCCTGTCTTTTTTTCTTCGTTGAAAATAGGAAGAAAATAATTTTTTTGTTGAAAATAAAGAGAAAATAACTTATGATAACAAAACAGAAAAAATTATTTGCGTAGTATAACGAAAAGGGGAGGAATACGGTTGGATTTTTTAGCAGCGCTGTTTGAAAATGATTTGCATTCTCTAGATTTGATGAAAATTCCGATCTTATTAGGATTGTTGATTGTTGGAATTTCTGTTTTTTCGCTGAAAGGGATTGGGCAAATTGAAAAAAATAAAAGGGAAAAAAGAAATAAAGAAAAACGGTAGTCTGTATATATGGATACTGATTGTTTGGGGAACCTTGAGCGCCTTCGGTTTAGTTGCCTTCATTAATACAATTCTGCAGAATAGAGCAATGCATGTATCTGTATGGACAATTATACTTTTAATTGTAAATACTATTTTCATTCTATATTTTTGGTTGAATGGAACCAAAGATATCGTTTACATTTTCTTTTATCAGTTTAAGTATAAAAAAATGCAAAGGCAAGAACTAAAGGTGTTGGAAACAGAGTTGCTACCCAAATACAAGGATGCGCGTGTTTTGTTGCTTTACTGCACTTGTAATGATTTTATAGAAGAAAGCTTATTCGCTTCTATGAATCAGAAATATTCAAATTATAAAACAGTTATTCTGGATGATTCCAGTGAAAATCAGTACAAAGAACGAATTGATAATTTTGCTCAACTTCATTCAATTGAAGTGATAAGAAGAGAAAATCGTAAGGGGTATAAGGCGGGTAACTTGAATAATTATCTAGTCGGTCGTGAGGATTATGATTTTTTTGTTATTTTAGACAGTGATGAAATTATTCCAGAACATTTTATTGCTAAGGCCTTACAATACTTTTCCTATTATCCAGAAGTAGGACTGTTACAGGCAAATCATATATCGACTAGAAACAGAACGAAATTCATGGAACGTTTTTCTGTAGGAGTGGATGCACATTGGCCAACCTATCAAGCAATGAAAGAAAGATATGGGTTTATGTCATTTTTAGGACATGGAGCAATGATTTCTAAAGAATGCTTTGAATCAGTGGAACGGTTTCCGCATCTTGTTGCAGAAGATTTGTGTTTTTCCATAGAAGCTAAAATTAAAGGATATTTTACAGCGTTCTCTACTTTTATTGTATGTGAGGAAGAATATCCAGTAGATTACTTTGCCTTTAAAAAGAGGCACCTGAAATGGACAGGGGGAAATTTAGAATTTATAAGCAACTATGCAAAAAAATTATTTTACAGCAAAAATTTACGCTGGTTTGAAAAATTGGATGTGGTTCTATTCACGTTTAGTTTGCCAATGTCTACAGTATTCTTTCTATTTTTGATTATCAATTTAATCCTGCTGCCGTTATTGGGTGTGAGTGCAGGATATCCGTTATGGCTAATGACACCGACAATCATATTCTTGTACGCGCCCACAATTAATGACATGGTCTATTTATTAGGACGTTATCCGTTCTTTAAAAGTATTGGATACTTATTTTCTGCATTCCTTCTATATGGTTCACTATATTGGATCAGTTTTTATGGAGCAACAAAAGCATGGATTGGGATTAAACCAAAATTCATTGTAACGCCGAAAGAAAATCGACAGTATTCATTAGTAGAAATAATAAATGGCAATATTCAAGAAATTCTATTTTCTCTTGGATTGATGGTTTTGTCTGTTTGGTTTACGAAAAGTCTATTGCCAGTTATTCTAATTGTTCTCCCAAGCCTATCTGGAATTTATCTAACTTCTTTGTGTAAAGAAAAGAGGTTAGATAAAAATACAGGTGATAAAAAAGAGGAAAATAGATCAATGAATACTGAAGAATTTGAAGAAGGAATTGGTTAATCGTTAGAATGATAGTTGCAGATCGTTAAGTGTACAGAAAAAGAGGATTTATTGATAAGTTTATGGGTATAAAACCAGTGAAATTTCAAAGTTACAGTCCAAAGAAAGTGTACAAACACATAATTTTTGTACACTTTCTTTGTATGTCTTGAAAAGCACTTGCTATCATCGAGTGGCGACTAAACATATCTTTAACTTAATTGGTAGAGCATACGACTCATAACCGTTGGGTCACAGGTTTTGATAGTGCAAGGTACATGAAATCCAGAATCTAACAAAAGTGTTAGATACATAAATGAGTAAAGTCACATATTTTTGCTATGCTTACATAAGATGCGAGATATCTGAAAAAATATTGGAATAATAGTTATAGAAGTAATAGCTGTAGGTCATTTTGGATATAAGTATTACTCAGAAACGTATAAGACTGAAGTTGCTTACGCTATCATTCCAAATGAAGTATCAGAGAAAGAACTCGCAGCAGATGCTGATAGGAAATAACTATTCCTATAATTACAAGTTTGGATTCGTAAAGAAAAATGGCAATGTTCAGGAAGTCGAGTATGACTTGTCAAAGCTTAGATTAGTAAGAAAAGGATAGTTTTTGATTCAAAGAAAGTATTTCTGAAATGACAAAATCTTTATTTGTAAAGTTAAACTGGTCCAGTTGATAAGAATTGAGGTGATAGGATGAGCACATTTGGAATCATTGGAATGGTCACTTTTTTAATCGGAATGGCTATTTTTTTATTCGGTAAACAATTTATTCTTTTGAGGGCTTTTTTTGGTGATAGAAGCATGTTTTACCAATTATTTTGGGGAACTATTATTGCTATAATCGGATTAGCGATAATGTACTTCGCCGGTGTATTTCATTAACAATTACCAAATAGATCATATGGAAAATTAATTTCATAAAAAAGACAGTTTAAACTACCTATCTTTAGCTAGCACAAGTTTTCTCCCGTTAACTGCAGCAAGTGGTTAGCTCGTTTTTTAAACAAGCTATCCATGCGGTTAAATTATAGACTTGGATTTTCAATTTAAGTGCAACACATAAAAAATAACTCATAAGGAATATTCGACTAAAATAGGTTTGTCTAAAAACACTACCAGGGAGAATTCAATTATAAATTCTTATCACAAACCACAGATTGCTGTTTCATCGTCGTACACTTCCTGCTTCGAAAGCTACTAACATGTATTTCTTTACAAAGTATGCTGTAATTTACTTGCGAATATGGAAGATTTCGGATGCTAGAAACGCGAAAGCCTTACTCGGTCCTGAGTAAGGCTTTTTCTCTCACTGGATACAACGTACAATTTGCGAGTTATAGTGAAGCTGTTTTTTCAGTTGTCGACCCAAGTATCTAACTGGTGAACGACTAGTGTGTTGCTAGAATTACGAAACCCACGACACAATGAAAATCATGCGAACCGAAGTGAAGGTAATAGCTGTAGCTGAATATGGCAAAATTTTTTTTAAACAGGTGAAGTTGACGAGAGTGCGCCAGAGTATATTAAAGAAGCAAAACAAAAAATTGATTATTATCAGCTAGATAAGGAGGAAAAAGCAATGATCATGAGAATTGATAAGGCCAAGGCAATAAAGAATGTCGAATTAGCTACAGCTCGTGAGGAAGGGCTGGATCAAGGAATAGACATCGGAAAACTAGAAGTTGCAGTAAATCTCTTAAAAATGGGTATGGCGTCAGAACAAGTTGCTCAAGTGACCAGATTGAGTCTGAAAAAGATCAACGAGTTGAAGAAAGAACAGGGCTAAGGATCGATCGTAATTGTTGGTAACACAATTTTAATGCGTTGATTTGCCAAGGGAAAGGCATTGAAGAAAAATGCATTCTACCAGTTACGAATTTTGTTTTACAAGAAAATACCTTTGCTGAAGTTTTACAGTTTTAGTTACAGGAATTAATGGAATGACTTTTTTCAGTAAGTCATTCCTTTTCATTTTGCAGCAATTACGAGATGTTTGTTCAGTAGTTTGGAAAAGTACGTACAAGCTTCTGAAAGAAGTAGTTTGATGATAAATTAGGTACTTTGATACTTAAACCACGAAATAGTGTGTGGAAAATTTGTGTTTTCCGCAAGCCGTTGGTAGTCAATGCTTTGTTTTCTCCCCGCATGGAAGAACGAGTCACTAGAAAATTTACTTTTTAGTAAAGGAAAGAAGCTATTCAATAAATGGTGCGCACCCCGTCAATAGGACAGTGAAATAGTATAAAAATTTTGTGGACTGCTCATCAAAAATAGATGAGTAGTTTTTTTTTGAATATACCTTGGTGATTTATGCAGCTTTGTAGTAATTGTTGTGAAATTCCATCGGCGTCATTACTTGTAATTTTCGTTGGTAACGTCCAGTATTGTAGTACTTCATGTAGTCAGTAATCATTGTGACGAGTTCTTCGCGACTGGTAAACTTTCGTCCATAATAGTTTTCTCGCTTAAGCATTCCCCAGAAACCTTCCATAGGCCCATTATCAGTACATTTCCCTACACGAGACATACTCTGAATCATATCGGCTTTTACGATGCGGCGGAAGAAGTTCACATGGGTATATTGAAACCCTTGATCACTGTGGAAAATTGGATGAGCCTCTGGCTCCAATTCGACTGCTTGATCAAACGTATCAAAGACCAAGTCCAAATCATTGGTGTCACTCAGTACATACGTGACAATGCGGTGATCGTAAAGATCTAGAATCGCACTCAAATAGAGTTTTTTGACTATTGGTCCAATAAAATACTTGAATTCTGAAACATCTGTCACCCACTTCTGATTCGGCGCCTCTGCATGAAATTGGCCACGCAAAACGTTCTTTGCTTTGTAGTACGGAGCATAAGCACGCCTTGTAATACAATTTGCTGGATGTTTTATCCTCGATTGGATTTGTTCATGACGACAGATGCGTAAGACTCGTTTATCGTTAACATTTATCTTATAGGTCCGCTTCAATTCATCTTTAATTCGACGATACCCCATATCTGGATGCTTCTCATGAATTGTTCGAATGTCTTTTGTGATTTGACGATTGATTTGTTCACGTACACTCTCTGGATGTTTCAACCAGCGATAATAGGCAGAGCGTGTTATCCGCAAGAGTTCGCACAAGGGTTTTATCGGGTAGTCCATTTCTTCGTGCAAGAATTTGATTGCTTGGTAAGCAGCCACGTTTCGAAATTACCCTAACGATTCCTCCTCTCCAATTCCCTCACTTTTTTTAACAGGTCATTTTCCATTCTCAATTGTCTAATCTCACTCTTCAATTTGGCTAGCTCAATTGCTTGTTCTTCTTCTGGTGTTCGGCCGACTTGTTTCGCTTTGCGTCGGCCTCGCCGATCTTGAAGCCCGTCATAGCCTCGCTGTTCATACTTCTTCACCCAGTTATAGACGTTCTGATAGGACACTTGATACTTGATTGCCATCGCTCCATAATCCTTATTATTGGCTAGACACTCTAATACAATCTTCAGACGTTCCTCTTGACTGGTCTCACGGGTTTGACTCATTCTACTTCCACCACTTTCTGATTTGAAGTCTTTATGAGTATTATAAACCTTGATCCAGTCCTGTAGTTGCCTCTTGCTTCTTAATCCATACTTTTTGGCGATATAAACTTGGCTGCCTCCACCAGTAAAGTAATCTTGAACGGCTATCAGCTTCAAATCCTTCGAATAATTGTTATTCTTTCTTGAAGCAACCAAACCTGCGGCTCCTTCATTTTCATACAAATTGCACCATCGTTTGATTGTTTCTGTGGAAACCTGTGCTTCCTTGGTGGCTCTCTTCAAACTGATCTCATGTCTAAGATAACTCTCGACAATCTTTAGACGTTCTTCTGGACTCAGCTTCATCCTTCTTTTTCCCATAACAAATACCCCTATCTAGGATTTAATTATTTCCTTGTCCTAGATAGGGGTAGCATATCAAAAATAAATCAGCCTTTTGTTTCAGGCTGTTTTTTTGAATGCTTTTGATGGGTGCTTTGGTAGATAAGTTCTAGCGAAATGAAATATATTCTGTGACAATCGATTATGCTTTGTCCTTTTAGAAATTCCCACAGCACCTATCAAAATTAGGTGTTTTTTTTGCATGAGCATATCAAAAAGTAAATCTACGTACCAACGTGTACCAAAACCACTTGATTAACGAAATATTCATCTAGTACGGCAACGGGTTTAGGAGTGTTACTTTTTTCTAATAGTATAGAGGACTGTTCAAACAGGCGGCGTTATTTATACAGGAGAGTTTGTCTTGCCTTCAAATTGCACACTTAATTCCGGTCGAATAAGAAGGTACGTAAAACCTAATAAAATGTTCTAAAAGTTATTTCTCTTGTCAAGTATATCCTGATTTTATATATCATTTTCTCTTGAGTGGAGTAATTAGTTTATAGATTTACTTATGATATACATAATCTGTGCAAGGTATTTCGGCATAATATACATTAAAAGATTGAAATGAAGAAAACTGTATAGTAAACTTAGAGTAATCTTAGTTATATTTTATTTTTAAGGCAACATATTTTTCTTTAATTAATTTTTCCAGATATAATTATTTAATCTCAATGTTCATACTAAGTAAAGGGAAGAAGGGGATGAAACAAAAGATGAATACTTTTTTTAAAGACGAAAAAAAGATTTTTTGTTTGTTTGTTATTGTTATTCTCTTGTTTTCTACTTTGGTTCCAACACTTTCGCTCGGTCAATCACAGGAAACTACAACTCCTTCTTCTGAGCTTTTGAGTGAAAAGGTGAGCAAGTATGATGAGTTGTTATCCAGTACAGAAAGAGTGGAAGAAGCGTCCGTCGAAAGCAGTACTAACGGATCAAGTGAATCAATTTCTTTAGAGGAAAGTACAACGGAATCTTCAACCACATCGCAGGAAATCCAGACATTTCAAGGGAAAGCTATTGCAGGAGATATTCTTAGTTCAGTAGTTGTAAACGACTGGGAACTATTTAGAGATAAAAATGGCAGTCGTGAATCATTGACAGCAGAGCCTAAGAGTACTGCAGCTTCGAACCAAGCCTATACCTTTGGCTTCTCTTGGACTATTGTTGCTGAAAAGTTAGAGAGAAACCTGTTGCCTGGCGATTATTTTGTTTTGGAAATCCCTCAAGTTGAAGATTCTAATAGTGGACATTGGTATGCGCCGGGAAGTGCTTGGAGTACAATCACGATTGATACTGAAGAAGGGCCAAAACCAGTTTATCGCTATCGAATTGAACATTCTACAGAAAAGGATAAACAGGTTGTTCGTGTCGAATTTTTAGACGGAGTAGACCAACTTCACATTAATACCTTGGATACTGAACTAGAGTTTCCAGGATTCATGAACTATGTGATGAAGGAAGGAACACAACAAGTAACCTTTGGACAGGATAAAGATGGGAATGCACTAGCAAAAGCAATAACCTTTGAGAAAACACCATTGAATGCTGCGAATGGATTCTCCTACAAGTTTGGAGGAGCAGCTTCCAACAATACGATTCAGTGGGGAATCCAATTTAATGGTGCTGCGAATGTTGAATTGGGCGGAGATGAAGTAAATTACAGTGTAAATGGTGGTGCAGGAAGCCAGAATCAAGGTTTTTATCTAAATAAACCTGATCGAGATGTATGGAATCCTTGGGGAAGTCATTACACGGATGTTGACGCGCCCATCGGAAAAGAGGGCGGCGGTGAATTAGGTGGTTATGTAGAAGATGTATTGCCAGCCGGTGCTGAGCTGGCCGCTTTGACAATTGCTGCGTATATTCAAATACCGATTGGTTTGACACCTGAAAACTATAATCAGCAAACGGGAGTATATCCATCTTCGGTAGCTGGGTATCAATCGTTTGTTTTAGCAGATTACGGGAGTGGTCCTACATATCGCTCGGGTTCGGATACTGAAGCGATCCTTAAACCCAAGGTAGGAACGGGTTTTTCTTTGCTGACACAAGGAACTGGTGAAACGAAGGCAGCATTCAAGCAGAGAATTCAAAGTACACCTTATCAATACGGTGTTTATAAAGAAGCTTCTGGAGTATCAACCGTCATGATGCACTACGGTTCACTGAAGAAAGCAGATAATCAGCAGCAAAAACTTAGCGAATTAACAACCAGTCCATATACAGGCAGGACAATTACGAATCCGATTTCGAATCAATCGGTGAACATTACTGAATTTGCTGCTCAAGCAGCTGACTTCTCAATTAAGCTCGGGTACTACGCTGAAGAGGATCGTGAATTATTAGAAAATTATTACTCCATTACGTATGGTGATTCAAATGTCATCAAAGGAGCAAGTGCATCATACAATATTTCTCTAGCTATTCGTTATCCACCAGATACCCCATCTGGTGAAATAGAAAACACTTCGGAAATTTATACGCATAGTGCGTTAACCTTGAATCGACCCACTCCAGAAGCGATGCCGAAAAGGAATACCGGTAAGGCTGATTTACAAAATCCTTACGGCAGTATCAGCTTGAATGCCAATCAAGTATTGCTGCAAAAATTTGATGTCGAGCGCGATGCAAACGACGGTTACATTCCAATTAATGGTGCAAAATTCAAATTGCAAGTCAAAAATGGCACGAAGTGGGCGGATGTCAAAAAGAGTGATGAAGTAGTTTATTTTACTACTGATGGCATCAGTTATTATGAAATAGAAAATGGCGTCACGGTAGAGAAAATAGCAAATGGATTAGTGAAGGTTGATTTTAGTGCATTAGGTTTAGCTGATGGGACGTATCGTTTTGTCGAGACCGAGGCTGCAGCTGGTTATGATGAAGAAAACTCTCCTAGCTGGAATGGAGAAGCCGTTGTATCAGATGAATTTGCAATTCCTTCAGCTACTTCCAAAGGACCGACAGTAACAGTCTGTAACAAGAAATTACCACAGGCCAAATATACTGTTAAACACTATGTACAGAAAAATGAAGTAAGTACAGCAAAAGATAATTTCAGGCTGGATAAAACAGAAGAAAAGTCAGGTTATATCGGACAGAAAATTATTGGCGAACCATTGCTGGAGTTATTAACCTCTTATAACTATAGTGAGGTTCTATCCATCGAGCATGGATTGATAGAAGGGCGCGTAACTGCAGATGGCGAATTAATAATAGAGTTGTACTATACTATCGCTGCGGAGGTACCTTTCACCTTTTATAAGCAAGGATTAAACGGTGATATGATGCCGTCTGTAGATTCAAACGGTAATCAGCTATTTGATGAAGAAGGTCGAGAAAAAAAGGTAGTTTTTGATATTTATGAGTATATTGGACCAGATCGCCCGGTAACATATCCAGACGGAACAGGACCGAAAAGCAAACCTGGTGATTGGAACAAACTCTATACTGTTACGACGGATGCATTAGGAAGAATTCGAGTTCCTGAGATTAATGATCCTGCAGAGTTAGCGAAATATTATGCCATTGTAGAGGTGGAGACCTATCCAGGGTATGTTTTGCCAGAAAATAAATTAGACCAAAATAGCGACCGAGAAGTTTATTGGGTTGTCCGATTGAGCGATGAGACTATGTTCTCCATGCCAAGTTGGGCGCATGGAACAGAAGTAGACAAGCCGGATTTTGAAAAACCTAGCAGCAATAACAACAATCAGTATATCTTGAAAAATCGTAAGCCTGAGATTTCTTTATTCAAAGTGAATGAACGTAATGAGCCTATGCCGTCGTCTGATAAACAAAAAGTTCAGTTTGATATTTATCGATGGACTGCGGGCGGGTATTTTAATGAGAGTGATCCATATTATTGGTCACCGCAATGGATGAAGCTGGACTCAAATGTGACGACCGATAATCAAGGATACTTTGCGAGCATTGGGAAGACTGGATTAAGTGGTTCTGAAAATAAAAATTTTGATTGGTATGCCATTCGTGAAACCAGTACCTACAGCGGATATCAGCTAGCAGAAGGCTATTGGTTAGTGAAAACTGGTTGGAATCCAACCACGCAGCAGTTTGAAATTTTTGACGTGAAATACAAAGTCGTCCAAGAAAATGCTGGTATTGATGCCGAAAGTCCTGGTCATAAAATCAGTGACGATAAAAAAGATCTGTACTTAACTAACAAAGTTAAGGCAACTAGTTTTTACAAGGAAGATGGGCAACAAAATCCGTTAGGTGGAGTCCATTTCTCACTCTATAAGCCAAAAGCAGGCGAGGCTGGTGAGACGGGAAGCGAAGATCCGGAAGCAGTAAATACAAAATGGGATTTGACAAATCCAATTGAAAAAATAAGCAGTGAAAGCAATTCCGATAAGGGAAAAGTTACTTTTGAAGATATTGTCCAAGGAGATTATTTATTGGTAGAAACAAAGACGCTCCCTGGTTATCAGCTGCCCTTAGGCTCTTGGATTATTACAATTAATTTTTATGGTGAGATTGAAGCGATTAAGGGGCGTGGAGACCCTTTACCGCCAGCATTCCGAGTGGAAGCGGGCAATTACTATTTGCCGAATTACTTAATTAATAGTCTGCCGAAAGCAGGTGGCTATATGAGAATGGCATTAGTGGTACTAGGTATTGTTTTATTGGGTTCTGGGATTATTCTTTCACAGAACCGAAAGAAATCTAAACGAATGAGTGAGAAGGGGAAAGAAGATGAGAAAAAAAATAAGTAAATTAATCACAATGCTATTCATTTTAGCAACAATCTTAGGTGGGGGGCTTTCGGCGCTTGCTGCACCAGGTGCAAAACCAACCAAGGGTGACTTAACGATTCATAAACACTGGGCGGAGACAGCGAACGATATACAGGGCGAGGGTACTGGTGAGAAATTGAACCCAGGAATTACCAATCCTGCTATTTCTGGAATTCAATTTGATGTGTATCAGTTAACACCAAAGGGGAATCCACTTGCACCTGCCACACCGCCATCGGATAAAGATGGTTGGACGTACACAAGAACAAATAATGAATTAACTGTGGCAAAGGGAGCAGTTGAGCATAAGTACGATTTGACTAAGAAAACTTCAGCTACTACAGGTGGCAAGACCGATACCAATGGTGAGCTAAAATACACAGATTTACCTGCTGGCTATTATTATGTAGAAGAAAACTTAGCAGCTTCAACTGGGTATCAAGTACAAGGTACTGGCAATGAAGACAAGAAAATCACCTCGGGGGCAAAGCCTTTTATTGTAGCAGTCCCAATGACGTCTGCTGACGGCACAGATTGGAATGACGATGTCCATGTCTATCCAAAAAACCAAGGTTTGAACCCCGAGAAAAAACCGGAAAAACCATCGGTAAACGTTGGTGACAAGGTGAAATGGACCATCACGGCTAATGTACCAGCAGACTTTGCAGACTATAAGCAATTTGTAGTAACCGATGAGCTGGATAAACGATTGAATTATGTTGGTACACCTGCTCATAGTGTAGTGGTAAAAGGAATTGATGCTAGTTCTAATCTTTTAGTGACACTGAATAATCTTGCTGATTATACTGTTGCTCATACTGCAGCTACCCCTGCTGATAAAGAAAAGATTGTCATTACGTTAACAACAGCTGGGATTGCTAAATTAGCTGCAGCTACTGGGATTGAGAAAATTTCCATTGACTTTGAAACGACAGTCAACGGAAATATTCTAAATGACGGCGAAAACAAAATCGAGAATAAAGCCGATATTGACTTTGAGAATGGTTCAAGTGAAACGGGAAAAATTACGACCGATCCTTCTGAAATACACACAGGGGAAATAAAGATCAACAAATCCTATTCTGGTGGCGACACATCAATTAACAAAAGTGCTCAGTTCCAATTAGCAGCTTCTGAAGTAGATGCTAAGGCAGGCAATTATTTACGGGTTGTCCTAGATGCTAATAATACAATTATTGACATTCTTGCTCCTGGCGAAACAGGATATGACACGGCTAAGAAATGGGTCGCAATTCCATCGCATGCTATTAAGAGTGAGACGTTAGGACTTGACGGAGATACTTTCTACGTTGAATCCTTTGAAGGTCTTCAAACCTACACAGAAAACGCTGGCGGAACAAAAACGTACAACAAGTATTATTTAGTGGAAACCTTAGCACCAGATAAATACAACTTGCTAGACGGACCAGTAGAGGTAACCTTTGAAAATGCCAATACTCAACATATACAAACAAAGGATATTGAAAACAAACGTGGATTCACCCTACCAAATACTGGCGGAGCAGGTACGTTGCTAATGGTGATTGGCGGAATTGTTTTGATCGGTTTAGCAGTTCTGTTAACAATGAATAAGAAAAAAGCTGCGTAATGGAGGTAAAAAAAGCCGAGAATTCTCGGCTTTTTCTCTGCATAGGAAAGGTAGGCTGGGGATGAAACGAGCCATTTTAATCATTGGATTATTAATTTCAGGGGTCGGTATCATCGCATACCCTTTCTTGGGAAATTATTTTAATCAGAAAAATGCGACCCAAGTAGCTGAAAGCTATCAAGAAGAAGTGGACCAGCTAACGCCTGAGCAAATTGCTGAAGTCTTTCAACAGGCAAAAATTTACAACGAAAATTTATTAGGTCAGCCAGCTCACGATCCTTTCATACCAGGATCAGGCATTGTGATGCCTGCCAATTATTATCAAGTATTGAGGGTTAAGGGAATAATGGCTCAGGTTGAAATTCCTAGTATTGATGTGAATTTGCCTGTTTACCACGGAACCCAGGAGGATGTCCTGCACAAAGCCGTGGGACATTTGGAAGGTTCTGCTTTACCGATTGGTGGCGAAGGGACCCATTCGGTACTGACCTCCCATACCGGCTTAACTCACGCAAAGTTGTTCACTGATTTAACTGAACTGAAAAAAAGTGATCTTTTTTATGTTCATGTATTGGATCAGACCCTGGCTTATGAGGTAGATAAGATCTCAGTCATTGAACCGGAACACACAGAACTATTAAAATCAGTAAAGGGAGAGGACTACGTGACACTATTGACCTGTACCCCTTATGGAGTCAATTCTCACCGGTTGTTGGTCCGGGGAAAACGAGTTCCTTATGATCCTAGTAAAAAGGTGAAGAAGAAAAAGTTGACTACTGAGAATCATTTGTTGTTAAAAACAGCATTGATAACCAGTGGCATCATGCTGCTATTAGTCTTACTAAATTATTGGCGAAATAAACACAAATCTAGTTAAAAATAGTTATCTTACCTGAAATTTATAATAAATAAAATACATAAGCTGCCTCCTGAATTTTAGAATATAAAATTTGGGAGGTGGCTTATATGTACGTTAAAAATTAGTTAGTAATTGAAATGATACGAATTAGTTTTCGGCTAACTGTTTGAGATGCTTTTGATATATTAAGAAATCTTTTTCAAAGAAAGAAATTTTAGCCAATCTAGATCATTTCAACGATAAAATGTAATCCTTTTTAGCTATATTACTATATAATAGAAGTATGAGGTTACAAGAGTTTTATTGAATATACGAAGAAGGTGAATACAACTATATGAAAAAATTTGCGTTAGGGAAATGTTTATTATTTATGGTTCTCACAATTAGTATTGCTGCTTTGAGTGCTTGTGGGGAGGAGAAACCGAATATCCGTAATATCTTAATAGAGAACTCGGATAAGTGGCAACTAGTTAGTGAGCAAGGTTCGGTTGAAATGATCTTTGGAGGGAATGGTATCGCGGAATTGTCCAACGACAATGGCGAAGGGCAGGCCACCTATGAAATTAATGAACGTCAGACGGAGATAGAGCTTCAATTTATGCAGGAAATTTACTCAATCAAAAGTGGAACTATGAAAAATATTCAGGTAGAGAATGACGAATTAATTCTCGCCGACTACACTGAAAAAGACAGCGAGGCAAGTGTACCGATTAGACTTGAGAAATAGCAATTTAATAAATCATACCCAAAAATGGGATACAATCAGCCATTCGTTTTATGCGTGTGGCTGTTTCTTTAAAAAGATTAGGTATATAGTAAGTGATAATATGCTAATACATACACTTATTAAAAAAAAGAGAAAAGGCCAGTCAAATTATGTATTGGATAGAAAATTTTTGCTAAAAATCAAAAGCTGTTGAAAGCTTGGTCAAAAAAATTAGTCCAAAGTCTCATAAAGTTGATTACAACAGGCATTTACTAGGGTAAACTATAAGTAGAACGATACGGGGTAGGGGTTGGTAAAAATGAATCTTGAAAACGAGAAAGCGGGAATTCTCGCAGGGTTAGAACAGCTTTACTTGAGAAATAAACAGGAAGAAGGCTATTCACAACTGATGAATTATTTAGATTCGATTTCTTCAGTATTTACTGCTAAGCGGCCGAACTCTGAGCTGCTGCCTAAACTACGAACTGTGCCAATTGCTCGACTACGTAATGGAAACGAAGTAGTGCTGCTTTCTCCTAGCCTGCCTCTATGGATAAATAAAACTGAGCAAGAGGACGAAGCGGATGCTGAAATTGTTGTATCTGGATTGACTCGCTTGATTGAAATTGAACGAGCGATTAAGGATTAAAAATAGATGCAAAGAAGCTTGCAGCAGGAAACTGCTAGCAAGTTTTTGTTATTTATAAAAAAGAGAAGCTGCAACCAGCTTCTCTTTTTAAGGCTCAATTTTCCACTTTAATCGTTACTAGCCTTTTAAAAACAGCGAGGTCTTCCGTATTTTTCACTAGAATAGCGATCGAACGGCCTTCAACATAGGCTTTCGCAGATCTTAGATTTTTTAGTACATCAATTGGCAAATTGGCTTCTTCAGCAGCTGCAACAGCTTTTTCACCAAAAACAAAAGTGGCTTGCAAATGAGCATCCTTTGGTATCAAGTAAAACATTGTACGTTTATTTGACTTTACTACATAGGTCCAACCAGCTGCTTTAGTGTAAAATTTCCATTCTCCTTGTACGATTCCACCGAATTGTTCTACAAAATGAATGGCCTCGTTCCAAAGAAGCTGTGCTTCTTTTAATACGGACAGCAACATTGTATCATCTGGTGTAGTAGCTTTATCATCAAATATACTAACGGCCATGAAAAACTGCTCCTTTCTGAATAACCTACATTTATTATATCAATTCAACATGACAAGATATGTCATGTTGAATAATTTTTAATTAAACTGTGTTAGGATTATAGAAAAAGGAAGAATTCTATGCAAATTCAACGATTATTTGCCCTGACTCATTATCTACTGGCTAATCGCTCCGCAACTGCTGCGGAATTAGCTCAGCGTTTTAATGTATCCCTTCGAACCGTATTTCGCGATATTGATATTTTGAGCAGTGCAGGAATTCCGATTTATACTTCGCAAGGAACAGGCGGTGGGATTTTCATAGATAATGATTTTGTCTTAAGCAAAGCAACTCTTACTAGTGAAGAGCAAAAAAAGATTTTACTTTCACTAAGCAGTCTGGCAGCGACTAAACAAGATGACCTATCTTTTTTATTAGAAAAGCTATCAGGCTTGTTCCAGAACCAACCATCTGATCTGATCGAGGTAGATTTTTCCCGTTGGGGACGCACAGGTGAAGACAAGGACAAATTCAATAAAATCATTTCAGCAATCAGTAGAAACCAGCTGCTTGGTTTTTCTTATATCAATATGCAAATGGCACAGAGCAATAAAATTGTGATGCCAATAAAGCTTCTTTATAAATCTCAAGCCTGGTATTTAATAGGCTATTGCCAGGAAAAGCAGACGTATCGAACCTTTAAAATTACTCGAATGTCTGAGGTGTTTGTAAAAGTAGAAACCTTTGATCGGAAGAATCTGCCAGTGAAAGAACTGGACAAAACGGAACAAATCTCTTACACAATGATCCCCCTCGTTTTAAAATGTTCAGCCGAAACTGTGCATCGCTTATATGAAGATTTTCATGAGTCACAGGTTACCATAGCAAAAGATGGAACCGGCACATTGCGAGCGGAGGTTCCTGATACACCATGGCTTTACGGATTCATTCTTTCCCTGGGGGGTGAAGCTGAAGTTCTTTCACCGTTACGTTTGAGAAACAAATTATGCCAGATGATAAAAGAACTGATGAACAGGTATAGTGAGGATTAGCTTTTTATTCAACAAAAGAATAAGGAAAAACACTTTCAAATCAACAAATGATAATGAAACAATTCCATTAGATGTTTAAATAATATACTGTAAAAAAACTGCAGGTAAGTTATAATTACTTGCAAACTGATTTCATAGTTTCATGGGAGGTAATAAGTAAGTGGCAAAGTTTTACGCAATTCGAATTGGAAGAAAACCAGGAGTATATACAACCTGGAACGATGCACAAAAGCAGGTAAAGGGCTTTCCTGGTGCAATTTTTAAATCGTTCCCGACAAAAGAAGAAGCACAGCAATTTGTGAATATGAGTTCAGAGAAAAAAACAGTAAATCCTGATGAATACCAAGCATATGTAGATGGCTCCTTTAATAAAGCTCGGCAGCAATATGGTTCTGGTGTCGTTATTTTAAAAGGTGAAAAAGTGATAGAGAAGCTTTCCTTCGGTGGAAATGATCCTAAATTTATCTCTAGTTATCAAATTGCTGGCGAAGTGTTTGCTTGTATCGAGGCAGTGAGATGGGCAAAAGCAAACCAGATTGATGAGATTACGATCTTTTACGATTACCAAGGAATTGCTTCTTGGGCTGAAAAACAATGGGCAGCTAACGCAGCCATATCAAAGGCGTATGTTGCTTTATTTGATGAAGTGTCAAAAGACTTAAAGGTGCGCTTCGTTAAGGTAAAGGGACATTCCGGCGACAAGTTTAACGATTTAGCGGATGAGTTGGCCGACAAAGGTACACGGATGGAAATAGGATAGCTTTGCTGATTCTTTATGACAGTAAAGTTTCCAACCTATAGATGGATTGCCAGTTGTGAAAAGGGCTTTAAGCTGTAAATTGCTTAAAGCCCTTTTTCTATTTGTACCAACTTTATTTTGTGAACGATAAAATCGCCTTTACTATTTTCTAATGCCAATCCGCAATTCGCTAACTCTGAACCCGAATAGACTTGCTCGGTGGCAGAGTCTTGATACAAACAGTCTTCTTTAAGAAACGGAATTTTTATTAATAGAGACAGTTCGTATACTTCATATTGATTGCGGAAAACGTAAACTATTGCTTGTTCCATTCCTTTATCAGTAAACATCCAAGCACAATAATTACTGTTGAAGGGAGAAAGTAAACGATAAAAGTTTCCTTGTGTAATTAGCTTACGTTCTTCTTTATATTCCTGTAGATGATCACGAATAATTTCCTTTTTTTTAGGAGAAAGGTCAGTAATGTTCATCTCATAGCCCATATTCGTGGAAGATGCTAGGGCCGCTCTAGTTTCAAAGGATATCGTTCGATTGGTTTGATGGTTCGGTACATCAGAGACATGTCCTGTCATAGCTGAAATTGGAAACAAATAACTAGCACCGTATTGGGTCTGTTGGCGATCTTTTCCATCGGTATTGTCACTAATCCAGGTTTGGGGAAAATAGTAGAGCATTCCAGGATCTAACCTTCCACCACCGCTAGAGCAATTTTCGAATAAAACGTTGGGATAAGTTGTCGTTAATTCATTCATAATGCGATAGAGTCCCAAAATATAGCGGTGAGAATATTCAGAAGCCTCAAAAGAATGGAGCTGGGAAAAGGGATCCGTCATGTGTCGGTTCATATCCCACTTAATGTAGCTCACATCAAGCGTATCAATTGCTTGAGACACAGTGTCAATAATAAATCGTTGAACTTCCTTATTAGTCAAATCCAGTACATATTGACTGCGCCCTAAGAGCGGTTGATAATTTGAGCTTCTCATGACCCACTCCGGATGCTGTTGAATTAAGGTTGTTTCCGGTGAGATCATTTCTGGCTCAAACCAGAGCCCAAAACCAATATTTTTTTTCTTTGCGTAGGCTACCAACGGCTGAATGCCTTTAGGGAACTTCTCATGATCAATTACCCAATCACCCAGGGAAGTTTTGCTGCTGTTTCTCTGGCTGTACCAACCGTCATCTAGTACTACGGTTTCAAACCCCAGCTCATCAGCAGCATCAATTAACTGCTTGATTAAGGTCTCATTAACATCGTAATAGGTCATTTCCCAGCTATTAATCAGCAGCGGACGTACTTGATTTTTCCAAATTGGAGGAATCAAATGATCTGTAAAAAAACGATGAAAGCTTTGCGAGCATCCATTGAAGCCTTGGTCACTATAGGAGAGCAGGGCTTGCGGACTTTGAAACGAGTCACCAGGATTTAACTGCCAGGAAAAGGTTTCGCTATTTAAGCCAATTTGCAACCGCAAATGATTGTACTGATCACGTTCCAGCAAAACCTCATGATTGCCGCTGTAAATTAGGGTCATAGCATGAACATCCCCTTTATTTTCAGTTGCTTCCTTTGATAGTGCAAGATAGGGCGGATATTGTGGGCCGCTGGCACCACGAGAGCTGCCAATTTTGAACAATCCATGTTGAATCGCACTCCGGTTTAACTGATACTCTTTTTGATGAGTCCCGTAAAAAGTTGTGACGAGTTGATCATCATAGCTAGTATCTACCGAGGCACTGAAAAGCTTAGTAAGCTTTATTGATTTTTCGCTTTGATTGTTTACTTTCGTCGAGCGAACAATCACCGGAAAGTTTTCGAAGATTGTATAGGACAAAGCAAGTTCAATTTGAGCGATTGGATCAAACAAATGAATAATGAGTGTTTGAGCTAGTTCCTCCGTGTTCCTAGCATGAGGGAGATCGTCCAATTCAATGGCTTTGTTGATAATTTCATATCTCTGATAATGAAATCGAGTAATTCTTTCGCTATTCGTATGTTCAATTTGGATAGCTGGGTTTCGAAAATCGCCTTGGTGAGCACCGGGAAGCTCAAAAGGCAAAAATTCGGGCGAAATTTCTGGTTTTTCATTATCAGGTGCAGCTGCAAACGTTCGTTTCTTTAAAATGGGACGGTTACTAAAATGATAACTGCTCAGGCGTTTTCCCCAATAGCGATGGATTAAATAAGTTTCTTCAATGACTTCCATAATGTAGCTGACTTTGCAGTTGTGTAAGCTGAAGGTGCTAGTTTGTGAACAATAATGGATCATGTTTTTCACTGAGTTTGTTGCTCCTTTCTAAATTCCGTGGGGGAATAACCAATTTCTTTTTTGAAGAATTTGGAAAAAGATAAGGCATCAGTAAAGCCGACTGAGCTGGCGATTAAACTGACGGGATCGTCACTTTCCATTAAAAGCTTTTTGGCTTTAGTAGTTTTTAGGTTGGTTAAATATTTTTTTGGCGTAACGCCCATCTCTTTTTTAAATCTTAAAGAGAGGTAATTAGGATGAACACCGATAAAGTGTGCAATATCTGAAATTTGAATGTCATCGTGATAATGTAGATCCATATACCGCATGGCCTGAAAGGCGGCAGAAGCTTCGTGAATATTGGCAGAATCATTTGGTTGAACTTCCTCCAGCAATGTTCCGACAATATTATACATAATCCCGTTAATTTTAAAGTAAGAGGAACGATTGTTGTGATTCAGAGATAGAATTTTACTGATTTCCTTCTCATAAAAAGCTGCATCCGAACAATCCAATACATAATTTTGCTTGCTGGATTGAAGTAAGGTGTGAATAAAATTACTTGATTCAATACCAGTAAATCCAATCCAGCAGTATTTCCAAGGCACCTGATTATCGGCTGTATAGGTGGAAACAACATTTGCTGGAACAACAAACAGCTGATTCTCAAAAACTTCAATCGTACGATTCTCAACCTCCAGCAGTCCTTTGCCCTCCTTTATAAAATGAATAAAGTGATAATCCCTTCTTTTGGGACCGTAGCTGTAACCAGGTTCACAATATTCAATTCCGCTGTTGTACAAAATGAAGTCTGAGATACTTTTTTTTGAAAAATCAGTAAAGCGATCCGTGTATTCTTTTAAATTAGTATCCATGCTTGCATTATACATGGGAACTCTGCTAAAAAGTTTTGGATATTAGAAATTTCCATATTTTCCTTATTTTTTTCCATATTCTAAACGGGGGAATAGATGATAAGATCTCATTAACCTAGGTGATGTAAACGCATTAATATGAAATAATAAGAGGAGGAGCTCCTGTTTTGAAAAGGAATGACAAAAATTCTTTCCATATAGAACCGGTACAAGGATTATTAAATGATCCGAATGGATTGATTCAATTTAAAGGAAAATATTATTTTTTTCACCAGTGGAATCGCTTTGATACAGATCATACTTATAAAGAATGGGGTTTATTTACTTCAACTGATTTAGTCAATTGGGAGAATCCAGGCACAGCAATTGTCCCCGATCAGAAAGAAGATAAAGATGGCATTTACTCAGGAAGTGCTGTTGAGAAAGCTGGTATGCTGTACGTATTTTATACTGGAAATACTAAAGAGAATAACGTCAGAAAAAGCGCACAAAAAATAGCGATTTCTTCTGATGGAAAAACGTTTGTAAAAAAAAATCAGGGAATCAAAACCCCTGAAGGTTTCACGGAACATCATCGTGATCCGAAGGTTTGGCAAAGCCAGGGCAAATGGTGGATGATCGTTGGTGCTCAGACAACCCAAAACGTAGGAGCAATTACCTTGTTTGTATCACTGGATTTGTTACATTGGGAATTTCAAGGAACTTTTTATACTGATTCAGCTTTAGAGCAAATGTGTGAATGCCCAGATGTATTCTCATTGACCAATGATGTGGATATTTTGACCGTATGTCCACAAAGACGAACATCCATAGAAGAAAATGACTTGTCACTATCGAGCTATGCCGGATATTTGATTGGAAAGATTGATTACAAGAAAAAGAAGTTTGTACCTGAGAGTGATATACTTCTGCTGGATTATGGCTTTGATTTTTATGCACCGCAATCCTTTGAAGATGATAAGGGTCGTCGTATTATGGTGGCTTGGATGTCGCGAATGAGTGAATTGGAAGAGGCGCAATGTCCCACGACTAAGTCAGGATATGTGCATTGCCTTACGATGCCACGAGAATTGAAATGGCTGAATAATCAATTACGACAGGTTCCTCTTGAAGAGTATAAGCAACTGAGAAAAGAGGAGCAAAAATATAATGCTGATAATGCGGTCATCAAAAATTGCCAGAAAGCTTATGAGATATTGATTGATCTTGGTGATTCAACCCCGACTTTTTATTTGACTTTAAATGCTGGGATGAACTCGCTAGAATACAAAAAAGGACTTTTACAAATTAGCAGAATAAATTGGGTTTCAGGCAAAAAAGAAGTGAAGGAGCTGGCGTTAGAGGAATTGCACAGTCTTCAGATTTTTTGCGATAATTCAACAGTGGAATTTTTTATAAATGAGGGACAGTATGTGTTTTCGATGCGTAGTTTTTGTGACAGTTTCTCTCGAGAAATTACTTATCAAGAGTTGGGGAAAAAAGGGTCGGTTGTAGTTTACAACTATTAAGGAGAATGATGAATGAATAATAAAGAAATCGCAGCTAAAATTTTAGAGCTGGTAGGCGGAAGCAGCAATGTTCAATCGGCTACTCATTGTGCGACTCGCTTAAGAATTATTACCAATGATAAGGAAAAAATTGATATCAAGGCGGTAGAAGATATTGATAAGGTGAAAGGGAGCTTTTTTAACTCAGGGCAGTACCAGGTTATTTTAGGAACCGGCTTGGTGAATAAAGTTTACGACGAGTTTCTTCCATTGATCGATAGTTCGGAGCAAGCTTCAGTTGCAGCGACTGATGTGAAGCAAAAGCTGACCTTCCAACGAGCCGTCAGAATCTTCGGTGATGTTTTTGTACCAATTATTCCAGTGTTGGTAGCTACTGGATTATTTATGGGATTGCGGGGACTTTTTACACAGGAAGCAGTTTTAGGAATGGTTGGTTTAGCACCAGAAGATATCCCTCAGCAGCTCTTAATGTTTACTCAAATTTTAACCGATACGGCATTTGCCTTTTTACCCGCGTTAGTGGCTTGGTCAACCTTTAGGATTTTTGGAGGTACACCAATTTTAGGAATTGTTTTAGGTTTAATGCTGGTTAGCTCTGTTTTACCCAACGCCTACGAGGTTGGACAGCAGGCGGCAGAACCATTAGTATTTTTTGGTTTTATCAATGTTGTGGGCTATCAAGGCTCTGTTTTGCCTGCTTTTGTTACCGGAATTCTAGGATCTAAAATTGAGATTTTCTTGCGCAAGCGAATCCCTGATTCTTTGGATCTGATCCTGACACCCTTCTTAACGCTATTAGTTGGTCTTATTCTTGCATTATTCATTATTGGCCCGATTTTTCATGAGGTCGAGATTGGTGTTCTGCATGCAGTTGAATTTTTACTTGGGTTACCACTAGGAATTGGTGGCTTGATCTATGGCAGTTTTGGTCAGCTATTAGGAATTTTTGGGATTCATCATATTTTAAACTTTTTGGAAATTAGTATGCTGGGACAAGACGGCTGGAACTATTTGAATCCAATTGGAACCTGCGGAAATGTTGCTCAAGCAGGAGCAGTATTAGCTGTGGCTATTAAATCTACTTCGCCAAAAATGAAGCAAATTGCTTTTCCATCCGCTCTATCAGCGGCATTAGGAATCACTGAACCAGCTGTTTTCGGTGTAACTTTACGATTGATAAAACCGTTTGTTATGGCAATGATTGGAGGGGGAATAGGAGGCTTTTTAGCATCAATTCTCCACTTGCGGGCAACAGGAATGGCTTTAACTGGAATTCCTGGGACATTGTTATATTTAAATGAACAATTACCATTTTATATTTTAGTGAATTTGGTTGCGTTTGGAATAGCCTTTGGATTGACTTGGACGATTGGATATAAAAAGGACCAGCAGTTGTAGAAAAGAAAAAAATTCTTGAATATTTTACGAGAAATAACAATAAAGTTGTGGTTATTGGGTATAGTGTCAACTATTCTCGATTAACTCCAACTTTTTTTGATGGAGGGAGTATCGTCATAATCTAGGAAAGAGTGAGAAGCTACACAAAATGATTTATTATTTAAAGGGTTGTTGTACTCAATGGCGTTATTATTTTTTTAGTAGGTAAAGTATACAAGTAAATCTAAGTATATTTTATGAAAATAGAAAGCAATCAGTTTCCTTTTTGCCTTAGAAAAAAAACATATAACTTTTTTGAGCTTTCTTAAATACGAACTATCCAAATGATCAAATACTGTTTATAATAAGACACATTAATCAGAGTGTTAGTGTGGGGGGAGTCAGACATGAACTCAGTAGAAAATTTATATAAGTTGTTGCTGGAGCACCTGCAGCTGGTAGAGGTTGTAACGACACAAGATGTGGAGCAGCTGACAGGGATGAAACGCAGCGTGACGAGTCTTTATCTAAACCAGCTGGCGGATCAGGGACGTCTGGTAAAAACGAATACGCGACCAGTGAATTTTCGGCTGCCGTCAAAAAAAGGGAATTCGTTTCGGATCTTCATTGGTTACGATGGTAGTGTGAAAAATCAAATTGAACAGTGCAAATCCGCGGTAACTTATCCTCCTCACGGCTTGCCGATCTTGATCCATGGCAGCAGCGGAGTGGGCAAAAGTTACTTGGCTAAGCTGATTCACCAGTATGCAATAGAAAAAAAGGTTGTTACGGAGGATGCCCCTTTTGTGGTATTGAACTGTGCCGATTATGCCAATAATAAAGAATTATTATCTTCTTTATTATTCGGTTATGTCAAAGGGGCCTTTTCGGGTGCGGAAAAGGATACGCATGGTTTAATTAATGAAGCTGAGGGCGGATATTTGTTTTTGGATGAAGTACATAATTTGTCGGCGGAAAATCAGGAAAAGCTGTTTTTGTTAATTGATGAGAAGAAATATCGGCCAATGGGCTCCAATGCTGAATGGCAGCAGGCAAATGTTCGCTTAATCATGGCGACTACAGAAGATCCTGAGTCGTCCTTGTTGGTCACTTTAAAGCGAAGAATTCCTTTTGATGTTTTTTTACCGGATTTTAGCCAGCGGTCCTTTTCCGAAAAAGAAAAATTGATCTTCAGCTTCTTGGACGAGGAAAGGAAGCAGCTGGATTGTTCGTTGCAAGTGGGTGAGGACTACATAATTGAGTTAATTCAATCAAATTATCGCGGAAACATCGGGGAAATCCGTAACCGGATCAAAGCCGATTGCGCGAAAGCCTATAACAAAGCGAAGACAGATGAACCGCTGGTGATTGGAACCGGACATTTTCTCTCCATTAAGGAAAAAAATAAAGAGTTTACCGAGACTTTTCAAGAAGAGGAGACCTATATTGGCAACTTCGGCTTTATTGGTTTTGAAGAGGCGGGTCAAAAGGCGCAAAACTTGATAGACGAACTCTATCACTCTTATTTTCTTAACAAACATTTCAGCAAACGCTTAAGCTATCAGTCTGACTTGGAGCGGTATGTACAGAAGAAAATGGCTTTGCAGAAGTATCTTACCAGTAAAGGTGTGGAAATAGAGGAGGCCGATTTAAATAAGATTATTTTACTGGCAGTTCTGCTGCAATACGATCCTTCCAGTGAATTAATCAATATTAAGGATGGATCGGAGGCACGCTACAACTATCACAAATTTTTCAAGCTGGCTGAAGGAGTTTTGCAGGTGTTGTTCTTGCAAAATACCTCGATCAATGAAAATGGCTTGAGTGTGCTAGCTGCTTACTTGAACCGAGTGCTGGAGATTAGTACCAAAATCAATGCCTTGATCATTATGCATGGGCATAAAAATGCTCAAACTTTAGCTAACACAGTTAATCAACTGGTAAAGGACTTTGTTTTTGAAAGCTTTGATCTGCCAATGGATGTCTCGGCGGAAACGCTGATTGCGGAGGTCAATGAGTACATCAAAAAATACAATACCTCAGATGGACTTGTTCTTTTGGTGGATATGGGTTCTTTGGAGCAAATGTATCAATCAATTCAAGGCAATGTGACCGGAGACCTTTTAATTATGAACAATGTGTCGACTTCCTTAGCATTGGATGTTGGCTTGAAGCTGAGCCAGCGTCAAAAAATTACTCAGCTGGAGCAGTTAGCACTAGAGGATTTTGCGGTGTCGAAGCAATATTTTGCCGGTGTTTCGCAAAAAACCAACTTATTGATTTCCTGCATTTCTGGTGAAGGAATCGCCTTAAAAATTAAAGATATTCTCAGTAAATACGTGAACACAGATGAAATCGAACTATTGTCGATTGACTACAGCAAATTGAAGGAGCTGCTGCAAAAGGATCAGAAAACCTTATTTAAGGATACGGTAGCCATCTTAACCACTTCACCAGTGGAAAAAGCAGTGGTACCTATTATCAATATTGAAGGGATTATTAATGGAGCGGCTAATTTGGATTTATTGGCTTCCTTCTTTCAAGCCGACGAGCTGAAAAAGTGTACCAATGAAATCATCAAGCTGTTTACCTTGGAAGGGGCAGCAGCACGGCTGAACTTTTTGAATCCGGCGATGGTCATTGATGAAGTAGAAGAAGTAATTGAAAAGTATGAAGAGTTCTACCAAATTCATATTGATAATTTTATGCGGATCAACCTTTTTCTGCATCTATCAGCGATGATTGAGCGTATATTGACTGGTGATGGGATTGACGAGAGTGACGAGGGAATTACGGCTCTTCCGCTATATCAACCCTTCAAAGAAACCTCTGCTCATTTCTTTACAGCAATTGAACAAAAATACAAATTGAAGATTCCAGATGGCGAGCTGGAGATGATTTTCCTGATCATTCAGCAGCAGCTGTGATTGTGTGAAACGAAAAAAGCTAGTGTTAAATCTTTTTTTAACACTAGCTTTTTTGCTTGTTTTGCTATACTACCGGGATTCTTGCAGGAAATGTAAGCAAAAAATAGTTGGCACGGTACTTGCTTTTATAAGAATGAAGAGAGAGGTGGAGATCAATGTTTAAGATTATTATCGTTACTCACGGAAGCTTAGCCAGTGGATTTGCGGATACATTGGAATATTTTTTACCAGAGGAGCGGGCGGTTACAGCAATCGATTTGGGAGGTAAGAGTTTAACAGCTTTCGAAGCGGAAATCACTGAGGCAATCAATGGAACGGAGTTGCCGATCCTAGCTTTGGTCGATTTGTTTCAAGGAACACCATTTAAAACTGTTTACGGACAATTAGTGCACCGTCCGGGAAGTCAGGTAGTTAGTAATGCCAATTTTGGCAGTGTGTTGACGGCAGCAATGAACAGAAACAATCCATTGTCTGAGGTGATGGAAGAAATTCTTGCAGCTGGTCAGCAGAATATGTATGATCCACAGCAATTGTTAATGATTGTCAATGAAGGCGACGAATAAGGGGAGGAAAAATAATGGGCGTTTCATCAGTATCAACGGTATTAGTAATTATTTTCGGATTTTTAATGAATTATGAGCGTTGGATCACATGTGTTGGGTTATGGCAGGCATTAATGTGTGGTACGATTACTGGTTTGATCTGTGGAGATTTACAAACAGGATTATATATCGGTGGGACCTTGCAGTTGATGACGTTAGGTATCAGCAGCTTCGGCGGTGCGTCTGTACCGGATTATCCGGTAGCGGCAATCGTCGGAACATACTTGGCGATTACAACAGGTGCCAGTCCAGAAGTGGGTGTAACAATTGGAGTTCCTGTGGCAATTATTATGGTGCAGCTGGACGTGTTGAACAAAACCTTGAACATCTTTTTCCAGCATGGTGCGGAAAAGGATGTTGCGAAAGGCGACTTCCATCGTATTCCAATGTGGCAATGGCTAGGCAATATTTTCACGATGGTTTCAACTGGAGTTCCAATCATGTTGGCAGTTTTATTTGGCCAAGGCTTGGTGGAAAAGGTATTTGAAATCATTCCTGAATGGTTATTGACGGGCTTGCAGGTAGCCGGCGGACTTTTACCAGTAGTGGGTATTGGTTTATTGTTAAGAACGATGCCGGTGAAGCAAAATGTGGCACCGTTGATTGTCGGATTTGTGTTTGCTTCTTACTTAGGGATGCCAATTTTAGGAATTGCGCTATTGGCAATGGCTTGGGCCTTTGTATCTTTTAAAAATAGTCAAAAGACCGCAGTCAGCACAGCGGCAGTACCAACAGATGGGGGGATTGAAGGCGATGAATAATGACATTTCATTCAAGAAAAAAAGAACAGCGATGCTGCGTTACTGGTTAACTGGCGGCTGCGGATCCTTTAACTACGAGAAAATGCAAGGACTGGGGTATTGTTATTCCATGTATCCAGTTCTAAAGGAAATCTACAAGGATGATCAGGAAGGGCTGAAGCAATCGTTACTGACTCATTTACAATTCTTTAACACGAATGCGATGTTTACGCCTTTTATTATGGGTGTTAACATTGCGATTGAGGAAAATGAGAAGGAAAAATCCTTGCCGACCGTTTCATCGCTAAAAACTAGTTTGATGGGACCTTTAGCAGGCCTAGGTGATACATTATTACTATCGACACCTAGTGCAATCTTCGGGGGCATCGCAGCTTCTATGGCGGTTCAAGGAAATCCGGCGGGTGTAGTTCTATGGCTGGTGGTTATGATTGCTATTAAATCATTGATTTTTCCATTTTTCAAAACAGGCTACAAAACTGGTTTGAAGATGATCTCAACTCTAGAAGAAAAAATGCAGCAGGTAACTGCTTCTATTTCAACAGTCGGGTTAATGGTCGTGGGGTCCCTCATCGCGACTGTTGTTTCGGCTAATGTGAAAGTTTCTTACAAATCAGGTGATCTAATGTTACACGGACAGGACATCCTGGATTCAATTATGCCGAATCTTATTCCTGCGTTATTGGTTGCTTTAGTTTACTGGTTATTAGGGCGAAAAAATATGACCCCAGTTCGAGTGATTTTAATCGTTATTGCTTTGGCAATAGGTTTGTCGCTTATTGGTTTATTAGGTTAGTTAAATTAGAAAATTGAAGATAGAATCTAGGAGGAAAATAATGAGTACATTAGAAGGAATTATTCACATTCGAATTGATGACCGGTTGATTCATGGACAGGTAGCCGGCTTATGGACCAACGAATTAAAAGCTACCCGTTTAATGGTGATCAATGATCAAGTGGCTACAGATGACACCCAGAAATCTTTGCTGCGAATGGTCGCACCAGGAACTGTGAACACCTCAATCATTACGGAAGAAACGGCATTTGCCAATATTTCAGCTGGAAAGTATGCTGGGCAACGTGTGTTTGTTATTTTAAAATCACCGGTTGAAATTTTGAATCTGTTGGACAGGGGCTTACCAATCAAAAGAATCAATGTCGGCAATATGTCTTCCCGTGACAATACTGAAGTCATCAAACAAGGCATTTCGGTAACAACTGAAGAGAAAGCGGCCTTTAAGGAATTGTTGGAGAGGGGCATTGAAATCACAACGATTCGCACCCCTAGCAATACGGAAAGCTTTTTGAAATTGTCAGACTTAGCTTAAGGAGGAACTTATGTTAGAGCTGTTGGATAATCAACGAACCTTTCATATTCAAGTGAAGCACACGAGCCTGGTTCTTCATGTTCTGCCGACGGGGCATGTGACCGTCATCTATTGGGGGAAAAGACTGGGATCAAAATCCTTGGCTTATGTCATTCAAGACATCGGTCGGGCAAGCTACATCTCTGATACAGATGGAATAAAGGACTTTAAGCTGGAGCAATTGCCGCAAGCAATGCCAACTTACGGAAATTCTGATTTACGCACGCCAGCCTTGGTGCTGGAGTATGCAGACGGCAGTCGGATCACGAATCTGCGTTACAAAGACTTCAAGGTTTATTCAGGTAAAGAACGGCTGCCCGGAATGCCGACGATTACGAGTGGCGAAGAGGTGGAGACAGTAGAAATTTTACTGGAGGACTATTTGCAGCAAGTAACAGTTAAACTGATTTTCTCCGCTTTTTACGAATACAACGCAATTACGCAATCTGTTGTAGTAACCAATTTAGGTACAAGCAGCGTAACAATTGAAAAAGTAGTCAGCAGCAATATTGATTTTCTAGAAGCAGCATATGATGTTTGCTACCTGTCTGGTGCATGGGGACGAGAAACGCATCGCCAGGTGAGACCCTTATCTCAAGGAGCATTTTTACTAGATAGTAAACGAGGAGCCAGTGGCCACGGACAAAACCCGTTTCTGGCCTTAGCTGATAAGCAAGCCAATGAAAACAGTGGATCGATCTATTCCATGAACATGGTTTATAGTGGGAACTTCCAGGCAATTGCTGAGGTAGATATGCACCAAAATACTCGGATGCAGATGGGAATTAATCCGTTTGATTTTGCTTGGCAGTTAGTACCGCAGGAGTCCTTTTATACACCAGAAACGGTACTGATTTATTCCGATCAGGGCTACAATCAATTATCGGCCATCTATCATCGCTTTTATCGGGAATGTTTGATGAAGAGTTCCCATGCAGAAAAAGTGCGACCGGTTTTAATTAATAATTGGGAAGCTACGTATTTTGATTTTGATAAACGGAAGTTATTGTCTTTGGCAAAAGAAGCAGCCGATTGTGGCATTGAATTGTTTGTACTGGACGATGGGTGGTTTGGCAAGCGATCGGACACGACAACTTCTTTGGGTGATTGGCAGCCTAATCATCAAAAAATTGACGGCAGCCTGTCAGGACTAATTGAGGAAATTGGCCAATTAGGCTTACAGTTTGGTCTGTGGGTAGAGCCGGAAATGGTTTCACCAGACAGCGAATTGTACCGGGCCCATCCAGACTGGATTATTCAAGTAGCAGGACGAGATCCGCAGCTCGCTCGCCATCAATATGTATTAGATATGGCTAATCCGGCGGTACAGAATTATTTGATTACTGAACTATCGACTTTGCTGGAAAAAGAAAACATTGCCTATATAAAATGGGACATGAATCGTAATATCACTGACAGCGGATCAAGCTATTTAGCCGTTGCTCAGCAAAAAGAACTGAGTCATCGTTATATTTTAGGACTATACCATGTGCTGGAAGTATTAACGGAACAATTTCCAGAGGTTCTATTTGAAAGCTGCGCTGGTGGAGGCGGTCGCTATGACCCAGGCATGCTGTATTATATGCCGCAAACCTGGACCAGTGACGATACTGATGCGATCGAACGGTTGCCGATTCAATCTGGTACATCGCTGATTTATCCACCTATTTCCATGGGTTGTCATGTTTCAGCTGTTCCCAATCATCAAGTGGGCCGGATTACTTCAATGGATACTAGAGGAATTGTAGCTATGCAAGGGAATCTCGGGTATGAGCTGGACTTGACCCAGCTTTCCACCGAAGAAAAGCTGCTGGTAAAAGAGCAAGTGGTTCAGTATAAAGAAATTCGCGAAATCGTCCAATTGGGTCAATTGATACGATTGACAGAGATTGAAAACCAAAATCAGTATGCTTGGCTATACCGTTCAAAAGATGCAACAGCTTTCGTAGTCAGTTTTGTACAAGTGTTGGCCAGAGCCAATACGGTTCCTAAACGACTGAAATTAGCCGGTTTAGATGCTAACGCTTATTATCAAGTAGGGGAACGTATATGTACGGGATCAGAGCTGATGTCCATCGGCTTAAAGCTGGATAAACCAATCGAGGATTATGCTGGACAGCAATGGTTGGTGAAAAAGATCGAAAAATGATCAAATGGAACTATTCACCAATAGACAATATCGAAATAAAGTCTGCGTGTTGATATACTACCCCGAACTAGGACAAAGAAATATTTCTTTGTCCTAGTTCGGGGTTTTTAGTATTGGGAAAAGAAAGATGGCTGAGACTTCAGAAGGACGGGAAGCAATCGTTGAACAGTATTTGAATGAAAAGACTAGTAGAAACAAAGCCACACAAAAAGCTCAAGTGAACGAGTTGATGACTCAGAAAGGGTGCACTCTCAAGGAGAATGAAGAACCGACTGAGTTACTTGCTACCGAGAAAACAAGCATTATTTCAAAGAATGAAAGGATTTTTTTGGATTCTCAAGAGAGAAAAGCTAATACGGGCTGTTAGAGTAGCCTCCAAATCAATTAAAATGAATTCGCAACCTCGTTTTGGGTATTTAGCAGAATGGTGTAGTCTATTTATCCCGCATCAGTTCTCCAGTGTTTTGAAAGAATTCTTTCTCGCTAATTCGGCCTAAGACAAATTCCTTGCTTAACAGATACCTTTGAATAGTGACTGTAGCCGACGTTTGCAGCTGCTGCACTAATTCTTCCTCATTGGGTAAAGCTTCAAAAACAGATTGTTTCCTAGAAAAAGCTTGATAGTAACGTAACCCAAATTTACGTTGTGAAACCGCATCGAGGTGAATGCCATCGGGATTAGGGGTTAACCCTTTCGCAGTTACAAAATAGCAATTGTCTTCTTGGTCGGCGGCCTGCTTTAGCAGCTGATTAATTTCTTTATATTCAACAGCACTAGCTCCAAAGCCACTTTTGCCTAGATAATCTCCTAGCCCTCCAATCACAATGGGGATTTCAGGCGCGTTTAACTCTTGCCTTAAATAATCAAATAGAGCCTTCAATTTAGGTGCATAGGTTTTGTATAACTGGTTCAGGCTGTCACTTTCTCCCTGATGCCACAAAATACCTACCAGTTCACTGTTTTCCAATGCAAACTTGGCTTCAGAAATTGCATGGCGGGTCAACGAGCTGTCCAAGGCCCATTCATCAATTGTGCTGCCGCCTTCAGCGCAAGGAATTAATCCCAATTCCTCATCGGGATGCTGCTTCACCCACTCTAAAGCAAAGGAGGCAGCGGGGCCAACTCCGGCGACCTCCCGGTCAAAATGGATCGGCTCAGCCATCATTTGCCAGCGTCCGTTGCGCAGCATTTGAATACGTTCGTGATAAATAGGTGTCACTTCTTCGATAAATCCGCGTCCAGCCATATTTGACTGACCAAGTAGTAAGATTGATTTCATTCTGCACACTTCTTTCAGTTATTCAAGTAATAATTTATTGAGGAAAGTAAAACGAATTTCTTTTTTTTGCGTAACTTAATTACGAACCGATAAATAGAGGCGTCGAAGAACTCTAACAAACACTTTCTTCTCCACTCCTGTTAAATAATAAATCGCTGTCTTACGACGTCTTTATTCTATCGGTCCTGTTTTCAATTGACAACTATATCGATTGTTTTCCACTAAAAGAATATTTAATCGAGATCGGAACGGGTGGTTCAGGTCTTTTTTGTGCTTAAGGACTTTGCTGAGAAATCTAACCCCATGCTATACTAAAAAGGAGCCAACTTGCTATCAAGATAAGTATAGATACAGTCATAGACAGGGGAGACTACTTATGACACAAATTTTTCTCGTCGAGGATGATCTGACGATTGCTAAAAATTTAATGCTGCTATTACGAACCGAAGGATTTACAGTTACGCATGCAGCTACCCGTAATGAAGCGCTAAGATTGTTAATCGTTCGTAAGTTTGATTTAGCGTTGATTGATATTTCTTTGCCGGATGGGAATGGATTTACAGTATGTACTGAAGTGAAGGAGGTCCAGCCTATTCCGGTTATTTTTCTGACTGCTTCAAATGATGAAGCGAGTGTCGTGACGGGATTAAATATGGGGGCAGATGACTATATCACAAAACCGTTTCGGCCAAGAGAATTAGTCGCTCGCATCAAAAATGCTTTGCGCAAGAATGGTGGCAAATCAAGCGCTTTTGAAATTCAAAATGTACAAGTAAATACAGCCAGCGGGGTTGTAAAAAAGGCTGGCAGTGAAGTTTTTCTTTCTGCTTTAGAATATCGCCTACTGCTAGTGTTTATTAACAATCCGACAAGCATTATTCCTAGAACACGTCTGTTAGATGAATTATGGGATGCCGCAGGAGAATTTGTCAATGACAATACATTGACGGTATATATTAAGCGACTGCGAGAAAAAATAGAAGAGAATCCTGCTAAACCAAGGATCATTTTAACGGTTCGGGGGATGGGGTATCGCTTAGGAGGCAGAGATCATGCTCCGGAATAAAGAATTTCGCTCGTTTATTTTATTGTTTGGATTACTGACTATCGTTTTTACAATCATTGGCTGGAAAATCACTGAAGCGGCTGGAATCTTAGTGTTGATCTCAGCCATAGTTTTTGGTGTGGTCTTTTTTGTTTTTACTCAAAAGCGGTATGAAAGTATTGCTCGCATTTCTGACCAAATTGACTTGGTGCTGCACAATGAGGAACGTTTATTTATGGAAGAATTGCAGGAAGGAGAGCTGTCGATACTCCAAAGCGAAATTACCAAAATGACTCAGCGAATCCGCGAACAAAATGATGCTCTGAAAAGAGAAAAGGCTCATCTTGCGGATTCTTTAGCGGATGTGGCTCATCAGCTTCGAACACCATTAACTTCTGCCAATCTAACCTTGTCATTGCTGGAAAATACAACCGATCAAAATGAACGAAAGATTTTGATACGGGAAACCGAGGAGTTACTGCTGCGGATGGATTGGTTGCTAACTTCTTTATTAAAAATTTCACGTTTGGATGCAGGAGTAGTTATGTTTAACAATGAAACAATTGTTCTGAGTACACTGTTGGAAAATGCATTGCGGCCGCTGGCTATTCCAATGGAACTGCGGAACATTCGTATTCGGATAGAAATTCCGGAGGCGGTTAGAATCATTGGAGATTCAGGTTGGTTAGCAGAGGCGCTGCAAAATATTTTGAAAAATTGTATGGAAAGCTTGGATGAGGGAGGTCAAATTGATTTAGTATGCAGTGACAATCCATTGTTTACTGAACTGATAATTCATGACAGTGGTCCTGGCTTTCGTCAGGCAGATTTACCGCATCTGTTTGAACGATTTTATCGGGGTGAAAAGGATAAGGCTACTGGTTATGGTATTGGATTGGCTCTTTGTAAAATGATTGTTACTCAGCAAAATGGAACGATTACTGCCAAGAATCATCCTCAGGGAGGTGCTCTTTTTACTCTCCGTTTTCCAAAGTGACGAATCTCTCACTTAAAAGTCACCCAGTTGAAAGCTAGAGGTTCTATGATAAAAGAAAAGAAAGGAGCCGCCTATCATGGAACTTTTAAGAATTGAAAATTTGAGTAAGGTGTATGGCACAGGAGAAAATCAAGTTGCAGCTTTGGATAAGGTTTCGTTGAGTATTGAAAAAGGAGAGTTTGTAGCAATTATTGGCTCTTCGGGTTCTGGGAAATCTACCCTGCTGCATAGCATTGGTGGGGTGGATATACCCACCAGCGGAAAAGTGTACGTAGATGGACAGGATGTTTATGCGCAAACGAACGAAAAGCTGGCAATTTTTCGGCGCCGCCAGGTGGGCTTGATTTATCAATTCCATAATTTGATTCCAACTTTAAATGTGGTCGAAAATATTACCTTACCAGTATTAATGGACAAACGAATGGTTAATCAAGAACGTTTGAAGGAATTATTGGCATTATTAGGTTTGGAAAAAAGGAAACATCATTTGCCTAATCAGCTTTCAGGAGGTCAGCAGCAGCGGGTTTCGGTTGGTCGTGCTTTGATGAATGCCCCGGCGGTTATGCTGGCGGATGAACCAACGGGCAGTTTGGACAGCCGTAACGGTCATGAGATTATTCAATTGCTGAAGCTCAGTAATCGCAAGTATGGACAGACTCTGATCGTGGTTACCCACGACGAAAGTATTGCTTTACAAGCCGATCGGATCATCGGTATTTCCGATGGTAAGGTGGTACGGGATGAGAGGACGGTACGTCCATGAATATTTTCAACAAGATAACGCTAGAGAATATGAAGAAAAATCGCACCCGTACTTTAGTAACAATCATTGGGGTAGTTTTGTCAGCTGCGATGATTACAGCGGTGGCGACTTTTGCGATTTCACTGCAGGATTATACCATACGAGGAGCCAGTGAAAGATACGGCAAATGGCAGGTGTCGTTTCCTGACGTAACTGCTTCTTTTGTTGAAAAGCAAGCTAATAATGCAGAAGTAGCTAATACGGTCAGCATTGAAAATCTAGGCTATGCAGCACTGTCTACCAACAAAAATCCCAATAAGCCCTATCTGTTTTTGACGGGTTTTAATCAGTCTGCTTTTGATCAGCTGCCACTTAAATTAGTTTCTGGCCGATTGCCAAAAGATAGCAGCGAGGTGCTTATTACTGAACATTTAGCCTCGAATGGCGGAGTACATTTTGCAGTGGGAGATAAGATTACTTTAAATCTAGGGGAGCGAAGGCAGGAAAATCGAGTTCTAGGCCAGCACGACCCCTATCTTACTGAAGTAAAACATGGAGAATTTAAAGAAAAACTGGTGTCCAAAATGGAGAAAGCCTACAAAGTAGTGGGAATTTGCCAACGGCCCAGCTTTGAGGAATTTGCTGCACCTGGATACACGTTAGTTACAGTAGCCGATCCTGCTGTTCCGTCAACCAGTCGTAGTCTTTTTGTCACGCTTAAGAATCCGCGTAAGGTTAAGGCCTACGCAGAAAAGATTGCCGGTAAAAAATCCTATGTTTTAAATGAAAATGTTCTACGGTTTATGGGATTATCTGAGGATACGATTTTTAACACCCTGCTCTTCTCGGTTGCAGGAATTTTAGTATTATTGGTGATGATTGGGTCGGTGTTCCTCATTTATAATTCCTTTGTTATTTCTCTAAATGAACGGATACAGCAGTTTGGGATTCTTTCCTCAGTTGGGGCTACGCCGAAACAGTTGCGTAATTCTGTATTGTTTGAGGGGATATGTATCGGTGCTATTGGGATTCCAGCAGGTGCACTCGTTGGATTGGGCAGTATTCGCTTAGTCATTTCCCTGGTAGCCAAAAACTTTGGCAATATTATGTATGCGGATGTTCCATTAAAATTAATCATTTCGATGCCTGTCCTGTTTTTTGCTGCAGGGATCAGCTTGATCACCATTTTGATTTCGGCTTACTTGCCAGCTCGCAAGGCAGCGAATACACCTGTGATGGAAAGTATTCGTCAAACCAACGAGGTAAAAGTAGAAGCAAAAAGTATTCGAACATCGAAGATTGCTGAAAGGCTTTATGGTTTGGAAGGAACCTTGGCACTAAAAAATTTCAAACGTAACAAAAGACGTTACCGCAGCATTGTGCTGTCATTAACCTTGAGTGTGGTATTGTTTGTGGCAGCTCGTTCATTCGGGGCACATTTACAGCAGGCTGCGGAACGATCAGTGGTTGATAGTGATTATGATCTTGTTTTTACCACACCAGATATGCCAGAAAAAGAACTTTTTCAGCTGTATGAAGAATTGAAAATAGTTGATGGCGTTAGTGCTAGTTCGTATCAGGCTATCGTAAATTACTCCACAGTAGTGCCAACTACAGAACTATCGGCGGCTTATCGAGAACGGCTTCAAGATTCAAAAACTAAAACCCATGCATTTCCACTGACAATCCAATTTATCGAAGATAGTGAATACCAAAAGTTCCTGCAAAGCTTAAACTTGCCAGTGAAAGAATATATGGGTACAAATGCCAAAATGACAGCGGTAGCGAAGACTAAAACTGAAAAACAAGCGAATGGAAAAAGCGATTTGCTCAATCTATTTGCACAGGACAAACAGACACTGACAATCACGCCTAAAACAGAAGATCCAAATGCGGTTCAACAACAGGTGGAAGTAACCTTTGTTGACACCATCCCACTTGATACTTTGCCAAGCCAGCCAGGAGAAAGCAAACCTTATGTTTTCATAATTGTAGCCCCTTATCAGCTGAAGGAACAGTTTTCTCCAGTGGGAATTGACCAGCAATTAGGCTTGACCTTCTTATCGGATCAACCAGCACAAACGGTGAAGGAAATGGATACTATTATTCAAAAAAAAGGAATCGCGGCGGACTATACCTTATACAATGCAAAAGAAATCTTTGATCAAAATCGCAACATCATTTTTGTAGTCAATGTTTTCACCTATGTATTCGTGGTGATGATTTCACTAATCGCAGTTGCGAATGTATTTAATACAATTTCTACAAATATTAAGCTGCGCAGAAGAGAATTAGCTATGTTGCGTTCAGTAGGAATGTCGGATCGAGGATTCAATAAGATGATGCTTTTCGAATGTGCTTTTTACGGCCTACGAGCGTTACTACTAGGAATACCTGCTGCATCAATCATCGCTTGGCTGATCTACAAAGGAATGGTCGCAGGGGGTGCTGAGATAACCTTCGTATTTCCTTGGGAGAGTATGTTGATTAGTATCCTAAGTGTCTTTTTGATTGTACTAATCACAATGTTCTATGCTGTCAGCAAATTGAAAAAGGAAAATATCATTGACGCTTTGCGGGATGATTTGGCGTAATTATTTCCAATTAAAAATTTTCGTTGACTTTCCCCTTACTGGAACCTTTACCATAGGATCAGAAACGGGGGAATGAAAATGGCGAACGAAAAATTTATGGCATTAGAGAATACGATTCAGGCAAGGTATGGCAACACAGCAGGAATTACTGTAGTAAAGAACGGTGACTTCATTTATGAAAAGTATTTTGGCAACTGTGACGCAGAAAATTTTATCCATGTTTTTTCAGTTACTAAAAGTGTCATTTCAGCGTTAATCGGAATTGCATTAGACAAAGGTTATATCAAGAGCCTTGATCAGAAAGTGTTGGAATTTTTCCCGGATTACCAGGTGAAAGAAAAGAAAAAAACGATCCAAGAGATTACCCTAAGAAACCTGCTTACAATGACAGCACCCTATAAGGAAAAGCTGAATCCTTACCCAGAATATTTCACCAGTCCCGATTGGGTGGAATTCTCATTGGACATGTTAGGCGGTAGTGGCAAAATTGGCGACTTTCAATATGCTCCATTAATTGGCCCAGATATTTTATCAGGCATTTTAGAAAGAGTGAGTGGACAAACAGTCTTGGATTTTGCTCGCGAACAATTATTTGCTCCGATGGACATTTCGGTGGCGGAAGCGATTGTCTTTCGCAGCCAAGAAGAACAGATGGCTTTTTATGCTTCAACCACTACCAGCGGCTGGGTAGCTAGTCCGACTGGCGTGAATACAGCGGGTTGGGGCCTAACCTTGACGACTAAAGATATGGCAAAAATCGGTCAATTATATGCGGCTGGTGGTGTTTGGAACGAGCAGCAGCTGGTACCTAATCGATGGATTGAAGAAAGTACTCAGGAGCATAGCTGCTGGAAGGAGATGAACCTTCAATACGGATATCTATGGTGGGTATTGGGAGATGGATCTTTTGCGGCACTAGGCGATGGAGGAAATACGATTTATGTGAATCCGCAAAAACAGTTGACAGTAGCAATTTCAGCTTTGTTTGTTCCGGAGGCAGAGGACCGGATTGATTTGATTAAGACTGAAATTGAGCCATTGTTTGAATAAAAAATACCAGACTGGAATGAACTCATTTCCGTCTGGTATTTTTTTCTATTCTTCATCTTCGATATACTCCAAAATATCTCCTGGCTGGCATTCCAGTACCTTACAAATTTCGTTCAAGGTCGAGAAACGGATAGCCTTAGCCTTGCCGGTTTTTAGGATGGAGATATTGGCATTGGACATACCAACCCGTTTGGCTAATTCGCCAGAGGGCATTTTATTCTTAGCTAAAACGACATCTAGATTTACTTGAATCATGAATTTTCCTCCTCAAAAGGTTTAGATCGTGAGTTCATTTTCTTCAGCAATCAAATTAGCTCTTTCCAAAATCTTAGCTAAGGCCCAAACGATGGCTGCTCCTACCATATAGGTTAGATCTAACGAGAAACCTTCCGTACTAAAGCCCTGTAAGTGCGCCATTACATCGGGCAAGCTGCTGGCAAAGGACAAGATCAGCAATAAAGCCGCAACTTTTTTAGCAGTAGTTACATTTTCGGAAACGAAGATTCGATCCATTTCCAAATTTTTGAAAAAGCTACGGGTGAAATAGAATAGTACGCCATTTAAAAGCAGGACCACCATCAGAGAACCGAGAATCAATGGTGATGCAAACAGCATTGGTGTCTTCGTTCCATAAATCAGTTCACCTTCAGGAATGGATTGAATAAAACTATGAACCTGCGGGGAGTTCAATAAAATCGCTACCCCGATCACTGCGACGGCAGCAACCACCATTAATCCAATTGCTAAACTAAATAAAATTTTTAATCCTTTGTATACATTCTTTTCTGCGTTCATTTTCATACACTCCTTTTTTTGTGAAACCTTAACCTTGAACATAGTATATCCTTATGATTAAAGTAAGTCAATAAAAATATATCGATAATCGATAAAAAAGTATTGCTTATCACTAAAAATATATCGAATTAATGATTTGGAACTGGCGGAAACAGCGGTGTAGGGCTGTCCTAGAAAGTTTTGGGATAAAAAGCAGCTGTAGGAAAAATTTTTTTAAATTCGTGATTGACAGCGTTTTCCAGCCGTGATATGATTTATTTATAGATATATGAGGAGTGTAACTGATCCGATCAGGCACCACCAAATCTACTGTAGTTATAACTACTTTAGTTTGGTGTTTTTTTGTTTTTCTGGCCATAAAGATAAGAGGTGATCAACATTTATTCGATGATAAAATCACTAAACAATAATCTCGTTTTGGCAGTGGATGAACACCAAGAAGAATTTGTATTGTTTGGCAAAGGTATTGGCTTCAAGATGAAGAAGGGAGACATTGTTGATCAAAGTTTAGTGATAAAAACTTTTCAAGCAAAGGATCGGGAACAAGATTTTAGTACTTTTTTTGAAGCGATCTCACCAGAGGTATTAACTGCCTGTGAGAAAATTATTGAACAAGGAGAGGCGGCATTAAACAAGAAACTCAATGCCAGCATCATTGTTTCATTAACTGACCATCTACAGTCAGCGGTAGATCGTTTCCAAGAGAATCAGGTAATTCCTGAAAACGCGTTGCAGTGGGAGATTCCATTTCTATACTATAAGGAATATCAGTTGGGAAAAATGGCTTTAGAAATTGTCGACGAAATAGTTGGCATCCAACTGCCTAAGCTAGAGGCCTCCTTTATAGCTTTGCATTTTGTCAATGCTCAGGATGGTTTGGAATCGATGGATGAAACCTTGTTAATCACGGAAATTACTAAAAGCATTGTAAAAATTATCCAATCGTTGTACGATGTGTCACTGAACAAGGAAAGTATTAATTATTCGCGGTTTGTGACCCATATCCGCTATTTCATGAATCGACAGCTGCATAATAAGGTACTAGAACCCCATTCAGATAATAAATTATTTGAAATTATTCAAGCTCAGTATCCTATGAGCTATGCCTGTGGCTTAATGGTTCGGGAAATGTTAAAAAAAGACTACCAAATGCAAATTGATAATGATGAAATGGTGTATTTAATTATCCATATTGAACGAGTGGTTTCTGAAATGAAAACTGAATAAATGTAAACTAGGTGTGTAACATAATTGGCATTAACCTAAACAACTATTCTGCGGGAGCAGTGTATTTGTTTAGGTTTTTTGTTTGCTGTCAAGGGAGGATAAAACGATGACGAATAAAGAATTAGCTCGCAGAATCATTGAAAAAATGGGCGGGAAAAACAATATCACGCAAAGCTGGCATTGCATCACTCGGCTGCGCTTTAACGTTCGTGATAAAAACGCGGTAAATCTGACGGAGATCAAAGAGCTGGAGGGTGTGATTGGTGCCCAATATCAAGGAGGACAATTCCAAATTATTATCGGTAATGAGGTCGTCAATGTCTTTAATGAGGTCAGCAAAATTCTCGGCTTGAATCCAGAAGCGGGTGCCGAGCAGGGGGCGAAGGGGAACCCGATTGAACGAGTTTTTGATGTTATCTCAGGGGTATTTACTCCGATTTTACCAGCGATTATTGGGAGTGGGTTACTGAAGGGCTTCATGGCAATTTTGATAGCTACCAGCCTGCTGTCCGATCAAAGTGCCACCTACTTGATTTTGAACGGGATTTCGGATGCGGCTTTTAAGTTTCTGCCTTTTCTCGTAGCTTTTTCAGCAGCGAAGAAATTCCAAACGAGTGCTTCTGTAGCTGTGGCTCTAGCTGGGGTATTAATGTATCCATGGCAGGAACTGATTAACAATCCAGAAATTACTAACTTAAGCTTTTTAGGCTTTATGAATGTGCCGGTGGGCAACAGCTACGCCTCTTCAGTTTTACCAATTATTTTAGGTGTTTGGCTGCTAAGTTTTGTGGAAAGGTTAGCCAAGAAGGTAGTACCTAATTCACTGACCATTGTCTTTGTTCCACTGATTTGTTTGGTTATCACTGCGCCTTTGCTATTGACATTCATAGCTCCATTGGGAACGATGATTGGAACCTATTTGGAACGTTTCTTTACAATGCTGTTTGATGTAGCTGGTCCTTTTGCAGGGGCGTTATTGGGAGGATTAATGCCGCTGATTGTGATTACCGGCATGCATTATGCCTTCTTCCCAGGCTCCTTTGCCAGCTTTGAAAAGTTTGGTTACGATGTCATGCTGCTGCCGATGAGCTTGGTTTCCAACATGGCACAGGCTGGTGCTACATTAAGTGTTTTCTTCAAAACGAAGGATTCCAAGATGAAACAAGTGGCCTTCTCGGCGTTTGTACCCGCGATGTTTGGGATTACTGAACCGGCGATTTATGGTGTAACCATGAAGCTGAAGAAACCATTTTACGCTAGCCTAATCGGTGGAGCTGTCGGAGGTGCAATCTTTGGTGCATTTACTGTAAAGGCACTGAGTTTTACTGTGCCAGGTGTGTTGGCTTTGCCGACATACTTAGATGAAGCTTCAAACAATTTTATCTTTGCTTTAGTTGGCGTGTTTGCCAGCTTTGCCGTTTCTTTTATAGTGACTTGGATTTTGAAATTTGAAGAAACCGAGACTGCTGGGCAAGCACCAGCTAGTGAAGTGATTGCCAGAAGCGGTGGTCCTACTCATATTGTCGCTCCTATCACTGGCGAGGTGAAGCAGCTAGCTGATTGTCCGGATGCTACTTTTGCAGGTGAGATGGTTGGTAAGGGTGTGGGGATCATTCCTAGCGAAGGAAAGGTAGTGGCACCTTTTGATGGCGTAGTTACTTTAACCACTGAAACCAACCATGCCATAGGGGTGACTTCAAACGATGGTGTGGAGCTGTTGATTCATATTGGTATTGATACGGTTAATCTAAAGGGAGAAGGCTTCTCTAGAGAAGTCAATGAAGGAGACGTTGTCAAATTGGGGGATACATTGCTGCAGTTTGATCTCGAAAGAATTCAAGCAGCTGGCTTAAGTGTCTATTCGCCAGTGGTTGTAACCAACACAGCAGATTTTCTGGATTTAGTTTCCGCAGTTACAACAGGCACGGTGTCGTCAGGAAAAGATGATTTAATTATTGGGATCAATTGATTTTAGATAAATAAAGGAGGAATTTTTAATGAAAGAAATGCAAACAGGTTTTCCAAAAGATTTTTTATGGGGCGGCGCAACTGCGGCCAATCAAATAGAGGGGGCTTATTTAGAGGATGGGAAAGGCTTGTCTACCTCCGATTTTGCGGCGTACAAGGATCCCTATCAAGGAGAAAAGATCGATAATTTTACTTTTAATGTGACCTCGAAGGAATTGGCAGCATATAAAGCGAATCCAGAAAAGTATCTATTCCCGAAACGTTGGGGCATTGATTTTTATCATCGTTACCAAGAGGATATCGCACTATTTGCGGAAATGGGTTTCAAAACCTTCCGCTTCTCTATTTCTTGGGCGCGGATTTTCCCAACTGGAATGGAAGAGGTACCCAACGAAGCGGGTTTAGCTTTTTATGATAAAGTAGTTGATGAGTGTCTAAAATATGGCATTGAACCGTTGGTAACTATCTCCCACTATGAAATGCCCATTGCTTTGACGGAAACGTACAATGGTTGGGCAAGCCGTGAGTTGATTCCATTGTTTGAAAAATTTGCTGGGGTATTGTTTGATCGTTACAAAGGCAAAGTGAAGTACTGGATTACCTTTAATGAAATGAATATGAACCTAAATAGTTTGTATACCGGAGCAGGAATTTTAGAAGATTTAATCGATCCTGAGGAAAAAATGCAGGTGACCTATCAAGCTTCTCATCATCAATTTGTGGCCAGTGCCTTAGCCGTGAAGCTGGCACATGAGCGTATGCCAGAAGCAAAAATCGGCTGCATGATTAACCAAATTGAATCTTATGCTAAAACGACTAAACCAGAAGACCAGCTGCAAGCGTTAAAATCTAACCAACTAAATATGTTTTATCCAGATGTTCAAGCTCGGGGCGAATATCCGTCTTATATGGCCCGTTATTTTGCAGACAATCAGATTGAACTGGTGATGGAAGCCGACGACGAGAAGATTTTGCAGGAAGGAAAGGTTGACTTTGTTGCAATTAGTTACTACATGTCTCACGTGACCGAAGCTAGAGAGGATGCAGCTGAGTTAGCAGGTTCTTTTGATAGCCCAATTAAAAATGAGTATCTTGAGCTGTCTCAATGGGATTGGCCAATTGATCCAATTGGTTTACGGATTTCATTAATGAAGCTGTATGATCGCTACCGTCTGCCGCTGTTTGTTTGCGAAAACGGACTAGGAGCAAAGGATGTACTCACTGAAGACAGTAAAGTACACGACGATTATCGCATTGATTATTTGAAAAAACATGTTGTTCAAATGAAAGAAGCGATTGAAGATGGTGTGGATTTGATGGGCTATACTACGTGGGGCTGCATTGATTTAATTAGCTGTGGTACTTCACAAATGTCTAAGCGTTACGGTTTTATCTATGTTGATCAGGACGATCAGGGGCAGGGGAGTTTGAAACGCTACCGTAAGGATTCCTTTGAGTGGTATAAGAAAATTATTGCAGAAAATGGGAATGGAGAACTAAAGTAAAAAGAAATTAAAAGCAAACAAAAATTGACTATTTATGTCAATTCTGTTTGCTTTTTACTATATTTTAAGCTGAAATATGTTCATTCTAGTGAGTTTCCTCTATAGTAGGACTAAGAGGTCAAAAAAAGGAGAGGATTCCCTTGGCAAAAGAATGGACAAAGCAAGAAGCTGAACAATTGCTGGAACAGCACCAGCAGTTTTTTGCCACTCACCAAACCAAAGATCCGAATTTTCGTGTGGCACAATTAAAAAATTTGCGACAAAGTATCGTGGATTATGAAAAGCAGTTAATGGAAGCTTTACAGCAGGATTTGGGGAAACACCCCTTAGAGTCGTATGCAACAGAAATCGGTTTTGTTTTAAAAAGTCTCAGCAGCATGATCAAAAAAGTTCCTAAATGGGCGAAGGATCAACGGGTCAGCACGCCATTTTTCTTGTGGCCCTCCAGTAGTCGGATTCATTATGAACCCTATGGAACAGTATTAGTGATCGGTCCTTTCAACTATCCGTTTCAATTATTGATTGAACCATTAGTGGGTGCTTTGGCTGCTGGAAACTGTGCAGTGATTAAGCCTTCCGAACTGACACCAAACTTTTCACGAGTGGTTAGTGATATGATCAAGAACACCTTTGATTCGAAGTATGTTTCAGTCGTTGAGGGTGGTGTTGACACTAATAATGCATTGTTAAGTTGTCCTTTTGACTATATCTTTTTTACTGGCAGCGAAAAGGTTGGTAAAATAGTGATGCAGGCAGCTGCAGAACATTTAACACCGATAACGTTGGAATTGGGCGGGAAAAGTCCAGCAATTGTTACCGAAAATGCTGATGTTCGCCTAGCTGCTAAACGAATTATTTGGGGAAAAACGATTAATGCCGGACAAACCTGTGTAGCCCCTGACTATGTGGTGGTTCATCAGCAAGTGAAAAAGGCGTTTATTCAAGAGGTTTGCAATGTGCTGGAAGAATTTTACGGTACGCGTATTGAAAAAAGTGATAGTTATGCTCGAATCGTCAATGAGAAGCATTTTATTCGATTAGCTGACTTAATGGAAGAGACACAGGATGAATGGCTGTTTGGTGGAGAAATGAATCCCGACGATTTATACATAGAGCCGACTCTTTTGGAGGCTTCTTGGAAATCTGCTGCTATGGAGGAGGAAATTTTTGGACCGATTTTGCCAGTGATTTCCTATACCAATCTAGATACAACCATTTCTGAGATTAACAAAATGGCCAAACCATTAGCGATGTATATTTTCTCCCAAAACAAACAGCAGCAGGATAAAATTATTAATGAGACCAGCTCAGGTGGTTTATGTATTAACAATACCGTAATGCATCTGGTTTCAGACAATATGCCTTTTGGCGGTGTGGGCAGCGCAGGAATCGGGTCTTACCATGGCAAGTACAGCTTTGAGACGTTTTCCAACGCCCGCAGTATCTTGTCATCAAAGAAGCTAGATACACCGTTTATTTTCCCGCCCTACACGGAAAAGAATTTGGCGTGGATACGAAGGATATTGAAATAAATAATACAGCCTCGCAAAGGTTAAGCTGCGGGGCTGTTTGTTGTGCAATGGGGTATGAATTATTTACTGGGTTGAGACTTATCAAAACGATAGCTGGCAACAATATATTCAGTGTGAGCATTAACAATTTTTGCAAAGCTTTTAATGCCATTTTTTTGAAAGCGGCTCAAAAAGGTCATAATGTACAGAATGTCACGTGAATGTCTCGAAGGAACAGCCTTTCTGTCGATCCCTCTAATTTTTAAAAGTTTTCGTTTGCCGGCGCCATCTTTGTATTGAGCGATCAGGGTAGCTTCCTCTGTAACCTCACGACTGCCAGAAGAAAGATAGGGCCCTATAATTTTTAAGATTGGGTCGTTTCTTGAAGCATAAAACAGGTATTCTTCGGGGCTCTCAAATAAACGAGTGATTAGTCTGCTCCATTCATCATTCGTAAAATAATCGCGAAAGAAGAAATACAGATTTCGATTTTCAGGAAGCTTTTGTCCCGTTAAAAACAAGGAGCGAATGAAATCCTTCATAAAATAAGAAAAATCATCTTTGCTGTAGGCATTACGAACTTGGACAGAAAGAGCGCATTCGATGATGTAGGCACTGTCCTCGGTCTCCGCATAGTATTCTAAAAAACGTTCTTCTAATTTTTGGCGATTCGTGTTAAAAAGTTGGCGTTGCTCAAGGGGTTTTGTTGACATTATAATAACTCCTTATCATTTGGTGTATAGTTCTATTATGAATAAAGATTTGGTAAAAAAGCAAGAGTAAATAAAAAAAGTTGTCTCTGCGTAACATCCAGCACATTTTTCATTATTCAATGAGGTTTTCAGAATAATGGAGCTTTAGAAAATCCCCTTCGTTTAGAAGGTTAGTATCTCTTCCTCAGAAATCTAAAGTGTACAAACTCTCCCCTAGAGGATCAAAATTTTTATCATTAGATCACTAAAAAACCAATTGTTCGGATACTTTTTTAATAAGTCACTCAGATTCGCACTGGCTGATTTTACAAAATTGCAAACACCTTTTTTTAGCTCAGACAATAAAGTCAACATACGTGAATGTTTGCGGATGTTGATTGCTGAAATATCGATAGCGGTATTATTTATTTTTATGTCATGATAATTTATCGATCTATCTTTGAGCTGCTGAAGTGGATTTGTCGAAAATGTCGTGGTTGTCAGAGGAAAGCAAGGATTTCAGTGGACTAACGGTTTGGGTGCGATCAGTAGCTTGTATCATTTAGTCTTTCAAGTTTTTAAAGTATCGTTCAATTACAGTAGGCCATTCGTTGTCTAAAAAATAGGTACGAAAGAGAGACAAAGCTGTTTTTTTCAAAGAAAATAGTCTACTTGTGTGCAATACGAATCGAACGAATTCTTTTGCTAGAAAGGAAAAATTTTCTTGGTTTAAACAATGTGCACTTGGACAGTAATAAGTACATTCGAGTCTATTTTTAATTTATTTCAGGGATAATAAGACTCTTTTATTAGTAAGAGATGACCTCTTCATAACGAGTGCTTCACCTGATTAATTCAAATAGATTTTAGTAATTGAATTGAAATTTTATAAAAGGCTCATATTTTTTTAGACTGAGCAAAATCCATCGAAACAGTTATTCTGAAATAGTAAACAACTTTATCAAGGATTCTACGTTCCCCCCTGATCCAATACAATTATTCAGTCTTTTCCCACTTGGGTGAAGAAAAATTATCAAGAGCGATTGTGTTTTAGGAAACTTAGGCCCCTTTTTTCCTCTATAATAAAGGATGATATTTTCACAAACAGTTGTTGAAGCAGCATTTTTTTCTGCAACAAGTGTACGAGATGTTGAAGCGACTTGTTGCAACGAATTGTAATATTCAATCTTTTAATCCCCACTTATAATTAAGCCATGATCATGATAACGCTATCAGAGATAAAGGCCTTTATTCCAGATAGTTAGGAAGTGTTTATCATTATGCTTACAAAAAGACAAAAAGAGTTGCTGGAATTATTGACGCAAGAAAATAACTTTCAGACAGTTGAGTATTTTGCAAGCAAGCTAGGGGTTTCTAAACGGACGACCCACATTGAATTGGGAATTATTGAAGAATATGTTCAAAGTTCCGGAGAGTATCTTGAAAAGAAGCGTGGAGTCGGAATTGCTTTAAGAGGTCTAAGGGAAGTGGCGTCCGCCAAAGAACACAATGAAGGAAGTGATCTATACGATACGTTAAGCCGCAGAATTCAAATTATGAATATGCTGCTGTTTGAAGAAAAAATAGTAAGTTTCAATCATTTGTCAGAGAATTTTATGGTGAGTAAATCTTCTATCATTAAGGATTTCGAATTCATCATGAAAATATTAAATGTAGGATCCAACATCAAATTATGTAGTGATATTCATGGTACCTCATTAATCGGCTCAGAAGAAGAAATTCAAAAAGCGCTGCTGCAATTTAATCGGTATTTGTTAAGTAATTCCGATATTTATTCAGATGACGATTTTGCGGAAAACATCAAACTGCTGAATACTTATTATGGAGAAAGCTTGATCAGTGTTTGTTCTAATATTTTGTACACCTATGTCAGAGAAAACGTAAATGCAATTTCTGATTATTATGTTCAAAATATTTTGAATATCTTTATTATCCTCGTCTTCAGAATAGCGAAGCTCAATCATCTGGAGGGACAAGCAAGCAGTACGTTGGAAGCCAATATTTTCTTTGAAGAGAGTGCTGTCAGAATGTTGCATAAAGCAGCCTTGCGATTGGGGCTTTCTTATACCAATGAGGATGTGCAATATCTTTCATTGCATTTAGTATCCAATCGTTTTGAACCATTACCAGAAGATGAGATTGATGAAGTAATTGTGGATCAGCTGCTTGCTAAGGTTTCGGAGGCCTTGAATATCAATTTTTCTAGCGACCAAAAGCTGGAGGAACAGTTAAAGAATCATATCCCGCCCATGATTTACCGTCTCAAGTCAAATAATAAAACAGAAAACCCGTTTACGTCGCAAATAAAGAACGAGTTCTCTTTAACCTTCAATGTGATTTGGGTTGTTTTAAGTGAGTATGAACAAGAGCTGGGAATTAGCTTTAACGAAGATGAGATTGCCTTTTTAACCATGTATTTTCAGGCAGCTATTGAACGGGCCAGAATGAATCGTAAAATTTTGATTGTCTGTCAGATGGGAATTGCTACCTCAGAATTATTAATCAATCGAATCAAAAATGTCTTGCCTTCTTTGGATACTTTTGAGATAGCTTCAATACCTGAGTTAGAACACACAGACTTTGATCAGTATGACCTAATCATTTCGACCATTAAAGTGGAGATTCCAGGAAAAAATGTCATTCTAGTTTCTCCTTTCTTAACGAATAAGGATATTGATGAGATCAAAAATTCTGGTTATCGACCAAACAAGGTGAATAAGGTTGTTAAATTTGCTAGGAGTCATCATTTAAAGAAATTTACCAGAAAAGAAACACTGTACGTAAATTCAGCATTTACTTCTAAGGAAGAGCTGATTACTCAGATCGGTGATCAGCTGGTTAATCAAAATATTGTTGAGCCAAAATTTATTGAAACGGTTCTTGAGAGAGAAGAGGTAGGAGGAACAGATTTGCCTTCAGGTACGGCAGTTCCTCATGGCAACTCAACCTGTGTTAATCAAACGACAATTGTAGTAGTAAAAAATAGTAAGAAGTTCAAATGGAACAGTTATTATGTGGATATGGTTTTTCTGATTTGTATTGCTAAACAAGATACCTTCGAGACGAGAAATATCTTATCAGATATCTATAACATTATCGATAACAATGAACAATTAAAAGAATTACGTGAAGCAGCCTCGAAAGATGAGTTGTACAAAAAACTCGGGAGTGACTAGTATGGAAAAAATTCAGGAAAACAGCAGAGATGTTATTTCAACGGATCTCATTTTTTTAGACAATGAATTGAACAATCAAGAGGATGTGATCCATTTTATTGTGGAGAATGCGGAATTTGTTGGATATGCAACTGACGCAGATGAATTGTATCAAGCAGTGAGACGTCGAGAAGAAGAAATTCCAACCGCTATTGGCTATGATATTGCGATCCCTCATGGAAAAACGGAAGCAGTAACAAATCCATTCATTGCTTTTTTAAGAGTGAAGAGAGCTTTTCAATGGACGGTTCAAAGTGAAGAGAGGGTCCGTTTAATCTTTCTCATTGGGGTTCCAAAAAACAGTGAAAGCAAACTGCATCTTAAATTCATTTCAGAAGTTAGCAAAAAATTATTAGATGATGATTTCAGAGCCAAGCTATTAACAGAAACAGACAAAAATAAAATTTTTGAACAATTGAGTTCAATTTCAATCTAAGGAGGAATTAGGATGAAAGTAGTAGCAGTTACAGCGTGTCCAACAGGGATCGCCCATACGTATATGGCTCAGGAAGCTATTGAAAAGGAATGTAAAAAACGTGGGTATGAGGTTCAAGTAGAAACCCAGGGGAGTATGGGAATTGAGAACGAATTAGAGCAGGATACTATTGATGAAGCAGATGTATTAATTTTAGCGGTGGCTATTGATGTGGAGGATGGCGAGCGTTTTGAAGAAAAAATTGACTCTGGAAAATCACTTTCTGTTGACCCTGGAGAAATGATTAAACATCCTGATAAATACTTGGATCAAGCTGAAAAACTATAAAATGGACAGGGAGAGAAAAAAATGAAGAAAGAAAATAAATTCTTTAAAGACGTTCAAAAGGCCTTCAATACTGGGGTTTCCTTTATGCTGCCATCTGTAGTAGTGGGAGGTATCTTTTTAGCGGTGGCTTTAGCAACGGGTACTGCCACTGATGCAGGCATGGAAATTACCAGCCCTTTTATGCAGAACTTGAATGATTTAGGAGCTGCTGGTTTTGCGATGATGATTCCGCTATTATCTGGTTATATTGCTCATTCGCTTGCTGGTAAGCCTGGCTTGGTCCCTGGAATGATTTTAGGATTTGTTGCTAACAATCCAATTGGTACAGGCCAAGTTAAAACGGGCTTCTTGGGCGCAATGATCATGGGGGTAGCAGCAGGATACTTTGTTCGTTGGTGTAAAACCTGGAAAGTACCGGCAACCATTCGTACCATTATGCCGATTTTGATTGTACCTGTTGTTTCAACCTTTGTTTTAGGTATGTTTTATATTTATGTCATTTCAATTCCAATTGGCGCAGCAATGGATTGGCTAGTACAAGTTCTGGGACAGATGCAAGGTGGCAGCGCAATCCTGTTAGGTGTGATCATTGGTGCGATGACGGCTATCGATATGGGCGGCCCTATCAATAAGACAGCAACAGCGTTTACTTTAGCATTAATGGCTGAAGGTGTTTACGGACCCAATGGCGCTCACCGAATTGCTTGTGCTATCCCGCCTTTAGCATTAGCGATGTCTACTTTTATTGATCGCAAAAAATATACTTCCGAAGATAAAGATTTAGGCATTTCTGCTTTCTTTATGTCCTTAATTGGTATTACAGAAGGGGCTATACCTTTTGCGGCCAAGGATATCAAACGTGTTCTGCCTGCGATCATCATAGGTAGTGCAGTAGGCGGAGCGATTGGAATGGCTACCGGGGTAGAAGCCCTAGTTCCTCACGGCGGATTCATTATCCTGCCTGTTGTTAACGGCAAAGTCTGGTATGCTATTGCCATTATTGTTGGGGCCGCTATTTCAGCCGCCATTCTTCACTTTACTAAACCAAGCCTAGTAGACGAAAAGACTAAGGTGAAAAAAGAAGAAACCAATAAACAAATCGAAGTAGCTAAATAAACATTCTGATAGTGCCGATTCCTTAAGGGAGTCGGTACTTTTTACTTGATTTACTATGAGCAGCCAACGATCATCATTTATTTTCGTTTTTTCCCTCGTTTATTCAACTGATTCAGCAGCCCCTGTTTGCTTTGTTTATTGCGATTCTTTTGTTCCAGTAGTTTTTGGTATCGTTCTTTGTTGCTGAGCGGCTTTTCAGGTGATATAGGTACAGTCCTTTTTTCTGGCTCTAGCTGTATCTCTTCTTTAGTTAACGCCGTTTTCAACTGGCCTTCTTGAGCTTGATACGTTTTCAGTGCGGAATCGGGTATAGTGGAGCGATCGATCGTTTTCAAGGAGTCTTTTTGTCCTTGAGTGTCTTTTTTAGTGGACATTTTGTCAATTGATGGATCAATTCCTGCTTCTTGCTCAGCGTCAGTTGCTTCACTAGTTGACGTAAGTTCGACTTTTGTGTCTGATTCGTGAGCGACTTCTTCTATTTTTTGGGTGGTAATTGGCAGTAGTTTACCCGCCTTGGCCTGTAACTTCATTGCTTCTTCTTCAGATCGACTGTCAAAGCTTGGTTCATAGGTCATGAAATCAGCATAGATCGGCTCCACAAATCGTCGCACACCGTCTTTTTCAAAAATGGTTAGTGTACCTAGAATTGATAATAAGGCATAATGCTCTTCATTGGTGATGTTTGGATTGACATTGCTTAGACTCCAGCTGTGTCTTTTGCCATTGGCATCCTTAAAATAAGAAATCATGTTGGTTTTCTTTTCGGTAGGAAATTCCCCAGAATTCAATAAGGGGCGAAGGTCTTCTAAGTATAAACGAGTACTTTCGGTAAGCTGCTCGTATTCTTCTTGGCTGCTAAATAGACGATTAATGACGGTTTGCCATTCGCTATCATTGAAATAATCTCGAAAGTAGACACAGGAAAGAGGGATGGAAAGTATCTCTTCATTCTCTAGGAATAGTGAACGAATTAAGTCCTTAGCCATGAAAGAGAAATCAGACGTACTCAGTCCATTGCGTACAGATATCGCAATAACAGAAAAAATGACACGAATTGCGTCGTGAGATTGATGGAAGTGGTCGGTTATTCGTTTCTCCAAGTTAGCACGGTTTCGCATGCCAAAAATTTGTCTGTTCTCAAGTTTTTTTACGGTTGCCATTAGTCCATCTCCTATACAAACTTTCTTTTGAAAACATTTTATATTAAATGCCATTATTTTGTCAATATTACGTTACAAGTACTTGTTTTTATAAAAATAATTTTTTTAATTACTATTTTTAGATTATTTGAAACAGGATGAAATATTAATATTTTGATAATAATTTGCCGTGTATTTCGCGTCTTATTTGATTATTTATCGCTTATGAACTAGTTATCTCTATCAGAAAAGCCTGGAAAAAATTTTTGAGAATTTTTTTTTGGTTCACTTTTTTTTGCAGCAAGTTTAGTTATCGATACCCAAATCAAGAGTAAAAAAAGTACTGTCCACAGGCAGTGATACTCCCATGCTGAGAATAATAAAAATAACAAGTGTAAAGTCAATAAATTCTTTTTTGATACTAGCAATATAAAGAATTCAATAATCCGGTTTATTGAATGGTTGGTCAACTTATACCAAGATTACTTACAAAGAATGCTCTGAGTTCAAGGAGGAACTCAAGAAAATTCACTTCATTGTTAAACGATTCGTAAGCGATCTCAATAGCTGGAACGCATTTAGTGATAGTGACTGAGGGGAATGATTATTAGAAACTATGAATTTACAAGGGATCTGGTCGTAACGACTGGCGATTTAGTGTAAAATAAAGGAGATCGAAGCAAGGTCACGTTGACTGCTTCAAGCTTTCTTATAATAACAGGAGGAGACAAAATGACTACCATTATTTTTGATGTAGATGATACTTTATATGACCAGTTAACACCCTTTCAACTGGCTTTTGAGGATGTTTTTCATGATTCAACCATTCCAATTGAAGAGCTGTTTAAATACAGTCGTATTTACAGCGATGAAGTTTTCCAACAGACTGAGGATGGCTTGATTAGTCTGCTGGACATGCAGATTTATCGTATAAGAAAAGCTATGGAACATTACGATCGTCAAATTACTGATCAAGAAGGAACAGAGTTTCAGAAAAACTATCAGTACTACCAAAGTCAGCTTCAGTTAGATCCAGACATGAAAGAAGCTCTAGATTTGTGTGTGCAGCATAAAATTCAGATCGGCATCATCACTAATGGTCCGGCTAAGCATCAACAAAAAAAGATTCACCAGTTGGAATTAAAAAAATGGGTACCTGAGAAGTATATTTTTGTTTCTGGTGAGCTGGGGATTGCTAAACCGGATATTCGGGTTTTCCAGCAGGTGGAAGAAGTGATGGATTTAGACAAGGCCAATACTTACTATATTGGTGACTCTTATCCTAATGACATCATCGGGGCTAAAAGAGCAGGATGGCAGGCTATCTGGGTAAACCGCCGCAATCATCCGATTCTTTCCGAAGAGTATTTTCCTGACTATATTATTGATTGCAATACTAAAATTCAGCAGCAACTTCTTGCGCTAATCACACCAGAAAATTGAGACTTGCCCTCGTTTAAAAAACTGTTCTTAGCTAAATGCAGCTGAGGACGTTTTTTTTTGCAACAAGTCATTACTGGCTGCAACAATTCCCGATTAATGCACCGACTTGTTGCAACGAAATGTAATATTCACCAGCTGCTTTCCAGCCTATACTTTAAGTGTGATAAGGATCTGTTATCAAAAAGTTAGGAAATGGAGAGGGACTTAACATGGAAAAATTACCCATAAAAGCAGTTGTAGAGGGACTATTAGATTTACAAGCTACGGGGGAAAGTGCAACACTTCTTGGAATCGGCCCAATGTCAAAAAACTGTGTACAAGCAACTTTGGAGTTATCTAAAGACGATGATTATCCGGTTATGTTTATTGCCAGCAGAAATCAGGTGGATGCCGATGAATTAGGCGGCGGTTACGTGAATGGCTGGAACCAATTCACTTTTGCTAAAGCAGTAGAAGAAGTAGCTGCAGAAATCGGCTATGACAACTTATACTATTTATGTCGTGACCACGGTGGACCATGGCAGAGAGATAAAGAACGCAACGACCACCTGCCAACTGAAAAAGCAATGGAATTAGGTAAAAAATCTTACGTGGCAGATATTGAAGCCGGTTTTGATTTATTGATGATTGATCCAACTAAGGATCCATTTGAAGTAGGTAAAGTGATTCCTTTAGATACCGTTTTAACACGAACCGTTGATCTAATTGAATTTTGTGAACAAGAGCGTAAAGCCCGTAATTTGCCAGAAATCGGTTACGAAGTAGGAACAGAAGAAACGAACGGCGGCTTAACTTCAACTGAGACTTATGAAACATTTATCCTGCGATTAAAAGAGGAGTTGGAACAACGTGGATTGCCAATGCCAACCTTCATCGTCGGACAAACCGGAACCTTAACTCGTAAAACTGAACAAGTAGGAACTTTCAATTTCAAAAATGCTTATGACTTGGCACAAATGGCGAAATCATACGGTGTTGGATTGAAGGAACACAATGGCGATTACTTAGATGATGTGACATTATTAGAACACATTCCATCACAAATTACGGCAACCAATGTGGCTCCACAATACGGAACGGAAGAAACACGAGCTTACTTAAACCTAGCTGCTGTTGAAGCTAAACTAGTTGAGTATGGTTTAGTTGAGGATGCATCAAATACACACGAGGTGCTATTGAAGCATGCGATCAAGAGTGAACGTTGGCGAAAATGGATGGTTGGCGCACAAAAAGAATTGACAGTAGATCAAATCATGGAACAAAATGATGCGCAGCTTCAGGCTGATATTTTGGATATCGCGGGTCACTATACCTTTAATGACGACGAAGTTAAAGCTGAAATCGAAAAAATGTATGCGAACCTGAACGCACACAACATTGACGGTCAACGTTATGTAGTCGATCACATTAAGCGCCCCATTCGCGACTATGCAGAATGCTACAACTTAAACGGTGTGACAACTCGGATTAAAAAAAACGTTAGATAGACTAAAAAGTACTGCGTCGGTGATTAAACGGTGCAGTATTTTTTCTTCTATCCAGAAAGGAACTAAACGATGAAAAAAGCGTTTATTTTTGATATCGATGACACCATTTACGACCAGCAACAGGCTTTTCAACAGGCCTTCGAGAATCAAAACATTCAAGATAGTGAGAAGATAGACGGTTCACAGTTGTATAAGCTGGTGCGTGAGTATGGCGATGAAAGTTTTCAGGATGGTTTTGAACAATCGAAATTGCGAAGTATGCAAATTCATCGTATTCAACAGGCTCTACAAGACTATAAAATAACTATTGATGACAATCAGGCACTGGCCTTTCAGCTTGACTTTGAGAAGTTTCAAGAAGAAATCCAACTGTTCCCCGAGGTTGAGCAGCTGTTTGATACTCTGACCGAAAGGAAAATAACTGTCGGGATCATTACTAATGGGACCAAAGAAAAGCAAGCGCTAAAAATTAAAAAGTTAAGGCTGAACCAGTGGATTTCTCCAGAAAATATGCTGATTTCTGAAGAGGTGGGGGTTTCTAAACCCAATATCCGTATCTTCAAAACGCTGGAGGAAAAGCTGACAATTCGGAAAGAAAATCTATACTATATCGGTGATAATTTTTTGAATGATATAGTAGGAGCACAATCCGCTGAATGGAAAACCGTGTGGGCGAATTATCGCGACCATCAAACTACTGACGAAACAGTAATTCCAGATTATGTAGTTGAAAGTCCAAGAGCGTTGATTCAGACAGTAAAAAAGCTGGCTGCTGGAATGAAATAAGGACAAATTAATTGTTGAATTGGGTGTGGGGTTCAGTTTGTTGAGTATTTCTTTCCGTGAAAGGGGAAAGCTGATACGTTTTTATTGGTTATGGAATCTTAACAGATGGATAGCTGCATTTTTTTTGAAAGATTCACAACATTCTAAAGGGTTTGTAAATCCGGAAGGCTTGGTAATCATAATAGACTGCCAAAATACTGGCAGGGCCATCAGAGGAAACTGTTAGAAATTCACACTGGACAGAAAGACTGCCAAGCTCGAGTATGTCAAGCCAACCCTGATAAGACAGAATTTTTTTCCAGTAAGCTGGACTTCTCAACCTTGATGTCTTTAAACAAAGATTCAATTCCTTGCATGTGGATTGACTGAAGAAACTTTTTTTGAGTATGAATTTAGTAGTAAATGACAAATAAAAACAGCCTAAACTGAGACTGCTTTCCAATTCACCTTCATTAAAATTGCTACTCATCCTCACATTGCCAAACTTTGACCCCAGCTTCAGCATACGCTTTGGTGTCTTTTCCAGTTGTAACCATCGTATCCAGCATACTGACTGGGCCAATCACATAATTTGAAATCGTGTCTAGCTTTTCTTCTGTGACTAGGCTTATGGTTTCCATAGACGATTCTGACATATATTTTTTTAACAACGATTCTTCAAGCGTAGGAACGGTTAGACCAGTCACAGCATCAATGTTATACATACCCATTAAATAATAATCTACTCGGATTTTAGCAATTTTATCGGCCATCTCTAGCCCCATGTTCACCATGTATTTATGATTTAAAGTGCCGCCCAAAACAATAACCTCCAAGTTCTGGTGCATCTCCAAAGCCATTACGACTGGCGGACTGTTGGTGATAATGGTTGCTCGAAAGGATTCGTTTAGGGCCTTGGCGAAAGCTAGATTGCTGGTTCCACCATCAATTAAGATAACACTGTCCTCGTGAACTAGCGAGGCTGCTTTTTTAGCCAATAAATTTTTTTCGTTGGTTTTGCTGTTGACTCTGTATTGGAACATGGTTTCTGGCGGACCGATCTGAATGGCGCCGCTGTGAATCCGTCTAACCAGCTTCTTTTGATCCAACTCTCTTAAATCTCGGCGAATCGTATCCTCGGAGACTTTTAATTTCGCCGCTAAGTCTTTTGCTAAGACTTTTTTTTCTTCATTTACCAATTCAACAATGCGCTGCTGCCGCTCCACTCTCTTCATTCATTTTCCTCCGTAAAAAAACACGATAATACAAAATCTATCTAATTAAATACTTGAAAGCTTGATCCCACAAGCTTCCAAGTCTATTTTTAGCTTTAGCTTTATGTCAAACAAAATTTTGTTGCCTTAGGTAGCAAAGTGACCACTTTACAAGGAGTAGCATTGAGCTACAGTACTTGTTTTGAAGTGATTGTTTACTACGTTATTATTGTCAGAACGCTTAATAATGGAGACTCATTGTCAACTGCGTCGGTTACTATGTGAGAGGCTTTTCATAGAGCTAAAGTTATTCCTCTAGTAAGTTATGCTGCCGCTATAATTATATCAAATACGGCCTTAAATTTGGATATATGATCATAAAAGTGCAAAATATTACGCAAACATGCAAAATTTCAGCTTGTTTACATTTTTTCAGGTGATATAATGTCCGTAAAAATAAAAAAGAACTCGGAGGATAAACCAATGGCATTATTATTATCTGAAAGTGCTTTTACCGATTATATGGACTCGCTTAAATCTAATGCTTCTAAAACAGTCGGAATTTCTTTGATTTCCCTAAATCTTCGTTCTCTGAATCCCACCACAAATATAATCTATTTGTCGGATAATTTTCTTTTTGCTGCCAGGTATAATGAAAAAAGCGGCAGTTATTCTGATGGATTTTTTCTTAAGCAAAAAGAGATTGTCAGCTTTGAACTGACTAAAGGCATTCTATCAGATATTTTGTTGGTGAATACCACAATTGTTTTGGAAAATGGAGAAACCATGCAACTGAAGATGAGCTTTCCCAAAGCTTCCGCCAGTTCTTGGCACCGTCAAAGTCTAAATCGTTTGCCAGTATTCATTAAAGAGAATTGGGAGCGTCCTTATGAAGAGAATTGATCGAATCTTTCAATATCTGTTGGAGGTATGGGGAGATAGCAGGGTGGAAGATTTGCAGAAACAGGCAGGAAGTACGGCTAAGGAAGTCTCTCAAGCCTTAGAAATCGCCCGTTCCAATGTGAGTGCAGAACTGAATAAACTGGTTAGAGATGAACGAGTTGTAAAGATTAAGTCTTATCCTGTAAGGTACATCCCACTAGAAATTTTATTGAACAATCATCTAATGGAAATCTCCGACATGAATTTCGAAATTGAGGATTTCGTCAGTTTAGATGATGAAAAACCGGTTAAAATTTCTCCGACAAATAAGTCAGTATGCAAACGTGCGAGTGATCCTTTTCAATTGGTGATTGGCCACAATGATAGTTTGAAGAAGGCAATCTCTCAAGCGAAGGCCGCGATTCACTATCCACCTAATGGTTTGCACATGCTTTTATTGGGACCGACTGGCTCAGGTAAAACATTTTTCGCGAAGAAGGTTTTTCAATATGCGCAATATGCTGGTATTGTTGGCGAGGGGAATCCATTTATCACCTTTAATTGTGCAGACTATTACAACAACCCTCAGCTGTTAATGTCGCAGTTGTTTGGTTATGTTGAAGGAGCCTTTACCGGGGCTGCTTCTGAGAAAAGTGGGTTAATTGAACAAGCCGATGGGGGGATTTTACTGTTGGATGAGGTTCACCGCCTTCCCCCCGAGGGACAGGAAATGCTATTTTACTTTCTAGATAATAAAACTTTTTCCCGTTTAGGTGAAAGTGGAAAGAGCCGCAGCGCCAATGTGCTGATTATTTTTGCCACTACCGAGAATCCGTCTTCCGTGCTTTTATCTACCTTTACCCGCCGTATTCCTATGACGATTGAAATTCCACCTTTATCTAAACGCTCGCTGCCGGAAAAAATTGAATTGTTGAAGTATCTGTTTAGAATTGAAGCCAAACGAATTGAGAAAACTCTCAGTATTGATATTGATGTCATGAATGTTTTACTATCAAGTGCTAACTTTGGCAATGTGGGGCAATTAAAATCGCAGGTCCAGCTGGTTTGTGCGCAGGCCTTTGTAAATAATCTTAATTCAAAAGATAAAATTGAGATTCACGTACAGGATTTGCCCAGTCAAGTAGGTCAGGAGTGGATGACCAGCCGCTCCAACATGATCGGCACCAAAGACATTTCAGACTATTTAGATGTGGTTACATTGGTCTATCCTACGAACGATGAAGAAGAAAATCATGAGGATGCGGACTTTAATATTTACGAATCCATTGAAAAAAAAGTCAAAATTCTGCGGGAGGAGGGAGTTTCTCAGGAGGATATTTATCAGTACATTTTGACTGATCTGCATATCCATATTCGCAATGTCGTTGAAAAAGATTCACCTAACTATTCGTTGCAGAAATTCGTTAATCCTAAAATCACGAAAATTGTGGATGTACTAAAAGAGCAGGCTGAACAACAGTTGAATCGAAAATTTGATCGGCGTTTTAATTATTATGTGGGCATGCATTTGGATGCCTATTTGAAAAGAGGGGAAAAAACCAATTTGTCTCTTTCAACTAGTCATAAGGAGATTATCGATACGAACAAAAAGGAATATGAGGCAGCCTTGACCATCTGTAAAACGCTGCAGGAAAGATACGATATTCATTTGCCAGAAATCGAAGTGGTGTATTATACCATGCTGCTTTCTTCGATAATTTCGTTGGAGACGGTCAAAAAGGTTAGTGCACTGGTTGTAACCCACGGCAACTCCACGGCAACTTCAATGGTGGATGTGGCTACGGAATTGTTGGGCTATGCACCAATTGAGGCCGTAGACATGCCTTTGACGGTGTCTCCAGCTGAAATTATTGCTATTTTGTGTGAAAAGGTCAGTAAAATTGACAATGGTAAAGGAGTGCTGCTGCTGGTGGACATGGGATCCCTAGCCATTATGGATAAGAAAATCCAGAAGGAGACGGGAGTGAAAGTACTTTCGATCCCCAATGTTACTACAGCGGTTGTCTTAGATGTAGTCAGAAAAATCAGTTACACCAATTTTGATCTGCACTCTATTTATAGTTCAGTCAAAAAGGATTTTATGAATTCGCTGCAGCTCTATGAAGACCGTAGTCAGCGTCCGAAGGCAATTCTATCGATTTGTATGTCTGGAGAAGGAACGGCTAAGAAGCTAGAGCAAATGATTAACAGTATTATTTCACGGAATGGCAGCGAAGTAATTGAAGTGCTGACGGTTTCGGCTTTAGAGATGAAGCAGAAGATTCCAGTACTGGTTGAACGATACGAACTTATGGCAGCAGTGGGAACCAAAGATCCCGAAGTAGATTGTCCGTTTATTTCACTGGAGGCTTTGATCGAGGGTCAGGGGGAGCAGTTGTTGCGGTCAATTGTTTCGGGAGAGGATCTGTCTAGTCTGCCATCAGACAACTCGCCCAATGGCAGCATGCTGATTAAAGATCTTTGTGAAGAAACCCTGCGCTCTTACTTAGTCTATTTAAATCCAATTCATATCACTGATTTATTGCTGCAATGGATGAGTGATCTGGAAAGCTATAGTGAAGCTGCTTTTTCGAATTCGACCATTTTGAAAATGGTCGTCCATACTTCCTTTGCTTTTGAGCGGGTGATCAAGGGAAATTCCCTAGAATACTCAGAGGAGGTTACCCCATTGTTAGAGGAATACCTTCATAAAGTGGAAAAAAGTATTGCTAGTGTTGAGCAGAAGCTGGATTTAGTTTTGTCACGGGATGAGAAATTGTTTATCGCTGAAATAGTAAAAGAGATCAGTTGAAGTAGTATCAAACCTGAATAGCAGTGAACAAAGTGTATCAATTTCCGTTTGATACACTTTGTTTTTTGTCAAAAAAAGCACTCAGTCAATGCATTTTTTATTGATACAACCATTTTGGCACGTAAATTGCTATTAATTAAGTAACTGAAAAAGAAAGGAGCGAAAAAATGTCAGTAATCATTGTTAGTGGGCATGGAGATTTTTCGTTGGGTTTGCTGGATGCCTTTGAGATGGTCTTTGGTACCGACGAAAAAATCAAAGCCATTCCATTTAAAAAAGGAGAGGGAATTCCTCAGTTACAGGAGAAATATCATGAGCAGCTCCGTTTATTCCCAGAGGAAGAAATTCTGTTTCTGGTGGATATCTATGGGGGAACGCCATACAACGCGGCTACTCAGTTGATTTTTGGACAGGAGAATTGTGATGTTGTGACGGGGGTAAATTTACCGATGTTGTTGGAGACTGCAGCGCAAAAGGATCAAGCTTTAGTTGAATTAACTAAGGTAGCTAAAACGGCTGGAGAAAGCAGCGCCAAGGTTTTCTCGGAGGAAATCAGCAAAATAACGCATACAGATTTGGAGGATGATGAGTTATGAAAATTGAATTAGCACGAATTGATGATCGGTTTATTCATGGGCAGGTTTTAACCAAGTGGGTGAAACTGCGACCAGTAGACCGGATTATTGTAGTATCCGATGCGGTAGCCAGTGATGAAATGCGTAAAACCTTAGTTTTATCAGTAGCACCATCAAATATTAAAGCAAGTGCGGTCAGCGTTGATAAAATGGCTCGTGCGTATAAATCACCCAAATACGCAGATGCCAAAGCAATGCTGCTGTTTGAAAATCCTGAAGATATTGTTCGTTTGGTTAAGCAGGGGGTCGACATAAAGGAAGTAAATGTCGGCGGCATGCGTTTTGAAACCGACCGCAAGCAAATAACGAAAGCAGTCAGTGTGAAGGATTCAGATATCGAAGCTTTCAAAGAGCTGGATCAGTTGGGAGTAAAATTGGAATTAAGACAATTGCCAGGAGATCAAAGTGTTGATTTTATCCGTACGCTGAAAAATGAGCTAAACAAATAAAAGTGAGGAGTTGTAAAAATGAGTGTCATTCAAATTATTCTGTTAATGATAGTGGCAGGTATCACGGGTGTGGGCAGTGTTTTAGATGAAGCGCAAACACATCGTCCTTTAGTTGCCTGTACCTTAGTTGGTTTAGTGTTAGGGGATGTGACGACAGGCATTATTTTAGGCGGAACATTAGAAATGATGGCTTTGGGCTGGATGAATGTCGGGCTGGCTATGGCTCCAGACACAGCGATTGCTTCAGTTATTTCAACCATTTTAGTTATTACGGCTAATCAGGGTGTTGGGGAAGGAATTGCTATTGCTGTACCTTTGGCAGCAGCCGGTCAGGCCTTAACCATTTTCGTTCGAACGATTACAGTATTTTTTATTCACCGCGCGGATACGTATGCTGAAAACGGCAATTATAAAGGAATTGAAATTATGCATGTGACGGCCATGGGGTTGCAGGCACTGCGGGTGATGATTCCAACCTTGATTATTTGTTTAATTAACGCGCAAGCAGTTCGGAATTTCCTTGGTCAAATTCCCGAAGTGATCACTGGTGGATTACAAATTGGTGGCGGAATTATTGTTGTAGTTGGTTACGCCATGGTAATCAACATGATGGACGTTCCTCACTTAAAACCATTTTTCTATATTGGGTTCCTGTTTGCAGCATTTACAGAATTTAATTTAGTTGGCTTTGGCGGTTTGGGATTATGTATGGCCTTCTTATTCCTGCAATTGAAATACCGCAATGAAGAAATGGTAGTCCAAACAGCAACTGCAAATGCCGGAATGATCGATGATGATTTAGATGATGATCTGGATATGTAAGGGGAGGAACGAAGATGGAACAAAAAGGATTAACTAAAAAAGATATCAACAGCATGTTTCTGCGGTCAAATTTTCTTTTAGGATCAATGAACTTTGAGCGAGTCCAGGCAATGGGGTACTGCTTCACTATGATTCCAGCGATCAAACGTTTTTACCAGCCGGGACCGGAAAGAAATGCTGCATTGAAGAGGCATCTGGAATGGTTCAATACTCATCCTTGGCTGACAGCACCTATTTTTGGAGTAACGGCGGCGATGGAAGAAGAACATGCTTTAGTGGGCGAACAGCAGTTGCCCGGCTCATCTATTTCCGCTATGAAGATTGGATTAATGGGTCCGTTGGCAGGTGTGGGAGATCCGATCTTTTGGGGGACTCTTCGTCCAGTTTTGGCAGCGTTAGGTGCTTCTTTAGCTTTAAGCGGCAGTATTGGTGGACCACTATTATTCTTTTTATCGATCAATGCCATTCGTTTAGCAACCAAATATTTCGGTTTGAAATACGGCTATGAAAAAGGAAATGAAATTATTAAGGAAATGGCCGGCAACCGTGTGAAGAAGCTGACCGAAGGAGCATCAATTGTCGGGCTGTTTGTTATGGGGGCCTTAGTCAGTAAGTGGACGACGATAAATATTCCGATTGTGGCTACCAGAATTACCGGCGAAGATGGGAAGGTTGTTACCCAAACGGTTCAAGACATTTTAGATAGTATTATGCCGGGAATGCTAGCCTTAATTTTAACCTTATTTGTGTCATGGCTATTGAAGAAAAATGTAAGTCCGTTGTTGATCATTTTCGTCATTTTTGGTGTTGGTATTTTAGGAAAAGCGCTTGGATTTTTAGGATAGGAGGATGGGTCAGAACGTGAAATTACAGTTAGCAATTGACGAGTTAAATTTAGAAGAAGCCTTGGTTCAGTTGGAAGACTTAGTTGAATATGTTGATATCGTGGAAGTAGGAACTCCTTTTGTAATTGATGCCGGCAGAGAAGCCGTTCGTCAAATCAAGAAAAAATTCCCACAGCTAAAGGTTTTATGCGACGCCAAAATTATGGATGCAGGTGCTTATGAAGCACAGCTGGCTTTCAATGCGGGTGCTGAATATGTAACCGTGTTGGGAGTAACTGACGATTTAACCATTAAAGGTTGTGTGGAAGAGGCCACCAAGCAAGGCAAGAAAATTATGGTAGATATGATTTGCGTGGAGGATTTGGCTGCTCGAGTTCCTGCTGTAGAAAGTCTGGGTGTTGATGTGATTGCCGTTCATACTGGAGCGGATCAACAAGCCGCGGGTCGGACGCCTTTACAGGATTTAGCAGAAATGAAAAAGCATGTAAAAAAAGTTAAAGTCGCGGTAGCTGGTGGTATCAGCAGCCATACCATTTATGATTACTTAGCACTTGAGCCAGACATTGTTATTGTTGGCAGTGGAATTTTGAATGCAGAAGATCCGATAAAAGAAGCGCGCAGGATATCTGAAGCGTTGAAAAAGGGGTCAGACAAATGATAGATGTTAAAAAGAATACAGCTATGATTTTGGAGGAACTGACGACAAATTTGGAAAAAGTGGATGGTGCACAGTTGAACGAATTTGTGGAATTGATTCCTAAAGCCAAGAAGATTTTCGTTGCTGGTGCTGGCCGTTCCGGGTTGGCGATTCGCGGTTTTGCGAATCGGATGATGCATCTAGGATTTGATGTGAGTGCAGTGGGAGATATTACGACGACCAGTGCTCATGAAGGGGACCTGCTGATTATCGGTTCTGGTTCAGGAGAAACCCAAAGCTTGGTCGCGATGGCGGAAAAGGCTAAGAAGAACGGGGTAAAGGTGGCTCTTAACACCATTAATTCTGAGTCAACCATTGGACAACTAGCCGATGTGACATTCGTTCTGCCAGGAGCTTCACCTAAGGTTGAGGATGAGGAATTAGTGGGGAAATCAGTCCAGCCAATGGGTTCCTCTTATGAACAACTGAGTTTTTTGATTTACGATGCTATGATTATGACTTTAATGGATTTAGTTAATGAAACGACCGATACTATGTTTCCACGACATGCTAATCTTGAATAGGAAAAAGGAGAGCAATGCTTTACTGGATTGAGTCAGCCTCTTCTATCACAAAAGATGTGTTTCTTTTAGTAGCAAATCCGATTCTCATTAAGCAAAGCATAGTGATAGTTTAGCTGTTGTTACTTCAGCAATAGTTATTTTAGCTAAAACGATCGTTACAGGTTTGGTAGTTGGACTTTTTAACCAAAAATCTTGAATAGCTTTCTGCAAAGCAGCTTCTACTGGATTTCCAGTTAGAAGCTGTTTTTTCTGTAAATCTCAAAGGCTTTAAAAAAGGATAAGCTTTACTAGCACAAAAATGTCACACCTTCCTCTGAAATATTTAGCACTATCAACGATAGACTCGGGGCGTAAAACAACTTATGATAAGTATGTAGAAAGCGCTTATACAACTAAATGAAATGATTCGTTAAGGAGGATATTCAATGGAAGGTAAAGTTTCCGTTCCAAGTAAAAGTGTTGATTGGAAAACGAAGGTACAAAAATTCGGCAGCATGTTAAGCTCGATGATTATGCCCAATATTGGCGCATTTATCGCTTGGGGATTAATTACAGCCTTATTCATCCCAACCGGTTGGTTTCCTAATGAGACATTGGGTCAGTTGGTAGACCCTTCAATCAAATATTTGCTGCCATTATTAATTGCCTACACAGCAGGTGCAAACGTATATGACCGACGAGGTGGAGTAATTGGAGCCGTTGCAACGATGGGTATTATTATCGGATCGGATATGCCGATGCTGATGGGAGCCATGGTCATGGGACCTGTCGCTGCCATCATTATTCGTAAGGTCGATAAATTGTATGAAGGAAAAGTTAAACCAGGCTTAGAAATGCTGGTAGACAATTTCTCAATCGGTATTGTGGGTGGCATACTGATGATCCTGGGTCTAATTGCCATTGAACCAATTTTCAATGTCATTTTATCAGGCCTATCAACTGGAGTGAACTGGTTTGTTGACAAGAACCTGATTCCTTTAACTAGTATCTTTGTTGCCCCAGCTCAAGTGTTGTTTTTAAACAATGCAATCAATCATGGAATCATGTCACCATTGGGAATTGAACAGGTGGTGGAAACAGGTAAATCAATTTTATTTCTAGTTGAAGGAAATAGTGGTCCATTGGTAGGCGTTATGCTGGCTTTTTGTTTCTTCGGTAAAGGGGTGGCTAAGAAAACGGCGCCGGCTTCTACCATTATCGTAATGTTTGGAGGAATCGCTGAAGTTTACTTCCCGTACATTTTGATGAAACCAATCTTAGTTTTGGCTCCAATTTTTGGAAGTATGACGTCACTAACCATCTTCCAGTTCTTCGGCGGCGGAACGGTAGCGGTACCGTCACCAGGAAGTATCATCGCTTTTCTATTAATGACACCGAGAGGCAGCTTCATTGTAAATATTGTCGGTTACTTCGCCGGAATGGGGGTCTCCTGCCTAATTGCCAGCTTCCTGCTGAAACGCGACAAAACTATGGTGGACGATACTGAAGAACTGATCGAAACCGAAGTGGGACCAATCAATGACGGAGCGGCTCTAGAGCATGCTGTTGCAAGCGCTCAGACTGGTCAAGCAATCACTGGAGAAATCGATCCAAGTCGAATCCATAAAATTGTGGTGGCCTGTGACGCCGGAATGGGTTCTAGTGCTATGGGGGCTTCAATGCTGAAGACTAAGGTTAACAAGGCCATGCTAAATATGGAGGTTATCAATAAATCCATCAATAATATCCCAGATGATGCCGACTTAGTAATTACCCATCAGGATTTGTTGGATCGGGCCATGGAAAACAATAAAGATAAACCCAACATTCAATATCTAACCTTGAGTGCCTTTATGGATGGTGCCGAATATGACGCCATCGTTAAGAAATTAAAAGATGAATAGGTGATTAATATGATCATTACTCCTCGAACAAGAGAGATTTTGCGACTACTAATGGAAAATTTGAATAGTTATGTTTCGGTACATGAGATTGCAGAGCACTTGAACGTGACCAATCGGACGGTCTATCGTCAGCTGGAGGAAGTGTATGAAGCAGTGGAGCATTACGGTCTAAAAGTAATCAATGAAGCTGGAAAAGGGATGAAACTGTCGGGTTCTTCAACAGAAGTAACTGCATTGAATACTTTGTTCGAGGGTGAGGATCAAGATTATGAATTAACAACGGAGGACCGAATCAACGCGACACTCTTCTACTTGCTGCATGAACAGGAATATGTGAAGGCTCAGTATTTTGCGGAAGCCCTCAATGTTTCGGTTCAATCGGTTCGCAACGACCTGCAGCAAATAAAAAAAGAGTTAGACTTCTATGATCTGGACTTAGTTGTAAAAAAAGGAGACGGCTTTCTAATCACTGGCTTCGAAACGAAAAAACGAGTGTTGCTGTCCAATATTTTCCGCGACCATATTTCTTTTGTGGAGCTAGTTCACTGGATCGAACAGGAGCGAAGCAGTTCAATCTATTTTAAGCTGCTGAGTGATACTCACTATCATTCGGTCATTAAAAGAAGCTTCCAGCTTTTGGAACAGTTGTTCCAAAAACACCGGATTCAAGTGACGGATACCATGTTTCAGGATTACGTTTTCCTGATTTCTATCATGGTTAAACGACTTAACTGGGATCACAGCAACAATTATTATTTAGACAATATGGTCAAACACAAAGACCGTCCCATCGAAATTTATCAGGAATTCAAGGAGCTGATCCAAAAGACTTTTGAAATTACTTTAAGCGAAAGTGAAGAAAATTATTTGGAATGGTTAATCTCTATTAATAATAATTTCCAAAGCTTGGAGCTTTCCGAGGATATTCAAGAGCTGGACTTAGTCAACAAGGTGCATGATTTCATTGTCTTTGTGGAAACTAGTATGGGCTGTCGGTTACGGACGGATGCCCATCTGCAAAAGGCCTTATTTGAACATCTGGATCGAGCCTTGGCACGAACCAGAAGCGGTATTACCATTAAAAACCCGATGCTGAAGGAAATTCGCCGCAGCTATGAAAAATTGTATTCAACGATTAAGATTGCGACAGAATACGTGTTTAAAGAAGACAAGTTTCCCGAAGACGAGATTGGTTTTTTAGTTCTCCATTTTGCTGTGGCCTTAGACAAGGTTTTGGATAAATCAATTACGGCATTAGTGGTTTGCTCCAGTGGGATGGGGTCATCGAAAATGCTAGCGAATCGGTTAATCCGCGAAATTCCCGAAATTGAGATAAAAAAGATTGTCAGTTTTCTTAAGCTAACCCAAGAAGATTTAGAACAATACGATGTCATCTTCTCCACCGTATCATTACCATTGGATGTTCAGGATTATGTGATGGTTTCGCCACTGCTAAACAAGAAAGAATTGGCGGAGGTCAAAAAGCTGTTGGAAACGATTCGCTTCAGTAAACTCCATCGTAAAGAGTTGTTGATTCCCAAAAGACCAGTGGATGTTTCCCAGCTTCCAGCGGAACTAGAGGAATTAAGCTTAATTGCCAAGTACAGCAGTCAGGTGTTGAAAAATTTTCATACCATAAAAATTGATCCTGAATTTCAGGATTTGCCGATTTTGAATATCTTAGGAACTTACTTGGTGGAAAAAAAGTATACAGTGGATGCTGAGCTGCTGGTAGATTACGCCGAACAAGCTAAGTTGGAATCGTATTTCGGCATCCCAAATACTCGCCTAGGTTATATTCACTGTCAAACCGACAAGATTGAGCAGCCCTTGTTCATCGTTTTTGATTTAGAAAAAAACATTGTTTTCTCCTCTATGGAAAAAGAATTGATGGAAGTAACCAGTGTGATTTTAGTCGTATCACCAAAAAAAGATCAAGTCATTGTAGCGGATTTGTTAAGTATGATTACGATGCTGATTATTGAAACGCCTGAATCCATTCAACTATTTGAGCAATGTGAAGAAAGTAAAATTCGCGACTTATTGGGTGAACGAATTAAAAACTACGTTACCGAAAAATTATTATAGAGGTGAAAGAACATGAAAGAAATCATGCCATTAGAAAACATTAAATTGGGTATTGCCTTAGCCGATAAAGAACAGGCCATCAAAGCTGCTGGTCAGGTGCTGGTGGAGAACGGCTACGTCGATGAAAACTATATCGACTGTATGCTGCAAAGAGAGGAAGTTGTTTCAACTTATATTGGCAGTCAAGTTGCAATTCCTCATGGTGTGGACGGCTCTCAACAGTACATTAAGCATTCGGGACTGTCTTTCCTACAAGTACCAGAAGGTGTATCTTTTGGACCAGATAAGGAAGCCAAGCTGTTAATTGGTATTGCCGGTAAAAATGATGAACACCTGGAAATATTGGCAAAAATTGCTGGACTATTAGGTGAAGAAGAAAATATCGAGAAGCTAATCAATGCCCAATCTAAGGAAGAGATTGCTGCATTATTTGAAGGAGTGGTTTAAACGTGAAAGCATTGCATTTTGGAGCCGGAAATATCGGCCGAGGATTTATCGGAGATTTACTACACAAAAGCGGCTACGATATTACCTTTGTAGAAGTGACTGACAAAGTGGTACGTCAATTGAATCAAGACCAAAGCTATGAGTTGTATATCTTAAATGAAGACAATCGAAAAGTGGTGATCAACAACATCCAAGCAGTCAGCTCTCTGACTGAAGAACAAAAGGTAATCGAAGCTATTTGTGAAGCTGACCTAATTACAACCTCAGTTTGGGCAGATAACCTGCCAAGAATTGCACCGATTTTAGCCAAAGGTCTACATGTCCGTCATAACCGTGGGCAGTTGCCGGTTAATGTCATTGCCTGTGAGAATGCGTTGTTTGCTTCAGATATTTTGCGAGGTGTGCTGCTGAAGCATGTGTCTGAAGAAGTATTGTCGGAGATTGCCCGATTTGCTAATACCTCAGTAGACCGTTTGGCTTTGGGGAAAGAAGTTGATGGCAAAAGCTGTGTTGAAATTGATTCTGCTTTTGAACTTGTTATTGAAGAAAAACCATTATTCCGTAAAGAACCGATTAAGGGTGCCACCTATGTTGCAGAGCTTCAGCCATATTTGGAACGAAAGCTTTATATTGTCAACTGTGGACATGCAGCCTTAGCCTATTTGGGGTTTGTCAAAGAGTATCCAACTGTACAGGATGCCCTGAAGGATCAAGAAATTAAAGCAACGGCGGTTGCAGCAATGGAGGAATCGGCAAAACTGCTGGAACAAAAATATGGTTTCACATCACAGGAATTATCTAAGAAAATCGACGAATCAATTGCTCGTTTCTCGGCCACCTTTGTGATGGATGATGTCTTAAGAGTCGGACGCTCACCGTTAAGAAAATTAGATCCAACTGACCGCTTAGTGGCACCAGCTGTTCAATTAGCTGAAAAAGGTCTAGCCAACGATGCCTTGGCAAAATGTATCGCAGCTTTATTGAAATTTGAAAATCCAGCCGATGAACAAGCAGTAGAACTGCAGCAGGAAATTCAAGCTAACGGTATAGAAGCAGCATTAAGCAAATTTAGTAAAATCGAAAAAGATACACCGTTGTTCCAAAAAATTTTAGAAGAATATAAGGGGTAGGGATAAACCATGAAATTACAATTAGCAATTGACGAGTTAAACTTAGAAGAAGCATTGGTTCAGTTGGAACCATTAGCAGAATACGTAGACATTGTTGAAGTGGGTACACCATTTGTTATCGATGCTGGTCGTGAAGCTGTCCGTCAAATTAAAGCCAAATTTCCTCAACTAGAAGTATTGTGTGATGCTAAAATTATGGATGCAGGTGCTTATGAATCTCAATTGGCTTTCGATGCAGGAGCAGAATACGTAACAGTCTTAGGAGTAACAGACGATTTAACTATTAAAGGTTGTGTAGAAGAAGCCAACAAACAAGGCAAACAAATTATGGTAGATATGATTTGTGTGGATGATTTAGCAACTCGCGTTCCGGCTGTAGAAAGCTTAGGCGTGGATGTGATTGCAGTACACACCGGAGCAGATCAACAAGCAGCCGGTCGGACCCCTTTAGAAGATTTAACCGAAATGAAAAAGCATGTTAAAGAGGTCAAAGTAGCAGTAGCTGGTGGAATCAGCAGTAAAACGATCAATGACTATATGGCCTTGAATCCCGATATTGTGATAGTCGGAAGCGGTATTTTGAACGCCGAAGATCCGGTTAAAGAAGCACGTCTGATTGCAGAAGCTTTGAAAAAGGGGTAAGCAGAATGGTGAATGTGAAAAAAAACACAGAGATGATTCTAAAAGAGTTAAGCATTAACTTGGAAAAAGTAGATGGTTCACAGTTGAATGCTTTTGTAGAAATGATCCCCAAGGCTAAGAAAGTTTTCGTGGCTGGAGCTGGACGTTCTGGATTAGCGATTCGAGCGTTTGCCAATCGTATGATGCATTTGGGTATTGATGTAAGCATCGTGGGTGATATAACAACTACCAGTGCCCATGAAGGAGATCTGTTGATTATTGGTTCTGGCTCAGGGGAAACCCAAAGCTTAGTAGCGATGGCGGAAAAGGCTCAGAAAAACGGGGTAAAAATCGCTTTAAATACGATTAATCCTGATTCAACCATTGGGCAAATGGCTGATGTGAAATTTGTTTTACCAGGAGCTTCGCCTAAGGTTGAGGATGAGGAATTAGTAGGAAAATCAGTTCAGCCAATGGGTTCATCCTACGAACAATTAAGCTTCCTGATCTATGATGCCGTGATTATGGCCCTGATGGAATTGGTCAATGAAACCACAGATACCATGTTTCCACGTCACGCAAATCTGGAATAACAGGAAACTGCTCAGGAAGCAGTTTTTCTATCGCAAGGTTTAGGTAAAAAAAACTAAAAAATGGAGGGTTCATTTTTATGGCAGAACATGTATTTTATGTACCAGCAACAAACATCATGGGTAGAGGGTGTATCAATAATATCGGTGAACACATCAAACCGCTAGGCTTCAAAAAGGCTTTATTGGTTACCGACAAATTTTTAAGCAGCAGCGATATTTTGCCGAAGGTTACAAGACCATTGGATGAAATTGGTGTAGAATATTTGATTTTTGACAATGTAAAAGCAAACCCAACTGTTGCCAGTGTGGAAGAAGGTTTAGCTTTATTAAAAGAAAACAATTGTGATTTCATTATTTCATTAGGTGGTGGTTCACCCCAAGATGCTGCCAGCGGAATTGCTATCTTGGCTACTAATGGTGGTAAGATGCAGGACTATGAAGGTATGCATAAAACTACCAAAAAAGCGCTGCCGGTTGTGGCCATTAATACCACGGCTGGAACCTCAGCCGAGATTACAATTAATTATGTGATTACTGATGAAGATCGTGGTGTGAAAATGATCATGATTGATCGCAACAGCTTGGCACTGATGTCGGTAAACGATCCAGAATTAATGATAGACAAGCCGGCTGATTTAACAGCGGCTACTGGCATTGATGCCTTGACTCATTCGATCGAAGCTTTAGTTACCCCAGGAGCTTTTCCGGTTACCAATGTAGTTGCAGAAGCAGCAGTAAAACTGATTTTTGACAACCTGCCAACTGCGGTTAAGGATGGTTATAATTTAGATGCTCGAGAAAACATGGTTTACGCAATTTTCTTAGCAGGGATGGCCTTCAACAATGCGGGCTTAGGTTATGTTCACGCAATGGCTCATCAATTAGGTGGTTTGTATGATTTACCACATGGCGTATGTAATGCCATGCTGCTGCCGATTGTCGAACGGGAAAATGCCAAGGTTGTACCTGAACGCTTCCGTCGAATCGCTGAAGTCATCGGCTTAGATACTGCCGGAAAATCCGATCAAGAATGTGCTGATTATGTCATCGAACAAATCAAAGCTCTTTCAAAAGAAGTCGGTATTCCTGAGAAATTGTCTGAATTAGGCGTTCATGAAGTTGATTTACAAAAATTAGCTGAGAATGCTCAATTGGATGCTTGTGCAGGGGCCAATCCATACTTGCCAACTGTAGAAGAAACAATTGAGCTGTTCAAAGAGATCCTTTAAACTCTGCGAAAAAACCAAAAAAACACCTGACTACTATATCCTGCCGATTTATGCAGGGTTAAGTAGTCAGGTGTTTTCTTATCAATCAATCAACAACAACTTCTTCTTATTGTATTCCCTCCGAACCTTCTCGGGAATATCCTCAGAAATCAGAAAGCTCAGATCATCCACCGGTCCGACAATCGCATTGCTGATGGTGCCGAATTTATCATTGGTAATCATGCCTAGCACCTCAGTCGAAACGCGAGTCATTTGCTGCTTAATTTCAGCTTCCTGCACGGTTGGGACGCTGGTTCCGGCATCAATGTCGATATTGTAGATGCCCATCACGTACAAATCGGCACGAATGTTTTGCAGGTTTTTATAAGTTTCTACCCCCAGATTAATCATCGACTGCTTGTAAAAGATACCGCCGATATTGATTACCTCAACTTGTGCGTGCTGTGCCAGCTCGACTGCAATTGGCGGGCTGTTGGTAATAATAGTGGCTCTAAAGTCATGAGGAATTTCTTTTACCAAGGCTAAATTTGTTGTACTACCATCGATAATAATAACCGAATCTTCTTTTAAAAAAGGGAGTGCTTTATGGGCGAGAACTCTTTTTATTTCGCTATCAACGGTTTCGCGGTAAGAAAAATCAGTTATTGGCGGCCCAACGCGCAATGCACCGCTGTGCACCCGCTTTAACATTCCTTGGCTATCCAGTTCCTTCAAATCCCGACGAATAGTATCTTCAGAGACAGTAAAACGTTGACTCAAGTCACTCGCAATAACCTTTTGTTCAATATTTAAAATATCGATGATTTTTTGCTGTCTTTCTTCTTTCAACATGGCTGATTCCTCCATCTTTTGCTGCTTTTATTTTCCCACGCATGCTGGTTTGTGTCAATTCATTTCCGCTCTATCAGCATAAACGGGCATATAATGCGCAAAAATATGCATGTTTGTATTGACTTGTGCTAGTGGAGCGTTTACAATGAGTGTGTAATCAAGAAATAGTTCATTGTTAATTAAGCGCGCGAATGAATTATTTTTTGTACATGACATTCCAATGGAGGAGCAGGAGTAATGAAAAACCAAGTGAAGTTGTCCCCGTCAATTATGTGTGCTGATTTAGTAAATTTAGAACAAGGAATGCAGGAACTTGCAGATATCGGAATTGATACACTGCACATTGATGTAATTGATGGCAGTTTTAGTCCCAGCATGCCTTTAGGATTAGAGACGATTAAACGGATGCGGGAAGTATCCTCAAGGAATTTTGATATCCATATTATGGCTAATGACAATGAGTATTTTATCCAAGAAATGCTGAAAATCGGAGTGGAAAGTATTACGTTTCATCACGAAACCAGCTTACATGTCGATCGCTACATTCAATTAATCAAACAAGCTGGAACAAAAGTAGGGATAGCCTTAAACCCTGCCACTTCATTAACAGTATTGGACTATGTGCTGCCGGAAATTGATCTGGTATGTTTGATGTTAATTAATCCAGGATTTGCTACCAATAAAAATGAAAAACAAGTTCCTTATGCCGCCAAAAAAATTCGGGATTTAAGGACAAGAATTCAAGAAGTGAACCCAGCAGTTGAGTTACAGGTGGATGGTCGGGTTTCCTTAGACAGTATTGCTCATCTCGTTGAAGCGGGAGCGGATAATTTAGTTCTAGGCAGTACCAGCTTATTTGTCAAAGGTGCGACCTTGATTGAAAACAAAGAAAAAGTTTTACAGGCAGTTGCAGAAGGGGCTAGGGTGAGAGAAAATGTCATTTAGAACATCGGAACAAAAAATTGCGGAAGAATTAACTGCTACTTTGGCAGGTATTTCAGAAGAACAAGTAGATCAGCTGATGTTGGCGATTCAACAGTCGGAAAAAGTTTTCTTCGTAGGCGTTGGCCGAGTGCTGCTTTCCCTAGAGGCTGTGGCAAAACGTTTGGCTCATATTGGAATTCAAACGGTGGTTGTCGGTCAAATTACCGAACCGGCGATTACTGCCAAAGATTTATTGATCGTAGGATCAGGCAGCGGCGAAAGTGCTTTCCCTTTAGCCATTGCAAAAAAAGCGAAGAACTTCGATGCAATGGTCGCTCATATTGGTTCGAATCCCAATAGTTCCATGAAAGAGTATGCCGATATTTTTGTTCGAATTCCAGTTCAAACCAAGCTGAATTTAGTTGGGGAAATTCCATCTATTCAACCTATGACTAGCCTTTTTGAACAGTGTCTTCTATTATTGGGCGATTCGATTGCGTTAACCTTGATTGAAGAAAAAGAGATAGACATGCATGGCCTATGGCGCTATCATGCGAATTTGGAGTAGGTGGCGAAGATGAGAGCAGTTCATTTTGGAGCCGGAAATATCGGCCGCGGCTTTATCGGACAAGTTCTTCATGACAATGGCTTTGAGCTCTGTTATGCAGATACTGCCCAGCCGTTAATTAATCAATTGAATCAAGACAGGGGCTATTTGGTAGAGTTGCTGACTGAGAAAAAAACTACTTTGTTTATCGATCAAGTATACGCCTTAAATTCAATTAAGGAGCCAGAAAAAGTTATAGCAGAAATTCAAACTGCTGATTTAATTACAACTTCGGTGGGAGCAAACAATCTCGCTAGAATTGCCCCACTTTTAGCACAAGCTCTGACAAAACGATTCAAGGAACAGCAGCAACCCATTAATATTTTAGCCAATGAAAATATTATCAATGCCAGTTCATTGTTGAAGAAGGCTGTAGAAGAGCAGCTGGATGAAAGTGGTCAGGCGCTTTTTGATCACTATGCTTTCTTCGTGGATACGGCGATAGACCGCCAGGCCCTTTCAAAAGAGGTTGATGGAAAAACAGTTGCAGTGGTTGAACCTTATTTTGAATGGGTAATTAGTCAGCAGCAGTGGAACCCAGCAACCAAATTTTCAATTAAAGGAGCCACATTTGTTACCGATATGCAGCCATTCATTGAACGAAAGTTGTATATTGTCAATGCAGCCCACGCTGCTTTTGCTTATCTGGGTGCTTTGTTTGATTATTCTACTGTCCAAGCAGCTATGAAGGATGCCGATTTGAAAAAAGTGGTTCAAGGATTTTTGGCTGAGAACAAACAATATTTTATAAAAAAATATCAAACCTCAGAGACTGAAATGGATCAGTTTATTGAAAAAACCTTAAAACGTCATGGTAACCAGCAATTATCTGATAGTGTGGATCGAGTCGGTCGTTCACCCATTCGAAAGCTGCAACCAAACGATCGTTTAGTTGCACCAGTAAAAGGTTTGGCAGAATTAAATCTCCCCTATCAAAATGGGTTAAAAATTATCGCTGCAGCTTATTTGTATCGCAATACTGATGACGAAGAAGCAGTTCGATTGAAAAGACTGATCCAGGAAAAAGGGTTCTCTTTAACTGCGACAGAAATATCGCAAATAAAAGGTCCTTTATTAGAAGAATTGGACATGGTTTATCAAGCGACCAAGCAAGACAAAAAGTATTTATTGGAAGGAGAAAGCCATGCTTAAAGAACAGCTGCAAGGGAATTGCCAGTTTCTACAACAAGCTGAAACGTGGCAACAAGCAATTGAAATTGCTGCTAGACCATTGCTGCAAAAGGGCATCATTCAGCCAAGCTACATTGAGGCAATGATTCAAAATGTAAAAGACAACGGGAACTATATTATTATTCTGCCTAAAATAGCCATGCCTCATGCCCGGCCTGAATTAGGCAGTAGCGGCATTGGGATCAGCTTTATGAAGCTGGAGCAGCCGATTATGTTTCCGAAAGAAGAACCTGTAGAGCAATTTTTCGTATTGGCTTCGAATTCGCCAGATGGACATCTGGAATTGATGGCTGATTTGGCTGGGATTTTAAGCGATACAGAACGATATGAAGCGTTGTTGGAGATACAAAATGAAGAAGAGTTGTTAGCGGTAATCGAAGAGTAAATCTCAAGGAGGAATATAGATGGAAATGTCGAATGATAAAAAGCAGGTCTCTGCCAGAGCAAGGGTGCAAGCCTTTGGTGGATTTTTAACCAATATGGTTTTACCGAATATTGGTGCTTTTATTGCTTGGGGAATTGCGACTGCGTTGTTTATCCCCACAGGTTGGTTTCCCAATGAGTTGCTGAACGAGTTAGTTGGTCCAACTGTTAGTTATTTATTGCCATTATTATTAGCTTACACGGGTGGACGTATGGTTGGCGGTCAGCGGGGAGCCGTTCTAGGAGCCCTTGGTACAATGGGTCTAATTATCGGTGCTGATATTCCGATGTTTATGGGTGCGATGGTGGTGGGGCCATTAGGCGGCTGGATTATGAAAAAGACCGATAAGTTTCTAGATGGAAAAATTCCAGCTGGTTTTGAAATGGTCGTAAACAATTTCTCAATTGGGATTCTAGGTTTCCTATTAATGGTCTTGTCTTATTTGCTGATTGGTCCCACAATTCAAGCAGCCAATCAGGCAGTTACTAATGCAATTGAAGCGTTGGTCGCTACAGGATTCCTGCCACTGTTGTCAATAATTAACGAACCAGCAAAGGTTCTCTTTTTGAACAATGTAATTGACCAAGGTGTGTATTACCCATTAGGAATGCAGCAAACCTTGGATGCCGGAAAATCCATTTACTTTATGGTGGCTTCTAACCCTGGACCTGGATTGGGCTTGCTATTAGCGTATTCCTTCTTTGGTAAAAAGGCAGCCAAACGGACAGCACCTGGTGCAATCATTATCCACTTCTTCGGTGGGATACACGAATTATATTTCCCATATGTCCTAATGAAACCGATTACGATTCTTTCAATGATCGCTGGTGGTATGACAGGGATTATCACTTTCCAACTGTTTGGTGCAGGATTAGTTGCTGGACCAAGTCCAGGCTCGATTTTCTCTTATTTAGCTTTGACACCAAAAGGAAACTTTGTGGGAGTAATCGCTGGTGTAACGACAGCAACGATTGTATCGTTCTTAGTAACATCAGTTATTTTAAAAGCAGATAAAACGGCGGATGAAGATGAGGATGCTTTTGAAGCTGCTGCTGAGAAATCTAAATCCATGAAAACAGAAGGAAAAGACCTATTGGCTGGTCAAGCCGCTGTTCCAGCTAATTATACAAAAATTTCGTTTGCCTGCGATGCCGGAATGGGCAGCAGTGCGATGGGAGCAACAACCTTTAAAAACAAATTGAAAAAAGCTGGAGTTTTGGACATTGAAGTTAAAAATTATCGAATTGAAGATGTTCCTTCGGACAGTGACCTAGTTGTGGTTCATCAGGATTTAGAAGAGCGAACACGCAAATCACATCCTAATATGCGAGTAATTACCCTAAAAAATTACTTGCAAGATCCAGTGATTGATCAGCTGGTAGAAGATGTGGTACAAACGAAAAATCTGAGCTAGATGCTATGAGCACCTGCCCTACTGTGAGCACAGTAGGGCGGTTTTTATACTCAGTTAACCAATCACCTGAATCCCTTCTTGCTGATACGGTATAATCAAATTATCTGGTGCAGCCTTCTCTGTCACAATGACATCGAGGGCCTTGGCCTCATCCACAAAGTAAGTAGATGAAGAACCAATTTTATCCGCAGTAATAAGAGTAATGATATGGGAGCAAGTTTTGTTCTTCCTATTTTAATTTACTAGTATCCTTCGCTTTATTAAACCAGTAAAATAGAAAAGTGACAACAATACATAAAATACCCAAAACGCTCCAATATGTTTGATTCATTTCTCCTGTATTGGGATATTTTTTATTGGCACTAGTATCTGTAGTAAATTTACCTAAACTATTCGTTTTTGGTAGCTCTTTGTTGTTTTGCATTATAGTAGCTTTCTCACTAAGTTCAGCAAATCTATCAAAGCTATAAATATAAGTGACTATCTGTTCCTGATCAGTAAAGACACCAGTGGGGTTTCCCTTGACTTCTTTAAAGGAGTATCCATCAATATCTAACTTTTTAGTCGTATAACTCTCGCCAATGTTACCGGAAAACACTTCATTTTCATGAATGGATTTTCCATCGGTATCTTGATATTTAGCGGTGACCTCTTTACCTAAGATAGAAGGAATATCAGAATTTTTGTTATAGATATAAGTGACTATCTGTTCTTGATCAGTAAAGACACCAGTGGGGTTTCCGTTGATTTCTTTAAAGGAATATCCATCAATATCTAACTTTTTAGTCGTATAGCTCTCGCCAATGTTACCGGAAAACACTTCATTTTTATGAATGGTTTTTCCATTGGTATCTTGATATCTAGCGGTGACCTCTTTACCCAAGACAGAAGGAATATCAGAATTTTTGTTATAGATATAAGTGACTATCTGTTCTTGATCAGTAAAGACACCAGCGGGGTTTCCATTGATTTCTTTAAAGGAATATCCATCAATATCTAACTTTTTAGTCGTATAACTCTCGCCAATGTTACCGGAAAACACTTCATTTTCATGAATGGATTTTCCATCGGTATCTTGATATTTAGCGGTGACCTCTTTACCTAAGATAGAAGGGATATCAGGATTTTTGTTATAAATATAGGTGACTTCTATGGGTTCGTTATTTTCAATAGATCCAACTGCATTTTCAGGTAGTTCAGTATCTTCTAGAGTATAACCAGGAATATTAAGTTTGTACTCTGGTGTTGTTACATCATACTCTTCACTAACATTTCTGTCAGTATTTTCTACTGGTTCATGGATTTTATTTCCGTCAGTATCTTGGTAATTTACTATGATTTTGGCAGGAACAGGTTCCCATACATGTGTATCTGCCCATTCTTCTCCTACGGTGTTATTATTAACTTTTGAACTCATAAACTCAGTAGCTGTCCATCGTTTACCTGTAGGACGATGTTCTGTCCCATCCCCGACAGCTCGCCAAAAACCGGTATAAGCAGGATTGTCTTGTGGCGGATCAGTCAATAATTGCGCTGTGCTTGTTTTATAATTAGGACCTAAAACCAATTTTTTTAAGCTCCAACAAGCACCAAAGAACCCCGATTGATCTGAGTCATAATTAGTTAAATCCCATGTAGACAAATTTAATTCTTGCAGATTGAAATCACCAGAAAAAACACTATCCAATCGTCCGTAACTAGTAGAGTTATTTGAAATGTCAACATTCTCAATATTTTCTATGTGTTGCACATTGGTCCAAAACGCGAATAAATAGCTCGCAATTCCCTGAATAGTTAAAGGGCCTTCTATTATAATCTTCGTAACTTTTTCAGGGTCAAGACCTCTTTCATATAAATGGTTCACTAAACTTTGAGGTTTAACAATCGTACCTCCAGGAACGTAAAGTGTTGTTCCATCACCTGATAGCTTCAAAATTAACTCCGAATCTACAAGACCGCCCTGTTCGTCATCATAGTATTGCCATGGGAATGATTGGTCTTCATTTTCTCCAGTTGTCGTATTTATTTTTGCATTTTTGTCAATGTCTTCTTGCTGCTCGGAATTATTGACCGGTTCTGTGTAGTTAATTTCTGGTATGCTGGATATTTGCTCCGTAGAGAGTAAATATCCAGCATACACTTTTTCTGAATTATTCTCTTTCTCATTCGCCAGAACTACCCAAACATTTTGAGTCATCATGCTAAAAATACCGCATATACCTAAAAATAAAAATAATATCTTTCTTTTCACTTTATCAATAGCACCCCTTTTATCATCAATGGAAATATTTATATAAAATTATATAGGCGCCACATAGGAACGAAAATAAATGGACTTTGTAAATTAATGCAATATATCTGGCACCTAAATAACATATGGTATTCATTCTCTTTATTCTAATTCCAGCACGACACTAGGTACTTGATTGCCATAGTCCTTATCGCGGGTTAGACAGTCTAACACAATCTTCAGCGAATCCTCTTGACTGCCTCCACTTGTAAAATAATCTGGTACGGCCGCCAGTATTCATTCTCTAAGACAATTTTTATTCTTCCTCGTAGCGAGATGACCAGTGGGACTTCCATCCTTATATAAAACACATCATCTTTTGAGAGCAGACAGATCAATCTGAGTTTGCTTTGCGGTACTTGTTAGACCAATTTTGTGGTTCAATCTCAAACAATTCTCTGGACTGAGTTTCACTCTTCTCCCGTGAAAAAGTCCCTTATCTAGGATTTAATTATTTCCTTATCATAGATAGGGGAGTATATCACAATCAAAGAATCTTTTTTTATTTTTTATTAATTGATAGTAAGGATACTAAATAACTAGGGCTTTTATCACTATATGAGTATACATTAATGTTTGTTTTGTATCAATAAGTTTATTTATTTCGGATAAAAAAACAGAAACGTTAATTTCGGATAAATTTATATCTTTATTTCCATCCCTCAAAAATGAACCGTTAAATTAGGAGGAATTATCCATGTCAAAAAAGATGGGAATAGTTATAGAAGAAAAAAATGAGCATTGGAAGGAAGATATAAAAAAATGGAAATCAGCTGGGGAAATTCAGTATGGCTATGTTTGTGTCCACAGTTATGCGGAAATAAAACAACAATTGCATAGAAAGAAAGTCCATTATGGATCACTCATTGCTGAGAGTGCATCACTAATAAGAAGTTTTGCTTGTTAGGTCTGGAAAAAGATAGTTGGTTCTCAAACAGTCTACTTAAGCAACTTATCTTTATAAATCTCAATGAGTATATTTTTAGGATTGGTTTAGCTTGGATAATTTATTAAATTGAACATGAGGGAATAGAAGACGAAGGATTGGCGAGTGATGAATATGAGGGAATTGCTTTAATTATTGTAGATGAAATTGATCGGTTAAACCTTCAACACTTCAAACAGTTATGGAATATCTACGATTAAAATGATAGTACTGTGATCTTAAACAGTACACCCAGTATAGAAAAACGATTAAGCAGACTTCTTCAACTCTATTCGAGAATCCATTTTGCACACGAATTTGATAGTTATGGATGGTTTGAACCTCTTCTGTCTTATCTGTTTATTTAGTTAGTTGAAAAATGGGTTAGCATCATCGAATTTTTCGTAGAGAATTTTAAGTTAAAAATTTGTATAGCAAAAAACTGTCACATTATTCTGTTAAGAAAATTGTGACAGCTTTTGTTCGAAAATCTGTTGCAATTAGTTTTGGTAAAGGGTTCTACGATTCTCCCCGAAATAAATTCTTTATTAATTTCCAGAGGTTTCTTTATGGGTTAAATCAGTGCTAGCAGCTGCTCGACAGATTCTTTTGTGGTCGCCCACGAGGTAGCAAAACGCACGACCGTATGAGTATCATCATACTTTTCCCAAAAAGAAAAGCGAACTTGTTGCTGTAAAGCCTTCAACTTTTCGTTTTCTAGAATAATAAACTGCTGATTCGTTGGCGAATCAATTAAGGTTTGGTAACCTTTTTGCGTAAAGCCTTCCTTCAATAATTGCGCCATTTCAATCGCATGTCGACTAATATCAAAATACAAATTATCACTGAACAAGGCTAAAAATTGAATTCCCAATAAACGGCCTTTGGCTAAAAGCGCCCCGTGCTGCTTAATAATAGAAACAAAATGCTTCGGCAAATTATTCTTGGTGAAAACCAATGCTTCGCCACATAAAGCACCGACCTTAGTTCCGCCAATATAGAAGACATCACATAGACGCGCAATATCAGCCATCGTTACATCTGTTTCCTCACTCATCAATCCATAACCCAAACGAGCCCCATCCAAATAAAGTGGAATCTCAAACTCTCGACAAGCTGCTGAAAGTGATGCAAGTTCTTCCATCGAATAGAGGGTGCCATACTCAGTTGGATGAGAAATGTAAACCATTCCGGGTGCCACCATGTGTTCGTGGTTGCCATCGGCGTAAAAAGTTTCCACGTAGTCTCTGACCTGATCGGCATTAATCTTTCCTAAGTTATGGGGCAGCGTTAATACTTTATGGCCGCAAAATTCAATTGCTCCAGCTTCATGAGTGCTGATGTGTCCGGTATCGGCTGCCAAAACACCTTCATAATTTTTCAAAAGTGCAGTAATCACAATCTGATTGGTTTGCGTTCCACCGACTAAGAACTTGATCTCTGCTTCTGGACAATCTAATTGTTCTTTGATTTTCTCTTTCGCAAGTTGAGTAAAGGTATCAGTTCCGTAACCAGATTCCTGCTGCATATTGGTTTCTAGTAATAGCTTCAGCACCATTTCGTGAGCACCTTCAGAATAATCGTTTTCAAATGATAGCATTACATTTCCTCCATTTCGTTGGGAACTACTTGATTCAAAATTGTTTCAATCGTGCCCATAGCTGTTTTCAGCTGAGTAATTTCCTCGGCATCCAAGGAGTGAAGCAGCTCTAAGATCTGCTTATCCGACTGCTCTTCAATGAAACTGTTCAGAGTTTCTCCTTTATCAGTAAGAAACAGCCGAAAAATTCGTTTGTCCGCCGGATCGTTTTGTCGCGTAATATAGCCGACTTTTTCCAACTTATTGACTATGCGGCTTAAATAGCTGCGGTCCATTCGCATGAATTTTGCTAAATGATTGGCGGTAGTACCTTTGTTACGGGCAATCTCACCAAGAATCCGCATTTCAATCATGGAATAGTCCAGATTAAAGACTTTCTTGTCAAATACGCCTAGAATCCGAGTATAGTAGCGATTGAACTGCCGGATATTTTCAATAGTCACGGTTATCGCTCCTTTTGTGTTAGATCAAGCATAGAATTTTTAGTGGACTTTGTCAACTATTGTTTTTTGTTCGATCTAGAATGGATAGGTGTACAAGAAAAATAAGATCAAGTATCGCGGGAGGAAGAAGCTAGTAGGTTGCCGATTTATGGATATTAATTGTCATTTGATAGTGCAAGCGGTCACCTAATCGCTGTGATTGAAATAAAATTTAGCATTGGCGAGTCGAATAATCATTTAGACAACATACAACAAAACCCGACTGACAGAACAATAGCTTCCGTCAATCGGGTTTCTTCTATATAGTAATTTCGCCATTCACGGCTTCTTCCTTAAAGGTATCAATGATCGTAAGTCCCGAACTGGTTCCAATCCGTTCTGCACCGCAGGCCAGCATTTTTTTGAAGGTTTCGGCATCACGAATCCCACCTGCTGCTTTTACCTTCACCTTGGGACCAACCTGTTCCTTCATCAGCTTAACATCTTCAAAGGTTGCACCGCTTGGAGCAAAACCAGTCGACGTTTTAATAAAATCAGGTTCGACTTCTTTCGCAATTTTGCATAGCGCGATTTTTTCTTCATCTGACAAGTAGGCATTTTCAAAGATCACCTTTGAAACAACTTGATTTTCTCGGCAAACTGCCACGATTTGTGCCATCTCATCCTTCAAATAATCCCAATTTTTTGTCTTCACTTCTGTTAGGTTAATGACATAATCGATCTCAGTTGCCCCGAGTTCAATCGCATTTTTTGTTTCGAAAACCTTCGCAGTAATAGAAGTTTGTCCAAGTGGAAAGCTGATGGCTGCACCAATTTCAATATCACTGCCAGCTAAATAGTCACGACAAAGTGCGGATTGTACCTGATTAATTGCTACCATTTTAAAGTGGTAAGCTTTTGCTTCTTGGCAAAGGGTCTTCATATCCTCCCGGGATGCGTAAGGTTTTAAGTTGGTGTGATCAATCATTTGTGCTAATTGGTCAATTGAATAAGTTGTCATGCTTTTTCCTCCTTTATGTTATTACATAAATGATCATAAAGTAGAATTTGACAGTTGTCAAGACAAAAAATAATTACATTTAGATGTTGACATCGCTTTCTTATCAAGGTATTATTTGGATATGCTTTAAAATGTTATTACATAAAAGGAGATGAATCAGCAGAATGCACATTATGTTAGTTACACATGGTATGTTTTGTCAAGGTATATTGAACAGCTATCAAATGATAGCCGGAATCAATGAAAAGATCCAGGCTATCAGCCTAACAGATGAGGGAATAGGAACGTTTACTCAAATTTTTCAACAGAAAATGGATGAACTGTCAGAAAAAGAAGTGTTAGTTATTACTGACATAAAGGGAGGAACACCTTATAACGAAGCTCTGAATTACTATCTTAATCATCCTGAAAGAGTCCGGGTGGTGGCAGGATTAAATCTACCGATGCTGATTGAAGCTGGATTAGCGTTGGAAACCAGCACGCTAGATGTGCTGTACGAATTAGCTTTATCAACTGGAAAAGCTGGTGTTGCGGGTATTGATGCAGATGACTCAGAAGACGACATCGAGTTTTAGCTGGGGTGAACAACTTTTTCGTTATAAGTGATAGTTAAGAGGTAATAAATAAGTGAGTAAGAGAGAAAAATAAAAATTTGGAGGTAATATATCATGACAATTACATTAGCAAGAATTGATGATCGAGTAATTCACGGTCAAACGACTACTCGTTGGACCAAAGCACGTTCGGTGCAAGGTATTTTGGTAGTTGGCGATGACATTGCACAGGATGACTTGCGTAAGCGGGTATTAAAAGCAGCAGCAGGCAATTTAAAATTAGGTGTTTACACGACAGAGCAAGCAGTTGAAAGTATTCCTAAAGGTAAAAATTCAACGAAAGATTTCTTTCTCATCAGCAACTCTCCGCAAACCTTTGCCAAATTAGTTGAGATGGGCGTAGATTTTGGCAAGAAGCTGAATGTCGGACCTATGAACACTCGTGAAGGAGCGAAGGTATTGGGACGGACGGTAGCGATTGATCAAAAGGACTATGATGCCTTTGAATACATGGATCAGCAGGGAATTGAGATTGGCTTCCAGCTGCTGCCGGATGATGAAACGAAACCTTGGAGGGTTATGAAGGAAAAATACAATTCGTTAAAGGATTAACTACAGGAATGAGGAGGAAAGAAGATGGAAGGAAGTTTGTTTTTACCAGCACTGTTAACGGGAATTTTTTGTTACTTAGGAGCGATTGAAAGTCCTTGGTTATTCGGTATGAGCGGCGGGTTTTACGTGGTTGGTCGTCCGTTAGTTGCAGGCTTGTTGACGGGAATTGCCTTTGGTGATGTGCAAGCAGGTGTCTTGTGCGGTTTAGCAGTTCAGGCAGTATTCATAGCAAACCTGTCAACTGGTGGAGCTACTAATAGTGAGATCACCTATGCGGCATACGGCGGTATCGGTTTAGCCTTGGCAACTACTAAGGATCCGGCCGTGGCAGTAACATTATCGATTTTAATTGGCCAAACCTTCGGACTTATTTTTTATAATACTCGGATGGCCTTATATTCTTTCTGGAATACGCGTGCCCAAAAAGCAGCGGAAAACATTGATGATCGCGGAATTACATTGAATCATGTAGTTTATCCTCAAATTACGACGTTCCTTTTACGAGCGGTACCAATTTTTGCGGCAATTTTCTTCGGCCGAGGCTTAGTAGACTGGCTGCTGTCAAATGTACCGCAAGTAGTTACAGATACCATCTCGGTTTTAGGTGGGGTGCTGCCGGCTTTAGGAATTGCAATGTTGATGGGGATTGTTATCAAGGATAAAATACATTTAGTCTTTTTCTTCGCAGGTTTTGTTTTAATGGCTTTTGCAAAATTAAACATGATTGCGTTAGTTTTCTTGGCAGCAATGGTTGCTTATATTGTTTATTTAAGCACCGGGAAAGGTTCAGGCAATGGTGGAAGCAATTCTGCACCAGTGGTTGATGCCGGACCAGCAGCGGATGTCGCATATGAAGACGATGACTTATTCTAGGAGGATAAAGTGATGGAAAAGGTTGAACAACGATTAAGTAAAAAAGAATTACGGCAAATTTGGAAACGCTGGGGTTTCACCCATTTATCTTCCATGAGTTATGAAAAACTGCAGGCACATGCCTGGGCATTTTCTTACTTACCTTTTGCTGAAAAGTATTATAAAAATGATCCTGATGCCAAACGAAGACTGCTGCTGCGTCATTCGATGTTCTATAATACTGAACCACAAACGGGACAATTAATTAACGGAATCGTGGCTTCATTAGAAGAGGAAATTGCGTTAGGCGGCGATGTGCCGGAAGAAATGCCGATCAATATCAAGACAACCTTGATGGGTCCCTTGGCCGGAATTGGCGATTCGATTATTCAAGGAATTATTGTTCCAATCCTATTATCAATCGGGATGGGCTTAGCAGCTGGAGGAAATGCACTTGGACCAGTATTTTACTTGGTTAGCTATGGTATTATCGGTCCATTAATTTCCTATCTGTGCTTCATGAATGGTTATCGTTTAGGCGTAAATGCCATTGATGTCATCATCGGTGAGAATGCCAAACGGATTACTGATGCCTTTAACATTTTGGGGATTATGGTAGTTGGTGGACTTGCTGCATCTAACATTGCTTTAACGACAGCAATCAAAATTCCGATGGGGGATGAAGTACAAAAACTGCAGGATGTTTTGGACGGTATTTTCCCTAGTATTTTACCGTTGGGAATGGTGTTGTTGGCTTGGTATTTATTAACCTCAAAACAATTGACAGCAACTAAAGTGATTCTTGTTCTGACTGTTATCTCAGCAGTTGGCGTCGTAATTGGTGTATTTTAGGAGGCTGTTATGTATATTTTAGAACCGATTTCTAAGGAAAGAATTTGGGGAACGCCACGGTTGCACCAGTATCAAGGGGACGAAGGAATCGCAAAAATTGGTTCTGTGTATTCTGCTAGTGGGATTACAGAAATCGACTGTTTAGTTCGCAATACAGACGCCACATTAAATACGCTAATTCAGCAAGATCCACAAAAATTTGGTTTGCTGCCAGGAGAGGTTTATCCACTGATTATTTCTTTTACTGCTTGTGATGAAAATTTGAGTATTCAAGTCCATCCAACTGACGATTATTCGCAAAGTCATGAGGGGATGCCATATGGAAAAAGTGAAGCCTGGTATTTTATTGAGCCACCGGAAGCAGGCTGGATTTATGCTGAGCAGCTTGCATCAGATAAGCAGATGATTGCAGAAGCAGTCAAGAAAAAGAATTACAAAAAAGTTCTGAAGGAATACCCGGTAGCAGGTAATGATCTGATTTATATTCCGTCTGGTACGATTCACGCATTGACCAAGGGCTCACTGGTTTACGAAATTCAACAATCTACTGATATTACGTATCGTTTTTACGATTATGATCGAATAGACAGCAATGGCAAAGAACGTGAGCTGCATGTTGACGCAGCGCTGGAAACGTTGATTTTTGATCAGCAGGTAGAGAAGAAAACCTTTGAGCTTGATCAAACAGTCAGCCAAAGAGAATTCACCCTTCAACACTTGGAAGTCTCTGGAGAGGTGAAAAATCCGGCATCAATTGCCAGTATGCTGACCGTTCTTTCTGGTGAGTTGATTTTAGCTGAAAATGTTTGCCGAGCCGGTCAAAGTTTATTGCTGATGCCGGGAGAGGAAGCGATTTTACCTGGTAAAGCTGAATGTGTACTAGCCACCCCCAACCCTTATTGGCGTTATAGTTGATGTGGGGATTGTATGCTATAATAATAAGGATAATTTATTGAGGGGCAGATGATCAATGAGGATCCCATTACACAAAAAAATAAGTGATGATTTGTTGCAAAAAATCAAATCCGGTGTTTATCCTGAAAATGAGCTGATTCCCACTGAACATGAGCTTGTTGAGTTGTATGGAGTTAGTCGGCCGACGATTCGTCAAGCGCTTCAGTCACTGGCTAATGAAGGTTATTTAGAAAAGCGTAAAAAACGTGGTACCGTAGTAACTAAACCGAAGTTTCAACAGGAATTTACGCACGTAATCGAGAGCTTCGATTCTGAAATGAACCGCAAAGGACTGGCGCCCAAAACAAAAATTTTAAACTTTAAAGTAACGACGGCTAGTGATGAAGTGGCCGAAAATCTTCGGATAAAAAAAGGTGACCAAGTTTACAAATTGATTCGCCTGCGATATGCAGAAGATACACCAGTAGTTTTAGTTACCAGCTATGTTCCTTATCGCTTGTTTCCTAATTTTCAACAGATTGATTTCACTCAAGAAAAGCTGTATAAAGCATTGGAGGACGCAGGTTATCCAGTGATAGCGGTTTCTCGTAAATTAGAGGTTCTTAAAGCTGATGAAACTACTAGTGATTTGCTGGATGTTGAAATAGATGAACCGTTGTTTTATTTTCATACCCAAGGCTTTAGCAACGAACGACAACCCGTCGAGTATTCTATTTCAAAATACCGTGGTGATTTGAACTATTTCGTATTTGAATTATCACAATAAAAAAGAAGCTGTTCCGCTTTGTGCTGGAACCAGTCTATTAGATCAAAATTCTAACAGACAGGTTCTAACCATATGGCGGTTCAACTTCTTTTTTTACCAGATATCATATTGTGCATTTTCTAGCCGCCAATGAGTGTGCTCTAAAAAATGACGCAGCTTCTCGCCTTGCCCTTTTTTAAACATCATAAGAATTTCCTCGTGTTCCTGATTCGTAACCAGCAACAGCTCTTTGATCTGCTCTTTTTCAATCCGAGAATATGCTTTTCCAATAAACATTTTCTTTTTACTATCGATTTCTTTCCTTAGCAATCCGTTGTCACATTTCACTGTATATAATTCATGAAATTGATGCTGTAGTTCATTGTATTTTGTATACAATTCATTGTTGATTGCAGAGTACATACTGTCAATTAAGAATTTCATCAAAGCGTAATCATCTTCTGACAGCTTATCAACGGTTAATTCAGCAATTTTCCCATCTAAAACACCAATCAGCTGATAAAGATTTTCAACATCCTTTTCCGTGTAGGTTCGTATCTTAAACCCTTTACGAGGTTCTCTTTCTAAAATATCATCTGAAGCAAGCTGCAGCAGAGCCTCGCGGATCGGTGTTCTGCTGATTCCCAAGTTGTCTACAAGGTACTGTTCAGTTAACCGATCTTTTCTTTTTAGCTTTCCTAAGGTTAGCTGCTCTGATATAAATTGGTATACTTTATCCTTTGGTTCCATAATCATCCTCCCAGCTTCTATTGTACTACAAAATAATTCTTTTTGGAAAAGGCTTGCAAACAAAAATTGTATATTGTATACTCTAGCTGTAAAATAAAAAGAAAGAAGGATGGATTATGTTTAAAAATGTTATCGTTCGTGTGCCGTCTAAAACAATCTCGGAAGGATTAACAAGTGCAGATGAGGGGAAACCAATTTATAGTAAAGCTTTAATGCAGCATGAGAACTATGTAAGCGCTTTGACTAAGACTGGCGTGAATGTGACAGTTTTAGAACCGAAGGATGAATTTCCTGATGCTTGTTTTGTGGAAGATGTAGCTTTATGCACCAGTAAATGTGCGATTATTACTCGCCCAGGAGCAATGAGTCGCCGAAAAGAAGCAGCCCTGCCGGATATGCTGAAAGCCCTTGAAAATTTTTATGAGCACATTGAATATATTAAGGAGCCAGGAACAATTGAAGCTGGAGACATCATGATGGTTGGTGATCATTTTTATATTGGCTTATCTGAGCGCACTAACCAAGCGGGAGCAGATCAAATGATTCAGATTTTAGAAAGCTATGGTTTATCTGGTCAAGCGGTTGAAATGAAAGAAATGCTTCATTTGAAAACCGGATTGGCTTACCTGGAAAATAATAATTTGCTGGTAGCTGGGGAATTCAAAACCGCACCGGAATTTGAAAAATTCAATAAAATTGAGATTGATATGGATGAAGCATATGGTGCGAACTGTATTTGGATGAATGACTATGTAATTGTGCCAGAAGGTTATCCGAAGGTTCAAGAGAAGATTGAAGCGTTAGGATACAAAGTCCTAGTAGTCGACACATCTGAGTTTCGCAAAATTGATGGTGGGTTAAGTTGTTTGTCTTTACGGTTTTAAGACGACTGCAGAGTGACGTTTATCCAAGGAGGAATGCTGGAAAAGGAGAGACAATTCTTAGCATTTCTCCGTTTTTTTACTAGGAGAGGTGAAAAAATTGGAAAATTCAGAGGAAAAGATTGGTCTTTTTCCCCTAATTGGTATTATTGTCAGTGCGATCGTTGGTGCCGGTATCTTCAATTTGATGAAGGAAATGGCCAATACTGCTTCAGTGGGAGTGACAATTATCGGTTGGATTATTGCCGGAGTTGGGATGGGATCATTGGCATTTTGTATGGAGAATTTGAATAACAAACGACCGGATTTGGATTCTGGTATTTTTAGTTATGCTCAGGAAGGGTTCGGTGATTATATTGGCTTCAACTCAGTTTGGGGTTATTGGGTTTCCGTCAACATTGGAAATGTAGCTTTCGGGACATTATTATTTAGTGCACTAGGCTACTTTTTTCCAGTATTCGGGAACGGTCAAAATGTCTTTTCAATTTTAGGAGCTTCCATCGTTTTATGGATTATCCACTTTATGATTTTGAGAGGACTGGATAAAGCTACCTTGTTGAATGCAGTAGTTATGATTGCAAAAATGATTCCGATTTTAATTTTTATTGTTTGTATCTTGTTTGCTTTCAATAAAGATGTCTTTTTTGAGGACTTTTGGGGTAATTTGGCTAGCAACGGCAGCAGCTCTAGTATATTCGAACAGTTGAGGGGAACCGTCTTAGTGACTGTATGGGTTTTTATTGGGATTGAAGGTGCGGTTGTCTTTTCAAGTCGAGCTAAAAAACGTAGTGATGTTGGAAAGGCTACCTTGCTAGGTTTTGCGGCGGTTACATTGATTTATGCAACGGTCACCGTTTTCTCTTATGGCATTTTAAGTCAGCAGCAGCTTCAAGCGCTACCCAATCCAGCGATGGCTTTTGTGTTGGAACACATTATCGGACGACCAGGAGCAATTATTGTCAATTTAGGTGTGATTGTCGCAATTTTTGGGGCATGGATTGCTAACACACTTTTGGCAGAAGAGGTGGCTTATCAGGCGGGAGTTCAAGGATTGTTTCCAAAAATTTTTACTAAAGAAAATGAAAACAAAATGCCGATTAACTCAACGATTATTACTAATGTCACTATTCAAGTTATGCTGTTAAGTTTCTTGGTTACGAATGAGGCGTATTCGCTGCTTTCAAAATTGTCCTCTTCCACGATTTTGCTGCCTTATACTTGTGTCGCATTATTTCAAATGAAATTAATTTGGCAATCCAAGGAGAAATCTACAATCAAAAATATCATGGTAGGAGTAATCGCGACGGTTTACATGCTTTGGCTGATTTTAGCCTCAGGTTCAACATTTATCATCTTAACGATTTTAGCTTTGTGTCCAGGATCAATTATGTATATATACGTAAAGCGGAAAAAAGAAGAACGAGTCTTTACCAATTATGAATGGGTCTTTTTCATTATGGTACTCTTACTATCTATCTACGGATTGTCTCAATTGCCTACACTGTTAGCTGCTTAAAATAATAGAAGAAAGAGGTTGAAAGTTATGCCAGTAAATTTGCAAGGGAAGAGTTTTTTGAAGCTGTTGGATTTTAGTACAGCTGAAATTCAGTACTTTATTCGATTATCAAAACAATTTAAAAACCTGAAATTAAGCCGCACACCTCATCGTTACTTAGAAGGAAAAAATATCGTGCTTTTATTTGAAAAAACGTCCACTCGCACACGTTGCTCCTTTGAAGTAGCTGGAATGGATTTAGGGATGGGGGTCACTTATTTAGATCCTGGTTCATCTCAAATGGGAAAAAAGGAAAGCATTGAAGATACTGCTCGCGTTTTAGGACGCTTTTATGATGGCATTGAATACCGGGGATTTTCTCAAGCATTAGTTGAAAAAATGGCAGAAAAAGCAGGTGTTCCTGTTTGGAATGGATTAACGGATGCATTTCATCCGACCCAAATGATTGCGGATATGTTAACAGTCGAGGAAAACTTTGGCTATTTAAAAGGTTTAAATTTTACTTTTATGGGAGATGCCCGAAATAATGTTGCTAACTCGTTGATGGTAGTCTGTGCGAAATTAGGAATGCATTTTACCGCTTGCGGACCTAAAAAATTAATGCCTGAAGAGGATCTAATTAAAAAATGTCAAAAAATTTGTCAGGAGACCCAAGGGACCTTAAGCTTTGTGGAAGATCCAAATGAAGGTGTAAAGAATGCTCACGTAGTGTATACGGATATCTGGGTTTCGATGGGAGAACCGTCTTCAGTATGGGGAGAGCGGATTAAATTGTTGGCACCCTACCAAGTGAACAAACCTCTGATGCAGCAAGCAGCAAAAGATGCTATTTTTATGCACTGTTTACCTTCGTTTCATGACCTTGAAACCGAAGTAGGTCAACAGATCCATGAGGAATTTGGATTGACCGAAATGGAGGTTTCGGATGAAGTATTTGAATCTAGTCAATCAAAGGTTTTTGATGAAGCGGAAAATCGAATGCACACAATCAAAGCCATCATGTATGCCACTTTGAAATAATGTTGGAGGGGACTATGGAAACAGTAGTAGTAGCTTTAGGGGGAAATGCTTTAGGAAATACTCCTCAGGAACAGTTAAAGTTAGTGGGAAAAACCGCTGAAATTATCGTTGCGATTGCTAAGCAGGACGTCAAAATTGCGGTTGGGCATGGAAATGGACCACAGGTGGGTATGATCAATTCAGCTTTTGAACGTGAAAAGCAAGGAACCGCTATGCCTTTTCCTGAATGTGATGCCATGAGTCAAGGATATATCGGTTATCATTTACAGCAGGCGATTAAAAATCAATTGGATGCTGAAAAGGTAAAGCGAAATTGTATGGCAATTATCACTCAAGTCGTTGTCAGTACTCATGATCCTGCGTTCCAACAACCAATGAAGCCAATCGGTGAGTTTTTAAGTAGAGAAGCGGCTGAAACGATATCCAAGGAAACCGGCTTTCGATTTGTTGAAGATTCTGGAAGAGGCTATCGTCGAGTAGTCCCGTCACCTTTACCGATTGACATAGTTGAAATCGACACGGTGAAGCAATTGGTTGATGAATCTGCAATTGTAATAACAGTCGGTGGAGGTGGAATCCCCGTCGTAAAAACAGATAAAGGCTATCAAGGAATTGCTGCTGTGATTGACAAGGATCGCTCCTGTGCCAAGCTGGCAATAGAATTATCAGCGGAAACTCTATTGATTTTAACAGCAGTAGATCAAGTATATCTCCATTTTAATGAGCCGCACCAGGAAGCAATAGGTCAGGTATCAGTGGAGGAAGTACGTTCTTATGTAAAGGCAGGACATTTCGCAGCAGGAAGTATGCTGCCGAAAATTGAAGCTGCGATTAGCTATGTGGAAGCAACTGGAGGCAGAGCGATTATTACTTCTTTGGAAAGAGCAGAAGCCGCATTAAAGGGAGGAACAGCGACAATTATTGCACCTTAGATAAAAGAGAATCAGTCAGAATACATTGACCTTTCACCAGAAAACGATTACCATAAAAGATGGATAGTGACTAGTGCGACTAGGCTAAACCTGTTAAGAGAAGGCTTTCTTTGAGGCTTATTCCTTAACGGGTTTTTTCATGAATCGGGGGATTCGCGAAGTCTTTCTAATTAAATATTCGAGGTGGAGAAATGGAAAAACTAATCTTTTTAGATGTCGATGGAACGCTGTGCAATGATGCCGGCATCATTCCTGAAAGTGCTAAAGAAGCAATTAATCAAGCAGCGTCAAAAGGTCATCAATTCTTTTTGTGTACCGGGCGTTCTAAAGCGGAAATTACGCAAGAAGCATTAGATCTGCCGTTGAGTGGCATTATCGGTGCCGGCGGTGGATATTGCGAAGTAGACGATGAAGTAATTTTGCATAAGGTTTTTGATTCGACCGAATTGCTAAAGCTGATTGATTTTTTAGAAAGCAACCAGATTGATTATTATCTAGAATCAAACAACGGCTTATTTGCCAGCGAAAATTTAAAAACGACCTTAACTAACCTGACTTTAAACGGTGTTTCGGCTGATAGTGAAGAAGGTCAGGCTCGTTTAGGAAAAATTCAATGGTTCATGGATTTATTGATTGAAGACAAAGAACAAATTGACTATGCGGATGTTAACAAGGTCTCTTTCGTGAATCATTCGATTCCCTACGAAAAAATTCATCACAAATATTATGGTGACTTCCAGATGATGCGTAGTACCGTTCCAGCCTTTGGTCCAGATAGCGGAGAAATTGGGATTAAGAATATTCACAAAAAAAGTGCGATCGAGGCAGTCTTGAAGCACTTGAATAAAGATAAGGCTGATACTTACGCTTTTGGTGATGGACATAATGATGTAGAAATGTTTGCCGCAGTTGCGACGGGGATTGCTATGGGCAATGCATGTGCTGAACTATTGGCAGTTGCTGATGAAGTGACAACCTCACCGGATGAAGACGGAATTGCCTTGGCTTTGAAAAAGCATAAGCTTTCTTAAGCTTGGTGACGATAGATGAAAATCGAGTACAAGGTACATTTTTTGTATCTGGTACTCTTTTTTTTATTCAGTTTTAAAATGGTAGATGTTATAATCATATAATGATTGTAATTTCACAAGCATAGTCCTATTCAGGATGAATAAACCGATAGGAAAAGTGGAATGCGAGTGTAATACGATAAGTAGAATAATCTAGTTTTTGATAATAATAGGGTGTTTATCAGAATGGAGTATAACCTGTTGATCTTAAGTCAATGGAGTTAAATAATAAAAAAGGGGTTTTTAGGATGGAAAAAGGCAAGAATTTATTACGTTGGGGGATTATGCTGATAGCATCATTGTTCCTATTTAGTGCATGTGGAGCTGGTGCATATGATGCTAGTGGCTATGTGAAAAGTATGTTGGATACACAAACACAAGGAAAATATGATCAATATATTGAGCTGACAGAATCTACTAAAAAAGACGCAGAGGATCTATATAATAAGACGATTGAAGCGCAAATGGACGCGATAGATGTAGATGCGCTTTCTGATGAATTATCTGGAAAATACGAAGAACTGTTCAAAAAAATATTCAAAAAAACAAAATATACAGTTGGTGAAGCAAAAAAGGGCGATGACGATAGCTTCACTGTACCAGTAGAAATCGAAACACTTCAGTTGTTCGAAGGAGTCGAGGAAAATATGGCTGCTTTTCAGGAAGAACTGACAGCTGAATTGATGGCCCAAATGGTTGAAGATGGCACTGTTCCGGATGATCAAGAGCTTAACGAAAGAGCATTTCAGCATTTGTATGACTATTTAAATGAAAAAGTAGAAAATCCAACCTATGGTAAAAAATCAACGGTTGAGGTGAAGGTTGCGAAAAACAGCGACGGTTTTTATGAAGCCGACCAGTCAGATCTGGAAGAAATCGATAACAAATTAATTGATACGGCTGATTCTGGTATTTAATAAATTAGTAGAAACCACGAAGTCCTCAAGCTTCGTGGTTTTTGAGTACAAGATAGTATACTTTTATATTTATGATAGTTAACGGTTGGAAAAGAAAGCGAATAGAATGCAAGCAGCGAACTACTGAGACTTTCAAATTAGCGAGTCTGTTCCATAAGAAGAGCTGGTAAAGCCCTAGTCTTTGCGTTTTGATTATTCTGGCTGTTGGTCGCGCAGGACTAATCCAACAGACCGTAGTATTAAGGCTGATATTATTTATTTCTTAGCCTAGCTCATCCATTATCAAATAAGGAAGCACTTTTCCCATCGTAATCAGCAAAGTACTTCCTTTTTAAATTATCCGAACGGGACGAGCTTCAATATAACCACGATAGCCTTGGGGCTCCAATTGAACCCGTGGGGCGGCCTCATTAGACCAAACACAATTACACTGACTAGGATCATAAGTGTCGATTTGCTGCATCAAATCCACAATTGCCGCTTCAAAATACTTTTCATCATAGGGTTCTCCTTGGAAAACTAACATGGTACAGGCAGGTAAATCAATTAAGTCGAAGCCAGCTGGAACTTCGCCCGCATAATCAGCCGGTACCTCAACTCCTTGAGCATAAAGCGAAGTTCCTTTGGGGCGAAAGGAATCCGGCAACCACATGCCCACAGGTTCATAAAGTGCTTCCTTAACACTTACTAAAATACCCCACACGTCACAGCCTGTTTCTTTGGCATAATCAAGATAAGAATCAGCCTTTTTTCCCCTTAATAAAATCAGTTTCCTGGCTGGATATTCCATTAAGCGCACATGTAATTTTTGTGCTATCGGCGGATTTTCATAACATGATTCTTCCATTAAATAATAGCTTTCCACCGGATAAGGATGAAACAACTGTATTGGAGGAGTCTTTTTTTGATAGGCTTTCGGAGGGATGCCAAATTGTTTTTGAAAGGCCCGAGTAAAGCCTTCATGGGAATCGAAGACAAAATCCAAGGCAACATCTACCACTTTTCGCTGTTCATCTCGCAAAACTAAAGCTGCCTGAGATAAACGCAGCTTGCGAATGTATTCAAACGGGGAACTTTGAGTGTATTCTTTAAATAATTTGGCACAATGCCAGGGAGAATACCCAGCTTGCTGAGCTAACTGATGCAAAGTAAGTTCTTCATCCAAATGCGTTTCAATATATTCCTGCATGCGAGTTACTGCAGTAGCCTGTGCTAAATTTGCCATTTTATTCCTCACTTTCACAAGGAAGGTCAAGTTTTTTTCAGGTGACCTCTTATACTTATAGTATCAAGTAAAGAGGAGTGTGACAAAATGAAATTAATCAAAAAAACAGTCGAACGTCATATGAACAAGCTTTGTGGAAAAATTGGGGCACGTGCCACTGGATCAATCGCTAATCAGAGCGCCGTGAATTATGCAACTATGGTATTTGAAAATTTAGGGTATGAAGTCCTTTTACAAGAGTTTGTCTGTATGGATTGGCAAAATGATGGTGCTGAACTAGTAGTTGACGGTCAACAAGTTGAAGTTTCGGCAGCCGAATATTCACTGCCTTGTGATGTAACTGGAGAATTTGTCTGTGTTGAATCACTCGACAAATTGAAATCCGCAGAGCTTGCCAATAAAATTTGTGTCTTGTACGGTGACTTATGTAAAGAAACCCTGATGCCGAAAAGTATGACGTTTTGGAATCCTGAAGAACATCAAACGATCATTCGTGAACTGGAAGTTAAGCAGCCGCTAGCGGTAATTACTGTCAGCTTCCTGTCAGAAGTACCAGTACCAATTATTCAAGACGGGGATTTCGATATTCCTTGTGCAGCGGTTAAAGGCAATCTTTTACCAGTTTTATTAAATAGCCAGGGAGAGAATCAATTGCGCTTATGTACTGAACGGCACCCAGCAGTCGCCACAAACGTAATTGCCACTAAGGGAACCGGCAAAAAGCTATCGTTTTCTGCTCATATTGATACCAAACCAACAACACCTGGTGCGCTGGATAACGGCTGCGGAGTGGCTGCTTTATTAACTCTCGCGGAACAATTGGCTTCGGTCGAAACGGAGTATCAGATTGAACTGGTTTTGTTTAACGGTGAAGATTATTATTCGATGCCGGGAGAGAGGACATTTTTAGCTGAATCCTTAACTGATCCGACGTCTTATCATTGTGCCTTCAATGTGGATGGTATTGGAATGCAAGGAAGCAGTACGTCTTATTCTTTTTATGAGTTTCCAGAAGAATTGAAACAAAAAATTGAGGGAATTACAGCAGTTTCTCCACAACTGGAGCCGACAGACCCTTGGCCGATGGGAGATCATATGCTGTTTGCTGGAGCTGGTATCCCAGCAGTAGCTCTGACTTCCAGCAATATTTATAGCTTGATGGAGGCGGTAATGCATACTCCTAATGACAATTTATCAATCGTAGATTTTGATCGGATTGCTGAAACAGTTGTCTTTTTAAAAAAGATAGTTCAAGCATGTTAAAAAACTACGAGCGTTTCTGAAAACAGATACGCTCGTAGTTTATTTTGTAAAGTGTACACCATAAGGCGAAGTTAACACGGTATAATCTAATTGCATCATATCTCTGGTATAACTCTCGATGTATGGTTGAAACTGGTTTGTCAGTGCCAAGTAATCTCTTTCTTCCTTGCAAAAAACATCACAGCCGCGATCATCGTAAATATGCAGGACAATTTCTTTTCTCAAATTGATTAAAATTGTCGGGTTTACCAAATGAGGATAACCTGGATTTAGGTTAGAAAAGTCTTGATAAACCAAAGAAGCACCGATTTTTTGCAAAATTAACGGACTTTCACTTGAATACTCCAGTAATCTCAAGGTCCCTTGTTCAAATAAAAGTGAGCAGAAACGATCTAAACGAATCTGCGAAGGATCGAGTAGTTTCTTCAATTGCTTTCTTTGATAAATATATTGAGCAATTACTATGGTCTGTTCATCAGAAAAAATACTGTCAATTAATTCTCGGACTATTCCAACAGTTTTTTTCAAAGTTTTTGCGGTTATGCTTTCGTAATAATAGGACAAGTTCATCCTAAAGTGATAGCTTCTGTGATGGTCAAAGGTCAAATAACGATCTCCAGTTGCATAATCGGAGATATAGGCAGCCTGCAGCTGATCGAACACCTGTTGATTGAAGAAGTGAGTCATCATTTGCCTACTTTCTTATTTAATAGGTCTGTTAAAATAGGGCCATCGCTGTCAAAGCCAGTAGTCCTAAATAAATCAATAAACCGATTCTATTCCGCGGATTGGGTGTCCAGCCATAACCGATCCCTTTCGGTAAAAACAGTTTTTTTCACCAGCTGGAACAATAATGAAGCCAAATATGATGGTAATGGCAATTAAGATAAAACTGAACAAAGCAACCATGCTTATTTTAGCTGGAATAATATGCAGCCGATTTCCTGCTAGTAATAGAAAATAGAATACAATCATCAAGCCCAGCGCCAAATGATTCAACTGTTTCGTTTTTTTTCATAACAATTTTTCCACCTCTTTTAATAACGGAATAGATGTTTGACCACCAAGCTTCTCCACTGAAAGAGCGGCTGCAACGGAAGATAGCTGAATAATTTCAGTCAATGACAGCTTTTGATGAAGAGCATAGGCAAAAGCACCGTGAAAAATATCTCCAGCTCCAGTAGTATCGATTGGCTTCGTTGGAAAGGCTGGAGTATGTATAATAACGTTATTCTCTAGATAAATACTGCCATGCTCTCCTAAAGTAATAACCAGCTGATTAGAGTTTAGCTCCGCCAGCTTTTCAAAGGTTGCTTTAAGTGTCTCTTTTTCGTCTAAGTCGATGGTCACTCCCGTATATTGGAAAGCGAAATCCTGAGAACAAACGAGATAATCAACGGCTTGAAATAGCTCCCAACACTCAGTCTTGTAAGTACCAGCATCCATCATCGATATCGCTTGGGGATATTTTTGCAGCCCTGCTAAAGAAACATCCTTTTCGTGTCCATCCAGTAATAGCACTTTGGGGTCTTTTTCCGGCCAGTGGGGTTCGAAATAAGCTTCCTTTAGTGGTGCATTTAAAATGGTTCGTTTTCCGCTTTTCTTATTGACTATTATACTACTGATACTAGTTTTTTGATTCATTTCTTGACGAATTCCCGCGGTTTTAACCCCTACATGCTCTAAAGTTCGCAAAATCTCCTGACCAAACAAATCTTTTCCCACTCGGGCGATCAACGAAGTCTCCGTTCCCCATAATGCACAAAGATATGCGGCGTTGGCGGCCGGGGCTCCCATGCATTCATGGCGATCATACGTGCGTTACTTTTGATTTTCTACGATAGATTCTTCTATAGGGAAAGTAATATCATAAACGGCCTGTCCAATACACAAAATACCCAAGGTATTTCCTCCTTATAGTCCGATGCATTCAGGTTTCTATTGTTAGTACTAGTTTAGCATATTGACAGCAGCAAAAAATACACATTTCACAATCAGTGAAATGTGTATTTAGGCTATTGATTGAATAAATTAAGCCTCACCATATTTTTTAACTGGGCGAATATATTTCCAGTAATGCGCGGGATCATGATACATATAAATGATTCTGCCCGGAGAAGTATCATAGCTGTACCCAGTGCCGTCAAAATCAAAAGAAATCATAGCTGTTTCCATTTTTTCTTCAATACTTCGGTTTTCTTGTTCGTAGTCAAATGAGCCATGTTCAAAAACTAGATATTCTGCTTCAGGAATATCTGTCAAGGTCATTTGTTCAGGTACTTCACCCGTATAACTCATCGGCAAACGCACGCCATAACATTCAATTCGCGGAAATCCCCAGTCACAAAGTCGTCCAGCAGGGTCGTTAATGTACGCCATTAGCTGCCCACTGCCACTGTTCGATTGGCTGCCGCCATCATCGTCCAGCTTTCCCTTAATACTATCGAGCAACCCAGAAATCGTATCGCAATCCTGTCCGGGAATTTCACTTTGCTTCTTCCAAAAATCCCAATAACCGTTGCTCTCATCATTGCTAATGTGTAAAAACTTGTGTGCAGGAATCGTAACAAAATAAATCTTGAGCTCCTCTGTTGTTTTTTGCATACCTATCTCTCCTAATCCTAAAAAGTAGCGGTCAAAAGCCAGGATTTTTGTCCGAAGAATGACTGGTTGAGGATTTTTTCGGTATTCACTGGGGGCAATACCAAAAACTTTCTTAAAGGCCCGAGTAAACGCTTCGTGAGAAGAAAAGCCATACTCAAAGGCAATAGTTAGCAGGCTCTTTTCACTGTCTCGTACTTCTTTTAAAGCAAAGGCCAATTTACGTTTCCATAAATAATCGCGAAACGACATACCGGCAATTTCCTTAAATTTTCGTGTCGTATAAAATTCTGAATACCCCAGTTTGCGAGAAAGAAAACGCAGAGTTAATGCTTCACTATAAGAATGTTCAATGCAAATATCAATCTCATCAACGATCAGCTGGATTAGCTGCTGCCATTCGTACAATTCTTCCACCTCTTTTCGACCACCCTGCTGTTACTATAAAGAAAATAGTAAGCTGCCGCTTGATTTAAGTTGTGGTTGGCAAGTTTTTTGCACAAGACTTGCTTAACAATATAGAAAAATCTTCGAAACAAGATAGCCTCTCAGGGTATTAGATTAAAAATAGGTGAATTTGAAGTAACAGAATCTATATCAGCATAAGAATCTCATCTAAGACATCTTAAAGCAAGATTGCAATTTATGGTTGACAACGCTTTCTGAATCGTATACTATTTAAGCATCAATTAAAAACAAATGGATTGTAACTCTTTGAGGCATTACCATTTCCTTTTTACCAAGGGGGTGGAGTGTGTTCTCGAAGAGTTTTTTTGTGTGGGGTGAAATAAATGAAAGTAGTAAAAAAAATCAATAACAATGTAGCAGAGTGCATCGATGATAATGGCAATCATCTGATCGCGTTTGGTAGAGGGATCGGGTTTCCTAAAACACCCTATGAGCTGAAAAATCTTAACAAGATAACGATGACGTTTTATAAATTAAGTGAACATTTCGAAGGACTGCTGACAGAACTGCCAGAAGAAATCTTAAATCTGAGTGCAGAAATTGTCAGTATGGCCCAAACGGAGTTGAATGGACAGTTAAATCCAACCTTGGTATTTAGTTTAGCTGACCATATCAACTTTTCAATCCAACGTCTAACTACGTATAGGGATGTGCGAATGAATTATTCTTATGAAGTAGCACAAATGTACCCTAAGGAAACCGAGCTTGCTCAAAAGGCGATTAAGATGATTCAGCAACAAACGCATATCACTGTACCAAAGGGTGAGATTACTAGTATTACGATGCATTTTGTTAACAGTCAGTCGGAGTATAAAATTTCACAAGAAGAAGCTGTTATTGAAGAAATTATCCAACAGATCACTAGGCTAATTGAACAGGAACTAGAGATCACAGTCGATCGAAATGAATTTAATTACAATCGTTTTTATATGCACATGTTCTATTATTTGAAACGGTTACGAAGCGGAGAAGAATTGTTTGGTCAGGGCACAGAGCTTTTAGATGCTTTGCAGAAGCAGCATCCTGAGATTTATTTATTGGCACAAAAGGTTAGTGAGTTGATTTATCAGTTTTATGCTATAGAACCAACCAATGACGAACTGCTTTATTTAATGATTCACATTAATCGACTTTACGAAAAAAATGTGAGGAGCATGTAAAATGAGTAAAGATTATACTGTTTTAGCGAAAGCCATTTTAAGTAATATTGGGGGAGCAGAAAATATATCCAGTGTCACCCATTGTATGACACGATTACGGTTTAATTTAAAAGATATGAGCAAACTTAATGATGAGGAAATTAAAAAAATTTCGGGTGTGATTGGTGCGGTTCAATCAGGGGGACAATATCAGATTATTATTGGACAAACAGTTGGCAAGGTGTATCAACGTTTAATTGATACGGCTGGGTTAGAGCATTTATCTTCCGCGGAAGCAGCCCCAGCCTCCAAAGAAAAAGAACCTTTCTCGTTCAAATCCCTCGGCAATAAAATTTTGGATAATCTGGCGGGGAGCTTGACGCCGTTGATTCCGATTTTGATCGCAGCTTCAATGTTTAAAATGGTGATGTCAGTGTTTGGTCCATCTATGCTGAACTGGATTCATGAGGGAACGTCGCTAGCTACGTTAATAACTTTTGTAGGAGATGCTGGTTTTTACTTTTTTCCGGTTTTTCTTGGCTATACGGCCAGCAAGAAGTTTGGTGTCACACCCGTTTTAGGAATGTTCTTGGGAGGAATAATGATCCATCCAACTTTCGTTCAGATGGCTTCTGAGGGAACCAGCTTTGATGTTTTCGGTCTGCCAGCATCACCGCAAAACTATGCCAGCACGGTGATTCCGATGATTTTGTCTGTATGGGTGATGTCCTATGTCGAACCTTTTTTCAAGAAAGTTGTACCTGCAACATTAAGCACCATTTTAGTACCAACGTTTACAATTGTTGTAATGCTGCCGATTAGTTTGGTCGTTTTAGGCCCGATTGGTTTTGTCGCTGGGGAATATATTGGAAACTTCTTGTTGTCACTTGATTCAATTGGCGGTTTTTTATCAGTAGCCTTAATTGCAGCATCTTGGCAATTTTTAGTTATGACGGGGATGCACTTGATTATGATTACAACCATGATTACAGTAATGGCCCAAAATGGGCAGGAAGCCTTGGTTAATCCGGCAGCGATTATTTCTAGTATGTGTGTTGCGGGAATGTGTTTTGGAGCATTTTTGCGAATTCGTGATAAAGATCAAAAAGCTCTAGCGTTCAGTTATTTAGCAGCGTCATTTATAGGAGGTGTAACGGAGCCGGGTGTTTATGGGTTGGGTGTTCGTTACCGTAAACCATTTATTGGGTTGATGGCTGGCGGAGTTGTTGGTGGAATCTATGCTGGAATTACTGGTGTGACTACGTATGCCATGATTCCGGTAGCTAACTTTGCTGCTTTAGCCGCCTTCTTTGGTGGAAGCAATGCTAATACAATCAATGCTTTCGTTTCTTGCGGTTTAGGTTTTGCAGTAACTGCGGCAGTTACTTACATTCTTGGTGTGAAGGAGACAGAGACAAAAAATGAATCAATTCTTGAAAAAAGTCCTGCTTAGAGCAGATGATTTGGGTTATTCTGAAGCAGTTAATTATGGTATGGAAAAAGCCGTTAAGGAAGGGCTGATCCAGAGTGTAGGCGTGATGGTGAATATGCCAGCTACCGAACATGGAGTAAATCTTCTAAAAAATGAATCAATTGCCTTTGGTCAGCATACGAACATTTGCGCAGGGAAACCAATAACTCCCGCACAATTGATTCCATCGTTGGTTGATGACATGGGAAATTTCAAGTCTTCGAAGGTTTATCGTAATGCCGAAACTGACTTTGTGGTATTTGATGAAGTAATGTTGGAGATTGAAGCACAATATCGTCGTTTTTTGAAGCTATTCGGCAGAAAGCCGGATTATTTTGAAGGGCATGCGGTTGCCAGTGAGAACTTTTTTAAAGCCATGGAGACTTTCGCAAATAAGCAGGGGTTAAAGTATTCTGGTTTGCCTGAAGGGGAAGGCCCCAACACTTTAAGCTCTGACGCTTTTATTTGGGTGAATGGTACGAAGGTTTATTTATGGATGGAAGCAATGCAGCCAGACTATAATCCTTATCTAAGTTTAGATAGTATGCTGGATAATCTTCATGATGATGGTGTTGATATGATGATTTTTCATCCCGGTTACTTAGATGACTATATTATTAAGCATTCTTCATTGTTAACACCACGAACATTGGAGATTACGTTATTAACTGATCCTGCAGTTAAAGAAATGCTGGACCAGCTGCAAATTCAACAAATGAGTTACCAAGATTTGTAATATTTTTATGTAGGGCTAGACTATCTTTCACAGGAGTTTAGCCTTTTTTGTTTTGTTGAAAAGGAAACAAAATAGTTCTATACTGATTGAAACAATCAAAAGAAGCAGGAGGAAAGCATTGTGAATAAAGAAGAACAGCTGATGGTGGGTTTTCGAGAGCTTTTCAATAAAATAAATTGGTTGAATAAACCTAAAATGGAAGAAAGCTTAAAAGGTTACACTTCCTCCGAGGTACATTGTGTAGAGTTTATTGGCAACCATCCTTTGCCTAATGTCACTCAGCTGGCTGAAGGCATGTACATGACTCGCGGTGCTATCAGTAAGCTGACGAAAAAAATGGTGAAAAAAGGATTAATTGAAAGCTATCAAAAACCTGATAACAAAAAAGAAATTTATTTTGATTTAACGGAGCAGGGGAAGAGAGTTTTTCAGATACATGAGGCGCTGCACAATGAGTTTCAAAACAGGGATAAAGTTGTTTTTGATCAATTAACAGAGGAACAGTTTACTGGAATGCTGCACTTTATCGATTCTTATAATGAGCACCTAACCAAAGAAATGAATAGACAGGATACTCATTCGAAGTAATCTCACTGAAAAAGTGGGGTTATTTTTTTGAAATAATTTTGTTGACAAGGAAACAAAATAGCGGTAAAGTAGTTTTTGTTTCCAAGGAAATAATAATTCGAGAGTGGTTTAGAGCTCTTGTGTAAATAAAGGAGAATTTTATGTCACAAAATCAAAGAAATGCTTTACCAAAAGAAACATTGGCTGCTGCTTGGGCGATTGCTTTAGGAGCGATTGCACCTATGCTGGATTCAACGATGGTCAATATCGCGATCGATCAATTAACTAAGGATTTTCACACTACGTTAAGCACTGTGCAATGGAGTATTACTGGCTATGTCTTAGCTTTAGCGATAGCTGTTCCGATTTCTGGTTGGTTAATGAATCACTTTAATGGAAAGAAAGTCTTCATTTATGCTGTTTTGGCCTTTGGACTGACTTCTATATTGGCAGGTTTCAGCACAACAATTACTAGTTTCATCGTTTTCCGGCTGTTCCAAGGCTTTAGTGCAGGAATTATTACACCGCTGATGTTTACTCTGTTGATAAAAACTGCTGGACAGGAACAGGTTGGACGGGTAATGGCCATTGTCAGTACACCGATGATTTTTGGACCCATACTGGGACCAGTTATTGGTGGTTTCATCATTCAAGCTGCTTCATGGCACTGGATATTCTTTATTAATGTCTTTGTAGTGGCTTTGGCGGTGCCCTTAATGATAAAGACAATACCTAATTTTCAACCGTTTAATCGTAATAGTAAGCTGGATGTAGCAGGTATCGTTGTTCTGTCATTGTTAAGTGTGTCTTTTATTTATGGAATTAGTCAAGCGGCTGAGCATGGTTCTTTTAAGAACTTGGAGACACTCAGCTGGCTGTTAGTAGGGGCAATTTCAGGAGTAATTTACTATTTCTATAATCAGAAAAGCAAGAATCAAACGGTTCTGCCCCTCAATTTATTTTCTCATCAACGATTTTTGGCGGCTAGTATAGGACTTTTTCTGGCGAATGTAGCAATTATGGGACCGATGTTGATTTTACCTCTTTACTTCCAGAACTTTCGACACTTTACGGCGATGGAGGCAGCGTTGGCACTGATTCCGCAAGGGCTTGGTATGTTGGTAACGCGTCCGCTGATTGGCAAGATGATCGATAAGATTGGGGCAAGAGATGTGGTACTAGTTAGTTTAGTTCTTTCTTTAATTGGCTCGATTCCGCTGGTGTTCATTACAGAACATACCGGTATGGTGTGGTTATCGCTCGTTTTGTTCATTCGGGGAACAAGTGTTGGAGGCATTAATCTACCGTTAACCACCGACGCGTACATTGGTTTAGCGGATGAGCAGTTACCAGCTGCTGGGGTGGGCATCAACATTGTTGAGAATCTTGGTTCTAGTTTTGGTTCAGCGTTGATTGCCACCGTGGTTGCTTCAGTAATAAGTGGGAAAATACCGAGTACTGCGAATAGCTTGATAGGCTATCAGGGTGGCTTCCTGGTCTCAGTGATTGTTCTAGTATTGATTTTCATTCCTAGCCTATTTCTATCTAATAAAAGAGAAGCAGTTTGATCAAGTGAGACTCGCTGAATCTAAGTTAAACGAGAAAAAGTTCTATGATTATAAGATCAAGAGACAGATTCCCTTATTTTTTAGTGAAAGGAATAAACCGATTTAGATACTTGTACTGATTAAGATGGGCATGCAGTGAAGTTTGTTACAAAAATCATGGGACTCGAATAAAGAAAAGGACCCCGATCATAGTATTTAGAGTCGAGATCCAATCAAGAAAGTATTATAAAGTATGTTTTTTCAGTTTGAATGTAATTGGTATACATAAAAAGGAAGTTGCCAGCAGACTGCTGACTAAGACGGTAACAGCCAAGTTAAGGATACCCATGCGGCTGGCATTTTCGAAATTTCCTAACGTATTCACTAACACGATAGTCAAACTGATTAAACTGTTTGCTAGAATGATCTTTTTGTATGCCTCCTTTTTATAAAAGTATGCATTGATTGAATATACTGACCAAGTTAATAAGAAAAGTACGATTGTTTCCATTGTTTAAAACTCCCTTTGATTTATTTGTTGAACTAATCATAACGAATAAGGAGTAAAGAAAATACTTACAAAAGAAAACGCAAACTTACAGAGTTGAAAGATAGAAGCTTAGAAAAAATTTTATAAGGAAGCTTTCAGTCTATCTTGGAAATTATTTTTACTGATTTGGGGTAGATACGAGCATGAATGGAAGGAAAAATACGTAAGAACTTCAATCTTGAAGGCTCTGATAAGTTTATCTTTGATGCTGAAATCATTTCAAATATTTTTCTTCAAATTAAGGATTTGGTTTGACGCAATATTTTTTAGATTTATCTTTATTTATTCATAGATTTTTCTGTCAAAATGGTATAATAGCTAAAATTAGATAAAAGGAGTTAATGACAACATGGCCTATTATTACAGCACACCTTCTAGAACCTTCAGCGAGTATCTTTTAGTTCCGGGGTATTCCTCCAAAGACTGTACACCTGATAAAGTACTTCTGGAAACACCGTTAGTGAAATTCAAAAAAGGTGAGCAACCAGAGCTGACGATGAATATTCCTTTGGTAAGTGCAGTTATGCAATCTGTTTCAGGTAGTGACTTGGCAGCGGCATTGGCAAAAGAAGGCGGCGTTTCTTTCATTTACTGTTCTCAAACGATTGAAGAGCAATCAGCAATGGTACGAAAAGTGAAGCAAACAAAAGCTGGATTTGTACCGAGTGATACGAACCTTCATGCAAATGGTACATTACAAGATGTGCTGGACTTGAAAAACAGTACCGGCCACGGCACCATGGCGGTGACTGAGGATGGGACGTTGAATGGTAAAATTGTTGGTTTGGTAACTAGTCGTGACTATCGAATTTCCCGGATGTCAGTGGATACACCTATCAAGGATTTTATGACACCTTTTGATCATTTGATTTATGGGAAAGATGGGATTACGTTATCCGAGGCCAACGATCTTCTTTGGGATCACAAACTGAATGCTTTACCGATTATTGATCAGGATCAGCGTTTGAAGTATTTTGTGTTTCGTAAGGATTATGATTCTCACAAGGATAATCCGTTGGAATTACTAGATAGCAAAAAACGATACTTTGTTGGTGCTGGTATTAATACGCGGGACTATAAAGAAAGAATTCCAGCGTTAATTGAAGCTGGTGCAGATATTTTATGTATCGATTCCAGTGAGGGCTTCAGCGAATGGCAAAAAATGACGATCGAATGGGTTCGTCAAGAATACGGAGACAAGGTAAAAATTGGTGCTGGAAATGTTGTGGATCGTGAAGGTTTTCGCTTCTTAGCTGAGGCCGGCGCTGATTTTATCAAAGTCGGTATTGGCGGCGGCAGTATCTGTATCACCCGTGAGCAAAAAGGGATTGGTCGTGGACAGGCAACTTCCGTTCAAGATGTTGCGGCAGCTCGGGAAGAGTATTTTGAAGAAACAGGCATTTATGTACCGATTTGCAGTGACGGGGGAATTGTTCATGATTACCATATGACTTTGGCTTTGGCTATGGGTTCTGATTTTATTATGCTAGGCCGCTACTTCTCACGTTTCGAAGAATCACCAACTGAAAAAGTCAGCATTAACGGTTCTTACATGAAGGAATATTGGGGAGAAGGTAGTGCTCGGGCGCGCAACTGGCAACGGTATGATACTGGTGGAAAAGAAGGACTATCCTTTGTAGAGGGAGTGGACTCTTACGTACCTTATGCTGGTTCACTGAAGGATAATTTGGCTGTTTCCTTGAGTAAGGTTCGTCATACTATGTGCAACTGTGGTGCATTGTCGATACGTGAGCTGCAAAAGAATGCCAAAATCACCTTGGTTTCTTCAACAAGTATCGTTGAGGGTGGTGCCCATGATGTTATGGTGAAAGATAATAATATGAGCAGTGAAAATTAATAATGAACAGGTCCGGCTTATCTTAGCTGGGCTTGTTTTTTTCATAAAACGAGGACCTTCCCTAAAAAAGCGGAAGGTCCTTTACTTATTGCTTGAGTCGTTCAAACAAATGCATCGTTTCTTTGATTAAAATGGTATCCAATTGCTTAGCAGGCGAGTTTCCATAAATCTCTGCTTCGTATATGTTGGTTAAAGTGGTGAATTTACCATCAAATGCAGGATATTTAGCTTCGAAACGTTGAGCATAATCTGCTAAAGGTTCTGATTGCTCACGAGGCAATAGTTTTTCTGCCCGTTTCAATAAAATCGAGTAGCTTTGCAGCAAAGGACGTTTAGCTAATTTCAAAGTTAAGTAAATCTGGCTACGCAGAGAATACTTGTAGACAAAGTAGCCAATTGCTACTAATAAAATTGCTCCGACCAGCTTCAGCAGCAGCCAAATATTTTCTCGCCAATTATTGTTGGCAAAAGTGCTGATTTCTGATGTTTCCTCCGACGGGGCAGTTGCATCAGAAGAGCTGCTAGAGCTAGAGCTGCTACTACTACTGGTTGAAGAACTTGGTGTCGATGATTCAGGCGTTTGGCTGTCTTCGGTTGCTGGGCGATCCGGATTGCTGAAACTTGGCGTTGGTTCAAAGGGAATCCAGCCGTAGCCAGCAAAATAAACCTCTGGCCATGAATGGGCATGAGAGTTGCGAACCGTGAAAACTGTCTTGTCGCCGCTGGTTGCTCGACGATCCCCAGGTGCAAAGCCCTTGGTCCAACGCGCAGGAATACCCAGCGTTCGCAGCATAACTACCATCGAAGAAGAAAAATTATCGCAGTAGCCTACTTGAGACTCGAATAAAAATTGATCTACATAATCTTGGTTTTCTTCGGGCACCGTTGCATCCACCTTCGAGTAACGGAAGGTGCCTGAATTTTTTAAATATTCTTCAATAGCTGTCACTCTTTCCAATAAGGTCGTTTGGTTTTGCGTAACCTCATTGGACAAGTCTCGTACACGGTTTGGCAGGTTTACCGGCAGCTGCAAATAATCTGCTACAGTATCCGTAGGCTGAGCCAGCGCTACGTTTTGTAGAGCATCTTCCTGATACACAACCGGCTCCCACTGGTTGTCCACTTCCTTTTCTCCATTGTTAGAATCAATGAAGTTTATACGGCCGCTTTCGGGCATCTGGACGAAACCGCTGGAGCCCTGAGTTACCCTCAAATTACTGCGGCCATACGGCAAGGGCAGATACATTCCATGATTAAAGAAATGAACGCTGGCGTCTTCTGCTGCTTGGAGACTCTGTTGTGAAGAATTACTGTTAATTTCAATTGTACGGCGGCTCATTTGTCGCGGTTGAATGCCATCACGGATTTCCCACCCTTTGCCTGTATAGGCGTCTTTACTTTCTACCCGCCAATAGCTGCTGGTTTCTTGGGTGGCCTCAAATAAAATCGTGTTATCATCCAATAAAGGCCCGCCAAGACTTTGGTCATTCTCACTAAAGCCGGTTCGTGAGATATCTGAGGTGGTTAACTCACGAATTTTTCGATATAGGCCTTTTTGATTTAAGTAATCACGCACTGGAGCTGTCCAAACAGTTAATGAAGTGCGGGCTGAAGACTGAGGCAAAGCATAGGCAGCCCAACCAGCCAAGAGTGTTAAGCCAGTCATTAAGATGACCATTTTTTTCGGTAACTGATTTTTTGTAAACAAAACGGACAGTATTGCACAACCGAAAACCACAGCGATTTGTCCATTTAGCTGAATCGAATTGAAGATAGATAGGGTTAACAGATAGCCAATCATCAATAAATAGCTTAGCATAAAACGTTCAAACTGAATCATTAATCCAGCTAATAGAATTAACAATGCCAGAAGCAAGGGTAATGCAACAATTGCCGAAACCGCATTGGGTGAACCAATGCTAATTTGCTGAAATTGAAAAATGACTTGCTGCCAAAAGTTACTAAACCAGCTAAAAGATAGCGGCTGGTTTAACGGAACAAAATAATACATGCCTAGAAAATAAAGAAACGAGCAAAAGATGACTTTAAAGGTATTCTCTTCAAAAAAGCCGATAGTTAAGCAGACGGCACCAATAATACTGAAGGAAAGCCAAGTTATCGGCAGGTAATAGACTGTTAAGAATTGTGAAAAGACAACACTCAAGCTAATGAAAGATAACAAGGTAAAAGGTGCTTTTTTTATAATATAGTTCATAAGACTTACCCGCTGCCTTTCTTAGTGAGCCCAGGATAGTCATAAACGGCTACTTGATTGTATTTACGTAGGTGCGCTACCTGTTCCGTAGTTTGCGGCGTTTGCTTAGGTGTAAAAAAGAAAATCATTTTATCTGTTAGTTTAGGTATGACTGGTGTATCCTCCAAGGGGTGGATCTGGGCAAAGGCCAAGGCAGTCGGTTTAGCAGGATCGGTTACATGAGCCCCAAACAAATACTGTTCAACAGGTTCTTCCAACAAATCCTGTAAGGAATAATACAGACTCAACATCGCCTCAAATTCTTCCGAAGGTGCGCCCCAAAAAATCCAGACCATTTGAGCAGTTTGCTCATTTTCATGTTCCCGGTAGATTAAGGTTGTTTGCTTACTGGAGAGCTTCCAGTCAATATTTTTGGGTGCATCGCCGCTGCGATAAGGGCGATAATTTTTAATTGTAAAGGTGGGTTCGCCAAAGGTCTGATTTTGCAAAGTCTGCTGAAGCTGCAAGGTGTGAGCTAACGGCTGCTTTTGCGGCAGAACCAGGATTTTTTTCTTTAATGTAGCCTTATGTCTTTTAGTAAACAGATTGAAAAAATCACTGCTTTGGTAATACAGCTGCAGCTCTTCATACGTGCCACGTTTTTCCGGCAACCAAAGGAAAGTCAGCTGCTGGTAATGATAAAAAAGATACGTAGAAACGGATGCATCAATAGCCGGATTAATGACAGTCACAGTTAATTGAGCAATCGGTAAAATGGCTTGTTTCCGTTCTAAATCAATGGGCAATACCACTTTTTCACCAACATGAGTAATCATGGTTGCTGGCGATTGTACCATAATTCCTCTCAAAGGAACTAAAAGCTGTGCCAAGCACAGCAGAAGAATGAAAGTCATAAATAGAAACAGCGTCCAACCAATTTCATTGTTGAAAACAGCACTATAAAAAAACGCCAGCGCATACAGGATAAAAAGCAGGATAAGTTTAAGCGATTGCTTCCACACAGGCATACTCAGCTCCTTATCGGTACAGGAACTTGGTCAATTAGCTGATGCATCACTTCCTCCACCGACAGACCGCTATGGAGAATCAAGCGATGAGCAAACACAGCTGGCAGCAATTGCTGCAAATCACCTGGCGTCACGAACGTACGGTTTTCGGTTAAGGCATAGGCTTTAGCACTCTTCAAAAAGGCAATGGAGCCTCGCGGGCTAACCCCTAGTTCAATAGCGGGATGATTCCGGGAAGCTTCTACCAAAGCTAAGGCATAACGTGCCACAGAATCGTCAACAAAGACCTGGTCAACCTGCTTTTTCAATTCAGCTAATTCCTGCAAAGTAATAACTGGCTGAATGAATGCTAAAGATTGTTCTCGTTGCCCCGTCAATAAACGTAATTCGTCTTCAAAATCCGGATAGCCAATATGCAACCGGAACAAAAAGCGATCCAGCTGAGCCTCAGGTAAGGGGTAAGTTCCTGCATAACTGACTGGATTTTGTGTCGCCAAAACAAAGAAATGGGAATTCAGCGAATAGGTGTGATTATCAATGGTGACATGACCTTCTGACATGGCCTCCAACAAAGCTGCCTGGGTACGGGGCGTAGTACGGTTAATTTCGTCCGCTAATAAAATCGTCGTAAAAATCGGCCCCGGTCGAAATTCGAACTGATTGGTTTGGGAGTCAAAAATGGAAACCCCTAGAATATCACTGGGTAATAAATCGGGTGTAAATTGTACCCGGGAAAAGTCACTATGGATTGCTTTAGCTAAGGATTTTACGATCATGGTTTTCCCAACTCCGGGAATATCTTCAAACAATACATGGCCACCAGCCAGCAGAGCAGTCACAGTTAATTGAATGACCTTGCGTTTCCCTAAGACTACTTTTTCTATTTCATCAATTAAGGTTTTAATTTTGGTTAAGTTCTGATCAGGCATTCTTTCGCCTCCTTGTTGAGTTGTTTCCTATAATTGTACGCGAAAATTAGGAATTGGCAATCCATTCGCAGCTATTTTCGTCGTAACGTGAAATATTTTACAAAACAATTACAATTAAATAAGAAAATCTTTGGCTGAAAGTATAGATTAAGTTTTATGCGTGATACACGCGTAGGAATAATTTTTTGTGAAATGCAACAAGTGTTAAGAAGAACCGGAGGTAAATTAGATCATTTTTTAAACTAGCTGAATTTGGTTTTATAGATGAAAAGCGTTGTGTGTGCTGGAGGAGCGATCATTGTGGCCGTTCCACCGTTGAGGGTTCAATTTAATAAGTCGGTCAGTGATCATTAATAATCTGGCTTATTAGCAAAACACTAAATACATTAGGTGCGCTATTTAGATTGAGTGCCAGTAGGAGCTGGGTTTTAGGAGCCGTTAATGACACAAAAAATCTCTTTGAATTTGAGTAGTTTTTTAGCTGAATCAAGCAACTAAGAAAGTTTTTGCTTACTTAAAATCGCTAGCAATCTGTAATCGGCCACGTTACACTAGTTGTATGAAGAAAACATAAAAGAGGGAATTCTATGACCAGCAGCCGTTTACTGAGAATCTTGTTAATTTTATTAGAAAAAGGACGAGTCACCGCACCAGAATTGGCAGAGCAATTTGAGACGTCGGTACGCACGATTTACCGGGACATTGATGCATTAAGTGCTGCAGGGATTCCTGTTTATACCGTCCAAGGTCAAGGCGGCGGTATTTTTATTAATCAGGAGTATACATTGAATCGAGTGCTGCTTTCTAATGAGGAGCAGGAGAAAATTTTGATGGCTTTGCAGGAAGTATCAGCAGCAGAAAGGCATCAATCCGATGAGCTTTTGCTAAAATTAGGTGGATTATTTAAAACACCACCCGCGGATTGGCTGGAAATTGATTTCAGTCAATGGGGAATGGAAAGTAAGCAACTGTTTGATCCGTTAAAGCAGGCCATCCTTAATAAGCAGCTGGTTGGCTTTTTTTATGCCAACCGTAAAGGCGAACAGGAGGAGCGAATTGTCGAACCTCACAAGTTGATTTTTAAGAATAAAGATTGGTATTTGCAGGCCTTTTGCCAGCTGCGTCAGGATTTTCGTTTATTTAAACTTCTGCGGATGAAACAATTGCAACCTTTAGAGGCAACCTTTCAGAGAAAATCCGTTCCTGAGTTATTAACCGCTCAATCATCTGCGGCAGATGAGAAAATTTCCGTGAAACTGCTGTTTGATCAGGAAGCAGCTTACAAGGTATATGATCATTACGAAGAATGTATTCAACAGCAGGATGGAAGATTGCAGGTTAAGATTGATTTGCCTCATAATGATGAGCTGTATAATTTTTTACTGTCATTAGGAGATCGAGTTGAGGTAGCAGCACCGATGGAAGTACGACAAGAATTAACGAAGCGCATAAAAAAAATTCTGGATTTTTATGAAACTTGACACTGGTTGTCAGGTTTCTCCTGCTAAGATAAAGGCATCAAAGGAAGCGGGGAGATTCTATAATGAAACATGAATGGAAAAAACACGAAAAAGAGATTTACGGTGTCACGACTAAACCACAGGTAATTCGACTGTCTAAGCAAAAATTCATCACGATTACTGGTATGGGCGACCCTAATGAAGCCGCCTTTTCAGAACGAGTAGGTGTGTTGTACTCACTGGCTTTTCCCATCAAAATGGCGTTTAAGCGTTCTGTCGTGGACAACACTGAAATTAGTTATAACGATTACACCGTATATCCATTGGAAGGACAATGGACCACTACCAATCCAGATGATTTGCAAGATAAGGCCAGCTTTGAGTATATCTTGATGATTCGACAGTCGGACTATATCACAGAAGCACTATTTCAGGAAACCTTAGCCGAAGTTAAAAAGAAAAAGCCGCATGCTTTGCTAGAGCAGGTTAACTTTGAAACTCGGCAGGAGGGGCTATGTGTTCAAGCGTTGCACAAAGGTTCATTTGATGAGGAACCAGCTACTTTTACCAAGATGGAACAGTTTACTCAAGAGCAGAAACTGCAACGAAGCCATCACGAGCATAAAGAAATCTATCTAAACGATGCACGTAAAACAGCACCAGAAAAACGAAAAACGATTCTGCGTTTTCAAGTAGTAGAAAATTAATCGTGTGAAGAGGGTGAAGCAGACTTACTTTTGTAGACTGCTTCATCTTCTTTTTACCCATCTGATCATCGAAAAAAGGTAAAACCTGATTTTTTCTTCAATTTTTTAGTAAGCATGGAGTCGCTTGTCAAAAAGCTTTATAATGCTAATAAAGCTGAAAACAGAAGTAAGAATGAGGATCGCTATGAATTCACAAAATCATCCATTATCCATAAATCAATCGTTTGCGTTATCGGTAAATGCGTTGCCGCCAGAGCTCGCTGCCCGTTTTGATCTCTATCCCGAGAATAAGCGACGTCCGATTAATAAGACCTTATTTAAAAATGACTATTTCCAACTCACCTGCAACATGAGAGATCAAACGCTAAATGTCTGCTCGCAGGGGGACATTGTTTATTCCGCAATCCCTTACGATACTGCGAGGAATTATATTCAACGAGCAGCAATTCAGTACCTGTTGCATCCTAAAGCGGTTCGGCAATACATTGAATCCCACAAAGCTACTTTAGAAAAATACTTGATGTTAAGTATCTTTCAGGTGACTGGCAAGAAGGTTGAAGAGAACTCTCCAGAAGTACGTCAAGCCCATCAAGCAATTTTTGATAATCCGCTGTTTGAAATCCAGATTTTAGGACGGTTGCTGCAGCATGATGAAACGGGTCCACTTTCAGCCAATTTGGCCGGGAAATTTTTGTTTAGTGAAAATGTCAGAACCGGAATTTCTGAGTATATTGGAGAATATCTCAACTTTGTGGTACAGCTGACACATTCTTTGCCAATTATGACCGATGGCAGAAATGCTCAGTTGCTAGATAACAGAGCGAACCAGCAGATTGATCAAAATATCCATAAGGTTTTGACTTATGAGTCGGATATTAAACCAGGGCTGGAGCTGCTTCCTCAGGAAATAAACCAAAGCATCGAAAGTGCCATTATCTTAGTAAATCAAACGATGCCAGTCCGAAGCAAACCACTGTTACGTTCAGAATTTGGCAAAGAATTAGCTGAGGTTCGGAAAAATTACGTGGCACACAGCGTGAATCCAGGTGAGTTAGAAAGTTATTTTGAAAATGTTCATTCAACGGATAATACTCATTTGATCAATGTGGTTTCTGATATGCATACCTTGGAAGGCAAGTTGCCCTTTACTAACAAAAATTTCAACATTTTGGCAGGAGATGCATCGGATTCTCAGGCTGCTGATGGAGAAATCAAAGGAATTTACGTTATTGGCAATCACGATTTAGTTGATGTGCTGCCAATAAATCGTGATTTTGAGGATCCCCAGTGGGAAAAATGGCGTCCGTTTTTACATTATGAATGGTTTGAAACACTGCTACAAAATCCAGATGATTCATGGCCTATGCTGCCGATCGGTCATCATGATTTTTATGAGATAGTAAAAGAAGAGCTGCAGCAGCGCTTTCCGCAAATGCAAGTGTTGAACAACAGCAGCTGTATTCATGAAGGAGTTCGCTATATTGGCTTGACTATTCCCGTTGCATTAGTGAAGCGTAAAAAGGAACAACAGCAATTCATACTAGCATCGCTGAAAGCTTTACTGCAGGAAGATCACGAGTTGCCAACTGTGATTGTTTCTCATGCACCGCTATTTAATGAGCTGAGTATGCTGACTCCTAAAAGTGAAGCCTATAATAAGGAGTACCATTGTTCAGAAGCTGAAATTGAACAGTTATTCGAGACATACAAGATTATCGGAGCAATTCATGGACATCACCACATTCCAGCCTCTTCTCGTCGTTACCAATTTGTAACGTTTGCTGGAAGAAAACGTTTTGTCATATGTTCAATTTACTCGAAGATTAACACAGGTCTGGAGCTAACAGATTTATTGAGTTCTAAAATTATTAATGGTGAGCAATAAAAAGTTAGATCCAATCCAACTAGAATTACTTAGTAGGATTGGATCTATTTGTATTTTTAGAGCAGATTAAACCCAGAGCGGGATTCTCTTCGTTTCTTCCAATCTATTGACAAACGAGCGAAAACCCCGTATCATTATGCTGAAATCGATACCATAGGCGGTGACTGATATGGCAACAATAAAGGATGTAGCAAAACGAGCGGGGCTTTCTGTTTCAACCGTTTCCCGCTATTTAAACAAACATCCCTATATCTCAGAAGACAAACGAAAAAGAATTCAAACAGCGATGGATGAGCTTCATTATCGACCCAGCACGGTTGCTACTCAACTGCGGTCAAAAAAGGGTAAAATGATTGGAATATTGGTCTCTCGTATTGTTAATCCTTTTTTCTCTCAACTGGTTGATGCCATTGAAAAATGTGCTAAGGCACAAGGTTATAATGTTCTGGTAATGCAAACGTACGATGATCAAAATGCCGAGATCAACATGCTAGAGATGTTGAAGCAGCATGTTATTTCAGGGTTAATCATGTGTTCTATTGAAGGTGATCCTAAAGAAATTGAAGCGTATCAAGAGTTTGGCCCGATTGTTTTATGTAATGAGGCCATTCCTGACTCGAAGCTGCCGCAGATATATACTGATCAAGCCTCTGCCAGCTTCGAAGCAGTGGATTATCTGATTCAAAAAGGCTATCAGCGGATTGCTTATTGTACTGGGGGGACATTAACAACTGGTGGGCATGGGAATTCCCGAACAGAAGGTTTCGAGAAGGCGATTAATCAGCACGGTTTGCCAATGAAAATTGATTGGATTTTTAAACAGGTTCATACGATTCAAGATGGTCAACAGGTGGCCAAAAAAATGCTGGCACTGCCGGAAGATGGTCGCCCTGATGCAGTATTTACCAGCAGTGATGAAGTAGCGATCGGTATTTTAAAAGAATACCTAGAAGCTGGAAGAAAGGTTCCAGAAGACTTGGCTATTTTAGGTTTTGATAATCAGCCATTCACAGATGTATTAGCCGTTCCCTTAACGACAATAGCTCAACCAGTGGAAGCTCTGGGCAAAGAATCGACCAACCTTATGATTGCTAAATTAGAAGAACGGTCGTATGAGGTGGATCAGTCGCAGCTACATTTGACCTTGATCAAACGCAACTCTGCTTAAAGTCATATCTAAAATTACCTCATCCGAATCACGCGGATGGGGTATTTAGCGTATAATAAAGCAAAAAGGAGGAATTTCTAATGCTATATGGACCTGACCCTAATAAGCTCTATCCCAACGAAGCAATTAAGAGTGTTTGTTTTATAAAAAATGCGATTACTCGTCCCACGATTGTTGTTGGCGAGTATACGTATTATGATGATGCAAGTGGTGCCGAAAGATTTGAAGAACGGGTGACTCACCATTATGAATTTTTAGGTGATAAATTGATTATCGGCAAATTTTGTGCCATCGCCAGCGGCATAGAATTTGTGATGAACGGTGCGAATCATCGAATGAATAGTATCACCACCTATCCCTTCAATATCATGGGACATGGTTGGGAAAAAAGTACACCAGCTAGTGAAGATCTTCCATTTAAAGGGGATACGGTCGTAGGAAATGATGTATGGATTGGGCAGAATGTAACGGTTATGCCGGGTGTGCAGATTGGCGATGGCGCAATTATTGCAGCAAATTCCGTTGTAGCTAAGGATGTTCCACCTTATCACATTGTTGGCGGCAACCCGAGCCGCATACTGAGAAAACGGTTTGATGATGAATTAATTGATTATCTTCTGGAAATAAAGTGGTGGGATTGGTCAGCGGAAAAGATTTTCCGGAACTTAGAGCAGCTGTGTAGTAGTGATTTAACTAAAATAAAAATGATTGAGTAAAAGGATTGGCAAACACGCCAATCCTTTTTTAAGGCCTTCGATATTCAAACAAATCCCCGGGTTGGCAGTCTAGTACTTCGCAGATGGCCTCTAAGGTAGAGAAACGAACGGCACTGACCTTGCCGGTTTTTAATTTCGACATATTTGCGTTGGTGATGCCGACTTCTTCAGCCAAATCCTTCAAGCTAATTTTTCGTTCGGCCATCATGCGATCTAAGTGAACAATGATCGGCATGCTGCCACCTCCTTACACTGTGTCATCAGCCAGCTCCTGCAGAGAAATTGCATAACGGAAAATGGCGCTGATGCTGTAGAGAACCAATCCCATAACTAGGGTTAAATTGAGGCTGAGTGACCAAGAGAATTTACCTGATACTAATGAAGCAAATAAGGAATAAATTTGTGGTTGTAGAAAGCCCAGCCACAAAATGGCTTTGGCAATTCGATCAATCCTTTTATACATAGTTTCGGAAAATGGGGTCAAACCTTCTGATAAATCATAGAAAATTTTGCTTCCTGACCAAAAAGCAAAGGTCCAAACTAAAAGTTGTGGCAACATGCTCAACGCATTAGTGGTCGCCTGTTGATGTGCAGTCAGGGGACCGCCAGAATAAAAAACTAAAATGACCAATTTGTCTGCACCCGAAATAATTGAATTTTTATAAACCAACAATTGCACTGCTAGATAAATCCCCATGCATAAACTTCCAATCGCTAAGAGTTTAAATATTCCATCAATTATCCAAAATGTATCACGCGATTTTTTTAAATCCATTTCCTTCGCCCCCTTACCTATAGTATAGCATATAATTATCGTTAAACAATAATTTTTTGTCATTAAACGATAATTTTATGTTGCTATCTTTAAGGTTGAACTTTCAATGAAGATGCTATTTCTTATTCCTGTATTTTTTTATTAAGCAATAAGCAGTTGGTCTACAGAAGATAAATCAACAGTTTTTATTTTTATACTAAGAAATTTCTTGTGTTTTATAACATAAGTGCTAATTAGCTGAGTTAGTTAATATGTGATTTGCAGCGATTTCGAATAGCTTTTCTAATACTAAGAACAACCTTCCGTAGTGCTAAGGAAAGAATCTGTATTCCCAAAGAAAGCGCTATCTATTATTCTTAGGACATAGAAAGAAAGGATGGTGAAGCAATGACAGGATTACCCGATAATTTTTTATGGGGCGGGGCAGTTGCCGCGCATCAGCTGGAAGGCGGCTGGCAGGAAGGTGGTAAAGGAATCAGTGTTGCCGATGTAATGACGTTAGGTGGACCAGGGGTTCCTCGTGAAATTACAGATGGTGTTGTAGCAGGGAAGAATTACCCAAATCATGAGGCGATTGATTTTTATCATCATTACAAGGAAGATATTGCTTTATTTGCTGAAATGGGCTTCAAATGTTTTCGCACTTCCATTGCCTGGACAAGGATTTTTCCTGAAGGAGATGAAGCAGAACCAAATGAAGCGGGCTTGCAGTTTTACGACGACTTGTTTGACGAATGTTTAAAGCATGGTATTGAACCGGTAGTCACTCTTTCACATTTTGAATTGCCTTTTGTTTTAGTTAAGAAATACGGGGGTTTTACCAATCGTAAATCCATCGATTTCTTTGTGAAATTTGCCGAGGTTTGCTTCAAGCGTTACAAAAATAAAGTAAACTATTGGATGACCTTCAATGAAATCAACAATCAAGCCAACTTTAATGAGGATTTTGCACCGTTTACTAATTCCGGTATCGTTTATAAGGAGGGGGATGATCGTGAACAAATCATGTATCAGGCTGCCCATTATGAATTAGTTGCTAGTGCTAAGGCTGTTCAAATTGGTAAGGCAATCAATCCGGATTTTGAAATAGGTTGTATGATTGCTATGGTGCCGATTTATCCGAAAACTTGCAAGCCAGGAGATATTCTAATGGCACAAAAAGCGATGGAAAAACGTTATTATTTCACCGATGTTCATGTTTTTGGCGAGTATCCGGGGTATATGAAGACCTATTTTAATCGTAAGGGCTTTGACTTAGATATTACGGAGGAAGATAGTGTAGAGCTGAAAAAAGGAACAGTTGATTACATTGCTTTTAGTTATTATATGTCTTTTGCAATTGAACATCAGAAAGACAATACCACCTATGATTACGATGAATCACGGGATCTTGTAAGAAATGAATTTGTTCCGGTTTCTGATTGGGGCTGGCAAATTGATCCAGAAGGTATTCGTTACTCCATGAATTGGTTTGCGGATCACTATCGTTTGCCATTATTTATTGTTGAAAATGGATTTGGTGCGATCGATGTCAAGGAAGAGGATGGAACCGTTAATGATCAATACCGAATTGACTACTTAAAAGCTCATATTGAGCAAATGATTAAGGCAGTGGAGGAGGACGGTGTAAAATTAATGGGTTACACACCATGGGGCTGTATCGATTTAGTTTCAGCCAGCACGGGAGAAATGAAGAAGCGTTATGGTTTCATTTATGTCGACAAGGATAATGAAGGCAATGGGACTTTAGCACGCAGCAAAAAATTATCCTTTGACTGGTATAAAAAGGTGATTGCCACCAATGGATCAGAACTATAAGAAGCCTATTATACGAAACGAAAGTTCAAAGAAAAAAAGAACAACTTACGGGGGGATTTAGTGTGAAAAAAGCATTGATTATCTGTGCTGGAGGCATGTCGTCTTCAGTTATAGCGAAGAAAACAACGGAATATTTAAAAGGAAAAGGAATAGAAATTGAGCTGGATGCGACTTCAGCTTCACAAGGAGCGACTACCATCGCCAAAGATGAATACGATCTTTATCTAGTAAGTCCACAAACGAAAATGTATTTTGCCAATTTAGAAAAAGCAGCGAATAAAACCAATAAACCAATTGTTAATATTCCGCCACAGGCATATGTACCGATTCCAATGGGGATTGAAAAAATGGGAAAACTTGTGGAAGAAAATATCTAAATAAAGGTTGATCAACATGTTGAGTAAGAAAGAGACACAAATTCTTAAATTGCTATACGAGAACCAGCCTGGCTATTTAACTAGTCAGGAGATGGCGGCCAATTTGGGGGTATCTGATCGCACAGCTAGGAAATACTTGCATTTGTTGGAAGACACGTTGAAGGAAAAAGCGCTTGGTACGATTGAGGCTAAACAAGGCTATGGCTATCGTTTAATAGTGGGAAATCAGGACAGCTTTCAAGTATTTTATTTACAGGAAATGAAGTCACAGAATTGTTCAAAGGATAGAGGGGCCATTCAAGAAGTACAGGACCGTCAGTATTATATTCTGAATCAATTGTTTTTTGAGCAAAAGGCTGTGTATGTCGACAACTTGGCAGAAGAATTATATGTCTCTCGCTCAACGGTCTCCAATGATTTAGTAGAGATTAAAAAATTGTTGAAGCCTTATGAGATCGAGTTAAGCAGCAAAAGCAATCGGGGGATTTTTGTCGTTGGCAACGAGAAAAATATTCGGCATTTCATTATGAATTACTTCTTTTTGCAGCGGCTGCAAGACAACATCTATACATTTTCCACTTACACCAACCTGCTGAACGGTATTAGCATCGAAGAGATTGTAATTATTGTTTTAGACGAGTGTCGGGAAGCACGCTTAAAGTTGTCTGATTTTATTATATTCAACATTGTGTTGCACATTGGATTGGCAATTAAGCGACTACAGTCCGGCTTTGAAATTGAATATACTCAAATGATTCAGCTGCCGGAGGATTCCTTGGAATACCAAACTTCTTTACGGATTGTCCAACGAATCACCGAAAGCATGTCGGTAGAATTTCCTCATGAAGAGGCGAACTATATTGCGTTGCATTTACGGAATAAAATTACGGCTAAACGGGTATTTCAAAAGACGAATTATACAGAGGCGGAGATTAAGGCACAGCTCCTAGAGGCCTTGGGAGCTTTTGATACGGAAACTGGGTATCAACTGCAGCAGGACACAATCTTGATTGATGGATTGATGATGCATTTTACACCGTTCTTATTACGGCTGCAAAACAATATGAGCATTGAGAATCCGTTGCTGGAGGAAATTCGTCAGCATTACGGCGAACTATTGGACCTGACAATCAAATATTTGTCCAAGATGCGTATTTTTCAACCATATGAAATTACTGAAAGCGAATGGGCGTATTTAACCATTCATCTAACCGCTGCGGTGGAACGGTATCACAACGATCAAAAAGCCAGGGTGTTAGTCATTTGTGCGACTGGTTTAGGTAGTTCACAGATGATTAAAAATCGTCTGGAACGGGAATTTGGTTCAAAAATTTTGATTGATAAGGTAATTAGCTATTACGAAATTGCCGATCAGGACTTGGATCAGATTGATCTAATTATTTCATCAATTAATTTGCCAAACGTGATTCATCATACGCCAATTGTCTATGTCAGTGTTTTTGTTGGTGAAGAGGACATTAAAAAGATTAACTATGAACTATCTGGATTTATGCCGGCGCATTGTACCGCTGTCATTGACAATGAAGCAGATGCTGAGAAAAAGGCCCAGCAAATTGCCTTGATTCATCAATGCTTTCGATCAGAGCTGTTTATCCAACTGGAGCATACTTCCACCAAAGAGGATATTTTGGATCAGCTGATTGATCGGCTGGAGAAAATGGAGCAAAAAGCGATTAAAGAAGCCTTTCATCAACAGCTTCGCTTACGGGAAAGCTATAGCTCTGTTGCTTTCTCGCCTTATTTGGCAGTACCACATCCGATTGAGGCTGTGACAGAAGAGGCCTATGTAGCTGTAGCAGTTGTACCAAAGGGCGTATTTTGGGAAGCGGATTATCCGGAAATTCAGCTAGTCTTCCTGATGTCACCAGATAAACTGGGACGGGTAGAATTGGAAAAGGTCAGCCAGACGTTGGTACCGATTATTGAAGATGATGAGTTTCGTAAAAAACTCGTAGCAAGCGAAGATTACAACACGTTTATTGCGAATTTGATTGAAAGCCTATAGAAATCTATAGAAGAGAAACGGCAGGAGTGAAAGAGATGGATTCAGAAAAACTACAAGAGGTTGCTTTTGAAATTATTTTGAGCAGCGGCGACGCCAGAACTTTGGTGCATGAATCGTTTCAGCATATGCGGGACGGGAAATTTGAAGCGGCACAGCAAAAATTAGAGGATGCCAATGAGTCGCTAATCAAGGCTCACCGAGCTCAAACCGGGCTGCTGCAGGAATACGCAGGCGGCGAGAAAATTGAAATGGAAATTATAATGGTGCACGCACAGGACCATTTGATGACTACAATGACATTGCAGGAAGTTGCCGCTGAAATGCTGGTTTTATACCAGCGCCAAGCAGCGAGTAATTAGGAAAGGGGCTGAAAAGCTTGAGTAAAAAAGGAACAGCTGAATTGAAAAAGGAAACAGCCATAAAAAATTTTCGCTACAATCGTTTTTTGATCCTGCGCTATTTATTAGCGGCTTTCTTCTTCAGCAATTTGTATTGGCTGCTGATGCTGTTTATGAGCCGCAGCTGGTATGGAGTGCTGCCGGTAAGTTTGTTACTTTTGACTCTTCCGGCAATCGCAGAACACGCGAAGCTTTATGGGGAGACGACTGATCAAATCCAGGGGAAATTACGCCATCATAAGTTTTATCAATCTATTCAATTAGGCATGAATCTGGTATTACTGGTCATAAGCTTTACCAGTGGAGGATTTCAACGGCTATACCCTTTTTTGACAAATTCTTCTCAAGCAAGAGCAGCCCTAGTCACTGTTTTATTAGTCGGAATCTTTATGTCGGCCTTTTGTATTCAGCGAATTCGCATGATCTATTTGCAAAAGGATAAGCATTACGGCTATATCAAAGAGTTTGCAAAAACGAATTAAGAAAGTGAGTGAATAGAAATATGGATGGATCAAACAGTAAGCTATTTACATTCTTAGAAAAAACGTTGATGGGACCTTTAGGGAAATTGGCGCAGTTTAAAATTGTGCGGGCAATTATGGGTGCTGGGATGGGAGCCATTCCATTTACTATTGTTGGTTCGATGTTCTTGGTATTTAATATTCTGCCGATGACATTTCCTTTTTTAGAAAATATATTCAATTCAACCTTCTTTAGAGTCAGTGAATTATACATGCTAGCCAATAGTACAACAATGGGAATATTGGCACTTTATTTCTGTGTTGGTTTGGGGTATGAATACACAAAAATTATCGCAGAAGAAGAAGATTTGAACATGGCGCCAATAACGGGTGCATTGCTTTCACTATTCTCGTTCTTCATGTCAATTCCACAATTGGTATTTGAAAACGGTTCAATGGTTCGTGTGAACGATGCAGAACAAGCCATCGTTAACGGCTGGGCAATTGGCGGTGACGGAGTCGCTCGTTTAGGAACTGTCGGGATCTTTACGGGAATTATTATGGCGGTGATTGCTGTACAATTGTACCGTTTATGTGTTGCAAAAAATTGGGTTATTCGCATGCCGGAACAAGTTCCAGAAGGAGTTTCCAGAGCCTTCACTGCATTGATACCTGCGTTCTTAGTGGCCTTTGTTGTATTAATTTTAGTGGGGATTTTAGTAGCCTTTAATACCGATATCTTCCAATTAGTTGCTATTCCATTTGGCTTTGTTACGGGGCTAACCAACAGCTGGCTAGGCGTTATGGTCATTTACTTCTTGGTCCACGCTTTGTGGCTGGTAGGTATCCATGGGGCCAATATCATCTTCTCACTGATTACCCCAATTACATTGGGAAATATGGCGATGAACGCAGATGGTGCGCATATTCCATTAGCTGGTGAGTTTAATAATGCCTTTGTAACTGTTGGTGGTTCAGGTGCAACGCTAGGCTTTTGTTTCTTCTTAGTTTACATGGCAAAATCAGAACAACTGAAGGTTCTAGGAAAAGCTGCATTGGTTCCAGCAATTTTTAATATCAATGAACCCTTGATCTTCGGTGTGCCGTTGATCTATAATCCATACTTGGCTTTACCGTTTTTCTTAGCCCCAATGGCTTCTGCAACGATTGCTTACTTTGCGATCCAGTTAGAAATTATTCGACCGGTAATTGCCAATATGCCTTGGCCTTCACCAGTAGGGGTGGGTGCTTTTATCAGTACAGGTGGTGACTGGAAAGCTGCCGTAGTAGCTGTCATCTGTGCGGTGGTTGCCTTTGTCATTTACTTGCCGTTTATTCGTTCGTATGACAAACGATTGGTTGCTGAAGAAATGGCAAACTTGAAAAAAGCAGAAGCAAACGCATAAAAAATACAACTAAAAAGACGTAGTGCATTGCCTATTGCAAAATTAAACTTTTGGAGGCTACATGCAAACACGTCTTTTTAGTTTTTCTTGCTTCAAGAATACAGTTTTGCGCTTTGGATCAAGTCATTACTCGGCGTATTTGGTGAAATCACCGTCACCTGTTTAGTCGAGCGCAGTTTTTCTTTGTATTTAATCATTTCTTCAGCCCCTGTGCTGTCCCAAATGCGTAGCTGTGACAGATCTAAAGTCAGCTGATCTTCCGCTAAATCCAAAGCATTCAGCTTGCTTTTCATCTTGGTAGTTGTGGCAAAAAATAATTCACCAGAAATCTGAATGGTCGAGCCTTCCTTTTCTACTTTTAGGATTGAAATGCTCCGCACGAATAGCACCGCACTAATTAACACACCCACCAAGACACCGATGGCTAAGTTTCCAGTAGCGACAATCGAAATAGTTGTAACCAAGAAAATCAGTACATCCTTTTTTGGTGCTTCCTTCACATAATTGATGCTTGACCAATCAAAGGTATTGAAAGCGACTACCGACATAATTGCAACCAAAGCCGCGATCGGAACCAGCAGCAGGAAAGGCCGTAAAGCAAAAATCAAAACCATCATAAAAACGCCAGCAACCACTGTTGACAATCGGCCGCGACCTTTGGAATCCAAATTAATAATGGTTTGTCCAATCATTGCGCAGCCAGCAACACCAGCAAATAGACCACTGAATAGATTTGCGCTGCCCTGTGCTAACAACTCCTGACGTTTAGGACTGTCGCTCTTAGTCCGTTCGTCAACAATTTCTGCTGTTAATAAACTTTCCAGCATCCCTACAAAAGCTAAAGCTAAAGAAGTTGGGAAAATAATCTTTAAGGTTTCCATCGACCAAGGAACCATCGGTAAGTGGAAAGTCGAAAAACGTGGCGTGATATCCCCTAAGTCGCCAATGGTAGAAACCGGCAGCTTGCCAACTGCCGCCACGGTCGTTAATACACCAATTACAATCAATCCAGCCGGAATGAAAGTAATAATCTTTGGTGCGAAAACCATTAGCAAAATTCCTCCAATAACTAATCCATACATAAAAATGGAGGCATGGTCAAAATGTTCAAACTGAGCGATAAAAATTAAAATGGCGAGAGCATCCACAAAGCCCAGCATAACTGGTTTAGGAATCCAGCTCATCAGCTTTTGAGCTTGACATAGTCCTAACAGAAGCTGAATCAGCCCGGTTAAAACGGTGGCTGCAAACATATACTCTAACCCATAGTTTTTGACTAAATGAACCATCACCAGCGCCATAGAGCCTGCTGCTGCAGAAACCATTCCTGGCCGTCCACCTAAAAACGATACAATAATAGCAATAAAAAAGGACGAAACCAGACCAATCATTGGATCAATACCCTCAATAATTGTAAAACCGATCACTTCAGGAATTAGTGCAAATGACACTACAAGTCCTGCCAACACTTCCCTGATGGGATTTTCCTTCCAACTCAATAAATACATATTAACCCTCATTTTCTATTTTCTTGCCTTAATTGGCACCAAGAAACAATTATAGCCGTCACTAAGGGTAGGGTCAAATGTAATTCTAATCTTTTTCTCATTCTACTAGTGAAAATTTCTCGCTCTTTGTCCAGTTAACCGAATTTTTCATGATATAATGACACCGTGTAAGGAGGTCAACTATGGCAAATATGAATGATGTGGCCAGCCTGGCCAAAGTCTCAAGAGGGACTGTCTCAAACTATATAAACGGTGTGAAAATCAAGCAAGAATTAGCGAAAAGGATTGAACAGGCTATTGAAGAGCTGGACTATGTTCCTAATCAGGCAGCTCGTTCTTTAAAAAAGCAAACCAGCGATACGATCGCCTTTATTTTACCGACTATTTGGACGCCTTTTTTTGCGGAATTAACCAATTATATTCAGTTGGAACTACAAAAAAGAAATTTAAAGATGCTGCTTTGTAATTCACAAAATAACTACAATTTAGAGTTGGACTATGTAAAAATGGCCAAGGAAGAGAAGGTGCGAGGAATTATTACCATTTCCTACAGTGATATTGATCCGTATATTACTGCGAATGTACCGATTGTTTCCATTGAACGCTATTTTAATCAGCAAGTTCCTTTTGTGACGAGTGATAATTTCCAAGGAGCCCGTTTAGCAGCGGAAGAGTTATACAAAAGAGGTGCCACCCGACTTTTGATGATTTTACGGGAGCTGCCGAATAATCTCGGAATTTACGAACGGATGAATGGGTTTATTGATTACTGCAAACATAAGAAAATCGATTATCAGGTTTACCTAGATAAGGGGAATTCCAAAAACTTCTCTCAAAGAATTGATCAATATTTGCAGGAAGTTTATCAAGAAGAATGTCGCTTTGATGGAATTTTTACTGTTACCGATCGTTATGGAGAATATGTCATGGAATCTTTTCAACGTTTGGCTTGGGATATTCCCAAGGATGTTCAGCTTATTGGTTTTGATGGTGCAAAGAGCTATCAAAATCAACCGTTAGTTATTTCTTCCATCGCTCAGGATATCAAAAAAATTGCTGAAATAAGTGTAGAAGAACTCGTGATTTACGATAAGGACAAGGATTTCCAAGCTAAGCATATCCTGCCAGTCAAATTTTTGAATTTGAAAACTACAAGAGAGTTGAAGTAATTTTTTCAACTTTTTTGTAGTTTTTTTGTGGAAACGCTTGAAATTTGGAACGTTCCAAGTATATAATGTAGAAAATGGAACGTTCCAAAAAACAAGGAGGAGATTGAATGAATTATCAAAAAGCAGTTGCTGAAATTATTGAAGCCGTAGGCGGGCAAGAAAATATTATTCATGCCACTCATTGTGTTACTCGTTTACGATTGACCTTAAAGGATACTAATTATGACCAGCAAAAACTAGAAAACATTGAAGGAGCTAAGGGTGTTTTCTTCAATAAAGGACAGCTGCAAATTGTCTTTGGCACTGGGGTAGTGGAACGTGTTTATGAGGCGTTTATCCAGCAGACTAACATAGATGATCAGTCCTTCAAATCAGCGGAAAAACCTCAAACACTTGAAACATGGAAGGATAAATTGTTTGAATTCTTTAAAGCCTTCTCCGATATTTTTGTGGCACTTATTCCAGCAATTGTTGGCTGTGCGATGCTGTTGGGGGTCCGATCACTTTTTATTACTACTGGTCTATTTGGATTAGAAGGCAGCCTAGCCGATAATTATACTTGGGCGGCAGATACTGCTAGTTTTCTAAATATTATTGCTACTGGCTTAAATTTTCTACCGGTGTTTGTGGCCTATTCGGCGACTAAGCGTTTTGGAGGAAATCCGGTCTTTGGGATTATCTTAGGACTGATTTTGGTTCATCCTGATTTAGGGAATCGCTTTGAATACATGCAGGGAACTATTGAGAATGTGTCATATTGGCATATTATTGGATTTAGTGTTCCGCAGGTAGCTTTCCAAGGAGGAATTTTCCCAGCAATTTTAAGTTCATTTTTTATGGCGAAGTTTGAAAAATTTATTACTAAATATACACCAAAAATGCTGACATTTATTGTTGTTCCTGCAGTTACTATTTTAGTATCCTCACTGGCATTATTTTTAGTTTTTGGTCCATTAGGAGATTTGGTTGCTTCGGGAATTGGTACAGCTGCGGATTTCTTATACGTGAAGGCAGGCGTTTTTGGAGCTGGAATTTTTGCGGCATTGCTGCAACCGTTAGTGATTACTGGAACCCATCATATGATTGGCTCAATTGAGGCACAGTTATTGGCTCAAACGGGCTTTAACTATATTCAACCACTATGGGCGGTTTCCATTATTGCTCAAGGTGGTGCAGCGATGGGGATGTTTTTCTTAGCGAAAAAAGGATCGAAACGTCGTGAAATAGCTTTTTCCAGCTTTATTCCTACGTTAGTTGGCGTTAGTGAACCAGCTATTTTTGCAGTAAATTTGAAGGATTCAGCGGTGCCGTTTTTGTCAGCAGTTGCTGGTGCAGGAATAGGTGGAGCTTACATGAAGATTTTTGACGTGAAGGCGCTTGGTTTTGGTTTGACAGGTATTCCAGGCGTAACAATTGTAAATCCGCCAGTAGTTATTCACTATGTCATTGGCTGTTTGTTATCCTTTGCTTTACCGATCGTTTTCTTATTTATTTACCATAAAGTAAAAGGCGTGGCAGGAGCGGAAATCGGCATACCCAATCCAGTAAAGGACGTGAAGGCCTAAATGCAAAACTTATTAGTAGATCATAAAACAAATGTTTATATAGAAGAAAAAAGAATCCTATTAGAAGAACTGGCTGCGAAAGCAGCCAGTAGTCGTTACTTGCCTAGTTATCATATTTATCCTCAATCCGGCTTAATGAATGATCCTAATGGGTTGGCTTATTTTAACGGAAAATACCAGGTGTTCTTCCAATGGTATCCGTTTGCTCCCGTGCACGGCTTGAAACATTGGGGTCATACCACTTCAGAGAATTTAGTTGACTGGTCTAAACAAGAAGTAGCCTTGTCACCTACCAAAGAATATGAAAAGAATGGCTGCTACTCTGGAAATGCTATCGAATTTCAAGGAGAACTTTACTTGTTCTATACAGCAAATTATAAAACTGGACCCGGTAAAATCCCTAAACAAGCAGTAGCTATTATGGATAAAGAAGGTCACGTTCGAAAACGCACTGAACCAGTAATTGATGGTACGCTCCCTGGATTATCTGGAGAGTTACGTGATCCTTTTGTTTTTGAAAGAGAAGGCTGCTTCTATATGCTGCTGGGGGGCAGTAAATTTGCTGACGAAGTAAGACCAGGCTTTGGTGATCAAGGCGTTTTACTATTGTATCGAAGCAATAATTTATTGAATTGGAGCTATCAAGGGCTAATCGATCTGCCTTTTCCAACTGGCTACATGCTGGAATGTCCTAGTTTAATCCAAATAGACGGGAAGGATATTCTGTTTTTGTCACCAATGGGAATAACTCCTGAACAGGAACGCTTCAACAATCGCTTTGCGTCTATTTATGCTGTGGGGGAGTTAGATATTCTCAACCGCTGCTTTCATTCTGACTATTGGGATCAGATGGATGCCGGTTTTGATTTTTATGCACCTCAAGCCTTCTTAGGAAAAAATCAGCAGCCGCTGCTTTATGGGTGGTTTGGCTGCGGTGAACCTGATTATCCAGTGCAAGATGGTTGGCAGCATGGGCTTACTTTTCCTCAACAAATGCAATTAGAGCAAGGGAAATTCAAACGCTATCCTGCTTCAGAAATCGTCGAAGTATTTTCACAGAAACAGTCAGTTGAAAGCGAAAAAATAAACACGGAAAGCCGCAACTACTGGCTGGAATTAACTAAGGGATTCAAATTTACCATAGGCTCAACCAATGATTATTGGGAATTTCAGTATGACACAGAAACTAAACTGGCAACTGTTTCTCGGGATAATTTGGATAAAAAAATTGATGTAGGCTATGGCGAAAAAAGAAGTGTACGTATTCAAAACCTACAAAAGGTCGATGTGTTTGTCGACAACTCCTTCGTTGAACTGTATTTAAACCACGGGGAGCAAGTCTTTACTTTTCGAGTATTCCAAGATGAGTGCGATACAATTGCAGCTCAGCAAGGAATCTTAGCAGGATACTTACACAAAGCATAGGAAAATCTGGGCATTTCGGGATGCCCTTTTTTCTTACTTAAAAACTTTTTCTAGTGTATAACCAAGTCTGCTTCAACTAAAAACAAGCCTTAAGTTGTCTATTTCCGTTTCTTCTTTCGCTTTTTTTCTTTTTAGGGCTGTTGAAGCTAGATTTTTTGGTTTTATCGAGTTCGGTAAAGGGATTTCGGACATACATTTTTTCTGATGATCCATTGTCTGCTTTCGGTTCTGTCTCTTTTTGTCGTTTTGAGTAGTGCTAGTGGAGGAGGCAAAAACTTTTGTTTCCTTTTCTTCATCCTTAGGTGGAGCAGCAGAACTGGCAAAATGAGTTGTTACAGTCGGTGTTTTTTCGCTAACTTCCTCTGAATCATTGGAGCTGTCTGGGCCTGAATCAGGTGCAGTCTGTTCTTTCCACACTTCTATCTTTTCTTCTTCTTTTTTACCAATGTAATCAATTTCCGTGGTAGTAAAACCGCTTTTCACCAGCTTAGCGAAGCGGCGCACGCCATATTTTTCAAAAATTGTTAAAGTACTTAAAATGGTTAATAAATCACAATTTTCCTGAGTGGAGTATTTACAATCTACATTGCTTAGGGTCCAACCATGCTTTTAACCACTTTCATCTTTACTAACAAACAAACGATTAATAACCAATTCCCATTCGTCATCAAAAAAATACGGTATAGAATTTTCTGGAACTGCTGGAAGTTTGAACCCATAAAGGGTTGAGCGGCTATAAATAATGTTAGGTATGAGACAGCAGAAAAAAATAAAAAGAGACAGAGACTATCTATTGACAATTCCCTTTCAAACATGCTTTAATTTAAGGGAACATATGTTTGTTTGAATTGAGGGAAGAAAAATGGATCTTTATAAAGGAGAACCAGTACGTGAAGTTTTTTGTATGGATTCCAAAAGTTTTTATGCCAGTGTAGAGTGTGTAGAGCTCGGATTGAATCCGATAACCACCTTACTAGTTGTAATGAGCGGTGATCGTAACGATGCGGGTTTGATTTTGGCTGCCAGTCCGATGGCTAAAAAAATCTTGGGAATCAGTAATGTCAGTCGAGGATTCGAAGTACCGGATCATCCCGATTTGATCATCGTACCGCCAAGAATGACGCTATACATGAAGTACCACATGGAAATTCTGACTATTTTCCGTCAATATATGGCGGATGAAGACATCCACACCTATAGTATTGATGAACAATTTGGCGACTTGACCCATAGCTGGCGTTTATTTGGAGATAGCCCGGAGGAGGTTGCTAAAGCTATTCAGCAGGAGATTTTACGAAAATTGAAAATTTACACGAGTGTTGGTTTGGCGGTAAATCCCTTATTGGCTAAGGTGTCAATGGACATGGAGGCCAAAAAGAATGGCTCCTTGTTTGCTCATTGGACTTACCAGGATGTGCCAGAAAAAATTTGGCCTTTAAAGCTAAGCGATTTCTGGGGGATTGGTCATCGAATGGAAATTCGCTATAACCGTATGGGGTTGCGAACGATGGGGGATTTGGCCCATGCAAATCCGTTTAGATTAAAGAATTATTTTGGTGTGATCAGCCTCCAGCATTATATGCACGCTTGGGGGATTGATCGGTCGATTTTGTCTGAAAAGGATAATTATCCTAAGAAAGAAAAATCAATTGGAAATTCACAAATTTTACCGAAAAATTATGCTCGCAAAGAAGAGATTGAAGCTGTTCTAGCTGAAATTTGCGAACAAGTTGCGCAACGTTTGCGAAAAGCTGATGTGATGGGAGCCACGTTGCATCTAGGGATGGGTTATGCGTATAACGGTGATCAAAAGCGTGGCGGTTTTCATCATCAAACGAAAATGCCGGCAACCAACCAAGGGAAAAAACTGACGCAACAGGCGCTTCAGATGTTTGCCAAATACTGGGATCGCTCGGAGGTGCGTAAGATTACAGTAAATGTTTCTTCTCTACAGCCGGCCAGTGGTTTACAGTTGAATTTATTCGAAGAGCCGCAACAGTCTATCAAAGAAGATCAAATAGATGATATCGTTGGACAAATTCGCAGCAAATATCAATTTCGCTCGATTGTTCGGGCCCATTCATTATTAGAGGGTGCCACCGCCATTGATCGAGCGGGCTTAGTTGGCGGACATGCAGGCGGGATGGACGGAATGTAGCTGATAGATATATAGGAAAAAACACAAGAAACAGCAGTTCCCCACTGCTAAAGAATAACATTTTCTATTTTAAGCCATGAATAAAATCATTTCAGGCATGAAATTAAATGAGGCAGTTGACGCTTTCTTATCACTGCACTCGTAATGAAAAGGGGTTTTTGCTGTGTATGATGATGAAACAGCAATGGAATTATTTTTAGAAGCAAAACAAAATTATCAGGATCGGGGAATGATCAAATGGATTGGCTTTTATCTATCAGATCATACCGCTATTCTAAATAAAGATAACCAACAGCGCTACAAAGAAAATTTACAAAAGTCCCAGCAAACATTGGAAGAAATAGGTCTGTTACTACAGCAATCCTATACACAGAATAAACGGGTTGTTTTGCAGTTGGAGGCTCTGGACAGTGAACGCAAGTATTACGATGACTTGGTAGGTCGGGTAATTGGTCAAAAGGAACAGCTTATCTATCTGGCGACGGATGAGGAGGATATGATTCATCTGGAAATTGAACAAATTCGTCATGTTAGGCTATTGGGTGCCAATAAAATTTTGACCAAGGATGAGTCTGATGCTTGATACAAATGGAGCAGTTTTTGAATTTAAAAGCGAAGAAGATGACCAGTTTACTAAAGATTACCATCGACTGGTGGATTCAGCAGTGCCGCTTTTTGCGGTTAAGGAAGATCTGCTCTATTTAATGGAATCGCAAGGGATCACTTATTTTATGATGCCAGCAGTTATTACGAAGGATCGCAAAGACCATCATTTCTATTTTGAAGTAGAAACTTTTGAAACCTCACGAGTTAAAAAGTATAAATACTTGCGCTGTGATTAGAGAAGGGGACAACAATGAAGCGAGCCGTATTTTTGCTATTAGAAGAATATGCTGATTGGCAAGGTGCTTATCTCGCCAGTCAATTGAATCAACAGAAAAATTGGGAAATAAAAACAGCATCTATTGAGCAGCAGGTTACCTCCTTGGGCGGCTTTACAGTCGAAGTCGATTATTTAATCGAAAAAATACCGAAAAAAATCGATGTATTGGTATTGATTGGTAGTAATTCATGGGGATTTAAACATTCCCTGTTGAAAAAAATTATTGCCCAAGCTTTAGAGAACGGGACGCCGGTTGGAGCCATTTGCGGAGCAGTGGACTATTTAGCTCAGAATGGTTTATTGCGTACTTATTATCACACGGCCAATGACCAAAGAATAGGTCAGAATGCTGTGCAATATACGAATTCTCACCAGTTCATTCATAAACAAGTGGTTCAAGATCGTAATTTGGTTACAGCTAATGGTACGGCTGCTTTGGAATTTACTGAAGCCTTGTTGAAGGCAACGGCTTTTTCTGATGAGCAGACGATTGAGCGAACGATGGATTTGCAACGTATGGGCTATTATGCTTATTATCAAGCTTATGGCAATCCTGATGGCTAATTAAACAGGAATTATTCAGCAGGATTCATAATAAAAAATCCGAACCAGTTTTTCCTTCAATGTGAAGGAAGAGACTGATTCGGTTTTTTGATTTTTATAGTAATTGTGCAAGTTCCTCATCAACAATTAAATCGGTGATGACCGCCATATTCAGCAATGTCTGAATGCTTTTCGCTTTTTCTTTTCCAGTAGCTACAACGACTACTCGATTAATTTTTTTGATATCGGCTAGTTTAATTCCAAGCATCCGCTGAGCAATTCCTTTTTCCAGCACTGCCCCATTTGCCTTAAAAAAGGTACCTCCAATATCACCAATGATTCCTTCATTTATCAGCAAGGCAGTGTCCTCATCAGAAATATAGTCCAGTTTTTCGTAAGTAGAAGAATGAACGGGATCTCCGACACCTAAGACAGCCATATCCACTTGGCGGCCTTCCTCCATGACCTCTCTAATCAGATTTGTTTCCACCAACGTATCCCTCACTGCCTGTGTGTCAGCAATGGCTGGGGCATAAAAATAAGAAACCTCGCAATGATACTTCTGTGATAAAACAAAAGCCAAATGATTAGAATGAAAGCGGACAGTGGCCAGACCATTACCACCAATCAAGGGAATGATTTTTAGCGGCTCCAGGTGGAGATAGTTGGCTTGTTGGACGTATTCAAAAAGTGTGGTTCCCCAGCCAATTCCCAGTCTTTGGATGGACGGCAATAACGGTTCAATCAGCTCCATACATAATTTTCCCGCGGCCGCTTTCAGACTGCTTTCTGTCTCTTTAGTGGCTGAAGCAATTTTTACATTTGCCAGCTGATATTTTTTCACTAGTTTTTCCTGCAGCTTTAAGGAGCGTAAATGACTGTGTTGAATGGTAATTTTCACGATGCCTTTGTCTTTGGCCTCTTGCAGTAGCGCTGCAACGGTTGGTCGGGAGACTTTTAGTAACTGAGCGATCTCGCTCTGGGTAATCTCTTCTTCATAATAATATAAAGCTGCTTTTAGCATCATTTCTTCGCGTTCAATCATACATGTCCTCCTCGACAAATGTTACGTAGTTCGCTGATATATACCAAATGATAACGCTGGATTCAATTGACATTTCTCTATTATCATACTACACTTTTTACAAAAGTAAACATCATTTTACAAATGTAAAGGACGGGATAATATGTTAGTTAATTCGGAAGCAATGCTAAGTAAAGCAAAAATGGAGAACTATGCCATACCAGCAACGAATTTTATTGATTTAGATTCGGCACGAACCTTTGTAACTGTAGCTGAAAAGCTTAATAAGCCACTAATATTACCTTTTGCACAAGCACACAAAGACTTGATTTCTCTGGAAGAAGCAGCCTTGATTGGCAAATACTTAGCAAAGAAAGTGACTGTTCCAGTGGTCTTGCATTTGGATCATGGAGAGGATTTTGCCTTTATCAAGGAAGCGATTGATTTAGGTTTTACTTCAGTTATGATTGATGCCTCAAAAGAAAGCTTGGAGAACAATATCAAGTTAACCAAGGAAGTTGTCGCGTATGCTCATCAAAAAAAAGTATCAGTAGAAGCTGAACTGGGTCACGTTGGGGCTGGTACGAATTATGAGAATCATGAAACCACCGATTCTATCTACACCGAAGTAAAGGACGTTGAAATTTTCCTTAAAGAAACCCGAGTTGATTCACTAGCTGTTTCAATTGGAACGGCTCATGGTGCTTATAAAGGAACCCCCGTCTTGAACTTTGAACGACTGCAGGAAATCAGTAAAATTTGTGAGGTTCCTTTAGTCTTGCATGGAGGCTCTTCCTCGGGAACTGACAATTTGAATCGCTGTGCTACTAATGGCATTTCCAAGATTAATATTTTTACTGACTTTTTACAGGCAGCTTATCGTAAGAACAAAGATGGCAAGCCTAAGGATTATTTAGAAATGAAGCAGCTGGCCAATCAAGCGATGGCTGATGTATTGGAGAATTGCTATAAAGTATTTGCTACTAAAGACGTATAGAAGAGAGGTCTTTTGAAGATGACAGTAGAAATTAAGCAACCATTTTTTGTCTTTAACCCTAAATCTTACCTTTACGGTGAAGAGCTGTTAAAACTGGCACAGCGAGCAGATGAATTAGCCGCAAAATATCCGGAGTGCACCGTGTTAGTAACCGTACCTTTTGCGGACATTAGTGCAGTGAAACAAGCAACTAAGAAAATCGTAATCACTGCTCAGCACATGGATGGCATCATACCTGGCCGGGGAATTGGTCATGTCTTGCCTGAGTCGGTTTACTATGCTGGGGCAAGAGCGGTTTTCTTAAACCATGCTGAACGACCTTTGACTTTAGCAGGAATGACCCAAGCGATGAAGCGAGCTAAGGAATTAGGAATGAAAACAATTGTTTGTGCTGATTCTATTGATGAGGCAAGAGCAGTGGCAATTTTAGGAGCGGATATTATTTTGTGCGAACCGACTGAACTAATCGGTACCGGTCAAACTAGCGGAAGTGACTATATTGAACAAACCAATCAAGCCATTAAAGAAATTAATCCGAATATCTTAGTTATGCAGGCAGCTGGTATTAGCAGTGGCGAAGATGTTTATCGTACTATTAAGCTGGGAGCGGATGGAACAGGCTGCACTAGCGGCATTACTAACGCAGCTTCACCAACGGATATGTTAACCCAGATGGTTGAAGCAGTGGTGCAAGCATACAAAGAAAGAGGTAAATAAATGAAGGTCATCCACAAACAATTATCCATTAAAACACAAGCTGGTAAAGTCAGCTATATTGATATTACTGCTGATCTACGCAAACTGATTGAAGCAGCTGAAATAAAGGATGGCTTTTGTGCCATTACTACTCCACATACAACTTGTTCAGTCATTTTTGAAGAATATGTCCATGACAAAGACTGGAAGGGAGATGAATATCTGCAGGTAGATCAAAATCGGATTTTGGATAAATTAATTCCCCGTCAATTTACTGAATCAGATTATTTGTATCCTGGACCAGAGCATGTGGCGTTTTTAAAAGAGTTAGCAGCCGCTGATCCGAATTATTTACCGGATCCGGTATCTATTTTAAATGCAGATGCTCATATTAAAGGTTCTCTCTTTGGAGCAAGTGAAACAGTCATCATTAAAGACGAACAGCCTTTAATTGGTTCCGTGGGTTATCTATACTTTGTCGATTGGGATCAAAATCGCGAACGGACAAGAACCTGCAACCTAATGCTGATGGGAGAATAAAAAGACCAATCATTGCTTTTTCACAAGCGGTGATTGGTCTTTTATGTTACAAATGGCTGAAGAACCGCCGGATTTCAATTGCGGCATTTTCTGGTGAATCAGAAGCGTGAACAATATTTTCCGTAGTACTGCAGGCGAAATCGCCACGGATAGTTCCAGGTACCGCTTTCAATATATTGGTTGCTCCAAGCATCTGACGCACCAATGCAATGACATCATTTCCTTCTAATAGTAAACATACGACTGGGCCTGAAGTCATGTAAGCAATCAGTTCAGGGAAAAAGGACTTGTCCTTTAAATGAGCATAGTGACTTTCTGCAACGTCTTTAGAAATTACACCTTGATACATTTCCTTAATGGTTAAATTTTTGTCCTCAAAGCGTTGGATAATGCGACCAATCAGCTTGCGCTCTACTCCATCCGGTTTAATAATGACCAATGTTTGTTCCATATCTGTTCATCTCCTTTTTTTAATTAATAAAGGAGGTTTAGTCGAAACTAAACCTCCTGAGAACCTAACGTTTGGTAACTGCTACTTTCAGTGTTTCCCATTTCCAATTGGCAACTTCCGGAATATCCGTTCCTTCTGTGCGAATGTAGTCATGGTGAAATTGGAGTGTTTCATCCATTTTAGCAGAAAATTCGGCCGCTTGGGAACCATAAACTGCATTTGCTGCATCTTGTGCTAAGTGGAAGCGATCCATTTCACTAAAGACCCGCATATCAAATGGGGTAGTGATGTCCCCATTTTCTCGGTAACCATGAATATGAAGGTTGTGGTTGTTGCGATCAAAGAAAATATCTCTAACCATGCCCTCATAACCATGGAATGCAAAGACGATCGGTTTATCCGCTGTAAATAGCATATCAAACTCTTCGTTGCTTAAGCCGCGAGGATCAACATCAGGGTGACGTAATTTCAAAATGTCTACCACGTTGATGAAGCGGATTTTTAATTCTGGGAACTGCTTGTTTAAAATTGAAACTGCCGCTAATGCTTCTAAGTTTGGTTCCGTTCCGGCTGCTGCAATCACTAAGTCAGGTTCTTCATCATTTGCTGTACTTGCCCAGTCGATAATTTTCAAGCCATTTTCAACTAGTTCTTCGGCCTCAGCTGCTGAATAGAACTGTGGACGTGGGTGTTTGCTGGAAACGATCAAGTTAATCACTTGTTTGTCTTGCATTGCTTTGTCCATTACAGCCATTAAGCTATTGGCATCTGCTGGTAAATATTCTCGAATAAATTCCGGTTTCTTTTCCGCTAAATGAGTCAACACCCCTGGATCTTGATGAGTGTAGCCATTATGATCTTGCTGGAATACAGTGGAAGTTGCAATTACATTCAAGGCCGGGTACTGTTTCCGCCATGTATGAGCACTGGCTTTGCGCATCCACTTGAAGTGCTGAGTCAACATTGAGTCCACTACTCTTAAGAAAGATTCATAGCTGGCAAAGAAGCCATGACGACCGGTTAAAACATAGCCTTCTAAGAAACCTTCTGCTTGATGCTCTGATAACTGACCATCGATTACGCGGCCAGCTGAAGACTGCCATTCATCCGTACTGTCTTTTGGTTCCAACCATTGACGGTCAGTTACTTCGAAGACTTTGTTCAGGCGATTCGATTTTGTTTCATCTGGTCCAAAGATACGGAAATTGGTAGGATTTTCTGTAATCATGTCTCGAGCCTGTTGACCAAAAATGATCATGTCTTGGGCCATTACCGCACCTGGTCTAGTTGTATCGATGGCATACTGTTTCCAATCGGGCATTTTCATTGGTTTCGGATCGATACCGCCGTTAGTGATTGGGTTAGTGGACATACGGCTATCGCCTTTAGGTGAAATTGCCTTCAGTTCTTCAACAATTTTGCCATTTTCATCAAATAATTCTTCTGGACGATAAGACTTCAACCAGTCCACTAATTTATCAATATGGTCCATATGTTCAGAGTCCACTGGAATCGGCACTTGGTGAGCTCGGAAAGTGCCGGCAATTTGTTCACCATCCCAAGTTTCTGGTCCAGTCCAGCCTTTAGGTGTACGGAAAACAATTACTGGCCATTGCGGCATTTCAGCAGCTTTAGCCTTGCCTTTGCGGGCTTTAGTTTGAATTGCCTTTATTTCTTCTACAACTGCATCTAAAGTTTCAGCCATTAATGGATGAACTTGCTTTGGATCAGTTCCCTCAACGAAGTAAGGCTTCCAGCCCATGCCTTCAAAATACTTAGCTAAATCGGCATTACTCTTGCGAGAAAGAATAGTCGGGTTAGAAATTTTACCACCGTTTAAGTAAAGAATCGGTAAAACGGCTCCATCGTTAACAGGATTAATGAAGACGTTAGAGAACCAGCCGCTGGCTAATGGACCAGTTTCAGCTTCACCGTCGCCAACTACAGTGGCTGCAATGACTTCAGGATTATCCAAAATGGCTCCCGTAGCGTGAGATAAAGCATAACCTAACTCGCCGCCCTCATGAATGGAGCCAGGTGTTTCTGGTGCGGCATGAGAGGCGATACCGCCAGGGAAAGAAAAGACCTTGCACAGATGCTTTAATCCAGCTTCATCTTCGGTAATCTCAGGGTAAATTTCGCTATAGCTGCCGTCGATATAAGAGTTTGACACCATAACCTGACCACCGTGACCAGGACCTTCAACGTAAAACATATTCAGGTCATACTTGTTAATCGCTCGATTTAAGTGAGCATATAAAAAATTTTGGCCAGAAATGGTACCCCAATGACCTATTGGATGAGTCTTAACATCTTCTTTTTGGATTGGACGTCGCAATAGGGGATTGTCCTTCAGATACATTTGTGCTACAGAAATATAGTTTGCTGCCCGCCACCAGGCATCAACCTTTCCTAAATATTCTTGAGAATCAAAATTGACTGTCATGATAAAACTCCTTTGTAGTAAAATTTACTTTTATTATTTGAGTACAATATACCTTTAACTTGTGAATAAGTAAACTACTTTTTTATAAAAGAACAAATTAAGTAGTTTCAGATCAATGAGAAGACCTTAAAACTATCTGCAGTTGGAATAAATTTTTATCGCAAGGAAAGTATTTCTTGATAGAGAGAAAAGTTTAGAAAATTTAAAGAAAATAACAAAGGAAATTTTCAATGATATTCGTATAACCAGACAATAGGCTCTTGTTCTACAAAAAACATAATCCGGAAATAGTAAGAAAATCATCGTGGATTTTCATACAAAGACAAGGAGGTTCGAAAAAAATTGAGTATGTAATTTTCTAAATCAATTTATAGTAGATATAAAATTACCAGCAAAATATTGATCAATTATTCACAAACAAACAGTTGACCAGCCATTTTTCTTGTGCAATAATACAGAACTATCAGTAGGATACCTAAGGAAATCGTAGTTTGCCATTGAAAAGCACCTTAATTTTTTATCACTATTTGTGATTTAATTCACTAATAGAGAGGTCAGAAAGGAAGATAATCAATGCAGAAAAAACATTTAACGCTCCCATTTTATTGTGTCAATTCTCAAGTACTTTGGAAAGGAGAGGCAGCCGTTGAAAATGCTGTTCAAATGGATCAAAAGAGCATTGAATTAGGGTTAGATACCATTTTTACTGCAAGTGTTGATGACGTTGCTCAACTTAATGCAGCGACAAAGCGTCTCTGGATAGGAATCGTGTTTGAAGGTCAATCGTCTGAGAAACTTGAAGAGTTTCGAGAAGCAGGCGCTGCTGTTTTAATTTTTGATGAGGTGAAACAGCTAGACCAAGTAACCGCCATTTTGCAGGCGGCGAAAAAGATCGGCTATTTAATTCTGGTTCGTACGGAGGCTCCGTTTGAATTACCAGAGGAGGTACTAGCGTATTTGGATATTCTAAAATGGAAGTTTGACAGCAAACAGTCAGCTGATGCAGTCTTTAAAGAACAATGCAATGAGCAAAAGAGGTTAGTGGCTGGGCTAAAAGAAGAGTATCCACAGTTGGCGATTATTTACGGTGCGAATACAATTTCATCAAATAGGGTATTAAATAGTTTAATGATGGGGCTGGACGGAGTAGGCGAAGTTAGCTGTAACGAGAGTACTCAACAAAAGAGACAGGAAATGTTAAATGTCGTCAACGATTACAAAAAAGTTCAAACCTTTTTAAACGCATAAAAATAAATAAACTACACAGTCTGTTGCTGGTGAATCTTTCGCTAGCAGCAGATTTTTTTGTCTTTTTTTCAGGCTTAAACTAAATATGGAAGTAAATTCATTTGGATAATCGTTATTTTATATTCAATAAAATCCGTTTTCTTACATTAACAAATGTTCAACCGAACGTGACATAATTCATGTATTTTGAGAAAAAGTTGACAGAAAGCGTTGACAAACTAACTTTAGATGCTATACTAATCCTTGTAAGACATATGCCAACGATATTAGCATATGACAAAAAGCTTGGAGGGTTTCAAATGACGTTATATGGAAAATTATTAGAACGGGAAAAAAATGGTGCTCCAATCAAGGTTGGGGTAATCGGTGCTGGTCAAATGGGCTTTGGAATGATCTCTCAGATTTCGACAATTCCTGGGATGATCGTAGCCGGAATCAGTGATATCAACTTAGATGCAGCAACTCGTGCGGCAAAGGCCTACAATGCTAGCGCGGATAAGAAAGTGGATATTTTAATTAGCCAAAACTTTAAGGATATTATTCATTCAGACAAGGTGGAAATTATTGTAGATGCAACGGGTGTTCCAGAAGCAGGGGCTCAAATTTCTTTAGAATCCTTGATGGCTAAGAAACACTTAGTTTTACTAAATGTTGAAATTGATATTACGATTGGGCCATTAATGAAAAAATTATATGACTCAACAGATTTAATTTACACTGGTTCAGATGGTGATGAGCCAGCTGCAACGATGCAAATGTATGAATTTGCGAAAAGCATGGGAATGGAAGTGCTAGTTGCTGGTAAAGGAAAGAATAACAAATTAATGGTTCATGCCAATCCTGATACAGCTGCTGAAAAGGCGAAAGCACAAGTAATGAGTCCTAAGATTCTGGCTTCTTTCCAAGATGGAACCAAAACGATGGGTGAAATGAATCTATTGTCTAATGCGATGGGCTTTGTTCCTGACGTAGTGGGGATGCATGGGATTTCAGCTGATTTAGATGGTACTGTGAAGAACTTAGATTTGAAGGAAAATGGTGGCGTACTAAGTAAATTCGGCGTTGTAGAATATGTTGACGGTATCGCGCCAGGGATTTTCTGTATTGTTAAAGGTCAAAATGAAGGCGTAGCGCATGAGATGAACTACTTAATGAAGAAAGGAGATCGAGATCACCACATCTTATATCGTCCATTCCATTTATGTTCATTAGAAACACCAATTACCATTGCTCGTGCGGTGTTAGAGCAAGATACAGCGATTGTTCCAATGGGGGCACCAGTATCTGAAACGGTTTGTGTCGCGAAAAAGGATATTAAGGCTGGTGAGAAGATTGACGGAATCGGCGGCTTCTGTGTCCGTGGTGTGCTGGAAACGCATGAAGACATGAAGAATAATGCCAATATTCCAATTGGTTTAATTGCCGGAGCAGTCGCGAAAAAGGATATTACAGACGGAGCATTCTTAACGATGGATGATGTTGAATTAGATGAATCAACCACTGTTTACAAACTACGTAAATTGCAAGACGAAACATTTGCTTAAACAAAAATCCGCTGCAGGCAGAAAATACTGCCTGCAGTAGAAAAGAGGAAATTTAATGCATCAATTGCTGATTGTTCTGTTCGTTTTGATGATGATCCAAAGCTTAGGCAGCATTTTTCAAGTGAAGTATTATCAAGGTTTTATTAAGAAGATCACGGTTGCTTATCAGAATCATGCTTCTCATGAGCTGTATACCGATGTCTCAAAGGGTTCATTGTTTAAGACAATTGTTGCAGTAGTTGCAGATCAAAATAACGAAATTATCAGCTGTTATGTCTGTAAAGGCTTTACTATCTTTGCTCGCTTTAAACAGGAACCGTCTTACCAAGGAATCAATTTAGCAGAAATACACGACAAAAAAATGAAGCAGACACGCTTATCTCAAGTAGAGAGTGTACTTGAGAAGATTTACTTACGGAAGTTGGAAGCGGTTGCTCATATAATAGAAGGAGTTAATTAACTATGAAATATATTGAATGGTTTGGTAAAAACTTTATTGGCTTATTTGAAGCTGGCGGCGAACAGTTCATGGGATTTATGACCGGAATTATACCTTTGCTGATTGTCCTTTTGACTTTCACTTACTCAGTTATTGCATTTATTGGAGAAGAACGTGTTGACCGAGCTATCCGCTATTGTTCAAAATATATGATTTTACGCTATTCTATTATGCCAATGCTGTCAGTTATGATGTTGACTAACCCGATGGCTTATACTTTTGGGAAGTTTGTTAAGGAAGATGAAAAACCTGCATTTTATGATTCAGTGGTTTCTTTCCTGCATCCTGTAACTGGATTATTCCCATATGCGAATGCAGGTGAATTGTTTGTTTACTTAGGAATTGCCAATGGGGTAATGGAAGCTGGTTATAATCAGTCCAGTTTGGCTGTGCGCTATTTTCTAGTAGGGATTGTGGTTATCTTAATGCGGGGAATTGTCACTGAACGTTTAACTAAGTTTTTGATAGCCAAAGAAGCGAAGAAAGTAAACGTGTAAAAGTAAATTTCTTATTATAGGGGGCAAATAAATTATGTACAAATCAGTTTTCGTATCACCTGGAAACGGTGGTTGGGGTGTTGGTTTAACGTTAACGCCAACGGCAACAAAAAATAAAGTTGTATCAGTAACTGGTGGCGGGATTCATCCAGTAGCTCAGCAAATTGCAGATCTAACGGGAGCAGAGGCTTGGGATGGCTTTAAAAATCAAGTGCCCGAGGAAGAAACACTGTGTGCGGTCATTGATTGCGGCGGAACCGCACGTATTGGGGTCTACCCCATGAAACGTATTTCAACAGTGGATGTTTTACCGTCTTCACCATCTGGACCTTTAGCAAAGCATATCACAGAAGATATCTTTGTTTCAGGTGTCAAACCAGAAAATGTGAAGATAACTGATGCTCAGGGAGCAGCACCAGCTGCAACAGAAACAGCGACACCGCAGCAAGAAGAAAAGTTTGAGGAAAAATACGCAAAAGCCAAAGAAGAGCACGCAAAAGAAAATGCTAAAAAAGATGGTTTCTTAGTTCGTTTCTCTCGCGGAATTGGCGGTGTAATGGGTGTATTCTATCAATCGGGTCGCGATGCAGTAGATATGCTGTTGAAAAATATCATTCCTTTTATGGCTTTTATTAGTATGATGATTGGGATTATCAATTACACTGGGATTGGCGATTTAATTGCGGAGGTATTGTCGCCCCTTGCTGGTTCACTTCCTGGCATGATTGTGTTAGCATTGATCTGTAGTATTCCTATCTTATCTCCAATTTTAGGACCAGGTGCGGTAATTTCGCAGGTAATTGGTGTGTTAATTGGGACCCAAATCGCTAATGGATCCATTCCTGTTCAATACGCACTGCCTGCTTTATTTGCTATCAATGCCCACGTAGGGTGTGACTTTATCCCGGTTGGGTTATCATTAGGAGAAGCCAAACCTGAAACAGTTCAGGTTGGAGTGCCAGCTTTGCTTTACAGTCGAATGCTGACAGGTTTTACCGCAGTTATCTTGGCTTACGTTGCCAGCTTTGGCATGTATTAAACGATAGATTAGGAGAATAAATGATGGTAAATACAAAAATTGTTGAAGTCGGATCAATGGTCCCTGCTTTTGAAGAAGAACAGTTAGTCATTTTATTTGGCCCCAGTGCTACCACAGAATTACGAGATATTAGTGTTATTCATGAGGTGCAGGAACAGCCGGTCAATTCAATTCAAGTAGGTGGACAATTAAAAATTGGCGAAAAGGTTTATAAGATAGAAGCCGTTGGTTCACAAGCAAACCCGAACTTTGATGAATTGGGGCATGTTTCGATTTACTTTAGAAATGAAATCGGTGAAATTTTGCCAGGAGCGATTATTGTCAGCCCGGGAGAATTTCCAACTTTTGAAGTTGGCGATAATATAGAATTTAGTTAGCGAAAAAACCTCCCTTATTTTCAGGGGGGATTTTTCGGTTTAGCAGGAGGGGTATCAATGGTTATTCAGGATGATCGGGATTTAGTTAGAGTTGCCACCATGTATTACAAAGAAGAAATGAAGCAATCGGATATTGCTCAACAGTTAGGTATTTCAAGACAGTTAGTGTCTAAGTATTTGAACGATGCTAAAAATAATGGCATCGTGGATATTTACATTAACAGTCAAAGTGCATATTCGGTGGAGTTGGAGTTAAGGCTGCAGAAGGCTTTTGGTATCAAGCGAGCGGCAGTTCTTGACACCAGTCATCTGCAACCGCAAGAAATTGAGAAGCTGATCATTCAGACGGCTATCTCGACTTTTCGTAAAGATATTGCCAAGGCGAAAAAAATTGGTGTATCATGGGGACGGGTTTTGCGGCGCCTAGTCGATGAATATCCTTATGTGAATCAGTCAGATGCGACGATTATTCCGTTGATTGGCGGGATGGGCTCTGGTCAGGTGGAGGTCCATTCCAATCAGATTGCCCACGATCTGTCTCGCAAGCTGCGAGCGGACTGTAAGTATTTGTACGTGCCAGCTTTAGTGGATAGTCCTGTTATTAAGCAAAATTTGGTTGAAAATGTAACAGTGAAAGATGTGCTGGAGGATGGAAAAAAAGTCGATTTTGCTTTAGTTGGATTGGCAACACCTTTTTCTAAACGCAATACTATGACTGAAATCGGGTATATTGATCAGCAAGATATTGAAGATTTAGCACAAGCGCAGGTTATCGGGGATGTGAATTCACGTTTTTTTGACGAAAATGGGGAAGAAGTATCCTGCCGCATTAATGAAAATGTCATCGGAATCAATCTGACGGATATCCGTAACATCGATAAGGTTTGCGCGATCTGTTATGAAGAAGACAAAAAAGAAGCCCTATATACCGCTATTGATACGAAAATTATCAATTGTTTAGCAGTTACTGATGAACTAGCCGAATATTTACTTGCTAGAAAAGAAACGAAAAGTGCTACATAAAAAGCGGCAACGTTGGAGGAATGAAGATGAGCTTAGCAGATGACAAGCGGTTGCTGGTGGAAATCGCGTCGTTGTATTATGAACAAGGCTTGAAGCAAGAAGAAATTGCGAAACGGGTAAAGATCAGCCGGTCACTGGTTTCAAAATATTTGGTTCGTACCCGAGAAGAGGGCATCGTCGAAATCATTATTCATGATGATCTTGCCAGTCCTTTTCATGCTTTGGAGGAGAAATTGGCGGGCATCTATAATTTGGAAGAAGTTATTTGTATTGAATCAGCTGGTCGAGGACTGCAAAATAAATTATTAGGTATTGCTGCAGCAAAATATCTGTCTCGTGTCATTAAACCATGGGATACCATTAGTGTTTCAGCCGGAACAACTGTTCATGAAGCAGCTGCTAATTTCCCCAAACAAAGTCAAATGACAAATGTCCGTTTTGTTCCTTTAGTAGGAGGCATGGGTATGGAGCATATTACTATTCAGTCTAACAAAGTATGCGAATTATTTGCTTCCCGCTGTGGCGGACATGCGGTAGAATTACATGCACCGATTACTGTGGATAATCCAGAAGCCAAAAAAGTTTTTATGCAGCAGTCTTTTATTAAAAATGTTTTTGATGAAGGGGAAGCAGCAACGATGGCATTGGTGGGTATCGGTGGTATTCCAATCTATTCTACATTGACAGATGCCTACTTGTCAGATCAGGTAAATATCAATTCGGAATATTCTCAGGAGCGAATGGCTGGTGATATTTGCTACAATTTTATCGACCATTCTGGACAACTGGCAGACTGCTCTTGGAACAAAAGAGTGCTGGCAATTGATCTGGAGCGCTTGAAAAAAATTCCTCGACGAATTGCAGTCTCTGGCGGCAAAGAAAAAGTTGATGGAATCCGGGCAGCTCTCAAAGGCAACCTAGTAAATGTACTGATTACTGATGAAAAAACAGCACGGCAATTAGCAGATAAATAACAAGAATGGAAAAAGATGAACATAAAAGGGAAGATTACAAACTTCTCTGTTAGTTCATCTTTTTTATTTTGGAGGACGTGTTGGCAAGTGCTAATTTCAACTCTTGACGAAAAAGTTTTTTAGAAAACTATAAAAAGACTCTGTATTTTCGTGTAGTTTTTTAAAAGACTTTATCATTAGTCGTTTGGCATCGCGAATACATTCCAACTTCGATTCTTTTCAAAAGCAGCTAGTTCTTTTCGTGCTTGGATAGTAATGGAAGTAGGATAATCCATGATTTCTAATAAACGCAAAGCGTTTCTAGTTGTAGTCGGCCCTTCCTTAACTAAATAATCAAAGGCAATCCCTTCTTCTGAAGTAATCCTTTCTGAGAAGTGCAAGTTGCGGCATTCATTTTTCAACATCTCCGTTAGTTCGATATCATGGGTAGCAATAAAGGCCAAACTATTGTAATCCTGCAACCAATGGACAATACTGGCTGAAGCAGCGATTCGTTCCACTGTGTTGGTTCCTCGCAAAATCTCATCAATAAAACAATAGCAGCGCTCTTGGCTTGCAACTTTGTTTAACAGGCGCTTGATTGATTTTATCTCGGCAATAAAATAACTGTCACCTTCAATCACATTGTCCTCAACAGCCATGGAAGTCAGGACATGACCTGGTTCCATAATGAAGCTCTCGGCCAAGGCGGTGTGGATCGTTTGAGCCAAAATACAATTGATCGCAATGCTTTTAACATAGGTTGATTTTCCAGAAGCATTTGAACCAGATATCAAGGTATTTTTTTGCCAAGTCACTGGATTTGGAACAGGATCGCCAACTAAAGGATGGTAGCACTCTTCGGCGGTGAGACCGCCAGCTTTAAATTTCGGTAAACAGGTAGAACCAATTGCCATACGAAAATTCAACACTGCTAAGGCAGACTCCAAATCCCCCATCGCTTCCCATAAATGAAGTGCCTCTTTCTTATGATTCCTTAATTTGCGCTGAACAAAATGGTAAGAAATGAAGGGAATCATCAGGCACATCATTAGACTTTCCACAATCACATCTGCTTCATTAACTCCCTGCCCTTTAAAGGCGAAACCAACTCGGGTAATACTTTTTAAAGCAGTCAATGGTGCCACCAGCTGGGATTGATTGGGCAGCGGGAATTTTTGCAGCTTCTTGGCTGTATAAACAGAATTAACTAAATAGCGCATACTGGTCAGTTCACGTTCCAAGCTGTTCTTTTTAATCATCGAAAGAATAGTATTGAAACAAAGGGAACCGACTAAAAGTAACAGACCAATTGAAGGCGCTATGGCTGTCCAAAGAAGTCCTAACAACGGCAGCAGTCCAATCACTAAATAAAACCAAAAGCTGGCATTTGAGCTGTAAGTCTGCTCCTTTAGCAAATAATTTTTGATCAAGTTATTGTCCAGCTTACCTAAACGGGCAAATTGATACTGGATTTTTTCTCGCAGCTCCGGTTGATTCTCAAAAAAAGCGATCAATTCCTCTAACTCATCTTGAGCAAACTGAAAACTGCGCAGCCGCTGATACAAGCTTTCTGAGCCAATGCTGGAATAAGTCAGATTAATTTGCTGAAAAATTTCCTGCATATCCAAGTCATGCCAGGTAGCATCATCAATTTCGCTGTCCCAATCCTGCAGCTGCTTGGTAATTTCCCAGGCAGTAATCAAGCTTTCTTCACGGTCGTTTCGAGCAAACTCGGGTATTTTTCCCCAGGCATAGTGAATACGTTGCTTCAATTTGTGTTTCGACCAGAGATCGATGCAGAATAAAGCAAAAAATATAAGCAGAGCAAAACCAATAATAATTGTGATTTCCTTCATTGGGTAAGACTCCCATTTTTTATTGTTCTTTTAATAATAGAGCAACTTATCTTAATTGAAAAGTGCTGACACGGGAAACTGAAGGAAGGTTCTATACAAACTTTTGGGGATGAATTACAATGGGAGCTAGAGAAAAAAAGCTGGAGGTGCACCATGAAACCTGTTATTGGAATTATGCCATTATATGATCGACAAAAAGAGAGTCTTTGGATGCTGCCGGGATATGTGGAATTGATTGAGGAGAATGGCGGAATTCCAGTCATTTTACCTCTGACTGATAATTTTGAAACCTTGGATTATTTTTTAGAAACTTGTCAAGGCTTCCTATTCACTGGAGGGCAAGATGTTTCTCCTGAATTATACGATGCAGAAAAATTAGTCGTTTGCGGTGAGACGCATCAAGTTCGTGACACGATGGAAATTTATTGTATGGAAAAAGCGCTAGAGGAAGACATTCCTGTATTTGGTATTTGCCGCGGAGCGCAATTACTGAATGTAGTTGCTGGCGGAACCCTGTACCAGGATTTGCCGACGGAATATTCGTCAGAAATAGCGCATCAAATGAAGCGGCCTTATAATCGCGGCCAGCACAAGGTTCAGCTGCCAAAGGGAACTATGCTGGCTGATATTCTTGAGCGGGACAGCTTAATGGTCAATAGCTACCACCATCAAGGAATTAAGGATGTAGGAGAAAAGCTGACAATTACGGCAATTGCTGAGGATGGCTTAGTAGAAGGAATCTATTTGGATGAAAATCAATTTGCACTAGGTGTTCAATGGCACCCTGAATTTTTTGCAGCAGCTACTCAAGAAAATCAGCGGATGATCCAAATGTTTTTGGCGCACTGTTTTTAAACAAATGAAGCGATCGGCCCAGATGTTTGGGTTTGGTCGTTTTTTTTCTTTGCATCAAAAAATACGCACCGTTTTTCTGTTATAACGAGAATTATAGTATTCGACTCCATAAACCAGCTTTGTCACTAATGAGCGGAAATTTCTAGAAATATGGAAAGCACTGAATCAGTACCAATAAGCGTCGGCTCTTACTGACATTGTGATTCTTGGTAACTTATCAAAAAAAGTCTGATTGCTCTGTGAGCATCGAATCTTGTATAAGGCACGCCCTAACCGATAGCACAAAACGGAGTTCTCCACCAAAAGTTGGAAAAAGAATGCGACCTGAGGCGGATGGAGCTGTAGGTGTTATCCTTTACACTTGGGATAGAAAAGAAAAGGTGGGAGAAATTGTGAAGGGTAATCGAAAGAACATTGTGTACTTAATGTTGGGACAAATCATTTCTGTTTTTGGAGGAGCAATTCTGCGTTTTGCTTTGTCACTATTTGTATTGGATGCAACCGGCAGGGCGGATATTTTTGCAACGATGCTGGCAGTATCCAGCATCCCGGTGCTGTTTGCACCAATCGGAGGAGCAATCGCTGACCGGTTTGACCGAAAAATGTTAATGGTATTAATGGATATTTCCAATGCTGTTTTGGCCTTATTCTTGTTCTTGGTTATCGGCATGACAGAATCTGTCTTTGCAATCGGGCTATTATTATTTATTTTATCGATTGTCGGTAGCTTTGATACACCAGTAGTGGGAGCAAGTATTCCTTTAATGGTAGAGGAGAATGAATTAGAAAAAATTAATGGCCTATCTAATGGCATCTTACAACTATCTAATGTTGTAGCACCGATTATTGGTGGTGTATTATACGGATTGGTAGGTGCACAAGTACTTGTTGGCAGCAGTATTGTCTTCTTCATAATTGCAGCCATCATTGAAAGCTTCTTGAAGATCCCTTTCCAAAAACGCGAGCAGAATGGGACACTCTTAGAAATTTTGACTGGAGATTTGAAGGCGGGATTTAAAGAAGTAAAAAATAATCCAGTGATTTCCAAGGCGATTGTGATTGCAGCCTTGATCAATTTTGGTTTAACGTCATTCTTTATTGTCGGTCTGCCAATCGTTTTACGAATGGTCTTGCAGGTAAATGAGATCATGTATGGCGTAGGGATGTCGATGTTCAGCTTAGCTAATATTATTGGCGCAGTTTTTGCAGCGGTTTTAACGAAAAATCTGCGCTTTAATAATTTCTATCTGACCTTTGCTTTTTCCGGTATTTTATTGCTGGTGATGAATGTACTGCTTAGCTTTACCGGTGCGGGCGTCGGTTTTATCGCAGTGATGGTCGTTGGTGTAGTCATTGGAATTATGATGAGTGCCATTTCGATCTACTTAATTTCTTTGGTTCAGAGAATTACGCCGAAAGAAAACCTAGGAAAAGTGATGGCGACAATTATTGCTGTTGCTCAATGTGCAGTTCCTTTAGGTCAATTGGTGATGGGCATTCTATTTAAAGGAACGACTTCATCTGTTTTCTTCCCAATTTTAATCGTGGGCAGCTTTATTCTGCTGATTTCCTTTTTATGCTTTACTTGGTTCAAGGAAACAAAAGAAAGCGACATTTATGTAGTGAAAGAAAATTAGGCTTAAAAGCATACTGGTGATTTCATCAGTATGCTTTTTATGTAGGTGGAAGACCTTTCTTGAAAAACTTTGTTGACAATTCAGTTTTGGCGTGATAACCTTTTCATTAAGTTGTTGGTGTTATTACTTCGGGTAAGCAGGCAGCAGCTAAAAATGAAAACTGAAAATGTTGGATGTTATCACAATGTGAGCAGGACCTATTTACCACACAAGTGTAGTGTATGTAAATGGGCTTTTTTTGTGGCTAGCGAGGGAATTTTATGATCATAAAACGGGTTTTAAACAACAACACGGTAATTTCTGCCAACAGCAAAGGCATTGATGTTTTGCTGATGGGGAAGGGAATTGCCTTTGGTAAGAAAAAGGGCAATGCAGTTGATATTGAGCAGGTAGAAAAAAGTTTTCTGCTGCGGGATAAGGATACGCAAAACAAGTTCACTGAGCTGTTAATCAATGTGCCGATGGAACATATTATGGTTTCGGAGAAAATTATTAATTTTGGCAAGATTAAGCTTGGCAAAAATTTGAATGAAATTATTTATGTCAATTTGACCGACCATATTCATTCAGCAATTGAGCGTTATCAAGAAGGAATTATTTTAAAAAATCCGTTGCGCTGGGATATTGCCCGTTTTTACGCCGATGAATATGCGGTGGGGGAAAAAGCACTGGAAATAATTCGCAAAGATTTGGGTGTCACCTTTGAAATTGACGAGGCAGCCTTCATTGCCACTCATTTCGTGAATGCGGAATTGGATCGCAAAGATGATGTTGCATATGAAATTGCTGAAATTACGAAAGCCATTGAGGAAATTATCAAGAATCATTACCATACTGAATTTGATGAAGATTCTTTGGATTACTATCGCTTTATCACTCATGTGAAGTTTTTTGCCCAACGTTTGTTGACGGGAGAGCACTATGATGATGAAGATGCGGAGCTTTTGGAAACGTTAAAGCGAAAATATGTGACAGAATATGATTGTGCCTTAAAAATTCGCGATTACGTTCTGCGGCAATTTGAATATGAACTAAGCTCGACTGAATTACTTTATCTGACGGCACATATTCGTCGGATTACAAAAAACTTATAAACAAATAGGATTGTTATCCAACTCTGGAGCATGACCTAAAGCTGAACGTTTATGACGGCAGCTTTGGGTCATTTTTACTTTCGGCTATTGGAAAAAGCTTCCTACACTAAAAAAGGAGTGACAAAAATGGATTATAAAACGACGGCAAAACAAATTTTTGAACAGGTAGGTGGACAGGATAATATCCGTTCGGCCACACACTGTATGACACGGTTGCGTTTGATTTTAAAAGATGAGGGCCGTGTAAACGACGAGCAGGTTAAAAAAATTCCTGGCGTAATGGGAGTAATGAAAAAGGGTGGACAGTACCAAATCATCATGGGAAATGATGTAGCTAATTATTACCGGGAGTTGAGTAAATTAGGGAATTTCTCCTCAGCATCTGAAGAGAGTTCTGAAGAGAAAGGCAATTTGTTTGAACGTTTCGTTGATGTCATTTCCAGCTGTATGTCACCGTTGATTCCAGCTATGCTAGGCGGCGGAATGATCAAGGTTTTACTTATTGTTTTACCCTTAATCAGCGTTTTGAGTGCTGATTCACAAACATTTGCAGTTTTGTCATTTTTTGGGGATGCTCCGTTTTACTTTATGCCAATCATGTTAGCTTATACAGCGGCTCAGAAGTTTAAAGTTACTCCTATGCTTGCTGTTACGATTGCCGGCATCATGCTGCATCCGAACTTTACAGCGTTAGTTGCAGAAGGAAGTCCGTTAAGTGTGTTCGGTTTACCAATTACTTTAGCCTCTTACGGTTCGTCGGTTATTCCGATTTTGATTATGGTTTGGTTGATGAAATACATTGAAGGTGCCTTCAACAAGGTCATTCCGGCAGTGATGAAGAGCTTTACTCAGCCTTTATTGGTAATTTTGGTTTCAGGCGTGATCGCTTTAGTAGTGGTTGGTCCATTAGGAACCTTCGCTGGACAAGGCTTGTCAGCAGCAATTGTTTGGGTTCAAGGAAAAGCTGGTTGGTTGGCTCTAGGCTTAATGGCTGCCTTCATGCCATTGATTGTTATGACAGGAATGCACTGGGCCTTTGCACCGATTTTCTTAATTGCTTCACCAGCAACACCAGATATTTTAATTTTACCTGCAATGTTGGCGGCAAACTTAGCTCAAGGTGCGGCTGCTTTAGCTGTTTCAGTGAAAGCCAAAGACAAAAACTTAAAGCAAGTCGCTTTAGCATCAGGAATTTCCGCTTTGTTGGCAGGAGTTACTGAGCCAGCCTTGTATGGTGTGACGCTGAAATACAAACGGCCTTTATATGCAGCGATGATTTCTGGTGCAATCTGTGGCGTATACATGGGCTTTACGGGGCTGGAATCTTATGCCTTTGCAGTTCCATCATTGGTGGCTTTACCACAATTCATTGGCGAAAATTCTGGCAACATTATCAATGCCTGTATTGTTGCTGCAGCTTCAATTATTCTAACGTTTGTACTAACCTGGATTTTTGGTATCGAAGAAGAAGTGCCAGCTGACGAAGCAATTTTAGAAGTACCAACTGGCAGCAGCGATCCCAAAAAAGTATTTGCACCAGTTAAAGGGGAAGTGATTCCTTTAGAGCAAGTGAATGATTCGGCGTTCTCGAAAAAAATGATGGGTGAAGGCATTGCAATTATTCCTTCAGATGATACGATTCGTGCTCCTTTTGATGGTACTGTCACAGCAATCTTCCCGACAAAACATGCGATTGGCTTAACCAGTGATGCGGGCTTAGAGCTATTGATCCATGTAGGGATTGATACCGTTGAATTAGCAGGCCAATATTTTGAAGCATTAGTCTCAGTCGATGATCGAATCACAGTAGGTCAGCCGTTGTTGAAAGTGGATTTTGCAGCAATAAAAAAAGCTGGCTATGATACAGTCACACCAATTGTTGTAACTAACTCCGACCATTTTATTGATGTGGTAGCCAAAGATGAAATGAAGACAGCTAATTACGACGAGGCAGTCTTGTACGTTGTGTAAAATTTGAATGAAAATAAAGGAGTAGAACATGAGTAAATTTCCTAAAGATTTTTTATGGGGCGGCGCAACAGCTGCCAATCAATGTGAAGGTGGCTACAATGAGGATGGCAAAGGCTTAACAGGGCAAGATTTAACCCGCAAAGGCTGGCGGGAGGCTCCTACAGCCGAACCGACTGAGGACAATTTGAAATTAGTAGGAATCGATTTTTATCATCGCTACAAAGAAGATATCCGTTTGTTTGCTGAAATGGGCTTCAAAGTTTTCCGGTTGTCAATTGCGTGGGCTCGCATCTTTCCTAATGGTGATGACCAGGAGCCTAATGAAGCTGGCTTGGCTTTTTATGATGAGGTATTTGATGAATGCTTAAAATATGGGATTGAACCTTTAGTTACCTTATCGCATTATGAAATGCCTTTGCACTTAACGCGAACCTATGATGGTTGGCGCAGCCGCAAGGTCATTGACTTCTTTGAACGCTATGTGCAAACAGTTTTCAAACGCTACAAAGGAAAAGTCAAATACTGGCTTACTTTCAACGAAATCAATTCAATTAGTCATGTGCCATTCTTAAGTGGTGGAATCAATACACCTAAGGAACAACTGACAAAGCAGGATATCTATCAGGCGATTCATCATGAACTGGTTGCTAGTGCTCGAGCAGTTAACGCTTGCCATACGATTGATCCAGAAGCAAAAATCGGCTGTATGATTTTGGGGGTACCTGTCTATCCATTGACTCCTGAGCCTAAGGATGTGTTAAAGTCTTTAGCAACTGAGCGGGAAAACTTTTTCTTCTCTGATGTGCAGGTTCGCGGCTATTATCCTAGCTACAGCAAACGATTATTCAAGGAAAACAATATCGAGCTGGATATTACGCAGCAGGACTTAGCAGACTTGAAGCATACGGTCGATTTTATTTCTTTTAGTTACTATATGAGTGTGTGCGAATCGGCTGATCCAACTAAAAAAGCGGGCGAAGGCAATATTATTGGCGGTATTCCCAATCCGTATTTGAAAGCCAGTGACTGGGGCTGGCAAATCGATCCAGAAGGCCTACGCTATTACTTAAATTGCTTGTATGATCGTTATCAAAAACCTGTGTTTATTGTAGAAAATGGTTTAGGTGCTGTGGACGAGTTGATTACTCTACCTGATGGCACGAGAACGGTTAACGACGATTACCGAATTAATTACATGAACGACCACTTGGTTCAAGTAGAGGAAGCCTTAGAAGACGGAGTGGAAATCATGGGATACACCTCCTGGGGGTGTATTGATCTGATTAGTTTTACAACTGCCGAAATCAAAAAACGCTATGGTATGATCTATGTTGACCGTAATCAGGATGGATCAGGGTCGTTGGAACGCTATAAGAAAAAAAGCTTTCACTGGTACAAAGAAGTCATTGAATCAAATGGCGCAAGTTTAGTGCGCTAAAGCTGAAATCTGCTGTTTTCTTCGGAGAATAGCAGATTTTTAATTTAAAAGGCTTTGCATTTGGCTAAGATACATGTACACTTTGAGTGAATAATCTATGACAGATAGCGAGGACTTAATAATGGTAAATAAAAAGATCACCATCAAAGATGTAGCAAGGCAAGCAGGGGTTTCGATTGCCACCGTTTCACAAATTTTAAATGGCAACGCTGAGAAGTTCACCAGAAAAACGGTGGACAAAGTAATTGAAGCAAAAACTGCCCTCAACTATGAACCTGATTATTTTGCCCGGCGGATGATTGTGAAAAAAAGCAAGACCATCGGAGTGCTCGTACCAGATATTACCAATCCCTTTTTCGGTCAGTTGCTGCGTGGGGTGGAGAAGGTACTGTATCGGGAAAATTTTATCGCAATGTTTTGTAACGCTGATTTGGATGAAGACAAGGAAAGCGATTATTTGGAAGAGTTAAGTCGGCGAGGAGTAGATGGGTTTATTATCGCAAGTTCCGCTATTTCCAATCAAGTGATCATGGAAACTTTACGCAAAAAAGATTTACCTTTTATTGTATTGGATCAGAAAAAGGCTGACGGTTTTAGTGATGCGGTATTAACGGATGATTTTCAAGGTGGTAAGCTGGCTGCCCAGCATTTAGCTGAGTTAGGCCATCAAGAGGTAGCAGTAGTAATGCCGAAAGAAGCTCCTGACAATATTCAGAAACGTTTAGCTGGTTTTCGTGAAGTTTTTCCCGCTGCTAAAGTGATCAACAGTGTGCTTTCTAAAATTGGCGGTCGAGCTGCTGCAGCACAGATTCTTGTGGAAGATGTTACCGGTATTTTTGCGATAAATGATGAGATTGCCTTTGGCCTGTATTTAGGTTTAGATGAGGCAGGTAAGCACATTCCTGATGATTACAGCATTGTGGGGTATGATAATATCGACATGTGTGAATATGTAACTCCTCAGCTGACTACGGTTGCCCAACCAGTTTTTGAGTTGGGGCAAACAACAGCAGAGCTTTTACTAGAACGAATTAAACAACCAGAAAAAGAATGGGAAGAAAAAATGTTGACGGTCCATTTAGTCGAAAGACAATCCACCAAAGATGTAAAACAGCACACTTGAAATTGCTTTCAAGATGTGCTATATTTTTGCCATAGATATTTAAAACGTTTTAGTAAAACGTTTTTAAAAAGATGAAACGTACCTGTAAAAAAAGGAATGGAGTGAATGAAATGAATACGATTACAATTATTGGCAGTATTAACTTGGACCGAACGATTCGTGTAAAGAAAATGCCGAAACCAGGGGAAACAATGCACACTAAAGAAATTTTTTCAGCCGGTGGCGGGAAAGGTGCCAATCAGGCGGTAGCAGCCAGACGTTCCGAAGCAAAAACCAACTTTATTGGTGCTGTCGGGAATGATGAAGCTGGTCAAATGATGACGGATCTTTTAAGCCAAGAAGAAATTGATTTGACTGCAGTAGCAACTCTGGACAACCAAGCAACTGGTCAAGCATACATTATCGTTGATGATCAAGGGGAGAACAGTATTATGATTCATGCTGGTGCTAATAATGTTTTTACCCCAGACCATGTAAAGAAACATATGGAAATTATTCAAAAAAGTGATTTTCTAATTACTCAGTTTGAAAGTGCTATGGACAGTACGATTACTGCCTTTACTATTGCTCGCGAGGCTGGGGTAAAAACGATTTTGAATCCGGCACCAGCTTTGGAGGAAGTTCCCAAAGAATTACTAGAAGTTACCGATATGATTATTCCAAATGAAACAGAAACCGAGATTTTGACTGGAATTGCCATTACAGATGAAGCCAGCATGAAGCAAGCTGCTGAGCATTTACATCAGTTAGGAATTGAGGCAGTAATTATTACTATTGGCAGCAAAGGAGCCTTCTATGATGTTGATGGGCGCAGCGGGATTGTGCCAGCCTTCAAAGTTAAGGCAGTTGATACAACTGCTGCCGGTGATACGTTCATTGGTGCAATGAGCAGTATTTTAACTAAAAATTTCAGTAATTTAGAAGAAGCAATCAAGTATGGAAACAAGGCATCATCTTTAACTGTGCAGCGCTTTGGCGCTCAACCATCAATACCATACAAGAACGAATTGAATTAATGAAAGGAAGTTTTATTGATGAAAAAAACTAAAGTTATCAACTCCGATATTTCGCGAGTAATCGCTCAAATGGGCCACTTTGATAAATTAAGCATAGGAGATGCTGGCATGCCAGTTCCTCCTATGACTGAAAAAATTGATTTGTCCATCGACAATGGTATCCCCAGCTTTATGCAAGTATTGAACAATGTGCTGGAAGAATTAGAAGTGCAACGGATCTATTTAGCCGAAGAAATTAAAACAGAAAATCCAGCCATGCTGGAGGCGATTCAAAAGCGTTTACCGGATATACCAGTAACTTTCATTCCTCATACCGAAATGAAGCAGGAATTAAACAATGTTCATGCGTTTATACGTACGGGTGAAATGACTCCCTATGCCAATATCTTACTGGAAAGCGGCGTTGTTTTTTAGAGAAGAATCTTATGAAAATGAGACGATTGTTCGGCTTCGCAAATAGTGTTGATAATCAGCAGGTAAGGTTTGCGAAGCTTTATTATTTTTAAGGAGGAATTATTATGAATGCTACGGCATTATTAATCGGCCTAGGGCCATTGCTTGGTTGGGGGCTTTATCCCACTATTGCATCTAAAATCGGGGGACGTCCCGTTAATCAAATATTAGGCTCTACCATTGGTACGCTAATTTTCGCTTTTGTTTTTGCACTCGTTAACGGCTTGAGTTTTCCAACAGGTATGGATTTAGTCTTTTCTATTTTATCTGGTGTTGGCTGGGCGATCGCCCAAATTATCACCTTTAAATCCTTTACTCTAATCGGTTCCTCAAGGGCAATGCCGATCACAACAGCCTTTCAGCTGTTAGGTGCATCACTTTGGGGTGTGTTGGCACTGGGCAATTGGCCGGGAACAACCGCTAAGTTATTAGGTGGATTGGCGTTGATCCTAATCATTATTGGTGCTTGGATGACGGTATGGACGGAAGAAAAAACCAAAGAAAACAGTAGTCTCTTGAAGTCAGCAGTTATCTTGTTGGCGGTCGGTGAAATTGGTTATTGGGCTTATTCCGCTGCACCACAAGCAACTAGTATAGACGGCATGCACGCTTTCTTACCACAAGCAATTGGGATGGTGATCGTAGCGGTGGTTTACTCAGCAATTCTGACATCGAAGGATTCTGAGCCTTCTGCTTTTAAAGAAGCTGTTTCTTATAAACATATTTTCTCAGGCTTCTTCTTTGCTTTTGCTGCGTTGACGTATTTGATTTCTGCCCAACCAAATATGAATGGGTTAGCAACCGGCTTTATTTTGTCACAGACTTCAGTAGTTTTGGCAACCTTAACTGGCATCTGGTTCTTAGGACAAAAGAAAACAAAAAAAGAAATGACTGTTACTATTATCGGCTTGATTCTTATCTTGGCCGCGGCTGCCATGACTGTAATGCTTTAGACTAAAAAAAGTCGCTCTTGGCGGCTTTTTTTGGTACCCTTAGAAAAAAAGGGAGGTGCTGTTTTTGCCGCAAAAAAAAATAAGCTTTCTAGTTATTGTTTTAGGAATCGTATGTATGTTTGCTATTTGGACAATATCTGATCGCTCCAAATCGAACGAAAATGAACGTTTTCTGTCGTACTTTGCTGGTCGGTGGGAAACAGAAGATCAGCAGATGAGCTTAATATTTCAAGAAAATGCGGGAGAGATTCAGCTTATTTCTCAGAACATAGACGAGCAAGAACCGGCGAATCCACAGATAATGGTAGTGGATGAGTATGAAGCGAGCCGTGAACGCTGGATCCTTCGTCTCAAGGAGGATAAAACTTTTTGCTATAGCATTATACAAACTGACGAGAAAGAGATAACTGCTCAATCTTTTATCAACAAACCTGGTGTGGAAGGAACTGCTAAGCCCTTTAATTACAGATGGACTTCAACTGAGTAAGCATTTGATTTATCTTCGAGAAACAAAAAAATTGAAAAAAACAACAAGTTTTATTTGTATTTTACTCCATTTTATATTATCATCAATCCAACATCATATTTCGTGTAGAAGAGAAGAGTAATCGTAACGTGAACATTGGCAGAGACTCCGGTTGGTGAAAAAGGAGAATGGGAAGTTAAGGTGAAGATGAACTCGGAGCATTTAAGCTGTTCACGCAGTTTAAACGGTCGCAACCGTTATTTTGCCGCGTATCTATTTAGTCAAGGCTAAGTATGTACGGGTGAGGTATTAGAGAACTAATACGAATAAGGGTGGTACCGCGAAAGCATTCGTCCCTTGGGCTGTTAAGCATTTAACAGGTCAAGGGATGAATGCTTTTTTTGCATTTCATTGATAAAAAGGAGGAAAATAAGAATGAAAAAAATAGTCGGATTTTTAGCTTTAACGGGACTTTTATTATTAGCTGGTTGCAGTAACAAAGCGACGGGCAGTGATACAGATACATTAAAGGTCGGAGCTTCTCCAACACCTCATGCTGAAATTTTAGAGCATATCAAGCCGCTGCTGAAAAAAGAAGGGGTTAATTTGGAGATTGTGAAGTTTGATGATTACATTCTACCTAACAAATCATTGGCGGAAGGAGAAATTGATGCCAACTACTTCTCGACAGTTCCCTACTTCAATTTACAGAAAGCCGAAAATAATTACGATTTTGCTAATGTGGCCGGTATTCATTTAGAACCGATGGGCATTTATTCCCACGATATAAAAAATGTAGCCGATATTCCAGAAGGTGCGACAGTGATTGTGTCCAATGTAGCCTCAGAATGGGGAAGAGTACTACGAATTTTTGAAGAGAATGGTTTGATTAAGGTTAAGGAAGGTGTTGCAATTGATAAGGCAACCTTTGATGATATTACCGATAATCCAAAAAAATTAGTCTTTAAGCATGATGTAGAGCCTACCCTATTGGCGACAGCTTATGAAAACAAAGAGGGCGATTTAGTTGCAATCAATTCTAACTTTGCTTATGAAAAAGGGTTGAATCCGGTGAAGGACTCCTTAATGTTAGAAGACCAAGACTCACCCTATGTAAATATTATTGCTACTAGAACCGAAGACAAAGACGATCCCCGAGTGAAAAAGCTGGTGGCAGCTTTGCAAGACAAAGAAGTACAAGCTTGGATCGAAGAAAAGTGGGGCGGCTCGGTAATTCCGGTTAGCAAATAAATGATACACAAATTGAAAAAAACGAAGTGGAGGAATGAATAATGGAACGTGCGATTTTTGCTGGAGGGTGTTTTTGGTGCATGATTAAACCTTTTGATGCTTTGCCAGGCATTCATTCAGTATTTTCTGGCTATACAGGAGGACATTTAGAAAACCCTACTTATCAACAAGTAAAAAGTCATCAAACCGGACATACCGAGGCAGTAGAGATTATTTTTGATCCTGAACAAATCTCGTATGAAGAGTTAGTCGAGCTTTATTGGCAGCAAACCGATCCCACAGATGCTTTTGGTCAATTCGAAGATCGCGGCGACAACTATCGTCCTATGATTTTCTACTTTAATGAAGAACAAAAACAGATTGCTGAAAAAAGTAAGCAAGCTTTATCTGATAGCGGTAAATTTAGAGAACCAATTGTTACTAGTATCGAACCAGCAGCTGCTTTTTACTTAGCAGAAGAAGAACATCAGGAGTATTACAAGAAGCATCCCGAAAATTATGCACGCAATGCGCAACGTAGAAAAACGTTCATTGAAAATGTTTGGGTGGAAAGATAGAAATTTGCTCACAGCTCTTGAATCCCTCGACTTGTTTCGGTAAGATTAGCAGAAAAAAGGGGGAATCGGGTGTGGCAATACAAATAAAAGTAATCAACGATTTAGAAGTAAAAAAATTACAGAAACTGAGTCTTCAAACGTTTAATGATACTTTCAGTGCACAAAATACACCAGAGAATATGGAAGCTTACGTCTCTGAGGCTTTTCAATTAACGAAATTAGCAGCAGAGCTGCAACGACCAGATTCCACTTTCTTTTTCATTTACACAGAGGATCAGCTGGCGGGCTACTTAAAAGTAAATATCGATCAAGCTCAAACAGAAGACATTGCCGAGAATGCCTTAGAGATTGAACGAATCTATGTTGATAAAGCCTTTAAAGGTCAAGGATTAGGAAAAAGACTCATCGCAAAAGCTATCACCATTGCACAAGAAAAGAACAAGTCATCTGTTTGGTTAGGGGTTTGGGAGAAAAATGAACCAGCTCTAGGCTTTTATAAAAAGTTGGGCTTTCAACAAGTAACCTCACATTCCTTTTGGATGGGTGATGACGAACAAACGGATCTAATCATGGTAAAAACTCTGAAATAGAGAAAGGAAGAGAAAATGGACATTCGCTTAGCAAATCCAGCTGATGCGCCAGCTTTGTTGGCTATTTATGCGCCTTATGTAACGGATACAGCGATAACTTTTGAATATGAGGTTCCCAGTGTGAAGGAGTTTACTCAACGTATCACCTCTACCTTAAAAGATTACCCTTATCTAGTGGCTGAAAACGATCAAGGTGAAATCCTAGGTTATGCGTATGCTCATGCATATAAAGAACGGGATGCTTACAATTGGAGTGTGGAAGTGACTGTTTATTTGTCAGAGAAGGCCAAAGGACAAGGAATTGGCAAACAATTGTATCAAGCGTTAGAAACAGAACTGAGCAAGCAAAATATCTTGATACTGACTGCTTGCATTACTGGCGGCAATACCCACAGCATTCAATTTCATGAAAAATTAGGCTATCAGCAAGTAGGTGTGTTTAAAAAAATTGGTTACAAGTTTGAGCGCTGGCATGACGTCTACTGGCTGCAAAAAACGATTGGTCAGCCAGCAATTCCTATGAAAAAAATGATTCCTTATCGAAAAACTAACATTTAGTTTGTTTTTTGTTGTATACTAAATGGATTGTAACAATCTCGGAGGAATTTATGAAAAATAACAAAGTGAGACTTTTTTTTCTTGTACTCATTGCCGCCACTCTCTTTAGAATTATCTTAGCGTACCTCATTCCTGTAAAGGTATATATGCAAGCAGAATATGACGACGCATTATCAATTAATCAGGCGCTGTTCATTTTAGACGGTAAATGGTTAGGGCCTTATGACATCGAAACCTTGTCAAAAGGCTTTTCCTATACCTTCTTTTTGTTGGTCAATCATTTTAGCCGAATTCCGTATCCAATTTTTCTAGTGTTGTTTAATATTTTAGCGAGTGCCGGAATAATTATAGCGCTTAAGCCCCTTATCAAGAAGAAAACTATTCTGGGTATCAGTTATTTATTTTTGATCTATTCACCGATTACCTTGTCTTCGGATTTTTCTTTGCGAATTTATCGCAATAGTTTAGTTTTCGGAACGGTTTTGCTATTATTGGCGGGAATTATCGGTATGTATCTAAGAAGAAGGGCTCCAATGAAAAATCAACTGCCGTGGCTGCTGCTGCAAGTCATGGTTCTGCCTTTTTTCTGGTATTTGCGTGAAGATTCAATTTGGATTGTTCCGCTTTATGCAACGGTTATCCTTATGCTGCTTTTCGATCGACTGCATTATTTAAGAAAAGCAAACAAACCTATGATTGTCGGTTTATTAACGCGAACATTATTATTGGCAATGCCGCTGTTTTCTTTGCTGCTGGTTACTCTAGGAATTTCACAGATAAATTTTAAGCATTATCAAATTTTTACTGTGAATGATCGAACCAAAACTTCTTTTGCTGAGATAACCAAGTATTTGATTCAAATTGATAACAGCAAATGGGACAGTCCTGAAATTGTGAACAATGAGGCTGTTTGGGTATCCAAAAATACGTTTGAGAAGGCCATGGAAGCTTCTCCAACCTTAGCCGAATATCATGATGAGATTCACTGGATGCAGGAAGAATCTTTTTGGCCGGATACTTGGCCGTTGGAAATTGACGAAGTTCCCGGCGATATGACTATTTGGGGACTGAGAGATGCATTTAAGCGAGGCGGCTTGTACAAATCAGGTGCCGAAAATGAACGGGTCTTTAAAAAAATTTCCCAAGAATTACGGACTGCTTTTGATGAAGGAAAGTTCGAAAAAAAGAAAACCATCTTTATTTCGAAACAAAGCAATGGGAAACGTGCAGCAGATATTCCTAAGGTGTTGACCTACGCAGTAGCTGGAATCCGTGAAACTGCTATTTATACAAGTTATAACACTAGCTATGGAGGATCCATTTTCATCCCTGGCTCACCAGCTATTGATATTCTGGACCTGCTAAATGTTCAGCCGTTAGCAATGGCTTCTGTGCAAACCAGCTTTGAATACGAAAGAACCAAATCCTATGTTTTAGTTGGCAATGCTATTATCAAAGTCTACAAAATACTATCACTATTTTTAGTAGTAGTATCACTGATCATCTATCTATTTTCAATCAAGTCATTTATCAAAACAACTAATAAAGGTGAACGGAGTCGGTTGTTTCCATTTTTACTTATCATTACTGGTTTAGGCCTAACTTATTTGTTGTATCTTTTCGGAGTATCCTGGTTTGCAACCTGGGCACCTGGCGGAAAAGGAATTTTTATGTCTTTTTATACTGGTGCAGGTGTTCCTTTAATGCAGCTGATCGAAATATTGTGTATAACTCTATTGATCCAAAACTGGCAAGAGGGTAAAAACAAGCAATTAAATAAGAAAAACGTCAATCAATAGCCATCAGGCAAATGATTGACGTTTTTTTAGCGCAGCATCTGCCACAAAGGATTTAAGAAAGTTACAGCATAAAACAGAGCAAAGAATAATCCGTACAACAGGGTGAACAAAAAGGCATCCCGGCGATGCTCTTTCTCACGAAAGTGTTTCAACAACTTTTGAAGAAACTGGATTGGATGAAACAAATCCCAAGTATAAAAGCGAATATAACGACCTAAATAAATGCCAAAGCTTAGTACAGGGAAAACCAGCCAGGTCAATAACCAGAATAGAGGAGTATTAATACTGGTAATGTTAACAGGATCGAGATAAATAATAAAAGTGAATTGCAGCAAAACAATATTTAAAGCCGTATTCAATACACCAGAAATAGCCAAGCTCAGCACAGCAATAATGTCGTACCAAATCGGCACCTCGATTTTATCCATTTCACGATGGGTTAGGTTTAATTCTGTGACTAAATATCCAGCATTAGGCAGGAAAATCAACCAAATAATTAAGCCAATAATTAAGATGAAGCTACTAATTATTCCTAGCAATTCAAACGAAGTCACAGCTGATAACCAGCCAAAAAATAATTGCAGTGCTAAAGTTCCCAGTAAAATGAACAAAGGAATCACAGATAGCTTAAAATTGTAAATCATTGGTTTGAACAGTTTTGTTTGGAAAATTTTCGGCCGAATGACAATCAGCAGTAAAGCAAATAAGTTAAAGATAATGGTGATAAAGAGCATAAGCGTCATAAAGATCATCCTCCTATTGTCAGAATAACTTAGAAAGACGAGCTGGGGCAAGTTCAATGCTTAAGCATTGAGTTGTATCAGCAGCACAATTAGGCTCAGAATACCCAATGCTGTAATAGCAGCAAATAAATATTTTTCTTTGTTCTTCTGAAATAAAGGCCGTTGATAAGTATGGCTGTTCCACAACCAAAAGCTGAAGCCCAAAGCATAAATCCCGACACAATAGAGCAAGTTCATGAAGCCGGATGAGTAAAGCATGTAGACTCCGTAAAGTATAGCACCAAGAGCCAGAAGTCGATGATTATGAACTTTTTTGTTGTTAGAAAGTCGCCATAAAAAGCCTGCCGATAAAACATAAGGAATTAAAACCATCGTAGTGGCTGTATCAGTGACCGCCTGGAAGGCATCCAGGGCTAGACGCGAGAAAATGAAGACAACCTGCATAATCAAGCCGTTTAGGATCAGAGCATTGACGGGTGCCTGGTGTCGATTCTCCTTACCTAAAAAGGCTGGAAACATCTGGTCGTTAGCGGCATCATAAGAAATTTCAGCCGCTAGGATGGTCCAGGAAATCCAAGCACCTAGTACAGAGATAATCACGCCGACATCGATCATGCGAGCTCCCCAAGGTCCAACAGCAGCATTTAGCACACCGCTTAGAGAAGGATTAGGAAGCTGCATTAATGTTTCCTGAGATAAAATGCCAAAGCTCAGCATTACAATTAACACATAAATGGCCAAGGTGGTTCCGTACCCAATCAAAGTAGCTCTACCTACATCTTTTGCTCGTTTAGCTCGACCAGAAAGGACAACAGCCCCTTCAATTCCCACGAAAACCCACATAGTTTGCAGCATAGCATGTTTTACTTGAGTAGAAAGACTACCCAAACCACCACTGTTCGTTTGAATATTTTTAGCAAACAAATCCACCGAAAAGGTTGAATAGCGGAAATGAGCGATCAAAATAAAAATTCCGATAAAAATCGGCACCACTTTTGCAAAGGTCGCTAGGACATTTAAGACATTAGCAGCTCGAATCCCGCGAGAGACCAGAAGGACAACTAGCCAAATCATCAAACTCCCCAAATAGAATCCCATGGTTCCTTTAGCTCCACCGATCTGTGGGAAAAATTTGCTTAAGGCATCCAAAAAAAGAATGACAAAGGAAACATTTCCAATAATATTGCTCAGCCAGTATCCCCAGGCTGAATTAAAGCCGACATATGATCCAAACCCATCTATTCTTTACCTAGACCAATCGAAAATGTTAAGGTGTGAGGGAGAGAAATGAGGAGGCAAAATAGTGTATGAAGAGAGAAAAGAATGGTCCTAGGAACCAGGTGAAATCAAGTGATGTTTTACTGGAAATGCTAGCGTTATTCATTCTGATTTCGTTAACGATTTATGCCGTAAAAACTGGAAAGTTATTTTGAAGGAGGCATCTGAAAAGGTGCGTTCTTCTTTTTTTATTAATAGACCAATTCAAATAACCACTATAGCGTGCTGAAGTATATAACGATGGGGTCTAATTAACTTTTCATAACAAAAACGCATGGATTAAGACCATGCGTCAGTTGTTAAAGTTTCCAAATCTCTCATAGCTTGAATGATTACTTCCGGTGTAATGGTTTCTTTCATAAAATGGATCATTTCATCCGGAGCAGCAGCCCGCTCAGCCACTTGTTGGTAATCTTTCTCAGTCAACGCAAGTGACATGTCTTGTAAATTAGTCGGCAGTCCTAATTGATGATAGAAGGGCAGCAGCTGTCGAATTTCTGAAACCTTCTGTTCAATCATCAATTGAACTAAGATACCATAAGCTACTTTATTTCCATGAAGCTGCTTATGAGAATCAGGTAAAACCGTTAAAGCGTCGTGGATAGAATGAGCACCAGAGGTTCGACCATATTCATCACCAAAACCGCCTACCATACCGGCTAATAAAATATTCGTTTCGATAATGTCGATAAACGCTTGATTCAATTGCTTTTCTTTCATAGCCTGCAATGCAGCACTGCTTTCAGCAAGCAGTATATCCCGCCTTTTTTTGGCAGCAAATTCCGCTACTTGAATTTCAATCGGCTTAACTGCTAATTGTGAGATGATAGCATCAGATTCATACCATTTTGCTAAGGTATCACCAATCCCAGCCACCATCAGTTCATAGGGCGATTCCAATAAAACCTGTGGGTCAATCAAAACTAAATCCGTTGCCTTAGGGAAAATATCATACCGCAACATCACCCCTTCATGATTATAAACAACACTTAAGGGAGTGTAGGCAGCGCAGGTAGCAGCTAAAGTTGGTAAAATAACGACAGGTAAATTCAAACGATAAGCTGTAAGCTTGGTCAGATCAGCGACTTTTCCGCCACCAACTGCAATTAGTGCCTCAGCCTGATCCTCTTTCGCAAGTTTTGCAAAATGGTCAGCGGCTTCATCAGTGCAGTCCTTTCCATAATAATAGAAGGAAGTTTCGTAAGCTGACAAGTCCGGGAAATAGCCCTTTACTGCCTGCCAGGAAGTCTCTCCATGAATAATCATAACTTTTCTTAAATTTCTTCGTTCTAAATGTTTGGGCAAATCCTGCCAAGCTGCTGTTTTCAATTCATATTCTTGTGGGGCTCCACGTACAATCAAGTTTGTTGCCATAATATCCGCTTCTTTCGTCAAATTTTCATCTTTTTAGTATAAGCCTTTGTTCGTTTGAAGTCTATACTGCAATAATTCTAAGGTGCCGGTCAATTTTTATACATAATGAATATAAAAAAGGCTAAAAATATTAAAATATAGTTAAATATTCCTAGCTTTTTTCACTTCGTGGTATAATAATTTGTAGAAAAGGAGGCGTCAAAATGAAAAAAATGGTATTAAGCTTTTTGATGGTTGCTGGTTTTACTGTTTGTGTTGCTGGGTCTGTGCAAGCGGAAGAGATGCAATCACCTGCAGGTCCAGTTCCTATTGAAGAACCCTTTGTTGAACCAACTGAGGAACCCAGCGAAACTCCGGGGGAAGATCCAACTACTCCAGTAGAGGTTCCAGCTGGTAATCCTGTCTACAGAATGTACAATCCTAACTCTGGAGAACACCTTTACACTCCAAGCATGTTTGAATCAAGAACGTTATTTACTTTAGGCTGGCAAGACGAAGGAACGGCTTGGGTTTCACCTAATGAGTATGAAGATTTTTCAATTTACCGTGTATATAATCCTAATGCAGGAGATCACCACTATACAGTAGATGTAAACGAAAAAAATCATCTGATAAAAGCTGGCTGGCAAGATGATATGTTGTCATTCCCATCCGCAAATGATGATGGAATTCCAATTTATCGGTTGTATAATCCAAATGCAAAAGCCGGCGCCCACCATTTTACAGTAAATGGTGCCGAAAGAGATATGCTGGTAAGTGTTGGCTGGAAATATGAAGGAATCGGTTTCTATGCTCTACGCTGAATCGATTAAGTAAAAATTGATAGTTCACAATGAGAGCCTTATTGTATAAAAAGGCTCTCATTTTTTTATGCGTAGAAGTAAAAAAGAAACCCATTGTCTTACTCTCTAACTTGTGGTAGGATAAATCCATTAAAGGATGCATATTTATTCTTAAATCATAGCATATCATTATTATTATTCATTAATTAGGGAGCGGATAGAATGAAACAAAAAGCAACAGCCTTCTTAGCGATACTTATGTTACTGGCAAGTATTTTTCCATTTGTATCAGCACAAGCAGAAGAAACAGATCCGATTTATGAACGGATTCAACAAAGCGGGGAGCTAGTCGTTGGGTTGTCAGCAGACTACGGTCCTTATGAATTTCATGCAGAGGTTGACGGCAAGGATAAAATTGTCGGTTTTGATATCTCGATTGCAGAAAAAATCGCCAAGGACATGGGTGTAAAATTAAAAGTTGAAGAATTAGGTTTTGATGCTCTTTTAGGAGCCTTGAAAACTGGTAAAATCGATATGGTTATTTCAGGGATGTCGATTACGGAAGAACGTCTGAAGGAAGTAGATTTTTCTGACCCGTATTACATCGTAAAACAAAAGGTTTTAGTACGAAAAGATGATGCCAATAAGTTCAAATCAACAGCTGATTTTAATGGTGTACCTGTCGGTGCTCAAAAGCAAACAACACAAGAAGATCTGGCTAAGAATGAAATGACTGGATCAGAGGTTACTTCTTTACAAAAAGTACCCGATTTGATTAACAACCTGATTAACCAGAAAATTGATGCAGTAGTTTTAGAAGAACCGATTGCAGAGGCCTATGTGCAGCAAAGTGATAATGTAGCTATTGCTCCAGTTGAGTTTGAGCAAGGAGAAAAGGTTACGGCCATTGCGCTTTCGAAGAATACTCCTGTGTTGAAGCAGCACGTCAATGAATCTATTGCTGAGATTAATGACCAAAATTTGCTTGATGGCTATTTAAAAGACGCCAATAAATTAATGTTCCAGGAGGACCAAACCTTTTTCCAGAAGTACTTACCTTACTATCTAACGGGTGCTAAATACACTATTTTATTAGCTTTCGTGGGAGTATTATTTGGGATGATTGTCGGCAGCTTGTTGGCATTGATGAAATTAAGTAAAAACAAGATTCTACGCTTTTTAGCCATTGCCTATATTGAATATGTTCGTGGCACGCCACTGTTAGTTCAAATTTTTATTGTGTACTTTGGAACTGGCGTATTAGGCTTAGATTTATCCAAACTAGTTGCAGGTTGTATCGCTGTTTCATTAAATAGTGGAGCTTATGTTGCAGAAATTGTTCGGGCCGGAATTAATGCAGTGAATAAGGGGCAAACCGAAGCAGCACGCTCATTGGGAATGAATCAAAAAGAAGCAATGCGCTATATCGTCTTCCCTCAAGCGATTAAAAATATTTTACCAGCTTTAGGAAATGAATTTGTGACTATCATTAAGGAATCCTCGGTAGTATCTGTGATTGGGGTATCGGAATTGATTTTCCAAACTGGTGTGGTTCAAGGTGCCAGCTTTAAGCCATTCTTGCCTTATGTGATCGTCTCACTGATTTACTTTGTGATGACCTTCTGTATTTCACGTCTATTAGGACTGGCAGAAAGGAGACTAGGGGTTAATGATTAATGTAAAGAACTTAACTAAAACTTTTGGTGAGAATGAAGTATTGAAATCAATTAATTTAACTGTCAATACGGGAGAAGTAGTCGTAATTATCGGTCCTTCCGGCAGTGGGAAAAGCACTATTTTACGTTGTTTAAATTTATTAGAAACACCGACCTCTGGTGAAATTACGTTTGAAGGACAAAATATTACATCAGCGGATGTAAACATTGATCAATTACGACAGAAAATGGGGATGGTTTTCCAAAACTTCAACCTTTTTCCACATATGAGTGTTTTGGATAATTTAACAATCACACCGATTAAAGTTAAAAAGGAAGACCCGGAGCAGGCTAAGCAAAAAGCTCTATCACTGTTGGAGCAAGTTGGATTAAACGACAAAGCGAAGGCATACCCTTCTAGTTTATCCGGGGGACAGCAGCAGCGAGTGGCAATCGCTAGAGCGTTAGCCATGAATCCAGATGTCATGCTGTTTGACGAACCAACCTCAGCTCTTGACCCGGAGATGGTTGGAGAAGTGCTGAGTGTCATGCAGGATTTAGCTGAAAAAGGGATGACCATGGTAGTAGTGACCCACGAAATGGGTTTTGCGAAAGAGGTAGCTGATCGAGTAATTTTTATGGCGGATGGTGTGATCCAGGAAGAAGGTACACCAGAAGAAATTTTTGACCACCCGCAAAATATACGGACACAGGATTTCCTGAATAAAGTTTTATAGAAATAGGGGGAAGTAGGATGGATCAAACAAAATTAGCGCAACGTTTTCAACAACCGGCCGAAAATTTGTTGATGCAAATTGCTGTATTAGCTAAAGAAACAGAAGATATTATTGATTTATCAATTGGTGATCCGGATATCATTACCCATCAAACGATTATTGATGCAGCGTATCAGGATTTAAAGAATGGTGCGACTAAATATACTTCACCAGCTGGGAAAAAAGAATTTTTAGAAGCAATTGCTTCCTATTATAAGAAGAAATACGATCTATCATTTGAGACAAGTCAAATACGAGCAACAGTCGGGGCATTGCATGCCATGTACTTAGTGATGCAAGCCATTTTAGATCCAGGAGATGAAGTGGTTATTCATGAGCCTTTCTTCTCTCCTTATAAAGAGCAAGTGCTTTTAGCTGGAGGAACCCCAGTTTTAGTCCCTACCTATGAAGAAAATCAGTTTCAATTAGATGTGACGGATTTAAAAAAGGCAATTACAGAAAAAACTAAGGCGATCGTTATCAACTCTCCCAACAATCCAACGGGTGCCGTCTTCTCACCGGAAACTTTAAAAGAAATTGCAGAAGTGGCAATCACAAATGATTTATTCATTATCTCTGATGAAATTTATGAAGATTTCGCTTACAAAGAAATTTTTGTTCCTATGGCAAAGTTTGCACCAGACAATACTATTACTATTAGCGGATTGTCTAAAGGCTTTGCTATGACTGGTTGGCGGATTGGGTACATGATTGCTCCAGGTTTTGTTAACGACATTGCTGGATTAATTAATGAAAGTGTCACTTATTCGGCACCAACGGTTTCTCAACACGCAGGGATGTATGCTTTGGAGCATTATCAAGAAATTGTACCAGAAAATGTCGCTATTTTCCGTGAACGTTTAGAATACATTGAAAAACGTGTGACTCAAATTCCTTACTTGTCCTTATCACCAGTTGCGGGCAGTATGTATGCCTTCATTAATATCAGTCATAGTGGCTTGGGATCTGTGGAATTTGTAGAAACCGTGTTGGAAAAAAGTGGTGTACTATTTGTACCCGGAAAAGCCTTTGGGGAAACTGTGGGAGACCAATATATTCGTTTAGCTGCAACTCAACCAAAAGAATTATTGAAAGAAGCCTTTGACCGATTAGAAAAACTGACTTTTTGATGCAATCCTCGTAAAAGTGTGCAAGAATAAAGAGGAAGCACTTGGATATTCCCTTTAAACTAAAAGTGTCGGAGGAAACTATAAAAATGGAATGGTTAGATTGGTTTAACGACAGCATTGGTTATGTGGAGGAACAGTTAACCGAAACGATTGACTTAGACGAAGCAGCCCGCCTGGCAAAGTGCTCTACCTATCATTATCAGCGGATGTTTTCATACATCGCTGGTGTGACTTTAGGAGAATACATTCGTCGCAGAAAAATGAGCTTAGCTGGTGTGGATTTGCAGCAGGGGAAAAAGGTGATCGATGTAGCCATTAAATACGGCTATGAATCACCTACTTCATTTAATCGTGTTTTTAAGACTGTGCATGGAATTACTCCACAAGAAGCTAAGAAAGATGGGGCTAAGCTGACCAGTTATCCCATGTTGACCTTCGCAATTACAGTAAAAGGGGTGCACGCAGTGGAATATCAATTGGTTGAAAAAGAAGCGTTTTATGTTACTGGGGTAGGGCTGGAGCTTGGAAAAAGTATGGAAGAGAATCAACAAAAAATTCCAGCATTTTGGAATAAATTCTCGGCTTCAGGCAAGCTAGAGGAATTATTTCCAATAATGGATCCTACCAGTCCTGGAATATTGGGGATTAGTATGATGACTGATGCAGTGCAAGAGAAGTGGGAATATGTGATTGCTGTTGCTTCAAATGCGGTGCCGTCGGGGTTTAAGCAATATCAAGTTCCCGCAGCAAAATGGGCAATTTTCTCAGGAAGAGGTGCGATGCCGCATGCTATTCAAGAATTGGGCAAGCAGGTGTTCACCGAATGGTTGCCAACTTCAGGCTTTGAATACGCGGAACTACCAGATATGGAAGTCTATCTGGACAATAATCCGGCCGATGCCGAGTTTCAAATTTGGTTACCAGTAAGACTGAAAAGAAGTTAATGCAGAATCCAATGGCTGAATAAAGCTATTGGATTTTTCTCTTTTCTTAAAGCGTTTTCTCTTTCGCTTTGTCCCATGGTATAATAAAATGAATAAATAGCTGGTTTTTCATGAAATACGAAGTACTTTTATTAACAGCAAAAGAGATGTATTTCACAAACTTTTGGAAATTCGATTTTTTAAACATTTTTTTTGAAAAATGTAAAACAAATTGAATTATATCTCTTTTGTTATTTTTAATGAGGAGGACAGGCATGGCACGAAAGAAAGACAGTCAGATTACCAAGCAAGATCTTATGGATGCCGCATTCAAGAACTTTTATGAGGTAGGCTTCGAAAATACATCACTGGAAAAGATCTCAAGGGACGCTCATGTAAGCCGTGGCGCAGCCTACTGGCACTTCGCCAATAAGACAGAGCTTTTTTATCAGCTGGTTTTAGAAATTTTAAATGAAGTTCAGGCTGAAAAACAACTAATTATGGAAGATGAAGAATTAACCTTTAGAGAAAAGGTCGTTGAGGTGATTTTTGTTCCTTACAATAACAGTATGAACTTTAAATTTCTACAGCAGTCGCTAAAAACAATCGAACTTCATTCGGAATTTGAAGAGCTGCTGCAGGAAATTCGTGAATCCAAACATCGTTTATATCAATTTTTCTTAGAAGGATTAACTGAGGAGGGACTAAATCAAGCTGATTCTCAAGCGCTGGCTAGTCTATTTTATAACTACTTCGAAGGTATGTATGGTTCAGCTACTCCACAGGAAGTTAAAGATAATTACACTCTTTCAACCATCAGCCAAAATATTTCATTTATATTTAAAATGATTTAACTGCTAAAGTAACTTGTCCATCGTTAAATAATGGACAAGTTACTTTTTTCACGATGTTGACAGCGCTTCCAAACCTGAATATGATGAGGTTGTAAGAAACATACAACGATGTATGTTTAAATGAAAGAAGGGAGTTTTAAGGGCTATGACAATTGAAGAAATGGTAAAAAATGCACGTGCGGCAATGGAGGAAATCAGCGATTACGATCAAGCTCAAACAGACAAAATGCTTTCGGCAATCTCTAAGGCAGTTTTCGATCAAGCAGAACCTTTAGCAAAGTTCGCCATCGAAGAAACCCGTCTCGGACGTTTGGATCACAAAATCGGTAAAAACCAAGGCATGGCGACGAACATTTTTGGAGCTTTGAAGAATAAACCATCCGTCGGTGTTTTACGTGAAATCCCAGAAGAAGGATTAATTGAGGTTGGCCACCCAGTTGGGGTAATTGGGTCAGTGACACCAACGACTAATCCTACCATCACACCATTAGGAAACGGATTGATGGCACTTAAAGGGAAAAATGCCATGATTGTCTCACCACACTCTCGCTCGAAGAAAACCACTAAAGAAACGATCGAATTAATGCGTGAAGCTTTAGTTAGTGTTGGGGCTCCAAGAGACTTGCTGCAAGTAATTGAAGAACCTAGCATTGAAAAATCTCAGGAGTTAATGAAGTCCGTTGATTTAATTGTTGCGACTGGAGGCCCAGGCTTGGTTAAATCAGCTTATTCAAGCGGCAAACCAGCTTACGGTGTTGGTCCTGGTAACGTACAAGCTATTCTGGATCGAGATTTTGATGTGGATGCAGCAGCGGAATTAACAGTGATTGGGCGTTCCTTTGATAATGGAATTGTATGTGCTTGTCAGCAGAGCTTAATTTATCCAATGGAAAAAGAAGCAGAAGTTTTCAAAGCATTAGAGAGCAAACAAGCAGCGGTTATTACCGATGAGGGTGACTTGGCTAAATTGAGAGAAACAATCTTCCCAGAAGGCCGCGCAAACCCAGATATGATTGGTCAAGACCCAGACGTAATCGCAAAAGCAGCTGGTATTTCCATTCCAGATGGTTCGCAAATTATTGCTGTTCGAGTAGATAAAGTTGGTGAAGCAGAACTCTTCTGTAAAGAAAAAATGTTGCCCGTTTTAGCATTGAAAGGCTACGACACATTTGAAGAAGCAGTGGCTTATGCGAAAGAAAACCTTCTATTAGAAGGAGCTGGTCACTCAGCAGGAGTATTCACTCATACAAAAGAGCATATGGTTTATGCAGGTGAAAAGTTACCAGTCAGCAGGGTTGTAATTAATCAGCCAACTATTGACGCGGGTGGTTCACCAGCCAATGGCTTAAACCCAACAGTTTCCTTAGGCTGCGGTTCTTGGGGCAACAATATTATTTCCGAAAATTTAAATTATAAGCACTTGATTAATGTTTCTCGCGTTGCCATGCCTGTTGAACCGACAGATACCGGTTCCCCATGGGATTAAGGTGAGTTAAATGAAGAAATTTGATGAATTGTTAGCCAATTTCTCTAGTGATCAAAAGATTCGCATTGGTGTTGTAAATGCTAGTGATGAAGTAACCATTCAATCGGTCTTCAATCCAAAGGTTCAGAAATATCTTGATCCTGTTTTAATCGGGCCCAAAGCTACGATTGCAGATATCCTAGAAAAACTAGGATATTCTGCTACAGTTATCGATGCTGACGGAGAAGATGCCTGTGCCGAAAAAGGCGTTGAGCTTGTTAAAGAAGGGAAAATCGACTTTCTAATGAAGGGGCACATTCAAACACGTCCATTCTTAAAAGCGATTGTGAATAAGGAAAAAGGGATTGCCAAAAGTGGGTTATTAAGTCACATTGCTTTAAATGAAATTCCTGCTTACCATAAGCTGCTTCTTACAACTGATGGTGGTATGGTATTGGCACCGAGCAAAGAAGAAAAAAAGGTACTGATTAGGCATGGAATTGAAGTCATGAATAAAATCGGAGTTGAAAAACCAAAAGTTGGTTTGTTGGCAGCAGCAGAAGTTGTCAATCCAAAAGTGCCAGCCACGATTGAAGCACAAGAGATCATGGAAGAGTTTCAAAAAGAGGAACCAGATTCCTGCTTTATTGATGGACCCATTTCTTTAGACCTTTCGTTAAGCAAAGAAGTTGCTGAAATTAAGCACTATGACAGTCCAGTTGCTGGAGATGCCGATATTGTTGTAGGTCCAGACATTACCACAATGAATGTATTAGGGAAAAGCTTGACGATTTTAGCAGGTGCCAAAATGGCAGGAATTATTATGGGAGCTCAAGTTCCTATCGTGATGACTTCCCGCGGCTCCACTGAAGAAGAAAAAGCGTATTCCATATTAGTTGCAATGTATTGCAGTAAAGGGTGAGTAGATGAAAATCTTAGCAATTAATCCGGGTTCAACCTCCACCAAAGTTTCTTACTATGTAGATGGAGAAATCATTGAAGAACAAAGTATTTCTCATACTACCGAGGAACTCCAGCATTTCCAGCGGCCAATTGATCAAATTGATTTTCGCCGGGACATTCTTTTAAGCTTCATGGAAGAGAGAAAGATTGATCCGAAAGAACTGGATGCCGTGGTGGGACGAGGGGGTATTTTACCGCCTGTGTCAGCTGGAGCCTTTGAAGTAAATGAAGATATGATGCATTACTTGAAACACGTAACGACTGTAGAACATCCATCCAATTTAGGTGCCATTTTAGCGAACGAAATCAAGCTGAAGGGCAATGAGAAAACGATTGCATTGATTTATGATCCAGTTTCTGTCGACCAATTCGAGGATATTGCCAGAATTTCTGGACTAGAAGGAATTGAACGCAAAAGTATTGGCCATGCATTGAATATGCGTGCGGTTGCCATGAAGGTTGCACGGGAAGAGGGATTAGATTATAACGAAGCCACCCTGATTGTTGCCCATTTAGGTGGAGGTAATTCCATCAGTATTCATCATAAGGGACGCATGATTGACTCTATTTCTGATGATGAAGGGCCCTTCTCAACTGAACGGACCGGCGGCGTACCATTGAAGCATATCATTTCCTTATGCTATGAGAAAACCGAAAAAGAAATGATGCGGTTGTACAAGCGCGAGGGTGGACTAAAGTCTTATGCTGGAACAAGTGATGCTAGGGAGATTGAAGCACGAATAGCTGATGGGGACGAGGCACTAAAGGTTGTGTATGATGCTTTCATTTATCAGATAGCTAAAGGCATTGGCGGATTAGCGACAGTGACTAATGGCCAAGTGGATCGGATTATACTAACTGGCGGAGTTGCACATTCCAAGCTGGTAGTTAGTGAAGTAGAAAAAAGGGTAGGTTTTATTGCACCACTGGTGGAAGTTGCCGGTGAACATGAAATGATTGCCTTATCTAAAGGCGCAGAACGGGTCGCATTAGGTCAAGAAACAGCGCAACAATTCCGATATAATTAATGAGAGGAGCTCAACTCAATGAAAATCAAAGCAGCGTTAGTAAAAGAAAAAGGTGCACCATATGAAATTACTGAGGTGGAATTAGCCGATGTGGGTGCCAAAGATGTTTTAGTCAAAATAGTCGCTTCTGGGTTATGTCGCTCAGATTATGGTGAAAGAAATGGCAATAGTTTGGAATTTCCTAATATTTTAGGACACGAAGGCTCAGGAATTGTAGAACAAGTAGGTGACGCAGTGACTTCAGTTGAGGTTGGCGACCACGTTATTTTATCCTACGCTTATTGTGGAGAATGTAAACATTGTGCAGAAGGTCACCCATCTTCTTGTGATCGCTGGTTTGCAGTGAATAATATTGGTAAAAATCCACGAGGAGAATATGTGCTTCATACAGAAGACGGTCAGGAAGTGAATAACTTCTTTAACCAATCCTCATTTTCTACCTACAGTTTAACGGATGAATCAAATATCGTAAAAGTGTCGAAAGACGTTGACCTGCGTTTAGTGGGACCATTAGGTTGCGGATTAGGAACGGGAAGTGGTGCGATTCTTAGTGTTTTAAAACCAAAAGTAGGTGAAAGTGTAGCAATTTTCGGAACTGGTGCAGTAGGGTTTGCGGCAGTTATGGCGGCAAAAATTGCAGGTTGCTACCCAATTATTGCGATGGACATTAATGATGCTCGTTTGGATAAAGCGAAAGAATTAGGGGCTAGTCATACGTTCAACAGTAAGGACTCCAGTGCTCAAGATTACATTATGGAAGTAACTGGTGGATCCGGAGTGGACTATTCGATTGACACAACCGGTGTACCTCCAATTATGACGCAAGCGATGCATTCATTAACGAATTCAGGGACCTTTGTTCCGTTAGCTGTAACCAAAAATAATTTTGAAGTGAATACTTTCTTTGATTTAGTTTTTGGTAATAAAAAAATACGTGGTGTCCTAATTGGTGATACGATTGCTAAATTCCACTTGCCAAACTTGATTGAATTCTATAAACGTGGTGAGTTTCCATTTGATCAGTTTGTAAAATACTATGATTTTGAGGACATTAACCAAGCAGAAGCTGACTCATTAGGCGGAGATGTTATTAAAGCAGTTGTGGTGATGGATAAATCATATCAACCGCCAAGCTAGGAGGGTATTACATTGAAAAAGGGAGATATTATTTGGGCCCTGCTGTTTTTAATTGCACTGACATTGTTCCTTGTACCAAGTACGCGGGAAATGATTTTGAGTGCGAGTAATGCTCACCATTACATTAGCGGGTTTATCAAATTTGCGATCTTGGCTACGATGGGCGATGTTTTAGGAAAGCGAATTGTTTCAGGGGAGTATTTACTATCTTCAAAAACTGCATGGAGTGCATTGGTTTGGGGAATCATTGGCTGTATGGTTACTCTAGTGTTTCCTGTTTTTATGGGTGGTGCGGGTCAAGCCCAAGCAGGACATCTATTACCATTCTTTGAGGTACCTGTTGCACAGGCCATTTTTGGAAGTAGTATTATGAATTTGACGTTTGCTCCAGCAATGAATACATTTCATCGATTGGCGGATTTATGGATTGAGAGCAAGTATAATCGTGAAAATGTAACGTTCAAAGGGTTAATCAATAGGATTGATTGGGGAACCTTTGTCACCTTTAACTGGTTGAAAGTTGGTATTTTCTTTTGGATTCCAGTTCATTCGATTGTGTTCTTGTTGCCGGAAGATATTCGTGTAGCAGTGGCGGCATTTAGCTCCATCGCTTTAGGAATAATCTTGTCATTTGCCGCGAAAAAAGGCAGTGAGCCAGCAAAAATTACAGAAGAAGAAGAGCTTGCGTAAATAAAATACTCTCTGGGGAGAGAAAGGATAGACGGATCGTTAACAGCGAGCCGCCTATTTTTTTGTGAATTCAATTGACTGGTTGTTTTATGAAAAACAGACAGAGTTATCAGAAAATTTCAGCAATTCTCTTTACATTCTAATTTAAATGTGGGAACATATGGCATAAATTAAAATAAAATTAGAGTGGGTGAGCGAATGAGCGGTGTCATGATTTTGTTAGTTGCAATTATTTGTTTTATCGTCGCATATGTCGGCTATTCCAAATGGCTTGAGAAAAAATGGGGTATTGACCCTAAAGCAGTTACTCCAGCAATCAGATTGGAAGATGGTGAGGACTATGTTCCAGAACCGGCGTTTGTTGTATTCAGTCATCAATTTTCCTCGATTACTGGAGCAGGACCGGTTACTGGACCGATTATCGCCGCGATGTTTGGCTGGGTGCCAGCCTTCTTGTGGATTTTGTTTGGCGGTATTTTCTTTGGAGCTGTCCATGATTTTGGTGCGTTGTACGCTTCAGTAAAAAATGATGGCAAGTCAATTGGACTGATCATTGAAAAATACATTGGTAAGGTCGGAAAGAAACTATTCTTGTTGTTTTGCTGGCTGTTTGCTTTATTAGTCATTGCAGCCTTTGGTGATATTGTGGCGACTACTTTTAATGGCTTTACCCCTGAAGTTGCCGAAAGTGTAAACACTGCGAATGCTTCAGCAGCATCAATTTCTATGTTGTTTATTATCGCTGCGATTTTAGTGGGCTTTGTAATGAAGAAGGTTCACATGAAGGGTGCAGTGATGCATATATTCGGAATCGTTGTATTGTTAGGCACCTTAGCCTTAGGAATTGCTTTTCCAATTTTTGCGAGTAAGCAAACATGGTTGTTAATTGTATTTGCTTATTTATTCTTGGCGTCGGTTATGCCTATGTGGCTGTTGATGGCACCACGAGATTTTTTGAGTACCTATATGCTGTTAGGTATGATTATAGCGGCAGTATTGGGCTTGCTGGTAGAACATCCAGCGATGGATTTGAATGCTTTTAATGGTTTTGCGGTTGTAGATGCAACTGGTAATGTGAAATATTTGTTTCCAATGTTGTTTATTACTGTAGCCTGCGGAGCGGTTTCTGGGTTCCATAGTCTGGTTTCTTCAGGGACTTCTTCTAAGCAAGTTCGCAATGAAAAAGACATGCGTCCTATTAGTTTTGGGGCGATGATGTGTGAGTGTGTGTTAGCAGTTGTTGCTCTAGTTGTAGCAGGAGCAGTGGCACAGAATGGGCAATTACCACAAGGAACACCATTTCAAATTTTTTCTAGCTCAGTAGCGGGCTTTTTAACTAGGTTTGGTTTACCTGTTCAGGTCGCTCAGTGCTTTATGACTATGTGTGTTTCTGCCTTAGCTTTGACTTCATTAGACTCAGTGGCTCGAATTGGCCGCATGTCTTTACAGGAATTTTTCTCTGAAGAGGGCAAAGAAAAAGGACTTGCTAAGCTATTGACTAATAAATATATGGCAACAGTTGTAACTTTAGCTGCTGGATTTGTTTTAGCTTTAGGAGGATACAACAGTGTTTGGCCACTATTTGGCTCAGCCAATCAGTTATTGGCCGCAATGGTAATGATTGCAGTAGCTGTTTACATGAAAACCTCGAAAAAATCGGGTGTCATGTTCTATATTCCGATGGGGATTATGTTGGCTGTTACCTTCACGGCTTTAGGCATGTCGATTTATGGACTAGTAACTAAACTGGTAAATGCTACTCACTTCTTAGTTACTATTCCAGCAACCCCTGCGGCAGGTCAGTTTGTTTTCTTGTCAGATGGTTTGCAGCTGATTTTTGCTTTCTTATTGCTTGGATTAGGAATTATGGTGGCAACTAAATGTTTGCAGGCACTTTTCCAAACAGGTGAAAAGACGAAGAAAAAAGTCGTTACCGAATAAAAATGAAAGATCGTCTTAAAAGCCTGGCAACCAAGCAGGGAATTAAGACGATTTTTCTATTGTAAATCAGAAGAGACATTGTCAGACAAATGGTTTTCACGTATAGTAGAAAAAAAGGAGTGACAGGATGATTGAATTAATCGATGTAACCAAAATGTATGGAAAAAAAGCAGCTTTAAATAATTTGACGTTGTCAATTAAAAATGGTGAAATTTTTGGCTTTTTAGGCCACAATGGTGCTGGAAAATCTACGACTATTAAAAGTTTAGTTAGTATCATCGAACCCACTACTGGAACGATTCGTTTTGACGGTATGGATTTAAAAGAAAACCGGTTAGATATCAAGAAAAAAATTGCTTATGTTCCAGATACTCCGGATTTGTTTTTGCAGCTAACCGCTAACGAATACTGGGATTTGATTCGGGCAGCTTACGAATTGAGTGGTGAAGAAGCACGTTTACAAGAATTAATTGGACTGTTTGATATGCAAAGTCATGTGGATGAGACGTTAGAAAGCTTTTCCCATGGAATGCGGCAAAAAGCGATTATTATTGGTGCATTGCTACCAGATCCAGACATTTGGATCTTGGATGAACCATTGCAAGGATTGGATCCTCAGGCTGCATTTGATTTGAAGGAAATGATGAAACAGCATGCAGCTAAAGGGAAAACGGTCATTTTTTCTACTCACGTTTTAGATACTGCGCAGCAGCTTTGTGACGAATTAGCAATTCTTAAGAAAGGTGAATTGATCTATAATGGCTCGGTTGATGCGTTATTACAGGATTATCCAAATGAATCTTTAGAAAGTGTTTACTTGAAAATGGCCGGACGACAAGCCCAAGAGCAGGAGGCAGAGGTATGAAGCTTCAGCAATTAAAAGCGTTGATGCGAACGAATATCTTATATGTGAATCCTTCAGCAACCAATCAATCACGTAAAAAAGGGAAGACTGGGAAAAAACTGATTCGTGGAGTCTTAAGTTCTTATATTTTTTCAGGAATCATTTTTCTCGTTGTTTACGTAGGCATTATGTTCATGATTGATTTTTCTAAGTTTCCAGGTTATTTCACTTATTACATGGCACTATTCGGTTTGATTGGTTTTTCTCAAGCAATGTCAGCAATTTTCAATGTTTTTTTTGAGAGTCGTGATTTAGAAAATTATCTCTCGATGCCTTTTCGACAGGGAGAGGTTTTCTTATCGAAATTTTTAGTGGTGGGATTAACCATCGTACCTTTCTTGCTTCCTTTAGCGGTAGTGTTCTTTCTAGCTGCTTGGCGCAGTGGACAAATGATTCTAGTGGCAATTCTTTCCAGCTTGCTATTGTTTGTGGCGTTTGTCTTATTGCTGTTTGGCTTATGTAGCTTGTTTATTTTCGGCTTAACTCAAACGAAACTGTTCGCATGTCACAAAAAGACCTTTACCACTGGAATGCTGGTGCTGTCAATGGTCGTATCAATTGGTGGGATTTTACTAATTAATTTTTCTCAAACCAACACGAGCTACAGTGGCGAATTTGTTGATAAAACAGCCCTAGCACCTTTTATGCCGTTCTTTTATGCGGTTACTGCACCATTTTCAGCTGCAGGTTTGTTAAGTGTGCTGGGTCTCGTTGTTTGTTTAGTGATCATTTTCTTCATTTTAAGAAAATCTATTGTACCAAAATTGTATCAATCGGTTAATGATACCCCACAAGAGGGTAGAAATAAAAAACGGAAACGTAAAGAGAATCAGAATCTAGTTCAATTGATGCGAGGCTACAACATCCAGTTGATCAAAAACCCAAACTTAGTGATGCAGATGCTTTCATCTTCGTTAATCATGCCCATCGTGTTTTTTATCACGTTTATGACGACTGGCGATTTTTCTTTTAAAGGTCTGTCTTTACAATTTTTTGGTGTATTTTTTGTAGTCGGAATTTTTGTAGCAGGCATGACAATCAACCAGACCTCTTTTGTTAGCTCGATTATTTCTTTAGATCGGGAAAACTTTTTGTTTATCCGTTCATTGCCGTTATCTTTTAAAAGCTATATGCGGATTAAATTTTGGTTTGCCTGTACAGTACAAATCATCATCACAGGAGTAGTTGGATTATTGGCAGGACTGGTTTTTCGTTTGCCGTTTTTACTATTGTTATCCATGATGGCAGGGGTCATTCTAGGTACGATTTTAATTTCGCTGCATTTCTTTATTCGTGATTATCAGTTGTTGAATTTAACTTGGAACAATATCAGCGAGCTGTTCACTCGCGGAAGTGGAAATTTTGCCTTAGTTTTTTGGATTTTTGGTGTGATGATCTTGGGTGGTATTGTTATTGCTGCTTACGTGGCGGCAGTGATGTTCCAAATCAATCCATGGCTGTTAAACGGGGGCGTTTTCTTACTGATAGCAGTGATTAGCAGTTTGTATTTGAAAAATAAACAGACTTATTTTTGGAATAAGCTGTCAGATTAAGAAAAGGTGTAAGATAGCGGATAGTCTGTAGAGATATCTGCTATCTTTTTTATTGAGTTGAAGAATATTCTTGAAAAATATAGCTAGCTTTCTATTGAATTACCTTATTCGGTGGACCGCTTAAAAAGGGAAAACTGGATCAATTGGCAGAAGGCATCAGATTATAAAAAAAATTTAATGATAGTCATTACTCATTTGTGTAAACCTAATTTTTATTTTACATCTCCCTATGATATCAATATTTTGGTCACAATCAATTCTTCAAAGATTATTTATCTAAACATTTTAGGTGAAATATAGTAAAATAAGCAAATCAAGATGTTTTTAGTTATCTGAACGAATTTATTGATATGGAGGAGAAGAAAAAATGCCACGTGTAGGAGATAATATCTACTTAAGAAAGGATGGTCGTTGGGAAGCTCGTTTTGCGATTGCCAAAGACATAAACGGCGAAAAGAAATATCGCTCTGTTTATGGTGAGACAAGGGAGGAGGCGCTTGAGAATCGTTTAGTATCTATGTTGAAGCTTGAAGAAGATTTTAAACGAACCCATCGCTTTGTGGGAGACTTACCCAATCAGCCGTCACCATTAACGAAGGTTTATAGTTGTGAGAAATGGTTTATTCTTTTCCTAGTTGCTGAACGTCAAACGAAGAGTGAACGTACACTTGAAAAATATAGAATGCTTTTGGCCAGCTTTATTCTTCCTGCCTTTGGTGAAATGCCTATTAGTATGATTACACATGAGACAATCAAAGAAATGACTGAAGATATGTTTGCTGACAATCGAGGAAAGAAGCTTGCCCACGAGGCAGCCTGGTTAGTAAACAGAGGAATGGCGAAAGCAGTTCGAGAAGGGTTGCTACGGTATAACCCTTACACTTACATTGCTCGGCCGAACCAAAAGGAATTTTTTACTTATTTCTTAAAAGAGGGTGTGCTGACAGGGGTGCCAGAAAGCGATAGCTATCAACTAAAGGCTGCTTTATGCCTCATGCAGGAAACTAGACTCCAGTTAAGTAAAATTTTGTCTCTGCAGTGGAAAGACATAGATTTTGACCAGCGACTGATTTTGCTAAATAAAAATACATATCAAGATGTCGCTATTGAACCGGTAACGAAGCCTGATCTTAGTGAGCTTCCTTTAACGGAGTTCACTTATCAAATACTGAAGGAACTGAAGACAGCAGCAACTGGCAAGTTTGTTTTTAAAAAGGACAATAATCTGTGGACGGAGAGAAACATTAGTCATACTTACTTTGAAATGGACAGCCGGAATAGATAACTAGTACAGTTAAGCATGGTTGTAGAGATATTTTTTATAAGTCAGCAAAAATCCTCCGAATTGCTTTGGTAAATTTATCAGAAATACGTTTGAAACAATACTCCAAAAAAAGTGCCTAAAGCCTGTTAAGTCGACAAGCTTTAGGTACTTTCTTCTGTTTATCCTTCAGGATGTTCAAAATATTTGATTGCGTGCTTGAATACACTGATTACTCGTTTGTCGGACAATTCAACATCCATTCGTTTAGGATGAACAGCAATCAAAGTTCCTTCAATGACTTCACCATCTAATAAAGTAACGATGACGGGTTTTGGTAGACCTAGTTTCTTTGGATCGTGTGCATTTTCCATGTTTCCAATTGGTTGTTCTGACATAATTGAATCATTCCTTCCGAATTTACTTACCTCTATATACAGTAATAATACGAAAGAGAAAAAGTTACAAGAAATCTGCTTATTCAAAAAAATAGTTTCGTGAAAAATGGCTTCATTTTACGAAAAAACTCCTAACCACTCAGCTATTTTAGTATAATAGTAAAAATAAGGAGTGAGTGAATGACGAAACTATTTTTAGTAGAAGATGATCCTACGATCGTGAAGGTTGTACAGGAGCATTTACAGCAATGGGGTTACGAATGTAAAGCTCCTGAGAATTTTCAACAGGTAAGTCAGGAAGTGAAGCAGGCTAAACCGGATTTAATCGTTATGGATATTTCGTTGCCGTATTTTAACGGCTTTCACTGGTGTCAGGAAATTCGTAAGTTTTCCGAAGTTCCAATCATTTTCTTGTCTTCAGCGGAGGAAAAAATGAATCAGATTATGGCAATGTCAATGGGTGCTGATGATTTCATAGCGAAACCTTTTGATCTATCCTTGCTTGTAGCAAAAATTCAAGCGCTTTTAAGGCGAAGCTATGAGTACGGACATCAAGAAACAATTTATCAGCTGCAAGGTTTTCAATTTCATCCTACTGAAAATTTATTGAAAAATGAATTAACCACAGTTCCGGTTTCTCCAAATGAATCGCGAATTTTGCAACTATTGTGTCAGCATCGCGGACAAATCGTGCCCAGGGAGCAAATTATTGAGCTGTTGTGGCAAAATGATGAATTTATTGATAATAATACATTAGCGGTGAATATTACGCGTCTACGCAAAAAACTTGCAGCAGCTGGGTTAACTGATGTGATCCAAACAGTCAAAAATAAAGGCTATCTAATTGAGGAATAATGAATGAAAAAATTAATCGTTCCTTTCTTTTATGAAAGGCGGGTATTGTACTTACTTTATTTGTTAATTATTGGCTTGGCAGTATTTACCTTCTATCTATATAGTTTGCCTTTGCAAGCCTTTTGGGATAGCTTTCTGTTTACCGTCTTTCTGTTAGGCGTGTATAGTCTAGTATCCTTTTATCGATATGCGCGAAGACAAGCCCAATTAAAAATTCTAACCGAAAATCTAGTGCAATCAGAGGCAAAGGCACTTTTTCCGCGAGCAGATACTCAAGCTGAAGTGTACTATCAAGAAATCATTCGTCAGCTTTTGGCAGAAACCAATATAGAAAGATCAAAAGGTCAAAAAGCCAAGCAGGAAATATTCGATGACTTCGGTCTGTGGATGCATCAGATAAAGACACCGGTTGCTGCTTTAGACTTATTAATACAATCAGGTAACAGCAATCCTCAGCAAATGAAGGCGGAATTGTTCAAAGTAAACGAATATCTGCAGATGATGTTAAATTATTTGCGACAAAACCTGGATAATCAGGATTTGATGATTGAAGAATTGTCGATTGATACAGTCGTTAAGGAGGTTTTGCGGAAGTATGCCTTTTTCTTCTCCCAGAAAAATCTTCAGTTGGAATTGAAACAACTGGAAGGTGGAACCGTGCTATCCGACAAGAAGTGGTTGATTTTTATTTTGGAACAGCTTTTGTTTAATGCTATCAAATATACCATCGATGGAAAAATTACAATCAGTTTTATCGACAATCAGTTAATTATTCAGGATACTGGCATAGGGATTCGCTCAGAAGATCTACCACGTGTTTTCGAGAAGGGATATACTGGCTACAATGGCCGTGAACAGCAACGAGCAAGTGGGTTAGGACTGTATTTAAGTCGACAGATTGCTCAAAAAATTGGTTGTCGACTTGCCATTGAGTCTACAATTGGTCAAGGAACCACGGTTTCTATTTTCTTTCCTAAGAGAAGGCCTATGAACTAACCCAAACTTTCAGAACTGTAAGTTTGGGTTTCTTTTTGTAAGTGGTTCTGGAGGGCTATGAGCCATATGATAGAGGAGAGGAGGAGAGATTATGAATGAATTATTATATGTGAAAGATGTACGAAAGGTTTATCAAAGCCAAATGAATGGACTATCCGTTGAAGCACTCCGTTCCATCAATTTTAGTGTTGATTCAGGTGAATATGTAGCAATCATGGGAGAATCTGGTTCTGGTAAAAGTACGCTATTGAATCTAGTGGCAACACTGGACAAACCAACAGCAGGGACAATGACATTAAACGCGATGGATTTAACGAAAATTAAAGAAAAAAATGCTGCAGCTTTTCGTCGAGATCACTTAGGGTTTGTCTTTCAAGATTTCAATTTGTTAGATACTTTTTCAGCTCGAGACAACATCTTACTACCACTTGTATTATCACAAGTAAAGGTTGGAGAAATGGAAAAACGCTTAGCGCCAATAGCTAAATCATTAGGAATCTATCAGCTGTTAGAAAAATATCCTTATGAGCTTTCTGGCGGGCAAAAGCAGCGAGTCGCCGTCGCACGAGCAATTATTACCGAGCCAGAATTGTTGCTAGCTGATGAGCCAACAGGTGCGTTAGATTCAAAAACCTCGGATCAGCTGCTGCAAATTTTTCAACAAATCAATCAGAATGGGCAAACAATTTTGATGGTTACTCATAGTTCAATCGCTGCTAGCCATGCTGATCGTGTGCTCTTTATTAAAGATGGGCAGGTTTTTCATCAGTTGTATCGTGGACAACGGAAAAACTTTCAATTTTTAGAAACGATCAACGAAACTATGACAGCTCTGTTGTCAAAGGAGGGGTAACATGTTTTATATAAAGTTAGCCCTTAATAATTTGAGAAAAAACCATCGAGCCTACTTACCATTTCTGATCTCAATGATCTTTTTGGTGGCTGTGACTACCATGACACAAGTAATTGTAAACAATCCTGGGATGAGAAAGCTGCCGGACAGCTATAGTGCGATGATTATGTTCCGTTTGGGCAACATAATTCTGATGATTTTCTCGGTGATTTTCTCGATTTACACCAACAGCTTTTTATTAAAACAGCGCAAGAAAGAAATTGGCCTTTACAATGTTTTAGGTCTCGGAAAACGCGAATTATATTGTTTAATGTTTTGGGAAAATCTGTTGAGCTTTGTGATTGTTTTAATTTCCGGTATTATTAGTGGGATAATTTTTGGCAAACTAGGGTTTTTGATTTTAAAGAAAATGTTGGGTGTAGGCGAGGCTTTTGTTTTCCAGCTAACCTTTGATGGCTTAACAATAACTGTCGGTTTATTTGTACTCATTTTTCTATTTTTATTTCTAATCAACTGTTTGCAAATTCGACGGACCAACCCGATTGATTTATTACACAGCAGCAAATCGGGTGAAAAGGAACCTAAGAGTCGTTGGTTTCTTTCAATTCTAGGATTGATTTGTTTATTTACAGGTTACGCAATTGCTTTATTGATTGAATCACCAGTCGATGCGCTAATCTATTTTTTTATTGCAGTTATCTTAGTTATTGTAGGAACCTATAGTCTATTTATTTCCGGCAGTATCACTTTGCTTAAGAGTTTGAAGAAGCGAAAAAATTATTATTATAAACCGAATCATTTTATTTCGGTATCCAATATGATTTATCGTATGAAGCAAAATGCAGCAGGTTTAGCAAGTATTTGTATTTTATCCACTATGGTTTTGGTTACGATGGCAACAACGGGGAGTCTTTTTTTTGGTGGAAAAGATATGGTCGAGTCGCGGTACACGCATGATATCAGTGTGAGTGCCTCGGTTCCTACAGATCAGATGGAGCAGACGGCAAAGGATTTAGCTAAAGAACAAGGACTTACCTTGAAAAATTTTCAAGTCCTTCAAATTTCAGATTCAGTGGCCTTCATGCGTGAGGGAAAAGGAAATCAATTTGACTTAAAAATGAATTTGACGGTGGATGATATGACCAAAGCGGCAATTATTTCCTTTGTCACCTTACAGGAGTACAATCGTCTATCAAATGAGAATGTGCAGCTTGCGGAAAATGAGTTAGTTGTTTTCGCTGAAAGCGGCGACATCATCGGCAATCGACTCTCATTAGAGGGAGAAGACTTTAAGATAAAAAAAGTGATTGATGAATTTATTGGTATACGTAAGCAGAACAATCTAAGTGATGTTTTTCTAATTGTATTAAAGGACCAAGCAAAAATGGATCAGCTGATTGATCGTTTAGCCGTTGCTTCTGGCGATGAGCACTTAAGAATTCCAACATATTCTCTATCATTCGATATTGCTGCTTCAGAAAGCAAACGTTTAGACTTCGCTGCAACCTTGGCAAAGAAGTATTCCCAGCAATTTGATACGGAATCCTACCAACTTTCTTCCAAGGATGAGTATGCGCTTTCGAACAAAACGTTTTCTAGCGGATTCTTCTTTTTAGGAATGATTTTCGGGGTAACTTTTACTTTGGCTACTGCGTTAATTATCTACTATAAGCAAATATCAGAAGGTATGGATGACCAGTTAAGATTTGAAATCCTGCAAAAGGTAGGTATGAGTCATACAGATGTGAAGAAGGTCATTCAAAGCCAAGTGTTAGCAGTCTTTTTATTCCCCTTGGTTGTTGCGGTGATTCATTTAGCTTTTGCTTTTCCAATTATTCAGAAGCTGCTGATTCTGTTCGGTTTAATGAACTGGCATATTTTCCTAATTGTCACTATAGCAGTGGTACTCATTTTCGCCATTCTTTACTTCATTGTGTACCAATTAACTGCCCGCAGTTACTATCAAATCGTTGAACGAGAAACCTAAAGATAAAAAAGGAGAGCCCAGAGCTATTATAGCGATGGCGCTTCTTTTTTTTATTCCTTTTGATCGATCGACTCTATTGTTCACGTTCACTATGTCCTCACAACCATACCAATTTAATTGAAACATTTTTCAAAAAGATTAGTCAATGGAAGTATTTTGATGATGAAAGAATGTGAAAAAAATAAAATAAAAAGGGCAATTGTCTAAAATTATTCACTTTGATTACTCATTGAAAACCTTATCAAAAAGTTGCTCAGAAGATATTAGGATGAATCCGAAATTTTCCCATGTTTTTTCTGGCATTTAGATGGTTTTTTTTAAGGAACTATTCTATAAATTCTCATAATACAAGTTAAGATTTTGCACAAAAAAGTGAGATAATCATTTGCTATAACGTGGTTTCTTGTATTTCAAAGTCTTTGTGCAGAATTTAATAAAATATATCAATTATTATCTTATATATATATTTGTTATTTTATAATTTTCTATTTTCTGATTTAATTGATTCAAAACAATGAGAAAACGGCTTTTTTGTCTAAGAAAGCAATGAGCGCTATTCTTGCCGGACGTCTTTTTTCAGAGTAAAGTCTTATTTGGGAGCTCTTATTTTATTGTATTGTACTTGTTCAATCAATAACGAACTGGAACTTATTTTTCTACACAATATAATTAGCCGCCCAACTAAAAAACATTCGAAATGGAGTGATTGAAATGTCCAAAGCAGAAAAGGGCATGACACTGGGAGCACTGGTCCTGATGATCTTTACCTCAGTTTTCGGCTTTGCCAATGGACCAGTCGCCTTTTACTTGATGGGCTATGGATCAATCGTCTTCTATGTCGTTGCAGCGATTTTATTCTTTATTCCGTTTGCATTGATGATGGCAGAGTTTGGTTCAACTATTAAAGGCGAGAACAGTGGAATGTACAAATGGTTGGAAGTCAGCGTAGGACCACGGTTCGCTTTCATTGGAACATTTATGTGGTTTGCCTCTTACGTTGTTTGGATGGTATCGACTTCTTCCAAAGTATGGATTCCATTTACTACAGCATTTGCTGGCAGTGATCAGACCCAAAAATTAGGAATGTTCGGATTAAACTCTACCCAAATGGTGGGTTTACTCGCATGTCTATGGATGGTTATTGTAACTGTGGTATCCATTAAAGGGGTCAAAGGTATTGTAAAAATCACCAGTCTTGGTGGAATTGCCGTAACAAGCTTGAACGTTGTATTAATTATTATTTCTGGCATTATTTTGGTGATCAAAGGAGGCCAATTGGCACAACCTTTTGACCACATTTTACACTCTCCAAATCCTAGCTACCAAAGTCCGATCGGATTGCTCGGTTTTGCGGTATTTGCGATCTTCGCATATGGTGGGATCGAAGCGGTTGGGGGCATGGTTGATAAAACCCAAAATCCAGAAAAAACTTTCCCTAAAGGGGTTGTATTTTCAGCTTTAGTTATTTCAGTTGGTTATGCGCTAGGTATCTTCTTGTGGGGAGTAAGTACAAACTGGGATGCTGTTCTTTCAGGGGACTCAACGAACCTAGGTAACATCAGTTATGTTATGATGAATAACTTGGGTGTTGAATTTGGTAATGCTTTGGGCATGAGCCAATCTGCGGCAATCAGTTTAGGTAATTGGTTCGCTCGTTATACTGGTTTGGGTATGTTCTTGGCATACAGTGGTGCCTTCTTTACTTTGACTTACTCACCATTAAAAACCTTGATCATGGGTACGCCAAAGAAACTATGGCCTAAAAAATTTACTGAATTGAACAACAACGGAATGCCGTCTTATGCGATGTGGGCACAATGTGCGATAGTTGTTGCGATTATCTTGATTGCGTCATTTGCCACACCAGATCCATCAGCGTTCTATAATATTCTAACCTTGATGGCAAACGTATCAATGACCTTGCCATACTTGTTCTTGATTTATGCGTTTCCCAAGTTCAAGCAGAAAAATATGCCTCAAACCTTTGAAGTATATAAAACAAAAAGCATGACAATGGTTGTCAGTGTAGTTGTTTTCTTACTAGTATTAGGTGCAAATATTTTTACGATTTTTCAACCAATTATTGAAGGCGCCGGCGTGCGTGACACCTTGTGGATGATCGCCGGGCCAATCGGCTTTACTATTGTTGGGATGCTTCTCTATTCCAACTACACTCGACGTGAAAAAGAATAGATTACGAATCAGCAGTTAAATCTGCCATTTCTTAATATAAAGGGCACAGGAGCAATCCTGTGCCTTCTTTTCGTCCAATTCTATTCTTCCCAAAAATCTGCAATCTCTTCTAAAATTTCTTCTGACGGTAAAATAGTTGCTTCAACAATTGTTTTACCGGTCTTCTTCAAGTAGTGTTCAATCATGTAATATCCACAAGCATAGCCTGCGCAAAAAGGTAAGCCAACTGGGAAATAATTGTTCATCTTAGCGATCTCATCACCATAAAGATAAGCGGTTAAATTATCCATACCAGAAACATCCATTGCATCTTTAATTAAAGGTTTAATGTAATCGTTTAGGGTTTCCATATCAACTTTACTAACCCAAGGTCCGAGTTTTTCTTTGCCATAAATGGAGGTGGCATAGTTTTCGGCTAAGCCTTCACTAACCATCATTTCAGCCAAAGTAATATCATCCCGCCACTCAACAAACTGGAAGCGAACGTTGTGATTGCACTCATGGGCTAAGGCAGCAGGCATCCGGTCCAAGGTGAAGCTGTTGGGATTAATTGCTCCCCAAATATATCCAGGAATCCCACCATCACCAGAATAGCCATCACTTAGAATGGTGTAGGGACTTTGCGGATCAGCCAGCATAATCGTATAAAGATATTCCTGCACTGGTAAAGTAATTTTGGCTTCTTCAAAACGTCCCAATCCATCTTCAATCGCTTCCTGACAGGTTTGCCAAAAGGAATCTTGTGAGAGTAAGGAAACATTTTCCTTTTGACTCTCATCAATTTTTTCAGCAGCTATATATCCAAGCATAGTGCTGGCCATGATGACATCATAACCGTTCTCTTGCTTTGCTTTGAGGGGAATACGATAAATTTCCAGTTTCTTTTCAAAAGGTTTCATCAGTTCGTAACGATAAATGTCGTTGCGCTTTTCTACGGAGGCTGCGATCATCTTTTGATAGACGTGATCGGCCCGAACACATTGAATCTTCATTTGTTTCATCTCCATTTCTATAGTTTTACTATATCTGTTGACGTTGCGTGAAGGTCAAGGGATTTTTTTAGCAAATTATTGCAAAATAATCTTTGTCATTTAACTTTTTCCTGCTATGATAAGCACCAAGGAAGTGAAGATTTGAACCTACATAATTTATTAACGACGGAGAGCTTATTCTCCAATCTGATTGTTTTTATTGTGGCTGTTTTGTTGACTAATTGGTGGCATAAACGAAAATCAAAGCCGGAAAAAGCCGTTTCTAAACCAACAGCTAAAGTATCTTTTGAACCGCCGAGTACTATTTTAAAGACTTATCGAGATGATACAAAGCGTTTTGGTTTTGCGTATTTGGAGAAACATACACCGGCAATCATTGAGAAACTAACGAAAAATCGAGCTGACCCTTCTTCGGGTATTGACCAAGCTGCCATTGATGAAGTGATTAATAGTTTAAAAAATTTTCAAAAGCAATTTAAACAGGTGGGCAAAGATGCAAATGAACAGGAAAAACGCAAAATTATGGTGTTAAATTATGTGAATAAGACGCTGATTCGCTGGAAACAACTGTCGGAGCAAGATTATGAGTAAGAAATGGCAATTTGCCGTTTCTTTTTTTCGTTGACAAGCTTTTCTTTTGTATTTATGCTGACTGTGAAGAACGATTTAGTCAAAAAGGAGTTTTATTGTGCCGAAAGTATTTTCAGAAGATGAGCGAAAATTTATTGATAAGCGCTTGCGGGAAGAAGCAGCGTATTGTCTCACAAATTTTGGAGTTAAAAGAACCACAGTAGATGAACTGGTAAAACGGGTTCAGATTCCCAAAGGCACTTTCTATCTTTTTTATGATTCGAAGGAAGAGCTGCTGTTTCGGGCATTGTTGGATTTGCATGAACAAATCGAAAAGGAATTAGTCAAACTAATCGACGACTTAACCGATATCCGCAATGTTGAACTAGTTACCGATGCGCTTTTGGATTTATTCAAGCTTGCTGATCAATTTGGCTTACTGCGAATGATGACCACTGGAGAGTTGGATTTAATTTATCGTAAATTGCCTAATGAAGTATTTCAAGCACATTTGGCCGATGATTTTGATGCAGTGGAAGCAATTTTTATTCTATTGGAAGTACCCTTAGAAAAAATTGATGGGTATGCAGCAGCATTTCGCGGATTGTTTGTGACGATGCTTTATAAACGGGAAGTCGGTGAAGTGCATGCTTTTGAAGCGTTGCGTTTATGTATTCGAGGATTAGTGATTCAAATGTTCGAATAGTATCTGTTTGCGCAGGTACTAATTTTTAAAATTTATTTGACCAAAAGAGCTAAAATGGTCAAAAAGGAGGTTTTTAAAATGATCAGTGTAAAAAATTTATCCCTTAGCTATACTCCTCTTTCCTTTATACAAAATATGAGTTTTGAAGTAGCCGAGGGAGAAATTTTTGGCTTTCTAGGTCCGTCATGTGCTGGGAAATCTACACTACAAAAAATTTTGACGGACTTAATCACCAATTATTCGGGAAGTGTTCGGCTGGCAGATATGGAATGTAAGAATCATCCCAACCACTTTTATGAAACGATTGGTGTGGATTTTGAATATTCCACAATGTATGAGAAGTTAACAGCACGACAAAATTTGGCGTTTTTCGGTTCACTATATTCCAAGCAAGCGCGTCCGTTGGAAGAGCTATTAGAAAAAATTGGGTTAGCAAATGATGCAGACAAGCGAATTGTCGAGTATTCTAAGGGGATGCGTTCTAGAATAAATTTTGTCAAAGCGCTCATTCATGACCCAGCCATTTTGTTTTTGGATGAACCCACTAGTGGGCTTGATCCTACCAATAGTAGAATGATGAAGGACATGATATTGGCTGAGAAGGCACAAGGAAAAACTATTTTGTTAACAACACACAATATGACAGATGCTGCGGAATTGTGTGACCGGGTTGCGTTTATTGTTAATGGTGAGATTGCGGCATTGGATACTCCTCAGCATATGATTATGCAAAAAGGAGCAGCAAAAGTTCACTATACTTATTTTGACGAAGGAGAAAAAAAGAATTCGTGTTTGCTGGAGGATTTATCTGAAGATCAATTGTTTGCTCAGCTGATGCGGGAAAAGCAATTAACTTCTGTCCATAGCAGTGAGCCTGACTTAAGCGATATATTTATTGAAGTAACTGGGAGGCAGCTGGTATGAGAATATGGCGGTTGTTTTTGGGAGACATTAAGTTTCAAGTGATTCATGGGTTTTATTTATTGTATGGAATAGTTACTTTTTCATATGTAGTTCTTTTGCTTTTGTTACCGCAAGCGTGGCGAGCCAAAGCAGCAGTGGCGATGATTTATTCTGATCCCGCTGCTTTGGGACTGGTTTTTATGGAGCAATTATCTTGCTGGAGAAAAGTCAACGAGTTTTAAATGCTCTGGCTGTTTCTCCTGTGAATGTGCGGGATTACTTAATAGCAAAGATTTGTTCTTTATGTGTGATCTCAGTGGTTTCTTCCTTAGTGTTAGCGATAATTGGTGGGCTGGGAAATTTATTGATGATCGCTGCAGCTACAATGGTTACTTCGTTAATTTTTTCTTTGCTAGGCTTGATTGTGGGAGCAAAAATCAGTAGTCTAAACCACTACATGTTTGCGATTGTTCCGCTAGAAATAATTTGCTTTGTTCCACCTCTAGTTTATTTGTTTGAACCATTTTCCTGGTTAACACTGCATCCGCTATGTGGGGCAATCGCATTGATTAACGAAAGCAGCTCAAGTTTGAGCTATGATTTTAGTCGACTGTTGCTTTTATCTTTCATACTATTTGCCGCTGCACAAAAAAGTACTTCAAGAATGTGGCAAACGATAGGGGGGGCGAAAATATGACTGCAATCCACACTGGCTTCCTGCATATAATGAGGCAGCTAAGAAACGATTCTTTATTATTGATCATGCTTTTTGTTCCTTTTTTAGCTGGGACAATCTTTCATTTTGGTTTGCCAGTTGCTGAAAGCTATCTAACAAATTTTTTCTCTGTGCCGGTCATTTTGGCACCTTATTATCAATTAGTGGATGTATTGCTCAGCTTGCTAACACCGACCATTTTGAGCTTTGTCGTGGCCTTGATTATATTGGAAGAAGCTGACGATGGGATTGTTCGGTATCTGGCAATCACACCTTTAGGGAAAAAAGGATATCTAATTTCGAGACTGGGAATAATGACATTGATTGCTATTCCGTTGAATCTTTTCGTTACATCTTATTTTAGTATTACGGAGTTGAAACCTTCTATTATTTTGGCATTCAGTGTGTTTGGGGCAGTTCACGGATTAGTAGTTGCTTTAATGATCGTTGCGCTTTCTTCAAATAAAGTAGAGGGAATGGCTATCGGTAAGGTGACATCCTTAATCACAGTTGGATTGTTTGCTCCTTATTTTCTTTCTGACCAGCTGTCCTATTTATTTGCGGCAATGCCCTCGTTTTGGGTAGCAAAATTTGTTATCGAAGGTCAGATTCTATTTCTAATCCTCTCTCTGACTATCAATGTATTTTTCATATGTTTACTCTTCCGCCGTTTTGCAGCGAAGCTTCGATAAGATCGAAAGTTATTATCGTGAATGGTGAAAGTTGAAGGGTTCTAAACTGATCAGCTATGTTGTATTCAAAGCAAGATTCGCTTTTATTCCTTTATCCAACTGGATAGATACAGTCTCTAAACGTTGTTTAATGGTTTTGAGTACTACCATGGCTGAGTTTCCTCCGAAAAAAAGTGTTTTATTGTGAATGTTAAGTACTGTCGAAAGTTCTTCTTTTTTCTATGAAATTATGTCGCAAAAGATAAAAATGCGTTATTATTAAGAATAAGAGAATTATGACTTTGTGTTGAGCCTGGCTAAGGTTCTTCAACCCATGATTTTCTGCAGCTATTTAAATAGTCCAATAGGTTTCACAATAGGACAACCAGGAGGAGATTTTTTTGTTTAACAAGTTATTCAAGAAAAAAATACCAATTTATCAACCAGTTTCTGGAAAAGTTGTTTCATTGCAGGAAGTAGCGGATGAAGTATTTTCCAGTGAGATGATGGGCATAGGCTTTGCTGTTCAACCGGATTCAAGTGAAATCGTCTCACCAATCAACGGAACAATTGACAGCGTTTTTCCGACAAAGCATGCATTAACAATTAAAGGGGACAAAGGCTTAGAAATTCTGATCCATATTGGAACTGACACGGTGGAATTGAATGGAGAAGGCTTTGACATTGTTGTTAAGGCTGGAGATAAAGTAATTGCGCAGCAAAAACTCGCAACTGTTGATTTCGACTCAATTAAAGCCGCAGGAAAAGGTACCGATGTGATGGTGATTTTCCCAAGCTTAGACAAAGCTGAAAAAGAGAAGTTCGACTTATCTAATCAAGGCGATGTAGTGGCAGAGTTATAATAGAAGAAAGACGGTCAGAATGACTGTCTTTTTTACATTTACTTTCTAATTTTAAGTGAATTGATTACGATAAGATAATAGGTATCTAAAGAAATGCTAGGTTTATTCTTTGATCAACTAAGAAAGTGATAAAAGGCTTTAGCTTGTTGAATATGGAACGCTTCTATTGGAATTTAGAATTATTCAATTAAGCGTTGATCAAAGAGGGCATTTCCAATAAAAATCAGAACTGAAAAGCGAGTTCCTTAAACTCGCCAACTACTCTTTATCGTGAATAGCTTGCAACCTATTGCTATTTGCCTAAAAATGAAGATTTTATCATCAAACATTAAGAAACGTGTAAGTTAGACTCTTTATTCGTTTTAAAAGGGGAGTTAGATATACATTGCTGCTTAAAGCGTGTATAGTGATAAATGTAGTAGATTTGTCGTTTAAATCAAAGAGTCATTTCATTCGTATGGGTGTTGTCATTCTTCTTTTTTAGCAGCAAGGTATTGCAAAAAAATTAATTGTGCAAAAAGCACTAGGAGGATACACACATGAATACAGGTACAGTGAAATGGTTTAATGCAGATAAAGGATTTGGCTTTATTACTCAAGATAACGGACAAGATGTGTTCGCACACTTCTCAGCTATCGAAGGAGACGGCTTTAAAACTTTAGACGAAGGTCAAGCAGTGACTTTCGACGTCGAAGAAGGCCAACGCGGCTTACAAGCAACGAACATCATCAAAAACTAATTTAAATCCAGTCAGAAGCGATCCAAACGGTTGGGTCGCTTCTTTTTTCCAATATTGTCAACAGTTTGTTTTTGAACCATAATTTTTTTATGGCGAATTGTCAAATCAAGTGCAACACTTTATTGAAGAAGACTTCATAAGGTGTCTTCCAACCTAAACATTTTTTTGGTCTGCTATTTAGTTTTTCAACCATTCGATAGATCGTTGTATCTTCCACGGTATCCATTTCTTTTGTTTTCGGTAGATATTCCCTAATCAATCCATTCGTATTTTCATTCGTTCCGCGTTGCCATGGCGCATGAGGATCAGGAAAATAAAACGGAACGCCTTCCAAAGACTGGGTGACATCGAAGTGTTTAGAAAATTCTTTTCCTCTATCTGGAGTGATGGTTTTGACAAGCTCTCTATCAACAGTATTAAATAGTTCTGTCATCTTTTCGCAAACGTAAAGAGAATTTTTCTTGAGTGCTTTCCCTGCTATAAGAAAACGAGATTTCCGGTCAGTTAGCGTCACTAAACAAGCACCTCCTGTTTTCCCAGCCACTGTATCAGCTTCCCAATGCCCAATTTCACTCCGTTTTTCAGCAGTTTCAGGACGGTCGTGAATAGAGTGAGTGATTCGGATTTTCCCACGAGTTTCTGTATGGTTCTTAGTATGACGCGTTTTTCCTCTATGACGTAAAGAACGAACTAAACCGCGATTTCCTTTAGACAATGGAGTGATGTCAAACGTTCCATTATAAATTGCCCGATAAATCGTCACAAAACTGATGTGAAAATCGGCTTGCTCATAAGCTAATCGATTAGAAATCTCTTCTGGCGACCATTGAAGATCGACAAATAACCGGCGGACGATTGACCAAATCCGTGAATCATCTAGGATTTTATGTCGTCCACAATTTTTTCTGCGTACTTTATATTTCTTATTCGCATGGGAAGGTGAGTATTCTTTTTCACTATTTCTACTCAGTTCACGAGAGATTGTCGATTGGCTTCGATGGATGTCAGAACCAATCTCTCTAAGAGAACAGCCATTTTCATGGAGCAGAAAAATCCTTTCTCGCTCGACTATGGTAAGATGGGTGTAGTGGCTCATAATTGAATTCCTCCTGATAGTGTTCTTCGACAGACCTATTCTAGTTGGAAATTCGTTATGAGTCATTTTTTATGTGTTGCACTTAAATTGTAAATTCAAGATAAAGAAAAGGGGATAAGTGAATGGGATTCAATGGATGGAAAAAGACCGAAGCATCAGATAAGAGTCAGGCATTTGACGAAGGGCAAGAGGTATCATTTGTGTACAACAAAGTGACCTGTCATGGAAAAGTACAAGTGTTGCTAGTGAATTCGGCAATTGTCAGTATCGATGAATCACCCAATCGCAATGATCAAAATGAAAAAACTGTGATTAGCTATGGAAAACTATTAATTAAATAGACAACAGGTTATCTAATTCGTCTAAGCGAATTAGATAACCTTTTTTTATTCTTTCATGTTAATTATGAGCACCGCAGTAGTAAATTTACTCTTTTTTGCTGCTGTACCAGGGAAATTTTTTGCTAAATCGGTTATGGCTGGTGTTTATCTAGGAATTGCTATGACTCTTTCTTTAGCCCTAGCTAGTACGGTCAACATGCTCCATCCCGCTTTGGCAAAAATTGCTTTTGCGATGTTCTTTGGTCTAACCTTTGTGCTGATTGTTTTTCTCAATGGTGAACTGTTCACCGGTAATTGTCTAACCACAGCTTTTCCATTGATTAATCACAGTCAAACCCTGTCTCAGTTGGTAAAATTATGGGTGGTTTGTCTATTCGTAAACTCGGTGGACGTGCTGTTGTTTGGCTTTTTGTTCATCCAAAGCAAATCGCTAGATTCATTGATATACCCCTATTTAAAAAGTTTAGTTTATGCTAAACAAGATTTCACCTTAATCAGTCTTTTTATCAAATCAGTTCTCTGCAACTTGATTGTCTGCATTGCAACATATACGGCCTTGAAGATGAAAGATGAGTTAGCCAAAACAGTTATTATGCTGCTGACGATAATGATCTTTGTTCTTTGTGGATTTGATCACTGTATTGCCAATATTGGACTTTACGTAATGCAAATATTAGTTGATCCATCGGTATTGAATTGGAAATTGATTTTTGAGAGCATTTCCCTATCAATTTTAGGGAACGTAGTTGGTGGCGCTGGTTTGCTGGCGTTACCGCTATATTTTAGTTCCCGAGAAACAAAACGAAGCAGCCAAGTAACCAGCGGGTTAGTTGACTGCTTTTTGCTTTATTTTTTCTCCGCCACTATTCGAATCCGATGATAATCTGCCTCCCAATAAGTCTCCTTCCAGCAGCTGTCTTCCAAAGTAGCTTCCACTTCTGACAAGACTCGTTCTTGTTCTACTTCCGATAACGCAGCTAAATCACTAGCGAAAAATTGCTTCAACCAGTTTCTCAATCCTTCCGAACCCTTCAAGGGAGTGGAACGATCGTACTCTTGCAGTAGATGCACTTGAAAACCATGAGCCTCCAGCATCGGCTGATATTCCTCACAGGATGGGAAAAAGAAAGGAGACTGATAGTTTTTCCCAAGCTTTTCAAGTTCTGCTTGAAAAGCACTAGTAAGCTTCCTAACATTTCCCGCTCCGCCAAATTCACAAATGAGAAGACCTTCAGCTTTTACTAGACGCTGAAACTGACTCAATAACTTTTCATGATCAGTAATCCAATGCAAAGCCGCATTGGAAAATAAAACATCATAGGGTTGAGAAGTTTCAAAGGTCAAGGCATTTGCTACCAGAAAGTTCTCACCTGGAAATTGTGTTTGAGCCTGCTGAATCATATTAGGTGAAGCGTCAATTCCCAACACCTGGTGCCCTAATTCTGTCATTTGGTGGCTCAGCTCACCAGTTCCACAGCCAACATCTAAAATATTCATTGAAAATTTTGGCAGCAGTTCCAGCAAATCTGCTCCATATTGAAAAACAAAGTCATGATTCTTTTGATAATTCTGTGCATTCCACTCCATCAGCAGTTCCCTCCATTTTTGGCAATTATCCCAATAAATCGTCTAAAAAGCTATTGAATTTGCAAAAGTATCGCAAAAGTTGATTATTTGATATAGAAGTTAACAACCACTCCATTGAATGTATGTCTATGAACCTCTACAATTAAAGTGAAAGGACGTGATGGTATGCGCATGAACCTTGGTTCGGTCATCGCTGAAAAACGTAAAGAAAAGAGGATTACCCAGCAGGAGCTGGCAGAATTTATGAGTGTTTCAAAAGCATCGGTTTCAAAGTGGGAAACTGGTCAAACCTATCCGGATATTACTTCGTTGCCTTTATTGGCTGCCTATTTTGATATTAGTATTGACGAATTATTGAATTATGAACCACAGTTAAGCACGAAGGAGATCCAACATATTTATATCTCTTTGAAGAAATCCTTTGAAACCAAGTCGTCAGAGGAGGTGTTAGCTTCAGTGCAAAGCTTTGTCCGCCGTTATTATTCTTGTTATCCATTGGTGCTGCAGATGGGCATGTTAATTATCAATCATTTCGATAAATTACCAGGCAAAAATCAAAAAGAAAAGCAGCAAGTCTATTTGAAAGAAGCACTGGATCTGTTTGTCCATGTACGTACACAAGCAAAAGAGCCTGAATTAATTATCGAAGCCTCTCGTTTTGAGGCTTATGTGCTGTTAACCCTACAGGAGCCAGATCAGGTTTTGGAAATCCTAGGTGAGCATACCCCTGTTAATTTTCCGATTGAAAGTATGATTGCAGCGGCTTTTCAGATGAAAGGCCGAAATGAGCGTTCCGTAGAAACGATGCAAAGTGCTTTGTATCAATATGTTACCGTGGTGATGAGTCTGTTCACGAATTATTTACATTTTCTAATTGATCAACCTGAAAAAATGAAGGAGACAATCAAGCGGGCACAACAATTTGTGGCGATCTTTGATTTGGGTCAGTTAAATCCTATCAGTTTAATGAATTTCCAGTTGTCAGCTGTTCATTGTCTCATTCAACAGCATAAGGAAACGGCAGCACTGGAACTATTGAATGAGTGGCTAACGGTCTTAGAAAACACAAAATTTCCAGCAGTCTTACATGGTGATGATTATTTTGACCAGCTTGATGTATGGTTTGAATCGCTGGAAACCGGCAATCAGCTGCCGCGCAATTCGATGATGGTGAGAGAACAATTGATCGAGATTGTTCTACTTAATCCAATGATTCAAGAATTAAAGGATCAGGAGCGTGTGCAACAAATTTTTCAGAGACTAGAGCAATTAAGGAGGAAACACAATGAATAATAATTGGCAATTTTTTATGGATAATTTAGCTTTGCTATTGCCGTTGATTTTACTAGAATTGGTACTGACGATTACGGCATTGATCCATGTATTGAAGCATCCTCATTACCGATTTGGTAATCGTGTCTTATGGATTTTTATCGTAGTCATTATTCAAATAATCGGGCCAGTGGTTTACTTTGCCTTTGGAAGAGGCGATGAGCAATGAGCATTCTGGAAATCCAGCAAATATCCAAGAGCTTTGGTGCTACACAAGTATTGGATCGATTAAATCTGGTTGTACCTGACGGATCGCTATTTGGCTTTGTTGGCGAAAATGGTGCTGGCAAAACGACCACTATGAAAATGATCTTGGGTTTAGAGGAAGCTGATAGCGGAAATATTTTGGTTAAGGGTGAAAAAGTCAGCTTTGGCAACACGCGTACCAATCGATATACTGGCTACCTGCCAGATGTACCAGCATTTTATCCTTATATGTCGGCTAACGAATATTTAACACTTTGTGGTGAACTAACCGGAATGAAAAAAACAAAGTTAAAAAAGAAAGTTCCGGAAATACTACGATTAGTGGGCTTAGAGACTCATAAAGGAAGAATCAAGGGTTTTTCTCGCGGCATGAAGCAACGGTTAGGAATAGCCCAAGCTTTGTTAAACGATCCGGAGTTATTGATTTGTGATGAACCAACTTCTGCTTTGGATCCCAGTGGACGCAATGAGTTTTTGGAGTTGTTAGCTTCTTTGAAGGGACGAGTGACAATCTTATTCTCCACCCATATTCTTAGTGATGTGGAACGAATTTGTGATTATGTAGGAATTTTGGACGAGGGAAAGCTGAAAATTTGTACTTCTTTACCAGAGTTGAAGGCACAATATGCTCAAAATAAAATTGAAGTTGTGTTAGCTGATGAAGTGAAAAGCAGTCTGTTAAAACAGCTAGGGCAACTGCCTTCAATCATCGCTGTAGAAAATCCAAACCAACAAACAATTACTTTAACTTATACGGGCGATTACCAAGAGTCAGTTCAAGCGATTTTCAACTATTTGGTTCAGGTAAACATGCTGCCGATTTCCTTGAAGAAGATTGAACCAACTCTAGAAGATATATTTTTGGAGGTGGTCAAATGAGAGCGATGATTTACTTTACCAAAAAGGAATTCCTTGAAAGCTGGCGTACCTCCAAGCTTTGGATCCTCGCAATTGTTTTTCTAATTTTTGGTGTAATGAATCCCTTAATGGCTAAGTTTTTACCGGAAATCATTAAAAGTACTATGGGAGAGGCGATAGCAGGGGCAATCCCAGCCCCTACTTCCATTGATTCTTGGACCCAGTTCTACAAAAATATTTCTCAGATGGGCTTAGTTGTAATGGTGCTTTTGGCTAATGGAACCATCAGCCAAGAGGTTAGCCGCGGCACGCTAGTAAATTTAGTAACTAAAGGTCTGAATCGGACTTCGGTAGTCTTAAGTAAGGCTATATTTTTGATGGTTCAGTGGACATTCTGCATTAGTATTGCTTTTTTTGTGACTTGGGGCTATACCTTATATTATTTCCCTGATAATAAGAGTCCTCATGTTTGGTTCGCTGTTTTTCCAATGTGGCTCTTCGGTATCTTATTAGTTGGAGTAATTCTGGCTGCATCAGCCGCTTCTCGAAATAGCTATGAAGGACTATTAATGGTGGGAGGATTTGTCGTCATTCTGTTCATTTTACAAATTTTTGATAAAGCTAAAGAATACAACCCACTTAGCTTGATTACGGAAAATATGACTGTTTTACAAAAAAGTAGTGAGCTGGAATTTTATTTGCCTGCGATGATTATCTCAACCGTTCTGTTTCTTTCCTTTGTCGGCTGCGGAATCTTAATTCTAAACCGCAAGAAACTATAGTATACTTGAAAAAAGATAACATGTAGGGAGATAAGATGAAGATACCAGGCAAGCTAGTTACTGTTAATCAGCACCAAATGCACGTTTATTATCAAGCTGCTGGTCCTCTTCGACCAACAATCGTTCTGTTAGCCGGTTCTGGCACTGCTTGTCCGACTTATGATTTTAAGGCCCTGTGGCAATTGTTGAAGAAGGACTATTCTATCGCTGTTGTTGAACGCCCAGGCTATGGATGGAGCGAGATTACCGAAAAACCACGAGATGTCGATACCTTATTGGAAGAAACCCGTGAAGCTTTAAAACAGGCGGGTATCAGCGGACCATTTATTCCCGCTGCTCACTCTATGTCAGGGTTAGAAGCCATTTATTGGGCACAAAAATATCGAGAGGAAGTCTCGGCCATCATTGGGTTGGATATGGCTGTTCCTGCCGCTTATGAAGAAATGGCACTGCCAAAAGCTTTTGGTCTCACAGTTCGTATCGGACAAATACTACGGCGACCAATCACTACCGCAATGGTCAGAAGTCATTCAGCAGTAAAAAAAAGATTGCTGACCAAAGAAGAGCAGGACGATATGAAGCAAATTACTGCTCAGCAACTTCTTAGCAAAAACATGGTGAGCGAAATAAACTACGTGAAGGCAAATGCAAAAAAAGTAGCAGCTGGCGCTTGTCCTCAGATATCGGTCTTATGTATTCTTGCCGACGACAAAAACAATTTAAAGAAAATTCCAAGCTGGGGTAAGATCCACAAGGAATATTTTGCTGCTAATCAACAAACAGAATTTCTTGAATTAAATTGTGGTCACTATGTGCATAACGAAGAGCCGGAAAGGGTTGCAAAGGCGATTGAGGAGTTTGTGAATTAGAAAGCTGACTGAATGGGCTAACAGCTCACTCAGTCAGCTTTTTTGAATGTAAATATGGCTTATTTATGCGTATAACATAATTATTTATCTTTTATAATTAGGGAACGAATCAAGAAAAACACCTTTACTTTCAGAATGATTATTGACACATTTGTTGCATTGGCAGCCTTTATTTTGGGAGGGCCTATCAACTTTGGAACTGTTTTACTAGCTTTATTGATCGGTCCTCTAATAAACCTGTTTAGAAAAAAAGTGACGTATCGACTATTTTCGATGGATGAATAAAAAGACAGCAGCATTCGTTTGCAGAACCTGTGGCTTCAGCTGAACTTGTTCATTCATAATAAAAATAGGTGTGAAGCAAAAAAACATCTTCACACCTAGCATTCTCCTCTATCGTTTTTTTTGCAGTCTAACACATTAGTAATTCAACCTTCGCTCCATCCATTCCACACAAAGCGGCAGCCATTTAGCAACGGGCTGATTAATTTGTTCTCCTTTTTTTGATTCAGCAGAAGCTCTTGTAGACAGTGAGAGTCCGTGACGTCCATTTTCAAAAAAATGACCTTCAAAAGGAATTGTTTGCTTGGTTAAGCCCTCGCAGTATTTTAATGAATGTAAAACAGATATTAAGCTATCATTGACTGTGTGCCAGATGAAAGTATCAGGTGTTTCAGCATTGATATGGGCAGCGGCATCATAAGCTTTCAAAAGCTCAGACTCTAATCCACTCGCATTTGGCCAACCGTAGTCAAAGCCTATGACTGGATAACAAAGCACATTACCTAAAGGCTTCGAGTGACTAAGATTCTTTGTTTTTGCCACTTTTTGCCATTGACCAGCATAAAGCGAAGCCATGTGACCACCCGCAGAGCAACCTAAAAGAAAGACGGCATTAGGATCAATCTTCCATTTGTCCTGCTTGTCTTCAATCTCTTTGAAAATATCAGCTAGCAATCGTGTATTGTTATCTAAATAATCAGGTGTGATCGTTTCATTTTTGGCCAGTACTGGGTAGTTAATCACCAAAGTATGATAGCCATGAGATAGGAAAGCTAAAGCAATCGGCTCAGATTCACGATCAGATATCATTTGATACCCACCACCCGGACAAATAATTACCGCTGGAAGCAGATCCTTACCATGGGAAACATTGTTCCGCAGGTACAGATCAACTGTTGCACAAAAAGCTGGTAATTCAATGGTCTTTAGTTTCATAAAACACTCTCCTTTGCTGATTAAAATAAATTTTGAGTACCAAGAATAACTATTGGTCAAAACAATGCCTAACGAACTGCTGTCTTTCAGTGAAAAGTGTAAATTATCTTAGCCGTTAAAGTAATGAAGTCTGATGCTATTACCGATAGCTTTGATAAAGATATCGCTATTATAATAGGCTATGTTGTAACAGTTTTTGTTGAATGATAAGGACTTATAAAAAACTAATAAACTTTACGGGGTTCTTTATTTGCTAATCAGAATCATACTTAAAACTGATTAGTGAAATATGCAAATCATGTTGCATTCATGCTGCAAAACGCAAGAAGATTACTTTACGGGTTGACGACGAAAAAGTTGTGAATGTCCAAAAGGATAGGCTCACTAGTTGGAGAACGTAAATACAGCTTCAATAATCATTCGTATTCCAAGTAGAATATATTCCTACTAAATTGCCCACGTAAATTCATGATATACATAAACAAGGCTAGTATGCTGAATCTCCGCCATCTCAATTACTCTATAGATACAAGGTATCTCGGTAAAATTGGAACCATCGTATTAATGACTTCACTCAATAAGCCTGCTTATATTCTTACACCATATCCATCCCCCGTTTTAAACAAAATACAGCGGACCTAGATCATTCAACTTAGTTATACTCAATAAAAATGAGAAGGCAATTATTTTCGGTTCAAGATACAAAGTGTGTAACTAAAAACTAGTTTAAGCACTATATCTTTATTATTTCAGTCGGCACCTTCAATACAATTTAAAGTCTATTAGACACAATCATTCTAAAAATTAATACTGTATCGAATCTGCAGGTATGTTCAAGCGCTCTAAATTCTCCATGACTTGTAAAAAGTTTTTGAAAGAGTAAGTAGACAATTTTTCATGATTGGGTTCTAAAGAGATGAAGTCATTCACTAAAAAAACAGGCAGATTTGCATAATGAGCTGCTAAAAGTCCATTCTTCGAATCTTCAAAAACAATTGTTTGCTCTTTAGTGGTTCCCGAACGATGAACGGCTAGTTCGAAAATTTCTGGACTTGGTTTTCCCTGTGTCACTTCATCACCAAATGAAAAAAAGGAGAAGTCGTTATAAATTCCCATCTTCTCTAATAGACATAGAGCCTCTTCCTTGTGAGAGGAGGTGGCTACCCCACAGGTAATATTTGATGAATGACAATGATCAAGAAATTCTCGCACACCAGCAGTCAAATCGAAGCTGCCGGTTTGAATCAGCTCGTTTCTTTTCTCCATAAAGCTAGCAAAAAGTTTCTCAAAAGGGAAAGCGGATCCAAAATAATTCAAGAATAATTCTTGGATTTGATCCGTGGGACAACCTAAAATATTTTTATAAAACTTTTTAGACAAAGCATAATTTTCCTGTTCAACTAATTCGCTCCAGACAGAATAATAGATACTTTCTGAATTGATTAAGGTACCGTCCATATCGAATATCACACACTTCATAAGGATCTCCTTCAGTCACATTTTCTTATAGTGTATCACGTCCCAAACACTAAAGGAATAACCCACGTGAATAGGCGAGAGGACATCAGTTTACCCCACAACATTATGTAGCTTCTAAAACAATCATCGAACTCACTGCTCGACAGACGATTATGATCTTATGTTAATTATCCATCTTTTAAAAGAGAATTGTAGTCACATAAAAACTGTCAAGTTAGACATCCTTCTTATACGACACGTCTGAACAAGAAGTCTCAGCTTTTTTCTTTCCTATTCTTAGTACTGACTTGTATTCCTTAAGAATTATTTTGGTTGAAAGAGTTCTTGTTTCGAAACTATCAATCCTATTCGTGACTTTACTAAATTGCTCAATAGCTTAATGAAAATTCTAAATAAGTATTTCGCAAAAAAATTTACCGAATGGCTAAGTACTTTTTCATGAGTTCTTCAATGATTTGATATAAATTGTTGATTTCACTGAAAATACTTAGAATATTCAAATTATTATTCAGTTATTCTAGTGAAGTAGCTATCTAGTTATTCCTAAATTTTTCATTAAGCTAATCTTTGTCAAAAATAAAACGAGTAATAGTTATTTTTATATTGAATGGTTTGTTCGGTTAATTAGATAATTTTTACGATTCATCATTTTATTTATCCCTTAACTATCAATGATTTTTGTTTATAAATTTGTGAATAAATCAACAAAGATGGTTTTAGATGGATAGTCAAATTTTATGTGTGAATTTCAAGAAAAAAACGAAAGGAACAGGGAGGTAAATGATATAAGTTTATTGAAAAAAAGTTTTTTATCTGAAAGAAAAGGAATGAACGTAAGAGGTTATAAGGAATAAATGGAGCAAGAAGATATAGTCGACAAGAATACGCAAGAAGAATTTTTTCTTTTTCGTGGCAAAAAAAAGAAAAAAGGTCGACAAAAGAAGAGTAATTTGAGTAAATGGGACATTTTGTAATCTAATTATAATTAAGTGGTACCCTAAGGTCAATAGTTTTTAACAAAATGCTAATCATTTAGCCATTTAGGGGCCGAGGGGTTAAAAAAAACTAACTTTCCCCCGTTATTGCTTAAATTACTCGTTTTTTTTACGCCGTCAGTTGCGCCGTCAATTTACGAGGAGGAATTAAAATGAGTAGACGTGGTGAAAACATTTATAAGAGAAAAGATAAGCGATGGGAGGGAAGGTATATAAAAGGCCGGAAAAGCAATGGAAAAATACAATATGGCTATATTTATGCTAAAACTTATCGAGAAGTCAAGACGAAATTATATCCTTACAAAATAAAGTATCAAACTTTAAGAGAAAATAACGGAGTCTCATCCATCATGATGAGTGATTGGATAAACGAATGGTTAACAGATATGGAAAAGATAGTAAAAACTTCGACTTATGGTGGATATTCCTACAAAATGTTTAAATATATTTTTCCTTACATAGGAGAAATTCCGTTAAACGAGATAAATGAGTTGCTTCTCCAAGATATGGTATCGGCTTGGGAAGAGGAAAGTAAGTTATCGCCAGCTTCAATAAGGGTTGTTTTTAGACTGGTAAACAGTTGTTTAAAAAAGGCGGTTGAAAAGCAGTTATTGATTATAAACCCTGCATCAAAGGTGATTCTTCCTAAGGAACCTTACAACAAGGTCGGAGCTTTAAGCACGGGTGAACAAAAAGAATTGGAAAAAGCTGCGCTAAATAAATTAGATGGGATGGGACTAGCAGTACTTCTAAGTCTGCGTACAGGGCTGAGGATTGGAGAAATAGCTGCACTGAAATGGGAGAATATTGATTTTAAGAGGGGAATTATTCGCATTGAAAAAACTTTACAACGTATACCGATAAAGGGTGTTGAGCATAGGACGAAGGTAATCATTGATAGGGTGAAAACACGTTCATCTAATAGAATTATTCCCATGAGTTCCACCATAAAAAAATGGTTAAAAGATCATTACCTTCAAACCAAACATGGCTTTGTGCTATCAAACAATGAAAAGCCTTGTGAGCCGCGCTTGATTACTTATCATTTTCACAAAATTAGAAAGGCAGCGGGTTTGGATCGTATCCATTTTCACCAGTTACGTCATACTTTTGCAACAAGATGCTTAGAGTCAAGAGCAAATGCCGTATCAGTTAGTTCGTTATTAGGACATTCATCTATTAAAATGACTTTAGATATCTATGCGGATTCAATGATTGAGGAACGTATTACCACAATAAAAAATATGGAAAAGAAAATCAGCTAAAACGGTTTCAAAAAAATAAATAAACAATCTAAATTTTTAAAAATGGAGAATAATGAAAGCGCTAACTTTTGTAGTTGTAAAAATTTGCTTTGTGATCATTAATAGTGTTTTTTTTAAAAGCCGTCAATCGCCGTCAATCCACCCTAAAAGAGTCCTTATTATCAATAGTTTGCAGCATTTCTTTTTTTTGCCACGAAAAAGAAAATAGAAATACTACTCGTTAGTAGAAAAATTAACTTCGAGATAATTTGATACAAAGAGTGAGTACTGCCATAAAAGGATGTCCAGTATATTTCAATAGTTAGTAATCAACAATGTCTAAGTGATAAATTACCGTAATAGACCAAACATTTTTTCGTGTCGAGCTACATCCATTATATCGTCGAATGAGAGTAATAAGAATGGATAAACCTCAAAAACCTGAATTTATGTAAAATCTTACGGTTGATAAGCTATTGAAAAAAATGAAGGAAAAGGAAGGTTGTAAATGAACGTACTAATTTTGACAAAATGCATACTTGCAGAAGAGGAATTTACCAGAAGGCTCTATATGCTTGGCTACGAAGTTTTTTGTAGTTTCGATTTATTGAGTAGATTGAAGAACAAAATGTCTTCTGATACGATCACGAAATATTTTCAAATTATCATTATTAGCGAAACAGTACCTGATAATGAGGTAGAGTACTTACTAGAAAATAGAGAGTTTCAGTCATCCACTTTGTATAGAAAATCTTCAACTATGACCGAAGTCTCTAAAAATGAAGAAAGTCCAATTCAAGCTATTCTTGCTACTAATGAATCTCTTGAATCATTAAGAGAAAAGTTATCTCAAAATAATAAAAAAAATACGAGCGATAAATTCGCAAACATTTCACCTTTAGCCAAAGAAAATATAAAAAGCTTTTTCCCCTTTAGCAAGCAGGAAAAAATTGTTTTTGAACTCTTGCGAGAAGCGGATGGAGAAATTGTATCAAGAGAAGAAATTTGTGAAAAGATTTGGTCTAAAGTAACACAATCTAATCTTGCTAGAACATCTAGCATAGTTAAAAGAATCAAAATAAAATTGGACGGTTTAGGAATAGATGATAGTAGTTTACAGACTCTCTGGGGAAAGGGTTATCGCTTAATTAAAGGGTAGTTTAATGTATAAAAAATAGCCAGATAGAATCAATATCATGCTAATGAAATAGCAATTTTTGATATTTTTAGGAGAGTAAACGAGTTGATATGAGTGATAAGAACTTAAGGAAGTATAGAAAAATAGCAGATAAAATAGTCAAATTAGTACCGACTTATAAAGCAATGTCTGATGACGAATTACGTGGTCAAACCGCTATTTTTAAAGAGCAGTTGGAAAATGGAAGAAAACTTGAGAGCTTAATTCCTGCGGCGTACGCAGTAGTCATGGAGGCGGATAGAAGAGTATTGGGTCTTGAGCCTTACTACGTACAAATTCTGGGTGGCATTGCCCTTTTTTTTGGCAATGTTGCGGAAATGAAAACTGGGGAAGGTAAGACACTAACAGCAACGATGCCCATGTACTTAAGAGGGTTAAATGGAAAAGGTAATTTCTTAATTACTTCAAATTCTTATCTTGCTTGGCGTGATGCTGAAGAAGTTGGGGAAATATATAGTTGGTTGGGACTAAGTGTGGCTGTGGGAGTCACCAAAGATGCTACTGAGGAAGAAATTGATAAAGAAGCAGTGTATGCTGCGGATATTGTTTACACTACTCACAGTGCATTAGGCTTTGACTATCTATTTGATAATTTAGCCACTACACCAGAAGAACAATACTTAAGTGAGTTCAATTTTGTGCTAATTGATGAAATAGACGCCATTCTGTTAGACATGGCACAAACTCCTTTAATTATTTCAGGTGCCCCTAAGGTTCAATCAAATCTTTACGAAACTTCGGACTGGTACATAAAGAGTCTAATTGATGGAGAAGATTATCTAACAAGCGAAGATAAACGGAATGTTTGGTTTACTGAGAATGGAATAAAGAAGGCGGAAGATTATTTTGGGATTGAAGGAATTCTGACCGAACAATGGAAAGATCTTTATCGGCATTTAGTTTTGTCACTGAGAGCAAACAAACTTTTAATAATAAATCGAGATTATGTAGTTGAAGAAGGTGAGATCCTTCTTCTGGATGAAGCGAACGGTAGAAAGTTAATTGGTACGAAGCTTCAAGCGGGCCTTCATCAAGCCATTGAAGCTAAAGAAGGGGTCGAGATTACAAACGAAACGCGTTCAATGGGTTCTATCACTTACCAAAATCTGTTCAAAAAGTTCAAAATACTTTCTGGTATGACCGGGACGGCTAAAACAGATGCGGAGGAATTTCGTGATACGTACAATGTAAATGTCGTTGAAATTCCGACAAATAAGCCAATTAGGCGAGAGGACCACTCTGATGAAGTCTATGTAACGAATAAAGCAAAAGTTTTAGCATCCTTAAATGTCGTGAAAAATGCGCTGAAACAGGGACGGCCTGTTTTGGTTGAAACTGGATCCGTATCTATGTCTAATCTTTACTCACTTTTGTTATTACAGCAGAAAGTACCACATAATTTGCTCAATGCAACTACTGTTGCGAAGGAATCATTAATCGTATCTGAGGCTGGTCGTAAAGGCGCTGTAACCGTAGCTACTTCAATGGCCGGGAGGGGAACAGATATAAAACTTGATCCGGAAGCAAAAGAAAGTGGCGGGTTGCTCGTTGTGGGGACAGAGAGAATGACGAGTGACCGAATTGATAATCAGCTTAGGGGACGTGCGGGTAGACAAGGAGATCCAGGAGATACCCAATTTTTTGTTTCAATGGAAGATAAAATTGTCGTCGAAAGTGCGCCCAAATGGGTAGCAAAATCAAGGATACACTTGATTGATAAAACTAAAACTGAAGAAATAGATGCTGAAGAACCGCTGAAGGAAAAGAAGTATGACAAGATAATCAGTAAGTCTCAGGCAAATCGAAAAAATCAAGAGATTGAAAGCAGAAAAAATATCTTAGAATATGATGAAATTATCAGTGTGCAAAGAGAAAAAATTTATACCACCAGAAATAAAGTAATGGAAAGTTCTTCTCTATTTTTAGATGAAATTATCAGTGCTGCTGCCTCTCAGGTGATTGAGCGCTTTACAGCTGACAAATCCAATCTGAACAGAGATCGCTTAATTGACTTTATTTACAATAATATCCAATACAATTTTGTACCGTTTTTATTAGATGGTGAACTGGAGAATTATACTAGGAAAACAGTGGAAACCGTTCTAAAGCAATTAATTAATACACGGATAAAACAAATGCCAGAAATGATCCCAGATGACTTTCAACTTTTGTACTTTAAACGAATTTCTGTTTTAAAAGCGATCGATATGATGTGGGTGGAACAATCAGATAATTTACAGCAATTAAAATCTGTCGTAAATGGTCGAAGCTGGGGACAGCATAAGCCCATTTATGAATTTCAGCTTGAAGCAAGGCGCTCCTTTTTTGAAATGAAGGATGAAATATGGCTTAACATATTGAGAAATCTATTGTTGTCAGATCTAATACACAAGTCTGATGGTTCAATAGACGTCGACTTTCCATAGGCCACCGATATTCTAGTATTCAAAGAAGGACGGAAAAAAATGAAAAAAGACAAGGAAATAATTAAACGGATTTGCTGGAGTATTCTATTGTTGGCAATTGTACAAATCGGTAAGAGTATTGAAGTCCCTGGATTTGTAAATATACCTCAAACAGAAAAAGCGCAAAATCTTGTTTTACGGTTCTTATCAACAACAACTGGCGGTAATTTTGCTAAACCGACATTACTATCATTAGGTATGGGACCTTACATGACATCACTGATTATTTGGACCACAATCAGCATGATTGATATAGATCGAATTAAAAATCTTTCTGCTAAACAAAGAGGCTATATTCAAAGAACGTTGACGCTAATTTTCGCCATTGCACAGGGAACAGCTATAATGTTTCGCTTTCGGACGTTAGGAAATTATGATGCATTTTCAAATATCAGCAAAATGGCTTTCTACATGATGGTTATTTTGATACTTGCCACAGGTGGAATGTTTATTTCATGGTTGTCAGATATCAATAGTGAAAAGGGGATTGGTGCCCAAAGTCTGTTTATCTTGCCAGGGTTAATTTCTAATTTACCAGCGATGCTTGTATCTGGGCAAAGTGGAACATTGAAAATTGGTAGTGAGCAAATCATTGGTTTAATTGTTATTACGCTTATTTATCTTTATATGACAGTCTTTTTATACCATTCTGAATACCGAATATACATTCAACGCACTGGTATTGACAGTCGTTTCAATAACTCGTATGTTCCTATTCGTCTGCTAACCGCTGGAGCGATGCCATTTATGTTTGCGGTAACGGTTTTCTCTATTCCTCAGTTATTACTGCTAAACGATGCGTGGAGCAATACGCTTTTCTCAAGTATTTTATCAAGGTTTTTTTCATTTAACTCTGTGGAAGGCATCTTGACATACGGACTAATTCTCTACGGCTTAGGTATGGGATTTAGCTTTATCAATGTTCGGCCCAATGATATTGCTAAACATTTAAAAGAATCCGGCGACTATATTTACGAGATTCCTCCGGGTCAGCAAACGGAAACTTATATAAAAGGAAAGCTACTAAGAATTTCGATGGTTGGGAATAGCTATTTGGTCTTGGTTTCTCTTATCCCCTTATTTATAGGATTGAGAGTAGAAATTGTGTCAAATTTAGCGTTTTATTTTGGGAGTGTGTTCATGCTGATTATTATTATAGACACCATAACCCAAGAAATGCGCTTCATATTTTCCAAGCGTGACTATAATATTTTTTAGTGAAAAGCGGGAGCGTACAAATCAATGATCTATTTAATACCTAACTGGAAACAAAGTGATAACCATTTGGAAAATGATAGAATGCTCAATATTGCTCGATTGTTCTCCAAAAATGGTGAAAAATATGAATTGTTATTACTAAATTATTTGCCCTTTTTACGATACAAGGCACAAGAGTATACCATCTTTTCCGATCGTTATTGGCGTGCTTATGACGTTCTGCAAAACATTCATTTAATTAATGGACATCCTTTAAGCATCGAAGATCTTGAACTACCAGAAATGATTGAAAAAGTTTATACACCGTTTGGAATAGTACTTCTCAAAGAAGCTAAGATGTATGGGGAGGTACTTTACAATAAGTACGGTTGTATTGAGAGAGTAAAGACTTTTGAAAACGATTGGACAATAGTTGATTCTTATGACGATCGTGGTTTTTTATCTTCGAAGGAATATGCTAATGCTGCGGGTAAAGTAAGTAAACGTGAATACTTTAATGAATTTGGTGAAAAAACAGTCATTGAAGTTTTGTCCGATACACCGAGAGTCATTATTGGAGAAGCTGGAAATGACTTGTTAAAGGAAAAAAGTTACCGAACGATTACTGAAGCTATTTCAGATGTATTAATCCATAAAGCAGCATCATTAGAAAACCAAAAAGAGATTTTAACAGTTACTGAAAATAATATTTTAGAGATCACGAAAGCGATCCAAGATCAAGAATCAATGATTCGAATTATTTCGGATAATGACAATTTAAGAACATTCAACCAAAGTGCTTTGTTTGAAGGGATGAAGACAAGTAAATATATCGTAACAGATACGACCAGCAAACAGCATGAACTGATGAATATAAAGAAAGCTAATTCTTTCCTGGAGAATACGTCAATTACTACAATCCCAATGTTCAATACGGAATTAAATCTGGGAATGAGTAACTCAGTTGTGCAATTGATCATGTACTGGCGTGTAGGGGAAATGAATGAACGTGTCTATGAAGCAAATGAAGTTTTTGTCAATAACTTAATTAAACATACAAAGCATACCCTGGTTTTTGAAGTTCAAACTGCTTTTGAAATGAGTAAGTTGCAGGAACAACAAAAAGAGCTGATTGATAGTTTCTTTGCTATTGACAGTGACTCAGAGGATTTCAAAAAAGCTGAACACTTTATTGAAGCGAAAAGGACGAAACACTTATACAAGGCAGATGAAATAGCAGTAGAAGAGATTCGTAAAAAAAAGTCCTGGACGGGGCTAGTCAAAGCAATAAGTGTTTATCACCGTATTGAATTTCGGATAAATCCAACACTGCTTTCGGTTCAAAATGATTTTCAAAGTGTTCGACTATATATCGATATTAACCAAGAATATAATTTGCAGATGCAGTCGCTTGCTATTAGTGCAGGTATCCCGCAGGTTGTCAAAAGTTCAACAGATTATATAGAAGATAAAAAGAATGGAATGGTTATTAGTCGTATCTCGGAACTAGAAGATGCAATCAATTACTTTTTGAAAAATCTAAATAACTGGAACAACTCGTTAGTGGAAAATGTGCGATTGATTGAAGAATATAGTCCGCATATTGTTATGGAAAAATGGAAGGAGGTCTTCAATGGCTAAGCAGACGAAACTCTTTCATATCAGCCATGAACAAGCGATTGATCTAAATGATATTTCTCCTAAATATAGCTATCAATGGCTTCCTTCAGACTATGATTTCTTATTAGATGAGCAGGAGGAGAAGCTATTTGTAAATGGTCTGTTCAATAAGAGGTATTCTCGAGCAATCTTTATTTTAGAAGAAAAAGCAGTGAGGAACTTAGACAAAAATGATTTACTTAGGCAGCTGCCGCCGTATCAAATTATTTATGATAGGAAGGCGAATCTTACCAGTGACATGAAGCAATTGCTAGCAATAATGGAAGCTAAACCACTTGATATGGAGAACTTTAGTCAAGTGATTAATTTTGTGAATGATCAGTTTACTTTCGGACAATTGGGTTACAAATTATCCCATGATCATTTAATCATCCACGAGGATTTTAAGGGGGCCATTGGTAAGAAAGGCAACTCTTATGTAGAAGTACAGGGTGATTTCTCCTCTGAATTCAAGCAAATTATATCTTGGAAGATGACAAATGTAGTCAAGGGTGAAGAAATAATGGAGTTCTTCGCTGAAACAGATGTTCTATCAGGAGAAGTAGAATTACTATTCAAACTATTTCTTATCAAAGAGAACACGAATCAAATTGTTCAGATAGTAGAGGCACCTGTGAGTAAATTGAAGCGTGGAGAAAAAGTTAAGTTTAACAGTACAGCGGATGTGTATGTAAATGTTGCTTTGTATGCTAAAGGAAAAAGTGGAGAAATTAGAATCGGGCAGATACACATTCGGCGAGCTTTAGCTGATCACAGCACAATGATTCCTGGTGGGCAAAGGCTTTGCGATGAAGAGCAAATGGATGGTGAAATATTGTATTACTTCAATTGCGGAGACTTAAAACCTCCCCTAGCAATATATTTCTCTGGTTACCGTTCAGCAGAAGGCTTTGAAGGAAGAAGAATGATGAGCAGTATGGGGGGAGGACCTTTCATGCTGATTGCTGATCCTAGATTAGAGGGAGGAAATTTTTATCTTGGCAGTGAAGCATTTGAAAAGAAATTAGTAGAGGTCATTCAAAATAAATTGACTGTTCTAGGCTTCCAGAATTCTGATTTAATTTTGTCGGGTTTATCAATGGGGACATTTGGGGCACTCTACTACGCAAGTGATTTGTCACCGAATAGTGTAATTATCGGAAAACCCTTAACAAACATCGGAACGATAGCACTTAATGAACGTGTTCTACGCCCTGGAGGGTTTCCAACTGCTTTGGATATGCTATTTTACAACACCGGAGAAATAACAGAAGAGTCGGCTCAAAAATTAAACAAACGGTTTTGGGATAAGTTTTCTAAAGGAGATTACTCCAATACGACATTTGCAGTTGCCTACATGAAGCAAGACGATTACGACAAAGAAGCATTCCCAATGCTTTTTGATACTTTAAAAGAAAATCGTTCAACCGCACGAGTTCTCTATAAAGGATTAACCGGAAGGCACAATGATAATAGCCCAGGAGTTAATAAATGGTTTCTAAAACAATATAGAAATATCCTATTCAATAATTTCCGTCGAGTCATGGATGATTTTGAATAACTGTGAGGTGAGAGGTTGAAAAATTTTTACATGGTAAAGTGGGGAGCTGACTTTAATGATAACTACAACTACGGAACGGATATTCGTTTTGTGGCGTTGGATTATGTTCATTTTTCATCTCCACTCATGCCTTCAGGAACACCAATTAAAACATGGTATTCAAGGACTGAATATCATGTAAGCAGAAAATCACCGATGCTGCCCCTTTTAGAAAATGGGAAGTCTTATGATATTCAAGTGAATGCTGAGTTTGATAACAAAGAAGCTGTACAAGTGGAGATCGAATTTTTCGATATCAATAATGATGTAATTAATAAAATTTACTTTCAAAATCTGAATGGTCAGTTCACTTATCCCGACAATGCGATGAGTTACAAGGTTCAATTAGTCAACAAAAAGCATCAGTATATGCTCTTTAAGTACCTAACTATATCAGATGAGGGCTTAGCTGATGACTGCAAAATCGATTTCATTGAGAAACTAAACATCATTCAAATTAAGAAGAATGAGTATATGGAGCAGACAAAAAATGAAATCGTGGTTTTGAAAAATGCTAAATATAGTACTAGCCTTACTCTTAATGATCATACGAATTATTTCTTTTTTTTAGGAAATACTGAGGAATCACTTTTGTTGCCAGCAGCTGTATATGTATATGAACAGGTGCTGCACAGCAGCCATCAAGTGTTAGTAGATATTTTGCGTGGCCCGTGCTTCAATTCTTTACCTCAAGCATATATGGAATTGCCGGCAGCCTTAAATATTTTAATTCCAACCTCACGCTTGCCAAACATATCGGAGAAACCTTCAGAACGAATAGATCAATTAAAAGAGAAAAACCGGAATAATACTTTGGCTTACCGTGTACTAGAACAAGCAGTAGAAAATAGAAAATCCTCATATTTGGTAAAGAAAATTTTAGATACAGAATCTAAAAATGAAACTAGGAGTGAGACGAATTGAATTTTTTTGTAAATAAAGCAATGGGAATTGGAAATTCAGGTGTTGAACATGCACAGTTTTACCGCGCAAAATGCTTTGATAAAGTTCAGCTTCCTTATAAATATGTGTTCGTTGAATTGGTTAAAAATTTGCATGAGGCAATGAGCAATTGGAAGATTCCAGACGACAGAGTGATTAATATGTGGGAACTATTTGTATTAGGTGAAGGGTATTTGGAAAGAGGGGCTTCAAAAAAATATAAGTTTACAGAAGAAATTTTAGTTGACCATACAAATACTCACAGAATCAAGGAGATAATCACTTCCTCTGGTTTGCGAATCGTGGAACACTTAGAGAAATCTCCGAGTAAGAAAAAAGAAAATATGCTGGTTGTTTCTACCTATAGGATTGAAATTTTTGATTATAAAACGGCTAAAAGAAAAGTGATGTATGAGTATGTAGATCATAAACATAGAGGTAGATTAATCAGCAATATTCATCTTTTTGATTTTGAAGGCAGACACTTTTTTTTCAAAACGGAGGTTCAGCTTCAACGATTCTTTTTCACGTATCTAGCTGAAAAATTTGAAGGTGCAAACAATTTTATTATTGATAGGGGTCAAGAATCAGAATCAGCATTGTTTGCTCATAAGCCTGAAAACTGTACTATTATCGAAATTATTCATGCTGACCATCTTTCAGACCGGGACGTGAAATCGGCACCGTTATGGAATAATTTTTATGAGTATTTGCTGACTCATATGGATATGGCCGACAAAGTAGTAGTAGCAACTAAACTTCAGCGTGAAGATCTATTAGTTGATTTTCCCAATGATAAAGATAAGATTGCGGCAATTCCTGTGGGTGGTATTAGAGATCAGGAAGAAGCAAAAGAGTTTAAAAAGGAAAATCTTTCCCCTATTCAAAAATTTATCACAGTTTCAAGGCTGGCTGCTGAAAAACATATTGATATTGTGATTAAGGCCATTAATGAAGCACGCAAAGAATATCCGGGACTGTCACTAGACATTTATGGACAGGGTGGAGAAGATAAAAAGCTGCGGGAACTGATTAAGTCATTAAATGCGGAGGAGTACGTAAAACTACAAGGACACTCTAATAAAATTGAAGAAGTTTATCCAGAGTATGATGCATTTATTTCAGGGTCTTATTCAGAAGGTTTCGGTTTAACTTATATAGAAGCTTTAGACGCGGGACTTCCAATTGTAACTTTCAAGGCAAGGTTTGGTGCAATTGAACTTATTGAGGACGGCATTAACGGATTTTTAAAAGATTATTCTAGATCTGACGAAGCTTATAGTGTGAAAGAATTGACGGAAGGTATTCGCCAGGTAATTAATTCGGACCGAAATGATTTATCCAAAAACACGCGCAGATCTGTCTCTGAATATCAGGATTTCATCATTGCAAACAAATGGAAGGAGCTTATTAATGGAATATGAGTTAGTAAGTATCATCAAACCAGCAAATTCGATTTGGGAAAAGCAGAAAAACCGACTAAAGACTCATGGAGGAAAAGTGATTTCGATTTCTCCTAGTCCGACTTTCAATAAGCTAATATCCAAAGAAGAAGTTCAAGGGATTAATTTACTGGATTCTCTAACCCAAAGGGAACATCACAAGGATAATTTTCTTTTTTTTAATCAAATACCTACTGTGTATTCAGCTGAGATATTCATGAATGAAGATAGAAGTATTTCTATTGTGAACGATGGTGAAGAAATTGGTCGTGTTGATTTATATCCGGAGACTCGAAGACATGTAAAAGAGGTTCAGTACTTAAACGCAGATGGTAGTACGGATTTTATAGAAGAATATGCTGACGACGGTGGATTATACAGTAATCTTTTCTTTTTCAATAATACTGTACAAGAAATCGACTTTTTCAACAGTAGACAACTTCCGGTAGTAAGTTATTTCTTCTATGAAGGAAAAATAAATTTGGTCGTAGTTAGAGATCCCGAGACGATGAGAGTGACAGCAAAATATAATAGCTTACTTGAGTTTGTGACTGATCAAGTCGCACAATTGGTTACCGAAAAAGATCAGATTTCAATTTCTTATATGGGAATGGAAATGTTTGCTCTTGAAAAAACAACTTCTCATAATATCTTGTATTTAGAAGAATCTCCCTTTGACAACAAAGGAGTAATAAAGGGGAATTTGCTTAACATTTTAAAAGATAACATTAGCTATATAAATGAAGTAAGGATGGCCAACATTTACTACAAACAGTTAAAAGATAAAAATGTTCCTTTAGACAAAGCGGCCATATTAGACGAAGGAGAAGCAGTTTATGACAATAACAATTCCAGCAGATAAGATTAATCAGAAAATGCAAGAACTCATGAATGAAAATTCAGCAACTTTGCTAAAGTTTGATCAAGAAATAGAAAAGATGAACGTGCTATTACAAGAACAGCATACAGATTTTGAAAAAATGCAACAGCTTAATAATCAAATAAAGGCCTTAGCAGAAAAAAGTGGGTCAACCATTGATCAAATTAAACAATTAAAAAAAGATTTCAATCAAGTATTTGATTCTTATAAGAAGGGGTATGCTGCACTAAAAGAAATAGCATTAACTTTAAAAGTTGCCTATGAAACAGAAAATCTTGTAGCTAAGCATTATTTATTTGAGGAAAGTGAAAAAATTATGCTTGAAATACAGAACACCGAAAATTGATAGCAACTACCATAGAGCTAATCAATGCAATAGCCGGCTTATAGTAAAGGAGCATATAGCATGAGTAATCAAATACCCGCAGATCGTCTGCTTGAAAAAATCGAACAATTATTGACGGAAAATCAATCCTCTTTATTAGGATTTAAAACAGAAAAACAAAAAGCTCAAGAGTTAGTAGCTAAGCAACATGAAAAAATTGAAAAGCTTCAAATGATTCATGTAGAAATAGCTGAAATGGCCGAGCAAGAGGGAACAAGCCTAGAAGATTTCAGAACAACTAAGGAATCATTTAATCGTAGCTATCAAGAATACAAAGAGGAATATGCTTTATTGAGAGAATTATTTTTAACTATATCGGTCTCTTATACTACAGAAAAATATGTGATCAAGCGCTGTTTCTTAAAAGAAAGCGACCAACTGCTAACACAGCTTATAGAAAAAGCAGATCAGCAAGATTTACGCATTTTACAGCTTAATGATTTAACTAGTTCTTTGGACTAGAAATAATGGTGCCAGTATAAAACCGATAGATAAAAAAGATACGTTTCGAAGGAGGTCATCTGGTGAAAAGAGATCAATTGTCTAGAGATATAGAAAGAAAGTTCGAACAAGAGAGCAACAAAGTAGTAGATAATTCACAGGATGAAGATAAGGGCTCCAAGCTTCTGACAATTGTTATCTCTATTATTATGTCCAGTGTCATTTTAGGTTCATTAATCTATTCGCTGATTGAGGCAATTGGTCTGTAATATTTTTTGGCGTGACTTATCTCATGACACTAAATAAGTACCTATGAAGAAAATTGACAGACCTTCATAGATGAAAAAGAGAAGAAAAGAGTCTTATGGTTAACTCTGGGAGTGTGTAATGATGAAAAGTAATCTTTTAAGTATTTGCAGATTAATTAATATGATAAATCCAACGTTGCAGGAACCACAAAATTCGGTTGTAGCTGTAAATATCGACCGTGAAAGACTTGAAGAAATCCGTAAACGAAAAGGAATACCTATACGAACACTCGAACGAAAAATTAATCTTTCAAAATCTCGTTATTATCGCTGGCTTCGTTATCAAAGCGATTTACCTTTAGAATTAATTATTGGTCTAAAGAAGCTATTGAATATGTCCGATCGAGAATTGCTGAATTTATTTGTCAATTCAACGGATGAACAAATTCAAATGTTGAGCCTGGTAATCTATACTTCGATGTCAAACGAAGAGAACGATTTAAAACATTTCGTGGAAATTAGAAGCAGTTTGGAAAAATATCGCAATTCTAATGAAGATAATTTTGCCTACAAACTTATTTTAGCATATGCCGATTTAACCCTGCATTGCAAGGCGAAACGTGAGCCGGGTAATAGTTTGAAAAAGATTGAGGATTATTTCCTCTCGATTGATTATTTTACAATGTATGATGTGTTACTTTATTTAGCGACATTGCGAACAAAAATCGATTACTCTTTGGCTCCTACAGCAATGGAAAAAGAAAGTATTATATTAGAAAATAGCATTCTTAAAAAGCTATCTAGTGAGCAATTAAAAGAATGGAACGAAATTATCGTAGGATGTGTGATTGACTTATCTTTATGTCTGGTAGACATGAATAGTCATGCACAAGCGATACAGCTATTAAATAAAGCAACGGTCATCTTAGACAAAAAGAAAACTACTTCTCATCAAACGAAAGAAGTTTTTGACTTATTGTCCTATCTTTTTATTAATGACAACTTAACAAGCAAGGATGAGGTTATTCAAAAAACCAAACGAGATATACAGCATTTGTCCTTTTATTTACCGGAAAATGAGTATAAGTTTCTGAAAAATTTAACAGTTAAGGAGAAATATGTCTTTGGCTAATTGGCTAACATACATCGTCGAGGGAAAATCAGTGGATTCTGTCTCTAAAGCAAGAAATGATATCTCTTTAATTGGAGATACTATAGGATTTCAAAGATTGTATATTTATCGATATGTGGATAGTAATGAAGATGACAGGGCACTGATTGCCAGAATAGATGGTATTACTGCGGGTGTTTCTGCCGGAGACATGATTGTCTATCAATATCCTAGTTACAATAGTTATCGATTTGAACTGAATTTCCTTCATCAATTAAAAAAAAGAGGAGCAACGGTTGTCTTACTAATTCACGATTCCGAACTGTTGCGGGGAAACAATATTCCAGAAGAGTTAAACTTACTTAATCAATCAGACTGGTTGATTACGCACAGCAAAAAAATGGAGCAGCAATTTATCCTAATGGGTGTAAAAACACCGATGCTGACAAAACCACTTTTTGATTATTTAATTCCTGACAGTATAAGCCTAGATTCTAGTTTGGATAAAAGTATCGTGTTTGCTGGAAATATTCAAAAATCAGTTTTTTTAAGTAATTGGCCAAGTAAAACGAAGATAGCTGCCTTTGGTACTAAAGGTGAGATTCAATTTAGTAAACAGGTAAGCTATGGGGGGACCTATCAACAAGAAGAGCTGCTAAGAAGAATGCCTAAAAATCGTTTCGGCATCGCTTGGGATGATAATTTACAGCAAGGCGGTAACTATCAAAACTATACTCGATATAATGCTCCTCACAAAGTTTCGCTTTATTTAGCTTTAGGTTTACCCGTGATCGTTTGGAAGAATGCCGCTATTGCTGAATGGATATCAAAATATCAGCTAGGCTTCGCAATAGATTCGTTGAAAGAAATAGACTTGCTTTTTGAATCTCTTAGCACAGATGAGTTATTAAAACTAAAGAAACGAGTTAATAAGTTTAGTCAGCTTTTAAGAAAAGGAATTTTTACAAGAAATGCTTTGCTGCAAGTGGAAAGAGATAGTCTTTTTAAAGAAGTGGAGGACAGTGAATGTCAAATGGAGTAACAAAAAATGTTGATAGCATTGTCAATAAGGAACGCTTAGTTGAATTATTAGAACGAGTACAGAGAGAGGTTCAAACTCGGGACCAGTTAAGAAATGAATTAAATCAATATATCTCCAAAATAAAAGACAATCGAGCGGTCACATTAAATGATTTCAATAAACTAAGAACCAAGAACGATGAGTTAAGTGCGAGTTATTCAGAGATAGATGCTATTTGTTCTCAGATAAGCGGTTTTGTCTCCTGCTATAAACTAACAAAGCCTGTAGTTCAAGAAGTAGAAGAGCTAGCACAATTAATTGATCATCAGGAGCAACAATTAAAAAAACTTTCAACGATGATTTTTGATGACCAAGCAATAGAAAAAAGTGAAGACCTGACAGTCGTTGAAGCTGAGGAACAAACAGATCAGCAAGCAAAGTAATTTAGACATTGAAAGATAAGGCGCACTCAGTTGGAGGAAACTATGGTAAAGAAAATAATCGCACTAGATATCGATCAATACAGAATAGGGATTTGTGGGCCAAACTATGAAGAGATTTTTAGTTCGGTATACGCCTATGTGAAAAAGAATACCTGGAAACCATCTTTGTTCAGAAAGCAATCAAATGAATCAATTGGTAGTGAGATATTACTGCAGGAAATGCAAAAGGCGATCTACTGGGGAATTACCAAACGGTACAGTCGTCGTTTAGATGCCTATCAAACCTTCGGCAACGTATTAGAACATCTGGAAAATAATGAAACGGTAATGCTCATTCGCAGTGTATTAGCTTATTTAGCAGATAAGAGACAGGAACTATTTGATAAAACTGAAGATAACCAAATGAGATGCTCATTGTGTATAGGGGTTTCAGCTACAAGCTCCGAGGAATTAAGTAAAATTGAAACCTATTTTAAAGGGGCATTTTGGGCAGAGATTAACGGAGAAAAGATGACTATTTTAGTTGAAGAAGTCACGTTAGTTCCAAAAACGTTTGGTGCTATTTTAGAAAATGCCTGTGAGAATTATTTGGAATGTAAAGAAAATGAAATTACTGCCTTATCTGGACTGAATTATGTTCTAGATTTGAATGATCATTATGTGAACTGTGATGTTTATGATAACGGTGAATTAATTAAAAGTGAACGAATATCGGATGGACTGTACGAGTTTTCTGATCGGATTGTTCAAGAATACAAAACAAGCTGCATGCAACAAAATAAAAATCCTTTTCAAATTGATAAGGATATGGTTTATAACGTGCTAACTGAAGGAAATGAGAATAGTACTTTAACGGTCAATGGGCGACAACAAATTGATTTGAACGAACTAATTAGAGCTGAATCTATCGAGGAAACAAAGAAAGTATTATCTTGTTTAATCAAAGATAACGATTTGCAATATGCGGATAATATCATCATACGAGATTTGGAAAAAGGAATTATTAATCAAAAAAGTGTCGATCGCTATCTTGAAAATTTTGGTTTGTATTGTACAAAGCTCAACAATAAAAGTGCTCGAGGCAGCTATACATTTGCAAGTATCTTTTTAGGGGACAACTTTCCCAGCTATAACGAAGCGGTTCAAGTTGAATCATCGGCAACCAATTTTCAAGAAGAAAGTCAGGAAATTACTGAAACGAGTGAAGATTTTTTGGATACAGTTATAGCAGTATTGGAGTCTTCAACTGAGACGGAAGTAAGTCCTCATACGGAGATTAATGAAGAAAGTGAGTTGCTAGAGGATAACGTTGATGAAATAATTTCTACTGAAGACAATCTATATTCAAAAGTAGAAGGGGATAGCAACACTCAAACTGACTCGAATGATGTCGTGATCCCAGAAGAAAAGGAATTAGAGATTGAAGACATTCTGAAAGAGCAAGCTGAGTTGTTGACTGCTCTGACGGATTTTGATGCGGATTTTCTGTAAAATATGAGGAGGTATAAACTATGACAAGCAAAGCAGTAGTGTATACCATCAACCAGAATAATATTGAATTGGTGGGAACATCTCTTTTTTCACTCATTAAGCATTATGATAGTGAAGAATCTTTGAGTATTTTACTTTTGGTAGATGATATTGTTGAGAAAGATATTACCATTCTACGGGCTTTTTCACAAGCCATGAAAAAAGAACAGATCGAGATTAGTGTTTGGCAAATGCCTCAAGAGTTAAATCAGATAACATCATTCAAAGTGGATGTGGGACCTATTCGATATCATTTGACAAAGTTCTTCTTGCCTCGATATTTTTCTGATTTTGAAGAAATAATATATTTGGATGCTGAGACCTTAGTTTTGGGAAACATTGCTGAGTATTTCTGTGCGTTTACTGATGAATATGCAATGGGCTTAGTGAAAAAAATAAGAGGTACTAAAAATAGTCAGGCTAATTCGGAATCTTTTAATTCAGATAGTATAATTTTTAATACTCAGGAATACAATCAAAGATTTTCTGTAGATGACCTAATAACTACAATTAATACTTGTTCAACAGAGACCACCATGAACGAGCTCACCTATCAAATATTTAAGGAAAATAGTCAATTTTTACCAGCAAATTTTAATGTCACAGATGCAAATGAAGCTTTTGAAGCTGAAAGGTACGAACAAGAATGTATTGTTAAAAATTTCAAGTGCAGTGTAGAAAAAAACAAGCCTTGGAATCATTTAGCCTTATTGAACAACTGGGATAGGGAATTTTGGATAAATTTTACTGAAATGAAAAGTTTAGTATTTAAGGTACATAATAATGCTGAATCTTTTTAATGAAAGAATGAGGTTTATTAGATGAAGAAAATACTTCTACTTTTAGTCATAGCATTACCTCTGATAACAGGTTGTACCTCGGAAACACCAACGACTCAGGCTGCTGACTTAAAAGAAAAGATCGCGAAGCTAGAAGCAGAAAATACTAAGCTTAAAGAAGAATTTTCCAATTACAAAAAACAAGTAGCTAATGATAGTGCGCAGACAGAAACCAGTGAGAGATTGACACAAGAGGTCCAAGTTTATGGTATGAATGAGAGCGTTGATTTTGGTGACGGGGAAACTAAGACTGCTGAGCTTAAAATCATTGAGGCAACTACGAAGCAATCAGCCTTTCCAAAAGGCATGTCTGACCTAAAGAGTTACGACACGGAACGCATGGTAGCGGTGAAAGTTGAGTATACTAATCTAGCTATGGAGCAACCTTTTCTGCCCTATGCACAATATTTTCAAGCATATACAAAAGATGGTGTGAGACTCTCCTTAGTAAATCAACAGATTGGTCAAGCAGAAGTTTTGCCTAATGAATCTGGTATAACACAAATGTTTTGGGAATTACCGGTTGATGGATCAGAATTTAATGAATTTGAAATTGATTTTGTTACTGGTGAGCAAAGAGTCGCAACGTTTGATTTAGAGGTATCACATTAGTGAAGCCAAAAAAAATCTTGAGGGAGCTGTTTGAATAGACAGCTCCCTCAAGATTTTTTTTATTAATAATAGATACGGAGAAGGAGGGATTTGAACCCTCGCGCCGTGTTAACGACCTACACCCTTAGCAGGGGCGCCTCTTCAGCCACTTGAGTACTTCCCCAACACTTAATTAAGTATAGATAAGATTACTGTCTAAAGTCAAGACTATTATCACAGACAAAACTAGTATATTTGCAATTTTACATGTAAATTACCAGTTTGTCTAAAACGTCCCAATATTGGGAGTATTTTATAATTTCCTGATTATGTGTAATAAACTAGAAAAAATGAAGAAGGAGGAATTGTATTGTCGTCGAGAAATAATAATTTGAAACGTCTAAAAAATGCTGACAAGAAAGTCCGATTCAAAATGTATAAGGGTGGCAAACACTGGATGTATGCAGCTATTACAGCTGTTAGTGGGATTTTTGGCGCTTCCATGAATACTATGCAGGTGCAGGCAGAGGAAGGTCCAACAGATACCAATGAAGCCTTAGAAACCAATACTGATAACGTCCTAGCTGTACAAGAAACAACTCAAATACCACCAGCACCTGAGTCTACATCAATAAGTAATGGCAATTCTACATCAGAGAGTGCGACAGAATCAACTAGTGAAACATTGTCAGAGAGCACCACAATAGTTGAAAGTACTATCCAGTCAGAAAGTACAATTGTTTCTGATACAGAAAGCGGTAATTATTCTGAGAGTGAGGTACAATCACCGAATGAAATAAACTCTGATAACAGTCTGCTAGCAATTGAAAGTCAGTCAATGTCAATGACGCCTCCACATATCTCACAAAGTTTATTGGAATCTGAATCCACCTCTTTCTCAGCATTGGCTAGTGAAGAAGGTATTTCAGCAGAGGAAGCGGCCCAACTATTCAGTACGTCACAGTCAGAGATGTTTTCTCTTAGTGCGTCAGTAAGAGAGTCTTTTGCAGACAGTGAACACTCTTTACACAGCAAGCTTGGCTCGGAAGTTGATTCAAGACATGAGAGTGCTAGTACGAGTGAGTCGCTAAGTATGCAGTTAGTTGATCCATCAATCTCAGCAAGTCAAAGTGTATCTGCTTCTGTTTCAGAATCATTAAGTGATTCTGCGCTTCCAGAGTCAATCTCAGGGTCAGTGTCGGACTCAGCATCGAATTCTATATCTACTTCACTTTCTGATTTTGTATCAATGTATGAATCCTTATCAAATAACTCGTTGCTGTCGGATTTCTCAACGTCTGAACAATCGTTATCGTTAAGTGAAATTGTGTCGCTATCAAGCTCTTTATCAAATTCTTATAGTACAGAAAGTTCAGAATGGCGTTCCGATCATTCATCTAGCTCAGAATCAGCAAGTCTATCAATGAGTGTATCAGTTTCTGAAGCACCTCCAGAAAGTGAAACGGAATCAACCAGTGAAACGTCTCTTTCTGCTTCAGATTCGATTTCGACATCAACGTCAAGTTCAATTTCAGATTTTACATCAATCTATGAATCGCTTTCAACTGACTCATTGTTGTCTGATTTTTCAACATCTGAGCAGTCCATTTCGTTAAGTGAAATCTTATCTGTTTCAACGTCATTGTCAGACTCATATAGTGCAGAAAGTTCAGAATGGTTCTCTAATTATGATTCTAAATCAGAATCAATGAGTCTTTCAGCTAGTCTATCAGGTTCTGAAGCAGCTATAGGGGGTGAAGCATCGAATTCAAATTCGCAATCACTATCTAACAGCCAGTCTTTTAGTGACTCATCTTCTAAATCAGAAAGCTTGAAAGAAGAGGAAAGTACAACTAATTCGCGGTCTGATAGTAACGAGGAGTCAAAAAGTACGACGAACTCTGGATCAACAACCAGCTCCGCTAGTTTTTCAATGTCCATGAGTGACTCACTTTCTGAGAGTCATAAGGCGCCTCATAGTGTCTCAACCAGTCAATCATTGAGACATAGTGCAATGGCGAGTTTATCGAATGCAGCTTCTGATAGTCGTTCACAGTATTTAAATGAACGGGAAAGCTTATCGCAATCAGCATTAGAAAAGCAATCGCAAAAAAATAGTGCTGCAGCAAGCTTATCGTTGTCTGTAAGTGAAAGCCAATTGAAAAAGGCTGATGGCTTAAGCAGCACATCATTTTCAGTTTCAGAGAGCCAATCAGCAAGACAAGAGTATTTAACAGACGCTTCAGTGTCTGTCTCAGAAAGTCAATCTGTGAGACAAGACTATCTAAGAAGTACATCAGACTCGGTTTCTGCCAGTCAATCTACAAGACAAAGTAACCAGGGGAGTATTTCTACTTCTGTCTCAGAAAGCCAGTCACAAAGATATGAATCCTTAGCCAGCCTCTCTAATTCTGTCAGTAACAGTATGTCAGAAAGAAGTAGTTTCCTAAGCAGTGCTTCGCGATCGACATCGGATAGTATTTGGAACAAAGAGAATAATAATGCTGATGATCAGTTGATTAAAGGGGACTGGTTAGATGGATATAACAAGAACTATCTATTTGACAAGGTTACTGGTCAACTGTTGATGTCTGATACAGACATGTTATATAGAAGTCCATTTATCATGTACAACCAAGAAGAGGGATATGTAAAGGTTCTGCCTATCGATCCAAAGAAAGATTTTGCAGTAGGATGGAATTATTCTTTTGGAGACGTAACGTATAAAGGAAAAACCTATCAAATAGGTGACAGAATTTATGATGAAGCATTTAAAGAAGGAAATTTTGAAGGATTAAAATACAATTTTATTTCTGAACCCGTAACGTATCAGTACAAGTACGGTTTATCCTATGAACTAGGACAAGATCCCGAGGAAGTAGCGCTTTTCGATGAGGCGGTTAAAAATGCAGGCTTAACATATTCAGAGACATTGATACCAGGTGACCCACTGAATCCACCAACTGAAATTCCAGGATATAAGCTAATTAGAAAATGGGTCTATGCTTCGCCTTCAGTTATGCCTGTTCCTATTGATCATACTGTTCTTGCTTCAGGTACAACCCCAGCAAAATGGCTCAGCTTTGAATATGAGCGTATTATATAGCCGCCAATGAACAAGAAATGACAACTATGGTTATCTCTAGAAGGTACCTCTGGAATTTGTTAAAAACATAGAATTATACCTATAAAACAAAAGAAATGAGTGCAGAATATCATTTCTTTTGTTTTTTTGTTTTGGTATTGCGGAATATAAAGTTAAGTTTCCCAATATTGACACGTTTTAATCCTGCTCTCATTTCCTATGTAATAATCACTTTAGCACTTCAAAAAGTTTATAAAATTGAAAGGAAAGGGGCGCTGTGCTTAAATTATGAGTCGTAAAAATAATTTGTATAAGCTGCTTAGATCGAACAAGAAAGAGCATTACAAAATGTACAAAAGTGGCAAGCATTGGATGTTTGCTACAATAACGGCATTTACGGGTGTTTTAGGGGCTAGTACGCTAGTTACCATGGAAGCACAAGCTACATCAGCGAGTCAAGATGATGCAGGAATGGAGATTGATACGGGAACGGATCAAGTACTTGCTAATCAAGAAACAGCAAGTATACCCGCTCCAGTAACACCAGAAAATGGTGTATCAGAGCCAGTCGTGGATAGCACTACTAATTCGGAGGCTCCAGCATCAGAAAGCAAAAGTGAGTCAGTTGTTGAAACAGAATCAGAGAGTAATACGGGTTCGACTAGTAACACTGAATCAGAAAGTACAATGGATTCTGCTAGTATTTCCGAATCGTTAAGCGTTTCTGATTCTATAAGTATTTCTGAATCTGAGTCAATTAGCACTTCAAAGTTTGAGGAAACCAGTCATTCAAATTCGATTAGTGAGTCAACATCGAATAGTCTTCTTGCAAAAGTAAATAATGCAGCTTCTGATAGTATGTCTGATTCAACGAGTCATTCAGAATCTGCAAGTGCTTGGGTTTCTGACAGCTTGTCTGAATCAATTAGTAATTCTGAAAACCGAAGTGCAGTAAATTCTTTAAACAAAGAGAAAAGTAAGCAGCCAGCAGCAAAAGAACAAAGTGTAAACGAAACAAACAAAGCAAAAGATTTATTTGATCAAATTGTTCCAAATGGGACGGAAGTAAAAGTTGATGCAAAAACAAATGAGCTAGTATTTACCATGAAAGATGGTACTGTACCAAGCAATGCATTGATTCATGCAGCACAAAAATATGCTGCAGCAAATGACTTAATTGCATACTTCTCGGTTAAAGGAGCTAATGGTCGTGCAACAAAGATTAACGTTTCTGCCGATCCAGATATTAATCGTGGAGATTTTGAGGATGCGGTCAATAATCCGGGAGCGTCAAATTCTCCAACATCCGTTAATGTAGCCGTTCCAGATGAAGTTCTGAATGATGCAACATACAAAGCAAATGCAATAGCAAATGGGACGTATGCTAAGGTAACAACTTATGCAGAGCTGCGAGCTGCATGGGGTAATGCTAGCATTACCTATATTGATGTTACAGCTAACATCACTTATAGCTCAGGAGCAATGTCTGCACGTGCTAATGGGGCTAGTGTTATTGTTCAAGGAAACAATAATACTATCGATCTTGGTACTCAAACCTTTAACTGGGGTGGAATTACAAGCTCTACAACCTTTACTTTAAGCAATGTAATAGCACAACAAGGTTTTGGCGGCAATGATGGAAATGGCTACTCCTTGATTAATCCGACAAATGCAACTCAGTTGACGGCAAATGTCAATAACGTGACATTAACTAAAAGTGATTCAAATGGAAATAATCCGATCCATCTTATGTATGGAGTAGGCTCTAAATTAGTGTTCTCAGGTACGAATGTCTTCAATATATCAAATGAAATCACTCGTTCTGTGGGAAGTATTAACTTTGCTAATAACTCTAGCGTTACATTAAATCGTACGTCTAATGATATTGCTTTCTCAGAGTTTTACTTTGAAACACGAGCAGCATCGGGAAGTGTTGGTTATGGGAATTCCATTACGATGGGAGACGGCTCTTCGAATACAGCACGGACTTACAACGGTCAATCGGCAAACTATCCTGCTGTTTACTATTTAATAGATAAGATAACCGTCGGTGATAATTGTAGCTGGACTCAGACGGGATTCCAATACTTTATTAACGGACAACAAGGTGCATCTTCTAGTGCGAAATATGTATTTGGTCAAAACTTTAATTTATCTATCCCTCAATCTACTCAACCTGGGGCAATTCGAATAGAGGGCACTCAAAGCGTTGTATTTAATGCCGGGACAACCCTTGATATTAATCAATGGGCACCTGGAGCCGTAATACAAATGAATAGCGCTGGTTCTAGCGTTACGTTTATCTCTCCTAAGAAGTTGCATATGGCAGTAAATACTACCTCGGGCGCTCCAAGTACGGGACCTTTGGTGAGTGGTGCCGGAACATTTACAATGAACAACTCACAGATTTCAACGTGGCAAGGAACTGATAGCCAAGCAGCAACACCAGGTGGAAATAGAAATCTTAAGTTTACCAATATGACGATTAGAAATGGTGTTACAACCATCAAGGATACAGCTGGTAATACTTCATCCTCTAACATCGTAGACAGTAGCACGCGTGAATTATCCACCACGGCAATTGAGCCTGGAACCGTCAAAGTTAATTATGTAGATCAATATGGTAATGTTGTCAAAACGATAAATGTTCCTATAGATAAAGATGTTAATTATATTGGGCAATATATAGATTTAGTTAACAAAGACTATGCCTTGTCAAATATGCCGCCAAACTACATGTGGGCGATTGCAAATCAAGTTCCTCCGTCAGCACTGACAGACAAGCAAAGCGGTGGCGATAGCACTACATCAGCAGATGATGGAGATGCATATGGACAAGCTGGTGTTGCGATTGTTCCAATGGAAGGTACAGAGTATACGTATAATATTTATGTTTACGGGGAAGCAAATAATTCTGTTCAATATCAATATGTAGATGCTAAAACGGGATTAGTTGTTTCATCAGATTACCTTTCTTCTGGACAAGAGGCTGCGGGTACAAGCAAGACTCCAGCTAATTATGGCAATACAGTTGACTGGACAAACTCTTACTACACAAATGATCTAGTTGCTGAAGGCTACCATTACGCAACAGGCTCGGAACTGAATGGATTCACACAGGCTACCTCTACAACCGTGGGCACTGATCCGGTTCTTGTCACTATATACGTTGCTGCGGATGTACAAACTGTAAATGTTACCTTTGTAAATTCAGATGGTACATCATTAGTAGGTCAGACAGCAAATGTATCAATCAATGGGTCATCTGGTGCTGAAATGAGCTATGCTGATTTAATTTCCGGTTACCTAACACAAGCTGGATACCATGCAGATGCGAACGGCGTATTTACGTTTGACTTTACTGCTAATGGCACAAATGCCAATGATGCTACTCCTCAATCATTAACAATTACACTTTATCCAGATTACCAATTAGCTGGTATAGTTGGTAATAATCAACCTAGCAGTGATCCTGCTACTGGAACAGCTTATGAACAATTACCAACAAGTGTAAATGAAGGAAACTATGGAGTTTCTGGGGTTTCTAACGGAACGATTAGTTTAGGTGTAACAGATGCTGACTTAGCCAGAAATGGTTATATTTATACTGTTACTGGTCCAGATGGAGTTACCTATAATAGTTTAGCAGAAGCACTTGCAGCTAACCCGAAATTTGATACAACTACAAATGGTGCAGGCTCAGTTGATAATTCTCCTCAGGGATTTGTTGTTAACTATGACGTTGATCCTGTCTCTGAATCAACATCAATGTCTGAAAGTGAATCATTGTCGAACTCAGTATCAGACAGTGAAAGTGACTCTACATCTAATTCGATTTCAGATAGCGAAAGTGATTCAATCAGCACATCAATTTCAGATAGTGAGAGTACTTCAAGGTCTGACGATAGTACAAGTAGTTCGATTTCGGATAGCGAAAGTGATTCAACTTCAGACTCGATCTCAGACTCAATTTCGGATAGCGAAAGTGATTCAACTTCAGACTCGATCTCAGACTCAATTTCGGATAGCGAAAGTGATTCAACTTCAAATTCGATCTCAGACTCAATTTCGGATAGCGAAAGTGATTCAACTTCAAATTCGATCTCAGACTCAATTTCGGATAGCGAAAGTGATTCAACTTCAGACTCGATCTCAGACTCAATTTCGGATAGTGAAAGTGACTCAACTTCAGATTCGATCTCAGACTCGATTTCCGATAGTGAAAGCAACTCAATCTCGGATTCGATCTCAGATTCAATTTCAGATAGTGAAAGTTTGTCAGAGAGTATTTCAGAGTCACAATCGTTGTCAATCTCAATTAGTGAAAGTGATTCGACATCTGATTCAAACTCAGATAGCGAGAGCGATTCAATCTCAGATTCACTTTCCGACTCGATTTCAGATAGTACAAGTGATTCAATTTCAAACAGTGAAAGTTTGTCAGAGAGTGTTTCAGAATCAGAATCGTTGTCAATTTCAATTAGTGAAAGTGATTCAACGTCGGATTCAAACTCAGATAGTGAGAGCGATTCAATCTCGGACTCGATTTCCGACTCAATTTCTGATAGTACAAGTAATTCAATATCGGATAGTGAAAGTTTGTCAGAGAGTATATCAGAGTCAGAGTCTCTATCAATTTCGATTAGTGAGAGTGATTCAACGTCGGATTCAAACTCAGATAGTGAGAGCGATTCAACTTCGAACTCGATTTCCGACTCAATTTCTGATAGCACAAGTAATTCCATTTCAGATAGTGAAAGTTTGTCAGAGAGTGTATCGGAGTCAGAATCCTTATCAATTTCGATTAGTGAAAGTGATTCAACGTCGGATTCAAACTCAGATTCGATCTCAGATAGTGAGAGCGATTCGATTTCCGACTCAATTTCAGATAGTACAAGTAGTTCAATATCGAATAGCGAAAGCTTATCAGAGAGTGTGTCTCAATCAGAATCCTTATCAATTTCAATTAGTGAAAGTACAAGCACAAGCACATCGATCAGCGATTCAAGTTCAACCAGCACAAGCACCAGCAATAGCGACAGTGACAGCTTGAGTAATTCGATTAGCGATTCAAGATCAGAAAGTACAAGCACCAGCAATAGTGACAGTGACAGCTTGAGTAACTCGATTAGCGATTCAAGATCAGAAAGTACCAGCATCAGTGATAGCGACAGTGCAAGTATCAGTACGTCGATTAGCGAATCAATCAGCACATCGATTTCCGACAGCACGAGCGATTCAGCAAGTGAATCAGGCAGCTATAGTGGAAGTACGTCAGTAAGTACAAGTGACAGTACAAGCACAAGCACATCACTAAGTGATTCAAGTTCAACTAGCACAAGTATCAGTAATAGTGATAGTGACAGCTTGAGTAACTCGATTAGTGATTCAAGATCAGAAAGTACCAGCATCAGTGATAGCGACAGTGCAAGTATCAGTACGTCGATTAGCGAATCAATCAGCACATCGATTTCCGACAGCACGAGTGATTCAGCAAGTGAATCAGGCAGCTATAGTGGAAGTACGTCAGTAAGTACAAGTGATAGCACAAGTACAAGCACATCAATCAGTGATTTCAGCTCAACCAGCACAAGTATCAGTAATAGTGATAGTGACAGCTTGAGTAACTCGATTAGTGATTCAAGATCAGAAAGTACTAGCATCAGTGATAGCGAAAGTACAAGTACAAGTATTTCGATCAGTGATTCAAGCTCGACTAGCACAAGCACCAGCAATAGTGATAGTGACAGCTTGAGTAACTCGATTAGTGATTCAAGATCAGAAAGTACCAGCATCAGTGATAGCGACAGTGCAAGTATCAGTACGTCGATTAGCGAATCAATCAGCACATCGATTTCCGACAGTGCGAGCGATTCAGCAAGTGAATCAGGCAGCTACAGTGGAAGTACGTCAGTAAGCACAAGCGAAAGTACAAGTACAAGCACATCACTAAGTGATTCAAGTTCAACTAGCACAAGTATCAGTAATAGTGATAGTGACAGCTTGAGTAACTCGATTAGCGATTCAAGATCAGAAAGTACAAGTATTAGTGATAGTGAAAGTGCAAGTATCAGTACGTCAATTAGCGAGTCAATCAGCACATCGATTTCCGACAGCACGAGCGATTCAGCAAGTGAATCAGGCAGCTATAGTGGAAGTACGTCAGTAAGCACTAGCGAAAGTACAAGTACAAGCACATCACTAAGTGATTCAAGTTCAACTAGCACAAGTATCAGTAATAGTGATAGTGACAGCTTGAGTAACTCGATTAGCGATTCAAGATCAGAAAGTACAAGTATTAGTGATAGTGAAAGTGCAAGTATCAGTACGTCAATTAGCGAGTCAATCAGCACATCGATTTCCGACAGCACGAGCGATTCAGCAAGTGAATCAGGCAGCTATAGTGGAAGTACGTCAGTAAGTACAAGTGAAAGTACAAGCACAAGCACATCACTAAGTGATTCAAGTTCAACTAGCACAAGCATCAGTAATAGTGATAGTGACAGCTTGAGTACCTCGATTAGTGATTCAAGATCAGAAAGTACCAGCATCAGTGATAGCGACAGTGCAAGTATCAGTACGTCGATTAGCGAATCAATCAGCACATCGATTTCCGACAGCACGAGTGATTCAGCAAGTGAATCAGGCAGCTATAGTGGAAGTACGTCAGTAAGTACAAGTGATAGCACAAGTACAAGCACATCGGTTAGCGATTCAAGATCAGAAAGCACCAGCATCAGTGATAGCGACAGTGCAAGTCTAAGCACATCGATCAGCGAATCAATTAGCACATCTATTTCCGACAGTGCGAGCGATTCAGCAAGTGAATCAGGCAGCTATAGTGGAAGTACGTCAGTAAGTACAAGTGAAAGTACAAGCACAAGCACATCACTAAGTGATTCAAGTTCAACTAGCACAAGCATCAGTAATAGTGATAGTGACAGCTTGAGTACCTCGATTAGTGATTCAAGATCAGAAAGTACCAGCATCAGTGATAGCGACAGTGCAAGTATCAGTACGTCGATTAGCGAATCAATCAGCACATCGATTTCCGACAGCACGAGCGATTCAGCAAGTGAATCGGGCAGCTACAGTGGAAGTACGTCAGTAAGTACAAGTGAAAGTACAAGCACAAGCACATCACTAAGTGATTCAAGTTCAACTAGCACAAGTATTAGTAATAGTGACAGTGACAGCTTGAGTAACTCGATTAGCGATTCAAGATCAGAAAGTACCAGCATCAGTGATAGCGACAGTGCAAGTATCAGTACGTCGATTAGCGAATCAATCAGCACATCGATTTCAGATAGTGCGAGTGATTCAGCAAGTGAATCAGGTAGCTTTAGCGGAAGCACGTCGGTAAGTACAAGTGATAGCACAAGTACAAGCACATCGGTTAGCGATTCAAGATCAGAAAGCACCAGCATCAGTGATAGCGACAGTGCAAGTCTAAGCACATCGATCAGCGAATCAATCAGCACATCGATTTCCGACAGTGCAAGTGATTCAGCAAGTGAATCAGGCAGCTTTAGTGGAAGCTCGTCAGTAAGTACAAGTGATAGCACAAGTACAAGCACATCACTAAGTGATTCAAGTTCAACTAGCACAAGTATCAGTAATAGTGACAGTGAAAGCTTGAGTACCTCGATTAGTGATTCAAGGTCTGATAGTACAAGCATTAGTAACAGCGACAGTGCAAGTCTAAGCACATCGATCAGCGAATCAATCAGCACATCAATTTCGGATAGTGTGAGCGATTCAGCAAGTGAATCAGGCAGCTACAGTGGAAGTACGTCAGTAAGCACAAGCGATAGTACAAGCACCAGCACATCGGTTAGCGATTCAAGCTCAACTAGCACGAGCATTAGTAACAGTGAAAGTGCAAGTCTAAGTACGTCGATCAGTGAATCGATCAGCACATCGATTTCCGACAGTGCGAGCGATTCAGCAAGTGAATCAGGCAGCTTTAGTGGAAGCTCGTCAGTAAGTACAAGTGATAGCACAAGTACAAGCACATCACTAAGTGATTCAAGTTCAACTAGCACAAGTATCAGTAATAGTGACAGTGAAAGCTTGAGTACCTCGATTAGTGATTCAAGGTCTGATAGTACAAGCATTAGTAACAGCGACAGTGCAAGTCTAAGCACATCGATCAGCGAATCAATCAGCACATCAATTTCGGATAGTGTGAGCGATTCAGCAAGTGAATCAGGCAGCTACAGTGGAAGTACGTCAGTAAGCACAAGCGATAGTACAAGCACCAGCACATCGGTTAGCGATTCAAGCTCAACTAGCACGAGCATTAGTAACAGTGAAAGTGCAAGTCTAAGTACGTCGATCAGTGAATCGATCAGCACATCGATTTCCGACAGTACGAGCGATTCAGCAAGTGAATCAGGCAGCTATAGTGGAAGTACGTCAGTAAGTACAAGCGACAGTACAAGCACTAGCACATCACTAAGTGATTCAAGTTCAACTAGCACAAGTATCAGTAATAGTGATAGTGACAGTTTGAGTACCTCGATTAGTGATTCAAGATCAGAAAGTACCAGCATCAGTGATAGCGACAGTGCAAGTATCAGTACGTCGATTAGCGAATCAATCAGCACATCGATTTCCGACAGCACGAGTGATTCAGCAAGTGAATCGGGCAGCTACAGTGGAAGTACGTCGGTAAGTACAAGTGACAGTACAAGCACAAGCACATCAATCAGTGATTCAAGGTCCGATAGTACAAGCAATAGTGATAGCGAAAGCACAAGTGTAAGCACGTCACTAAGTGACTCAAGCTCAATCAGTACAAGCATTAGTAACAGCGACAGTGCAAGTCTAAGCACATCGATCAGCGAATCAATCAGCACATCAATTTCGGATAGTGTGAGCGATTCAGCAAGTGAATCAAGCAGCTTTAGCGGAAGCACGTCGGTAAGTACAAGTGATAGCACAAGTACAAGCACATCGGTTAGCGATTCAAGATCAGAAAGCACCAGCATCAGTGATAGCGACAGTGCAAGTCTAAGCACATCGATCAGCGAATCAATTAGCACATCGATTTCCGACAGTGCAAGTGATTCAGCAAGTGAATCGGGCAGCTACAGTGGAAGTACGTCAGTAAGTACAAGTGACAGTACAAGCACTAGCACATCAATCAGTGATTCTAGTTCAACCAGCACCAGCATCAGTAATAGTGACAGTGAAAGCTTGAGTACCTCGATTAGTGATTCAAGGTCCGATAGTACAAGCAATAGTGATAGCGAAAGCACAAGTGTAAGCACGTCACTAAGTGACTCAAGCTCAATCAGTACAAGCATTAGTAACAGTGACAGTGCAAGTCTAAGCATATCGATCAGCGAATCAATCAGCACATCAATTTCGGATAGTGTGAGCGATTCAGCAAGTGAATCAGGCAGCTACAGTGGAAGTACGTCAGTAAGCACAAGCGATAGTACAAGCACCAGCACATCGGTTAGCGATTCAAGCTCAACTAGCACGAGCATTAGTAACAGTGAAAGTGCAAGTCTAAGTACGTCGATCAGTGAATCGATCAGCACATCGATTTCCGACAGTGCGAGCGATTCAGCAAGTGAATCAGGCAGCTATAGTGGAAGCTCGTCAGTAAGTACAAGTGATAGCACAAGTACAAGCACATCAATCAGTGATTCAAGTTCAACTAGCACAAGTATCAGTAATAGTGACAGTGAAAGCTTGAGTACCTCGATTAGTGATTCAAGGTCTGATAGTACAAGCAATAGTGATAGCGAAAGCACAAGTGTAAGCACGTCACTAAGTGACTCAAGCTCAATCAGTACAAGCATTAGTAACAGCGACAGTGCAAGTCTAAGCACATCGATCAGCGAATCAATCAGCACATCAATTTCGGATAGTGTGAGCGATTCAGCAAGTGAATCAGGCAGCTTTAGCGGAAGCACGTCGGTAAGTATAAGTGATAGCACAAGTACAAGCACATCGGTTAGCGATTCAAGATCAGAAAGCACCAGCATCAGTGATAGCGACAGTGCAAGTCTAAGCACATCGATCAGCGAATCAATTAGCACATCGATTTCCGACAGTGCAAGTGATTCAGCAAGTGAATCAGGCAGCTTTAGCGGAAGCACGTCGGTAAGTACAAGCGATAGCACAAGTACAAGCACATCGGTTAGCGATTCAAGATCAGAAAGCACCAGCATCAGTGATAGCGACAGTGCAAGTCTAAGCACATCGATCAGCGAATCAATTAGCACATCGATTTCCGACAGTGCAAGTGATTCAGCAAGTGAATCGGGCAGCTACAGTGGAAGTACGTCAGTAAGTACAAGTGATAGCACAAGTACAAGCACATCAATCAGTGATTCAAGTTCAACTAGCACAAGTATCAGTAATAGTGACAGTGAAAGCTTGAGTACCTCGATTAGTGATTCAAGGTCTGATAGTACAAGTAGTAGTGATAGCGAAAGCACAAGTGTAAGCACGTCACTAAGTGACTCAAGCTCAATCAGTACAAGCATTAGTAACAGCGACAGTGCAAGTCTAAGCACATCGATCAGCGAATCAATTAGCACATCGATTTCCGACAGTGCAAGTGATTCAGCAAGTGAATCAGGCAGCTTTAGCGGAAGTACGTCAGTAAGTACAAGTGACAGTACAAGCACAAGCACATCAATCAGTGATTCAAGGTCCGATAGTACAAGCAATAGTGATAGCGAAAGCACAAGTGTAAGCACGTCACTAAGTGACTCAAGCTCAATCAGTACAAGCATTAGTAACAGCGACAGTGCAAGTCTAAGCACATCGATCAGCGAATCAATTAGCACATCAATTTCCGACAGTGCAAGTGATTCAGCAAGTGAATCAGGCAGCTTTAGCGGAAGTACGTCAGTAAGTACAAGTGACAGTACAAGCACAAGCACATCAATCAGTGATTCAAGGTCCGATAGTACAAGCAATAGTGATAGCGAAAGCACAAGTGTAAGCACGTCACTAAGTGACTCAAGCTCAATCAGTACAAGCATTAGTAACAGTGACAGTGCAAGTCTAAGCACATCGATCAGCGAATCAATCAGCACATCAATTTCCGACAGTGCAAGTGATTCAGCAAGTGAATCAGGCAGCTTTAGCGGAAGCACGTCGGTAAGTACAAGTGATAGCACAAGTACAAGCACATCGGTTAGCGATTCAAGATCAGAAAGCACCAGCAATAGTGATAGCGAGAGCACAAGTGTAAGTACGTCGATCAGCGAATCAATCAGCACATCAATTTCCGACAGTGCGAGTGATTCAGCAAGCGAATCAGGCAGCTATAGTGGAAGCTCGTCAGTAAGTACAAGTGATAGTACAAGTACAAGCACATCGGTTAGCGATTCAAGATCAGAAAGCACCAGCAATAGTGATAGCGAGAGCACAAGTGTAAGTACGTCGATCAGCGAATCAATCAGCACATCAATTTCCGACAGTGCGAGTGATTCAGCAAGCGAATCAGGCAGCTACAGTGGAAGCTCGTCAGTAAGTACAAGTGATAGTACAAGTACAAGCACATCGGTTAGCGATTCAAGCTCAACAAGCACAAGTATTAGCAATAGTGACAGTGGAAGTTTGAGTAACTCGATTAGCGATTCAAGATCAGATAGTACAAGCAGTAGTGATAGCGAGAGCACAAGTGAAAGCACATCAGTAAGTGACTCAAGTTCAATCAGCACAAGCATTAGTAATAGCGAAAGTGCAAGTATCAGTACGTCGATCAGCACATCGACTTCAGACAGTGCGAGTGATTCAGCAAGCGAATCAGCGAGCTATAGTGGAAGTACGTCAGTAAGCACAAGTGACAGTACAAGTACCAGCACATCGGTTAACGATTCAAGATCAGAAAGCACCAGCAATAGTGATAGCGAAAGCACAAGCGAAAGCACATCGATCAGTGCAAGTGAACGTAGCGAATCAGTAAGCTATAGTGGAAGCACGTCACTAAGCATCAGTGAAAGTACCAGCACAAGTACTTCAGTGAGTGATTCAAGATCAGACAGTACAAGTGTAAGCAGTAGCGAAAGCACAAGTTTAAGCACGTCACTAAGCGATTCAAGCTCAAACAGCACGAGCGTTAGTAATAGTGACAGTGCAAGTGAATCAGCAAGCTACAGCGGAAGTACGTCAGCAAGCATCAGTGACAGTACAAGTACCAGCACATCACTAAGCGACTCAAGCTCGATCAGCACGAGTATTAGTAATAGTGACAGTGCAAGTGAATCAGCAAGCTATAGTGGAAGTACGTCAGTAAGCACTAGCGATAGTACAAGCACTAGCACATCGCTAAGTGATTCAAGCTCAAACAGCACGAGCATTAGTAATAGTGAGAGCACAAGTGAAAGCACATCGATCAGTGCAAGTGAACGCAGTGAGTCTGCAAGCTATAGCGGAAGCACGTCAGTAAGTACCAGTGACAGCACAAGTACAAGTACGTCAGTAAGTGATTCAAGATCCGACAGCACCAGCATTAGTAATAGTGATAGTGCAAGTGAGTCAGCAAGCTATAGCGGAAGCACATCGGTAAGTATCAGTGACAGTACAAGTACAAGTGCATCAGTAAGTGATTCAATCTCTGACAGCATCAGCATTAGTAGTAGTGAATCCGCAAGCTATAGTGGAAGCACGTCGGCAAGCATTAGTGATAGTACAAGCTTGAGCACATCGATCAGTGCAAGTGACCGAAGTGAATCAACTAGTTACAGTGGAAGTACTTCGATTAGTTCTAGTGAAAGTACAAGTATGAGTACGTCAGTAAGTGATTCACGATCAGACAGTGCAAGTACAAGTTCTTCAAGAAGTACGTCAGCGTCCAATAGCGCGAGCATGAGTGTATCTAGTTATGGAAGCACAGGACGTTCTGAACTTCCAAGCACCAAGGGATCTCAAACAACACCAAGCATCCAAACAGGAACAGCTAGACCAGCTGCATCTGGTGGAACGGGATCTTCTGGTACAAGTTCTTCAGCAAGCGGCAGTGGTAAAACTCTTCCACAAACTGGAGAAAATAATCTTCAAAGTAGAGGATTGACATTTGTTGGTTTGGCATCAGCCCTGGCAGCTATTGCTCTTCTGAAAAAGAAAAAGGATAGTCAACAGGAACAATAAGCTTCAATCAACGGTTCTTTTCAAACAACCAAAAACAATTGAATTGTTTATCCAAAGGAATTAATTTTCCTTTGGATTTTTTCTTATTCATTGAAATGTATTTTTTATTAGAGTAGAAAGCGGAGGAAGAAAAGATTGAGCAGAAGAGAGAAACACATGAGCAATTTTTTTATAGTAAGACTAGCAAAGGATTTCATAGATGACATAACAGAGGAGAGCTACACTCAGCTTAAGGAACGCATGGATGATAAAGAGACGGAATTTGTGCAATTGCAACAAACCTTGGAAAAACGTGAGGCAGAAATAATTGAGGCTTATAATAGAAAGGAAATAGATTTGTGCCAACAGTTAGTCGATTATCAATTAGAGATCGAAAGCTATAAAAATCAAATCAATTCACTCGAGGAGCAAAGCAAAAAGCAGCAGGTATTAAATAGTAGAACAGAACAATCCTTTAATCATAGCCTCAAACAATTTAACCAAGTCAGGGAGAAGCTTGAAACAGAACGGAAAATTCTAAAAGAGCAATACATAAGAATAACAAACAAATACAATCATGAGTTAAAGGAAAAAGAAGAGCTAATCGAAGAATTAGGAATCGGTAGTTCAAAAGACGGAAAGCTCAAAGCAAATGCAACGATGTCATTACGATATGGGTTATATGAACTGAAACAGACAAATGGAAAGTTGAAAAGTCGTGTAGAAGTTCTTAGAAATATGCTGGCAGAGGATAAACAAGTATGAGCAATTTTTACAATAAGCACTCATACTAGGTATTTGACGTGATTTTTATAAAAAACTAATACTTTTTGGATAAAACAGACATTGCAACTTTTCCCACCCTTAAGTTCTTACATCAAAGAATAGAAAATAGAATCACAATGACACATTTATTAATAAGTATTTGGAGCAACGACAATAATATGCAAAAAAACGACCAAACTGTTTTGTTTAGTCGCTTAACGAATATCTTATTTCAGGCTCTTCTTTTTTTCTAAATGATGGAAAAGAGTTGTTGCTGTTAGTACAGTTGCCATTCCTAGAAGTGACAGTTGAGAATTTAAGTGGCCCTCTTCTCCAGTTTTAGGTAATGTCTTAGCTGAACCTCCGGCCGCATTTGAACCTCCTGATCGTGTGGAACCACTGCGGGCTGCAGAGCTACCGGACCGGGTGTTGCCAGTTCCTTTCGTGGAAGTGTTATTGGAAGAACTGTTAGACACTGATAGTGCTAGCGATCTACTTTCACTTGCTGAGTTAGATGCTTTTCCGCTCATGCTAGTGCTATTTGAAGCAGAAGTGGAGTCTAAAGTGGAGGATGATGTGCTTTCACTCCAATAATCACTTAATATTTCCGAGTTCAAATTACTTGTGCTTTCGCTGCCAGATATTGAAGACATACTCGAATTGCTCTCACTGAAAGACATTGAGGTACTTTCAGAACCACTCTCACTGTTGTATTCACTCAATATTCCTGAGTTCACACTGCTTGTGCTCTCACTTGTTGAATTAGAGGTACTTAAGCTCATACTGAATGACTCAGTAGTAGATCCACTAGTGGATTCGGTTGTCGATGTACTAGTAGATCCAGTGTTTGATTGGCTTGGAGCTTCAGTAGTAGATTGACTTGCTGATTCAGTTAAGGATGCACTAGTTGAGTTTGTTGTTGACTCACTGGCCGACTCGGTGATAGAACCACTAGTAGACTGAATGGTTGAACTTGTTGATTGTGCAGTAGAACTAGCCGGAATTGTCGTTGTTTCTTTGTTGGCAAGTACTTTGGCAGTATCTACTTCCACTCCAGCCGTTGCTTGTGGAGTTGCTTCAGCTGCATGGACTCCTGAGGCAACACCAGTAACTCCCATCACTCCTCCCATAGCTGTTAAGGTAGCATACATCCAATTTTTACTATTATTTATTTGTTGCTGCTTCCTCATTTTTTTTTGCTCTGATTGCAGTTTTTTACGTAATTTTTTACGATTCATTTTTGTGAATTAGCTCCTTTCTTTTCCTGTAGAATAATGATTTGACACTCTGAAATCATTATCTCATAACCCAATTACCTAAGATTAGAATGTCTCAATATTGGGAATTTATTCGAAAAATTAAAGAATAGAAAGGAGAAATTGATTAGAAAAGGCAGTGATTTAAATAGAAGAAGAGTGTTAACATTGTGCTTTCTCTGAGAGAGTGACTTTCTAAGTATAGGACCTAAGTCCCTTTTCTATAAATTGTCGAGTAAAATTGAGAAACAATCTAGTAAGTGAAACGACATACGAAAATAAGTACGTTAAAGTGTTTGTATTTACTAATAGTCTTGAAGTTTTGTTGGTGTTTTAGTTAAGCAGTAGAATGAAGGTGAAATAGTCAAAAATGCAAAAAAGTAGTGAGCCTTTTTTAGATATACTCTTCTCTAATATATTAAACTACAAATAAAAAATAGATATATAGACTACAGGCTATCAGTATTTGAATGATGATCTGTAGTCTTTTTGATAAAAAAATATGGATCCATACACCGAATATGAAGAGGGAAAAGGTATATAGTGATTTAGCTCTTTGAAAGTATTTCACTTATTTATTTGAATGATTTTTTCTTCTGATCATTTATTTTGTGCGAGCTTTTTACTTCGTTTTTATTCGTTTCTGGATAAACAGAACAATAAAGAGTTATATAAAAAGCAAGGGAATCCAAAAGTAAAAGCACTGGAATTTGAGAAATATCTGAAGTGATGTAGTTAGAGGTGTGACTTCAGGTAGAAAAAGAAGAAACTATTTTTCAAGACATTGAAAGTATCAAAGAAATTACCTGTAGGTTTTAAAAAAAACGAGATTCCCAAAAAGGTCTATAAAATACCATGAAATCTACTGTATTTTTTTATATAAAAAAGTCGAATATTTATATTAATTTCAGGTAAAAAACATTAAAATGAAATGAGAATCAATTATCTGTGGGAGAGGAAGTTTATTTCTTGGTTTTAAGTAGACTAAGGCATACGCAGTACGTTAATTATGATTGTTTTTAATTTATAGAATCTTAACAGGCTTAATTATAGATTAGGAAGCAAGAATACGCAATATCTTTTAAAAAAATAATTAAAATAATTTCTTGGATAGATTTCTAGACCGCCTGAATTCCATATTTATCTAGGAAAAGACGAGAAAAAAGAGTGTTTTATTTGCCGTCAAAAAAACCGTCGTAGAATAGAAAGGAAAGTGTATCATGCGCAGAGGTGAAAATATTTATCGTCGCAAAGACAAACGTTGGGAAGGACGCTATCCCAAAGGTAAAAAAGCCAATGGTAAAACAAAATATGGTTCAGTTTATGGAAAAACTTTAAAGGAAGTACGTGAAAAGCTTTATCCTTTGAAGCTAAATTATCAGCTTATCCAAAACAATCAAGGTAAATCAGCAATTAGTTTCAATGAGTGGGCTTATCTGTGGTTGCAGGAGATACAATCCGAGGTTAAGCAGTCTACCTATGCTAATTATGAACATAAGTTAAATCATTATGTACTGAATGTGCTTGGGGAATATGGATTGAATGAACTGAACGAAGATGCAGCAGAAACCTTATTGAGAGACTTGGAGAAACGTTTGCTTAAACCTTCGACAATTCATGCTGTTTTTCGTATTACTAAACAGTGTATCAATCTGGCTATTCGAAAGAAAATGATAAAGGAGAACCCATTTGTTTTAGTACGATTGCCGAAACTAGTAAAAAGTAGGAATCAGGCGCTTACTAAGCAAGAACAAAAACGTCTAGAAACCGCTGCTTTATCAAGAAGAAAGGGACAAGGAATACCAACTTTGCTAGCCCTTCATGCTGGGTTGAGGATTGGTGAAATTTCCGCACTAACCTGGGAAGATATTGATTTTGAGAATAACTTGATTCATGTTCACTCAACAGTTCAGCGAATTATTGGTCTGTTTAATGGGAAGAAGACTGAATTAATCTATACCAGTTCAAAAACCGCTTCATCAACTAGATCAATCCCTATGAGTCAGATACTGAAGCGTGTTTTATTAGAGCAAAAGCAGCAGGCGAAAGGTAGATTTGTTCTTACTAATAGCGAACAACCAGTAGAGCCGCGGCTGATAACTTATCATTTTCATCGGATCCGAGGAAAGTCTCAGTTAACAAAAATTCATTTTCATCAGCTGAGACACACATTTGCCACTCGTTGCCTCGAAAGCAAGGGAGATATTATGAGTGTCAGTGCTTTAATGGGGCATAGCTCGACTCAGATGACCTTGGATACTTATGCTGCTGCATTGATGGAACAACGCTTCATTGTTGTGAAACAAATGGAAAAAGCAATCAGATAAATCGTTTTCAAAAAAAGAGGTTTCTTTTTTTGGAGTGGTTTTTTTTCATTTTTTCTAGGTAAGCGTTTCCTGTGAAAACGGCCAAAAAATTTTTGTTTTTTTATGTCTATAATCGTCGCTTGCTCAATTGATAAAAAAAGATAAGAAATCTGACTGTATGCGTATCCTCTTATTGATTTTTATGTCGTCAACTACCGTCAATGTCGCCTCTTTCTCGTTAATAAGCCAAGCTGTTCACTCACTTTTCTTGGTCTACTTAAGACTAAGAAAAGTGAGTGAATTTTTTGCATTCTTTCAGAGTATAGATGAAATTGAAAGAATTATCAAAAATTAGTATTTTGTGACCGGTGAATAGAGGAGGAAGTACCATGTTTGGTTTTGGTAAACAGAAAAAGGATAGTTTTGAGGAAACAAATCAAGATGACTATTTTTACGATGAGTATGATGAAGAGTATGAGGATAATTATAGGTATGAGCCTTATAGAGAGGAAGAATATGAGCGTCCAACACAAAACTATCGGGAGTACGATCAGGATGAGCAGCGTTCCAGACATAGAGCATTTTCTCCCAATCTAGAACAGCATGACGATAGATACAACGAAAAAGGAGCTTTTTTGGAACCGAAAGTAGAAGAAGCAACCGAGAATCAGAAAGTTCAGTTGCAGCAAGAGGTTGAGCGACTAGAGGGAACTGTCACTCAGTTAAAACATCAGTTAGAAGTTAAACAGTCAGAAATGGCAACAATGGCAACAGCATTATCAGAGAAAGATCAAGTTTTGCAACAGCAAAAAGAAACATCCGCACAGCTGAAAGAAGAGCAGCAAGAAACAGAGAATCTGCAGACTAAAAAGGATAACCAGATTCAAGAACTATCGAGGCAAATCAAACAACTAAAAACTGATGCAGATGATAGTAAGACTGATCAAATGGAGGCCTTAAGTCAAGCGCAGCAACAAATCGAAGAACTTAAGCAAACGAAAAAAGAAAATGAAGATATGAAAGCCGAATTGGCTACCATATTGATTGAAACCAAAAAACAAGAACGAGCGATTTTAGAACGAGCAGAATATGAGGCTAAAGGAATTCGAAGTCAGGCGGAGCAGGAAGCCCATCAAGTAATCCATGATGCATCCCTAGAATTACGAGTGATGAAACAAGAGATTAAAAACTATCGAAAACGTCTGCGTTCGGTTCAAGAAGAAACCACTCAATTTTTCGTACGTTTGTTGGCCAACAGCGATGCGTTATTGGAAGACGAATAGAAGAGAGGAGGTTTTTCAGTGAAGCAATCACAGAATCAACTCACTCTATACCCAACTCCTGCGCCAACTATGCAAGAGGAACTGATTACACAACCGTTGCTAGAAGAAATTGAACAAGCCTGTGAATATTTGTACGCTCCTCAAGGCACTTTGGCTGATAAGCAGAGACAAAAGATCTATCAGCATTTCGAGCAATTATTTCTGCTAATGAACGGCAGCTACCACATTGAATTATTATTAGTCTCTGAAACCTTGGATTGGCAACCTTTTTGGCACGCACTGCATCAGTTTTTTCCTCAGTTTGCTTGGATCAAAGCTCAAACTGAGGAATCAAAATATGGGCGACAGGTCTACCGATTTGATTTTGTTCCGTTGGTTCTCAGAGAAACTGGTTTTCCCTTCGCTATTCATTTAGAGGACAGCTTAAAGCAGCAGTTTCCAGCAACTATTGAAAATGCCTTGGAACGAGCAGAAGAGCTGCTATTGGATTTAGCTGAACAGCACTTTTCAGAAAGAGTTATTCAAGAATCGCAAACCGAATATGCTGTTCCGATTGGGCAAACGGCCGAACAGCTTGACGATTCTCTGCTGTCAACTGATCGGGTACAAACTGAGGATAGACGCCAAGAAAGTCAAAGTAAAGCTCGTCTTCGAGCAGTCAATCAAAAACTGGAACTAGTGATCGAAAAATTGGAACTTTCCATGCTCTATAGTGGTATCCAATACTTTGATCAAAAGAGTACCGAAGAAAGCGATTGGGACAAACGAATCAAAATCAGTTTGCGCGAGTACACCTATCTATTGCAAAAGGCTCGCTTCCTAGAACAAATGTGGCATTTAAACGGAGAGCTGATTAACAAAACCGAAAAAATGACTGTTAGTGGAAACAAGTTAGTTTACGAACGGGATCAAGTAAAACAAATCAAAGCCAATCTTTCAGCTAGGGATATTCACTTTGTCTTATACGAGTGTCAGGTAATAGAATCTCGAGCAAAGGTTCACCCTCGACCTTGGTTTCGGAAGCCTTTTGTCAACCTGATGAAAATGGATTATGACAACTTATTAAGTAAAGCTGCTTACTTTGATCTTCTTCAAGGGGAGAGTACATTGCTGGAACGAATAGTTCGAGAGCAACAGGAAATACCAGGTAAAGCAGCACAGGAGGCTGGCTGAGGCTGGAAAATTCCAAACCTTCGTCAATGGATATTAGTGCTGAAAATGGCAGGAGCATTTGTTTTTTGTTACTTGATTTTTCTTAGTGCTTTTCGTGCCTATTACTGGCTATATCCTCAATATTTTGTCAGCGGGGAATCCATGAATCCAACTTTTTGGGAACAAGAGGTCGTCCAAGTGAAAGCTCACCATAAACCGGAGCGGTTTGACGTAGTAGTAATGCATCCGCCAGATGCACCAACTGAGCTGTATTTAAAACGAGTAATTGGTTTACCTGGAGAACGAATTGATTACCAAGATGGTGAGTTGTTAGTTAATCATGAAATAATAGCCGACATGTTCGCTTATCGGACAGAAGATTTCAACTGGAATGGTGTATCAAGCGGAACAATTCCTAAAGGCTATTATTTCGTCTTAGGAGACAATCGGGCTATCTCTAAAGACAGCCGGATTTTCGGTTTAGTTTCAGAAAAACAAATTTTAGGCATCGTTCAAGAGGGGAATAAGGGGAAATGAAAACATTGCAGGAAAAAATTGAATGGTACATCTTTTGGTACTGGGTCTATTGGCTCTTTTCATTAATAGTATTAGCGGGAGTTGCTGTTTTGGGAATCTTCTTTTACTTCACTGATTTTCAAGAGGTTGTAACCGTCAGCCAATTATTTCTTCTATTATTACTGATGATTCTGGCCCTTTATTTTCGAATGACGGCATTGTATTACCACAATGTACTTCTGAAACTGAAACAGATAGCCGCCAGACAAAAAAGGCCGCGAAGCTCTTCGCATAATTATCTTCCACAGGAAAGACGGAAGCCAAATGAAAGGTAAAGTCATACTATGCGGTGTAGGATTAAGTTTTTGTTTAGCTGCGGGTTATCAGACTCCTATAAAACAAGTTGTATCAACCGAAATAAAGGATTCCTCTGCTTCTCAAAAAAATTTAACCTCAAGTACTGGAAATGATAATACCACTAGTAAGGTAGTAGAAGAATCTGTTGAATCTATGGTAACTGGAGAATCATCTATAGAAGAAATTCCAACTAGTGAAACGACAGAATTGATTGATTCACCAATATCTATAAATGAAGCAACGGCAGAATCGGATACTTATTTACTAGATGTTACTGAATCTAGCATTGAGAAACCAGCAATATTACCTGAAGAAGAAATAGAAGAAAACTATCAATTTTCATTCACAAGAAGTCAAACGACTGAATCATTTATCCAAGCTATTTCCAAAGATGCACAACAAATTGCCTGGAAGGAAGACCTTTATGCTTCTGTGATGATTGCACAGGCCATATTGGAGACTGGATCAGGTAACAGCCAATTAGCACGACCGCCTCATCATAATTTATTTGGAATTAAGGGAAGTTATCAAGGGAAGAACGTTACATTTAATACCCAGGAAGATCAAGGAAACGGCCAACTATATACGACCAAAGCAGCTTTTCGACAGTATCCCAGTTATAAAGAATCCTTAGAAGACTATGCGGCTTTGTTAAGAAAAGGTATCCCAGGAAATGCTGAATTTTATCAAGCAACTTGGAAAGAAAATGCGGCAACATTTCAAGAAGCAAGCAAAGCATTAACTGGCAAATATGCTACGGATACGTCTTATGATAAAAAGCTAAATGCATTGATTGAAACTTATCAATTGATGCAATTCGACCAAGAACAGAATCAAGAGGTAACAGAAGCTTCATCTGAGATAAGAGAACTACCACAAGTTGAGGAAGTACATGGACCAATTCAAGAAGAAACACGAACGCTTCAAATTAACGAAAAGAAGCAAAAAGTTTCTACAATCCCAGCAGCTGCACAACGACCAGCGAAACAATTGCCCGGATATCGAGCAGCAAAATGAATGGAGGTAAGCCATGACAAGAGCACGAGAGTACCGTCCACGAGACCGTAAGGAAAATCAACAGAGTCCAGATCATTCACCTTCTTCTATTAATCGAAGAACTTCAAGGAATGATGAATACTTGGATGATGCAAGACCGGTGCGTGATTATGATGGACCTCGTCCGCCTAATTATGATTCGTACCAGAGGAATAGATATTCTAAACAACGTTCACCAGAATATAGAAAAACTGTCTATAGGGAAGGCCCTTCAAGGCACTATCGTCCACCACATTCAGGAAGAACCGAACCAGTCTATTCCAGATCTGAAAAAGAGTGGCCAGCATCAAGACCGCGACCGAGTCCAAGACAACACGCACATGACTTGCAGAAGGCTAAGCAATCGACTCATCGGCAAATTTTCCTGTTTGTATACAATCTATTTTTCTATACCTTAACCATTGGTATTTTACTAAGCTCCTTGATGTTTGCGTTTAGTGAGAAGTCAGATGCTGCTATCTTAGGTCATCGCTTTTATCAGGTACTAACTGATTCCATGGCTCCGCAGCCAAATTCTCCTAAAGGTGGCTTCTACGCTGGAGACATCGTATTAGTAAAAATGACAGATGGCTCCCAAGTTGAGCCGGGAGATATCGTCACTTTTCAAGTAGGGGAAGGGGATCGTTACCTAACACATAGAATGGTGGAGCGTTTGGATCAATTAAATGGTCAAGCTGGAGATTATATTGTCACCAAAGGGGATGCCAATAAGAGTAATGATCCACCGATTTTAGCAGATCGTGTGCAAGGAAAAGTAGTGTTTGTCATTCCTAAAATGGGCAGTCTGTTGAATTTTATTCAGGAAAATCTATGGTTGTGTGTTGTGTGTGTATTATCCACATTCGGATTCTTTTTAGTATTAAAGGCCTATTTTTTACAGCCTGATTCTGTTAGAGAAAGTACCCAAAGAAAGAAATACCCAAGAGAGGTATAATCGCTTGTTGACTACAAGTGTTTATATAAAAAAGAACCTATAGGAGGAAAAAAATGAAGAAGAACAGCAAAAAGAAAAAGCTGATGGCTGCAGCAGCAGTTTTGGCATTAATCGCAGCCATCTCCGGGACATTTGCCTGGATTACGGCCCAAGATCAACGAATCAATCGGGCAGAGTCTGCCGCGGTTAATGATGACAGCGTGGTACTGAAAGAACAATGGGAGCCTATGCCATTAGTTGCCGGAACTGAAGCCAAGAAGGAAGTATCAGTTTCCAATACTGGGAACGCAAATGTATTTGTTCGGATTTCTTATGAAGAAGTGCTGAAGCATCTAGCAGAAAAAGGCAGCATTGAGTATGGTGCTGTAACAGAGGCCGGAGCAAAGTATGCTTATGTAGCCAATGATTCTGGCTTAGGAAAAAATATGCCTGTAAATGCCAACGCAGCGTCGATGTTCAATGATGGCTACCGGATTGTTCCAGCCAGCCAAGTGACCGGCTTAACTTCTCAAGACACGAATGTGAAATTACTGGCTAAGGGTGGAAAAGTAGTTGATCCATTGACTGGATCTGTCAGCAATAACCTTGAAACAAAGATTATCCATGAATACTACACCGATCCATCCAACACAGGAAAAAATCCTGGCGATGCTGGATACGATGCAACGAAAAATAAATATCAAGCCATGACTTATGATATTGCTGTAACCGATGAAAAAAGCAGTAATGATGGAACAGCTTGGGATTATACGCTATCAAATGTGAAATATGCTTATTACAAGAACGGGTATAAAAACACAGTAGCCAATTGGGCAAAATCAACTTTGCCAGATGAAAGTGGAACAACTACAGGCAATGCTTTGCTAGGAACAAAAGGCTTACGATACAGCGTGAACTACAACTACACAACTACTGCAGAAGGTTTGGGAGCGAGCGCTACAATCCCCGGACCAACACCAGCTACGACAGCTGATCAAAAACCAATTGCGTCCTCAACTAATTATGGGTTGGAGGCAGATACTAATGGACTAGGTAAAAGCCATATCCGTGTTGGCTATGGTACAGATATCACTGATGTTGCAACATTAGCAAGTAAAAATTGGGTTTACAATGCAGATGATGGCTGGTTCTACTACACTGTTCCGTTGAAATCTGGCGAAACAACGCCAGACTTACTGAAGAAATTGGTTTTCGAAAGTGCTTTAGGCGTAGAGTATACCAATGCTTCATTTGATCTTGTTGTAAAAATGGAAGCAGTACAAGCAACTGAAGCAGCACTAACGGATAGTGCTGGGTGGAACTTAGGGGGAGGTTCTAAACCAACTGGAGACACTCTTGCTATCGTAACAAAATTAGTCGCTGGCATTTAAATTGTACCGTGATTGGGCAAGGGGGAGCAGATGAATATACGTAAAATACTCATTGGGATATTCAGTCTTTTTGCCTTATTCAGCAGTTGTCTGACTGTTGAGGCAGCAAAAACACTTCCTCCTGGCCTGGTAATTGGGGATTCTGATGGATTGTATGCTACTTCTGAGGGGGAATACTACATTGATCTAGTAGGTATTCTCCCTGGAGAGGCATACGAAAAGGAAATCACGATTCGCAGCTTGGATTTGGAGACCCCTTTTTCGTTAGGGCTGCTGGTAGAGGAAGTTAAATCCAGTGGTTCAGTAGATTGGAAGAACCATATTACGTTAAAACTAGTTTTAGATGGTAAAGAAATTTATCAGGGACCTTTGTTGGGAGATGGCAGTCGAGATTGGAGTAAAACGCCGCTGGAATTAGGCATCTGTACCTATGGGACGGATAAAGTGTTGAAGGCCACTTTTACGATGGACCCCACTTTAACCAATGAGAATCTAAAAGCAAAAAGCACGTTAGAGTTTATGTGGACATTTGTGGGTACTAAAGATCAACCAACAAAATCCTCTACAACAACCGAGTCGTCCGTAGAAAGTTCCAGCAGCTTGCCACAGGAAATGCCTTCCAATCGAAAGCTGCTGCCACAAACTGGTGAAGAACTGGTTTATCTGTTCTTGACTGGCTTGTTATTGATATTAATCGTCTTATTTTTATGGAAAAAACGCCGAGAGGAGGAACAGGAATGAATCAAAAGGAAAAACGTCAACACTTGCTTCGGACCTTTGTTCGAAGTAAGGGACTGTTTGCCTGTTTCTCTCTGGTGTTGAGTTTGTTGCTGATAGTGGGCAGTACTTATGCTTGGATTACTTCGGCAGATGAAAGAGTCAATCGAACGGATGCTAACCAACGAAGGCTATCCGCCATTGTGGAAGAAGACTTCGATCAAGTTTTTCACTGGTCACCTGGAACAACAAAGGAAAAAAACATTCGTGTGCGAAATACTGGAGAGATGCCAGCAATTGTTCGTATTTCTTTGAAAGAATTTTTTGTAGGTTTTGAGACGGATGTAACGGACAAGCATAGAACAACTGATAATGGTAACGGAAATTTGAAAGTATATGGAACGCCAAGTGCAACCACAATTGATGTGAAGAAAACTGAAACTTGGGCTGTGGGAAATACCTATGAAATCAGTGCCAATACTCATTATAAAGCAGCTGTTGCCTTGTTGGATCAGACATATTCTTACAAAGGGACAAGAACAGGACCGTTACCTGTAATTGAGTTAAATTTTGAAGCGGGGAAGCTTTTTGATCAAGAAAACCCGCCTGCAGCAAGCGATAAGCAATATTGGTATTACGAGGAGGGTTATTTCTATTATTCAGAGGTCCTTCAACCAAAAGAAGTTACGCCCAATTTGTTAGATAGCGTTTCGTTAAGTTCAGCTTATGTCAATCAGTACAAAGGAGCTTTGTATAGATTGACATCAGAGATGGATGCACATGACTTAACCAAAGAATTGATTTCAGACTGGTCGCTTACTAATAGTGATTATGCGTATACCCTCTATCAATCGAAACTAGATCATGGGAACTGAACAGAGAGGAATGAGTAAAAGATGCAAAGAAAACAACGTCAGCATTTATTTTATTTCCTTGTTCTGACAGGTTGCGTTTTCTTGTTAATAAGCGGAAGCTATTTTGTTTATGCAGCAATGACAGCCACAGATAAAAAAGCCAATGATTTCCAGATAGGACAAGTAGAAACTAGTTTAGTAGAGATTTTCGATGACACTATCACTGAGATAGAAAAGAATCAGAGTGTAAAAAAAGAAGTGTCGGTTAAGAACACGGGAACGATTAATCAGTTTGTTCGCGTGATGATCCTGCCTGAAGTTCGAGCCCCAGTTGAGGGAGATACAAATAAACAAGTTTTGCCATTGGTAATTGGTAAGGATCTTGTATTAGAGAATATGTCACCATCAGATTGGCAGGACGGCGGTGATGGGTATTACTACTACATCAAAGAAGCTGTAGCACCAAAGAAATCCACCAGTAATTTGTTTAAATCTATCAAATTATCAGACAGTTTAACTCAGCAGTACCATCAAACTGAATTTTCTATCTATTTAAAGGTTGAAACAATAAATTGTGCAGAATTTACTTATCGAGAGGCTTGGTGGCAAGGAAATATCCCAACAAGCACATCATTAAAGGCAGTAGATGATGCATTAAAAACAAAGGTTGAAAAATAATGATAAGGACATAGGATGCTATGTCCTTTGTAACTAAAGCAACACTTATGAGGTGAATGCTTTATGGCTAAAGCATTGATTTGATGAGTTTTGTAAGGAGGAATCCAAACAGTCAATGAAAAAAAAGAGAGAGATATCCAAGCATTATAGTCATAGGAAAATAAAAAAAATTGTGGGAGTAATCTTGTTTGTTGCGTTAATCAGTATGGGTTCAGTGATTGGAATCAACAGCTTGCATAATAAAAGAGAAGAGGTTTCCGCACATCCAACGAATAAAATTAAATTAGACGAGGGAGGAGCAAATGAATTTGAGGTTCCTGTAGATGCTCTCAAACTCAAAGAGCAAGCACTGATTGATAATCCGAGCTATCAGAATTTTGTACAGGGAGAAAAAATTGCTGGAGCCTTAACTAGAGAAAACCTGGAAAGCTATTCAGAACAATCAGGATTGAGCTTTGACTCGGTCCAAAGAACAAGTGATGGAAATTGGATAATGGCAATCAATTTCAGAAATGATTGGTACAATCAAAATGGAAGACCAAGTGCTTTCCAAAAATATCTTGTTAAAACGACTGATGATGGGGAGATAATAAAGATATACAATGTTGCAAGCGGTGAAGGCTTTTTTACAACAAGCAACAATACTAAGGCGGATTATCGATCAGCAGTAGATGGGGGAGCATTACTCGTAGAAAATGGGAAGGTATCCCTGTGGTTCCAAGGGTACTCTCCACAGGAAAAAAATGAAAAGCTAAGACGGGTAACACTAGATGAAAATCTTACGCCATCGTCAGCTTCATATATAGTAGGGAATTTTAGTACAAGTACGTATCCTATTCCGCCAAATTCCGTAAGACTTTTCTTTAGGAAGGACATTGTTAACAATGATACCTGGTATACAGGAAATTCGAATGTTCCATTAAGACAAGAAACTACTTATAAGCCTAAATATAGCTTATTACGTTTAAATAATCAGACAGGTGCAGTTTTAGAGAATATTAATTTAAGCTTCCCTACACTTAATCAGCTAAATAGTACTGTTACAAATGTAACTAAAGGAAATGTGGGTATTCAAGGGACCAGGGTTACCAGAGCAGCTGACGGAGGTATTTTAATGCATGGCTGGATCTATCATCAGCTAACGGATGTTTCGCAAATAACGTCTTCTCAACACATTATAAAGTTTGACTCTTCAGGTGCTTTCCAATGGTCAAGAGATGTGCTAAACGGAACATATAAATTACAAGAGGATTTAAGTGACGAAAATAACCTCGTAGTTCTGGAAAAGAGTCCAACGAGCAATCAGCTAATTAGTATTGATACTGGTGATGGGACAGAAACTGTATTAAGAAATTTCCCATTAGGAACAGATATTTCCATATTAAGAAACCCAAATGCAGAGTATAATTCTGAATTTGATTTTTTTGGTAGTGTGCAAAAAATGGAAGATGATTTTTCAGGATATGTAAATGGACCAGGCGTTGTGATGGGAACTATGGACAAGAATTACATGGTAAGCAGTGCCAACTTTATCAATGCGGATGCTGAAGTGATTGTTGGAGGGCTAATTGCAATCGATGGAACAAATCGTTATTTTATGTATGGATATACGAATAGTAAGACTTTCTCGAACACCCCTAAGGATGGCTGGAAGACACACTTGCCGCGCGTCGCAGATAAAGATCTATTTTTTGGTAGTGTAAGAAAAGATGATGATTACTCTCCAATAATTGATCCATCTGAAGCTATAACCGTTTCGATTGATGACCCAGAAATAAAGAAGACTGAAACGAATAGTTATGGCTGGAACACACTAGATAATTGGCTGATTACTGGATCTAAAACGGGCACGGTATTGGATGACTCGTCTATTCAGGTTTATGATAATTTGGATAGTCAAAATACTAATTTAGCAGCCACTCCTGAAGAAAGACAAGAGTGGCTAGAAAAAAGAATCAACCGAAATCCTAAGAATATTTCTGCAGGGATTGAATGGCAGAAACTAGGGTTTAATGTATCTACTACAGGGCCGCAATTGGTCACATATTTTGTTACTGACTCGCAAAATCAACCGAGCAGCACTTCTCGTTGGGTGAACAAAACCGGGGGAGAAACGATTATTGATAAAGAGAATAAGTATGCTTTGGATGCACAAAATTTTCACATTCCTTTAGCCGGAATCCATACAGCTATTCCTGATGAAAATAAATTTAAGGAACTGGCAAAAACAATGGCTTGGAGTTTAACCGATCATGAGAAGAGTACTGGTGATCAAGGGAATGGCTTAGATGAAGATGGAACTGACTCTAGCAAGTTTTCAACGAAAGTAACGGTGGATGCTGATCAATTGAAAGCATTGCAGGTTGCCACTGTTGCGAAACCTTATCCAGTGGATGTGATCTATAAACCAGAAAATGGCATTGAAATAAGAAATCGTGTGTGGGTTTTTGTTACTACGAAAAATACTGTGCCTAATAGTGAAAACAATCCAGCGGTTACTCCTGCAGATACTAATGGAGTAGTCTATTATGCAGAAGATTACTCCTTGCCATTTCGCCTAAGAACGATTCACACGGAAGATGATGTTTTAAATCGAAGCAATGTTCGTGTTTATGACTATTACGATAGTACGCACGAAACATCAGCTGAATTGCCTGTATTGGCAGATAAAACTACTAACTTTGACAAGCTTCAGGTAGTCAATCTGAATGAAATCACCTCGGCTGTTCACCCTGGACTGATTGATTCCAGTCCACCAGATGGACCAGCCATGATTCGTTATGAATGGGACGGACCAGTGGATGGCAAGCATCAGTCTGGAACGATAAAGCCTACTTTTGGCGGACTGGATGTTACTTTGACTGGCGATATTCTTCTGCATGTACGACAAGTTATTGTGGAAGCTTCAGATCAGTTGGTTGTTCCAGAAGAGGGCTACTTAAGAATGGCAACCAACGAGTATGACGGGGGATCAGGAACAAAAGAGAATCTTGAACAAATACGGCACGCACGTATTTCATCAGGGAAAAATACGGATAATCCAGATTTTGAAACGATTGCTGTGAACGTGGATCATATGGACAATCCTCTGGATGAATTAGAACTTAAAATAGTTATTCCTGAATACTATGAAGCGGTAGGGAGCTATTTGACATTAGGAAATGAGGATCCAAATGGTGCAAGTCATGAGGGAAAAACTGAAGCAGACAGCAATATCGCTTCACTAATCTTTCAGCGTGACACTCTCTATAATGACGAAGAATACTTTATTACTATTTATTTAAAACCTAAGTTTTCTCGTCCAGGACCACAACCGTACAGCTGGGATTACAAGAAAAACAATTTAGGGAAAATTAAAATACAATAGATGAAAGAGGCAGGACAGAACATGGTGTATCTATTATTACTGATATTAGGTCTTGTTGTATTGGTTCAAAGCTATTTACTGTTCTTGCTGATGCGAAGTCAAACAGACTTGCAGGCACAGTTCGCTAGGCTTTTGCGGAATAAAAAGCGATCGGATATTAGTAGGCAAAAAAATCCAATAGAAAGAGGAAGAACACGATGAATCTTGGCTATGCACGGGGGTATCAACTGACCCAACAATTGGATATGCTAGAAGATTATCCAGTGGATGAACTTTTTTCTGATGGAGCACAGGAAGTAGAAGCCTTGTACTCAACTACTAGTGAATTTCAGGCATTGTTGAATTTTGCTCAGTCAGGTGATCATCTAGTTATTACTTCCTGGGAGGCTATTTCCAGAGATTATCGGCAGTTATTAATCTGCTTAGATCAATTGGAATCTTTGGAAGTGACTTTGGACATATTAACGCTGCCTCAGTTATCCATTGAGGAATGGCGTCAGATTTTTCGTTGGTCCTTGCGTAATGATCGCTTGCTGCATCCAGTATTGGTTAAAGCAGGAAGAGAAAGAGCGCGCAGCAAAGAAGCTTACTCCCTGTTTAGCAAAGAACCAGAAGCACGCAAACTTTATCGGGAGATCATCTGGCTGTTAATGGAAAAAAATTCAGTTCGCCAGGTCGCACAGCAAAAACGAGTTCCAATTGAAACGGCTTATCGTATCCATCAAGAACTAAAGCAGGTTCAATTAGCTATCATTTTAGTGGTCTGTTTTCTGTTGGCAATTTTCAGTATTAAAATGGTTGAATCCTATTTTGATCAGCTATGGATTCAAGTGGTTATTTGTGTAGTAGTCACGTTAGTCATTCTATGGAATGTTTTGATTGATACTGAAGAAAACGAGACAAAACCGCCTATGAAAAAGAAAAAAATACCAAAAATTTAACGAGAAGGTGAATCTCATGCAACATGTACTTATTCTAACGAAAAACCCCTTGGCGGAAGAACCGCTAATTCACAAATTGCAGCGCATGAATAATGAAATTTTCTGTTCTACGGATTTATTCAACCGCTTAAAAAAAGGTACGATTAGTCCTTTTCTTTCCTATTTTCAGTGGATCATTTTGAGTGAGAGTCTGTGTAATTCAGAAGTGGAGCAGATTTTACAGCTGTTAAGTAATCATCCGCTATTGATTTTACGTATGGTGGAAATTATTCCTGGTGAGGAAGAACAAAGCTATTGGCAAGAGAAAGGCTTAGTTGATTGGGTATCTAAAGATACTAGCTATGAAATTTTACGCGAAAAAATGAATGAAATCCAGCAGCAAGTAAACCAAGATACATGTACAGACACCCAGATTTTGACTTTCCCTGCTCAAGGGAAAGATACGGCATCAAATAACCTGAAATTATTAATTAAGAGTCTTTCAAAAACAGAAAAACGCGTTTTTGAATGCTTAATTCAGTCTTATTCAGCCAGTAAAGTTTTGTCTCGTCAAGAATTGTGTAACTATTTATGGCAGGATGGCAGTACTTCTTCAAATATGAGCCAATTGTCTTGTCTGATTAACAAGCTGAAGCACAAATTTGAACTACATGGAATTACAGGTGAAACGATCACTACTCTGTGGGGCAGAGGATACAAATTAAGTAGTGCTTTTTATGATTACTGGATGGAGGGATCCCAGCAACTAGAGGAATTGAACTATTATTCCGCGATCAACTAACCAATTGTGGTACTCACTTATGTAGACTTCACAGTTTTTATGATGCTAGTAATAAGAAATAGTTTGAATATTTTTTTGTGACAGAATATCAAAAGAAAAGAAGCACCTCCACAATAAACCAGCTTTATTGTGGAGGTGCTTCAATTTCTTATTCTCAATGAAGCGAAGCCCTCTTACATTACACTTATTGGTCAATAAGTGAAGCGAATGCTAAAATTTTAAGCTTACGGAAGTTTTTTCTCTTGTAGCTCCTTATCATAAATTCTGGCGGGGATAATCAGCCAATTGATAAGTGCGCAAAAGACAGTTCCAATCCCGGCAATTACAAATAGTTTTTCAACGCCAATATAATCAGCGAGAGGCCCCGCAAAGATTAGCCCCAATGGTCCGGGTAAACTTAGTAAGGACATCGTTACTCCCATAATTCTACCAAGCTGATCGGTTGGAAAGCTTTGCTGAATCATAGCCATTAACAAGGTGTCAAAAAAAGGAACCGCAAGTCCAGTTATTGCACTTAGTACCACAAACCAGAAAAAACCTTCTTTGTCTGGAGGCAATACGCCACTAATTGCTAACGTGACTCCAACCACCAGGTAGGAAAGCAGGAAAGGCTTCATCCGATCCTTCCATTTGCCAAATAAGCCAATAATAGTTCCGCCAGATAGCATACCAACTGAATAAACAATTTGAACCAAACCAGCATTTCCAACAGTTCCATCGAAATAACCCATAGTAATTAAAGGGTACATGCTGGCAGCTGGCATAATAAAGAGTGAAGATAGTGCGCCGATTAAGATAATAATCCATAATCCCTTTTTATTATGAAGTTCCCTAAAGCCCAGTTTTGTATCACTCAATAGCTGATGGTTTTCGTAATGGCTGCTAGTTCGAGGAATGGTAACAAATAGCAACAATAGCAAGCCCAGAAACGCACCTAAAACATCTATTAGTAATAGCAAATGCAACGGCATAGCTGCAAAAAGAAAAGCACCGATTGCAGGAGCGATGATTCGATTGGCAGATTGAACCATACCCAATTGTCCGTTTACCCTTGTTAATTCTTCAGTCGGAGCAATCGTCGGGATTATTGACTGCACAGTTGGCATCTGAAAAGTTTGTGTGACTGCTCGGATAAACAAGGAGACAAAAATAAGCCAAAAAGGAAAAATATCGGTTAATATTCCGGTAATTGAAAGAATAACTGCAAACAAAGCAGCGATCAAATCTGGAACAATCAGCAAAATCTTTTTATTGATCCGATCAACATAAGGACCAACAAAAGGGCTTAATAGAACCATTGGCAACATGCCTAATAATGTCGCAAAGCTTAAGACAGTTGCTGATTTCGTTTGTTCGGTCAAATACCAAATAATAGCGTATTGAACCGTCATACTAGTAATACCTGTTAAAAATTGACTCATTAAAAATAATTGGACATTCATGCGCCAAGGACGCTTTATTTTTTGTTTTTCCAAAGTGAGACCTCCTACGAAATAGAAACGCAGCCTTCAAACTTCGCATCAATCCCTGGATGGACGTATTATTTATCGGTGTCTAAATTAGTTCAGCAAAAAAGCACGCAAAAAGCTAGGATTTCTCCTAGCTCCCAAATACATAATTAAACTGACCTCTGATACAAGCAAGTTCATGTGAATTAAGTTGAGAATGTAAGAATATCTATAGACACGCCAAATAAACGAATGTTTTAAGGCTATTAAATTCATCTAGATAGACATTGTTACGCTCACACATACACCTCGTTTGAAAATAAACTTTGCTTGAATTCTAAATTCTTCTTCATAAATATACTATAATTTTCTTGGTGAAGTCAATGATGTCCATAAAAGTATAGTACTTTTTATTCTGATTAAGATTGATTATAGTATCTAAATTCGATCCAGAATTTTTAGTAAGTTTCGATGGATAAATAATAAAGTGTGATTCACTTGTTGTAACTAATAAATAGGAGATATTCTGAATAATTATTAGTTTTGCGCAATTCGATAATATAACAATTGTTAAAATCCTTTTGGCCTCAATAGCTCCGCTAATTCATGAATTGAGCTTAGTAGCTCCTACTTATTTATAAAAAGATACCTTCCAGCATAAACAACTTGAAGCGTTGATTAATCCAGTATATGATAATAAGAAGTAATGAGAAGGGATCTTTCATTAAATGGAAAATTTGAATCATCAACAACCATTAATTTTTTCCCATGTAGCCGCTCAAGGTAAGCCTCAGCATATGTCAGCTGAGAAAAATGGCTGTCCATTCTGCGACTATAAGGATAAGGAAAATATAGTAACTGAAACTGACGATTTTATGTGGGTGCTGAACAAATATGCAACCTTGGAGAATACACTGCAGACAATCATTATTGAAACCAGAGATCACGATGCGGATATGACCAACTATAGTCGACAATATAATCGTGAGTTGATGCGTTTCTCAATTAATTGCTGGCAACAAGTGAAGAATGATCCGAAGTATCGCTCGGTGTTGTTTTATAAAAACCATGGACCGCAATCAGGTGGCAGCCTGCAGCATGCCCATATGCAAGTGGTCGGTTTAGAAGAGCTGGATGGCGAAGAAAATTTGATTTCTGAAAATTTTGAGGGAATTGAAGTATTAACCAAGAATCAGCTGCTCATTAATTTTTCTACTGAGCCAGTGATGGGCTTTTTAGAGATTAATGTTTCTGTGCCAGCGAAGGTGGATGCAGAGTTGGATGTTTTGGCGGATGCAGTACAAGACACGGTTCAGTTTATTTTAAATGAGTATTATCGTGGACGTTGTGATAGCTTTAATCTTTTTTTTTATGAAAGAGCTGATCGGTTAATCGCTAAAATTACCCCAAGATTTGTGACTTCACCTTATTTTGTTGGCTATAAACTGTCACAAACCTTTACGAATAAGCATTTATACGGCATTCGGGACGAGTTTCGAGACTATTTGAGAACGAAGCATTGACATTAGAATCCATTCTGCTAAAATATGTACTATTAGTCGGAGGGCACTAACTGCTGGATAAGATAATTCTTATCCAGTTATTTTTTTGTCTAAAAATAGGAGGAAATGGAACATGACAATCAAAATGGCAGCATACCAGGTAAATAAAGATTTAACCATAAAGCAGTTGGATCAATATACTATTAAAAAAGTACCCACACTAACTCAATATGATTTTAAGGAAGTTAGCTTTATCTATGAAGAGGAGGGCAAGGTTCTAGGGCGCATCGTGGGTGAAATTCACTGGAATTATTTGCGTATTGAACTTTTTTATGTAGATGAAAATACTCGCGGCAAAGGTGTGGGCGGCAAATTGCTGAAACAAATTGAGGCTGTTGCACTAGAGAAAAATTGTACCCTAGTTTTATTGGAAACGATGAGCTTTAATGCGCCGGATTTTTACTTAAAGAACGGCTATGAAGTGAGTGGACGGATTGATAATCATCCGTTGGAAAGTGAAACGCACTATTTTATGAGTAAGCGATTAGTGAATAGAGCGATAAAAACCAATCAATCCTCTTGTTAAAAGAGGCCAGTGAGCGTGTAGCTAAATACTATACGCTTATTTTTTTATCTCCTTATGATAATCGAGCATGTTCATCGGATATTAGAATAGCTGTTCAGATCACTCTTACTTAAAAGTTTTTTCCATTAGTCGAAAACCTCCATTATTCTTTTTTTAAGAAGTTGCCAATAATTTCACAAAAATTTCAAATGGCAGCTAAAACACTGCTGAATAAGTAAAATCAGGTACTTTTTATTGCTAAGACTTGCAAAGCTAAAGTCGTTTCATTTAATAATTTTTTTAGGAGGGTTTATACTTACTTTATTCAATTAATAAAAATTCAGAAGGGAGGAAATTTATGCAAAGAGAATTTGATGTTTTGGTCGTCGGCAGTGGCATAGCTGGTCTAACGATAGCTAAACGATTGCAGGAGGAACACTTATCGATTGCGATTGTTGAATCGTTTGAATGGGGAGGTACGACACCCAATCATGGCAGTACTCCAAAGAAGTATTTATTGGCCGCTGTTGAAGCAAAGCAGGCGATCCAAAGTCATTTAGGCAAGGGGTTCGATGGGGTACCACAAATAAACTGGCAACAATTAATGAGCTACAAAAACAGTCAGATTGCCAATACCTCAAAAGTTATTCAGGAAAGTTTATCTGAAGCAAGCATCACTACTATCTATGGCAATGCACGATTTAAGAATGAAGCAACGATCACGGTTGATGGCGTTGATTATACGGGTAAAAAGATAATTTTGGCTACGGGTGCTCGACCAAGAGAGTTGGAGTTTGAGGGCAAAGAGCACGTTCATTATAGCTCGCATTTCTTGAACGCAGAGAGCCTTCCGCCGTCTATTACGATTATTGGTGCTGGAATTATCGCTTTTGCTATTACTAATATCGCCAGTGAGATTGGCGATCAGGTTCATGTTTTACAGCATAATCAACGAGCTTTAGGAGCCTTTGATCCTGAGTTGGTGGGTGATTTGATTACCTTGTTGAAACAACGAGGCGTTCAATACCATTTTGATCATAACGTGGAAAAAATCGTTCAGTTAAAAGATGACCTTTATCAGCTAACTACTAAAGAAGGATTGGTGTTTGAAACAAATGTGGTCTACTCCGTTGCTGGTCGAGTGCCCAATGTGGAAGATTTAGGTTTAGAAAAAGCGGACATTACTTTCAATGAACAGGGCGTTGCCGTAAACGAATTTTTACAAACAACGAATCCAAAGGTTTATGCAATTGGCGATTGTAATGATTCACCTGCACCAAAGTTAAGCAATTATGCAGAATTTCAAGCAAATTACTTGGCAGATGTATTATCTGGAGAAACGTTAAAACCAATTGCCTACCCAATTCCATCTATGTCGGTTTTTAGTAATCCGAAAATCGCTCAAACGGGTATTTTTGTTAACGAAGCGATTAGACAGCCAGAAACTTACGAAATTAAAGAAATTGATATGAAAAATTGGCTGAACTACCATCGCGGAAATGAACCAATCGCTCGGTCAAAAATAGTAATTCGTAAGTCTGACCAGCAAATTGTAGGAATTACCAGCATAAGTAATGAGGCCGATCTTTTAGTTAACTATTTTACACTGCTGCTTAAAATGAAAATGACGAAGCAGCAGCTAAGAGACACGATTCTAGCTTATCCATCGCTGGCAAGTGATTTTTCAAAATTTTATTAGTGGACTATTTAGGTTTAAAATTCAAATTACAAAGGAGATTTTTACGATGAATAATGAAGAGAAAGAACCACAACCAATCCGCGCATCCGATGGCAAAGGCTATTACAATCGAGGACCACATGATTCATTAAGAGATATTGAAGGACCGGATTTTTTGGTCCCACCTGCAACAGATCACGGCACCTTACCTAATATGCGTTTTAGCTACGATGATGTGCGCAATCGCTTAGAAGATGGTGGATGGGCTAGAGAAATTACTAATCGTGAAATTCCAGCTTCTGATCAGGTTGCTGGTGTTGATATGAACTTAGGGCCTGGTGTTTATCGTGAAATGCACTGGCATAAAGAAGCTGAGTGGGGATTGATGCTTTACGGGAATGCCCGCGTAACAGCAATTGATGAAAATGGTAAATCATTTATCGATGATGTGAAGGCGGGAGATATTTGGAACTTTGAAGCTGGTGTTGCTCATTCTATCCAAGGCTTAGATCAAGGTTGTGAGTTCTTATTGGTATTTAGCGAGCCTGATTTTTCAGAGAACAACACCATGTTAATTACTGATTGGTTGGCACATACTCCGAAAGAAATTGTTGCAGCAAACTTCAAGAAGAAAATTTCTGAACTGGAGAATTTACCAACGAAGGAAAAATATATTTTCAAAAAAGCTGTTCCCAAACCAATTGAAGATGTAAAACGACCAAACAACAATGGCGAAACCCCATTGCCATTAACTTTCCACATGGACTCGTTGAAACCAATTGAATCGGAAGCAGGTCGGGTTTGGATTGTTGATCAAAAGGAATTCCCAGCAGCCAAAACAATTTCGGCGGCAATTGTTGAAGTTGAACCAGGCGGAATGCGGGAATTACATTGGCATCCTAAAGGGGCTGAATGGCAGTACTACATCCAGGGGGAAGCTCGAATGACGGTCTTCAATTCCAATGGGTTAGCGAGAACCTTTGACTATCGTGCTGGTGATGTTGGTTATGTTCCAACCGTTGCGGGACATTATGTGCAAAAGACTGGGAAAGAAAAACTTATTTTCGTGGAAGTCTTCAAAAATCCTGATTACTCAGATATTTCCTTGAATAAATGGATGGCTACTACACCTTCCCAAATTGTTGCAGATCACTTGAATTTAACCAAAGAATTTGTTGAAAGCCTGCCACAAGAGGAAACACCAACTCCAGTTATTTGGTTTGATCAAGACAAAATTAATCAGGACATAAAGAAGCACACTAGCAGCAGCCCCTTTGACCGAGAAGAAAGCAATGGCTTAAATGCAAAGGATGTCTTTTAAAATTAAATAAAAAATGCGGAGATGCAAAATTTAGGAGGTTACCTAAACTTTTGATCTCTGCTTTTTAATAGAAATGAGGATGAGAATGTTGCAGACAAAGCAAAAGATTAACTCATTAACCGTTCTGACCTTATTCGCTACTTTTCTAATGGGATTTATAGATGCTTATACCTTTATTGAAAAAGACGGCGTTTTTGTCAGTGCTCAGACAGGGAATATGGTGGCTTTCAGCAGCAAATTGTTCACTGGACATTTCGCTCAAGCCGCCGGGCATATTGCTGTGTTTGTCGGATTTGCCATTGGTGCTTTTTGTGGGGAATGGCTGGTGGAGAAAGTCAGTGGCGCTGTTCGCAGAAAGTATCAAATGAAGCTTTTGCTTCAAAGTGCCGTGCTGCTGGTTTTTGCGATCTTTCAGCAGCAGCTAAATGATTCTTTTATGGTCTTCCTATTGGGTGGATTAGCTGGATTTGAATTAACATTATTCAGAAAGGTCGGGGTTGCTACATTTAATGATGGTATCATGACGGGAAACACTAAAAATTTGATGAGCAATCTTTACAGATGGTTATTTGAGAAGGATAAAGCAGCAAGAAAAGAATTCTCTGATATTGGCTTTGCGATTTTAGTATTCATTTTGGGTGTAGGGTTTGGCAGCTTAATCGTTCTGCTTAATGCATCATTCGCATTATGGTGTGCGTTCATTTTAACCTTGCTCTTTTTTGGATGGGTCACAGTTACTAACGTCGAAATGGATTAAGCTTGGAATACAAGAAACCCTTGTGTAATGAATTAAGCAGCAAGGAAATAATTAAAGATCTCTTAGGTGAATTCTTTTCATTGAATTCGCCTATTTTTTATCTATTACTCAGAAAGCATTCCTTTCATCTGTCACTAGTGTATATATGCGGGGCATCAATCATCTAATTAAACCAAGCAAAGAGGACACGAGGAGAGGAAACATCTAATCTTAAGGTTGAGAAGAGTAATGACATTTACAATTATTAAGATTTCGGTTAAAATCAATTGATATAAACAACAGATGGTATTAAGATATTTATGTATTTATAATAAATAGTCACATTTGATATATTTGTAATTTATAAAAGGGATAAAACGATGTATAATAACGAAAAGTTGAAAAGTTCTTTTTTAAGAGTGCTTTATTTAGAATGTGTGACTATAATTATAATGTTAATCGCTCCGTTGGTCATAAGAAATACGAATGATGAGGTTAAGGATTCTCTGGGTGATCCATCTGGTATTGGTTTTGGATGGGGGATCATATTTGGAGGTTGGACTCTGTATTTACCCATTTTTTTAATTGGGTTAGGATTACTTGGTTTGTACATAGTGTCTATTGTTTTTAGAATTAACTATTCGAAAGCTTATTTAAACGTTCCAACAGACGAAAACAGATATATGTATTTGTTTGTATTTAGTTGGATGCTTTATGCTTTTACATCGATACTTTCGTTTGGTGGATTTTTTGATACAACTATTTTTATAGCGAGTATCTTGCTGATAATTATAGACCTATGCATATTATATTTCTGTCAGTTGAAGTGTACTAGCAAATAGGACGTGTAAGTAAATAAAAATATATAGAATGGGGAAAATAAGATGGTGATGAAATGGTTCCAGCATTAGTATGGGTTATTCCTATTCTTTTTATAGGTGTCTCTGTAATACAATGGGGCATTACTAGAGTGTTACACGGTATTATTATCAAAACGAATATGTACGATATGCTTTGGAGGATAAAAGAAAAGCTTTATCTCAAAAGAAGTACAAATATCATTGTTACAGTATGTACAGTTGCCATTCTTGTTCTGGGAACAGCTCAGACAGCCCAGTTTTATTTAGTGAATGGTGCATATTTTTGGTTTGCTATATTGTCATTTGGATTGTATTTATTCCTATTTATAGTACCATGGTTAAATCTTATATTACCTTACCGAAAAAAGTTTAAGTTGATATCTATATTACTTTTCAATATGAGCACTGGAACATTACTATTATGGATTATTGCACTAATTAATTCCTCAAATGTCATCTACTTAGATGAGGGTGGTGTTAGTTCAAGACCAGCAAATATTCCTCTAAAGGTTGTTACTATCGGTTTATTAATCGTATATTATGTTTTATCAGAGATTTTAATGGTTTTAGCTGATCATGTATATCTTGTTAATAATGAGAAGACAATTACTAAACCAGTTATTAAACCAGTTAAATTACTTCGTTCAAACTTACATCGAATAAAAACAAACAAAAGTACGATAGCGGTGAAAAATTGGATTAAGGATAGATTGAATTCCAAGAATATGGTTGTACTTGTAGCGATGTTTCCAGCAATGTTTATACTAATCGTTTTGTTAATAGAAAAAATAGCTAAGTATGACAGCATACCGTCTCTCAATACTATACTGTTGTCGGTTACAATCGTAACGATAGTTGATGGATTAATCAGTCTTTTATTTTTAGCAAATCACCAAAAATGGACTAAACGAATTTCATTAGCTATCTATACGATTATTTCACTGATTAATTTGCTGATAACAGTTATGTTTACCAAATATGGTTTTGTTTTTTTATTTGAAATTATGGGAGAAGGTCTAAATTCTTTTGAATTGTATTTGTTATCAATAAAACAAATAGGTGTACTGTTATTAAATACGCTGGCTTGGATATTTCCGTATTTGTTACTTTATAGAAACAGAAAAAATCCGACAAGCTACCTATAATGAAAAGCTGTTTAGGTCATTTGTTTGTACTTGAAATGAATCATTTAATTGAAATAGAAGAGGCTCTAGTCGAAAAGCCTGTTCTAGCTTTTTCGTTTTGCCAATCTGATTCAATGGATCTACAGGATTACTTTTTATCGGGATAATTCCTATTGAAGAGCTAGCAAAGCACTTGCACTAGTTTTCAGTAAGTCTTAATCGAGCAAGCAGCAACGTAATATGTGGGGAAGACAGACTATGGTGCAGATAAGACGAGGAGCATGAATTCATTTTTTTCAGAGATAATACTCAATAGGTAGGTCAGTGGTTAGTTTCTTTTATATCTTTGTTGAGCTAAATCTTGCTCCAACTGCCGACATAGACTAAAATAAAAGATAGACCATATGACAAGAGGACAGATCACCTATGAGAAATTTCTTGCCTTATCAAGACAGTATTATTCTGATTACCTTAGCCGGTATCATCCTAACGCAGTTTATCTTTCTAATTTTGGCGTTAACATCCTACATCAAAGATCGAAATGCTGAAAATGGCCGTTTTTTTCTTTTGCTATTCTTGCTAATAGCCTTTATTCTTATTAGTTTATATTTAAATGCCACCTATCAGCAGTTGAATTTTCCGATTTTTGCTAACTAGGATAGGAATTGACTACTATCAACAAAAAAACAGTGCTTTGCTCCTCTCCCTTTAGAGAAGTAAAGCACTGTTTTGTGTAGTTATTTGTATACTACATCAACTAGATCTTTTTGCCAGAAGAGAGCGATCTTGTTCATTTTTCCGTAGATACGTTTTTGTGTATCAAGAGAAATGGTGGTTAGCGGCTCTATTTGAATCATCAGCTTTTGTCCTTTTAAGACACATGCCGCCAGGTTCCTAATAACTTACTGCCTTCTAAAATGACGGATTCTACATGTCCGGCACTGCGCCAGATAGCTTTTTGCTGCTCAGGTGTTGCAATCCAATCCTTGTGTCGATAGGCTACAAACAAGGGATCGAATTTTCCTAGTACCAATAGTTTGCGTGTATTTTTTTGTGTGTATTCTCCGAAGCTGTAATAGGTTCGATTTTGAATAATCTGCAGATTCAGATCGGATTTAATTAGGTTAAGTGTATCATTAAAGACCTTCATGGATAAACCCGACCAATGGCTGAAGTCCTGAGCGGTCGCGGGTCCATAGTAAGTAAAATAGCGAATCATCAATTTTTCTAAGGAAGCTTCATGGTGGTTGGTTTGCTGCTGCCACGGTTCTTTATTTAATGTAGCAAAGGTTGCAAATTGCTGCACACTTGGCTTTGCTGGAATACCAAAAAGCAATCCGTTGGCACAAAAGTAATTGAGCATCATATAAGTCAAGTAGTCATTGTCGCGCAGATTTTCAGGGGCACGTGCTTGAATAAATTGATCGATCTCCTTCCGAGTGACGATTTTTTTAGCGACACTCAGCTGATAGAGTTGATCTTCTAAAACTGAAAAAAACTCTTGATAAATAGACTTTTGTTTTTGAATATACATTTTATCGTGGTAAATAGAGCAAAACAAATCCCAGTCTTGGGCAGTATACATGTGCAAGGTGTTTCTTTGTCCCCAGAAATTAATGAAGGTATGATCTTGGTATAAATCGCTTAATTCTTGCGGGGTAAGTTTTTCGGCAGAGCGATTCAACAGGGCAATTTCGGCAAACTGCTGCACCTGTGCCTGAACGCCACCTAAATGGTGCACACTGCTCTTAGCTGTATCAAAAGGTGTGATCAGGCCGTTTCGATACAGTCGTTCTGCTAGTAATTGCTTATTTATCATAACGTTTAGTCCTCTCTTTCTAAAATGTGTTCAACTGTCTGATCGTGATAGTATAATAGAAGAAAATGGTTAAAAGGATGAGTCTCTTGAAGGTGTTATTGTCAATCAAGCCGGAATATGTATCTGAAATTGCTCTAGGTACAAAAACAATCGAATACCGAAAAAGTATTTTCAAACGAACAGACATTTCTACTGTGCTTATTTACGCAACAAAACCCTGTGGAAAAATTATTGGTGAATTTGAAATTGAGAAAATTATTCGTGATCACCCAATCAAACTTTGGCAGAAAACCAAAAACTATTCAACCGAGACAAAGGAGTCTTTTGATGCCTATTTTCGGGGACAAGAAATCGGCTACGGGATTCAGATTAAAAATCTTGTCCTTTACGACAAACCGCTGAGTTTAAAGGATTACAAAATCAAGGCAGCGCCACAATCTTTTTGCTATATTAAAGAGTAAGGTCCTCAAAAATATCCGTGTTTCTTCTATTATATATGAATCCGATTACAACGAACAGGTCTAGTCCTTAGATCCTGTTTTTTTGTCTGAATTGAAAAGGAATATGAAAATTTCTAGGATAAATTCAAATTATAAGCATCTTACCCTAAAATTAGACTTTTATCATTTTAAAGTATCTGTTATAATTGTCTTCACATCTTGCGATTGATGCCAGTTTTCACGACATCGAAATTTCGAAGATGAAAAGTTTAAAAAAGAAGAAGGAGCGAACAAGAATGACAATTTACAATTTTTCTGCTGGACCAGCCGTATTACCAAAAGCCGTGTTGGAGAAAGCACAATCCGAACTGCTGAATTATAAGGGCAGTGGCATGTCGGTGATGGAGTTGAGTCATCGTTCCTCCTGGTTTGAAGAAATCATTGCCGATGCTGAGAGCTTATTACGTGAATTAATGGCTATCCCTGATAACTATAAGGTTCTCTTTTTACAAGGCGGAGCAAGCTTGCAATTTACTATGGTGCCATTGAATTTGGCTCAGGGTAAGAAAGCGTTGTACGTAAATACAGGTTCTTGGTCTAAAAAAGCAATCAGTGCTGCAAAAGCATTAGATAACGTAGAAGTCGAAGTTATTGCAGCTTGTGAAAATGATAACTTTAGTTATATTCCTGGCTTACCAAAAGAAATCGACCAATCTGCAGCATATGTACACATCACAACTAACAACACGATTGAGGGAACAGCTTTCCAAACGATTCCTAATTGTGGCGATGTACCGATTGTGGCTGACATGTCATCAAATATTTTGGCTAATGACTACAAAGTAGAAGATTTTGGTGTCATCTATGCTGGGGCACAAAAAAATATTGGACCTGCAGGTTTAACCGTAGTAATCATTCGTGAAGATTTGATTGGCGATGCGAAAATTGCTGCACCAATGTTGGATTATAAAATTCAAGCGGATAACAATTCTCTTTACAATACACCACCAACCTTTGCGATTTACATGGCAAAATTGGTGTTCGAATGGATCAAAGAACAAGGCGGCGTTGCTGGGATAACACAACAGGATCAAGTAAAAGCCGGACGTTTGTACGATGCTATCGAAAGTTCTAATTTATTCCAAAGTCCAGTTGCCAAAGAAGCACGCTCTATTACAAACATTCCATTTGTGACTGGTGATGCAGAACTAGACAAGAAATTTAATGCAGAAGCTTTAGCGGCTGGATTTGAAAACTTAAAAGGTCACCGTTCCGTGGGTGGTATGCGGGCAAGTCTATATAATGCCTTTCCTGCAACTGGAGTGGACGCATTGATTGAATTTATGGAAAAATTTGAACGAGAAAACGGAGGAAAATAAATGTTTCATATTAAAACTTTTAACGCGATTGCACCAGAAGGTATGCAGCGTTTTGATAAAGAGAACTACCGGATTAACGAAAGCGAAACACCGGATGGTATCATTTTGCGCAGTCAAAAACTGCACGACTATGAATTTCCAGATACTGTTCTAGCCGTTGCTCGTGCAGGTGCTGGAACCAACAATATTCCAGTCAAGGAATGCACCGAAAAAGGAATTGTCGTTTTTAACACTCCAGGTGCCAATGCGAATGCAGTGAAAGAATTAGTTATCGCCAGCTTGCTATTGTCAGTCCGTCCCATGATTCAAGGAATTCAATGGGTTCAAACGTTGAGCGGCGATGATGTAGAAGAACAAGCAGAAGCACAAAAGAAACAATTTGCTGGAACGGAATTAGAAGGCAAAAAACTTGGTGTGATCGGATTAGGAGCAATTGGTGCTATGATCGCCAACGATGCTTATCGCTTAGGAATGGAAGTGATCGGCTATGATCCATACGTATCAGTGGATACTGCTTGGAGCATTTCTCGTCGAGTACGTCGAGCGACCGATATTAAAGAAGTTCTGAATAACTGCGATTTTATTACTTTGCATGTTCCATTATTGGATACAACCGAACATTTAATCAGTACTGATGAATTGTCTCAAATGAAGAATACAGCAAAATTGTTCAACTTCTCTCGCGGAGAAATCGTGGATACTGATGCTGTTCTAAAAGCAGTAAATGAAGGTAAGATTGCTGGATTTACTACTGACTTTGCAGAAGAAAAACTGCTGAAAAATGACAAAATTACTGTTTTGCCGCATTTAGGTGCGTCTACTGAGGAAGCAGAAATTAACTGTGCAAAAATGGCTGCTCGCGGCTTGAAGCGTTTCTTGGAAACCGGAGTTATTAAGCGTTCTGTGAACTTTCCAACCGTGGAAATGGCTTTCCATGCGCCATATCGTATTACCATCATCAATAAAAATGTGCCCAATATGCTAGGTCAGATTGCTTCTGATATTGCATCTTTAGATATCAATATTGCCAATATGGTAAATCGCGGAAAAGACGATCATGCGTATACATTGGTGGATGTCGATGAAACGAATCCTGAGAAAATCCAAGCGATTGCTGATAAGCTTTCAGAAAATGAAGGGATTATTCGCGTTCGCGCTATTAAGAATCAGGAGGTGGGCTACTAATGGTTGAAGTTCATCCCTTTAAAGCTATTCGTCCAGCTGAAGATTTAGCAGACAAAGTAGCAGCTTTACCTTATGATGTAGTTAACTCAGCGGAAGCTAAAGATTTAGCTGAAGGCAATCCGTACAGCTTCTTTCATATTGACAAGGCAGAAATTGATTTACCGACGGATTTATCACCGTATGATCCAAAGGTTTATCAAAAGGCAGCAGACAATTTGGCCGCTTTCTTAAAAGAAGGCTGGCTGAAAAAAGAAGTTGATAATTTTTACTACTTATATGAATTAATCATGGATGGCCGCAGCCAAACTGGATTGGTGGCTTGTACGTCAATTGATGATTATGTATCTGGCAAGATTAAAAAGCACGAGTTTACTCGTCCGGAAAAAGAAATCGACCGAATCAATCATATTAAAGCTTGTGATGCGAACACAAGTCCGATCTTTTTGAGCTATCGTTCTGATGACACCATTCAAGGTTTATTGAAGAACTGGAAAGCTGACCATACGCCGGTTTACGATTTTACCAGCTATCATGAAGTGACTCATAAGGTTTGGGTGATCGATGAAGCAGCTGTAATTGAACAATTGGAGCAAGCTTTCAATAAAGTAAATGCATTGTATATTGCTGATGGTCATCACCGAACGGAGTCAGCTGTTAAAGTTGGTTTAGAAAAACGTGAAAATGGTCAGGAAAGCCCAGAAAGCAGCAACTTCTTATCGATTATTTTCCCTGATGATGAGTTAGCAATTTGGGAATACAATCGTGTGTTGAAGGTAGCTCCACCAGCTGATTTCTTTGATCAGTTAGCTGAAAACTTTACTGTCGAGAAAAGCGGCGTGAAGAAACCAGCCGCAGTTGGTCAGGTCCAAATGTATTTGGACAATGCTTGGTATACATTAACTGTTAAGCCTGAAAAAGTAACCAGTGATCCAGTCGAGCGTTTAGATGTCTCACTATTGCAAAATTATGTCTTCGATCAAATTTTTGATATCAAAGACGTCCGTACGGACAAACGAATTGATTTTATCGGCGGCATCCGTGGTACCGAAGAATTAGAGAAGTTAGTGGATTCTGGTGATTGGCAATTAGCCTTCTCGATGTATCCAACAGCGATGTCTGATTTACTATCAGTTGCTGATGCTGGCAAAATCATGCCGCCAAAATCAACCTGGTTTGAACCAAAGCTGTTGAGCGGGTTGTTCATGCACGATTTAGAGACGAAATAGAGCTTGATAGCTAAAGTCCTACTTTTTGGAGTAGGGCTTTTTTGATGAAGAATTTTTTGTTGAAAGGGAGTAGAATGAAGGTAAACAGGTGATTTTTTGAAGGGCAGGTTGATGAAGTATGACACAAAAAGCTAAGCATCGACGTTCGACAGTTGTTTCCTTTGTTTTCTTGATTATATTGGTTTTGGCAACGACTGATTTTGCTGCGATGCCGACTCAGTTTAACAGTGGAGCGGTATTTTCTGGGTTAGGACTCATGTTGGGATCGTTGTTGAGACATTTTAGGCTGGAGGATAAGCGGGATGGAACGAAGGATGAGCAAGAAAGTTTTTAGGATAAGATCAGAAAATTCCTGTGAGGTGGTATCATCATCTCACAGGAATTTTTTCTATAAAATATAGGATGAATTAATTTGTATTAATTCATTGATCCAGCACCTGATCTTGAATCACTCCGGCCGCCTTCAAAAACATGCAGGTAACTACTGGACCGACAAACGTAAATCCTCGCTTCTTCATATCTTTTGCAATCGTCGTGGCTTCAGGCAAAGTATTGGTGACTTGATCCTCGGTTTCGTATTGCTTAACGACAGGGACACCCCCGACAAAATCCCACAAATAATCAGCAAAGCTATCGTAGTCATCTAACAATCGGACAATTGCCCGTGCATTTTGGATAACGGCTCTGATCTTTCTAGGGTTGCGGATCATCTCTGGATCCTTTGCAATCTGGTCCGCATCATCCGGAAAGAGTGCGGCTACTTTACGGAAATCCATTCCACAAAAGTTCCGCATAAAAATTTCCTTTTTGCCAGCTGCTACTTTCCAGCTGAGGCCTGCCTGAAAGACACCGATCGTTAAAAGTAAAAAGAGCATGTCGTCGTCTTGGGTAGGCTGCCCCCATCGGTCACTATACCATTGATAATCCTTCAACCTGACAAACTCCCTTCAGTTGGCTTTTCTTGTATTGATTGTATCATAAAAGCGGCAAAATATTTTACTCACGGAATCAAATTAAATGATTCGAAACAATAATATGAGATTGACTATAGTGTGCGACGTACAGTATAATGATTATGAAGAGGTGATGAGTATGCCGGAAAAAGACCTTGTACAAAGTTACATCACTGAAATGAAGCGAGGTAGTTTAGTATTGGCGGTGTTAGGGAGCTTTAAGTCGCCTTATTATGGTTATGCGTTACTGCAGGAATTGCAGGATAAAGGGATTGAAATTGAAGCGAATACCTTATACCCTTTGCTGCGAAGACTGGAAAAACAAGGACTATTGACGAGTGATTGGGACACAACGGAAAGTCGGCCACGAAAGTATTACACGTTAAATCAACAAGGAGTAAAAATCAGCCGGGAGCTTTTGAAGGAATGGAAGAGGATGCAAGAAAGCATTGCTCAAATTTACTTGGGGGAATAAATTATGGAAAATTGGGTAGATCGGTATGTTGCTGCTGTAGTGGGACGCTTGCCTGAGAAAGAGCGGGCCGAAGTTGAACGGGAATTAAAAAGTAATATTTATGATATGCTGTCGGAAAATCCGACTGAGGAAGAGATCAAACAGGTTCTAAAAGAAATGGGGTCGCCAGCAGATTTAGCAGTAGAGTATCGCCAGCATCCGCGCTATTTGATTTCACCCATGGTTTACGATAGCTATGTGCGTATGTTGAAGATGTTAGTACCAATCATAACAATCATTGCGGTATTTATTGGGATTGTCAGCGCTGGTGTTGAACTTTTTCAGACGAATGGGATTCAGATAAACGAAATTTTCCAACTGATTATTAGTCAAGGAATCAGCAGCGGTGTATCAGCGGCGATGCAAACATTGATTTGGGTAACAGTGGGTTATGTTATCGCTGAAAGAACCGGTATGATTGGTGACCAAAAGAAAGAAAAATGGAAACTGGAAGATTTGCCAAAGCCTCAAGAGGGGGAGCGAATCTCATTGTCTGAACCCATTGGTGAAATGATCGCGGCGTTTTTCTTTTGCGGCTGGTTGGCTTTAATAGCATTGGATTTTTCACCATTTGTTATTTTTAGCACAGATTCATCAATTGACGGAATTGCGTTGTTTAGTAACAGTTTTGCGATGAAGGTTGTTCCGATAATGGTAGTTATTATCATTCTTACTGTAATTTCAAGTGTTCAAAAGATTACCCAACGCTATTGGAATGGACGTGTTTGTACTTGGGTGATTATCGATCACCTTATCTCTGCTATCTTATGGATCTTTTTATTCCTGCAGCGGGATATTTTCAGCTCAGACCTGATCCATCTACTGCAGGAACAGACCTGGTCAACTGGTGACGTGCTGCATTATATTTCTACTGGAAATACATTGACCATCCAAATGGCAATTTGCGGCATCATTGTGATTGTAACTATGATCGAAATTGGTTCTGCAGTTTTCAAAACAGCAAAAAATAATTCGATTCAACCATCTATTGCGTAAACGTAGGAATCCTCATGATAAATGTTTGTGGGGGTTTTTTTTGAATCATTCTTCTGTACACCTCCTTCAATATTGGAAATTCTTTGCTGGAAATTTTTTCAGATTCACTTTGTCATTGTGTTTTTGACTGTTACAATAAAGAAAACAATGATGAAGGAATGAGTATGATGAACATATCGGAGGTAGCAGCTAAATATGACATGACTCCAGCAACAATTCGTTACTACGAAAAGCAGGGCTTAATGCCGCCGGTAACCCGTAATGCGGCTGGAGTGCGTGATTTTCAAGAAGAAGATCTGAATTGGATTGAATTTATCAAATGTATGAAGGATTTTGGCTTATCAATTGATTCACTATCGAGGTATTCAGAATTATATCAGGTAGGCGATTCGACCTTGTTGGAGCGTCAAGAAATTTTGACGGATGAATACCAGAAATTAGTGAAGAAGCAGGAACAGATTAATCGAACGGTTGCCAAATTGGAATGGAAATTAGATTTTTATGATAAAAAAATTGCTTCGACAACGATGGAGTCTTCTGAAAAAAAGGTCATGTGAGGTGAGCCATAATGTATCTATTTCAACGAATTGAAGAAGCAGCCTTTAAGCAAAGTGATGCCCGGCGCACGATCGGGGAGTTTATCTTAGAAAATCGTGATCAGTTACAGGAGCTTTCGATGGAGAAAATCGCAAAGTTAACCTTTACCTCCAAGCCGACGCTGGTTCGGTTTGCTAAATATTTCGGCTATTCTGGCTGGAAAGAATTCATGTATGCCTTCAACCATGAGGTGGCGTACCATGACGACACGGCTTATGCGGATGTCGACCCCAATGTTCCTTTTTCAGCTGAAGCAGATACCTTAGAGATTATTGAGAGCTTGGTCAATTTAAAGATGCAGAGTATGAAGGACACTGTCTCGCTGATTGCGACTGAGGATTTGAATAAGGCTGCCGAGCTGGTTTATCAGGCAGAGAACATTGTGGTCTATGGAACGAGTCCCAATTATTACTATGGGGAGCTGTTCAAAAGGAATTTGCTGACGATTCGCAAAAAAGCCTTTATGGCAAAATCTGGCGAGTGCGGAACAATTTCTCATTCCTTAACTCAGCGGGATTGTGCAATAATCATTTCTTATTCCGGGAACAATCCGGATGAGAATCCTACCAGTAACGTCAAGATCCTGATGAAAAATGGCGTACCGATCATCAGCATTACTAGCGGTGGCAAAAACTATTTGCGCGATTATTCGGATGTGGTTTTGAATATCTCTAGTAAAGAAAAGCTTTATTCCAAGATTTCCAACTTTGCTACTCAGGAATCAATTTTGATGATTTTGGATGCGTTGTATGCCAAAGTGTTTGCCCTGAATTATGAGGAAAACAAGGCTAACAAAATTGCCAGCGCCAAGCAATTGGAGTCGCGGAGACAGGCGACGTTTAAGGAGTTGGAGGAGAGGTTTTAGGGAGAAAGCAGAAAAAATTTTTTTCCTTTTGCTGTTTCATTGTCCTATTTTAATAAAAAATAAAACGCATTCCACAAAACACCGTCTTTTTCCGAAGTTTTGTGAAATGCGTTTCGTCTTGTTCTAAATCTATTGGAAACGCTATCTGGACGTGATAAAGTTCACTTACAGACAAGCACTGAATACACCGGTGAGATTCACAAAACAATCTGCTTGTTTCAGTGAAAGGGGTAACATCATGAGTAAGAAATATCAATCGTTGGCTCGTGACATCGTAAAAAAATTGGGTGGTAAAGCGAATATTACGGAAGCCTATCATTGTCAAACGCGTCTGCGTTTCAAATTGGTCGATGAAACGAAGGTTGATGTCGAAGGGTTAGAAGACTTAGATGGCGTCACAAAATATATTTTTAATGCTGGTGTCCACCAAGTGGTTATCGGCACTCACGTGAAGGATGTCTTTGAAGAGGTTGAGAAAAATGTCGATACCGCTTCTTCAGGAAAACCTGGTGGAGAGAAAAAAGGCTTGATGACAACCATTATCGAGTTTGTGGCAGGTACCTTCCAGCCAGTTATTCCAGCGTTGTCTGGTGCTGGGATGGTGAAGGCAGTCTTAGCTTTATTGATGGTCTTTAATGTCATTTCAGCTGATTCACAAACTTACTATTTATTAAATATGTTCGCCGATGGTGTGTTCTACTTCTTGCCGATGATTTTAGCGTTTACTGTAGCACAAAAATTACGCAGCAATCCGATTTTGGCAGTATCTGTAGCGGCGATTATGCTGCATCCCAATTGGGGAGCATTGGTAACGGCTGGAGACCCTGTCCAATTTTTTGATATTATTCCATTTACCTTAGCAACGTATACAGGCTCAGTGATTCCGATTTTGCTGGTTATCTTTGTTCAATCCTATGTGGAAAAATTCTTGAATCGGATCATTCCGAAATCAGTCGAGCTGGTTTTTGTGCCGATGCTGACATTCTTAGTGATGGGAACTCTAGCTTTAGCAGTTTTGGGTCCGATCGGTACAGTGCTTGGCGGATATCTGGCTTCGTTCTTTACTTTCTTGAGCGTGAATGCCAGCTGGGTTCCGGCAGTATTAATCGGCGGCTTTTTGCCGATCATGGTAATGTTTGGCTTGCATAATGGTGTAGCACCCCTTGGCGTTATGCAGATGGCTGAGCTTGGTTATGATAGTATTTTTGGTCCGGGGTGTGTTTGTTCCAATATTGCTCAGGCAACTGCTTCAGCAGTAGTAGCTTTTCGTACAAAGGACAAGAAGTTAAAACAATTGGCAACTTCTGGCTCGATCACCGCCTACATGGGCATTACCGAGCCGACCTTGTATGGGGTTAACCTACCAAAGAAATACCCGTTAGTTGCGGCAATGATCGGTGGGGGAGCTGGCGGTTTGTTTGCTGGTTTGACCAACACGCACCGTTTTGCGACTGGTTCTTCAGGTATTCCGGCAATTCTGCTATATATTGGTGATGATACGATGCGTTTCTTCTGGAATATCGTGATTGCTTTGATTATTTCGATGGTAGTATCTGGTGGACTAACGAATATTTTGAGCTTCAAGTTTGAAAAGGAAGAGATTTCAGAAATAAAAGAATTGATTTTGGAAGATACTCGGGTAATTAGTCCGATGAAAGGAAAAATTATTCCTTTAAGTGAAGTGCACGATGAAGCATTCGCTTCTGAGGCTCTAGGAAAAGGCTTTGCTATTGAACCGGTGGAAGGTCAGGTTGTAGCACCTTTTGATGGTAAAATTGCGGCAATTTTTCCTACTAAGCATGCGATTGGCTTGGTTTCAGATACTGGGGTAGAAATCCTGATTCATGTGGGCTTAAATACAGTGGAGTTAAAAGGTCAATATTTTGAAGTATTGGTAAATGCGGATGATACGGTTAAAAAAGGACAGCCATTATTGGACGTTGATCTTAAAAGTATTCAGGCTGCCGGTTACGAAACACAAGTACCCGTAGTAGTAACCAATAGTCCTCAGTATTCATCAATAGAAACGATTACTCAAGGACCTACCGACTGTCAGGAAGCCATTTTGGCAGTAAAAGTTTAAAATAAGGGAGAGATAAAAATAAATGGCTTTAGATAAAAACTTTTTGTGGGGCGGCGCCACTGCAGCGAATCAAGTAGAGGGAGGCGTTTTGGAAGGCGGACGCAAGCTTTCCAACATTGATCTATTGCCCTGTGGAGAAGATCGCAAAGCAGTGGGTCTAGGTGAACTGGAAATGCTGGAATGGCAGGAGGATCATTATTATCCTGCTAAGGAAGCGATTGATATGTATCATCATTATATTGAGGATATTCAGCTGTTTGCCGAAATGGGTTTCAAGGTATACCGGATGTCGCTCTCGTGGTCGCGGATTTTTCCGAACGGCGATGATTTGGAGCCTAATGAGGAAGGGTTAGCTTTTTACGAGGGCATCTTCAAGGAGTTGAAAAAGCATGGCATCGAACCGTTAGTAACGATTGCTCATTTTGATGTGCCTGTGCATTTAATTAAGAAATATGGCGGCTGGCGCAGTCGCAAGCTGGTGGACTTTTATAGTCATTATGCTGAAACAGTGCTGAAGCGCTTCAAAGGACAAGTAAAGTATTGGCTGACTATCAATGAAATTAATATCTTATTGCATCAACCTTTTGTTGGTGGAGGGATTATTTTTCACGAAGGCGACAACAAGGAAGAAGTAAAATATCAAGCTGCCCATCATCAATTAGTAGCTAGTGCCCTGGCAACTAAAATTGCACATGAAGTCGATCCAGAAAATCAGGTTGGCTGCATGTTGGCTGGCGGCAGTCATTATCCTTATACTTGTCGTCCTGAGGATTATCAAGAAGCGATTCGACGAGATCGTGAAGGCTATTTCTTCATTGATGTACAAGCGCGGGGGAAATATCCTAATTACGCATTGAAAAAATTTGAGCAGGAGGGGTTGACGATTCAGATGGAGGAGGGTGATACAGAAATCCTAGCTTCGGCTCCGGTAGATTTCGTTTCCTTCTCTTACTATTGCTCTCGAACAGTGAGTGCTCATGCGGAAGATTACCAACAGGCTACGGGTAATATTTTTGCTTCTATTAAAAATGACAACTTACCGTCTACGGAATGGGGCTGGCAAATTGATCCACTTGGGTTGCGAAATTCTTTAAACCAGCTTTACGATCGCTATCAAAAGCCGTTATTCATTGTGGAGAATGGTTTAGGTGCTGTTGATATGCCAGACGAAAATGGCTACGTGGAAGACGATTACCGCATCGACTATTTGAAGCAGCATATCGAAGCCTTCAAAGCAGCGGTTGAAATCGACGGGGTGGAGCTGTTGGGCTACACAACTTGGGGATGTATTGATTTAGTGGCAGCCAGCACGGGTCAGATGAGCAAACGTTATGGTTTTATCTATGTTGATCGAGACGACCAAGGGAACGGAACAATGAAGCGTACCAAGAAAAAATCTTTTGACTGGTACAAGCAGGTGATTGCCTCCAATGGCGAGAATTTGACAGTGACCGAAGCAGTGAAAGTTTAATGAATGAACCAAAAAGAATGGATGGCACCATTCTTTTTGGTGTTTATCAGAAAGGATTGTTTGCATGAAAAAAACGCTGTATCTAGTTCGTCATGGTGAAACGCTGTTCAATGTTCAACACAAAATCCAAGGCTGGTGTGATTCGCCCTTAACAGAACGGGGAGTCCACCAGGCGAAAACGGCGGGTGAGTATTTTAAATGGCAGGGCACCTCTTTTGATCAAGCCTTTAGTTCAACTTTGGAAAGGACTTCGGATACATTGGAGTTGATTACTTCTCAAGCTTATACTCGTTTAAAAGGGTTAAAGGAATGGAATTTTGGACAGTTAGAAGGAGAAAGTGAAAAGCTGAATCCCTCGCTGCCTTACCGCGATTTTTTTGTAGAATACGGTGGTGAGGAGGAAAAGGAATTTCAGAAGCGGACGGTAGACACCTGTAACGAGCTGATGCGACAAAAGGGTGGTACGATTTTAGCAGTGACTCATGGCGCGTTTTGTGGGCAGTTCCGTAAATTTTGGGATGATTACAGTGAGCCCGAATACCGTATATATGGACAAAGTATCGGGATCGGTAATTGTTGTATTTTTAAATACGAATACCGCGAAAAGCGGTTTTCATTGTGTGAAATAATTAATCATGAGGAACAACTCAGACGGATGAAAGGATGATCAAGATGGATTATGTAAAATTAGGTAATACAGGGATGGATGTGTCACGTATCTGCTTAGGCAGTATGAGCTTTGGAGACCCTCAAAATTGGATCCACAAATGGGTTTTAGAAGAGGACGAAAGTCGACCGTTAATTCAACGCGCTTTGGATTTGGGGATTAACTTTTTTGACACGGCCAATGTTTATTCCTTAGGTCGCAGTGAAGAAATTCTTGGTAAAGCTCTGAGAGACTTTGCCAAACGGGATGAAATTGTTTTAGCTACCAAGGTTCACCAAAAAATGTTTGATGGGCCCAACGGTCAAGGGTTATCCCGCAAGGCCATTATGTCGCAAATTGATCAAAGTTTAAAACGTCTGCAGACCGATTACGTTGACTTATATATCATTCATCGCTGGGATCCATTTACTCCGATCGAAGAAACCATGGAGGCGCTGCATGATGTAGTCAAAGCAGGGAAAGCTCGGTATATTGGTGCCTCGGCCATGTATACTTATCAGTTTCAAAAGGCTAACCATGTAGCGGAAATGAATGGTTGGACTAAATTTGTTTCGATGCAAAACCATTTGAACTTGATTTATCGAGAAGAAGAGCGGGAGATGATTCCTTATTGCCTTTCGGAAAATATTGCTTTGACACCGTACAGTCCAATGGCTTCCGGTCGTTTAGTGCGCGATCGTACGACAACGACCTCCCGCAGTACGACCGATCAGGCGCAAAAAGCCAAATACGACGAAACGGCTGAGATGGATCAAGTCATTATCGATCGCGTAGCGGAATTAGCTGAAAGATATGAAACTAGTCGGGTAAATATTGCCTTAGGCTGGCTGCTGCAAAAGGAACCTGTGGCTGCTCCAGTTATTGGTGCTACAAAAATGAGCCACATTGAGAGTGCCGTTGCAGCTGTTGATTTCAAGCTTACACCGGAAGATGTTGCTTACTTGGAGGAACCATACATTCCACATAAGATTGTTGGACACTCATAGAATAGTGAATAAACCCCTTCGCATCAGTTGTTTACGATGTGAAGGGGTTATTCATTTTTAGCTCGTTTTACTATCATTTTTTGTTCAATAGCACATTCACTTCATCGATATCTTTGGTCTTAAGCAATCGAGTGAATTCACTAATTACATTTTCTATTTGGAGTTTCAAAAAATGTAAATTTTTCATAGCCAAATCAAGGTATGCGGATAGTTCCTTTTCGTTTATAAAGATAATCTCCTAAGTTTTTATCTTATTCTATTCCTCATTTAGCCAAAAAAGTGAACTTAGTAAAACCAAAACATAGTGGGGAACAACGATAAACGATTATAAGCTGTTTCCCAGTGAGTAGTTGCTAGCTGAGTTAAGCTCAAAACTAATTTGTAAGAGGTTGAACAAAGCTATTATTAACTATTTTTTTGACTAGTTAGTCGAGTTAATAGCAAGATGAAAGCTGGTAATGGAAGATAGTACAAAAAAAGCCATCTATATTCATAGATGGAACTACGGATAACTTGCTAAATTTAAGTCAAATATTTTTCTGATGTTTTCGTTCATGCAACAAGATCGTAATCATTAAGACAACGCCTATCGCCAAAAGTGATACTCCAGCAAGAGCAACATAAAAACTAACTACACCAGATAAATCTAATAATTGTGTGAAGCTACAAAGAAATGACAATCCAATGCCTGCATAAAAAATATAGTTTCTCAATTTTCCATACTTTTTTTCCATTTTTCTCCTCCTTTAGTCATGCATTTCGTTCTGTATTTTCAGTATAGTTAATAAATTAAAAAAGAATTGATTTCGTCACGAAAGGTTAAAATACTGTCCTGAATGACACAAATAGCAAATATATTTACGACCGAAAGAACAGAAAGAGAAAAAAAGTAGAGCATAAGGCTACTTTTTGGAAGAGTTTTTATTTGAAGCAACGGCGCAAGAAATAGCTACAGCAACACAGGTGATTAATATGAGTTTCATGGTTGAATGCTCCTCTGCAGTGTTTTTCATGAGTATACCACAATACTATTAGAGCAGTAATCTAACCAAAGAAAAGCAAAGAGTGAAGCTATACAATTATCAGTTGATGGTCGATTATTGTGACAAGGAACTTGAAGTGGGTGCTTTTAATACTAAAGAAGAAATCGAAGAATCCATCGATGTTACTGAAGGGATATTAAGGAAAATTAATTGACTACATGGAGCCAATTAATATGAAGATGTACAAGCAGAAAACAATTACTAAAATTACTGATATAGCGGATATAAACATTAATAGTCTATTCTTTTTAATTATACCAACTAGTAGGAAAGAAATACTACTAACGAAAAAAATCAGTAATAAGGATGATATGCCCATAATATACCCTCATTTCATTTGATATAGGTAATGATAACAGGAAAGAAACTAAGGATGCTGCAAGAGAAAAACGCGAAAGAAAAAATTAATAATGAAACCAATAGGTAGGGTTAAACATATGCTATTAACCACCAGAAGTATAGCCTATAGGAAATTTTTAATGTTCGCTTTTTATTGGAGTTAGTCCATATTTATTTAACAATAATAGATAAAGAAAACTAACCAATGTTCCTAAAATCCCATAATATGCGTCAATAATATCAGGAGTGTTCAAGAAGGTGATTAATGTCTCACATAGTAAATTTCCTATCACAAATACGATACCTAGAAATACGATGGAGCGGAATTTTATCCCTTGTATTAACCATATAAAACCAATTACAAGGTAAGACATTAAGCTCAATGAGAAGTTTGATATATGAGAAGTGACGCACGCGTTAATAATTACAAAATTAGTTGATTGACTATACCATCTGCCAACAGTAAGTCCAAGTCCTAGAAAGATTAGTACTAAATACACGACTAAAAAAGATTTACGAATCTGAAATTTGTTATTAGTTGTGGGCATAATTGCGTTATTCTCCTCAATTTTTAATATGTTGACATTATATAAGAGCCTATAAAAGATGGCAAGATGAGTACCAAAAGAATTAATCCACTAACTCAGCAAATGGAAGATAGTATGGAAAAAGATCCAATGATTGGAACTATCAAATAGAAAAAAATGGAGTTCACTTAGGCAGTCTCCATTGCGAAAATTATTTTGTTTTCTTTTTCCAATCAAAACTAACACCAATTTTTTTAAAGTGACATATAGCGGAAATCCATCCGTAGACAGTAAGACAGGCTAACATGTAAAAACTAGATTCTCCAAAGCCAATAAAGGCGGAGACAATTAACGCTACAGTAATTGTCAATAATAAAGAGATAATATAAGTAGTTGTAGCACTTATCTTTTCTAGTAATTCGTTGACAGCACTCTTTTTTTCATCAATCATTTTTTCCTCCTCATATATAGAATTATTATAAGTATTTGAGCAGGGAATTGGAAGTTAAAAAATATAAAATGTTTTGATGGAATAAAAAAGATAGGTTACTTAACGACCGAAAGTAAGGAGTAAAAAACTCTTAACCAAAATAAATAGTTAAGAGATTCCGGGATGATTAATTATTGTCATATGCTTCAATAGCTATTGGCAAGGAATTGAGAACTTCGTTACCTACCGCTGGAAGTCCAACTAAAATAGCGCTAACTACTTCCTTTTTAGTAGCTCCTGCTTTTTTTGCCAACATTACGTGAAAAGCAACACCACTGGTTTTCCCTGTTGCTGAAAGGACTGCAAGGTAAGCTAAATGATTTGTTTTCTCTTCTAAAGAGCTGACCTCTCCCCAAGTTTGAACTAGCTGAGCGAATGCTTGCTGATTTTCTGGTGCTTCTTTTGCAAAAGTTTCGAAAGAGTTGCTTAGTTTCATTAGTATTCCTCCATTTTTAGTTGCAGATATATTTATAAAATTTTAGTTCTTATTAGAAATAAAGTCAATTAGTCCTCGATCGATTTGGGAGAAAGGAACAAAAGAATGAATGATAGTCACGATCAACTTCTAAGGATGAGATAAAAATACAAGATTCTAAAAAAGTCAGTTAACCAAGGGGTGGGGTTATACAATTATCAGTTGTTGGTCGTTTATAGTGACAAGGAACTTGAAGTGGTAACTTTTGATACTAAAGAAGAAGTCGAAGAATCCATCGAGACTACTGAAGGGATATTAAGGAAAATTAATTGACTACATGGAGCCAATCATTATGAAAATGTACAAGCAAAAAACAATTACTAAAATTACTGATATAGATGATATAAACATTAATAGTCTATTCTTTTTGATTATACCAACTACTAGGAAAGAAATACTACTAACGAAAAAAATCAGTAATAAGGATGATATGCCCATAATATACCCTCATTTCATTTGATATAGGTAATGATAACAGGAAAGAAACTAAGGATGCTACAAGAGAAAAACGCGAAAGAAAAATTTAATAATGAAACTAATAGGTAGGGTTAAACATATTCTATTAACCACCAGTTTAACAGAAAAAAGACCTAAAAAAGGTCTACAGGTTAGGATTAGAGTTCACTAAGATATAAGTGGGTACTCACTTATTATAGTTAGCTTTAATCTCTCCAATTGTTTTTCTACCAATTCCGAAATTTGAATCATCCAATTATTTGATAGTTATTGAGAAAAAATCTTTTGGAACACGCATAATTTGCGAAGAAACATCTGTTAGTTGTTTGATTAATTCTTCTTTTTGTTCTTTTGATAATTTTACGCTTTCAATTGTGATATAGGGCATACCAGATTCTCCTTAGTAGATTAAGATGGCATAGGTATAGTTCAAAATAAGACAATAATCAATGCCATTAACTTAGCAAATGGAAGATAGTATGGAGAAAATTATTGTAGAGCATAGAAATTGGAAAAAGCAAACAATATATGACCTATTGAAAATAGTATCAATGGAAGTAGAGCAATGTACAGTCTATTTTTAATTATATAACAGCCAAAAATTAAAAACGGAGTGGCTGATAGCAAAAAAACAAAGATAAAATGTGAGCTATCGGCATAATAGGCGAACCATGAACCATAATAGCAAGTAATACTAAAAATCATTACAGCGTTTAGAATCAATTTCAAATGTGAGACTCTATTATCAGTGCTTTTGACTGTACAAATTATTGCAATCAAAACAAATTGAAATACCGATGTTAACGTATCTAGTTTAGGAGTTACTGACGTCATTCTCAAAATATCATTTTGAGCAGGGTAATAAGCCCAAATGATATTTGGGATCATAACACAAACGAAAAGAAGTGTACCGGTTAAAGAAAAAGAAAGTTTATATTTATTCATTTAGGCTCCTTGAGAAATTTTTTAGGCTAATTATAGCAATGTTTCATAGTTTGAAGCAATAGCATATTCTTTGTTTTTTAACGACCAAGGTAGTGGGATGATTATGTCCTATAAAAAAGATAAATCGCAAGAAGTAAAAAAAATAAAGCCGCTAGAAATAAAATGTTACTAGTCTTTTTTTTCTGAATAATAGCGAATTCAGGAGAAAATATATTATCCTTAAATGTATTTCTGGAAAGGGCTCCCAGCCATTTGCAACGTTTAAATTGAACACCAAAGATAACGCAAAATAAAGCAAAGAATGAGAAAAATAGTGAACCAAAGTATTTCACGATAATCACCTCTTTAAAAAAAATTATAGTAAATTATTGAAATAAAGTCAGTTAACCAAGGGAAGGAAGGAATAAGTAGGTGTTCAGATGGAAAATCTAAAGGATTTTTGGATACGCATGGTGTACTAATCAGAAATGACGATTCAATAATCGTTTACGAGAAGAAATGCACTGTTTATTTTTGTATTTATTATAAATTGTGGTGTTTTTCGGATGGTAGTTTTCAAGAAGGTTACTTTTAAGGTAGAGCTAAAGCTATAGAATAGCCAACTAACTATCAGTCTAATAGAAAAAATGTGTAAAAAATCACTAACTTGAAAATAAGTACTTGAGTTCTCGAAAAAGGGTCCGACCCATCGAAACAAAAAAATGATGGTTGGCTAGGAACGTATATTTATCTAGTAATTTTATTCTCCGAATTCAAAATCTCCATTATTAGCTTCAATAACAGTTCCATCAGAATATACTTTTACAAAGCCAAGTGTACCTGAACCACCATCTTGTTTCATACTGACACTGGTGGCTTTTAGTTTTCGAAAATCTCCATGATTGTCAACTGATGCTCCGAAATCAGCATATACAACATCAGAATTTGGATAACTCTCTTGCACAATCTTTTTAGCCTCTTCATAATTTGGAGCTTTTCTATTACTTGTTGGTTCAAATTCAATAACCTGATATTGATCCAAGCCTAAACCAGGTTGAAAAGCTAGAGCAATATTACCGTTATTCATGTAATAAGCATATACTCTTGTGTCGTTTCCATTGAAAGGGTAAAAAAAATCTTCGGTTGCAGCATTAGTTATATTTGAGAGTTTTAGTTCAGTCTCTATCTGGACTTCTTTTACGGTAGAGTGTTCGTTCACCTTTAATGACTTTGTTGCAATATCCATAGGTGTAAGAGTAGCAAATTGGGTTTCCGGGAAATTTGGTGTGTCATAGGAAACTTTGATTTCACCATCAGTCATAGGAGTAAGACTAAATTCAAGAGTACCATAAGTACCAATGCACGTAGCGATTCTGTCAAAATTAACCGCATAAGAAGAGGTGTTACTTTGTAAACTATTCTCAGAAGACACTTGCAGATCTTTTTCTTGTGAAACACTATTATTTGTATCAATTCGAACAGAAGTGTTTTCAGATTCAGTTTTATTTGTTTCATCATTGTATTGACCCAAAAAAACTAATGAGAAGAAGCCTATTAGAACAAGTATTAATATAACCAATAGAACAATAATCAATTTTAATTTGGAGTTTTTCTTAACCATTTGGTTTTGGTTTCTTTGCATAGGTGAACACCTCGAAAAAAAGTATTTATCTAATTGTACTTTACTGTTTAAATTAAAGTAAATTGATTCGTAATTATATCACTAACTCAGCAAATGGAAGATAGTACAGATTAAACTTTCCTTTGACTAAATTGAAAAGTAAGTAATCGAAGGAAGTCCATGATAGCCGTTTGAGGGATACTATTCGCATAAATCAATCACAAGCCTGTTAAATTTATTTGATTCTTCCCATTGTGGGAAATGTCCCGATTTCTCGAACCAAATCAATGAGGTAGAACTTTTAACCTTTGTTAAATACTCTTCAACCAATTTTGAAGAAACATGGTAGTCATGTCTACCTTCAAAAAAATACATTGGGATAGGATAGCTATAAATAGATTCAAAATTAATTTCCATCAATTCTTTCCAAAAACACTGAATTGATTGGTTAGAACCTTTTACACGAAATAAGAGATCTTTAATTGAATATGACTTTGAAAGAATAAAAGGAATTATTAATTTAGAGTAGTTAGTTTCATTAAACAACGAACCTCCATGTTTAACAATGGACTTTGTTATGTACAAACTATCTTTTATTAATGAATCTACGTTAGTGTAATCTAACTCTATTTCTTTCACTCCTTTTGCATTCAAAAATGACTGTTGTAGGCCAATATTTTTTTTCATGTTAACTACTTGGCCAATTCCAATGTATTTCGTAAATAGTTCAGGATATTTCTGAATCAATTTAATTGCCAAAACAGATCCCCAGGAATGACCAATTAAAATAATTTTCTTTTGGTTAAAGCGTTCGAGGATATATTTAATGAATAAATAGATATCTGTAACAATATCATCAATAAGTAATTTTTTTTGATTTTCAAATTTGTAATATGATAAACCTGCTCCACGTTGTTCCAAATTTATAAAATTGAATCTTTTTTCCAATTCAGAATTGAATTTTTGAGTTAGGGGTATACAACTATCCCCAGGGCCACCATGCAAGTATAAGAGTATTGGTTTCTTAGAATCTTGATTTTTGTTTACCGAAAAAAACAAATCTACTCCATTAATATTTTGTTTTTCCACAGTTGAGTGTCTCATTAATTTAGACTCCTTATCCTTAAAGGTTTTTCTAATTGTATCAAATGCATTATTTAAATAGAAGCACTTTCTAGTACCATTAAATCATTTGGCTAAAAATGAGAAAGTACAAGATTATCGATTGAAATTAAGAATTACATTAAAGGAAGACTTTAAGTCCATTTTTGTCTACTAATGAATGAAAGTAAGGAGTAAAAAACTCTTAACCAAAATAAATAGTTAAGAGATTCTGGGATGATTAATTATTGTCATATGCTTCAATAGCCATTGGCAAGGAATTGAGAACTTCGTTACCTACCGCTGGAAGTCCAACTAAAATAGCGCTAACTACTTCCTTTTTAGTAGCTCCTGCTTTTTTTGCCAACATTACGTGAAAAGCAACACCACTGGTTTTCCCTGTTGCAGAAAGGACTGCAAGGTAAGCTAAATGATTTGTTTTCTCTTCTAAAGAGCTGACCTCTCCCCAAGTTTGAACTAGCTGAGCGAATGCTTGCTGATTTTCTGGTGCTTCTTTTGCAAAAGTTTCGAAAGAGTTGCTTAGTTTCATCAGTATTCCTCCATTTTTAATTGCAGATATATTTATAAAATTTTAGTTCTTATTAGAAATAAAGTCAATTAGTCCTCGATCGATTTGGGAGAAAGGAACAAAAGAATCAATAATAGACACGATCAATTTCTAAGGATGAAATAAAAATACAAGACTTAAAAAAAGTCAGTTAATCAAGGGGTGAAGCTATACAATTATCAGTTAATGGTCGTTTATGCTGACAAGGAAATTGAAGTGAGTACTTTTGATGCTAAAGAAGAAGTCGAAGAATCCATCAATACTACTGAAGGGATATTAAGGAAAATTAATTGACTACATGGAGCCAATCAATATGAAGATGTACAAGCAGAAAACAATTACTAAAATTACTGATATAGATGATATCAACATTAATGGTCTATTCTTTTTGATTATACCAACTAGTAGGAAAGAAATACTACTAACGAAAAAAATCAGTAATAAGGATGATATGCCCATAATATACTCTCATTTCATTTGATATAGGTAATGATAATAGGAAAGAAACTAAGGATGTTTTGAGAGAAAAAAGCGAAATAAAAATTTAATAATGAAACCAATAGGTAGCGTTAAACATGTTCTATTAACCATCAGTAATATGTAGGAAACCTTTACTCATAGTAAAAAGCAGATATTTTTTCAATGTCTGTACTAGCTGAAGTGTCGATAAAAAATTCAGTTTGCCATTTTTTTGTAGTGAATGCAGTTTTATTTAAGTCTTGCTCCCAAATGGGATAAACACGGATTGACATCTTTCCTTTTGAATTTGGTCCTTTCAGTATCCCATTTTTTAATAATATGTCTTTAGGAAAAACGAATTGACCGGATCGCTGCCCATCAAGGATCACGATAATAAGTTTTTCAGGACTATCGAAATATGAGAAAGGTTGATTTTTCCCTTCGGAATCTTTTTCCCAAAAAGCAACAAAATACCCTTTCTTTTTTGGAGTTGATTTGGCCAAACGACTACGAAATGAAACACTATTCATAGAAAAAATAGTGCCTTCATAATCCTGATTTTGATTTTCTGATTGAAGGTTTTCGATCGGGAATTTGTTTAATAGTTTATGCAAATAGCTTAAGGATGTATTCAATAATTTTTCTCCTGCCTAAGGATAGCATTGATTATAACACATACATGATTTTTTATTAATTCGATTAACTCAGCAAATGGAAGAAAGTATGGACTAGAAACTCCTGTAAATGGGGCAATTCAGTAGAAAAACGGAGCTAATTCAGTTAGCCCCGTTTGTAAAAAATATTCTACTTGTTCTTCCAATTTATTCGGATATCTGCTCTCTTAAACTGAACAATAGTATTGATCCATCCAAGGCCAGTTACAAAAGCAAACATTAAGAAGCTTGAATCCTCCATAGCATTTTTCGAAAAAGAGAAGATTACTCCTACTGTATTTAGCATTAGCACGCTAAAAAGTACAACAAATATTGTTTGAAACTGTTTTAACAACTTTTTCTCGTCTGACAACTATACTCCTCCTTTATTTATCATTATTATAACTATTCAGTTAAGTATAGGACATTAAGCAGTTGGATTCAATCGAATAAAAATATAAAAGTTCCAGTAACGACCGATGAAGTAGAAAGGAAAAAAGACATGCAGAATCTAATTGAAGATTTTAACAGGAACGGACGTCATATAGAGATTGATACAATTGATCAAATTTCCAATGGCTACGAGGATTTAGTAAAAAGAGGGATTTATCCAAAGTATATTTATACTTTTCTATTGATAAGCGATGATGGAAACCCATTGGATGCTATTTCTGTTAATGATTTTAGTGAAAATTCTATTCAAGACGTTAGAACGAGCTTTAGAAAAGCAATTGAAAAGTTTTCTTAACAAGACCGAAAGAAGATATAGAAAAAACCATCTACAATTAGTAAATGGTTTAAAAATCATGATTATTGAATTAGAGATGTATTGTAAGCTTCAAAAGGGATTATTGTTTTTTATTTGGCGTTAAGTATTGAAGTGATATCATACAAATACCAAAAACGGCTGAACTAAGTATTAATGAAAATAGTGTATTTAATAAGTGACCGTTAACTAGAGCTTGGGGATTCCCTAAGGTGTTTATAGTTACAATAATCAAACTAGAAGCTAACAATGCACTTTTTATGGACTTGATGTACCCTTTTTCCAAAAAGTATTGCATCAATCCACTAACACCAGTTGCTAAGAATAAAATATATAAAACGTCCATGTAAAACACTCCTCTGTCTTTGATAATCTAATCATAGCATTGGGACTAAAAATGTGATACTTACAGCCTGCACACTCAACTTACAATATTGTAAGTTGAGAAATTATTTGACGCTCAAGAGTGGAAATTTGGGAAATAGGTTCCACTAGCGAAAGATAGCATGGAATCAAGATCATAGAGAACGGAGAAAGTCTTGATAATCCATTTCATATCTCAGTAATAGGATTATGACCTCCTCATAGTTTTTATTAGACATGGATACAAAAGCTATAAGTAATTGTATCGGTAATTTATTTACCATTCTATTACTAGATTTCCATGAAGAGAGTGATTGTTGAGAAATACCAGTAGCTTTTGAGAAAGCGTAAGGGGTCATATCTAAATTAGTTTTAATAAATCGATGAACAGGGTAATCCATTACAATGCCTCCTATTTGTTACAAAAGTATAAGGGAGATATTCTCAGAAGTCTACTAACGACCGAGATAGAGGAAGGATAGTTGAAGTAAAGATCATGATTATTTGACCGCAATCTGTCAGTTAAGTATACAATAGCCTATGATCAAAAGTTAAACCTAGATGTAAATAAGAACGGTCATTGGCATGGATTAGTGATTCTTTGCTTAAATAAAGTGCAATGGCAGCACACAGATACTTGTAGTTTCTATTTCTACTAATTTTTTTATTGTAACCATAAATACCTTGAAGAAAATCGAAATGTAATTTTAGTTGATCTATTGTATCCAAATCTTCAATACAATTAATGTCTCGCTGGTTCGGAACATTATCTGTGTGGAAAACCATTGATCCAATTACATTTCCGATTAAGAAGAAAAATCCTTCTCTGCTATCTGCTCGGAAATTTTGTGGGTTTGCTATCAATCTTGTTTGTAAATCTTTATAAAGACATATGGAATGCTCATTGGTATTCATAGTTGTCTCCTTTATTTTGCTAAGTACTACTATAAAGGGTTACGTAAAGTAAAGGTCAACAAAAATGAATAAGTATATTAACCAAGGAAAGTATGGAGGAGAGTTATTTATGGAATTCAAAGTAAACAAAAGGGTTTTAACAGATGAATTTGTTCCAAAGAAGGGTGACATTTTAATATTTAATAATCAGCTATATTTACTAGGAGTCTCACAGTTCCACACTGGATAACGAAAAATTCAATACGGCTATGTGTACTCATGAATGGTGTTGCCACAGCGAGTGGCTGGAAGTACACGCTGTAAGAGGCCTATTCTGATTTACCTGAAGAAGCAAGAAAATTTGGACAGACATATTTTTCAGAAGAGAACGTGAATATCATCGTGGATTGGATTGACTAATTACAGCACGTTAACCACGCCAATTATGTAAGAAAAAATCAAAAAGATTGAACTTGTCAAATTTCAATAAATAAGTCGAAAAAAAGAATCTGCGTGCGCAGATTCTTACGGAATAGTCTTCTTTTGCAGATTCAACAAGGGAGTGAACATCGTCAATGTTCAATAAAATTCCTGCATCAAGAAAACTATCTGCGAAATGTCGGAATTCTATATCACTCCATTGATGGCTATGGTTGGTTCTAACATTATTCAAAACTTAGCGATTATAGACTTTAAATCTATGAATTAGAGATGTAAATTCTGATCTTTCGTCCAAAATTTCAATATTGTCTTTTAGAAATACCTCAGCGTCACAATAAAGCCTATGAGCTTCAGTTAGATAGGCCAATGCACAATTAAGGTCAGATGATTTTCTTATCAAATCGTCATCAATTTCAGTTAGGAAGTGGCAACATGCTTATATATCAGCACTTCGAGCTATATTTACCACAAATTTACCACAGTTTATAAATTATCAATCAATTTCCCCATAATATCAGCAGTTCCTTTTTCTTCTTCTTTTAGTACGTCGCTATACACATCCAAAGTAATATTGATATTTTTGTGTCCCAAGCGATTAGATACATATTTGATGTTTGATCCAGCTTCGATTAGAAAAGTAGCATAAGTGTGTCTTAACCCATGGATGCTTATGTTAGGTACTCCAGCTTCTTCACATAGCAGCCGAAACATATAAGTGATCTTGGATTGCTGTATTGGTAAATCTCAGGAATTTAAGATAAAATAATCTTCGTCTTTAAGTATACGACCTTTTCTAAGTTGATTTTCTTTTTCGTAAGACTTCTAATTTTTAATAAAAAAAAACAGCGAATCATCAAAATAAAATTTACGTATACTTGTTTTTGTTTTCGTTTTATTATCCCTGTAATCTCTTCTTGTAGAATTGATATTAAACTATTTTTCAGTTAGATCAATATCTTTCCACCGAAGCCCCATTAGTTCGCCTTTCCTCATTCCAGATTTTAATAATGCTAAAAATATAGATTGAGTTCGGATTTCTTTTCTTCTATAACCATTGTAAATTGTTGTAGTTGTTCTTTTGTAAATGAACGAGTGTTATTGCTAGAATCAAATTTGAAGCCATTGAGAGAATTACCAGGCAGTATCTGATTATTTACAGCAGCGTTGATCATTCTCATTACAATTTTATGCCATGCTTGAATAGTGGATTCTTTATATCTATTTTCCTGTCTCAATTTATCAATGAATTCTCGTTTATATGTGATCTTGTTTAACGAAGATAGTTTCTGATTTCCAATTAGTGGAGAAATATGAAACTCAATAGCGAATTCAATTTTTTGTTTTGTTGATATGCTCCAGTTGTCTTGTACGTAAGGTATCCATATCTTTATCCATTCGTCAATGGTGACTTCCTTGTTTTCAATAAAAGAAGTGTTTTGCTTTTCCAACTCATATTGAATTTTCAAAAGGGCTTTATAAGCAGCTCGTTCAGTTTCAAACCTACGCTTACTAGCTTCTTTCCGATGTTTTAATGAGTTATAAAAAGGGATACCGATATCCCAAAAACTCGCTTTTTTTATTATAGTAAGAAAAAACATGTTTGTATTTTTTTGACCAATTCAGATTTGCCATATTTCTACGTCCTTACGAATATATGTTCTTAAATAGAGAAAAAGAAAAGCCTAAAGACTAATCTTTTTTAGCACCGCAACTAGAACACTCATTCCGTTCTGGCGAATTTGTGTTCATACAAAAAGAGCATTTCCATTCAGTTTTGTTTAATGTTGTGCGCGAATCCTGTATTTCTCTCTGTTGATTTTCAACCATCAGTTTTCTCTTTTCAAGTTCAAGTCTGCGTTCTTCCGCTGCAATATTTTTTTCCTCCTGAATTTCTTGCTCTTTTTGTATTTTTAAAGCACGTTTTTCAGGGTAAATTTTGAAATACCAATATGCAGCTGCTATTAATATTACAGGAATTCCTATATACCAGTATTCAATTACTAATCCAATTGCTAAAAAAACAATGAAAATAGTTCCGCAACCGATTTTTTTCTTTTTCATTTTAAAAATTCTCCTTTTTGATATAATGTGCTTTTTAAGGTCTCGAAAAAAGGGGCATTAGTACAAAGCCGTGTTCGTAGCGTGGCTTTTTAAATCGCGTTTTCAAAATCGTGAATGATCTGCTTTGCATAAATTGAGTGTGCACCAGTTAATACCATTCGGAATTGAGAACGGTCTCCAGTATTCTGAAATGTTTTCACTGCCTTCATCGTTGTTAAAGAACTCGTATTACAACTGTATTTAGCAAAGTCCATTAAGCGATTGTGCAAAGATGATTTACTCATTAATCATTCGTCAGCAATCAAATGAAAAGATTTATTGATAGCCATGTAATTGACTAACATGATGTCAGGCAGCATTAGGACACCTGCTGAACCATTCGCTAACTTTTCTATTTTCAATTGGTGTTCATTGTAAAAAGAAGGCTTATTATCCACATTGAAAAATTGCTGACTTTTTTTTGCATGTTCGTATCAAAGATGCAATGTGCTATTTCATGGCAAGAGCTGAAATGTATTCGTCTTTTGTAAACGTGTGGGTTTAGGAAGAAGCATATACTTTTTTTACTCCTAACTGTGCCCCCTAGGAAAAATTCTTCGTCAATCGTAGGAATACCCGATACTACTTTGATTCTATTCTCTTTTACATAAGAAGATACAAAACTTCGAAAAAATACTGTTTAGGTTCTATATTATTTTTCCTCAAAAATTGATTTACCAATAAATTTGTTAACACTAAGCGATCCCGCTTTTGGTTTTCCAACTAACAACACTTCCTACTTATCATGATCCTCATCTAATTCTTTCAATGTCTTTGAAACGAAGCTCATTAGGTCCTTAACTTGTTTTCTATAAAGATCACGCTTCTCAGGAGTGACTTCCTTTTCACCTTTGCGGAACATCATTAAAAGTTCTTGCTCATATTCATCTTCAGAGTCGACTTTTGCATTATTAAGCGTATTAGGATTGTTGGTACGTCCCAGTAAATAGTCGACAGAAACGTCAAAATAATTAGCTACTTTCTCCAACGATTCAGCTTTTGGACTGCTAGTCTTCCATGAATAAAACGCGTGTCGACTAAGTCCTAATTCCTCAGCAATAACTTTTAGACTTTTACCTTGTTTTTTTGAAAGTGTAGAAACTCTCTCGAATAAAGTCATAAAGGCTCCTCCTAGTTACGCTTTCAACAATATTACAAAAAAATCAACACAAATGCTTTTTGTGTAGAAAGTTTCGTAATAAACTGAGTGTGTAAGTTAGTTTGACAGAAAAAAATCAAGTTAAAAAGTCCCTTAAATAGCACTAGTTTGGCGACCGGATGCAATAAAATGGAGTGTTGTAATCTTATTTCAGTATGCCTAAATAGTATAAAACTTTCTACATAATGTCAACAGGAATTTAAATTTTCTGTCGAATTACCTTACTAATTATAAAAAAAGAAGGTTGAGAGATTATACCAGATGTTAATCCAGACAGGAGAAAAGTAAAGGAGTATATAAAGAATAACGATATTTCCATTAAAGATAAAAGGTACTGGCAAGCAGATAAGGAAATAAAAATTTGTAACGACATCATGGATCATTGGGATTAAGTAAAAAAGGAACTAGAATGAAACGAAGAATAAACATTGCTGGAGCATTTGTATTAATCGTAATAGCAATCGGGTTGACCTATCTAAACTTAATGTACGGTTTTATCTACTTAGGTACCTTAGGGTTGGATCAGATCGTAAATGTGATGCTCATATAAAGGCGTGAAGGGCGAGTCATTGAAAATTGAACGAAAAGAAATATTGAGAATTGGAAGAATCTGTACTGACCGCTGGTGGAAATATAATAAGGCCACAATCTTATCTAAGCAGCATATAGCAGTAATGAAAAAAACGACTTCCACCGCCAAGTAGTAAGTCGCAAATAAAATAGAATTTTCTAAACTATAGTACAGGAGGGATAAAATGTCAGACACAATCGAGAACCCCTAAAAGAATCTGATGACTAAGCTTGTCGATATTACGTCAACAATTGATCGGATTCCAAAGAATGGACACAATGATTTTCACCATTATGATTACGCACTAGAAAGCGATATTAAGGATGTAGCGAAAAAAGAAATGACTGAGAGAGGTCTTCAAATGATCCCAAACGAATTGAGTAGAACTATTACCCAAATTTCAGCGAAAAACGAGAGCCAGCAATTAGTAAGTTTAGAAGTTGAATATACAATTTTTGATGCTAAAGCGGCGAATCAGTGAAAATGAAAGGTTACGGTGACGGACAAGACTCAGGGGATAAAGCAGTCTATGAGGCTAAAACAGGAGCTTTAAAGTGCGCATTGACGAGTTTATTCATGAGTGATGATACCGAAAGACCATTACAGCCTCCTACATCAATTGATAAGGACCAATATAAAGTTATCGTTAATACCCTTCAAAATATCCCCACCTTTTGATTTCACTATAGAACAAACGATTTCAAAAAGATAGGTCATTTTCTATAAATAAGAGATTGAAAGAGAAACGAACGGGGAAAATTAGTAAGGTCACTTTGATAGTTTATAAAGAAAATCAAAGGGAGGCTCGGCGGATGCCAATTAGGTAGCTGATTGACACAGAGTGTACTATTGAACGATCATTAGGAACCCCTTAAAAAGCTGCGTGCTAGTTGATTGAACGACAAAAAAGAGCGATTAGCATAATCGCTCAGCATTGAAACTATTTTACGGCCATATAAACGCCATAATTATAGCTTTTGTACAAACAATCAATCTCAGTAAATCCGGCATCATTCAATAAGATAAAGTGATCAAACAAAGAAGCAGGCCGATCTTCTGAATGATAATTTTTTAACCACGTTTCTTCGACTTCTTCTTTTGAGGCGCTCTTAAGCATAAAGTTTTTCCAGTTGTTAAGGTATTTTTGTTGAATGAAATCATTTGCACCTAGCAAAACATCAATATTGAGAAAGGTACCTGTAGGAGACAACGCATTGAAAATTTTTTTATAAAAGTCGGATTTTTCCTCATTAGATTCAATATGATGCAGGGCCAAGGAGCTAACAATTAGATCGTAAGATTTATCGAACTCAAAGGAGTAAAAATCACTTTGAATAAATTCAGCAGTACTCCCTAATTTTTGTTCAGCAATTGTTAACATGTTGCTGGAAATATCGACACAGGTCGCTGAAGAATTGGGAAATTTATCCTTAATTCGTTTTGCTAAAGTTCCCGTTCCAGTGCCCAAATCAATAAAGGAGAAGGTATCTTCTGGCGTGTACGGAATAAATTCTAGTAAGATAGTGCACATTTGATTATAGTCTGGAATTAATTTTGTAATAATCGAATCAAACTCTGACGCTTCACTTTCAAAGTGATTTAGTACATCCTTCATTCTGCTCATAGAAAAACTCCCTTTGTAGTATTCTTCAATAAAAATATGCTGCTGCTTGAAGAGTATTATACATGAAATTTTGAGCCTTTAGTACAATACCAACGATTTAAATGACTGCGAACGCCTGAGATAACCACAAAAAATAATTTTTCTAATAGACTACTTGATTGCTTCTTGAAGCATTCTAGCCATATTGCCATAACCTAATTGATTGGCATAATCGAGGGCAGATTTCCCATAGTTGTCTACGAGGGTTGGATCGGCACCGTTTCTTAATAATTCAGCTACAATATCTTGGTAAACCTGTGATCCATCGCGTAATGCTACGGCCTCAATCAGGGCTGTATAGCCATAATTATTTTGGTGATTGATAGCTGCTCGTTTGTCGGCTAAAAGAATTTTTACGTTTTCTAGATGGCCTTTTTCCGCAGCTGGAATCAGTGCATTTCCGCCGAATCGGTTAGTGATGGATTGGTTAGGCGTTGCATGAGCAAGCATATAAGCTAGAATTTCTGTTCTTCCTTCTGCTCCAGCATAGAGGTAAGGGCTGTCTTGTATTCCATCCTGTTTGTTAATATCGGCACCTGAATCAATTAAAGCTTTGGCAATAGCTACTTGATTATTGTGAACAGCGATCAATAAGGAGGTCTCAGATTTTTCATTCATCTCATCAATCGGATAATTGGAAGAGCTGAGAATGTCATTTGTTTTATCAAGATTGTTAGCCGAAACAGCTTCAATCAGGCTTCCTGAAGGGGAGTTCATCGCTGTATCCTCCTTTGATTGGGTGGTAGAAACCGTGTCTTCTTTCTGTTGGGTCGAAGCTTCAACAGTAGTCATTTCCGCTGTAGACACAGTAGTGGTGTCAGTTGATTTACTCTTCTGAGAGTGGGACTGACAGCCGCTTAAAAAAAGAAGCAGGGCGAATATTGTAAGCATTAATTTCCAAGTAGTCAACTGCAAGTATTTCATCGCATGTTCTCCTCTCTGTTTTTTTACGTATTATAGCATTGATGAGAGGATTCAACTGCTGAAATGACTTTTGTTAAATGGGAAAGATCAGTGCCAAATTCTGTCCGATTCCAGCTTTATAAAGAGCTGAATAATACTAAAAATTAGAGTCGCTTGTTACGAGCATGATAGTTTAACGCCATATCAATGCAAACTTGTAATTCTGAAGCGGGAAGTGGAGAGTCAACAGAGACTATTACTGCTCGATTCCCCGAAAAAGAAAGGCGATCGGGAAACAAATTTTTCCAGGTCTCGATTAAGGTAGTTTGACAGTGAACAAATAGAGCAATCTCATTGTCCGAAAATTTAGCTATACGGATTGGCGTGCCATCTTCAGAAACGATTGAAAGCTGTCCCCATTTAGAGCTTTCACTTATCGTTTTTTTCTGTTCCTTTGCAACAGTCCAAATCAAATTTTGAAGTTCTTCAAGTTTGCTGATCAGCTCTTCAGAATAGGTTGGGTAAAATTCTTGAATGGTTATCATGGTTCGCCTCCTGGATATTTTTATTATTTGAGATTTTAAGCATTAGTATTTTCTAATTCCATTGATAAAACGATTCATTTGTTTGATTCGATATCAACAGTGAGTAGAAAGACACACTGTTTATCTGATAATGAGATTTAGAAAGGGCATGGCTAGAAAGATTGGCAGAACCCCCTTCAATAGGAAATCAATGACAAGCGGCAATTGATCAGAATCAATTTGAGCTCTTACAGTGCCTAATCCTTTCGTCGTATTAATATCAAATATCTTTTCTTGATTGGAATAGCTTCCACATTGAGGACACCTGAATTGGTAAAAAGTAGTTCTGCTTCGTGGTGTGGATTTTTTTGTTACAACAGCACCTTTGACCAGCTTCTTTGTTTCTGGTCCTGTCAGGGTATAGGACTGATTGCAGGTACTGCATTTGAATGTGTGTGTAGTGTCTTGTGAATAAGCTTGTCTGTTTATTTTTATAAATAGATTAATCACCCGGTAAAAAAAGTTGACAGCTAAGAGCAAGAATACAAAAATTCCAATATAAAACATGATAATCTCCTTTAAATCTGATGGATAAATTTTAACACAGTAAGGGAGAATAAGGAGCAGAAAAACCAAAAGTTTCTATGATAAAAAAGAAGTAGGCAGATGATAAAGTAATTTTAGCGGGTTCGCAGGGTAAGTAGGGAAATTCACGAGCTGTCAAAATTAATGTCTAGGCCGCCAAGATTGCTATTTTCATAGGATTGATAGCGTTTTTTCAAAATGGTAAAATAGATCTAGCTAAACGTACACAATAAAGAGGTGATAGCATGATGCCAAATCACAGAAGACCCACAAAGCGAAATCGAAATGCCGGAACTAAAAAATCAGGATTTAAGCGGCAGAATCCGTTTAATATACCTGCTGAAAACCGGCTGTCTTTTTATGAAAACCTCAACCTTCAAGCAACTGTTCAGAAAAAGATAAATGGTAAGAGAGTTACATTTTTGGTGGAAAAATTAAGTAGTGGTTACAGCTATGCTTGCACGGTTGACGACCTTTGCAGAGTGTTAACTTATTGTCCTGTCGAGGATTTGACAGGGCTTAGTTTGTTTATTTTACGTCAGCCTAAGAAAAAGGAAACGATTCTGTCTCCTTGTTGGGGGAGATTTGTTTATGAATTTAACTATCAGGGAACAGTGCAACCAGCAATCATTATTGAAGCGGTGAATCCTGCGAAAGAAATAGTTTTAAAAGTAAGTGATGTTTCACTGTTTTTCCAAAGGGAGTTGGATCAGCTGGGCAAGGAAGGACACGAGATTCGGCGGATAGGCAAAAAGGTTATGGTAAAAAGCAGCTTGCAGTCCGTGAGAAGCACACAATTGTATCGGACGGTGTTGCATGAAGTAGGGCATCATGTTCAAACTAAGCGAACAGTGGGTAGTTATTTGGAAAAAGAAGTATTTGCCGACAATCATGCGAGGCAGATAAGAGCTTTAATTCCTGATGAGTGAAGAAACAATTAAGAATAGCAGATGCTTATTATTTGTAAAAGTTGGCTTGCAAGCAAGGTCTATTCAGGATAAGATTTTTTACCCATTCGTGTCTTTCCTAGGAGTCTCAAGCAGTTTACAAATCTCTTTCAGACTTTTTTACGAGCATGGATGACAGGTTATTTAGCGGAAAAACAATTGCTTTTTTGTCTATTCTTTCTCAAAAGGAAGAATACGATTGTGATAGGCAATTCGATCAAAGCAATTGGAAGAAAGGCTAAATAATTTGTTGAATTCATTATAAAAAAGATAAACGTTAGTGCAAGTAAACCAAAATACTCTTTGAAGAAATTGAATGAGGCCATACTTTTCACGCTCCTTTTATAAAAATCATACATGATGGGCTAAGTGTTGTAAATATTTTTTGAAAGGATTACCTATTCAAAAACAGTTGATTACTTACAAAAGTACTCGTCAGATAGAAAATATCTGACGAGTGTTTCATTATTCAATCAACTTTTTGAAGGTGATCAAGGTAGCACCTTTCACTTGTAATGACGTTGACATGTAAGAGTAAGTGGCAAGCTCCCAGCCCTCTTTTGCCCGCTGATTAATAAGTTGATCTAATTCATATAGATCATCTTCATTGGCTTTGTCGGACAACCATTTCATCTTTGCGATTAGAATTTCTGATCGGTACTCGTACATTTTAACTGCTCCCTTCTTTTTCTTTTTCAATTATAGTACTGTAATTAGAAGAAGAGCTTGGTTTGTCCTAAACAACCCTTTTTGTGCCATAAACAACCGAGAATTCTATTCCGATAAAGCGTGGGTTTTGATAATCATTGGAAGAGTCTCCCACAAAGCAGCAGCCTTACGAGGGAGATTGGTGTGTAAAGTTTCATTATTTAAAGTTGAGTTGGTAAAGATCTAGGTCCATAATTTCAGTGGAATGAATAGTTCTTTCCTCAAGCATAAGGGTGAGGACTATTTTAAATACTTAGAAAAAATAAAAGTAAAAAAAATCAAAAATTACATGACAGCTAGGCAACTTTTTTGTATCATTACAAAGTAAGCACTCACAAAATGACTACTAACAAAGAATAATGAGAAATTAGCAAAGGGTTTAGTCCCAATAAAAAAATAAAGTACGAAGGGAAAGAAGGCTATGCACAAAATTTTTACTTTGGTACGATCAGAAACCGTCGGGGTTGGTGAAACGTTTGAGCACGAGGGACGATTGTTTGTTGTGACAAATATTATAGATATCAAAAAATACCAAGGCAATGGCAAGATTAAGGTAGACGTACTCGCCCAAGAGTTTGGCACAAAATCAATTCTACATGCGTTTGGAATGGTGGAGGACTATTGGGAAGGCTATGAAAGACGCTATTATGGAGGGAAAGAAACTGAAGGCAATCCATTTCTTAAGGTAGGAGACGTAGTCCAATTGGGTTTGGAGAAGGATGGACTGTATGGATACATAGCAAATATTGTCGATTTAAGGTATGAAGGAAATGATTTTGTCATGAAGTGCGGCGTGGAAATCTACATGCCATGGAGTGATGAAGCAATGAGACAGGCAGTTAAGCAAAAGCGCTTGGCTACCTTTAATGTGGTTAGCGGAAAAGGAAACGACCAAACCCTAACAAAAAAATAGTCCAAAGCGAAAGTGGTGAGAGTTTTGCAGGAAATTAGAACGATTTATTTTTCAGGACGTGTTGACATTGGTTCTTATCTTGATGAATCTGAGAATGGGTTTGTCATTACGCATATTTTATCTGTCAAAGAAAGCACTCATGAAGACTATGAAATGGAAATCCAAGCAATTGTCCAACATATTGGAAAAACCTCCGATTATGATGACTATGAACCGGTGTTTGAATTTGATGATATACATAAGAACTGCGATAAGGAGACCGAATACGAGTTAGAAAAGCTTGGTCATGTGGATGATTTGGATAATGTTTGCCTGCTTACGACAGATATTCTATCGGTAACTTACCAAGAGGGGGATCTGATCGCTGAATACGAAGGAAAGCTCTTTGTACCTTGGAATGAAGATGAACTGAAAAGTGCTAAGAAGAACTACCTGTCCCGACGGTTTAATGTGGTGGATGGGCGAAAATAAGCTGCCAATAGCTCGCTTCAACGGGGTTATTCAGCTGCTAATGAAAAAAAAACCAAGGCTGAAACTGAATCAGCCTTGGTTTTTTGCAGAAGAATCTTCCTCTTTTGCTTTTTTTGAAGCTAAGTTCATGTTCAGAACAAAAATAAGGAAAAATACAAAGCTGATCACTCTGAAAAAAATTCCAGAGCCAAACAAGGCTAATAACATGGCGCAAATGAAGTTAATAATGGCGATATAGAAAAAACGATTATTTAGGTCTTTAAATGAATTCATCCAATCTCCTCCTTTACATAAATTCCTCGAGCAAAGTCAAGAAACGCTTATCCCAAATTTTTTCGTAAAAACGGATCATATCGGCTGCTGAAATCAGCGCATCATCATAAGTAGAAGAAGCTGATTTCATCAAGGAAAGCTTATAGCCTAACCCATGGGCAAACTTGATGGTTGCATCCATACAATATTGTGTTTGAGCGCCGCAAAATTCAATCGAGTTCACCTTCAGCTCAGTCAGCAGCTCCTGCAGAGAAGTTTGGTAAAAGGAATTGGCATGAGTTTTACCTAGAAAATAGTTATCAGGGCTTTGTATCAATTCAGAGATAATTTCCCACGAATAAGTATCTATCATTAGATCTTCATCCGAGTGCTGGATAAAAATAATCGGCCGTTTTTCTTCTTGGTAAGAGGTAATTCGCCTATTAACCAGCTCTACCAGATTTTCAAAATTATGAATCGCGGTTGCTCCATTGTGACAGACACCGTTTTGTAAGTCTATTACAATCAGCACATCGGATAAGGCACTCATTTGCAAAACTCCTTTAAATTGTCCATTGCTTTTTTTGGTTTCTAGGTAAAAAGGCTAGAATAAAGTGTATAAATCTACTAAAGCAGCTTCGTAGTTTTCAACATAATACCGAATATTTTTGCGGCCTTTTTGGACAATCTGATGTCCTTCCGCCTGTAATAGTTCTTTTTGGACTTCGATACCACCGGGATATTTTGGGTTCAATTCACCCTTGGTTTTTAGTGTACGCCAATAAGGTGTTTTGTCAGTGTCTCTTTGATGACTGGCCCAGGCACTGATAGAGACAAAAATTCCGGCAGTCATTGGCTCGGTAAAATCTGCTTGATTTTCTTTGGCCAGGTACTCACGAATATCCACAACGGTAGTCAGCTTGCCTTCGGGAATTTTCTTCATGATTGCATCATAGGTTGGGGCAGGGGCAAAAAACATTCGCTCACCGCCATAACGTTCAACCGTTTTTTGATCGGTTACACGTTGTATTTTCGGCATATCCGTTTCTTTGTGCAGCATGGCATTGAAATCTTTTTTGTCTTCGTTAGCCAATGGAATCCCTCCTGATAAACTCTTTAATTTTAAGATAAACGTTTTCGAATACCAATGCAATGAGCAAAAAAAGCAGCTTAGTCGAGCTGCTTAGAGAAATTTTCAAATTTGATCCAAGAAATACAGACATGAGATTGATTGGATTAATCATTCTTCAAACGTTCAGCATCTTGAATGCCATGCCTTACTGCCAAGCGGATAATGAAATAAAGGATCACAGCGCCGATAAAAAAATACACGAGGCCCATAAACATACCAAGCAACATAGTAACACCCCTGAATTAATTATAGCAGGTTCCTATTCAATCGTGAAATTCAGTTGGGGATCTGAGTGTTCTCTCAACGGTTTATTTTAACCACAGCTAGTGAAAATGAATCAAATTATCAGTTCTAGGATGACCCTTGAAAGGGGGGATTTGTTTTGCTTTATAAGAAAAGAACAAAACATCCTCTTAAAAAATAAAGAGGATGAATGATTAGTTAATAGGCTCGGGCAATCCAAACGGTATGCTTGGCAGGTTTGCCGCTGACAAGATCATATTTCTTCTTGATTGGTGGATCAAAAGGAATATTGCGCGTCGTAAAGCCGGTTTCTTCTTTTATGCGGCTTTCGGTTTCTTCACTGCCATCCCAGCCAATTAGAACAAATCCTGGAATTTCCTGTTTTTCTTCACAGGTTTTGATGTGATTCTTTAGATCGGCCAGTGTTTCAATAGTCAAATGCTCATTTTCACGAGCAAAATTTTGCGCATTAATTAGAAGACGATCGTGCATTTGATCGAGCTTTTGCTGGATGAAGGTGGGAGTCAAATGATCGAGTAAGTGAGTCTCTTTCGTATCCAAATCTCTTATTTTGAGGATAAATTGCTTTTGATCGAAATCTCTTGGTCCCAATTCAATCCGTAAAGCAGCCCCTTTTTGTTCCCACTTATTGAATTTAAAACCGGGTGTGCTGTCAGAATCGTCCAGCCGCACACGCAGATCAGCTGCCTTAAGCTCTGATTGAATGCCATGTAAAGTCTCCAAAATTTTTGGTTCTTTTTTCCATGGACCAACAGGGGTCAAAATTACTTGTGTCGGTGCAATTTTTGGCGGAAGCACGAGTCCTTTTTCATCGCCATGGACCATGATAATTGCTCCAATTAACCGGGTAGAAACCGCCCACGAGGTAGTATGGACATAGGTGTGTTGGTTCTCCTGATTCAAATATTTAATATCAAAGGCTTCAGCAAATTTTGTTCCCAGGTAGTGGGAAGTACCAGCCTGTACGGCCTTACCATCCTTCATCATCGCTTCAATCGAAAAGGTATCAACAGCTCCAGCAAAACGTTCAGAAGGTGTTTTTTGCCCAGCATGCACAGGGATTGCCAGAAATTCCTCTAGCATTTTTACATAAAAATTCAGTACATGCAGCGTTCGTCTTCTAGCATCGGCTTCGTCCGCATGAGCAGTATGCCCTTCATGCCATAAAAATTCAGAAGTCCGTAAAAACGGCAGCGTTCTTTTTTCCCAGCGAAAAACATTGGCCCATTGATTAATCTCATAAGGTAAATCACGATAAGATTTGATCCACTCGTGAAATGATTTGCCGATCATGGTTTCAGAGGTGGGCCGTAAAGCGTAAGGTTCCTCTAGTTCTTCTTCTCCCACTGAGGTGACCCAAGGCAGTTCCGGTGCAAAGCCCTCCACATGTTCAGCTTCCTTCATAAAGTAGCTTTTAGGAATGAGCATTGGAAAGTAGACATTGCGAATATCTTCCTCTCGCAGATAAGCATCTACCTCCGCTTGAATTCTTTCCCACAGTTCAAAGCCATCGGGACGAAAGACGATACAGCCTCTTACCTCGGAATAGGACATTAGCTCTGCTTGTTGAATGGTTTGCAAGTACCAGCTCGAAAAATCTTCTTTTTGTAGTCTTGTCATCGTGTACGCCTCCTTGATTATGCTTTGTATCTTACCAAGCCTAAGGTTGAAAAAGTTCGTTTATTTCACCAAAAAATATAGAAATCCAACCAATAGAGACTAGCGAAATACGGTATAATGAAGAAAAGAATGGAAAAAAGGAGTCTGATCATATGGGAAAAGAACCGCAGCTGCATGAAAAGAATCGCTACCATGATAGCAATTTTCCTTTCGAGATTTATACGGTGAATCGTTATAACATGTTTCCAGTGGGACGTGGATTCAACAATCTTCACTGGCATGAGGAAATTCAATATACGATTGCAGCTAAGGGCGACCTGACAATGCAGGTTAACGGCAGAGCGTATCAATTAAGAGAAGGGGATGGGATTTTTATTAACTCTGGGTATTTGCACGTTACGAAGGAAATGCAGGATCAAGGAGAATACTTCAGTATTAATTTCAATCCTAGACTACTAAGTTTCTCGTTGGGAAGTTTACTCGAACAAAACTATGTGTTGCCTTACGTAGGAGAATACTTATTGCCGATCACTATTTTTAGACCGGAGGTGCCCTGGGAAAAGGAGGTGTTGGATAAATTTTTTGAAATCCAGCAACTGTATCAGGAAAAGCAGACTTTTGCCTGGGAGTATAAGCTTGCTATATTGTTGAGCAGTATTTGGGATGCCATCCTTTCCAATACAAAAATGGAAATAACCAACCAAGGACAGTTGAAATTAAAACAGAATCGAATGCAGGAGCTGCTTGATTTTGTTCATCAACACTTTGGGGAGGCGATCACAATCAAGGAAATGGCGGAAGCGGCTCATATTTCACCGACAGAGTGCACCCGGTGCTTTAAGGAATTTACTGATTATTCACCTTATGAGTATTTGATTCAGTATCGGATTTCTGAAGCCAAGCAGCAGCTGATGCAAACAGATGATTCAATCCAACAAATTGCGATTCAAACAGGTTTCCGCGAGTCCTCCAGTTTTATTCAAGCCTTTAAAAAGCGGGTGGGGATAACTCCATTAAAATATCGCATCCATCAAGGGAGGATTTAATAATCGAAGGCTTTGTTTAAGCTCTAGCAGATTGAACTCAATCGCTTGAATTCGTTCAATCATCGGTGTGAACAGGAAAGCTATTGTCAGGGGGCAACTTTTTTGTTAATGATAGAAGTAGACCACTGGATAAACAATTGACAATAAACGAATGATCGTTTATTATAGAAAACATGAGAAAGAAAGATTTTACTAAACGCGATAACATCATCCATGCAGCGATGAATCTAATTAATGAGCGAGGGTTTTCCGACACTCCAATGTCGCAAATAGCAAAAAAGGCCAATGTTTCGGCGGCGACCATTTACGTTTATTTCGACAACAAAGAAGATTTAATTAATAAGCTGTATTACCATGCCAAGAAAAAAATGCGTGATTATGTGTTGTCCGACTATGACGAAAATGCGCCAATTGAAGAGCGCTACAGACAGTATTTGAAGAAATTTATTCAGTTCTTGATGAACAATCCGCAGGAATTTTTGTTTATTGAACAATTCCAGAGCTCTCCTTTGTTAAACGAAGAAATGAGTGAAAGTATTTCTGAGCTGTTTCAGCAATTTCACTCGATTTATGACGAAGGGAAACAAGACAAAATCTTCAAAGATGTTAATACGACAGTCATAGCTAGCTTTACCATTAATCCAGCCATGCAGTTTGTGAAGGACTATTACAGCGAAGCACTAGCTTTAAACGAGTCCATGATTGAAGAAATCATTCAAATGAGCTGGGATGCAGTGAAATACTAGCAGGAAAGAGCGTTTCTTGCTGGCAGCTGATAAATGAATGTACGTTTAATATAGAAGACAAAACTTGTCTTTTGGTCTATAATAAACGAATGAGCATTTAATAATCAAAGATGGGAGGAATTTTATGGTCGCCATTCACATTAGTACAACCTACAGCAAGGAATTCTTTGATGCGATTAATCTAAGAAAACAATTGCTGGATCGAAAAATCAATTACCGCAAAGAACGTCGCTACGTTACACTCGTTGCGTTTCATGACAACACCATGATTGGAACCGCATCGGTACAACTCTTTACTCCCTCAGTAGGCAGAATTAAGGAAATTGCAGTGATACCAGAATTTGCCGAAAAAAATGTCGAAACCCGTCTGATCCATTTTGCTGAAAAATACCTCAACAATCGCAGTAAATCGAAACCTATTCTCTTTGGCAAAAAAACTTAAAAACCAAGCACAGTTGCTTAAACCAAAATCAGGAGGAATGTTTATGAACAAAAATGCCGACAGAACAATTCAAGAGCTAGAACAAATTAAGATTGAACTAGAAATGAAACGCAACTACTTCGGTGAATTCACCATCAACGTTTTACCTAACCACTTAAAAGAACACTACGAAAATCTTGAGGAAGACCTCAACGATGAATGCATACCGGCCTAAGATGGCCCAATTCTTTATTTACACTCTGATACTTATCAAAATTTCATAGCAGGCTTATGTCAAGCAACGCTAAACATAAGCTATAGCTAAAGGATAGCTGTAATGGCTGTCCTATTTTTTTGTGTTGAAGGGAAAACGATTCCTTGAAAGAAACAGGTGCTTACTATTATTTTTGATTTGAAGAACATGAATGGATGCACAAAATCAGGCGCCAAGTCATTTCTAAGGCTTAGTGGTGTCAGCAATAAAAACAAATGAAGTTTTGACGAAAGAACGATTCAGGTTGAAGGGTCTTTCTTTTTGATTATACTAACTCCGTGTCTTTGTGATAGTTTTGTAAAGTTAGAAACTAGAGTTAGTTGATTTAGGGGGCTATCAATCCCATTTTGATTGCGCTTTTGAAGTTTGCAGGAATAAGCTATACTTACTTTAAAGCTTCAAAAAAAGGAATGGGATAACTGAAAGGGGACAACCAAATGGAAATCAAGCAAATCAAAACCAATAAAAAAGACTTTCTGGATTTATTGCTTTTAGCTGATGAACAGGAAGATATGATTGATAAATACTTAGAACGAGGAGATCTATTTGCTTTGTATGATGAGGACCTAAAAAGCATTTGTGTGGTGACCGATGAAGGGGAAGGGACCTATGAGCTGCAAAGCTTAGCTACTTACGAACAATTTCAAGGAAAAGGGTTTGGCAAGAAATTGGTGAGTTATGTAGCGGATTATTATAAAGAGAAAGGCTCTACCATGCTAGTTGGTACTGGGGATGTTCCCTGGATTTTGAGATTTTACGAAAGCTGCGGCTTTGTACGGGCTTATCATCTGGAAAATTTCTTTATTGAACAATACGATCATCCGATTTATGACGAGGGGATTCAATTGAAGGATAAGGTCTTTTTGACGATGGAATTGAGAGCAAAATAAAAGTGACAGTTTGCAGAATAAACCTGCAAGCTGTCACTTTTTTAAATCCAAATAGCAATATTTACTATTTGATTCTCGATGATTTTTTCTTTCTTTCGAATAGCAGCTTTTAAAGGAAGCAAGTAAGTATCCTGCTTGGTGTCAAACCAAATAGCTGTTTGCCATTGGCTATTGCCAATTTCAGCGGTAATTTTCATGCGACCCCAGCCTTCTTCTCGGTCTTTGAAATCATTTCTGATCGCTGCTGCTAAATCCTTTGGCAGTGAAACCATTGTCCAGCCGGTCATCTCCGGTGACGATGAATAATGATAAACAGCGGCTGAAAACTCATATTTTAACCCAATAGGTGCCATGCTCATTCTCCTTACCCCGTTTTCTTAAATTCTAGCATGGTCCCATTGGAAAAAAAAGGAGAGAATAGTACTGAATTTACTAATTTTTCATTTGCCAAAGACTTTGTACAGATGTTCCAACTGGGAGATGACATCCACTTGGTTATGGTACTCGAATTCTAAAAAAGCCTCTTTTTCATCAATATGCGGTTTAGGTGTAATACATTGGACGGCGTGAGTGGTTTCTACAATAACAGCTTCTTTAGTGATATAAACTTTACCCACTGCGTTTTTAAAATACATAATTATTTCCTCCTTGTACATAAAGATACGCAAAGGAATCCTTTTTGTTTTCTATTTTACTTTTTTTCCCTCTGAGAAATGTTTAAGCAAGTTATGAGATTCTGCTAAAATATTATCCACAATGTCGGAAAGCGTTTTCTGTAATGGTAGAATAAAGTCGTAGATTTACGAGTTTGTTCGAGTAAAAGCACAGGAGGCAGAGACAATGAAAGACAATACAAAACTAATTCACGGCTATTCAGTATTTGATGACGAAACCGGGGCATCCTCGATTCCTCTTTATCAGTGCTCCACCTTTAAGCAAGCATCTATTAAAGATAGTCAACCATATACTTATTCACGCTTCGGCAATCCGACTCGCCATGCCTTGGAAGAGGGGATTGCTGCGGTTGAGGGCGGCAAATTTGCCACTGCTTTTTCTTCAGGAATGGGAGCTATTTCGGCAGTATTGTTAAGCTTCAACCAAGGCGATCATTTGGTAATGTGCAAGAGTATTTACGGTGGGACCTTCCAGCTGGTGAATGAAGTAATGAATCGCTTTGGGATTGAGGTAACCTTCGTAGATGAAACCAATCTGAATGAATGGAGTCAGGCTATTCGTCCGAATACACGAGCCCTTTATTTAGAAACACCATCGAATCCTTTGTTAAGTATCACTGATATTGCTGGGGTGGTGAGCATCGCCAAGGAGAATAAGCTGCAAACGATTATCGACAATACGTTTATGACGCCGCTGTTCCAGCATCCTTTGGAAATGGGCGTGGATGTGGTCATTCATAGTGCGACTAAGTTCATCAACGGACATAGTGACGTGGTGGCCGGTCTGGTCATTATCAATGACGAAAAATGGGCAAAACAAATAGCGCTGCAGCAAAAGGTTCTCGGCAGTGTTTTAAGTGTCGAGGACTGCTGGTTGATCATGCGAGGGATGAAAACCATGGGCCTAAGAATGGAACAAAGTGTTAAAAGTGCTGAAAAAGTAAGCTGGCTGTTAGCGGAACATCCTGCAGTCAAGAAAGTTTACTACCCTGGTTTGCCTAGTCATCCCGGTTATGCGGTGCATCGTAAACAAGCCAGCAGTGGCGGAGCAGTTCTATCCTTTGAGCTGGAAAATCAGGCAGCCGTGTACACCTTTGCTGAAGCCTTAAAAATTCCAATTGCAGCTGTTAGTCTCGGCGGAGTGGAATCTATTCTGTCTTATCCAGTAACCATGAGTCATGCCTGTGTTCCCAAGGAAGAACGGGAAAAGCAAGGCGTGACTGAAGGACTGCTGCGGCTGTCAGTCGGCATTGAAGATACCGAAGATCTGCTGGTCGACCTGAAACAGGCTCTGGGAAAAGTAATTAGCACCATGCAAGTGTAAAAGGTAGCGGGAGCTGAAGGGTTCCTGCCATTTTTATTTCCCTCGTTTATTCAGTTTTTCATGAGGTGAAGCGAATTATCGCCGTTTCCCTCGTCTATTTATCTGATTTAGCAGGCTTGATTTATTTTGCTTGCTTCGGTTTTTTTGAGCTAGAACTTGTTGAAAGCGTTCCTTGTTGCTGAGGGTTTTACCGACAGGAACAGCTTGTGAATCAAAGGCTTGTTCTTCTTTTCGCCGGTCAATCGCCTGTTGAACTTCATCGATTGGTTTGCCTTCCAGAATTAATTTCATTGCTAGGTCAGGCAATTCTTTTTCTAGTTCAGTTAAGTCGTCGTACAGGTCGTCCTCTTCGTTTTCTATTTCATCATCTATTGAATCGATTAGTTGCTCTTGAAGAGCGGCCGTCTGGTCAAATGAAGGAACAGCCTCTGGAATTTCCTTCGTGGTGATAGGCAGCAAGCTGCCCATCATTTTCTGCAGTTCCGCAGCTTCCTCTTCATTTCGGCGATCAAAGCCAGGCTCAAAGACTCTAAAATCGGCATAAATAGGTTCTACAAACCGACGGACGCCATCCTTTTCAAAAATGGTTAAGGTCCCTAAAATTGAGAGAAGTGCATAGTGTTCTTCTTTGGTAATGTCGGGGTTGATGTTACTTAAAGTCCAGCTGTGTCTTTTGCCAGCGGCATCCTTGAAGTAAGAAATCATGCTGGTTTTTTTATCCGTCGACTGCTCACCAGAAGTGAATCGCGGGCGCAGTTTTTCTATGTAAATGGAGGATTCTCCCGTTATTTGTTCGAACTCCTCAGGACTGGAAAATAAGCGGTTGATAACGGTTTGCCACTCGTCATCAGAAAAGTAATCGCGAAAATAAACGCAGGAAAGAGGAATAGAACGAACCGCATCATCGGTTAGAAATAATGAACGAATTAAGTCCTGTGCTAAAAAAGAGAAGTCAGAGGTGCTAAAACTGTTACGAATAGCAGCCGCAATCGCGCATTGTATGACTAATACACTGTCCTTGGTCTTAGTATAATAATCATTGAAACGTTTTTCTAAACTAACTTTCTTCATGCTCGTAACCTGTTTCATCCCTAATTTCATTATGCTAACTCCTTCTGGTTTCATCTAATGTGGAATACGTTTTCATAATATAACATATGTTTTTGAAGGTCAAGCATTTTTTGGGATAACAAACGTTATTAAATGAAATATTTCAAAATCATGGTTTTTTCTAGCGAATTATAGGGTTCAGATATCAGAATATTTCTTGCTAAAATTTTCAATACAATAGATTTTCTATTCTTTTAAAAGGATTGCGTGTTTTTTATAAATGATTAAGTGGGCAAAACCAATGAACAAGAAAAGGAATTTTCGACACAATTAGCTACAAAAAAACCATCCTGAAATCAGGATGGTTGGGCATTAACTTCTTAAGCCGCGTCCTCGTTCAATCAAACGCCAGCAGATGGCATAGAGTACAACAATAAATAGAATTAAAATCGAGACTGAAATCACGATCGGGACATCCATTACACCTAAAAATCCGTAGCGGAATCCCGAGATCATGTACACGATTGGATTCACCTTGGACACGGCTTGCCAAATCGGCGGCAGCATTGAAATGGCATAGAATACACCACCTAAATAGGTTAGTGGCTGCAACACAAAGGTTGGTACAATTGAGACATCATCAAAGGATTGAGCAAAAATTCCGTTTAACAAACCAGCTAATGAAAATAAGATAGCGGTCATTAACAGCGTCATAATGATAATCAGCCAAGAGTGGACATGTAATGGAACAAAGAATAATGAGATTACTGTCACAAGAGCACTAACCATAACACTGCGGCCCAAGCCCCCAATTACGAAGCCCCAAATAATGATATGAGTAGGTACAGGCGCCACTAATAATTCCTCAATGTTTTTCTGGAACTTCTGTGAGAAAAAGGAAGAGGAAACATTGGAATAAGAGCTGGTAATGGCTGACATCATAATTAGACCGGGTACGATAAATTCCATGTAAGAAAAGCCGGCCATATCCCCGATTCTTCCACCAATCAAATTGCCGAAAATGATGAAATACAAGGACGTGGTAATCACTGGCGGTACCAGCGTTTGAACCCAGATCCGCAGGTAGCGGTTGGTCTCCTTTACCGCTAGGCTTTTTAAAGCAGTAAGATATAAACTAAACATTGATCTCCTCCGTGTGACGTTTTTCTTCAGTAACCTTCAAGAAAAGTTCTTCCAGACGATTGGACTTATTACGCATGGACAGAACTTTTACTCCTTGATTGCTAAGCTGCTGGAACACTTCGTTGATTCCTTGGTTTCGTTCCACTTCTACCTCTAACGTTTGTTCATCGTCCATTTGGTAGTTGTAACCGCTGATAACAGGTGCCTGTTCTAATGGCTCTAAATCAAAAATAAAGGTTTCAAATTGTAATTTTGCCAACAAATTCTTCATGCTGGTATTTTCGATGAGTTCTCCTGATTGAATAATGCCAATGTTGCGGCATAGCATCTCAGCTTCTTCCAAATAGTGGGTAGTCAAGATGATGGTGGTTCCGCTATTGTTCAAATTTCGCAAAAACTCCCACATTTCCCGGCGCAGCTCAATATCCACTCCAGCAGTTGGCTCATCCAAAATTAATAATTTCGGTTCATGCATCAGAGCACGGGCAATCATCAAACGACGTTTCATCCCACCAGAAAGCATCCGAGCACGAACATTGCGTTTTTCCCACAGGTTCGACTGCTTCAAGTATTTTTCACTGCGTTTTAGCGCTTCTTTTCGGGAAACACCGTAGTAGCCTGCCTGATTCACAACGATTTGTTGAACAGTTTCAAAGGGATTGAAGTTGAATTCCTGCGGCACCAAGCCAATTTGCTGTTTAGCGACAACCAGATCTTTGTCGATATCGTAGCCGAAGACCTTCACCTGACCAGAGGTTTTATTGACTAAAGAGGTGATGATACCAATCGTTGTGGATTTCCCCGCGCCATTAGGTCCTAGCAAGGCATAAAAGTCGCCTTCCTCAACAGCCAAGTCAATTCCCCGCAGCGCTGTAACACCTGAGCCATAGACCTTTTTCAGTTGGTTTATTTCTAGTGCATAAGTCATGTATATATAAACTCCTTCATAAGATATGATTCTTTATTCTATCATTAATTCTCGCTGGTACAAGCCTGAAGAGTCTGGAAATGAAAATTATGCTATAAAAAAAGAAAAAGCAAAGTGTAGTCCCATTTATTTAAGCATATTTGCAAATAAAAGATAGGTATCGTTGGAGAAAATGAACCAACAATACCTATCTGTATTTTTCTAATTTAGTAGCTAAGTTGATGCTGATTTCAAGAAGGGCATCAGGTATTCCTTGATCTCCTGAACTTTTCCCATGTAAAGGTCTTCGAAGGGGATCGCCAACCCTTTGTCAGTAATTTCATCACTCAAGCGCTTTGCGTCTAGACTATTAAATAGAACTAAATCAGCATCCGGAATGTCATTACTGGCGGGATTGTAACTAATAAACTCCAACTCAATCTCCGGCTGCAAAGCTGCTTTCATTTCGGACTGAAATTTGTTTCCGTGCCATGCCCTTACCCCAGGGGTGCCGAAACCAAAAGGTGCGCTGGTATCATAAACATTGATGGAATAAATCCAAACGACTTTTTGCATAATGTCCTCCTTCTAACGCAAAATTTACTTATTTAACTATAGCATAAAAATCTTAAGAAAAAGCTGAAAGAGCCCCTTTTTTACTCCTAGAGACAAGCTTACTTAGTGTGAGAACTTAAGTCGGTATCACAATCGTCTGGACAAACTGATCCTGTGAAATTTTGGTCTCACGCAACACCTGTGAGTAAGAATTTAAAATTTCCTGATAGTTGGTTAATCCAATTCCCCGATTTTGCCCTTTCGTTGAATAGCCCAGTTCCCAAATACGTTCTAGGTTGACCGTTTCGAAACACGGGTTTTTGATTACAATTTCAACACAGCCAGTGCTTTGAAGTATCAGTACATCTACCACTGCGCGAGTATCTAACTTGCTGGCAGCCTCAATAGCATTGTCTAAGGTGATTCCAAAAACCCGCAGAAAATCATTCATCTCCATCCCAATGGACGCAATCGGTAAAATGACCTCCACATTTAGAGTAACATTGAGTTCCTTAGCCAGCATAATTTTGGTTAACAATAAGCTTTTTACTTCAAGCATCTTTACATTGTTCAGCTGCGTTTGCTGACGAATCGTTTCCTGCAGCTGTTCATCTGTGGTGAGAAGTTTTTCAGACAGGTAGGTTTTTACCTCATCGATTTTCCCTTCGCTGACTTGAAAATACATGCCAGAAAGCAGGTTTTTGTGATCGTGATGAAGCTTTCTCAGGTCATTATACAGAGCCTCTACATGTTCAATGTACTGCTGCTGCTGGTCCAGCATTTTTTTTGAGTAGGAGAGTCGATAGTTGCGATCGACTTCCCGAACCAGCACCATGAATAGCAATAAAAAGAGCAGAAAGACGCCTGAAATGTAAAGATTTTTGACATTTGTTCCCAATTTTCGCATATCCTCTAAATTGCTATTGAATATAACCAGCTCTAAAATTACATAAATAATGCCACTTGAATAGATCAGCTTTGGAAATTTTAACAACTGATCAAACCACATCCGATAAGAAAAAAGTTTAATCAGTGATAAGTTGATCACGAAACCCAGTAAAGAATAAATGAGGTGAGTAAGATGAGCATATGGATACGGAATCGTCAGAAAAAAAGCTTCATGTGCAATAAAAAAATACTGTAAAGTGGTAGAAAAGATGGTATCAGTAAAAGTGATAAAAGTAACTAAAATAAGTGGTATACAATAAGCGTGCAAATGCATCGAATGCTTCAACCAAAGCAGCAAGCCGAAATATTGGATAATTGATAGGACAGTCGATGTAGTGGGCGTAATATATCGTTGGTCCCAAAGATCGATAAAGCTGATTGCAGTAACAATTATTGCGAGAAAAAAAGCAAAACAAAGACAGTTTTTTAGAATAGGAGCTGTCTTTTTTCTTACTGGTGTACGGAATAAGTGCTTCAAAGCATAGAGCAAAGTAATTAAATGCAGAAATATATTTAAGTAATTAAACCCCAAATAAAAAACGAACTTTACCATTTAAACGCTCCTCGAAAAATTGTTTAGTAGCTTCATTCTATAGAAGATGTGAATACCAAGCAAGGTGATTATGACCAATTAAGGCGCGAAATGAACCATTTAGGAAAAATCGTCAGATTCTTCTGACAAATCGGTATACTAGATTTAACAAGAAGAAAAGGAGAAGACGAGCATGCCCTTAGAAAAAAGAAGAAACATGATTACCGCGGTTTGGTTGTTCTGCGCTTTTGCTTCCGCAACCGTTTCAATCATCTTTGATAATGCGGGAATGATTAGTTTTGCTTTAGCAGTTATTGGACTATTTTTTTTACTGATTAGTTTGCTGCAGGAATTGATTGTCTATAAAATGAGAAACCGAGACAAACAATAGAGGAGGGAAGAAGTATGAAATTTACCTATATCGTTATTTACTCAATTCGGGACTTTAATAAAAACAAGGAAAGAGATGGTCATTTTCCACATGATGGTGTGGTGATTAACGCGATGATCAATGCCAACACAGCTTTGAATTGTGTGGCTGTAGGGTTTGAAAAGTAAGCGATGAGGAGAGTGTAGCAAAAGATGGATCAGCCAGTTAAAACAGGAATCGGTATTGGGAATATCTTGGCTTTCATTCTTTCTTATCGCAAATGGCACAGTATTTTATGGGCACTTTTTCATGGTATGCTAGGCTGGTGGTATGTGATTTATTATGCATTTGTTTATGCTTAATTGGTAGCCTCATGGTTTAAATTGATGTTAAAGCACCAATAACTGAAAGCTTGTCTTTCGTAATTTTTTCATCATGAATTTTTCAAATAAAGCTGGCTAATCGATTCAGATTTTGTCTGACTTTAGTCCAGTTTTTTTACGTAATTCCATTGTGATCCTTGATAAATAGACTATTTCCAGCTGAAAGCGGCTTGACTTTTCTTAAATCAAACACTTATTCTACTATAAGAGAAGAAGGGGGAAGTGTGATGAAGCTGATTCGATCGGTTGATATCTTAAATGATAAGAAAAGTATTTTACGTTTGAACATCGCATCTATTTTTCTGCTGATTCTTTTTTTCTTATTATTTTTAGCAGTGACTGCCATCATTCCAGTGAAAGAGTCCTCTATAACTTTTTCAGTAATGCAGCTTTTATTAGTAACAGCAGGGACATTTCTGTTGATTGTCATTCACGAATTGATTCACGGAGTGTTCTTCCGAGTCTTTTCCCCAAAAGGTAAAGTGAAGTTTGGCATCAATATCAAAAAAGGGATCGCCTATGCTGCTTCACCAGGATCAAAATACTCACGTGGGCAGTTCGCCTGGATATCGCTGTCTCCATTTGTATTGATTACGTTGAGCCTGACGATTGCCTATTTAAGCGGTATTTTATTCGTAGGCAGTTATCTATTTTTTGCGACGTTTCATGCGGCTGCATGTGCAGGAGATTTTTATTGGATTTATTTAGTGCTGAAGGCGCCTAAGGGAAGCTTAGTGGAGGATACGGAAGTTGGAATTAATTTTTATCACTAAATAGGCAAGCGGATAACTTCGTTTGCTTTTTTTTGCGTATATTATGGAGAACAAATGAAGAAAAGTGGTACTAGTAGTCATTTTTGACAATGCGCCTAGTGCGCATTATAATATACAGCATAAGGTGCAGCAGAATGCCTATGACCAGCAAAGAGGCTGAAAAACTGCTTAGAAGAGCAGTTTTTATTGAAGTTAAGGGAGGCAAAGGATCTCACAGAAAATTTGTTCGAAAAGGGTATCCAAGGCCAGTGATTTTAACAAAGCATGGAAAAGAGTTGTCTAGAGTTGTAGAAGCTTCTGTACTCAAAGCTACCAATACAAAAAGATGAGGTGTATCCAGTGAACAAAGTCTATCCAGCAATTTTTGAACAAGATACGGTGGGTTTCGGAATTTATTTTCCAGATGTGGAGGGAGCAGTTACCCAGGCCGACTCGATACCAGAAGGATTAGTGATAGCGGCGGATGCTTTAGGAATAATGCTAGGAGATTTAATTGAAAAAGATTGTTCTTTGCCTGATCCAACACCGATTAATGAAATAGCCTTTGACAAAAAAAAGCAATTTGTGACCTTAGTTTCCGTCAATTTAACAGATTATTTAAAAGAAGGTCAGTTGGATAAGAAAAACGTCAGTATCCCTCACTGGCTGAATGTGCGCGCTGAAAAAGCCGGTGTCAATTTTTCTAAAACCTTGACTGAAGCATTAATGGATAAGCTAGAAGTTTAGGCTGGAACGAAAGCTGTCATGTTTTGATGCAAAATAGAATAAATCTATGAAATTGAGAGAGTGACAAAAGGGGATACGAGTTTAGAAGTCAGTATATCTTAAGAGTATTTTCCTAGAGACAAGGATCGGGAATAGCTAATCAGAGCGATGCTTTACGATCGGTATACAAAGATGCGAAAAAGAGACACCAAATGACACACTTGAATTTTAGTTTGGATAATCAGTGTGAAAAGTCAGTGAACAAATTTCTAAACTCTGACGCAGCACTAATTGAATAAGTAACATATAAAAACTCCTCTAAGCTTAAGCTTTAAGGAGTTTTTGCATGTCGGTTATACATCTATTTTACGACTAGCCATCCATTTAATCATTTGCGGATCCGCATGAGAAAAGAACTGGCTTTCACCGACGTTCAAGGTGGCAATTTTTGCTTTGTCTTCATCGGTTAAGGCAAAATCGAACACATCAATATTTTGTGCCATCCGTTCAGGATTCACCGATTTGGTTAGAACAACTATTTCTTGTTCCATTAGCCAGCGGACAATGACTTGAGCAACTGATTTGTCATATTGGTTGCCGATTTCGGTCAGAATTTTATTTTGGAAGATATTGTTTTTTCCTTCCGCAAAGGGTGCCCAAGCTTCCACCGCAATGCCTTCTTCTTTGAGTGCGGCAATATTTCCAGTTTGCTGCTGGAAGGGATTAATTTCAATTTGGTTGATTTGTGGTGTCACTTGATTAAATTCAGCCAAATCCACTGCTCGATCGACAGCAAAATTAGAAATGCCGATGGCGCGAACTTTGCCTTCCTGTTGTAATTCTTCCAATGCTCGCCATGCACCATAAACATCATTGTATGGTTGATGCAGCAGCAATAAATCAAGATAATCTAAACCCAGCCGGTCCAGAGAGCGTTGTACGGAAGCTTTTGCTCTGTCATAGGATACATTTTCTACCCAAACTTTGGTTGTGATGAACAGCTCCTGTCGTGGAATTCCCGCTTTGGCAATACCACGACCAACAGCCTCTTCATTCATGTAGGATTGAGCAGTATCAATATGACGATATCCTGCTTGAATAGCATCATAAACCGCTTGTTCTGCTTGCTCTGGGTCAGTAATTTGATACGTGCCAAAGCCCAAAATTGGAATTTCGACTCCGTTGTTTAATTTAATAGATTGCATAACTAATTTCCTCCCATTAGTATCCTTAGATTATCGATTGATATAACGTTTGAAGTGCTTCATTTTCCACAATTCTTCGACTTCGTCATCAGACAGTTTACCATTGTTGAACTTAGCGATATGGTCATCGTAAGTTTCGATTTTATAAGCCAATAAATCCCGAGTTTTATGAAGGTCACTAAGTTTTTGCTCCAATTCGATTAATTGCGCCTTCAAAATTTCTTTTTGAGCCAGTCGTTCATCACCACTAACTTGCGATAAGGCTGCGAACTCTACCAGCGACTCAATCGATACTCCCGCATTACGTAGACTCTTAGCTAAGAAAATCCAATTCAGATCTCGCTTAGTAAATACCCGATACCCTCTTTTGTCTCTAGTGATCGGTGGAATCACTCCAATTTTTTCATAATAGCGAATGGTGTCCACTGTCAGATCAAACATATCGGCCGCTTCTTTAATAGTCAATATTTTCGCCTCCTTTTTTTATAGTATAAGGCATGGAGTCAACTCCAAGGCAAGAGAAAAGTTTAAAAAAATACTTGCTTTGGAGTTCACTTTAAGTATTAAACTGGAAGTGAGCAATCCGAGGAGGAAAAAAGGATGACAAAGCATTTCTGGCAGGTAGAAAATGATCGACTATATTTTCAAATAGGAGATACCTTGAATGAGGTAATGCTTGTTCCTAATTTTTTTGAGGAAAAACTGATTTCTGGTAGTTTGAAGCAACCTTTTTTATGTAAACAGGATAGGTCTAAAAGCTATTACTTTTCAGATTTCTTCGAGTTAACCATTATTGGTGAACAGTGTTGTCATTCTGCTACAGGTGATATTTGCTACTTTCCTGATTGGGGGTACTTGGGAATTAATCTGGCAGAAGAAGAATATACGCTCGGAATCCCGCGGTATAAAATTGGAAAACTAGCTGGTGACTTGTCCAAAATTCAGTCATTGAAGACTACAGAGGAAGCGAAACTGTATTGGCAGATTGATTTGAGGATGAAGGAATAAAGCAAGAAGCTGCGAGACATAAACAAATGTCTTGCAGCTTTGCTATTCTTTTAAATCGGTTTGTCGAATAATCCTAGTTTCTTCAAGATTCATAGAATTTGTTACTTTAAATTGATAGTTTTTAATGTACTCTTTTGAGAAAAGTCCGGCATATAAGATATTTAACAAAAAAAGGATCGATTCTTCGGTGGTAAAGTTGCTGATTTTTTTATAAAGTCTTTCTCGAGAAGAAATGCTGAGAATTGTTTCGATTTCGCGGCGAATGTAATTTCCACCATCACTGGTTATCCCAATCAGCTGTACTCCTTGTTTCTTCATTTGTGGAATAAAACGCATGGGTTCGCGAGAAACATCGTTACCAGAATAGGAAATAATAATAGCGGTGTCTGCTTTGGTCAAGCCGCTTGATGCCAAACCAATTTCTCCACTTTGAATCACTTCAACTGATCGTCCGATGGTAGCCATTTTTCTACGGAAGATATCTCCCAGCAGGTTGTTAGGGCTCACTCCTAGAATGACGATTCTGCGAGAGTTGTTTAGCATGGCAACCGCTTTTTCCAAACTGGAGACATCCATGCGATCAGCAGTATCCTGAATGCTTTCAATTTGGACAGTAGCAATATTTTTGATAATTTCCTGGTAGCTGTGCTCCGTCGTAAAAGGGATGTTGGGATCAATCTCAGAATAATGGGTTTGTTCATAACGGAGATCCTCAATCAGTTTGTTTAGAAAATCTTTCCAGCCACTAAAGCCCAGTGCTTTGCCAAAGCGAACTAAGGCTGACTTCGAAGAATAGGTTTTTTTAGCGACTTGATTGATGGAATATTTGTGAATTTCAAACTTATTTTCCAGAATAAATTCGGCGATTTCCCGTTTGGTATTGTTTTGACTGACGGTAAACTCTTCAATGCGTTGTAGTAATTCCATAGGATGAGGTCCTTTCATGTTGTATCAATAGTATAACTGGAAGATTCAGAAATTCAACCTGAGGTGCCAGAAGTTTCAGTTAGTTTCGCAAAAGCAGCTGCTTTATCAGAAAAAGTGAAACTAAGTGCCAAATCATCGGTAAAAGATTGAAAGCGTGTGCACCTGCCGCTATAGTAAGTTTATCAAAGCGCGCTGAGAAATTGAAAGGGGAAAAGAACGAATGAGTAAAAAATATACTAAGCTTGCCAGCAGCATTGTCCAGCTGGTAGGGGGAAAAGAGAATATACGCAACTTGATTCATTGTCAGACTCGTCTGCGGTTTGACTTAACAGATGAATCAAAGGTGGATACAAAAGCTTTACAGCAATTGGATGGTGTTGCAGGAGTGATAAGCAGCGGTGGTCAATTTCAAGTAGTGATAGGCACCCATGTAGCTGAGGTTTATGAAGAGGTAGTACCATTATTAGATACTATTGATCAGACCGCCGACCACAGTGAAGGGAAAAATAAAAACTTTTTGACCTTAGCAATTGAATTTATTTCGACTTCTTTTAGTCCAATTATTCCTGCTATGAGCGGAGCCGGAATGATTAAAGCTTTATTAGCCCTACTCGTATTATTTAATGTTGTCTCGAATGAAAGTCAAACCTATTACATTGTTAATTTTATGGCTGATGCTGTCTTTTATTTTCTGCCCTTTTTCTTAGCCAATACGGCAGCTAGAAAGCTTAAATGTAATCCCTATCTAGCGATGGCTTTAGCAGGTGTCCTCTTGCATCCAAATTTTACAGCACTTGTTGCGGAAGGAAATGCGGTTCAGCTGTTCGCAATGCCGGTTCGCTTAGTGGGGTATGGAGCCAGTGTAATTCCAATAATGTTGATCGTTATTGTTCAATCATTTATTGAGAAGTTTTTCAATCGAATCATTCCTAATGCTGTGAAAATCGTGTTTGTGCCGATGCTGACAATACTAATTACAGGCGTCGTTGCTCTAGTGGCAGTAGGACCATTAGGCTCTTATGTAGGTGAGTTCATCGCAGCTGGATTCAACGGAATTCGTGCGGTAGCACCTTGGGCACCAGCAGTTATTGTGGGGACCCTGCTGCCAATTATGGTGATGTTTGGAATTCATACTAGTATAGGGCCATTGGATGTATTGCAGCTAACCTCTGTTGGTTATGCCAATATTTTTGGTCCAGGAGCGATGGTTTCAAATATTGCTACAGGTGTTGCAGCGTTAGTTGCCAGCACAAGAACCAAGGATCAAAAAGAAAAGCAGGTGGCTACTTCTGGTGGGATTACTGCTTTGATGGGAATTACTGAGCCAGCACTATACGGTGTAGCTTTACCTAAAAAATATCCATTAATTGCGACAATGATTGGTGGTGGTTTAGGTGGATTATATGCTGGATTAAGTGGGGCCTCACGTTTTGCTACTGGGTCTTCAGGCTTGCCAGCTATTCCGCTATATATCGGTGAGGATATTTCCAATCTGATAAATATTCTTATCGCAATTGTAATTACAACGATTACTACAGCTGTTGCTACCTATTTCTTGAGTTTACGTTTCGAAAAGCAGGAGAGCAAAGCTGAAAAGACGTCTGAATCAGTGATTGCAGTAGATTCAATTGCTATTAACAGTCCAATCAATGGTGAAATGCTGGAGTTGTCTCAGGTTCAGGATGAAGCCTTTGCTTCAGGTATGTTGGGACAGGGTGTTGCCTTTGAACCGAGTGAAGGAAAAATAGTTGCGCCTTTTAACGGAGAAGTAGTCACTCTATTTCCAACTAAGCACGCGATTGGCTTAGTGAGTGAGAATGGCGTTGAGCTTTTGATTCATGTTGGTTTAAACACTGTCGAGCTGAATGGAAAATATTTTGAGGCTCATGTTAATCAAGGGGATAAGGTAATTCAAGGACAAACACTGCTTACCTTTGATTTAGGTAAACTGAAAGAAGCGGGTTATGTGACTCAAACACCGGTTATCGTAACGAATACGGCGAATTACAAAGAAGTCAAACACGATTCTTTCGGCATCAAAAATAATCAAAATACGATGTTAACGATTCAAGTATAAGTGAGGAGAATACAACCAATGGCATTACCAGATAATTTTTTATGGGGCGGCGCAACAGCCGCTAATCAAACGGAAGGCGGTGCTTTAGCTGGTGGGAGAGGTCTGGCCAACATTGACATGATGCCTTGTGGACCGGACCGAAAAAAGATCGCAGATGGTACAATGGAGATGCTTGAATGGCAAGACAGTTATTATTATCCGGCCAAAGAAGCGATTGATATGTACAACCATTACATGGAAGATATTCAATTATTTGCAGAAATGGGCTTTAAAGTCTATCGTATGTCGCTGTCTTGGTCGCGTATTTTTCCTGATGGAGATGATGAGCAGCCGAATGAAGAAGGCTTGGCTTTTTACGAAGCTATTTTTAAGGAATTGCATAAGCACGGGATTGAACCGCTGGTAACTATTGCTCATTTTGATGTTCCGTTAAACTTGATTAAGAATTACGGTTCTTGGCGGAATCGTCAACTGATCGATCTTTATGCTCGTTATGCGCGAACCGTCTTAACGCGCTACAAAGGCTTAGTCAACTATTGGCTAACGATTAATGAAATTAATATTCTGCTGCACCAGCCATTTGTTGGTGGTGGGATTGTGTTTCAAGACGGAGAAAATCACGAAGAAGTAAAATATCAAGCGGCGCATCATCAATTAGTAGCCAGTGCATTGGCTACCCAAATTGCTCACGAAATCGATCCCAAAAATCAGGTAGGCTGTATGCTGGCTGGCGGCAATAATTATCCTTATACCTGCCGCCCTGAAGATTATCAAGAGGCAATCAACCGAGATCGCGAAGGGTACTTCTTTATCGATGTGCAAGCCAGAGGGAAATATCCGAATTATGCGTTGAAAAAGTTTGAACGGGAAAACTTGAATATTGTGATGACGGAGGAAGATTTAACTATTTTGGCATCCGCACCAGTTGACTTTGTCTCTTTTTCTTATTATTCTTCTCGAACCGTCAGTGCCCATCCCGAGGATTATGAACATACCACCGGCAATATTTTTGGCACAATTAAAAATCCTCATTTGCCTTCAACGGAATGGGGTTGGCAAATTGATCCCTTGGGTTTACGAAATTCCTTGAATCAGATGTACGATCGGTATCAAAAACCATTGTTCATTGTGGAAAACGGACTAGGTGCGGTAGACATCCCAAATAACGAAGGTTTTATTGACGACGAGTACCGAATTGATTATATTCGACAGCACATTCAAGCTTTTAAAGATGCTGTCGAAATTGATGGAATTGAATTGTTGGGCTACACTAGCTGGGGTTGTGTCGATTTAATTGCAGCTAGTACTGGACAAATGAGTAAACGCTACGGCTTTATCTATGTTGACCGTGATGATGAGGGCAACGGTACATTGGCACGAACCAAGAAAAAATCTTTCTATTGGTACCAGCAGGTGATTGCATCAAACGGTGAGGACTTAAGCAGTCGTAACCTGCCAATTCCAGTTAAAACAGCTGTAGAATAATTGTAAGAACATCTCTATTGATCATGATAGAGGTGTTCTTCTACTCATTTAGTGTAAAAGGAAGTAGGAATTCAAATGGAAAGACCTTATATTGTGTGTCACATGCTTACGTCGTTGAATGGAAAAATCAGCGGTCCGTTTATGAATACTGCAGGTGCTGAAGTTGCCAGCAATGTGTACGAGACCACTAACACCCGGTATCACAGCCAGGCTTGGCTATGTGGCCGAGTCACGATGGAAGAAAATTTTACGAACTACCATAAACCAGTTCTAAAACCAGTTGATTACCCAGTATCAAAGGAAGACTTTATTGCAGAAAAACAGGCGGCGATGTACATTGTTTCAGTTGATCCATCTGGCAAAGTAGGGTGGGATAAGAACTATGTCGATTATGCCAAACGACCGAGAGCACATATTATTGAAGTTTTGACAGAAAGAGTCACTGATGCTTACCTTGTTTTTCTTCGTGAGAAAAGAATTTCTTACATTTTTGCGGGTAAAGAAACGATTGATTGCCGTTTGGCGGCTGAGAAATTGCTCAAGCTGTTTCGGATTGAAACCTTGATGGTATCAGGTGGGGGAGTTGTTAATTGGTCTTTTTTGCAAGAAGGGATAGTTGACGAAGTAAGCGTAGTAGTAGCACCGGTTACAGACGGCCAAAGGGAGACCCATACTATTTTTGAACGTGGAACGAATCTAGCGACAATTACATCAGTTGACTTTAAGTTAAAAGCCGTTGAGGTATTGAAGAATGAGGTCCTTTGGCTGAGATACCATCCCAAGACTTTCTAAAGCAATTACTAACGTTTCGTTAAGAGAAACTTCACACACTCCTTGCAATTAGAGATTATAATAAGTCCACAATGCTTTTAATGAGGGGACTTGTATGCGCAGATTTAAACGATTTGTTAAACGACAAAATCAACCGAACACGATTGGAAATCGGAAGCGAGTCGGTTTCTTGCTGATTGTGTTTTCCTTTCTTCTGTTTCTGATTTGTGCATTTCGGATATCTTATGTGGTCATAAGCGGGCAGGTGGCTGGTGTTTCTTTGGCTGAACGTACCGAGGCGCTTTATAACGGAACTGAGACTACTTTTGCTAATCGGGGACAAATTTTGGACCGAAGTGGCAATCCATTAGTGGTGAACAGCCAACAGTTTGATATGTACGCAATTCTATCACCGAATTATAAAGAAGGAGATCAGCCGTTATATTTAGCAAAAGAAAACTTCCAGCCAGCTGCTGAAATTATCAGCCAATTTATTGATAGTTCAACGGAAGAAGTTCTGGCAATGTTGAAGAAGGGCATTACAGAGGACGGTGAAATTCTTTTCCAAGTCGAACTAGGAAGTGCGGCCAAAGGGTTGAGTTTAGAGCAAAAAACGTCGATTGAGCAGGCATTAACTGCTAAGAATATTTCAGGTATCTATTTTACAGCTGCGAACAGCCGCAGTTATGTCAATGGTTCCTTTGCAGCACATTTATTGGGCTACACCACTAATGAGGATGGAAAAATTGTTGGCAGTTCAGGGTTAGAGAAGGCCTACGAACAGGTTCTAGCAGGAACCGATGGGAAAATTAAGTACAACAAAAATGCTCAAGGGAGTCCATTACCAGGAACGGTAAAAGAAACGCAAAAAGTAGCAGATGGTACAGATGTCACAACTACGCTTTCTGAACCATTGCAGATGCAATTAGAACAATTATTGACCACGGCAGATGCTTCCGCGCAGGCTGAAAGCTTAACTGGTGTGCTAATGAATGCTAAAACGGGCGATATTTTAGCGATGGCACAGCGGCCAACCTTCAATCCGGAAACCATGGAAGGCACTGAGGAAAAGAATTTTGTTTGGCGGAATTTATTTACTGAAGAGCAATACGAACCTGGTTCAACTATCAAGGTGGGAACCTTGGCCACAGCGATTGATGCAGGTGTTTTTAATCCTAATGAAGTGATTCAAGCGGGTCAAATTAAGGTTGAAGACACGACGATCAATGATCATGACTTAGGTCAAAAAGGGCCATTGACTATGCGACAAGCGTTCTCTTGGTCAAGTAACGTTGGTATGGTGGAACTGTTTAACAAGATGGGGGCGACAAAATGGCAGGAGGCCATGAAGCAGATGGGCTTTGGGAAGGCTACCCAATCTGGTTTAGATGAGGCGGCGGGTTCCTTGCCAAGTGATAATATAGTCGATTTAGCGATGAGTGCCTATGGCCAAGCAATTAGTGTGAATCAAATGCAGATGTTACGCGTATACAGTGCAATTGCCAATAAGGGTGTGCCTGTTCAGCCGCATGTCATAGCTGATAATAACAGCAATCAAAGTAACGAGCAAATGTTCTCAGCTGAAGCCAGCCAACAGGTCTTGAACTATATGCGAGATGTGGTAGAAGATCAAAACTACGGAACTGCTTATGGTCTGTATAACTTGGAAGGTCAAGCAGTCTCTGCTAAGACTGGAACTGCGCAGATTCCCGCAGAAGATGGCAGCGGTTATGGTGTAGGTACTAATGAATATTTGTATTCTGTGGGCTTAGTTTATCCAACCGAAGATCCCCAATACATTTTGTATCTGACCATGAAACGGCCGCAAAATTACTCGGCAGATATTTTACCGAATATTGCGAATCCATTGATGGCTAGCTCGATGCAGCTAGGAGAATAAAAAAGTGCACGACTTATCAGAAGATAGGTGGTGCACTTTTGGTGTTTCAATTCTTTTGTTTAACATACCGGCTCCTATTACTATCCCATAAAGTAAAACCACAAGCCAACAAAGCCTTTTCAGAAGCTTTGTTTTCTGGATCGATATCAGCCGTTACCCGCTCGGCATCAGTAAAACGAAATATCTGTTCTACTAATAAACCAATCATCCTTTTACCCAAACCCTTTCCAACAAAGGAATCTTCTCCGATCAAATAATCAATTCCATATGTTCCCTTCAATGGCAGTGTGCCAAAATCTTCATCACTGTCACTGCATTTATAATACTGGCATAAACCAATCGGCTGGCCTTGCCAGCTAACAATCAGATAGGTTAACCATGCGAACGCGTCATGGCGTTGATTTATTTCTGCCAGCCAGTCATCAATTGTAATGCCCATATCAGGTATTTCATACCAACGTCGGACATGTTCAGCGTTCAACCACCCCTCCACTAAAGAGAGATCTGAATCTTCTAATAAACGTAATTCCATTCGATTTGACCTCCGTATAGTTGTGTTGTTTTAATTTTAAAGGATTTAGAAGGAAAGCGAAAGGTAAGGCTGGAGTAATTATTTTGTTAGATTTATAAATTGTTATTCAAACGAGACATTTCGTTTATTAGAGGAAAATAAAAAAACATACATTATTTATCGAGAAACTTGTATGTTTGAAGTAAATTGACTATTTTGATAGAGGACTGTCTTTTCTTGTTTTATAAAAGAACAGGATAAAAGATGTGAAATAGATGACAAATTATTTGTATAACTATATAAAAACTGCTTTTCAACAAAATTATAAGATAAATGACTGTTGAAAGCAACAGTTTACTATAGTTTAGAATGAGTAAATTCATTATTTTGAGGAACAAGTGATCTTTCGGTTTAAATTGGAGGGTTAAAAATCTCGTATTTTCCCCGTCAAAATAAGCCGTCATTTAAATTAGAGGAGAGAGTTATTTTATGGGACGAAAAGGTGAGAATATTTATTTCCGTAAAGATGAACGTTGGGAAGGACGCTATCATAAGGGGCGTAAAACTAACGGTCGGATTAAGTACGGATATGTCTATGGAAAAACCTATGAAGAGGTACAGAAAAAGTTAACACCTTTAAAGAAAAATGCTGAGATCATGCTTCGCTTGTACGGTAAAAGCATCATGGAATTCCATGAATGGAGCGGACAGCTATTGGAAGACTGGCAAGCCAATTTGAAGGTATCGACCTATTCCAGCTATCGCCACAAATTAAAAAACTATTTGTGGGAACAGTTGGGAGATTTGTCATTGTACCAATTAGACGAACAAAATATTGGTAAAGCAGTAGAAGCTTGGCGGTTACAAGGACTTTCCTTAAGCAGCATCAAGAGCATTTTTCGCGTGTTGAATAAAACGTTGAATCAAGCAGTAAAACAAGGCATACTTGAAAAAAATCCGTGTACCTTAGTTCAGCTACCGAAAGCCATGAAAAGCAAGGTCCAAGCGCTTTCCCGCAACCAGCAAAAAAAACTGAAAAAAGTGGCGGAGGCCGATCATGATAATCGTTCTGCCGCGGTAATTTTAGCCATGGAAACGGGTATGCGGATCGGTGAGATTGCGGCCTTAACCTGGGATGAGGTTGATTTTGAACAATCTATGATTTACGTCAATCATACGTATCAACGCGTGACAGGCAATCAGGGAACAAAACTTCATCTTGGAAGCGCTAAAACAGAAGCTGCCCAACGCTCAGTTCCCATGAGCGGGACTGTACGGGATATTTTGCTGCGGCTGAAAATCCAGGCTTCAGAAGAAACTTTTGTTTTTACTACAAATGGAAAACCCTGCGAACCGCGCTTGTTAACCTATCATTTTCATCGAATTCGCAAAAAAGCCCGGTTGGAAAAGGTGCACTTTCATCAGCTGCGGCACACTTTTGCTACTCGCTGCCTGGAGGCGACAGCTGATGTTTTGGCTGTCAGTCGTATTTTAGGACACTCTTCTATTAAAATGACGTTGGATACTTACGGTCATTCTATTCAAGAGCAGCAGGTTGCAGCAGTTCAAGCAATGACAAGAGCAATCGCCTAAAAAATTTTTTTGAGGTTTGTCAATTTGGCCCACTTTCTTTTTTTATTTTTTAGGAAACCGGTTTCTATCATTGTGATACTTATCACTTTCAAAAAGATCTATTTAACCCTACTTTCTTTCATTATAATTATATAATTTTGTTATTTAAAATAGTTCGAATTTTTTTAATCGCCGTCGGTTTGAGTCGTAGGGGACTAAAAGTTCTTTTAGTACCGGTGTATTTTGAGTATGTCCTGTTCTTTTATAGAACAGGATACGAAGGAAGCAACGACGTTCTATTATACCACGTTTATTTTCTGGTGTTTATCTAATTGGTTGCATCTTTAGAACATGAACCATTTAGAAATCGCCAGAAATTTTAGCGAGCGTAGAATGTAAACAATTAAAGAAAGGAATGGTCCATCGTGCGCCCAATTTTAGTTTTGACCAAGAATTTACTAACTGAGCAAACCCTGCAAGAACAGCTGCAGCATTTGAATTATGAAGTTTTTTGTTCAGTTGCAATGCTGGAGCAAATTAAGCAAAGTCCGAATCGCAAGCAGATGATTGAAAGCTATCAAGCCATTATTTTTAGTGAAACCTTAACTGACCAGGAAATTCGCGAGCTCTTAATTTATGTAAATGATGAAAATAATCTGCTGGTTCGCAAGCTGATACACCAGCCTAGTGAACAGGAGACCGAGAAACTGCACCAGATGGGGATTGACCTATGGATTTTTGAAGGAGAATCGCTAGATCTAATGAGAGAGCAGCTAGCAATTCAGCTGGTCAGCTGTCAAAATAAAGAGAGCAGTGATGTTGTTTTTCTTTATCAAAAGGAGCATTCACCAAGATCGTTGGAGGATTTTAAGGAATGCTTGAGTAAAAATGAACGGGTAACCTTTGACTGTTTGATCCAGGAAAATGGTCGTCTGGTTTCCCGTGAAGCCCTGTGTTACCATCTATGGGAAGGACCGCCCAATAATTCTCGCTTGACTCAGATCTCAGTAATTGTAAAACGTTTAAAATTAAAGCTGCGGAATGTGGGGTTTCATGAAGATCTCATTGACACTGTTTGGGGACAGGGGTATCGGTTATCTCCAAAGCTGTTGCAGTTTTATGATTAAGAGGACGGTAGAAATTTGCTCGTTTGATTTGAGAAGCTGCAAAAAAATTTCTCAGTAATTCGCAGTAACATAGAGTGACTGGCAGCACCAGGGGTATCTGTTTCAGACTCTAAGATAGAACCAAAAACGGTCTGGGGAAAAACAGCTTTAGAACTTATTTTAATTCAACTTTTCAAAGGGATTCAATTTTGTGAGGGCTTCCAATAATACTTGTTTTTTTTATTTCTAATTGAAACCAATTTGTTAAAGCTTCGATTTTTTTAATCGAGACTTTAGAAGTAGCGGTTAATTTTCAGCAATAGTCGTCATTGACTAAACGATAAATAATAGAGTAAAAAGCCTTCTAAAAACTCAAAACACTTTTGCTTATTACTGTTTGAGGAAGGTTAATTAGTTCGCACAATAAAAGTTAAAGAGAGGTATCCTTGAAGCTCAACTGCTTCACGAGGGTACTTCTTTTTCGGCTGTCTAATTTTGGCAGATCATACGAATGAACATTCTCCTGAAACTTTGATTGTTAGGCCAATAGTAGTTTATTATTTTTTATCTAATCTTTTTATATCGAAGATCCTATGAAACTAGCAATGGTAAAATAAAAGTTGGATTGGAGGAAGTTATGAAGAAAAAGATAATACGATCCCTGCTGATTTTGGCTATGATCCTAGTGACTGGTTTGTTCCTTCAAGCTAAGAGCAGTTTTCTTTATTCAGACCCAGTTATGAAAGTGGAAGAGGCAAATATTAAGGTTGCTGAAAATATGCAAGAAATCAAAGGTCGGCTATTGAATGCACCAGGGAAAGTAACGATTAATGAAACTTATTATGAAAATGAAGGCTTGTCGCCAGCCTATCAAAAAGGTGAGCAACTCATTTTGCAAAAGCATGGAGGCAAATGGCAGGTTTTGTCCTTAAAGCGTGATGGCTATGTCTTTATTCTTGTGGGAATTTTTATTTGGATTGTGTTGCTGATTAGCGGGAGAAAGGGAATTTATGCGTTGATTGGATTAGGAATGAACAGTCTTTTGCTAGTACTTTTTCTCTGGATCAATCTGAATAATCGCAGTCTCCCGTTGCTGTTTCTGATGTCTATTTATACTGTATTAGCAGTATTGATTGCTATGGGAACCTCCTATGGTTTTAAAAATTTGGATCTACGTAAAATAATCGGAACCTTGCTTAGTGTCTTTCTGGCATTCATCATCTGTCTGATTGCCATGAATCAATTAAGAGATAATGGAATATGGTTTGAGGAAATGCAATTTGTTACTCGACCGTATCGGTCCGTCTTTCTGGCAGGCTTGCTAATTGGAGCCATTGGTGCCAGTATGGATAATATCGTTACGATTATTTCAAGCTTGGATGAAATACAAGCCAAAAATCATCAGCTTTCGGTGAAAGAGTTGGTGCGTTCTGGTCAGGAAATTGCCCAAGATACGGCGTCTTCTATGATCAATGTTCTGATGTTTGCCTATTTGAGCGGAGCAATTCCTTCCTTTGTTTTCAATCTGGCGAACGGATGGAATTTTAGCGATACCTTTGGACTGCATTTATCATTAGAAATTTTGCGAGCGATTTGCGGTGGATTTGCGATCGTTTTGTCCGTTCCCCTTGCGTTGACCGCGTTTATTGTTGCTGAAAATCTGAAAAGAAGGAGGAAAGCACAGTGAATGTATTGCTTATTCTTACCGTAATTTTGATCGGATTAATGATTTTAGTTTTCAAAAGGAGCTCTGTATATATGATTACAGGGACGTTTATCAATTTTTTTCTATTTGTTCTGCTGCTATTTTTGCTTAGTCGCGGCTTCCCGGTATTTTTAGTGACCTTTATTATTTTTCTGGGAGTCACTGCGGTTACTTTATTTTATATTAATGACGTGAATGCCAAAACTAAGGTGGCTTTTCTTTGTGTAATTCTTTTTCTAGCAGTGTTTACATTAGTGATGCTGCCGGCAATTCAAGTCTTTAAGGTTCATGGTTTTGCACTGGAAGAATTAGAAGAGCTGCAGATGTTGGATTTTTCAGTTGCGGTTCCTTTTTCAGCCTTGAATACCTCGATTATTTTGATGAGCTTTTCCGGAGCAATTATTGACAGTAGCATGGCGGTGAGCAGCTCGACCTATGAGATTTATCGACGGGGAAATAAGAGCAGTTTTCAAGAATTGATGCGTTCAAGCATGACAATCGTTCATGAAATTCTCAGTTCAACCATTAATACATTGCTTTTTGCTTTTATGGGCTCAAGCTTGGCACTGATTATTTGGATACAGGATTTAAACTATTCTTTTTTTGATATAATCAACTCAAAGGCCTTTGTTGGTGAGCTATTGATCAGTATTTTAACTGGAGCAGCAGCGGTAGTTATTTTGCCCATGACCTCTGCCATTGCTAGTTATTTGTTTTATCATCGTCGTTTTGAAGAGGTGGAAAATGACTAAAGTGAGTAGTGGCTTCCAGATACACAGCTTCTTGATAGCTGTTAGGACGATTCTCTCACTATTTGGCTGTCGGAGTTGCGCTAAGGGGGCAGTCAATCACTTTTGACGTTAACTGTACCAGCAGAAATGGCTGAAAAATCGCGCCAGATAGGCTATGGTACAATCACCGCCGATTTAATTTGTCTGTAAGTTTTACATTATTGAGGTCATTTCAGGAAATCTTGAAAAAGGAGTGTTGCAGGTGAGTAAAACGATTCGTTTAAAAATTCCTCAATGGCAGGGAGGCAATAATCCCACCTATTCTCTAGGTTCGGAGCTATTGTCTTGGCTGGCACCCAAAAATGAGAATCAAAAAGAGATCACTGTTCCGATCCCCAGCTATGACAAACCTTTGGAGCAGGAAAATGGTGTGACGGGTCAAAGTATTGTCTTAGAGAATGTCAGGAGTACTGCGGAAATCATTAATCAGGAGCAGCCGGATAAAATTATTACTCTCGGAGGAGATTGTTTGGTTTCGCAAGCTCCTTTCGATTATTTGCATGGTCAGTACGGTGATCGGCTGGGAATCATTTGGATTGATGCTCATCCAGATATTTCTACGCCAGATGTTTTTGTGAATGAACACGCAATGGTTTTAGGAAACTTACTAGGGCAGGGCGATCCGGTTCTGGCTCAACAGGTTCAGCATCCCTTTACTGCCCAATCCGTTTTATATGTGGGGTTACAGGAACCGACAGCTGATGAAAAGATTTTACTTGAAGAATTAAGTCTTGAATATAAGGTTCAAACGGATCATCGAATCAGTCCAGAGGAAATTCAGGAGTGGTTGAAGTGCCAGCAGTTCGATAAGGTGGTCGTTCATTTTGACTTGGATGTTTTAGATCCTAATGAATTTCGTTCCTTGTATTTTTCCGAGCCGGGCAGAGCATCGTTTCCGTCAGAGGCAGGGAAAATGACCTTGACTGAAGTGAAAGATACAATGGCCGCTATTGCTGAGCAAAGCGAAATTGTTGGTTTAACGATTGCAGAGCTTTTGCCGTGGGATGTACAGAATCTGCAAAAGCTGTTTCAGGATTTCTCAATCTTTTTCTAAAAAAACTCCAGAGGGCCTAAGTCCTTCTGGAGTTTTTTCATGTACTAGCTAAAGAAAGCTAGTACAAGTGCGGGAAGCAAATTATTGATTGCGTGCGTCAACATCGACATTTCGATCCGGTTGGTCTTGTAATAAACAAAGCCCATAACCAATGCCAAGCTGCCATAAGTAACAAAGCTGATTAAGTCAGTTGGTACATGAATCAAGGTAAACAGTAAAGAGGATAGCAAGTAGGCAAACAGTCGATTTTCCCGGAAAAAGAATTTAAAGACAAATCCCCGGAAAACGAGTTCTTCCAAAACTGGCGCCATAACAACCATTGAGAAGAACAAGAGAATACTAGAGGTTTGACCACCAGCAAGACCTTGCAGCGCTTGGTCATTTGCGGTATTAATGGGAATGATCATATTCAACACAACTACCCATACTCGTAGAAATAAACCAGCTCCTATCGCTAAACCAATTGAAGGGCCTAACTTCATGGCTTTTCCCATGAAGGAACGTCCATTTTTTGTCCAGATATCACTTTTAGCAGCCACAAAAACAGCAAGAGCCAGCATAGCCAGCAAAATTACAGCACCGACTATAACGCCGGTTATTCCTTTGATTGAACCTGTCATCATCACGACAGTTGTTGGCAAGGTTGCTACACACATCATGAGGAACCACAGAATAATTCGTAAGACAATATTCATTTGATTTTTTCTTTCCAATTCCTTCAACACTCCTATCTTTTTGACTAGTATACCAAAAATTGAAGGGTAAAACCTTTTTTTCATAAACGGTTCGTTTTTCGTCTTAAATGGTCTAATTCTTGTTGACCCGCGAGTCAATAAAGGTCTATAATTGAATTGACCCACAAGTCAACGGAAGGTGATGAAAATGAAGCAACCAGTAATGAAGCTTAATAATGTAAAGAAGCATTTTGGAAAATTTGAAGCCTTAAGGAATGTTAGTTTTACTTTAAATCAAGGAGAGGTTCTTGGCTTTATTGGTCCTAATGGTGCGGGAAAATCGACGACCATTCGCATTTTACTAGGGATGTTGAAGGCAAGTGACGGACAAGCACAACTATTTGAGCAAGATGTTTGGCATGATGCGGTCGCAATCCATCGACAGGTGGCTTACGTACCGGGAGATGTTAGCTTGTGGCCCAATTTGACTGGCGGGGAAATTATTGATTTACTGCTGGAATTGAATCAGCAGACTCGTAATCAGGAGACGGAACGCCTAATTGAAGTTTTCCAACTGGATACAAGCAAGAAGGCTCGTAATTATTCTAAGGGAAATCGTCAAAAGGTAGCCTTGATTGCGGCTTTGTCACAATCAGCTGAGTTGTATATTTTTGATGAGCCCACTTCTGGTTTAGATCCTCTAAACGAACAAACTTTTCAAAGAGAAGTGCTGCGCTTAAAACAAGAAGGCAAAAGTGTATTGCTTTCTAGTCATATTTTGTCAGAAGTGGAAAAGATGTGTGATCAAATTGCTATCATTCGAGAAGGAGAGATCATTGAACAGGGCAGCTTAAAGGAGCTGCGGCATTTGACTCGTTTGGAGCTCACTGTGGAAACGAAAAAACCACTGGGTGAACTGGCAAAGCAGCCGGCTGTCTACGATCTCAAGTTTACCAATGAATCACAAACAAAGGCAGAGTTTACCTTGGATCAAGAACAGCTGCCAGAATTAATGGTTTGGCTGAGTCAACAAGGCATCGTTTCAATCGTTAGTACGCCGCCCACTTTGGAAGATTTATTCTTGCATTATTATGGCGAAGGAGGCAGCTGATTATGAAAGCAGTAACCTTTCTTTTTGTGACAAATTTAAAGCAAAATCGGTATTTATTATTGGTTTGGGTAATTGTATTGGCAGGTCTTTTTGGAGCGATGGCTTTTTACTTTAACAGTTTGTTTGGTACTCAAGCGGAAATTGATTCTATCGGTGAGACGATGCGTTCACCTGCGATGGTCAGCATGTTTGGCGCGTTTCCTGCGGAACAATTCAAAACAACTGCTGGCTTATTATCGGGCATGTTAACAGTTTTTATGGGGATTTTTATGATTATTTTGAATATTCAGCTGGCAGTGAATGGTACTCGGAAGCAGGAAGACAGCGGTTTGCTGGAACTGGTACGTTCAAGAGCTGTTGCCCGTCGCGCACCAACGTCGGCTGCCATTTTGCTACTAATCGTAACGAATGGGTTGCTGGGCTTTCTTTATTTCGGACTACTGCAGCTGGCAAACCTTCAGGATGCTAACCTTGGCGGAAATAGTGTGTTTGCCGCTTTACTAGCCAGTGCGGGTTTGATGTTTGGGGTACTGACCGTATTGCTGGCTCAAATTGCCAACGATACGAGACAAACCTATTTGTTGAGCTATTTGATTTTTGGTGTATGCTATTTGATTCGAATGCTGACGGATGTAACTGACCCTAATTTGTCGTGGTTTTCTCCACTAGGCTGGCTGACTAAAGCAGAAATCTATGTGGGCAATCGCTGGCTGCCAGTATTTCTTTTGCTCGTTGTGACGATTATTTGTGGAAGTTTGGCACTGGTTCTAGTTGGTCATCGCGATTTAGATCGGGGACTGTTGCCTGAAAGACGCGGCCGGAAGCATGGCGGTATTTTGATGAAGAATCCTCTGGGTTTGATTTTGCAAATGGAACGAAATATGATCATTGGATGGGGGATCGGCATGCTGGTGTTAGGGGCTGCGTATGGTTCTGTTTTCAACAGCATCGGTGACATTCTAAAAATCAATCCTACTTACGAGCAGGTATTAGGTGTTGACGCACTGCATACTGCCAATGAAATGATCATTTTGAATTACGTGAATCTTTTGGCGATTATTTTTTGTTTGCTTGCGGTTGTTTGTGGTGGAATGATTTTATACAACTTAAAAAAACATGAGGTAAAAGGCTATTTGGAAATTATTCATGCTAAGGCTGTCTCTCGCAGCAAGCTTTTTTTCAGTTATTACAGTGTCGCGGTATTGGCAGGATTGATTTGTTTGGCCGCGGCTGTTTTGGGGATGGCGCTAGCTGGGCGGTTCACCTTGGATCAGGCGATTGATCAGGGCTATTTCTGGCAAACATTGGGTGTAAATAGTTTGGTTGTGATAACCTTCCTTTCTTTGGCTGCCTTCCTGGTAGGTATTCTGCCGAAATTGATTTCTTTATTGTGGGGCTATTTAATGATGGGCTTCATAGGCTGTTACTTTTTACCTTTGCTGGACTTTTCTGACAACTGGCGTAAAATTTCTCCTTTAGGCTGGACGGATAAAGTACCGGTGGGTTCATTGTCCAGACACTGGTTTATTCTTATGATTTTATTGACAGTGGGCCTAACAATTGTAGGAATGATTGGCTATAATAAACGGGATATACAGGGAGGGATTTGATGAAAGAGGTTGTCAAAGATCCGGAAAAAGAGCAGGCAATGATTGAAGCCAGCCTGAAATTGTTTGGCAATAAAGGCTTTGCTGCAACCAAAATGGAGGAGATTGCCCTGGAGGCAAGAGTATCCAAGGGTTTGCTGTTTCACTATTTTGGTAATAAAACCAATTTGTATTTAGAGACCTACGAGTATGCTCGCCAATTCTTTTATCAGCAAATCAATCCAGCGGTTTGGGCCTCGTCCAATGATTTTTCGGAAATGGTGGAGCAGTCAATGCGGTATAAGCTTGGGTTGCAAATCAAGTACCCGTTAGAGTTTAATTTTCTTTTCTATTGTATGGGAGAGATCCAACAGCTGCCTGAGAAAATCAAGAGTCAGTTGTCTGAAAAAATGCAGGAAGAGTATCAGGTGGCAATCCAGGTAATTACTCCAGTCTTGGATCGTATGAAAATTAAGGCACCTTATACAAGAGACGATGTTCTGCGGGTGCTTTACTTTGTTGTACAAGGAGAAACCGAGGCGATTCAAAAGGAAATGAATAGGCATCCAGAATGGGTAAGCTTAGAGCAATTGGAGCCGATGGTAAAACGTATGAAAACTTCCTTGACCCTTGTTCAAAATGGTTTTTTAAAGGAATGACAGATCGGGAAACGCTGGGCAAACGATTGCATAAACAGCAGTAATAGTTTTCATCCGAACACAAATAGTATTATTAGAAGCAGTTAAGATAGACCTACCACATATAGAAGGATCACGAGCGAGAGATGAGTTTTAATCTCTCGTTTTTTCTGTTTTGGACCTGTCTGATCTGCGAGAGACGACCACAATATAAAAAAATACTCTGATCACCTTAGGGCAATCAGAGTATTACAATCCTATTTAGCGCATTCGCAAACGACGACGAATCCCTTCCACTCGAGCACCTAACAATTTGTCAGCGACACGTGTTTTCAAAGCTAAAACCATATAAGTAAAACCACCAGCAGCAGCAACAATCAAGATAATGAGTAATGATTGCGTCTTGGAAGCTGGACTAAGGAAAATTTGACAGCCCCATTTGACGATCGTAGCAACTATTCCCATGATGATTGCCATTCCGGCCATTTTCAGAATAGATTGCACAGTTGCTCGCATTGGAAAACCAGTAATCGAATGAATTCGATCTAAAATGAATAAGTTTGCGACAAGCAGTCCAATGAAGGTTGCTAACAAAGGTCCGTAAGGTTTGAATAAGAAGGTCAGCGGCAATTGAGCAATCACCTTGACCGCAATACCGATAAGCAAGAAGCTGACTGCTTGCTTATTGCCATCTAGGCCTTGCAGCATGGTAGAACAAACCATAAATAGACCCATAATGATTCCTACAAAGCAAGAAGCTGCCAGTAATTGCGAACCTAGTGTATTTGGTTGATAGAATAAGGTATTTAATGGGTAAGAAAGAACCATCATTCCCACCGTAGCTGGCATCATTGCAAAGAAAAACAATTGGAAATTGTTAGAAGCCAAGCTGGCCAATCCGGTAAAATCTTTTTTTGTGTAGCGTTCGGTAATTAATGGTAAACCAGCAGTTGCCATTGCGGTCCCTAAGGCAATAACTACCATCGTTAATTTATCCGGGTTGGGTGAAATGTAAGCAAACAATTCAGCGTTTCTCTCTGCGGTGTTGCTGGTTACCCACTGCATGATCTTTTCAAAAGAGTATTGGTCAATCAGCTTGAAAATACTGATGCCACTACCAACAATAATAAAGGGAACAGCCTGCATGACCATTTGAGTCACTAATTCCCGGCCTGAAAAGTTGATCTCATCTTTGCTTTCGCGTTCCATTTCACGATAAGTCGTTCGCTGCTTAAATAGTGAGAACAATAGCACGGCCATAGCAGCTACTACCCCAATAAATGCTGCAAAAGTCGAATGAACTACCGCTGTTTTGTAGCTGCCGTGATTAATCTGCATAATCAAATACGCTGAGGCCAGCATATAAAAGACACGAGCAATTTGTTCAATAATTTGCGAAAGAGCATAAGGCTTCATGTCGCTGTTCCCTTGGAAGAAGCCACGAATAACACTCATCATTGGGAAAATAAGCAGAACAACACTCAGCGATCGCATGACTGGAATCAAGTCTGGATTTCCTTGGGATAACAGCGGCGCTCCAAAGAACATCACACCCGCAAAAATAATCCCGCCAATCAGCATGATACGCAGGGTATAGAATAACAGCCGCTTGCTTGTTTTAAATTCGTTCATAGAATTATAACGAGCGGTTTGTTTTGCCACGGCCGCAGGAATTCCCGCGGTGGAAATCATCAAGAATAGGGCGTATACATTGTAGCCCTTCCCATAAAGGACATTCGCGGCGTCTCCATGAGGCTGCATCCACATATACCAGGGAATAACATATACGGCCCCTAACAATCGCGAAAAAATATTTCCAATGGTCAGCCAAACAGTACTCTGCACCATTTTTTCTTGAGTAGTCGCTTGTTTTTTTGATGGTGAAGCAGTTTGCGGCGGCGGGGCCGGTTGAGCTGGCTGCTCCATCTCTTCTTTATGAAAACGAGACATACGGGAAACCAACGGCTTGCCCTGATAAATCTTAGTCTCTAAATCGTTATAATCATTTTTTTCAGTCATACTAACCAGCTTTCTCCAAAAAGATTCTTTCATATTTTACCTGTTATTTCTCATAGATACAATGGTGAAAAGAAATCTTAACGGAATTCGCAAGAAATCGGTTACTTTTTATAAAAAGCCTCGATAGACTACTTCATCTACCGAGATTTAACCATTTATTAGCTGCTTGTAGAAAAACCATTGATTTGACCAGCAAAATTTTCAACGTTGCGGGTTTGAATATAAATGTCCCCCACACCATGGAACTCGTTGACAATTCCTTCGCCAGTTTTAAAGCCAAAAATACCGGAAGCCACTTTAATGTCGTAATCCAAAGAGCTTGTCCAAGCAATAACATGCTGATTATCTACAATCACAGGCTCTGTACCATCCAAATGGATCTTTTCCACATCACCAAAAGCAGAGACCAATAAATGGCCGGTGCCAGAAGTTTCCATGACGAACAATCCACCAGTTCCTCCCAGCAGGGCACCTGAAAGCTTTTGCCGCTTCATTTCGTAGGTAACGCTTTGATCACTAGCTAGAAAAGCGCCAGTATTTAATCTCCAGTGCTCTTGACCCACGTCCAATTTGAAAATAATCCCTGGTGAGGGAGGTGCAACAGCAATTACTGAACCGTTCGATAATCCGGTTGCTGTACTAATAAAGAATCCTTCCCCGCTGGAAACCGATCGGCCCAAGGCGCTTAAGGCACCACCGATGCCGCGTTTCCCATTAGCATTCATATGTCCTTCTAATTCAATCTTCCCAAGTTCATAAACCATTGCGCCAGGCTCAATTCGAATCTGTTCATTCTGCTGCAACTGGATTTTTGCAATTGGCGCAAATACGCTGTCTGTAATTTCAACCTTCATAAATCACCCTTCTTTCTTTAAAAATTATACCATTGGAATGATTCAAGCGGAAAAATTTTTGGTATGATAAGTAAAAGGTAGGAGGATGATGTATGGCAATTTTGACATTTGAAGATATTTCATTAATCCGGCAAAAAAAAGTTTTGCTGGATACAATTAATTGGCAAATTGAAGAAGGAGAAGATTGGGCGCTGTTAGGCTTAAACGGAGCAGGCAAGACGTTGCTGCTGCAAATGATTTCTGGCAATATGTGGCCGAGCAAAGGAAAACTTACCGTTTTAGGTGAAGTATTTGGTGAGACATCCATTCCTGATTTGACTAAACGAATTGGCTGGGTAAGCAATATTCTGCAATACCGTTTTCAGCAAAATGAAACGGCCGAACGGATTGTACTTTCAGGAAAATTTGCCAGTATCGGGATTTATCAAGAGTTCACTGAGGAAGAGATGCAGGAAGCCAAAGACATTTTAACCTCGTTGAGCGGTAAAAATTTAGTAGGAAAACCTTACCAAGTATTGTCCCAAGGTGAACGGCAAGTTGTACTAATTGCACGTGCCTTAATGGCGCATCCTGAACTATTGATTTTAGACGAACCCTGTACGGGGCTGGATTTATTTGCTCGCGAAGATTTACTGGACCGCATCCAGCAAATCAAACAAAGTGAAGATGCACCAAGCTTGCTTTATGTAACCCATCATACGGAAGAAATTTTACCACTGATCAGTCACGTATTGATGGTTAAGGATGGTAAAATTTTCAAAAAGGGTTCAAGAGAGCAACTGATTACTGAAGAAACCCTAACACAATTCTATACACGCCCGATTGATATCCATGAATTAACGGCCGATCGTCTGATGGTTATGCCACGAAAATAAAACTTCACCGGTTTACTTCCAACCGATTGTATCGTTAAAGTAATTAAACCTTCAATAAGTACGAATCTCCATTAAGGATACTGGAGGTTTGTGCTTTTTTGTTTTCAAAATATTAATATCGCATTTAAAATATTTGGATAAAAACTATCAAGATCTAAAAGTAAACAAAAAGCAAAAGCGTAAAAAGTACACGCTTTTGCTTTTTAACCTAATTACGTAAGGTTTCCTCGGGAATTGCGGATAAATAATCCACAACACTTTGGATGACGCTCGTCATTGCAGCCGAATCGAAGGGTGAAGCCAGATTGCCTGCTGCGACTGTTTCAAGAAAGGTCTTGGTTCCGCCAATTTTACAAATAGCCAAGTAATCTTCCCAAACCTGCGGACTTTTCTCGATAATTGCCCGCTGCCAGAATTGAAAAGCACAGACCTGAGCTAAAGTGTAATCGATATAATAGAATGGTACTTCAAAAATATGTCCCTGACGGTACCAATAAGTGCCACGATCCAAATCAGCGGATTGTCGGTAATCCCGTTCAGGACAATATTGCTGCTCGAGCCTTCGCCAGCAGGCTTTTCGTTGAGCTGGGGTCCATTCCGGATGAGTATAAACCTCTTCTTGAAAATGATCGACTAAAGCGCCATAAGGTAAAAACTGCAAAGCACTGCTAAGGTGGGCAAAACGGTATTTATCGCTGGCTGAACCAAAGAATTCCTCCATCCATGGCCAGGTAAGAAATTCCATGCTCATAGAATGAATTTCTGCGGTGTCCGAGGTAGGGAAGACCAGCTCGGGTTCTTCAATCCAACGTGAAAGATAGCTTTGAAAAGCATGTCCAGTCTCATGGGTCAACACGTCTACGTCGTCAGAGGTACCGTTAAAGTTAGCAAAAATAAACGGCATATGATAGGCATCGATAAATTCACAGTAACCACCGCTTTGCTTACCGGCTCGACTAGTTAAATCCATCAGCTGCTGCTGGATCAACAAATCAAAAAAGTCACCGGTTTCTGTTGAAAGCTGATGATACATAGTTCGTGCTTTTTCCACCAGCTCACATTCCGTACCCTGTGGTTTAGCGTTCCCATCAGGAAAAACAAGCGGTAAATCGTAGTAAGCTAATTCAGGAAGATTTAGTCGATCCGCTTGCCGTTGATACAGCTCTTGGTTTTTGGGCACGATTTCTTCCAAAATAAAGCGGCGGAAGGCATGAATTTGACTGCGATCATAGCTCCAGCGATTCATAGCGATATCACCATAGGCAACATAATTATCAAAACCTAATTGCTGAGCAATAGCTGTTCGAAGTTTGACTAGCTGATCAAAAATCTCATCAAATCGAGCCTCATTTTTAGTGAAAAAGCTTTGATAAACCTTTTGGGCTTTCCGACGAGTAAAGCGATCCTTAGCGGTAAAGCAGGCTGAAATTTCTGACAATGTGTATTTTTTGCCGTCAAAAAGCAGTTGAGCAGAAGCAATCAATTGCGTGTACTGACTTATCCATTCGTTTTCCTGTTGTTTTAGCTGGACTACCTGATCGTCCAGCAGGCGAACTTGATCGTTGGCAAGTAAAAATAAAGTTTCTGGAAAAATCTGTTTTAGCTCTGTTTGAAAAGGCGAGGCAAGCAAAGCCTGATAGAATTCATGATGAACCTGGTCAAACAAAGGTTGATGCTCATCCCAGTAATCATTTTCTTGGGCATAAAACCGATCATTCGTATTCATAGAATGCCGAATATAGGCCAATTTTGCCATTGTATCTATCTCTGTCCTCAGTCTATTCAATTTCTTGAGTACTAATTTAGCTGTATCAAAGCTTAACGCTTGAGTAAAGAGAGCTAACTGTTCTTTAAAGGTATTCCTGTAAACATCAAAATTCGGACGTTCGTAAGCAAATTGCTCAAACTGCATAGTGATTCCTCCCAACACTTTTCTTTAGTATAACCTATCAAATAAAAAAACAGCAGAGGAAAAAAGAGCCAGATAGGAATAACTTCCGATCTGACTCTAAAAAAGACAATTACTTAATGAGCTGCGCCTTCTGTACTTAACACCTCATCTAATGGCGTATAAGTCATTGATAAGTCCTTGGCCACAGCCTCCAAGGTTAATTTTCCACCATAAGTATTGACGCCACGATGCAAAGCAAAATTGTTTTGCAGCAGTTCTTCTAGTGGGGTGTTCGCTAATAAGTTTGCATAATTTAAGGTACTATTGCTCAATGCGTAAGTTGCAGTTTGTGGAACGGCTCCGGGCATATTGGCTACAGCGTAATGTACGACGCCTTCTTTCATATAAGTTGGATCATCGTGAGTGGTTACATGATCCACGGTTTCAAAAATTCCTCCTTGGTCAATCGCCACATCAACAATAACTGAATAATCAGGCATGCCGGCAACCATATCTGTTGTAACTAAGGTAGGGGCTTTATGTCCAGGAATCAGTACAGCTCCGATGACTAAATCCGCGGTTTTTAACGCTTCCTGAATGTTGTAACGGTTAGATAATAACGTTTGAACCTGATTGTCAAAAATCGTATCTAGTTCTTTCAAACGAGGAACACTAACATCTAAAATGGTTACGTTTGCTCCCATGCCTAGGGCAATTTTAGCGGCATTGGCTCCAACTGTTCCTCCACCAATTACTACAACATTTCCACGGCGAACGCCGGGAACGCCAGCTAACAGAATTCCTTTTCCGCCGTTCACACGCTCTAAATAATTGGCGCCAATTTGTGAGGCCATGCGTCCAGCAATTTCACTCATGGGTGCTAGCAATGGCAAAGAGTTGTCAGCCGGCTGTACGTTTTCATAGGCAATTGCCGTAACGCCGCTTTCAATCAATGCTTCTGTTAGTTCTCGATTTGCTGCTAAATGGAGGTAAGTGAATAATAGTAAATCATCACGGAAGTATTGATACTCTTCTTTTAGTGGTTCCTTTACTTTCATAACCATTTCTGCAGACCAGGCTTCTTTGGCAGTTTGAACGATAATAGCACCAGCTTCTGCATATTCTTCATCCGCAATTGCTGAGCCTTGTCCAGCATTGGTTTCTACCAAGACTTGATGCCCGCGACTGGTCAGATCAAAAACACCAGATGGCGGTAAAGCCACACGATTCTCATTATTTTTAATTTCCTTTGGAATACCGATTTTCATAGTATCACTCCTTTTTATGTTTGTAAGCGATTACTAGTATATTGTATCGAAGATCTTGCGAAAATCAATTAAAATGTGTTAAGAAAGTGAAAATTCTTTTATTATCTTGCTGATCTTGTGAAGGAAAGAGCATAGATGGAATGGGATATTTTGAAAATAAAAAGATAAGATTCTCTTTCAATGAAAAGTTTTTCATTGCGAAATCCCTTTAAACTAGTGATAATAAAAGTAGAGTAAAGGAGTTTTTATATGTCAAAAAAAACCCAGACGGATATTATAAAAGAACAAATCAGTTTTATTGAAGCTAGAATCACGCGTTATGAAGAGCTAAGAGACGGCTCAATGATGCGACGCATTCTTTTTGGCGGGGGCCGTCAGTCAAAATTAGGCTTTCTAGGTTTGGTGATTGGCTTGGTCTTGCTTTTATATGCGGTTCTACATTATTCTGCAGGCTTGGAAATTGGATTAATTGGGCTATTATCGGTTCTACTATTAAGCTATTCACTGGTTCAATTAAACGTAATTCGCAAAAAGAATCAACCAGAACGGTTTGAACGTATGGTAACGAGTCTAACCCAAGAGAAAGACTCCATGGAAAAGGAATTGCAGCGTTTATCTGCTGTTCATCGTGAAATTAAAAAGCAATAAGAAGAATGAAAATGGCGCATTTATGTGAACTTTTCACAATGAAAGCAGCGGAGGATTTTACAAAACTCCGCTGCTTTTATTCGTTCTTATGTTTTTTTTCTGATAAATTTTTTCCACCATGTGCTGAAGTTTGTGCAATTTGAAAATGCTGGGGCATGATTCAATGGCCAAAATTGGGGTAGAACAGGGCGGCAGGTCAATTTCCGAAGTACGTAGAATCAAGTCATGGTTGTTAAGTTCTTCTAGATAGTTAGTTTGGTCTAGATAATTGAAGGTGCTGTGGGAAATTGTATAATTGCCACGTACGGATGATTGAATTAATTGAGCTAACAGACCTTCTCGAGTTGTAGGATCGGAGGCTACAATTAGTAAGCGGACGGGTTCATCATATTGCTTCATACCGGTTAGGCATTCCGGTACAGCAGCAATAAGCTGATAAACATAGCCATTTATAAATTCTTCTGATTGAAAACAATGATACTTTGTTGTAAATCGCGTGACCAACTGGCGAATCTTATGTACACAATGTGCATGAAAATTTTCCAACAAATTAATATAATCCTGTTTCCCGTCACGCAATAGACTGATGTATTCCTTGGTATCAATATGATATAGATTTTGGTTGATTAGCAGATCAGTCAACTGACTTTTCTTTTCACTGGTTAAGGGCTCCAGCAGCAAATCATCAAACTCTTCAACTAGCTGGTAATGATTGGCGTATTGTTGAGATAAGAAGTAGTTGGTGAACAAGGCATGCCGTTTCTGCTGCTCACCCAATAAAACTAAGTCACAATATAAAAGCCAAAAAGACTCTTTCATTACTTCGTGTGTATAGCTGATCCCAAATTCTTTCAATAATTCTTTATCAAATTCCCTGCAGATCTTTTGGTCTGGCGGTGTAACGTGTAAAGAGCTCAAAAAATATTGCGGGAAAAAATGGTGGTGCCTGACGCGTTCCAGGCTAATAAAAAACATCATCCGCAAGCGACGATACTGTGCATACGAGCAATTCAACTGATTATTTTCTATTAACGAGCGTAACACAGCGTCGCCTTTTTCAAACAATTCATTGGAATAGCACAACTCACTTTTTTGGGTCTTTTTTTCGAAAAAAAGCAAATAGAAAAGGTGACGAATCGCTTTTTCATTTCCTACAAGACGATATGGCTTGCGTTCTATTGTCAAATTCCAACAAGCAATTACGTTCTCCAATTCTGTAAGATGAGCTTGCAGAGTAGCTACACTGCAGTGAAGTGCTTTAGCTAACTTTTGCAATGTAAAAAATTCTTCAAAAAGTGTTATTTCCAAAATTTTGAAAGAAAGCGATTGGCGAATTAATGAAGAAATAAGGGCATCAATCGTTGCATTTTCAGCTACCATCAAGGAGTATAAACCATTCTCCCGATGAATATAATAAGGATCTTCATTCTGGTTAATCGACCGGATATAGCGTGACAAAGCAGGAGGTGTACAATCTAGAAGTTGTATCAGCTGATCGCTTGTTTTAGGATGTTTAGAATAGTATAAGGTTTCGATCAACAGCAGCTTACGCTGACTTTCACGTTTGAGCAAGCAGCGCAGGTTCATACAACTTTCCCTTCCTTTGTTAAAAATGACTGATCATAATTGTCAATAAACTGTTGAATCGACCGAAAATCTTTTAAGGTCGGATAGGAATTAATTAAGATTATTGGGCACTTGCTTTCCAGCTCAGGCATCGTAACATCAGTGATAAGCAGATCATAGTTCTTAGTTAGACGAGTTAACTCCTGTTGCGTAATAAAAGGATAGCTGTGATAATGATAATCCAAAGACTTGCCAATCCAATTTTTCAAAATGTTTCGCCAAAAGCGTTCTTGATTTGGTGAAGTATCCGACAACAGCAGAACGGTTAAAGGTTTTTCTTGAATGGAAAGCCGATCCAATAAATTATCAATTGACACAATCAAGCTGTACAAATAAACGTCCATCGTCTCTTCAAACACGGGCAGTCGATGCCTGCTTAAAAACTTCCCAATTATCGTAGTTAAATGATTCATAGGACGGGCATAGATTTTCTTTAGCTGCAGGAGGCTGTACTTCTTTTGTTGAGACAAGATTTGTATTGGTCTTTTTTTAGGGTAATAGATGAATAACTCATTTCCTAAATGACGCAGAGCTTCTTGAATTTCATTTTCTGACAAGAGATTCCCTGAGGCCTCATTAATTGATTTTAGCAACCTGATATGTTGAGAATAAAAACGTGCCAAATTTTTATTGTTTTCTTGCAAACTATCTTGCTGCTGAGCAGTTAAGACAAGATTGCCGGAGAAGAGCGGCCAAAGAGCCTCCACAGACAAATTATCATTAAAGATTAAGCGACATTCCATTTTTATCCGAAGAATCAATTCAGAATGTTCCGACTTTTCTGGTAGTTGTAAACACGACGTATCGGCCTGATCAATATTCAGCTTATATCTCCTCCGCCGCCGATGCAGGCAAATTAGGAAATTGTGCATTAGATAGAAGTGAACGTTCATCGTATTTTTCACCTGGTTATTAACCAACAAAACGCGAATATATTGATCAACTAGGTGGACCAAGGTCGATGAAAATCCATAATCCTGAAAAGAAAAACGATGCTCTTTAAAGAACAGGTAATAAAAATGACGAAGAAGTTCCTCGTTGCCTGCAATTCTTAAAGGGCGGTTACGTAGTCTAATTTTCCATTGTTCAAGAAGTGTGTTCAGTGGGTTCAACTTAGAATAGAAGCTTGAAAAACTGCAATTTAAATAGTTAGCATTCTCTTGAATAGTATCAAAGCGTTGAAAAAATAATCGTTTTAATACTTGGAAGTCCAGTGAAGTTTTTAATGTTTCCGCATACAATGAATCAATAGAAGCATACGAGTGAAATTGTACGATATACCCGCCCTTGGTTTTAAAAATATTTAAAGGAAATTTTTCATTGTTTAACGCGTAAACGTCTTTGTGCAAAGCTGGTAATGAGCAGCCTAATACATTCGTTAAGTGATCGGCAGATAAAGGGTAATCTGCATAATAGAGCAATTCAACTAAGTGAAGTCTTCGTTTGGTTTCTAGTTTCAACATTTCCCGTACGTTCATTTTCCCATTCCTTTTTAAGCTAATCTAATTTTGAAAAGTGACAAAACAATCACTATTTTGGTGAAAAACATCACCTTTAGTTATTTATCTAAATATAGTCGATAATCATTATAAGGAAAAAGTTGTGATAATAAGCGAAAAGTGTAAGGCTTAAAAAAATCTTAGTAATAATTATTTTATTTTTGATTTCCAATTAAATAAAAAAGAAATTTAGCGGAAAAATTCGCGAAACTGAGAGATAACAGTTGCCTTTCTGTTGAAGAACGAATAGAATTATCTTTGGAATAATTAAAAGAATGATGGAGGCTATATCATGATGAATAAGCAAAGCTTAGTAGAAAAAGTAGCAGAAAAAACTGGTTTGACGAAGAAAGACGCAACAGCAGCTGTAGATTCTTTATTCGACAGCATCCAAGACGCTTTAAAAGACGGCGAAAAAGTTCAAGTTATCGGCTTTGGTAACTTTGAAGTACGTGAACGTGCAGCTCGTAAAGGCCGCAACCCTCAAACAGGTGAAGAAATCACTATTGCAGCAAGCAAATCACCAGCTTTCAAAGCCGGCAAACAATTAAAAGATTCAGTAAAATAGTGTGATAGGCTGCCTAAAAAGGGCAGCTTTTTCTTTTGAGCCTGATTGTTTTTTTGTTTTTTCAAGCGGTCCATGGGGAAGAGATTATAAAATAATATTCGTTATTTAAATGTAGACAAATAAGAGAATCTTAAGACACAGGTCAAACCTTAAAAAAGGACTTGTGTCTTTTTTTGCGTAGGCGTATAGTAATGAGCGATAAAGAGGAGGTAGTGGAATGCTGACATTTATTCCCCATTCAATCCTGCAAATGAGCACCATTTTTCTTTCCATTGTAGTGGAGGCTGTTCCTTTTGTAATGCTGGGCTGCATTATTTCAGGTGCTCTGCAAGTATTTTTAACGGCTGAAAGAGTTCAGCGTCTGGTGCCCAAAAATAAATTTTTAGCTATTTTAGTCGGTTCCGCTTTAGGCTTTTTCTTTCCATCCTGCGAATGTGGGATTGTGCCAATTGTCACACAGTTCATGAAGAAGGGCGTTCCTGAATATACGGCTTTTGCTTTTATGGTTACGGCACCTATTATTAATCCAATTGTTCTGTTTGCTACTTTCATCGCTTTAGGCAATAGTACCCGTTTTGCCTTGCTACGAGTGGGGGGAAGCTTGCTGGTTGCTTTAGTGATTGGGTCGTGGATCGCTTACTTTAATAAGTTGCCAATAATGAAGGAAGAGCTGCTGAGTGATACCCATCACCATGGGCATGCGCATTCATCAAAAAAAGGTAGTCGTGTGTTTTCAGTCTTAGCCCATGCGATCGATGAGTTTTTCGATACAGGCCGCTACTTAATTATCGGTGGATTAATTGCTGCAAGTATGCAGGTTTATTTGCCGACGCAAGTGCTGCTGCAGTTGACTTCTTCAAAGCTAATTTCTATTTTGGTGATGCTGATCTTAGCCTTTACTATGTCTTTATGCTCTGAGGCAGATGCTTTTGTAGGCTCTTCCTTATTGTCCCTGTTCGGAGTTAATTCAGTGGTGGCATTTTTAGTATTTGGACCAATGGTAGATATTAAGAACTTAATGATGATGAAACGAGTCTTTCATGGCAAATTCATCGTACAGTTGCTGGCTTTGATCACACTAGTGGTGACAGTTTATGCTTACTTAATATAGGAGGAAAAGGATGCTTCGTTTTTTGATCTTATCAGGCTATTTCGAATGGATGATGTACCTGCAAGTATCAGGTAAGCTGAATCAGTACATCAATATCCACTATATTTATTTAGTTTACTTAACCATGGGTCTTTCCTTGCTGTTGGCCCTGGTTCAATTGAAGATTTGGGTTGGAAAAAGTGAAGGAAAAGAGCTCAGCAATGACCATGGACATGATCACGGATTAACCAAGCCTTCTCAAAAAATAATTGCTTATTTATTATTGAGTCTGCCATTAATTGCAGGAACACTATTCCCAACAATCAGCTTGGACACGACAATTGTCGAAGCGAAAGGATTTAGTTTTCCGATAAGCAAGGAATCTGTAGGTGACCCGGAGATGAACACACAATACCTAAAACCGGATACTAGTATCTACTATAATAAGGACGATTACGATCAGCAAATGGATGATTTATTAAATAAATATCGAGAAAATGATGTATTAAGAGTTACGGATGAGAATTATCTCGAGGTGATGGAGCTGATTTATAATTACCCGAATACGTTTGTGGGGAAGAAGCTCTCTTACGATGGCTTTGATTACCAAACTACGAAAGAACAAACCTACAACTTCCTATTCCGGTTTGGAATTATCCATTGTGTCGCTGATTCTGGTGTATTTGGTTTGATGATGCGTCTACCAGAAAATACACAGGTGGACAATAATCAGTGGTTGCATGTGGAAGGAACGATTGAGCTGGATTACTTTGAACCCTTCAAACGTCAATTACCTGCTCTGGCTGTGGAACAAGTACAACCCATTGCTGCCCCCAAGAATCAATATGTTTACCGCTCTTTTTAGAATACAGCAAAGCCGCCGAGGAGAAAATTCTTCGGCGGCTTTTTTCTATAATAGATAGGTTCGATCAAACGTAATAGACATGGTAGCGGCTTTATTATCTTTGAGATAGTTTTCTGTAATTAATGCCTGCAGTTCTTCATTTTTCAGGCGCAGCTCTTCAGGGACTACCAAATCAAAGTAGATGACCTCTGGGACTGTATGCGTATCAATTCGCAAATCATGCAGGCGCAGCTGAGGATGAATTTCCCGTAATGTCTGCTTCAATTTAGGAGCCACACGTTTGAAATTTTGATCATCTAAAGGATAAGGATCTACATGACAGACGAGATCTACTTCAAGGTTTGATTTGACTTCCTGCTCGATTGTATCAATTACTTCGTGTGCATGAGCCAAGCTCCAATCCTGATTCACTTCAATATGAACCGAAGCAAACACACTATTTGGACCATAGCTGTGAATTAGTAAATCGTGGTAACCAATAATATCAGGAAATTTATCTAAATGCGCGCGAATCGCACCAATTTCATCGTCTGGAGCCCGAACGCCCATCAACTCATCAATAAATTCCTTAATCATCTTAACTCCAGTATAAATAATGTATAAAGCAATTAGAAATCCAACATAGCCGTCAATTCGCCAGCCAGTCAACCACTCGATAATAGCCGAGAATAAGACGGCAATTGTTGTATACACGTCATTCAAGCTATCCTGCGCAGTAGCCTTCAGCGTATTGGACTGAATGGCCCCGCCAAGCTTGCGATACATCAACCCTTGCCAAATTTTCGTTATAATCGACAAAATCAGTACAATATAAACAATCGAAGAAAGCTGGACACTGGATGGATCAAGAATTTTTACAAAAGAACTGTCCAGAAAACGTATTCCGACATAAGTAACTAAAATGGAAATCACAAAGCCGCTGACGTATTCAAAGCGTTCGTGACCATAAGGATGGTCCTTGTCAGCAGGTTTACCAGCTACTTTAAAGCCGGCTAAGGTAATGATGGAAGAGGCTGTGTCTGATAAGTTGTTCATCGCATCAGCTGTAATCGAGACACTGCCAGAGAGGGTACCAATGAAAAGCTTAGCTAGAAAGAGTGCTAAGTTTGTCAATAAGCCCATAATACCAGCTACGATCCCAACTGCAGTTCGTTCACTGGTTTTGAAAGTTCGTTTTACTTTTGTAATGATAGTTGTTAGCATAATGTTCACCCTTTATTTGGCATTAAATGATAGTATAGCGCAAATAAAAGTCAGAAAAAAGCTTTAAGGCAAGCCTAAATGATAAAAAATACTATTAAAGGTAAACTTTAAATATTTGAAGTTTACCTTTAATAGCGAGGATCACCTATTTCTGAGGTTTCAATAAATTTTTGGTGTTGTTATAAGACATTAGGCTTTTCTTTCTTTATAATAGAATGAAAAGGTAAACAAATGTCGAGGAGGAACTAGTTATGGATAAGCAATCAACAGATATCTTATTATGGGACGTTGAAAATGAGGATGTGTTAATTGCCTTAAAAGATTTCAGTGAAGACTGGAAGGTTTCACAAAACAGCGACTTAAATGAATATTTGCGTAGCTACCCTGGCTATTTTAAAAGTGACAAGTCAACGAGAGAAGCTATGCGATTAGTTTTAGGCTATGCCAAAGAACTAATGGATGGAAGCCGCAGCTCGGTTGGTTTTTATGAAAATAAAATTTGGACATTGGATAATGGCGATCAAGTCCGATTTGCCCACTACTACGAACGGGAGATTGCCAAATTGATGCAGGGAATCACTTCTGCTAAAAAGGACTAAACGTCACAGTTTAAGGAATACTTTAGTCAGTTAGAACGGTGTATTCATGAGTTTTTTGCTTACTTATGCTTTGCGGTTGGATATTTCCGTATCATAAAAAAATCTATAGTAATAGTAAAAGAGTTGATCAGTAGAGTACTGGTCAATTTTTTTATCAAAATTAGACGAGGACTCAATGCATCATTACCTGAAAAGAACTTTAGCTTCTAGTTATAGGGAAGTGATTGATCCAGCAGGTTGTCCTCTCAATTCCGTATTATACTAAGCAAGAATTTAGTAGGGTTCTGCAGTTTGTCGATTAAAAATAAGGTGCGTAAAATGAAAGATCTAACGAACGTATTTTTGTTCGTTTTGCTCATTCAATTTTTTGTTCAGCTAATTCGTAATGAGGACTCTTCATAAAATCAGAAAAAAATAGAATGTAACGGAGCCTTTTTCTTTCTTTTAGTGGTGATTTTGTGGTTTTATATAGATGAACAGGTCAAGGGATTTGATTATTCTATTTGTATCGAGAAGTTAAATCAGCGTTGTAATAAGAAGTAGAAGTGGTTCTATTTTTAGACCGATAAAATGGTGAAAACAGAAAAATTATTTCCGGGAATAAAGTAATAAAAAATAGTGAAATTGATAGTAAATGAAGTGAATTTAATGAGGATTTTTTTAGACAAGCACACGAAAGCATGTTATCATATTAATATCATTTAGAATTGTTTGAATTCTAAAATTTTCTAACTAGAAATGAGGAACAAAACCTTGCAATATAAGAAGTTAGCCAGTTTATTAACATTGGGGGTGTTGATTGCCCCAACTGTTCTTTCAACGCAACAAGCGATGGCGATGGAAACACAAGATTCAACTGTTCAATCTAGCGAACAGACTACGGAGTCTACCGTGGAATCTACTACACCAGAGCCAACTCCAGAACCACAGCCTGAGCCTCAACCTCAGCCGGTTCCTGACCCAGAACCAGAGCCAACTCCAGAACCTGAACCAGAGCCGGAAGTGAAAACATTTGGCTTGTTTGCGGAAGGTCATGCTCTGACAGGGCACGATTACACGGATAGTGCTGGTAACGTTGTTCAGTTTGATTATTTTGCGGACATCCAAAAAGATGGCGTTGTTCAATACGCTGTGACATTGAAAGATCCAAATAAAACAGTGTTGAAAGAAGTAAAAATAATTAATCGGACGACTGGCACTCCTATCAAGAGCAGTGCTGATGCAGCTGATTCTTTCGTAATGCCTGAATCTGATGTTGAGATTCAACTGGTGATTGGAGCTAAAGAACAGCCAAAACCAGAAAAACCAGCTGAAAATACCAATAATGACAAAAAGCCAAGCGAACCAGTAAAAGAAGAAAAACCAGCGAATAATACCGGCAACAATACGGCAACACCAGCTCCAGCACCTGCGGAAGAAGCTAGACAACCCGAAGCAGGAGCAAGCGATATTCGAGTGCCTTCTGATCAACCAGTACCAACAATCGGAAATGATATACAAAATGCTATCGTTCAAGAAGCGTATCGTCATTTGGGCAAACCTTATGTATGGGGAGCAAAAGGTCCGAACGCTTTTGACTGTTCTGGTTTAGCTTATGCAGTTTATGCTGCAGCAACCGGTCACTACATCGGCGGATGGACAGGTGACCAGCAGTACTCAGGTACTCAAATACCAGTGAGCGATGCTCAACCAGGAGATTTATTGTTCTGGGGAGCACCAACAAGTGTAACGACACACGTAGCAATTTATATTGGCAATGGTCAATATATCCACGCTCCTCAGCCAGGGGATGTCGTAAAAATTGGCAGCTTAAGTGGGTTTATGCCAACCTTTGCGGTGCGCGTAAATGTTGCTGGACTACCAAAAGCAAGCAGTTCATTAGCGAATGCCTTTGGTCAGTACAGCTCTGATCAACCATTTGTTTTCAATAAGAATCAAACGACTGATCAGTTTATCGAAAAAATTGGTGAGTGGTCTCGTGAAATTGGCCAAAAGAACGGAATCTATTCTTCTGTCATGTTAGCTCAAGCAATTTTGGAGAGCGGCTCTGGTAACAGCTCATTAGCAGCAGAACCAAATTACAACTTGTTTGGTATTAAAGGAAAATATCAAAATACGAGTGTGGCTTTCCGCACTTTAGAGCAGGATGCAATCGGCAGCAGCTTCCAGATCACTGCTGAATTCCGTAAATACCCTTCTTACAAAGAGTCATTGGAAGATTATGCTGAACTGCTTAAAGAAGGTATTTCTGGCAACAAGGATTTCTACAAACCAGTATGGAAATCTGAAACGAAGACATATAAAGATGCTACTGAATACTTGCAAGGTCGTTATGCTACCGACAAGCGCTATGCTGAAAAGCTGAATGCTATTATCGATGCCTATAACTTAACCGAGTATGATCATGCGAAGAGTAAAGAAAAACAACGTCCTGAGCTTACTGATTTGAAGACAGGATTTACTCTAAGTGATACATTACGAACGAAACTGGTCACTACTTTAGGCTTTACCAACGAAATACCTGAAGTGATGTCGACTAAAACCTTCGTAAACTTATTCAGAGGAGACAGCCTGATTGCATTGGCTGCCAGCACAGTTCGTTCAAAAGAAAAAATTGAACAAACAACCTCACAGTCCTCACCTTTATATGTAGCTTTAAGTAAAAGTTTAGTGGCTGTACTGCCGCCAATCCAATAAAAGAACTATTCACAGCATGACTTGACGGTTATGCTGTGTTTTTTTGTCATGAAATCAGCTCATTCAGCAAGAGTTGCAAAATGATTATGAGCGATTTTATGGAAAAGACTATTTACATTTATTATAGGAACAAAGATAATAGAATTATAGAAAGCGCTTTACACGGTTGCTTTTTTAATATGTAACAGCTTTAGGTATATGAATTACCACTAAGACGTTTAATAAAAGGATCATTTCTGTGAAGTTGAGCGGGAGCAGGGCTAGAGACTTTCGACTTAATGGTGTGGAAGCATCAAAATAGTTCTGATGAATTTCCTAAATGATTATCAACTTACTTTGTAGTTAGAAAGAGGGATGAAGATGAGCGAAAAGTATCAAAAATTATTGGAACCACTGACCTTAACCAATGGTGCCAAGATTAATTATCGAATTGCTATGGCGCCGATGGTCGCACAGGGATCAAATCCGGATGGTACTGTTTCTGAGAATGATCTGGATTTCTATAGCGAACGTTCAAATGTAGCGGGGATAATTATTACTGGTGCAGCGACCGTTTCTGAACGAGGCAAGGGGTTTGATAAGCAATTATCGATTTCAGATGATACGTATATAGCAGGGCTAAAAAAACTGGCTGCCGTTTTGAAGAAGGATGGAAATAAAGCGATCATTCAATTGTATCATGGAGGAAGAGAAGCAAAGTCGAGCTATGATAAGTTTGGTGAAGTCGTTGCACCAAGTGCAGTGGAATTTCCATTCTTATCCTATACTCCACGGGCGTTAACTGAAGAGGAAATTCAAGATAGTATTGCAGCGTTTGGCGCAGCAACCAAGCGAGCAATAGAAGCTGGATTTGACGGTGTAGAAATTCATGGAGCGAATCATTACTTATTGCAGCAGTTCTTTTCGGCATATTCTAACCAACGAGATGATTTTTGGGGGAGCGCTTTAGAATGCCGGATGAATTTTCCTTTGGCGGTTGTAAAAGAGGTTAAACGAATGGCAAACGAATTTGCAAAACCTGATTTTATTGTGGGGTATCGTTACTCGCCTGAGGAAATCCATGGAGATACGATAGGATATACAGCTGAGGAATCACTGCAATTGATTGATAAAATTGTTGAGCACAAACTGGATTATATCCATGTTTCTATTTTTACTAAGTACAATGATAAGCCCTCAGGAAATGACAAAACCTTCGCTGAACTAACCAAGGAAGTTGTGGGAGATCGGGCTGCTGTTATCATCGTTTCAAATATTTTCTCAGCTGATGACGCGCTGAAGGCCTTAGAAAACGCAGATATTGCTGCAATAGGTCGTGAATCTTTGCTGGAGCCCAAATTTGCTGAAAAAATTGCTGCTGGCGAGGCGGATAGTATCCTTTCCAGGTTAACAGCTGATCGAGTGGACAGCCTTCAATTTCCTGAAAAATTAAAGGACTGGTTTTTGGAAGAGGGCAGTGCCCTGCCGCCACTTCCTGGAGATGAATACCTTAAAGCATAAACAAAAATGCTCTCGAAGCTGACGAGAGCATTTTTTTAACTGTTTCGACCAAGTAAGAAGATAAAAAGGATCATGTACAGGATAGCTATTTCCAAAATAGAAAAAAGTAGAATAAAGAATAGTTGAATCATCCGCTTTTCCTTAAACGATTTGATCGCACCAATCAGGATAAGTACTGGTGCTATTGCTAATAGAATAAATGGAAAGATAAAAATGCTGTCTCCAAGTGATTTAAACATCAGGGCCCCCTTTAGGATTGGCTTCAGCGACTGTTGACTGCGTGATCATGTGGTTGAATGGAAGGAAAGATTCGTTTCCATTTCAGGTGGATTGACTAGTGTATCCTTAACTGGGCAAGTTTTTTCAATAAAGGCGATGAAGGCTTCGATTTCAGCATGCGTATTTGCTGCTTCAATGGTGTAATTGGTTATAATTTTTGAGAAACCAATTTTAACGTCGGGTTTTCCTTTTAATCGGTCGGAGTCGATTTCTCCTAAGACTTCTACCTTCATTGATTTCAATTCAATCTCCTGAGCTTGATAGAAAAAACGAGCGACCATCATTTTGCAGGCGCCTAGAGAGCAAAGTAATGCTTCTAAGGGATTCATCGCAATATTTGAGCCACCAGCACTTTCGGGTTCATCAATTAGAAATTCAAAACCTCTTGCAGAGCATTTAAGCTGCAAACCACCTAGGGATTCTACTTCAGCTTTTAATACTTGTTTTGCCATCATATGTCCTCCTAAACTCTTTTCTTTATCATACCGTGTTTATTAGCAGGTTAAAAGATCCTCATGGCAAAATATTAATGAAAAAGAAGTTGAAAACGTGCTGAAAATAATGTATGATAGGTGCAATTGTGGTCCTATTTTAGGAGAAGGAAGGAAACAAATGAAGTCAAATTTAACAATGGAAATAGATGAGGATACGATGGAAAAATCAAAATCAACGGAAGTATCACAGGCAACTGTAAAATACTTCCCATTAATGAGCCAATTAGATAAATCAATTAAAAAGAAAAAGGAATTATTGGATAACAGTTTTGCGCGTTATGCTGTCCGATCCATGTTTGCTTGTTTATTTTTAGCATTAGGAACAGCGATTGCCTTTTATATCGCAATCCGCACACAAGAGGCCATACCTGGTTTAGAAAAAATGAGTTACGCTTTTATGTTTAGTTGGTCATTAGTAATGATTCTATTCATGAATGCTGAACTTGGAACCTCTAATATGCTTTATATGACGGTTGGCGTTTATCGTAAAAAGATTAAACTTGGTTTTGCAGCGAAATTATTATTCACTTGTATCTTATTCAATTTAATCGGCGGTGTGCTTTGCGGATATTTGCTTTCCCTAACTGCACCTTTTGGTCATTTAGAACCTGGCAATTATATGTTTACTGGTATTGCTGGTAAATTGGCTAAGCCAACCGGTCAAATTCTGGTTGAAGGTATGTTTGCCAACATCGTAGTAAATACGGCTGTTTTAGTCAGCATGCGTATGAAGGACGATGCGGGTAAAGTTATGGCGATTATCTTCATCATCTTTATCTTTGCTTTCTTAGGTTATGAGCACGTTATTGCTAATTTCCCTGCTTTCTCATTGGCTTACTTTGCTTCTCACGGAACCATTGAAGGCATGACGACAGCAAGTGTCCTGCACAACCTTTTCTTCACGTTGATTGGCAATTTTGTCGGCGGCGGATTGGTTATGGGATTAGGCTATGCTTGGTTAAATAAAACAGACACTTCATATGTGGATTAAACACTGCTTTGGCAGTGTTTTTTTCTTGTGTTATTCTCCATTTGTGGCAAACGGTAAATATTTTTCAGGCGGCAATAAATTCTTGCGGTTGCTTTGGGATTGTGGTTAACTGGTAAATGGAGCAATTTTCTATTTTAAGCGGGAATAATAGGAGGAAATTATGGCAGTAAAATTAGTTGCTATTGATATGGATGGCACATTATTAAATGAACGAGGCGAGCTTTCGCCAGCTGTAATCGAAAGTGTAAAAAAAGCACGAAAGACAGGTGCGTACATTGTAATTTGTACGGGTCGACCATTATCAGGTGCTTTGGAGCAATTAGCAGATCTGGATTTGTTGTCGGTGGATGATTACGTTATTTCTTACAACGGAAGTCTAGTCTTAAACACAAATACATGGGATGTAGTCTCACAGCATGGGTTAACTCGGGACGATTTCTTGTACTTTGATATGCTGGCACGTAAGATCGGTGTTCACATTCATACAGTGAGCCGTGATTCGATTTACACGTCTAATCGCGATATTAGCCGTTACTCTGTTAATGAAGCCCATATGGTGAATTTGCCATTGAAGTATCGGACACCTGAAGAAATAGCGGATGAGGTATCACCAGTCAAGCTAATGATGATTGATGAACCTGAGATTTTAGAAGCAGCAATTAAGAAGATTCCTAAGCAGTTATTTGAAGAATACACCCTAGTAACCAGCTCACCTTATTATTTGGAAATCTTAAATAAAGAAGCCAGCAAAGGCTCTGCAGTTAAGGAATTGGCTGCTCATTTAGGGATTGAGCAAGCAGAGGTTATGGCAATTGGTGATGCGGAGAATGATTTGTCCATGTTGAAATTTGCCGGGATATCGGTAGCGATGGGAAATGCTACACCAGAGGTCAAAGCTGTTGCTAAATACGAAGTGGCTTCTAACCAAGAAGATGGTGTAAAAGAAGCTTTGGAACGCTGGGTCCTACAATAGAACGGTGAGCAGATTTGTTTCGTCTCCTTTTCCTCCGCGTTATAATTCAAAGAGAAGGAGGAGATAGTTATGAAGTTAGACATTCGCAAACAAGCAGTAGAAGCACTAACTGACAAACTTGGTTCAAATGAAGGCTTTATTTTAGCCTTGAACGACGGTTCTAACCAATTTTCAACCGTGGGCGGGTCTTGTGCTGTGGGCGATAAATTTCAAATCATTCCAACAGAAGGACCAACCGAGCAGTTTCAAGAAGTATTAGAAAATGACCGCTTTAAAGTGTATATCTCTGACGAAGAAAAAGTTTTCTTAGGCAATGAAGTGGTGATTGATTACAATGATCGCTTGAGCACCTTCTCTTTGAAGAATGAGAGTGGCACCTTAGATTCCAATATTTTATTGAAGAAATAGATCGTAGAAGCAATCCTGTGAATGTATCATGGGATTGCTTTTTTTATGCAAAGCTTTAGCCAACTTCTGCCTAGCTGTGCTATGCTTAAAAGAAAAAGGAGTGGATTAAATGGCTAAATTAACTGAACCACTAACTTTCAACCGGGGCTTAACCTTGAAGAATCGAGTTCTGATGGCTCCAATGACCACCAAAATGAGTTTTTTCGACGGCGTAGTGACACAAGACGAGGTTGATTATTATAGTATGCGTGCTGGTGAAATTGGCGCAGTCATTACCGGGGCAGCCAATGTACAGGAGGACGGCAAAGGCTGGGAAGGTGAGCTGGGTGTTTACGACGATAAATTTATTCCCGGGTTATCTAATCTGGCAGCGGGTATCAAACGCAATGGCACCAAGGCGATTCTGCAAATCTTTCATGGTGGCCGTATGACCAGCAGTCAGATTTTACGGGGGGTTCAGCCAGTTTCTGCTAGTGCGGTAGCAGCAGAGCGACCAGCGGCTGAAACTCCGCGTGAGATGGAAAGCGAAGAGGTTGCAGCTTTAATTAACAATTTTACAGCAGCCGCTAAACGGGCGATTTCAGCTGGCTTTGATGGAGTGGAATTGCACGGGGCAAATACCTATTTAATTCAACAGTTCTTTTCTCCTCATTCGAATCGACGAGAAGATGAATGGGGTGGGAGCTTGGACAAGCGGTATCATTTCATTGAGGAACTAGTAAAAGCTGTAACTACAGCAGTAGATGAGTCGGGTGCCGATAACTTTATTGTCGGATATCGTTTTTCACCAGAAGAATATGAAACACCAGGAATTCGATTTGAGGATACGTTGTATTTAGTTGATCATTTAGCAGACCTGTCATTGGATTATTTACATGTTTCTTTAAATCAAGCAGATAAAGTTTCAGCCAGTCAAGACTATCAGGAAAAATCAATGATGGCATATATTAAGGATAAGATCGCAGGTCGTGTACCACTTATTGGGGTCGGGGATGTTCGTACTGGTCAGGATGCAGAAGAAATTTTGTCTATGGCGGACGGAGTAGCTATAGGAAAAGCATTGTTGATGGATCCAAATTGGCTGCCTAAAGTAGTGAATGGTCAGGAAAAATTGATTCGTCACGAGCTTTCCCACTTTGATTGTGAGGAGCTGCGGATTAGTAATGGTGTCTGGGCATTTTTAGAGCAGATGATGCCAGAGCGTCTCTATTAAAAAGATCTAAACATTTTTTCATAAAAAGTGTTGACTCTTTTAATAAATAGGCGTATTATTTTAAAAAAATACAGGTTAAACAAAAGAGTAGTAACATGATTTTCTCTTTTCAGAGAGCTGATGGTGCTGTGAATCAGTAAGGAAAATGATGCGAATGGACTTTTGAACCGAGATTTTGAAGTAAGTAGGAATCTCCGGGAACTCCCGTTACAGAGAAAGGCTGTTGTTAGACAGCTGACAGAGATGCTTTTTAAGCATATATTGAGGTGGCACCGTGGATTAACCGCCCTCAAATTGGATAGTTGTCCGATTTGAGGGCTTTTTTTATTAATAAAAATCAGAAACAAGAGAAGTAGTTTGGAAAACGAGAAGGTACAGAAAGCTTCCAGTGATGAGAATGAAGCACTTTTCACCAAATGAATGGACTTGTTGGAGCATCCTTGAACACGGAGTAGGGGATGACGGGAACTCCCGTTATAGAGAAAGATTGTTGTTAGACAATCGAGAGAGACATGCTTTTTTAAGCATATGTTGAGGTGGTACCGTGCAAAATGCGCCCTCAAGCTAGACCATTGTGTCTAGCTTGAGGGCTTTTTTCTTTGAAAGGGATGAAAAAATGAAGATTGTAAAAAAATTGAGTGCTGATTGTTTAACCCCCGTTTCCTTATATTTCCGTTTAGGTGGGGAGTCTAAGTGTTTGTTAGAAAGTATTCCTAGGGATTCAGAAAGTAACCGTTATTCGCTCTTAGCTTTCAATCCGGTACATCATATCCAGTTTCAATCTGGGGAGTTTCAAATTGATAAAAAACATTATGCCTGCAGCGATCCTCTAAAAGAACTGGAAAAATATGTTTTGAAGGAAGAAACAATTGAAGGGCTGCCTTTTGAAGGCGGAGCGATTGGCTATGTTGGGTATGACATCGCTGCTCTCTATGAGGATTTAGGCGAGGTTCCCGAAGACGTTTTGGAGCTGCCGGATATGCAATTTTACTTGTTTGAAACGTTCGTGATTTATGATCACCAAAAGCAGACGCTGAATATCGTAGCCAGTGATTTGTACAGCAAATGTGGTGAAGCAGCCTTGCAGCAGCGAATTACTGAAATTGAGAAAGAGATTTTTACGCTCCAGAGAACGGAGAATGATCCCTTAGAGCCTATTCAGTTAAGCTTTACCAGTAACTTTACTCAATCAGAGTACGAAGCCGTGGTGGAAAAAGCTAAGCAGCATATTCGTGAAGGTGACTTATTTCAAGTTGTTCCGTCGCAACGTTTATCAGCTGATTTTCCAGTAGATCCTTTTCATTATTATCGTCAGTTGCGGGTAACAAATCCTTCAGCTTATCTTTACTACTTGCCATTTCCAGATGTGACAGTAATAGGAAGTTCGCCGGAAAGTTTGGTAAGAGTAAAGGGGGATATCGTCACCACCAATCCAATTGCTGGAACGCGGCGACGGGGATTAAATGAAACGGAAGACGATCATTTAGCGGAAGAATTAATTAATGATGAAAAAGAGATTGCTGAACATCAGATGCTGATTGATCTAGGACGTAATGATATCGGTAAGATAGCCGAAATTGGGAGTGTTCATGTTCCATTGTTTATGACGATCGAGCGCTATCGCTTTGTCATGCATATTGTATCCCTAGTCGAAGGAAAATTAAGACCGGATAAAACAACGATGGATGCGTTGAAGTCTACTTTGCCAGCTGGAACAGTTAGCGGTGCGCCGAAGATTCGAGCGATGACTCGGATCTACGAGTGGGAGCCAGTTAAACGCTCTATCTACGCAGGAGCGGTGGGTTACCTATCCTGCGATAATCAAGCCGATTTTGCCATCGCGATTCGTACGATGGTTGTCAAAGATAAAAAAGCTCATGTACAAGCTGGTGGTGGCGTTGTCTATGATTCCGATCCTACCAGTGAATACCTGGAGACGTTGCAAAAAGCCAAAGCCTTATTGGAGGTAGGAAAATGATTTTATTAATCGACAATTATGATTCGTTCACCTATAACCTGGTTCATCAATTTAACCATGATGAATTGGTTGTTGCTAGAAATGATGCACCTGATCTATTCGAGCTGGCTGAAGAAGCTGACGGTATTGTACTTTCACCAGGTCCAGGCAGGCCCGAGGAAGCAGGGTTGATGGAAGAAGTGATTCGCCGATTTTATCGGGACAAACCGATTCTAGGCATTTGTTTAGGGCATCAGGCAATTGGCGAAGTCTTCGGTGGGAAGGTAGTGGCAGCTCCGCAGATTATGCATGGCAAACGCTCAACCATTTTCTTTAAATCAAAAGGCTGCTTTAGAGAAATTCAAACACCGCTGGAAGTGATGCGGTACCATTCATTAATGGTTGCCAAAGAAAAATTTCCAGATGCACTAGAAATCGTTGCGGAATGTGACGATTGCATCATGGCACTACAGCATAAAAAATATCCCGTTTACGGGCTGCAATTTCATCCGGAATCGATCGGTACTGAGAAAGGTCAACAGCTGATTGATCAATTTGTAAAGGAAGTAGGAGAAAGACATGCAAACACTATTTGAAAAAGTTTATCAAGGGCAACATTTAACAACGGACGAAATGATTATTATTTCTACTAATATTTTTGAAGGACAATTAAGTGATATTCAAATCAGTGCGTTATTGGTTGCCTTGAAGCTAAAAGGAGTCACCTCTGAGGAATTGACAGGTTTAGCTACCATCATGCAAGGCGAGGCTGAAAAAATGTTAACTCCGCCTAAGGGTGTCATGGACAACTGCGGTACAGGAGGAGACCACTGCAATAGTTTCAATATCAGTACAACCGCAGCTTTTGTTTTGGCCGGTGGGGGTATTCCCATGGCTAAACATGGCAATCGCAGTATTTCCAGTCGTTCAGGCAGTGCAGATGTGTTAGAGACTTTAGGCATCAATTTAACGGTTTCGCCAGAAAAAATCGATTATTTATTACGAGAAGTAGGTATCGCCTTCTTGTTCTCTCCAGCTATGCATCCAGCAATGAAATATGTAATGGGTATCCGGCGGGACTTAGCTACACCAACCATTTTCAATTTAATTGGACCAATTATTAATCCATACCATTTAGATAATCAATTGATGGGTACTTTTGCTGGGGATTCATTGGTGGAAACGGCGGAAACATTAGGAAAAATGGGGCGGAAGAAAGCGATTGTCGTTCATGGCGCTCATGGGATGGATGAAGCAAATCTAGCCGGAACAACTAACTGTGCGATTTATCAGGAGGGAAAAGTCTCTAGCTTCTCGTTTACACCAGAAGAGTATGGTTTTAAGCAGGCACCAATAGAAGCAATCGTTGGTGGTGAAGCGCAACAAAATCGGGACATTTTATTATCGGTCTTACGTAATGAAGCTTCGGTTTATTACGACACAATTTTACTAAATGCTGGTTTAGGCTTTTTGGCCAGCGGCAAGGTAACAACGCTGGAAGCTGGGATAGTTGAAGCAAAGCATTCTTTATCTTCTGGTGCTGCCATGGATTGTTTACAAAAATTAGCACAAGAACAGAAGGCGGTGGCTTAATGGATTTCTTAGCAACGATTTTAGCAAAAAAAGCTGAAGAGGTCGCTCAATTGCCAGAGTCAGAAGTACAAATAGAGACTAAACGCCCGTCATTTTACCAAACTGTTAAGGACGCACCGGCAACGGTTCATTTAATCGGAGAAATCAAACGAGCTTCTCCTTCTAAAGGAGATATACGAACAGATGTAGATATTTTGGCTCAAGCGAGGGCTTACGAAACTGGTGGTGTTAGTGCCATTTCGGTGTTGACTGATGAAGTATTTTTCAAAGGAACAATCGATGATTTAGAAGCGGTGGCACAGGTCGTTGAGCTGCCAATTTTATGCAAGGATTTCATTATTGACGAACGACAATTGGTTCGAGCAAAAAATGCTGGCGCAAGTATTGTTTTATTGATTGTCGCTGCTTTGACAGAAAAACGATTGGCTGAGCTTTTCCAGGCAGCAAAAACGATCGGATTAGAGGTGCTGGTGGAGACCCATAACCAACAGGAATTGGAGGTGGCCCATCGTATCGGCGCTAAAATCATTGGTGTGAATAATCGGGATTTAACTACCTTTGAAGTAACGATTGCTACAAGTGAAGCATTGGCTCAGCCGTCTAACGACCGAGTGTACATTAGTGAATCAGGCTTTAAAAACGGCGAAGATGTCCAACGGATTGCAAAAGATTACCAAGCTGTTTTAGTAGGTGAGACCTTAATGCGCTCAGATAATATTTCAGAAAAAATCAAGGAATTGCGAGTGAAGCGGACATGACCCAAATAAAAATTTGCGGGTTATCAACACGAAAAGCGGTAGAAACTGCAGTCAACAGCGGTGCCGATTATTTAGGCTTCGTCTTTGCCAAAAGCCCAAGGCAAGTAACACCAGCGCAAGTTAAAGAAATTACCTTAGATCTGCCGACGAACATTAAAAAGGTAGGAGTGTTCGTTTCTCCTAGTCAAACAGAGGTGGAGGCAACTATTCAAGCAGCAGGCTTAGATCTGGTACAAATTCATGGTGAGCAACTATCAGAAGTGCTGAGTGTTCCAATCATTCGGGCAGTCAGCATCCGCAAATCGTACCCATTGTTTGAATCAGGAAGTGAAGACTACTTATTATTAGATGCACCTCCGACAAAATACATGGGGGGAAATGGGGAAGTCTTTGATTGGCAAGCAGTCAATCCAGCCGAGCTGCAACAAGAAAGACTGTTCATTGCCGGAGGCTTAACCCCAGAAAATGTCGCAGCCGCTATACACTATTTTCAGCCATTGGTAGTAGATGTTTCCAGTGGAGTCGAAACGGATGGAGAAAAAGATCATAAGAAGATAACTGCCTTTTGCCAAGCAGTGAAGGAGGAAACCGATGTATCAGCAACCAACGAATAAAGGATTTTACGGTGAATTTGGTGGACAATTCGTTCCAGAAACCTTAATGTATGCCGTCCAAGAATTAACTGAAACCTATGAAAGCTCCAAAACCGATCCCGAGTTTCAAAAGGAATTGGCGTATTATTTAACGCAGTATGTGGGAAGAGAAAATCCTTTGTATTTTGCAGAACGCTTGACCGAGCAATTAGGCGGTGCCAAGATTTATCTCAAACGTGAAGATTTAAACCATACGGGTGCTCACAAAATTAATAATGCCATCGGTCAAGTATTATTAGCCAAACGGATGGGCAAAAATAAAATTGTAGCTGAAACGGGAGCTGGACAACATGGGGTTGCCACAGCGACTGCCGCTGCTTTGTTCGGTATGGAATGCACCATTTTTATGGGCGAGATTGATGTGAAGCGTCAGGAATTAAATGTTTTTCGTATGGAGTTGTTAGGAGCTACTGTTGAAAGTGTTACTTCAGGTAGTAAGACGTTGAAAGATGCTGTAAATGAAGCACTGAGATATTGGGTAGCAAATGTAGAAGATACCCATTATGTTATGGGATCAGTTTTAGGCCCGCACCCTTTTCCAGAAATTGTACGGGATTATCAAAGTGTGATCGGTCAAGAAGCACGCCGTCAAATTTTAATTGCAGAAGAAAGACTGCCGGATGTAGCACTGGCTTGCGTTGGTGGCGGTAGTAATGCAATGGGATTGTTCTATCCTTTTGTTGAAGACGAAACTGTTCGATTGATTGGGGTAGAAGCGGCTGGAAAAGGTGTCCACACGGATGAACATGCCGCACCGATTACCCAGGGAGATATTGGTGTATTGCACGGAGCACGGATGCATTTGCTGCAGGATGATGATGGGCAAGTTATTGAAGCCTATTCCATCTCAGCTGGTTTGGATTATCCTGGTGTTGGGCCTGAGCATTCTTACCTGTCCAGTATTGAGAGAGCGGAATATGTCACTATTGATGACGAAGAAGCTGTGGAAGCTTTTCATCTGCTGTCTCAAGTGGAAGGTATTATTCCCGCTCTAGAAAGTTCTCATGCGATTGCTCATGTGATGAAACTAGCACCGCAAATGGAAAAAGATCAAATTATTGTTCTGTGCCTATCCGGTCGGGGCGACAAAGATGTTCAACAAATTAAGGATCGAATGGAGGCAGAAAAATGAAAACCTTGACCACCTATTTAAGTAAAAAAGCGGAAAAGCAAAAATTATTTGTTCCTTACATTATGGCGGGAGCACAGGGATTAGATGCCTTGCCGGATGAAATTAATATGTTAGCTAAAAATGGTGCTACTGCCATCGAAATTGGCGTTCCTTTTTCTGATCCAGTAGCAGATGGCCCGATCATTCAAGAAGCAGGTCTGCGGGCTTTGGCTAGGAAAGTTACTTTGAAAAAGATTATTCAGCTGCTTCAGCAATTTGATTCGCCAGTCCCTCTGATTTTTATGGGCTACAGCAATTCCTTTTTCCATTATGGATTAAAAAATCTGGCAGAGGATTTAGCCAATACCGATGTAAAAGGATTTATTATTCCCGATTTACCTTATGAGCACCGCGATTTAGTTTTGCCCACCTTTGATGAAGCAGATTTGGCTTTACTTCCGCTAATTTCATTGACTAGTCCGCTGGAACGTATTCGGACGCTGTTAGCTGAAGCGGAAGGATTTGTCTATGCGGTAACGATTAACGGAACAACCGGAACAGGTAAGAATTATCGTGAAAATCTGGATGAGCATCTGGCATTAATTACTAAGGAAAGTAAAATTCCTGTTTTAGCAGGCTTTGGTGTTTCGAAACGGACACATGTTGAGCGTTTCAACGATTGCTGCGATGGTGTAGTTGTAGGCTCAAAGATTGTCCAAACTTTGCAGGATAAAGGAGTAAAAGAAACAGGAAAATTAGTCAATTCTTTAACCAAACCCTTAAAGCAGGCTAGTGCTATCTAGAGAAAAAACTTAGGATATTCGTACCGATGCCCAAAGGTTAGATCAACGATCTAGCTTCTGAGCATCGTTTTTTATTGGAAAGCAAAAATCTTAAAAATGTATCTTCTAAGCAGGATATTTCTATTTCTAAAAAATTCGTGTTACCTTGATTTTATCAAGTGATAAGTGGAGGTCTTTTTTATGTTTTTGGCAATTAATGAAATTCGCCATTCAAAATTACGATATACCTTAGTAATGGGCGTGATGTTTTTGATCGCTTACTTAGTTTTTTTCCTAACTGGTTTGGCCTACGGGCTTGCTCAGGACAATCGTACAGCTGTAGATAAGTGGGATGCAGACAACATTTTATTAAACGAAGAGGCAAACAATAATTTGAACATGTCAATGATTCCATTAAGCACCTTCGATGATGTTAAGTCAGATGAAAAAGCCTATCTGGCTCAAACAGCAGGAGTCATAAAAGGGGACAGCGGAGAAAAGATTGATGTCAGCTTTTTTGGAATTGACAAGAACCAGTTTATTGCTCCCAAGTTGATAGATGGTGAAATGTTTTCGTCCGATGATGAAGCAGTTGCAGACAGCTCATTGCGAGATCAGTACGATATCAAATTAGGCGAAACGGTGAAAATGGCTGGCAACGAGAAAAAATTGAAAATTGTTGGCTTCACCGACAATGCCAAATTTAATGTTGCGCCAGTGTTGTATACGACCATTGGTGCCTATCAGGAAATTCGGTTTGAAACAACAGGTACTGTTGAAAATACGCGAATTAATGCCATCATTACTCGTGGAAATGTTCAAACCATTCCAGATGATTTAGAAGAAACCAGTATCAGCTCTTTTATTAATGAGCTTCCTGGCTATAGCGCACAGGTCTTGACCTTTGGCTTTATGATTGGGTTCTTGATTGTAATTGCAGCAATTGTCATCGGTATTTTTATCTACGTCCTAACGATGCAAAAATCGGAGATCTTTGGTGTCATGAAAGCGCAGGGGATTTCCAGTCGGTACATCTCGTTTTCCGTGATTGCTCAGACCTTTTTACTGGCAACAGTCGGTGTAGCAATAGGATTGTTGGCGACACTAGGTACTAGTCTTGTCCTGCCAGAAGCTGTACCATTTCAGGTCAATATCTTGTTCTTTGGAGGCATCAGCGGGTTGATGATTCTAATCGCAATGGTGGGTGCTTTCTTCTCGGTACGTACTATTGTTAAAATCGACCCACTAAAAGCAATTGGATAGGAGGAATAAAAATGAGTGCAATTGAATTCAAACAAGTAACTAAATCTTTTAAGGATGGCGATTCAACAATTGAAGCCTTGAAGGAAACGAATTTTTCGGTTGAAAAGGGTGAATTTGTGGCAATTATTGGTCCCTCCGGTTCTGGGAAAAGTACCTTTTTAACCCTTGCTGGTGGCTTACAATCCCCTTCCTCTGGTGAAGTTTTAATTAACGACGAACCGTTTAGCGACAAAAAGGAAAAAGAACGGGCAAAATTACGCTTTAAAGAAATTGGCTTCATTTTGCAAGCTTCTAATCTTGTTCCTTTCTTAACCGTGCAGAAACAGTTGAAATTAGTGGACAAAGTCAGTAAAAAGGCCAACACTAAAGTAGCAGAAAACCTTTTTGAACAATTAGGCATAGAAAAGCTGCAAACAAAATATCCTGAAGAACTTTCTGGTGGCGAACGCCAACGTGTGGCGATTGCTCGGGCATTATATCATGATCCAACAATTATTTTGGCCGATGAACCAACTGCCAGCCTGGATTCCGAGAAAGCTTATGAAGTAGTAGAGATACTCGCTAAGGAAACCAAAGATAAAAACAAAGCAACAATTATGGTGACCCACGATACTCGGTTAGTAGATTATTGTGATCGAATTCTAGTCATGAAGGATGGGAAGCTGACCGAACAGTCGAAAGATGAAATAAACGCTGAATAAAGATAAAAATAAAGCCTCGTAATGAACAGAGAAATACTGCTCATTACGAGGTTTTTAATGATGAAAGAAAGTACTGAGTCAGTACCGATTTTGGAAAAAGTTTCTTTAGTGTTGATATCAGTCAACGCTGTAATACAGTCAACTATTCTGAGACCATTGATTTGTCTTTATGACATCGACTTACGATTGTTCATAACAACTATTCACTATAAACCAGTGCTTTATCACAGAAAGCTTCTGAAAGGATGATTATGAATAAATCGACAGATCAAGTGAAAACTATTACTCACGGTCTGATATTTATCGTACATTCGGTGTAATGTGGTTTGTATATCACTTTTTCCTTCTTTTTTATTTTCGGTTAAAAAATTTGTTGTTATTGCCAGAGTTTTTGGTCTATACTTGTGAAAAGACGTAAAGTTTTTGGGAGGTGGAAAAAATGCGTAAATTTCAACGGTGAGTTTGAAACAGCTTAGGTCTTAGAGTTTCTAAGCCGGCGAAAACCAATTTTTCCTCCAACCATTCGACTATAAATGTGATCGTTGTCACATAATCGACGGTTTGCGAGGAGGGCATGCTTATTTAAGTATGTTTATTTTTGTGACTAAAAAAAGAAACGGAGATTATGGGATGAAAAAAAGTACAATAATTTTAGGATTAGCAGCTTTATTATTATTAGCGGGGTGTGGATCACAAACCAAGGAAGCAACAGAAACAGAAAAAAAAGATATTAAAATTGCTTGTAATCAAGTATCAATCAACTCATTGGAAGCAGCCAAGGCAGCGATGGAAGAAAAAGGCTACAAACCTGAATTTGTGACTTTTTCTAACAATATCGAAGCGTTGCAAGCGGTTAATGATGGCAATGTTGATGCTTCATTTGCGCAGCATGAACCATTTATGAAGTCTTTCAACAAACAAAAAGAGGGCAAGCTAGCGATGATGACACCACATGTCTACTATACCGGGATTGGATTGTATTCTACAAAGTATGATGCAATTGACCAATTGCCAGAGGGAGCACAAATTGCGATAATGAACGATGCAATGAATCGCGATAATTCACTGTTGATGATGCAAGATGCTGGATTGATCAAGCTGACTGATGAGAAGGATTCTGGTTTTACCGCATTAGATATTGTAGACAACCCTAAGAAGTTCGAATTTGTAGAAATTGAACAGGCTCAAACAGTTCGTAGTTTAGAAGATTTAGATGCAGCAACATGCTTCTTTACCTTCATGTTCAATTCTGGCGAGGATTACAAAGACTATTTGATCCGGGATCAACATGCAGAAGATTTTCCGATCAGTTTGATTGTTCGCGATGAGGACAAAGACAGCGACTGGGCTAAAGACATCAACGCCTCATTCACTACGAAGGAAAGTAAGAAAGGCATAAATGATCATTTCAAAGGAGTCTTCACTTTTTATGAGTAATTTTAATGAACTCAATAAGCGTTTAAACTATTTGCTGAACTTGGAACGCCAGGCTGTAGGTATTACCTTTTTGCACTCTAAAGAAGATTTTCAGCAGCACCCGGCACCAAAGTACCCCAAGATGATTCCTTATTGCGGTGCTGTCCAAAAAGCAACCATGGGCGAACAAATGAAGTTGGATTTAAGCAACTTTGCTTGTCCAGCTTCAGCAGTGGCCATGGGACTGGTGGATAATGATGAATATAGTGCGAGCGGTGAAAAACACGCCAACATGAAAGTCTACAAGGATATTGAAGTCAGTAAGCAGGTAGCAGATGATATGGTCTATTGTCGTGAAGCTTCCTATGGGATTGCGATTGAACCGATTGAGACTTGGACGAAAGCGCCGGATGTAGTTTTGCTGATCACTGTTCCTTTTAACGCGATGCGAATCCTCCAAGGAAATGCCTATCACTATGGACAGGTCAAACAGATCAAAATGACTGGTATGCAGGCACTGTGTCAGGAGGGAACTTCTTATCCCTTTGAAACAAATGAAATCAATGTTTCTATGATGTGTTCAGGAACCCGTTATGTGGCCCGCTGGAAAGACGAAGAGTTATGCATTGGCATTCCTTACAATAAATTTGAAAAGGTAATTGTCGGACTGGAGCAAACCTTAAATCCAATGGAACTATTGGAGAAAAAACGACAGATTATTAAGAAAACACAAGAAAATGACGAAGCTGAATTCTATGATGTTCGTAAAAGGGATAATTATTTTCGCGGAGCATACCAAGGTGTGAAGCGGGCGGGTCGAGTACATGATCAGGATTGAAAATTTAATCAAAACCTTTGATCAGCAGCCGATTTTAAAAAATGTTTCCTTAACTATCGAAAAAGGCGATATTTACGCGATTCTAGGAGTGAGTGGTGCTGGAAAATCTACTCTGCTTCGTTGCATCAATGGTTTGGAACGATTTGATCAAGGAAAGCTGTTTATTAATCAGCAGGAAAGTGCGAAGCTGTCAGAAAAAGAGTGGCGTATTTTACGAAAGAAAATTGGGATGATTTTCCAGGGGAACTCCTTAATGGAGCAGTTAACAGTTTTTCAAAATGTAGCGTTACCTATGACATGTAGTGGTTATTCAAAGGAAGCTATTGCTGCTAAGGTCAATCAGCTTTTGAAGGAAGTTGGTATTTTAGACAAAGCCGACATGAAGCCCAAACAATTATCAGGAGGACAAAAGCAGCGGGCGGCAATTGCCCGGGCCCTAACCTTGGACCCTGAAATTCTGCTGTGTGATGAGGCCACTTCCGCACTGGATCCCAGTATCACTAATGAAATTGTTGATTTGTTGCGGCGTTTGAATCAAAAATACCAATTGACGATTGTAATTGTTACTCATCAGGTAGAGGTAGTTAAACGAATTTGCAATAAAGTGGCCGTTTTAAGCAACGGAGAGATTGCTGATCAAGGCGAAGTAAAACAAATTTTCTTGGATCATTCGCCCATTTTGGAGACGATTGTAGGAGAAAATCACCAGCCAATAACAGTGAAGAGTGGCCATTTTATGCTGAAAATAGTGGCGGATTTGCAAAAGATCGATGTTCTGCAAGCTCTTCATCAGCAAGATATCCAAAACTATCAAATACTGCATACGCAAACAGAGCGCTTTCGTGATGAAGAAATAGCAGTATTAACACTTATTTTACCGGCAAGTGAACAGAGTAACGTGCAAAAACTAAATGATACCTCCATGATTCAGTATCAGATAGGAGAAGTCCATGAGTAATGACGTATTGATGACCCAAGTATTATGGCCGAATTTTATCAGTACCTTGATCATGGTCGGCTGTTCGGCTTTACTGTCAACAGTGTTGGGTTTTTTACTGGCTACTGTTTTGATAGTGACCAATAAACAAGGCTTGAAGCCGAATCCTTCTGTGTATCGGGTATTGGATTTTATAATCAATGTGGTTCGTTCTTTTCCGTTCATCATTTTGATGGTAGCTTTGATGCCGGTAACTCGTTCCTTAGTAGGGACTACGATTGGGACCACTGCCGCGATAGTTCCCTTAACCTTCGCTATGGCTCCTTATGTGGCACGGCTATTTGAGAACAATATGCTGGAAGTAAACCCGTATACAGTAGATGCAGCGAAATCTTTTGGAGCCAGCAATACTCAAATTATTTTTAAGGTCCTTTTAGTGGAAGCTTTTCCTAGTTTAATTTCTAGTTTAACCTTAGCAATTATCTCCGTATTGGGTTATACCGCTATGGCTGGAACCGTCGGAGCTGGTGGTTTAGGTGCAGTTGCCATAACCTATGGCTATCAGAATTTTGATGACCGAGTGATGTACAGTACAGTTCTTATTTTAATTGTTTTTGTTCAATTAATTCAGGTAATTGGCAGTCGTTTGTATAAAAAATTGAAGGCTTAGCGTTATCTGGTTATTGGTTTGTACTTTAGCATCAAAGTGCTATAGTAGAAATAGATGAACAAGAGGAGAGTGTTTCATTATGCAAAGAAGAACAGGTTCTTGTACGACTATTTTGGTGGGAAAGGACGCCTCGATTAATGGCTCCACGATTGTCGCCCGTAACGACGATGGTCATGAAGCACTTGATCCCCAACGCTTTGTGGTAGTAACTCCTGACAAGCAGCCGAGACGCTATCAATCGATTATCAGTAAAGTGACGATTGATTTGCCAGACAATCCATTGTGCTACACCTCGACTCCTAATGCCATTTTAACTGATGGAATTTGGCCCGCTGCCGGTATAAATAGTGAGAATGTTGCGATGTCTGCTACTGAAACGATTACTACAAACCCACGTATTCAAAGCATTGATCCCTATGTAGAAAACGGAATCGGCGAAGAAGATATCGTGACCTTAGTTCTACCTTATATTCGCAGCGCTCGTGAAGGAGTTATGCGCTTGGGGGAATTACTGGAAGAATATGGCACCTATGAGCCAAATGGAATTGCTTTTTCAGATCAACAGGAAGTTTGGTGGCTGGAAACAATCGGCGGACATCATTGGGCTGCGATTCGAATTCCTGATGATGCCTATGTAGTAGCACCTAATCGAATGAATATTGATGAGTACGATTTTAATTCAGAAGATACTTTATACTCCTCTCATTTACCTGACGTGATTGAGGAATACCAATTGAATCCTGATTTTGTGGGAGTTAATCTGCGCCACATTTTCGGCAGTGCGAGCATTAAGGACACCGTTTATAATAATCCGAGAGCCTGGTATGGTCAAAAATACTTTACTCCAGCTATTGAACAGGACCCTATGGACCATGATCTGCCATTTATTTGCCGGGCAAACCGCAAAATTACGGTAGAGGATGTCAAGTTTGTTTTAAGTTCTCACTTTGAGAACACCGTATATGATCCTTACGGAAGTGGAACTGAAGCAGAAAAAACGTTGTTCCGCCCAATCGGAATTAACCGTAACCATAGCGTACACATTTTAGAACTACGCAACCATGTGCCTGACCAACTTGCTGGAATCCACTGGTTGGCTTATGGTGCAAATACCTTTAATGCAGTTGTACCGTTTTATGCCAATGTTAATGACACTCCTGCTAGTTTCCGTGATGCTGATGGAACCTTCGATATGACGAAAATGTATTGGTTAAGCTGTACAACTGCTTTGCTTGGAGACAATGACTACGATATGTATGCAGACTTCCGTAATACGTTTGAATTACAAGCCATGAGTGCTTACCATGCGATTCAATTAAAAGCTGAGAATGAGATTTCTGAAATTGAAGGATCGGAAGAACAGCAGGCTTATTTGGAAAAAGTTAATGAAGAGCTGGCAGAAGCTGCCATGGAACGTGCTACCAAACTTTTAGGAGACATGGTAATTTTTGGTTCAAATCATATGAAGCTGCGCTATAACCTAAACGACTAAATTCAATCAAAAAACGGTGAGGAGTAGATTCTCACCGTTTTATTGCGTTATTAATGATAAATGATCCCATCAGGTGATGCCAGATATTGTGGGATAAACTGCTCGGCAGCTGCAGCAAATTCCTTATTTTGAAATCTTTCTAAAAAATAAGCTAAAATAAGCTGGTAATCCTTGGTATGCTTTTCTACTTCAGGTTGATTATCAAAAGCTAAAACCTTCATGAAAAATAATTTCTCCAAAGAGATCACTTTACAGTGTTCATACTCAATGGCACCCGTTGCCAGAAAAGCATAATCAAACCGAAAGATGCTTCGCAAAAACTCATAAGATGCTACTGATAAAAACCTGTCACCCCACTTATCTTGCTGATTTTCAGGGTGCTTAGCTGCTAATGCCTGATAGTCTTCCTCTGCAACTATAAAATCAATGTCATTTCCGTGTTTACGAATACCATAATATTCCATAGATAAACCACCAATCAAGAGTGGTTTTTCCCTAAAAGTGATTCCGGCAATCGATAAATCAATTTCTTTAATAAGCTGTTCATTTTCAATTTTTTTAAACATGGTACTTTCTCCTTTATTTTGTAGTTAATAAAAGACAAAGTCCAGCCGGGTAGTTTGATTTAATAGCTTCATACAAATGTTACCCGCAGACTTTGTATGAAGCTATTACAATTACGAGCCTCATGGGATCACTCCTATTTTTAATTAGTCATTATAATCAGCTTATCACAGGCAAATTATTCTATCAAACAAAAAAATATTTATGAAATCGCTTGCTTTTTATAGTATGATTTTATTAGAGTTATTTAAGAAAAATGAAGGAGGCGGACAGGTGAAAGAGTATGAAAGCAAAGAGGCGTTAATTGCTGAGATCGAGAAAACTTCGAGTAAGTATATCGAGGAATTTGCAGACATCAATGAAACAGATGCTAATAAGCGGATTGAGGGAGTTGATCGTACTCCTTACGAGAACTTAACTTATCAATTAGGTTGGCTAGCTTTGATTGATCAGTGGGAACAAACCGAATTAGCAGGGAAACCCTTAGAATTGCCAGCACCGGGAATTAAATGGAACAAGATGGGACCGCTGCATGAGCAGTTTTATGAAGTTCATCGAGGCCAATCTTTAGCTGAACTAACGGGATTGTTTAATCAAGCAGTGAAGGATTTAATTACGTGGATCAATTCATTATCGGACGAAGAATTGTTCCAGTCCGGTGGTCGTAAATGGGCACAATCCACTGCTTCCAACTGGCCGGTTTGGAAATGGGTGCACATAAATACTGTAGCACCATTCAAATCTTTTCGAACAAAAATAAGAAAATGGAAGAAAGAACTGTAAGGAGGAGAAGCAATGGCAAAGGACAAAAGATTTGTAAAGGTATATAGTCAAGGTACTGCAGACATAGTAGCTATTCTTGTTGATAGAGAAACAGGTGTGAACTATGTTGCTACGAAAATGGGTTATGCTGGTGGGTTAACAGTCCTCGTGGATCAAGAAGGCAAACCGGTGATTACACCTAAAAATGAAATACCTGAGAAGTAATTCTTTATAAAAGCAGCATTTGGCACAGGCAGCATTTTAGAAACTTGTAAAAATCCTTTTGGTTAAAAAAAACTATCCGAACCTTACTGCTAAAACGTCAAAGTGTTTCATTCAGGTTCGGATAGTTTGATGTCCTATTTAGTCTTTTTGTTTAGGCCAAACGTCTTTTTTAAAGGGACTATTAGCTGGATTTCCAGCAGTACGATAAACTTGGGATGAGTCGAGATCGTAAACACAAGACCATACCGTATCCTTACCAGTGCTGCGGTCATAATCGCACATAAATCCGTAATCTCCAGCCAATAGTTGCTGGGCTTTTTTTATGTCAACTTCGGCAGCATATTCTTTGAGATATTTACGCATCGTTTCGTATCTTTCTTCTGCCCTCCAAGTATCCTCAGGTAATCGATTGTGTTTAATCATTCCCGGAGTATTAAACATATTAGTAGCAATCAAATAGCTTTCAGCTTCATCCAAGGAATAAATCGCTGTTTGATCAGGACTCAGTTCAACTAAAATCCCCTCAGCATTTGCATCTCCGATTACTAAAGTGCCAGAGCCCGCGTGAGGAATTTCGCTTATCAATTTTGCTGCCTCGTGGACGGTTCTGCATTTCTCTAAAACCAAACGCAGTAACATCCCCACATTTAACCCAGCCTGAACCTTGTAAGGAGCAACTGAGGTTAAGGCAATAGATAATCCATGCTGGTTAATGCCATCCTCCATTTCTACAAATGCTGTGGTATTACCCAAAAAATTAAAGCCTTCATTAGCGGTAAATGTGTAAGAGGTGTTTAGGCACTGTTCTTCTGTGAAAGTTAAAAAGTCGCTATTTCGTCCTAAGAAACATCCTTGTCGGTTTTTCACAATAAAACTGGAGCAGTGGGAGCCTGGCATCAGGCAATACATTCCAAACAAAGCAGCCTGCAATGGTTGTACAGAAATTTCCTGACCATCGGCAATGCCTTGAATTTCAGCAAGTATTTCTGGAAAATATTGTTGGTAAACAGGTAAGCAGGTTTTGATAAATTGACTTCGCTGTTCGTCTAACTCAAACGGAATCATGTCTAGCAAGCATAGATTATTTCGTTTTAATTCGGTACCGAAAGTACGACCGATAGAGTAATGATCACCTTGAAAATTCAGTTGTTGCATGTTTGTTGCCTCCTAATTTGTATTAGGATGTCGACGTCCTTACATTCAGTCTAATAGAATAAAAATTTATAAGCAATTGAATAATATGAGAATCGTTTTCAATTTTTTATTGACAAGCTAACGATCATTAGCTTAGGAGGTTGATAGGGTGAAAACAGCAGATAAGATTTTAGAAGAAGCCTTAATATTGTTCTCTATTCATGGTTATCAAGGTGTTTCTATTGAAATGATAGCTAAAGCAGTAGGAATCAAAGCAAGTTCTTTGTACAAGCATTACAGAAATAAGCAAAGTATTTTTGAGGGAATTTTTACTATGATGAAAGACCGTTATCAGGGACAAGAGAAACTACTAAATAATCCTCAGGGAGCTGAAGAGGTACAACATTTTTACCAGCAGCTTCAACCTGACCAATTGGAAAAAATTAGTGAAGACCTGTTTCTCTATTTTATCAAGGATGAAAAAGAGGCGAGATTCCGTCATTTATTGATTATTGAGCAATTCCAAAATCCATATATTGGTGAGATTCTCCACCAGCGCTATTACAAAGAGCCTCTACTTTTTCAAAAAGAGCTGTTTCAGAGCATGATGGATGTTGGTGTTTTCAAAGAAGGCGATGCCAAAATAGCTGCACTGCAATTCTTTTCACCAATTATTATGTTATTAAACTGTTGTGAACAAGGGGGGATATCTGTCGAAGAAGCTCTAGCTGAACTACGCAAGCATGTTCAAAAGTTCCGTCAATTATATAGCAAAGAATAAAGGAGAGACCCATGATTAATTTGTATGTTGGCAGTATTAGTCGCATTTTATCTAGTAGTCTTATTTTAAGTGCACTTGTATTTATTCTCTATACGCTAGGTCAAAAAGAAGTACAATGGAGCCGAACGTTTGCTGTGTTGTTTGTTTTAGGATTATTAATGTCGATTATGTCAGGCACTAGGGATGGCATTGGAACAGTCGGAGGTTTTCCTACGCAAGGGAAATTATTTGTTGTGCTATGTGGTTTGGGGATTTTAAGTTTTGTGGTAGGAATAGCCGCGTTGCTATCCAATTTTTTCGACACTACATTTGTTTTTAAATATGGCTCTTACTTATTGATGGTAGTGATTGTAATGAAAACATTTTTAGTCGAGGGCCATCGTCTTATGCAATATTTTTCGTGAAGAAATACCAAAACAAAAAATCTAAGAGAAACTATCAAAATCATTTTTTATTCGAGATAAGAGAACTTCTTAGGGTAGGTTAATTAATCAATAATCGATTGGATGGTTTATGGTTTGTTGGAAAAATCACTAAACCGGTCACAAAAAAACTCAGAGCTGCTTTTGAAATCTAGAAAAGCAACCCTGAGTTTTTCGTATTCATTTTTATTCTACTTCCTGCCACTGACTATCAAACTTTTTAGTTTCGTTGACAAATTCATAATAAGCAGGCTTGCGATCGTAAAAAACCTGTAGACCAAAAGTTGCATCAGCGATAATATCTGGAAATAATTCAGCATTCAAGCAATAATGATCTCGCTCCAAATGATGCCAGAAAAGATAGGTGCCGCAGGTAGAACAAAAAGCGCGCTCTACCTCTTCACTTGAGTGATAATAAGTGACTGATTCGGAATCAAGTTGCAGCTCCACATTGTCACTTTTCTCAGGATCTACTGCCATAACTGGACCCGCATTCATTTTTCGACACATATCACAATGACAACTGTAGACGAAATTTCCATACCGTTTAATTGTTATCTGATTCTTCTCACACAGACACGTTCCTTGAATATTTTCCATAAGCTACCTCCAACCATTTTCCTTTATTGTAGCATGAAAAGGCTCTTAATTTATTGAAACATTTATACATATATTTCATTATTATTGAATTATGCGATCTGATAGTGTATTGTTGGAAGTTAAGAGGGAGGTGTCAGGGTGTGAATAACAAACGAGGGATGATTATTGAAGCGGCTTTAAAGCTGTTTGGCCAAAGAGGTTTTTCAAAAGTAAGTATCAAACAAATTGCCCAGCAGGCTAATGTATCCCAAGTAACAATATACAATCATTTTGAAAATAAGGAGATATTGGTTGAGGAGATTGTCAATGGTTTGATGGGGAAAGTGATGAAGGCTGCTGATGAGGTTTACTCTTCTGAGCAGTCTTATGAAGGAAAGTTGACAGAGGTTTTTGAGCTATGTAACAGTGAAACAATGAAAGTAATCGAGCATTATTTTAGCTCGGAATCCTTAACTGACTACAACCTAAGGGAATTGATTTTTCAAGCTGTTAACACACAAAAAGAGGAAATCTACAATAAGTTTATTGATTTAGGGTATGCGCTTAAGGTTATTCCCAGCAAGATTAATAAACAATCCATATTATTTATGCTGCGGGCATTAAATTTCAGCGGCAAGACATTAGACATCGGCGAAGATGCAACGAAGTTGAGTCAGGATTTAGTTTACTTATTTCTTTACGGGATTATCGGTAAAGAAAAAGGGGGAATTCAAGATTTGTCTGGTGAAGAGGTTCTACAATTGCTAACGCAACAAGTAAAGTATGAATTAGAAAAAGGTGCCGAATGAAATATATCCTCTGGACTTTACTAGCTATCGTAGGAATAATCGTTTTTTTTAAGCATCTAATTAATCAATCAAAGCATCCGGCAGGGCTGATTGGCAAACTGATGATGAAAACGTGGAATCGCACATATTTTCCGATGATAAAGTGGGCTGTAAATAGTATCGAAAAAACCTCAGTTCTTCAAATTTTAGATGTGGGCATTGGAAATGGTCTTTCGTCAGAATACTTGTTTCAACAGTTTCCTAACAGTGAATTGCATGGCATTGATATCTCGGAAGAAGCGATTAGACAGGCTCGCAAAAGACTAGATCAAGGACAAGCAAATTTTCAGGTTTCGGGGATTGAGGACACTAATTTTGCCAGTGAACAGTTTGAACTGATTTGTGCCTTCCAAACTCATTTTCATTGGGAAAAGTTGACAGAGTCCTTTGACGAAATTGCACGCATTTTAAAACCGAAGGGTCACTTGTTATTGGCCTGTGAAACAAGTAAGATCAAAATCTATTTACCTGAACTAGTGGAGAAAGAAAGCTTTCAACAGTTTTTAGTAAAATCTAATTTGATGATTGCTGAAACTTCATCGTCTGGTGGTTTTGTCAGGTATGTGATTCACAAAAAATAACTCAAAATGAGTCAAGCACCTGCAACCAACTAAAAAAAGATTGTAGGTGCTCTTAATCTAGGAAAAATCAATATAGTATTTATACTGATTGCCAATATAGAAGCATTCGCTGTATTCTCTAAAATCATTTTCTTTTTGCTTGGTCATCCGAACTCGCTTCAAAATTGGCTGCGATTTATCCACCTTTAAAATGCTTTGAACTTCCCTTGAGGGTACAACAGCTTCAATATATTCCTTTTCCTGATTGATGATTACCCCGAAGTCTTTCAATAGTGCATAAAGAGAGCCATAATAGGCCTCATTCTGAGTAGGGTAATCATGATTGTAAGTAAAATAAGTAACAAAATAGGCAAATGGATCTCCAACTGTTCCTCGTACTCTTCGCAAAACCATAATTTTTTCATTTAGATCGACATTAAGGAATTTAGAAGTTTTTTTGTCAGCTTTTTCAATACTAATCGCTGCTTTTAACGTGACTGCGCTCTTTCCTAGTTCTTTCATCTCATTCGTGAAGCTCCGAACTAAAGTGAAATGTTCATCTTCCTCTTCAATCCAATCAAGAACAAAGGTACCTTTTGCTCGCTTACGATAAACTAGTTTTTCCCTGACCAATTCATCAATACTTTTTCTAATAGTAATTCTGCTTACGTGGTATAAATCACATAATTCAAGCTCGGGAGGGATTTTGTCCCCAGCCTTCCATTCTTCAGATAGTATTTTCATTCGTAAATCTTCAGCTATTTGAGAATAAAGCGGAATGGTATCAATGAATTTCTTTCCAGGTTCCAAGACGTTACCCTCCTAACGTTTTATTGTCATAACAATCCTATCATGATCTAGTTAAATTATCAAATCCAATGGAGTGTTGATTTGAAGGGGTTATTGTATTGTATTAAGAAAAATAGACATAAAACACTAATGACTTCTTAAGAAATACATTCTATACTCATATTGTAATGACAATGAGCTATGGAGGAAAATAATATGGTTGATTATCAATTGAAACCCGAAATAAAGGTATCGAACGGAAAAAAGGGCTTTAAAGGATATCCTGCAATTTCAGAAGAGCTAATGCGAGTCGTCAAAGCAAAAGGATTGGAAAAAACAATAGTAGCAGTAGAGTGTTACCCAGGTGTCAATTATCATGAGTTGACAACAGAATTCTTTCCTCATTTATTTCCGGCAAAAACGATTTTTGTAGATGATTATAGTTTTTCAGTAGAAGAGGTTCAAGCGAAAATTAAGGACTGTATTACTGATGATCGCGTATTCGGTGTTCTTTCTCATTATACGATCGATCAATTTTTCAAAGCAGAAAAAATTGTTGAAGCACAGAAGAAATTAGCAAGTTCTACAGGAGTGACCATTGTTTATGGAACAGGCACAACGATTGTCTGTCAACCGGATATTCTAATTTATGCGGATCTAACTCGTTGGGAAATTCAGAGTCGTTACCGTTACAATCAGTTGCCGAATTGGAAGAGTGCGAACGAAACTGAAGATGCGTTGCGAAAATTCAAGAGAGGATACTTCTTTGAGTGGCGAATGGCTGATCGACAGAAAAAGCAATTATTCGATCAGGTAGACTTCCTGTTAGATACCAATGAACAAAACCAGCCCAAAATGATTGATGGAACCTCTTACCGGCAAGCGATTGAGGAAACTGCTCATCGGCCCTTTCGTCTAGTTCCTTATTTTGATGCAAGTGTTTGGGGTGGTCAGTGGATGAAGGAACGTTTTGGTTTAGATTCGAATGAGGATAATTTTGGTTGGGCTTTTGATGGAGTACCAGAAGAAAATAGTATTTTATTAAACTTTAAAGGAATAAAAATTGAAGTTCCGGCGACTAACGTGGTATTTCGACATCCCAATGAACTATTAGGGGAAAAAGTTCACTGGCGATTTGGAACGGAATTCCCCATTCGTTTTGATTATTTAGATACGATGGGTGGCGGAAATTTAAGTTTGCAAGTTCATCCACTGGTTGAGTATGCGCAAGATAAATTTGGTATTCACTATACACAGGATGAAAGCTATTATATTTTAGAGTCAACGGAGCGATCCACTGTTTATTTAGGAGTGAAAACAGGAATCAAAAAGGCGGAGTTGATTGCTGATCTGAAAGAAGCAGCCAAAGGGAAAAAACGATTTTCAGATGAAAAATATATCAACGTCTTTCCAGTAAAGAAACACGACCATGTTTCAATTCCAGCTGGTACGATTCACTGCGGCGGTCCAGATACAATCGTTTTGGAAATCAGTGCTACACCTTATATTTTTACCTTCAAGCTTTGGGACTGGGGAAGAACTGGCCTAGATGGGGTGCCTCGACCAGTGCATATTGAACATGGTGAGCCAAACATTTTGTTGGAAAGAGATACTGAATTTGCGAACCAAGAGCTTATTGACCGTAATGAAGAGGTTCATGGGAATATTTCAACTCAATCAGGAGTGATTACTGAAAAAACTGGTCTGCACGGTTTAGAATTCATTGAAACACACCGACACTGGTTCAACGACTCCGCGGTTTTTACGACTCATGAAAGTGTAAATATGCTGAACTTAGTGGAGGGGAAAACTGCGGTAGTGGAAAGTATAGATCAAACCTTTGAAGCTTTTCCTGTCAGTTATGGTGAAACCTTTATTGTTCCTGAAAGTGTTAAAAATTATCGAATCACCAATATGGGAGACCAAAAGGAAAAAATTGCAGTGATTCAAGCGTTTGTCAGAAATCTATAATAATGGAGGTAAATAAACATTGGACAAATTTTATCCGGGATTTGATATTACAGTTAATGAAAAGAATTTGACTTTCAGCTATGGAGACACCGTATTTGGTCCAGCTGTTGAGCGTCGGAAATTAGAAGATATCCGGCAAAGCCTCCGGGATCCTGAAACAGATGGCCCGATAATTCCTTACGTCGTAGCCATGGATGTTGGTAAAAAGAAAGATCAGACAGACTTAAAGAACCGTTCTCTTCTATATGGGGCCATGATTTATTCAAAGGGGCGGTTTGGGGAAGAACCGGTGCGCAGCCAAGGACACATTCATGCTATTTCTCGATCCTGCAACTCTTCTACAGCAGAAGTATACGAGATATGGCAAGGGCAGGCAATTATCTATATGCAAGAAACGGCTCATGATAATCCGGGCAACTGTTATGCTGTCAAAGCTAAAGCAGGCGAAGTTATCATTGTACCTCCTGGCTGGGCCCATTATACGGTGAATGCAAATCCAGATCGTCTTATGGCTTTTGGTGCGTGGTGTATTCGTGATTATGCTTTTGACTACGAAGAGGTTCGCGCTCACGGGGGGCTGGCTTATTTTCCTATCTTGGACCGAGAAAACCATATCTCGTGGGAGGCTAATTCAAGCTACCAGGCGGCGCCCATCATTGAAAGAGCAGCTAGAGAATATTGTGAATTTGGTTTAGTAGCGGGTATTCCCATTTATACTCAATACGAACAGAATCCCGAATGCTTAAATTTTGTGACGCAACCTGAAATGGCTAAAAAACAATGGGAACAATTTGAACCCTAAAAGGAGAGATAGACGATGGCAAAGAATCAGACAAATACCTATTGGCCTTTTGGTGGAAAAGGATTGGCTTCTTTTGGTGTAAATGATCAGCTTTTAATTGAAGAGCTCCCTGTTCCTAAAGAGGATGAAGTTCTTGCGAGGGTTGATGCGTATACAATTTGTGCTTCTGATGTAAAAATGATTCATATGGGCAATGATTATCCTCTGTTTAAGGATCGGGATTTTACCAGTCAACCCGCTCGTTTAGGTCATGAATTAGCTTTGACAGTAGTGACAGCGGGGAAAAATAGGAGAAAGGAATGGTCGGTGGGGAAACGATTTGGGGTTCAGCCTGATGTCTACCTAAATGGAGATCGGTATTGCATCGGTGTGAATGTAAACGGTGGAATGGCTGAATATATTTTATTAGGGGCAGAAGTGTTTTCTTCTGACATGGGAAGCTGTGCTTTTCCAATAACCGGTGAATTTTCTGCCGCAGCGATTGCTCAAACTGAGCCTGTCGCCTGTGTTGAGGCAGCTTTTATTAATCACACAAGAAGCCATTATTTTGAAAATGACCGTATTTTTCTTTGGATTGATCCCAAAGCGGATAAAGTCTTTATGCTGGATTCTCTATATTCAGTCTCAACTATCCAAGTTTATGATCCAGCAGATCGCTTGCATCAAACTGTGATGTTACCAGAGTTGGTTTCCAGCGAGAAACTTTCAGAGATTCCGGAAGGATCGTTTGATGGAGTAATCGTAGTTGGTAATCCAACTAATAAAGAATTGACAGGGTTAACAGAGTTGCTGAACCCGAAAGGAATTTTTGCTTGGTTACCTGAGTATAAACCTGACCGCTATGCAGAGTTAGATATTGCCAAGGTTCATTACAACAAGCTCAATCTAGCCGCTAGTATGTCTGGCAAGCTTTCTGAGGCATTAAATCCACAAAAGTACCGCTACGATTATTCACCGGGTGGTACCTTGATTATTTCTGGTGGTGGTGGGGCAATGGGGAGAATTCATGTGATGCGAGCATTACAGCATGAGAATCCACCAAGTAAAATTATTGTGACTACCCGTAGCTCAGAACGACATGCTGCCTTGCATAGAACTTTTGACAGGCTGGCTAAAGAAAAAGATATTGAGCTGATTACTTTAGTAGTCGAGAAAGATTCATATAAAGAAAAAATGTGGGCAATCGTCGGAAATTCGGGGGCGTCGGATATCATTGTTTGCGCTCCAGGTGTTTCACCAATTGATAATGTAGTGGAATTTCTTGCTGAAAATGGATTAATTGTCTTATTTGCTGGTACTAGTTATGGTCATTTTGCCAAGCTGCCTTTAGGTATGGTTGCAACACAGGGGGTATCAATTACTGCCAGCAGTGGGTCTAGTGTAGCGGATCAAACTCGAGTCATCGAAAAGATGAGAAAAAAGCAGCTTGATCCTGATGTGAACATTGCAGCGATAGGAGGACTGAGTGCGGGAAAAGATGGAATCCTGGCGGTGAAAAATGGGATGTATTCTGGAAAAGTAATTATTTTCCCTCATCTTTTTCATCTTCCGTTAACTGCATTAGAAGATTTGGATAAAATTAGCCCCAGGTTAGCTGCTAAGGTTCAACATGAAGGCTGGTCTAAATCAGCCGAAGATTTATTAGCTGAGATTTGGCAGAAAGGAGAGAAATAGTTTGAAGAAACGAGTGGTTCATTTCGGGGGAGGAGCTCTTGGTAGAGGATTGGTTGTGCCTCTATTGGTTCAAAGTGGCTGCGAAGTTGTATTAGTAGATGTGGATGAAAAACTTTTATATGAAATAAAGGATCAGCATGGTTATTCGTTGCTGGTAACGGATGAAGAGACAAACCGGCAGCAGCAGTTTATTCCGGTAAAGGACGTAGTTTCCTCTCTGCTGGAACAAAAAAAACTGGCCACATATTTAAAGGAAGCTTCAGTTATTACAACGGCAGTACGTCGCGAGAACTTAATTCACGTAGTAAATACCTTAATCGGTTCCTTGGATGGTCAGCAGGAAAAACTAGTTATTTGTGCGGAAAATATTGAGAATGTGAATCATTATTTTAATGAATTACTTCATCAGGCTGCTAAGACTGAAGCTCAAAGAAAGGTTGCCAATAGCTTAGTCGTTCCCGATACGATTGTTGATCGTATCTGTTCATCGGACTGGCCGAGCAGCTTACAAATTAATACGGAAACTTTCCATGAGTTAGCAGTGGATCAATCCTTGGTACCAGAAACTCACCTTTCTTTGATTCCTGCGGTTGAAAATATTGATGCAGCATTTGCCCGCAAACGGCTGATGGTCAATACGTATGCAGATGCAGCTTCTTTTTTTGCTTTGGCAGCAGGCAAAAGCTATTTGCATGAGGCGGTAACGGATGAAACTATTCAGCAGCACTTGGCTCCCTATTTTGTCGGTTTTCGTAAATTGCTTGAGGAAAAGTATCAATATACGGCGGAAGAATTAGCTGATTGGCACCAGATTTATACTAAAAGGTTATCCAATCCTAAAATTAAACGGGAGCTTAACTCAGTAGCACGCAATCTTTGGGAAAAGATGACCTTAAAGGAACGGTTTATCTGGCCTTTGCTGGAATTACTAGATTTAAAAGTAGATGTTGCCGATAGCGTGAGAGTATTAATTGATTTAATAAAATGTAGTTCAAACGAAAGTGACCAGGTAATTCAGACAAAACTGAAGAAGTTATGGAGTACGGATGCCCGAGGAAGCGTACTTTATAAAATCGCTGAAGATTATTTAGCCGTCCCATCTTCAGAAGAAAACGAATAATCTTTTTTGAAGCCAAAAGGTCAGGAGGAACTTTTATGAGAATTTCTGAAATCCTTCCCCATTCAAACATTATTCTTTCCCAAACAGTTAAAAACAAACAGCAATTATTCGATGTTCTTACCGAAAAAATGGTAGAGATCGGAAAAATCAATGCCGATGACCAACTTGAATTTAAACGAACCTTGGAGGAAAGAGAAAAATTATCTACTACTGGGATAGGTGATGGGATTGCAATTCCCCATTCGCAAAACGATATAACCCAAGAACCTACAGTGCTGTTTTTACGGTCTTCTGAGCCGATTGAGTATGAAACCCTTGATGATCAACCAGTTCATTTAGTTTTTATGATTTCAGTTCCCCGGCAGTCAAATCAGCAGCATTTAAAGATTTTAGCTGAGTTATCCCGCTGGTTAATGGATACAACTTTTCAAAACGAACTAATGAAAGCGGAAACAGTCGATCAAGTGTTGTCAGTTATTCGAAAGAAAGAGAAACAAGGGGAGAGTGCCATGCAGGAAGAACAGAAAAAGGGTTATATTATTGGTGTAACAGCATGTCCTACTGGAATTGCCCATACTTATATGTCAGCAGAAAAATTAGAGAAGGCGGCTGTTGAGTTAGGATATGAAGTAAAGATCGAAACTAATGGATCAGTAGGTGTTGAAAATCAGTTGACGCTTGAGGATATTCAGCAAGCGGATGCAGTGGTCGTGGCTGCCGATACAAAAGTCGATACTGCTAGATTCTCTGGGAAAAAACTTTATAAAACCAGTGTTTCTAAAGGAATCAAAGAGCCAAAAGAAACAATTGAGAAGGCATTACATTCAGAGGTGTTCATCACGGATGCTCCAGCTAACAATGAAGCCAATAAGCAGAAATCAATTGGTTTTTATGGAGCATTAATGAATGGTGTATCTAACATGTTGCCGCTGGTCGTGGCTGGCGGTATACTTATTGCCATTTCTTTCTTCTGGGGAATTAATTCGGCTAGTCCGGACGATGCTTCTTATAATGTTGTTGCCGCATTGTTTAAACAGGTTGGGGATGGAGCGTTTGCTCTTTTTGTTCCAGTAATGGCAGGATATATTGCTTATGCTATCGCAGATCGTCCAGGGTTTGCACCTGGGATTGTAGGTGGATATCTTGCTAACAATGGCGGTAGTGGTTTTCTTGGTGCAATTCTAGCTGGATTTTTAGCTGGTTACACCATTCTATTGTTAAAGAAAGCCTTTAGTGGTTTGCCAAAGTCATTAGATGGTATCAAACCAGTATTACTGTATCCTTTGCTATCAGTATTTATCGTGGGAGTTATTACTGCTGCGGCTGTGAATCCGGTGATGGGGGAACTGAACACGTGGATTGTAACTGTGTTGGATAGTATTGGCACAGCTAACAAGATTGTTCTTGGTTTTGTTATCGGTGCGATGTTGGCAGCTGATTTAGGAGGTCCCATTAATAAAGCGGCTTATTTATTTAGTGTGGGGGCTTTAGCTACCGGAAATTATGAAGTAATGGCAGCAGCTATGTGCAGTGGAATGGTGCCTTCATTAGCTACTGCGCTTGCAGCAACTATTTCTAAGAAGAAATTTACTAAATCGCAGCATGAAGCGGCAAAGGCTAATTATGTATTAGGTCTGTCATTTATTGCTGAAGGTGCAATTCCTTTTGCAGCCAGCGATCCAGTACGTGTGTTGCCCGCTTTAATGATTGGTTCAGGAATAGCCGGGTCACTATCAATGATTTTTAATGTAACTTGTCCCGCTCCTCATGGTGGTATCTTCGTTTTACCCGTTGTTGGTAATCCCATTATGTTTATTGTAAGTTTGTTGATTGGAACTGTGGTTTCAGCTGGTTTGTTGTTGTTTTTGAAAAAAGAGCTAACTGAGGAAGAGTTAAGCATATAGATCGGATAAAGAGTAGGCGATGTCGCTTCCTCTTTATTTATCCCATAGAATCTAACTGCTTCTTAGAATCACAAAATATCTGCCAAACTTCAATTTGCTGCCCGCTAATCACTACTTTCCAGGCAGCTGGAAATTCCCAATAGCGTTCAGGATTGCCAAGGTAGGACCCGCTGGCTTTACCAAGAATAACTGCGAATTGATCATTGGCAAGGTAATCATCAATGGTGATCTGATAATCAGGAAACCATTGAAAATAACCGGGCCAACCAGCTTCCATGGCTTCCTTATTTTCACAACCGCCATAAGTGTCGATAAATTGAAAGTTTTCAGCCATCAGCTCATTTATTCGTGGAATGTTTTGTTGATTAATGGCTTGCACAAAAGCGTCTACAATTTTTTTGTTCATGGCCAGTTCTCCAGTCTTTTTCTTTTAGTATATACACAAATGTTGTGAAGGTAAACGTCTTACGCATGGTTGATTTATCGCTGTTCATACGTGAAAACTTTTTTATCTGCTAATCAAGAACGATTTATTCAAAATCAACAAGGGGGACGATACATTAATATCTCTATCCAAAATCTATCTTTTAAGAAAGCGTTGACATGTTTCGGGATATCGCTTACAATACGAGTGAGAAAACTGAAATCAGAGCAACGGTGGTAGTTGCTGTTTTGAGTATGTTACTGGTTACGCAGGCAGAACTCAAATTACCCAAGGATAAATACACTATCCTTAGGTAATTTGGGTTTTTTTGTTTGAAAGGAGGGAAAGCATGATTATCAGTCAAATTTTGAACAATAATGTAGCCATTGTAAAAAAAGGGAGCAATGACCAAACACGCGGAAATGAGGTCATTGTCTATTCAAAGGGGATTGCTTTTAGGCGCAAGGTCGGGGATATAATCGAGGAAAAGGAAATTCAAAAAACCTATGTTTTGGATTCCCATGATAAATTGGAACATTTCAGTTATTTACTTTCAAATACCCAGGAGGATTATCTTCAGATTGTGACGAAAACAATTGAATATGGTGAGAAAGTCATTCAAAAGAATATTTCCGATTACCTATATCTTGCATTGTTGGATCATATTGATTTTGCTATTAAACGTTTGAGAAAGAGCCAGATCATCAAGAGTCCACTTGATTGGGAAGTTCGAAAATTTTATCCAGATCACTATAAAATTGGACTTTATGCCGTTGATTTAATTGAAAAGGCCACTGGAATGGAATGTCCAAATGAAGAGGCTGTTTCCGTTGCTTTGCACTTTATCAACCTGCAAAGTCAAGGGGAAGAAGCAGATAGTATGATGAAAATGATGGAAGCAGTGCGGAATATTTTATCCATTATTAAGTATCATTATCGGCTAGATTTTGAAGAAGACAGCATTAATTATATTCGTTTAGTCACCCATTTACAGTACTTCATCGTTCGCATGTTTAAAGGAGAAGCACATTCGTCAAATGAAAGTGAGCTTAATCGGCAAATTCGCAAACTTTATCCTGAAGCGTATAATTGCGTGAATAAAATCCGGATTTATGTCAAGGATAGTTTTGAGAAAGATTTGTCTGAGGATGAAGAAGCCTATTTAATGCTTCATATTCAACGCGTCACTAAACGAGAAGAAGATAATTAATCAAGTAGTGTGAAAATCAGAAAAGAGGAATTCAGATGGAATATAAAGAATTTTGTGAGCAGCTGATTGAATTAGTCGGCGGTAAAGAAAATATTCAAAGTGTAACTAACTGTATGACTCGTTTGCGCTTCAAATTAAAGGATCGCGATGCGGCAAAAACAGAAGAGTTTAAGGAATTGACTGATGTCATTGATGTAGTATCCAACGAGGTAGCCTATCAAGTCATTATCGGCACACAAGTTCAAGAGATTCGTCCTGAAATGAATCAGATTTTAGGACTGACTGGAGAAAATAAGCAGTCAGAAACTGGAGAAAAAGAAAAATTCGTTACCATGGCTTTACGAGTTTTATCAGAATCGATGGGACCGATCTTAATCCCGATTATGGCAGCCGGATTGTTAGCCGGTATTTTATCACTAATTTCTTTGACCGGTCTGGTTTCAGCAGAAGATTCAACTTATATGATTTTAGATAGTATTCGTCAAGCGGTATTCTTTTTCTTACCGGTATTAATTGCAATTTCCTTTGCTCGCAATTTGGATGTGAATGAGTATTTAGCGGTAACAATTGCATTGACTTTACTGTCTGAAACAATCAATGGTGTAAAAGGATTGGATTTTCTTGGTTTAAAATTACCAGAGACCACCTACTCTAATTCATTCTTCCCAATCATTTTGAGTATTATCTTTATGAAATACGTCGGCAAAGCATTGGAAAAAGTCATGCCGAAAGCACTGCAATATTTCTTTAATCCGGTACTTATTCTAATTATTACGTTGCCAATTACTTTGATCTTGTTTGGCCCTTTAGGAACCTATATTGGTGAGGGCTTGAACTTTGTCTTTGATTTTGTCGGAAATACGTTTGGCAGTTGGAGTGTTGTCATGTTATATGCTGCGTTACAGCCATTCTTGATTACGATTGGTGCGGGAAACTTTATTATCCCAATCTTCATGAACTCTTATGCGACGTTAGGGTATGACCCAGTCTTTACCGTAGCTTGGATTATCTCTGATATCGCTGTATGTGGAGCGGTTCTGGGGTATTTCTTCCGGTCAAAAGACCAAAAACAAAAACAATTATTTGCGATAACTGCTTTCAGTGCTTTGATGGGTGTTACTGAACCGGCAATTTATGGAGTCTTCGTAAAATATCGTCGGCCTTATCTTGCTGTAATCATTGGTGGTGGACTTGGTGGACTATTTGCTGGGTTGATGAAAGTTATTGGTTATGCACCAGTTAGTCTGTTTGGTCTGGCATCATTTATCGGACAAAATAATTACCAAAATTTTTATATGATGATTGTTGCGGTCATCATCGGGTTTGTCGGAGCAAGTATTGCAGCATTTATTCTGGGCATCCCAAATGAGGAAAAAGTCAAAGAAAAATCAGCTGTCTCTGTTGAAACAAATGAAGAAGCCGTCACTAAATTGTTGGTCAAAGCACCAATAAAAGGAAAAAATGTCGTCTTAAGCAATGTAAATGACAAGGCATTTGCTTCCTCAGCACTAGGTAAAGGTTTAGGAATTGAACCAGAGGAAGATCTGATTTATGCACCAGTGAACGGGGAGGTCGTGAGTTTGTTTCCGACCAAACATGCCATTGGAATCAAAACCGAATATGGTGTAGAAATCTTGATTCATATTGGGATCAATACCGTAGAACTAGAGGGTAAGTATTTTGAATCCTTTGTAAAACAAGGAGATCAGGTCGCTGTTGGAGATCCGATCTTGCGAGCAGATATGGCAGGTATTAGAAGTGAGGGTTACGATCCAGTTGTTATCACCGTAATCACAAATACAGCAGATTATTTGGATGTTTTACCATCAAATGATAGTAGCTTGAGCAGCCAAGAAGATTGTCTGACTGTTGTCGTTTAGTAAACGAACATTGGAGGGGAAAGTAGTGACAAAATTAGCAAAAGATTTTTTATGGGGCGGCAGTATTGCTGCCCATCAATTAGAGGGTGCTTGGCAAGAAGGTGGAAAGGGTCCAGCAATTATGGACTATGCAACTTCGGGTTCAGCTGATACACCACGAGAATATACGAAGGAAATTGAAGAGGGTCGGCGCTATCCTTCTCACGAAGGGATTGATTTCTATCATCGCTACAAAGAGGATATCGCTTTGTTTGGGGAGATGGGTTTTAAGAGCTTGCGTATTTCTATCGACTGGTCACGAATTTATCCCAATGGCGATGATGATAAGCCGAATGCGGCAGGTATTGCATTTTATCAAAGTGTTGTTGACGAATTGCTAAAGCATAACATCGAACCAATCATAACCTTGTATCATTTTGAATTACCAATGAATTTGGTCACTAAATATGACTCATGGAAAAACAGACAGTTAATCGAGTTTTATTTGAACTTTGTAGAAACAATGGTCCAGACATTAAAAGGTAAAGTTAAATACTGGGTAACCTTCAATGAAATGAATCATATTGATCCACAAACAGAAGCTTCTGACATGTTTACTTATATTTTAGCAGGACTGAAATATAGCGAATTAGAAGGTAATAAGAAAGAAGTACTAGCAGTAATTGGCTATAATATGACTCTGGCTGGGGTCAAGGCGACGAGATTGATTCATCAGCTTGATCCAGCAAGCAAAGTCGGCTGCGTCTTCGGAATTACACCAACTTATCCAGTCAATTGTGATCCGGTCAATGTTTTGAATGCTTTTAAAGAAATGGATCGTGATTTCTATCAAATTGATGCGATGTGCAATGGGGAATTCCCAGAGTACAAATTAAGAGAATACCAAGATCTGAAGATCGAAGTTGGTTTGACTAAGGAAGATAAACAGGATTTTGCGGAAGGTCAGCTTGATTTTATCGGTATGAACTATTATATGACAGATGTTGCTCGTTATAAAGGCAGTGAGGAGGAGGAGGGTTCGCTATTTGGCGGCGTACAGAATTCGTTCCTTGAAAAAAGTGTTTGGGGCTGGGGGGTTGATCCTATTGGATTGAGGTATTTATTAAATTATACTTACCGCAGATATGGCTTGCCAATTATTATTTGTGAAAACGGATTAGGTGCTGTGGATAAAGTTGGCCTAGATGGTGTCGTGCATGATGATTACCGAATTGATTTTTTACAAAAGCACTTGAGTGAGTTGAAAAAAGCAGTAGAGGAGGACAAAGTAGATTGTTTTGGTTATTTAATGTGGGGACCGATTGATTTAGTGAGTACAACTACTGGAGAAATGAAGAAACGATACGGCTTTATCTATGTTGATAAACACGATGATGGAACAGGGAATTTGTCTAGAAGTCGTAAAGATTCATTTTATTGGTACAAAAATCTGATTGAAACCAATGGAGAAGACTTGTAAAAATGAAAAAAATGTTCGGAACACTGCTGATTTTCTCGTTGGGTTAATTTTTGTTAGCAGTTTGACCGCAGGATCTGAGTCAGACGCTGCTAAAGGGAGGCCTCAATAAAAATTTCATGAATAGTACTTACTTGAAACACCTCATAAATGAATTTAACGGTCTCGACTACATGAATTGGAAAAGCACTAGTTAGACAGTAATGTGTGCCAGCAACTCTGTTTTGATAACTTACGAAGGCGATTAGAAAACACAGTTATTCATGATACAAGTTGAAGAAGCACGAAAGTTTTTTCTTTCGTGCTTTCCGGTGTGGGTTAGGATTAAGCGTGGTACTTATTCTTTTAGTCCAGATTGATACAAATCGTAAAAATGATTGGTGGGTCCGTGTCCATTGCCTAACGGTAATGAATAGCGAATTGCTGTAGTTACGTAGCTTTTGGCTTTGGCAACAGCTTCATCCAGTTCTATTCCAAGAGCTAATTGTGACGCAATAGCAGAAGAGAAGGTACAGCCAGTGCCGTGAGTATTTTTGGTATCAATCCGTTCGCTAGTGTATTGAGAAAATCCTTGACCAGCATATAAAACATCGGTGGCTTTGCCGACTTTGTGTCCACCTTTAACCAGAGTTGCGGCACCACATAAGTCATAGATTTTTTTTGCAGCAATTTCCATATCTTCTAAAGACTGGATGGAAAGACCGCTGATTTTTTCTGCTTCTGGAATATTTGGTGTTATTAAGTTAGCCAAAGGCAGAACTGCTTCAATCAAAGTATCAATTGAAGTAGGGTCCATTAGAGCACAGCCGTTTTTTGCATACATAACTGGATCTAAGACGACTTTTTCCGGTTGCCACTTTTTTAAACTAGCTGCGACAGCTTGCATTGTTTCTACAGTAGAGAGCATACCGATTTTGACTGCATCAGGTTTGATATCTTCAAAAACGGCATCAACTTGTTCTTGAATAATTTGTGGTGTGATATCCTGATAGGAAATCACCCGAACGGTATTTTCAGCAACCACGGAGGTGACCACTGACATGCCAAATACTCCATGGGCCGAAAAGGTTTTCAAATCGGCTTGAATCCCAGCACCGCCGCTGCAATCTGAGCCGGCGATAGTTAATGCTTTTTTCATCTAAAAACTTCCTCCTTTACGCGTAAAAAGGGCGTCACCTTAAAAAAGGGGACGCCCATCAATTTTATCTTAGACTTGCTTCCCTCCGACGGTGTTAACCAACAGGTTCTAAGGGTCAGGTTTTACCTTCTCAACGCTAAGCGTCCCCCCGCAAAAAAATATTCAGTTAATCGTCACAGCTGCACAATTCTAATACAACTTATCTAATGGTATAACAAAAGGAGCAGTAGAACAAGCTCTTATTTGCCGATTTCTTCAGAAGTAGAAATGATTTTTCCGACGATACCGTAGTCTTTTGCTTCATCAACAGACATCCAGAAGTTGCGATCCGTGTCTTGCTGAACCTTCTCGACCGTTTGTCCAGTTGCTTCCGCGATTAAGCGGTTAATCCGTTCTCTCGTACGGATAATTTCCTTGGCCTCGATTTGAATTTCAGTTGTTTGTCCACTAACGCCACCAGCGGGCTGGTGAATCATGTAACGAGTGTTTGGCAAACTGTAGCGATTTTCTTTTTCAGCTGCTAAGAAAATCGTAATGCCGGCACTTGCTACCCATCCAGTTCCAATCATATTAACGGTTGGTTCAATAAATTTGATGACATCATGAATCGTGTCCCCAGATTCTACATGGCCACCAGGGCTGTTAACGTAAATCGTAATCGGATCATCATTCAATGCTGACAGCAGCAACAATTGTGAAGTAATATCTTTTGCTAATTCTTGCGTAATTTCACCATAGATTAAAACAGTCCGCTGATCAAGTAATTTTTTACGGTACACATCTGGAATTTCATTGGTTTTATTTTCATTATCTTCATTTTCATCTAAGTAGAACATTCAGACACCTGCTTTCATTTAGTTAACCTCAATTATAACACATGTAATAAAAAAGAGTGAAACAGACCTCCTAAATGCAAGAAAAATCAGTCTTTGAGCGTATTTATCGCTTGATAAAATGAATCGTGGTAGAGTGGGTTTATGGAAGGAGGGAAGATCTATGATGAACATTTTGAAGGACTTTCGCTTTTGGGTGTGTACGATTGGTGTAACCTTGTTAGGCTTACTTTCTGGTCTTTTTACAACGAACGCACAAAGTTATTACCAACAATTGGAATTGCCATCATTTGCTCCTCCAGGTTGGTTGTTTGGTCCAGTCTGGACTATTTTATACATTTTGATGGGGATTACATTTTACCTAATTTGGACACATCCCGTAAAAGAAGAGCGCCGTACCATGATTCCATTGTTCGTGGTTCAGTTTATCCTAAACTTTTTATGGTCGCCACTATTTTTCGCAGTACAAAACAATCTGCTTTCTGTAATTGACATTACAGCATTATGGATTTTATTAATTATTCAGCAACTGTTTTATTTGCGTCACCGACCAGTTGCCATGTGGTTAATGGGACCCTATTTCCTTTGGGTAACATTTGCGATGTTTTTAAACTACGGAATTCTTATTTTGAATTAATTTTCACAAAAGCTTAAACCCTGACAATTATTGTCAGGGTTTTTTGATACAATAAAATAGGTGATCACTTATGAAAACAAATCGGATGATTCATTTATTGTTTTATCTTTTGCGTCAGCGCAAAACAACAGCTGTGCATCTAGCTGGAAAATTTGGTGTTTCCTTACGGACAATTTATCGCGATCTGGATCAGCTAAGTCAAGCAGGTGTTCCTTTGTATACGACTACTGGTCGAAACGGTGGAGTTGCTTTGATGGAAGATTTTGTGTTGGATCGAACATTTTTTACTCAGACAGAGCAGAGTGAATTGATTGTGGCCCTCAGTAGTTTGGCTGCAACAGGTTTTGTGGAAATTGACAGCTTACAAGAAAAACTGACCAGCTTGCGAAAAGAAGCAGCCGAGCCTTTACTAGTAAATTTTTCTCGCTGGGGAGTCGATCCTGCTCAGGAAGCAGAGCTCTTCAATCAAATTAAAAAGGCCATATTGGAACATCAGGTTTTAGCAATTAATTACCTTAATAGTCAAGGGGAAGAAGGGTGACGGCGGATCGAACCCCAAAAATTAGTGTTTCAGGAAAATCAATGGTATGTGTTGGGATTTTGCCGCTGCAAGGCTGACGTCAGGCTATTTCGTCTGTCTCGTATTTTGGAGTTGGAGCAATCAAAAGAAACTTTTAAGTCAAATGCTTCTATTGAAAAGCATTTTAATCAGATTCAACGAAGTTTCAGCGAGCGAATTTTAGTAAAACTAACAACATCTCAAGCAGTCAAGCATCGCTTGGTAGACATTTTTGGCAGAGAAGCTGTTCAAACGATCGGATATGCGGTACAGGTAGAGACAAAATTGCCGATTGATGAATGGTTAATTTCATTTTGCCTGTCTTTAGGTTCAGAATTGCAAGAAATCCACCCAGTTGAATTGAAAGAAGCAGTCACAGCCGAACACCAAAAGGCTTATAAGCAATTAAGGAGGAATAAATGAAGATGGAGACATTAATTACTTTTGTAAAGAAGCATTATCCTAAAGATGCCGAAGAAATATTAACGTATTTGCCTAAACAGACCATTGATCCGCAAAAAATTCGGGTGATTATGATTAACGAGGTAGTAGCAAGCAGCCCAATGGAGGACTTTTATAGTCTGGAAGACAAACCAGAATATTTACAGACGACTTTAGCGATCTTTGAGCAGGCCGATGTCTCAATCCAAACTATGGATGATATTTTGGACTTAGGTATTTACATCACTAACACTGTTAAGATGCCTAAAGGCTCTACTGTTATTCCAAATGAAACCATTGATTACTTTTTACCAATTTTAAAAACTGAGCTTGAGTTGTTTCCGAATTTAGAGGTAGTTATGCTAATGGGAGATGTGGCTCGAAAAGCATTCAATAAAATTGCTAAAGCAGCCACTAAGAAAAATGCATTACCTAGTGGTTCAACATATAAGCTGCGCCACAGTGAATGGTATTATCAAAACCTGCGTATTCTAGCGGCCTATATTTTAACTGGCAAGAATTTGAAGATTGAAAAGTCCAAGAGCAGGATGTCAGCAGAAGAGATTAGAAAAATGTTGAGAATCATCAGACTATAAGTAAAAGGATTAATTGACGTGTCAAACGAATCAATTACGCATTGTCTGTCTTAAAAGCAAAATAGTGTTATTTTTCACAATATTTTAAAAATTGTTCCTGTAATCCGTTAATTTAAAAAAACGCAAGAAAATTGACTTGCACTTCACAATTTTTATAAAAAAACAAATTGTTGGTAATTAAAAAACTTTCTATAATGCTCAATCACTTTTTTTTTTTTTACAATAAATTATGCAAAAATATAATAAACGCTTTTAAATCAATCTTTTTTAATGATTTGTTGTTTTGGGGGCGTTATCTAAGAAACAGCTCTTTTTCAATTTTAGGCTTTACCCCTTATGATTAAAGCACAAGGAGAGATACCTTAGACTTTAAAAGGAGGGGCATAAAATGACTATACAAAAAACAGTAGCTGTAATTGCAGCAGTCACGTCATTAACTTTGTTCGGAAATTTGGTTATATTTCAGAGCCCGGTAGCAGAAATTTCGGCCCAAACCAGTACCTCTTCAACTACTGTGAAAGCTGAAAATGACAATAAATCAGAACAATCATCAGAAAAAGAAGCAGGAGAAGAAAAAAGCTCCACGTCAGAAGAAACGAAAGCAACTGAGAAGACTCAAGCAAGCTCTGAAAGTACAGTAGCTTCAGAAATAGCTGAACCAAGTGAGGAACTTGCAATAACTGAAACACCAATCGTTGAAGCACCAACACCAGCTCCATCATCTGTAGAGGCAGCCGCTGTTGAACAATCAGATGTAATGGAGGACACTTCTGAACCAGTATCACAATTACAGCCTAATATGCTGCAAATTGCCGGTTCGTATATTTCTTACAGCAATGCAGGACAAGGCTCAGGCCAAGCAGTAATCGATGCCGATCACAGCACAGCCGCTACTTGGGGTGGTTCGCCTGTACAATCAGGAAACGACGGAATGAATACTCATATTATCGGTCATAACCCAGGTGCATTCAATGCCTTGTTTTCATTAGGTGTTGGTTCAACCATCGAAGTATCTGATGCATCTGGCCAAATCAGTACTTATACAGTCCAAAATATTGTAACAGTCGATGATAGTGCCTACGGGGTAGATGGCAATGACTATTGGGATCAAATTACTGGAACAGGTGGGGGCGAACGACTAACCTTACAAACCTGTATCAATGATTTCCAGAACTTAATCGTCTTTGCTGCATAAAAATAAATGACGCAATGATCAATCCCATGATAGATGGAACGGTCATCGCGTCTTTTTTTAGTTTAATTGCTTTTGAGAGGGAATATATGGATAAGAGTAAATTTGTTTTGCCCTTCTTAAGTAGGAGTAACCAATGTCGCGAATGAAATCCAATGAAGCTCTTTGTTGAATATCCAAAATACTATTTTCAATAGTATCGCGGTCTGAGGCCGAAATGAAATTATTGACGATCAGGCAATTGTTCTTTTGATAATTTTCAATTGGATTGTTGCTAATAACTAAATCATAATCGTTCAGCGACTCGAAATCCTCAGGAGTGGAGAAAAGAACCGTGAATTCAAAAATATTTAACCCCAGTTTTTCTCCGTACTGTGCGTGCAAGAAATTCCGCATCATCTCTGCATGTTTTCTTCCGAGATTGCTGACGATAATCACAGAAACCTGCTTGCGCATTTTTTCTAATTGAATTGGCAGCTGGCTCCATTCTCGCATCAAAAGAGCTACTACATCATGCAAGCGAACATTGATCCAAAGTGTCGGGTTGCGCTTATCAATGTCTTCCAAATAGAGTGTCACCAATGTGGAAAAGACTGGATACATGTGATGAACTCCGTGAGCGAAACGTCGTTGTTTATCGTATAAAATGATTCTTTTAAAGGGATAAAAATTGTATTGAACGTACCAAATCATCATTTGCTGGATAATTTTATTCCGATCCTCTTCCAATAGAGGAAAATCAACGGCTTTAACCATTTTGTCTAAAAAGGTATTAAGTTTTTTATGAATGCGAATAATTTGCTCTTCGTTATCCCAACTGTAAAATTCATGGAAAACTGTCCGGGCAACTTCCTTGTACCAGCTGTCAGTCAATGAGTAGGGCGTACCTTCCACTAAATGGGCTACTATCTCTTCGCTGTATTCAATGACTTTATCAATTGTATCATCAGGTTCACTGTATACCTCATCAGATAAAGCAAAGCCTTGGCTCATACGAATTAAGGTAACCATTAAGAGAAACGAGGCATCCTGAACTTCTTGATCATCTAAAGAGACATCAAAGTCTGTTGACGCCCGCATAACATAGCAAAATGTATCTTGTTGGTTGATCTCAAAAGGCCATTCATTAATACCATATGCCTCAGTATAATATTGTTGATAAAAAACACGCACCCAGCGTTCATCTGGCGCGGTCACACGAAAGGGTCCACGTTCCAAAATTAATCCACGCTTTTCGAGAAAAATCTCCACCGCATTCACCATTCTATAGAATGAAGCTTCACTCATAAATAGTTCATTAATCCAGTATTCTGCATCTTCATCAGGTGCGTATAGCAATTTTTCAATAAATTGAAATTCATCGCACTCTTGAAAGATAGTGCTGTAAACATTGGCCATCTTGTTGGATGCGAGGTTATTTAGACGGATTCCTTGAAATTTTGAATACTCAACATATACATATTCACCCCAAAATTCATTAATGTAATCAATATCACTCAGCAGGGTTTTTGCCGAACAGTCTAAAAAATTTGTTACGTCTTTCGTAGGGCACCAAGTAGAAAAATTATCCAAAAATTCCAGCAAGGTTATCTTACGATAGATTGCGGTGCTTAACAAAGCTTTCATAGGATTTTTCCTTTCTTAACGGTGTTAGTGTTCATTAGTATTTTACCCTTTTTTAATCTTTAATTCATCTAAATCACAAAAAAATTATGAGAAAATTCCAATGATAAAAAAACGTATAGATATAAATAAGTACTAATGCTTTAAAAAGAATAGTTTAAAACTAGACTTATAATCATATGACAATGATTTGTTACTTAATTTTAGCCATAAAATAGTTATGTGACAAGTGATTTGAACAGAAATTATGAATGTAGATCATTTAATTAAATAAATAACCACAAGATAATCAGAAGTTGGCTAATACAATAGAGGTAAAAGATTAGAAAGGATGTTTTAGATGAGGTATTTATCTCTTCGATTACGAATCTCGCGCGGTAGGTTAACAGTAGTGTGTGTTAAAGCAGGCAGAAAAAGCAAAACTTACTGAAGTTACAAACTTCAGTTAAGCTTTGCTCTTAATTGTTCTAAATAGATGAGTGGCTGATACATTTCATCGTAAATTGCTTCTAAATTGTCAGTCGTATCGACAATCAGGCTGGCATTTGCATCTCGTTTATCCGGCGAGGTGTTGTAAAATTTGGTACCGATTGACTCCTGGGTTGAGAAAATATCCAACGCTTCAATAATATAGGGACTGCGGGAGGTAATTAGTACCTTAACCGAATAAACGGTCGTTATGCGAACCAATAATTCTGCTAGTTTTACCTGCCATTGAGGATGAAGATGAGTTTCTGGTTCAACAAAAATCAGACAACTACTATCAGCTGCGATCCCGTTTAACACAATCAACTGCAAGAGCGCAAAAATTTTCGTTCCAGAGGATAACGAATTGAACGGAACGCCTTTTAACGAATTTTTTTGAAAAAAATAGTAGCCGTCTCGTTTGCGTACTAGTTGCCCATTTAATACTTCAGAAAAAATAGCTATAATTTTTTTATCTCGCAGATAGTTTTCTTTAGGCTGGCGTTGCATAATTTGTTTAATCAGCCGTTTTCGATGAGAAGCTTCGTTAGCCTGCTGGAGCTTCTCGGAAGGTGCCTTGCCAAAAAATTGTTCATCCGTTGCAAGTGCTAAATTATCCAACAAATCGGGATCATCCAGACAAATGGCTTCTTTATAGGTATGTGTTAGTTGAAATTGACACTGAAAATTGTCCAGTCGATTGCTTTTATAAGGTAGAATCAGATGATCATCTTCCTCTTGAAGAGAGAGAAGCGCTGATTTGTTTAAAGAAGAATCACTAATGATGTAATTGGAAAATTCTTGACGCAGCAATCGATCAAATAAAGCAGCCACAGTCTTTTCATCCAAATAATCACGGTTTTGTTGCTGAAAAATAGTTTTTATAATAGCCGCAATCTGTTGTCGGTTAGGCCAACGAACTTTTGTCGACATTTTTCGTTGAATATTGCTTAAAAGATCAGTAATTTGCTCAGTTAATTTAGTATCTTCAGCAAAAATCTCTTTGTGATCTACTCCGTGTTGATTGTGCTCAACCTGGTAAAGGACAGTCTGGACCTCCCGCCGAAGTGCGTTTACTGAGGGAAAGGTATCTTTTTCTACCCAACGCTCCAAATTCTCCAATTCTTCCATGATTACTGTGTATTTTAAAGCAAACAAATAGTTTCCTTGATAGAGGTTAATTCCAGTTAAAAGAGCGTACAGTATCTTACTTACCGTACCTTTTCCCGAGTTGTTGACACCGGTTATTACCGTAAGGTCTGTCAGTTCAATCGTGGCCTGTTTTATTTTGGCAATATTTTCAAATTCAAGTAACATCGGCTCACTCCAAACTTTTCTATTATTAATTCAAGTATACACTAAAATGTTCTATAATCGGCAGCTATCTTAGTAAAACTGGTTTTGTAAATTTTTCAATAAAAAGACCATTTATAGTAAGAGTTAACTGCTCTTTGACATCTGGTAATCCTTATATTATTGTTAAGAAAAGAAGACCAAAGTTACGCACAAAAAGAATAACATTTTGCCAAAAGAGAGAGTAAAGTTGTAACCAAGTCGAACGTTTGACTGCAAATTTGGTTGTAAACTTGAATTATTAGCTAAATGTTGAGTCCTGCTGCTTTTAGCAAGTCATTGTTTTTAATTTTTTGCACGAACAAATTAGTCGAATGGGGGAGTCTCCTATGGAAAAACAAGATAACGGTACTGAACAATTTATTCCTGAATTATATTCTGAACTTAGACAAAGTATTATTAAAATGCCTAAGGTGATAAAAAAAGCCTCGGGTATCCAAATCTATGGCAAGCTTATCAAAAGTATCATTTATTCTATGGATGTTGCGGTTATTGCCAACAATGATGCAGATGCTATATTGGCTGTATACCCTTGGACACCCAATACCCGAATCTTGTCAGCCATCTCTACTGTTTCTCAAGTTCCGATTTTAGCTGGTATTGGTGGTGGACTAACTTCAGGCAATCGCTCTTCACGTTTAGGATCATTCGCAGAGGAACATGGAGCTTTTGGCGTAGTTCTGAATGGTCCCTGTGACTTGGATACAATTGGCATTGTAAATGAAACAGTGGATATTCCCATTATTTATACAGTGGTCAACGACAAACGCAACCTGCAGGAGCTGATTGACAACGGAGTTGATATCTTTAATGTGGCTGGTGGAAAAGAAACGACCAATCTTGTTCGCTGGGTTCGTGAACAATTTCCTGAATTTCCTATTATTGCTTCGGGTGGTCAAAACGATGAGCAAATTTTATCCACTATTGAAGCAGGGGCGAATGCAATTACTTATACAACTTATGGCAAAACTGAAAAATATTTCCAAGAAAAAAATGGAACAATATCGAAAGTTATAAAGCAGCTGTTTACAAAAAGACGCCTTGAGTCTAGGTGTCTTTTTTGTTTTATTTTTAAGAGTAAATGCTTTTTATCCGAAGTGTTTTAAAAGTCTTTAAAAAGTTTCTTGCTTATTTAGTGGTGTTTCTTGTGTGTTATTTTTCTCATTTTTCGTTTATTTTTCCAGTTTTAAACTTTCTGTTTTTTAGATTACACATTTTTTAGTTATTTTAAATTCGTTGATAAAGTACCTATTAAACTCGTGGTGTGAAAAGTTCTTTAAAAGTTTTTAAATAGTCGCTCGCTTTTTCTGCTTTTTTATCGTTCAATAAATTTTGGATGAATTGTATGGATTGAGAGCTTTGGAAGATCAGTTTTAGCTTCCAAGCGATTTCCAAGAGTCATTGCCCATAGAATAAGTTTCTTAAATGATAGTACTTTTAATAACCGTTTCATAGTTATTTGAAAAATAGCATAGTTAAACTGGGTATCAATTCCAAAGGTAGCAGATTGAAATGAGGGAGTATCCGTTCTTTTACTGTTTCTCGTTAGCGGAAGTATCTCGTTTTGGCATACATTTTCTAATTTTTTTACTAGGTACTTATCCGTAATAGTGATGGCTGTTTTTCATTTAGAAGTTATTTTTCTAAGATGTTTCATCTATTCAAGTATTATTAGACGAAAAACTCTTCTTTCGACTGAGGTATTTACCATACATGAATCAACTTTGGATTATAAATGATAGGTACAAATTAGCGAAAATTTTTTTGACCGGTAAATGATTTCTTGTTATAGTGAAAGTACAGAAAGTGAGGGATCCCGATGCGTAATTTCACCAAATAAAGTAGAAGCTGCATTCAGACTGTACCGTGGATTGACCAAGGGAGCAGTGTGCAGATTTTCGAACAATTGGTGAATGTAGTAAAGAGGGAATCCTTTTAAGACGATCTTTGTAGCAAATGTTTGCTGCGAATTTTCGGTTCTATTTATTGTGGATCAGCTCAACCGCCAGTTGTCGAAAAGAACTGACGGTTTTTTTTGACTTCTGGGAAGAAGTCGCTGCGAGGTGTTATCCATATGAGTAATATAATAATGAATCACGTTACATTCGGTTACGATCAGTTAGGTACTCTTTTATTTGATGATGTACAGCTGATTGTTGATGAGCAATGGAAGCTAGGATTAGTCGGCCGTAATGGACGTGGCAAGACCACTTTATTGAAATTGTTGCAAAATCAATTACCCTACCGAGGTACGATTAATCACACAATGAATTTTGTTTATTTTCCTTTGAGTATCGCTGATCCGAGCCAGCTGACTTATTATGCACTGTTGGAGCAGAGGGATTTTGAAATTTGGCAATTGGAACGAGAGTTGAACTTATTGGCCTGTGATCCAGCAGTATTGTGGCGGCCGTTTCAATCTTTATCTGGTGGGGAGCAAACCAAAGTTCTGCTAGCGATGCTGTTCGCCGAGGAACATTGCTTTCCACTTATTGATGAGCCGACCAATCATTTAGATATTTTAGGGCGTCAACAGGTAGCAAAGTATTTACGGAAAAAGAAGCAGGGCTATATTTTGGTTAGTCATGATCGGCAGTTTTTGGATGAAACGGTTGATCATATTTTAGCAATTGAGAAAAGCCAACTGATACTATATCAGGGGAATTTTTCCATTTATGAAGAACAAAAGGCGCAAAAAGATGCTTTTGAGCAGGCACAAAATATTAAGCTGAAAAAAGAAATTGCTCGTCTGCAGCAAACCGCTAGGGAAAAAGCAGCTTGGTCTGCTTCGCGTGAAACCGATAAACTGAACAAATCTAAAGGGTTCATTGATACAGAATATCGTCGGGTAAGTCCTGGAGCAATCGGCGCGGATGCTGCCCGAATGATGAAAAGGTCCAAGGCAATTTTACAACGTGTAGAAACTCAAATCAGTGAAAAGGAGCAGTTGCTGAAGAATATTGAAACAGTAGACGGTCTTGCGATGAATTGGCAACCTAGTCATCGTCGTCGGTTGATTCAAGTAGAAAATCTACGGCTAGCTTATGATGAGCATCTTCTTTTTGAGAATGTTTGTTTTGAGTTGAATCATGGCGATTGTTTGGCAGTCACTGGCACGAATGGTAGTGGAAAAAGTGCTTTAGTACAAGCTTTATTGGGGACATTTACCGGTGAGTGTTTTGGCAAAGTTTTTATACCTAAGGGCTTGACTATTAGTTACGTGCGACAAAAATACGAAGACAATCAAGGCACTTTAACAGATTTTGCATTACAAGAAGGGCTAGATTATCCAATGTTTTTAAATAATCTCCATAAGTTGGGAATGGAACGTAATGTCTTTGAAAATCGAATTGAGCAGATGAGCATGGGGCAGCGAAAAAAGGTTGAGTTGGCCAAATCGCTTTCTCAGCCATCAGATATTTATCTTTGGGATGAACCTCTGAATTATTTAGATGTCTTTAATCAACAGCAGATTATTCAATTGCTGCAGCGGATTCACCCAACTATACTGGTGATTGAACATGACCAGCATTTTATTGAGGCAGTTAGTACTAAAAGGTTAGAATTGTGACCGGTAAAATTATTATGAAAAAGAAAGTCGTTTCTTCAATGAAGCGGCTTTTTTAGTTTGCAGTTAATCATAGGGATGTAATCAATAGTCACATCTTGTGTTCGGAAAAACGATGTTCCTTCCATTTTATGAGAGATACATTCTGTAAAAGATCAGTGGCGATCGTTGTTTTAAAAGTGTATGTCAGAAAACGTCACATTACATCTTGGCGGATACTAGATTAAATGAGAATTTAATGATAAACTCATTTTAAATTTACAGAATATTTCCAAAATTGTAATCAAGGAGGAACTAGATGAATTTAGTAGCGCGAGAACAAGAAAAATTGATGATTGTGGTTGCTGCCGACGTAGCTCGCCGCAGAAAAAGTCGAGGGTTGAAGTTGAATCACCCGGAATCGATCGCTTTGATTACTTATGAAGTAATGGAGGGGGCTCGTGATGGGAAAAGTGTTGCAGAATTAATGACTTATGGTGCCACGATTTTATCAGTAGAGGACGTCATGGAAGGAATTCCTGAGATGATTCATGATATCCAGGTAGAGGCTACCTTTCCAGATGGGACAAAGTTGGTTACAGTCCATAATCCAATTCGCTAGCTCCTTTTTCTGTATTAAGAGAAACAAGGCTAGGACGTCGAAGTTTCAGATAAACAAATGATTAATTTTAGTAAGTTCAGTTAAAAATCGAGGAGGATGTTCATGAAACCCGGAGAAATTATTGTTGGTACTGAACCGATTCAATGCAATATTGGCCGTGAAACCAAGCAGATTGCCGTAACAAATACTGGGGATCGTCCAGTACAAATTGGTTCCCATTATCATTTTTTTGAAGTGAATAGTGCACTGCGATTTGATCGCGAAGCGGCCTATAGTTTTCGCTTAAACATTCCGGCAGGAGTCGCAGTTCGTTTTGAACCTCAGGATGAGAAGACTGTCGAGTTAGTGGCGCTAGCAGGTAAGCGGGAAGTTTACGGCTTGAATGCAAAGACGAATGGTCCATTGGATAAGGAGGGAATTAAATGAGTTTAGAAATATCGCGTAAACAATATGCAGAATTATATGGACCAACGGTCGGCGATAAAGTGCGTTTAGCAGACACAGATTTATTTATTGAAATTGAAAAGGACTACACTACATACGGTGAAGAAGTAGTCTTTGGCGGTGGCAAGGTCATTCGTGAAGGCATGGGGATGGATCCGTTAATCACTCGTGATGGTGGAGCGCCTGATCTGGTAATTACTAATGCAACGATTGTTGATTACAGTGGCGTTATTAAAGCTGACGTTGCTATTAAGGATGGAAAAATTTCAGCGATTGGCAAAGCTGGTAATTCATTCATCATGGATAATGTTGCTATTCCAATTGGCGCAGCAACCGAAATAATAGCCGGAGAAAATAAAATTTTAACAGCTGGTGGAATAGATACTCATATTCATTTTATTTCTCCTCAGCAAGTTGATTCGGCTTTGCATAGTGGTGTAACTACCATGATTGGTGGTGGAACCGGACCAGCAGAAGGAACCAATGCCACGACGGTTACTCCGGGTGCCTGGAATTTGGAGCGGATGCTGCAGGCAGCCGATGGTTTGCCAGTCAATCTAGGTTTTTTAGGTAAAGGTCAGGCAGCGATTGAAGCACCACTAGCTGAACAAATTGAAGCTGGCGCGATCGGATTGAAGATTCACGAAGACTGGGGGACGACTTTCTCAGCGATTCAACATTCTTTGGAAGTAGCTGACAAATATGATGTCCAAGTAGCAATTCACACGGATACTTTAAACGAAACAGGTTTTGTGGAACGGACGATTGAAGCTTTCGGTAATCGGGTAATTCACACCTATCATACGGAAGGGGCCGGTGGGGGACATGCACCGGACATCATCAAGATTGCCAGTCAGCCAAATGTATTGCCCTCTTCTACCAATCCAACTATGCCTTATACTGTCAACACGGTTGATGAACATCTGGACATGCTGATGGTGTGCCATCATCTGAATCCCGATATTCCTGAAGATTTAGCCTTTGCTGATTCGCGGATACGTAAAGAAACAATTGCTGCTGAAGACGTGCTGCATGATATGGGAATTTTCAGCATGATGAGTTCTGATTCTCAGGCGATGGGTCGGGTCGGTGAAGTGGTGACCCGTACTTGGCAAACCGCCGATAAAATGAAAAAGCAACGAGGACCAATGACAGAAGATGCTGAAGGCAACGATAATTTTAGAGTAAAACGCTATATTGCCAAATATACGATTAATCCAGCAATTACTCATGGGATTGCTGATTATGTCGGCTCAGTAGAAGTCGGAAAAATTGCTGATCTAGTCTTGTGGGATCCGGCCTTTTTTGGAGTAAAACCTAGCAAAATTTTGAAAAACGGGATGATTGCAGTAGCACAAATGGGCGATCCTAATGCCTCAATTCCAACGCCGCAACCTGTTTTTTACCGGGAAATGTTTGGCAGTTTGGGTACGGCTTTAGAGAAAAGCTCTTTTACCTTTGTCTCCCAAGCCGCCCAAGAGAAGAATATTAAAGAAAAATATCAGCTAAAAAAAGAAACCTTACCTGTTAAGGGGATACGAAAGCTGACAAAAAAAGATATGAAATTTAATGGTGAAACGCCTGAAATTACTGTTGATCCACAAACCTATGAAGTGACCGTAAATGGTCAAGTGGTGACTAGCGAAGCAGCCGAAGTCTTGCCGTTAGCACAAAAATATTTCCTATTCTAAGGAGTGATTCTATGATCGTAAAAGAAATCATCGGTAACATCAACAGCTATCCAGCAGCTGAAAGTAAAACCAAAGACTGGATAGCAATAGAAAATGAAGCACTAGCTAAGCGGGTACATCATTTGAATACAGCAAAAAATGGTGAAGTAAGTGTACGTTTGGCACCTGGAAAGCACCTGCATGTGGGTGATATTTTGGCCGAAACGGAGGATACCTTAGTGGTAGTGGATGTCTTACCAGAGGATGTTTTAGTGATCAAACCGAACGCCATCCATGAGATGGGTGTCATTGCCCATGAATTAGGCAATCGGCACTTGCCTGCTCAGTTTATCGACGACACAATGGTGGTGCAATACGATTATCTAATCGAGCACCTGCTGGGACACAAAAGTATGAGCTTTGAGCGCAAACACGTAAAAATGCCACATCCATTCCGACACATCGGACATAGCCATGATCACTAACCTGTTTCTCTTCCAAATGAACGATTCCAATTTTCCGATTGGTTCGTTTAGTCATTCTTATGGCTTTGAAACCTATTTACAGCAGAATCGAATTAAAAATGCGGAAGCCTTTGAGTTATGGCTGAAGCAGTTTCTCAACAACCAAATTTTATCCACTGATGGGTTAGCTATTCGTATTGTTTTTGAAGCTTTGGAGAAGAAAAGTTTGACAGAGGTTTTAGCGGTTAATGTTGAATTGAATGCACTGCTTTTACCCAGTGAAATGCGACAGGCTAACAAAAAGATGGGTCAGCAGTTTTTAAATATTGGTAATAGTCTGATGGATGACTCCTTGCTGAAGCATTACCAGCTGCGATTAAGGGAGCAGCAGCTAGCACCTCATCCAGCAATTGTTTTTGGATTACTAGCTTATTGTTCGAAGGCTGTGGTTACAGAAACTTTGTCTGTGTATCTACTAAATACTACGATTACCTTGGTACAAAATGCTGTACGGGGAGTACCGATTGGCCAAGTAGCTGGACAAAAAATTATTTATGCAGTGTCACAGGAGATTCCTCAACTGACTGAAGCAATCCTTACTATGCCGCTGGATCATTTTGGTGCTACTGCACCGGGAATTGAAATTTCCCAAATGCAGCATGAGTTTTTGTTTGCCCGCAATTTCATGTCTTAGAAAAATTTAGGAGGACTATAATGGACACAATCAAAATAGGAGTTGGTGGACCAGTGGGTGCTGGAAAAACCTTTCTCATTGAACAAATTGTACGCAAGCTGCAAGATAAGGTGGAAATTGCCGTTGTTACCAATGATATTTACACCAAAGAAGATGCGAAATACCTGATCAATACTGGAATTCTTGATCCGGCTCGGATTATCGGGGTAGAAACAGGCGGCTGTCCTCATACCGCGATTCGCGAGGATACATCTATGAATACAGCGGCAATTGAAGAGCTAGAGGAGCATTTCCCAAATTTAGAAATCATTTTTGTGGAGAGTGGTGGCGATAATTTAGCAGCCACCTTCAGTCCAGAGTTGGTAGATTTGTCGATTTACATTATTGACGTAGCCCAAGGGGAGAAAATTCCTCGTAAAGGCGGACAAGGGATGATCAAATCAGATCTTTTTTTGATTAATAAAATTGACTTAGCACCATTTGTGCATGCGGATTTATCAATTATGGCTAGCGATGCCAAGCAATACCGTTTGGAAAAGCCGACTGTCTTTACTAATTTGCAGAATGGTACCGGCTTAAATGAAGTCGTTGACTGGGTGAAAAAGCACGCTTTTATTGGAGTGTAGCTATGAAAACAATGACCGGTACATTGGAACTAGCCGTAAAACAACGTGATAATCGGACAGTACCAGGACATATTTTTTATCAAGGAGCGTTGAAGGTGATGCGTCCACAGTATTTAGATGACAGTGGGCAAGTGACTTATTTTGTTCTGAATCCTGGAGGCGGTTATTTAGATGGCGATCGATATTCCTTAACTATAGACGTGGGACCTGAGGCAAGCCTATATTTAACCACTCAATCGGCTACAAAAGTTTATCAAACGCCTAAGGATCACGTGTATCAGCTTAATCAAATTGCTGTTAAGGCTAAAGGAGAGTTAATCAATCTGCCTGACCCCATCATTCCCTACGAAAAAAGTATCTATCAGCAGGAACAATTGGTTTATTTAGCTAATGATGCCCGTTATTTTGCTTCAGAGATTGTAACACCTGGCTGGGATTCTGCCGAACGGGGTTTTACTTATCGAAAAGTCAATTTGCTAACAAAAATTTATTTGGACAATCATTTGGCAGTAATGGATCGGGTGTTGCTGCAGCCGGACTGCCAAAATTTAGCAGGCGCAGGGATGCTGGAGGGGTTAAAAAAAATAGCTTCCTTACTAGTAGTTCATCCCGAGATTGATCAGGAATATATTACTCAGCTTCATCAGGAGTTAACAATTGTCTATCCTGCTTTACATTTTGGTTTGTCGCTGTTTCCGATTAACGGATACAGTTTGCGTGTTTTGGGAAATGATACACAAGAAATGGAATCGGTTATCCAAGCTTGTTATCAACACTATAATCAAACATTTTGTAAAAAAAAGCTGCCGCAAACTAGGAAGTATTAGGAGGGATTTAATGGTGGAAATGACTGAAGAGACAAAAGTTTCATGGTTGAAAGGAATATGGACCAGTTTTTCCCAAGTAGTACTAATTGAACATCCAGTTAGTGGGGCGATGATTTTCTTAGCAGTAGTAATAGCAGATTTTCAGTTGGCAGCCTTGGCTTTAAGCAGCTGTCTATTCGCTAATCTGACTGCTCATTTATTACAAGTAGAAAACGATCAAATTAAAAAGGGATTGATAGGTTTTAGTCCGGTTTTGGTTGGAATTGCAGCGGGAACTTTTGTTGAGGGATGGGTTGCTTGTCCAATTGCTCTAGTTGGAAGTGTTCTGTGTGTCTTGATGACTTTGGTCATCAATCATTTGTTCAGGCAGCAAGGGCTGCCTGGTTTAACTTTCCCATTTATCTTGATCACCTGGTTATTCCTGCTAATCAGTTTTAATAGTCGCTGGATAACTACTAGTCGAACCGCCCGCTTGCCACAGACACTTTCAAGTACAGGAATGTTGACTCTTCCCGATATCTTTATCAAAGGGGTTGGGGAAATTTTCCTATTGGACAATGTCATCAGCTCTCTTTTGATCCTAGCAGCGATTTTTATTGCGAATGTTCGCTGGGGAGCATTGACAATTGGAGCAATTGGTTTTAGCTTGATGGGTGCGTATATCCTAGGTGGCAATTTGGAGACTGTGTCTTTAGGCTTGTACAGCTATAATTGTATTCTAACCTTTTTAGCCTTGGACTTATTTTTAGAAAAAAAGGATTCCCACTGGATCTTGCTAATGATTTTAACAGGTGGAATACTCACCATTTGTTTTGATTTTGCTCTACCGACATTATTAGGAATCGCTGGGCTGCCAGTCTTGACATTTTCTTTTGTATTGGCCACCTGGTTTGTCTTAACTGTCGAAAAATTGTTGGTAAGGAAGTGAGTGCAGATGCTCCACCGTTTTGATATTCCTCAATCAGTAGCCTGGTTCAAAGCAGGCGTTCGCCGCCGTCCGCGGCTAAGGCCGCTTTTGGTTCTATTAATTATACTTGCGATCATTTCCATCGTGGCAGCTACGGGATTAGGAGCGGTTAATATACCAGCAAATGTTACGTCAGATATCGTACTTAATCATATTACACAAGGATTTTATCCATCTAGTGGTACTTTGCTGCAACAAAATATTGTTTGGAATTTACGGCTTCCTAGAGTTCTGTTGGGTTTTGTTGTTGGAGCAGCTTTAGCAATTGCTGGGGTCGCTATGCAGGCTTTAGTACGTAATCAGTTGGCCGATCCATTTTTACTGGGTGTATCCTCAGGAGCAGAAATGTTTGGGACATTAGGTATGTTGTTTGGAGTTTTTAGCTTTTTAGGGACGTATGCTTTGTCCTTATCGGCTTTTTTAGGCGCAGCATTCTCTTTGTTACTGGTTTATGCACTCAGTCGCGTAAAAAATAAAATTGTGATTACTCAGCTTTTGCTATCGGGTGTGGTTGTAGCAATGATCTTTCAAGGAATTACAAAAGTGATTGTGTTAAGCGCTCCTAATGCATTAGGATTGCACAATGCTGAATTTTGGATGTCGGGTAGTCTAGCTAATACGAAATGGAGTTTTTTAGGTTTGCCAACTATTGTGATGCTAACCTGTGGGATTTTTTTAACCTTAAATTATCGTGTATTAAACCTATTGATAATGGGGGAGGAAACAGCTGCAACTCTAGGAATTTCGGTTCGTACCTTTCAAAAAATCCTGCTAATTGTCACGTCACTTTTAGCAGGAACGACGATTGCTGTTAGTGGAACAATTGGTTTTATTGGGTTAATTTGCCCACATTTTGCAAGGCTTTTAGTAGGTGGTGATCACCGAAAGGTTTTACCAGTAGCTAGTTTAATCGGTGGTATTCTAGTGGTCTGGACAGATGTACTGGCTCGAACCATATTAGCGCCGGAAGAATTACCATTGGGAATTTTAACCTCTATTCTAGGTGGTCCATTTTTCATCTTATTACTGAAGAAAAATCGAAAACATTAGGAGACTGTGATGGAATTACATGTGGAGAATTTATGCTGCAGTTACGAAAATCAATCTGTTTTAAGCAATTTAAATTTAAAAGCTCATCACCAGCAATTCGTCGGCATAATTGGACCAAATGGCAGTGGCAAATCGACATTGTTAAAAGCTGTGTATCGAGCATTAAAGCCGAAAAGCGGTGAAATTCGTTTAGACGAAACACCGTTAAGAGTGATGTCTTATAAAGAAAGTGCTCAAAAGATGGCAGCGGTTGGGCAGGAAAATGAATTACCTTTTGATTTCCGGGTGGAGGAAATTGTTCAAATGGGTCGCTACCCTGCTAAAAGATTCTTTGATAACGATACTGTTGAAGATTATCAGTTAGTAGCGGAAGCTTTGGAGCAGTTGGGAATTACTCATTTAGCACAACGAAATTTTCAGCACTTATCTGGTGGGGAAAAGCAGAGGGTATTGATTGCACGGGCTTTGGCACAGAACACCGATTTGTTGCTATTGGACGAACCGACCAATCATTTGGATATTCATTATCAGCTGGAAATTTTTGAGCTGTTAAGTCGTTTGCCGCTGACAGTTGTTTCGGCGATTCATGATTTGAATATTGCTGCCATGTATTGTGATTATTTGTATGTCATGGAATCTGGGGAGATTTTAACTAGCGGGAATCCAGGGGATGTCCTAACTAAAGAGACGCTGCAACAAGTCTTTCAGGTTCATGCTGAGATTAAAATTCATCCACTATTGCAGCGGCCGACCATTACTTATTTACCTAAAAATGGTCGGTCGCCAGGTCAGATATAAAGAGGGGGCTTTTATGAAGAAATTTATGCTAAGTATTTTGCTGCTATTAACTATTTCTGGGTGCAGTGATTCGAAAGCTAACCAAACAGCTGTTGATGAAAATCAGCTGGTGATCACTAATTATGGCCGCACTATCACGATTAACGAAGTTCCTGAAAAGGTGCTTACCATGGGGCCAAATACCACTGAACTTTTTTGTCAGCTGGGATTAGCTGATAAAATTATCGGCAATACCTTAAACAATCACAGCCGCGGTTCTTTGTCAGAATACAAAGAGGACTATGAAAAAATCCCGGAACTGACACATGGCTCGGCCACGCGAGAAGCTGTTTTATCAAGTGGTGCTGATTTTATTTATGGTATTGACTGGGAGTTTGGCTCAGAAGGCCTTTCATTAGACGAACTGGAAGAAAATGATATCACTGTTTACCAAAATAGTGCTAAAACTATTGATGAGGTCTATCAAGAAATTACAGATATCGGTACTATTTTTGATGTAGAAGATCAAGCTGCTACATTTATCCAGCAGCAAAAAGACCGTTTGCAAGCTGTTGCCAATACAGCGGCAAAGGAGCCCACCAAAGTCCTTGTTTATGATAGTGGAGACAGTGGGATATTCACCGCCAGCGGTAGCAATTATGAATCTCGTCTCATTGAAGCAGCAGGTGGTGTCAATTTGTTTGAAGATCAAACTGAGAAAGATTGGATCACTGTTAGTAGTGAAGAGGTTTTAGAACGACAGCCAGATATTATTCTAGTTCATGACTATGATCAGCCGACTCTCAATGAAAAAATTGCAGCTATCAAGTCTGATCCAGCACTCTCACAGTTAGATGCGGTCAGAAATAATCGTATTGTTTCCATGAGTCTTGAAAATGCTTTGCCAGGACCACGTTTGGCAGAAACTGTTGAAACATTAGCAGCTGGATTTCAAAAGAAATAAGGTCACTAAATGATCGAAGAAGGCATTTAAGCTTCTTCGATCATTTTTTAGCTGTAAGTCAATCTAGGTATTGCTATCCAAAACAGATGCGCTGCGCGCTTAGCGCCTCTGTTTTAGGATAGTCTTGTTTGCGACTATTCGTTGAGTCTGGGGCAAAACGACAGGACTTAGCGCTTTTTCTTTTTACCCTTTTTTTCTTTTAGCTCCCTGATAAGCACGAACTCGTTCTACTTGAGCCTTTCTTTGGCTTATAGATTTCTGAATCCTTATTGGATCCTCTGAAGTCTCCAGCTCATTTAATTAGGAAATGCTGCTTCTTAACGTTTTTTGCATGAGATAATCCTAAAAAACCGAACCAAGCAAGCGACCAGGTTCGTGGCATAAAAACATGAAATGATCATTTTCTTACTCTTGATCAGCTAACAGACCAGTTTGCATCAGCTGCTGGTTTTCTTTTAGCTTACGCAGATTAGCCTCATAGTTCTTAGTATACATTACCGAATAAATAGTATTCAGAATATATTCAAAGGCGGTTTGAGAAGAAAATGTTGCAATTTTAGCAAAATCATATTCCTCCTGCTTGGTTAAAAGCAAATGAGTCGCAAAGGGTACCATTGGCGACTCAGGATTACCCGTCAGCAATAGTATAGGGATCCCTTTTTTATGAAGATATTGCATAATTTTGTTATAAGGGGGCACGATACCGCTATAAGAGAGAAAAAAAGCACAGTCCTGCTGGGTAATTCCCACAGCTGTCCAGTCAGTATCTACATGTTCTTCCACTTGAATCGCAAATTTATTAATTTTGATTAACTTATTTTGGAAGCCGCGGGCTCGTATTTGAGTATCGCCACGGGCAAAGAGAAAGATTCGGTCCGCCTCCATCAGGGTATTCACCGAAGACTTTAAAACTTCGTTGTCTAATTGAACTAAGGAACGTTGAATAGTACCAATGGTTAGATCAGCCATTTTTTTAGCAATTTCAGTTGGTGTATCTAACGGATGGAAGGGAAAGTTGACATTGACCTCTTCTGTTGAGAGCAACTGTGCGTATACCACTTCGGCAATTGCATCCTTAAACTGTCGAAAACCGGAATATCCTAGTTTTTGTGCTAAACGAACAATCGTAGAATGAGAAGAAAAAGTTTTCTCAGCCAAGTCCTGAATAAAAATTTTAGGAATATCCGGCAGGTGCTCCAGTATATATTCAGCAATACGCTTCTCAGCAATACTAAAATCAGTTTGTTGTTTCAAACGTTCGATTATAAGCATTCGATAGTTTCCCTTCTTAGTGTATTTTCAATGAACATGATGTTCATTATTTAACTTTCAATGAGTGAAAGACTGGACATGAGTTGCTAATTAGCTATTTGATATGTAATTAATCAGTAAAATAGTTATAATTTAATCATTGATAGGAAAGAGAGCTGATTGTTCATGTTAACCATCGCATACTTAGGCAACGGGAAAAGTACCAACCGTTATCATTTACCATTTTCCACCAAATTAGGAGATAAAATCAAGGTAAAGACTATTTATTCTCCATCAGGGCGTCAAGCATGGACACCACTTGCTGGCACTCATTATACCACTGATTTAGATGATATTTTGACAGATCAAGAAATTCAGCTGGTGGTGGTCACCACTCCTGTAAAATTTCACTATAGCTATGCAAAAAAAGCACTAATGGCTGGTAAAAATGTTTTACTGGAAAAACCCTTTACGGAAACGTCTGATGAAGCCAAAGAATTATTTGCTTTAGCTAAAGAAAAAGGTTTGTTTTTACAATGCTATCAAAATCGTCGGTTTGATTCTGACTTTTTGACTGTTCAAAAAGTGATCGAAAGCGGCAAGCTGGGAGATTTGTTGGAAGTGGAAATGCATTATGATTATTTTCGTCCCGAAGTCCCAGAAAGTGCGGAACATTTTTCTCAGAATGATAGCTATTTATATGGACATGGTTGTCACACGATTGACCAAGTGCTGAGTTATTTTGGCGAGCCAGACCATATTCACTACGATGTCCGCCAATTATTAGGTCAAGATCGTATGAATGATTACTTTGATCTAGATTTTTACTATGGCAAGTTGAAGGTTTCGGTTAAGTCCAGCTATTTCCGTTTAAAGGAACGTCCAAGCTTTGTAGTTTATGGGAAAAAAGGATCTTTTGTTAAACAAACCAAGGATCGTCAGGAAGAACATTTAAAGCTGTTCTATTTGCCTAATCATGAAGATTTTGGTATTGATCGTCCAGAGCATTACGGGGTATTAACTTATTTAGACGATGAAAAAGTTTATCATGAGGAAAAGGTTGTCTCCGAAGTAGGGGATTACAGTCGGATTTATGAAGGAGTTTACGAAGCAATCATTAATGAGAAAGAAAAAATCGTAAAAGATGAGGAAACCATCCTGCAGATGGAAATTTTGGAAGCAGGCATTACTGAGATGTTGACGAATCAATAGGGGGAAAAGTGATGAAATTAGGAATTGTTGGGGCAGGAATGATCGTAAAGGACTTTTTGACAGTAACACCTGATTTGCCGCAAATTGAGCTTTCAGCGATTTTGTCTTCGGAACGTAGCTTGGAGAAAAATAAGGAACTGCAGACAGCTCATGGGATCAAAGCGATTTTTACTGACTACTCAGACTTTTTAAGGGAAGGTAATTTTGATACAGTGTATATAGCTCTTCCCAATCATTTACATTATCAATATGCTTTAGAAGCTTTGATTGCTGGGAAGCATGTAATCTGCGAAAAACCTTTCACAATGCATTTGCAAGAGTTGCAAGACTTACAAGAAAAAGCGAGAGAAAAAGATTTGCTGCTGTTTGAAGCGATTACTAATCAATATTTAGGTAATTTCCGAAGAATTAAGGAACACTTAGACAAGATCGCACCAATTCATTTGATTTCCTGCAACTATTCTCAGTATTCTTCTCGTTATGACGCTTTTAAAAAGGGTGAAGTTCCCTTGGCCTTTGATCCAGCTGCTGGCGGAGGGGCGTTGATGGATATTAATATCTACAATCTGCACATTGTAGTAGGTTTGTTAGGTGAACCCCGAATTGCTAGGTATTTCCCTAATTACCAGCGAGGAGTGGATACTTCAGGAGTGGTAATGATGGATTATGGACAAGCCAAGGCGGTATGCGTTGGATCTAAGGACACTGACGCTGAAAGTTATGTACGTATCCAAGGAGAAGCAGGAGAAATAATCGTCAAGGGTCCGACCAATTCTTTGAAATCTGGTTATGTGAAATTACGCAGTGGGGTGCAACACGTATTGAATAATAATGTTCATACTCACCGGATGTATGAAGAGTTCCACCGTTTCGCTAAAGCGATCGACCAGCATGATATTGTGTTTGCTAATGAGAAGATGCGTCATAGCTTGGAAGTAATGAGTGTATTAGAAAAAACTAGATCGTAAACCATAATGAGCAAACAGATTGATGATTTTCTATCAAACTGTTTGCTTTTTTTGTGACAAGAGTATATAAGAATGGGTTTTCAGGGATATCTCAATGTTGCCAAAACATTCATTGAGTAGTGTGAGTATCCTCAAAGAGTACTTTGCTTGTACAAATGGTTTGAACATTATTAATTTCAGTGGAATTTTTATGAATCTTAAAAAGCAGCAAATAAAAACTTATGCTGATGATAAGATAACCAGAAGTCTGATTGGAATAGAACAAAAGTCATTTGAAAATGATAAATTCGTAGTAATAAGCTGACAGATTTTGCTCTTTTAAACTAAATCTTCTTGTTGAATAGGATGAGCCAAACTTAGAAAGAATGGTTGGTAAAAATTGCTAGCTTTATCATCATTTCGTAGTTGTGTTACTCGATTCAAAGATAAGTTGCTGACTAGATGACAGTCCATCACTGCTACGATTATTATATAGACACAAATTTTTGTATAGTATAGTTCAAAATAAAAATGAGACCGACTTGGTATAAGCCGACCCCACATTTCTATTCATTATATACACTAACGACGTTGTACCAGCGACGTTCATGTTGAGCGTAACGATTGAGCGAAAAGCCAGATAGAGCGAAGCCTAACATAGAGATAATCAATCCAAAGATAATCAACCAGCTGGCAATTTTGGGGATTAAATACTTCGATTTCATACGCTTACCACCTTTCTTTGAAAGACTGATTGACGAATCTTGCGTGTCATCCAACGGTGACTGTTAATGAAGACAGCACTGCATTTATAGGTTGCCCATAGGAAGAACATTCCTAGACCAAACAATAACATACCAACACCGAGTTGAGTTACGCCAATAAAGAAAACATTCATAATTGCCAGTGGACTAGTCAATGTAGCAATTAATCCGCCTAACAAAAGTCCGCCACCTAAACAAGCAAAGGTGAATGGAATACACCAAATAACAATATAAAAACTAACCACGACACAAAAGGCGGCTAAAGCCAAGCTGCCCCAAATTGGGAAACCTAGAATCAGTAATAGTATAATAAGTGGACTAAAACGTCTAGGAACCTTGATTTCCTGTGGAATACCTGCTGCTTCGTAGGCCAAAGCTTGTGGATCGCCCATTTTTGCTACGGCTTCTTCTTCTGTATAACCGTCTTCGATTAAATCCATAATCATTTCATCGTAATACTCAATCAATCGTTGCACTTCACTGGGGCGTACTTCATACGCTAAATAATTACTCAATTCTTTAATAAACTCAACTCGCTGCATTTTCGACACTTCCTTTAATGTATTGTTGGATGGCTTCTACCTGTTTCCAATCGTTTAAAAACTGTTGGATGCTTTCTTGGCCTTCATCGGTCAGCTGGTAATATTTTCGCAAACGGCCATTATGAATTTTTGAGTAGGTAGACACTCGTTTACTGGTTTCTAAACGCTTCAAAATTGGATAGAGGGTGGATTCAGTAATCTCAATTTGGTGATTGATCTGTTTAACGATTTCATAGCCGTAAGAATCTTGATGGGCTAGTGCAGCTAGAACACAATATTCAATCAGCCCTTTTTTCAATTGGCTATTCATACGCATCACCTTTCTATACCTTATACTATACATGACATAGTATAGAACGACTATAGGACTAAAGCCCTATTATTAGAGAATGCTGAAAATGCAATTGGATCGAAGAATTTATTATTCATAGTAGATGCTTAATGATTTATTTTTGCGCTGAAGAAAAAGAGATGATTGAAAATTTATCTAAACAAAAAAGCTGCAACCAAAAGTCACAGCTTGATAATCTATTAGATTTCTGTCACATGAACTTGATTGCCATGCTGCTTAATAATAGCAATTAAGTCCTCAGTTTTTACCCAAACGGTTGCCGTATTATCATTCGGATGAATACCAATCAAACCAGGATCTTTCAAAAAATCTTCATCAATAAAGAACTGCACGATACATTCAGTGTCATTTAGTATACCAAAGGGTGATACGGCTCCAGGAATTAATCCCATAACAGTCATCAAGTCAGTTTCTGAAGCAAAAGATAGTCGACGGGTTTCATGCTTCGCTTTAAATTCTTTGAGATCAACTCGCTTATCTCCTTGAACGCTAATTAAATAATAATTTCTTTTTTTATCGTCACGGACAAAAAGATTTTTAGCATCTGCTTCTGGGTAGGGAAGATCTACCTCACTCAGTTCTTCCATGTTGTATACAGCTTTGTGCTCAGTAATCTCGTACCAAAAATTTCCTTCATTTAAAAACTTAAAAATTTCTTCCTTATTCATACTCAATTCCCCCTTACAACCATTATTAACTGTAAATTATATCACAAGGATTAGCGTAAATGAAAGATGTTTAGTCCGAGATTTTTTAAGTCCCCAGTCAGTTTACAAAAAGAACTATTCACTCAAAAGTGAGTGAATAGTCAGTCAACAGGCTAATTTTCTTTCACAAGCTATTTTTGCCTCTCTGGACTCTTCCAAGTTCCAGAACCAAAACCTAGAATGGATTTAATTGCTGGGATAAAGGTAGTAAGAATTGTCAGAGCATTCATCATCCAATAGAAAAGCATATACAAAGGGGCAAAAAATAAGTATTTCAACTTCCTGCCGTGATCGTCGGCAATTAATGAAGCCAGCAGCTGAAAGACACCGGAAATCATTTCGAAGCAGACGAAGACAAAAGCCATGGTAAACATATGGTAAATTCGCTCAGTATTGCCTTCAAATAAAAAGTGGAAAAAGAGTAGAATGAAGAGAATGGTTGAAATCCAAAAAAAGAAAGACCAAATAATACTAAGGGATTGATCAACGAACATCACGGTTCGGCCGATATTTTTTAAGGGGTGAAAGCAGACTTTTTTGAAATTGGTTAACCAAACTTCAGTCCCGCCCTTGGCCCAGCGTTTTCGTTGACGATACAACATCCGAATATTTTCGGGAACCTCCATGAAAAACATGATCTCTGGAGAAAACAGAGATAACCAGCCGTCCATTTGGTGATCCCAAGCGATACTAATGTCTTCAGTTGCTCGGTCTTGCCTGAATAACCCAACATCAATTAAAGCATCTTTTCGGTACATCGTATTCGCTCCACTATAAGCATAGATACCACCTAGCACACCAATTTGAGTTCGTTTAATAATCCCAACGATACTAGAGAATTCAACAGTTTGAGATTTAGCAATTAGACGAGAACGGTTTTGAACATCCATATTCGCAGTCACTGCAGCAATATTAGTGGAATCTGGTCTTAAGAAATAATTGACATAAAGATTTAAGGCATCAGGTTCAGGAACAGTATCAGCATCATTACTCAAAATAAGTTTTCCTTTTGCAAAACCGAGTCCAATATTAAAAGCATGAGCTTTGCCCCTATTCTTTTCAATCCGGATCACGCGCAGGGTGGGGTATTTTTTCTGAAGCTTCTCCAAAATTTCTGGTGTTTGGTCAGTTGAACCGTCATCGGTTACTAAAACCTCATAATTCTGGTAGTTTAGGTTTGTCATCAGATAATGGATGGTTTTCTCAATAACAATCTCTTCATTATGAGCCGGAACCATGATTGTTACAAAAGGTTCAATCTCTGTTGGTATGTCATCCCATTCCTTTTGGCGATACTTGAAAAGAAATCCGTAACAGAAAACACCAATAAACCAGTTAAAGCCACCGAGAATCGGATAGGTAATCAGCACAAGAAAAAGAATAGTCAATAAAGCATCTAGCACAGGTCTGCCTGTTTGAACAAGCGTGATCATAAATCAACATCGCCTTTCTTGTATAAATCACGAACATAATGAGCATCCAAATTCTGCTCTTCTTTTACCAAGTAGTAACAAGTGCTTTCTCGTTCTTCTTTAGGACCAAAACGTTTTTCAAAATCATCACTTAATAGCTGGTTACGCTTTTTAACTCGTTCAACGTCATACATTTCTTTTCTTTGAAGCAGGTGACTGAAGCGATAGTTGTTCCAAATTGTTAAGATAACGGATAATACAAGGATCACAAAGAAAGCAATTGTTAGAAAAATCAATAAGAACTTAAGTGTTTGAAGCTCCTCCACGTAAGTAAACAGATTGAATCTGCGAGCTAAATTACCGAAAAGAAGTGGAGATAATACCCAAATAAACGGAAGAATAACTAAGATCCAACCAATAATGGCAACTATGAATTGAACTATTTTTAAACCTAAGTGTCCTTTTTCGTAATAGGAGTCTGTAACTAATAATTTAGTGACCTCATCCCTGCTTATATATTTTTTCATTATTCATAATCCCTTTCGTAAATGTTAAAGTATGCACATTATAAGATATTTTTCTAGTAAATGCTTTTAAGACGGCTTGGATTTTGTCAACATAACAAGAACATAAACGCAAGAGAGTAACAAGAAATAAAGAGTAATAGGTATTTATACTTCAGTATCGAGAACAAGTGTTCTTCTTATGGTATAATTAGGAAAAACAGGAGGATTGGAATGGAAAGACCAACGCTGTCATCACAACTATCAACAGAACAATTTCGTCAGTATTATTATTTAAAAGAGGAATTAATCAGTTTTTGTCAGCAAGAACAGTTGCAAGCCACTGGCAGTAAGCAAGAACTAAATGATCGAATTGCTCATTATTTAACGACTGGTCAAAAGCAAACAATTCATCGAAAACGTAAAAAGAGTCTGCGTACCAACGTAATTACTTTAGAAGAACCAATAGAAGAAGACTTTGTTTGTTCGGAGATTCATAGAGCTTTTTTTAAAGAGCATCTGGGTCAGCAATTTTCCTTTAATGTTGCTTTTCAAAAATGGTTAAAAGAAAGTGCTGGTAAAACTTATCAAGAGGCTTTAATTGCTTATCAAGAGATTTTATTACTAAAGAAGAAACAGCCAACAATTATTGGTCAGCAATTTGAGTACAATACGTATATTCGAGCCTTTTTTACAGATAATCCGGGAAGTAAACTACCGGAAGCTATCGCTTGTTGGAAGTGCAAGAAGTCGCTGCCGGGATCGAATAGCTACCAACCACAAGATTTGGAGGCTTTAAAAGAGAGAAGAGAATAGGGTGGCTATTTGGAATCCATGGCGGGGGTGTCATCGAGTAAGTGATGGTTGCCGTTTTTGTTTTATTCATGAAGGAGACAAAAAACGTAAACAAAATACTAGTATCATTGAGCAAACGACTCAGTTTTCAGCACCGATTAAGAAAACAAAACAAGGTATTTACAAAATGAAGGGTCCTCAACAGGTATTTGTTTGTTTTTCCAGCGACTTTTTTTGTAGAAGCAGCGGATGCTTGGCGTCCAGAATGCTGGAAAATGATTAAGGAACGCTCCGATCTGAATTTTTTCTTTTTGACTAAGCGAATTCACCGCTTTGAAGAAGTGATACCGCCCGATTGGGGTGACGGTTATGAAAATGTCAGTATCGGCGTTTCAGTGGAGAATCAACAAATGGTCGATCAGCGCCTCGCCTATTTTCAAAGCTTGCCAATTAAACACAAAAGCATCGCGTGTCAACCGTTGTTAGGTCCTGTAAAGTTGGCAGAATATTTGACGGGTATTGAGCTAGTTGTGGCAGGTGGTGAATACCACAAAAAGGCTAGACCATTGGATTATCAATGGATTTTGGACGTACGAGAAGAATGCATAGCTAGTCAAATCGCTTTTGAATTTCGCCAATGCGGGACGCATTTTGTTAAGGATGGCCAAAACTATCAGCTCAATTATCGTCAGCTATTTAGTCAGGCCAAAAAAGCAGCAATCAATTGGTATCCTGAAAATAAAGAATTATAAATATCGCAAAGGAAATAATTAGTAAAAATAAAAAAACTAGAATCCGCTATTGAATTAACAAAGATAGACGGATTCTAGTTTTTTAGACTTTAATAATTTCTTTCAAGCCATTACTTCGCAATTGGTCTTCCAGGGCTGTTTCTAGCCCTTGATCGGTCACCAGCGCATCCATCTGGTTGATCGGCAAGAAAGTGTACAGCGCTCGATGTCCTATTTTGGTGTGATCAGTCACAACAATGCGGATTTTAGCAGCTTTAATCATATTAGTTTTAGCAGGAACCAGCAGTTCATTGAAGTGGGTAAGGCCTTTTTCAATGTTCAATGCAGGTGTGGCTACGAACACTTTATCAACATCCAATTTTTCTAAAGTTTCATTTGTAATTTGCCCATTTAACATAAAACTGTCATGAAATAAGGTTCCACCAGTAACGATTGTTGTAATTCGACGGTTTTGACGCAGCACAGAGGCAATATTTACATCATTTGTAACAACAGTTAGTGCTTGATAGTGAGTACTTTCATTTAGTGCTTTAGCAATTTGCAGCGTAGTAGTTCCTGAATCTAAAATAATACACTCGCAATCATTAACCATTGTAGCAGCATAGGCGCCGATGCGCATTTTCTCATTAATACACTCGGTTGCCCGATCCTCAAAATCTGGTTCATCTCGCTTAATACTTACAGGCACTACACCACCATGAATACGAGATACCAGCCCTTGTTCCTCTAACTCATCTAAGTCGCGTCGAATAGTTGTCTCATGAACGGCAAACATTTTTGCCAACTCATTGACTGAGATAAACTGATTTTCTTCGATCTTATCGAGTATTTTGGCTCTGCGTTCTTCTGTTAGCATATTCGTAACCTCACTTTCGCTCGTTTTCGCTCTTTTTCTATTGTAACCTAAAACGGGCAAGTATGCCTAAACGACCTACAGACTTTAAATTTATTTAAGTTAATTATACCTAAAAAAGAAGTAAGCCACAACTAATGTTGCAGGTTGTTCTTGTCAGGTAGCAGATTTTTTGACAGCTGACAATTAGGTTTCTTTGATCTAGTCAGTTGTTGGAATAAAACCATTAAGATATTAAGAGGTTAGGCCATCGCTATATGCCACTAAGACAACGCTTATTGAATCCTCGAGAACAATAATATTTTCTTTTAGCTGGGTTAAAACGATGGTAGCTAGTCGTAGAGCGTTGGGAGGAAGTTTGCTCTATGGTAATTCATTAATCGAATGTAGTGGAAAAAAGTCTAATGTTTCTAACTATTCGAGTATTTTTACTGGAGAGATGAAGCAGATAATATCCATATTTTACTAAGCTCGTGAGAAGTACGAGTTTTCTCGATTCAAGTCGAAACGAGCGTTCATTCAGCATAAAGTTATATCTCCATGCAAAACATTTCTTTTCGGAGTGACTAAGTAGTTCAATCATAAAAAATACACCTTATCAGAATTACTTTCTATTTTCTGTTGAATTCATCATAAAAAAAGTCATAAAATCAAGGATTTTACGACTTGGGGTTGATTGGCTGGTTATGAAAGATGGTTTGCATGGCCCGTCGTAAAGGGAAATAAACTAGACTGACTATTATAATAGTAGAAAAAATATTAATCACGGTGGCAGGCATAGTTGCTAGAGCTGCAAAGAAAGCGGGTTTAATTTGTGCACCAGCAATCATGCTCATGATGGTCGCTTTGATGACTGACATGATGAATTTAGCAATACCTGCCATGATTCCTATAATAACTATTTGCCAAACCTTTTTTGGATTTTTCTTAAACAATAGAAAACCAGCATAGGCTGCCGCGCCTACTACAAAGCTTTCAATCAGAAAGTAGGGGGCTTCATTGGCATAACCGTTGAATAAATCAAAAATGAAAAAACCTAATCCGCCTGCTAGAGAACCTTGCCAATAGCCGGTTAATAATACCGCCAACAAGACTACGGCATTTCCGAAGTGAATGAAAGCACCTGTAGGCAAGGGGATTTTGATCATTGTTCCGGCAATCGTTAGAGCAGTAAATAAGGCAATTAAAACCAAGGTTTGTACTTTTTTGTCACTGTTCATAGTTTTTAAACTCCAATCGTTTTTCTGCATGAGTGTATGCGCCGTGCCAGACATGTCCGACAAAAGGGTTAATGGCAAAACCGGATCGAATAGCTGCTTCCACAAAACGAATCGCTAAGTCAATAGCCTCAACTACCGGGTAATTCTTAGCTAAGGCTGCCGTAATTGCTGCAGCAAAAGTACATCCGGCACCATGATTATAATCGGTGTCAATCAGTGGGTGAGGATAGAAGGTAAAATTAACTCCATCGTAATGCAGATCGTAAGCTTGGTCCAAGCTTAGACGTGTACCACCCTTAATGACTACATGTTTTACACCCAAAGAATGGATAATTTCTGCAGCTTTTTTCATTTCATTTTTGCTGGTCAGTTCGCCTAATTGGGAAAGAATGCCTGCTTCCCGCAAATTTGGTGTAGTAATGAAAGCCTGAGGCAATAATAAGTGCCGGATAGCCTTTACAGATTCCGCATGAATGAAATCATCAGTACCTTTACCACCAATTACCGGATCTATCACAATCTTTTTCTGATAGTGTTGCAGACTGCAACTAACTAGTTCAATAATGTCTTTTGTTGGCAGCAGACCAGTTTTGATGGCATCAATCGGGCCAGCGAAGGCGGAGTCAATTTGCTGTTGAATCAGGGCTGGTTCTAAAAAGCTCACGTTATGCTTGCCAGTTTTAGGCGCCATCGTTACAATCGAAGTGACCGTTGCTAGACCAAAAATGCCGAATTCTTGAAAAGTTTTTAAATCGGCTTCTAATCCGCCCCCGCCGGTTGCATCTGAGCCAGCAATAGTTAATACTTTTTCCATAAAATGACTCCTTTCAACTTTCTTTCAAGGATAGAGGAAAACACCGAGAAAAGAAACATCCAATTGGCTTTGTTTTTCCTCAGCCAATTTTATTGAATAAAGTAACTAAAAAAGCAGCCATAAAAAATGACTGCTTATACTATTTATTTGGTTTCTTTTAGCCATTCATCGCGAATGGATTCGGTCAAATGAATGATCCGTTTGCCGACCTCGGCGTACTGGCTTGTAGAAAGGTTTGCTAACGAGACTCGGACAGCCCATTCACCACTGCCAAAAGCATTGGCTTTTAAAAGCATCAATTGTTCTTTCTCGGCCAAAATTGTCAATATTTTGGTGACTGTCCAAGATTTCTTCAAATAGTTAGTAAAAGCTTGCCCATACCGTTTACGTACCCAGTCTTCAAAATTAATTTCACAATAGTAAGCAGTATCTAACGAAGCTAAAGGTTCCTCTAGTCCCAGAGTACGAAACAATAATTTTTCTCGCTCATGACAGATAGACATGACTTCATCTTTGTATGCTTGTCCTTCGTCCATCAAAGAATAAAGACTAAATAGAGTCATCATAACCTGTTGCGGGGAAGAAAGGCCGGCTGCATGGTTCAGAGCTACATCACGACTGTCAGCAACAATTCGATCAATGAAAGAAATTGAGCTTGGATCGCTGGAAACAGAAGCATAACGTGCGGCTAATTTTGCTTGATATTCACTGGGTAGCTCAGAGATCAATTGATCAAAAAGTGATTCTTTTGCAACTGCGATTGTTCCTACTCGCCATCCAGTAGCGCCAAAATATTTGGAGTAGGAATAAATACACGCTGTATTATATGGCAATTCAGCAAATAAGGAAGCAAAAGCTGGCACAAAGGTACCATAAACATCATCGGTTAAAATCATTAGATCTTTGTGATCTGTTGCAACAATTTCCTTGATTAATTCAATTGTAGGCTGACAAATCGCATTTGCTGTTGGGTTGCTTGGATTTACTACGAACACAGCCTTAATACTGTTGTCTCGCAACTTATTAATTTCGTTGTCAGGAAACTGATAACTGGTTTTGCCATTTAAGACAGTTTGCTGCGCTTGGATTTTTATCACATCAAAATTATACTGTGGCAATTCGGGAATTTCTAAATAGGGTGCAAAGGTTGGCAGCATTAGAGCGATTTTATCACCTTGATGCAACAAAAAATTATTCATTAGGGTATCAAACATATAGCAGATACCCGCGGTGCCGCCCTCGACTGCAAAAATATCGAAAGGAATCGCAGAATCTGCAAACAGCTCTTGATTTAGATAAGCTTTAATTGGTCCTTCACAGGCTGTCAAGCAGCGCACGGGATTAGGATAGTTATCACCAATAATGTGATCCAAAATTTCCGTCAGCCATTCTTCTTTGGGTAAGCCTAAATAGTTATTATCGGAATACCAGACTTTTTTCAAAAAATCGCTTCCCTTACCAGGGTGCTGACGCAAAAACTCGATAAAACGCTGGCAGCGTCCGTCTTTAGCAACAATCATACCGGCGGTTAACTCACCATTATCATGAAGTGTTTCCAATGTAGCAAATTGACCTAACAGGAAGAAGGCTTCACGGGGTGTAGGAGCGGTCCAGTTGGGATTACCACGACCAGCATTTAAAAGGTTCTTTCCATTATTGTTCTCATGGATTTTTTTCTCCAAAAATAGACTTAATTCAAAGGGACTTAATTCTTCTAGGTTTTTCTCGGTAGCGATGGGCATAAGTTCTCCTCACTTTACGATTTATACCTCTATCATATACCCTTAGTTTTGAAAAATACCGTTAAACCACTAAGAGCTTCCGAAGAATCTAGGTGAAGAAACTCTCATATTCTTTTTGATTTTCTTTGTTTATTTTTACCTATTCTTTAAGGATAGGTGGGTAAGAGGGTAAGCGCGTCCTTGTCCGTCTATTGGACTTTCTCCAGTTATCGTGAAACCTTGCTTAAGATAAAAATGTAACCCAGATTCGTTTTGTGAGTTAACATCTACTGAGTAAACACCATCTTTTTGAATTAATTGTTTTATAATTTGGCTCCCTAAGCCTTTTTGCCGATGCTGAGGAGCTAGAAACAACATTTCTAAACTATAGTCTGATGTTCCACTAAAACCAATTAGTTGATCGTAGTCATACCAAAGCTTTAGAGTGACCTGAGGAAAATAATCCGGAAGTTCTTTTTTGATTTCCAATAAATCTTGTTCGCTTAAAAAAGCGTGGGAAGCTCGAACAGAATTTTCCCATAGTTCAACTAAAACTGGGTAATCTTTTCTTTCAGCTAAGCGATAATACATATATATCATCCTTTCCATCTCTCATTTTCTCACAAAGCCTGCTATCAAACCAGCCGGAAACATCCTAAAGAAAAACCAAGCTGAAGTTCTAGAAAAATTCACTTTTTTATCGTAATCTGAAATGGCTGAAGAAAGTCTGAGAATAAATCGGGCGCAGGACCCATGAGTAAAAATAAGAAAAGAGCGATAATAGTTCTTGTAGGAGGGATCGTCATGGATCAGATCATTGCTTTAGTATTTATTGTTTTATTAGTATATTTTGTTGTAAAAGTTGGCTCGTTTTTATGGCGTATTGCGGGAGTCTTATTTTTACTATTTCTTTTGTACACTTACAAAGATCAAATGATTAGTAGCATTCAATCCTTTTGGGTATCCCCTAACCTAGGTGGATTATGGCAGCAGGCAACGGATTTTGTGGGAAGCTTATGGCAAAAGGTTGTTGGATTTATTTCTATCTAGACAGCAAGCTAAAAAAATTAGCTATAGTTAAAGTTGAATATTTTATGTAGCCAGGCAGGAAATCTGCTTGGCTATTTGCATGCTTTTAACTTTTTATCGTAACCTTTTTAGATTTTTATATAAAGCCTGTTGCTGAAATAAGTAATTGATGAGAACTAAATAAAGAAGAATGGTATCGATAATAAAACAAATTGCGTTTTCTTATAACTGTTTTTCATGCTATAAAATAATACAGATGAAAAACAGGTGGTTTATTCGCCAAAAAAATAAAAGACTTGAATTTTTTCTCGTTTTAAGGGATTATAGGTATAGTTATAAACCGATATCAGGAATTCGATTATTTTCCGAGGTATATCGAGATTCCGTTTTTCAGATATATTGATACAGATATTTATATTGTTATATTCTGTTACTTTATCTTAGGGGGCAACTATGTTAGAGATGATAAATGTTTCGAAGAGCTATGGGGAAATTAAGGCACTTAGAGAGACAACCTTTTCAGTTCAACCAGGTGAAATTGTCGGAATTGTCGGAAAAAGTGGTTCTGGTAAGACAACTCTGCTGCGTCTGTTGAATTTGATGGAACAACCAAGCTCTGGAAAAGTTTTGATTGATGGAGTGGATGTTCAAACTCTATCAAAAAAAAATATTCGTCAACGGCAGCAGCAAATGGGCATGATTTTCCAGAACTACAATTTATTGGAAAACTTGAAAGTATACGACAATGTGGCTCTCCCGCTAAAGTTGCTCAAGAAACAACAACCAGAGAAAATTCAAAGTCTATTAGAATTTGTAGGTATGGAACATAAAGCTAAATCTTACCCTAGCCAACTTTCGGGAGGTGAGAAGCAGCGAGTGTCGATTGCTCGAGCATTAAGCAGAGATCCTAAATTTCTGCTTTGTGATGAAGCAACTAGTTCACTCGATGAGGAAAATACTGAAGCTGTGGTTCGATTGTTGCACAAAACGCATCAGGAACTAAAGCCAATCATTTTTTTTGTTAGTCATGAATTGGAAACGGTAAAAAGTTTGTGTGAACGAATTCTAGTAATGGAAAATGGTCAGTTAGTCGGAGAGTTCAAAAACAATCCCCGTAAATTTTCAGATGAAAAACTTTCCTACTTAGAAAAAGTGGAAAGGAGTTTAAGTTTATGATCTTCTCAGAAACTTTAATAGAATATTGGCCTTCATTATTGATGGGATTGAAAGAAACCGGTATTATGATGGTCATTTCTATGTTTTTTTGTTTGGTAATTGGTTTGCCATTAGGGTTAGGATTGTTTTTGGCTAATCCCAAGGTAAAAGGTAATCACTTAGGTTTGTATTGGTTGTTGAACTTTCTCGTGACAGTAGTACGATCGTTTCCGTATTTATTATTTGTGATTGCTTTGATTCCAGTGACCCGATCACTATTGGGGAAGGCTTTTGGTCCAATACCTTCATCAGTCCCATTAAGTATTGTTGCGGTAGCCATTTTTGCCCGATTGGTGGAACAAGTTCTTTTAGACGTGCCGGAGGAAATTTACTTTTTATCTAATTCATTAGGAACCTCTCGATTACAGTATATTTGGAATTTTTTACTGGTAGAAGCACGAAGTGGATTGGTTTTAGCTTACACCACTACCACAGTCAGCATGGTTTCTTATTCAACAGTAATGGGCGTAGTTGGTGGCGGCGGGATTGGCGATTTCGCAGTTCGAGTGGGCTACCAGCGCTATGAATATGGAATTATGTACATTGCTATTATCATTATGATTGCGTTAGTCTTTATTTTACAAATGATAGGGAATTTGATTGCCCAAAAAATCGATAAACGAAAATAGGAGGAGAAAGAATGAAAAAAATTTATTTTGCTGGGTTAGCCTTGGCTGCGACAGTGGTTTTTGCTGCATGTGGAGGAAAAGATACTGCGACTACTAAGGATACTAAAGAAATTACCGTGGCGGTTCAATTGGAATCTTCAAAAGATATTTTAGAAATTGCCAAAAAGGAAGCTGAAAAAAAGGGCTACACTATTAATATTATGGAAGTTAGTGACAATGTAGCTTACAATGATGCCGTGCAACATGAAGAGGCTGATGCAAACTTTGCGCAACACGAACCATTTATGAAAATGTTTAATCAAGAGAAAAAAGCTGATTTGGTAGCAGTTCAACCAATTTATTATTTTGCCGGAGGTTTTTATTCTAAAGAATACAACGCTGCAAACGAACTTCCCGACAATGGGAAAGTTGGCATTCCTAGTGATCCGACCAATGAAGGCAGGGCTTTAGCAATTCTGAATGCCAAAGGTGTGATTCAATTAAAAGAGGGAGTAGGTTTTGACGGCACAATTGATGATGTTGTAGAAAACCCTAAAAACCTAAAATTTGAAAGAGTTGACTTGTTAAATTTGGCAAAAGCCTATGATGAGAGTGACATTGCAATGGTATTCTGTTATCCAGCATATTTAAAACCCATTAAACTGACTACAGACGACGCTATTTTGTTAGAGGCTGAAGACGCAAGTAAACACTATGCTTTGCAAGTAGTGACTCGTGATGGAGAAAAAGATAGTGAGAAAATTAAAGTTTTAAAAGAAGCGATGACCACCAAAGAAGTAGCTGATTATATTAAAAACAGTTCAGATGGGGCGAATATTCCAGCCTTCTAATTTAAAGCTTGAAAAGAGGCTGTGACATAAATAGTCTCTAAACGAATAAAAAAATGACCACCTCCCGAAAATCTATCAATGATTTTCAGTGAGGGGGTCATTTTTTCTATGTAAGAAGTCCTGAAGTTCGTCCTGCAACTGCCAACTTCATCATATTGAGGGCCAACACGAGGAGGCCAGTTTCTCTCTTCACTTTTTCCATACCTCGAACATGGTAACGAGTGAAACCTAAACAAGCTTTCATCCGACCAAAAACAGGTTCTACGTCGATTTTTCTTCGTGCATAGATTTTTCCTGTTTCAGGAGTTGAAAGCAGTGTGACTTGTTTCGCTTTAAAATATTCCCAGGAAGGGTTGACACTTATTTTTCTGGTATATCCTTTTTTTGTTAATGCGGCTGGAATAATTTGCTTATTCTGATCGTATTTCTCCGCTTGATATTCTTTAAAATCTTTTACGAACCCTTCATCATCTATTCGTTGACGGTAGGCATGAAAATTGAAACGAACACCCTTTGGATCCACGTAATAATCGGCTTCTTCATAATAGGTCCAGTTCATGACTTTTCGCTCATCCGTTTTCCATTTCTTACTTTGTTCCTTGAGCATTGTTGCATAAGGAATCAATGCAGTATACTGTGCGTACTCATCCTCTAATTGTCGATAATTTTTTTCTGACCCATATCCTGCATCAGCAACAATCACGGTTTCTTCAACCAAATCCATTTTGTCTAAAAATGGAAGTAACGTTTTTGTGTCTGTCGGATTTTGATAAACATCATAACCTACTATATATTGATTACAAGTGGCCAGCTGTAGATTATAGGCCGGCTTCAACTGGCCATTATGCATGGGATCTTCTTTAACCCGCATGAAAGTAGCATCTACATCCGTCTTTGAATAACTGTTGCGAGTTCCACAAAGAGTGAGACGAAGGTGATGTTCAGCCATTTTTTCGCGACGTTCCGTTAGTTTTCGTTTTTGTGATTTCACTGTTCGACGTTGTTGTTTTGCAGGATTAGGAGAGACCTTTTTGGTCTCTTGTATTTCCTGTTCTACCTCTTCTAAACGCAGCTCTAACCGTGTTAAAACTTCATCCAATCGGTCCAAGGTAAGGTCTGAACCTTCAGGAATATGTTTTACTTGATAGGCTTCTTTTAACTCGGTCATCAAGGTCAAGATCGTTTCACGATTCATTTGATCATACCGAAGTGTGCTCTTTTTCCAAACAAAACTGTATTTATTCGCATCGGCTAGAATCTTTGTGCCATCAATAAAGAGGGCGTCATCAATTAATTGACGTTCCCGTAAATAGCTGGTTAATGATTCCAGACTTTGATTGACTAACGTTTCTACATCGTTGGAAATACGGAAACGTGCAATAGTGCGATAAGAAGGCACACGTTCCTGCGTCAACCAGCGTGCTGGCAAACTTTCTTCCGCAAGTTGTTCAATTTTACGGCTAGTAAATACGCTGCGAGTATAAGCAAATAAAACGAGTTTTAGCATTAAACTAAGATCGTACTCCCGAGGTCTACCAAAAAGATAAGGTTCCTTGAACTGAAGAGCCTCAACTAATTCATGAATAAACCAGGCAGTATTCTCTTTTTTTGGAACATAGGAAGTAGATATATTCAAAGTAAGCTGAGCCATGTTATAATTAGTCATGTGTTTTGGTCCTTTCGAGGATTAAAGTTTGAGTATAGGCGGCCACCTATACTCTTTTATTTTACCCAAAAATGCCAGTAAAATGAACGATAATCGTCATTTCACCGGCATTTTTTTAAGACTTATGTCACAGCCTCTTTATTTTTAGACTTCACGAACATCTTTTTTTAGAAGCAACTGACAACGTTGGTAACTATCAACAATATTTTTTGGCACATCCACATGAGGGATGAAGTTGGCACCTTTAGGACCATAACCCTCTGAAGTATCCTGCAGACGACGAACCTCACCAATTACTAAGGAAAGAAAATATTCGTTACTCCACCAATTATCCATTGCTAAGTTAGCAAAATGCGGGCCTTGATGATAGCCGATTAAAACTGGCTGTTCTAAAGGAACCGGCTGAATAGACGGTTGAGGCAAATGCCATTCTTTAGCTAGGGTAACATGACTGCGCAATTGCAAAAGTGGATCTTGAACTAACCAGAAACTTTTAGGTCTTTGGTTTTCTGTAAAGAGATCACGAGAGAAACGGGCATTTTCCCCTGTATTGGAAGATTTCATATCAAGATAGAAAGTTAGTTTATGGTTAGGATAATAACTGTCAAACAAGGCAGCTGTTATCTCGGCCTCTGATTTTTTTTGCCAATCAGCTAGGGTCATTTTTGGACCACGTTTCTTGATACTATCAATAAGACGCTGCGTTCCATGACCAATACCACCAGCAAAAATTATTTGTTTAATACTGCTCTGCTGCTGACAAAAATCAGCGGCTGCTTCTGTCAACTCAGGAATGCTGTTACCGGCTATCAGCAAGGTATCCGATTCGAAGCTCTCGTTTTTGGGGAAATCAGTCAGATAATCAACTAGCAGAGTTAGATCCTTTAACATAATAGAAAAATCCTCCTTGACGTTTCGAGTAAAACCGTTAGTATGTATTGTAACATTTTTATAGGCAGTAATAGTGAAATGAAGCAACTTTCAACAAAAATTTGGCTGATTTTCTGGGAAAGAAAATCACTAATTTAATGGATGTTCATGATGCAGTAGAGTTGGAAAAAGGACAAATTCCTGCAGCAAAAAATAGTTTTGTTTCCTATACTTGAAGCATATAATGACTATAAGGAAGAGCAGATCTATTTGATTGGCACTCTTGACAACAGTAACTTGCGTTAGTTGCCTGTTTGGTAGTATGAATATCTGGATTGACAAAAAAGTCTAATTAGTAGGAGGTTGATTTGATGCAGGATAAACAAGCCGAAAAAGAAATCAGAAAAATTATTGATGAATGTGATCATCTGATCCAAGTCGAAAAATTTGATGAGCTGGTTAATTATTACACTGAGGACGCAACATTGGTGGTCAAGCCAGGGCTAGAAGCCCATGGACGAGAACAAATTAAGTCAGCATTTATCAAGATTGCTGCATATTTTGATAATTCTATGAAACCCGTGGAAGGAAAGATGGTGTATCTTTCGGGCGGAAATGTCGTTTTAGTCTTGTCACAAACCTTTTTAGAGGCTAGTGAAGCGGCAGTTAAAAATTCTGAATTCGGGATGGAACGAAGAGCTACTTACATCTTTCAAAAAGTTGGAGACCACTGGCTGTGTGCAATCGACAATTCCTACGGCACCTCTCTCTTAGAAACTTAAACCTCTTTAGAAGAAGACCAAAAAGCGAAGAACTTGCCTGGTAAAGACAAGCTCTTCGCTTCTATTTGTTTTTACTACAAAATGTACTTCATGAAAAAGAATACACAGCCTAAGAAGAAAATACCCGATACAATTAACCAGCTTTTATGTTTAATCATAATAAATTTACCATAACAAAATGCTCCGACTGCTCCAGTGATCAGACTTAAAATATCCATCACTTCATGATCGGTTATGATGCGAGCAATCAGCAGAATGCTCATTAAAATCAGACTAAAGGCTGCAGCTGTGCCCATTGCGAATTCATTGCTGCTCATTTTTTGCTGTCGTTTTTCCATCTTTTTCGCTCCTCACCAAGCCCTGTGTTTAACTATTATACGTGATTCCGCTTACAAAGTCACTGGTTTTTGTGGCTTAAAAAAAACGTTAGATTAACTAAAAATTAAGCTGGTTTTAGTCAATTCACTCAAAAAATTCTACTTCTGAGTGAATCGACTAAGACCAAGCTCAACTAATGTATAACTGTCACACAAGTGATTTGGGTGGCGAGAGAATTAACAGGATAAAAGCCAGTATTAACCAAAAGCCGGAGACTAGAATGGTTTGATTCTGCAAATGTGGAACCAGTAAGCTAGTTACTGCAGCTCCAAAAACAAAGCTAAGAATAATCGTCCCAATGTCCGCGGCTTTTTGAAAAGACTTTTTATTCTTCGAAAAGAAGCCATCCGCTAGATCAGCTGCTAAAGTGCGCAAATTACCGGTCATCATTAAAGAAGTGAAAGGAGCACCTTTAAGTTTACGAAATTCTTGTAATTGGGCAGCAGCTGCAAGTGACAGCAAAGCACTAGCCCAATAATCAGCGATTCGATTTGAAAATAATGCAACAATTATGATACAAAAAATTTCCCAAGCCAACACGATCAGTTGTCTTCTAGGTTTACGCTCTTCTGGGTAATGTTGCTGCAGGAATCGAACAATAATGGTTCCCACCATAAATGCCCCGATTGCGATTAAATAGCGGCTAATGCCCATACTAGTTCTTAAAAAAAGATGAATACCCAATAGAATTAAGTTTCCTGTCTGCAACCCAGCAAAGACTTCACCATGAACTAAATAGGTATAAGCATCCAAGCCACCAGCAGACATCGCCAATAGAATCCCAATAATCAATGTCTCATGTACAGGTATTTTTGTTTCCATAATTTCCACTTCCATTCGTGTTCATTATGCTTTCATGAGACAAAGAAGGCAACGATTTTGTCTGGCTACTCTTTATAGAGTTTAGCCTTGCTATTTGGGAAGGTTGGAAAGTTGTTCATGGGAATATCCCAGTCCTGTTCAGGAATTGAAAAAGTATATTTATTAACTAGTTGATCGGAGAATACACGCATTGTGTGTAAGGTGATCCATTCTCCAGCGCAGCGATGCATCTCAACAAATTGTCCTCCACCTTGAGCGATCATTTCATATTCTTCCTCATAAGAAATGTGCTTTTCGTTGCCTAAATAACGGTTTAAACGAAAAACATCGGGCGTTTCAATTGTTCGTTCGTCATGATTCGTACAATAAATATCTAAAACTACCCAGCTATCTTTTGGAATCAAATATCCATCAACCTCAACATCCTTGATAGCAAAAGCTGGGAGCATCGGGAAGAAAGGATAGTAACGGCGCATCTCTTGAATGAAGGAATCCTGCAGTTCAGAAAAATCTGCTTTCAACCGTTGGTAAATATCGGGTCGGCTGTATAAGGCATGGCCCATTAACGTAATCCAAACAGTTAAGGCTACAGTTGGGCGAATAATGTTAAGCAATTCCACTGCTGCGGTATCAATGGGTAAAAGCTCCCCATTACTATCAGTTGCCTGAGCAAAAGCATACAAAGCAACATCTTCTTTACCAGGAACGGGATTAATTCGAGCATTTTCAATCAGGCTCTGAGCCCACTTTTCGGATTTTTTACGGTTTTCAACACCTTTAAGATGAGCAGTCGGACTGGTGATAGCTGAGCTGATCATAGAAATTTGATAGTTAGTTAATTCCTCAATTTCTTTTTCGCTGTAGTTGGCTAAGTTGATGCCGGACCATTCACAAATCGAACGAAATAATACATCTTTTGCTATATCAAATAATGTAAATTCACCATGCTGCTGATCCAACTTTTCCGTTAAGCGATGATCTAAAATGCGATGATATTCTTCCATCCGCTTAGGATTCATTAACTCCATGAAAATGCTTTTGCGATGGGTATGGTCCTGTCCATCAAGTGTTTGGACACCTTCTTCACCAAATAAAGTTTTTAAAACCAGTTTAGGCATCGCACCTTCACGTTTAAAGTTGTGGGGATTATAGAAAATTTTTGCAGCATTTTCTCCGTAGATAGCGATGATTTCCTTATTTAACAGATGGGCCTTTACAACCGGAGCGTCGGCCTCATTACGCAATTCGCTTAACAGCAAATATCCCTCGTCTAGCCGTTCAGTCACATCGGTCACTTTAATTTTAATTTCTGGTACTTGTTTCATTTTTGCTCACCTTTCCTTTTTGTTCTCTTATTTAAGAGTAGCTTTTTTCGTCGCAAATCACAAAAAATATACCTTGAAGGAGCTAAGAAAGGGAAGCTAAACTTTTTGTGCCTCGATGAAAAAGAGTAGCACAATTCAGCTCAGTAATTGTTTAGAGGTTTTCCATGGATTCTTTTTTTTTTAGGTTGCCGGTTAAAAGGTAGATCATACGAGAATTACTATTTGGATTATTTTAAGTTAGGTTGTCAGTTGATGACATGGGTAAACAGCCTGGTTACTCGATTATCTGTTAATATTATTAGCCTTTTACGTTTAAACAAAGACTATTGGCAGCTGGTCTTTGGTTTGCTCAGATGCTATTATGGCTCATTTCATTTATCCGCGATTCTGCAAGTTTAGCCATATTCATTTTGATTTTCCCTGTTTATCCCGGGTATAACAAAAATAAATGAGAATAAATCCATCGCTAGGAACATGAATATTTTCGTCAAGACAACTAAGAAAATTTTTTTTCATTTGAGAATTCAGTCAGTTCTCGCGATTTTGTAAGGATTGGTCATTCAATTATGAGATAGGTTATTGTATACTTATCATGAAAACAACTGACACGAATTACTGTAATCACATACAGGCAGAAACGCTTAGGCTGCTAAAGGAGAGAATCAATTGTCTATATTCTATTTTGTTCGACATGGAGAAACGGAAATTAACCGTCAAAGGCGCTTTAACGGAGCAACTGTGGATTCGCCTCTAACAAGAGAAGGCATAGAAGCGACCAATCGTCTGGCAGAAAACTTAAAGGATGTTCCGTTTGATTTAGTGGTATCTTCTACCCAAGTTAGAGCCCAGACTACAGCTGAAATTCTATTAGATCATCACAGCCACCTGGATCTCAATGCACTGACCACGGACAGCCGCTTAATTGAGCTGAATTTAGGTGAGTGGGAAGGGGTAGAAATTGATAGTGTATCTGACCATCCCGAGATTGCTCACTATATGCAGCGCCCGGATCTTTTTGATGCTGAATCAATTGGGGCAGAAACCTATGATAGTTTATTGGCACGCACAAATGAAGTTTTAGAAGAATTAAAGCAGCAATATCCTAATGGGACGATTTTAATTGTTAGTCACGGGATTGTTCTGCGAACTCTGCTGAAGACTTTGCAAGGTATTCCTTTAGCAAAGACCAGAGAAGGTGCACCTTTTGCCAATGCGAGTGTAACAATTGCTCATACTGAATGTAATCAGCTAGTATTTGATCAATGGGGCCAAACATTCTAATAAGAAAAGGAGAGATCATTTGAATATTGCTTTAATTGCCCACGACCGCAAGAAGGATTTGATGGTAAAACTAGTAACTGCTTATGAGATTATTCTAAAAGATCATCAATTGTATGCTACAGGAACAACTGGAACTAGAATTATGTCAGCTACTGATTTACAGGTTCATCGTTTCAAATCAGGACCACTAGGCGGTGACCAGCAAATTGGTGCGTTAATATCTGAAGATAAAATGGACATGGTAATTTTTTTGCGCGATCCTTTGGCTGCCCAGCCTCATGAACCAGATGTGAATGCCTTGATCCGTTTGAGTGATGTGTACGAAATTCCTTTGGCAACAAATATTGGTACGGCGGAAATCTTAATTCGGGGCCTGCAGGAGGGCTTAGCAGATTTTCGTGAGATTGTTCATGAAGGTGACAATCGACCATTATCTTTGTAAACTAAAAACAGCTAAGTCCGTTTTTTTAATCGGACTTAGCTGTTTTTTTATTTGAAACTTTCGGCCCGTTCCTTCGGGAGATAAGCCAATTCAATCATCGTTTCCTGTTGTTCTAGAGGTATGTTTGAATCAGTTAAGAAATACTCATAGCTGCGTTGAGCAAAAATACCATTCAATTCTTTGATAGCTAGCAGTAACTCCTGATAAGGCGCAGTCAAAACCTCATAGTCCCCAATAAAGACCGTACGCACTGCATAGTAAGCAGTTTGCTGATAGGCTTGAAACCTTGCTGTCGAAGGCAATAGACGTTCCACTGGGAAGCCGATTTCTACATACTGCAACTCATCTTTCGCCTGGCCATTTTCGTCAAGGTTCAAGTAGGAAATATAGGGAGTTCCCATTAACTGGGCTTCATTTTTTTGAATGTAGGCGGATAGCTCCGCGAACGCAGTGCCGATATATCTTGGCAAATGCTCGTAGGAAATATGGGTCGACATTGATACGACCCATTGCTCAGGCTTTAGGATCTGTTCAATCTGCATACGATGGCTCCATTCTATGGTGTTGTAATTTTATTGTAACAATCTTTGAAATCGAATACAAATTCTTTTATAGCTCCGGCCATGAAAAACGGATGATTTGTCCATTGCGGTTCAGGTAAATAAAAAAGATCGGAAAAAGATCAACATCTTGTTTACACAAATATTTTTTTTCTTGCAAACTGCGCCAATTCTTAGCAGAAACTTGTTTAATCAAACGCCGATAAACCTGGTCAGGCTGAGGTTTTCTTTGATAAACAGCGCGACTAATCAACTGGCCTTTAACATAGAGGTAGCAATAATATTTTTTGTTCTCTGATAATATACCTACAAAAACTGAATTATTTGTGGCCTGCAGCAGTTGCCGGTTACGGCGTAAAAAGCGCTCAATCAACAAATAATTACTCCACCATCTTTGGGCGGCTTCAAAATCTTTACGGGCACTGGCTGCTTCCACCCGTTCTTCAATCCGAGTCAAAACATTGGTGGATCTTCCTAGCAGCGTTTGTTTAATCTCTTCCAGACGCAAGAGAAATTCCTTTTCAGGTGGAATATTTTGATAATCTGCAACGACTCCTTTGGCATAACGCAAAGGTCCTTCCAAGTGATAGACACTGTTCATTGTATTCTTGAATTCCAGCATTTTACTTTTCCGATAGAAAGGACCAATAACAAAACCTTGGTCAGACCAATCATCCAAAACTTTAAAAAAAGGAGACTCATTAAGAAATTGGAAATAACCATACTCCTCATAATGATTCATTAACCGATTAAAGGGCGGACGCAATCGATGAATGGTCTCGCACTCCAAAATTAAGGCGTCAAATTCAGTGTTTACTAATTGAAAGTCAAAATGATCAATCAAGCGGATCATTTGCTTTGTTTTATTGGCATGTGCTTTACTGTTTACGAAGTAGGAACTGACGCGTCGGTTCAAATTTTTGGCTTTTCCTACGTAGATTACTTGGTTTTTCACGTTTTTCATGTAGTAAATTCCTGGTGTTTCAGGAAGCTGTTTCACTTTTTCTTTAAGTGTTAACATAGTGACCTCCTAACTGATTCTATTGTAATCGTTTGGAGGCGAAAATTCGACAGAGAAGACTCAAAAAGAAATGAGTTCATTAACTTTATTTTTTGTTAATTTAATGCAAGAAACATGTGCTTACCAAAAGAATTAATTTGTGCAAGCGTCAGCAAACATCAATTTTGATCCAAAAAGTTGAAAAAAATCTAAGCTTTTGGTAACTGGATTTTCTCAAATGTGCTATAATCGAAAGTGAAGTAATAATTTTATTGAATGGAGAGGTGTTAATGGAGAAGAAAGTACTCACACGCAGAGAACTACGCCAACAAAAGCGTCGTTTTACTAATAATTATCAATATCTAAAGAAGGGATCGGCTGTTGTCGGAACCGCATTAGTAACCTGTTCTGTAGCGGCACCGCTATTTGGTGTGAACAAAGTAGAAGCTGTAGAGAACGACAATACTGTCTCTGCATCAAATGTTGATAAAGCCGCATTCATCAGCGAAGTCGCTAAGGTTGTGGAACCTTTAGCAGAAAAAAATGACTTATATGCCTCAGTAATGATGGCTCAAGCAATAATAGAAAGTAACTGGGGACAAAACAGTTTTGCTAAAGCTCCTTATTACAATTTATTCGGATTTGAAGGCCAATATAAAGGTCAATCAGCGATGCTAGACAAAGAAGATTTCACAGACGGAGCTTCTGTAACTTCGAAAAAAGAACTGAAAGCATATGGTTCCTTTAAGGAAGCCGCTCAAGACTATGTAGAAATCATGAAAACTACTGAAAAAGACGGTCAGGATTTGTACTTTGCAAGTAGCTGGAAAACAAATGCTGGCGATTATCAAGCGGCGGTAAAAGCTTTAGAAGGTCGTTTTAACCAACAACCTGGCTATTCAGATGCTTTGATATCAACGATTGAAGAAAATGATTTAACTAAATATGATACTGCAGCAGTGCCTCAGCCAGTCGCTGCAACGCCAGCACCTGTTGCATCAACTCCTGCAACTCAATATGTGGTTCAATCTGGCGATACGGTAGCTTCTATTACCTCCAATTTTGGAATTACTACGCAAGATTTTTCTGCATGGAATAACTTACAGGATAATGTGATTTATTCTGGTCAAACTGTTATCGTGGGCCAAGGAGCTGTGACAACTGAGCCAGCACCTGCTGTGGACTACACTGCCAATGTCACTCCAACACCAGTTGTTGAAAATGTGGCCGTAGCGGAGACGCCTGCAGTAACGGAGACGCCTGCTTTACCAGAAAATCAAGCAGCTCCAGAGACTCCTGTCCAAGTGGATACTACACCAGCTGTAGATAATGTTGTGACACCGGAGGAAGCTCCTGCTCCAGATTCTACAAATCAAGTTGAGACACCTGTTGTAGATAATACTGAAACGACGAATGGTGCAGAACAAGCAACACCAGATGCAAATCAGTCAAATAACACAACCAATGATCAACAGCAACCAGCACCTGAACAGCCTGCTGTTGACCAAACACAGCCAAATCAGGTAAATTCGACTGGCGAAGCGATTGTTCAAGAAGCCGAAAAATATGTGGGAACTCCTTATGAATGGGGAGGCAGAACACCAGACGGTTTTGATTGTTCTGGCTTCACGCAATATGTTTATAAGCAAGTAACTGGACAAGACATCGGTGCGTGGACAGTACCACAAGAATCATCAGGTACTCAAATTGCAGTTGACCAAGCACAACAAGGTGATTTGTTATTCTGGGGTGACCAGGGTGCCACCTATCACGTAGCTATTTCAACCGGTGGTGATGGTTACATCCACGCTTCTCAACCAGGGGAAGATGTAAAATATGGTTCTACTCAATATTTCACACCCGATTTTGGAGTGCGTGTAGACTACTAATTTTTTTAAAAAGATACAAGCAAGCGATGCATACAAAGTATGCACTGCTTGCTTGTTTTTTATTGTGCAAAAATGCAAAAAAGAGCCAAATTCAAACTAGAAAAATTTATTGTAGGAAAGATAATTACTATTTATTCTTTTGAGTAATTGATACTTTTTAAAACTACTAAGAGCTTATTTAGAGATGGTCTTAGCACCCTTGCTTTTTTGCTTGTTGACAAATAAGTTTCCACAAGTTATATTTATCTTGCGAACAGTACCAATGGTTCTTTTTTAAGTCCAAAGGATTTTTTTGTAGAGAAACTGAAATAAAAAAATCTTAGAAGTAGACATTCATTGAAAAAGATTTTGCTAGTGAGTAAACCCATCAAGTACGTATACCATAAATTTAGTTGCAACTTCCTTGATAACTATTATCTAGGTTGTCAGAGTTTAGCTGAAATAAGGAGAAATTTAAAAAAATTTTTTTAAAGCATCTTATATTCTAGAAAGTACATTACTAGCTTTATATCTATTGAAAATAGAATGTTAAAATCCATCACGGTTATTCTAATTCTTGTGGTAATAAGCGTAATCTTTAGTACGCTAAATATATTTTAAGGGATGGTTAAATGAAAACAGCAGTTTTTTACGGAGTAAAGGACCTACAAATTGAGGAGTGTACGAAACCAAAAGCATCCTCCAATAAGATTTTGATTCGGATTGATGCGTGTGCTATTTGTACATGGGAGCAGCGAGTATACACTGGTGTAAAAAAGGTTGAGTATCCATTTATTGGCGGCCATGAAATTGCAGCCGAGATTGTTGATTTAGGCAGTGAGATTGATACGAAGAATTGGAAGATTGGTGATAAGGTTGTTTTTGGTACGAATTTAGCCTGTGGCAATTGTGAATTTTGCAAAAGCGGTGAAGAGCAAAACTGTTTAGATTTTGATCACAGTAAGCATTTGGAAGGACTCCCTCACAAAGGAATGGGTGGTTTGTCGGAGTATATGCTGGTAGAGCCAAAGCATTTGTTCCATTATTACAATGTGTCCGCAGAAGAAGCAGCGTTAACAGAACCGTTATCTTGTGTAGTTCACAGCTGCGAGACTGCTGATATTCAATATGGAGATTTAGTAGTCGTAATTGGCTGTGGCATTATGGGGCAATTGCACATCGCTTTATCAGTAAAAAGTGGTGCTACTGTTGTAGCCTGTGATCTGAATGAGGAACGTTTGATTTTAGCTAAGGAAAACGGTGCACGTTATACAGTAAATTCGGGTACACAAAATTTAGCCAAGGAGGTAGCTAAAATTTCTCATGGTTTAGGCGCTAATGTTGTTTTTGATACAACACCAATTGCTGATTTGGTTCAGGATTCAGTCGGAGTTGTAGCCAATACTGGACGAGTGATTCTTTATTCTTCCTTCTATCCGGATGAACCAATTGGCTTCAGTCCAGATCAACTGCATAAAGGCGGTTACAGTATTCGTGGAACTGCTAACTCCAATAGTCGAGATTTTATTCGAGCAGCTAAAATGATTAGTGAACGAACAATTGATGTACGACCATTTATTAGTGAAATTGTTACCTTTGATGAAGTAGGGAAGGGCTTTGAGTCAGCAATAAAGGGGGATAAATATCGGGTAGTGGTGAAGTTTTAACTAACTGGATAGTCTGGCTTTTTCCTTAAACTTATGTCGACTTTAAAAAATAAGATATAATCAGATTGACAATAAATCAAGCAAGGCTGTCTGCTTAGAGAATTCTTTAATGGGAGATTTTCTTGTAGGAACAGACAAATAAGGAGGTTTCTTAATGGAAGAATTCATTCCAAAATATAAAAAAATTAGTGACGATATTCAAAATTTGGCCAAGGTTCTGAACGGACAAGGCAAACCATTGCCTAGTGAAAGAAAATTGTCAGATACCTTTAAGGTTAGCCGGACTACTATTAAGAGGGCGCTGGAATCTTTGGAAAAACAAGGAATTGTGACTTATATCGAAGGAAAAGGGTTCATCATTCCAGATCGCGATGTAAAAATCAATTCAAGTATGCATATTTCTGGTTTCTATGAAGATATTGTTTCCAAAAAGAAGAAGATAAGTTCAAAGGTATTAAAGAAAAACATATTGGAAGCCGATAATCAACTTAGTGAAAAGCTTGGGATTAAGGAAAACGACTACGTATTTTATCTTTTACGACTGCGGAGCGTTGACGGCATGGTCTATTCCTTAACTGAAAGTTTTATTCCTTTAGCTCGCTGTCCGGAAATTGTGACTTCTGATTTAACGGACAAATCTTTATGGAAAACCCTAAATGAATTTGGAATTTATCCCGAAATCATCAGTCAAAAAATTAATGCCCGAATGGCGAACTATACAGAAATTCAACATCTGAATATCTCCAATCCGGCGGTGGTTATGGTGGTCAATAATGTGGCCTATTTTGAGGACAAACCGATTGAAATTTCTTATGTATATACGGACGTTTTTTCAACCAATTTAGAATATCGCTTTAACCGGGAATAGAACAGCCTCTCTACTTCTTCGCAGAAAAAGTATCAAGTAACAAGCTAGCTGCGATCCAGATAGTGGAAGAGGCGTTGTATTGAGAATTAGAATCTTTTTTCTCTAAAAGAATTCTTCAAATACCAAGGAGGAGTACTATGTTAGTAACCTTAAAAGAACTTTTAGCTGATGCAAAAAAGAATAAATACGCCGTAGGAGCATTTAATGTTCCAAATTTGGAAGCCATCAGAGCAGTAATTGAAGCAGCTGAAGAATTGAACTCACCAGTTATTCTACAACATGCTGAAGTCCATGAAGGCTTAGTATCAATAGAAGAAATTGGTCCGTTAATGTTGGATTATGCCCATAAAGCAAAAGTTCCAGTTGCTGTTCATCTAGATCATGGAGCAACTTTTGAAATGTGTGTTAAAGCTATACAAATGGGTTTTACCTCAGTTATGTACGATGCTTCCAGCAAAGAATACGAGGTTAATCGGGATGAAACCAAAGAAATTGTAAAAATTGCTCATGCAGTAGGTGTTTCAGTAGAAGCTGAATTGGGACACATATTCACTTCGGCTGTCGGTGGCGGGGAAGGACGCGGATCAGATTCTAGTGAAGACTATGAAGATTTGGACGATGTGTATACCGATCCTGATTTGGCGAAACATTTTGTAGAGGAAACGGATGTAGATTGTTTAGCGATCGGTTTTGGAACTGTTCATGGTGTATATTTGAAAGAACCAAAATTGGATCTGGATAGGATTACACTGATCAAAGATAAAGTTGATGTACCTTTCGTAATGCACGGCGGGTCTGGTGTTTCAGAAAAAAATTATAAAATCGCTATCAATAACGGTATTTGTAAAATTAACTACTACACTTACATGAATAAAGCTGCGGGCAACGCGGTAAAGGATTTTCTTGAGAGTAGGGACGCTAAAGCTCCTGTTTTCTTTGACGAGATTTCGCTAACTGCCACAGCGGCAATGAAAAAAAATGCTAAAGATGCCATGGCGATTTTTATGAATCCATAAAAAGGGGATAAATTCATGAGTAAAGTGGTAGCTTCAATCATGTGTGCCGATCAATTGAATTTAGCTAAAGAGTTGAGGTCGTTAAATGAAGCTGGAATTGACTGGCTTCATTGTGATGTTATGGATGGTCAATTTGTGAATAATCTTGCAATGGGGCCTTATGTGCTGGAACCAATTATACAGACCCAACAATTTACGACCGATATTCACTTAGCATGTGTTACTCCAGAAAAATATGTGTCAATGTTTGTGCAAACAAAGCCGGATTATATTACTTTTCATATTGAAACGGTGAAGGATCCTAGCAAAATCATTGATCAAATACATGCATCAAATTGTGGAGTAGGAATTGCAGTAAGTCCTGAGACGCCAATTGAATCAATTTTTCCTTTTCTTGATGACCTGGAGCTGGTCTTGATAATGACTGTTAATCCTGGCTTTGCTGGTCAGCCTTTTCAACATCATGTGTTGGACAAAATAGCTAGGTTAAACCAAGAACTTTCTAGTAAAACTACTAGGCCACTAATTGAGGTTGATGGGAACATATATGCTGAAACGGCAAAAGCGATTAGCCAATTTGGGGCAGATCTATATGTAGTGGGTACCTCAGCATTATTTAATAAAAAAACTGGCTCTTACAGGGACAAAGTTCAAGCAATGGAACAATCAATAAATTAGACTGGAGGATTGAGTGTAATTAGACTTGATCCTTTTTTGTCGCAATAAAAGACTAATTATTATTTACAAAATCTTTATATTCCAGTATAATGACCATATTAACTAAATTGGTCATAATGGTTTTTAAGAAAGCAGGGGTTTTATGCCAAGAGAATTAACACCAGAAGAAAAAGAACTACAAAAGCACCAGTTATTGCTTGAGGGAAAACAATTAATCTTTCGATATGGAATAAAAAAAATAAGTGTAGATGATATTGCCAAAGCTGCCGGAATAGCTAAAGGATCATTTTATCACTCGTTCCGTTCAAAGGACGATTTCCTGTACGAGCTGCTTTATCAAATTCATGAGGAAGCTTTCAACCAAGTAAAAACCGGAGTAACCCATCTAAAAGATGCTCCTTCTTCAGAAAAACGACTGCAAATCAAGCAGTTGTTTCTAAAAATTTTTCATGACCCGCAAATTGCTTTTTTCATCGAAGCTCATGACGATATTCAAAGTTTTTTAGGACGCCATGACAGAACAACACTAAAAAAAATGGAGGAAATGGAACAGAAGAACTATCGTGAACTATTCAAACAACTGGGTTTGGAGAATAAACAGCCAGAAATATTACAGAATTATGTGCACATAATTTATTTTGGTGTCAGCCATAAAAAAATTATGATTGAGGATTATCTAGATGCCACGGTTGAGGTTATGTTGGACGGCTTATTAAATTACTTGGAGGTGTGAAAATGAGTATTTTTCAAATCAAAAGTCTCTCTAAAAATTATGGAGAAGGTGAGTCGACAGTTCAGGCACTCAAAAATATTTCAATTGATTTACCTAAGAATAAGTTTATCGTAGTTTTAGGGGAGAGCGGTTCGGGAAAATCGACCTTTTTGAACATGATTGGCTGTATGGATAAGCCCACAACCGGAGAAATTATTTTTGAAGGAACTGATATTACGAAGTTAAACAAAGTTCAAATGACTGATTTTCGTAAAGAAAAGATTGGTTTTGTTTTTCAAAGCTATAATCTTCTGCCGGATCTAAGTGCATTGGAAAATGTTGAATTCTCAACTGAGATTGTTAATCATTCAAGTGAGGAGGCTGAAAAGGCAGTAGCTTCAGTAGGATTAAAAGGACGAATGCATCATTTTCCTGGACAATTATCAGGAGGTGAGCAACAGCGGATTTCCATTGCACGGGCGATCGCTAAAGCTCCTGAAATTCTTTTATGTGATGAACCAACAGGTGCTTTAGATTTTGAGACGGGTATTCGGATTTTGGAAGTATTAAAGCAGGTCAAGGAGGCTCACAACAGTACGGTCATTTTTATTACCCACAGTAAAGAAATTGCTAAAATTGCTGATGTTGTTTTACGCATGCGCAGCGGAGAAATCATTGAATATATTGAGAATGAAACACCGTTAGCGCCGAGTGAGGTGGAATGGTAATGAGAACCTCAATGAAATATATGTTCCGTAAAATGAAAAATCACTTCGGTCAGCTGTTAGGGATGGGGCTGCTGATACTAATTGCTTCACTTTTTTTCTCAACTCTTTTCTCTTTCAAAGACACCTATGAACAGACGACCAAAAATTACTTCGCCAGCTATCACTACGCAGATGTCACGTTACAAGGTAAATTTCAAGACAATGATATTGCTGCGCTGAAAAATGATCTGAATGCAAGCAATGTTGAAGGTCGTTGGGTTCACGATGTAAAGAAGGATGATCTGACAACTCGTCTAATTTCCCAAACCCAAACTACCAATCAGTTAAAACTAGAAAAAGGCCGCCTTGCCAAAACAAAAGATGAATGCGCAGTGATTAGTCAATACGCTAGAATGAATAAGACGCAGCTGGGAGATACTCTCATTGCCGGTGATCAAATTTTGAAAGTTGTTGGAATTGTCTCATCGCCTGAATATGTCTACTATGTTCAAAACGCTCGAACAATGATTGCTGACAAGGAAAACTTTGCGATAGCATTTGTTTCTGAAGATTTTTCGCCAGTGTATAATCAAATATTGCTGCGAAATGATCAGCGAATTAGTGAAAAGCAGGTAAAAAAAATTGTAGCTTATGAAGCATTTACACGACAGACGGACCAGATCAACTATCAAATGTTTGAGGGAGATTTGGATCAGTTTGTTTCCTTTGCGTACATTTTCCCAACTATCTTCTGGCTGCTTTCTTTTGGTATCATTTTTATTCTGCTGCGACGAACTATTTTAAAAGAGCATAAGCAAATTGGTGTTATGAAAGCGTTGGGACGAAACAATTGGGGGATTATCAAAATTTATACTTTCCAGTTTGTTTTAATGGGACTACTTAGTTCAATAGCAGGCTGCTTATTAAGCTTGCCAGTATCTAAATGGTTGTTGACGATTTTTGCTAGTATGATTGAGGTACCTGATCTGACAGCTGACTTCAATCCTTTGTATTGGCTAATCACCATCGGAGTTTCAACTATTGGTTGTTGGATATTTAGTATTCTCTCCATGCTTGATATTTTGCGAGAATACCCGTATACATCTATGAGCCCACGGGTTCCAAAAATCTCTGCCAAACGGCGAAACTCAAAAGTGTGGAAATATGTTTCCTTTAATACTCGCTATGCTTTTAAGACAAGCTTACGTAATAAGGGACGCTTTTTTCTGATGATCTTAGGAATAGCGGCTTCGGCAGCTTTACTGGTGTTTTCATTCGGCTTTAATGATTCCCTAAAAGAGGTAACGAATCAATATTTTCGTACCTTTGCAAGTTATGATTTAATTATTGAAAGTCAACCTCAGCAGTTAACAGATGACTTGGTGGAGGACACCTTGATTCAAAAAGAGGACAAAGCTTTGCAAATGGTTACCAAAGTAAATGGTGAGGAGTATTCCTTGATTATTCTAGATGGGCAGGTTGATACGCTTGAATTAGCAGATGAAATGCTGCGTGAGGGAATAATTATTCCAGAATACTATGCTGAGAAATGGCAGGTAACGGTAGGAGACACCATAAAAATTGATGACCGATCTGTTAAGGTATCGTGTATCTTACCACTAGGTATGGGATTAAGTATCTTTACTTCCTATGATTATGCTGAGTCAATATTTGATGATCTGCCAAGAGTTTACAATACGTTATACGTACAATCAGACCGCCCTGAAAAGCTAGAACAGCATTTGAAAAACCAAAATATGGTATTCACCACAGCTAATAACGATCGCGAAATGTTCCGTTCTCTACTAGACAATATGGGAATTCTAATTATTTTTCTGATTATATGTTCAGTCATTTTAGGGATTACGGTCATTATGTGCATGAACTTGATGAACCTAACAGTACGAGAATTTGAATATATGTTTATGAATATTATGGGATACTCCAAACGACGTATTTTGTCGGCAATTGGAAAAGAGACCCTTTTACAGTTGATTTTAGCTATTCCTCTTGGATTTTTTCTGGGCTATCAGTTGTTGCAGGCCATCAAGGGGGAATTTTCACAAAACACCTTTGCATTGTATCCGATTGTTTCCTTAAAAAGCTACCTGATTTCAACGACCATTGTTTTTCTAATGGGTAGTACTCGTATCTTGTTGTCTAATCGCTACATTGAGAAGCTGGATATTGTAGAAGGTTTAAAGGTACAAGAAGACTAAATTAGTAAAAGGGGATTCTTTATTTTTGCTTGGTGACAATTTTCATTAGGATAAGCGAATGTTGACAATTATTTATTTGATCTTCAGAACGAGAGATTTTTCTTTTTTAATACTATGGGGTGTGTTAACCAAAGTTTTAAATTTGGACAACCCTGATGAAATTGTCTCCAAACCGATTACTTATAAAGAGTTGGCAGATGCAATTGTCACAGCCGATACGACTGGATGGGCTGAGTCGTATACTGAAATTGAAAAGCGTATTTGGGATGGCTTTGAATCAATTGCCAAAAGCTGTGAGAACAAGCAGGGAGGGAATGATTTAGTTATGACACATGGGTATACTATTGCCTTTTTCCTTTCCTTAATCGATTCATCACGACCGATTCGTTTTGATTTGAAAAATGGCAGTATTACCACCGTTTCTTATGACGATGGAAAATTTACTATCCACTCGGTCAATGATGTACATTATATAGAAAATGGCAAAAAAGAGTTAAAAACTAGCTAACGGATAAATACAAAACAGCGAGTACAGTTTAATGTACTCACTGTTTTTTTATAATTATGTTGACCAAAAATCAAATCAGAAATTCATTAAAAAAAGTTTAAGAAAGTATTTTCCCCTCGTTTTTCTACTTCTTCATAATACCACAAAATGAGCTATAATTCAAGATTGTCTTCCCTACCAAACTATGGTATTTAGTCTGTGGAAGGGTAGGGGAAGCAGATGGATAATTATGAGTTGTCGTTATTTAATCAACAAACTAAGCTTCAGATAGTCCAACAGGTGAATCAGCTATTACAGTTAAACAATCAATCATTTTCGTTAACGACTGTAGATGTTGAAGAAGTATTGGATAATCGTGACCAGGCATTAAAAGATTATCAATTAATCGATTTTAGTTTATCCAACACACTTCATTTTATGGAACAGGCTGCTCAAGAGCGTCGTATGGTAAAAAATGAATATTTGACTATGGTGGAGGTGCTGCAGGAAAGTTTTTATTATTTGCATAGTCTGCAGCCAGCAGAAGATGAAACCCTCTGGGAAAAAATCCAAGAAATCTATGAAAAGTTTGATGGCAACTTAGAATACGTTCAAGGATATATTGAGGATTTTCCAACGCTAAAGGAGGATGACTGAATTGTTTGAGTTAAGCTATTCCAACGATGAGGAATTTCGTCGATTTTTGATTCACAAGGTCCAACAGCGGTTAAGCGGAACAAGTGTGATGCCCGTAGATGAGATCCAAGAAATCCGTGCATCTATTCTATTTGTCATGGATCATGCTGAAAAAGGAAATTCTGTTGTAGAGCGCTTTAACAATGGAAAAGAGCTTCTGACAGCAAAGCTGCAGTATACATTTGTCTTGTATCAGCAGCTTGCGAGTGATTATAAAAGTTTTGAAATTGAATCAATCAAGGATACTTTGGACGAAATAGGAGGATTTTTCAAATCTTACAATTTAGACTATAGCGCAACTGTTTCGGGGGCAGGACTAATTGATTACCAACTAGCGAACCCAGTTAACGACCTTCAGTATCAAGGCATTGATTTTATTCATCAGTACTTGACTCGTTTATCATCAGAAAATAAGTTTATAGATTTCATTCCTCCCAATCAGATTCGCGAAATCCTGCAGGTCTATACGCAAAGGTTAGGGTTTGATTATCGAAAGGATATTAATAATTTGTATCAATTGATTTTTGATCAATGGATCGCTAAAAAAATAGCAGGATCCTCAACACTTTCCCTTTTGTTAACAGAACCAGAGGCCCAATTTGTTTATAGCATTATTCAGCAAAGGAGCATTCCAGCTGAATTAACGCAATTTTTAGTAGAGCATCCATATCACCAGAAAACCTTTCAGCGCTTTGTTCAACGTGTTCTTTCATTGGATGAACCGGCGTCAATAAAAAATGTTTTGCTGCTGGAGGAGTCTTTGCAATATGAGCTGACATTAATTTCTGCAATGCCAGCAAATGACTTTACTCGAATGCTAGAAACCGTTGAAACGTTAAAAAACCAACAGGATCAGGTACATTTTCTATTGGAGAAAATCACTTCACCTTATGACTTGTTGGATTTTTTAGAACAGGAGTTAGTTTCTCGCGAATGTTGCCTTCAATTATTGAAAGAAGTTTCATTCGAATTAGGTTTGGGATTGTTGCTGCTTGTGAATCAGTATCAGGAGGGGATGCTTAAATCTTGGGATGATGTGCTTTTACTGGAGGAGGATGAGGAGTTAACGATTGAAGGTGTAAAATCATTTGTTCATCGATTGGAACCACAACAAAGAGTAGAGGTAACTAAAGCTCTACAGCAATTTACAATTGGTGAAAGAGATTTTTCGTAGTATTTTTCAGATTTGAGTATTCGGTTAACATAATAATTTTACTTGAATGCAAGTGGTGTGCGCCACCTTAATTTTTTAATGATTAAGGTAAATCGGAGAATATGTTAAGGATCAAAGCTATCTCAAAGGGTCTGCGGGTGGTAGTTCAAATAGATTGTAATATACAGCATTTCTAGTTTACCATAATAATATTATGAAATTTATCTTAGTATTGCTGTATTGCTAAGATTTTCCGAATTAATCTAAAAAGGGAAAAGTACGAAAAACTAGGAATATAAGGCACAGCTTCGATTCTTTGTTTCAGTCGCTGATAAAATGTCTTTATTTAGAAAAGACAGCTAACTAAATAATCACTGAGCGTTGGATATTTTCGTTCGTTCGCTGCAATAAAGAAGATCCTCTCAGAAAAATGGACAAATCTGGAAATTATCCTTATACTGCACACATGAACAAATTAAATTTACTAAAAATGATTAAAATAAGTGGGACGTCTTTTTTCTTACTGTTGTTCTTAACTTTTGGAGATAGGATGGCATTTGGGGCCGAAGATACATTTGAGCTTTTAAATGATTCGCCCTTCTCACAAGCTAATTTTCCAGTGAATGCTTACGAGAAAAAAATGAAGCGAATGAATTCGGACGATGTCTGGCTAAACAGTCAGTTCTCTGAAACTTTGGACAATCGCTTTTATCAAAAGAGTTTGCAAAATAACAGCATAGTAAATACTCGTCCAGTTTTTCGTCTGGTTAATCAAGATAAGAAACAGACAGTGTATCATATGCTGGCTGATTTTACCTATACAAGGGATATTGAGAAGGTTGAATTTGTCGTTTGGGGTGATCAGAAAAATTTTACTGATCGTCAAAAATATACCGCTGCATTGGACTCAACCTATCAAGTGTGGAAAGCCGATGTTCCCATAAAGAATCACAAATTTGCTGGCTGCTATCAAGTTCTAGTCTTAGCAACTAATAAAAATGGCCGCTGTGACAAGATCGAGTTTGGGGAATTCGAGGTTAAACAACCAACTATTTCAGCAAAACTTGATCCTGCAAGAGTGGACAAAGGACAATTTGACTTATTGATGGAGATAAACAGTGCGGCTGATGTAGAAACAATAGACGTCCCTGTATGGTCCAAAGAGGATAAAAGTGATCTAAAAGTTTATCGGGGGCAGCAAAAATCTTCCACAACTTATAACATACGGATGGATTATGAAGATTTTGATTTTCAAAACGGAATTTATTCTTCTGAAGCTTTTTTCACTAGTCAGAATGGGTTATCTGCTCAAAGTGAGATGAATCAGGTGGAGATTAATTTGATTTTACCAAAGCGTGTACGTGTGCTGCAAGATACGACAATTTATCAAGATCGAGCATTAAATGAGGGAGGCAATAGTCTAGAACGTAACTCGATGCTAAAGGTTGAAGGGATCGTCTATAATGAAGAGCAAAAGATCTTCAAGACTCCAAATGGCTATATTTCTGCAGATAATTTGGAGGTTAGTGAAAAAAGTGAAGATGTTCGTTTTGTCAGCCACAGGGGAAATAGCCGAGTAGCTCCCGAAAATTCTTTACCCGCGTTTCAGCAGGCCACTACATGGGGCGTTGAGACAGATGTTAGGCTGACTAAAGATCGGCAGTGGGTTATCATGCATGATGATAGTGTGGACCGAATGACCAATGGCAGTGGACTGATTAGTGAGCTAACTTTAGCGGATATTAATCAGCTGAGAATTGATAACGGCAGAAATGTCGAAAGCTATGATCAAGGCCAACTAATCGTTCCCACATTAGAAGACTATCTGGCTACAATACAGTATTACCAGAGAGTTCCTTTGATTGATTTGAAGCCAACTGATTTAACAGCCGAAGACTATGATAGTCTAGCTTACCTAATTGATACTTATGGTTTCGGGGAAAATGGCATGGTGATTTCTTTTGATTACCGTCATTTGCAGGAAATAAAGCAGCGGTTGCCAAATATCCATGTACAGTTATTAAGTGACGAACTAAATGAACAATTGATTGCTGATGTTTATCATTTAGGAAACAATGCTGGATTAGATATTAGATACGATAGTATTATTTCTCAGGTTGATTTAGTAACACAGGCCCAATCTCTCGGTTTAAAAATAAACGCCTGGACAATTCCCAAAAAAGAATGGAAGCAAGCTGAAAAAATCGGTGTGGATTTTATTACTGCCAAAACTGGACCAAAAAACTCTGGATAGTGAACGATCGTTTTGAGAATCGGAACTCAAAACGGTTTTTTTTTGCGCAAAGATTTAGCTATTTCGAAATGATTTATCGTTAATTAACGTATCTTATAGTGAGAATGAAAAAGAAAATGTATATTCTCAAGGTAATTTATAAATCGTAATTACGAAAGGAGATACATGGGAAAAAGAATACAACCTTTATCTGATAATGAAAAAAAGAGATTCATGAGACGTTATTCGGAAATAAGGAACTCTATTAAAAATAGAGGAATTCGCAGATTCATACTGGCGATAGCGAGTACAATTATTTACTTAACGTTACGAGATCGACAAATATTTTTGGAAACTTCTCTTAAGTTTATTGTCTTGTTATTTTTGGTTGGCACTTTAAAGTCTTTTGGGCACATGATGCTATTAGACAGAATATACGCTTGGTTTAAAAAATATAGTATTTAAAAACTATCAAGATCGTTTGCTGGCTAGATAGTGAGATCCAAAATAATTAAAAATTTTTCGAATTACAAGCTGACAATTTTGTTAAAGGTCCTATATTTTTTTATAGTGAATGAAAGTCTGATAAAAAAAGAAGTTCTACTTTTGAACAAGGTCAAACCGCTAAAAAATTATCGAGCTGGAAGAACTGGTTGGACAATCTGAGCGGAGGAACTGGTAGTGTCATCTGATTTACAAAAAAGCCTAGTCATAAAATACGCCATTGAATTAGGCTAAAAGACCTGATTTAAACAGCGTATTTTATTACTAGGTTCTTCATTTACAGTGTTTCCTCAAAAAGTAATTGTAACAAAAACGAAATATATATTCACCATTACACGTGATTCTGGATAAACGTTAATGACAACTATCTTTTCATTATTGGTTTAGGATAGGGGATCAATTAAATCTATTTTAGTAGTCAAATGCCGATTTTATAAGTCGCATTATTTATAACGGTTATAATCTATACGTTAAACTTATTAAAAAAGTAAAAAGATTAGTTGGTAATAGTTTACATAAGTAACTAGTATTTTTAAACTTAGGGTAAAGTGGAAAATTTATATTATAATAGGGAGTGTGGACAAAAAGATATATTATATCTTTTATATTCTCATTGTATAGTTAGAGAGGATAAAATCATACGTATTGAATATGATTTATAAAAAAATAATATATTAGTTACACAAAAAAGAAATAAATTGTTGGAAGTGTTGTGGATTTAATCCAAAGAAAATTTATTATGCTTTAAGAAAAGCTACTCAGAATTGACTAGAAGAGATGAAAGAACTTAGCTGCTTACTAGTATTGGAGCTATTCCTCCGTTCGAAGTCATCAGAAAAAAAGATACCCAATTGTCTTTTATATTTAGTCTGGAGATCTATCATCTGACTATTACAACTTTTTTTACAGGTCTAAAAAAAACTTAGATCAAAGAACGATAAGAATTTTAAGGAGTCAACACATGAGGAAGCACCGTACAATCGTTATACTGATACTACTTTTAGCACTTATTATTACAGGATACATTATGAACAATGCTTATTTGTTTAGCGCTGCATTATTGTCATTTTATATATTTGGTTTTGGTACGTGGTCATATGTGAATTTCAAAAAACAACTATCTAAAAGGTCTCAAATTGGCTTATATCTCATCATTGGAGCCTCTATTTTTTGGGGTCTATTTTTTCTACACTGGTATAGCTTAAATGATACAAATATCAAAATATATGATGACATTAATTCATACTTAAAAGTATTGGAACGCTATGAATCCTATCGTATCAACGTTCAGGATTATCTCCATTTTGTAAGGGATACTTTGGCGAATGATTATACGCACATTGACACATTATTATTGGCACCCGTTGCTTGGGTTGTCCCTTACAGCTACAGCGTCCATTGTACGGCCGTTTATATTCTATACTATATTCCGGCTACAATGGCTTTATTAATGATAGCATTAAAAATATACAATGGGATACAGAAATCGAAACCGTTAAGCAGTCTGCAGGTGAGCATTAGTTTCTTATTAATTCTTTTAAGCGCTAATATGTTTTATCCACTGCTCAATGGCTTCGATGATGTATGGGGATTAATGTTTGTAGGCCTGTTAATTTGTCAAACCTTTGATATAGACTACACTAAGTATTCATTTAAACAAGTAGTGTCGTTGAGCATACTTAGCTTTTTAGTTATTTTAGTACGACGCTGGTACGCCTATTTTATTATAGGGTTCTATTTATCATTTTTCTTAGATTTGCTCATTATCCAATGGAAGCAGCGGAAATTAGACAGGAAGCAGTGGGGTGTATTAATTGCTACAGAGGGGACGATAGCCGCTTTAAGTATTGTGGCCTTGTCATTCTTGAATTCGAATATAATTCCAAAATTTCTTTCGAACTACTCCGATCAGTATGAAGCCTATGCATCCAGCGAAATATCAACAAGACTCATGTATTTGGTGAATAATTTTGGCTATTTGCTTATTGGAATGGCTTTTTTAGGTGCTTACGTTGCACTAAAAAGACCCGCTACATTTTCTATTACAAATCGCTTAATAACTACGGTTGTTATTGCCATGGGGATTTTTGCGACAGTACAAGAAATGGATTTTCATCATCAATATCTGATCGTGTGGTTCTTAGTTGTTTTTGCTGCCTTTATATATATGTATACGATCAACAATTTATACTTGCATCATAAACGATTTACGCTGCTCGTAGCATCTATAATCTTATTTAACGCAGTATTTCCTATTTCTACAAAGACAAACAGTGTTCAAGCATACACCAATCCATTAACCACAGGATTGGAGGCTAAACCTGAAGCTGTAACTTCTGAAACAAAGAGTTTATACCAACTTGATTCATATTTGAAAACAACAATGAATGATCAAAATGAGTTTGCTTATGCTGTTGGAGACATGAAACAGCTATCTTCTGAATCATTTAAAAGATTGTATTTACCTGAAACTGTCGATAATTTTCCTAACATGCTAGAAACAGCAAATGCGGATAAACGAGATGGGTTTCCGAGTTATTTTTTTCAGGCGGAATATGTAGTTTTATCTGATCCATTGGCCTCTTGGTATCCTGAAAAGCAAATTGAAATGCTTGGATTAATTGAATTGATTAAAGAGACAACAATTGGAAAGGAATTTTATCAGCCGATCCAAAAAATAGAATCAAATAAATACACCTACACAGTTTATCATCGTATCAAAGAACCAACAAAGGATCTTGTTGATTCCTTATATGGGGCATTTCAAGAAAAATATCCTGATGATAAATTCTTTCAACCAAATTATGCCTTAGCATTAAGTACTATTGCTAGTGAATCAAAATCATATGATTTATGGCAAAATTATTTTGATATACATGGAAGGGATCGCATTGCTGTCACTGTACCAACAAAAGGGTTTAAAACGTATTCTTTTATGGTCGAAACATATGAGGCGAATATGTCCGTCACAATCAACCTTGACGGTGAACAAACAGAACAACAAATAGTAACGATAGGAAAGCATGACTTCGAAATACCCGTCGATAATAGTCGAATTTTGACGGTTGAGATATCAAATCCAAACAATGTTGCCGTCCACTTTACGCCAACTGTTTTAGAATGAGAGGGAAACTATGCAAAAGCGAATCAAACTATTGATGATAGTAGCGATTGTTTCTCAAGTGATCTATTTGAGTTATCGTCTATTTTTCACCTTAGCAGTTCAGTATAATCTTATCTCTCTATTAATTAGCTTACTATTGTTTGTTGCTGAATTAACCTCCAATATGCAAGGAGTTTCAGATTTTTTTGGCCAGCTATTTTATAAAGATCCAATGAATATAGAAGAATTGCCCGCTGAATTTTTTCCAGAGGTAGATGTATTTATTATCACTCATGATGAAGATATTGAATTATTACAAAAGACAATTAATGGTTGTAAAACAATGGACTATCCAGATCAATCAAAAGTGCATATCTATTTGTGTGATGATGGTTTACGTCCAGCTGTAAAAAATATTTGTGAAAAATGGGATATTGGCTATATTGGTCTCGATCCACAAAAAAACAAACATAAAAAAGCAGGAAACATAAATCATGCACTGCAACAGACTTCGTCGCCATTAGTTGCATTTTTAGATTGTGATATGATTCCTAAGTCCAATTATTTAAAAGGTATCGTGCCACATTTCTATCAGTTAGGTGAAACGGATTATGATACTTATGAAGAATATCAGCAGGGATTAATTGATCAAGACTATAATTATCCCTTGGCATATGTTCAATCCGCGCAAGATTTCTATACCTTTGATTTATTTCAATACAATCTCTATGCTCAAGAAGAGCTGCCAAAGGAACAAACATATTTCTTCCAAACAGTGAATCCTTCTCGTAATGAAAGTAATGCGCCTATTTTCTGTGGTTCGAATGCGATTGTCTCTCGAAAGGCGTTAGAAAATGTGGATGGAATGGCTACTGACAGCATTACGGAAGACTTATCAACGAGTTTGGTCTTATTAAAGGCTGGATACAAAACCAAAGCAATACCTGAGAGTTATGCGTATGGGATGAATCCTACAGCAATTGAGGGCTTAAAAATACAACGGGAACGGTGGGCACGCGGATTTATCAAGAGCATTAGAAGTCATAACTTTTTTACCTCCAGTGTTGCTCTTCGAACTAAACTAGCCTATCTACACTCATATAATTACTGGTTTTTCCCTATAAGACGTTTGGTCTTCATGTTCATTCCAGCATTTACGGTTATCTTTCAGCTTAAAATCGTTATAGCCAATCCATTAGTGTTTCTAATTATATGGGGGACATCTTATATGATTTATAATTTGGCCTTGAAGCAGAGTTCTAGTAAAAAAGTCTCTGCAACCTATGCTAATATTACCGACCATATATTGACACCATTGATCATAAAAGGATTATTGGAAGAATTGATAGGTATTTCTCAAACAGATTTTCTTATCACACCTAAAACATATGAAAAGCAATTCTCAAAGTATTACGGGATCGTATTATTCTACTTGATCAACTTAGGCTTGAATGTTTTTGCAATATGGTTATTGTTCAGTAAGTACTGGACTGTCATGAACATTTTTTCAATAGGAATACTTGCCTATTGGTCACTTAAGAACATTATTTACGATATTTTTGCGATGAGTTTTATGCGACAACGAGACAATATCTCAAAAGAATTCACGATGTGGAAGCAGTCATTAAACCTTAAGACTGGAAATTGTTCAACCCAAACCATTAAAGTAAACGAACAATTTATTTACTTAGACAAGCTGCCAAATGAAATCGAACCAGATGAGATATTTACTTTTGAAGTTGGAACAGATAAATATCCTAATGTTCAGTTGCTTGGACGAACCAATTTAAAAAAGAAAAATGGTGTTTATGAATTAACTATCTTAAATAAATCGGATGAAGACTATTATCGGTATTTAAATATTCTACATGACCAGGATACCACCTACATCAACAGTGAAAAAAACGCTCGTTTTTGGGTACGTGTTTTCCTTTTAAATTTGACGAACTTACTCACACTAAGAAAGGAAGATAAAAGCAGTGAAGACTCTTTATCTGATAATTCCGTGTTACAACGAAGAAGCGATGATACCAATTCTTCTGCACCAATTAATTGATTATCTAAATAAGTTAATATCGCAACAGTTAATCACACAAGATAGTCGAATTGTTTTAGTAGATGATGGAAGTACTGATCGCACTTGGAAATTGATTGATGAATCTATAGATAGTTTGCCGGTTATCGGGTTGAAATTTAGTCGTAATTTTGGGCATCAGTATGCTTTGTTAGCCGGTTTGATGGAGACAAAAGGTCAAGCAGATATTTATGTATCGATAGACGCTGACCTGCAAGACGATATTCACGCAATCGAAGAAATGATTATCGAATTTAACAAGGGCTATGAGATAGTTGCCGGTGTGCGAAGAGAACGAAAAAATGATACTTGGTTTAAGCGAAATACTGCATTGTTCTTTTATAAATTTTCAAGATTTTTAGGAATTGATATGATACCTAACCATGCTGACTTCCGACTATTGAGTCAACGAGCGGTGGATACACTGGCTGATTATACAGAAACAAATCTTTTTTTAAGAGGAACGATTCCATTGATGGGCTATCCAACTTCTAAGGTGTATTATGACAGGAAAATTCGGTTAAAAGGTTCCACAAAATATAGTCTTAAAAAAATGGTAGCGTTAGCGTTCAACGGCATTACCAGCTTATCGATTGCTCCGATGAAATGGATACGTAATTTAGGTTTTCTTTGTACAGCATTCGGAATCTTATACATGGTCTACGTTTTAATTTTGAAATTGCTAGGGAATACAGTTCAAGGATGGGCATCGCTTATGATAACGCAATGGATATTGTCAGGTTTTATCATGACGGCGGTTGGTTTACATGGTGAATATACAGGAAAAATTTATTTGGAAACAAAAAAAAGGCCACGATATATCATTGAAGAAAGACGAGAATGAGCGATTGATAAACTCTTGATTGCTGCTTAGATTTGCTGTCAGCGAAGTGAGGGGTTACTTTATCAATGGCCCTGCAACTAAGATAAACAGCTATTAAAGCTACTCCTGCATAAGTTGCGTGTACTTTAAAACTTGATTTGCGTTCTATCTTTTTCTCGCGTGTCAAAAATTTCTAGAAAGAACAGCAGCGAATGGACGACTTAAAATAGAAAAATCCTGTAGGCTATGATTTATAAACTACAGCTAATAAACCAACCATAAAAATTCTAGTTTTTATGATTGGTTTATTTTTTACAATTGATTTAATGCATCTGTTGTCGTATCGCTCTCAATATGTGTATACAATGTTGTAGTCGTAGTTGAACTGTGCCCTAACTGCTGGGCAGTAAGTACCAGGTTATTGGTTTGCTGATAGAGTCTGGTAGCCAAAGTATGACGCAATTTATGAGGAGTTACGCGGATTTTGAATTGTGCTGAGTATTTTTCGACCATTTTCTCTATTGCCGATCCTGTAATTCGCTTGGCTTTTCCTTTACTAATTGAGAGGAAGAAAGCTAGCTCATATTTGTCTGGATGATACCGTTCTTCGCGAATAGCAAGATAGGAAGCTAAATATTCCATAGCAAAGGCTGCAATTCGTACTGAATCAGTTTTATTTCCCTTACGAACAACCGTCACACGATTTTGTTCAAAGTTGATATCGTCAAGATCTATATTCACTACCTCTGATAAACGAAGACCAGAAGCAAGCATCAAAGCGTTAATGGATAAGTCGCGTTCGCAATCACGACGATAAAATTTCATTGCTTGCGGGGAAAGATTTTTAGGATAAATATCGCGAATGTACTCCAGATAATTTTCCGTTTCATCACCTAAGAAGAGCTTATCTTCAATCATATCTGCTCGTGATTGCAGTGTTCGACGATCGGATACATTAGCAATTTCTCGCATAATATCATGAGTCAAATAGGGCTTGTTTTGACTATTGTTGGAACTCTCAGCTAAATATTTGAATAGTACCTTTAATGCGGTGATATTCCGTTGAATAGTTACTTTTGATAGGGTATCGCTAGATTGCTTTTTTGAGCCGTCTTGGTTTATTTGACGAGTATTTTGTTTTTTACGTCTTAGTAGATAGGACTTGTATTGAGTAGCCGTTCGCAGCTGCAGATTGTCTAAAGAAGCAGGAGAGATGGCGCTCATTTCAATTTCTGGTACATGTTTTTGTTGGATCAGCCACTGAAAGAACTGCTGATAATTTTTTAAGTATTCAAGAATTGTATTAGGCGAGTATTCATCCGCGCTTTTTATTTCGACAAATTCCTGAATGAATGAGGGCATGCGATCAAGAAGTTGATCAATTTTTTCATTGGCTTTTTCTTTGGACATAAAATCACCTTCCTGTATAGACCAAATTTGTGATAATGAGAAGAGAGGCTCTTACTATAATAATAGTCGGTATATACCAATTTGTCAAACATTTTTATTTTATTTTTTTTAAATGCCTTAATGGTGATAATAGTAGGGGATAAGAAGTATTAGTATTGTTATTTTATTTTTCTGAAAAAACACATCTTTTCAGAATGATGGGGAATTTGTTTACATAATATATTTATGAATCACTATTTGAAATCGCCAGAAAGTCTAAACCCGAAAAATGCTTTAAAATAGCTAAAAAATGATTTCAACAATGCTTTATCTCAAATTTTTTCTTCGGTTAGTTTTCAGCTTAGCAACGACCCAAGTAAATTGATTGTTGCTAATAATGAGCATGTTTTTACAAAAAAATTTGAGGTAGAAAATTAGTGAAGCAAAGTGGCAACTAAACCTTTTAGAAAAATGACTGTTTTGACCCAATTAGACCTATATATGACTATAATTGTCTATTCAATAAAATCTATTATACCCATCTTTCCGAAAAACGTACATTTTTTAGAAAGATGAAAAGAAATCTTTAAATAAAAGCCAGTCATTCAGGCCTTCCTATCTTGTTTGATGACCTAAAAAAATCGTTGATTAGGTATCAACTAATTCTTTTTAGAAGATTTACCGATTGTAGCTGTAATTTACTGAGAGATAGGATTCTTTCGTTAAATTATTCAATTTACGGGAACGTATATTCTCAGTGAGAATAAAAAAGAATCAACACGCAGATTTATGCTGATTCTACTACAGTATTATTAGTTTCCAAATCAAACAATGATTGTGTTGCATCATAAACAGTTCGGGCAATCTTTGCTTTATTCATTGTATACAAATGAATGCCAGATACACCTTGTGTTACCAGATCAACAATTTGATCAATTGCATAAGCCATTCCCGCATCTCGCAAAGCCACAGGATTGTCAGCATATTTATCTAAAATTGCTAGAAACTTTTTAGGTAGTTGAACATCTGCTGTTCGAAGGATTCGTTCGGCTTGGCGTTTATTGATAATCGGCATAATACCCGCTAATATAGGTGCTTCAATTCCTGCTAACCAGCAATTTTCCTGAAATTGATAAAAATTCTGATTGTCGAAAAACATTTGAGTAATCAGTTGATCTGCGCCTGCCTCGACTTTTTGCTTTAAATGATGGATGTCCTCTACCGTGTTGGCTGATTCTGGATGACCTTGCGGATAACAAGCAGCAGAAATTGAAAAGCTTGGATCCCACTTCTTAATGTAGTCTATCAAATCGCTGGCATGAGGAAAATCAGTGCTTCGTGGAATACTAGGATAAAGATCGCCGCGTAAAGCCAGGATATGTTGAAGATTTTTTTGCTGCAGGGAGGTCAAAATTGTATCAACCTCCCCTTTATTCAAATAGGCAGCTGTTAAATGAACAATGCTGTTTACTTGATGCTGTTGTTGAATATGCTCAGCAATTTTTACTGTACTATCTTCCAATGAAGCTTGCCGATTGCTGCAGGTAACACTAATAAAATTGGGTGCTAAACCTTCCATCTGCTCCAAAGAAGCAAACAAGCTGTCATCGGTGGCTTTCGAAGTTGAAGGAAATACTTCAAAGGATAAACTAGTTTTAGATGGTTTCATTGACCAACCTCTCCCTTATTTCTTTGGCGGCACGCGTTAAATTAGCCAAGCTTTCAAATGTTTCCTTTTCGCCCCTTGTTTTCAATCCGCAATCAGGATTAATCCATAATTTTTCAGTCGGGATTTTTTCTAATAAAGTTTCTATAGTTGTTTCTAATTCCTTCACAGCTGGAATCCTTGGTGAATGAATATCATAAACTCCTGGTCCTACAGCTGTTTGGAAATTCTGAGCTTTTAAATCATCTAATAAGGCTAAATTAGAACGAGAAGCTTCAAATGAAATTACGTCGGCATCCATATGGTCAATTGCCGGCAATATATCAGCAAACTCGCTGTAGCACATATGGGTATGAATTTGGGTTTGAGGAGCTACTTTGCTATGAACTAACCGAAAAGCTGGAATAGCCCAATCTAAATATTCTCCATACCAGTCGCTTTTTCGTAATGGCAGCTTTTCCCTCAAGGCAGCTTCATCAATTTGGATAATCTTGATACCGTTAGCTTCCAAATCTAAAACTTCTTCTTGAATAGCTAAAGCAATTTGTAATGTTGACTCTTTAATTGAAATATCCTCTCTCGGAAATGACCAATTTAAAATAGTTACTGGTCCTGTTAACATACCCTTCACTGGCTTATCAGTTAAGCTTTGGGCATAAGTGGACCACTTCACAGTAATTGATTGTTTCCGAGAAACATCACTCCAAATAATTGGCGGCTTTACACACCGTGTCCCATAAGACTGTACCCAGGCCTTTTTAGAAAACAAGAAGCCATCCAGATTTTCACCAAAGTACTCTACCATATCATTTCTTTCAAATTCACCGTGGACGAATACGTCCAAATCAATTTCTTCTTGAAAAGCTACGCAATCAGCAATTTTTTCTTTCAAAAAAGCTGTATAATCCTCGTAATTGATTTGCTGCTTTTTAAATCGTGCTCGTGTCAACTTAACCTCCCGGGTTTGGGGAAATGACCCAATGGTGGTTGTTGGTATTAGTGGTAAATCTAAGGTCTGTTTTTGAAGCCTGTTTCTCGTTAGGAATTCAGGCTGTCGTTGAAAATCTTTTTCGGTTAAGGCAGCTAGCTGCTTACTAAGCGCTTTTTTTTCAACAATTCTGTTTTCTCGGAATAATCTTTGGTTAAAGCTCCAACCTTCTGTTTCTTGATCCAAGTTTTCAGCTACTTCCTTCAACTCAGTCAATTTTTCCTTAGCAAAAGAAAAGTGCTTAGTAATTTCGGGTGGAAATGACTCTTGTTCGACGGAATAAGGAACATGAAGTAAGGAACAAGAGGTTGAGAGAACAAATTGCTTAGGTGGTAGTTTATCCAACAAAATCAACGACTTTTGGTAGTCATTGCGCCAAATATTCTTTCCATTAATCACTCCAGCAAACAATAATTTATCTTCAGGAAAATCAGAAGCAGTCACTAGCTCTAGGCTGTGTTTGCCCTCTACAAAATCTAAACCAATACCATCAATGTTCAGTTCTAAGAGATCTTCGTAAATGTCTCGAACATCACCAAAATAAGTTTGCAGCAAAAGCTTGATGTTTCGTGGTGAATTGGTCAAATTTTGATAAATTTTCAGAAATAAAGAACGATCCTCTTCTGATAAATCTTTCACTAGATAGGGTTCATCAAGCTGCAGCCACTGCGTTCCCTGCTGACTCAGACGATGGATAATTTCCTGATAGGCAGCAACTAATTGAGGTAAGTGTTCCTGATAAGTTGTATCCTTGAAAGCAGCCAACTTAATTAAAGTGAAGGGTCCTAAAATAACTGGTTTTGTTTCAACTCCATTTGTTTTTGCTTCCAAATATTCCTCAAATATCTTTGTGCCGACTACCTTCACCTGCGTATCTGTTTCAAATTCAGGAACTAAATAATGATAGTTGGTATTAAACCATTTCTTCATGGGCAAGGCAGTTACATCCCCCGCATCTCCTTGGTATCCCCTTGCTAATGCAAAATAAGTATCTAAGGTGGATAGTTTTAATTCAGCATAACGTTTCGGAATAATATTTAACAAGACAGCTGTATCCAGAGTTGTATCATAGAAAGAAAAATCATTGCTGGGAATCAAATCAATTCCAGCGTTCCTCATCAGCTGCCAATGAGCTTTTCTTAAACGTCTTCCCTCTTGTATCAGTTCTTCGGCAGTACTTTCTTGGTGTAAATAGCTTTCCGTGATTCTTTTTAATTCTCGATCTGCCCCAATTCTAGGAAATCCTACAACCGTAGTTTTCATTGAATCGCCTCCTCAGTAGTTATGAGAAGAACTGTAACACGGCTAAGTTTTACTGACTAACTGTAAATTTTTATAACCTGTTACAAAATTATTCTATAACTAAAAATGAGAAAAAAATGAGGAAGATGATTGACATATGAGAAAAAGTTGCTTATAGTATAAAACAATAAACAACGCGTCGAAAAGAAGAGTACAAATAGAAAACCATTTTGAAAGAGAGCTTCGGTTGGTGAAAAGAAGTAATGGGGATCGTTTGGAAGATGGTCTTTGAGCATTCAGCAGTGAGTGAAACCACAAGCAGCTGACGGAGGTGCCCGTTATCGCAACGCAGTATCAGTGAACAACTCGTACTGGCTAAGGTCCCATCTGCAAAGATGCGACAAATGAAGGTGGTAACGCGAATTCTTTCGCCCTTTTTCTTGTAATGAGAAGAAGGGCGTTTTTTGTGTTTATTTATGAAAGGAGACTACGTATATGCGAATTCAACAATTGGAGTATCTGGAAAAAATTGTCGAAATTGGTTCTATCAATGAAGCAGCAAAATGTTTGTTCTTATCACAGCCGACACTATCTAATGCTATCAAGGAGTTGGAAAACGAAATGGGTATTTGTCTGCTGCACCGGAGCAAGTTGGGAGTGTCCTTAACTGAAGAAGGTCGGGAGTTTCTGACCTATGCCAAACAAGTTACCGATCAGGTAGACTTACTGCAGAAGCGTTACAAACATTTCGATAGACGAGAGTCTCGCTTGTCGATCTCTTCCCAGCACTACGCGTTCTCAGTACACGCATTTGTAGAATTTATTCAAGCTTATGAAGACGATTGTTATCAATTTACTTTAAGAGAAACCGAGACTCAAAATATTCTGGAAGATGTAGCCAGCTTCCGCAGTGAAATTGGTATTCTGTTTTTGAATGATTTTAATCGTAAGGTTCTGGAGAAATTATTTGAAGAAAAGAATCTCGTGTTCTCTTCCCTCTTTGTTTCTGAACCGCATATTTTTATCAGCAAAGACAATCCTTTAGCAGATAAAAATTCTGTTTCATTGGAAGAACTAGAGAATTTACCTTATTTGTCCTTTGAACAAGGCAACAGCAACTCGTTCTACTTTTCCGAGGAAATTCTCAGCACTAGATCTTACAAAAAGCATATTAAAGTCAGCGATCGAGCGACAATTTTTAACCTGATGGTCGGTTTGAATGGATACACCTTCAGTACTGGAATTATCAGTCGTGAATTGAACGATGACAGTATCGTGGCAATACCACTAACTATTCCTGATCGGATGGAAATTGGCTGGATTAAAAGCAAGCGGAGTCATTTGTCTGTACTAGGCCAGCATTATCTAAATACATTGAAGAAACATATTCGCGATTATGGCTTTGCGACTATTGAGGAGGAAACCCATGTCTAACAAAAATAATTGGCAAGCTGCAACACAACTAGCTCAAATCGGTAATCATGCCAATGATCAAACAGGAGCAGTCAATACCCCGATTTATCTTTCGACTACCTATGCACATCCCAAATTGGGACAAAGCACTGGTTTCGATTACACTCGTACGGCTAATCCGACTCGTCAAGTGCTTGAAAATGCTTTAGCTGAATTAGAAAACGGAACGCATGGCTTTGCAACTAGTTCAGGAATGAGTGCAATCCAATTAGTTTTCGAGTTATTTCCCGTTGGCAGCTGTTTCTTGGTTTCCCGAGATCTTTATGGAGGCAGTTATCGTTACTTTAATGCACTTGCAAACAAAGGCAGCTATCAATTTGAATATTTTGATACGATTGAGGATTACAAAGCTAAGATTCGTTCAGAATTTGCTGGAGTATTTATCGAGACACCAACTAACCCTTTAATGAATGAAGTAGATATTTCTTATGTTGTAAAACTTGCTAAGGATCAGAACTGTTTGGTAATTGTTGATAACACCTTTTTGACCCCTATTATTCAAAAACCGCTAAATTTAGGAGCCGATATTGTAATTCATTCAGCAACTAAGTTTTTAGGTGGACATAATGATTTACTGGCTGGAGCAGTAGTCACAAATTCAGCTGAAATCGGAGAAAGGTTGGCGTATATTTTGAATACGACCGGTGCAGTTTTGGCACCATTTGATTGTTGGCTATTAATTCGAGGATTAAAAACATTAAAACTGCGTGTCAATCAACAAGAGAAAAATGCACAAGTAATCTCAGGTTTCTTACAAGAACACACAGCAATCCAGCAAATATTTTATCCTGGAAAAGGCAGCATGATTAGCTTCAAATTAAAAACCGCGGAGCAAATTTCTACTTTTCTGTCAGCATTGAAATTATTTACCTTTGCAGAAAGTCTTGGCAGTGTGGAGAGTTTGGTAACTTATCCAACAACTCAAACCCATGCGGAAATCCCACAGGAATTACGAGAGTCATACGGATTAACCGATAATTTATTACGGTTGTCGATTGGGATTGAGGACTCTGATGATTTAATTGAAGATTTGAAGCAAGCTTTGGAACGAATTAAATAAATAAACCGCCCGTAGCGAATACTCATTATTCACTACGGGCGGTTAAAAATATAATTGCTGGATTATTTGGTGCTGTATTTTTTCAATAAATAAATGTTTGTAAAACCTGCCGCAATGCCGGCCGCAACCATGATAGGCCCCACCACACTGTCAGCAAAAGCATCAACATTGAAACCAGTTAAAACGGCGGCCATAGAAGTGACAACAGAAATTTTTGCTTGTTTGCAACGTACTCGATTAGAAGCTTGAATTAATTTGTCCTCTGTATGGCTGTATTCCAAATGGCCTTCCATATTTTCCACTTCTCTTCCCTCCTTATCATTTCCCTTAAACCAAGGTGTTCTATCTATAAGAAGTGTAGCATGTTCCTCTAGCCCCTCACCTCAGTCTAAAGCCGCAAATTTCTATGAGACTATTTGCCAACTTAGAATTTGATGAGTAAGGGAACCGCCTACCGACAATAATGATTTTACCATAAATTTTCAGTCCATGAAAAGTGTATTTCTGAAAGAAATCTTTTCATTTTCAAAAAACAGAGGCCCCGTCATTAGTCAGAAAATACTGCAGCTGATTTCAAAGAAATGTTAGAATCGTTAATATTGTTTACATAATAAAATTACGAACGACAATCAGCCCATTCAGCAAAAAAACTTCCTACTGAATGGACTGTGGCTGATATTGTTATTCAATTTTAAAGGCTAACACATAAGATCTTTCAAGCCTTCATAAATTGCCAAGTATTTTTGATAGCCTGCTTGATAAACATCGGCTAATTCAGGATTTGGATAATGTGTTCGACCATAGGTTACGGTTTTAGCTACGGCTTCCTCAAAATCAGTGTAAACACCTATCCCTACTCCTGCCAACAGGGCCGCACCTAAAGTCGTTGTAGTATCTGTATTAACCACACGAATTTCTTTGCCTGTTACATCACTTTTGATTTGTGTCCATACTTCACTGTTGGCAGCTCCCCCCATTGCTCGAAGCAATGAAACCTCTGCACCAGCCTGCTGAGCAGTTTCCAGATTATGTTTAAGGGAATAAGCTACGCCTTCCATTCCTGATCGGATCAAATGACCTTTTGTTTTACTAAAATCAAGTCCATAATAAACGCCCTTGGCTTTAGGATTCCAAATCGGGGAACGTTCTCCCGCCATATAGGGCAGGAAGATCAATCCATCTGAACCAGGAGAGACTTTTTCAGCTAAAGAGCTTAATTCAATAAAACTGTTGGTATTATTTTTGGCTGCTGTTAGTTTTTCTGCATCGCTTAACTGTTTTTCCAGCCAATTCAGCACACCGCCTCCACCAACGGTACCACCTTGAAGCAGCCACTTATTTGGTACTACATGATTACTAAGGATTAATCGTTTGTCCGCTTGGTAGGTGTCTAAACAAATGCCCATCCCTCCAGCTTGGCCACCTTGCTCTTGCGTTTCGCCAGCTTGAATTGCTCCAGTACCTAAAGCGCCGCAAGCAGAATCTAATCCGCCAGCCACAACTGGTATGCCCGCAGTTAGTCCAGTTTGAAGAGCAGCTTCATCTGTTACTTTGCCCACAACCTCATGGCAGGCGAAAATATCTGGCAATATTTCCAGCGGAATGCCTAATTCCTGACAGATTGTTTGGTCATAGGTACCTTTTCGCATATCAAATGATTGATACCCGTAGCCTTGGGAAACATCCTGAGAGAAACAGCCGGTCAGCTGATAAACAATGTAGCTGTTGGACTGCAAAATTTTATCGATTTTTTGATACATCTCTGGTTGATGCTTTTTGTACCATAGAATTTTTGGCAATGTGTAGGCCGGTTGAAGCGGATTTCCGCAAAGCTGAAACAACCGTTCTTCGCCAATTTGTTCCTCCAGCTCCTGACAACTATCCACCGCTCGGGTATCCATCCAGATCGGCGTATTGGCTAGAACTTGTCCGTCAGCTGACATAGGAATTGCTGACCAGCTTTGTCCTGCTACTCCAATTCCAACAATCTCACTCGGATCAATTTTTGACTGTTCAATTAGTTTCTTGGTTGCTTTACAAACCGCCTGCCACCAGTCAGCTGGATTCTGTTCGGCCCAGCCCTCCTGAGGATAAAAAACGGGGTAACTTTCACTTGCTTGGGCAATGGCTTCTCCAGCAGGATTAAACAAGGCTGCTTTACAGGAAGACGTGCCGATATCAATACCTAATAAATACATACGATCTCCATCCTTCTTTTAATATGCTGCACTCTTTATAAGCTTAGCATGTTCCTTTACTAAGGGAAACAGCAAGTCTGTCATTATAGATAGACTTACTGTTAAGGTTTTTATATATATGCTGGCAGTTTTTCCAGCATTTCCAGATTTTCCTCTGACAGTAGATCTTCTTTAAAGTAGCTGGACTCTGTACAGCATTAGGTACATAACCGGTTAAATCTAAGGCAAATCCAGTCAAAAGGGCCCCAATTGCGGAAGAAAACTTAATCATCAAGGTTTGAATCGAGAAGGTCACAGATTCGTTACGGGTGCCAAATTTGTATTCCCCGTAGTCCACAACATCGGCTAAGATAACCGTTGCTGTTCCCAATTGTAAATCAGAACCTAATTTAACTAAAATTCCAGCTGCAGCGGTTAAGAACACATTTTCTGGTGCAACATAACCGGTGATTAGTAATAAAACAAATCCAACGATCGGTGACAGACAAGCCAGTAGATAAACCTTTGCCCGTGAAATCTTGCCAACCAGCTTAGGAAATAGGAACAAGCCGCCGATTTCGGCAAAACCAGCAAACATAGTAAAGACAGAGAACATCATTTTACTACCGGTTACATAAATGAAGTAATACGTAGACACCCCATTAACAAATTGGATCGCCAAATTGAAGGTTAAAATAATACCAATGGCAACTACTAGCTGGTCATTTTGAAAAATGATCTTCATTAAGTGCTTAACAGATACTTTTTCAGCAGTTTTACTAACCGCTTTATCAGCGGATTTCACATTTAGCACTGTGATGCCAATGGTCACAATAAAGACAATGGCAATTACCCAAGCAAAACGGGTAAATCCGCTTTGCATATCTCCAGAGCCCAGGAAGTCAATAATCTGCAAGCCGAAACCAGCGACAATTAATGAGCCGCCAATCGAAGCAAAAATACGAGGGATGACGGATAACTTTTCACGTTCCCTTTTGTCACTAGTCAAGTTGGGAAGCATCGACCAATAAGGAATATCCATTACTGTATAGGTCATTCCCCATAAAATGTACATCACCGCAGCGAAGACATAAAGAGCCGTTCCTGATAAGCCCCAGTTGGTAAACAAACAAACGAATACAATAGCATTTAGCAACGTACCGATGACCAGCCAAGGCCGGAATTTCCCAAACTTGGTCCGAGTATTATCAACGATGACTCCCATAGCCAAATCATTGATCGCATCCCAGAAATTAGCCAGAAAAAATAAACTTCCGACAAATGAAGCGGATATTTTTAATACGTCAGTAAAATACAACATCGCGAAAACGAAAATCAGAGCAACAATCATATCTTTTCCTAATGCACCTAAACCGTAGGAATACTTTTCTTTTGCGGATACTTTTATGGTATTTTCTCCTTTTCTCTTGCTTAAGCTTTTTCGATGATCCAAAGTCTTGAATCATAGTCGTGGGTCGGCGGCAGTGGCGTTTGATCAATTAAAAATCCGCTGGAAGCATCGGAAGAAACTAATCCTGCGTGTATTAACTCAGCCCCATTATGGACGTTTCCATCAATTACATAATCCCAATCATCCTTTAGTCCCTGAAGCTTCATACGATGGAAGGAGCGATTGACTTCATTTAACATTTTGTAGTATCCAGCAATTGCAATGGTCTGATCCTCACTTACCACCATCCAGCTAGTTTCGGTCCTGTTTTTCTTGAAGGGTGACTGAATCCGGTAAAAGGTCCCATTATGGAAAACTGACTGGTACTTTTTGAAAAAGGCCACTTGCCCTTTAACTTCAGCGATCTCGGCTTCACTTAACTTGCTTAAATCCAATTCATATCCAAAAGTGCCAAAGTAAGCAACATTTGCCCGGGTATTTAAAGGTACTAAACGATTGGTCTGATGATTAGGAATCACTGATACATGAGACCCCATCGAGGACAATGGATATAAAAAGCTGGTTCCATATTGGATCTTCAGCTGTTCCACAGCATCCGTGTCATCACTGGTCCAAGCCTGAGGCGCATAATACAGCATTCCCGCATCAAAGCATCCCCCGCCGGAGGAACAAGATTCAAACAAAATATTAGGATATTTTGTTGTTAAACGTTCATACAAATCGTAAACACCTAATACATAGCGATGAAAAGCTTCTCCTTGGCGATCAGCAGGAAGATTGACAGCATAAACCTCAGACAACACCCGATTCATATCCCATTTGATGTACTCCAGCTTGGATTCATCAATTACCAAACACATTTGCTGAAAGATATTGTCAACGACATCGGGATTGGCATAGTTCAACACGTATTGATGCCGGCCGTGACTAGCCTTACGATTCGGAGTATGAAGCATCCAGTCAGAATGATTGCGATAAAGATCGCTATCCAAATTAACCATCTCCGGCTCAAACCACAGGCCGAATTTCAAACCTAAGGCGCGAATCTTATCAGCCAAAGTCCCAATCCCATCAGGTAACCGATCGTGATTGACATACCAATCACCCAACCCAGCCTTTTCATGAGTCCGCCGACCAAACCAGCCATCATCTAAGACAAAAAGCTCAACACCCATCTGCTTGGCTTTTTTAGCAATTGTCAGTAATTTTTCCTCAGTGAAGTCAAAATAAGTCGCTTCCCAATTATTAATTAAAACGGGACGTTCCTGATCCCGCCAGTTCCCGCGAACTAAGCGCTTTCTAAAAAGACTGTGGAAGGTCTGACTCATGCCGTTCAATCCTTGATCAGAATAAACCAGCACCGCTTCAGGAGAAACAAAGCTTTCCTCGGGAGCCAGCTTCCATTCAAAATTGAAAGGGTTAATGCCTAATTGTAGTCTCGTCACATCAAAGGTATCCACTTCTACCTGCACCAGGAAATTTCCTGAATAAACCAGTGTCGCCCCAATTAATTCTCCGGAAAATTCAGTGGTCTCCGGTCGTGCCAAGGCTACAAAAGGATTTTGCTGTGGACTCGATATCCCACGGGTAGATTCAATCGATTGAATTCCCTGCTGCAAGGTACGCTTTTTTACGTGACGTTCTCGCCCCCAGGCACCTGAAAGCTGAAGCCATTCATAATCACTGTCGGGCAAATCCAAATTCAAACTCATGAGATGGGTTAAGAAAAGATTCTCTGTCCCGTGATTTAGAACGTTTACATTTTGAGTAATCACTGACAGCTCTGAGAAAATAGTATAAACAACTTCAACAACTGCGCCTGTGAGTTCATCTTTTAACTGTACCTTTAAAGTTGTTGCTTCCAACGAATCTTCAGTATAGGTTGCAGGTAAACCTGGCAACGGCTCTTTACCAGCTCTTATTTCATAAGAATCATAAACCAGCTCGCTGATGGCTGAGCCATTGGACTGACGTAAGCGAATCGCTGGGTGACGATAATCGGACGTTCCGTATTCAGGCAGCTCCTGTTTTAAACTATCCAATGAATACAATAAATCATCCTTCGTTCGGCAAGTGGCTTGCTGCCGATAGTGTCGTTCAATCAAATGAGAATAATCTTTTTCTTGAGGTACTTTTTTACCATAGTATAATTGCAGTAGCTTACCATCCTCAGATATACAAAACACATAACTGATTTGTTTGTTAGACAGGTGGAACTGTTTGCAATTCGCTAGATATTCAATTGATGCTTTTGCTTGCTTTGTCATATTGGTGACACCTCCGTTTAACTTAGCTCCATTATAAAAAGCGCTTGCCTAAAAAGTAAGCGCTTTTTGATACGGAAAGTTGTCAATTTCTGACTTTATGAAATTTCATGGTTTGAGCCGATTCGTTCCTTGCGGTAAGCGAAGGGTGACAACCCCATACCTTTGCTGAAAGCCTTGGAGAAAGCTTGTGTCGTAGGGAACCCTACCATCTCAGCAATTTTAGAAATTGGTAGATTAGTCGTTGCAATAATATCTCGGCTAGTTGAAATCCGCATTTCATTAATATAAGATTTTATGGAAATTCCAATGTCCTTTTTGAATAAACGGGATAAATAGCTGGCGTCAATCATCAGCTTTTCGGCTATTTCCTTAACCGTAATGTTCCGCCAGAAATGTTCCCCAATGATCTCTAACGCCTCTAAAACATAGCCGTTCATTTTGGTACTGTGACTGTCCTTCAAGGCATGGACCATTGATTTAGACAGCAGCTCCATAAAGCTGTAAGCAATTTTTTGCAAAATCAGTTCATTCACTTGGGTATCCTGTTCATAGGCCAAGCATTGCAAGATTAAGGCATGAAAGTCGGCTGAGTTTGTTACTTCAAAAGATAAATGAGCCGGAGTAATGCCTAAGTTGGCTAAATAGGATTCGATTAAATCGCCGCCGATTGCTAACCAAACGTACTCCCAAGGCTGTTCCTCACTGGCTTGATAAAAGGTCGACTCCCCAGGGTAAATGACAAAGCCCTGTCCTTTAGAAAGATGATATTTGGTTTTCTTAATAGAATAGTAGCCGCTGCCTTCTAAAATAATGTGAATCAGGAAAACATCCCTCACGGCTGGTCCAAAGCTGTGCCCAGGAAATGTTTTTGAATGTCCGCAAAAGGAAAAATAGAAATCCTTAAAATCCGATCGCTGCCGTTTGACTAAGAAAATGGCTTCTTCCATTGTGCTCTCCTTTATCCGCTGAGGTGAGATATCAGCTTTTGATAACTTTCTCGTCCTTTTTTACTTTTTGGCTAAAGGTCCAGGCCAATTAACTGGTTTTTCATTGGCTTTTTTCGTGTTTCTTCTATTATATAAGACAATTAATGGTTCTTTTGTTAAGTTCATTTTACTAAGGATGCTTTGTTGATACAACTATTTTTGAGGGATTAATCAGCTAGTTTGTGGAAGCCTGTTGATCACTTAATTTTTTAAATTGTTCATAGGCTTTCTGATAGTCACTCGCCTGGTCAGAGTTTGGTTGATAAACCACTTTCACACGATTAGCTGCCTGCCAGGTTGTGAAAAGCTGAGAATCATTTTTACCATCCACTGCACATAGCATCGCACCATAAGCCGGACCTTCATCAAAGCTCAGCACCTCCATTTTCGTTTGAAAAACATCCGCAAACAGCTGCAGCCAGAAAGGATTCTTGACTACTCCTCCAGTAATTCGAAAAACTTCAATAGCAGCTGCTGATTGAATCCCCATATTTTCATAAACATTGCGCAATGAAAAGGCGATGCCCTCCATGACCCCGCGGATAATATCACTGCGTGTATGGTGTGCACGTAAGCCCAGCAATGCCCCGCTTAAGCTCGGATCAAAATATGGACTGCGCTCGCCAAATAGATAGGGCAGAAAAGTCACCCCTTGACTGCCGATGGGACTATCTGCTGCTGATTGGGTAAAGGCAGTAAAGGATTCTTCAGGTGCCAAAAGCTTTTTGAGCCAGTCGAGAGAATATCCTGCCGCAAGCGTTACTCCCATTTTATAATTTTGATCTGCCATCACTGAAGTGAAATAATGGTATTTTCCCAAATCCTGCTGGGTCTTTTCCGTTTCATAAGTCAAAACTACCCCAGAGGTTCCCACTGAAATAAGGCCTTGAGCTTGTGGGTCTGTCAAATTGCCAAAAGCGCCGCAAGCGTTATCCGCCCCACCCATTACTAGTTCGACTGATCCTTTAAAACCGAAACGCTGTTTTAAATCAGACTTCATTTCACCAATTATTTTAGTAGAAGGCTGAATCTTAGGACACTGTTCTAAAGAAATGTTCAATTGTTTTAATAGCTCTTCGTCCCAACACTGTTTTTCGACGTCTAACATAATGGTCCCCGCAGCATCGGAAGGTTCTGTAAAGACCTGCCCGGTTAAATAATAGACTAGATAATCCTTCGGCAGCATGAATTTCCATGTTTGGGTCCAGATTTCTGGCTGATACTTTTGCACCCATATAATTTTAGGCAAAGTAAAGCCTTCCAAGGGAATATTTTTTTCAACTGATAATAGATGTTCCCCCAAGGTTTCTCGCAGCTGTTGTACTTCTGCTGAGGTACGGCCATCGTTCCATAAAATTGCTGGTCGTAAAACTTTACCCGTCTGGTCAATTAAAACCAGCGAATGCATTTGACCCGAGAAGCCCAGAATTAAGGAAGCCTCAACAATTTCAGGGAATTGAGTAATCAAATCGGTCATTGCTTGATCAAAAGCTCGTTGCCAGTCGACAGGATTTTCCTCACTGTAGCCGGCTTGTGGAGAAGATATAGCAAAGGTGCTGCTGGTACTGCCTAATAACTCCCCGGTGTCATTTCCTAAAATAATTTTTAATGAGCTCGTGCCTAAATCGACACCTAAAAAGTATGTCATGGGTTTCCCCCTCCTATTCAATTTCATAAACTGTATACGCCTGATAATCTGTCACTAAATAATCGGCAGTCGTGTGAACATAATTGGGTTTGTGCTGCATTTCAAAAGTAATGCCGCTATATTTCTCGACCAGCCCGCCATTTTCTAGTTTTACTTTGTCAGAAAGCTTGTTCAAGGTATAGATAATGCAAGCCTCCTGGTCGGAATAAATAGTTAACTTGTTTTGTCGTTGACGATCAGTTAAACGAATTTTAGGCTCTTTGTCATCATTATTGGTGAAACAATATGCCAAATCAATTCCGTCCGCACAAATTTTTGACAGAGGAGTTTCTAAGTTCAAAGCTTTTTGAACGGCCTTTTCTTCAGAAAAGTTAAACGGAGCATATTCTGAAGACAGCATTGCCGAATATTTTTCTGTTGGTATAAACTGCTCATCAATCAGCTGAAGTGTTGCCGATGCTGTTTGCAGACGATGAAAGGCAACAGTCGTCTCTTCTCCTAAGTTGAAATAACTGTGATTGGTAAGATTGCAGATAGTTGGCTTATCTGCACAACCTTGCATTCTAATTGTAAAACGATTGTTCTCTAGCTGATAAATCAGCTCCAGCTTCATTGGTTCATAAAGAGATTGAGTATCTTCAAAAGTTAGACGATAGGTAGTATCCGACAGCTTTTCAACCTTCCATTCCACTTGGTGCAGGCCCTCGCTCCCACCATGCAGGTGGACCTGTCCTTCGTTCGTATCCAATACTCTTTTAGCTCCTTGATAATTTTGATAAAAGGGTGGATACGTTCTTCCAGCATTCCGACCAATTGTCGCACCAAAGAAATAAGGGTTCCTTTTATAATCCTCCTGATTTTTATAGGCTAGGAGATAATTTTGTTGGGTCTTTTTGTTAATCATTTTGGTCAGGATTCCACCATAGTTCAAAAATTCGATACGAACAAACTCATTTTCTAATTGGTAAGTTTTCATCAGTTGTTCCTTTCAAAAAGAGACTAGGAACATTAGAGCTCCTAGTCTGTCTATAATTATTTAGTCACCCGTTGGATATTGGGATTGGTAAAGATGTCACTGGCATCGTCACTGGGTGAAGAAAATTCAGAGATGATGGCTCCCTCATTACCAGCTTGGAACCAATGCTTGATATCAGGCTCGATTGTATATTGCTCCCCAGCTTTTAACTCCACTTCGTGCATCACAGTGTAATAAGCTTCCTGATCTGTTGGGATTTTACTATGAATAGTATCAGTTGCTTCCCCTTCTACATATAAATACACGTTACCTTTGCGGCAGCGAAAGGTTTCTCGTTTGCCTGCTTCACCATTGCGGGGAGGATGGCGATGCTCCGGACAAGTTTGGCCTGGTAGCAGCACCATCTCCTTAGCACAATACCGATCATTGTTTTCATAGACAATTAAGTTCAAACCCTCTGATTCCAAGCGCTTTAACCCAAAGTCAGCATAGTCAATTGAGGCCAATTCTTTTTCCGTAAAAACAATCCCCGAGTCTAAAAAACGTTGCTTTACTTCTTCTTGATACGTCATGTCTCGCTCCTCTTTTCCTTAAGAAATGGTCAAATCATCCCAAGAAACTTCCTCTTCTTCTTTTTCCTCCATAATGACTTCTGCATTTGGATCAACCCGTTTTTTTAATACAAGAATTGTTACAGCAGTAGCCAGTGAACCAATTCCTAAAGCGGCTAAGAAAGCCCAAGGACGGGTCATTGTCGGAATAGCAAACATGCCAGAAGCAGGAATGTGGCTATCTGCTCCCCAAAGCATACTTAACCCACCACCGATTGCACCGCCAACTCCGGTAGCGATAACATTGCGGACCAAATCATTTAACACGATCGGGAAACAACCTTCAGTAATCTGACAAATCCCCATTGGAAAGGCCGTCTTCAGGGTTTCGATTTCCTGACGATTGAAGATGTTCTTGTTAATTATTTTGCCGATAAAGTAAGCAATCGTTAAACCAAATGGCGTAACCATCGAAGCTAAAATTAAAACCGTAATCGGCTCATAAATTCCTTCTGAGAATAAAGCGAAGACAAAGGCAAAGACCACTTTATTAAGGGCGCCGCCATAATCAATCGAAGCTAAAATCCCAATAATTGCACCATAAACAAATAACGAAGAAGTATTCAAATTACCTAAGTAACCGGTGATCAAATCTGTAAACCAAGTAATCGGTGTGCCGACAACATAATACAGCACCATACCCGCAACAAAGGTGCTAAGGAATGGCAATACCAACGTTGGCAAAAGACCTTCCATCCATTTTGGCACTTTAATGACCATCATCATGATCACTACGATGTACCCTGAAACATAGCCGCTGACTACACCACCCAAAAAGCCCGTTCCAATTCCATGAGCCACAAAGCCTACCACCAAACCAGGAGCAATGCCCGGCTTGTCAGCAATCGAATAAGCAATTGCTGTAGAGACAATCATTGGCAGAAAACCTAAGCCGTATCCTCCCATTGTGGTCATCGTATCCGCAAAACTAAAGCCTTCTCTAAAATTCTCAATACTGACGCCGCCCATCATATTTCCGATCGCCAGTAAGAAACCTGAAGCAACAATAATTGGCAAGAAAAATGAAATTGCTGTCATCAAATGTTTTTTTAAACCAATCGCTTTGATCTTTTCCATGATCTTCCTCCTCGTAATTTACGCTTCATTGTCGGGATTCCCAGTTTACTCAGATAGCTGAGAACCCCGACAAGAAGAATCAGACTTTGACTTCCTCTAATTTTTCCACTAATTTATTGGGGGATTTTACGACTAAACCTGTAGGGACTTCCACCACTTTTTTATTTTTAAATCGTTCACGACCGTTTACTTTGATGTCGGCAGCGATAATTACGACATCTGCCTCATCAATATCCTTTTGCGTTAATGCATCCTGCGTGCCTGCCAAGCCTTGTGTTTCGATATGAATTTCATGCCCGCGACTGGTACTAGCTTGAATCAGCTTTTCTCTGGCAATGTACGTATGGGCAATCCCCGCTGTACATGCGGCTATTCCGACAATTTTCATAACTGCGCCTCCTCTCTTTAGTAGAATTTGACTTTATCGTTTGATTTAAACAACTTGATTTTTTCTAAAGCAACTTTCTTCGTTTCGGCCATGCAGCTAGGGAATAATACATTTGGTTCTCTAGCTTCCAAGTTGCCATTGTTTAAGACCTCACGCAATTCATTAGCAAAAACAATTTTGATGTCACTAGAAATATTTATTTTGTTTACCCCCATTGTTACAGCCTTGCTGATTTCTTCATCCGGATTACTAGAGCCACCATGCAATACTAAAGGAATATCGGTTAAGGCTTCAATTTCTTCTAAAATATCCAAACGTAATTTCGGATCAACGTCTTTTGGATAAATACCGTGAGCTGTTCCGATTGCAACGGCCAAGCTGTCTACACCTGTTTGGTCAATAAAATTCTGTGCAACCTTAGGATCAGTGTAAACAATTTCACTAACGCCGCCTTCAACAGTATTTCCCGTATCGCCGATCGTGCCTAATTCAGCTTCCACGGATACATTAGCTGCATGAGCTGCTTCTACCACTTTTTTCGAAATCGTTACATTGTCTTCAAAAGACAAATGAGAAGCATCAATCATGACTGAGGTGAAACCTATGCTGATGGCATGCATGACTTGTTCAAAGCTGGCACCATGATCCAAGTGGATACATACTGGAATTTTTGTGTGATTGGCTAAATAAATGGCTTGAGCCACAAAGCTGTCTGTTAAGAAGCTCAACTCATCAGGGTGAATGGCAATCATAACTGGTGATTGAGCTTCCTCACAAGCCTCCATTACCGCATTTAAAAGTTGTCCTGACCCAGCATTAAAAGCCGGCACTGCGAATCCTTGTTCCTTTGCGACACTCAAAATTTCTTTACCTGATACTAACATGTGATCTTCTCCTTTATCATTTCCAAATTTTATTGAAATTCCGTAATTAATTGATACAACGCATCAACAGATTCCACATTTTTAGCTGCTTCGATAAATGTGTCATTTGCTAATAAAATCGCGACTTGCTGCAAGAGCAGAACGTGGGTTGTGTTTGCATCTGAATCCTTGACAGCAAACATGATAATCAGTTTGACCCCCTTACCATCCAATGTTTCCCATTCTATCTCTTGATCTAAAACCGCAATTGCGACGGTTGTCTCTTTTACAGCGCTGGATTTCCCATGAGGGATTGCCACGCCTTGACCGATACCGGTCTCGCCTTCTTCTTCCCGCAGATAAACGTCTTTAATATACTCTTCAGCGGAGGTAACGTAGCCTTTTTCTTGTAATAGCCGGCCAAGCTGCTCGATAATTTCTGCTTTGCTTTTCGCTTTCGTGCCAACAACCATTAGTTCCTGGTGAATCACTTTGCTTAATTCAATCTTTTCCATCGTATTCTCTCCTTCATTTTTATGTTGCAGTGAGTTCTTTTAGTGTGTAGTTAATGTTTTGAATATCTTTGTCGGTTAACAAAGGGCTTATATTCAGCACGGGAATGTCCCCAATGGTCAAGGGAATCCGAATAGTTGAAAATATCAGATCAACATTCTCATGAATAAAGCTTTGATTCTTTTTCATCTGCCGCTGGCTCATCGTAGCGACGATGTTCAGGTTGGGAAAATTTTGCTGTACGCGAACCTTTAACAGCTCAGAGGTTCCCACACCTGTAGAGCAAACCAGCAAAACATTTTTATTTTTGTGCCGATCAATTTTGTATTTTTCAAAATATAGCGTCATATATCCGATTTCAGAATCATTCATTTTTGTTTCAAACATCAATTCCTGATTGATTTCTCCAGCAATCCTTTTTACCTTAAGGAAGGTACTGCGATATTCCAGCATTAGTTCGTCTATTAAATTGTTTTCAACCTTGATCCCTAAGCGTAAGCGGCTTAACATTGGCAAAACGTGCTGGTACAGATCCTCGTATAAGGAACGACTGGCTGGCAGTAAAGAGACATCTGAAATGGAAAAGTAATCAACGATAAATTTTTTAGTAATCTCTTCAGCCAGCTTCTTATCAACATTGCTGCTTTCGCGTTTTTGACTGTTGATGGAATAAATATTCTGAAAAACAAAATAGCTTTCTAGCGGATTCATCTGAATTGTCAAATAACTTTCAATATTGCAAATAATTTGCTGGGCCACCTGAGTAATTTGCGGATTGGCGGCCATCAGCTGCTGCTCCTCTTTCTCCAAAGGCTCCTGGCTCCCTAAGTACTGAACCTCGCCCTCACGGTAGCGTTTGATGATCATATAAATATGGGTATAAATCGTAATATCATAAGGATAATTAATGTACTCTCCCAGTATCTCTTCAATCTGACTAATCTGCTGATCAATGAAATGCTTTTCAATCGCATTAATTTCGATACCGATTTCATTTAGGCTGTTTAGCTTGTTCATTTCCAAAAAGATATTGTTAATCGCTTTACGTAAATCAATTTCTTCACCAATCAGCCATAAATACTCTCGATCAGCCTTCAACTGGATGGTGTATTTCTTTAAAATGTCAGCTGCCTTTTTGAGTCTTCGTTCAATCGAGCTTTCACTTAGAAACTGAGTATCTAATACCGTACGTTTTACTTTTCGGGGATGTTTAAACAGTAAAGCTAGAACCAATTCGTTTAAGCTGTTTTCTTCAGTGAATTCAATCATGGAATAAAGGTCCTGATTGCGAAAGGCCGTATTCAGCTTATAGCCTTTTCCCGGCTCAGAGATAATCAGCAGCTCATTATTTTCTTCAAAGGACAGCTCATTGATTTTTTTGATCATGCGATAGATCGTTTTGGTCGAGACATATAAGGTTTTCGAGAGATATTTTGCTGAGACATAGTCTTCGAAATTCAAAATGTTAATTAGCATGTTTTCATTTGAACTAAAAATCATTTCCCTCACCTCTTGAGTCATATTGTATAGCTTCTGTATCCGTTTTCTTCGTCAACCTCTGTCTAGATATGTGGACAAGGCTTTTTTTCTCCGTAATAAAACAAGAGAACATAGCATTTCTCCTTTCCTTAAGCATAGCTATCAGCTTAAACAATTTCGGGGATTCCTTCAACGGAAAAAAATCTTTAGATTCAGGTTCAAATACCACAAAAAAAGGGTTTAACTTTAATTCCGTGAAGATAAAAAGTTATTTTCCCTTATTTTTGTTTAATTTTATATTTATTGTATAGTGATTCATTCGTCATTATGCGATTATTAAGCTACGATATTGGGGAAGATTGGGTGATAGATGTGAGGCGTAAATTAGAAGATTGGTTCGATTCAATGCCAGCTTATTTAGTTTGGCGTGGAATCATTGTGTTTTGTCTAACCTTTTGGACCATCGTTGGTTTGCTCCTCTATTTTATTTTTAAAGGCAGCAGGTAAAAAAATAAGTCGATAAAAAGAGCCGGTCTCCTTTTATCGACTTATCGTCATTTCTGCAACGAAGCTTGAAAATCTTGGACCTGTTGATAGTACGAAAAGTTGTATTGCTGCCTGAAGCTCTGGGTAGGCTCAGTTTCTGGAATAAATACGGCTTGAAAACCGCCCTGATTAGCAGCGATGATCCCTGATTCAGAATCTTCGATTACAACTGCTTCCTCAGGTCTAACAGCTAAACTGTCTGCTGCTTTAAGAAAAAGCTCCGGATGAGGCTTTGCTTCCTTTACCTGTGAACCAAAGGTAAAGGTATCAAAATGCTGGATTAAACCAGCCTGCTCCAGTAAAGGTACTGCAATGGATTCTTTCGCTGAAGTCGCCACCGCTGTTTTCAGCCGGCGATTTTTAATAAAAGCTAAAAAATCAAAGATACCGCTCTTTACCTCTACTGGATGAGTTTGGTAATACTTGGCAAACTCAATTTCCCGCTGTTGAATAATTTGGCGGGCAATGCTGGGATGTTGGAAAGTCTCTTCAAGAAACACTTCAATATCCTTTAAACTCCGACCTAGAATTTGCTGATACAGCTCCTCAGTAAAATTCAAACCAACAGATTCAAAAGCCTCGGTAAAAGCTTGCTTCGAAACCTTCTCTGTATCTATTAAGACACCATCCATATCAAAAATCACTGCCTGCATTTATTTACCTCCAGTTAGGAAGGTAGTGCAATATTCAGTTGTGAATACTGCCTGTGGTTCTAACTGATTAATTCCCTTTTTCTCTTCCAGCAAACCACTGGCATCAAAGGTATCAGCCAAACCATTCCAAGGCTCAATACAAATAAAAGGTGCCTCGACCGGATAAGTTGACCAAATACCTAAGTGAGGCAAGGTTTGATATTCCATAATAATCTGCTTTTGGCTTTTCGCTGATTTTAGAGCAACCTGCGTCTTTTCCGGGGTTTCAAAAATCAATACTCCTTTTTTAAACAAGTCACGACTTAACGTGAAGTTGGATTCTTCCCTTTGAGTAGTTTGATCCGTTTGCAGCAAGACCTCTGAGGTAACTGGAATAAATGTTCGCGGCGTTGCTGGTGATAGTTCCAAGGTGTAGTCTTCAAAAGTCGCATCCCCGTCCAGCGGAACATTAAATCCTGGATGCGCACCTACAGAGAACAACATTTCAGTTTCTTCTGACAAATTCGTAACAAAGTAACGTGTTATCAAGCTATCCGCCTGTAAGCTGTATTCCACCTCCAATAAAAATCGGAAAGGATATTTTTCTAAGGTTTCTTTGGTGTCCTGTAATGCTAAACGGATTTTATCGGTCTCCTGCGTCACCACCGAAAATTCCATATCCCGCGCAAAGCCGTGCTGGGACATTGCATAAGTTTTCCCCTGATACTGGTATTGATCATTTTTCAGCTTTCCAACAATCGGGAACAGGATTGGCGCATGGCGACTCCAGTATTCTGGGTTAGCCTGCCATAAAAATTCAGTGCTGTCTGTTTTGGACTGAATGCTGCTTAATTCGGCTCCTTTAGTCAAAATTTGAACCTGTAATTTGTCGTTTTCAATCATTAATTTACTCATTTTCCGACCTGCTTTCTATTTGTTCAAAAAAGAAGGTGGCTCAAAATGCTTAACACATTTTGGGTCACCTTCATGATTTTATGAGAATCGTTGGCCTTTTGACGGGCCTTGGATTTTATCCTGCCAAGATGACGCTGTTTCTTTTAAGACAGCATTCAATTCTTCAATATTTTTGCGTCCAACCGTGCGCAACCATTCACGGGCAGCTTCTTCACCTTTAGTAATGAAAGGTTCAACACCATTTGCCCAAGTTGCTCTTCCGCAAAGTACGCCGTTAAAGATAGAGCCGGCATCTTTTGCAAAATGCAAGGTTTCCTGAAATAATTGGGCGCTGACACCCGCACTCAAGAAGATGAACGGAAGCTCGGTTGCTGCACTTTGCTCAGCAAATAATTTAGCCGCTTCTTCTTTTGTGTAAACCACTTCTTCACCGTAGCCTTCAACAAAGTTCATGTTAATCGGTACTTCAACCTTCAGCACATCAACATTGTAACGAGGATCAGAAAATTCTTTCATCATATCGTTCACTTTGTGAGGTTTTACTTTGGCATACTCTTTTGAGGCAGCATCACTAATATTGGCATCGTAAGAAACCAATTCTAAGAAGAAAGGCAAACCCTCCGCTACACATTCAGAGCCGATTCTTTCCATGTAAGCTTTCTTTTGATCATTAATTGCATCTGCTTCGTCAATGTCATAGTATAGCAAGAACTTACAAGCATCGGCTCCAGCCTCTTTCAAACGCTTCACTGACCAAACGTTCAATGAATCTGGTAAACGACCTGGAGTTGAAGCATCATAACCAGTTTTTTCATAGGCTAATAATAAGCCAGCGTTAGCTGCCCGAGCATCAGCTGCCGGCAAACCATATTCAGGATCTAAAAGAATCGAAGTTGCATAGGGAGTTAGCTCTTCAGAAACAATTTTTTTGAAATCTTCAATGTCTTGATCGGTTGCCTCTTCCTTATATTTCGCGATCATTTTTTTCAACGCTCCCCGCTGATCAATCGCTAATGCTCCAATTACTCCATCTTGATTACTCGTGTTTTTTAACGCTTCAAATTGACTCTCAGTGATTGTTTTCATTGATTAAATCTCCTTATTCATACTGTAGTAATAATTTTCTTAGAAAAATTAATTTGATTTTCATCACGTATACCATCCAACTAAACTGTTCTGTTTAAGATTCCTAGTTATTGTTTTTTTGAGCTGAAATAAACTGCAAAAAGTTGGACTGGTCTCCTAATTAATAGCGTATAGTAGCTTAATTGCTGTTGAGTTTGCTTCAACCATTTTGTCGAATGGGACAGCTACGTCTTCTAATTGATACAAGCCGGTGATTAATGGTTTGACATCCACTTGCCCAGTCGACATATAGCGTAAGCCGGTTTCCCATTCGTAGCCTGGGAATGGTGCGGAGTAGGACATCCAAGAACCGGTTACTTCCAGCTCACCACGCAGGATTTTTTCAAAGGTTTCAGGATCAAGAACAACATCTTTAGTGCTTGTTCCTACATAAACCACTTTTCCACGTTTGCTGACAAATTCAATCGCTTGTTTTTGTGTAATAGAGCTGCCGGCAGTTTCAATTACCGCTTCAGGTGAACTATTTTCTTTATAATAGTCCTCCAAGGTTTGAACCATTGGATTGACCACCTCATCGGCCCCAATTTCTTTAGCAACTTCTAGTTTCTTATCATTTAAGTCAACGACTGTAATTTTGCCAACACCGATCGCTCGTAGGGAAAGCACAGTTAATAAGCCGATCGTTCCCGCACCTAAAACTAAAACATCTGCTCCAGCTGAAATGTTAATCCGTTCGATACCATGGATCGCAACCGTTAAGGGCTCAACCAAAGCCGCTTCCTTTAAAGAAAGGCTGTCAGGTACTTTTACGCAATTCTTTGCTGGTACAGCCACATATTCAGCCATTGCACCTTGTTCGCGAGAACCAATAAAACTGTAATTGGTACACATTGCTGGTTCACCCTTTTGGCAATTTTCACAAGTCCCGCAAGGAACCAGCGGCGCTACTGCTACGCGATCACCAACTTTTATGTGGGTAACTTTCTCGCCAATTTCTTCAACTACACCAGAAAACTCATGACCTAATACTTGAGGAAAGGCATGAACGCCTCCCTCAAAATATCTTGGCAAGTCTGATCCGCAAATTCCGCAATAAGCTACTTTGATCAGGACCTTTTCTGGAGCAGCAGTTGGTTTATCAATTTCTTGTAATTCTAGTTTATGCTTATTAGTTACTACTAATGCTTTCACCAGCTTCATCTCCTTCAAACTCTTCCACTTCTACATATAAGGTATTCTTTTTGTATTTGATAAATGTGTAAACAAAAGCGGCAACATATAAAACTAGAATAATGAAGAAGCCTGCTCCCATTTTGAAAGTCAATCCATTTGCCAGTAAATAAGTGATTGGACTGCCGGCTTGATCAAGAGAAGAAACACGTTCGCCTGCTCCAACTAACCCAACATTTTGTCCCAGCAATGTTTGCAAATTAATCATTTGGTTAGAAATCCAAATGGTCATGAACATAATGAACGAACCAGAAATCAACGTACGGAACAAATTACCTTTGTGTACCCCAACGGCCATTGCAATAAAGAATCCGATTGTTGCCAAGTCACCAAATGGTAATACCTGGTTGCCTGGTACGATAACTGCAATCAAAATAGTTAAAGGAACAAAGATTAAACTAGCTGCGATAACTTGTGCATCGCCTAAAAGTAATGCTGGGTCTAAACCAATCCGCAATTCACTACCTTTGAAATGTTTGTCTAAAAGATTACGAGCAGCTTCTGAAATTGGAATTAAACCTTCCATGATCAGCTTAACGACCATTGGCATCAAGACCATAACAGCAGCCATTTGAATTGCTAGCTGCATAGAATCGCCAAAGTTGTAACCTGCTAATAGACCGATCACTAATCCTAGAAATGCCCCGACAATTGTTGGCTGTCCTAAGACACCTAAGCGAGACTCGATTTTTTCTGAAGTAATGTTGATCTTATTAAGTCCTGGAATTTTTTCAATCAAATCATCAATTGGCACTGAGAAAATGCCCATATAAGCAGAAGAACCGTGTGGAATTGAAATTCCTTCTAAACCAAAGTACTCATCGGTTACTGCACCAAACATATCTCCCAGTTTATAAGCAATAATCGCATGAATGACAACACCCAAAATACCTAGATAGAAGCTGCCAGTCGCCGTTTGTACGATCGCTCCAGTGAAAGCCATATGCCAAATGTTCCAAATATCTACATTGACTACACGAGTCATTTTTAGTAATAACATCAAAACGTTCACACCAATAGCGACTGGAATAGCAATAAGTCCTAAATCTGAAGCCCAAGCCATCGGTGACGTTCCTGGCCAACCTAAATCAACTACGTTTAATCCAAGATTGAAGTTCTCCGCCATTGATTCAGCGGCAGCACCCAAGTTTTCTGTCAGCAGGCTGATGACTAAGTTAATACCAACAAAACCAATTCCGATCGTAATCCCTGCTCTTAACGATTTACCAATTCCTTGCCCTAGAAGTAGACCTAAAATTAAGATAACGATTGGCAGCATTACGCTTGCACCTAGATCAACAATATATTGAATAACTCCCATGATATTTTCCTCCAATAATTATTTTTTTAGTACATCCAAAATCTTTTGTTCAGTTGCTTCCATGTTGACCCCTGAGATAAAAGCAACGCCATGAACAACTGGAACACCATAATCCTTTTTTACTTTTGCAGTTGTTACAATTAAATCAATGCCATCTTTTTTTGAATCCAATTCATTCACTCGACACTGTGAAACCTCTGCTGAAATGCCTTCCCGTTTAGCCAGTTCGCGAATCTTATTCGCCGCTACTGTTGAAGTTGCTACTGCTCCGCCACATGCTACAATTACTTTTTTCATCTGTTTATCTTTCCCTTCTTTTATAAAAACGCATTCACAGCTGCTAAAATTTGTTCCTCATCGGTTGAGTCAACCAATTGATTGACGAAGCCTTCTTTTTGAATCGCTTCGATTAAATTTTGCAAAACAGTTAAATGCTTTTTGCCATCTTTCACTGCCAACATCACAACAACATTTACTTCAATCGTATCTTCATCATCGCCGCCCATTTCATTAAAGACGATCGGCTCAGTTAAAGTTACGAAGAGCAGCTGATCGGAATTAACTAATGATCCATCCGTATGAGGAATAGCCACACCATGTTTGACTGGTAAACCAGTTGGAAATTCTGCCTCCCGATCCTTCAATGCCTGTGAGAACCCTTCTCGTACAATATCTTTTGCCATTAAATCAGCGGTTAAGCGGTCAAATAATTCCTCTTTATCCTTTACCGTATACTGGCAATACAAGAAATCCTTTGTAATCATGTTTTTCCTCCTTAAGATGTTTCTGACAGTTTGCATTTGATTTGCATAATCATGATAACAACCTGCCAAGTGTTTGTTTTGTTGGCTTCTGTTGTAATCGTTATCATCATAATAGCATATTATTTTGCTTTTGCAATACTTTTGTTTGCATTTTGTTCAAAAAGATCTTTTTTTAAGTCAAAAAGCCAATAAAAACAGTCGGCATCCTACTTCGTATTGCTTTCTTTTTGCAAAAGTGCTACTATTGACAAAAAAGAGAAGGAGTTGCAAACAATGATACATTTAATTTGCCCTAATCCTGCTATCGATCGTACACTGTTAATTGACGGCTTTATTGAAGGAAAACCTAATCGCCCCTATAAGGTAAAGGAATTTGCTGGAGGTAAAAGCTTCAATGTAGCTTATGCACTGGGATTCGAACCATCACACGTTGATTTTTGTGTTCACACCATCGCAGGTGGACGAAATGGGGATTTATTAGAAGAATTGGCAAATGCAAACAATACCTCTCTACAACTAACAGAAGTCGATAAAAACACTCGGGTATGCAACATTGTAATGGATACGAAAAACAATCAGACCTATCCTATTTATGAGAACAGCTTTGATTTGAATCCAGAGCTGCTCTCTGCTTTTACCAACAAACTAAAACATGCTATTGCTCCTGGTGATTATGTTGTCTTCAGCGGCTCATTAATGAAAGGGATGCCCGGTGACTACATCGCTAGCTTCATTAAAGAATTTCAAGAGAAAGATGTAAAAGTTTTTGTGGACACTAGTGGTGAAGCCTTGGTTCAGGCCTACAAAGCACAACCTTATGCTATAAAAATTAATGATGAAGAAATTTTGGATCTATTCCCGAATTTAAAATTAGATACAGTGGATGCTTACGCTGATTTATTGAAATCAGATGCTGCAGCAGAGACTCCTATCTTTATCATCACTTTAGGTGCTAAAGGGATTATCGCTAAAATTAATGATCAAATCATTCATGTACAGGCGCAAGAGGTCGCTGCCAAAAATCCAATTGCCTGTGGTGATTTCTTTCTAGGCGGATTAGTCAAAAATATACGTTTGCAAAATGATGCCGTAACTACGCTAAAGAAAGCTATCAGCTATTCAACGGCCAATGTCCTAAGCTGGTATCCAGAATTAAAGCAAACAGATATCGATGCAATTTATGATTCGCTGGAAGTAACTAATTATTAATCGAAGGCGCACAAAAAGAAGCAACTAGTCGAATCAATTTGACTAGTTGCTTCTTTATTCGGCGGAAATTAGTTCAATCCCATGTTCATTTAAGGCATCATAATCCTTGTTATTGTCTCCTAAAGAATCGGTGATAACAATATCAATTTCTTCGAGTGAGGCCGTGCGGTTAAAAGCCATATTGCCAAATTTGCTTTGATCTCCCAAAATAATTACACTTTGACTCTGTTCAACCATTTGCTTAGAGACTTGGACTTCTCCCATATGATGACTAGTAACTCCCGCTTTGCTTTCGATGCCGCTGCAGCCAAAAAAGCCAATATTCACGAAAATCTCACACATATTGTTTAACGCAAATTGTCCAAATAGCGAGGACTCGTTGCTTCTCAGTAAACCTCCAGGAATAATAATGTCAATCTCGTCATTTTTCAACAGCGTATTAATGATCGGAATGGTATTGGTTACGACCGTAATATTCTTCATTTTGCAAATTTCTTTTGCTAAAGCCAAAGTAGTCGTACCATAGTCCAAATAAACACTATCACCCTCTTCAATATAGCTAGCGGCTAGTTTGGCAATTTTTTCTTTGGCATGCCAACGTTCGATTTTTCGTTTTTCATAATCCGTTTCCCCCGTTTGATTATCTAGAATTGCTCCCCCATGAACCTTTTTGATCATCCCTTCTTTTTCCAGGGTGTTTAAATCACGGCGAATCGTTTCTCTAGTTACTTTTAAATTTTGACTTAGTTCATTGATTCTTACAGAGTGCTTAGTATCCAAAGAATCCAGAATATACTCTTTTCGTTCAGTCGAATTCATTATTTCACTCCTTACTATGATAAAAAAAGAGGCAGTAATGCTGCCCATTGCCAGTTATAAATTGAGGAATCAAATTCTGTTAATCTTTTCACTAATAAAGTGATTAAAACCGGTACTAGCAAATCCACTGTAGTTCAGTAATTTGTCAGTACCGTCTTTCCATGTTTAATCTTTTAAAACATCAAGAATCTTTTCTTCAGTGGCTGCAATATTCACACCTGAAATGAAGGCTACACCGTGAACAACAGGAACACCATAGTCTTTCTTCACTTTCGCGGTTGTTACGATCAGATCAACATTGTCTTTTTTTGATTCTAACTCGTTTACGCGACATTGCGAAACTTCTACCGGAATCCCTTCTCTTTTAGCTAACTCTCTAATCTTGTTAGCGGCAACCGTCGACGTTGCTACGGCTCCACCACATGCTACAATAACTTTTTTCATCATTACGACCCTCTTTCTCTTTAATCCAGCCTTCAAATATTTTGTAATCGTTACCATTATAATAGCACATATTTTTGCTTTTGCAACATTACATTTTGCTGTTTGCAACAAAAGGCAAAATTAAAGCGAAAAAGACTCGCGTTATAACGTAAAAAGGCAAAAAAAGCAGCTACAACACAAAGTATCACAGCCACTTTAAATCTTATAATCAGTGTGAATCAAATAAACCTCATATCATCCTATTCTTCTTCTGAGCCATCAATCAATTCCACTCCCTGTTGTGTTAATTGCTGTTGCTCTTCTTTGTTTCTTGACTGGTCGGTAATAACAATATCAACCTGATCAAATGTAGCGGTTCTATTGAAGGCCACCGCGCCAAATTTACTGTGATCAGCTAGAATAACGGTCGTTTGGCTGTGCTGGATCATTTCCTTGGAAACCAAATTTTCTCCAGTATGGTGAGAAGTAATTCCTCGTTCCATATCAATTCCGCTGCATCCAAAAAAACCAATTGAAACATATATTTCCTTAATATTGTTAGAGGCAAAAGGCCCGTACAAGGAAGATTCATTGTTTCGAACAATTCCTCCAGGCATAATTAAATGAATCGTTTTATTCTTTAGCAATAAATTGACGATAGGAATCGTGTTTGTCACAACCGTCAGATTTTTCATTTTGACAATCTCTTTGGCTAAAGCCAAGGTTGTTGTTCCATAATCCAAATAAACAGTATCCCCTTCTTCAATATAAGAGGCAGCCTTTTTGGCAATGATCGCTTTTTCGTCATGAAATTCATTTTTCCGTTTTTCATAATCCGTTTCCTGATTAGAAATTTCTAAGACAGCACCACCATGAACCTTCTTAATAATCCCTTTTTTTTCAAGGAAGTAAAGATCTTTACGAATGGTTTCACGAGTGACTTTTAACTGTCGACTAAGCTCTAAGATTTTAACTGTATGATTTTCCTCTAATTCTTTAATAATAAAATCTCTGCGGGCTGCTGAATTCATTGGCTTCTCCTTTGCAAATCGAATTTTCTCTTCTTCATCTTAACACAAATAATTTGGCATTTTAAGCTGTTGAAACGCCTTTTGCAAAAATTATTAAAAACAAATAGCAAATATTCTTCGCAAGTAATTAATCACCTATTGCTTCTCTTATTCTCGCAACAGTTTTTTTCATGCCATGAAGTTTCAAATAGCTCAAATTCTCAACAAAACAGTCATAAAAAAGTTACCCACTAATTAAAAATCAGCGGGTAACTCCTCTTATTTAGATTGCTTCGATCGTTTTATTAATATGCTACCGGAAAGAATTAGTAAACATACACCAAACACTATAAACAATGTCCCACTTAGGTCATTTGTCTTAGGCAATAGTGAACGCTTGGAATTCGTAACTGGTAAATCTTTTCTGTTTATTTGACTTCCAGGAGGAATGTTCTTTCCTCCTATGCCACCTACACCACTTTTTTCTGTCTCAGATGATTCAGAAGTAGACGAATCTTTGCCCGATGAATTACTCGTAGTACTACTGTTGGAATCATCAGTAGTACTTGGAGCAGGCCCTGGCGGCTTACTCGGTTCTGGTGGATCTAATGGATCTGGCGGTTTTGGTGGTGGAACATTTACAGTATAGACACCTAAGTGCAGATTAATTTGTTCATAACAATTGTCTGCCATATCCTTCAATAGAGGAAAATCTTCACTTAATACAGTGTTCCAACCAGTAATTCCCGACAGCTGATTATCTTTATCAACTTTCGAGCTGGTAGCTTTGTCACCTGTATCAAACGTGGTAATTTTCTTATTCTTCAAAACAGAAGCCTTCTGGTCAAAGGAGACAATATATTCACCAGTTGCTAAATACTCAAACGCATAATTGCCAGCAGCATCCGTTTTTATTCCCTTCAATGACTCATCTCTCAAGTTTTTTAGCACCAAAACATAATTAGACCCATCTTTTCGGTACAAGGAAACAGGTACGTTTTTCAGTTTGGGTTCAGCACTTTGCAACTGCCCATCCCTATTTTCATCTAACCAAACTTTTCCACTAATTCTTCGGCCCTTAACTGAATGTTCAACAATATTTGATGAAATAGGTACTTTGTAATCCGAAAGTGAGTTGCCAAAAGCTTGATGACGATAAGAGTTGCCATAGCTGTTTTGCTTGTTTTTCAGGTCAAGATGAATCGCTGTTAATTCTTTCGGTTGAAGCTTTTGTTGATATTCGTATAAGACAGTCTGTACATTGGATAAATCTTGACTGCTTCCAGTATATAGATACCAGCCATTTTGCGTTGTATCGATCAAATTAGGGTTTTTTTCAGTAACCAAACTATCATTCAGATAAATAGCGATAGATTTACCGGGATCAATGTCAGTTTGAATGCCAGTGAGTTCATTCTGTCCTTCGAAATTATTGCCTGAATAGCTGCCATCCTTTGGCAATGGAATAATACCTCGCACTTTTTCTTCTTCACGCATTGTTGAATAAGGAACAATACTTAGAGTATACGCTTGATTAACTTCCTCTACAGGAGGGGTAATCGTTTGATAAATTCCTAATCGGCCGATATTCATGACATTGATAGTGGCAGTTGCCGTTCGTAATTCATCTTGACTAGTATCCTTTTCAGTACTAATGATTGATTGAACAGTTAACTCAGCAACATTATTTGTATAGTTAATATTGATATCATCAAAATTCGTTTCAAATTCAATATTTTTCAACAGAGCAGTTTCTTCTGGTGTCGAAACTGCTTTTATGGTCCAGATTAAAGTTTGAGATTTATCAGGATTAGTTATCACAGTAGGCTCTAAGCCTGCTTGATCATATTTTCCAGAGCCGTATTGATAAGACAATCCCGGCGGCAATGTTACAGTCCAGAAAATTTCATCTTCTTCATTGTAATTCTTACTGGCAATCAATCCGTTGTCATGAATCGTCCATTTGGCATTTTCTGTACTGTGATAGGTACTCCTTTCTGCCTCGATCGCATTACTGACCTTAACTGGTACAATTCCTAACGTGTCAAATTTAGTGTGCCCTTGCGCTGGTTCTTGTAAAGAAACCAACTTATTGTCCTCATCATATTTAGTTTCCTTATGGATAGCATAGCCATTTGAAATACTATACCTACTTGGCTCATTGTAGCTGGCTGACGGATTATCAGGATTAAACAGTGGTCGATTTTCATCGCGAAAGACATCCATTTCAGCTACATAAATATTGGGTGTATCTTTTGTCGTGCTAGATCCCAGCTTCTCAGTAATGATGGTCAGCTGAACGCCCTTTTTGTTGTTGCTGGCATTATACTTCCATGTGCGAGCAATTGGTAACCGACAGTCTATTAAAACAGCCCCCACCTTATCATAGGTCTGGTTACTGGCAATTGTAGCACCATCGTACCAATCATAATCCGTTACATTTGCTGTTTTTAGATTTCCCAGTGAGTTAGGGTTTGTCTTTTTACTAATACCATACCAGTAACCTTTTCCTGTATGCGGATAGCCGATACTGCCAAAAACGGGGACAGACTGCAGCAAGAGCTCATTTGAGTTAAAATCTTCATTGGTCATTCGGAAAGCATCTGTATTCCATTTTTGTAAATATTGATAGCCGCCTTCCACAGTAGTATCACCAAATGTTCCACCACTAGAAAGAGCAACCTTAGCACCACTTACTGTCTGACCGTCACCATAAGGATCAATATCGTTAGCTATTGTGTATTTACCAAACGGGAGCCCAGTATCTGGATTTTTAAAATTGGCTGACAGCGTTCCTTTGAGTCCAGGAACTTCATTACGAATAGCAAATTCGGTAAAACTCTCCTTAGTCTCCCCTTCGTCGTCGATGAACGAAAGGGTGGCATTGTAATAAAGCGTATTATCCAATTTTTCAGGATTTAAGCTCCCCTGATAGGTATAATCATTAGAAAGAAGCAAATCTAGATTCTGGTTTGTAAAAACCTTTTCGTTCGGACCATAAACAGTCCTGCCGGTATAACCATCCGCTCTTCGAACTGGATAAGATGCGCCGATTTGATAATTTTTTACATCAATTGTGACCTCGTTTTTTAGATCGTATTGATCAATTTCATATTTGCCGCTATCCCATATACTATTTAGTTCATCATAGGATGCTTTATCAGACCTTTTTGAACCTGCCCAATAACTCCTTGAATCATTAAACTCTCTCAGTTTATACTCAACATTGGCTGTATTGCTCCAAGTGTTAGGGTTACTGCTGATTAAATTTGATCCTGTATTAACAATATAATTATGATGATCGATAATAAAAGGAGACTGGTCAATACTGTTAAAATCTAAATCATGAACTGGCTTAACATGATTATCCCAAACAACCCGTCCCTTCAAGTTTAACTCCATTTGTAAATCATCTCTTGGGAAAGCAGCACCCTTAATATCCGTTTTTCCTAGTAGTGGTACGGCCATCAGCTCTACCCCAAGCGGAATCGTTCGATGGTTTTTATTGAACGTATCTGCGGTAACTAACGTCTGAGATGCAAATTTTACAGTCCCATGTGAAATTTTAGGAGCAATACTGACTTTACTGCTAACCGTTCGAGGAATTACTTGCGTGAAATCTGCCTTAATGTCTTCACTAGTCACATCAACACCGTCAATACTTATCACTTGAACATGAAATTCTGGTTGCAATACTGTCCCATTATCTGCCCCCAAGACATTTACTACTACTGGAAATGTAACTGCATTACCAGTTGCACCAACAACGTATTCATCTTCGAAGGTCACAGTATTATGAGTGTAGTCATTAATGGAATTGTCAGCAAATACGGCATTTGTTCGACCTGCAACAATTCCGTTATGCAGAGTACCAGTGACTTTGATTCGAATATTATTTAATGTTCCACCACTTGAATCATTCAGCGTCATTTTTATCGGATAAGTAATCGTATCAAACGAACGAACAATCTGATTATTTGGGGAGGCATCATTACCTGGATTACTATTTACATCGAAATTTTCTGTGCCATCAACAATTTCAGCTTCATTCAAGTCTGCGTGAAGGGTAAGTGAACTGCTTAGAGGAAGAAAGGAGGTACTTGGTTCCAAGCCTTGAACGTTTGCCTTTTTTTTAACTGAGTCCGAACTATCATTGATTTTAGAATCTGATTGCTGCAGTTGATCCTGCTGGATAATTAATCGTTGATTAGTAGCTGAGTGTTCAACATAAAGGTCATTTTCATCACTTAAGTAATCTCCTTTTAGTTGAATTTCAACTGTAGTATCCTTTGTCATAGGATTAAAATCTAAATTTATTTGCCGATTCTGGTACGTACAGTTGCCTATGGTTTCCTTCGTTTCTTGATCGATTACTGGTAGGTTTTCAGAATCGATTAAATAATTATCAGAAATGTCCAACGTAATTTGTTGTTCATCCTGCGATTCAGGAACCGATAGTGATAGTTCAGCTGTCAGCTGTTGATCTTGGTGTTCAATTAGCTTAAACGATATTAATTCTATTGGAGTATCTGTTGCTTCAGCTAACGAACGTGTTGCAAAAAAAACAGGAGCTATAACAGATACCAGTAGAAGAAAAACAGTTAACCCGTTGACTCGTTTATTTATCATTAGTTTATCCCTCCTTTTGTAATAAAAATTGAATATATTGTTATGAACGAATGAATCCAAATTATTAAACGCCTTGTTTAATTATATAAGAAATGTACGATTCAATCAATAACGGATAAAGGTTAGAAAGTAACTGCAATAAACTGTAAGTATTTATAAGTGTTATATTTAAATAACAAATGATGATGAAAGATGTTTAGAACTAATTAATGCTTCATGTATGAGCAAATAGTATGAATGATCTACCTTAATAGCATCGATTCGCATTCTTATTTTTATGTAAATAAATAATTAAAAAAATATTCACTTTTTTTTATTATCTTCGTATTACTTTGTGGTTTGCAGTAACTCTTTGCTTTGTTTACACTAAGAGGAATTTTTCGTAACGCTAAATTAGTCAAAAACGCCAAAAGGACAAATCGAAAGCTCGACTTGTCCTTTTGGCGCTATTCAACAGAATAGTTAATTTGAAATAGAACATTCTAATTCAAAACTATTTTTTTAAGGGACGGATAATATCTAATGAAAAGATATCTATCGTAAAATTATCCAAGATTCTCAGCTTGATGATGATTCGTAGAGCATCAATAGCTTAACCGCTCGGGTTGGACAATAATATATACGCCTCGTGTGCTGATCCGTGCTAGCAGTGCTACTACAGTTTGCATCAAAAATCACTCGGTTTTCTTTAACCTATCTGATCCTGTTTCATTTAGTCAACCTGTAGAAGAACCGATTTTTGATGGTTTCTGCTTTGAAAGCTTTGCTAGTATCTGGAACTTCCACCCGTAATAATAGATTTAAACTTTTGACAGCAGCCTCATGTTTCTTGTGTTGCAAAAATCAATGCCTCATAAGGAGCTAAAGAATTTTGCATAGTTTGTCGATCCGAATAATTCTTGATGATAAACGTTCCTTCTAATTTTTGCAACTCTTCAGGAACAATCTGCTCTTGATCGGAAAAGTTTGCTAAAACATACCAGACCGTATCTCTATAAGTTCGTTTATAGATAAATTTTGTTGGATCGTCCTCATACAAAAGCTCGAATTCACCTTCTGTTAAAAGCTCCTCCGTATGACGAAGCTCAATCAGCTTTTGATAATAATTGAAGACTGATTTCTTACTGAGTTGATCAGCAGCCACATTAATAGTCGAATAATTTGGATTCAATTTGAACCAGGGGGTTACTTCACTAAATCCAGCATTTTGACTATCATCCCATTGCATTGGCGTACGAGCATTGTCACGGGTAATTTTATGAACCGCCGCCAGAAATTCTTTTTCTGAAATAGTCTGCTGCTGTTTTACATAAAACTCATAATTGCCTCGCAACTCTACATCCTCATATTCATCAATTGCAAACTTTGGATTGGTCATACCAATTTCTTCCCCTTGATAAACAAATGGCGTTCCCTGGAGTCCATGCAAAACTGTTGCAAAAGCTGTTGCACATTCGAAACGATATTCCTCATCATTCCCCCACCGGGAAATGATTCGGGCACGGTCATGATTCTCAAAATACAAGGCATTCCATCCCCGACCTCGTAATTCTTTTTGCCATGAAGCTAAAATCTTTTTCAAAGCAGGTAAATCCATCGGTTTTAATGCCCAACGACCATTGACATCCCCCTTTACCCGATCCACATGCATGTGTTCAAAGGTAAAGATCATATCTAACTCTTCTCGTTGTGGATCTACTAGTAAGTATCCATCCGTTGATTTAGCTGCTGGTGATTCACCAACACTCATCATAGAAAAGGGCTTTAAAACCTCTTGGTTCATTTCATGAATAAACTCATGCATTCGCGGCCCATTTTGCTGATTCTCGGTAGTGAATGGTCTGGGATTATCTGGGAAATCTAAATCTTTAGAAATAGAGGTAACTACATCCATCCGCCAGCCGTCAACACCTTTAGATTTCCAAAAACGCATCATATCATAAATATAGGAACGCACATTCGGATTCTCCCAGTTTAGATCTGGCTGCTCTTTAGCATAATAATGCAAATAGTATTGTTGACGAGAGTCATCCCAGGTCCAAGCAGAACCGCCAAAACTGGAGCCCCAGTTATTTGGCTCAGACCCATCCGACTTGGCATCCTTCCATATATAAAAATCGCTAAAGTAATTTTCCTTGGATTTGCGACTTTCTTGGAACCAGATACATTGATCTGAAGTATGATTTGCCACAAAATCCATCACTATTTTCAATTTTTTTTGATGTGCTTCCTCGATCAGTTGATACATTTCTGCATTGTTGCCAAACATTGGATCAATCGTACGATAATCCGCAATATCGTATCCGTTGTCGATTTGTGGTGATAAATAAATGGGGCTGATCCACAGCGCGTCAACTCCGAGCTCTTTTAGGTAAGGAAGCTTTTCACGGATTCCATTAATGTCGCCAACGCCATCACCATTTGTATCATTGAAACTTTTCGGATAAATCTGATAAAAAACTGCTTTTTTCCACCAGTCGTTCATTTACTCATCCTCTACTTTCTTTAAAATCCATTGTTGACTATAAAAATCTTTATGCACTACATCAATTGCTAAACCAAAAGCCATTAATTCATCCCCGTAACGTTTTTCACCGCTTGGTAGCTGGTACAACGTTTCTGAATTTAAACCAGTCAACTTCAATCGTTTTGACGGTGAATTAGGTTTAGCATGAATTTGGACGTAAGATACCACTACCTGCTGATCATCGATAAACAGCCAGGCTTTAGCATTATCCTTTACTGGTACCGCCAAACGATAGAATTTTCCTAACTGTACAGTTGAGCGAATCAATTTAAACTGGTCTATTTGTGCTTGAATTTCCTGTTTTTCTTCAGTTGATAATTTGGACAAGTCCATTTCATAACCGAAGTTTCCTTGCATGGCAACCACACCGCGGGTATTCAAAGGAGTTACCCGCCCAATTTGATGATTTGGTACTTGAGAAACGTGTGCGCCCATGGAAATTGCTGGATAAATTAGACTGGTTCCTTCTTGAATTGTTAAGCGTTCAATCGCATCCGTATCATCGCTAGTCCAGGTTTGTGGCATATAATACATCATTCCTGGATCGAAGCGACCACCACCTCCAGCACAGTTTTCAAACAGAATCTCTGGAAATTGTTCTGTTACTGTTTCTAAAACACGATACAATCCTAGTATATATCGATGATAAAATTCTTTTTGCTGACTATTAGTAAGAATGTTAGAACCTGCTTCAGTCATGCTGCGGTTCATGTCCCATTTTACATAATCAATATCGTAACGCTGGAATAATTCTGATAATACTTCGATTAAGTAATCCTGCACTTTAACATTGGCCAAGTCTAATACAAATTGTCCACGAGAGTAAGATTTCAACCGGCCGGGCACCTCAATACACCAATCAGGATGCTTCCGATAGAGGTCGCTATCCTCCGAGATCATTTCAGGTTCCACCCAAATACCAAAATCCAAACCAATTTGTTCAATTTGGTTAATAAAATGCTCCAATCCCTGTGGGAATTTTTGCTTATCCACGAACCAGTCCCCTAATGAACTGCTAGTATCATCGCGATGACCAAACCATCCATCATCTAGAACAAATAGTTCTACTCCTAGTTCTTTAGAAGAACTTGCTAGCTCCAATAGTGATTCTTCCTGTAAATCGAAATAGCAGGCTTCCCAACTATTCACTAAAATCGGACGTTCATTTTTAGCAAACTTGGGCGGCATCAGATAATTTTGATAAGCCTGGTGATATTTATGAGTTAATTCCTGTAGTCCATGTTGACTATATACCAAAACAGCTTCTGGTGAAATAAAGGTTTTTCCTGGCTGCAGCTGCCAATCAAATAGCGTACTATTTATCCCTATCTGCATTCGGACAGCGTCCTGCATCTCCACATCAACGGTTGCTTCGAAGTTTCCACTGTAAACTAAATTCATGCTGTAAACTGATCCGGTAGTTTCAGTAGTTTCCTTATCCATTAAAGCAATAAATGGATTGTGCTCGTGACTGCTGCTGCCGCGTGTACTTTCCACTCGGTAATTTAGTTGGCTTAAGGGTGTCCGCTGAATATGCGTTTCTCGTGCCCAAGAACCACTCAAGTGCAATAAATCTAAATCATTGGTCGGCAGTTCGACACATGCACTGTTCAGCTGGTTAATTTCTAATTTGTCTGAACTGTTGTTTCTTAGTTCAATATGACGAGTGATGAGATCCGCCTCTTCATAGAGAGTGTAAAATAAAAACATACTGACCTGTTGGTAATCATCCTGCAGCGTGATTTTCAACGTTTCACAATCAGCACTCTCACGCAAACTAGGCAATCCCTCTAAACTCGGTTTCCCTTCACTAATTTCATGAGCAATATAACGAAAATCACTGATTTGTGTACCGTTTTGAAAAGATAATTGATAAGCTGGTTTACGCAAATCACTATTTCCAAAAGCCGGATATTCTTGTGGTAGGCGTTCTAACTTGTATTCTTTAATATGATCCGTATCCGCTATGTAGCTTGCGCGCTTAATCTCTTTCAATACATAATCGGGGAGACGCTTGGCTAAGCGACTCCCCCAATATAGATGAAAAAGATGATTGTGTTCGTTTTTTTGCATGAAATAACTTGTTTGTTTTCCTTGAAGATGGAAAATACCGGTTGCTTCATCAAACGTAATCATTTTTTCGTCCTCCTATGCGACTCCTAGTGCTGATAATACAATTCCTAAAACGATAATTCCTAACATTAGAGTAGTAATGCTTACCTTTTTCTTTAATAAATAGTAGCAAAACAAAGTTAACAGTAAAGGAACAATGCCCACAAAGATTTGATCCAGCATTTCTTGAAGCTTCATCACTGTTTCGCCCTGCATATCAAAGGAAAGCTTAGTTTGGAAGACAACCATCGAACTAGTCATAGCACCTACCATCATTAACCCAACCATGCTGGCACCTTTAGTCAAGATACCGATCAAACCTTCAGAATAGAGTTTTTCAATATATTTCGATCCAAGAGAATAGCCTAAGAAAGCGCCGTAATATCTAGTTAGCCATTGCGGAATATTAAACATTGCCAAGAAAACTATCGGAGCCAATACATTCCCGCTAGTTGCCAGACCAACTGCTAAACCAGCTGAAATAACGCGCCAAACTCCCCAAAAGATTGAATCACCGATACCTGCCATTGGTCCCATTAAACTTGTTTTGACAGCATTAATGGAAGCTACATCAAAGCCTTCTTTTTCAGAATTCTCTTTTTCCATAGAAGCTGCGATCCCCATGATGAAGGAAGCCATTGGAACGGTTGTATTAAAGTAAGACATATGGCGAACCAAAGCTTCTTTACGTTGTTCTTCATCTTTATAAAAAGCATTGATAAACGGCATCATAGAGTAACAAAATCCGTTGGCTCCTTGTTTAGCTGGATTTACTGAAACATACAAGGTTTGCGAGCGCCAAAACATTTGACGGACTATTTTTTTCTCTTCTTTGGTTAATTCGTTTCCTAGTTTACTCATGCGAAAAAGTCCTCCTCTTCTTGATCAACTCCATCGGTTGCTTGCACAACAACTGGTTTTGCTTTTTCTAATTTATTTAATTGGTAATCTCGTTGAGCAATCAAGATCGCAATCACGAAGGCGATTCCTGCTACTGCAACTAGTGGAAGCTTAAGATACGCAACGAATATGAAACCTAAGAAAAAGAAAACGGCGATCTTGTTTTCCCATAGCATTCTTAACAACATAGCCATACCAACAGCAGGAAGTAAGTTGCCCGCAATAGATAAGCCATTCATAATAACTTCTGGAATCATGTCCAAAGCTGCTTGCACAGCATTAGCACCAAACAACATTGCAAAGAATGGAATAAGTGAATAGGCAAAATACCAAACGGCCCAAACTCCGTAATGTAAATAAGTAAATTGTTTCTGCTTTCCTTCTGCTGCTAATCGATCAAACACAGGTGCCATTGAACCACTGAATAAAATATAAATAGCTAGTTTAATTTGTTGACCTAAAATACCAATTGGCAAAGCCAGCGCAATTGCCGCATCTACTCCACCACCTAATTTGATGGCAAATCCAGTTGCTAAAGCTGTTGCTAAACCAGGTTCTGCTGCTGAGGCACCACCAATGTTGATGACTCCCATAAAAATTGTTTCTAACGCTGCACCGATCATTAAGCCTGTTTGCAAATCACCCATCAATAAGCCCAAGAATGGTCCGACAACGATCGGTCGAAACAGTAGTGAAAATCCAATTAATTCATGTCCTCCGACACAAAGGAAGACAACTAATCCTACTAAAAATGCATCCCACATGGTGTAACACCCCTCATCTTATAATTTTTGATCCTTAATTATCGTACTAGCTAATACTTTGTCTTCTGTCGGTACCGCTTGAAAAGCAGTCTCTGGATAAACTTCAACTAATTCTTTTAGTGCCGCAATTTCAGAATCAGTCAGCATAACATACTTAGTGATTTCTTTTTTTGGTTCGTTGATCATTTTGCCAGCATTGCCAATATTCACATATTCAATTGTTGGAATTTCTTTAGCAATTTTCAACGCATCCTCGACAGTTTTTACTAGGACCATCAAATTCATAGCACTCGCTTTTGGATTTTTTAACAAAGCGATGGCACCGTCGATATCTTTCATAATTGATTTAATATTACTGGGTACTGCCATCTGCAGTGCCATTTTTTGAGTATCATTATTGGCCACTTCGTCGTTAGCGATAACTAAACCTTGCAGTTTTAATTCTTTAGACCATACCATGGCAATCTGTCCGTGAACCAATCGTTCGTCTACTCGTAATGCTTTAATCATAGTTATTATCTCCTTTATTTATGCGAAGAAATCTTCTTCATTCACAGTCTTTTCTATAATTGGTGTTACTAGCTGCATAGCATTTTTACTTGTTTCTAAATAGTGCCCCAAATTCTCTACACTCAGATTCTCTTTATTTAAAACAACCTCTAAAATCACTGGCAAATTGAAACCAGCAATGATTTGAACTTGTTTCCCCTCACTTGCCAATAAAACTTTCTGATTCACGCTGCCGCCGAACAAATCCGTGAAAACTACTGCTAATTCGTCAGCTTCTAATGAAGCGAAGAATGTTTCTAATTGTTCATCAATAGGTGGCTCTTCTTCCACATAGGCTGATAAAAACGCGATTTCCTCATTAGGAATGAATAATTCTAACGTGCTTTGTAAGCCTTTGGCGAAATTCCCATGAGTTGCGATTGCAAACTTTGTCATCTCGTTCCCTCCTTCTCATTTATAATATAAGCAAGTAGCGTGCCAACTATTCCAAACGTGCTTTACCAAGGTCTCTTAAGCACAAAAAAATAGTGCTTAAAAAACTAAGCACTATTTTTAAGCTTAAAAACGCATTTTAAGCAGTTCGTACATTAATGACAGCTCATAGTCATCAACAAAGATATTGTATTTCCGTTCAATCGCATGAAATATATTTTTTGAGACCGAATAAAATTCTTTCCGTTCCGCATCCAGTGTTTCTTCGTCAATAGCAGCTTCCTCGTTTCGACGTGAGCTGACCATCATCCGCTCAATCATCAAGGCAATATGCATATAAAGATTCAATTTATCGCGACCTGTCAAAGTTAATTCATAATACTGTTCATATTTTTCAACAATTTCCTGAACTTCTTTAATCACAATCTCAGGATTGAGAAATTGTAACCGGGCACCGATCCCCTCAATCGTGAAAAATTGCAGAAACTGTTCTAACAGCTTGTTGCAAGCAGTCTCCAATTCCCCATTTTGTATAAGCAGTCGTTTTACTAAGTCGGCACCTTCTGGCTCCATCACATCATAAATATTAATGATCGAAATTTCTTTGAAGGAATCAATATCAGTAGTGGTCAGAATCATTTGTGTATTGGCAAAATAATCTAGCTCATGAGAATTCAGAGTTTGTTTTAAATCCTTGTAATCCATCGTGATAATTTCTGTTTCTTCGGCTAAACAGTCCATCATAATTCGCTTGATTTCTTCTGAAAGACCTGCCCCAGACATACAGGAAACAATAATATTGCGATTTTGTGACAGCCCTTCATAGTACTGCACATTAGTTAGTTCACTATAATGTTCTGCTTTTTTGGCGATTTCTTTAAAAGGTACCTGCTGTTGAACCTGCAAACCAATGTCTAAAGCCATCGAAGTAGTCAAATTGTTAATTACCATTAAATCAGCATCTGATTGCTTTTTGATTTCTTTGTACATTTGGCTCAGGGAGCCCATATCAAATAGAACAATCACTTCCTGATCCCGTCGATTTTGCTTTTGCAGGAAAATCTCCACTTCGATAATAATTTCCTTAATCGATGCATCAATTGGCATATCAAAAGCTTCAAATAAGTAGGTTTGACACAAGCTGTTCACTACCCGCTGAATACTAGAAGCCATATTTCCGTGCGATAAAAGCAAACAGAAATATGGTACATTCTCAATTGTATGATATTCCTCACCTATTAGAATAAATAAAAGCAAACATTGCAGCAGCTCAGTCCGTTCAGTTTCAATTGCAAAAATTGGCTGAAGTTTACCTACAAACTCCCCAATTAAATAGTAGGAACGCGGATAAGTAGATTTGATTTTTTCAATCATGCTGCGATTTTCTAATGTTGCTGAAGACTCTAAAAACAATGACAAAATTAGCGCAGCTTCTTCTAAATCTTCGGATGACAATTGATTAAAAATTCCATACGCAGTCTGGAATTCGATAATCTGCTTCTGAAGTTGCTGGACAAAACTATCAATAATTAATGAGTTCACTGCCTGACTTTGTAGCTGTCTTCGAACCTTTTTCAATTCCTTCCGAATTGAAAAGCGACATTCATTCATATCAGTGATCTTCTCTGGAGCAAAAATTTCTTCTATTAAATAGCTGAAGCTCTGCTCAAATAATTCTTCTGTAATTTGTGATGAGACGGTCTCCTTTGAGATAAAAATGATACCTTCTGTTGCATTCCCTATTTGAATCACTGATTCAGCTTGCTGCTCCATGAAAACTCGAGCACAAAGTAGTCTTACCCGATTTTTCAAGTCTCCCAGATTGCCCTTGTACTGCTGATTAATTAACTGAAAGACTTCAGTTAAACTCAAGTTAAAATCTTTTTCCAAATTTTGAGCTTCTCTCACAAAATTATCAAATGTAATTTCTAGCCGTTCATGAATTGGCCGTTCATGAAAAGCTGGCAATTTGATCGTCATGGGAACACGCCGTTGAAAAGTTCGCAGCAGCGATTTGTCCAATGATTCAGTAGTAGCAAAAATGAAACGTAAATCCACTTCAATTGGCTGCTCTTTTTCTCCTAAAGGATAGTACTGCCCTAAATCGAGCAACGTAAACAATTTCTCTTGATTTTCACTGTTTAACCGATGAACTTCATCTAAAAAGAGAAAGCCTCCATCCGCCTGCTTAACCAAACCTTCTGTGTCCTGATCTGCTCCGGTAAAGGCCCCCTTGCGATAGCCAAACAAAACGGAAGACAGCAATTCTGGATTATTCGCATAGTCCGCACAATTCAACGTGACAAAGTTAGCTGACGGAGTGATTACTTTTTCTTCAAGCGCAAATCGGTGAATCAAAGAAGCCAGATAGCTTTTTCCTACGCCTGATTCACCAGTGATCAGAATCGGAAAACCTTTAGGCGGATAGGTAACTGCTGCCTTGCATTCATCAATTTCTGCCTTCAAACTGCCCTTGGCACCGATAAATTTTGAAAATGCATCCTTCTTCTCGGCAATTGGTGTCCAGTAAACGGGACGGGTGCCATTTTTCTCAACTAAGCCTTCATTTAATAATTGCGAAAGATAAGTAGTGACAACATTACGGCTAAGGTGTGTACTCTCAGCAACATCATTGGTGGTAATTTTTTCCTGCAATTCAGCCAACTCTTTTAGATGGTCCAATACTACATAGCGTGATCGTTTCATTACAATCACCTCCTCTTAATCTGTAGGGTAATTCATGCCCCAATCACGGCGAATCTGATCGGTGAGGGTTAATAAATCTAACGTAAATTTAGGTGGTACTTCCTCGAGTTCAGTGCAGCCAGCTTCTATACAATCCTTCACAGCTATCCACTCATAGGTATAACCTGTCATTCCCTCGGGCAACTGCTGGTAATAAATTATTTCTCGCTCCTCATTGAAAACCTCTAATTGATTAAATTCTGAGGGATGATCGATTTTAATATAGCCTTTTTCTCCACTGATTAAAACACCATTCAAGGTTTTTACCTGAATGGTTGCATTTAGTACGCCACTGCTGTCATTGCAATAATTGAAGCATAGTGTATGTTGTAAATCGACACCTGTTTCCCCTATGTTTACTATTGTTGTGTAATCGTTATAGTCGGTACCGAAAGTTTCAAAAAGTAAATTTAATCCATAAATTCCTGTGTCCATCAGAGCACCACCACCCAGCTGCAGATCAATTAATCGTTGATTTGTTCTACTGTTTCCACCAATATTGGTAATCAATGATTTGAATGAACCAATCAGTTGATTCCTTTGGATTTTTTGTAGTTCCTTAAATACTGGATTAAATCGCGTCCAGAAAGCTTCACCCAAAAAAAGATTTTTTTCTTTAGCCAATGAGAACAGCTCAGCAGCTTCACAATGATTTAGCGCTAGGGGCTTTTCACATAAGACATGCTTGTTCTGTTGAAGAGCTTCTCTTGTATATTGATAATGATAAATATGTGGTGTAGCAATATAAATCAAGTCAATTTCTGAAAAATTCAAAAAATCCTCTAATTGATTAGTGAAAAAGGGTACTTGATGCGTCGCTGCAAATTCCTCTGCTTTCTCAAGAGTTCTCCCATAAGCAGCAATTAGATCAATTCCCTCAATTTTTTTTATTTCCCGCGCCATAATATCAGCGATGGCTCCGATTCCAATAAATCCAACTTTCATAAGACGATCTCCTCGCTAGTGTATAAGTAAACTTATCATAAAATAGTTAGTAAACGAATACAATAGATTTTACTAATAAAGTGAGAAACAACTGAGTGATTAGTAAACAGGTATCATACATTAAATGACCAAACGTTCGTGGTTCTATTCAAGCAGTTAGCTTAACCTTATTCTGAATTTACAAAAAATCCCATAGAAATCTCGATAGTCAGATCTCAAACTTCAGCACCTTAATTGTTTGTTTGGTTTCTGCAAGAACTTCTTCAATAATTTTCTTAACAGATTTAATCTCATGTATTGAACCAGAAACTTGTCCCGCCATTACCGAACCATTTTCAATATCTCCAGCTGCTGCTTTTCGTGCTGAACCCAATGTCAGCTTTTCCAACTCTTCAAAGGGAATGTTTTCTTTCTCCCGTTGTCGGTATTGCTCAATCATTTTATTCTTAATACTGCGAACGGGTGCAATACTGTTTCTGCCTGTCACTACGGTATCCAGTTCCCCGGCAGCTGCTACAAATTCTTTTACATTTAGGGGGATTGGGCATTCTTCAGACAATAAAAAGGCTGTGCCCATTTGAATCCCTTCAGCACCTAAAGCAAGCGCGGCCGCCATCCCTTTTCCATTAGCAATTCCACCCGCAGCAATTACAGGAATTTCTACGGCTGTTGCCACCTGTGGAACCAAAACCATGGTTGAGAGCTCACCAATGTGCCCGCCAGCTTCCGAGCCTTCAGCAACAACTGCATCTACTCCCAGAACTTCCATTTTTTTTGCTAATTTTGCACTAGGAACTACTGGAATTACCTTGATGCCAGCTGATTTTAATTCAGGCATATATTTTTTAGGAGTTCCTGCTCCAGTTGTCACAATTTTTACTCTTTCTGCCACAATTACCTCTATCAGCTCTGGAATATTTGGTGCCATCAGCATCAAATTTACCGCAAAAGGTTGATCGGTCAATGCTTTACAAGCAATAATTTCTTCCTGCAGTTCAGCCGCAGTCATCCCCCCAGAGGCAATAATTCCTAGCCCGCCAGCATTAGAAACCGCCGCAGCTAAAGGATACTTGGATATTTGAGCCATCGCTCCTTGAAAAATGGGGTACTTAATACCTAATAATTGAGTAATTGCTGTCATTTAAACGCTCCTTTTTACGGATTCTATCTTTTCTATTTATTATACACGATTATCCTTTTCCCTAATCCTTTAGTATAATAAATCTATTGGCTGAAAAGGAGTATTTTATGAAAAAATCATTGATTCATTGGTTAGGTTTATTAGGTATTGTCAGTTTGATCTCTTATACTGCCGCAGTGATCTTTAGCCCATTAGCTTATCCTGGCTATCGCTGGATGGAGCAGGCGGTAAGTGATTTGAGCGCGTCCAACTCGCCGTCTCTTTTGCTATGGAATCAGTTGTCCTCTCTTTATGAGATTTGCGGAATGATTTCTATCATGATGGTTTGTGTCTTTATTCAAGGAAAGCTTACGACCGGACTACGAATTGGTATTTATTTATTTGCAGCCATGAATTGGGTATCTGCGATTGGTTACGGCATGTTTCCTCTTTCCGATAAATGGGAGGTCAGTTCTTTTCAAAATACCATGCATGGTGTTGTTACGGCACTGGTTGTGCTGCTATCAGTTTTATCATTAGTAATCATCATCGTTTCTGGCTATCACAACAAAACCTATCCTTCATTAGCACTTTGGGCTGCTTTGTCTTTTCTGTTAATGCTGGCAGGAGCCATTGGCGTTGGAATCGTTCCGAAAGAATTTTTTGGTATAGCTGAACGTTTTAGTGTTTTTGCGGCAACTGGCTTCAATGCTGTTTTGGGCATTTACTTATTCAGAGGGTTCAATTTTAAAAAATAGTTGGCTGATGTATAACTAATGGAAATGTCAACATTCTGACGAAAAAAAGAGGAAGGCTAGCTGCCTCCTCTCATTCCTTAGTCCATTTCATCGACAACCGTCGTTAACTTTCCAGCTTCGATATTTTTATAACCTAATTTAAATACTAAAATAGTAATGATATACAAAATAAAAGGCACGATGAAGGCTGCCAGCAGGATTCCCGTTTGAGCCTCAGGCGATTGATCTTGATTCGATACATAACCAAAATGATTTAAAATAAAGCCTGGCGCTGCACCTCCCAAAGCCATAGCTACTTTCATAACAAAAGAGTTTAAAGAGGCGATCAATCCCGCACTTTGTACATGCATAGTTTCGTATACCCGATCAACATTATCAGCCGAAATACTGTATTGAATGGTGTTGATTAGTCCGAGTCCAAATTGAATGAACAAATAAAATACAATGAAAAGAATAACCTGCTGCCGGAAGAATAAAATGGCCACCATCATGCAGCTGGCAATAAAAAGGCCCAAAATATAAACATTTTCCTTGCCTATTCTTTTGGAGACGCTGGGAACAATCATTCCAGCGAACAGGGCCCCAAAAAAGCCGACTAAACTAGCCATACTAAATATCCGTTCATCCCCTAAAATGTAGGTAATGTAATACAAAATTGTACCATTGAAAATATTCGTCGCCGCTGTAACAAAAAGCATTGATACGAAAAGGACAGAAACACTTCGGATTTTAAAAATGGCTACGATGTCCTTAAACGAATAATGCACCGCTGCTTTTTCCGGCTCCTCTGCTTCTAAATTCCTTTCTTTTAAACAAGCAGCACCAACAATTGTAAAGAACAAAACAGTTAGTACTGTACCGATGATCAGCAATAAATACCCATCAGTCTTATCAGTGAATGAAGCAATAGCTAACGGTGCCAGTACATTCAGAATGGTTGGCCCCACTGTATAAGATACACCTTTAATAGAAGACAAAACATTTCGTTCATTCTCATCCTTGGTTAAAATAGGAATCATACTGTTCAAAGGAATATCCATCAAATCGAAGGTCACTCCCAGTAAAAGGTAAGAAATACCAATTGCCAATACCTGATGCTGAACAAGCAGTAAGGGAGCAAACCAGACAAACAGATAGTTGATGCAGCAAATAATGGTTCCTAAAACTAAAATTACTCGATATTTTCCAAAACGGGTCTGTGGAAACTTATCAATGAAGTAGCCGAGGATAGGATCGCTGATCCCATCAAACATACGTGACACAAGAAACAGCATGGCTACAACGGCTGGATTGATCCCAATCACATCAGTGTAAAAGATTAATAAATAGGTGTTCAGTAAGGTCATAATCGGAATGTTTCCTAGATTGGTCAAGGCAAAACCGATTTTTTCCTTTAGGCGCATCTTCTTTCTCATGATTTCTCCTCCAAACTAGAGTAGCTAGTTAAACAGGCTGCAGTGTCATATTTAAATGAAGAGGTTCGTCTTTAATTAGTTGAAACACCTGCTGATTAAAGTGCACCTCTCCGCCCTCTTTATCCGTCCAAATGATGACTTCATCTCCAGTTTTGTTTAGGGTTACTAAACCATCCTTGATCGGAAACTGGCAGCTTAATGAGTCAAAATTATTCAGCTTGGGTTCAACGACAAAACTCTCATAGCCAGGAGCAGTTGGTACCAGGCCAACAAAATAACGGCCTAACAGATAAATCGGGCTGGCTCCCCAAGCATGACATAGGCTCTTACCAAAGGGATCGCCGTACATTTCATACCTATCTGCACCTGTTTCCTCAGGCTTATACTCCTCCCAAAAAGTCATTGCATCATGGGCCAACATCCCACCCCAATAATCCAAAATGATTTCATAAACACGCTCTGTTTCACCCAGCTTGCACAGGGCATCTTGTTCAAAGAATTTGAAATACGGAGTGGTAATCTGAGTAATTTCATCATTCAATAAAACATTTTCTAAAATTGAATGCTGCTGCTTAGGATTTACTAAATCAAACAGCACAGCAAAAATATTGGCATGGCGGGTTACATGACGTTTGCCGGATTCATAAGAATCAATAAAGGCTCCCTTTTCTTCATCCCAGAAATGATCCAACAGGTTTTTGTAAAGCTGATCATATGCGTCTTGGTATGCTATAGTTTCTTTTTGTAAAATTGATCCGCAAACGACCATCGAATGGTATGCCTTCAGTAACAGGACCTGCTCAGCAGCCAAAGTTCCCTCTTTATCCATTTCAGACCAGTCAATAAAAATCCAATCCTTTTCTCGTCCATAGATAAACCCTAGTTCATTGGTTTGATTTTGTAAATAAGTCATCATGGCAACCATTTTAGGATAGATTTGCTGTAAAAAATCGACATCGTTGGTCATCATATAGTGATTCTCAACGCCAATTAACCATAAAATTGAATAATCAACAATCGTGTTCATATGCTGTTTAATTTCATTTTGACCTCTCAGAGCCAACATGGTTCGTTTATTGATATCCTCATCAAAGAATAGATACTGATTAATGAAATAGGATTGATAAGCATCCCCCGACCAAATCCAGCGGTCACGTTTAATTCCATCAATAAAGAATAAGCCACTGCACAAGGTGAAGGTCTCAACCGAAACATCCCATATTTGATTTAACAGCGGATTATCAGAACGAAATGCTGCTTTATTTTCTAGTGGAATGAATTCATGTACAGCGGATACTTCCACATCTTCTGCTTTTATCCTAAGAATGAAGATATAGCGAAAGGCTCGTTTTCTGATGGAGGTTGCTGCAGTCGCTGAAATTTCTTTGTAATAACACATTTCTTCATCCAGCGCTTCCGTTTCAGACTCACCGAAGCAAACAGTTACCGGTTTTCCTTCCCTTAACTCTTTGATAAGCAGTTTGCCAAAGATCGCGCGACCAAAATCGAATAGAACCCCTTCCTGTATTTCTTTTTTATTTAGATATGCTACTGGTTCAGGTGCATGGTAAACCTGATTAGGATCCTGATCGACTTTGGTATAAAGTGTACTCCAACCGGCTGGGTGTTCTTCAATAAAGTTGCTGCAGACCCAGCCAATATCACTTTTGATAATTTCACCAGTAAGGTAGACCGCCGGCAGCCCCTCCGTATTCCCTACAAAAACGCGAATTTTATTATGACCAGCAGGACAAGTTAAGGTTTGGCCAAAGGGGAATTTTTGATCATTTATCTCTACGTAACCAACTCCTTTGGCATCAACTTTAAATTCAGTTGGTTCTGCTAAATCATAATAGCGCTTAAATTTCACATTGCGATGACAATCATCCATATACCAATAAGCTGGCCAGTCATACGCCCGTTCTTCACGGGAAAAATTTTGTAATAGGCTTTGCCGAATCTCAAAGTCGCCTGAGTACCATAGCCATCGGGAACTATTTTCGTTTATCATTGCTCTCTCTCCTCTACTTTACTGAATGAACACTGTCTAACGGCAGTTCTTTCTCAGAAGTTGTATATCGTTTTTGCAGCGACATCATCCAAACGCCGGCAATTGCTGCTAGTAAAACAATTCCAGCAAAACCATACATAGAAACCTGGATAGTTCCAGGAGCTACTAAAAACGGGGTGATAAAAGCGAACAAACCGCAACAGATTCGTGAAAATCCATTAATGAATCCTTGCAATCCTGCTCGTACTTCTGGCGGAAAAGATTCCTGAGTCCAAACCTTATAAATCGCTTCACCAGCCATCGGGTTTCCAAAATTATAGAAACCAATCGTTACAGCCAGGGCAATAAAGCCAGCACCGCCACCTAAAACAGCCATACCAATCATTGCTGCAAACTGAACAAAAACACCAACAAAGAAGGCCTTATTGCGATATTTCCCACCCGATACAGAAGCAAATAAGATGGTTGTGATGAGCGATACAACATTCAAAATGATTCCTAAACCTGTTGCCTGAGTTTGAGTAGCTCCTGCATTTGTTAAAGCATATGTTTGGAATTGCCCCCAGGTATTAGCTAGCAGGTTCCAACAAACATAAAAAATCAGAATTGCCGCGAAATAGCCTAAATACTTATTCTTCTGTGATCCAAATAAAACAGACTTAACGGAAACTGCTGTTGTATCAGCAACCACTTTACTATTGGCTCTGCGACGTAGGCCTTCTTCATGAAATCGCTTGAATTTTTTTGAAGTAATTCGCCACAACCAAGCAACAACTGAGAAAACAAACAGGATTAAAAAGACAATCCGAGCCCCCATCACGCCTTCAATTCCTGATAATAGAAATGAACAAATATAAGAAATAAAAATACCTATTTGCCAAAAAACTTGGGTGGAAGAAACCAGCTGTGCAGAAGTGGTCTCATCTGGAGCATCATGAGAAACAACCGTCAAGCTGATAGGCAAATCAGCCCCAGAAGCAATTCCCATAACAACTACTCCTAAAAGCAGTGGATAAAAGCCGGTGGACATTACGCAAATGCCGGCCCCAATAGCATAAAATAGATTTCCCCAGTTAAAGGAGCGAAATAAGCCGAAAAGGTGCGTTATTTTCCCTGCCATTAACGATCCAAAAGCAATAGCGAATGTTAAGGTTCCTGAGAGGATCCCTACTTGAGCTGTAGTAAGTGAAAGGCCTTGCTGCCAGACAGGAATAGTTGCGGAAAGACCCACGATGCATCCTGAACCTAACATCGATCCAATACCAGCTGCTGTAGCCAAAGGGGTATATTCCTTAGCTGTATTCTTTTTCAATTGATGTGTCATAATTTCTTTTCCTCCTAATTGATGCCCTTATTCTAACCGCTTTCAACCACTCGTTGCAATTTCATAAATCCAGAAATTTAGTATCAAATCTACAGATTATTTGTTAAACTATTTTTAGCGAATTGATGAGAGGAAAAAAATGATGCACGAATTAAGAGAGCTTTTGCAGAAAGAACTTCCGGTAGAAACACTGCAACGACAAAGTGGAAAAAACATTAATGAAATGAATTTGAATTACGAGGAATCGATTGTGCCGAAAATTCCCGTGGTAAATTTTTTTGAGGAAGGAAATATATTTATTAATAAACATCCTCGCTTTTCCCATACTCCTGCTCACACCCACAGTTTTGTAGAATTTAACTATGTGTACACAGGCAGGTGTATTCAATGGATTAATGGAGACCGCGTAGCGTTATCGCAGGGACAGTTAATTTTGATGGATCGTAATATTATTCAGCAAATTGATTATGTTGGAGAAGAGGATTTAATTCTAAATATTCTGGTTCAAGATAGCTCGATACCTACGGAGCTATTGAATAATCTGGCACAATCAGAAGATATAGTGACGCAATTTATTGTCCAAGCCTCCCAAAAGCAAGCTTCTCATAATAATTTTATGGTGTTTGATTTGACTGAACAAAAAATTGCCCAACAGCTTATTGAACTAATGGCTCTGAAATTCTTTCAACCACAACGAAATAAGGTTCGCTCCTTGAATCTGTTGTTAAGCGCTCTGCTAGTTGAACTTTCCAACACGACAACCCTATATACGAACAATACTTATAGTGAAAAAAAAGAGATATTTCAGCTGTTGAAGTACATTAATGATCACTATTGTGAAGTCTCTTTAAAACAGTTAGGAAATCATTTTGGTTACAATAAAAACTATATCAGCAATATGATCAAGGCCAAAACCGGCAGCACCTTTCAAGAATTAATTGATCAGAAGCGGCTTTCTGAAGCCAAAATCATGCTGCAAAATACCAATTACAGTATTTCTGAAATTGCTGAAGCAATCGGCTATAAGAGTACTCCTTCTATTTTCAAATTATTCCAACAAAAAACCGGCCGAACGCCAAATGATTTTCGCCAAAAGAAAAAGCCGCAGGAATAACTCCTGCGACCAACGTTTTAAAGTGGGTGGAAATGAGGTTTCATTTTTTCAAAGGTGTAATAGTATTTAAAGCCTAAGTTTTTAAGCAGTTTTTTACTTTCCTCAATGTGGGCGCCTAATTGTTCTGGGGTATGGCTATCACTACCGATGGTAATTATTTCACCGCCTAATTCTTTGTATAGCTTCAAAATCTCTACTGATGGAGTAGTATCAGGAATTTGGTAACGAATTGACGAGGTATTGACCTCAATTCCCCTACCGTCTGCAATAATATAGCTGAGAATTTCACTCAATATTGCTTTATTTGCTTCAAAGGTATTCTCATCCTTGTTCAAGTAGCGTCGGATTAGATCCATGTGCGCAAGACAGCTATAATTGTGGTAATTTTTAACAACCGTTAGCATTTCTTCATAATATTCCTGATAACACTGAGCATCGGTCTTCCCAACTTGAAATTCTCCTGTCCAAAATTCCTGATTGTCGATCTGATGAATCGATAACAAAATAAAATCAAATGGATAGGAAGCAAACAGCTTTTCGAACTTAGGAATTGTTTCTCTTTGTATGCCAAACTCTAAACCAAAACGTAGAGTGATCTTCTGCTGATACTTACCTTTTAATTCATTGAACTGTTCGAAATAAGCCGGATAGTCAACATTGAGCATCATCTCGTTTCCGCCAGCAGGAACGGGGTCGTCACAATCCAACTTTACCCCGTAGTCAACATGGTCAGTAAAACATAACTCCTTAATCCCCTGCTTGATTGCATCAATTACAACCTCTTCCATGGGATATTCTGAGTCATCGCTATAATGAGTGTGAACATGGTAATCAAATTTCATGGTATTCCCCCTATTTTACTAACTTTACTAACCTAGCTTTCAAAATCCTTATGATATTCTTGCTCAAGCTTTTCCCAATAGGCAGTGTCTTCTTTAGTAATTTTTCTCAATACACGGCAAGGATTTCCGGCAGCGACTACATCATCAGGAATATCTCTAGTAACAACTGAACCAGAGCCAATAACTACATTCGATCCGATGGCAACTCCTGGATTAATAGTCGTATTTGCTCCCACCCAGACATTGTCTCCTAAGGTTACAGAAGTTCCAAATTCAAGTCCACGAACTCGTACATCTGGATCAATCGGATGGCCGGGTGTATAAATACCTACTCTTGGACCAAACATGACATTCTTTCCAATAGTAACTTTAGCAACGTCCAAAATGACACAGTCAAAATTAGCATAAAAATTCTCACCGATTACTGTATTGCTGCCATAATCGCAACGAAAGGGCGGTTCAATGTATATCTTGTCTCCAGTTTGCTGAAATAACTGCTTCAATAATTCTTGACGATATTCTTGCTGCTCTTCAGTTGTTTGATTAAACAACCGAGTCAATTGCCTGGAGCGTTTACAATCCTTTGCTAATTCTTGATCATCAGCCATATAAAGCTCTTCTGCCAGCATCCGTTCCTTTTGAGTTTTCAATTTTTCTTATTCCTCCCAATTTTTAGTTTCAAAATCAATAAAATACCAATAAGCACCGCAGATAATCCTGCTAAAAAAATAATTGACTCAGCCGTTTGATTATTTACCAAAGCCCCTAAACCATTCCAAAAGAAAGGTGTGGCAAACTGACTCAATGTCATAGATACTGAAATTAAAGCAGTAGCTAAAATCAACTGATGTGGTGGAGATAGTTCATTTACTTTAGTAATAATGTACGGTCCTGTAAACGAGTAAACAAAGTTAAACAATACCGCAGCAATCGCAGAAACGATAAACTGCTGTGAAAAGCTCAAAAGAATAACCAGAGCTCCAGCTGCAAGATAACTAATCGGCAAAAGGCGTTCTCTCCAATAAATAAACAGGCGACCAAACAACAGACCAGCTAACAAACCGCCTAGATTCATTATACTCAAAACTAAACTAGCAGATTGAGCATTGCCGAAATTTTTTTCCATAAACAATTCTGGTAACTTTATTTGTACCGCCCAAATAATCAAAAAAGTAAAAAAACACAATAAGATGTATAGTAACACTGAGTTGCTCAAGCGTTTATTTGAGGTAGCATCAGCTTTCTTTTGAGCAGTCAAACCCGCTGACGGTTCAGGAACTACCTTAGTAAAAACCAATAATATCGGTAGGGCCAATAAATAGACGAGAAATCCCCAATTCCACTTAATACTTATTAAGGAGCCACTCACAAGGAGTAATGCCGAATTCCCCAAAGCAGATATGCCTACTTGATAACCAAGCAAAACAGCTCGATCTTTTCCAGTAAAAAACATACTAATTAAACTGATTGCTAAAGGGGTAAACAAACCGATACCGCCCCCGAGAAACAGGCGGCAAAAAAAGATAAGCACAAAGCTTTTTAAAAAGAAGGGCATAATACCTGCACTAGTGGCAATCACTATCCCTAGTTGAACCGTTCGCTTGACACCAAATTTTTTCGTTATCTGATTGCTAAGCAATGAAAATATACAAGTAGTTAAACTGGGAATAGTTACCAAACTTTCGATCGTACTTTGTGGTAACTGTGGAAACTGCTTCAAAAGTATTGGCAACATCCCTGTTATAGCCGTTGCTGATCCAGTAAGCAATGAAATACTCAACAAAACGGCCTTGAAAGTTACTCGATTTTCATTAAATGTCCCCAATTTATTAGATGAGTTTTTCAGCATTTGATTAAAACTTCTCCCCTCTAATTTCTTGAAATTAAATCAGATTTAAGTGATGCAATCCGTGTATTATTCCGCCATCTTCATTTGATTTTGTTACAAAATCAGCAGCTTTTTTGATTTTATCCGTTCCATTTCCCATCGCTATTCGATAATCAACTGCTTCAAACATTGGTAAATCATTGTTACCATCTCCAAAAGCGTAGGTTGGGACATTTTCTTTCAGAGATAGACTATTCATTAAATTTTTAATCCCTGTTTTTTTGGAATTACCGATGGCTGTCATTGCTACTTAAAAGGGGGTATCACGAATGATAGTTAAATAATTCCCAAAAAGTGTTTGATATAGTTGATCCTTTTCTTCATCCTTAGAAAAGAGATACAACATTAAAATATCTTCTTTACGATAAAAGGTTGGCATAATTTCAGGCAGTGCAGCATTATCTAGTTGATAAAGTCTGACTGCTGCCTCATCAATTGCAGTAATTTTACTTGTTTCCTTTCCATAAAAGGCTAATGGATGATTCAGTCGGTTAGACAGAAGTACTACTTCCTCAATAATTTCCTTTTCAATAGTTGATTGGTAGACGATTTTTTGGTTAAAAACGATTTGACCGTTTAGTCCAATATATGAATGAATATCTCCCCCTGCTGTTAGCTCACGAATTTCCCACGGGGCACGGCCAGTCACTACAACGGGTAAATAGCCATTTTCTGTCAACTTAAATAAAGCTTCTCTATTGGCTGTATTTAAATGAGATCGTTTATCCAATAATGTTCCGTCTAAGTCAAAAAAAACAATTCCTTTGATCATTATTTTCCACTCCTTTTATGTCCTCGATTGCTAAATTCTGATCATCATGTCAGTCTGCTTCCCTTACAAATGCCCGCAAATTTTTAGAGTTATCATTCTTCATAGTGTTTTTCTGTTCAAAGTAAACTGGCGTATCACAAAAAATTCCTTCATTAGATATCAGAAAATGCTCAATTTATAGCGAACGTTGTATTTTTTTGTATATAATGTTTATTATACTATTCACTTTTATTTACAAAAATAATCCATGCACGTTTCAGAAAGGCTTAATCAAATGACAAATCAGCTGGAAAACTCACTAAGATGGTTTGATGAAGGGGATCACATGATTCCATTCGAATATTATCAACCTTTAAAAGAATATCCTAACAACGAAGTTCTTCCCCATTGGCATAGTGGTGCAGAAATTACTATTGTTCATGAAGGAACTGCAAACTACCTTATTGACGGTCAAAAAATTGTTAGCCAAGCTGGAGACATTCTTTTTATTCCGCCCAATAAACTTCATACAGCAACGAATATTAAGCAAACTTCAGAAACATTGGTTTTCCATCTCAATTTTATTGGACTCGAAACACATGATTATTCGGCGATCAACTATTTGAAACCTCTACAAAATGGCAAAGTTCAAAGCATTTACCGTATCAGCAAAGATGTGCCCCATTATCCTATTATTGTTGAACTGGTTCAGACAATTTTCGCAATAATTCATGAGAGAGCTCCCTACTTTGAACTTAAATTGAAAGGCTCCTTATTGTTACTTTTCAATGAGCTGTTCGTAGCTGATTTATTGAAATTCACGATTCCTAAAGACAGCAAAGCGTTGGAAAATCAAAAAATTATGAAGCTTCTGAATTATATTGATGATAATCTCGACAAACCGTTGAAAATACAAGATTTGGCAAAATTCAGTAATTATAGTCCATCTCATTTCATGGCTTTTTTCCGTAAGAATGTCGGAATGACTTGCATTGACTATATTCAATCTCTCCGTATAAAAAAAGCTGAAGAATATTTAAGATATTCCGAGAATACTATTACTGATATTGCTTTAAAAGTCGGTTTCAATAGTCCATCTAGCTTCAATCGATTATTTAAAGCAAAACGTGGGCTCAGCCCTCGTGAGTATCGTCGAACATGGCTAGCTGATGAAGCCTGAAAAGTTTCCTATCCTATGATAATTGAACTATGTTTTCGATTATAGCCTTTTATTCACCAGGAAGCTTGATAAATCCTATTAAAAACTTGTCTAATCCTATGAAGATCAAAAAAAGGCAGCTCGCTTTTAAACGGCTGCCTCTTCTAATGCTGGTTAAATTTTCAATTATTAACGTCTGATGAATATTCTTTACAATACCTTTTGTTTAAAAAGCCCTATATATTGTTTAATAGAATCTTCAATTGCTTTATCGAATTAAAGATTTTCTGAGAACGAACATACTATCTTAAAGCTTTAGTAAAAAGATGAAGATAACAGCACTAATGGTTTGGATTACTCCTACAGATACACCATAAATTAGGAAACGTGGACCTTCTTTTAAAAATTTTTTGAAATCAAGACGCAAACCAATAGCAGCTAATGCGGTTGTCTCAAACCAAGTACTAACAAAATGTGCGCCCGTATCTAAAATATGTGGTAACGGTACGAAGCTATTTAGGATACATGCAATTAGGAATCCTATAACATACCAAGGAACAGGTAATTTCTTACCCTTGGTCACGGGGGAATCACTAACAACAGTATTTTGCTTTACCTTCTGTTCAAAGATAAACACTACTACTACTAGCAACATGATCCGCATAATTTTAAAGAGCATTGCATATTTTACAGTTGCTGTGTCAATTAGACTGGCACCTGCAACTACCTGCCCTACTGATTGAAGGGTTCCTCCTAATAAAGCACTTTTGCCTAATAAATCGTCTCCAAAAAGTGCGATTCCTAAGAATGGTAATGTCAGCATCATTATAGTACCTAAAAGGTTGACTAATGTAATAACCTGACCTTTTTCTTCGTCCTTTGCACCGATTGCTGGAGCAATTGCTCCGATGGCTGAAGAACCACAAACGGCATTACCTCCTGCCATCATTAACCCCATTTTTTCACTAAAACCAAGTTTCTTGCCGATTAGGTAGGCTCCAATGATTGTAATTGTCATCATCAACAGAACATAGATGATTCCTTTTAATCCGATTTCACTGATAGTTTGGAAGGTAACGGTAAAACCTAGCAGTACCACTGAATACTCTAACAGGCGACTTTCTGAGAACTTAGTTCCAACTGCCAAAACTGGCTGACGAAAAATAGTATTTCCTAATAGAATACCTAACAGAATTGCGATAGTTGCACCGCCGATTTCCGGAAAAAATAGGGCTAAAGCTTTACTTACCGCTGCCACCGCGAAGGACAACAGCAGTCCTGGTAAAATTGAATAGTTTTTTGTGTTCATTAAATCATCCCTTTCCAAAATAGATTATACCTGTTTCTAACTATTTTTAGGAATGATTGTTATAATAGTTACTATAAGATATGTAAATGGAAGTGATTACTTTGTTTAAGTTGTTAGAAACATTCCGCGTCGTCTACGAAACGAGAAATTTTTCGAAGGCAGGAGAAATTTTATTTATCTCTCAACCCTCAGTATCTAGTCAAATCAAACAACTAGAAGCAGAATTAAAAACAACCTTGTTTTTACGCAATGGCCGAAAAGAGATTGTTGCCACACTACAAGCGGATTTGCTTTATCAGGGGACTTTGGATTTATTAGAAAATTGGAATGACTTATTAACTGAATTGTCTAGTGAACGAGATCAAACAACAATTTGCCGGATCGGTGCTTCTCATACTTTTGCAGTTTATGTACTGCCTAATCTAATGAAGGAATTGATACCAGAATTTCCTGATATTGCCTTTTCAATTCGTCTCTTGAACTCTATGGAAGTATTAGAAGCGATTAGTAAACATGAGTTAGAGTTAGGTTTTATTGAAAAACCCTTATCCACCGGAAATGCTGAGCGTTTTACGCTAATGGAGGATCAGCTAGTTCTGGCAGGCAAACAGGGAGATACTCCTTGGTTGGTACGTGAAGCTTCCTCAGGGGTTTACTACTATACTAAGCGCTATTTAGAAGAAAATAATTTGACCCCGCCACTTTTAGAGGTTCACAATAATGAGGTCATTCGTGAATTACTGAAATCTGGTATAGGCCGATCAATTATTTCCAAACGCGCAGTTGAAGGTATTCCTTATCAGGAGTTACCCGAAGGTTATCGGAGAAATTTCTATTTATTACAGCGGGAAAATCTAGAGTCTGAAGCGATGACTCGTTGTATTGCTTTTATTCTGAATTGGAGCAGCAAGTATAATTAATAAAGGAAGGTGTAAAAAATGGCCGCAATTTTAAAAGATCACGATTATAGTTTTCGTCAACTGGCGGGTGCCCCTTTTCATGAAATACAATTTGAACGTGTCGATTTTTCAAACGCGAATTTGGAGAAAGCTGACTTTGCGAATTGCTTGTTCATTGACTGTGATTTTTCTTATGCACTGCTGAAAAATACTTCTTTTGAAAGTGCAGATTTGCGGGGCTGCAATTTAGAAGGTGCCGATATTTCTGGTGCAAATATGTATTTTTCTATGCTGGAAGGTGCGAACCTAAAAAATGTTATTTACGATGAGCAGACTCAATATTTCAAAATGTACTGTGCTGAGGACGGTCCGATTATTGGATATAAGAAATGTTTCGATTATCGGATTGTTCAGCTGTTGATTCCTGCTGACGCCCGAAGAACCTCGGCTACTAACAACACTTGTCGTTGCGATAAAGCCAAGGTGTTAAGTATTAAGGATATGTATACTAATAAAGATTACGATGAGGCTATAGCTTATGCAGATGGAAATTTTGTCTACCGCACAGGCGAATGGGTTGAAGCAAAAAACTTCAATCCCGATCGTTGGGTGGATTCCACTAGTGGCATTAATTTCTTTCTCACCCGTGAAGAAGCAGAAGGCTATTTGTAAAGCGCATAAAAAACGAGTAAACTAAAAGCGAGCACAAAAACACAAGGCGGTTGGTAGTCCGCCGCATGAGAATGTCAGTAGCCTTCCCTCCCGGGTCGTCCATTGCTCGAACATCCAAAAAGGGAGGTGTCATCTTGAAGTTAACTATCTACTTTGATGGCAGTTTTTGGTGCGGATTAATCGAGACTGATGAAAACTGTTATCAGGCAATTCGTCACGTATTCGGTCCTGAGCCAAAAGACAACGAGGTTTTTGATTTTGTTTGTCAGCAATTGCCAAAGCTGCTAAATCAGCCAGCTGTTTCAACCACTAAGTCTTCAAAACAAACGAAGAAGCTTAGTCCAAAACGAATGCAGCGTCTGATTAATCGAGAAAAACGGCAACCAGTTCTTTCTACCAAAGCACAGCTTGCTATGCAAGAAATGCGAGAAGAACTGAAATCAGCTCGTCGTTCGAAAACTAAAGCGCAAAAGGAACAATTAGCGCAGGAACGGTTTCAGCAGCGGCAAGAAAAGAAACGTCAGAAAAAACGAGGTCATTAACCCAAAAAACGCGCAGGTTCCTAGAGCTTGCGCGTTTATCTTTCTTCAAAATGTAAAACCGTCCGATCGTTTAGAGACTGTAAATCACGACAGTTTTTCCCGTGAATTTTTTCAAAGGCAGCTACTTGCTCCTCCGAAACAGTCATGGTCTGCTGGAGAACATACCATTCCACATTTTCAGTCAATGGTGGTGTAGTTAATGAGCCAAGATAGTGATAGTAGCTTTTATCACTAGGTAATAAAGCATCTACTGCACATTCTCCCTCCGCTTTTTCTTGAGCAAACTGGTGCAGAACCTGCTCAAAGGCTGGATTGTGATTTCCTAGAGTATAAAGTACAGCTACTACCGCTGTTTGCCCATTGGAAGCTCGATAAAGAAAATGCCCTTCTAAAGGAAAGTGCTGATGATTAATCGTATGTTCGCTTTCCGCATGAAAATGCATTTGAACTAATGAAAATCGCCGGCCATTCAAACGAGCTTTCCCCTGACACAGCAACTGTAAGTTTTGTCCATTATTTAAAAATGACCGCTGCTTTGAATTGAAAAACAATTTTAAGCTGGAAGCTTCCTTTGCGGTAACCGTTTTTACTTGCATGGAATCAATATTTATTGGTGATTGCAGCGTCCCAGCCTCTGGGAGCCAATCATTTTGTTCATGATAATCTATCAAAAATCGTGCTGGCAAATCGATCACCCCAAAAAAATATTTTTACAAGCATATCATTTTTTTGAGGAAAAGAACATCAAATTGCCTAAATCTTTTTAAGCCAAGTGACTAAATCTAGGTAAACTTGCTCTTTTTGCCGTTCATTCAGTACTTCATGTCTGGCATTTTCATACAAATGAACCTCTATTCGTTCCAAACCAGCTGCTTGATAGGACTTTGCTGCCTTCAAAACACCTTTCCCATAATCACCAATAGGATCCTCTTTGCCAGATAAAAAAAGCAATGGTATATTCGCAGGTAGTTGCCTGATCCTTTCCTGGTCTTGGGATCCGATAATTAATGAAAATAATTCCTGATACCCACTTAGCGTAAACAAAAAACCACATAGTTGGTCCGCCAAGTACTTATCTACTTCATCTGGCAAACTAACCAACCAATCTTTTTCCGTGCGATGCGGTGAAATTCGTCGATTATTTCCACTGAAAGCCACACGATCAATCAACTGACTATGGTGAGTTTCTCCTTGGAATTTTGCCAAATTTTTAGCTAACGCTCGGCCTGCTTTTGTTAACCACTTGGGTTGCTGTCCTGTTCCAACAATAATTGCACCATCTAATTCATTTGCATACTCATACAAATAATTGCGCAGCACAAAGGAACCCATACTATGCCCTAAACAAAAATAAGGTAAATTAGCAAATCGTTTTTTTGCATATTGAGTCACTTGATGAAGATCCGTCACTAGACCATTTTCAATCGATTTGTCATGAAAATGACCATAAAGGTCATGGTTTATTGATCCTCCATGACCTAAATGATCATGACCAACCACGACAATTTGATACTGGTTTAAATATTCAGCAAATGTTTCATAGCGTAAAATGTGTTCAGCCATCCCATGACTTAGTTGCAACACTGCTTTAGGATTTTCACAACCCCATAAATACCCCTGTAGCTGCGCTTGCTGGTCGATCGATGGCAATTGGAATGATTCTCGCATCCTTCTTCCGCCTTTCTGAAAATACAAACTGAAATTCTATTACTATGTGAACAATACTTAGTGGAACCACTTTAACATTGCTGACATTAGGAACTGTAAGAAATATCCGTGTTAATGCTTGCCGAGTTTGCAGAGTCCTTCTAAACTCCATCCTTGGTAGGAGGTAAATTTTGTTAAAAATGGTACACTATAGTTAAAGGAGAGATGAAATATGTCTTGCTTAGGCAATATAATATGGTTTATTTTTGGAGGTTTGATTGGTGGCATCACATGGTGTCTAGCCGGCATGCTTTGGTGCATTACCATTATTGGGATTCCAATCGGACTACAATGTTTTAAATTTGCTAGTTTAAGTTTTGCCCCTTTTGGTAAAGACGTTGTTTACCATACTACTGGAATAAACTTTATTGTTAATATTATTTGGTTGATTGTTTCAGGTATTCCTTTGGCAGTAGGCCATTTAATCAGTGCATTTTTCTTATGCATTACAATCATTGGAATTCCCTTTGCAGCTCAATCATTAAAATTAGCTCGTCTAGCGCTAATGCCTTTTGGAGCTGAAATTGTGTATAGCAGATAACCAGATACGATCTTTTATCTGGTTTTTTTCGGCCCCAAAAAGAGATAGAGTTGTTCCCACGCTGCTAAAATCAAAGGCAGGGTTACTTGTGCACTCACTAATTCTTTGCCTAACTGTTTGCGTTAGTATACAGTCTACTATTATTGACCCCAAGAATAATTATAAGCAGCAATAAACGAGTCTTTTTTTCTACCTCCCTCTTAATTTTAGCTTGACTATACATTTTCCACAAGCCTATCCGTTTAATGAACTAGTTATGCTCATTCATGAAGGTATAAAGGAATTACTTAAATAGAGTCCGATTCTTCTGGAGCGTCTGATAATTGTCGATGAATTAGAGGAGTTGTTTATCAAAGAAACTTATATTAAAAAATTGAAAACAGTTTGTATAAAACTGTTTGAACTTAAAAATACCCATCCTGCGTGCCTAAAAAAGCAAGAATAGGTATTTCTTAGAATAAATTATTTTGCATTTTAAGGTAAAATAGCTAATTTACTTTGCAGTCACAGGTTCTTCTAAAAAGAATGTTTTATAGTTCCCTTCCTTCTGCTTCAAAACCATCATGATTTTTTCCATCAAAAGCATAAACCTTCTTTAAAAGTTTCCAAAGTGTTTCTAGTTCTTCATCAGAAAAATCACTAAATAGTTCCTGTAAAAAAAACCACCCCTGTTCACCGCTTTGCTGGAAAACGGTTCTTCCCGTTTCTGTGATAACTAGATTGACCGATCGACCATCTGTCGCATTTTTTTCCGCCTGTAAGTAACCTTTACTCTTTAAATTATTGATAATTTGAGCCGTACTTTGTTTCGTGGCTCCTAATTTTGAAGCAATTGCATTTAAACTAGCTTCTCCCTCTGGTAGATGAGCGATCGCGATAAAAGTCATCATCTGTCTTGAGGTCAGCTTTTCAATTGCCTCGTCTCCTGCTGTTTGGATTTTGTTAGTTACCGAAAAAAGAGTGGCGTAGGTTTGGGAAATCAGAAACAGGCGCTGCTTGTCATCCATAACTTTTCTCCTTTTATAATCAGTATACTGACCATCATAACATACGAATCTCTTTATTTTCAGTTGTTAGCTAACCTTTTTAGAAATCAAATAGTCATGGAGAAAATAGATACCTAAACACAAAAGGAACAATAATCCCGATACAGATAACTGATTAAAATCTGGCGGATAAACATCACTAAACGAGTTAAACCCTGCATGAAGCAATATACAAAGTAAGGTACTTTGATATTTATTCCAAATAAGCGTAAGCAAAAGTGCTAAGCTGAAAACCCACAAAGCGAAAACGAGGAAATTCATTTTATCCTGACCCGATCCTGTTACTAACCACAAAGGAAGATGCCAACACAACCAAATAGCAGCTACGAAGCAAGTAGAGATAAAGCGTGAATATTTTTTCTGCATCTCTGGAAGCAAATATCCACGCCAGCCAACCTCTTCTAATCCTCCACCAAAAAAGATCATGATAGGTAACTGTTGCAAAGCTACATAGACTGGGGCCACTTGCTTGCTAGTACCCAGAAGCACTGGGAAAAAGCAAAATGCCCAGGCTAAGAAACCCACTAATAAATAAGCTGAGATCGGCTGCTTGATATTAGCAATACCATGCTTGAACTGATGATATTCTTCTTTTGAAGCGTATTTTCTCTGAACGATCCAGGCGCTAAACATCGGACTGGCAGCTCCTAAGCTATATAGAGAAAGTCCGATTGGTGAAAATAATTCAATACCAGCAGTTTTTATCAAAAAAAACTACTAAAAGCCAGCAACTCCACGAAATAGCAAACGTTAAAATAAGATATCTTAGCATGTTGTTCAATTTCATCTGCCTCCTTGATGGTCAACTATCTCTACGACTTCTTTTACAGCTTTCATAAATACTGCTGGCTCCTCCATGTTTGGACTATGGGCTGAATTCTCAAAAGTATAAAATCCCTTTTTAGGAGCGTCTACCCTTTCGTAAAATTCTTTGGCCAGCTCATAAGAAACTTGATAATCATACTTCCCATGTAAAAAATAAACAGGCACATCGACTTTAGGAACAGTTTTCACTAGATTATCCTCCGAATAATCAGGTGTATCCAGTTGTTGGTTAGAAATGGCCATTCCCTGAATTGCTTGCCATTTCTCCTTAGAGGTATACCCTTTAAAGAACAACAAGTTCTTCAGCAATTTCATCGTAGCCGGACCGTCATGTCGAATTCCCACTCCGTATTCTTCCAATAACATATTATACGCTGGTGCCTCTGGGTCAAAAGTAGCTAGTTTTTTCAGGGCTTTTTGATCATTCTTTTCTTTGGCTTGATCACGCAAATATTGATAAGCTCGTTTTTGTCCTTCCTTTTGATGGATCACTTGACCAACTCCCAGATAAGCTACATAGTTTTCCGGATACTTTTGAGCAGTTTTGAGACCAATATAAGAACCAAATGAATGTCCCATCAAAAATATTTGCTGTTTATCAAAGCGTTTTTGTAAATATTTCGTTACTTCTACTGTGTCTTGAATTAAGTTACTGGTAGTTAATGTTTCTTTTTTCAGACCCTTGGGATTCGACATACCAGTTCCCCTCTGATCCCAGTAACAAACGACGAATTCTTTCTCCAATCGGTCTTGAGTTTCCCATGCATGCGACATAGCAAACTCGGGCGTTCCAGGTCCACCATGTAAAAATAATAGGACGGGCTTGGTTTTGTCTTCGCCTCGAATGAACATCCCCTGCTGTACACCACCAATTGACATAGATTTTTTCTCATTAATACTGCTAGATATAGGTTGGCCTTCCGTATCAGTTAATTGAGGTGTTTTTCCAGGACTGTTCACAAGTAGAATTAGCAATGCGCTAATCATTAAAATCACAATTACTCCTAAAATAATAGCAAAAAATCTTTTCACTCTCATCATTTCTCCTCCACTTCATATAGTCATTATAATTACTAATTTACCATAAACTTAAAATAAGCAATCAGACTTTAGATGTAGAAAAAGCACAATGCAAGAAAATTTCTCATGCATTGCGCCTTTTAATTATATAAACGATCTTTTAATCATTTATTTCCATTCCGTATTTGCTACAAACTTGACTTTTGTATTTTCTGAAGAGTAGGCATAATACGCTTAGTCTGCTAGGAATGATTATGGATTGATTTTTCACTAGCAGCTTGCTGGACAGTAATTTGTACCAACGTATCAGACCTTATTGCATTGTAGGTGACTCCAGCGGGCATAAGAAAACATAATTGCGTAAAAAACGGTCTTGCATCTTTTCAAATTACATTAAAGAGCCCCATTAATAAAATGATTGAAGGGTTTCATTAATCGAAAAATTTTCACCGCTTCACCAACAAAATCCTGAGATGACAGCAGGACTTCATCTGTCAGATTGTAAGATAAGTGCCAACTTTTATGCTTTAACCATTCCGCTAACTCACTATCCTTATATTCCTCAAAGCCACGTGGAATTCTTTTTAATTTCGTGCCTAATACTTCGAAGGTCCTTGCAAATTCTGGCTGGTTAATGATGCTCAAAAATTCTTCTGGTTTGCGAATAATTCGAGTTCGAATGGCATTCGTTACCTCTGACATGCCATCCGCATAAAAACCTCCGCCAAGAAACGAACGATCTCCTGGCATTAGAAAAAGGTAATAACCTACCGGAATAAAATCTTTGCCATTGGGAGCAATGTTGGCTCGAAAAGCCGGCATGTATGGTGTTTTATCTTTAGCGAATCGAATATCTCGATTCAATCGATACGTTAGATTCTTTGGTTCATGTAATGAGATTGTTGCGTCCATCTTCATTAATTCAGCGTTTAGCTCATGGACTAGCTGTTCAAACATTTGCAAAGCAGCTAGGCGTTCCGGTTTATGAGCATGAAACCATTCCCGATCATTGTTTTGCTGCAGCTCGCTTAAATAGTAAAATATTTTTTTCATAACTTCCCCCATTTTTTCTATTATCTCCTAAAAATTCATCCATTTTACTGAAGTGTACCGAAGTTTTTAAGTTTTTCAATAAATGTCAGCTTTTTTAAGGTAAGCGGCCTATCTAGCCTTAGTTTTTAAAGAAATCCAACTTCCTTAATCCACCTCTGCTTGTGAAAGACGATGCAGAAATTGGTTAAAGATCTCTTGTTCATTTCCTAATTGTCCAAAGAATCGGCAATCAATTTCCTCAACAATTTTCATGGCTTCCATCATCAGTTGGGTACCCTCATCAGTTAGCTGAACAGATTTTGCTCGTGCATCCTCAACAGAGAGAGCTCGTATTACTAATTTCTTCTTCTCAAGATTCTTAATAATTGTTGATATAGTCATCACATCAATATCCGAGGTGTCAGCAATATTGACTTGAGTAATCTCCTGATCAAACTGAGCTAAATAACCTAAAGAAGCAATTACCACAAACTGAGGATGCGTTAAATCAATCTGCGACAGAGCAGCCTTGATTTGTCGATGCCAAATATTATAAACTCGGATGAAAGAAAAGCCGACTGAATGATCTGACCCACCTTGATATTTTGATGGAAATAGACTCATCTGGCTGCCTTAATCAACGCAAAGACCGATGCTGGCACATCAGAAAAAATACCGAGCAAGAATTGACTGTCTTTCACATTCTCCTTATGGTGAACTGCTTTGAACTCTACTGAATGCCGAATACAGGTTTTTTCTCCTAGTCTTTCCAGTTCGTGATGGAATGAAATAGTTCCAGCATGTGGAATAGTTGTTTCATCAGTAAAATATTCATTTGTTTTGACTGAAGTTAATGTAAAAGCCATTGGTGGTTGTCCATCTAACGTCATTTCACCCGTCGTTCCGGTTTCGAATGCTCCTTCTAAAGAAATCTTTTGCAAATCATCTTCCCATTTATACCAGTTGTTTACTTCAGCATAGTATGGCCAAATTTGTTCCGGTGTTAATTCTGTCTCAACTTCAAAGCTAAATTTCATCGTCATTCTCCTTTTTAATAAGCATACTTATAATATATACACTTATTAAAATGAAGTCAATCAATACTTAAGAGGTTTATCGAAGAAATGCCTTGAAATAGGATCTAAACTTCTATTTCTCTGAACAAACAAAAGACCTGTGACTTCTTAGGTCACAGGTTCCGACAAACAAATAAGTGGTGTGGCTGAAGCAGATCCTTTGGAAGTAAGCCAAATTAATCATAAAATAAGGACAAGTCATTTTCGAAGTATCATTCCTATTTTTTAGTGCTTGTGCTTCTGTCGCACTCTTATATAAATGGCAGTTGATAGAAGTTTTTTTAACTTCTAATACACTCTTGAAATATGCAATGTTAAGTATAGCAACTCATCTTGATTCACTGAAGCATCCATTTCTTCTTGGACATACTCTTTGATCTTTACGGCTGCCCGATATTCTTTAGGAAAGCGTTGCTTCACTGAAGCTAATAAAAAATCATCTTTTTCTGGAAGTTCTTCTTTTTTTATCATCCGGGCAATGAAAAACTGCAAATGAGTAACAAATCTTAGATAGAGCATGGAATCCTTGTCAATTTGCTTTTCAGGAAATAAATAGCTTAACATGGTCAATATATCCTTTAGAGCTCTCACGGAAAGCATAGTTTCTTCCATATTCGTTTGCTCACTTTGAGCATTTACAATATGAAAAGCAATGTTTCCAGCTTCTTCTTCTGGCAACTGAACATTCATCTTTTTGTTAATTAGTTCAATAGCGTAGCAGCCCACTGCAAATTCCTTTGGATAATACTTTTGAATTTCAATCAGCAAACGATTTTGAAAAACAATACCCTTTTGACTGCGTTCAATCGCATACTTCAAGTGATCAACCAGCGTAAAAAATAAACTTTTATTCAGTTTAAAGTCAAACCTGCTGTTAGCATAATCAATAATTCGTTTCACGCAAATAATTAGATCATCCGAAGCATCCTCAAACAATTTGATGTAATCCTTTTTTAGAGCGTCAGAAAGTGAATCTAATTTAAATACTTTTTGGATTTTATCAGCTGGAACAAGATCGCCTTTCTTGAGTTGAAATCCGATCCCTTTTCCCATTAATATCACCTCTTTGCCTTGTTTATCTAAGCAAAGAATTAAACTATTGTTTAACGTTTTAGCTACTCTCATTAGATTCACCGCCCCCTCTAAGCTAAGCCATTTCGAGCAATTAATTCTTGGTACCAAAAGAAACTTTCTTTTCTCATTCGTTTTAATTCTTTAAGGTCCCCATCCGTTCGGTCAACATAAATAAATCCGTAACGTTTATTAAAACCTTGATGAGTACTGACAACATCAATCGCTGACCAAGGCATATAACCAAAGACATCGACACCATCTGTTAAAGCTTCCTGAATAGCCAAAATATGTTTGGCTAAATAATCAATTCTATCCTGATCATTGATTCGCCCGTCTTCATCCACTATATCTGGAGCTCCGTATCCATTTTCGGTAATTAAAATAGGTAAATCATACCTGTCATATAGTTTTCTTAGGGTTAGTCTCAATCCAGTAGGGTCAACTACCCAGCCATAGGGCGTTTTATCAACATAAGGATTCTCTGCTGCTCGGTAGACGCCTTCTTCCCCCAACATAATTTGTTGATCCCCTGCTCTAGCGGAGACGTCTGATCCATCATTCTTACTAGCAGCGATCGTGGCAGTTGAATAGTAATTAATCGCAATAAAATCGGGTTTTCCGGAACATAATATTTCCTGATCCTCTGCTTCAATTTTAGGATATAATCCGCGATCATTCAAATAGTTTTCAAACAAATAATTGTATTTCCCACGAACTGCTGCATCCAAGAAGGACCAGCCTCTTAATGTTTCCCAATTATGGGCTGCAATTGCATCTTCCGGACTTGAAGTAGCCTGATACATAGCAGTCAAATTGATAGCTGGACCGATTTTTCCTTTAAGATTCAACTGATGGTACAAGTGAATCACTTTAGCTTGAGCCAATAAAACATGGTGGTTAATTTGAAAGAGTTCTTTTTTTGAAGGCAGCTGTCCACTAAGTGGTAGACCGATTGCACCAGGATGCAGGATCATGGTGTTTTGTTCGTTAATCGTTAACCAATAGTTTACCTTATGACCGTATTCATGAAATAGTATTTTTATATAATCGACGAAATGTTCAATGGTCTCCCGATTTAACCAACCACCTTGTTCCTCTAAAAAATAAGGTAAATCGAAATGGTACATGGTTACGATGGGTTCAATTCCCTGATTCAAACATTCATCAATAACTTGATGATAAAAAGAAATCCCCTTCTGATTCACTTTGTTGTTTTCAATATCCATGATCCGAGTCCAAGCGATGGAAAAGCGAAAAGCCTTCAAACCCAATTCTTTGAACAGTTGAATGTCCTCTTTATAGTGATGATAAAAATCCGAGGCTACTTCAAAGTTGGCTACCCCTTCTGTATGCTGATACTTGTCAATAATTGATGGCTGCTTTCCATCTTCTTGATAAGCTCCTTCTGCTTGGTAAGCACTAATGGAGGCTCCCCATAAAAAATTCTCTGGAAATGCTGAAAGCTGTTTGTACTGCACGAAAATCCTCTCCTTAACTAATTTGCATCAATGGTTCGTGTTCCTTTAAGTTTCCAGTTGTTTCACTTATTACTTCATAATTTTCACTGTTGGTCACCACAACGATCACTGTATCATCGTAGCCCGCATTTCTAATGGAATCAAAATCGGTGTCAATTAGCAACTGTCCTGCTGAAACCTGATCCCCTGCTTTTACGAAAACTTCAAAGGGCTTACCTTTGAGATTCACTGTGTCGATCCCAACATGGATTAATAGTTCAATTCCATCTTTTGAACGCAAACCAATAGCATGCTTAGATTTTAAAATAGTGATAACTTCTCCATCAACTGGTGAATAAATGCTATTTTCTTCCGGATGAATGGCGACACCTTTTCCTAGTAAACCTTTAGAGAAAACGGCATCGTTAACTTCAGAAATAGGATAAATACTTCCTTTTACTGGACTTTCAATGATGATTGATGATTCCGCTGAAGCCTGTTCTAATTCATCGGAAGTGTCATCAAATCCGATTAGATAAGCAATAATAAAGGTTGCAACAAAAGCAATCACACATGTAATAATTGCATGAACAATATTCATCGGATTCTCACCAATGAAAGCAGGCAATGCTGCTAAGCCTGGTGAAACGAAAGCATATCTTACCAAACCGCTCAAGCCAGCATATAAACCAGCGATCGCACCACCAATCATTGAAGCCACCAATGGTTTTTTCAGCTTCAAGGTTACTCCATAAAGTGAGGGCTCAGTAATTCCCATTAAAGCAGTAATTCCGGTAGAAACAGCTAGCTGCTTTAACTCTTTGTTTTTCGTTTTCGCAGCCACTGCAAACGTAGCCCCAGACTGGGCAATGTTGGAGGCCAACATCCCTGGTCCATTGATCATTTCTGAACCATTGCTGCTTAGCTGCATAGTAGCAATTGGTGTCATGGCCCAAGCTGTTCCAGTTACAACAAGGAAAGGTTGTAAACCACCCATTAAAAATGGAATTAACCATGCTGCCTTACCGTTAATCCACTCAGCTCCAACTGCTACAAGATCATTTAGTAGCGTTCCGAATGGTCCAATAACTACTAACGCCAACGGTCCCATGATCAGAAAAACCAGCATTGGTTTAGTAAAGAACTTGATAAATGAGGGTGAAATCCGATCGGCAAAGGGTTCCACATAGGACATAATCCAAACCGTGAAAATAATTGGTAACACCGACCCAGCATAATCAGCAGCCAATATCGGAATTCCTAAGAAAGAAACCGCATCACCAGTAGAAAAAAGCTGCGAAATATTAGGATGAAGCAAGATACCGGCAACTGTAATCGCCAAAATTGGACTGACATCAAACTTTATTGCAGCCCCATAAGCTAAGAGTACCGGCATAAAGTAAAAGGCTGCATCAGCGATCGTATTCAAAATGATGTAAGTTTGACTGCTATCTGATAGTACACCAGTCAAAGTCAAGACTGCTAAAATAGCTTTTACCATCCCAGCACCAGTGATTGCTGGAATCATTGGAGTGAAAGTAGTCGAAATAACACTAATCAGTCTTGAAATAATACTTTCCTGACTATCAGAAGGTTTTTTCTGCTTAATAGAGTTACCAACCGCTTTTTGAATTTCTTTAAAAGCAGTTTGGACTTCATTGCCAATGACAACTTGGTACTGACCACCACTATCAACAACACTAATCACACCCGAAGTTTTTTCTAAAGCTTTAGTATCAGCTTTTTTCTTATCTTTGAGCTCAAAACGTAATCTAGTTGCACAGTGGGTTAAACTGACCACGTTCTCTTTTCCTCCAACATGCTGCAATACATTTCTTCCTACTTCTCTGTAATCCATCTTTCTCTCTCCTTTAAACAGTAAAAAAGACCAAGTCAAACCACGCCTCAACCAAAAAATTGAAGTGTTAGTTTGTCTTGGTCTTGCCTGCGTAATCAGTAACATGCCAATAACGTTATTTTGCTGTAATCGAATAATAGCATATAATGATAGCGCAATCAATAAAAAATTTAAATTTATTTGTTTTTCGTTTTATCATTTATTCTTAACATAACAGTTAAATCACATCAGCGAATGTATATCTACGCATACTTGCTGCTAAAATGAGTACGTCTAGTACCAACCATACCAGTAAAACCATTCCTACATAGCTGGCGGGAAATTCCCAAAATTGTGAGAGCATTGAAAACGCAGATAACGGATCACACAGCTTCAACCACTCTGCTTTTGGAAACAATTGGTGAATTTGATAAGTGAAGGATGGAATAAAAAGTATCCCTACCATGTAGACAGTAATGGTAATACTTGTTTTTTTAGTAAAAACCAATAAGCAATAACCAATTGCAATCATTCCAAGATATAAAGGCATTGATAGAATAATTTGTACGAGCATTCTCAAAATGAAGACTAAATTAATTCCACCAAAACCATACAACAGAACGCCCAATGCTGTACTCGCTGCTAAACAAACGATAGTGTACACTAAGCAGCAAAGAAACCCAGTAATGCACTTTGCCAAAAAAACAATCCTTCGATTAGCAAAGTAGGACAAAGTGTTTCGAATAGTTCCAGTTGAGTAATCTGCTCCTAAGACAGCCGTTGCAAAAGCAAGAATAAAGAAAGGAAATAGACCATCGTCTCGCATTTGCTGGATAAAATCAGCACCATTTACTGGCAAAGATCGAGCCGTACTTGCTGCTGATTGGACGCCGATTCCACCAGTAGCGCCACCAGAGTTAAACATATTTAAGCCAGTAATAATAATCACTACACCAGCCAGCAATACATTTCGAACCGCATTTCCTTTGCCTAATCTAAAGAGCTCTGCTTTTATCAAATTTACCATTGCTTTTCTCTCCTTATGCTGCATTAATTACACTGACAAAATAGTCTTCTAAGTTTATTTTTACTTCGTTTGATGAATAGACCTTAATTCCATTGGAACTAAGTGTTTCGATAACGATTGAAGGATCATCAAAAAAGCTGAATAAATGAATCTCCTCTTTAGAAACAACTTCGAAATTCGTATCGTCCAAAGCTGAGCGGATGATCCTTCCCGCCGTTTGTGCATCGTCAACCTTAACAGAAATAAATCCGCGGATATCCTCTGCTAATTCCTCCTGAGTAAATTCCTTGAGCATTTTGCCTTGGTGAATAATGCCGTATCTGGTGGCAATATGTGCCAGTTCAGACAAGATATGACTAGAAATCAGAATAGTTGTTTGGTACTCTTCATTCAATCGCTTAATCAGGTTTCTAAATTCGATCATTCCAGTTGGGTCTAAGCCGTTTATCGGTTCATCCAAAATTAAAAATTCTGGGTTTCCCATAATTGCTAAGGCCAATCCCAACCTTTGCTTCATTCCTAATGAAAACTGATGGAATTTCTTCCTGCCGGTATCACTAAGATTCACCAGCTGCAATACTCGTTCAATTTCATTTTCATCAACCAGGCCTCTTTGAATCCAGTAGTACTCCAAATTTTCCCGCGCAGTCATTTTAGGAAAAAAAGCTGGAGTTTCAATCATGGAGCCAATTCTTGTTCTAGCCTGCTGCAGGTCATCCGCTTTACTGCTACCAAAAAGTTCAATTTCTCCACATGAAGGTAATATCAGGGAGGTGATTAACCGCAGCAATGTGGTCTTCCCGGCCCCATTTTCACCAATAAATCCGTAAATCTCGCCTTTTCTTATCGTCATATTTATTTCACTTACTGCCATTCTTCCTGTATAGGATTTTGACAGCTGGGTAGTTCTTAAAATCGTCTTCTCCATAGTTTCTCCTTTTTCGTTTAAATTTCGTGAATCTTGTAATAAGGAATGATGCTCAGAAATCGATTCTAATAACAACCCTTCCTTATTGTTACTATATACAATGAACCTTTAAGGAACCTAAAATTACTATCTTTCATTGTGCCAAAAGGCGAAGAGTAAATTGAAAATAGAATGGATCGAAAAAGCAATGCGCAGATCTCCTTTTTTTAAAAGCCATTAGATACACGAAAAGCAGTCTGAATCGACTGCTTTTCTCCACTTGATTAACGAAGCAATGTGCCGATATCTTTTTTCGCTGCATTTTTAGCTGGCAGCCAACTGAAGATAATCCCTACAACAACTGACAAACCTGCTGCTAACAGTACCGTAAATAGATCAGGTTTGACTGACAATGGAGTAATCATACTGACTAAAACTCCAAAAAACATGCCAAACAGATCGCCGATGGCACCTCCTAGCAATGTCAACGTTACTCCTTCCAATAGAAATTGTTTCATAATATTTCCTTTCGTTGCTCCCATGGCACGACGAACGCCAATTTCTTTGGTTCGTTCTGAAACCGATATATAAATCATATTCATCCCTACTAACCTAAGCTTGATTGAACCTTGAATTTCCATAAAAAAAGACTGTAGATCAAATGCTACCGCCTTTTTCTACAGTCTTATCAGTTATTCTCTTTTCAATATCAGATGAAGAACAAACTCAGTTTCTTCATTTACTTTGCTAGTGACAGAAATCTTTCCATTTAGCTGTTCAACAATATTCTGCGCAATCGACAAGCCTAATCCATAACTACCCTCATATTTTTGCCGAACCTCATTCGTACGATAAAAACGCTCAAAGACTTTCGGTAAATCCTCTTCAGCAATTCCGGCGCCGGTATTTTTAAAACGAATGATGCATTTTCTTACAGACTCTTCCATCTTCACTTCAAAGGTTCCGCCGTCATTGGTATACTTACACGCATTATCAATAAAGATTTCAAACAATTGAATCAGCAATACTTCGTCTGTTTTCGCAGTAATATTGAATAGCTCCTGCTTAACTGTCACTTGTTTTGAATCAAATTTTTCTTGATAATTATTGAGTGCCTCCTCCAATAATCTATCCACTCGAACCTTCGTGAAATTTAGTGGTTCGAACATATTGTCCGTTTTAGCTATCGTCAACAATTTATTTATCAAGCCGGTCATACGTTTCGTTCCCCGGGAAATATTGTCCAGCCATTTAATCTGTTCTTCGATAGTATCTTCTTTACTGGAATACAGCACACCAACATTAGTGGAAATAATACTCAGAGGCGTTTTCAGTTCATGGGAAGCATTTGCGATAAACTGTTTCTGAGTATGCCAAGCTTCTTCCAACGGCTTCATCGCTCGATTGGTAAAATAAATGATTACTAAGTAGAAAAAGATCAGCAAACCAATTCCGACAATCAGCAAAGTCATCGCTAGATTTTTTAAACTTTTTTTCGAGTCAGTGACATCAAGGAAACGAATCAAATAGGTTTCATCTTCTTTCCCAATATTTTTGTCCTCTTCATCGTAATTTAAGGTGGCAATTGCTGGAGCTACCACATATTGCCAATCACGATTACCGAATCGGGTCACACCACCTTCTTGATTTTTCCAAGCAATTTTAGCAGCCTTGTTATAATCTTTTTTAGAAAGCTTTATTGCAGAATCAATCATGATCGGCTTTCCAGCCTTGTCTACCAGCATGTTAAAATATACCCCTCCGCCAGGAACAATTCGATCAATTTGGAGAGCTTCTTCTTCGCTGTCATCAAAATGAACCTTACCGCCAGTAATTTTTAATTCCTCTGCTTGATTTAGCTTCTCAAAATTGTCCGATTGAACTCTTAAATAGGTGGTTAGAAAGATAGCTAAAAACGCCACAATCAAGATAACTGTCACAAAACCGGTAGTCATCGCAATTAATCGGCGTCTAAATTTTTTAATCACTTTGTCGATCCTCCGAAAATTTCAACATATAACCTAAATTACGAATCACCTTAATTTGCGTACAGCTTTCTACCTGCTTCATCTTTCTTCTTAAAAGTGAAATATGCATTTCTACATGGTTAGATTCAGCATCGGAATCATAGCCCCAGACCTTTTCAATAATTCTATCTTTAGAAGAAAGCTGCGGATAATTGTTCATCAGAAATTCCAAAATATTTGCTTCCTTCCTAGTCAGACTGATTTCCTGTGTTTCCGTTATCAGATTCAGAGTATAGGGATTTAATTCAAAATCTCCCAAAGCAAGGATACCACCTTCTTTGTATTCACTCTTCTTCCGACGCCATAGTGCTTTCAAACGTGCCAAAAGCTCTTGATAATGAAATGGTTTGCTCAAATAATCATCTGCTCCCAACTCTAGCCCTTCAACCTTATCTTCCAGCTCCCCTTTAGCCGTAAGCATCAGAATCGGGATGTCGACCCCTTCTTCCCGAGCCTCCTTTAAAATCGTTAATCCATCTTTTTTCGGCAGCATAATATCTAAAATAGCCAGATCATATATTCCAGAAACTAAACAGTCTAACCCATACTCTCCTTCCTCGGCTATATCCACAGAATAACCGTTTTTCCGCAGAATTTGAGCGATTGCTTCAGCTAACATAATTTCATCTTCAACTAAAAGAAGTTTCATTAATTATTCTCCCTTATAAATATAGCTAGTGTTCTTACCTTATTATAACGTATCAAACTAAAATGAACCTTGAATCAAAGCAACTTTTAATTACTAAAAAACGCTCGATAACTGTTTTTTTATTTATTACTCTTTTCTTTTATCAATTAAAGCTTCGCTAAAGGTTCGGCTCTTAGAATCAGAGTATAAATTATAGAAATGAGGTCATTGTCATGAACAAAAAGAAATCCGATTATTCTTCAAAAGGACGCTCTGGTAAAAGCTGGGGCAGCTTCCTACGAACGATTCCCTTTACAATACGTGTAGTTATTCTAACTGTTTTGATTGGTTTATCACTAGTCTCCTATAATATTGGGAGAGCCGTTTCTGGAGCAAAAGCAGAGGCTGATCTGCATGCTTCAAATGAAAAACATCCAGTGACTTCTGAGGATGTAAAGGTGCGTAGGTATAATGGAAAATGGGAATTTTCATCTGATGATGGCGTTTCTTGGACTCGCACACCACCAGAAGATATTTATGAGGATAAAGACGGTCGACTGCGCTACAAGAATTCTCTATCCAAAACTGTCACTAACGATCCCGAGGACGATGTCTCCAAATTCCCTTTCGATGATAAAAACGGCAAAGGAATCGTGATGAAGCAAGAAGATGGCAAATGGAAATTCTCTTCCGACGGCGGGAAAACCTGGTCTGACCCATTAAAAGATGTCGAAGATTGGTTGAAAAATGGCTTCACGGTTCCAGTAGAAGGCGGAGTTTCCATGAAATTCCAAGACGGCAAAATTCTTTACTCCACTGATGGTGGGAAAACTTGGTCAGAAGAAGTACCTGAAGGTTTTTCAGATAAAGTGAAATCAGTTATCACAAAGCAAACTGAAGATGGCAAAACACTGTATTCAACCGATGGCGGCAAGACTTGGTCAGAAGAAAAACCAGAAGGCTTTGAAATTCCTAATATCGACGACATTCTAGATTCTATTCCGGATGAATTACTGCCGAAAGAAGGAAAAGACGATTTTAGTAAAGGCCAAGCAACTTCAGTCTAACAAAAAAACAAATACCATTTACTATTTGATGACTGGTTAATCTTCCCCTATTCAACAGACTACGAACCATTATCTGATACGAATGCTTATATAAAATAGCTTTCGATTCCAGGACAAGAAACAGTTAGTCTTGGAATCGAAAGTTTTTTAACGCAAGTATTTATTTAGAGCCATAAGATATCTATTAGCAGATTCATTCGCACCACTCATTTGCAGCACCACATTTTTCCCTTTTATACGATCAGCTATTTTACGGCAAGCAATCAGTGTTGATCCGCCTGCTCCTTCAGCGACATTATGGGTATAGGTGAACGCATAAGCAATTCCTTCCATCAGCTCTTCTTCACTTAACAAAATAAAGTCCGTTAAGTGATCCTTATAAATATCAAAGGTCAAATCAAATCCGGCACCAGTTGCAAAACCGCCTGCAAAGGTTTTATTTTCAGCCTGTGTAATTTCGCCTTTTTTCCACGACAAGTAAGCAGCTTTTGAAGCTTCAGCCTGAACAGCATAGATTTCGACTGAGGGTTTTAGTGCTTTGAAAACAGTCACTGCAGCAGCTAATTCACTACCACCGCCAATTGGAAGAATGATGACATCGATATCCGGAAGCTGTCTAAGTATTTCGGTAAATTCAGTTCCTACACCGTGAATTAAATGCGGTTCATTCGCCGCATGAATAAAGCGATACTGATTTTCCTTTTGCAGCTTTTGTCCATAGGCAGCAGCTTCCTCAAAATGTTCACCTGCTTCCACCAAAGTTGCTCCAGCATCCTTAATTAACTGATTCTTCTCAGGAGAATTATGTTTCGGTACCACGATAATTGCCTCTAGACCAAAAAGTTGTGCAGATTTAGCAACCGAAATACCATGGTTTCCCGTACTGAAGGTAATAACTCCTGGTACTTTCTCTTTTTTCAGCTGATGCATAATATTGATGCCGCCTCGTATTTTAAAGCTGCCACCCATGTTTTGATTTTCATGCTTAACATAAACGCTGGCCCCAAACAGCTCACTCAAATTTTGATAATGCAGCAGCTGTGAGGGCTGCATATACTGGTAAACAACCTTTTCTGCCTGTTGAATCCCGTCAATTGATACTTGTGTATTATCGTCCATTTATTCTTCCTCCTACCACTTTTTATAAATCCGAACCCCTTTTTATTTGAATGCTTACACAATGTTTATCTAAAAAGTACCGATTCTATGCTGCTATTGATTACCCATTTTTTACTTCGGAAACACATTAGAAAAAGCGGAAGTATATATTATACTTAAGTTCTTGCTATCAATCTTAATATATTTATTTTAGTTTTCTTCTTAGCCATTTACAATAGTTTATTGAAGGATTCAGTTGAACTATCGGGTGTTAAGATCTATTTCTTATAAGAAGGCTTGTCATCAACTGAGAATCTTTTTCAACATCGACTATTTCAGAATCAATATTTAATAACTCAAAACCAAGAATGCTGTTTAATCGCAACTAACTTTTTATCCAGCTATAGTGGTTGAGATTAGAAAGTTTAATTTCGTAACCTATTTAGCCCTCGGACAGTCCTATTATTTACGTTTGTTAATCTAAAAAGGTAAACTCCTTAAAAATTATGTTTTTTTAAAAAAACATTTACTTTAATAAGTATAATTCATAGAATTGTTTATATAGACAGGAGTGATAGCATGGATAGAATTGATTTAGAAATTATCGCTGAATTAAAGAAAAATGGGCGTTTATCTGCTTCACAGATTAGCAAAAATATTAACTTATCTGTCCCAACCGTTTCTGAGAGAATGAAGAGACTTGAAGCAACCAATATAATTGAAGGCTACACGATTAAGGTCAATCGCAAAAAGAACAACGAGAATCTTTTAGCCTTTATTTTAGTAAATTTAGATGGCAGCAAGATTTCTGAGGGTTTCCAGAAATTAGTATCTGCTAACAATGCTATTCTAGAATGTCATCACATCGCAGGAGCTTATGATTACCTTTTGAAAATTGCATTAGAAGATACAACTGCGTTAGATAATTTTTTATCTAACGTATTAAATAAATCGAACGGAGTACGAAATTCAAACACAATCATTGTATTAAGCACCTTGAAGGAAGAGATGAACACATGACAAACCTAACTAGCTTATTTAAAGGCTTACGTTTTGGAATGGTTTTACAATTGGCTGTTGGGCCGGTTTCTATAATGGTTTTTAATACGTCTATGTCTAAAGGTTTGGGTAACGGTTTGTTAGTTAGTTGGGCTGCAGTATTAGTAGACACTTTCTTTATCTTTTTATCCTTTTGCGGTATTTCTTCAGTGATAGATAAGCCTAACATACGCTTTTTTATAAAAATCATCAGTGGACTTGTTTTGATTTTATTTGGTTTGAACTCACTAACAACACTCCTAAAATTTTCGCTTTTTCCAGATTTATCTATATTATCAAGTATTACAAGTACTAATCCATTTTTAAAAGGAATTCTTTTGACCATTTCAAACCCTTTAACGATTATTTTCTGGAGTAGTCTTCTAACAAAGCAAGTAATCGAAAACCAATATAATAAGAAAGAATTATTTCTGTTTGCGACTGGGTGTATCTTGGCAACAATCCTTTTATTATCATTTATTGCAATTTTAGGAAACTTAGCTACCCAGTTTTTATCAGAGTTAATCATCACTTGCTTGAATGCTTTAGTTGGTTTAGTACTTTTATTTTTCGGAATTAAAATGCTTTTTAACTGATACGATCAATACAACATTCCTAAGATCATAGAGTAAGTTATCTGTCAGATGCCTTACTCTTGTTTTATAGCTTAACGTTCTTCAATCCATTCAAAAAGTTTAACTAAAAAACAATTAAGTTGCAGGTATCTCAATCTTTGTTCCCTTCACTGGCATTTCTGATTTACCATCAATTGAAAAATACAGCGGTAGCCCTTCAGCCAATACAGGATACGGCACATCATTGGGGTTTTGCCGTTGATGATGGATGTGTAAATGTGGTTCAGAGGTCGATCCACTGTTTCCAATACGACCTAGTTTTTGTCCAACCGTGACTTCATCACCCGCTTTTACCAAAACTGAATCTTTTTTCAAGTGATTCAAAAGAATATACGTACCAGTTTCCTTTACTTTTAAGTAAACATGGTTTCCTTCGCTAGTGATAAACTCTTCCGTTCCCGCCGGAATATCCTGCTCCATATCCTTCGCAACAACAACTGTTCCTTCAACTGGTGAGAGTACTGTTTGATCGTAAATTCCATAGTCTGAAAGTTCAGATGTTCCAACTTCATAAGGTTCCATTACTAAATCATAGGCCCATCTTTCAGAGGCCCACATCGCATGAGGTATATTTTCTTCCATGTTATTTCCACCCCAACCAACAATTGTGTCTTTTTCAAAAGGAAATGCGACTGTCAATGCTGGGTTCGTCTTGTTCGCATTCGCAGGATAAGGAATTGCGATCTTATTCATTGTCACCAGAATGGGACTGATTGACAGAACACTCAAAAGTAAAGAAATACACATCGCTAGATTTCTACTTTTCTTTCTAAAGATCAATAAAAGTAAAATCACTAGAAACAAAAACAGACCAATTATCGGTTGAACTAGTTTTATAAATGCCCAGCTGTAAGCACTAATAAGATTTCCAAAAAATAAAGACCCTACTAATACTGCGAGTAAAACAATCCAAATAAAATTTCTACTTCAAATTCTTCTTATCATGGTAAGGCTCCTATCATTTCCGTCAATATTTGGTCAAATACAATAATCCACAAAAAAATGAACCACTTGTATAAAGCTTACCACACTCACGAACGACAAAAACCATGCTTTAGGCTGACTACTTTTAAAAAAAATAATTAGGAAGTTTTGAACTGCTGCTACAAAAAAAATTAAGGACTAATAAATTTCTCAATCCAAGACAGTCTTTATATACCATCTTCTGTCTGCTGAGTTGTCTTTCACGAAATTACATGAACTAGTTCAAAAAAATTCGATATTAAAGCTGCCAAAGGATCATCCGCTGAAACTAATAGTAAGGCACTACATTTAAATAATGTGATTTGGAAAAATGTTGTCCTTTAATTGTTGAAAAGACTTAAAAAAGAACATGTTAGTAGTTTATCACCCCAATATGGATGATCCATTTGAAGAGACCTATTTTATCAAAACAAGCGCAACTCTTTATCCAAAAGACGTCATAAAATTCTTTTCTAAAGTGAATATATTCTTAGTCTGCAATTTTTATTTATTCAGATTCTTTCTTCACACTTATAGGAACAAAACTTATAATCCATATATATGAAAATCCATGCATTAATATAAAATATTATTTTTCATTTTTTTAAATTTCCCCTTGACATCAACGAACTTGTTTTATATTATTTTTATGAAAACATATTACACCACAAAAATCTAAAAAATGAATATATCAGAAATACTACTAAAAATAGAAATTTTCGTTTTATAGCGAAACTAACTTTAAACAAAATGAAAACGCATAAAAGAGGGAGCAGCCATTATGACAACTACCGAACTTCACACCAGACAGGTCTTCAGCATGAGAAACAGAAAAAATTGTGAGTTAAAATTCACCGAATTCTATCAACAATCTGGAGATGTAGGCCATCTTGTTCAAGCGGCCGTAGCAGCGATGGTTCGTAACGCTTTTTATGTTGGTGATTTCTCTTATGTAGCAAAGGACTTGATTCGCAAGGTATTTTTGAACGGTGAAGTTTCGGCTTCAGCGCGTCATTTGTGTATCTATTTTGAAGATTATTTCAGTACTGCCGAGTGGAATACCGTCCTTGGCCACCTATACAAAAATCAGGCAGAATATAAACAACTGACTGAGGTGACTCGCTTGCGTCTTGAACGCCTGCGGCCAGCTCTTACCTCTGGCGTACAATCCGGCGAGCGAAAACTGAATTTAAAAGCCGCCTTCTTAGATGAAAATGGTAAGATGCATACTTGGGGTCTCAGCAATGTCGTATCTAACCTATCTTCAAAGGATCATATGGAGCTTCTAAATATCTTAGGCGAATTGACTATTTTTCACAAAAATGGGCTGCGCCAATTTACCAAAGTTGTTTGGGTGGATTTTGCTATTGACGAACGCTATCGTAACTTTGATATTCGAAATGAAAACGATCCATTATATGAATCTAAGAAATCATGTGATGAACAGGCGGAAGAAATACCAGTTAAGGAATACTCAAAAAAAACAGCCACAACAAATAACGTCACCGGAGAAAACTCGAACGCGACTCAGTCGACTTCATCTGGCCAGCCCCCTGTTGATCAACTAGATCATAGGACCCCGTCGAAGAAGAAAAAGATTGGTAAGACCCCAACGGATCGAATGCCCAGTTGGAAGAACTTAACTGCTTATGGTAAAAAGCCGAAGGAGGAGCGAAACCTCGAGATAGAAAAAGCCCTAAGAAAAAAAACCGGCAAGAAAAAGAATCGCAAACGAAAATAATTCTGTCAGTATAGATCTATGAAGATTTCCTATGATCAGTTTTTTTCGCAATAGCTATAATTATTTATGTTCTTTCAAGTAGAGGATTGTGATCAGTTCGTATCAAAAGCTTTTCCAATCATTTCCATTGTCTATGGAAAATGGACTGACAGATCAGTAGAGCATCAGCTATAGGTATTTTTGAGTGATTTTTCTGTTGTTTACTGGAAAGAAGGCACATGTAAATATACCTATTTTTCTAAAGGCTTAAAATTATATTGGCGAAATTATTTTGAAATGGCTGAGATGTAATCCTTTGCTGTTTTCTTAGAGGTATTTTGAAAAGGTTGATAATCTTATCTGTTTAATTCTGTCTTTTTGGATTCATAAGAAAGGTCAGCTGCTTGATACTTTGACTAACAATTGACGAATTAATAATCAAATACGTGTTTGAAGCTCCAGCGTTCGGAAATTCCAAACGTTTATTTAGGTGGCAATAATCTGAATTTAGAGTCCTTGAAGGGCTTAAGATAAACCAATTCATTTTCCAATCATGCTTCAACTATCAACTTATTATGTCAAAAAAAACCAATGAACGGACAGCGATCGCCCTTATCATTGGTTCATTCATAAAAAACTCTATTTCCTCATTAGTCAGACAGTGCACAAATTCTTTTGATAGTATTCCTTTTTCTCATCATACACAAAATCATTTGCTAGTAACACACCATTGGATTGGGCATTCTCTTTATCCGGCTGAACGATGATTGCTTCAGCTTTTTCTTCGTTGGCCATTATTAATTCTACTAGTAGTCTAACGATTTCTTTGCCATAACCTTTGCCAAGAAATTCTTCCTCTCCTATTAGGTAATCAATACTAAATACCTTTCCAGGCTCCTTCACATGGTACCAGTCTTCGAGATCCTTTGCAGCAAACACATCATAATACTGGCAAAAACCAATAGCCTTTTCTTGCGACATCACAATAAAATGATTTAGCCAATGATACTCCTCGTGACGCTGACTAATTTCAGTCAACCAATCCTCTGCATCAAGATACCATTTGATAATATAATCTTTTTCCAACCAATTCTCCATTAGCTCACTATCACTATCTTCAAACGTTCTAAGTCTAACCTCTTTAACCATTGAAAAATTCCTTTCTTTTTTAGAATGGTGAATCTGTTTATTTAATTTCGAAAATGCTGCCGGCTTTCTTTAGCTTCAATTTTTCATAGTACTTATCTACTCCGCTTAACACATAGATTTCTGTTTTAGGAAATTCAGCTTTTACCTTGGTCATCAATGAATTGCCGTACCCTTGTCCTCGATATTTTTGATCCACTAATAAATCATACACATAGACTCCATTTCCATAATCATTATGACACCGGATATAGCCGCAAAGTGACTCGTCTTGTATTAGAACATAAGAGATTGATTGGTCAAGTGCTTCTTTATATCGTGTAAATCGATCATCATCCGAGCAATAACAAGTCCAGCCCTCCTTACTAAGTTGTGAAAAAAGAGCCTGTTCATGTGCTAGCTGGTATCTTTCTATTGCTAAGTCTTTTCTAATCATTCTAAGTACCACCTCTTGTGAAATTTATTGAACTTCAGTACCTTAGGAATAAAAGAATGCACTCTACTTCAGCTCATTCTTAGCTGTTCAAAGTCAGACGCGAGGCAGTCAACCCCATTTTCTGATAAAATTTAATAGCTTGAAGATTATTAGCTAATACCTCCAGCTCAAGACAGGCTAAACTTTTCGAAGTCTGCCACCGTTTTGCCGCAGAAACCAGCTGCTTACCTATACCCTTTCCCCGATATTTTTCCAGAACAAACAAATCGACAATCTGTCCAAAGGTATGCGCTGCAACCGAAGGATAATTTGGTGTTTCTGCTATAGCTAAATGAATAAAGCCGCCAATACTATTTTCATATTCAGCCAGGAAAAGTGTGTGGGCAGGCTGCTCCATAATCCACTTAAGATACTCTCCGGTTTCAATAGCAGCTATGCAATATTTCGGCTGCAGCGAAGCATTGTAGCAATAAAATTTTGTATATAAGTCGCATAAAAGCGGAATATCTTTAGTCGTTGCAGCTCGTATATGCATAAGCAAACTCCTTCTTTTATGTAATTTTCTTCGATTCTAAGGCACAACCATAGAATCGAAGATCACTGCTTAAATCCTCTTAAATATTAAAGTTCTCTCGAATTTGCTGAATAATTTCCTAAAAAAGAAAATAGAATTCCTAAGAATAAGCAAGGGATAGCACTTATTAATACACTAAACCAAAGCGGTTCACTACTGACCAACAAGTTGGTCAAAAATCCACCAATAATTCCCAATAGAAAGAAAAGTGACACTGAATAAAAAATCGACCATCTCATCCGCAGCTGAACTACAGTAACGATCCAAAGCAGTGACAACCAAATCAAACTAATCGGCAAAGCCGTTAACAGAAAGAATGACTGATTTATATAGTTTGATACAAGCAACACTCGATCTAACAATCCTGAAAAGGCTATTATTAGAAAACTACCTCCACCGACTAAGACTATTGGCGACCATAGATTTCTTTTGCCAAACAGGTACACTAATGCATCGATACTTATTAATGAAAGCAGTACAATCAAAGACCACGTCAGATTCTGATTTAATGCAAAATTGATAATCAGACAAAGCAGTATGCTCACTCCTGTAATACTATAAAAGATTTTTCCCCACATTTTTTTGTTCATCGTTTTTTCAATTCCCTTCACAACATTTTGATCTTCTTTTAATAAGATATCCAAAGAGAGCTGATACAAATCGCTCAAAGCAATCACCGTTTCTAAATCTGGATAGTTCTTATCCA
>NZ_JBIPAS010000003.1:0-49601 GCF_050499065.1 Enterococcus sp. AZ071
AACCGAATTATCTCTTTCGAGTGTCTTCAACTGTTGCATAAGTTTTTCCTGAAGCTGGTTTAACTTTTTATACTGATCACAATATGCACAATTTTTATCACTACCTATAGAGTGTGACAGATCGGGGTCTTCTTGATGCACCTTTATCACTTTAGTCAACTCAGTAGTGTGTTTCTCATACTCATTTTGGGCTTGCTGATAATCTGACAGCGTCATTTAGTAGACCTTCTTTCTATTTGTTGCTATTGTTTCTGTAGTGATTGTTCGTGTTTAATCTCCAGGATCTTACACTAAAAAACGAACGTAGGAGTAGGGAAGGGCTAAGTACGTTTTTGCTGAACCTTTTTAGCCTATCTATGTCGTAGAACCTGTCTTACTGGAAAGAAGTACTAAAGATCCAAACTTCGCACAGCCGTATCCTTTTCCTCTTGAGTAATTCCAATATAACGTAAGGTTTCTCGCTGGCTGCTATGATTCAATAGGTCTTGGATCAATGTGAGATCTGTTTTGTTCTTATACATAAAGTACCCAAATGTCTTTCTCATGCTATGGGTGCCAATACTCGTTAACCCCACACGATCCGCAGCGTTTGATAATATCCGCCATAGTGAAACACGTGACAGCGGTTGATCTACTCCTTTTTGGGAAGGGAAGAGGTAGCGATTAAAATTTCTTGTGGCCAACTCTTCAGGAAAATGATCCAGTGTGTATTTCTCAATACGCTTTCTCAACTTCTTTGAGATAAACACTGAATTGTTTTTACCCGTCTTTTTTTCTTTCATGGCTAGGCGCTCTCTAGCGATCACTTTGTTTCTTGAAATTTCTAAAACATCTTCCAGCTTCAGTGTTCGTAAATCTGAGATCCGATAGGCGGTATTAATTCCCAATGTAAATAAGAGCACATTTCGATCACCGAAACGGTCGTCAGCTAAAATTACCTTCATCGCATCGATCTTTTTTTTGTCTCGAATCGGTTCGACAAACTCCATATTTATTCCTCCAAACAAATGTAACATAATTACATTATACCACTAGTTATGTTACATTAAAAGCGGGCCGAATAAAAAACGGCTCTGGAAATTTAGAAATTTCCTTAGAGCCGCAAGGGATTGAGCTATTTCGATAAATGTAACACAATGGGATTGTGTTACATTGGTTCTTGGCTATTTTTATTTCTATAAGCAATTGAAAAAGCACAATAGGGGATAATCTATTGTGGTTTGAAATCATACGTACAAGCTGTTAGATTAGGCGATCAACTTAATCAAGAATTTTCATCACTATACTTTTCCCAAAACCCATGATAAAATAGAAAGTGAAAAAGAGGCATACTAGTAATATGCCTCTTAGTCGCTAACTTGAACACCGTTTCAAGAACGGCAGCTTGTTTTACTTATACAAAAAAAAGTATCCGTGTCAAGCTTGGGATCGCTGAACGGTTACTTTTTTTTGTCGTTTTTTAGCACGGTAACAACCAAACCAACTAAAGCAATGGCAAACATACCAAAGCCTAAGATTGTCTGGATTGTCTCATATGCGGACAAAAGGCGTCTCCTTTCATAGATTTCAGTGGATACTTTCATAAGCACCACCACCTCTCAAGATAGCCACCGTTCACGAATCAGTTTTCGTTAGCAGGTCTATTATACCAAAGTTTTCTTACTACAAACATCCTTTCTTTGCTGGTAATGCTCTAGAAAAGACTTTCAGAATTGACAAGAGTAGAAATTCATCATAAACTTAAAACGAACATATGTTCTATATTAGTTTGGGGGAGTTTCTATGTTTTTTGACGATAATCCAAGATTTGACTATAACAAGGAACCTGCCAGGGACATTTTGTGTTGCGACTGTAAATCCTTTTATAGCTCTGTAGAGTGTGCGGAAAGGGGACTAGACCCTTTAACCACTAAATTAGTTGTTATGAGCTATCCTGCTAACGACGACGGCACAAGAGGGAGCGGATTGACCTTAGCCGCTTCGCCTGCCGCAAAGGCTGCCTATGGCATTACAAATGTTTCTCGTGCCAGGGATTTACCTTTTCCGTATCCTGACGATCTTTGGATCGTTCCGCCTAGAATGAATCTTTATATGCAAAAGAATGCAGAGATCAACAACATCTATCGCAAATATGCTGACGAGAAGAACCACTCCGTTTACTCAGTAGACGAATCCTTTTTAGATATTACCGACTCGTTGAAGTTGTATAATTGCGAAACAACCGATCAGCTGGCACGTTTAATTCAGATCGATGTCTACAGAAATACTGGAATTTACGTAACGGTCGGCATCGGAGATAACCCGACACAAGCGAAAATCGCTTTAGATATCTATTCCAAGCACAATCGAACGATGCGAGGGGAAATTCGTTATGAAACTGTACAAGAAAAGATTTGGTCGATTGATCAGCTGACCGACGTGTGGGGAATCGGCAAGAAAACTGCCGAAAAACTCCACAAAATGAACATACATACCATGTATGACCTAGCACATGCCGATTACTACCGGTTAAAAAGTAAATTTGGCATCATTGGTACTCAAATGTACGCGATCGCCTGGGGAATTGACCGGAGCTTCTTAGGTCAAAAATATGAACCCAAATCAAAATCGATCGGGAATAGTCAGGTTCTTAACAAGGATTATACACGGAAAGAAGAACTGCAAATCGTCATTCGAGAAATGGCGGATCAAGTTGCCACCAGGTTACGACGTGCGGGAGCTAAAACAGAATGCGTGTCCTTGTGGTGCGGTTATTCCCTCAATTACTTTGACCAGCAGGGCAAGACCAGTTTTCATCAACAAATACGTGTGCCACTAACGAATTCAAGTAAAGAGATTGCGGAATACTTGCTGATCCTATTGGATAAGCACTATAAGCGCCAGGATATAAGGAACATCGGCGTAAATTGTTCCCGACTTACCTATACAACTGCTTTTCAAATGAATTTGTTCCAGGAACCAGAAAAACAGCTGGACGATCATAAGATCGATTTTGTCATTGACAATGTCCGTAAAAAATACGGCTTTCAATCGATTGTACGTGCCCACTCTCTTTTAGAAGGCGCAAGAGCTATCGAACGATCAAGCCTTGTCGGTGGACATGCCGGGGGCATGTCTGGAATTGAAGGTGATCCCAATGGTCAAGCGTACTAAGAAAGAGTTTAGAGACTATAACGACTTTAGAGATCGCGTCTTCGGCTTGAAGTGGGGTACCGCTTTTGCGATGGACGATCTCATGAAGAAAGTGCACGCCAACGAAGATTACGCACTCAAGGATCATGCTGCATTGCCAGAAATGGAGCGTGCAGCAATCGATCTCGTTCTTTCAGAGTCTTTTTTGCAAACAAAAGAGCTGCTTATCCAGCTTCACCTACGTGACGAGTTCGGACGGCTGCTTGATCCCTTGATTGGTACATTCCAGGGTGAAGCCTACGAAGACTATTTTGTCTTCAATGATAAACTCATTCAATGGGAGGACGTGCGCCATGCCCGATTGACCGACAATAAAAAATGGTCAGACATTGACTTCTTTGAGTCGCTGAAACCAGCAGCTTCTACCCCAGAGACAGATAAGATACAAGAGGTGGAGCGAGTCAAAGACGAGTTTTACCAACCATTCATAGAGGAGTAGTCAAGTGAATATCATACGATACTACGAGCAGCGCTACATAAGCAGACAAGAATTTTTTGACCACTTGTGGGGATCAGGGCAGCAACTCATAAATGAAGAAGGGGAAGACCGCTTCGCCTTTTACATTGCGCTTGCTGCTGGTTATCACCAAAACAGCTATTATATCGTCAAAACAAGCGAAGCAAACACCAGATAACCAGGTAATTTGCTTCGCTTGTTATTGTAGAGAGAACCGTCGTCCTTAGTCTTTTATACTGTCTCTATCTCTGTTCGTATCCGTTCTTTTTCGGTTTAAAAATTTTCGAAAGTCTTGTCCTTTCCTAACGGATTGTTGCGCCTTCTTTCGCTTCTTTCTTACTTGTTTCTTCTCTTTTCCCACTAGCTTCATGTCTTTTTTAGCCGGCTTCTTTCGCTTCTTAAATCCAAAAACAACGAACCCTTTTTTTTGTCCATAATTGGTTACATACGTAACCTCTACCAAGAGCGTTTTACCGGTCAATCCTGTCTCACTCTGATCTTTCAACAGCAACAGATGCCCTACCTGAAAGTATTCGTCGTTTCTTTTAATTTCAAACAGTTTATTCCCTACCCTGATTTCCTCAAATTCTTCTGATGGAATAGTCAGCTCGTAATCAATCTTAAGAATCTTTCTAGGCATGTCAATCACCTTCCTTCTATAGTTAGCTCGGGTCATTTTTTAACAATTGTACAACGTTTTCTTGACCGTTTAAAAATAGAGAATAGGGGTATACTTAAAGGTTACAACTAAACGATTGCTACAAGTTTTTATTGACCAGCTCTTTTAATACCTGGCTTGCGGCGGCTTCATCCAGCGTTTCATAGGCGCCACCTTGATAAAAACTAATGTAGCGCACGATGGCTTTCATTGGGGTGAAGATGCCCAATTCAACTGTCCGCTCGATTTCATCGATGATTGCTTGCTGCTCTTTTGTCATGCTGATCTCCTTTTTCGTTTTTTAATGACCGAGGCTTGACAAAGCCCTCAGAATGGCAAATCATCATCTGAAATATCAATATCACTTCCTTTAAGGCTTTTCGTTAAATCAATGGGATCTTTTTGATTCTCACCTGGGCTTTCATTCGCATCATTGTAAGTTTCGTGGCTGTCGGTTGTGCTCCGAGATTCTAGCAGCTGGAAGTTTTCGGCTACAACTTCAGTAACATAAACACGCTGCCCTTGCTGATTTTCATAGTTTCTTGTTTGTATACGGCCCGTAACTCCTATTAATGTTCCTTTCTTCGCATAATTTGCCAAAGTTTCAGCTGATTTTCGCCAGATTACACAATTAATAAAGTCTGCTTCTCGTTTTCCGTCTTGATTCGTGAAATTTCTATTTACTGCTAATGTAAACGTAGCAACAGCTGCTCCACTTTGCGTATAACGTAAATCAGGATCTTTTGTTAATCGACCAACTAAAACTGTATTATTTATCATTTTTACCGCTCCATTTCTCTTGACTGAAATTTCCGTCTCTCTTTTCTAACAGCTGAAGTAACTTATCTTTCATAGTGAATCTCCTCCGTTACATTTAAGCCCTCTTAATCATACCCCGAGGATTTATATGTAACAACAAGATTATCTATCCCACTCCAGGTCTCTTCGTAACTGCTGCTGCCGCTTCAGGTCTTCAATCTTCTGTTTCGTCATTTTTGTTTGTTGGATCTGCTTTCGTAAATTCTCTTTTTCTTGATCAATTTTTTTTCCTTTGTACGTTGTTTTTTTCATCTTTCTTCTTCCTTTCCGGGAATTCGAACCCCAGGCTAAAATCTTCTTTTAGTATGACGAATGCATCAAACTTTCCTTTCTTACCTGTAAAACCTTTAACGGATGAACTGGTTCTTCCTTTTGATACTAGCTGCTGAATGTTTGTTTTAGTAAGGTTCTTGTCAGCCATTTTCAACCATATTTTGAAATCGCATTGATCATTGGTACATGCAGCCACTTTATTGAATAGGTGAACATCCGGTACATAAACTGCTCGATACGTATTATTGGCTAAGTTTAATATTAGTACCTAATCTCTTCATTATCCATTACGATGTTCAAAAAATTTTCTTCTGTCAATATTTCAATTTTAGAACCTTCCTCAATTAGCCGTTCGACTTTTATGTGCTTTGTTGTTTTTTTTTGTTCATAAAATAGATTCATCTGTGTATGACCTAATACCAAAATATCAAGTTGATTAGAAACATTAGGCTTGAATACAGCATTCAATTGCTCCAAGCATTCTATAACTTCCGTTCGTGTATATCCTGATATTTTCCCTGAAATACAAACTGCTTTCCCTTCAAAGTACACATAACCACCTCATTTTTCACATAGATTGTTCTCGCTCAAACCCCTGTTCTAATGATTGATTTCTACTAGCTATCTTTTTTTCAAACATGTATTTCGCTTGATCGTTCCAATCCCATTTATCAATGCCAATCTTATTTTCTGGTATAGGAGGAAATTCCGTTTCGATCTTCGCCAAGCGATCCCCGCCAAGACTCTTGTAGAAATCAAATAAAGACTCTTTGCCAGCAAATTTTCTACCTCCAGTATCGTTGTCAACACACAATTTAATGCTATCTGGTGTCGTTCCTAGTACGTTGATAGTATCTTTTAAATAGTATTTAAAAGCTGCGTCTTTCACGCCTTCCATAGCAATAAACTTCGTATCTTGAATATTGGGGTGTAGTGTTACGTAACTTAAAGCATCAATTGAACTTTCAAAATACTTTAAATTTTTAGGCTGACCGATAGTAAAGTTAAAGGCTTTATCATGTCCTGAACGTTCTTGGATGTGCTTCCAGCTGCCACGTTTAAATTTATCCGAGTGTATTGTACCCTGTTCTGATACGCCGACAATCCTTTTATTGTCTACCCAGCAGAAAATGACATTTCCTCGTTTGTCTTGTCGGATATATCCTTTTTTGTGCAAGCAATCGACTATTGGGGAGCTTATTCTTCGCTCATTTACAAGATAATTTCTTGCTTTTGTAAAATTCTTGCTTTCTTTAGTGGGATCATAAACATACGGCTCTACCACTGTTTCGATATAGTCATGCTTCTTTATATCCTCACCAAGAATAGTTGCGACTGCATCATGAAAGTTTTCTATACCTAATACTTCTCTGGCAAAGTTGATTGTATTACCATGTTTACTTTGACTATTCCAGTTAAACATATTTTTTTGTCTATCAATTATCAGACTGTCATGATCAATATTTCGATAATATCTATTACTATCTTTTTTGAATTGGTATCCTTGCGAATTAGCAAAGTCCAATAAATCGACTTCTGTTGCTCTGACTACATCCGCTTCGCTGATTCTTTTCTTCGAAGATGATTTTTTAGCAGCTGGTTCAGACTGAACATGCGACTCTTTTTCCTTTACAGGAATAGTAGTTTCAGCTGATATTTTTCTTTCCGTCTCAATGTCTTGTTGTATTTCCAGCTCATGATGAATTTCAGAAATCAAGTTTCTTGCTGCATCGTGAACCTCTCTTAATAATTCTGCTTTCTGGTCCAAAGATTCTCCATTCTTGGTCCAAGTTGCAATATATGGAATTGCTGCTTCTGTTGTATCGATACCAAAATGTTTCGAAACGATATGAGAAGTAAGCTCTGCTTGAAACTCTTTTGCACTTGGACTAAGGGCTTGTTTCCTTTTATCATTAAAATCGTGGAGTTTGGCATGAGTTAACTCATGAATACCAACAGAAATATTTTCAGCAGGAAGATTTTTGGGATTCATAAGAATTACTTCTGACCCATTTGATAGTTTGGCATATGCCCCTTTTGCATTGCCTAAACTTCGATCATGGTCTATCCCAAAAGGTACGTTGATTTTATCCCCTATTGATTCAAGAGCAGCAAATAAATGTTTGGAATTACTTGGTAAATCAAAATTATAGTGACGGTTCGGGAATATTTTAGGTAAATCCTCTGGCTTTGCATTTGTTTGCGAGATATCAAATACATTTCCTAGCTTATATCGACGAACCTTTTTTGTTTCGATCACACCAGATTTTATTTTTGCTTTTTCAGCAGCAGTCGCACTTGAAATACTTTTAGTTGCCCCCTCCTGATCTTCAAACAGTGTCACTTCAACAGGTACAAGGATTTTTATTCCTTTACTTCCCTTATCTATTTTAAACCCTGCATCTGAGAAACTTTTAAAGCTACCTACTGCATAAGCTCCCTTAAATTGCGAGTGAATCATAGCCATGTTATTACTACTATAATGATAAAAGTTGCTCATAAAATCTGAGAGTTCCAAAATATCTTCTGGTTTATTTGTGAATGCTTTGATATTGGTTAGCGCTTTATCAGAAAACAATTGAATTTCTTCGTCAATTTGAGCACGTGTTTTTCGTTGATAGTTCTTTTTGTAAGCCATTAGAGTACCACCTTTCCAGCTGCATCAATTTGCACAATCAAAGGTTCCGTATCATCTTCCAATGAGTCGACAAGGCTAGATAGTGATTTTACTTCCTCAGAAGTTAGTAAAATTGTTTTCTTTCTTTTAGTCTCAATACTTTGTACTTCCATCAATTCAAGCCTAAAATCGATCTTATTCACAAAACAATAATTCATAAAGTTCCCTACTTTCTTTTAAACAAAACAGCAGCAAGTTTCCTCTAAAGAGAAAAATCTTGCTGCTGTTTTATTTGTTCTATTTTTTGCTGCATTTTTTCAAACTCTCTTAACTGCTGCTGCCGCTCAAATTCATTATTCAACGCCTGCTTTAAGTTGTTTTGTATTTTCCGATCAACAGGAATGTGATCTCTAAGCTGAATATCTTTGTAAGAATCAGATTGTCCGATCTCATACTTTTTCCTCATCTGTTCAAGGTTTTTTTTTATTTCTCTGTGTTCCCTCGAAGTCATCTTGGATACTTGGGATATGTCGTAAACTTCGACCTCTTTAAACCCAAGAACCTTATCGGTAGCTTTATCAATTAGCGGGGCGGAAATTATCAATGGTTCAACTGAATCATTTACCTTATATCCTTTTGAAAACCATTCCCATTTTGGAAAGACAGTTTTCGCTTTGGGGCATTGCTTCAAAATGGCTGCCCTATTTCCAGCAGAAAATCTTTTTAAATTTTCTTCGATTTTACTTGTTTTTAAAGCAGAAAATTTTTCACTGATTGGTTCTGTTCTATCAAGTTTTTCTGTTTCTGAAAATTCTCTTGATATAGAAAATTTAGTTGTCTGACTGATATCAAAAACTTCTAGCGGCTCAAAACCGATAATTTTATCATGCTTAAGTATCGGTCTGGTTATCACAATTGGATTTTCATTTACGATGTTTCTCTTCTCAGCCAGCCACCCAAATTTTGTTCTCACATGTGTTGCTTCTGGCATTTGATCCAAAATCATTTTACGATTATGCTTTGAATAATGATTCAAATTATTATTGAATGATTCAGCCAAAGTAGGAACTATATTTTCTTCCCGAAAAAATTTTTTTCTGCCACTCTCTTTTGAATTTTCTTTTTGCTTAATTGATTCTTTTTTATACTCGTCAACGGATGTTTTCAGATTCTTCAAAAGAGCATTCCCTAACCTCTTTTTGACATCTGCCGATTGATTTTTTAAGTAGTCATTCTGTGAATCATTTTTGTTATAGAGTGAATTTCTGTAGCGCCCTTCCTCAGATAAAAGATGCTTGTATTCTTGATACTTCGGATTATCTTTCAACAGATATTCAGTAATTTTATCGACTCTTTCTTTGTTGTCACTTGAAAGACGTTTATAGACCCACTCCTTTTTTGACGCTGGCATGTTTTCAATAAGTTCTGCAATCATTTTTTGATTGCTTTTCAAGTCTGTCTGCTCTCTTATTGTATTTACCAAATCGTTTCGCAGCGCTGAAATCTTCTCTAATTCAGTTGAACGATCAAGCAAACTATTCATAAAAGTAGTTTTCATACTGTTCAAAGTTGATAGCTTCCGTTTTCCTCTAGGTTGCTTGATCATTTCGCCATCATCCGATACAACGATTTTATCTTTGCGAGTATTCATTTGTTCAGTTGTCGCTACATGAATATGAAAATGCTTCGTGTTGTAATGGATCTCACCAACCCACACAGTCGTATCACTTAGCTTTTCTTGTTTAAGCATTTTTGCCATTGCTTTTCTAGTCGCTTGAATTAAAGGCTGTCTGTTCAAGTGATCATTGACAGGATCATAAATCCCTAACTTGATTAAATGGTTGGTATCAAAAGAAAAAACATCTTTGAATAGCACACAGCCTTTTTTTCCAGAATCAGAAAAAATTTTTTTCTGCCACTGTACTTCACGCTTTTTCATATCACTTATTTCTTGGTTGAACATACCAGTCTTAAGTTTGTTTAGATCATTCTCTTTACTAATAGCGGAAATACTCGATTGATTTTTTTCTATTTCAGTCAGTCGATTAGTAACAAACTGATAGCTCATTTGTTCATCTGGTGTGAGTTTGGCTTTTTTCTCTAAAGCCGTTTTCCTTGATAGGTAGTTTAAATAGTTTTCGAATGATCCCTCTGAAGCCGCAAAGTTTTGAGTCTGAAAAAAATTTTCTGCCAACAGATCTTCGGCTTCTTTTTCGATCGTCAATTTTTTTAAGTTCTTTTCTTTTGCTCGCTCTCTATCCATGTAACTAATGTATGAACCATAATTATTTTTTACCGTAAATTCAGAGGTTAAGATTATCGCAGGACTAGCCATAAACTACCCTCTCTTTCGAAATGCTGCCGATTGCTTTTTCTTCCTTGCTTTAATGATTTCTTTTGCTATCGCATAAGTTTCTGAAAGCTCTGAATCCGCAATATCTGCTTTGAGGGAATCTGATAACCCAGCTACTAGCTCGACGATAATTGCAACATCACGAGCCATGCTGCCTAATTTATTTTTTTCGTCTTCATAGTCTCGATAGTTTTCTAATACAATGTAACGTAGCGCTTGACTATTATTGTCGATGCCTGGCACTTCATTTTTTATCGTTTCTAACACTTCTAAAACTTCCTCATTGACCGAATACTTTCTTTCAAACATTACCTTTCCCCCTCACCATTACTAATCGCCAAATTGACAAGTTCAATATTATAGGAGAGGAATTCTCGCACTGTTTCGCTCAGGGATTCAATGCCATTCCTCATATCTCTTAACTCACTAAGTTCATCTGATAGGATGCTTTCTTTCAAGGATTTTTCCAAAAGAGCTTTTGCCATTTTATTTACCGATGTTTTGTGTTCATCTGCTAGCTGTTCAAGTCTAAAATTTAGAGTTGGATCGAGATCACGTATATACACAGCCCCTCTATCATTCGCCATCTTTCACTAAACACCATCCTTCCAAAATTCAAATAATCCAGTTCTAAAAAAAGCGTAAAGGAAAGGGCATAAGGAAAACCCGCAACACTTCGAAGAGCACGAAGTGATAACAGGCTGTGCCTGTTGGGTTTTCAAGAGCGTAAAGCGTTGCAAGAGCGCAACACTTTCAGTTCAAAAGCGGACGGCAAAAACACCGTATGCGGTCGGTCTTTGCCCTCGTTACCCACCGTAGAAACTCCCATTACAGACCGTATTCCGCACACCCTATTTTCCAGCCTTTTTCTTCAACATTTTGATTTTTTCTTTTGCTAATCCGATTTGACTTTCTTTCTCCTTTATTGATTCTTCCAACTGGCGAATGTCTCCTGAATTAGAATCAATTGCGGTTTGAGTATTCTCTAATTCCTCTCCTAATTGGAACTTGGAATCACTTTCCAACTTCTCATTTTTCCGTTCAAGCTTCCTAATACTTGTTGACTTGTTAGAAACTTCTTTCTCATCTTCCTTGATTTTAATTCTTGTTTTTTTGATTTCATAATCAACAGAATCGGCAATTAACGATTTTTGATTTGCTTCAAAAGAGTCTGCCTTTGTACCAGATTCCTTAGAGTAAAGACGTACTTCCAATGGTTCTTCATTCGATGAATTACCGTCGGTACTTTCATCTTTAAATACAATATCTGTCCGTATAAACTCAAAGTTTTTGGGAACATCAGAGATCACGAAAGAGACAAAATTTCCATCTGTTCGGACAACCTTAGTTGATAATTTTTTTTCAGGATCGCCTTTAGCAACTGTTGTCGCTTTGGCTTGTATAGAATATAAATCGATAGCATTATCTGAACTTAACCAAAGATCAAGTTTGTACTTTTTCGTTTCTGGATCGTAAGTTCTTCCAGCAACTTCATAATTGAAACTAGTTACTGGTTGAGTGTCTCCTATTGCATAAACTTGATAGTCATTTCTTCCTGAATCAGAAAAGCCAGTGTAAAAAATGAAAATGTACACTCCTAAAAATAGGGCTAAAATAAAGAAATACTTATACTGAATTTTTTGTTTATAAGCTGCGTTAAACCTTTTGTATATTGCTTGAACACTGGCTAAAATCAATTTAATTTTTTCCATCATATACCTACTTTCTAAATAGCCGGTTGCGTAAATGCTGATACTTTTCCCTCTGCCACTTCTACCAAAGCGATAGCGTCTTGTTTATTTTTCTGATTTCCAACCATGACAAATGAGAGAGAATATTTCGCTAAATACTTCCCATTGTTATCAGAAAATATTTCAATATCGTCAATCGTTACACTTGTGTCTGATTGATTAACGTCTGCATCTTCTTTCGGTAACTTGCTTAATTCTTTGTATAATTCTGGTGTTGTCAGCTCTTTAATTCTTTCAAATCTGGTAGTAGATGTTTCTTTTTTGAAAGTGTAAAAAGCTGATAAAAATTCCCGAACAGCTGCTTGATTCTTGCTGTCTTCTTTCTCACCTTCATCAGATTTACGATTGATTATTTCCTCTAATTCCTTAATCCGTTGATCTTTATTTTCTAGTTTTTCGCTGTGTTTTTGTTCTAGCGTTGATATATCACTCTGCTTTTCAGTGGAATTAATCAGGTAAATATTAAGTGCAAAACTTATTACCAGTCCAATTAACAAGCCGCCAGCTATACGTTTATTCACTATATTTCCTCCTTTTAAAACTTCACATAATTTCTAGGATTTTCCCAGTTCCCACCGCCACCGCCTGTATAATTTCCAATTTGGAAATGTAAGTGCGGTCCTGTAGATGGTCCTGTCGTTCCCATCAAACCGATGGTCTCTCCTTGCTTAACCTTTTGACCAACTTGACAATTTATCTTTGATAAATGAGCATAACCACTATACTTTCCATTCGAGTGTTTGATCACTACATAGTTTCCATACCAACCAAAATAATTTCCGCTGGCTTCAACAACTGTTCCGCTCATCGTTGCAAATATTGGCGTATTCGGATTACCATTTACCAAATCAATTGCATTGTGTAACTCACCACCACCACCTAAAGGAGAAGCTCTATATCCGTATTCGCTCGTTACCGTTGGGTTAGATATTGGGCATAACCACGTCTTATCATTTCCACCACCGTCACTAGAAGACTTATCGGATAACTCTTTGATCCGACCATAACCACATATATCATTTGCAGATTTATAGGTACTATATCCAATCCCTTGAGATGGACTCATAGCTTCAAATGTCTTATTGGGTCCGATATAAATTGATACATGTCTTGAAGCATTAGTACCGTAAAAGATCAAATCTCCAGGCTTTAATTGTGCTTCTGAAATCCTCTCAACTTTCCCCCATTGATCACCTGTATAGTGAGGATATACGACTCCGACTTGTTTTAAAGCCCACATAACCAAACCAGAACAATCAAAACTATTTGGACCTTCTGCTCCCCAAACGTAGGGTTTACCTTCCTGTGCGGTTGCAATTTCAACAAACTTAGAACGTGATCCGCCTGTTCCATTTCCACCAGAAGTAAAGTATTGTTGGCACAGTGGAACATAAAACATGTTGCCATAGTTGTATCTATAGGAATACCCCATTGCTAATGCAATAGGGTTTGTATAGGTGACTTGAACACCACCAGATTTTTTAAAAGAGAAATCTTTTGCTGCTTCAAAAGTGTACGTATCTCCAGATGAACTTAAATATCCGCCGCCATAGTTATAGGCTTGTGTGACATTCCAAACGTCTTTTTTTCCTGTACCTTTATACATGTCCGCAAAGTATTTCACGCCGACTTGTATAGATTCATTAGGGTCTTTAATCGAGTTTGGAGCCTTTCCTTGACTCTCTGAGCATTGCATTATATCAGGATAGGAAATTGCATTTCCTCCCGTTTCAACCGAGATTATCGCTAGTATATTGTCTACAGCTTCGGGTATCTCATTCTTGTTGCATTCCTTAACGACTACGCTGCGCCATGATTCAACCGCATCAGGAAAGACAGCTTCTGTAAAGCTGCCATCATCAGACCCCTTATTACCAGCAATCAGTAGCAGAAAGAGTGCTATTAGTGTAATTAAGAATAAAAAAATAGCTGCCGCGCTGCTTGTAAAAAGAACGGCAACTCGTTTTAAGACATAACCTTTTTCTCTTGTCTTAGCTTCACCACGAAGCCATTTAGATAGATATAAGAAGAATTTCACCCTTTCACTTCCTTACCTACAGCAGTAGCGTTAATTAAATAATTACGTCTATTCCAAATAGATGGAATGGTTCGACCGATCAAAACAGCTATCTCTCTGTCAGGATAACTTTCACTTAGTTGCATTAATTCAGCATCATCTTTTTCCGTCCATACGCTTCTGTGATTAAAGAATATTGCTGAATCGATCATCGAACTATCTCTCTTTTTCATTAACAAACACCTCCTAGTTTTAATGACCTCCTGCAAATCGTTCTAACTGTTCTTCTGTTGGATCAACGTTTACTTTATAAGTCTGACCACTTCCAAAACTAAATAAGACTTGTGTCTTTTTCAGTTCACGCATGGTTTGATAATCAGAATCTTTGAATCCTGTTCCGAGAACTTCCTTCAATCTACCAACGACAGAATCATCTAAATGTAGAAACATTTTCGTTGGACACAACTCAAAGACTTGTTTAATTTTTGAGATATAAATACTGTCGCTGCTCTCTGGCAATAACTCCTGTGGCGACTGAGTCATTAGATATGTTCCAGCTGAAAATTTTCGCATTTCCTTTAAGAAATCAACAACATAATCGACAGCAAAGAAGTTGTGAATATTCAAGATGTTCTGACACTCGTCCATGAAGTTCATGAAAAACGTCACTTCATCTGCTGTAATTTCTCGATTCTCAAGAAGTGTTTTCATCTTACGACCATTCAACATTGCTTGATTCCAATTCATTGTCATAGCAGTAAATAACTGACTGTTAAACACTTTTTTATCTAGCGAAGAGATCCCGTCAATGTCGAAAAAGACTATCTGCTCTTTAGAGAAATCATCGAAAGTGGTGTGCCCATTGTATAAAGCTCCGTAATCATTGACCATTGCATCAAGTACGATCCCGAACTCTTCCAACGCTCTTTTCTTTTCCGTAGTTCCTGTTTTGTATTCTTTACGAGTGATAAATTCATAATAGAAATCTCTAAATTCACGCATTGTTGGATACTGAGTAGAAGGAAGTCCAGTAATATGAATCGTATCTCGATTTAGAAGATAGTTATGCGGCAGCAATCTATGAGCGATATAAAAGCTATCAATAATTCCACCGAACATGAGGGAATCAACTTCCCCCATTTTAGGATTTAAGAATCGGATTTGATTTAACAGTTTCGCTTTATGCTGCATATAAGAACCCAATTCATCTAGGAACAGTCCTGATTTATCCGTTTTAGTTGCTAACACTTCCAACGGATTGATCATTTGATTGTTTGCTCCTGAAAGATCAACTATCTTCCCGTTTTGAGACTCAATAAGCTTGTACCAGTCACCGTTTTTTTCAAATCCACGTATGATAGTTTGTCTTCCAACCAAATATTCTTCAATCGTTTTTAATAATGTAGATTTACCATATCCTGGTAAGCCAACACCAATACCACTAAAAGACGTTCTGTTCTCTGTTACATTAAATGGATCAAAGATGAATGCACCGCCTGTATCTGTCTGACCGATATACCCTCCACGTGAATCAATCAAATACTGATGATTAAAGGGATATCCACCACCTATCGCAGTAGCCGGCACAGCAATTCCTTCTTTGCTGCAAAAGTGTTTTTCTTGTTCCTCAGAGGATTCAAAAAGCGACAACCATTCCTCTTTTTCGTCAAAAAGGTAGGTTGTCGCTTTATAGTTCCCTAAATTGTCTACAATTTCTTTTTTTCGGCTTTCTAATACTTCTAACGAACTGTCACTAATAAAAATTCGTATATGAATCAGCTTCACTACTTCGCCGCCTTGAGTCACCCTACTAGCAAAATCTTGAAGATTGATAAACTCGTCTAAAGCGTCATTTCGATTAGTATAGGTTCGTTCATTTTCTGATCGGTCCTTATACTCTGATAATGTGCGGTTAATGGAACTTAAAACTTTTTCTTTGTTGGCTGTCGCTATGTCTATCTTTGTAATTGTATTTAAGTTATCGGTTAAATTCATTAGCCAAAATGGAGGTACTTGTGTTGGTAGATTGTATACATGTAAGCAAGTCGTATAGCCGTCACCTGTTTGAGTATAGAAATTATTCTTATGAGTGATTCCACCTTGTGGCTTCACTCTCTGGATAAAATCAAGATCATATCCATCATTTTTTAGTTGTTGAATTCTCTTTTTTGTAAGCAATCAATTTCCACTCCTTTTTCGATCATTAAATTTTTGTCTTGCTTCTTTTGCGAACGGAATAATGATTCTGCACTTTTGGGCGATCAGCAACAGACAAAGGATCAAAGCTAATGTATGGATTCCTGAAAAAACACCTGATGATCCATCCGCCATTATGCAAGAGATTACCCCTATAGAAAAAATTACAAATACGATTGCTCTAAAAATTGACGTTGCTTCCATCTTGATACTGGCGGCCAACCCCATAAGGAGCAAAAGCTCAAAAAATACAAATACCTCACTCATCTTTTTCAGTCCTTTCCTTAACTGCTGGCGCAGCACTAGCTAATTCCCCATACTCGGAGTAGTTCCCAATATCTTTGTGTAAAGATATTGCAAATGGTGTGTATTTCAAGCGAAATACAATATTAATACTTTCATTTGGTCTATTTGAATGCCAAATTATCTGCGTCGTATTGTTTGTCATATCTGTTTCTTTTACTGCATATGCGACACTATTATTTTCGATTCTCTGAGGAACTAGCCATTGTTCCCATTTTGGGGATAGGTAGTTGTTCACATCTCTAGTGATAGCTCGATCAAAATTATAAAACTCTTCGAAAGTAGAACCGAAACATATCTTTTTTTGGATGATTACTATTTCCATGTTGAGAATTTCAATAAGGATTAATAGTGATACCCATGAATATATAATAGGAAGTGCAGGTGAAAAATCCTCCTTATCAACCAAGCAGATAAAAGCGATAAACATCAAAATTAGTACACCTTTAGAAACTTCTTTTTTGAAGTTAATCGTTCCAGTTATTTGTATTTGGTAAATGAATTTAGCCCCAAAGGCTACCAGATAAATAGTTATAATCAATGAAATAATCCCAATTAAGAAATCTGTTATCGGGATTGTTTGTTGAACCAGCTTACCTCCAGCAGTCGTTCCTTTATCAATGATGGTCATATCTCCGAAAATCGTTATTTCCTGCAACCTTTTGAAAATAATTTTTGATGAAGCCAGAATGCTATAAATTGTTACAATGCTTGTTGCAGCAAATTTCCCGAATTTACTAAAAACGAGGATTAAATATTGTCGTTTTGTTTCGTCCATTTTTTCTACTCCTTTTTGTGTTTTTTAGAGAAGAACGTTTACCAGAAATTACTTTTTGGAACGAACTTCTCTTAAGCACATCAGATTTCTGTATTTTGGTTGTTTAACTTAAACAAGATCAATTCAATAGTTTCAGGTGATACATTAGCGATCGACAGCTCCAAAGAACTATTTCGAACCAAAGCTTTTTTATTGGTTTCTAAAGCTTGTTTCGATTTTCCATATACAAACACATAGAATTCATGATTTGCAAGAGCTTTTTCAACCCACATCATGCGCTTAATCTGATTGTTGTTGATCATCATTTGTGTAATATTTTTCTGTTCACGAGCGATCAACAATTTTTTTCGCCAAAATTCCAGATTTTTACTTGTATTCGCAGGAAACATTAGGCTTACGATCCCGAAGTCTTCTACATAAAGTCGACACAAGTTAGTGAACGCGTCCATCATATCGTATTGCTCACCTTCACTAAGGTTGTAGATGTTTTTTGTTTCAATCTTCATCAATGTTTGATAAGTATTATCCTTCGTTACAAGATATGTTCCCTCCATCCTTTTGTAAGGGAACACATCGACGATTTCCAACAAGTCTTTTTGATTCTCCACTCGATTATCTGTTTTTTGTTTAACTGCCTTAGTCTGTACCATTTAAACCCTCCTTTACATTCGATAAAAACTTGAAAGATATCGTTTTCTATCTTTCAAAATCGCTTGAATAATTATCTGAATAGTTCTTGTTTTCGGTTTATGCTTCGTTGGCAAACATAGAAAAATCCCAAATAAAATATTCGTTACTTGTAACATCAAGAAGGTTTTCGGAGGGAAAACCAATAGCTCTTGAATGTAATATCCAACTACAATACAGCCCCCAACGATTAAAAGATCGACTAGATAAAACCATGCTAGTTTTATTGCTGCGTTTAACGTTTTAGGTATAAGCATGTTTCCATATACTCCCATTTAGATCACCTCTGTTTACTTTCTCTTTTTCAAATTCTTATAAAGATCACTGTAAGAATTCTCTTTCTTTGTGCTGAATTCATGATGATTTGATTTAACTTCAACAGATACCGTTCTATCTTTACTGATTGATAGGTTACTGTTGCTTGGTGCTGGTGTATGCGTTGTCCCTCTCGGTTCAGCATTAGTAGATGTCATATGTTGCTGACTGACATTCGTTTTTTGTACGTTCGTTACATCAGAGTTAGAAGTTTCCCCTGCTTTCGTATTGATTGGCGGTTTTGAGTGTAGCCCGTTTCCGTCGCTGCCGATCCCGCTTGTCTCAGTAGAATTTTTCATATTCACTTTGTTTTTTTGATCAACCGTAGACTCGTTGAATGTAGAATTTTGGCCATTAACGTTAGAATTGGTATTAGTTGCTGCTGTCGCATTTCCACCATCTGAGTTTTTTTGTTTTTCTAATGTTGATCCAATTGGTTCAGCTTGGAAACTTGCCGCTTCTGATTTATCGTTTTGAACAAAATTCTTAGAAGATACGGGAACATCTTTCACTCGTTGTTGCCCTTCTCCAACTTTGCTACCTGTATTTGATTCTGGAACATCACTTGAATTCGTTGTGGTACGTGGATTACTTGAGTATTGTTTTGGATCAGACTGATCAGTTTTTCTACGATTATGCCCTGCTCGATGATTCATACCAGATGAAATTCCAGCATCGACACCCTCGTCAAATTGTTCTTTAACATCTTTCACTGGTTGAGTAACACCCGCAGAAAAGTTCTTTCCTGCTTCACTTGCTTTGTTCATAGATGTATCAATCATGTCATGAGCGGTTCCCTTAAACCCACGTTCGGAAAGATGACCTGCTACATTACCAGCTGCATTCGCCATAGGGTTAGCAATTTTATCTTGAAATTTATCAAACGATTCTTTCGCCATTTTAGGAGTCTGTTTGATCGTGTCTTTAGCAGCCTGAAGCGATCCGCCAATACCTTTCGCAAGTTCTGGCGCTGCTTTTGCTGCTTTATAAGCACCATAGACCGCAGCAGCTCCTACTAGACCCTCTTTAAGGCTTGTATTGATCCCGAACTGTCTTGCAATGGTATCTGATCCTCTTAAGAATCCGAATGCCCCTACGATGGCTAAAATGCCATATCCGATAAAGTTAAAACTCAACGTACCAATGAAAGCAAAATAAGCGATATATAATGATTGGCTAATTCCTAAAAAGCCGATCGTTGCGAAACTAGAAACGATTCCTAACAACAGTTGCTTTGGCTTTTGACCTGTTTCACCATCCAAATACGCCACAAGTGGATAAGCAACTTTAGCAAAAACTAAGTCAATAGCAATCAATACTAACTTACTAAAGAGCAGTGCATTGAAGAGGGCAAGCGCAAATAAAGCGACATTCATTTGACCAAAGGTAGCAGTGAAACGAAACACCCCTTCGTCAAAAATATCAAACCAACCATTCTCTATTTCCTTTTCCTCTAATCCGTCTCCATTCTGCTTCATCGCAATGTAGTATTTCAGGTTTTCTACATCTTCATTTTTTGATTCTTTTTGAAGTTCCTCTATGTCACTAATAGTCAAAACTTGATTCAGCTGGACGAGTTTAAATTGTTTCTCTGTCATTTTATTTTTGACTGTCTCTGATTTATCCAGCTTTTTAAATCCTTGATAGGCGATGTAATTCATATCAGCTGTGTTAGTTTGAATTATCTTGTAGGACAAACTCTCTTTTGCCCCACTGGTGACCAGCTGCTTTGAATCGTTGAACATAGTCTTAGCAGCATTAAATCCAAAATCCATGATTGTTGGAAGTTGAAATATTAAGCTGGTTAAAACAATCAAGCGAATACCAGTATCCTTTAGTTTTACCTTTTGGTTAGTGATCATTCGTAAACCAATCCAAACAAGCGCTAGCACTAAAATACTTAAGGATACTGTCTGCATAGCAGAGAACGCCTTCTTAACTGGTCCGTAATCCATAAATCCGAAAATTGAAAAAACATTGTCGATTAAATCCTCCGAACCAGTCGAGATAATATAAAGAAATTTAGTAAAACCCCATTTAATTGTGTGAAATATCCAAGAAAGGATATCCGCATGCCTAATCCAATCAGCGTATTTCTGTAGAAAATCTAGCAAAATAGATACACCTCCTTACACTTTCAAATTTTTGAAAGTCAATCTTGCTTCTTTCAAATTTCGTACTTCTTCTTCGTATTGATCCGCAAAAATCCTTTTGACCCAAGCTTTTTTTACGTTGAATATTTCCCATCCGTAGCCTAGCTTAGAAAGAGTCTCTTTTTTGCTGAAAGCCCCATGAACTGCCAGAGTATATTGTTGCGTAAATAATGCAGTCGAAAGATCACCAAGTTTAATATTTAATTCGTTTAAATGTAGCGTGAAAAGCAGTAACTTTCGTTCTTTTTCTGCTTCTTGAACGTTCTGAAATTTTTTCCTCCATGATTTGTTGTGAGGAAAATAGGTATAACCACGCTGCTTTAAATCGTCTTTTTCATTGAAGCAATTGAAAACGACAATATAGGCCTCTGAATCCCTTTTCTTTGAGAATTTCCAAGAGTCAATATCTCCATACCATTCTTCCAGTTTCGATAAGTCAGGAGAATCGGTAGCAGAATATTTTAGATCCTCTACCGAGATCAACCCTAAACGTAAGCCTGTCAAAAGTAATTGATGGTAATATGAATAGAACGATTTTTTGTGTGTCTTTTCTCCTGTTTCCATAAACTCAACATGATGCGCTAATTCATGTATGCCGGTTATCAAAACTGAGGTTGATTTTCTTGATAAATTGAACACTTCAATCATTCGGTCATTGGGTGTATATCGTCCGAATTTTGACTTTATTTCTTTTGAAACAATAGCAACTTTAAAATCCGAATAACTCTCACTTTCTTTAAAAGTTTCCTGCAACATTCCAACGAATAATCTCTTTAGTGTGTTGTTCGCATCCAATCGAAGTCCTCCTTTAAGTATGATTTTCTTTGATAAAATCAATCAGTCTTTCAGCTGCTTCTGAATTTTGAATCGTCTGCTTAACTTCAACAATTCCTTGACTTGCTGACTCAGATAATTTTTTCAATATCCTTTCTCTATCTTCTAAAGAAATCGAATAAGATTTGAAGAGCTGATCAATAATGACAGGTTCTTCTTCTACCAATTCAACTTCTTCATCTGACGTATCAAACATAAAAATTTCCTCAATGTATTTGTTGAAGTCAATTGCAAAATCCTCTAAATCTAAGTCTCTGTGTTTTGATTCAATATCAAAATTAATCCAATCTTTTTTAGTATCAAATTCGTCTGCTAAGAAAGTATGACGATACGGCATAATTGTTTCTTTCGTGTTAAAGATCGGATAAGGTCGCACTCTATTTCCCTCTAAATCTTTCCTGTGCAACGTTCTAGTAACAACCGTCTCTCCTTCTAACAACGAGCTTAATCGCTCGTAGGTAAGCAAGTATTCGCTTTCTGGTTTCTTTGTCGCATTATTCTCTAGGCTCAATGCTTTTTCACTCGAATTTGACTCAGCAATTGTCCTGTTTCCAACTTCTCTTCGAACGTCTTCAATGGTGTCTTTATCCTTTGACATTAAGTAGATGGTATTTTGACAGTTTTCTTTGATTGTCTTTCCTTCATCTTTTCCATATTTATTAAATTGAGAATTACTCTGAACATAGAAATCAAAGTAAATATTACGACCCAAACAAGCAGTTACGATGTTCTCTAAATTGCTAATCACTGGCATTTGACCAAATTCATTCAGCTTATGCCCTACCCATCGGTGACAAGAACCACCTCTTGTTATTGTGCAATTTTTGACCAGCTCTTGATAAACCTGAGAGACAAAGATACTTGAAATAGGATGTAGTGATTTGTCTGCATCGGGAATAATCATAAATACAGCAATCGGTTTATCTAAGTAGGTCATTTCAATAGAAAGTAGCTTGTCAAAATGATCAGTTATCTTAGTGAGTTTTACTTTATAGTCTTCACCTAAACTCGATAGGTCGATTGAATAGCTATTTTCGAATATAGCTTTTTTGGAATCCTGATAAACAATTTTCAAGATATCTCCATTTTTCAAATCATAGTTGAAGTTCAAAACTGCAACTCCATTTACGCTAGGTTTAATGGTTTCCATTCCAAGAAGTCGTTTGCCACGCATGAATTTCACCTTTATACGTTGGTTGCTCATTTCCTTAGAAAAGACTATTTCTATATCCTTCGGAAAACCAAGTCGCTTCAAGTCAAAACTATTAATTGATGTCATTTTTGCGACTTTCTCAAATTGAAAAATTCTTAGCCCTCTAATTGCGGTTGAAAGTATACTTCCCCTCTCACGATCTCCAGCGAAACCTGTTGAAGCATACTGCGCCTTTGCAATACTTCCTTGTGGTAACTGCCGAAAGTATTCATCTAACGCATTCTTTTCTTGCATTGTTTCAGGATTCACCCATTTGTAATTTCCCATTTCTATCAAAAATTGGGCGACATTATACATAGTGACTTTGTGTAGTTCATTGGTTTGGCTTTCTTTTTCTAGTAGAGCTAAAATGATCGCATTAATTACACCTTGCGCTGTCTCGTTAAAGTGAACTGTAGTGCCTGTAGCTTTCGGATTATGATATAAAGAAAATGTGATAGAGTTTACCAGCAGCTGCACAGTATCGTAATCCTGCAATTTCCAGTAAGTTATTGCCAAATGAAGAAGCTGAAAACTCATACCTTGCAACGGATCAATAAGATTTAATACAAGGTTTATATAGCCGCGTTCCTTCAAAGGGTCGTTTGCAGCTGCAAATTCTTCTCCTTTTATATCATTTAGTACCAAAGAGTCTTTTATTTCTGCCCTAGACAAAATATCAATGTTGGGAATCAAGTACATTTCATCTTTACCAACACGAGAAATACCAATAATCCTGTTATTCACAGTGTTAGTATCTATGTAGTATTTCCCTTTATGATGACTTATTGGAAAACCGCCACGACCTTTATAGGTTTCTTTGCGGTCTGGTATCTCTTTATACTGTTTTTTTATTTCGTCAATAGTTAGCAATCGGCTATCCCCTTTTTGACCGATAGCAAGTTTCTTGAAACGAAATGATAATTTTTTATATACAAAAAAAACTATCCCAGCAGAGATACAAAGGATCACAACATATGCTGGAATAGGCATTCTTAATTTAAACGCATTGATAAGCTTTACTGGTTCAATCTCATCATACAAACTGGTGTATCTCTCGCTTGTAAGTATCCCTCTCAATCGTTGAAATAGTAGCGGTAACAAAAGATATATCGTTGAAAAGAAATAGTTTATTAGCAGAAAAATGACACTTCCAGTAGTCAGAGAAAAGTAAAAAACCCATTGTGGAACTCTCGGCTTTTCGTCGGGTAAGTCTTCCCCATCTATGGAAACATTTTTTCGTTTATTTATGTTTACTCTCTCAATCATCTGTTTCCTAATCATTTCGAATCCAGAATCTTTACTTTTAGTCTTTATTTGAACCACAGAGGAATCACCCCTTTCCTTTTCTCTCTGCTACTTCCCCAATAGACTATTCGCTTCCTTATCTTTACCACGTTGATATAAACACAGAGCAACGGCTTCTTTACGATCCGTGCTAAGATTTTTGAAGTAATCTTTGTCGTTTTCAAAACTTGCCACAACACTATCTACATCATCTTTCAATAAATTCTCATCTAAAGAACCACTATCAGAAGAAAAAGAACGGTTGAACTTCTTAAGAGCTTCTAAGTCTTTGTCTGCAAATATTGCTTGTTCGATTTCATTCACTTTTGACGGAAATTCTTTTGCAGCTTCGAGGTACTTTCCTTCACGCATGAGTGAATCATAGCTCTTATTCTCTATTTCGCTGTTTGAAGAATCGCCTGTCATGAACTGTTCAAGAGCCTTTTTGCTTTCTGACAGAACTTGATTAGTCGCTGCAAGATCAGATTGCATGTTCTTATTGGAAATATGCTGAGAAACACCATAAGCAACCGAACCACCTGCTAAAGTGAACAAAGCTACGAATGGAAGAACCTTCGAAAGCGACCATGATTTGATCAATGCTGGAGCTTCTACATTTTGTTGTACAGCGGGCACATTGTTTGTTTGCTGATTCAACATTTCCATAATACTTTTCATTTGTTCACGTTGAATTTCTAATGATTGTTGAGATAAAGTTGATTGGGCTAATAACAAATCATCATAAGATTTTTCAACATGCGCTGATTTGATTTCCTTATCTTTAAAGTTTGTTTCACTTAAAGATATCTCTCTTTCTTTCAATTTGTTTTGTTCTTCGATCAACTTCAATTCAGCTTCTCGCTGCTGGTTCTCTAAATCTCTTTGAACTTCGTCTTTAAGCTTCTGTTCATTTTCATTTAAAGTATTCTGCAACTCAGCTAAGTAGGCTGTCTCGGATGTTTCAGCAGTCACTTTCAATTCTTGAATAGCTTTTGTCATCCGGTCTAAAATCTCTTTTTTCGTCAGTAAAATAGACTCGGTAGCGGAGCGTTTTAGTGATACTTCTTTTTCTCTAACAGCTACCACGAATTCTGATTGAAATTGAAGATCCCTCGCCTTTTCAAAGTCACAGACAATTTCGTTAATTTCTGCAAATCGCTTCTTAATGAAGATATCCATATCTTTCTTATGTCTCTTTTTCAGCTGTGCGATTTCTTCCTCTTGTTCGGTAACTAAATTTTCTTTTTCAACTTCAAATTTGTCTTTTTCTGCTTTTTCTAATTGAGCGATACTTTCTGATATTTTCGCCTTTTGCTGTTGCTCTAGACTCTGTTGAAATTCTTCGATCTTTTTTTCGAAGTTATCCTCACTCAAATCACTTTCAAAAAAGACACTTTCAAGAGTATCAGATGTTGCTTCTTTCAATTCTAAAACATTAGACTCAAAATCAGTCTTCACTTTTTGATAAAATTTCGGATCAATAGCTTCAGATATTAGCGCTTTTTTCTTCTGCCCTAATCTACTTTCTTGATCAACAAATCCTAAGAGATCGCAAAATATTTCTTTGGTTCTCTTCTCTTTTTGTTCCAGCAAATCTATATAGTTTTGTATTACTTTTTCTGAATTTTCGATATTAAGATAGTCATTAATATCTATAAAAGCAGGTTCAGTCTGAATATTGTTAATAGGATTTACTTCTAAAGTAGGAGTTGCAGCATCTACTTCTTGGCTAGTTTCAGGATTATTCGCCGTCAAAATTTCTGGAATATCATCATATTCAATAGGTGCTGATTCTTCTGAAAGTGAACCTAGAGACTTTTCAGACTCTTTTGTGTTCGTTAAGACATCTAGTGGAATCTTTTCCTTTGTATCATTTTCCTTTTGATGCGTGTCACTTGGCGCGGTTGCTTCCTTTTGCTGTCCATTATTTTTTAAAGATGATGGGCTTAATTTTGGAAACCCTTTTGGACCTTTAGATAGCAAAGCTGATTTGAATTTAGTCATTTTATTGTCTTTGCTAAAGTTATACTTAGAAGGATTTTCTCTTTCGTCTTGAAATTGTTCAAGAAGCGTATCACTCAATACTTCAAGTTCTTGCGCTTCTTCACTGCTCACAGATGCAAGTGTTTGATAAATATCATCTACAAGCACACTATCGAGACTTGAAGGATCATCAGTATCTATCTCTATGTCCTCAAAAACGAAATTTTTACCGAATTCCTTACCGACTAACGACATAGAAAGAGTCACTACACTAACGCCATTTTCTGCACAGCTGGCTAATAAATCTTGCAAAGCTATATCAGCAGAAGAAAGGTTCATTTCTTTTTTTAGCGACAACTTCTTTAATTTTTTCGCTTCTTTGTTCAATCTATCGAAGCGTATTGTATAAATTTCATTTGTGTTCATTTGTACACCCCTCAATATTGTTCAGAATAATCACCATCAGGATTCATGCCAGGGCGGATATTCGTTCGGATTTACTTAAATATTTTCCAGCTGAAGGAAGAATATCCACGCATTTTTTAAGAAAAAAACGAACTTTCAAAAATTACCAGTTTAAAAGGGATTCTAAGAAGAATCCCTAATCCTAAAATGTCGTTGTTGTCTGAATCCATGAGGCAATCGTTAAAGCACCAAAAATTAGCGCCCCACCTCCAAAAATATACAGCAGCCAAGGTTTAGCCGTATCCGCTCCCTTTCTACCACTCATAAAAAGAAAACCAGCAGCAACGATACAAAGAACCATTAATGGTGGTGCTACTTTTTTTGTTTCTTTTACTACATCATTAAATGACTTTGCTAGATTGTCGCCAACACTACCGACAACCCAAAAATTTGCTTTCCATAATAATTTTTCCAACATATTAATTGCCCCCTTGTTTTAAGCTGCCTAAAACAACTTTCATCATTTCTTGATCTAAAACGCTTTTTTCCCATTCCTTATCGTCACCTTGAAGCACTAACATTTTTCGCTCATTCAATTTTTGCTTTTGCCATTCTTCTAAATTATGGATGCCCTTTTTTTCAAGAATTCTTTTTGTTGCTGCTTCTATATCTGTCAATCTTTTCTTTGCCATATATTCCTCCATCTTTATTCCCCTATTAATTGCTACTGGAAATATGTTCAACAATCCTTTTTAAAGTAGGGGGGATATTATTCTTTTTTCATTGATTTAATTCACTTGAAAAGCTTCTTTAACATGAGCTGGACTATTAGAAAGAGTTTTTTGTTCTATCAACTCACCCTTCACGATTCGACGTCTCTTAGTACCAGCACCGCCGTAGCAAGTTACTAGGGTACAAATCGGTGTTTCGTCGTCAGGAATATCTTCTAACAAGTCCGTCCTTGTATCATTGAACACATCATTACTGGTTACTCGAAAAGTGAATACTTCTTGATAATCAGTTAAATAAACATAACTGCCAATTTTCGAGTTTTTCAATGGAGCAAATAAAGATGTTCTACTTGCCATATTGTGACCAACTAAAACATAATTTCCTTTGCCTAATTGTCTCTCGCTGCTGTTCTCAGCATCATAGTAGGTACATGCACCTAAATATTGGTTATCGCCGTAAAACCCCTTAAAGATGCCTAAATGGATGTTTGTATCTGGCATGTACATTCCTCCAGTTAGAATTTTCTTGCTGGTACCTCTAGCATTCCTAAAATTGGCGGCTACCACATCATCAGCGCTTACTTCTACAACATCGTTTAGATCATAAGTAATCAATTTTGGAGAAGTTTTTTCATTCAACGAAGCGTTCCTTTTTACTTCCGCAGCATGCACTTTTTCCTGTTTCAAATCTCGTGCCAGAAAATGACGATAACTTGTATAAGCGCCCGCTGACAGAATAAATAAAAGAGCAATAGCGATCATTGCTCCTTTACTAAGATATTTTCTTTTTTTGACTGTAATTTTTTTTACTACCATAAGCCATCAACGACTCTTTTGGAATTTAACATCATAAACAATCACACCCGTAGCAATCACACCAACACTTGCTAAGAAGATTGGCAAGACAGATTTCTTATTACTTTGACTCGTTTGAGGCATTGTTTTTTCTTGTGGAGTCTCTTTTGGAGTTTCCTTTGGTGTTTCTTTTACAGCTGGAGTCACTGGTTTTTCTTCTACTTTCTCAGGGCGGATGGTTTGTTTCTCATTATTTAAATCGAAGTGCTCGGTGTATTTGTCTGTATGCTTTTCATCATTAAACACTTCATGCGTTACAACCAGTTTTTCGCCCTTTTTCAAATTGTATTTCTTCGCATAGTATTGGAAGTCTACCGTGAATTCCTCTTTTCCATTCTTGACTTCTCGTGTGTCTTTAATGGTTTCTAACACTTCAGACTTAGGGTCTTTTGTGGCAGCTGCATCGCTGCTTGTCGTAGCTTTTGTATCTTGGACCTTGTGCAATTTGTGAATCCAATACTTTTTCTGACCAATTTGTGATTCAGGAAATTCTTGACTTACTTTGTCCGCAAGCTTTTGATCCTTTGTCGCGTCTATTTCCTGATCACCATTCAGCGTAGTAAACAACGTTTCAATTTTTGGTTCCTCTTCAGGCACATTAGGAATTTCTGGCGTCACTGTTTGTTCTTTGTTGTCTAAATCGTTGTGATCTGCCGCTTCTTTCCCATTGCCCTCTTTATCCAATTCGTCGAGTGCTTCTGTCCAAACATACCTCGTATTTTCATCATCGTTTGACGTATCTACGATAGTTTCAACGACTTTTTCCATGGTTTCTTTTTCAGCGACAAAATCTTCGTCTGCTTCATAGACAACTGTTGCGTTTTCTTTGTCATCATTTTGGATTCTCCACAGTTTGATTCGTCTTAGGCGATAATTTCCGCCTTTATTCAGATCAGAAAGGCTGATCGTATCTTTCATCGGTGTTTCTTTTCCTGGCACAAATGTTTGTTTCCCATCTACACTTGCTTTAGTGGAAATCTGAGGCGCTTTAACCAAATCGTTGGTAATCATTAACTTGCCTAGAGAAATATGGTTAGATCCTTCATTGATCTTACTTTCTTCAACAGTCAGCGTTTTGATTGGTTCCTTTTGTCCTTCTTCTGTAATTGTCACATTGTATTCACGTTTTTCTGTATCGAACGTAGATTTTAAGATCAGGTCTGTCATTTTCTTGTAGCCATCTGGTGCGGCTACTTCAGAAATACGATAATCGCCATAAGGAAACTCTTTGAACGCCCAATAGCCATCATAACCGTTCGCATCTGTTTGTGTTTCAACTTCTACAGGTTCACCTTTTGTTGGATCAATCGGTGTCAGAGCAAACTTGATCCCGTTGTAGCCAGAATTCACTTTTCCGGATTTTGATTGCAGGTACTTAAAGCCGTCGATTGACAATTTAATGACCTTTTCTTGGGAAGTCACGTCGTCGGAAACAACTTTCGTGTCTTGATCTTTGTACTTCAGTTCAAATTCACGTTTTGTTGAATCAAGTTGGTACCCTTCGGGCGCTTTCGTTTCTAGCCAATAATAGCCATTTAGTGCTAAGTGCTTCACTCCAGCGGTCTGATCTTTATCGTCAATACGAATAACAACAGAATCATCGTCCATTTTTACTTTCGTGCCGTTTGTCAACTCAGGTTTTACCCGATCCGTCCATTTCACAGGTTTACCATCTTTATAGAACAAACCGTACTCAGCACCTTCAAACGAAGCCCGGCCTTGTGTGTCCTTCTTGGTTTCTTCATCTTCTTTAGTTAAGATAGAGGATCCGGTCACTTCTTGGTTTGTTCCCTTGTCATTCACTACAACAACCGGTGTCTTTTGATCTTTATATTCAATTTTTACGGTCACTGGTTTAAAGGTGTTCACAAACCCGTTAGCAGCAGTCTTTTCGGAGACATAATAGGTTCCTAAAGGCAGCTTGTTGCTAGAAGTCGCAATCCCTTGGTCATTTGAAGTGATCGTTTCTACTACCTTGCCGTCTTTATCTTTTTCGCGGATCTCAAACACATTCCCAGCACGAGAATAGTTACTGTTCCAAGGGTCTTTTCCACTTTCAACACCTGTTTTTTCAATCACGATCTGCCCGGTAGCTTTGACGTTTCGTGCTGTCACGATGGCCGTCCCCCCTGCTTTCACAACACCTTCGTAAGTATCGCTTTCGCCGATAGCCGAACCCAAGACATAGGGTTTTGGAACACCGATTTCAGTTATTTTGTATTTCACACCATTTGGAATATCTATAACTTTAACTTTTCCGTTACTGCCGGTAGTGACTGTTTTAGCAGCTGGTGCATTTTCTCCACTGAATTCCGCTTTAAATTTTGTATCTGGCAAATAGGCATTCGAGTCTTTGTCTACTTTGCCGATTTCAATGTCCCCAGTGGTTTTAATATCCCATTTGACCGAATAGCTTGCTGGATCGGAAATTCTAGGAGTAACAACTGTTTGAGAATTTTCTTTTGTCCAAATTATTGGTGTTCCATTAGCAAAACTTTTCAAGGCAGCATAAGTACCTGTTACCTTGGTCGGATCTGTTGGAGTAACATTAACCGATAATCCATCAGGAGCAATTTCAAATCTAACATTGGAATCGTTGGACACAACATTATCATAGGCTCTTAAATCTACTCCTCCACTATTTAGTGTTTTCGTTTTTCCATATTCCAATTGAACTGTACTTTTGTCAAAACTAGGAGCTTTTTTATAATCTTCAACTGCATTCATCAGTGTTTGCTTCAGCTGAGGAAATTCTGGAATTTGATCAATTGATGTAATGTTGAGATCATATGCTTTCAAATAACTCCAAACCACCGCTCTTGTAGCAATCTCTTCGTGTTGTGTCTTATTTGGAAAAACATTTTGCCAAATACAAGCGGCAATCAATGCGTCTCTATCTACCGCAGATGATTCTATTCCCTCATACCCATCGGTCCACTGACCACCTGTCAATGGAACTCCTGGAGCTACACAAAAAACCATTTCGTTATGACCATCTGGATACTGAACAGCCAATGAAGCTGTTACATCTGACCAAGCAACCCCACTTTTTGTACCTCTCATAGTATATAAATTGTCAGTATCGTAAAAAACTCTACCTGTTACTGTCTGTCTCGTAGTTCTTAACTTAATATCCTGGTCTTTATCTTCAGTGGCATGAACAACACTCTGACCACAAAGAAAAAGGATTATAGCTAAGATGATGCTAAAAAATCCTAAGAAAGATTTTTTCATTATCTCGTTCTCCTTCCAAAAAAAATAGCTAATCGAATTCGATTAGCCAACATCATTAGTAGAATCTGTTCTATGAACTATTTAATTTCATTTTATCCCACCTTTCAATTTATATAAAAAAGACTCCACAATTTTATTGTGAAGTCTGAATTTTAACTATTTTATTTGAAAATTTGTCTGTAACCATAACTTGGTGAAGACACGCTATTTTCGATCAATACTTTTCTAGCATAATCATCAATCCAAGCTTTAGCTTCACTTTCCGTGTTGAATATTTTTGAACCTTCCTTAATCCCATATTTAGCATCTTCTGAATGTGCAACATCAAACCAAACTGTCCAAACTAACTTAGGCTCAACAGGCTTTGTTGGATTAGTAGGATTCGTTGTACCCTGATCTCCTCCACTATACATTGCAACACCTTCGTATCTCCAGCCAGCACTCACTAAGTTATTTTTTTCGTTCACATCAGTTGTAAAGTGATGTGTTCCGGTCTTAGCATTGGGATTATACAGTCTGTGAACTGGTGTGGAACCGCCTGATTGCCATGCAATTCCTTCATCTCGCCAGCCTTGATTGGTCAGGTTAGTGACTTCATTTTTATTCAAAGTATAATGATGATCTCCCCCGTTATTTGGGTTAAATACTCGGTAGACTGGAGTCCCTTTGGCAGGCACTTCCCAGGCATTTCCTTCAGCTCTCCAACCTGCATTAACCACAAATGGAATTTCGTTCCCATTTGCTGTATATAGATGTTCCCCAGTGTTCGGATTGTATGCACGGTACAAGGTTGCTGCATCAGCAGCTTCACTCCCTGCTGCAAATGCTCCTAATCCTAAACCAACTATTAATGCTGCTTTCAATAAATTTACCTTTTTCATTTTAATTTTCCTCCTTGGATTTTTAATTACCTTTAAAACAATCATACGTACATTATACCTTAACCAAAAAAATAATCCTTCTGCGTTATGACCATATTTAGGTCGATTCTGATTTCTTTCCTACTGATCCACATGGATCTTTAGTCAAAACGAAAAAGTGGCGCCACTTCACAAAAGTAATGTAACATATTTAGAAAGCTATTGCAAGTAAAGTGACGTCACTTTATAATGTTCATAAAGGAGGGTTTACTATGTCTATTAATCGAAATAAAACTGACCGTGTACCTATTACAACTCCAAAAGATCTTACTAAAGAAATTGACGCCTACAAACAAGTAAAAAAATATTCATCAAGATCTAGAGCCATACAGGAATTAGTCAAATTAGGACTTGAATCTGAATACAAAAGACACCCCGGAATGAAAAATGACATTCAACTTGTACTTGATCAATCAATCGAAGATTAGTTAATACTTAAGATAAGGAGAGTTATTCACGGTAATGCCTCTCCTTTGCATACAATCGGTCGTTAACTGACTATCGAATTTCCTGCACTTGTTGATTCGTTTTAATATTTCACATCTTGTCAATTGCATTCTGCTTCATTGGATTTTTTACGGCTATTAGTGATTTTTCTACAAATAGTCCCATTTAATGAATTATTCTCCGAGAAGAACCCCTTCAATGCAGGCTCCTTTTTCATAACTGATTGGCTCTTAGCAGTATCGTTCTTCAATAGTGCCACTAAATAATTAGCCTCTTTCTCAGTTAAATTAATCGTAATCATCTCTGCCCTCCTAATTCCGTTAATTCTTCCATTTGCTGAGTTAACTGACTTGTTTCAATCTCTTACTACTGCATTCCCTTTTTAAATTTTTTTGATAATGATATAATTAATAAAAAAAGATTGAGGTGATTTAGAATGAGCCAAGTACAGTTTCTACTTGTTGCTTTTTGTGCTCTCGGTTTTTTTGGTAGTCTTTCAATACTTACACCTAATGTTCCTTGGCGTGATTTTACTATTCTCTTTCGCAAAGAAAAGAAAGAAGAGTACCTCAAATTTTCCAATAGCTTTCTTGGAAAAACTTGGCTAGTTGTTGGCTGCTGCTCACTAATTTTACTTTCAGTTACTTTTGTTATAAGAATCAACATCCGTCCTCAATTAATTATAATTTGTTTTGTAGTCTTTTTATTAGTGATGAGAATTCTACTGGAAATAATTTGGCAGAAAAATAAAATAACTTCTAAGAGATAGTGCGATTTTAGTGCTATCTTTTTTATCTTCTTACTATTCCACTATCCTGGTGGTTAGTTAACTGCATAATCATTTTTTATTGCCAGGAATCGCAATAGCACTTCTTGCCTTTTGTACTCTTCCATACATTTCCAAAGCTCAACTAATTGACGTGGAACCCACGACCTCCCAGCTGCTAACTCATTGATAATGCCAGTCGGATGAAAGCCGTACTCTCGAACTTCTTTTGTTTCATCTAACATCCAATTAAGCAAAATATCCTGATTTTCTGTTAGATTGCTATTCAGAAAGCTGAAATTTCTCAGCTTTATAAAATCACTGGTTCCTTGTACTTCTTCGATAGAAAAAGAATCACATCGCCCAATCGGTTTACCATTGTTGTAAATTAGACTCATACTTTTCTCCCTTCTATCCTTGGTTAATTGCCTGCTTCCAATTTTTCAATAAGGACGTTTAACTCATGTAAAGCTCTAAAAGCGGTCATCTTATCCATCTGTTTGTTAATTCCCTTGCCGTTTTTTATAGCCTGCAGTTCCTTAGCAGCTTCTTTCAATAAATCAAGGTTTGCCCCAGATGTATTGATACTTTTTTCTACCGAGTAAATTGTATTGATTGACTGCTTTACACCTTCCACATATCCGTCGACCCACATTGGGTTTCTATCATCGTTCACATCAATTCTATTATCAGTGGGTTCAGCTTTTGCCATTTCAAGTAATGTTTGAATTATTTTTTGATTGATCATTATTCTTCCTCGCATTTCATTTTTTATTTGGCGGTAAAATCCGCCAGGACGTTTCAGAGGTTGGATCGAAGAAATTAACCTCTTTACCACACTTAGGACATTTGACACCTAATAACGTTCCTGTCGGATGAGGTTCAAGTGTTCTAAGATACAAACGCCACCATCTATTGTCTCGGGTAAGTCTGAATTTCCAACCGCAATCAGTAGTTACATCCCATTTAGGAGTTGTACCTTCATCCACAAAATCTCTTTCATAGTTGCAGTACTTCATAAGATTTCGCCTCACTTCAAATTCAAAAACTGAAGATCAATAATGTTTATTTGGTCAAGCGTTTTTAACTTCATATCATCGTCATAGGCCTTGTCATAATAATCCCGCTTGCCTTTTATATTTTCAGGTGGGTTGCAGATGATTTCTGGTTTGGGTAAATCTGGCATATTCACATATACTTTGATCCCCCAACCATTAGTAATTGCTTTATCAATTTTTTCTAAGAACTCTTCTTTTTTCATTTGTCATCCTCTTTCTTATTCCGTTCTTTCGGTCATGTGCGGACATAAAATCTATTCGATTTCCTCCGCTAGCTTACTTTCTGAGTAAAAAAGCAATTATCTTCTTATAAACAGGGATCGTTCTTTTTTCGAGTTCTTTCTGTTTCCAACAAAAAAATTCGTTATCGTCAGTTAAATTTTCAATCTTAATACCTTTCTTTTTTTCAAACTTAGCTATTAGGCTCCATTCCAACTGGGCTGAGGGATTCATGATAAGATTTTTCTCGTCCTCATAACCTATCAAATTTTCTCGAACATCATTCTTGTACGTCAGTAGTCTTTCTGACAAGACCATTCATCTCCTTTAAAAAGACCTTCTAAAGCCCATTTGTGGACTGTTTCCTCCATTGCTGAGTTAGTGGAAATGGGCCCACCAACAAAAGACCAGTTCACTTATCCGCCTCTTTTTTGCCTGCCTCGTGGCTGAACAATTCTACCTCGATTAATTTTCACACCATTTTTCACATATAGACAGTACGTACCACTCGAGATTATTCGTACAGACTGAATCGGAATGATTGTTTTCATCCGAAATTTAGATAACAAGATCACTTCTTTTACTTCTAAAATCGATTGATCATCCACTACGTTATTATCGATCAACGAGGCCGTCATATTGGGAGAGACTTTCAGAAAAGACAGGTTGTTTTGCCCATCAAAAACCGGATTAACTGTCTTCCCAATTGGAAGTGTGATTGTTTTTTTCTCTTGCATCGGTTGCCTCCATTCTTTTTTTGAATCCTATTTATCTTTTCTTTGCTGACGAAAAACCATGGGCTTTCCGCCAGTATAGAAATTCTGCTTTTATGACAGACTTTTTTTCGTTTTTCGATCCTTCTAATAAAGCTTGATAGATCTCTTGGATGGTGTACCCTTTTCCTTGCAATCTGCAATACTTATTTAGGGTCAGATCGTCTAGTGTGAGTGGTTCTAACTTTTTCAACGTTGGATTCCTCCTCTCGATCGAAAGTAATTAGGACCATACCAGCCAGGTTCAAAAAGATACACAGGATACAAATCCCGATGCCGACCTGATTGATCCATGAGACAATTAACATGACAATACTTGCTACCAACAACACGACCAACAATTGAATCGTTACCTTTTTTTCTTCTGGCATTTTTTCTCCTTGTATTTAAAATCATCCACTAACTCAATGAAATGGTACATACTCCTAAACACCTTTTGTTTACTAGCTTTGCATAGACAATGTGATAATCACTGAGTTAACAGTAACCTCAGACGTTTAAGCATCCATTCACGTCCAAACTTTGAGAAACAAGGTTATTTTCACAAGATAACCTTTGAGTATGGTTAATCGCTCCCTGTAAAACTCTTACAGATCTTGGCAATTCTCCCTCTGATAGTAGCAGCACACCTATTCAACATTTTGCTGATTGCAGGTATTCCTCCAAGCCCTTTAGTAGCTGCTGATGATTAGCTTGGAGTAAGTCTAGCTAGTTTTATATTCAATTATCCTCCGAGTATATACTGTCTGTCGTGTTCGTTATCAACAACCACAGCGAGTATAAATCCAGATTCTTTGTGTTAGAAAATCTTTGCTAGTTCCTGTTTTGAAAGCCTAGCAAACAAAAGGTGTTTAAGCTCGTACGCTCATTTTTCTAGGCGCCGATAAAGTTCTGATATTTTCCCCATAGCCAGAACCGACATGATCGCTGCTCCAATATAAAAACCAACAAAGAAAATCACAATTTTTATAATCATCGTCTCACTCTCCCTTTTTTATTTTGAAGTGAAATTAAGTTAACCCTGGCATTTAAGTATCTTTCTTCGTATACCAAAAATCTCGAATACCAAAAACCCAACATTGGAACTCTTGCCTGTCCAGTTTAGAATAGATCTTTCTCGCTTGATCCAACATCTTTTTACGGCTTTCATAGTGTACTGCATCTCTGAAAGCCTGCTTATTCAATTCGGATTGGATTTTGTCGCTATTTTTGCTTCTAATTTTCACAAAATTATTATCACCCGTCGTTACAACTACTTCACCGTTCCAGCAGGCTACCAAGTCCCCTCTAAACCAAACAAATTTTATTTGGTTAAAGATCTTACTAACTGGTACTTCATAGAGCTCAACTTCTTCTCCCATGTTCCCTGTAGGAACTACTCTATACGCCACACCCTGGCGAATATTCCATGTGTGTTTATTGAAACACTGGACCCTACATCGTTTTTTCTCTAGGTCGGTTACCTTTACAACAATACCTTTCGACATACTTTCACTCCTTTACTCGTTTATATGCGACGTGAATAAACAAAAAACTTAAAGAATTGATTCCTGCCCGAAAAACAACAAAAAAAGGGAAACGCAGTCTACACTACGTTTCCCTTTATCAGATCATGTGTATCATTTCCCCAAGTTCCGCTTGATCATTATATTAATTTGACTGACACTATTAGGAATTTCGAGAAAAATTATTCCCCTTTTTCGATGAAAATCCTAACAATACCGATCCAATTTTGATATAATGACGAATGTCTGGAGAAATCCATGACCCGAAGGTTAACGCAGTAAGGCCTATACTTACTGCCTACAGCTGGTCTATGACGGAGCCTGAGAAACTCCTGAGATCAGCTGAGCCTTTGGTTATTTTTTTCAAACACTTTGGTATCTTGCTTGAGGAGCAAGAATCAATTCGCTTTCAGTCTAATCCTTTTATTGCTGATAAGTCAAGCAATATTTCTGTGATTCCTCTGAGAAACAAACTGCTCAAACTTCACTCCTCACCGTTCTTCAAACCTTACATCTCATTTTTTTGTTTTTTTATAAAATATCCAGTCTCCTCTCACTAATCATTTTTAGAATGTTTAAACAATTATTCCCAAAAACAAAAGTATTTAACCAACCAAAACTATCGTTATTTATTTTAGCAATCTTTTTTATCAATACTGGATAGAGATTTCACTAAACAAATTAGCATCTTACTGGCAAAATAAGTCATCTCTTGCTGGGGAACTAGCCATGGCGATTAACTCAAAATGAAATTAACGTCTTAATCTCACATAAAATTATAACAGATTTTTAACCGAATGCAAACGTATGTTCGCTAAAGCGTTCAAAGATGAAATATAGAATCAACATTGGGCTAAGGCCCAGCTAAAATAAGCTAATTTCATTTAATCCAAAAACCCAAGAAGCTGCTAATGCAGCAACCACTATCAATCAACAATAAAGAAACTAAAAAGAATAAAGGATAAGAGCGGACAGCAACAAACGCCTTATAAATATCGCGAATGCAATCAAAGGACTGCCAAATTACTTAGTATTCACAACACCACGGAAAGACAAAGCAGTATCATAGATATATTGTATAGGCAGTTTGCGGGTTTTATTTTCAGCCAGGAGCCGCCTTCAGCAATTCAATTTGAGTGTATCCATTTCCCATCGGTAATAGCTGTTCAAAAATCTCTTGAACTAATGTACCGGCCACACTAAAAGCTTCCCTAATCGCTTGAAAATAAGCCTCGCGGACTTCTTTTTTGGTTAAGATGATTGTTCGCATCAACGCTTTAACTGAAGCTATCATGATTCCGCCGCCGCGGCCGCGCGTAACTCGATAAAACACCTGGTTACTCTCTTTCAGCTTTTTCAGTGCAGCATCAAAACTTCTCTCCGGCACGCCAATTTCTTCACGAATCTCTTTCTTTGTAGAGTAAACAAATGGCTTATAGGTATAACTTTGTTCGTTTAGGTAATGGAGAATATCTTGCTGCCATTCTTTTGAGTGACTTTTCACTCGATCCTTTCGATCCTTTTTGAATTTCCACCAACCGGCTTTGTTACTAAATAGCTGATCATCTGTCAAATTTGGTGAAACCCAAGCATGGCAAATCTCCCGGACAAAATCTTTTGAAGCTGCCTGGTACTCTCCTGAGTAGGCGCTTTTCACGACTCGCAGGATCTCTGATTCTCTCAAAGGATTGCTGAAGCGTTCATTCAGCATGATCATGTTGTACTCACATGTGGCTTTATCATATCCTGAAGAATAGTATGCTAAAGAAAGGGTAAAAACAGCATTGTTTCGACCCAATAAGCCTTTTGATCCTTTTAATTTTTCAGAATGCAGCAGCAAATCAAACCACTTTTCATCAACCTGACGTATCTCATTTTTTTTAGCAGTTGGGAACGGGATCACCACTCCTGGCTTATCTCCAGATTTTTTCATAGACCAAGAGATCCACTCTTGGAAAGAATACCGGTAAGATTCCTCAAAGAAAAGAACGTTGTCGCTACGTGGAATTCGCGCAATACCAAAATGATTGCAACCCAGGTCCACTCCTGGTAATTCTTTAGCAAGTTCTTTGCGAATATTCTCGGAGATCCGCTTTGCCACATTGATCACTTTGAAGTTACTTTTCTTAGTAACATAGACAGCTTTTTCTAAAGCAAAATAAGCCTGGTATCCTCCAGGTGTATCTACAATCAACGTTGGTAACAAACCAATACGATCAAACGCTGCAAGTACAATCTCACCATGACTAAATTTTTCACCGGTAACGTCAATATCAACAACAAAAGTATTGATTTGACGCAGATTTTCTTCACTATGCCCTTTTGTAAACTGGCGGCTTTTATCAGCATATGTTCCAAATCTATACACGTTTGGTGTCCAATGAGTAAGTTGATCCCCATTCTCTATTGCTGCTTCTTCAGAAGTAATGACCATGCCTCTCCCTTGAATCATATGCTCCTTAGACCGGTAACCAAAAACAGCCCCTTTGTTCTCCTCAGCAGTACCAGCTGGCTTAATCTTGCTATTCTTATACTTGTAAATTCTCAAACCATCATTCAAAACCATTGTTACCATATCGTTTGCCTGGTACATATAATCACCTACTATTCTCAAATTAAAAATGCATGACTAAAAAGTCATGCATTTGTTTTATTGATTCATTCTCATACTCAAATAAGCCTAAAACAATTGAGTTTTTAGCGCTTTTTTGATATTATGTAATCAATAAATTGGATTTTCCAAAAGCATGAGCAGCCATTAATTCAGGGTCGAAGTTGAATTAATGACTGTTTTTTTTTTACTATCTTCAAAGTATATTATCAGCAGACTTTTGTAAATGAAAAAATACAATCAACTTTATCACCAGTATACCAGTGTATAAGTATACCAGTATACTGGTATACCACAAAAGTATACTGGTATACTTTTTGTAAAGTATACCAGTATACTACATCCACATTTAACTTGTACTACTCCCGTGAGATTAAGACAAAATTTGAAAATATACTAGTATACTAGTATATAAGTATACTGGTATACTAGTATACTTATAAGATCTATGTTCTTTATTTCAAAAGTATACTAGTATACTTTTGAAATAAAGTTTTCTATTTGCTTGCTCTTGATACTTCACCGTGGTATACTATTGCTAACTTAATAAGAGTATACGGAGGATATAGTATGGGTAAAGTTTATGTTGTCGGAAATTTCAAAGGTGGTGTAGGGAAGACCAAGACTGTTACTATGTTGGCTTATGAAAATGCTACCCAATTCAACAAGAAAACACTAGTTATCGATTTAGATCCGCAAGGCAATGCCACAACTATTCTTGCAAAAACCGGGAACGTAGAGGATATTTCAAAAAATGTCACTGATGGTTTTTTACAAGGGGATTTGTCCAGTCAGATTACACCAATCATTAATAATTTAGACTTAATTGCTTCAAATACCGCATTTAGGAATTTGTCTAAAATTCTTATTCAAAATTTTCCTGATGATGAAAGTAGTCAAATCACTTATTTAAACAAGTTGATTGAACCTCTTAAAGCTGATTATGATTCCATATATATTGATGTTCCACCAACAATTTCAGATTATAGCGACAATGCTATGTTAGCAGCAGACTATTGCATCATCGTCTTACAAACACAAGAATTATCATTAGATGGAGCACAAACATACATTGCTTATATGCAATATTTAGCAGATAATTATTCGAACAGCCTTCAAGTCCTAGGAATTATTCCATGTATGCTCAGACCTGGAGGACGTGTGGACAACAAGGTATTGAATCAAGCACATGAACTTTATGGTGGCAATGTAATAGATACCATAGTTAAATACCAAGAACGGCTCAAGGTATATGATGTTGAAGGAATAAAAATAAATTATTCATACACTGGAAAGCCTGATGGTTGGGATTTAAAAGCACATCAAGTCTTCATAGACGTTTTGAATGAATTAAATGAGCACGAAGACTATTTAGAAAGAGGGTAAAATTATGACAAAAAAATTTACTCCCTTAATTGATAACTCAAAAAGCTCTACCCCTGCTAAAACAACCCTAGAAGAAAAACAGGTTGCTATAAAAGGAAATAAGGACTTTGGCCGGATTGCTGGTGACTCTAATACAAAAAAGGTTGCTCCACAAAAGAAATTAATGATAAATGAAGAAGATCCACGATTGAAAGCAACTATGACCCAGAAGGTATCTCCTGCTGTTAATTTGAAAATTAACACATTAAAACCCTTTTTAGGTGAATTAGAGAATATGCCTAAAGCTACAGTTAACGAAATTATCGATCTATTGATTGACAGTTATACTGGTACTAGATTAACTACTAGGCAGCAAGAAGCATTTAAATCCATGTACGAAATGCAATATGAAATGATAAAAAAATAGTATACCAGTATACTGGTATACTTTATCGATATTTATATAATTAATAGCATATTGAAAATTTCTGGCACTAAAAGATAGTTTGTCTTTTATCATACCAAAATTTATATGGTAATAAGTTTTCGTATTACCGGGTAATATGCTATAATATAGACGAAAAGGGAAGTTGCACTAACAACCTCCCTTGGGACAGCTTCACCGTTTAAGACGGCGGCTTCGGTTAATTACTTAAAAATAATCGTCCTCAGCGAAAAAGCGACGGTTATTTTTTTTTGTCTTTTTTTAGCAACTCGACAACCAAGCTAATTAGAGCAATGGTAAACATACCAAAACCTAAAATCACTTGGACCGTCTCGTAAGCAGACAAAAGGGCATCTCCTTTCTTCAGATTTTTTGCGTAAGATCATACGCACCACCTCGTTTCAGAAAAGATAGCCACCGTCATATTCGCTTTTACTGTCCTGTCTGTATTATACCATTTCTCACCCAGTTATGATTGGGGTTCATCATGCAACCGTACAAAAAAGGACCATAGAAAAACGAACGAACAACATGATTTAAATGTTAATCATTCGTTTTTGATTTAACGTTTAGCTTCTTCTAACGTTCTACTTTTTTTCTAAAATAAAGATACCCACCGATACTACTAATCAACAGTGCACCTACTACAGTCCACCAAATGGCGTTTATTTCTCCTGTTTTCGGTAAATGTTTCCCAGGTGTGCTTGGTGTCTCAGATTTTGTCGGTGTTTTTGGTTTGTTAGGAGTTGTTGGCGTATGCGTATTGGTAATTAACAGATTTCCTGTGTTTTCACCTGTGATTGTTGCAGCATAGCCATTAACGACATCAACTTCTTTGATTGAATAGTGAATTCCTTTTCCATCTTTATCTGTTGCGTCTAATTCTTTCCAAGAATAGGTCCAATGTCCTTTTTCAGTTAATTCAACAGGCTGACCTTGTTTTTTTCCATTAGCATATAATTGAATCTTGATACTGTCTGGACGAAGTCCATCTTGATTATTAGCATCTTCCCAACGCTTGGTTACAGTCCCACTAATTTTTCCTGGATTATACGTATTGGTAATATTGTAGCCCTTAATCTTAGTTGTATAATCTTTTACAGTATTTTCAGTCACCGTATAAACGATCTCTTGTCCGTCTTTGAATTTTGGTAGATCCTTAAATTCATAGTTCCAGCCGTCGGCTTCTGTGACTTCTTTTGTCGCCACTTGTTCACCATCTGCAAGGAGGTTCACGGTAATTTTGTCCGGTCGTTTGCCATCTTGATTATTGGCATCGTTCCAAGTTTTTGTCCCTTTGACTTCTGTTGTTTCTGGTGTGTAAGTGTTGGTTAAGAGAATATTTCCTTTATCCGTATCGTTCACAGTCGTGGTATAACCAGGGACTTTTACTTCTTCAATGGTGTAGGCAATGTCTTTCCCATTGGCTTTTTGCGTCAAGTCATTCCACGTTGTAGTCCAGTTGTTGGCTGCGTTTAGTTCCACTACGTCGCCTTGTTTTTTGCCATCCGCTAACAATTGTACTTGGATACTGTTTGGCCGTTTGCCATCTTGGTTATTGGCATCTTCCCATTTCTTCGTCACAGAGACGCTTGTTTTACCGGGTGTATAGCGGTTGGTAAGATTAAATCCTTTAACTTCAGTATTGTAATCCGCCACTTGATTTTCAGTCACCGTATAGACAATTTCGTTGCCGTCTTTGAATTTTGGTAGATCCTTAAATTTATAGTTCCAGCCGTCGGCTTCTGTGACTTCTTTTGTCGCCACTTGTTCACCATCTGCAAGGAGGTTCACGGTAATTTTGTCCGGTCGTTTGCCATCTTGATTGTTGGCATCGTTCCAAGTTTTTGTCCCTTTGACTTCTGTTGTTTCTGGTGTGTAAGTGTTGGTTAAGAGAATATTTCCTTTATCCGTATCGTTCACAGTCGTGGTATAACCAGGGACTTTTACTTCTTCAATGGTGTAGGCAATGTCTTTCCCATTGGCTTTTTGCGGCAAGTCATTCCACGTTGTAGTCCAGTTGTTGGCTGCGTTTAGTTCCACTACGTCGCCTTGTTTTTTGCCATCCGCTAACAATTGTACTTGGATACTGTTTGGCCGTTTGCCATCTTGGTTATTGGCATCTTCCCATTTCTTCGTCACAGAGACGCTTGTTTTACCGGGTGTATAGCGGTTGGTAAGATTAAATCCTTTAACTTCAGTATTGTAATCCGCCACTTGATTTTCAGTCACCGTATAGACAATTTCGTTGCCGTCTTTGAATTTTGGTAGATCCTTAAATTCATAGTTCCAGCCGTCGGCTTCTGTGACTTCTTTTGTCGCCACTTGTTCACCATCTGCAAGGAGGTTCACGGTAATTTTGTCCGGTCGTTTGCCATCTTGATTGTTGGCATCGTTCCAGGTTTTTGTCCCCGATATCTTAATAAATTGATCTCCGTTATTATTAGGGGGGACAGTGACCGAAGCTTCACTATCATCTTTTTGTGTCTCTCCGTTTTCTCCTACTATTTGAATATCAACCTTATTCGAAAGGATTTCTCCAGATTCGATTTGTTTATCTGGCTTTGTTGCAAAAAAGATATAAAAGGATTTTGTTATATCATCAAGTCCAATGGGATTAGAGGAAGTTGACATAATGTCAATAATTCCATTTTCTGTGTTATCCATTAAATATTTTGACAAATTGTAATTGTAATCATCATGTAATGTATTTCTTTCTAATGCTCCGTCAATTTCAACTTTAGGATTCGATACATTATATGCCAGAATTGATTCTGGGATTATTTTTTGTCCCTTATTTGAAATATCTTTAAATATAAAAGGGGCAGTATCTGTTCCTCTTAAATTAAAATTATTGTAATTAAGAAATAATCCCCATAAAGCATTTCCGTTTTTATCTATTCCGTAGGCTACTTTCTTGATAATTTCGTTTTTTGGTACAGTATCTGCAAATCTATGAACTTCGACGCTCTTACTATCATTACTAACTTGATTTTGATATTGAATAGATATTGGTATTTCCTTTATTTCTTTAGAGGATGAAATATTTTCCTTGTATCTAATGTTAATGTTTACCACTATAGATTCTGTTCCAGTATCTGTATTTGCTTTTATGCTAAAAGTTCCATCTTTTTTGCTATCAGGTGTTATTGTATAATCCCCAACAATAAAAGGTTCTGTAGAATAATCCCATTCTGAATTAGCTACGGTTAATTGTATTGTCTCTCCTGTTTTCATAGGTGGTAATGTTAAATTCATAGTTACTTTCAACCAATCTGAAGTGGCTGTCATGTAATTTTGTCCGGGGGGATAACTGATAGATGATTTTACACTTAAGCTATTTTCAAGTATCTTTAACGTAGACTTTTTTATACTTCCAGTTTGATTTGGCGCACGGGTTTGTTGATCCGTTGATTGAGTAGTTTCTGATGCTTGTTTTCGATCTGTTTGCGTGCTCTCTAAAGTAGAGGAATCATTTGTCGTGGTCTCTGTGGTTTCTTTAACCGGACTTTCTACTTGCGAAGCATTACTTACCTCCGTTTCTTTTGTGATCGATTCTTCAAGTTTTGTACTGTCAGCTTGTGTTTGCTGCGTACTATTAGTAGTGCTTGTTGTTTCCGCTAAAACGGTTAGCGGTGTCGTAATGAATGAACTTATCATTACCAACAAACTCAAATATGTGGATAGTTTCTTTTTCATATGATTCCTCCTCGTTCTTTCTAATTTTAGTCACTCAACCAATCTAAATATATCAAGAATAAGTTATTTAAACTATCGAAATCCGACTTTAATTGCACAAAATATTTATAAAAGCAAGCAAATACCATCACTTGCTTGCTTTGTTCTTTATCTTAGAAAGTTTTCTTCGGTTAAGTTCTTTATACAAAGTCCCTAAAGAAAGTTGGTTGGTTTCTGCAATTTCTTTTACTGAATACTCACCACTTTGATACATGCGGATAGCGACATCTAGTTTTTCTTGTGTGACTTTTGGTCGGCCCATTTTAACACCCCGTTTTTTGCTAGCCGCAATACCTTCACGTACACGATCTGCTAATAAATTTCGCTCTAATTCTGAAATCACACTCATCATTTGAAGCATAGCCTTTCCTGTAGGCGTAGCGGTATTCATGTTTTCTTTTAATGAAATAAATTGCACTTCTTTCATTGTTAATTCCTGAACTAACAGTAATATGTCCAATGTATTCCGCCCCAATCTAGAAATACTTTCAACCACTAAAGAATCTCCTGGTCGTAAAATATTGAAAAGTGTATCAATCCCTGGCCTATCTCTTCGGGTTCCTGTATATTTTTCTTGAATTATTTTTTCAGCGCCATAGGCGGTTAATTGATCGATTTGCCGATTTAAATTTTGTTCTTCTTTTGATACGCGTGCGTAGCCAATCATCATCGGTAGTCGTCCTCCTTTATTTTTTTATTATCTAAAAAATGACTTCTTTTTGCAAGGGTATAGTATAATCTTTTTTTTAACGAGTTTTTAGAACTTAGAAACCTTGCTGTTATACGGAAGCCCAAAAATAAATTACTATTCTAAAAATCTCTAGTTTTTTAGAATAATTAAGGAAGTGAACGATTGCCTAGAGCAGTTTTAAAAGAAGAACAAAGAAATTTTTATCGACAATATGCAGGAGAGCTATCCATAGTGCAATTAGATCAATACTTTTATTTTTCAGAAATCGATCTGGAACAAATCAATGAAGCTAGGACGGATAGCAATAAACTGGGTTTTGCTTTACAGTTAGGAACTGTCCGCTTTTTAGGAGGATTTTTTGATTCAATAGAAGATATTCCGATTACGGTTGTTCACTATGTTGCCAGCCAACTAAAACTTAACCCCAATATCGTTAATGACTATACAAGTGCTACAACGATAAAAAATCATAAGCAAAAAATTCAGAACACGTTTAACTACCGTAAACTTACTGGTGAAACACGGAAAAAAATGCTAGCTTGGCTTTTTGAACGTGCAGTGGTCACTAGTGAGCGAGAGAGTGTTTTAATTGACCAATTTCTTCATTTGTTACTCACAGAACATATCTTGCTACCAAAAATTACGTCTTTTGAACGATTAGTAGCGTCAACACTTGATCAAGCAAAAGAAGAGATTTATATGCGGTTGGTAGCCGCTGTTCCGAAGGAAAAAATCAAGCAACTAGAAGATTTATTAGTCCTTGTTACTGCAAATAAATTTGGTTCTTCCATTACCAAGATGGATCACCTCAAGCAATCTCTTACAGAAGGTAAAAGAGAGCTTGAACGAGGTTTTCAACGTTTAAAACAACTAAATGCATTTCAAACAGAAACTTGGGATCTATCAGGCATTCCACACACTAGGTTAAAGAAAATGGCAGAATACACAGCAGTTTCAACTTCTCAATCCGTTCAGCGCTTTACAGGAAATCAAAAGATTGCCCATTTAGTAGCTTTTGTTGCTATCTATAGAGTAAAAGCATTGGATGAATTGCTTCAAGCATTGATTGTTTACTATTCTGAAAAGTTTACACACGCGAAGAACAAAGAGCTTTCTGAAAGGAAACAATCCTTGAAAAAATACGATTCTGCTACCTTATCTTTAACTGAAGCTTTTTCAGAAATGAAAGAAATTGTGAAAAATGAAGCATTAACGGATCAGCAAGCGAGAGACCGCTTAAAAGAGCTATTAACTGAAGAAAGTTTAGAAGATCAATTAGATTTTATAGAACAAACTGCTAAAAGTACTTATGAACCCGTGGCTGTAAAGGAATTGATTGATAAATATCCTATATTTACCTGCTTTTTAACAGACATGATTGAACTTTTACCCTTACAATTTGCTGAAACGAAGCAAGGTAATCAACTAAAATCACTATGGAATTTACTTTGTAACCGTCATCCAAAGAAGTTTACTTTCGAAGATTATTCAGCGGTTAAGCAATTTGTTCCAAAGAAGTGGCAACATTTTATTGAAAATAATCCTGACGAGTGCAATCGAGCGCTATGCATTGTTATTATTGACTTACTAGTTCCTTCTTTGAAAAACCATAATGCCTATATCTCTTATAGTAGAGCGTTTAAAGATCCTATGGCAGAACTTATCTCAGATGACACATGGAAATCCAGAAGAGATCCTCTACTAAAGCAGTTAAATTTATCTGAAAATCCCAAAAAAGCCATTCAGAAACTTTCGAGCGAACTTCATTTATCTTACGATCACACGCTTCAAGAGTGGTCTAAAAATACGATGGCTAGAATTGAGAAAGATCACTTGGTTGTTTCTACTATTCGAAAGAAGAGAGAAACAAAAGAATTTAAACGATTCTTAAAACGAGTAAAAGAGTTGATGCCTGCGATTGATTTGGCGGATTTATTAATGGAAATTAATCAGAGACTAGATCTTACCCAATATTTTTATCATATTAGTCAAAACGAAACCCGAATGACTGACTTAGATATTAGTATGATGGCTGTGTTGCTTGCAGAAGCAACGAATATTGGCATTGGTTCAGTTTCTAAAAAGAATGTAGCAAGCTTAAAACAAGGGCGACTTTCTTATGTCCGCCTAAACTATGAACGATTAGAAACGTTAATTGCTGCCAATAATTGTATTACCACTTCGTATAATCAATTAGATATGGCTGCCTATTGGGGTGATGGAACAGTAGCTTCAGCAGACGGTATCCGCTACGTTACGCCTAGAAAATCAATCTATAGTAAAGCAAATAATAAGTATTACGGTAAAGGACATAAGGGCATTACTTATTATAATTTTGTTTCTGATCACTACATTGGCTTTCAGGGAATGGCTATTCCAGGGACGGAAAGAGATTCTTTATACATTTTAGAAGGATTGCTGGAGCAATCAAGCGAACTGTCCATACAACAAATCTCTACAGATACAGCTGGGTACAGCGATCTCGTATTTGGTCTTTTTGGATTATTAGGGTATCAATTTAGTCCTCGAATCGCAGATTCAGGAAATTCAAAGATCTGGCGGACAAATAAACAAGCTGATTATAAAGAATTAAATCCATTTTCTAAAAATACAATTCGAGTAGATCTAATCGAAAAACATTGGGCAGACATTTTAAAAGTGATTGGTTCATTAAAAGAAGGCCTTGTTTCTGCAACAGAGCTTATTCGGGCGCTACGTAGAGAAAATCATTCAACAAGTTTAGGGCAAGCACTTGAAGAGGTTGGGAAGATTTACAAGACAAAACACCTTCTTCGCTACTATTGTGATGAAAACTATGCTAGAGCGATTCTTAATCAATTAAATAAAGGGGAATCTCGACATAATCTATGTAGAAAAATATATTTTGGGAAGAATGGGAAACTGTATCAAGCGTATTACGAAGGCATGGAAGAACAACTTTCTGCTTTAGGATTAGTTACCAACGCCGTTATTTACTGGAATGCATTATATCTAGAAAAAGTTTTGACACAAATAACTGCAGAAGGGATACCTTATACAAATCAGGATATTGAATCTTTATCTCCATTATTATTTGAACATATTAACTTTGTAGGCCAGTACAGTTTTCAATATGATAAGGATCTTGAGAATGGGAAGCTACGTGCATTAAATCGTACGGAGAGTTGAGAATGTTCGTCTTTAGAAATTCTATGGTCTTTTTTTGTACAGTTGATAATAGGAATTATTCCTATTTTTTTAGAAGAAAAACACAAGAATGTTGGTATAATAGCATTCTTGTGTTTTATTTGAATCATCCTATGGTCCTTTTTTGTACGATTGCATGATGAACCCCTGATTCAACAAATCCCAGGTAGCAATCTTGGTTGGAATAGAACTATTTTTCAGCCCACACCAGCGATTCTTCTACAACAAAATTTTGTTCGAACTCCTCTTTGTCCATAGTGAAAAATATCTCCTGTCCTATTTTTATTAATAGTTGTCCGGAACCTAAACCGATCGCTCCACGTTTTGTTTGAATAGTAACTCGTCCATTAGACTTGAATTTTTTGTTTTTTACGATAGGTAAGTGATCACAAAAGACGCCCAACTGTTTGAGTGCACCAGGAGAGTACTTGAAAAATTGGATTGGAGCCTCGTTATAGCAAACGCCAGAAGCCTTAATTTTTGTTTGTTGTTTCTCTGCAATAAGGTAGCTCTTATTTCGTGACCGTTCCGATAAGTATAAACTAAGGGGAGTGAGCGCTCCGGTGTCGCGTTCCAAATAATAGCTACTATGATACTCTTTGTTTATTATGACTGCCCTAGAGAGCTTGTTCTCTGATTTTCCTACTATATTACAGGCAGTTCGTTGGGAAGACCCATAAACAAGATACTCTGATCCATCTTTGTAGGTAAGAGAGTAGACCGTATACCTACGTCGTGAACGATCTTTTTTTTCTAATTTAATTGCTTGATGAGTTATGAGCTCCTC
>NZ_JBIPAS010000004.1:0-42932 GCF_050499065.1 Enterococcus sp. AZ071
TTCAATTGGAAAACCAGTTCTCTCGACATTAATCTTTAAACCTTGCATAGAATATCCTCCTAGAAAAGGGAGAGACTACTCTCCCTTAGTTTCATCTGTTTCTTTTGGTACCCCTTTGCTCGTTGATACTTTTGCATTTCGAGTTTCAGGGGCTACGACTTTGGGGTTTTAGTCGGTGCTTGGTCAAATGTAATTGTGCAGCTGAACTCTTCGTAAGTAACAGCGTCGCCTGCCCCGGCAATGATATCGGTCACAGTAGCCTTGCCAACAAATGTATCCCCGTTAGTCTGAACTACTTTGTGCCAGACTTTACGCCCGTTTCCGGTAAGATACTTCATGTCAGCAATCATTTTATGCGCTTTATCCTCAGCATCGTAATAACCTTCTGGTGTATAAGCTCCAGCTACTGACATTACTGTTGTTTCTGGCGTGCCATCGCCATCGTAGAATCCTTCTTCTTCGGTCTCTTCATTCGAATCATCACCGATTGTATTAATCCACTTTGCTAAACGAACCCAATCTTTACTTGCTACTTCTGGTGCTGTGTCTTGTCCATCTACATAAGGCGCAAGCCAGTGTTCTCGTTTCGCATTCTTTTGTCGTGCCATTAGTTTTCCTCCTAATAAGTTGTTAGATTTGCTTGAACATCAAACAAAAAAACGAACCAGCCTTGTTCATCAGCAGCGCTGATAAATGGCTTGTTCGCTATTGAGATCGAATCGAAATCAAACGATTCATCCTTACTTTTTACTTCTTCTAGTTTCTCTACATAATCAGAAATAGTCCATAAAGTCTTTTCGATCAAGTTGCCATCTTTAGACTTCATAGCTATTTCATAATTCAGTTGTTGGTCTTTTACATTGTCGTAATATTCAGTAATTACGCTGCCACCAGGTAAAGGATATATAACTAGTGAGTCATCTAATAGATATCCTTTCTTAAGTTTAATTGGCAAATCAGGTATAGAGTTGATCGAGTCTTTCAATCGGTCGATAAAATCCATTACAACCCAGCTCCCTTCAAGAACGCGCGCTTCCAAGCTGGCAGATTCAATGATCTTGCTTTCTTGTCCCAACGTGGACCAGTACCAGGAGTACTGTATTTTCTTGCTGGGACATAGAACCGTTTTCTAGCATAAGGCATTTCATAAAGTATTTTACTGCCATCATGGGAAAGATGTCCTGACTGTCGCAAATGATTATCCTTTTTGGGAACAAAAGTATTCATATCAGCCAGTGCTTGGTTACCAAACGCGTAACGACCTCTTTCGAAAGCTTGTTTACTTAGCTTTCCACGGACACCCGACAGATTAACTGTTACTCCACTCATTACACCACCCCTAACTCATATGAATAAACTTGGTCAACGAATGGCTCCTTAAATACTGCAGCACTGGTAACCGTATGCTCTACACCATCAAAAACAAGCACATCTTGCTCTTTAAATGCTGGTAGCGGATCGGTTAGCCCGTTGTAGCAAAATACAGTAGCATTAAACAGCAACTGCTTCCCTTGTGTGCTAAAGGTGTATGACGGATTACGATCAATACGGACATAGTTTACTAGTTGATCATCTTCAAACTCAGGTTTGTTGTAATCACCTTGGCCTTTATATGATCTATATACCATCGAATCAACAAGCGTTTCTTTTGGTGGCTTAGGTATCAACATGAGCGAACACCTCGATACAATAAGCCAGTTCCTTCTAAGAATACAAAGACATCATCAGGAACTAGCGACTTACTTTCATTCGCACCACTAGAATTGTAACGACTACCATTCGAGATTGACGTAGAGCCAATCTGAAAGCTTTGAGGCATCTTATTTAGCGATTCAAATGTATCGGCATCCATTTCGGTAAAGTAGTTAATCTGAGCTACCAGAGCCTTCTTGAAACGACTCGAACGAAACTCTACATCTGCGGTGATATCATTCCTAATATAAAAATTATTGGTAATGTTTTCCAGTAGAGCCTCAGCCTTCATATAGAAATACTTGAACTTTTCTTCTGAAGCTCTACCATATAGATTTTTATACTCTTCAAAACTAAGATAGCTCATGATCTCCCTCCTCAGAAAGAAAGAGAGCCAAAAGCTCCCTTATAATTTATGTTGAATAGCAACTAAGCCGATTTGTTTGTCTTCGTAAACTTTTTCCCAGTTTTTAGGATTAGATAAATCTTTGTTTGTCGGTGTGATTTCACCAGATTCTCGATCGGCATTTGTAAACTTAACACCGTATGGGTGCATTGTGAACGCACGACGTGTATAGACTTCATCATTCCCTTTTTTAGCATTACGAGCTTTCTCAAAGCTTGTAAGCTTTGCAGGAGTACCTGTGTTCCGGCCAATTGCTCCTGAAGCAAATAAGTAAGAAGTGTAAACTTTAGACGCACCTGTGCCGCTTGCTGGTACACCATCGTCAATCACGACTTGATAGCCTAAATAGGTAGGAATGTTTACTTCTCCACGAGCATTAGGAATAAACGCAATCAAATTTTGCTTTTGTAATGCTGTGTAAACCGCTGAATGCATAACGATCATACTTAAGCGGTCTGCAGAATCTCCAAGCAGTTGTTTAGCGTCCAAAACTAATTCACCTGTAATAGAGGTTGTTTTTTTCGACAACAAATGTGTTCCATTTAAGGGACCAGCAGGAACGGAAGCTCCTGTATCCGCATCTGCAAACAAGCCATTTAAAACGTTAATAAGAACGTGTTGTTCCCGCCGTAACCACCAAGAAGCAATTTTTCCTAGCAATGCCCCTAAAGGATCATCACCGGAAATTACTGCTGCCAGTTCATTAACTGACCATCCACGCCCACGGTACATAACCGCTGCAATATCTGCTCCGGCTGTAATTTTTCCTGTTTCTAATTCCTTTTCTCCGTCTCCAAGCGTTTCATCTTCACCATCTAGATCATTCCAAAATGGCATATTGACTAATAACCCGCCTGCAGTAATATTTTTGGAAACTTCTGCATCTGCAACCGCAACCCCTGACTGGATGATTGCTGATTTTTCTTCTGTGAAGTTATCCATATACGCATTGAACACTTCTGGTGTAACAACATCTAGTAATTTAGTAATTTCATTTGCCATGTATTATTTCTCTCCTTCTTTTTGTAAAAACTGTGTTAAATTGAAAGCTTCTGACTTCATTTGTTGTTTCATCGTCCCAGAAGGTTCTTGAGCCCCCTGAGGATTACCGCCGACAACGATTTTGGGTGTTGCTGGTGTATTTTCTTCTTGCTGAAACAAAAATGTCTTACTTTCCTGCAACCCTTTCAACTGTTCATCAAACCCTTGTAGCTTGCCATCTACGACCTTGATTGTATCTTTGTCTAACTGACCTAACACAATGTCTTCGTCTAACGCCTGTGCTTCTTTAAGCGCTAGTTTGATAGCAAAGTCCTTTTGTTGCTCTGCGAGTTTCGTTTCAGATTCAGTTTTAGCAGAATTGAACTTTTCTTGTAAGTCAGTTAGTTGCTGGGTCAGTTCCTCATTCCCTTTTGCGGACTCTTTTAGTGAATCTAGCTCAGTTTGATTAGTCGTCAGCTGTTCCTTGAATTGGTCACGCTCTTGCTCTGCAGTAGCTACGCTTTTATTCAATTCATTCACTGTTTGACCATGTAAAGCCATGATTGAGCCGATTTGTTCATCTGATAACCCTAATTCCTTCAACTGTTCTCTTTTCATTTAATTCATCCTTTCGAGTTTTGACGTGGCTACGACCACGATGGATTGAGCAGTTTAACGCCATGTTCAGGGCAAAATAAAAAGCCTTATCGCGGCTAACGAGATTTAGGATCACCATCACTTCCCGCCATATTGAACTTTCTTTGTTCAAATTCGGCAATGTCATCGCTCATAAAGTCGATTGATTTTTGATAGAGTTTGTCCGGTGGTTTCTTCTGCATTTCATTGATAAGGTATTTCTGATAATTTTCATCAAGTCCTTTGAAAAACTCCATGAAAGCATCTTGTGAGTTGCGTTGTTTTACTTGTTTGTGGGTTTCCATCAACTTCACTCCCTATTCGTAATTCTTTTTCAGTTCATCCATTTCACTAAGAATCAATTCAGCAAGCTCTGCCTTCTTTTTCCCCGGCTTAGTGTGCTGCTGCTTAACCATCAAGCCGCTTATCCGTTTATTGGTGTAGCTGTGAGTCACTTTCCCCTTACACTGCTTACATTCAGCGTAATTGTGTTGAATGCCATCGCTCAACTTGTCCTGTTTCATAATTAGAGGTGTTAATTCGCTGCAAAAGCCGCATTGAAATAGTTGTTCTGCCATCCTTGTTCCTCCTAAAAGTCGTCATACCTGAAATCCTTCAGCAAAGTATTAAGCGGCGTATAGACTTTCTCACGCTTATAATTCCTGCTTAGGTACTCGTTTGAAGCTACTAGCTCTCTAGTTCGTTTCTGCATCGCTCTAACCTTACGACCCCACTCAGCCGCGTTGTCAGTGTGTCCCATAGCCTCAGCTACCATCTGATTCTTTTTAAGCTTAACAATGGCGCGTTCTAGTTCTCGCTGTTTCTTCATAAGCTTAGAGACTTCCGCATTCTCCCTTGCATCATAGGAAGGCTGGTTGTTAGTATTAACGCCAGGTATAAATGGAATGTGCAAATGGTTGCAATTGACTCCTCTATGACCGCCAGGAGTTCCATATTCAGCTTTCCAATACGGATCGTAAATGCTTTTATACTCACTACCAGGTGGCACACTATCTCTTAAATCGACAACATGACCTTGAATAAGTGAACAAGCTGGGCGTGCTCCCATGTGACTTGTTACAACAACCGTGTGAACGCCATATTCAGCCATACGGTCTTTTCGTAAAGTATCATAGGTATTTGCTAATGTAGACTTTAAAACCGTTCTAACATACCGCTCTAGGCTCCAAGAATGCCCTCCTTTATCAATAAAAGCACTGCGAATTCCTTTTTGTGCCAATTCTTGGATCGCTTTTTCTAATGATTGGTCGAAGTTCAATAGTCCTGCATTAAACAATGCTTGCGTCCGTTGCAATACTCCTTGATAAGCCTGTGTTGCAGCACCCAAGCCGTAATTCGTAGTAACGAGTGTCTGATTGATTAAGTTATCAATGCCGGACCATGATTGATCCGCATAGCTCTTAATGATATTGTCCAAATTGCTAGGCATTGGCATAGTTTCATACGGCATGACCTTGTCAATATCGGTCACTGTTTGCTTACCTGCAGCTTCAAACATCTTGTTAATCTCTGACTCGGCAATCCCTGTAACCTTGGATAGTTCCTTTACGACCTCATTGTTGAATAGGTGTAAATCCTTCAAAGCTTCTGTTTGCCACTCCAAAATGTCTGTATGACCACTTGATAGCCGCTTAATCATAATGCGGAGTATTTCACCTTCTAGTGAATTGTAAAGCTCAGCAAAGTTGCTCGACCATAAGTCGAGTTGGTGAGGTGTAATCATTACTCATCATCCCCTAGCTCCTGTTGTTCCATAAAAGCTTGTATCTCACTTTGATTCAATCCTGTTTCTTGCATTTGAATCAGCTGATACCACTCATATGATTCTTCCTCAGTGATTTTGAAGATTCCTTCTAGTGCTTTAGTGATCGGAACCAGCCCAGCTGTTTTGGCTTTACTGAAGAAGTCTAACTTCTGATCCAAACTCTCAAAGATTCCGTCATCAAAATCTACACTGATTTGTTCAAAGCTAGGTATTTCACCGGTATAAAGTTTGATTCCACCTTCTAAGATAGTCCCTGAGGCTAGTTCAAGAACTGATACGACTAATCCTTTGATAAACTTCTCTACTTCGTTACAGTGCATGTTACGAGTTCGATACGTTAATGAGTTCTCACTAACAATTTCGGTTGCTGTCTTTACTGACTGGCCGTCAAAACTAAAAGTGCCTACAGATAGTTGCATCTGCATTTCTAATGTCTTCATGAACTGATTAATAGCTGTGATATATTGATCCGCACGAATATCGTTAGTGATATCCTTGATTAATTCCTTATCATCATCCATCCTCATAGGGCGATAGATATTTACATCTGGATCAAATACAGGTTGTAACGAATTGCCTTGTTCATCAGGTACATAATTCAATACATGATCACTGACAACTACTGTGCGCTGCCCCATTCTAATTTCCCAGTTGAATTGGTCATAGGTATCATTAATCTGCTTCAGAGTGTTTACCGCATTGTCACAGATGCCAATCCCAAGAGGACTATACAGACTAAAGTTATTGAACCCGGCAGGTTTTAAGTAATTGAATAGTGGCTTTTTCATGAATTCTAACGTAGCTGTTTCTTCCAAACCTTCATATTGCCCTTTATGACCTAAAGGTACTCTCGAACCGTAACTGTTAACATCTTCTGAGCGGTATAGCTCATTAGTAATAACTACCTTCTCATCCTCCCATTCATGGAACTCTAGCAAAGTGTAGTAAATTGTCTTATCTTGTTCTACCTCCAATGTTTTGAAGACAAGTACACCCTCAGCAATACCGTTAGAAGTCGAGCGTAGAGGATAAAAAGCATTCGCTAGTGCCCAAGAGAATTCCACTTCACCAGTAGCGGTGTCAACGTATGGCCTAACTGCTAAACCACCAGCTACAAACATCGGTTCTAGATACTTAGAAAGATTTTTTTTGAAGTCGTTGTGTTCGAAAACATGCTTGATATAGTCATTCGCTTCGTCTATATCAACAGATATTTCAACTTGTTCATTAAACACTAGACTTGCCAGCATTTCAGCGGTAAGTTTTCGCATATTGATAGTCATGTAATCACGACGTTTTATCTCGTTGTTCGAATTGATATAAACGATCTTGTCATACTCGTTGCGATATTCTCGAAAGTCACGCTCAATCCGCTGCAACTCGATAGGATCGATGTTTACTTTAGGATGGTCATTGATTGAATTTAGTGTTTGTCCTGTCACAGCATAGCCCCCTCTCTTGAATAAGTTTTTAATATTTTGAATTACTCCCATACACTTCACCTACCTTTTCAGCTTCCAAGCCCGAGCATTATCTAAACAAGCATATTTGAAGGCATCTACGCTGTGATCAAACTCCTTCAATACTTTAGGATCGTCACTATTTAAATAGCGTTCATCAAACTGATATCGCTTGTGTTCTTCAATAAAAAGAGTCAGGTCATCGCAATTTGATAACCCGGTTTTTATTGTTGGCACTAAATAGTAAAAACGCCCCTGAGCAAGTAAGTCATGGACGTAATCAATCATATCTATATTCTTTTTCTTTGCTACTGGATGCCAGCGCTGCCCAAAATCTTTGAAATACTGATTTCTTAGACCTCCTTCAGCAGAATCAATCGTTCGCTGCATAATCTTTGCATTGCCTATTGAGTAATGATTAGCCGTCTTAGTAACGAACTCATGCAATTCGCTTGATAAGTCACTAGGCGCTTTTTTAACAGCCTTGCCTTGTGGCGAATAGTAATACATATTCAACAGAATGACATTGCCTTTTGCTGTTAGTCCGAAACAAAGCGAAACGGTTGCGGATGTTTGATGCCCAACATCAGTAGCATAGTACAAGCTGACAATCCTATCATCATCCGGCAGTTCATTTAACGGTTGGAATAAATTGATATTGTAAACATTCGTTCCAAGTCCTACAGGCTCACCTAAATACAAATAGCGGTAATAATCAAAGTCATTCTCTTTTATCCGCTCTATATCACTTAGCATTTGATCTGTAACAAACCCTAGTTTGTCATCCAAATAACTAGACTCATGTATTAAGTAATCTGGATGTCCTTTTAACGTCTCTACCCATTCATTAATCCAACTGTACGGATTTCTAGGTGGGTTATACGACCAAAAGAATTGAACCTGCTTAGCTAACGGATGCTTTTGCCGCATGAACGTAACATTTGATTGGTCAAAATCTTCAGCATCTTTGAACTCAGCCGCTTCCTCGTACCAGACTGCGATTATATTGCCGATATCGTTTGATTTAAGCTTTTGAAAGTCATCTTGCCCGTAGAAGTAGAAGGTTGAGCCTGTCTTCTTATGAGTGATCTTAAACGGTGATACAGTGAAACTAAATTGACTTGAGATAAAGAATTTGCTCAAAGCCCACTGTATTTTTAGATAAACGCTATCTCGTATTGTATTAGCTACCTTACGAATTACTACAACGTTTGCCTTCTCTCCTTTAAGCAAATAGGCTAACATTTTGAAAACTAACAATAAGGCAATTACTGAGGACTTGAAAGAGTTACGCCCGCCTTTTAACACCACATAAGGCTTCTGGTTCGTCCAAACTGATTTGAAGTGCGGATTTACTTCCTTCTGAATGTGGATAGTCTTACTCATCACTACCACTCCACTCGTCAATAATGGTAATACCTGCGCTACCCTCATCATTACCTAATAAATCTAATCGTTTCAGTAGTGATTCACCTGCTTTGATCACATCACTAACTTTAGTAGGGTAAGCTACAATCTTAGGCTCTTCAGTCTCTACAGTTTGTTTTTTAAGCTGCTTATCATCTCCAACAGGAACCCACTTTTCTTCTTTAGACCTAAGAGTGACAACTTGATGCTCACTCTCTTGCCTATTAAATATCCTAGTCAATCCCTGCAATATTTCTTGCTGAGTGGCAACCTTTCCGTGAGATAACACGCGCATGCGATCATCAATGTAATTCTTAATACCAATATTTCCCAATAGTTTATATCCTAGTGAGTTCGAATAACTTTCACTGTAACCGGCTTTAATAGCTGATTGGTAAATATTCACTGATTCGATATAATTATCAGCAAACCTTCTTTGTTGTTCGTTAATACCATAGTATTCCAACACATCGGTTATATCTTCAGTGCCATCATTCTCTATTACGAGTTGCGCTTGTTCCTTGTGTGCACCCTTTTCCTGTTTTGTGTGCACACTCTTTTTCTTTCTAGGTGCGCCCTTATTCTGTTCCTGCTCTTTCCACTTTCGGGTCTTCCATGACTTTACTGTGTTGATAGAGACACCGTGCTTTGCGGCAATCTCTTTATACTTCATACCTTCTTGGTAATCTTTATATGCTAACTCCCATTTTTCCACATCACACGGCACCTCTCTTTCAACGCAAAATAAAACAGCCTCACGAGGAGACTGTTAGATGATTTTCAAGTAATTGCTAAGCAAAGTTGCATGGTAAGATTTTCCAGATCCTGTGTTTGTAAATATTAATGCTGACTCTTGTCCAGGTTCAGGTATAACTCTTAGTATATCCATTCTTTCTAATTCTCCCAAAAGATCTTTGTTAAAAACATAATCGGATTCACTCAGCATAATTTGATAAGTGTTTCCAACTCTTGCCTCTGAGAAGAAAACTTTGAAATAATCCACCTTTTTCTCAAGTTGCTCGACTAAACTTTTTGCTTTATTGAGGAACCCATATTCATATTCAAAATCAGAAATTTTATCACAAAGATCATCTAGTTCATATAATCCTACATTTGTTGGGTCTGCTCCCGCACTTTCTGCTATCGCTCGAAAAATACGTTTTACATGATCTGGGTTGCTCAAAGATAAACTTTGTAGCATATCAGTAGGACTTGGCAACTGATCAATCAATAGGTTAGTATGGCAGGCAGGAATTACTTTTATGCCCTTCATCCATCCAGCTCCCATTTCAAAATTAATCCAAGGTCTTTTTACCGAATCTTTACTACACAATGCAATCATTATTGATGCATTGTTTAAAGCATTAGTTATTTGGTTTAACCACTCAGCCCCAGCGCTAATACTTACCCCGTCTGAAGACACAAAGACTTCAACAAAGCCTACAAATTTTTTCTCTATTTCTTCTTTTAACATAACCGCTAGTTCTGATTCTTCGCTGATATGACTGATAAATACAACTACTTTTTTCATACGATTTCCTCCTTTATAGGTTTTATCGTATGTTTGTAGGAAATATTTGTCAAATCCCATCTTTATTACCTCCTTGTAAACCAAAAAAGACCGCCTAAGCGATCTTGTATGTATTGTGCAACCTACACGACGACACTAGCTGAGTCTTCCTTCGTCCGCTGTTAGCCAACATCTCGCCCTCGGTTGCTATTTGTGGGCGCTTATGTCCCGATATGTTCCCGTTCCAGGGTAGAGAGACACCCGCATCATTCAGTCGCACTTAACGGTGGCGAAACACCGGAACACTGGATCAGGCTATCCCCTGACCGTGGCTTACTCATTGAACTATGTGTCCATCAATTCAACCTCTGCACATAGACCGCGTACAAAGCCTGCGTAAGGCAACTTGACGTGTTCCTAGCAAGTCCAACTTAATGTTAATTGCAATCTACCAGCAAATGCCGCTCCTATTCATGAAATATAGGTCTCAGTTGCTATTGACGTGACCGGACTCGAACCGGCGCATTTTTGGGTATCGACCCCAAGCGCTCTGCCTGCTGAGCTACACGTCAACTTGGAGGAGCTACCTCCTAGCAATTGCTAAATTTGGCTACTTGCGATTTACCCTTGCGCTAGGTACGTCTTCGCCAATGTCACTGGAGTGGCACCGCCCCACTCACGTATCAATATGGTAACCAGTTGCTTATACCAGCTCTCTTGGGTAGCTCCTAAACACATTGATACACCCTCGCGTCTTCTACTTCCGCCACAGCGACAAAACAGGCAGCACGTGTCGAAATAAGAAAAAGGGAGTGTCTCATCTCCTTTAATTTATTTTGTGCTGCCTATAAACCCACTATGCTAATTCGGTTGTTTGTTAAGTGTAGTCAAAACAGACAGATTTTTTAGTTGGTCGAATTGCGAAGTGGGTTAATTTAAAACTTCCGATAGTACTATTTTAGGCTATTGACAAGTGGGAAAACCACACGTTTCTTTCCCAAATTAATTTACTTCTCCGATTCTTCGGCCAAAGTCCAATAATACCTTTTGTCTAATACGATAAATCGTATTTCTTGAGTATCCATGTTTTTTCCCGAAGCTAACCCAATCCATCCAGCTATCTTCGCCCCAGTACTTTGAATACATCAAATTTTGGATATCTTTACTCTGCTCCTCCAAAGTATCCTTAATTGATACTTTCCAAAGCTCCCTGTTAGCGATATACGGGTCTGACAGTTCCTTTATAACCTGGCTTTCAATCGGGTTACTCATTATGTTGCTTTTGCCTCCACCGATGTTCTCATCGGCTTCCCGCATCTTCATTTCTTCTTTTCGTATTGCGATCTCTTTGTTGTATTCATAATAATGAGCGAATTTACGATCTAGCTCATTCATTAAATAATCATTTCTTGCCAATGTTTCATCCCCTACCTCACATAATTTTTTGACATCCTCTAGCAAATCTAGAACCGCCATTACATATCCCTGACCATAAGAATCATAATTATTCGGATGCTTATAAGGTAACGGTATAATATTTGGTTTCTGCCATTTAATTAAGAGTTGCTGTTTGTTCACCTCTGATCTCCTTTCAAGCCGACGTTAGTGGACTTATCCTATTTGTTTTCTTCTTTATCAATCGGCTTAAATCCTTTGACAAAAATATTGCCGTATTTGATTTCTCTACTTCCATAAGTTCCTATCAGTCTGCCATCAACTATCAGGTTCTTGGCTTTATCTCCAGAGTGTCTATGACTTTTGTAGATAAGTGTTAACTGAGCTCCTTGACAATAATTGTTTAACTTCATCGCTTTCGCGACAGCCTGTTTCGTAACACCTAAATGGTCAGCTACCTCTTGTTGGTTATTAAAGACGATCACATCTTGATCCTTAGTGACCACCTTTATCTTGTTTGCCATAATTGCATCTCCTAACCTATTACCTTGAACTTAGACATCCTATAATTCTTAACAGCTTGATCCATCTCAGCTTTGCTCCATGGTCGAAATAATCTTGCGCGGTATTTAATCACCATGTCCACGAACTCATAGCGGATTGATTCAATACACTCAACTTGTCCGCAGACACCCTTATATACAAAAGGATCACCGATTCTGTACAGTGGATTTTCATTTGTAAATTCGCACTTAATGTATTTACGTTCAAAAACACTAACTGGTTCATATTTTGAATAGTCTGACTGGCTGCCGATCTTTTGAGCAATACCTTCAACTTCGATTCGTGAGGACTTGCTATACAATCTTTTCATCTCAAGAATGTGGGTCAACACATAGCCTTCATCTTTATAGTCAAAGAGTTCTCCCACTTCAACTGACTGGCTAAACCCTTCTCTGTATAATTTAAATATCGCCTGCATGAGTCGTCACTTCCTATGTTTCTTTTAACGTCGCGTTACTTAATTATTGTTAATCATAATCATGAAATCTTTTTTCGATTCTCGCAGTTTGCCTGCAAAAGATTCTAAAGCGTCACACTCTTCTTGTGTCATATCTTCGAATCCTTCTCCCTCACCATAGATGACCCCATCAATAATAAATGCGATATCCTCTGCTGCAATCTTAATTTTATTCATAAACTTCTCCTTTCAAGCGTCGGTTAGTGGAAATAATCTTTCCAGGTTTTCCCCTCAGATTCCAAGTCTTTGCTGCAATACTTTATAAACTCAATCACTTCTTTGAAGAATTTCGTCATCGCAACAGAAAGCTCTTGTAAATACTTTTTCATTCCGCCACCTCTTTTAATTGGTTGCTGAGCCAGTATTCCGTCTCTCCATTTCCATTCAAACAAGCGCACAAGATCACTGTGGGAGAATCTGGTTCAAATATGTCTTTCATGAAATAATTCGCTACTGATGCTGCCGTCACTGAAACGATGTTACCTGCAAGTGTTTTGTATTTAATTCCTAATGTCATTCCTCTACCTCCAACAATTCTGGATTTTCGTGGATGTTTCCTACGACTTCATATATATAAATTGAACTACCTAGCGAGTGCATGAATTTATCGTGTCCTGAATTTTTTTCTTCTAGGTAAAACATCGTATTATCGCTTGAATACTTCACGATGCCTTTTACTTCTGCTGGAGTTAGTACACCAGTTATCAAATTTTGACTTCCAATTACAATATCCCCATCGAATATCTCCACACCGTTCTTGTCTTTCAGGCCTGTTGATTGCATGAGAACGACATCTGATAAGTCCCTATTATTATCATGCTTGTACCAAAGAATATCATTCTGACTAACTGTCGCAGTCTTTTCTAAAAAATTAATATCTAATACGTCTTGAACTGTATCCGTTAGCCTATCCCACCCTCTAAACTTCGGTATCATCTTGCACCTCCGACAATCCCCAAGATGCGAACACAGCTAGGACTTCAAATTGCTGCTTATTATCTAATGTATTGAATGCAGCCTCTAAGCATGACTTCCAAAAATCGCAAGGTCTAGTTTCATCGTAAAGATCACTGACTGCTGTTACAGGGTCTTCACTTTCCTTATAACAATCTATAAGCCACCCAAAAACTGCTTGCTGGTGGTCATTAAGTTTTGGATCATCTGGCAAGAGGCTTATCCGTCTCAATATTTCATTCGGTTCAAAATCATTTCGCACAACGCAATTTACAACGTAATTTTTAAGTTCTTCTTTTTGGTTCATTCAATCATTCCCCACTCAGCAAATGCTGCTAGGATTTGAAACTCTTCCATTTGATTTAGCTGGTAGTATTCCCTATATGGTGACTTAGAATAATAACCAGGCACGTTTACATTTTTATGGAGCAAATAGAGCATCTGAATCGGATCTTTTGACCGATTTCCAACCGCTGTGATCAACCACTCAAACACAATCTGCTGGTTTTTGTTGAGCTTAGTCTCTAAAGAAAGCTGGTATATCTTGTCAGCATACACAAATTGCTCGGTGAAGTTCATTTCTTTATGCATGAGGTCAAATGCTAAGTTGTTAATTTTTTCAAGCCTACTCATTCCGCCACCTCCTGGGACAATCCCCAGGTATCTCCATTAATGATTAATTTATTCATGTTTCACCTCTCCAAATTATGTTATAGTTAATCTGTTGGTAGGTTTTTACATTCCTGTATCTACCAACAATTGGCTACCTTCCCTGCAGGTTCGGTAGCCTTTTTTCGCGTCAGACTATACTTTTTCGACTGTGCCGTCAATCAGGTTTGCTACTGCATCAGCTTTTACTTTGTCACTGAACTTATAAGCATCTTCTTGAACTAGCGCGGTTGTTTCAGCAATAAAGCCAATTCCTTTTCCTAAAGCGAGTGATTCAACATACTTACCATTATCCTTTCGCTTCACAACCCACTTCGGCTCTTCCTCGACCTCGTAGCCGAATAGCCAAGCTTGAGCAAAGATATTTTGGTTAATGCTATCTTCTAACCATTTTATCGCTGGATATAAATAGTCAGGGATTTTAAAATCTCTATCCAACCCGCTCAATGCTTCGGCTAATGTCCGTTCGTTAGCGATACAGTAGTTAATATATTCTGCCATGATCGCAGGCACTTTGACTTTCTGCGGTTCGTCTAGTTGTTCGACTAAGCCGATAGACTCGCTAATACCAGCGTTATATCCACTCTTCCAAGTATTCGGATTTTCTGATTCTTGGAATGATTCTAACTGCATAATCAATTCTTGTTTATTCATTTGGCACCTCCGCTGGTTCGACTTTGCCACCGACTTCATTGGCAATTCTTTCCGCCTTCTCTTTATCGGCGAAGACAGTAGCCTCTAGTATAAATCCAGGACCATCATCGATAATGAAAATTGCTCGTTCCCCATCTTCGAAAGATTTGTAGATAAGCATTTCTCCTACTCTGACGATCCATCCCGGTATAACTTCGTAGCCATAACGCATTGCATCAGCTAGTAAAAATATTTTATCTGTGTCATCTGATAACCAGTCATAAAATGATACGGAATACTTCCATTTTGCTTCTACCAATCCTTCCGAATCAGTTGCATATTGAACATCAGAATATAATTCGATCAAGTCATATGTGGTATTATTCTCAGAGAGCCATTCCGCAGCTGCTTTCGGAACCTTAATTTGTTGTGGTTCCCTTAGCTCACTAACCAAATCCTCGGCTTCTTTAAAAAGTTTAATAGTGACAGTCTGAAGATAATCAGCCCGGTCATCATCACTGACATCAGTAAAATCAAGTTTTTTTATCATAGCTCTGCTGGATTCAATCCAGTTTAGTAGTTCTTGTTTATTCATTCAATCATTCCTTTCTAGCCTGAGTTAGTGGAATCAAACAAACCATCTAACTATGTCAAATACAACTGCAACAGTTACACTATTTCCTGCATGTTTATATAGTTGACTATCTGAACTTACTTGCGCTGCTCTATCAAATGCCCAGTCAGGGAATGTCTGAAGTCTCCAACATTCTCGGGGTGTAAGTTTTCTGATTCGATGGGTTTCTGTAATCACAGCTTGTTTTTCATCAGCAAGCAATGTATGCGCAGTTTGCTTACCTATTCGTCCACGTCTAGTTTTTGAGTTTACATGTGAAATGTTTATGGAATCTCCGGGTGAAGCTTCTGAATACCCTCTTTTTGTCGCTTCTTTTACGAGTATTTTTGGTTCTTGCCCACCACCTTGCATAGTAGACAATGTGGGAGCCACTCCCTCTGGATCATATATTCTTGAATTTTGGTCATGGCTTCCAGGCAATTTCCCGGCTATCATTATCCCATGTCTGTCTTGTGCTGTTAGTGTAAACATTTCTTCCCCATCCGACTTAAAGCGCCTACCATTCTGTCTTTTGTCTAAACGATCAGGCGTCAAGACTGGAATTGCAACTTGTCTAACATTTTTGTAGTCGGTAGCTAATAGTGTTCCTGAAATGCCGTCCGCACCATAAACAACGTCTTTGTCTCCCCATCTAGTGGAACCTATTGGTTTCGTAGAACCAACAATATTTATTTCGTTGCGTTGTGTATCAGAGCTTTTACTTTCTCGTTCGAGAGGAAATACTTTTCTGGTACCTGCTCCTCTAAGATGTCCAACAATGAATACTCGCTCCCTGTTTTGGGCAACGTACTCTTTAGAGTTAAGCACACTCCATTCTGCATCGTACCCAAGTTCATCCAAGGTTCTGAGGATTGTCTCGAACGTAGCCCCTCCTTCGTGATTGAGGAGTCCCTTGACGTTCTCAAGGAGTAGATAGCGTGGTCTGAGAATAGATGAGATCCTTGCAATTTCAAAGAAGATAGTTCCCCTAGTATCAGCGAAACCTTTCCGCTTTCCAGCAATACTGAAAGCTTGGCACGGAAATCCTGCGGAGAGAATTCCAAGTTGTCCAATTCTTCTTTGCAATTTTCGAAGAGACTTATTTGATAAGCTTTTGACATTATGCCACTCCCATTCACTATATTCTTTCTCCCCGGTCAAACCATGAATTGCTTTATAACTCGCCCGGGCATGTTTATCTATTTCTATGAAGCCGACACATTCATGACCGGCCGCTTCTAATGCGAGACGGAAACCGCCGATCCCGGCACACACATCTAAAAACTTCATTTTCCATCTCCTTACTACTGGTGGTTAATAGAACTGTCTTAATTCATTTCTGTCTAAACTGTCAGCGAATGCTATAGCAACAGCTGCCACTTGAATAAGTTCAGTACGTGCTTGTTCTAATCGATGAACCTCTGATAAAAACCCATACTCGTTTATCTCTTTTGCAACTTCGCCAACTTCCTCCGAAAGAATACTATGCCAAAGAAGAGGGCTATGGTTTTGTGTTCCCCATTTTTTCTCTTGTCTCTTACGTTCATCAGACACCGATTTAAAAATATCGACTTCCATTTTTTCCACTCCTTGCTTTCCTTGGTTACTGTCTATCCAACTCTTCGAATAATTCCCAGTGCTTATCACCCAAATTAATGTTATAAGGAATGGTTTCATCTGCTTCTTCGTCATAACCAAAATCCCACAAGTCATCTGCTACAGAAGTTTGACACCATGCAACTCCAATCACTTCATCAACTTCCTGCATGGATTTAATCACTTCGATTTGTTCATCAAAATTTGAGGCGGGATGAGTTTCCCAGTACTTTTGAAAGCCTTCAATCAATCGATCAAAATTTCTTTTACTAACATAGACTTTATCGAAGGTGCTCCCTAAGAGAATATCCTCATAGCCTTCATAGAAACCTTTATTGAAGTGCCCCCAAGTTTTCTTAAAGCCGAACATCATGCCATCATTAAGATCATATTTTTCATTTAGACTGTTCCAAACGTGCATGCCACCTAACCAGCTGTTCTGGGCTTCTCCATAAGGAGTCACATCACCATTTTTAATTACTGCATAAATTTCTGTTGTGCTCATTTATTTTCCTCTTTTCTTTTTTCGGTACTTTCGGTCTTGATCAGACTATCCTTCAGCGGTAGCTTGGTCATACTCATTCCAAAACGACTCTATATCATGATCCATTGCTATTCTCATAAATTCCTTAACGACATCTTTAGAGAATAGTTCAGAATCACAATACTGACTTATCGTTACTGCTAAGGCAGTCTTTTCGGTCTCCCCAGCAATCAGTTTAGTGACATAGCTATTCATCAACCAGCTGACTTGTTCTTTTTCATCCACCACTTATCAACTCCTTTTTCTCTGCTTCATCGGTCGTTAATTCAGTTAGAAATCTGAGTCCTCGTAACTAACTTCTAAATGATTCTTCATATGAGCTTCTATCTCTTCGTTAATCTCGTCATGCGTTGCGTCTGCATGCACTTCGTATTGATCTAGTACTAATTGCATGCCGCTCACTTCTACAATGATGTCAATTTTTCTTGTTTCCATCTGATCATCTCCATTCCGTTAAATCTTCCGTTAGTGGACCCATTCTTAAAAAAACTCACTGAAATCCAACCATCTATTTTCTATCAAGTTGCCTATCTTAAATACTTGCCTACCAGGACCATAGTCTTCTATGCGAATAAACTCGCCCTTTAGATCTTCCCATTTTTTTACACCTACCACGTTCAGTATTTCAGCGATTACACTCATTGATTTAGGGTGTGGTATACGTCCACCAATCTTTTTATCGTATTCGTCCAAAGCATAAGAACCAATGCTAACCCCCCATCCGTCCCCTTCAACGACTAGAGCAAACGTTAAAATTCCGTGGTCATCGAATCCTAAAAATGTACTAGTGATTTCCCCGTTTGAAATCTGCATGCCTTTTCTCCTTCCTTTACCGAACATCAATATCCGGCACTAACGCACTTGGCTTAATCGTGATCTTGAATTGATACTGATTTGTCTTGTTCTTCTACCTGCTGATTGAGCAACTCGTGAACTAATTTGTGTCCTTTTACCGTAACGGTTGTAGTTCTTGGCTTTCCATCAATATATTTGATTAATTTTTGTTCTCTCAACCTATTGATGTATTTATGAACTGTTGAAGAAGAACTTAGCCCTACAATCCCACAAATCTCACGAACTGCTGGCGAATAGTCATGCTCCTGACGGTAGTTAAATATGCAAAGAAGAATTCTATCTGCTGTCTTCATCGATCTGCCTTCTTTCTTGGCACCATCCTGGTCAAAACAACCACCGTGCGATTGTTTAATTTATCAATCAGGTGATCATCTTCTTTCTGAGTAGCGATTATTTTTACAACGGCCGTATTCGTCAGAATGTTTTCGACTTCACCAATGAATGGAAATTTCCATGATTCGCCTTCACGCGGGTAACATAGATAAATCCCACCTATTTGAACATTCGGCTTTTTAGCTCGCTTTCGTCTAATCGGTACATTCTTAATTGCTCCCTCTCGGCCAATAAAAGGTTCTGTAATCATTTAATTTCCTCTTTTCTATTGCATGCTTGTTAAAACGGCAGATCGTCATCGGCAATATCGATTGAACCGCTGCTAAACGGATCAGGGCTGTTCCCAAAATCAGGAGTAGTGTTACCCTGTGGTTGTGCATTGTTTCCAGACGGGTTCCCATTCTGGCGTTGCTCATTTGCAGCACGAGACTCAAGTAGTTGAAAGTTATCCGCGACTACTTCGGTCACATAGACACGCTGTCCTTGCTGATTCTCATAGTTTCGAGTTTGAATGCGCCCCGTAACACCTAACAGCGTCCCTTTACGGGCATAGTTTGCTAATGTTTCTGCTGACTTACGCCAAATCACACAGTCGATGAAATCTGCTTCACGAGTCCCATCTGCGCTTGTGAAGTTGCGATTGACTGCTAATCTAAACGTAGATACGGCAACTCCTGATGCGCTATATCTTAATTCTGGATCTGCTGTAATTCTTCCCACCAAAACAACATTGTTTATCATATTTTCTTCTCCTTTAAACCTAGTTTTTCTAATCGATTGTATATAGTTCTTCTTGTGACTCCCGTTAACTCTGCAATCTTCAATACAGGGACTCCTTGCAAGTACAAGCTTTTAACGTCTTCATCTACATTTTTGTAATTAGGGTGGCTACTTCCTACCCACCCCAACTTTATTGTTGCTATAGAGTTTTTCTTTCTAGTTTCCTTGCTTCTCTCAACACCTTTGTGGTGTAACCTTGTATGCATACCCCTGTCCATTATTTGAAGATTTGCGAATCTGTTGTCTTTCTTATTTTCGTTTTTGTGATGAACTATAATGTTGGGGTCTAAGTAAAAACCAACGACACTCTCAAAAATCACTCTGTGTTCCAATACGTACCCATTTTCATAAGCATTTGGATGTGTTGGGATTTTTAGCAGCACGTATCCTTCGTTGGTTTGTTTTTTGCCTAAAACATTGTGAATATCTAACCCAATTTTTATCGAGTATCTGACTTCTTTTTCTGTCGACGCTCCCACGTAATCACCTCCGAAAATCTGGATCTTTTGTAAATCGTCCGACTAAAACAACGTTGTTAATCATTTATTGTCCTCCCGTATTCGTTCATAGAATTTTAAAGCGAATTGCCTTTGCTGCTGATAGCCCTTTTCCATAAGTTCCCAAAAGTCGAAAGATTTCTTCTTTTGTTGATTGTGATAAATAAGGTATCCTACCCAATACTGGCAAAATAGCCGTTTAGCTCTTTCGTCTTGTTCAGTACCGCCATTTACTATGTGAGAAGCATAGTTATTTAGAAATGGTGTTAAAACGTCCCTGTAATCGTCTGGTAGCTTATTGTGCACTAATTTGAGTAAATCATAGTCTTCCATGTTTCCTGCGCTCCTCTATGATTTTATCCGCCTCTAAGAGCACATCTGAATCAGTCTTTCTGCCTTTGGGCGGTTCTTTGATATGTGCTGGTACCTTTTCGAATCTTTTTCCATTCGATTTTTTCGGAGTAAGGTCATACTCATCTTTGTATCGTTCATCTCTGATCCATCTGAATAGTTCTGCAGGTGAATACCATTCGTTCAATTGAATATATTTCAAGTAGTCATTGAACCCTTTATCAAAGTCAGATAAACTATTTTCATCTGTGACCTTTTTCTTAAACTGTTCAAGAGCTTTCTTTTTTTGAGTTTTCTTTGGATAGTTTTTCCAATACCCCTCGAAATTCGAGCTATATATATATTTATTAGTTGTATTATTAGACTGTATTATTCTCTTAGAAGTTTTTTTCATGGGGGGCTGGAAGTTTTCTTCACTACCCTCATGAAATTTATTTCCACCCCCATAGAAATCACCAGTGGTTGGAAATGGGCAAATAAAGATTAATCTTTTTGCTACTTCTAAGGAGTTTTCTTTGTACTGCAGCTGAATTCTGATATACTCTCTTGATTCAAGTTTCGACAACCAGTTACTTACTGTTCTCTTACTAACGTTATACAATTCAGCAAAGTATTGGTTTGTCGCCCAGCAATAGCCCATTTCATTCGCTAATGCCGTTAATTCTCCATACAGCAACTTCGCATTACCTGGCAGCTCAGAATCATATCTGATAATTGCTGGAATGATGGCGTAATATCCTTTTTTCAACTGCACCCCTCCATTCTCAGGCAGGCTTATTAGGCAACTGCCAATCTTTTATTTCATAATTTGGATCAGAGTCTCGCTTATCCATCTTTGCTGTCCGGATTATCCCCTTCAACAGCTTGATTAAATAACTGTTCCGTTTCATACTTTTCATCAAACTTCATGATTTGAGCATTCGTCATGATGCCGATTTTTATCAAGGCATCTTTATCTAAATACACAGCAGTAATCTGATACTTGTTTAGAAATTCCGTTTGCCCTAAATCGTGAGCTATATTGTGGTGAACCCAACATAAACTTGCGAAAGGAAATAGGCGGTGATCAACATTTTTACGGTGTCTATTTCCTACTGCTGTTACATGGTGTATTTGTGCGTGTGGCCGCCCGCAAACAGCACACTTTCTGTACTTGCAGCAATAATAGAAAAAACTATTTTGTTCTAGTAAATATGAATACCTTTTATTCAGCTCTACGCCTTCTTTAAGAACAAACTGAATTAGTTTTGTTATCCAAATGTTCCCCTCGTCCATCGTCGCAAGCTCGTGACTAAAAGCTTCATCTTGATCGTACTCGTAATCATACTTCAGGATGTTTTCTACATGTTCTGGATCGTCTACCCACCAATTTGCTATGTCCCTGATTAAAACGTGAGAGAGAGCATTTTGTTTAGCTGAGAGGGGTTCGTTATCTATAGGCTTTACTTTGACTAGATTATCCTTGCCTCTGGCTAACATTTTCAGGTACTCCGCGTTGATTTCTTCCTCAAACTCGATAGTCATTCGATTACCTTCATGGCTTACAATTTTGCATAAATGAAACATCTACATCACTTCTTCTCTGGCGGCTTCTTGGAGTCAAATAGTTCTCCTTGTTCTGTTTCAGAAGGCTCAGCATCTTCTACCTTTTCAAGCATAGCTTTCAAGTTTTTAAGGCTCTTAATAGGTAGATCATCAAGTTTGCGACCATTCGTTTTGCTCATCATGGCTTCGTATACTTGTTTTTTGCTAGGGGATTCTTCAGATATTCCCACAATTTCCAGTATCAAATCTCTTCTTTGTTTTTCTAGGTCAATTCCTTGATCAGACCAATCAAAAATCTTATGTCCAACCTCGGTAGTGACTCTGAAAGGAGCATCAAACATATTGGAATTGTCTTTTGTTGATTCGGCTATGTGATCTTGGTCCATTCTTAAGGCAATAGCAAATTCATATTCAAGTGCATCCTTTTGATCTGGCTTTAATCCCATCTTCACAATTTTTGTTTTGCCATTTTCTCCCTTATCGAAATCATAGGCTTGCTTGCTTCGAGAGGTAGCAATTACATACACACTGTTGCCGGTTACCAGTTTCAAAAATTCCTTTTCCAAAGGCTTTACTTTGTTCCATGCTCCCATGCTTTTAGCAGAATTACCTTCTGTAATACTTTCTACCTGCTCTAAAATCCCACCTTCACCGCTCCATGCGTGGGAGATTGAGTCAACAACGATTACTTCAACACCCGACTCTTTCATTAAGTTGAAGGCTTTTATATAATTGCTGACAGTAAACGGGGATTCGAAATCGAGATGAAGAAATTCACCGATAAATACATCTGCCACTGTTGCTCCCGCATAAAGTAAAGCTCGCTTGTGTTCCGTATCGATCACACCAACTTTTCCCCACTGTTCCTCATCTGACATATCAGGAAACATTTTTTCAACGATTCCTTTTGCAATAAGAAGCGCAGAAATTGTTTTGCCACTACCACTAGCGCCTGTTATCATAATCGGGACTTTTAATTTTTCCCGCTTAGCCTTTTTAACTTCCATTTGTCATCCTCCTAATCAATGAGTTCTTCAGATGACACAAACCCACTTAAAGCTTTGTGCCCGCGACAGTAATCGCATTTGCCACACATAAAAGGTCGTTCCTCACCATTTTTTACTGCCATGACACGTTTAATCTTTTCCTTAACTCCATTAAGAGCAACAATCAGCAGTTCTTCCCTAATCTCTATCGCCTCAATATCACAAGGAGTTTGTTTGCTGACAGCGATAATGTATGGAGTAAAAGCTTTCTGATATTTCTGTTCCAGTAAAAATTTATATACTGCCATTTGCTCGTAATATCCAAAGCATTCAACAAATGGTGTCCACACTCGACGCGATTCCGACCAAAACTTTTTATGGATATCAGCAGTCGTTTTTATATCCACGAAATAACCTTGCTCCACATTTAAACAATCTATTTTTCCTTTCCATTCTTCGCCAAACAGTTCTCCGGTAACGATCACTTCTTTTTCTCCTTGGTATAAATCATTAAAGAAAGCATCTTCTTTTAAACGTTGAACCATATTCTCCGCAACAATAAAGTTAGCTCGTAGCTTCCCTTGTTTGGTTAACATTGCTGCTTCATTCTCTTTTTTAAACTCTTCATGCGCTTCTTCACTTTCGAATGCAGTATGGACATAATTCCCAACAAGAAAGGCTTCTGTATTTTCTGGTGGAACTTCTCCTGTAAGTTCTGCCATTGCTTTTGCTTCACATGATGTGAAAGCTTTGTATTGTGACGCTGATAGATATTCCCAGCGCTTTAAGTAATAATTCTCTTCTGTTAAAATCATTTATTTTTCTCCTCTATTTCCTCTGGCATGCTCACATTAATGAAGACAGGGTTCTCTGGATCAGCCATTGCAGCATCATAGTCAAACATGGTATAATCACCTCAAATATTTTTGTACGTGCGACTTACTACTTGGCGGTGGAAGTCGCTTTTTTCATTACTTCTATATGTTGCTTGGCTAAGATTGTGGACTTGTTGTGTCTCCACCAACGATCCGCACATATTTTCCCGTAGCGCAACGCTTCTTTTCTGGTCAACAAACAACTACCTCCTATCTGCTTTATTTTTCTGAACTAAATTCGCCACAATTAACATAGCAAACAAGGCTGCTCCTGCTTGCCATTGCCCTAATAGAAAGGTCGCTGTCATTGCTCCTGTCAGCATCGTTTTTTTCGATCTACGCCTAGCTATATCATTTGCAACTGATGCAGGCACCTTTATTACATAGTAGAAATCACTGCGCATTTTCCATACTCCTTACTAAGTCTTGGATTATTTCATCTATTGTTCGATATGCATAAGACGAAATACTATTTTTCGATTTATCATTTACTCTCAATTTTTGGTATAATACTGATATCAGAAACAAACTTTTTGAATTAAAAGATAGGGGTGCTTTATGGAAATTACTGACCTAATTCAATTATTCGCAATCATCACTTCTCTAATCGTTTCTGTAGTTGCAATTCTTCAAACGCGGAAGTCCATTAAAATGACTGAAGAGAGTATTAGAGATGCTAACAGACCTTACTTGTCAATTTATGTTGAAACAATAGAGATCTCTTCTTTTTCAAAGTACTTTGTAATCAAGAATTTCGGAGTAACGTCGGCTAAAATACTTGATTTATCTTTTAGTAGAGAACTAGATTCTAGTAATAAGAAATTCAACATGAACTCATTAATAAATGGAACATTAGCTCCAGGACAAAAATTAACATCGTTTATGGATCCTAAGTACAAAGAAACGGTTGATGTAACCATCACATACTCAGATCTACAGGGTAAAATATACAAAGAAACATCTTCAATTAAGACTGATATGCATTCACATTTATTGTGGAACACATCAAAAAAAAGCACCGATACGAAAGAGGCAACTGCTATAAAGCAGTCTGCACAAGCTATTATTAAAGCAATGAAGTAGTTCATTTGAGCTACTTTTTCTTTTCCATTTTTTTAAGTCTTTTATGGTTATTTACTATAACTGGAATGGAAATCATTAAAACAATTACTGTTCCAAATAAAAGTATCCAATCTTTAAGTGACATCTTATCCCTCCTTTACATAGCCCTCAGCTTGCCTGAGATTCGGCGATTGTATAGTACTTTAGCGTCGTATTCTTCTTTTGCTAACTGAGTTGCTGATCCGTCGTATTCATGCTCATGACCACGTTTGCCTACAGGTTTTACGCCGCCATCTTTTAGTACTGTTTGAACATGCTTTTTAGAGCATCCCCACTTAGCAGCAAGTTCGCTAGTAGTAAAGATTGATTGTTTAGACTTAGCGAAATAGGTGTTTTCAACTGCTTTTAGTTGTTCGTCATTGTTTTTAGCGATCATTGATCGCAGACCGTATAAAATCATTTCTTCGTGCTCTGTCACTTCCATCATTGGCATTAGTGCCACCTCCTAAGTTTTTTGGTACACTCACTATAGAAAGTGAGGTGATAATAATATGGGTAAAAATCAACATGTCGTGCCTAATTCCAAAGGTGGTTGGAATGTTAAAGGCGCCGGAAACTCTAAAGCAACTGCACATACTGATACAAAAGCCAAAGCAACAAAAATTGCTAGAGAGATTTCTAAAAATCAGGGTTCAGAATTATTTATTCACGGACGAGATGGAAAAATTCAAAGTCGTGATAGTCATGGAAACGATCCGCATCCACCAAAGGGTTAATCATATTGAGGTGTTAGCCTAATTCTGTACCCGTCAGCAGGAGTTGCATCTGTCAATGTGACTTCTGCTACTTTTTTTCCATCATTCGTTTCTACAATTAATTTCGTGTACTGCTCTTCGTTGAGAATTTCAATTTTTTCTTCTTTCATGTCGCCACCTCCTAGCTAACTCGTTCCTGTTCAATCATTGGCAAGTAATTGTTTTTCTTCAATGTTTCATATAAGAAGATGTGCCCTTTTTGCGTCCATTTCATGCGCGTCTTCACTTGCGAATTGCCGTTTTTATCTTCATAATCGAATGGTTCGATATGCGTGTATCCTTTGTCCTGGAACTTGCTATACAACAGCCATGTGCCACTTTGATTGAATTGGATTCCTAATTCATGTAGCAACCTATTAAACGTTACAGCGCTCATGCCGTAGTTCTTGGCAATCGTACTAACGGTTACCAATCCTTTGTTGTTTAGAATTCGGTCGTAGTAATCCGCCTTTGGCTGCAATTCATTTACTCGCTGCTCAGCAATCAAACGTAGTGTTTTTTCTTCTTTCAGCTTGGTGGCTACTTCAATCAGTAAATCTGGATTATCTAGCAGTTCATCTGCAGCGTACATTCCATGCTTTCTGATTTGTGGCAAGACTTCTGTTGCTAACCAATCCTGGAATTTTTCAGCTAAAGCGTTGTTTGCTTTGAATGCTAGTTTGTAAACCATTGGTTCGCTGATGAAGTCGTTTTTCGACACTTGTGTCGAAAGATATTTTTCAAGGTACTTATTGACTCTTTTCCAGATTACATATTCTTTACCGTTTTTGGTTTCAGTCAAGCCTAAACTTCTTGCTACCGTCTCAACATCAAACAACGATTCGCCGTTTTCTGTTTTGACCTCTAATTTGAATAGATTGTTTTCGAACTTCTGCGTGTTCATTTTTTCCTCCTCTTACTATGATTTATAATCATATTAAACTCAAAAAAAATTAGACAGGTGTCTTTTCTTTTTTCTCAATACCTAAAATATCATCGCTTGATACACCAAAAAACATAGCCATTTTAACGATATTGCTAGCGTTCATGGATAAGGGATCTTTTTCCCAATTGCTAATAGACGTTTGAGTAGTTCCAAGTTTCTCAGCTAATTCACGTTGTGACATTTTTCCTTTTCTAGCTCTTAGCTCAGCAATTCCCACCATGCAAATACCTCCTCCCCTTTTGTTTAACCAAACTATAACATGATTTAAAATCATAGTCAACAAAAATATATGATTTATAGTCACATATTTTTTTATCACTAGATATTTAGGTAAATGAGCAAAGAAACTTCTTAAATGCACTTGATTTAAAATCATATCATGATATAATATTCTTATCAAAGGAGGTGTGACATGAAAACTATTGGTGCTCGTATACGCGGATTAAGAGAAAAGAAAAATATGACGCAAACAGAACTATCTGAATATTTAGGCATGAAAACTTATACAACAGTCTCAAAATGGGAAAGTGATGACAATTTCCCTAAAGGTAAAGACCTGAAAAAGTTGGCAGAACTATTTGGCGTTAGCTCTGATTATTTACTAGGATTAAATCAAAATATCTCTTTCTCTTCTATTTCCGCTATCTACAACAAACTAGAGCCACTTAGACAGAAAAAAGTATACAACTTTGCTGAAACTCAATTAAGGGAGCAAAACAAAATCATTGACTTGGAACAAAAACGGAAATATAGAACACAGAGAACCGCAGAAAAAAGAGGCGTGTTGGGTGCTGGGTTAGGGGTATCGAACTATTACGAAGACATTTCTGACGAGAGCACTCATGAATGGGATATTATAGACATCCCTTCTGACGCTCCAATCAATTTCGATTGGGTATATATAGCTTCTGGAGATTCAATGGAACCTGAATACAAGGACGGAGATATAGTTTATTGTAAAGAAATCCCTGAAGGAGAGCGTTCTAACCTTTCTACAGACAAGATATACGTGATCCGGGTAAATGGGTTATCTTATCTCAAAAAAATTCGAGTGACTGAAAACGGAATGTATTTAGTTTCCTTGAACAACAAGTACGAAGATATGCTTGTTACAGAGGATGACACTGTGAAGGTTGTTGGAGAGGTGGTGAAGTAATTTGAAATCAATCTTGAAAGTTCTAATAGTTGCTTTAATGGGTACCGTTTTAATTGTAAAGAAAAATCCTATTATAGATTTCTTTCGTAAACTCCAAAAGAAAAAGTAAAAACGCCCATGCTGTCAAACATGGGCTTCAATCCTTTCCCCCAAGGATCTTAAAATAATTATATCAAAAAACAGGAGTGAATTGTATGTCAAAGAAAAAGATTACAGACAATGATGGTAAAACGTATATTATGAAGGAGAAGAAGCCTTTTTACAAAAAAATATGGTTTTGGATAGTAGTAGTACTTTTCGTGGCGATTATCGGTGGTGCTTTAGGTGGTGGTAGTGATGAACCTTCGACAAAGAAAGTGCCTGAAGCTGATTCAACTTCTTCTAATGACGATAATACATTAGACCAAACATTTAGTGTAGGAGACGTTGTTAGCTATAAAGGGTATGAAATCAAAGTTAATAAAGTTGATTACAGCCAAGGTTCTGAGTACATCAAACCTGATGATGGCAAGCAATTTGTGGTGGTAAATATTACTATAACGAATAATACTGACAACAAGCAGTCATACAACCCTTTTGATTATAGTTTAAACGCTGATGGCAATTCTACATCATTAACTTCTTATATGGAAGGTGTTGACACATTAAACAGTGGTGAACTTGACCCAGGCGCCTCAGTATCTGGAAACTTGGTAGGCAGCGCACCGACAGAGGCTACAAGTCTTAAACTCCAATACAAATCCAATTTCTGGAATGATGAAACTGTCGACATTAACTTGAAATAAACCAAAAACAACCACCCTCCCCGACCAAAGTTTGAGTGGTTGCACAGCAAATAAGTGTTTATTTGACGTGCCTTAGTTTAACACAGAAAGGAGATTATGGATATGGCTACAATAAAAAAATACACAAAAAAAGACGGATCGATCGCCTACCAGTTTAACGCATATTTAGGCGTTGATCCGTTGACGGGTAAAAAGAAACGGACAACCAGGCGTGGATTCAGAACGCAAAAAGAAGCAAAACTAGCGCTTGCAAAATTACAACTAGAAATTGAAGATGTTGGATTTACAAAGCAAGACTTTAGCACCTATAAGGATGTGTATGAACTATGGTTTGCGCAATATGTAAATACGGTTAAATCTACTTCCTCAGAAAGAGTGGCGCGGTATTTCGATTTTCAAATTCTTCCTGCGTTTGGTTCAATGAAGATCGGTAAAATATCTCCTGCTCATTGTCAAAAAGTTGTTAACCAATGGAATGAAAACTATGCCAATCCCGCCCACCTAAAGTCTTATACTTCTAAGGTATTCAAGTTTGCCATTAACCATGGTTTGCTACTTGATGATCCAATGAGCCGAATTATCATGCCAAAAAAACAACGAACTGTGAAAACAAAAGAAGAACAGAATTTTTTAGACAAGCAGCAATTGAAAGATTTTCTTACGTTGATCAAAGAAAATGAATCCTCTCAAGTATATACTATGTTTCACGTTTTAGCATATACAGGTTTAAGGAAAAGCGAGTTGTTCGCATTATCTTGGAGCGATCTAGACTTTACTTCAGATTCGTTATCAATAAATAAGAGCGTTGCGAATTTGAGCAAAGAAAGATATATAAGTACGACCAAAACAACTAACTCCGAACGAATATTGTCATTGGATAAAAACACGATAAGTTTACTCAGAAAATGGAAACTCGAACAAAGAAAAATGTTACTAACGCGAGGTATACCTGTGAAGTCGGACACTCAGCAATTAATCTTTAGTTCAGAGAAAAATGAAATTTTATATCACTACTATTTATCAAAGAAGTTGAATAAGTACCCTGATTATTCTATTACACCACATGGCTTTAGACATACTCATGCATCTTTGTTATTCGAATCCGGTGCTACGCTGAAACAAGTTCAGGAACGCTTAGGTCATAGTGACATTTCCACCACTTTAAATATTTACACCCACGTCACTAAAGCAGCAGAAAAAGATGTTGCAATAAATTTCCAAAAATACTTGGAATCTTAATCGGGTATTCAAAGGGGTATTCATTTTGTTAACTGCTCTATAAAAATACTGGTATACCAATGTTTTCCAACAAATAATATGGATAGTTCTTATCCACACCAGCCACTTACCTCTAAAGAATACTTGAGAAAAACCGCTTTGTATCAGCGTTTTTTATATTTTATAATGGAACTTAAAACACATTGATATGCTAAAAAGGGTATTCAAATGGTATTCAAAAACAAGCAAAATAGGCCACTCCCCGCCAAGTTAGGAAGTGGCCACGTAGATAACAACGGAGTTGTGAATACTCTCCACTGGTAGTATAGCACAAAAATGCCCACCTCGTTAGAAGTGGGCTGTTGGAAAGTGATACGTAAGATATTGAAAGGTGAATTAATTATACACCTTGATGCATATTGTGTAAATGTCAAAGGAGTAATTTCAAAGTTTCTTGACCTATTTTCAAACAATTTTTTAGAATAAACCTTTTTTATTGAAATGTATTTGTGGTAAAATATATTCAAAAAAAGAGGGTATTAAGTGTGAATGTAGTTGGTTTAAGAGTTGAACCCAGAATTATTAATTATACGATAATTAAAGATAACGGAGATTTCTTTCCTGATAAACTTATGGTTCCAGTATATTTAGACATGCCTAGAAGGTTGTCTTATATAAGATCTAATTTGTTATCGATAATCAAAGAAAATGGTATCTCGTATATAGGTTTAAGAGTTATAGAGCCTCAAGCTAACAATATAAACTTAGATAGAGTTAACATCGAAGGCGTAATACAAGAATTGATGTGTGATTGCAAAATCGAGGGGTACAAAACGTTTATTAAATCGCAAATCAAAAGTGCTCTACATTTAGATGATTTCAAACAATTGAAAGATTTATGCGCTAATGTTTCAGTATCATCACCTGATGATATACACTTAGAATACTGGAATAGTCTTTCTGTCAACCAAAAAGAAAGCATATTAGTAGCTATGTGCATTAGAGGTGATAATAATGGAAAATAGGTTTGAGATTAGGAATTTAATTGACACAAAGCTACAAATTGAAAAGATAAAGGATCTTTCTTCGGATACAGAAGGAAAGAATTCGACTGTCTTTCTTGGTCGCGACCCCCAAATGGACAAAGATTTTCTTATTAAGAAAATCAGTAAAACTAATTTAAGAATGTCAACTAAAGATATTTTTGAAGAAACAAAGGTATTAACGATGTCGGGACATAGAAATATTATGCCAATCCAATATGCTACTCAGGATGAAGAATATATTTATATGGCTTTACCATATTACCAACGGGGATCATTAAACAAAATGGCTAACGATTATGAAAGTAACATTCAATTAATAGGTTATTGTCTAGACTTTTTGAGCGGACTTGCTCATGCTCATGTACTAAAAATACTCCATCTAGATATTAAACCAAGCAACATAATTATCGATGATTCAGATAGAGCAATTCTTACCGACTTTGGTCAAAGTTGTAAATTGCCAGATGATGATTGTGTGCCTCAAGAAAAATCAATTTATTCTGCTAATATTTCTCCGACATTATTAGAGACAGGATTGGTATCTTTTCAAGATGATATTTATCAAGTCGGGCTAACTTTATATCGCATGTTCAATAATTTCTATTATGAAGAAAGTATTAATAGTATATCGAGCCAGTACGATTTGCAAACGAAAATCTTGAATAAAACTTTTCCTAAGAATCAATTTTTACCTCATATTCCTAAACAACTTCAACGTATAATAAATAAGTGTTTAATGAGAGATACCGTACTCTACAGTTCAATCATAGAAGTGATGAACGATATTGCTAAATTAGACCAGATGTTAGATGTGGGCTTTAGAAAAAATAAGAACAATAACCATCTTGAGTGGAAAAAAGTTACTGAAACAGCTATAATAAATATAGAGATGGATGAGTTTACTAATGAAGTAGTTGCATTCAAACAGAATAAGATAAGCGGAAATTCACAAAAAATTTCTACATTGAACAAAAGTTTTGAAAGCCAAAAAGACGCTTTGGGTGCCATTAAAAAATATTTATAGGAGTGGTTAAAATGTTAAAACCAATGCCTTCTTTAACACGAAGCGGTCAATCTTCAAACAAATCAATGGATGATCATAAGACAAAAAACTACAGTAAAAAAGAGATCGATGCTATTCTTAAGCAAACTAAACTCGTGACTGTTAACCATAAGTATTCAATTGTCGTTAAAGGAAAATAGTATTGATAAGTATGAAATTCAATAAAGATTTTTAAAAGAGATTTTTCTTATTTTAATAAAGTAAGACTATGTATACCTCACCCATATTTGGGTGGGTTTTTTTACATTTTACTAAATCAGTTGCATCCTCACCTGAATAGTTGTTACTTTTTGTTCAACTCTAATTAAATAAAAGTAACAGCAAAAAAGACAACTGCCTTCCCAAACAGTTGCCCTAGATAGAAAAGAAACTACTTCTATTGAAATAGTCTTTAAACTATTATAATATAATTAATTTTAAAGTAAACATTGATTTTTTTGATATCCAAACAGAGCGGCTTTTCCCATCAGCACACTTCCCCAAATGTCTGATCTCAGCCGCTTTGTCTATAAATATCTTGGCACATTTATGTTAATTGAGTGATACCTATAAAACATTATAAAATATACAATTAATTAACTCAAATGATATGTTCCTTCCACCCGATTAGATGAGATTTCACTTCATTTAAATGTCTAAATACCAGCGAGTTTCAGTAATATCATTGAACCCGCCCTTAACATCGCCTACAGGATCGTTGGTGCTGCGAATCATTACAATGATCGAATGTCCTTCAACATCTTTTTGATCCAGCTCCACGCTAAATCCAGCAACATCATTCCTGTTGTATACTTTTGCTGCATCGGCTCTTGGCAAATCTTTCAATTTGATTCGCTTCAGTTCTTTACCAGTCGTTCGGTCTAGAATGAATGCATACTGATATTTCTTAGTACGTGTGCTCCATCCTTCCGCCTTGATCTTTCCATTTACCGCACCGAACCCATCCAAATGACCTTTATCGTTTCCGACCTCCATCACTGAATAGTTTTGCCCAGCTCGATAAACATCCGTAACCTCAGAAGGGTTGGGATCGGGTAGAGTCGTATACCCGTTGTCAGTAATTCCTGTCAAATCGACATTTCCATCTAATCCACCTCCAACGTATGTGGATGTAAATTGATAGATTGCTACTCCGTCCATGCTTGGAAATACCGACCATACAGGGCTTGGAGTTACATTGTAGCTTGGATATGCTGCCATCCATAATGAATCAGGGAACTCTGCTAGAATTTGTTGATAATATACATTGGCTAAAGTAAATGGTTTGTAACTGTAATACATAGGAGTATAACCAGCGTCTCGAATTCTCCGCATCCCATAGAGGATTGTATCCGTATTTGCTTGCTTGTTCGAACTAGCTCCATGTTCAAAATCAAGAGCTACGATGCTACCCCGTGGAGTTTTTACCTTGGGTAAAAAGTAATCCATTGTAGTTTTTGCAATACTCATATTTCCCCAGGTATCATACCAGATATAAGTATGTGCTCGTTTTCCTTGTGCTAACACTGAATTTACTTGGCTTTCGTAAGTCCATTGATTGTAAAGCCCTCCGGCATTGTAACCACCGATTTGAGAGATTGCAAATTTATCATGGGCATAGCCAAATTGGCCATTTGCTCCTTGATAAATAGCCCAATCAACACCTTGATCACCTTTAGCAGCATTTACTTCCACTTGAAAATTTGGCAACAAAAAAAGAGCCAATAATAGGCTCAATACGATACTTTTCTTTTTCATTCATTTCCTCCTTTTCCACTTAATCCCTCAATAAATCGTGTAAACGCTTGGTGTAATCCGGTAGAAGCTAGTCCACTGATTGCACCAATAATAATTGACTCAATCGAGAACCCTTTTACACCTCCAGCAATTAACGCGCCAACAACAGCTAAAATTGTTGGAATGTAGTCATTGATATTGATCCGTTTAAATTGTTTCAAACAATATCCGAGTACTAGACATCCTGCCATAGCTAGCGGCATTAAATATTCTGCAAAGTTCATTTTCTTTCCTCCTTCGGTGGTATATTCGGTAAATCAAGAACCTTTTTGTACAATGTTTCTCCTGTGCCGTTACCGCCTAATTGGTGGTAACCTCGCCATAAATATTCTAAGTTTTCTAAATCATCAATTGATACCCACCCTTCTTCTAAATAACCAGAACACTGCTTATAAATCTTGTCATGCAGTATCGCCACATTCGCATACTCAAGACTCTTGAAACGTTGTTCTGTTTGATCCTTGTTTCCCTTAACAGCCTTGTAGATTTTATGGATGCATGCATAAATACCTCCCAACCCAAGAGCCATAAGAAAGCTGTTGATCTCTAGCAATTTGTCAAAAAACTCCATACTTCACCTACTCTCAAAAATAGAGTAGAGATCGAAATCCCTACTCTGTTGCTCTATCCCTATTCAGTTCCTAGCAGCTTTTTCATTTTTTCTTCTAAAGCAACAATTCGTGATTCTAAGGATTTATTATTTTCAATCAATTCTTTAACTGCATGCGCTGTTAGATTCAGCATTTTCATTTGATCAATAACTAAGTAATTATCCTTCTCAATGGAGGAATGTTGACTTAAGAAAGGCACATATTGTGCAATAATCCCGTATTGCCTATCTTTATCCTTCCCTTCATTTCTAGGGTGTTTAGGGTCCCATTCAAAATCGTAAAATTCAATCTGTTCAAACTCCTTGATTGGGTCAATTTCTGATTTAGTTATATTTGTCTTTAGGCGAATATCCGATTGATTGGTGATCTTCCAACCATTCATGTTTAAATCCTTAAAAGCCTTTATACCGTCCCAGGCTGCATGGAGAACCGCTACAGGGCTGCCGCTATTAAATGCTGATAAGTATGTTCCCCAGTTCCCACCAACAACCAAATGATTATCATTTGTAACATAGATGCGACTACCTGTAGAGGATACTGAAGAATTCCCATTCCCCAAATTCAGCACATTGATGTTGTTTAACCAGTTCATTTGGAAATTTACCTTCGCTTTAATATCCATCCAAGCTGTACTAGGGTTATCGTAATTATCGAATCCAGCGGACAAGATTTCCCACGCCTGTATACTTGCTAGACCGCCACCATTGGGAACGGTCATTTTTGTAAGGCTTATACCTAACCGTTGCTCAACTGATATTCCTTCAAAGCCCCCTTTAAAGTATTTTTTTCCAGCTTTATCTAACAATGTTAATTTGTCGTACGCTAACGTAGCTTCACGCAAAGCGATACTATCTACTAAAGACAGATTAGTTTTCGACAAATTAACGTCGTATTGATCGGAATAAATTCTCATCGCAACAGTGTTTAGGTTGAAACCGGCGTTTGCGGTTCCTTGTCCGTCTCTGGAAACAACACTCGCTAACCCTTCATGAGACAGTCGCATTAATCCTGTACGCCCCGGCTCGTTTGGATAAAGATAATCAGACTTGATAACTCCTCCATCAATTGATAACACTCCGTTGATAGGACGACCGTAATCATCTGTACCAGTGAACTCACTTGTAAACTTTGAACCGTTTATCACGGAACCGTTGATATTAACAGCATTCAACTCGTAGATATTCAGCATGGCCTGATCAACCATTTGGGGTTCCCAGGTTCCTATACCATCCTTAACCACATACTTGAAGTATCCGGTTAATGCCCCCTCTGAGTCTTGTTGCCAGAATTGATCCCCATGTTTAGGATTCTTCGGTCTGATCGTTCCAACTGTTACAACAGGTACACTATCAATCTGATCTTGAACTTGCTTATACAGTTCTTGATCATAGCGTAATTGAAATTTGTAATCAGCTGGATTTATAGAAGGAACTGGATTTGTACCATTTCCAATGCCAACATAAGGTTTCCCATTTCCGTCTAAACTAATATTTTTACCATTTGCATCGTCAGCAAAGACTACCCAAGGATAATAAGTCTTGCCATCATCACCATCAATTCCATTGCTACCACGGATTTTTGTCCAATGACCAAGATAATCCGCTGGATCGTCTGAAGGTACAGGCTTGTTTCTAACGAACAGAATCGCCATGTATTCCTTATTTTCACTGTATCGGTGAGTAAAGCCGTTCCCTTGATCATCATCGGCATAGGCCCGCCATTCGTAAAGAGCCTGCAGTTGCGTTTGTTTCATGGCTTCCTGAGCCATTCGCAGCGCTGCATCAATCTTAGACTCTTTCTCAATGAAGTTGCCAAATACTGCTGTGTTTCTTCCCTTATTCGACAAGTGCTGCGTGAGTTCTAAAACATCCGCTTCTAAAAAGAGTTCCGGCTGATAGTCATGATCGACAATTCGGACTGTATCGCCTAAAGCTATATCATCATCAAGTAACGCTACATCTACCTCATAAGTATTCGCTCCCTGCGACAGTTCAGCCAGTCGATTTACTGCGCGATTAAAAAGCTCCTGCGGGCTTTGAGTATCATACTCAAATACTCGTTCAATATACCCCTCATAGGTCTGCATCCCCGGTTTGTTTTCTTTCCAATAAGGTCCCATGATTAGATCGTACACTCGATCATCACCCGCTGGGCTTACAAACCGATTATCAGCTGATTGATAATGTCTGTCTTTAAAAGTTATGCTCTCCTGATCCTCTGAGCCTTCTTTCATACCACCGATACCAATTAAAGCTGTCGCAAGCTCTGATAAGTCTTCCGTTTTATAAATATTATTGACTTCTTTAGAATACTCTAAGGTGGTCCCAATACTTTTCCCACGTCTCTTATAGATGTCGATAAAACGAGCAGCAACCTGTGACCCTTGCATCACAACACGAAAGCCGATATAAGCATTATCAAACTGTGTAGCTACAGACCGCAAACGCTTTGTTACCGTCTCATGTCCTTCCCACACTAATTTTCTTGATAGATGAGGTATTTCATTAATCCCAATATAAAAACCGCTCTTGCTAGGCAAGAAACGGTTAATGTAGTCGGCTATTCGGTAATCTTTTTCAGCTTCATAAGGTCGTACAATTGTATTATTTAAAGTTAGATTTGTATCTACACAATGAATAACTTTTTTATCATGCTCCGATTCAACAATCAGGATCTGGAATAATCTATCTTGACCCTTCTTGTCACGGAAGGCTATCTCATTCCCCTTAACTAGATTATCAGCGGCTGCATACTTCTTCAGCACTTCAAAAGAGTATGTGGCCATACCTGTTTCTAAACTGTCTGTTAGTCCGCCACCGCTGAAAGAATCATCGAATGGAGTAGCAAAAGGCGCTTCATTGCTCAAAACATCTAGTACTTGTTTGCTTTGACGATCAATTATAATTAACTGCATCTTTTGCCTCCTATCTATATGTCTTCCTATATTTTGCGGTGATCAGCGGCGGCTCACTCATGTAATCCGAAAAGTGGAACTGAACTTCACTTTCACCAACAGGCAGCAAGAAATAGTTATTGCCTATGTCAGCGTCTAACATGTCTTGTATAGGTTCCTGGTTCTGCCAGTACTTGTATATCTTACCCTCAGTGTTCCTAATTTCCACTGTGTCGCCTGCTTTCATCTTGTTCGGCAAGTCTACCCAAAAATCAACGTTGTCCTTGACGAAGCGTAATTCTGACCATCCCATGCCGCTTTTATTTTTAGCAACATCTTCCCAAGCAATTGGTTTCTTGTCTCCGAAGGCAGCAAAAGCGATTGTAATACGTGCTGCCTTCTTGTTAGAGACTGTGTACCCACCATCTAAGTATTGCCTAGTCCATTTGTTTTGGCCGTTTTGAATGGTCCACTCCCACAAGTTGCCAGCTTTGCGTACTGTTAGGCTACCTAGCCACCATCGCCATCGCCAAGTCGAAGTGTCTCGATCAACTTCCTGGTTGCCTACATACGCCCAAAATTGATTCTGAGAAGAAGATACTGAATCATCTCTAAACTGCATTGAAAACAAGGGTGTACCATCAGCAGCGGAAATAGTGAACTCCAAGCGTCCAGCTTTTTCGGCCCAAATATCCTGTATCCTTGATAAGGACTCTAATGTGAAGTTGTCCGCCTCTTGTGATAATGCTTGCGTGAGTGTTACGCCATGCCATCCATCTCCCGTTCCAAAATCAGTCGGATATACAAAGCTTTGGATCGGGTCCCACTTCACAGTTCCATTTGCTGTCATTGGTAACATAGTCACCGCTTTAGTGCTGTTGATTTCCCAGCCTTTATTATTGTCAAAACGATCTTGTAGCAACACTACTGATTTCTGCTTTGTCACACCGTCTACTTCACTAGGTGATCCATATTGGATAATGCCATCCTGGTGAACAACCCCAATATAGCCGTTATCTTCTTCAAATTCGAAAGAAAATTCAGGTGCTGTTTTATGCGTGCCCTCATTGTTGATAATTAACGTATTCTTACGTGGAAGTTCAACGGTATACTCAAAATTTACAAAATCAATATACAATGCTGATCCTATTTCTTCACTTGAAGGATCTGGATAAACTATTACATTAACAAACCCTTGATTATCTATTGCTCTGCCAGAATTTGCTTGATCTAGTGGGTATGAAATTTCTTTTATTTCATTCGTTGTGTTTGAAGGTCGCTGAATAGAGTATGCCTTATCATCTAACCAATAAGCGGTATTCAGTTTGTTTCCTCCTGGAATAACTCCTCGACCCCAAACACTATAATTGCATCCCGTGATAATTTTCTTCATTACTCTTATTTTGTTGGACAGGTCCGTAGCATCATAGTAATCAAAAACATTCGAATATCGCCTATCAAAATCTTCAATTATATTCCATTTAATCAACGTTGCAGGAAATTGGTTAGCCGTACCAACTGAGGATAAAGAAGACATTGTTTTTCCATCCAATCTACTAACAGAATCATACCTAGATTGAATAAATTCATTTCTGAAAGCATTTGGTTCTGGAGTATCACCCGCATGCATAACACTCATCCAATGTGGTTTTTCAACATGGCTTCCTGAAATTTTACCGACAAAATTTAACGTCTCAGTCACGACCTCTCGGTCATTAGTCACAATCGTTTCCTCTTCGGCGTAGGCGACACCAGACGGCACTAGGAACGAGATAGAACCTTTCTCAAACCACTGCACGAGTTCCTCGGCGTCCGGCTTTCCTTGCGGAATGGCTAAGTAGAACCTATCCATCTGATCGGAAAATTGCAGCTTCTTGGGTTCGTCCACGTTCAGAATCCGCATCATTTCATCATGCGCTGTGTGCAAGTCTCCTTGAATAACAAACGGAACCTCAATAACCCCCTCCTTAATACGTGAAGAGATTACCTCGGTTCCGTCCATGTCTGATATGTCTATTGTCTTGTTTTCGTACTCTCCGACCATCGGGCCGCGTGTGAAACCGCCTAACACTCGGATAGGCAACTTCTCACCATTGAAATATACGTTAAACTCTGCCATTATGTTTCACCTGCCAAAACGTTTTTGATTGTGTTTCTTCTGTTAAGTTCTTTCTCAGAGTATACAGCTACACTACGGCCAACTTCTCTGCCGTCTAAATCTACTGTCGTGTGGAGCTCATAAACACGGTTCGCACTAGATTTTTTAGTAATATAGCTATTATTGATTATCTGGCTACCAGTTGTCGCTAAGCCCATTCTGCTAGTACCTAAAGCCATTTCAGGGCTAATTGACTTAGAAATCCCATCGCCAAGGCTCCGAATAGCGTTGTAAGCAGTATCTGCGTCTGCTTCAATACCAACCGCAATTCCTTGTGGGATATACTTTCCGATCTCATCTCTCATCACACGAGAAGGAGAGTGAATGCTTAACACATTTGCTATTGTATTCCTGATCCCATTACCTATATTCGAAATTGTGTTCCATAGACTATTTAATCCACCAGTTACACCATTGATCAAACCTTGAATAATATTTCTACCAATATCAAGCAAGTTAATATTGCGTAAAGAATTAAACAAGCTTTTAACACGATTTACCGCATTCGAAACCGCCTGAGTCATATTATTCCAAGCTTGCTGCGCACCAGAAACCAATCCATTAATAATACTAATGACAGATGACTTTATAGAGTTCCATACTGATGTCATTGTCGATTGAATACCACGTATGATTGACGACAATGTATTCTTAAAACCATTCCAAATATTCTGAGCGGTAGATACCAATGTACTAATCAAGTTAGTTACAGTATTCTTTATGCTTTGCCATATAGAGCCTGCAGTTGCCTTTATACTATTCCAAATATTTGATAGAATATTTTTCAGATTCTCAAAATGCCCCTGTGCAAAGTCAACTATCGCACTGACAATTCCAGAAAAAATCGATTTTATTCCTTCCCAAATTGTAGAGGCTGCGCCTTTGATATTTTCCCAAATTTGGGATAAATGGCTACCCATTTGATCAAAGTTACCTGTCACTAAGTCCAATACTAATAAGACAGGACCTAGTATAATATTCTTGATCAGTTCCCAAGCTCCCTGAGCAACCATCTGTATACCTGCCCAGATTTCATCCATGCCAGATTTTAGTAGTTGCCAGTTCATCATGAGAATACCGATAAACGGTGCTACGATCATTAGAATTGCATTCACTAAGAGTTGCCATGTTTCACTAACAAACGTCTTGACCCCTTCCCAGAATAACGAGAACCATTCTTTGAAGGCTGTCCATTTTTCCTGTATGCCTGTTACTGCTCCATCTACTCCACCGACAATGCTTTCCCAAATACCAGAGAAGAAATCTCCAATTGATTCCCATGCGGTCACTATGACTTCTTTTGCAGTGAGAAATGCTTCCTTGATCTTATTCCAAATGTTGATAACTGCGTCTCTAAAGCCTTCATTAGTTTTCCAAAGATATATAATCCCTGCTACAAGGGCTGTAACTGCCGCAATTATTAATCCAATAGGATTAGCTAACATAGCAACTTTCATTGCGACAAAAGCGGCTTTTACTGCTAAAACAGCTTTTTTCAGACCGTTGAACAAAGCAATTACAGTTGTAACAACTTTAAAAGCAGCAAACCCTGCAGCCAGTGCCACTACAACCGCACCCAAAGATTCTACTGTTGATTGATTATTCTTGATCCATTCGCCAAATTTTTGAAGAGCTGGTATAACCTTATCTAGAAAGGCTTGAGTGAATGTTACGGTAAAATCTAACAACTTAGCTGATAAATCAACAAGTAAGGGACCAATAAAACTTACAAGCCCTGAGAATACCCCTTTAAAAATATCTATAGCTATCGGCAATGTTTCTCTGAATACTTGAGCAATACCGACAGCTGCGGTGGTTATAACGCCTGAAAGATTGGAAATTGTAGGCATAAGATAACCGATCATAGTCTTGAAAGTATCAATGATACTAGATATGGAAGGCTTCACTTTTCCATATAAATCTTTAACTATATCGGTCATCTTGAAAATCAGAAACTGGAAATCTTGACCAATTCTCTGGATATCTCCATTATTGCTTAGACTTGCAAATCCGCTTTTTAACATCTCAATACTCTTGCTTAGAATGTTAAAATCAAGGCTTTTTGTTAAAATCCCAAATACCTGTATTACCTTTTCTGCTATCGGTACAATACTATCCATTGAGTTGACTATTGATTTTCCAGCACTATTAATAATTCCTTTTAATTTATTTATGTGTCCGGCAATAGTATCGCCAGTGACTTGTTGTGTTATTTGGTTTATTTTATCTAGAATGTTAGCTAGATTATTTGTGACCGAGTTTTTAAGGTTAGTAAAAGAAGTCCTAATCCCTTCACTATTAACTTTGGCCAACTTGGCAAGTTCACCAGACCCAGTACCTAGTTCGATAAATTTATTTTGTAAATCCTCAAATGAAACGGACCCGTCTTGAATAGCAGCTTTTAAGTCTTGCATTGCACTTTTGCCCATGAAACCCATAGCATTCGCAACTTTGGTGAGAGAGGTTGGCATTGTTTCCATCAAGGTATTCCAAGCTTCCCCATCAACTTTACCTGATGAGAGCATTTGAATATACTGTTGCATACCTCTAGAAGCATCATCAGTAGACGCACCACTGGCCAAAAAGGCATTGTTTAAAGCCAACGTTGCATCAGTTGCGGTGTCTAAGTCACCTGTTATTGCTGCCATTCTTTGAGTTGTGGATACAACATCCTGTAGTTTGGTTGGGAGCCCATCGATACCATCTTTTAAAGAATCCATCGATTTATTTACATCATCAGTACTAAAGCCTAATGATTCCATAACTTTAGGATACTTTTGTAATATATCAAACCGATCAATAGCACCACTCACAGAATTCTTTAAAACATTAAAAGCAGCACTGGCGACTTTTACAAGCCCCATTGCTGCTACCATGTCTTTTATCCCTCTACTAGCTTTACTTGACTTTCCTTCTAAATCGTCAAGGTCCTTATTGAGAGAAGAAACATTCTTCCCATCAACCTTAACATCAATAGATACTACTCCATCAGCCATCCGTTTCCTCCTCTCCATCTAAAGCGAATTTTCGTTTTAAATCTCTCATTTTTTTCCTGTATTCTGCAGAATCACCCTTTTGAGGAGTCCAGTTTCTAATTTGAATAATCCTCTGAATGATTGTGTCTTCAGGTAGACTTTCGAGAAGGGCTTGAAACTCTGCCCAAGTTAATTTCCCCTGTTCTTCGAATAGATTGATCCCTATCTGTCGGAAAGACGCGTATATGTACTTTGCGTCTTGTTGAATATCTAAGCTTTGCTTCCCTTGTACTACTGGCATAGGATTACCTAATTCATCTACCTCGGGCTCGGTACTATTACCTAGCAAAATGTATTTATCTCTTACGAAGAGCCATAAATCGGCTTTTAAGGAAGGTTCTAAAGCTATTTCGCCAAATAGTAAAGCAATTACTGTGTCAATCTTGTCTCCCAGCAACATGTCACTAGATAACACATCGAAAACGTCCAAGACATTGTCAAAAGATAAATCAATAGCGTACTCTCGATCATGAAAGAAAATAGAAGTGACCAGCGGATCATTTAACCGCATATCAATCACCTCTTACTTTTCTTTTTCTTCTTTTTCAAATACTGTTTTTTCAATTCGTCGGATTTACTACTTTGTTCTTTTTGGAACTCAGAAACCTTCTCAGCGATTCCTTCAGCCAACGTGTAAAACGCGTTGATCCATGCTACTACATCAGGCACACCGTCATAGAGTTTTTCAAACGTGCCCTCTCCTAGCATTGCATCATATCCGATTGTTAAAGCTTTCTTGTAGTCTTCGATTGTATCGTCGCCTTGCTTTAACTTTTCCAACTTAGGCCCAACAGCAGCAAACTTCTCCTCATACTCCTTAATATGCTCCGTTGAACAATCGAAAAAGAATTCATGCCCTCCCAA